>NZ_JAFEMW010000003.1 GCF_016892625.1 Brevibacterium sp. RIT 803
CTATCTGTTCAAACAAATACGCTATTGGATTCTCAAACCACATACACTCACCCGTCACCACACACCATCAAACATGGCGGTCTACACCGGGGGTGTCAGTTTCAATTTTCGTTGTCATCTCGCATCCAGTGAACGATCAACCCAAACTGTGTTTGTGCTGGTCATACCGGGTGAAAACTGTTCTCGAAGAGTTCGTTTTCTGCGGGGCAACGAGATACAACTCTAGACCAGGCTGGCTGGTGCGTGCAACTCGAAACCGGAAAACTCGACGTGACGCCCGTCACCAGGGACGATACGAGGGCCTCCTCCCCCGGAAAACCGGGGATCGGTGCGAGCAGAACCTCGCCGATGCCGGGTTGTGCCGGTGTTACGGTCGCTTCATGACTGCGGACAATGTTTCTCCTCGCCCCGACAACGGCTCAGCACCGATAGCTGTCATCGCCGGAGCCTCCGGCTTCATCGGCAGATCGCTCATTGCTCCCCTTCGGTCGTGGGGTTACCAGGTGTGCACCATCGGGCGGGCCGCTTCCTCTGACACACATGTCTCCTGGGACGATCCGGACGGAATCGCTGCCATGGTCGATGGCGCCGATCTGCTCATCAACTTCGCCGGCCGCAGCGTGGGGTGTCGATACAACGATCGCAATCGGCAGGAGGTCTGGGACTCACGAGTCACGACGACGCGGACCTTGAACGATGCAGTCAGAGCCGCCGCAGCACCACCGCGTCTGTGGATCAACTCGAGCACGGCTACTATCTACCGCCATGCAATGGACCGGCCGCAGACCGAGAACGACGGGGACATCGGTGAGGGCTTTTCCGTCGATGTGGCCACAGGCTGGGAGCGAGAATTCTTCCGTGGTGATCTCTTCCAGACCAGACGGGTCGCTCTGCGGATGGCGATTGTGCTCGGCGACGGCGCGGCGTTGAACATGCTCGCGACCGCAGCCAGATTCGGCGCCGGCGGTCCCCAGCTGGAAGGGCGCTGGTTCGGCCACACTCGCTACCGCGGCATCGGACCCGAGGCGTCAGGACCTGAGATCTGGCGGGGACATCCGCTCAGTCATGGGAAGCAGAGGTTCAGCTGGGTGCACATCGACGATGTTGTGCGTGCGATCCGATTCATCGATGCCCACGAGGAGATCACTGGTGCTATCAACGTCTCGAGTCCCGGTGTCTCGGACAACACCTCGCTGATGACCGCACTGAGACGAGCCGTCCGGATGCCGATCGGCATTCCGGCACCACGCTGGCTTCTGGAAATCGGGATGATCGTCCTCCGACAGGAATCGGAGCTGGTGCTCAAGAGCCGCTGGGTGCTGCCGCAGCGATTGGAGGAGGCAGGGTTCGAGTTCAGGTGGACGGATATCGGGGCGGCGACGAAGAGCCTGCTTCGGTAGAAGCTGGTCCACACGGATCCAGCACGGACGGCGTCAGCCGACGGCCACCTCGGCGGGGTTCCCTGCCTGCACACAATCAGGGCAGTAGGGTTGACGGTTCTTCTCCGTGCAGTCCACACAGCGCAGGTACTGCTCACGGCAGTCCAGGTTCGCGCAGTTGACGAAGTTCGGGGTCGCCTTCTCACACGCGACGCAGTGACCGATCGATTCGGCTCCTTCGCCGAATTCCACGTGCATGCGCTTGTCGAAGACGTAGAGGGAACCGTCCCAGTACCCGGTGTTGCCGAAGGTCTCTCCATAGCGGACGATGCCGCCGTCGAGCTGGTAGACCTCTTCGAAGCCCCGGTTCTTCATCAGCACAGACAGGACCTCACAGCGGATGCCGCCGGTGCAGTAGGTGACGACCGGTTTGCCCTTGAGGTCGTCGTACTTGCCCGATTCGATCTCGGCGATGAAGTCCTTGGTGGTGTCCGTCTCGGGCACGATCGCATCGCGGAACTTCCCGATCTGAGCCTCCATCGCATTGCGACCGTCGAAGAAGACGACATCGTCGCCGCGTTCGTCGAGGAGTTTGTGCAGGGCTCCCGGTTTGAGATGCTCGCCGCCGCCTTCGACTCCGCTCTCGGTCACAGTGATCTCGTCGTCGGTGCCGAAGGTCACGAGCTCGGGTCGGACCTTGACGCTCAGGCGGGGGAAGTCGTCTCCCTCGCCGTTGGACCATTTGATGTCGGCTTTCTTGAACGGCTCATACAATCGCGTCGCCCGCACATACCGCTTGACGTCGAAGATATCGCCGCCGATGGTGGCATTGATGCCGTCCTTCGACACGATCACGCGCCCCTTGAGCCCGAGACTCTCAGCCAGAGTATGTTGCCACAGCTTGACTGCCTCTGGGTCCGCCAAGGGAGTGAAGACGTAGAACAAGACGATTTTGGGAGTTGCCATGGCCCACATTCTAGTGGTCGAGACCTCGGGCGGTACCCGCATGTGGCGCAGACTACTGGTCGCCTCGATCACATCATCCACTCATCGATGAGACCGGTTTCTTCCCCTCCCCCGCACCACGGCTAAGATTGGCCCTGATGCCGTGTCGTATGAAAGGGCCGTTAAGAGGACATGTCGAGTAACCTCAACTCTGCGAATTCCACGCAGGTCGAATCCCAGCAGATCGAAACCGATCAGGCCGCCTCCAAGAAGGTCAAGGAGACCGTCGAGTTCGCTGCTGCGAATCCCGACGTGGACCAGCCCTATGCCGACCTCGGACTGAAGGCCGACGAATATGCGCAGATCCGCGAGATCCTGGGACGCCGCCCCACCTCGGCGGAGTTGGCGATGTACTCGGTCATGTGGTCCGAGCACTGCTCCTACAAGTCCTCGAAGGTGCATCTGTCGAAGTTCGGTGACAAGGTCACCGACGACATGAAGAAGCACCTGCTCGTGGGCATAGGCGAGAACGCCGGCGTCGTCGACATCGGCGACGGCTGGGCAGTGACCTTCAAGGTCGAGTCCCACAACCACCCCAGCTACGTCGAGCCGCACCAGGGTGCTGCCACCGGCGTCGGCGGAATCGTGCGCGACATCATCTCGATGGGCGCGCGCCCCGTGGCCGTGATGGATCAGCTGCGCTTCGGTGCCATCGACCACCCCGACACTTCTCGCGTGCTCCACGGAGTCGTCTCCGGAATCAGCAACTACGGCAACTCCCTCGGTCTGCCCAACATCGGCGGCGAGACCGTCTTCGACTCCGTCTACCAGGGAAACCCCCTGGTCAACGCCCTCGCGGTCGGCGTCATGCGCCACGAGGACATCCGTCTGGCCAATGCTTCGGGCAAGGGCAACAAGGTCATCCTCTTCGGTGCCCGCACCGGTGGCGACGGCATCGGCGGAGCCTCGATCCTCGCCTCGGAGTCCTTCGACGACACCAAACCTTCGAAGCGTCCAGCTGTGCAGGTCGGGGACCCCTTCGCAGAGAAGGTCCTCATCGAATGCTGCCTCGAACTCTTCCACGCAGGCGTGGTCGAAGGCATCCAGGACCTCGGTGCTGCCGGCATCAGCTGTGCCACATCCGAGCTGGCCTCGAACGGCGACGGCGGTATGCACATCGCCCTCGACGACGTACTGCTGCGCGATGAGACTCTCACCCCTGAGGAGATCCTCATGTCGGAGTCCCAGGAGCGGATGATGGCCGTTGTCACCCCCGAACGCCTCGACGACTTCCTGGCGATCGTGGGCAAATGGGACGTCGAAACCTCCGTCCTCGGCGAGGTCACCGACTCCGAACGCCTCATCATCGAATGGCACGGTGACGTCATCGTCGATGTGCCGCCTCGCTCTGTCGCCCACGACGGCCCCGTCTACGAACGTCCGATGGTCGAGCCATCATGGACCGCCGAGGTCGCGGCGAACACCGTGGAATCCGCTGGACTGGTCAAGCCCGAGGGCGACGAGCAGCTGCGCGCGACCGTCCTCCAGCTCGCAGGAGCACCGAACCTGGCGTCGAAGGACTGGATCACTTCCCAGTACGACAAATATGTGCAGGGCAACACCGCCCAGGCGTTCCCCGACGATGCGGGAGTCATTCGCGTCGACGAGGAGTCCGGGCTCGGCGTGGCCATCGCCACCGACGCCAACGGTCGCTACTGCTACCTCGATCCGGCCCGCGGCGCAGCGCTGGCGCTGGCCGAGGCCTACCGTAACGTCACCACCGCTGGTGCCATCCCTCGCGCGGTCACTGACTGCCTCAACTTCGGCTCACCCGAGGACCCTGAGATCATGTGGCAGTTCGCGGCCGCAGTCGAGGGCCTCGCCGAGGCGTGCCAGGACCTGGGCATTCCCGTGACCGGTGGCAACGTCTCCCTCTACAACCAGACCGGCGGCGTGGCCATCCACCCGACCCCGGTCGTCGGTGTCCTCGGCGTCTTCGACGACGTCACCCGCGCTACTCCGAGCGGCTGGAAGGAGCCGGGCCAGACCATCTACCTGCTCGGAACGACCGAAGCCGAACTCGACGGTTCGGCGTGGGCCGACGTGACTGCCGGCCACCTCGGTGGAGTGCCTCCGCAGTACAAGCCGGGCACAGAGAAGGAACTCGGTGAGATCCTCATCAACTCCTCGCGTGACGGCATGATCGATGCCGCGCACGACCTGTCAGAGGGCGGTCTGTCGCAGGCACTCATCGAATCCTGCCTGCGCTTCGGCACCGGTGCCCGCATCTGGCTCGACGAGGTGTGCGAACGCGACAACATCGACGTGTTCACTGCCCTGTTCTCTGAGTCCACCGCGCGTGCGATCGTGGCCGTGCCGCGGTCCGAAGAGGTCCGCTTCAAGGACATGTGCACCGCCAGGCATTTCCCGTTCATCCGCATCGGGATGACCGACACCGGCGACGAGGCACCTGTCCTCGAGGTCGTCGATCACTTCGAGATCGGACTCGACGAGCTGCGCGAGACTCACGAGGGGACGCTCCCGAAGTACTTCGGCTGAGCCGACCTCAGCTGAGTTCGTCGGCTGTTCGCAGCGGCGGGCAGCACGTCCTCACCTGCACGATCGTCGAGGGGACCACTGAGCATCGAGGGAGCCGGTTGCGACTGGCTCCCTCATCGCTTGGTGGTCCCCTCGACGATTCACACACCGCTCAGCTGATGGCTCACAAGTGATGAAGGCTCACATGTGGAGGAAGGGCACCAGCAGGGACACGATGAAGAGGTTCACAGCCCCGCCGAGTCGGGTGCTCAAGGCTGCGAAGGGCATGAGGTGGATGCGGTTGGCGGCACTGAGGACCGCCACATCTCCACTTCCTCCTGTATCTGCCATGACCAGCCCCGGGGTGATGGCGGCTTCGACGAAGTTGAACTTCAGCAACCAGCCCAGCACTCCGGCCACCAGTCCGGCCGACATGACTGTGAGCACTGTCAGCCCCATGAAGATCGGGTCCGAGATCGCACCGACGACTTCGTTGATGTCGATGTAGGTGATGCTCACGGCGACAAGTAGAGCCGGTAAGAAGTAGGAGGTCATGAGCTCTCCCCATTCTGTGCTCGCCTCTTCGAGCTCCCTGGGGAACAGGCCGAATATCTTGATCAGCGCTGCTGCGATGATGGTCCACGCATAGGGGTGGAGGAATGGCATGATCGCACCCAGCAGCGTCCCCAGGATGAAAAGCCCGGCGGCGATCGCCACTCCGATTCCCAGCTGCTGGAATGTCGACCCGCTCTTCTTCTCCGGCAAGCTCAGCTCGTTCTTCCGTCCCTTGACTCTCATCAGCTCGCCGTCGCCGTTGAATCCGACGAACCATTGCCTGCCGGACCGTCCGAGGCCGTTGAGCAGGCCGGCGAAGATGATGCAGAAGATGTTGCCGATCACCAGCGCTGCCATGAGGTCGGCCATGAAGACCGATGCGTCGGTGCCGGTCTGAACCGCATACATCTGCGACATCGGGATCGCCCCGACGCCGAGGCCACCGGCCATGATCGGTCCCGCGACGAAGAGGATGCCCTTGATGAACCCGAACCCGAGAATTGCGCTGATGCCTCCGATGATGAGGAATGTGACGACGATGCAGCCCAGCAGCGGGATGAGGAAGCGCGGGCCCGCTTTGAGTAGGAGTGCACGCGGCATCCCCAGGACGGAACCGGCGATCACGGCAACGACGAAGAAGTCGAGGAAACCGTAGCCGTCGAGGAAGTTCGTCACCACCGGCGGGATCGATGCCGGCATCGCTCCGGCGTAGATGAGGATGGCCGGGACGAAGGTGCACAAGAGCGTGGGCAGTCCGTAGTCGCGGACCTTCGGAATCGATTGGCCGATGGCCATGAGTGCCCCACCGAGGACGACTGTGATCCCGAAGCCCACGAGCATGCTGTCGGGCAGATTGTCGGTCACTGCCGCAACGAGGAAGGTGATGAACAGTGCGCCGAAGTAGAGGTAGGGCATGCCTGCGATCCGAAACAGATCACGTTTCCTGCGGGTACCTGTGGAGGCCTCGAGCGCGGGGGCGGCAGGAGCTTCAGTCTCGGGGTGAGCGGGACGACGAACTTCTGACATCATTGTCTCTTTTCGTTTAATGCGAATGGTGCCGATTCACTTACTGGGATGACCGTTGTACGGAGGGACCGATCTGTGTCGATCGCCCGTCGTCTTCAGGCGGCGACGGGCGTGCCTCTCGCGAGGGCTGCAGTCAGGAGTTTCCTGACTTCCGCCAGCCCCTCAAGGTCGATGCCTGTCTCGTATCCCCGCGCGCTCAGGTGCTCAACGAGTTCTTCCGTGGCGATGTTCCCGTGCGCACCCGGTGCGAAGGGGCAGCCTCCGTATCCTCCTGTGGCTGCGTCGAATTCGGTGATTCCGAGGTCAAGTGCTCGATCAACGGTGTCGAATGCCTGTCCTTTGGCATTGTGCAGATGCAGGCTGAGGTCGACGTCGGGCAGTTCGCCGCGCAGATGCTCGAGACTCGCCTCCACGTCCTGCGGTCTCGCGGTGCCTATGGTGTCGGCCAGACCGATCCGGCTCACGCCGATGTCGGCGTACGCCCCGGCGATCTCGGTCACTGCCTCAGGTGCGATGTCACCTTCGAAGGGGCACACGAATGCTGTCGAGATTCCTCCGCTGAAGTCCACTCCGGGATATGATTCAACGATCGGAGCCAGTTCGGCGATCGCCTCGCTCGGACTCCGTCCGGCGTTGGCCCGACTGTGAGCGGCACTGGCAGAGACAACCAGGGTAACGGTGGTGAATCCTGCTGCGACAGCTCGATCGACTCCGCGGCGATTGAGCGCCAGTGCCCGCCATGTGATCGCCGGGCGTTCAGAGACCAGACCGGCTAGCTCCTCGGCGCCGCTCATCTGCGGGACCCGTTTCGGATTGACGAACGAGGCCGCTTCGATGTCGGTGATACCAGCCTCGACGAGGGCCGCCGCGATGAGCAGCCGGTCCTCCACCGAGGTGACTCGGGGTTCGTCCTGCAGTCCATCGCGCAGGACGACGTCGGTGATCCTCGCTTGCGATTTCCTCATCAGATCACTCCTCTGCGCTTGAGGTCCGAGTAGTCCTCGGCACTCACTCCGAGGACGCCGGTGAGAATGGATTCGGTGTGTTCTCCCAGCTCAGGTCCGACCCATCTGATGTGCCCTTCTGACCCGGGGATCCGCGGTACGATTCCGGGAAAGCGGATCGCCTCGGTCGTATCGTCCTCGATGCTGACATCGATGGATTCGAGCATTCCCCTGGCCGCGAAGTGCTCGTCTGCGGCAATGCCCGTGGCATCGTAGACGGGACCAGCGGGCACTCCCGCCGCGGCGAGTTCGTCCACTGCTTCAGAGACCGTACGGTCCAGCGTCCAGTGCCGAACGATGTTGTCGAGTTCGGTCTCACGTTGGCTGCGTGTGTGTCCGTCAGCCAAGGTCACGTCGTCTGCCAGATCCGGACGGCCGCACAGCTGCATGAGCGCTCGGAACGGCTTTGCCGCATTGCCTGCGATCATCACTGACTGACCATCGGACGTCGGGTAGCTACCACTGGGGACGACCCCGGGGAGGTTGGCCCCGCTGCGTTCGCGCACCATTCCGTAGGCATCGTAATCGGGGATGAGAGATTCCATTGCCGAATACACCGCCTCATAGAGAGCGACGTCGACCACACGAGTCTGTTCGGCCCTATGACCGTTCTTGAGTGCGAACAGTTGGATCACCGCGCCGAGGGCACCATAGAGTCCGGCCATCGCATCCCCGATCGGAGCGGCCGGTCGAACAGGGGCGCGGTCGGCATGACCGGTGACATGACGCAGTCCGGCGAACGCCTCGGCCACTCCCCCGAATCCGGCACGGTCACGGTAAGGTCCGGTCTGCCCGTACCCGGAGATGCGCACCATGATGATGTCGGAATTCACCGCTTTGAGGTCGTCCTCGCCGAGGTGCCAATTCTCCAAGGTGCCCGGTCGGAAGTTCTCGATGACGACGTCGGACTTGGCGACGAGGTCCCTGACGATCTCCTGACCCTCTTCAGTGCGCAGATCGACGGTGACGGATCGTTTGTTGCGGGCCAGAGTTCGGAACATCATCGACACCTTGCCGCGCTGGCGGCGCCAGTTGCGCAGTTCATCCCCGGTGCCGGGCGTCTCGACCTTGATGACTTCCGCTCCGAAGTCTGCGAGAAGACGGGTGGCGAATGGTGCTGCGATGAAATTACCCAGCTCGAGTACCCGCACGTCGCTGAGCAGCGCGCCATCAGTTCGACTGTCTGCCAGCGGTGCGCTCTGGGCTTCCTCTGTGGTGGCCAACTGCGCCCTCCCATCCATTGATTATCATTATTTGATAACGTACGATCAGAATATGATTGGACATAATGTAACGGACGTCGGAGTCCTTGACAAGAGCATGGCCATCATCTCGGCCTGCGAAGCCTCACCGAGGATGGCGGCAGACATCGCCGAAGCTCTGAATCTCACTGTTCCGACTGTCCACAGACTGGCGCGGGCACTGGTGGCACATGGACTTCTCGCAAGAGAATCCAGCGGAGCGTTCCGACTCGGTGCACGCTTCATCAGCTTCGGCTTAGGCCAGATTGCGCGTGGACCTCTGCGCACCCTCGCCGAACGCACAGGTGAGGCATGTCAGCTGTGGGTCCCCCGGGGACCCAATCGCCTGTGCCTGGTCAGCGAGGCTATGCCCAACGAACTTCATGTCGAGCTCCACGAGGGCACTCAGCTGCCGCTCGAGGACGGAGGAACCGCGGCCCGCGTCATCGGCGGTGAACGTTCGGAACAAGGGTGGGTGCTCACCGTTTCGGAGCGGACGGTCGGTCTCACCAGCGTCAGCGCACCGGTAGAAACCAAAGATGGTCTGGTCGGAGCCGTGTGCATCGTGGCACCGGTCGCCAGAGTCAGCAGCAACCTCGGCGAACTCTACGGAACCCGCCTGCTCGTCACTGCCTCGGCGATCGAGCGGGCACTGGCCGCGGCATAGCGATCCGATGCTCCGCTGGCCACCCGGCTGAGCCCGTGCAGAAGTCCCAGGCCGCCGAATGACACTCCCAGCAAGACGAACTGCGTGAGGACCATTGACGTCGCGATCGAGGAACCAAGCCAGTTCATCGCCCATTCGACGAAGGCGACGACAAGTCCCGTGCACATCGCATATCCGGCGGCTACGAGGTGCGTCCACCAGGCTCTGTAGCGAGCGAGGTTCCAGGCGATGAGCATTCCGGCCAGTACGACGCCGCCGTGGAAGGTCCAGATGATGCTCTGGATGTTCATCGCCAGATCGACGCTGCCGACAACACGGTTCACGATGATCGGCAGCAGGTGCGGCAAGGCGAATGCGTAGATGCTGATGAAGATGGTCAGTCCCATCCCGAACAGCCGCATCGCCATCGGACTGCCCTTCACGATCAGCAGCGCGACGACGCCGAGGGTGAGTTCGAGGAACGCGACCACGACGGTCACAGTCGGATACAGGGTGAAGAATTCCGGTCGCACTCCATCGATCATCATCGGCATCAACACGAATTTCGGCAATGAGCCGACGACCAGGGCGGACCAGAACAGGATTCGCGCCGTCCACCCTGGACCGACTGCCCGTTCGTATCCTCCCGAGGAAGCCTGCTGACTCATGTCATCACTGTAGGTCTGCAAGGGCGAGGACCGCATTCTTTTCAGCAGGCGAAAGCCGAAAGCACGTGACCCAACATGACAGCCCCCTCGCATGCGGGACCGCTTATGTGATTGCCTGAGAGGGAACGCTGCGGCTGAACTGCCGCCGAACAACCAGAGGAGTCACACATGGTCACGATCCGCACCTCGCACGCAGGATCCTTACCCCGCACCCCCGAACTCATCGAAGCCAACAAGGTCAAGCAGGCTCAGAACCACGCTCGCCTCGCCGGTGAAACCGTCTCCGACGCTCAGACGCAGGAATTCGATGAACTCCTCGCCGCCAGCGTGGCCGACCTCGTCAAGCGCCAGAAGGATCTCGGCATCTCGAACCCCAACGACGGGGAGTACGGCCATTCGATGGCCGCGGACTTCGACTACGGCGCCTGGTGGCACTACTCCTTCGCCCGCACCGGCGGACTCGAACTCGACAATGTCGACAAGTGGGATGCGCCAGCCGTGCGCTCAGAACCAGGCAAAACGGTGCTGACCAGCTTCGGCGACCGCCGCGATCGCAATCTCTTCCCCGGTGTCTACGGCGATGCCAACGCTGGCACCGACACCGGCGATCAGCCGCAGTTCCCCAAGGCCACCAGCGCCATCCGCTACGTGGGCCAAGACCAGGTCGCCAGCGACATCGCCAACCTCAAGGCCGGTCTCGGCGCCGCCGGGTACGGTGAACGCGACGGCTACATCAACGCCCTGTCCCCCGGCTCGGCGTCTCGCATCGCCAATGAGTACTACACGACCGATGAGGAGTTCATCTGGGCGTGGGCCGATGTGCTGCGTGAGGAATACCTCGCCATCACCGAGGCAGGTCTGACCGTTCAGATCGACGATCCTTCCCTGGCCGAGAACTTCGACCAGATCAACCCGGAACCGTCCTTCGCCGATTACCGGTCCTTCATCCAGGTCCGCATCGATGCACTCAACCATGCACTGCGCGGCATCGATCCGGCTCAGGTGCGCGTCCACACCTGCTGGGGTTCCTGGCACGGTCCCCACGTGACGGACCTGCCGTTCAAGGAGATCGTCGACCAGGTGCTCACGCTCAATGCCGCTGGCATCACCTTCGAGGCTGCCAACGTCCGCCACGAACACGAATGGCGGATCTGGGAGGACACGAAGCTGCCCGAGGGCAAGTACATCATCCCGGGCATCGTCTCCCACTCCACGAATGTCGTCGAGCACCCCGAACTCGTCGCCGATCGCATCGAACGCTTCGCGAAGCTCGTCGGCCCCGACAATGTCATGGCCTCGACGGACTGCGGCCTGGGCGGACGCGTCCATCCCGAGATCGCCATTGCGAAGCTGCAGTCGCTGACCGCCGGAGCCGAGATCGCCGGAAAGCGTCTCTGAACTCAGGCTCCTCTGGGGCCCACGAACCTCACCTGAAACCCTTCGCCCACTTCACGCTCCGCTGCCGAGTTCCTCCTCGAGGCAGTCGGACAGCGTGGGGTGGGCGAACTGGTATCCGGTCTCTTCCAGCTTCTCCGGACGCACCTTCTGGTCAGCCAGGGCGAGCTCCTTGGCTCCGTCGGCCCCGAGCACCAGCTCGGTGACGAAACCGGGCGTGGGAATGCGGGCCGGGCGGTGCAGATGGGCGGCGAGCGCCTCGGCGAACTCCCGCTGCGAGATCATGTCCGGGGCCACCGCATTGACGGGTCCGCGGACGTAGTCGGTGAGCACCGCATGGACATAGGCTCTGGCCAGATCGTCGAGAGAGACCCAGGCCAGCCCCTGTTCACCGCTGCCCAATCGCCCTCCGGCACCGGCCAGGTACAGAGGCGTCTGGAGTCTGAGGAATCCGCTCAGTGAAGTCAGCGCAATGCCAGATCGGATCGAGACCCGGCGGATGCCCAGCTCTTCGACACGGGCGGCTGCGGCTTCCCATTCCTGGCACACCTCGGCGAGGAATCCGTCCCCGACCGGGGCGGTCTCGTCCACCGGCTCTTCAGCGTGGGATCCGTAGATCCCGACGGCGGAGGCGCAGACGAAGACTTCGGGTCGTTTCGCCTCGGGCAGGGTGCGCATCGTCTCCGCCAGCAGGGTCGTCGAGTCGATGCGTGAGGAGCGGATCTCCTCTTTCGCCTTCTTCGTGAACCGGGTGGCGATGGTGCGCCCACCGAGGTGGACGACCGCATCCGCCCAGGCCAGGTCGCGCGGGTTGATGATTCCCAATTCGGGATTCCAATGAGATTCGTATTCGACCTTCGGAGTGCGACGCACGAGCAGACGCACGAAATGTCCTGCAGTGGAGAAGAGTGCCGCGACCTGCCGGCCGACGAGTCCGCTGCCGCCGGCGATGAGGATGCGTTTGCCCTTCTTGCGCGTCAGCAGTGGTGCGTTCATGCGTTCGAGGAATTCGATGTCCATGAGCATGCGCTGCTGCCTGGCCTCGAAAGTCGCTTCCAGGTTGTGGATGAGGCTGCGGTCGATCGAGTCGAAGCCCGCCGGTGCCATCGAGAACTCAATATGGTCGTCGATCTTGGTTCCTCCAGCAACCGAGGAGAATTCGTGGGTGTGCTTCCACTGGCTCAGTGGGCCCTTTTTGAGCTCATCGACGAACGAGAACCGGGAGGGGCCCTCGGAATGCACCGAACTGAATGGCCGTCGGACGAGGCCGTAGCTGCCGGGCATGCTGGTCTTGACCTGAGCCACCGACCCCGGCGCGAGCGGAGGATAGCTCTCCTCGACGATCTCTTGGGCCCAGTGCGGGGACAGTCTGGTCAGCGCTCCGGGCTGTGCGTGCCACAGATAGGCTGTCTCGGCGGCGAGCGGGACTTCAGATGTCCACTCGAAATTGGTCATGGCATCCCTCCTACTCCAGATGATGCCACCGGAGTCTGAGAGTGTGACCTGCAACTCGCCCAATCCTGAGTGAATTATTCCTGCCTAGGTGGGGAGTCGGCACGAGCTGGGCCTCATCGAGCGCACGCCCCACCGTCGAGAGCCGACCGCAGGGACTCACCTTTCGATGTTGCGGTCGGCTGTCGACGATTCAGTGACGAGCGCGCGTGCGCTGGCGCCGTGCCTCAGGCGGTGGTGTCGGGGATCTTTCCGAACCTGAACGCGGTCCAGAAGTCTCCGCGGACGTAGCCGTTCTCAGGTTCCGGATCGTAGTCCCAGTGCCGGACCGTGCCGATCTTGAGCGCATCGGCGACGAGCTGGCGGCTCGACTGACTGCCCAGCACATGCTCCTCAAGATGCTCGAGGTCGTAGCGCGAGTCGAGCTCGGCTCGCATCGTGGCCACGAGCTCCGCACATCCGGCGTCGCTGGCGCGATTGACCAGCTCGTCCGGATCCGTTTCGAGGTCGAAGAGCAGCTCCGGATCTCCCGGGCAGATCGTCAGCTTGTACTGTCCGCGGATGAGCGTCACCTGCGGTCGGTATGTGCCCTCGGCGAAGTACTCGATGATGACGTCACGATCGGCTGGTTCCATCTCTCCTGCGGCTTCCCGCCGAGCGGACTCGAACAAAGAGACTCCTGTCGCATCGGGGTCCGAGGTTCCTGCCAGCTCCAACAGAGTCGGCATCAGGTCGACGAGGCTGACGGGGTTGGCATACCGACCCGGTGTGACCGCCTCGGCGGGGCCGTTGATGATGATCGGGACACGGGAGGACTGCTCGTACGGAGACATCTTGTACCACAGGCCCTTCTCCCCCAGCATATCTCCATGGTCGCTGGTGACGATGATTACTGTGTTGTCCTCCAGGTCGAGCTCGCGCAGACGCTGGCGGATCTTGCCGATGTGATCGTCGATGTAGCTCACCGAGGCATAGTAGGCACGGCGAGCCCGACGGATGTCCTCGGTTCCCGGTTCCTGCTGATCCAGCCCGCTCATCGTGCGCAGCCGGTGGCTGTGCGGGTCCTCGGCGATATCGGGGACCTCAGGGTGGGCTGGGTCCGGGATGTCCACCTCGGCGAACCTGTCCCAGTTCTCCCGCGGCGGCTCGTACGGGTCGTGCGGGTGGATGAACGAGGTGACCATGAGGAACGGCTGGTCCTCACCTGCGGCCTGGTTGGCGCGCACTCGTCCGTTGAGGTGACGCAGGGTCCGAAAGATCACCTCGTCGTCGAAGTCCTGCTGGACGTTCGCCTTCGCAGCACCGGCGGTGAACACCGGATCGGCCTCGTGATACCACTGGAGCTTCTGGTCGAGAGGACGCTGCCAGTCGGGAACCATGTCGAGGTCGGCCGGGTAGACGTCGGTGGTCAGGCGCTCTTCGAAACCGTGGTGCTGATCGGGGCCGATGAAGTGCATCCGACCGATGAGCGCGGTGTGGTATCCGAGCTTGCGCAGGCGGTGGGCGAACGTCGGCACCGAGGCGGCGAAGTCATCGCCGTTGTCGAGGCAGTCGATGTCGGAGGGCATCCGCCCGGTCATCATCGACGCCCGCGAGGGTGAGCACAGCGGGGTGTTGCAGTAGGCGCGATCGAAGACCGCTCCATCCTCGGCCAGGGAGTCCATGTTCGGGGTGAGTGCGGCGGTGTCTCCGTAGGCGCCCAGTGCCTGTGCGGCCATCTGGTCGGCCTGGATCACTACGATGTTCGGCGGTTGCATATGCTTGGTCACGTCCTTTCTCAAAAACGTATGGTCTGCTTGTGAAAGCATGATCTGCGAAGTCAGCTGCGTTGAAGACCTGCGCAGGTGTGTCAGATGGAACAGATTCTTGCGAAACCGGTTCCTAGATGTGGATTGAAGGTGGCGACATTGGCCTCATGCTGTGGCCCAGCACGGAACTCGCCCGTCGGAGCGAGCCAGGGTAGTCCTGGGTCCGCCGAGGTGGGTGTTGAGGAAGAAGAATCCCCCGCCGAGGTGCGAACGTCGAGCCGGGAATCGGCCACCATGTCCACTCCCGATCGGCAGCTGGCGACCGAGCTCGCGGCTCTGGCTCCGCAGGATCTGGCGATGATCGGCCTCAGCGGCGGCACATTCCTGATGGGCAGCGAGGACCCGCTGGCCTATCCCGAGGACGGTGAAGGCCCGGTCCGCGAAGTCGGTGTCGAGGGTTTCGCCATCGGTGCGACGACCGTCACGGTCGCAGAATTCGCCGCGTTCGTTGCAGCCACGGGTCATCGCACTGATGCCGAAACTCATGGTGACTCCTTAGTCTTCACCGGCCTGGTGGCCGAAGGTCTGGCCGAGATCTCTCCCTCTGTGCAGGCTACCCCCTGGTGGCGTCAGGTCACAGGGGCGACCTGGCTCCACCCCGGCGGGCCCGGGCCGACTGGTGTGGCAGGTGTGGCTGGCGTTCCGGGTTCGAGTCTCGACGCTTCGAGTCTCGAACAGTGGGCCAGGCATCCGGTCACACATGTCTCCCACACCGACGCCGAGGCGTATGCGCAGTGGGTGGGTGCCCGGCTGCCGACCGAAGTCGAGTGGGAGTTCGCCTCCCGCGGCGGCCTTGAACGGCAGCCCTACCCCTGGGGTTCGGTGCGCGAACCCGACGGCGTGGCCCGCATGAACACCTTCGCCGGGGTCTTCCCCAGCGGACCGACGGCGCCGGTGGGCACCGTTCCCGCCGACGCGTTTCCTCCCAACGGCTTCGGTCTGCACAACACGACCGGGAACGTATGGGAGTGGACGAGCAGTCACTTCAGTGCGCACGACCAGCGACCGGTGCTGCGTGGCGGGTCCTATATGTGCCATGACTCGTATTGCCGCAGGTACCGGACCTCGGCACGTTCGGCCGCGACTCCGGACACCTCACTCGGTCACACGGGATTCCGCCTCGCCCTCGACCTCTGAACTCGCCGAGGTGGTGTCGGAGTCGTCGCTCTCATCCTCCTCGGGAGTCCAGCCGTCGGCCCATTCGCCGGTTTCGTAGTCGAAGCCGACCGGCTCACCGTATTCATCGGTGCGCTGGTACCAATCGGTGTAGTCCCCATGCTCGGAGTCGATGCCGCCGTTGGCGCCGTCGCCCGGTTCGGTCTGCACGACTTGGAACGCGAAGTCGTCACCGAATCGGTCGGCACCTTCGACCACGGCATTGTCCACAGCGTTCTGCGCGTACTGTCGCCGCAGTGCCAGCGGGTCGGTGCGCAGTTCTTTGAACCAGGCGATGATGATGAACAGCATGATGACGGCGAACGGCACAGCGGTGACGATGACGAGCTGCTGCAGACCTTCCAGGGCGCTGGCGTTGCCCAGAAGGAGCATGACGACCGCGATCCCGGACATCACGAGCCCCCAGAACACGACGACCCACTTCTTGGGTTCCTGATCGCCTCGGCTGGTGAGCATTCCCATGACCACTGAGGCCGAGTCTGCTGAGGTGATGAAGAAGATCGCAAGGACGACGATGGCGACCGCCGGCAGCCATTCGACGTAGGGCAGGTTGCCGATGAGAGTGAAGAACACCTCGGGGGCTTCCATGCTGTCGGTGAACCCGGATGCCCCTGACCGGTACATCCAGATCGATGTTCCGCCCATGATGCCGTAGGCGACGAAGAGCAGGGTCGAGGGAATGAAGATCGTGCCGAGGATGAACTGGCGGATGCTGCGTCCTCGTGAGATGCGGGCGATGAACGTGCCGACGAACGGGGACCAGGAGATCCACCAGGCCCAGTAGTAGACGGTCCATACGGACTGGAATTCCTGGGTTTCGCCGCCCCAGGACAGGGAGCGTCCCATCATGTCGAAGAGCGAACCGAAGTATTCCATCATCGCCGAGGGCAGCAGGTTGAGCAGGAACAGCGTCGGGCCCAGGAACAGCACGAGCGCCACGATGCCGACGGTGAGGATGATGTTGATGCTCGACAGGTAGCGGATGCCCTTCGAGACACCGGAGACCGCGGAGATGATGAAGCCGACGGTGAGGACGCAGATGATGACGACGAGCATGTTGTTCGTCATCGGTCCTACCCCGCTGACGATGCTCACGCCCGTACCGATCTGCATTGCTGCGATGCCCAAGGCAGCAGCAGTTCCGAACAAGGTCGCGACGATCGCGAAGATGTCGACAAGCTTGCCGGCGAAGCCCTCGGTTTGGCGTTTGCCGAACAGGGACTGGAAGATCGAAGACAGCAGAAGTGAGCGTCCGCGCCGGTAGGCGGCATAGGCGATAGCGCCACCGACGAGGGCGTACATCGCCCAGGCGTGGAATCCCCAGTGGAAGTAGGTCTGGGCCATCGCCCCGTGCAGGGCCTCCGTGGTTTCGGGGTCGTTGGTCAGCGGCGGTGGGCTGATGAAATAGGTCAGCGGTTCGGACGGGCCGAAGAACAGCACCCCGATGCCGATGCCCGCGGCAAAGAGCATCGCCACCCAGGAGAAGGTGCTGAACTCGGCTTTCTCATCGTCCTTGCCCAGCGGAATCTTGCCGTAGGACGAGAACGCGAGGATGAGGAGGGCGACGAGCACCACAATGGCGACGACGTTGAAGAACCAGCCGACGTTCAGAGTCGCCCAGTCGTAGGCGGCCTGAGCCACCGAGGCGACGCTTGAGGGACTCGTGATGCCCCAGATCACGAAAGCAACGGTGAGTGTGCCGGCGACGACGAAGATGATCTTGTCGAGGGAGTAGTGGCGACGCTGTTCGTCGATCGCGATTCCCGGGACCAGGATCGGGTGGGTGTTGTGCGGATACTGGGTGTTGTTCTCCGGCTCATTCTCGGCAGGATGCCTGGGGCGGCTGTAGTCCAGTTTGCCCAAGCCCTTCCCCGTCTCGCGGCTCATTCGTCGGGCATCGGCCTTGAGCTTTTCGCGTGAGGCTCTGCGTTCGGGGCGCAGGGAGCCGGAACCGTCAGAGCCGAGGGTCGGCGCGGTGGTCGCCGAGGTGTCGGCATCGCTTGCCGAAGCACCGGTTCCCGTGGTGTCGGTTCCCGCAGTATCAGCGGCGGTTCCTGTGGGTCTTGATGTGTCTGGTGTGGAGTCATCGGACATGCAGCGATGGCCCTTTCTCAATCGTCGAGGAAACTGATGATCGAAAGTTGCCAGAGTGGTCTACGGCTCTGAACCGCACCACCCGATTGCTGCGCCTTCCCAGGAATCATTGGCGAAACCGGCAGTGGGATGGGGTGCTGTGCGCGTGGCAGAAAGGGTCCGGGCACAGAGGTCTGCCCCGAAAATACCTGTCTGTGCCATAGCTTCGGACCTTAACAGCTTCCTGAGAGCTTCTCAAAGGAATCCTGTCACATTGCTGCGGCGCCCCACGCAATCGCACGAAGGTTCGTACTGCCCCGGGTCAGTCGGTGAGGAAACGCTGCTCGATGAGATCCACGATCTCCTCGCTCGCGGCAGCGGCGTCGTACCCCGGGTCCTCGAGTGCCTCGCCGACGACAGCGTCGATGGCACCGCCGATGATGAGTGCAGCCGTCCGCGAATCCGACGGGCTCTTGACTCCGCGCGCTTCCCGTGCCGATTTGAGCAGCTCAGCCACCGGCTTCCACCGTGCGGAACTGTCTGTTCTTGCCCCACCGTGGATCAGCGCTTCGACGCTCACTCGGGTATGACTGGGGTGGTTGACGTAATGGGTGACCAACGAACGCACATAGGCACTCGGACGGTCGGTGACCTCGGCGGCGTCGATCGCCTCTCCGACCGAGGAGACCATAGCGTCGAGCACATGCTGATAGGCGCCACGGACAAGAGTGGCCTTGTCGGTGAAGTGATACAGGACAGTCGGCTTGGTCACGCCTGCACGATCAGCGATCTGAGACAGTGACACACCGGAGAATCCGTGCTCGGCGAGCAGCTCGATCGTGACATCGATGATCTGTGCGCGCCGTGCTCGCTGCGTGAAGGTCGACTGCCGACCCTTCGTCTTGTCCTCTGCCGAGTCTTGTCCCATACCGCGATTATACTATACGGTTGAATCACTGACCGATCGGTAGAGGAGTGCTGATGACGGATCGCGATACCCAAACCCCCAGACGCCGAATGCTGCGCCCTCGGGTGCTCATGCCGATAGCCTCGGCCATTGTTGCCGCGGTTGCCATCGGGTACTTCCTCCGGGCCCCCTCGCCCGTCGGCCACTGGGACAGCGCCGAGGGAGAGGCAGAATTCGACTCCGCCTACACCGCGGCCTTCGCCAGCATGCCGAAGCCAGCAGACACCATAGACATCCGCACCGCCTTCGGATTCGTCCGGGTCTATCGCTTCGAAGGAACCGGCGACGCCGCGCCGATGATGCTGCTCCCCGGAACCGCCTCGTCGACTCCGGTCTGGGCCGACAACATGCCGTCTCTGCTTCGGATCGCCGATGTCTACGCCCTCGATCTCCTTGGTGAACCGGGTCGCAGCGTACAGAGTTCGCCGATCACCGATACCGAAGATGAGGCCGCGTGGCTCGCTGAGACGATCGCTGCGCTTCCAGAGGATTCTGTGAACCTGGTCGGGCTCTCGCTCGGGGGCTGGACGGCGGCCAATCTCGCCATCCGCCATCCGCAGCATGTGAGGACCCTGACCCTCATCGATCCCGTCCAGACCTTCGACGGCATACCGGTGGAGACGATCCTACGTGCGATCCCCGCAACGGTTCCATGGATGCCCAAGGCCGGACGGGATGCGTTCAATTCATACACCGCCGGCGGCATCGAGGTCGAAGATGTCCCGGTAGCCGACATGATCGAATCCGGGATGCATCATTACGCCATGAAGAAGCCTCAGCCGTCCCGAATCACCGAAGGACAGCTGTCCGACCTGCCGATGCCGGTGCTCGCGATCATTGCGGGACGCTCAGTCATGCATGACCCGGACACTGCCTCGGCCACGGCCACGCGAACCCTGGGTACTGGTGCGGTGCACGTCTATGAGGATGCCTCACACGCCGTCACCGGCGAGTATCCCGACGAGGTCGCAGCTGACATCGGGGAATTCGTCACTCGACCGTGACCGTCACCAGGTCAGTTGAGCAGCGCCCGGTCCCCCAGTGTCGCGCCCTTGAGTTTGGAGAACTCGCCCAGCAGAGTCTTCACCGTCAGCGTCTTCTTCTCTTCGGCCGAGGCCTGGTAGATGATCTCGCCTTCGTGCATCATGATGAGTCGGTTGCCCAGCGCGATCGCCTGTTCCATGTTGTGCGTGACCATGAGCGTGGTCAGCCCGTCATGGGACACGATCTTCTGCGTCAGGTCCGTCACGAGTGCCGCACGCTGGGGGTCGAGTGCCGCTGTGTGCTCGTCGAGGAGCAAGATGCGAGGCTGGGTGAATCCGGCCATGAGCAGGCTCAGCGCCTGGCGCTGTCCGCCGGAGAGCAGGCCCACCTTGGTCTTCAAGCGGTTCTCCAGCCCGAGCTCCAACGTGGCAAGCTCATCTCTGAACAGGTCCCGCCTCGCCGAGGTGGTTCCTCGTCCCAGCCCACGTGCTTTTCCGCGCTTGAGTGCCAGTGACAGGTTCTGTTCGATCGTGAGGTCCGGTGCGGTGCCGGCCATCGGGTCCTGGAATACCCGGCCCAGATATTTGGCCCGTTTGTATTCGGGCATCCGGGACACCTCGGCGCCGTCGATCGTGATCGATCCGGAGTCGATGGGCAGTCGGCCCGAGATCGTGTTGAGCAGTGTCGATTTTCCTGCGCCGTTGGAGCCGATGACGGTGACGAAATCGGATTCTTCGAGCTCGAGCGACAGATTCTGCAGCGCCTTGCGTTCATTGACGGTGCCAGGGAAGAAGGTCTTCGAGATGGTGTCGATCTTCAGCATGTGCCTCAGTCCTCCTTCTGATCTGACGCTGCAGCGGTTCCTGCGGTCCTCGCAGACGTCCCCGCGGGGACGTCGGTGGCCCCGGCAGGGACGTCGACCGTCCCGGCGGGCACTTGGGCACCCGCCGCGTTCGCAGGATCGTCGGCTGGCACAGCTCCTGACGCGGCTCGGTTGCCGCGCGATCTCAGCGACGGTACTCGCTTGAGGAATCCCCACCTGGGCAACAGCAATGCGACCACGACGAGCAGTGCGGTTGTCAGCTTCATATCGTTGGTGTCGAGGCCGGCACGCAGCGCCAGGAAGATGATGAGGCGGTAGATGACCGAGCCCATGAGAGCTCCGAGGCTGGCCATGAAGATGTTGCGGCTGCCGAAGACTGCCTGCCCGAGGATGACCGAGGCGAGTCCGACGAGGATAAGACCGATGCCCATGCTGATGTCGGAGAATCCCTGGTATTGGGCGATGAGCGCGCCGCAGAGCGCGACGAAGCCGTTGGACAGGGCCAGGGTGAGCATCGTCGTGTTGTCGGTGTTCACGCCGAGGCTGCGGATCATCTGTCGGTTGTTGCCGTTGGCCTGGATCGCCAGGCCCAGGTCGGTGGTGAGGAACCAGTCGATGGCGAATTTCAGAATCAGGGTGAAGATGAGGAGAACTGCTATGGAGACCCAGGTGCCCAGCCACATGTTCTCCCGCAGCGGGGTGAACACGGTGTCCTCTCGCAGGAGCGGGAGATTCGCCTTGCCCATGATCCGCAGATTGATCGACCACAGTCCGATCATCGTCAGGATTCCAGCGAGCAGGCCGTCGATGCCTCCCTTGGTGTGGAGGAGTCCGGTGATGTAACCGGCGATGAGTCCTGCGCCGATGGCTGCCAGGGTCGCCAGGAAGGGGTTGACCCCGGCGATGATCAAGGAGGCTGCGGTGGCACCACCCGTGGTGAAGCTTCCGTCGACGGTGAGGTCGGGGAAGTTGAGAACCTTGAAGGTCAGGTAGACCCCGAGCGCCATCGCTCCGTAGATGAGCCCGAGTTCCAGTGCTCCGAACATGTGTTTCCGATCAGGTGGTGATGTGAGGCGGGGGTAGGTGTCGCCGACCGGTCCCGTGACTCGGCCGGCGACGGGAGTCGATCAGTCGATGACCTTGTCGGCGTCATCGATGATCTTCTTCGGGATCTCAACGCCCTGTGCCTTGGCGGCCTTCGGGTTGACGACGAGCTCGAGGTCTGAGCTGGTCTCCACTGGCATATCGGCTGGCTTCTCACCATCCTGGAGGATCTTCAGCGCCATCTTGCCGGTCTGTTCGCCCAGCTTCGTGTAGTCGATGCCGCGAGTGATCGCCGCACCCTGTTCCACCTGGCCCGCTTCAGAACCCACGAGGAGCGCCTTGTTCTTCTCAGCGGCCTGGACCATGGTCGTGACGGCGGAGACGACGTTGTTGTCGGTCGGAACATAGTAGGCGTCGACCTTGCCGAGGGAGTCCACTGCCTGCGCCAGCTCACTCGAGTTGGCGATCGTGGCTTCCTTGATCTCGACGCCCATGTCCTTCGCAGCCTTCTTCGCGAGTTCCACCTGCACCTCTGAGTTGACCTCGCCGGAGCTGTAGACGATGCCGACGGTCTTGGCATCAGGTTTGAGATCCTTGACCAGTTGGAGCTGTTCGGCGACCGGATTGAGGTCCGAGGTGCCGGTGACGTTGGCTCCCGGTGCATCGTCGGACTTCACGAGGCCTGCTTCTTGGGCGTCGGTGACGGCGGTGAAGAGCACAGGAACGTTGGTGATCGCCTGTGCGGCTGCCTGTGCTGCGGGGGTGGCCACCGCGAGGACGAGGTCGAGGTCTTCATTGGCGAATGTCTGCGCGATCGACGTCGCGTTGGCCTGCTCGCCCTGAGCGTTCTGTTCGTCCCATTCGACGGTGACGTCGGCGTCTTCGAAGGAGTTCTTGAATCCTGCGCTTGCCGCGTCGAGCGCCGGGTGCTGAACCAGCTGGGAGATGCCGATCGAGTAGGAATCGCCGCCCTCTCCGCCACCGCTGGAGCCGTCTCCGCCCGAACATGCTGACACCGCAATAACCGAACTCACCGCCACAATCGCTGTGGCCAGATGCCTGAGACGCATTCTTCTCCCCTTTGAAAATCCGGTCCACCTGCGCAGAACCGGAACGAACCCTGTCATCTGTTCCCGGTCGGACCCATCGGTGGGCCGCACGTGGAACTGCAGACGACCCACGCACCGATGCGGCTCAGATCATTCTGATTCCGCAGTCGGTCAGGGGTGCGACTGTGATGACAACCACTCTATTGGGCGCCACTGACACGACCGACCAAAACAAGGTTTTGGAGACAATCGTCCCAGTATTGTTATCTGTCGCGACAAACGTCCCCTGGCGTCGCACATCCGCTACCCAAGCGTCCTGGCACGGCGTCCCCGTGGGGACGGCCGTGCCAGAGGATCAGGCATCGATGTCGACGTCAGACCGACCCAGCACATCAAGGATCCACGCGAAGTCGAAAGCTGTTTCCTTCCAGGAGTCGTAACGTCCCGACGCACCCCCGTGACCGGCGACCATCTCGGTCTTGAGCAGCGCATCGGCTCCGACCTCACGCAGTCGGGCGACCCATTTGGCGGGTTCGACGTAGAGGACTCGGGTGTCATTGAGCGAGGTCACGGCCAAGATCTTCGGATGGGCCACCTCGGCGACGTTCTCGTAGGGAGAATAGGAGCGCATGTACTCATAGACGTCCCGGTCATGGAGCGGATCTCCCCATTCCTCCCATTCGATGACGGTCAGCGGAAGTTCGGGCATGAGGATCGAGGTCAGTGCGTCGACGAAGGGCACATGGGCGCTGACCCCGGCGAAGAGATCCGGTGCCATGTTCGTCACCGCTCCCATCAGCAGGCCTCCGGCCGATCCCCCGGTGGCGACGAGCCTGTCCGGGCTCGTCCATCCCTCGGCAACGAGGTGGCGTCCGGCAGCGATGAAGTCAGTGAAGGTGTTCTTCTTCGTTGTGGTTTTGCCCTGGTCGTACCAATGGCGACCCATCTCACCGCCGCCGCGCACGTGTGCGATGGCGAAGACGACCCCGCGGTCAAGCAGGGAAAGCCGAGACACGGAGAAGTACGGGTCCATGCTCATCTCATAGGAGCCGTACCCGTAGAGCACCAGAGGTGCAGGCTCGACGGGCGCTGCTTCATGGGCGTCGGTTACCCTCGCCGAGGCCGTGGTGCCCGAGGTAGTGGTGCCGTTGTCGAGCGCGATGAGGTCGGTGCGATAGACCAGAGAGATCGGAACCTGGGTTCCGTCCTCGGCGCTGGCCCAGACGAGGGATTCACTGTAGCGGTCGAGGTCGACCGAGCCGAGGACGGGCTGGCGCTTGAGGACCGTGTCGGTGCCGTCTGACACGCTGTGCTGATAGATCACAGCGGGCGTGGACATGGAGGTGAAGAGCAGTCGGATGCTCGTCTGTGTGAACTCGGGATTGCCGGCGAATCCCAGAGTTCCGGTCTCTCGCGAGAAGGGCAGTTCCCGCAGTGGGCCGAAGGGTGACGCGGTGTCACCGGACGTGGGCTGCTCATGTGCGTCCAGCTCTATGATGCCGACTCGGGCGAATCCTCCGCGGCGATAGCTGACGACGATAAAGCTCGCGAAGGCATCGACATCTTCGATGCGCAGCCCGTCAACCTCAGCGAGCAGCGGACGACCGATGGAGGTCGGATCGGCGACGGAGTCCGGTTCGTCGACGGCGTCGACGCTTTCGCGTGCTGTACCGGCTGGATCGGCGACGGGCACGTCGATGATGTCGAAGTCCTCGCGCTCCTGATTGTGCGTGATGAGGAAGCGATCCTCACCGGCGATGATCGCGTGCTCCACAGAGTATTCGACCCCGTCGACACGGGGCCAGACGACCTGCGGTGCAGATTCGAGGTCATCGGCTTCGAGCGACCAGAAGCCTGTGGTGGTCTTCGACCCGGTGACGATGAACATGTATTTGCCCGAGCGGGAGAATCCCGAGCCGACGAAGAAGCGCTCGTCTGGCTCATGGAAGATGCAGACATCGTCGCTGCTGTCGGTGCCGACACTGTGACGCCAGACCTTTTCTGGTCGCCAAGCCTCGTCGACAGTGGTGTAGAAGACGTAGCGGCCAGTTGGGTCGATCGAGGCTCCGGCGAATGTGCCGTCCACGGTGTCGGGCAGGTCCTCGCCTGTGCTCAGGTCGCGCAGTTTCAGCGTGTACCGCTCGTCGCCGGAGTTGTCCACGCCGAAGAGCAGATACCGGCCGTCGTCGGTCAGCGAGAAGGTGCCCAGCGAGAAGAACTCCTGGCCTTCGGCGGCGATGTTCGAGTCGAAGATGACCTCTTCGCCGAGAAGCGCCTCCTCGCCGACCTCGGGCGGAGTCCAATCATCGACGTCCGCGATGGGCGCGCGAACGCTGATCCCGTAGTCGAGCCCGGCCTTCGTTCGGGAGAAATACCAGTAGTTCCCGCGTCTGGTCGGCACCGACATGTCGGTTTCCTTGATGCGGGTCTTGATCTCAGTGAAGATCGATTCGCGCAATGGCTCGAGCCCGGATGTCTGCGTGCTCGTCCACTCATTCTCGGCTTCGAGGTGGGCGATGACCTCCGGGGACTCCTTCTCGCGCATCCATTCGTAGTCGTCGACGAAGGTGTGGCCGTGATGGGTGCGCTGCTGGGGGATCTTCTTGGCCACTGGGGCGCTGAGGGCAGTGTCGTTCATGGTCCCAGCCTAGCTACCTCGATGCCAACGACGCAGTACAGGACGACAAAGCACCAGAGACACCACTGGAACCGGATGCCCTCGCGACTTTCCAGTCCCCGTACCATCGAGTGAGCAGAACGAGCAGAACGCGATCAGTGCGCACAAGCGCGTAATGTGACCTGCATCAATCTAAGCTATGACGAGCCTCACATGCAGTTCACAACAGATATGAAAGTTTGGTCAATGACGAACCAATCCGCCTCAGATCCTGGCGCAGATCCAGGGTCTGCGCCGCCCCATCCGACTCGGCGCATGTTCGGCCGAATCGCGTACGGCGCAATCGCAGTGGCAGCCATCGGGACGGCCACCACCTATTCGGTCAGAGCCGCATCGGCCAAGGGTGATCTCTCCTCCAACCTCACACTCATCGCACCAGCCGGTGCCGGTGGCGGCTGGGACGGGTTCGCCCGGGAGACTCAGCAGGCCATGCGCGCGAATAAGCTGGCCAACAACGCTCAGGTCGTCAACATCCCCGGAGCCGGTGGCACCATCGGTCTCGGCAAGTTCTCCACCATGGGCGGGCAGGCCGACACCATTCTGGCCACAGGCACCGCGATGGTCGGCGGCATTGCGCTCAACAAGTCGCCCGTTGGTTTCGATGACACCACCTTGCTCGCCAGGGTCGCGGAGGACTATGACGTGCTCATCGCCGCCGCCGATTCCCCCTATAACACGATCGACGACGTCATCAGCGCCTGGAAGAAGGACCCGGAAGGGTTCGTCTGGACCGGCGGCTCCGCTGGCTCAGTCGACCACCTCACGATCGCTCAGCTGGCGCTGCTGGCAGATATCCCTGCCTCGGGCATCACCTACATTCCCAAGTCCGGCGGCGGCGAAGCGATCCAGACTCTGCTCTCGGGCACCACAGACTTCGCGTCCTGTGGCTTCAACGAGGTCTCTGACCAGATCGAAGCCGGCCGCGTCAAAGCAATCGGCGTGGCCGCACCCAAGCGCATCCCCGGCTTCGACGACGTACCCACGATGACCGAACAGGGCTACAAGGTGACGCTGACCAACTGGCGCGGCTGGCTCGGAGCACCCGGCATCACCGAGGACGAGGCCTCACAGCTTGTCGACATCCTCAAACAGACTCGCGACAGCGCGGAATGGGCAGATGCCCTCGAGCGCAACAAATGGACGGACGTGTGGCAGACCGGTGAAGAGTTCGCAGAATTCGTCAAAGAGGACACCTCCCGGATCGAGAAGCTGTTGAAGGAGTTGGGACTGTGAGCGCTCAGACGTCAACGAAGAAGAGAACCAGGACGGCCCACATCGGCGCCGGGACCTGGTGGCAGGGTCGATCAGGTCTCCTGGTCCCCCTCATCATGGCGGGGTTCTCGACGTACCTGCTCATCGGCATCATCACGATGGACGTCGCCGAGGACACCGATCCGCCGGGACCGCAGTTCTTCCCTATGATCATCATGATCGTCGGCTACGTGCTCACGATCCTGCTGACGATCGCCTATATCCGCAATCCCGAACCCGTCGATGTCGATGATGATCTCCCCGCCGAGGTGGAGGAGCAGAAGGCGTTCTCGACACCCGTGACTTCCGCGGTGTCGGCCTCGCGTCTCGACCCGCACGAGGAGGACGAACCGCTCCAGGATCGCCAGGCACTCGCCGAGGCGCGGGTTGCCGATTCGCGGCACCGCACGCACAGCGACTTCGTGTCTCTGGCCTGGGGTGCTGGCGGGTTCGCCGCGTTCGCCCTCATCCTCGAGTTCGCCGGGTGGATCCTCGCCGCGGCGCTCCTGTTCTGGTGCGTGGCCAGGTCGATGGGCTCAAAGCGTCCCCTGTTCGACCTCATCATGGCGCTGACATTCTCGTCCCTGGTCTACATCGCGTTCGCGGTGCTGCTGGGACTCAATCTTCCCTCGGGAATTCTGGGAGGTGGCTTCTGATATGGACGCTCTCATGTCCCTGCTCGAAGGCTTCACACACGCGCTGACGCCGATGAACCTGCTGTGGGTCCTCGTCGGCTGTTTCCTCGGCACAGCCGTCGGAGTCCTGCCGGGCCTGGGGTCATCGATGGCCGTGGCCCTGCTGCTGCCGATGACCTTCGCCCTCGACCCGACCGGCGCTTTCATCATGTTCGCCGGCGTCTACTTCGGTGGTCTCTTCGGTGACTCCACCATGGCCATCCTCATGAACACCCCCGGCCAGGCATCGGCGATCGCCTCGACGTTCGAGGGCCACAAGATGGCCCGCAACGGGCGAGCACCGCAGGCGCTGGCCACGGCCGCGATCGGTGCCTTCATCGGCGGTTTCGTCTCCTGTTGCCTGGTGGTGTTCGTCGCCCCGGCCCTGGCGGATTTTTCGACGAACTTCGGTCCCGCCGAGTTCTTCGCACTGGCCCTCTTTGCCTTCGTGGCAACCTCATCGGTCGTTGCGGACTCCGTGCTCAAGGGCCTCATGGCCCTGGTGCTCGGCATCGGCTTCTCGGTCATCGGCATCGATTCGGTCTCCGGCACCGAGCGTTTCACCATGGGCGTCCCCGAACTCTTCGACGGAGTTTCGCTGGTCACGGTGACCGTGGCCATCCTGGCCCTGGGCGAGGTCTTCTTCATCGCCTCCCGGATCCGCCGCAAGGTCAACGACAATACGATCAACTCATCGGGCCGCCCATTCCTCTCGCGCAGGGAGTTCGGCGAGGCGCTGCCCGCGTGGCTGCGCGGCACTGCGATCGGTCTGCCCTTCGGAGTGATCCCCGTCGGCGGTGCCGATGTGCCGACGTTCATGTCCTATGGCCTCGAGCGCAAGCTCGACTCGAAGCGCAAGGATCCGCAGTTCGGTGACAAGGGCGCCATCCGCGGCCTGGCTGGCCCCGAGTCGGCGGGTTCTGCCACGACCGGCATCGCCATGGGCGCACTGTTGGCGCTGGGTCTGCCGATCTCCGCGACGGCTGCGATCATGCTTGCCGCATTCCGACAGTACGGCCTGCAGCCGGGACCGCTGCTCTTCGATCGGTCGCCGGAACTCGTCTGGGGTCTGCTGGCGAGCTTCTTCATCGCGATGATCGTCCTGCTCATCATCAACCTGCCCTTCGCTCCCCTGTGGGCGAAGCTGCTCAAGATCCCGGATCCCTACCTCTACGGCGGCATTGCGGTGTTCTGCGGGCTCGGCATCTATGCCACCTCGGCGTCGCAGTTCGAGCTCATGATCCTGCTGGGAATCGGCATCATCAGCTTCGTGCTCAAGCGCTACGGTGTGCCGCTGGCTCCTCTGATGATCGGCATGGTCCTCGGCCCGCTGGCCGAGTCCAGCCTGCGCGATGCCCTGCTGGCTTCGGGCAATGATGTCTCGGTCCTCGTGTCCTCACCGATCACGATCGTCCTCTACGTCATCCTCATCGGTGCGCTGCTCTATACAGGCATCGGCCGTGTGGTCGCACGCAGGCGAGCGCGGAACGCCGTTGCTCCTGCATCGCGCGACAGTGAGTCGGTCAGCTCATGATGTGAGTTGACGCGGCGGGTGTAAGGCCAGACGCGTTCGGTGGCCCGGGCCGAAGGAGAATCCCCCTTCGGTCCGGGCCACCGTCGCATTCACTGTGGAAAGACGTTCGCATTCTGCCCCGCCGACGACCATCTGTGGACAGTGAATGCCTATCCCCCCCGTTACCTTTAAGTAGCCTCACAATCCGTCAGGATAGAAGGGGTCGCTGGCCTAAGATTCCCGGCATGATTCATGCCCCCAGCCATTCATGGTCCGGGGGGTGTTGTCACCGGGAGTCGAAGGCACCAGGGAAATCGCTAATAGGGGCCAGAACCACTGGCAGAACACATGCCTTGAGCCCGACCGTAACGTGGATGCCGAACCCCGGAGCCACACCTAACACCACCGGCCAGCCGAACCACTCATAACCGCAGTCACACCAGTCGAAGAAGATGAGTGACATGATCACCAACCACGCTGAGATCGACGTATTCATCGGCATCGATGTCGGCAAACACGACCACCACGCCGTGGCTCTGGCCAGGGACGGCACCCAAATCCTGTCGAAGGCCCTGCCCCAGAACGAGGGGAAGCTCCGGGGCCTGCTCGGCAAGCTGCGTACCCACGGGACACTCCTCGTCGTCGTGGACCAGCCCGCCACGATCGGAGCACTGCCCGTCGCTGTTGCACAAGCGGCCGGCATCACTGTGGGCTACCTGCCCGGGTTAGCGATGCGTCGCATCGCTGACCTGCATCCAGGAGAGGCGAAGACTGATGCCAGGGATGCTGCGATCATCGCCGAAGCTGCTCGGACCATGCCGCATACCTTGCGGGGGATTCGGGTCAGTGATGAAAACGTCGCAGAGCTTTCCATGTTGTGCGGTTACGACGACGATCTCGCGAAACTGGCCACGGCAACATCGAACAGGATTCGTGGTCTGCTGACACAGATCCATCCCGGACTGGAGGCTGTCATCGGTGCTCACTTGGACCATCCTGCGATGACGGCGCTGCTGGTGAAGTATCCGACTCCGAAGGCTTTACGTCGGGCCGGTAAACGCCGGGTTGAGACACTGCTGGCCAAACACGCACCCAGAGCGTGGAAACGCTGGGCGACAGCGATTTTCACCGCCTTGGAAGAGCAGACTGTGGTGGTCGCGGGCACCGATGCGGCAGGGATCGTCCTACCGCAACTGGCCACAGCTTTGGCTCAGACGAGGTCGTCGCGGGACGAGGTCTTTGCACGGATCGAGGAGTTGGTGGAATCGCATCCTCTTTTCGAGCTCCTGACGTCGATGCCGGCAGTCGGCGTCAGGACAGCGGCGAGAATCCTGACCGAGGTCGTGGGCAAGGACTTCGCCACCGCCGGGCACTTGGCCTCTTACGCCGGTTTGGCACCGGTGACGTGGAGATCGGGGACGTCGATCCGTGGTGATCATTCGTCCCGCCGGGGCAACAAAGTGCTCAAACGGGCGCTATTCCTATCGGCATTCGCAGCGTTGAAAGACCCGTTGTCGAGGACGTATTACGACCGGAAACGCGCCCAGGGCAAGAAGCATAACCAGGCCCTGATCGCGTTGGCTCGTCGACGCTGCAACGTGTTGTTCGCGATGCTGCGTGACGGTGCCTATTTCCACGTACCGATGGAGGCCACCGCCGCGTAGACAGGTTCACAAGCGCCCACGTCCAGTCCGAGACTCCGGTCCCGGACCAATCAGTACTGCCCAGCATCAGCCGGCAAGACTATTCGAAGAAGCCCCCGTCACCCCTTGACGAAAACCATAGGGGCACCCCCCCCAAGCATTCGGGGATGCCCGCCGGTTTCAGTGGGTTCAGGCCAGCGCGATTCCCGTCGCGGCCCCGACGAACACCTCTGTTGGTTCGGCGCGATGATCTCAACGTCTCCTCGGCCGTGGGGCCGAGCTTCAGGCTGGGCCTCGAGTCCGGCCCGCACCCTTGAGGCCGAAGGACGTGAGGACCGCAGCGATGAGCACCAGGACGACCGCAGCCCCCGCCGCCCATTGGACGCCGAGGTCGAAGGACGTCACAGCCGCCTCGGCGAGCTGGTCCCCGAGGTGACCGCCTTGAGCAACCGCGTGCTCAAGTGACGATCCGAGGGTCTCGAATTCAGGCCCACTCGCCTTATCCCCGAGCGCTGACTGCAGCTGAGAGCTGTAGACCATGGTCGTGAGTCCCCCGAGAACGGCGGTTCCCATGACAGATCCGAATTCGTACGCAGTCTCGGAGATCGCCGAGGCGGCTCCGGCCTTGTTCGCGGGCACTGCAGACAAGATGAGATCGTTCGTGATGACCTCTGCGGTGCCGAGACCCACACCGAGGATGAGGAAGGAGATGAGCATACCTGCCACCGAATGTTCGGGTGTGAAGGCTACGATCCCCATCCCTGTTGCGTTGAGCACGAGGGCACAGGGCACGACCACGCGCGGCTGCAGTCGGGCGATGATCGGCACCGCGGTGTAACCGGCGACGATCGAAGTGATGAGGCCGGGCACGAGGACCAGTGCAGCTTCGACTGGGGAGAGTCCGAGCACCAGCTGGAGCAGCTGCGTGCCGAAATACAGGAAGCCCGCCAAGCCCATGACGCTGAGCAGGTTGGACAGCACTGCCGAGGTGAAGATCTTGTCGGCAAAGAGCCTGACATCGAGCATCGGGTTCGCCGAGGCAAGCTGACGCATGACGAAGCCGGTTCCGGCAACGACGGTGACCGCGAGACTGGCCCAGAAGAGCATGTCCACACCATCGGCCATGACGTGCTTGATGGCGAAGACGAGCGGGGCGAGCATGAGCATCGACAGCCCGATCGACAGTGGATCGATTCGGCCCGGGTTCGGATCACGCGACTCGGGCAGCAGAAGGAGAGCCGCCGGAATGAAGAGCGTGATCAGCGGCAGATTGATGAAGAAGACCGAACTCCAGTGGAAGTGTTCGAGCAGGATTCCGCCGACGATGGGCCCGAGCGCGGCACCTCCGCTGAACATGGCAGCCCAGGTGGCGATCGCAACGCGGCGGTCCTTGTCGTGGAGGAAGATATTGCGAATGAGTGAGAGGGTCGAGGGCATCAGCGTGGCGCCGAAAAGGCCCAACAGCGCGCGAGCAAGGATGAGCATCTCCGCTGACGTGGAGTATGCCGCCAGCAGTGAAGCCAGGCCGAAGCCGAAGGCGCCGATGATGAGCAGTCTGCGGCGTCCGACCCGGTCGCCGATGCTGCCCATAGCTACAAGCAGGCCTGCGAGCATGAGGGCATAGATATCGACGATCCAGAGGAGCTGGGTACCTGTGGGATGAAGCCCGGTGCTGATGGCCGGTATCGCGAATCCCAAGACGGTGTTGTCGATCGAGATGAGCAGAACAGGGATCATCAGCACAGCCAGGCCAGCCCATTCGCGCCGGCCGGCGCGCACTTGTGGTGTCTGTGTGGTGAACATGAAATATACTGTACCGTCTAGACGGTACAGTCGGCAAGATGGGACGCAGACGATGATTGGCCTGCGGGCTTCGGCTAGGCTCGGCGCTATGGCACGCAACTCCACCGACACCAAAGAGAAGCTCCTCGACGCCTTCGACATCCTCCTGGACAAGCAGGGCATCTCCGGCGCAACCCTGGATGCGGTCGCGGCGAAGGCCGGCGTGTCCAAGGGAGGCTTGCTTTACCACTACGGTTCGAAGGCGGAGCTGGTCAAGGGAAGCCTCGAGAGGCTCGACAAGCTCGTTGCTGAGGACGTCGAGTCGATGAAGGCCGCCGGCAAGCGCCTCCACCTCTATTACCTCGAGACTTCGGCCGAGATCGGAACACCGCTGGACCGCAGCCTCATCGCCGCCAGCTGTCTGGCACAGGAGAACGACGAAGCGAAGAGCGCTCTGCGCAGGACCCGCGAGGCCTGGTTCAACGCACTCAACGATCACCTCGGTGATGCTGATATGGCCATGACGATCCAGCTCATCGGCGACGGCATGTACTTCAATCAGAACTTCGGTCTGTCCCAGGACGAGGCCCTCGCCCACGTTAAGAACGTCCTAGAACGGCTGGGGCTGTAGACAGCTCACCGGTGCAGCAACAGCGCACCCCCGGGCAGGGATCGCCTCGGCGAGTTTCGTCCACGTATTCGCAGCCTCAACCCTCAGAACTAAGCATCCGGCAGCAATCGAGTACCTGCGAGTGATTCTCGGGTCGGATCTTGCATGATCACATGGTGGACGTCGACAACCGACCCTGGAAGAAACGAGGATCGTCGTGCGCCCAACTGACAACCACTCCCTTCCCGCGAGCACTGCAACCGACCGGATTCAACGCCCGCGACACATCTCGGTGGTGGCCCTCTTGATCGCCTTGGCGGCAGGCGTCGCAGAGATGATCGCCCACCTGTGGGAAGCGGAGAACCTCAGCGGAGAAGGACCAGCGATCCTACTCCGCCTCGGAATCTACGCAGTTGTCGCCGGCCTCATACTCGCCTTCGCCCGCGGCCACAGGTGGGCGGCGGCGGTGCTCATCGTCGGACTCGGCGTCGTCGGCATGGCGTCGCTGATCGCCGAACCGTTGACCTGGCTCTTCACCGACGGTGATATGGGTTCACTGCTCGCTACCGCGGACGCCTCAATAGTTCTGATCATCCTCATCAGAACTGTGCACATCGCTGCTGTCATCGTCGCGGTCCCACTCATGATCCGAATCCTTGCGATCACTCGCAGAGCCAGGTAAGCGCGCCTCACAGAGCACTCGACGTAATCTGCACCCCGCAGACCGGGGCCTCTGAGCCCCTCGTACCGAGCCTTGAGCTGAAGCGCCAGATACAGCGAGTAGCGCCGCGACTGGTGAAGGTTGCCGCCTTGGAACCATAGGTTCTCCTGTTAGGTGTGCTTCCACATGTTCCGCTGCTCACCTTCCCACGGACCTGGGTCGGTCCTTTGTGGTCTCCGAGCCCAGAAATCGGCCTGCAGTCCGGCTCATCGTCGATTGATGAGTCGGACTGCAAGCCCTTCACTGAGATCCCGGGTCAGTGCCGTCAGAGTTCCGGGTGTCGATTGTGGAAGTCCGTCACCTGCTGGAAGGCATTAGCAACTCGCACCAGATCCTTCTCGGTCAGAGCGGCGCCAACCAACTGTCCTGCAACCGGCAACGAACTGGCTGGGGTAAATCCGATCGGGAACGTAATCGTCGGCATCTGGCTCATCGTAAAAGGAACCGTGTACCGGTGAACCTCAGCTAATTGTTCGGCACCCATTTTCACCATGTCAGAAGCAAGCGGAGCTTCGTAGGGCAGCCCTGGGATGAACATTATGTCCACTGTTGACAAGACGTTCTCAACTGCCCCTTTGAAGATCGACCGACGCTTGAGCACTTCTTGATACTCAATTGCCGATGCGCGCTTGCCGATATTGATCACTTCACGCAGGCCCTCTCCATAGGTCGCCTCATGTTCGTCGAACCACTTGCCGTGAGCCAAGGCGGTCTGCACACCGCAGACAGTGAACCAGTCATCGTTGATCTGTTCAGGATCAGGAAAACTCACCGGTACTATCTCCGCACCGAGGTCTTCGAGAGTGGCAATGGCAGCAAGCATGCTGCCTCTCACTGTTTCCGAGACAGCAGTGAGCGCCCAAGTGATATCAATACCGATCCTGGTACCGGATAGGCCGATATCCGTTCGAGCACCGTATCTATCGACAGCTGCGGACAATGAAGTTGGGTCCTTCGGATCGAAGCCGGCAATTGCTTCCAGGACGATCCCAGCGTCGCGTGCCGATCTTGCCATTGGCCCAACGTGGTCAAGACTTCCCGCCAACTCGAAAACTCCATATCTGCTGCAACGACCCCAGGTCGGCTTTAGCCCGGTAACCCCGTTGGCAGACGAAGGCATGCGGATAGAACCACCAGTGTCTGACCCCAAAGTCGCAAAGGCCAAACCGCCCGCAGTTGAGGACCCGCTTCCGCTGGAGGAGACTCCCACCCAGCGATCCAAACCCCATGGGTTCTTAGGCGGCTCGAAAGGGAAAGTATGCTCTCCATATACGCCTTCTGTGGTGTGCACCCTCCCCAGGATGATCGCCCCGGCGTCTCGCAGACGTTGAACGACAGTCGCCGTTGTATCGGCCGTCATCCCTTTGCGACTCGGCATTCCTGCCTCAAGAGGACGACCGTGGTCGCCGTAGATGTCTTTGATAGCCATCGGCACTCCGTGCAACGGACCACGCCAATGTCCGCGGCGATATTCCTCATCCAGAACATCGGCGTCGTGTGCAGAATCCTCGGCTACATATGTATACGCCTGTAGAACCGGATCGATTTCGGATACACGCTGGAGCATATGGTCAACCACTTCACGCGAGCTGACTTCCCGCCGCATTATCTTCCCGGAAACGGATTCCAGAGTCTCAAAGTGCAGATTTTCATCAATCATGTGTCCTTCTCTTTCTATGCCTGCTGCTTGGCCGCGTTGTCGACAAGAGAATAGAAGCGTCCCCTGGTGATCACTGTCAGCAGTACGTGCAGAATCGGGCCGATGAACATCGCGACGAACGATGCGTAGTAGATCGGATACATGCCGGCAAGACCCAGACCGCCGATGATGACGGCGACCCCCATGGCGATCATTCCGCATGGGTTCCAGTCTCTAATAACTTTTTCGTCGTAATCGATCTTCTCCGTCGCAGCGTATTTGAACACTTTTCGGCAGATGTAATAGTCCGCGAGAAGGATAAAGATCCATGTATTCGTCATGATTCCGGTCACGGCAAGGAAGGTGTCCGTGTACTGCAGGACGTTGACGGGATAGAGCGCGATACCGAGGACCAGTAGACCAACCATCCACCAGTTTCGCCGGATGGGCTTCTTCGCGAACGCGTCCCAAGTGTTGGAGAACGCGAGAGACCCCGAATAGAGGTTCATGACGTTGATTCGAATTTGGGTGATGATCGCGAACACAACACCGAGGAAGCCCATAACCATGGCGAAGACGAACCCAGGGTCCGTCGAATAGAGGACTGGGTCCCCTTGCGTGATGCTCGGGTAAACAGTGAATGCGAGCAACGACCCTAGTATCAGGACGACTGCGATCATGATCATTTCACCAAACATGATCCCGGCTGTCCCCTTGTACCCGATCTGGGGACGCGAGAACCGACCATAGTCGGTGGCCAGCAGAGCCTGAAATACGATCTGCCCATTGACCAAAGAGAACGCCTGCCACATTACAGTTGGATCATCTGGGGTAAGAGAAACCCACTGGCCGGGACCAGCGATCGCATGCCCCTGTGAGAGCATAAATATTCCGAGTATAAAAAGTCCCAAGAAGATCGGCATACCGAAGCGCTGCAAGATGTTCATAGAGTGCATTCCTCGCCATGCAAAGTACAAAGCGGCAGCACCGACGAGCGCAAAAATGACACTTGCGGTCACCGAACTTTGTCCAACCCCAAAATATTCACTCAACGCGTGAGAAACTATACTGCCTTCAAAAATGAAGTAGAAAATATAGTTGATACCGTAGATAAAAGAAGCGACTGCCGACCCTTTTGCACCAAACCCCAGCCCTCGGGTCAGCAGTACGAGACTGAGTCCTTCCTTGGACGCGATCTTCATAATGAGCGATCCCAGCACCGTGGACACGACCACCAAATATCCGATCGGAATCAGCATCATGGGCCAACCGACCAGGAACCCGATCTGGCCTCCGAGGGTGAACCAGAACATCGCGGTGACGTTACCCGTGAGAATCAGGAGGATAGCAAATGCGGGCCATCGTTGAGCCCGTGGAACTCGCTCCGTTGCGTAACTTTCCATTTGATCGTCCAGCGACGTTGCCGGACTTCTAAAGGCATCCCTGAGCGCCAATGTGACCTCTTTCATAGATGAGATCTAGCAAGAGTCACACACTCCGGCATAAACGTTCAATAGTTGCAGGACTAAAATCCCACCTACCAAGACTGCAAAATTGAACAGTGATTGTGCAAAAGTCTTCACTGCTGCTGATCAACCAGACGATTCAGATAAAGCGATACCTTTCTTGACCATGCGCCTTAAACATTGACAATTGTTCAGTTCGCTAAAGATCCGAGAAAAGGCCCGATATTTGGTCCCTGGAACTCATAGGCGAAGGGCTGCGTGAATCGATTCACGCAGCCCTCCACACTCAAACATTCACAGGCGACTCAGCACTCACGGAGTCCGCCTCGCGTCGCGTCAGCTCAGGTGGTGCACCTCCTGCACCCCGTACACCGGGGTATCCAACCCCTCGTACCGGGCCTTGAGCTGCAGCCCCAAGTACAGCGAGTAGTGCCGCGACTGGTGGAGGTTGCCGCCCATGAACCACAGGTTCTCCTGTTGAGTGGGCTTCCACATGTTCCGCTCCTCGCCCTCCCACGGGCCGGGGTCCTTGGCAGTGTCGGAGCCCAGGCCCCAGCATTTGCCCACCTTGTCCGCCGTCTCCTGATCGACGAGGTCGGCCACCCAGCCGTTCATTGACCCATATCCTGTGGCATAGACGACGAGGTCGGCAGGCAGTTCGGTTCCGTCGGCGAGGACCACGGAGGTCTCGGTCAGATGATCGACGTCTCCCTTGGCCAGCTTCACCTTTCCGTCGGCGACGAGTTCTGCCGAGCCGACGTCGATGTAGTAGCCCGAGCCGCGGCGCAGGTACTTGAGGAAGAGCCCGGACTCGTCGTCGCCGAAGTCGAGATCGAAACCGGCATCTTCCATGCGCTGGTAGAAATCCTTGTCGCGTTCCTTCATCTGGTCGTAGAGCGGGATCTGGAATTCGTGCATGATGCGATACGGCAAAGAGGCGAAGATAAGGTCCGCCTTCTCGGTCGTCACGCCGTTGGCCAGGGCCTTCTCCGAATAGAGGTCGCCAAGCCCGATCTCCATGAGGGAGTCGCTTTTGACGATGTGTGTGCTTGAGCGCTGCACCATCGTGACATCGGCACCGTGCTCGTACAGTGCTCCGCAGATGTCGAAGGCGGAGTTGTTGCTGCCGATGACGACGACCTTCTTGCCCGTATAGGCGTCGGGGCCCCGGTGCTGCGAGGAATGCTGCTGCTCTCCCCTGAAGCTGTCGGCACCAGGGAAGGACGGGACATTCGGCTTGCCCGACATTCCCGTGGCCATCACCAGGTGAGTCGGGTTGAGCGTGACCTTCTTACCGTCGCGGTCGACTTCGACCGTCCATTGCTTGGCCTTCTCGTCATACTTCGCCGAGTTCGCCGTCGTCGATGACCAGTAAGGAATCTCCATCACCCTGGTGTAGAACTCCAACCAATCGGCGATCTTGTCCTTGGGTGCGAAGACGGGCCAGTTGTCGGGAAATTTGAGATAGGGCAGGTGGTCGTACCACACGGGGTCGTGCAGGCACAGTGACTTGTACCGTGAACGCCACTGGTCTCCCGGCTTCTCCCACCGATCGATGACGAGCGCCGGGACTCCCATCTGACGCAGGCGAGCGCCGAGCGCAATGCCGCCCTGTCCCCCGCCGACGACGAGAGTGTACGGCTGTGCGGTGTCTCCCCAGGCTGCGTCCTCCTCTGCAAGCTTCTCCGACCAGCTCTTCCGCTCAGGGTCGACGCCGTGTTCGGCCCCCTTGACCCGTCGGTGTCCGCGAGGCTCTTCATAGCCTGTCAGTTCCTGCAAGGAGGTGAGCATGGTCCATGCTTTGGGCCCGTCCTCGTCGATGAGTCGCACCAGGCCCTTGCCTCGGCCGACAGAGGTGGCGAAGGTGAACCAGGCTTCGGTGACCCCGTCGGCGGTGGCGGCAGGATCGCTGAGCTCGAAATCGGATGGTGCGACCCTGTCCGCGTTCACGGTCAGCAGGTCTCTGACTCCGTCATGGTTCTCCACTGTATTGAGGTTCCACGTGAAAGACACGAGATCTCGCCAGTAACTCGTGGTGGCGAACAGTCCCACAGCTGCTTCGATGTCACGCGCCCGCAGTGCGGATTCGAAGCTGCTGAGCCACTCGGTCGCGATGTCATCGGCGGTGAGCTGTGTGCGGTCAATTGTCGTTGTCATGTCACTCCTCCTCGTTGAGCTGTGTGCCCCCAAGCTATCCCTCCACGAACAGCCGAGGAAGAGTTGCATCGAGTTGCATGGCCAGTGACGATTCCCACGCCTATACTCGTGACATGCCTCAGCCGGATCTGGCGCATCTCGCCAGAGATCTGACACGCATTCACGATGCAGTGATCACCGGCGCATCGCCGCCGGAGCAGCCGCGGGCGCTCGTTGCGCGCTCGTGGGATCGAATGCTGCGCTTGGGCCTCGACCCATCGGGCAGCAATCGCAGAATCTTCTCCGCCGAGGCGGACGTGGAGTCCCGTAGGCATCGTTCAAAGCTGCGCCTCATCGTCGAGGAGCTGAAATCCGTGTTGCTGAGGATGCCCGATGCAGGCAGCTTCATTCTTGTCGTCGCCGATGCCGAGGGAGTGATCCTGTGGCGAGACGGCGCCACCGCTGCCAGACGTCAGGCGGATTCGCTGGGATTCGTCGAGGGTGCCCACTGGTCCGAATCCAGGGTGGGCACGAATGCCATCGGCACTGCTCTGGCCGAGGAGGCCGCGGTCCAACTGTTCTCCGCCGAGCACTTCGAAACATCGCAGCATCCCTGGTACTGCAGTGCGGTTCCCATCCACGATCCCATCGATGGCAGCCTCCTGGGCGTCGTCGACATCAGCGGACCAGCACTCACCCTCCATCCTGCCGTGCAGTCTCTGGTCACAACTGCCGTCCATCTGGCGCAGGCGAGGCTCTCCCTCATCCAACAGGAGCAGCTGAGCGGCCTGCGCAATCGCATGTCCATCGTCCTCAGCGGCAGTCACGGTCCTGCGCTGGTCGTCGACGACGATGGCTGGGTCGCCTATCAGCAGGGTGTTCGCAGCCGCGATCGGATCGAAGTGCCGGCACCTGACCGCACGATCCTCATCCCCGGGGCTGGATTGTGCCTGCCGGAGAAGATCACCGGCGGTTGGCTGCTGAGACCAGCAGAGGCCGCCGACGAAGCACAGGTCTCGGTCACGCTGCGACAGACAAGCCAACCCGCGGTGCTCGAGATCAATTCCGGCGATGATCCGCTCACGGTTCCGCTCACGCCACGGCGTGCGCAGATCCTCGCCGCGATCACCTCGGCGGGGCCATCTGGAATCAGCACTGCCGACCTCAGTCGCACGATCTACGGCGATGCCGAGCATCTGGTCACGGTGCGTGCAGAAGTCTCCCGCCTCCGCCGCTCGATCGGCGCACTTCTTGCGACGCAGCCTTATCGTTGGGCAGAAGGCGTGAGCGCGAGACGCGCGTAGCCCAACGTGATCCGCGGGTCATCCTCGCAGCTGGAAAAGCCTCTCTACACCGCGGCCGACACAGTGCTCGGGCATCACTCCTGATCTGCGCCCGCACCTCGATAAGTCCCGAAGCTCCACAGCACCCCCTCCGGGTCGGTGACGCTGAAGTCCTTGGAGCCATAGTCCTGTTCACTCAGACCCATGACCTTCGTGGCACCGGCCGCGATCGCGCGATGATAGAGCTCCTCGACTCGGCCAGTGGCGATGTACACCGAGCCGGCGGCGACTCCGGTTTTCGTCATGACACCGCCGTCGTCGCGCGTGGAGCCGAGCATGACTCCCCCACCTTCTGGCCAACGCAGTTCGGCGTGATCGACTCGCTGAGGGACATCGGCGTTCGTGTACTCAGCGATGGCTTCGAAGCCGAAGGCGTCCTGCAGGAACGCGATCGCAGCCTTCGCATCTCGGTAGCGGAATGTGGGCCAGACATTGGTTCCGGTGGTCGTTGACATGGTGTGTCCTTTCCTCGTCGTATCGGTCCACACCATCGTGGACCCGGCGCCACCGCGGCGGCTTGGACATTTGGGAACTGCGCGGGCTGCGGAGACACAGGGTGCAGCTGTACCGACGCTCGCCGAGGCGGCGCTTACCGATCCAGCGACCAGCGATCTCGGTCCTGCCGCACCACGGGGTCCTCGGTCAGCCACAGAGACGGACTGGTCCCTGTGAGCAGTCGGAAGTCGCGGTTGAGATGGGATTGGTCGGCATAACCGCAGATCGCAGCGATATCTGCCAAGGTTCGAGACTGCGCCGAGATCATTCGTCTCGCCCGATCGAATCGCATGATCCGCGCCGCCTCCTTGGGTCCGATGCCGAATTCTGCACGGAACACTCCATTGAGGTGACGTCTGCTCCAACCGATCCGATCCGCCACAAGTGAGACGGGCAGCCCGCCGTGGCTGCGGGCGATCTGCTTCCAGGAGCTGACCACCTCGGGCCGAGGCCGGGTGCCTTCGTGGACGGCACGGACGAGGACCTCGTCGATGGCATCGAAGCGGGCAGACCAGGTCGTGGCTTCGTTGACGCGTTCGTACAGCTCGGCGGCGATGGGGCGTGAGATCTCGGCAAGGTCGTGCGTGCGGTGAACGAGGTCGACGGCAGGGGTGTCGAAGAGGATGCGAGGAGCGAAGGGGGTGAAGTTGACCTGAATTCCGGCCATTGCGCCGTTGTGCCTGATGAGGGTGGGTTGCAGATGCAGGCCCGCGAGCAGTACGTCGAAGGACTCGGTGCGCTCGGTTGCCGCGTCGTATTGGTGCAGCGGTTCGTCGATGGAGACGATGAACGTCAGGGTGCCCGATGGCAGCCCGAGATGTGTCCCGGCGGGGACGCCCGAAACGTCGTAGGCGACGTAGTCACCCACGAAGGGGCTCAGGCGCGGGTGTGGCCTGCGAATGAGGTCATCCCGAGTCGCCGCGGACATGACAGCAGTGTAGACCCGGGGTCTGACACGGGCATGGTCCACCGGCCGCCGTTCAGGTCTGCCCGCAGATCCTCAGACCGGGCACTTCACCCCTCAGTGGTCGCTCTCCACACCAGGTCAGTGAATTCCCTGTCGAGGTCGAGTCCGAATTCAGTCGACAGCACCTCGGCGAATTCCGTGGCATCAGACAGGGTCCGTTCGTGTCGATCGGGTCGCACACCGCCGATCATGCGCCGCAGTCGGCGCCCCTCCACAGTGACCCTGCCGCCTTCGGGCAGCGGCAGAGCGAGAATGGGCGGACCGGTGAACCGCGACCCGGGCTTCGTCGAGGTGAACCAGTTCGCCAAGTCCAGATCGGCCTGCGGGCGAGGGACTTCACTGAACGCATAGACGATGCGAAATTCCTGGTCATCTCGCGTTCGTGATTGGAGCACCCAGTCACTGTCGGCGCGCAGCTGCGGTGCGAGAACAGTCCTCGCAGGGACGATTCGGTGTTCGCCGTGGGACGTCATTCTGGCCGCAGCGGATTCGGAGAGTTCGAGCGCAGCCTCCGGCGTTCCCCCGCCGAAGCCGGGATCAACGAGAAAACGACGGCCGTCGAGGTCGACGATGGTTCCCTGGTGAGTCAGTGCTCCCGGTGCCGTCTGCCCGTCGCCGAGGTGGACTCGGGCCAGAATCGGGTGTGCCCTCAGCCCCAGTTCGGTGACGACCCCGCGGATGAGTGACGCATGCTCGTGGCAGTATCCGCCCCGACCATCGGTGAGCAGTTTGTCCGCAGATCCGTCGATGTCGATGGCGACGGCTTCGAGGTCTCCCCTGGCGCGAAAGGCAACCACGTCGAGATTCTCAAAGCAGATCGAGTGCGTGTGCGCGACCAGGATCTCGTCAAGAAGTTCGACAATCTGCGCACAAGATCCCTGAGCACGTCGGTGCAGTTCGGGGGCGGAATCACTCAACCCGAGCCGATCCGCATACCGACTGAGAAGCGAAACGTGCGTCATGTGTCGACCTCCTTGGTGTGCCGCGCAGGCGTAATCATTGTCTGATTCGATCCTATGGCTGAGGGACTGGGAACCCCATTTCAGTGTGCTGCCGCCAACCTATTGACATATGCAGGTAGATACCTGCATATTAGAGATGTGACCGACACCGACACACTCGACAGAGTGTTCAAAGCCCTCGCCGACCCAACCCGTCGACGACTCCTTGACGTCCTCCGCAAAGAGGACGGGCAGTCACTGAGTGAACTCTGCGAAGGCCTCTCGATGGCCAGACAGTCAGTGACACAGCACTTGAATCTGCTCGTCGACGCCGACCTAATCGCGATCGTCCGCCACGGACGAGAACGACGACACTACCTGAACTCGTACCCGATCCATGAGATGCAGAATCGATGGACCCGCGAGTTCGACCAGCACCACTTCGACGTCATCGACGCCGTCAAGAGAAGAGCCGAGGAGACAGCCATGACCACCACCGAAGAATTTCCCGATTTCGTCTATGTCACCTATATCCGAGCCACTCCGGAGCAGGTCTGGGACGCGCTCACCGACCTCGAGATCACGCGCCTGTACTGGGACGATGTCGCCGTCGTCTCCGATTGGCAGGTCGGGTCGTCATGGGCCCATCACAAAGGCGGACCGGACGGTAAAGCCGATGTCTGGGGCAAGATCCTCGAGACCGATCCACCGAATAGACTCGTCTTCACCTTCCAGCCAATCGACCAGGATCTCGACGACGAGGGCTCCGTTGCCTCATACCTCATCGAGCAGTCCGGCGAAGTGGTGAAACTGACCGTCACCCACACGAACTTCGCCGACGCCGGCCTGCACACCGGAGTTTCGAAGGGTTGGCCCGCGGTTCTCGCCGGACTCAAGTCCTACCTTGAGACCGGTCAGGCACTGCCCGACGACAGCTGGGACATGGCTGTGCGCTGAGCACCGTCACTCCTGCAGAGCAGATTCCTCCTGCAGCACGGACTCCAACAGGCCCGGGAAACGAGCATCGATGTCGTCACGCCGCAACGTCAAGCGGCGGTTGCGGCCATGCAGTTCACTGATGATGACGCCGGCTTCGCGCAGCACCTTGACCTGGTGCGAGCGTGTCGACTTCGGTGCGTTCGGATCCAACGCCGAGCAGTTCGCCATGTCCATCGGACCCTCCTTGAGCTGCTGAACCAGAGCCAGTCTGGCCTCGTCACTGAGGGCGAATAGCACTGCGGTCAGCTCGATGTCCTCGCGCTCCGGGTGCGGCAGTTTCTCATTGGCAACCATGGTTCGATAATAGTTGAACTGTTTGAGAATGTCGTATAGCCTCCAAGAATGGTTCCAAAAGTTTCGAACATCATGGAGGAGGCTACTGTTTCCGCGGTTCAGCCGCCTCCCACCTTTGCTTGGTGGTCGCGCGAGCGTTGGCGTCTGCGCATGGTCCTGATCGCCACCTCGGCGATGATGGCCGGAGCCAGCGCCCCGTCGCCGTTCTACCCCGTCATCCAGGCCGATTTCGGCTTTGCTCCGGTGATGATCACGGTGGTGTTCGCCGCTTACGCCGTGGCATTGCTGGCGGCACTGCTCACTGCAGGCGCACTCTCCGATCACATCGGGCGCCGCCCCGTCATCTGCGCGGCATTCGTCGTGCTCGCCATCAGCATGTTCCTGTTCTGGCATGCCGACAGCGCTGCGGCTCTGATCCTCTCCCGAGTCGTCCAAGGAATTGCCAGCGGAATTCTGCTGTCGACTCTCTCGGCGACGGTCGTCGACCTGGAACTGCCGCACAAGCCAGGCTCAGCCTCCTCGTGGAACGCAATTTCGGCGATGGCGGGCCTGGCCATCGGCGGATTGTTCGCCGGAGCAACTCTCGCCGTTCTCGTCGAGAGCAGCGGCGCCGCGGTGGTCTTCGGAACCCTCGTGTGCACATATCTGCTGCTGGCCGGCATCGTCTGGGTCCTGCCGGAGACCTCGGCCCGGCGCCGAGGAGCCTGGGCATCATTGCTGCCGCGCGCGGCTCTGCCCAGGGAAGTGCGCAAGGCGTTCCTGTTCGCTGTGCCGGCCTTCGTCGCCGGCTGGGCTACGGGAGGCTTGTACCTCTCCCTCGGCTCAAACATCATCACCACCGAGTTCCATACGAATTCCCACCTCGTCAGCGGACTCGTCGTCACGATGCTCGCCGGTTCCGGAGGACTGGCCGGGTTCTTCATGCGCAACCGATCCGCGCGCACCGTCACCCTCTACGGAACGATCTCGCTCGCCGTCGGCAGCACTCTCACCCTGGTGGCCCTGACTCTCACCTCGCCCGAACTGTACTGCCTCGCCGTCATCATCACCGGAACCGGCTTCGGCACGGCCTTCCCTGGTGCGCTGAAGACCATCCAGGCAGCTGTGAAGCCGGAGGCCAACGCCGAGGTGATGGCCGCAGTCTTCGTTGTCTGCTATCTGGCATTCGGCCTTCCGGTCGTCATCGCCGGGATCCTCGTCCCTGCCATCGGACTCTTCGCAACCGCATGCTGGTACGGCGGTTTCGTGGCATTCCTTGCTCTCTGCGCGGCACTCCTGCGCTGGTTCAGCGGCGGACGCCTGCACTCGGCCGGCACCCAGAGCGCTTAAGTTCACCCCCAGGGCTGGGGCTTCAGCCCGTGCCCGCCCCGATAATTCGGTGAGCTCGGTTCCTTCCAGTCGCCGAGGAGGTATTCCGGCAACGCATAGACGGTGACCTTGAGTGGGTGACAGTTCTCGACAGGGTCCTCGTTGTCCTCGCCGAACATCGGCTTCGACAGGTCTCCCCCGGGACAGGTCGAGAGTGCCGCCAACAGATCCTGCTCCGCGAAGAATTCGAAATGGTCACCCGGCTGGGCAGGACAGGTCTTCATGAAGTATTCGTCGTTGTCATTCAGGCCCGTGCACTGGAAGACGTTGAGGACATCGTGGACGTCGAACTCTGTGAGACCGAACGGCAGAATCGCCCGAACCAGGTTGGAATGACAGTGATAGTCGAAGTCGACGCCGTTGAGCATCGTGGAGACATAGGGATCACAGCGGGTGCCGAGAGTGTCGTGGAGGCGACCGCCCTCGAGATCTGTGCCGTAGTCGGCCAAGGTGTCGCAGACGATCGTGGCCATGGGGCGCAGGAACGGCAGTGTCGACCACAGCCGGTCGAACGTCGAGACGTGCGCCGCCTGCAGCTGACGGGTCCGCGAGGCCCAGAACCTCTCCCGCGGATCGTGCCGATTCCACAGATTGAGGTCCCCGACCTGCGGCCCCTCAACGGTGGAGATCCGACAGACATGGCCGGCGGGTACTTCCCAAGCCTGCCCCGAACGGATCGGGATGGTGAATTCCTCGACGACTTCGCGCCGTTCGGTCTGCTCACCGATGGGCCGATACAAGTCACGATCGGCTTCGAGGGATGGGCCCTGATAAGCGGCCTCGGTCAGTCGCGGTTGCTGCGACATTCGGTGTCCTTCCTTTGGTCGTTGTCCTCCTGCTTACCCAGCATCTGCTTCCACGGCAATGCTGTCAGCAGGGAGAGGACCGCGATGGCCAGAAACACCATCACGATCGGCTGCGAGATGACTGCCCCGAAGTCTCCACCAGTCAGGCCCAGGGCCTGCTGCAGGTTGCGTTCGAGCATCTCTCCCAGGACCAGTCCGATGACCAGCAGCGCCGGTGACATTCCGACCAGGCGCATCACGTAGCCCAGAATGCCGAAGCCCAGCGCAATATAGACATCGGTTGCCGAGTTGTGGATGCTGTAGCACGAGATGAGAGCCAGCATGAGGATCACCGGTGCCATATAGGGCATGGGAATCGCGAGGATTTTGGACAGGAGCGGTGAAGCAGCAATGTTGATGATCACGCCGAGGATGGCGCTGATCAGAAGCGCGCCGATGATCGTCCAGCCTAAGACGGGGTTGGCGTCGAAAAACCCCGGTCCGGGGTTGAGCCCGTACATCATCAGATACGCCAGCAGCACCGCGGTCGTTCCTGACCCGGGGATGCCCAGAGTCAGCAGCGGAACCATGGACCCGGACACAGCAGCGTTGTTCGCCGCTTCAGGTGCGACGAGTCCTCGCACTGCTCCCTTGCCCATTCCCGCGGAGGCGGGCGCCAGCCGCTTCTCCAGACCGTAGGAGAAGAATGCCGCGATCGTCGTCCCCGCTCCGGGAAGAACTCCTGAGACGAATCCGATGACCGAGCCGCGCAGGCTCGGCAGAGTTCCCTGTCTGAGTTCGCCCTTGGTCGGGAAGAAGCGGCCACTGAGGCGAGACAGACCCTGACCGGTATGGCCCATCATTGTGCTGGCAAGGATCTCACCGACTCCGAAGACTCCGATGATCGCTACGATCGGTTCGACGCCTTCCAACAGCGTGAACGTGCCGAATGTGAATCGCGGCAGCCCCGTTTGGAGTTCGATGCCGACCGTGGAGATCGCGACACCGATGACCACAGCGGTCAGACCGAGCATCGGAGCATTTCCCACCAGCGTGGCGCTGAGAACGAGAGCCATGACGACCACGGCGAAGTAGGCGGCCGGGCCGAATGCCAACCCCAGCTCGGACATCGGCCCTGCGATGAATGCCAGCCCCAGAAACGCGAGAATGCTGCCCACGAACGAGGCGAGGGCTGAGATCGTCAGGGCTGAGGCGGCTCTGCCCTTGAGAGCCATCGGGTGCCCATCAAGCGTGGTCATGATCGCGCCGGGGTCGCCGGGGATGTTGAGCAGGATCGCCGAGATCCGGCCACCGTATTCGGCGCCGAGATACAACGACACCATCAGCGGCAGAGACAGTTCGGCAGGCATGGTGATCGCCACGGGCAGAAGCAGAGCAATCGCTGTCGAGGGTCCGACCCCGGGAAGAAGACCGGCGACGGTCCCCAGGAGCACGCCGAGGAGGATGACGAGAAGCAGGATCGGCGACGTGGTGATCGACCCCAGCGCGCCCAGCAGTTCGGTCCAGGAGTTCATAGGTTCAGTCCTCCGAAGAGCAGGTACTCGATCCAGCCGACAGGCAGGAGTACGTTCAACCACACGTCGAAGACGAGGAAGAGCACCAGGCCGATGACCAGGCCCACGACCAGCAGCCACGCCGCGCGCTTGAGAGACAGCCTGACCCCGAAGACGAATGTGGAGGTCAGGACCGAGAAGATGGCAGCCGCCTCGGCGAATCCGATGAGGAAGATCGACGCAGCGAAGAGCGCGAAGAGCACGATGCAGATGGCGACTCTCAGCAGCTCCGTCTTCGATACCGCCTGCACCTCGACGCGTCCGCGAAGCAGCGTGAGCACGCCGAGTGCGGTGGTGCAGGTCAGGACGATGGCGACGACGACCGGGAAGGCTCTGGGCCCGATCCCTTCGTCGGTCTCCGTGTCCGGCAGCAGCAGAGCGTTGACCAGATAGAAGACGGCGATGGCGCCGAGGACTGCCACGGCGATACCCGTCGACAGCGCGGTGCTCTCTGTCTTCGACCCCGCTTCGTGCGGCGTCTCGGCCAGTGTCGGTTCAGATGTCATTTCGCCAATCCCACCTTGTCGAGCACTTCTGTCGATTCCTTCTTCTCAGGCAGAATGACCGAATCCAACCATTCGTCACCCGGCATATATGCGGGGTCGATGCCCAAGGCATCTGCTTGGTCCTTGAACTCGTCCGACTCGACGCTGCGCTTGAGGGAGGCCTGCCACCACCGAACGGCTTCGTCTGACATTCCGGCGGGACCGAAGACGCCGCGCCAGTGGTTGATCGTGATGTCCATATCGAGGTCGTGCCAGGTCGGTGCGCCCTTGGCCGGGCCGTCGGTGAGAGTCTTCGGCGCTGAAACGGCGATGATCTCGACGTCGCCGGATTCGACGAGCTCCATCGCTTCTGAAAGTCCTGTCGAGGCAACGTCAACGCGACCACCCAGAAGTTCGTTGTTGAGGTCGCCTCCGTCGGAGAACGCAATCAGCTTCAACGACGCCAGGTCGTCGATGCCGTATTCACTGGCCGGTCGGAGCACATTGAGCTGGTCATCGCTGGGAACGGTGCCGATGCCGAACTTCACGGACTTGGGATCGTCCTTGATGCTGTCGAGGACCTTCTCAGGTGAGTCGAACTCCGAGTCGGACCTGGACAACCAGACTTCATAGTCGGTGGTCAGCTGGGCGATCGGGGTGAAGTCGTCAAGTGACATGTCGGTGGTCCCGGTGATGTGGGACAGAAAGACACGATTGGATTCGAAGACCACACTGGTTCCGTCATTCTCACGCTGGAGGACGGCCGCACGGGCAGGGTTGCCGCCGCCTCCGCCCATATTCTCGATCGTCATCAGGCTGTCGACGCCGGCGGCTTCGAGTCCGTCCTTCGTCATCCGTGCAGCCAGGTCGAGTCCGCCCCCTGGCGATCCGGCGGCAATGGCAGTGACCTGTGGTGGCGGAAAGCCCTCGTTGCGATCGATGTCGGGCATACAGGCAGACGTCGACATGAGGGTCATCAGCGCGACTGCGGCGGCCAGGGGCTTTCGCAACGGACGTTTCGGTGCCAAAGAAGATGATGTTCGCATCGGCGCGAACAGCGTAGTGAACATAGCGTTCGACGCTAGCAGTCAACAAGGTGGAATCTCAATGAAGCTTGCGAATATGAGATGAGTCGCCTGTATCGGCGACGGCCAGTGCCGGAATTCGGGAGTCAGAGTCTGAGATGACTTCGGCGGTGACCTTCGCCAAGAAGATCACCGCCGATGAGACACAGCCATTGCTGTGCGTCAGACGCTCAGTCCAGCAGGTCGTGCCGCACGATCGACTGTTCGCGGTCGGGACCGACGCCGATGACCGACATCCGACAGCCAGAACGCTCTTCGAGTGCGAGCACGTACTTCTGCGCGTTCTCGGGCAGGTCCGCGAAGGTGCGAGCCCCAGTGATGTCCTCTGCCCAGCCCTCGAAGTATTCGAAGATGGGCTTGGCGTGGTGGAACTCGGTCTGCGACATCGGCATCTCGTCCTGGCGGACTCCGTCGACCTCGTAGGCCACGCACACGGGGATGGACTCGATGCCGGTGAGCACGTCGAGCTTGGTGAGCACATAGTCGGTGAACCCGTTGACGCGTGCAGCGTAGCGGGCGATGACGGCGTCGTACCACCCGCAGCGACGCGGGCGTCCGGTATTGACTCCGAACTCACCGCCGGCCTTCTGCAGGTACTCCCCCATATCATCGAAGAGCTCGGTGGGGAATGGCCCGGCCCCCACTCGCGTGGTGTAGGCCTTGACGATTCCGACGACGCGATTGATGCGTGTGGGTCCGATGCCCGAGCCGACGCAGGATCCGCCGGCGGTCGGGTTCGAGGAGGTCACGAAGGGGTAGGTGCCGTGGTCGACGTCGAGCATCGTGGCCTGGCCGCCTTCCATGACAATGACCTCGTCACGATCGAGGGCGTCGTTGAGCAGCTGCTCGGTCTCAGCAACGTAGGGGCGCAGTCGTTCGACGAAGGGCAGGAAGTAGTCGACGATCTCTTCGACGTCCACGGCTCGGCGGTTGTAGACCTTGACGAGGAGTTCGTTCTTCTGCCGCAGCGACCCTTCGATCTTCTGGCGCAGGATCGACTCGTCGAAGATGTCCTGGACGCGGATGCCGAGGCGTCCGATCTTGTCCATGTAGGCCGGTCCGATGCCACGTCCGGTGGTGCCGATGGCGCGCTTGCCCAGGAACCGTTCGGTCACCTTGTCCAAGGTCTGGTGGTAGGGCGCGACAAGGTGGGCGTTGGCCGATATCCGCAGCTTCGAGGTGTCTGCACCGCGGGATTCCAGGGCTTCGATCTCTTCGAAGAGGGCTTCGAGGTTGACCACGACGCCGTTGCCGATGACCGGTGTGACGTTGGGCGAGAGGATGCCTGCCGGCAGAAGCTTGAGTTCGTACTTCTCACCGCCGACGACAACCGTGTGGCCTGCGTTGTTCCCACCGTTGGGCTTGACCACGTAGTCGACGCTGGTGCCGAGGATATCGGTCGTTTTACCTTTACCTTCGTCGCCCCATTGAGCGCCGACGACAACGATTGCTGGCATGAGAGTTCTTCACCTCAAAGTGAAAGCGGGGATGTCATTACCGCATTAGTCTACTGGGTCACTATGACACGACGGCGAGCAGGCTCTACATCCGGGTGCTCGAGATCTGAGCCCGCTGCGCGAGGACCTGCTCTCGCAGGATCTCCGCATGGCCGCAATGCTGGGCCAGCTCACGCAGCATGTGAAGGTAGATCCAGCGCAACGGCATCGGCCCCGACCGGTGCCCGGTGAGCACCGTGTCCAGAGTCATCCCCTCCACCGCGTGATGCGAGCGCTCGACAGCCTGCCAATACGCCTCAGTGACGCTTGCCACCGTGTCCTCATCAGCAAGGATGAACGAGTCTCCGGAGTCACTCGGCAGCCCGTATTCGGTTCGGTACCGCCCGGTCACGACCTCCCCGAACCACACGGTCTCGACGAAGATCGCGTGCTTGGCCAAGGACAGCAGAGTCGTCCGGCTGGGCACCAGAGAACGGCGCGCCTCGTCCTCGCTCATCCCCTCCAGACAGACCAGGAGCTTGCCCCGGTATTCGTCGACGAGTGCGGGCAGCTGTTCATCGATGGGCGCAGTCCTGATGTCACGCTCTTTTGAGTCGGCCATGACCACCAGCATAGGCCTCACCCTCGCCGAGGTGGCCCGCCGTTGGCCTGCCGACTCACCCACCCAGCCGCGCCTCTTGCCCCGCCGAGCTCGTCGTACTTATGCTGAGACCACCAGTAGTTCCGTCGTTCGGGCAAATTGCTCCTGAACATCGCCGGTGACGTCGACGTCAGGCATGCAGCCCCGTTGGAGGTCGTCATGTCAATCGCGAGCCCGTCAGCTTCATCCTCAGCGTCAGCGCGCCCCACCCTTCCCTTCGCCAGCCGGGCCGACAGCCTCGTCGGCTCTGTCATCGATTCCTCCGTGGCGATGCTCGCTGCCTACGACCACGACATCGTCAAGTTCGGTATGGGCTCGCCTGCCCCCGATATGCTGCCGGCCGAGGACTTCGCTCGGATCGCGAACACCGTCTTCACTCCGGAGAGTTTCACCTACGGGGAGACGCAGGGCGAGCCTGTCCTCATCGACGCGCTGCTGAACTACCTGCAGGAGACCGGTCAGATCCCGGCCGAGCATTTCGGCAACCGTGAGCGCCTGGTCATCACCACCGGCGGCATGCAGGGAATCGATCTCGGCTTCAAGCTCTTCGTCAGCCCCGGCGACCTCGTCCTCTGTGAGGCCCCCACGTACACGAACGGCTCGGCCACAGCCCTGAGCTATGAAGCGGAGATCGCCGAGGTACCGGTCGACGATGAAGGAATGCAGGTGGACGCGCTCGACGACATCGTGGCCCGGGCCGGTCGCGCCCCCTCGGTGATCTATACGGTCCCGACGTTCCAGAACCCGGCCGGCGTGACGATGTCCCTGGCCCGCCGTGAGAAGCTCCTCGAATTCGCCCACCGCCACAATTCGGTCATCCTCGAGGACAATCCCTACGGCACTCTGCGCTTCTCCGGGGAGGACATCCCCTCCCTCAGCCAGCTCAGCCCCAATGATCCCCTGATCTTCGGTGTACGCACCTTCTCCAAATTCGTCGCCCCCGGCCTGCGCATCGGCTGGCTCGACATCGACCCGGACCTGCGCGGTCTGATCATCAACGCCAAGCAGACCATGGACTCGTGCACGAGCCTGCCCACCCAGCACATGGTCGCGAAGTGGCTCAATGACGGCAATGCCGAGACCCACGTCGCCCATCTGCGCAGCTCCTATGGCGAGCGCAAGACGGCGATGACGTCCGGTCTCGAACGGCTCTTCGGCGAGGAGATCCGGTCAACAGATCCCGATGGGGGCTTCTTCCTGTGGGTGACGTTCAATGACGAGACCATCAACACCGAGGACCTCATGCCCGTGGCTCTGGAGGAAGGCGTGGCCTACATTCCCGGAACCGCGTTCTCCCAGACCGGTGATTTCACGAACGCGCTGCGCCTGTGCTTCGCCTCGGCGGAACCGCAGCGCATCGAGGAAGGGCTGCAGCGACTGCACCGGGCCGTTGGCAAGTACTCGTCGGCTCGCTCACACGCCCGTCACTGACCCTGTTCTGACCACTCACCCTCGCCGAGGCGACTGATCCATTGGATGAGCAGCTGGGTCTCGGCTGCACCGAGGACCTCCGGATGCGCTGCCGCACGTTCGATCACCGAGTGCCCCAAGTGCTGCCCATCATCGCCGGCCTGCCCCGATCCGGTGATCGCGGCGATCACGCCTTCACGCACTCCTGCTGAGAGATCCGGATCGGCTCGGCCCTGGATGATCAGCCGCAGTGTCACTCCGATGTTCGTCGCCAGGATGTGGGCCGCGGCCTGCTCATAGCCAACCACCAGCCGGCCCTGCTCCTCGGCCCGTCGTGTCAGTGAACGGAGGATCTCGCTCGGCTTCGACTGCGCTTCCGGTGAGTACCCGGGCCTGACCTTGCCGTACATGAGCGTGTAGAAACCGGGGTTCTCCAGCCCGAAGGACACATGAGCATCCCAGCCCATCCGCAGGTCCTGGATCGGATCACCGCTGGATTCGGAGGCTGACTTGGCAGACAGATACATGTCGAAGCCACGTTCGATGACGGCCCCGATGAGCCCCTGCTTGTTGCCGAAGAAGTGATACAGAGTCGGCATCTTCACACCCACGGCATCACAGACCGCCCGCAGGGAGAAGTCCTCCCCGGGGGTTGCAGCAATGAGGTCCGCAGCCGCGTTGAGCAGGCGCGTCCGTGTATCAAGCGATGCCACCTCTGTCATGTCGCTATATTATCGTGTATTGTCGCTATAGTCAGATGTACCACCGATACAAGCGGAGATGCCATGACCGATCAATCACTCCAGGGCAAGCACATCCTCATCGCCGGCGGCGGAAAGAATCTGGGCGGGCTCATCGCCCAGCAGGCCGCCGAGGCGGGCGCCGATATAGCCATTCACTACAATTCCGAATCCTCCCGCAGTGAGGCCGAGGCCACTCTCGCCGCGGTCGAGTCGAGCGGGGCAAAGGGCGTGCTCCTGACCGGAGACCTCACCCGGCCTGCCAACGTCGAGAAGCTGTTCGCTGATGCCGCCTCGGCGCTGGGAACGATCGACATCGCAGTGAATACGACGGGCAAGGTGCTGCGCAAGCCGATCGCGGACACCACAGAAGACGAGTACGACTCGATGTTCGACATCAACTCCAAAGCCGCCTACTTCTTCATCAAGGAGGCGGGGAAGCACCTTGCCGACAACGGCAAGATCATCACCATCGTCACGGCGCTGCTTGCGGCATTCACGGACGGGTATTCGACCTACGCCGGCGGCAAGAGCCCGGTCGAGCACTTCACCAGGGCGGCTGCGAAGGAGTACGCTGAGCGTGGAATCTCGGTCACGGCGATTGCCCCGGGGCCGATGGACACTCCGTTCTTCTACGGTCAGGAAACACCCGAACGGGTGGAGTTCCACAAATCGCAGGGCATGGGCAATCAACTCACTCAGATCGAGGACATCGCTCCGATCGTGCGGTTCCTCGCCACCGAGGGCTGGTGGATCACCGGCCAGACGATCTTCGCCAACGGCGGATACACCACTCGCTGACCCACCGCGCACACAGCACACACAGCACATATCTCAAAGAAGCTAAGGAACACCAAATGTCAGATCTGCAGATTCCCGAGCCCGTCGCCGGCTTCATCGACGCCGTCAACGCCCACGACGACCAGGGCTTCCTCGACGCCTTCACCGCCGATGGCACCGTCGATGACTGGGGCAGAGAATTCACCGGCCGCGATGCCATCAAGGCCTGGAGCGACAAGGAATTCATCGGCGCGACCGGCACCCTCACGCCCGAAGAGGTCTCGAACGATGGTGATGAGGTCACCGTCATCGGCGACTGGCGCTCAACTCACGCGAACGGCCGATCCTCGTTCACCTTCGCCGTCGACGGCGCCAAGCTGAGCCGGATGACGATCCGCGAGGGCTGAATAACCTCATCCAACCAGGGGCCGTCGGATGTCAGTCATCCGGCGGCCTCTTCGCGTGCCCGTGTGGCAGAATTGCCGTGATGCACATCAGCGTCACGGCGGTGGGGCTCGCCGTACCCAACCTCGGTTCTCCGACAACAGTCCCTACCTCGACCGGCGTCAGCATGCCCAGAAGGTAGGAGTTCCCATGAGCAACGTCCCCAGCAATACCAGACCCGCCCATCTGCGCCTGCCCTATCTGGGATTGGCGCTCATCGGCGGCACATTCGGCACTGCTGCCCGCGAGGCCATCACACTTGCGCTCCCCTCCGCAGACGGCATTCCGTGGGCGATCTTCGCCGTCAACATCCTCGGCTCCTTCCTACTGGGGCTGCTTCTCGATGCCCTGGCCCGAATGGGTCCCGATGAGGGACGCAGGCGTCGGCTGCGGATCCTGGTCGGAACCGGGTTCATGGGTGGCTTCACCACCTACAGCGCGCTGGCTGCGGCCACAGCGAGCCTCCTCAGCGAGGGGGATGTCGGTGCCGGGATCACCTACGGCCTGGGCACAGTGCTCGTCGGCGGTCTGGCCACGTGGGCAGGCATCGCCGTGGCAACTGTCGCGCACAATCGAGGCGCGAAATGACGCCGCTGATCTTCATCGCGCTCGCCCTGGCCGGGGGCATCGGCGCCTCCGCGAGGATGCTGCTCGACGGGATCATCAGATCACGCGTGAGCAGCGCCTTCCCCTGGGCCACGATCGCCATCAACGTCAGCGGGTCACTGGCGCTGGGGCTGCTGACCGGGCTGGCCAGCGCCTCGATCCTGCCCGAGGAGTGGCAGCTTGTCGTCGGCACAGGCTTCCTCGGCGGGTACACGACATTTTCGACCGCCAGCTTCGAGACCATCCGCCTCATCCAGGAACGCCAGTGGGCTCTCAGCCTATTCAACGGCATCGGCACGCTGGTGGTGGCGACCGCAGCGGCAGGATTGGGACTGTGGATCGGCGGGCTGATGTGACGCTGGTGCGGGCGGAGTCAACTGCTCCACCCGCACCTATGCTCACAGTCTCAGACCGACAGCCTACTTATGCGCCCGCAGGTACTGTGTCGGCTTGTAGTCGATCTCGTGACGCAGTGCGGCTGCGGCGCGAATAGGGAAGTTGGGATCGCGCAGCGATTCGCGGCCAAGGAGAATGACGTCGGCCTGCTCGGTCGCCAGAATATGCTCGGCCTGGAACGGCTCGGTGATGAGTCCGACTGCAGCGGTGGGGATGTCGGCCTGCTTGCGGATTCCGGCAGCGAAGCTCGTCTGGTAGCCGGGGCCAACCGGGATCTTGGCCACGACGTTCGCACCAGTCGAAACGTCGACCAGATCAACCCCGTGGTCCTTCAACCACCCCGACAGCTGAGCCGTATCATCGAGAGTCAGCCCGCCTTCAGTCCAGTCCGTCGCGGATAGGCGTACGAGCACGGGAACGTCTTCGCCCACCTCGGCGCGGGTGGCGTCAACGACCTCGAGGAGGAAACGGGCCCTGTTCTCTGGGGTTCCGCCGTAAGAGTCGTTGCGGGTGTTGGACAGCGGGGAGAGAAACTCATGGAGCAGGTAGCCGTGCGCACCGTGAATTTCCACGAAGTCGAAACCGGCCTCCATCGACCTGCGAGCTGAGTCCGCGAAGGCAGTGACAGTCTCAGCGATCTCTGCTTCGGTGAGCTCACGTGGCGTGTTCAGTCCGGGGAAGGCCACTGCGGAGGGCGCGAGAGTCTCCCAGCCGCCTTCGCTCTCGGACAGGCTGCCTTCATTGCCGTATCCCAAGTCGGGGTAGGTCGAGGCCTTACGCCCTGCATGGGCCAGCTGGATTCCAGCCGCGGCTCCCTGCGAGTGCATGAAGTCGACGATCGGCACCAGAGCATCACGCTGTTCGTCGTTCCACATACCCAGGTCCCGCGGAGAGATCCGTCCTTCAGGAGTAACGCCTGCGGCTTCGACGATGATGGCGCCTGCGCCGCCCTTGGCCATCGATCCGTAGTGGACGAAATGCCATGGTGTGACAACGCCGTCAAGGTGGTCTGCCGAGTACTGGCACATCGGCGGCACCCATGCACGGTTGCGGAAAGTCACGCCACGCAGGGTGAGTGGTTCGAACAGCAGGTTGGACATAAGACCTCGTGATCATCGGTAGTGGGCTCGAGTCGTGGATGCTGGACTCGAGATGAAGTACGAAACTCCTCGTACTTCGACAGTTACCGTACTACGAATAAAGACGTACAATCAAAGGACAGTGAAACAATGTGACAGGAAGATCACCGAGATACTCAGACGAGGAGGCAGCACATGAGAACTCTCGACCACCCTGAACGGGATGAGATGCGACTCGACACCGTGCTCGCCGCGCTCGCCGACCCGATTCGCAGACACATCGCCTGCCGCCTGAACAGCACCGACGACGATCATGCCTGCGCGACATTCGAGCTGCCGGTATCGAAGTCGACGTCGACCTATCACTTCAGAACCCTGCGCGAGGCTGGTGTGATCCGCCAGGAGTACCAGGGCACGTCGATCATGAACTCGCTGCGCAAGGACGATCTCGACGCCCGCTTCCCCGGACTGCTCGATTCGGTCTTCACCGCCCAGAACATCGAAGGCGGAGCGGCAGTCATCTCAGCCTGAGGCACGGACCACACCCTCAGCTTCGGACTGCAGCCAGCCGAGGCACTCGCTGCTTCGCCTGCTGCAGACAGCACGCGCCAGGCACATCACCATTGACCACTGACCGCATTGCCCAGCACTCAACTCCTCTGATATGTTGCTTACACTGTAAACATTGATTACAGTGTAAACATCGAGAGGCCTCAGGCCTCGCGCTTCCCCGCACTATCAAAGGAAACTACCCATGGGCTTCATCGCTTACCTCGTCCTCGGCCTCATCGCCGGGGCTATCGCAAAGTTGATCCTGCCGGGACGTCAGGGCGGCGGCTGGATCGCCACCCTCATCCTGGGCGTCATCGGCGCACTCCTAGGCGGCTGGATCGGCAGTGCCGTGTTCGGCGCGGGAGTCAGCTCGTTCTTCGATATCTCCACCTGGCTGTGCGCCATCGGCGGTTCGCTGATCGTCCTCATCGTCTGGGGACTCATCACCGGCCGCAGTCGGGCCGCCAAGGCCTGAGGATCGATCCCTTCGATACCTGCACATCCCCAGTGCACTCTGCGCCCCGAGCTCACCTGAGCTCTGGGCGCAGAGTCGTCTCCGGTGACCACAGGACCGCTAGGATGAATGCGGACCGGGCCCGTTCACGGATGTCCGCCGATTCACCGATGTGAGGAGATTCCATGATTCGCCGGCGTCTGAGTCGCACCGAAGTCGTTCAAGCTGCAATCACCTTCATCGACGACAACGGAGTCCAAGCCCTGACCATGAGACGGCTGGGTGCCGCACTCGGTGTCGAGGCCATGGCCCTGTACCGACATGTTCCCGGGCGCGAAGAACTCATCTCTGCGGCCGTCGGTGAACTCATCGACGATCTCTTCAATGACGATCTGATGCAGGAGAGGCCTTCGTCCTGGGAGGGCTATTTTCAATACGTTGCGAATGCGATGCGCAAGCTCGCGCTGACCCATCCGAAGATGTTTCCCCTGATGATCACCCAACCGCCAGATGCCCCGTGGCTGCGCCCACCCTTGCGCAGCATCCGCTGGGTCGACTATTTCCTCACGTCACTGAAGGAGTATGGGTTCTCCGACGATCGTGCCGTCAGCGCCTACAAAGCCTTCACCAGCTTCCTCCTCGGCGACCTTCTGCTCCAAGTATCGGCCCTGGGCGTCAGTCCAGTTCCGATTGCGGAGAACAGCAGCGACGAGCAGGACAACGAGAACCTTGGTGACTATCCGACGGTGCAACGGCTGCAGAGCAAACTCGCTGAGAACCATTCCGCCCGAGAGTTCGACGACGGACTCGACGACCTCATCGAACGACTCCGCACCGCGATGGACTCCTAGCACCCTGCTCTCTTCCGTCCAGGCACCGATTATCCCGAAGGAAACGATATGAGCAGAGACTTCGCTAGTTCCGACTCAGGTGGCTTCTCCTCTCCACTGGCCCCCTGGTTCGAGCTCCCCCGAGCGTCCTCCCAGCGTGAGGCCCTGATTCAGCTGGTCACTGACGGCACAGCCCCACCGACGAAGATCACCTCACTGCAGAACCATTTGGACCTCACCGGTACCTCGTCCCAACTGCACCAGTGGGAGGCTCTGTCGATGGTCGCGTCGATCGATGTGGCCGTCGCCCGCATGCTCGAGCCCCATATCGATGCCCTCGGCATCATCGCCGAGGCGGGTCTCGAGCCACCCGGAGACCAGACCACATGGGGTGTCTATGCTGCGGAAGTCCCTGGAAAGGTCGTCACTGTCGCCGAGGCGGATGGCTGCACCGTCATCACCGGAGAGAAGGCGTGGTGTTCCTTGGCATCAGAGTTGAGTCATGCCATCGTCATCGCCCATCGCAATGGACACGGGCAGGCTGTGGCGGTGGGCATGGATGATCCGCGAGTCCATCCCGACCAAACCGCATGGCCGAGCCTTGGTCTCCGCGAGATCCCCAGCGGGTCTGTGACGTTTGCCCAGGCTCCCGCCGAGGCGGTCGGTCCGCCCGGCTGGTACCTCGACCGTCCGTCGTTCGCCTGGGGCGGGATCAGGGTCGCCGCCTGCTGGTTCGGTGGTGCCCTGGGCCTGGCGCAGAATGCGGCGCGCCGACATTTCGCGCGCCCCTCTCCCGCACCGATGGGCGATCTCTGCTTGGGACAGCTCGATGCGGAGATCTTCGCGACCCGTTCGGTGCTCGCTCACGCGGCCGAGGCCGCAGACGGTGACGAGGAATTCTCACGCGATGATGCCTGGTCGTTAGCTCTGCGGGTGCGCAACATCGTCTATCGCGGTGCCCAGCAGATTCAGCTTTTGAGCCGAGAGCTCGCAGGGCCTGCCGCACTCACCGGCGACAGAGCCTTCGCGAAGGCCGACGCGGACCTCACCGTCTACCTCAGCCAACACCACGGGCCCCGCGACGAGGCGTCCCTGGGCGAAGCGCTCGTGAGAGATTTCACAGCACAATGAGCTTCAGTCACCTAGATGAGAGCACCAGCGAAGAGGCGTGGGTTCAGGCCGGAGCCCTCGACCTTCCTCTCCTGACCGACGATGTCTGTGCTGAGGGTGGTTCCGTCCTGGTGCTCGCGGCCCACCCCGATGACGAAGCATTCGGCGCCGCCTCGCTGCTGTCTCACGCTCTGGCGTGCGACGCCGATGTGACGGTGCTTCTGTTCACAGCCGGGGAGAAGTCGCACCCTCATTCGACCACACACACCCGAATCCGCCTCAAACAAGTTCGCCTGCAGGAATTCGAAGCTGCGCTGAGCACGCTGGGCCCGTCAGTGACGAGCAGATTCCTCGAATTCGAGGATGGCAACCTGGCCGAGCACAGCGACCAGATACTGCAGGAAATTGTGTCGGAGCTCTCTGCAGCTCAGGGGCCAGTCTCCATCGTCGCCCCGTACAGCCGTGATGGGCACGCCGATCATGAGGCACTTGGTCAGGCCGCTCTGGCTGTGGGACGGCGAAGCAGGGCAATGGTTCTCGAATATCCCATCTGGTATTGGCACTGGGCTACACCCGAAGACTCACAGTGGCGATCGTGGCGCTTCCTCCCTGACCCTGAGGGCCTGGACAGGCAGGCGGTCTTCGAATGCTACCCCTCGCAGACTCTGCCCCTGTCCGACCAGACCGGCGATGAGGCGATCCTCAGTCGGGCACAGTTGGAGCACTTCAACCGAGGCGGCGACACTTTCAAGGTGACGGACTTCGGCGCCGACAAGTCGGAGACAGCTGCCGAGGCGGGTGTCAATGACGCGCACACAGCCTCACGGGTCTTCGACGGCGTCCACATTGATCGCAGTGATCCCTGGGCCGTGCGTGATTCCGCATACGAGATCTCCAAACGTGCGACTCTGCTCGCCCACCTTCCGCAGACCTCGTTTGCCCATACGCTGGAAATCGGCTGCTCCATCGGGGTCCTCAGCGAAGAACTCGCTGAGGTGAGTGAACGCGTGACCGCTGTCGATGCCAGCAGTCAGGCTCTGACCATCGCCGAGCGGCACCGCCTGGACAACTCCCGAGTCAGTTACATTCGCGCCACGGTTCCATTCGAGTGGCCCGAGGGGCTCTTCGACTGTGTTGTCCTGTCCGAGACGGGCTTCTACCTGTCTCGAACCCAGTTGCATCAGACTCTGCAGCGCATCAATGAGTCCACGACTCACAGTTTTGTGTTGGTGCTCTGCCATTGGAAGGGCGAGATCCGCGATTGGCCCTCGAATGCCGATGAGGTCCACGACAGCTGCCTGAGCTTCTGGCCTCAGCACAGGGTCGAGTTCCATGCTGATGCGAAGTATCGTCTCGACATCCTCACTGTGACGAAGCCCCCGAACGATTCTGCAGCAGCTGCCGGGGGCGACACCGATGATTGATGTCTTTGCGGTCATCGTCCCGGCGCACAATGAGGAAGATGAGATCGAAGGCTGCCTCGAATCGGTGATGGCCTCGATTGCGCACGCACGGCACACCTCCACAGTCGTGCACATCCGGGTGATCGTCGTGGCCGATGCGTGCACGGATAATACGCTCGACCTGGTCACGGACTTCGCGTCTCGGAATCCGATTGTCGAGGTGGTCACTGTCTCGTTCAACAATGTTGGCAACGCTCGCAATGCCGCCGCCGAGTACTTCATCGGACAAAGGGGCATTCACACCCAGCAGGCGCTTGATGCGATGTGGCTCGCGTTCACCGATGCCGACAGCCGCGTGCCCGAACATTGGATCGCCTCCCAGATCCGTAATGCCGAGCTCGGTGTCGACTGCATCGTGGGCACGGTTGCTCCGAGACCTGAGACCGGGTCGTCCGAGCTCCTTGCCAAATGGCATGACGCACATGAACTGGGCGAGGACCACCCGTTTGTCTTCGGGGCCAACCTTGGTGTCCGCGGAACCTACTTCGAACTCGTCGACGGAATTCCGCCCCTGCCATGCGGTGAGGACGCGGCCTTGGTGGCTGCGGTTCTCGAGGCCGGCGGCCGGGTGCTGCGCACCGACACCTGCCGGGTCCTCACCTCAGCTAGGTTGGAAGGACGAGCCGCAGGCGGCTTCAGCACCTACCTGCAGGAGCTGGCGTGAACTGGCTCCCAAGACAGCATGGAGCCGACCTCCCGCGATAAAGAGTTCTTCTTCTGAGGAGCCGCTACTCCCCCGCCGCAATCGCGTCGATGGCAGCTGGGTCTGACGAGCGCAGGAACTCTTCGATCCGCGCCGCTTCTTCACCTTCGCCGATCGCGCCGGCAGCACGACCCAGGGCGTTGAGCGCGCGCAGGAAACCGCGATTGATCTCATGCTTCCACGGGATCGGACCGGCTCCGCGCCATCCGGCGGCACGCAGCGAATCGAGGCCCCGGTGGTAGCCGACGCGAGCATAGGCGTAGGCGTCCACGAGGCGGCCCTCGCTGTGTGCTTCATCGGCCAGGATCGCCCAGGCCAGGGATGAGGCGGGCAGGCTGGCAACGATGTCGATGGGCTCTTCGCCGGCGTCGAGGCGTTTCTTGGCTTCAACGTCCGCGTGGTCATCGGGCAGGTAGGTCGGCTGGGGGCCGAGCTGCGCGGCGTCGAGGTTCCCGATGTGCGATGGGTTGCCGATGGGCTGTGTCATGTCATCTCCTGATCATTGATCTGGTGCAGGGTTGTCAGTTGGACTTCACTTCTGAGGGCTGGATGGAATACGGGTTGGTGCTCAGGGCTCCATAGATCCCAGCGTCGGCAAGTTCCTTGAGCTGCTTCTCGTCCTTGACTCCGGTGGCCCAGACCTTGAGATCCGACCCGGTCCATTGTGCCGCCGTCGCCGCGTCCACGGCAATCATGGTGTATCCCGAAGAGGACAAGGACTCCGTTGCGGATGCCGTCGGATCACCGGTGAACATCACGGCAACCTCGGCGTCGGATGCGGCCTTTGCGACCTCGGCATCATCGGTGCGCACGATGGTCGAATCGGCGATGTCCGCCTCGGCGATCTTCTGCAGCACTGGGGTCGCCACCTCGGGTGATTCGACCAGGGGCATGAGCACGGTGGCTCCAGCCATCTCATCGACCATCTGGTCCCAGGTGATGGGCTCACCGGGTGCGGTGTTCTTGCGCGGAGGCGTGATGTCCTGGCCGAGGAATGAATCGCGATCCAGCGAGGCCAGGTCCTCCTTGAGCTCCATCGCCTTGGGCGCGGACTTCGGATCCGCGGCGACGATGGTGCCATCGCCCAGTTCCGACAGGGTCGGTGCGGGCAGGTAACCGAACTTCGCATTCTCGGTGAAGGCGAATGCGGAATTCGCCGGGTAGACCTCGGAACCGCCGTCGAGGGCGGCGACCGCGGGCTTGTTGAGCGAGTCCACGGTCAGGTGGTCCTTGCTGCTGAACATGTTGAACCCGAGGACGGCGACGACCGCGATGACGACGATGATGCCAGCCCACAGCGGTGCGTTGAACTTCTTCGGTGCCGGACGCTCGGGCACCGGAGCGCGTCCGGTCTCGAACGGCTCGTCGGCAGGCTGTAAGCTGCCTGCTTGTGCGCGAGTGTTCTGCTCGCGTTCACTGCGACCGTAGCGACGATTCTTCTTGCTCAACGACTGCCGTCTTTCGTCGATCCAGCGCCGGTGACCAGGCCCCGCAGGAATCCGGCACCCCAGCACAGGTGCATGGTGGGCAGGATGAGACCGAACCAGGCGCGTTCGCGTCGCCCGCAGTCCTGAGCCGCCGAGGCAGTCGCGAGGATTGCCGACACGTACCCCAGGCTGGGCACATGAACCAGAGAGGTGAAGCGGCGCAGGAATTTCGGCCATGTCTTCGTGCGCCCCGTGAGCTGCAGGAGGGCTTCGATGACGCTGGCGGCCATCCCGAGGACCAGTATCGGCGGCGCAAAGTAGCGCAGCGAGTTGGCCGACCCGTAGCGACGGATGAGTTCAGCGCGCCAGATGCCGGTGGCCCAGAACTGCTGGGAGATCTTCGACCAGGAATCCCGCGGCCAATAGGTGACTTCCATATTCGGGTTGAACCAGATGCGCCCGCCTGCGGTGCGGATGCGCAGGTTGAGTTCCCAGTCCTGTCCGCGTTTGATGCCTTCGTCGAACCCGCCGAGGTGGTCGAAGACCTCACGACGGTAGACACCGAGGTAGGCCGACTCGGCCTCGCCCGCTTCGTCTCCGGAATGGTAGGCAGGACCGCCGAGGCCGACGGGTGACATGTAGGCCCGGGCCACTGCCTTCTGGAAGGAGGTGCGTCCGCGGGCGAGCATGAGTCCCCCGCAGTTCGCGGCCTGCGTCTGGCGCAGGGTGTCGATGGCCTGCTCGGTGTAGTCGGTGCGCAGCCCGGAGTGTGCGTCCACGCGGATGATGACCGGATGATGAGTCGCGGCGATGGCCAGGTTGAGGCCGATCGGCGTAGCCGCCTGGGGATTGTCAACGGTCTGGATCCTCGGATCGTTGGCCGCCATGTCCGCGATGATGCGGTTCGTGTCATCGGTCGAGGGCCCGAGGGCGAGGACGATTTCCTTGTCTCCCTCGTAGTCTTGGGCCAGGATCGTGGTGATCGCTTTGGCGATGTGCTCGGCCTCATTGAGGACCGGCATGATGAAGGAGACACCGGGGCGTTCGGCCAGTGGCGGCAGACCCTCCGGCGTCAGGATCTCAAGAGTTTTCGACACGCCTCCAATCTTCCCACACGCCCACCGTCTCGGTCTTGAGGGGTTGCTCAGGAGCGGCGGTGAGCATCAAGGCTTGTGCGCCTGCCTACATTCAGCGTAGATTGGCAACATAGGACATCAGACGTCTTATGTATCAATCGGGATCTGCATCGACGCGTTCCCGTTCGGACTCACGTGAGGAGGGAGCATGGACGCTCCGGGACTCGGCGGCCTGAACTGGGCCGTGATCATCATCTATCTGCTGGCAACGCTGGGAATCGGGGTCTGGTTCACCCGCAAGGCGAGCGCCGGAACCGACTCCTTCTTCAAAGCCAACGGCCGCATCCCGGCCTGGGCGGCAGGCTTCAGCATCTATGCGACGACGTTGTCTGCCATCACCTACATGTCCACACCTGAGCAGGCCTTCCTCACCGACTGGTCCTACGCGGCCGGCAATGTCGCCATCTTCGCGATCGTGCCGCTCCTCGTCCTGTTCTACATCCCCTTCTTCCGCAAACTCGACGTCACCACCGCCTACGAGTACCTCGAGGAACGCTTCGGCCCCACCATCCGTGTTCTCGGATCGGTCCTCTTCGTGCTCTTCCACATCGGACGTGTGGCCATCGTCGTCTATCTGCCGACACTGGCCATCAGCTCGGTGACCAGTATCAGCCCTGTGCTCGTTGCCGCCGCGGTCGGCGTCCTCTCCGTCGTCTACACCTTCCTCGGCGGTATCGAAGGCGTCATCTGGTCCGACGTGGTCCAAGGGATCATTCTCCTCGTCGGCGCAGCCGTGATTCTCATCTTCGGTATCGCCGCCCTCGATGGGGGTCTGGCCACAGTGGCCGCTGACGCGGCAGCAGACGACAAGTTCATCTCGGCCGACAATTGGAAGTTCGGCGGAGCAGCGGCTGCCATCCCGATCGTCTTCCTCGGTTCCGTGTTCAACAACCTCCACCAGTACACCGCCAGCCAGGACGTGGTGCAGCGCTATCAGACGACCGACTCTCCCAAGAGCACGATCCGGTCCCTGATCGTCAACGGGTTCCTCGCGCTGCTGACCATTCCTCTGTTCTACGGAATCGGCACCGTCCTCTACAGCTACTACCAGCACGCCGAGGCTCTGCCTTCCGGATTCAACACCTCGGCACTGGTGCCCTACTTCGCCGTCACCGCACTGCCGGCAGGCATCTCAGGTCTGCTCATCGCCGCGATCTTCGCGGCCGCACAGTCGACGATCTCGTCGAGCCTGAATTCGATCTCCGCCTGCGTCACCGTCGACATCAGGGATCGGTTCTTCCCGCCCAAGAACGGCCCGGCACGAACAGGCGTCGGCTTCTCCCGACTGGTCATTGTCATCGTCGGAGCGATCTCGGTCGGGGTCGCCCTCTACCTGTCCGCGACCGATCAGGCCCAGACCTGGGACCTCTTCCTGTCCATCACCGGACTCTTCGGGGTTCCCCTCGCCGGTGTCTTCGCTCTCGGCATCTTCACCACACGAGCCAACAGCGCCGGAGTGCTCAGCGGACTGGTACTCGGTGCCGCCGTCGCCTGGTACGTCCAGGACGTCGCGGGTCTGACACCTTTCGCAGTCTCGGCCGTGGCCTTCGTCGGCGCCGTCGTCTTCGGCTACATCATCTCCCTGTTCACCGGGTCGCAGAACCGTCGCGCCGTCCACGACGTGACGGCCCTGACGATCTACGGCAAACGTGACCAGTACACACGTCGCATCCCAACCTCCCCGACGACAACCTCGGCGGGGGACAGCAACAGCATCAAGCAAGGACAGACCAATGAGTGAATTCCACGGCATCATCCCCCCACTGCTGACTCCACGCACCGAAAGCGGAGAGCTGGACCGCGAGAGCACTTCGGCCCTCGTCGATCATCTCGTTGACGGCGGGGTCCACAACATCTTCGTTCTCGGCTCCTCCGGTGAGGTGCCCTACCTCACCGCGAGCGAACGCGACCAGGTGCTCGAAACCGCGCTCGAAGCTGCCGACGGTCGGGTCCCGATTCTGGTCGGCATCAGCGAGCAGACGACCGGTCGCGTACTCGACGAGGCCAAGCGACTGCTCTCGATCGGCGGAGACGCCGCCGTGGTCACCACCCCCTTCTACGCCCTCTCCGATGCCGCCGAGATCGAGCAGCACTTCCGCACGGTCGCCGAACGCCTCGACGTTCCGGTCTTCGCCTACGACGTCCCCGTGCGCACCCACTCCAAACTGCCCCATGACGTCACCGTGCGCCTCGCCCGCGAGGACGTGCTGGCCGGAGTCAAGGATTCTTCGGCCGATGACGTGTCCTTCCGTCGCCTGCTCATCGAGACCAAGGATCTGCCCGACTTCGCGGTCTTCACCGGCCACGAGGTGGTCGCCGACGGTGCGCTCCTCGGCGGCGCCGCCGGCATCGTCCCAGGTCTGGGCAATGTTGACCCAGCCGGATACGTTCGCCTCTTCGACGCCGCCCGAGCCGGTGATTGGAACGCAGTCGCAGCCGAACAGGACCGCTTGGCCCGACTGTTCCAGATCACAGCTGCGCCCACCCCTGGACGCGTCTCCCCCGGCGCCGCCGGCCTCGGCGCATTCAAAACGGCCCTGGCGCTTATGGGCGTCATCGCCTCCAACCGCATGGCCGAACCGATGCTCGCACTCGATGCAGAGGAGACCAACCGCGTCAGGGAGGTCATCTCCGCCGAGGGGCTTCTGTGACCTCAGCTGCCATCGTCGCCGTCGATGTCGGAGGCACGAAGATCCGTGCCGGTTCCGTCATCGACGGGGTCTTGGACCACCTCCGGGAGGTGCCGACGCCCGCAGCCGCTGGTGCCCACGCCATCCTCGACTCCATCGCCGAGGTGGTTCGCGGGGTCATCCGTGACACCGAGGTATCGTCTGTGAGTGGTCCCGCCCCCGCCTGGAAGGTGGGCATCGGGTCCGCCGGAGTCATCGATCCCGAATCGGGAACCGTCGTCTCGGCCACGGACTCCCTGACTGGTTGGGCCGGGACCGCGTTGACGTCCGAGGTCACGGAGCGTCTTAGGGTCGAGACTCGAGCCGTCAACGATGTCCATGCTCATGCGCTCGGGGAGGCACTGTCCGGTGCCGCCCGCGGAACCCGAAGCTCGCTGCTCGTGGCCGCCGGAACGGGCATCGGTGGCGGATTCATCACGGACAACCGACTGCTCACCGGCCGCCATTGCGCGGCGGGCCACATCGGTCACGTTCCGGTCGCCGCCGCGCAGGGCCTGTCCTGCCCCTGCGGGGGCCGGGGGCACCTTGAAGCGATCGCCTCCGGGCCGGCTGTGCTCTCGGCTTACCGTCGAGCAGTCGCCGAACGAGGCCCGAGTGGGTCACGGGTGACCACGACGCGTAAGTTGGCCGAACTCGCCCGTTCCGGGGACGCACCGGCTCAACGTGCGTTCGAGCAGGCTGGCCGAGCCCTGGGCACTGCCCTGGGCGGTGTGGCCAATGTGCTGTCCCCCGAGGTCATCGTCATCGGCGGCGGCCTTTCGGGAGCCGGTGAACTGTGGTGGACCCCGCTGCGCGAGGCGTTTGCGGCCGAACTCATTCCCGCCGTTCGCGGGCTGCCCCTTCGCCCGGCACAATTGGGACAGGATGCTGCTCTCATCGGCGCGGCGAGCCTGTGGTCGACCGGCCGCGGACCCGGCAGAGACACCCATAGTAGGGACACCCACGGAACCACGATGACCAGCAGCGAGGAGCCTCAGTGATGTTGACCAAGCAGGAGATCGTCGATTCCCTCCGCGGAGGTCTCATCGTCTCGGCCCAGGCCTACCCGGGTGAGCCCATGCGTGATCCTCGAACGATGGCTCAGGTCGCGGCTTCCGCTGTGCGCGGCGGTGCGGCTGCCGTGCGCATCCAAGGCATCAGTGACATCCAGGCCACCCGGTCCGCCGTGGAGACTCCGATCATCGGGCTGTGGAAGGACGGTTCCTCCGACGTCGTCATCACGCCGACCTTCCAGCACGCGCACGCCGTGGCTCTGGCCGGCGCTCAGGTGGTCGCCCTCGATGGCACTCGCCGAGCACGCCCGGACGGACTGAACCTTGCCCAGACCATCACACGCCTGCATGAGGAGACGAACGCTCTGGTCATGGCCGATTGCGGCAGTCTCGAGGATGCACGTGCCGCGGCCGCCGCCGGTGCTGACTTCATCGGCACCACTCTGGCCGGGTACTCGGGTGAGCGCCCGCCGACGACCGGTCCTGATCTTGAGCTTGTGCGTGAGATCTGTGAGGCAGATCTGGGACCGATGCTTGTCGCCGAGGGCCGCATCCATTCCCCGGCTGATGCTGCGGCGACCTTGGCCGCCGGTGCCCAAGCCGTGGTCGTGGGCACAGCGATCACGCACCCGACGACGATCACGTCCTGGTTCGTCGACGCCTGCCAGGATCGCTGACGGCAGGACCTGAGCTCAGAGCCTCTGCCCGTCGAGCTTGCTTGCGTAGGTGTGTCGGTAATAGTCGCCCAGCTGCAGTCGAGACGCGGCCTCGTCGTCGACGAGGATCGTGACATGGGGATGCATCTGCAGCACGGTGGCCGGCCACATCGATGAGACCGGACCTTCGACCATCTGGTGCACTGCCTCTGCCTTGTGACCCCCGGTAGCGATGAGCACGAGGTGACGGGCTTCGAGAATCGTTCCCAAGCCCTGAGTCAGACAGTGCTGCGGGACTGCGTCGATATCATCATCGAAGAAGCGAGCATTGTCGATCCGCGTCTGCCGGGCCAAGGTCTTCACCCGCGTCCGTGAGGACAGGGACGATCCGGGTTCATTGAAGGCGAGGTGGCCATCGGTGCCGATGCCGAGGATCTGCAGGTCGACTCCCCCAGCCTCGGCGATGGCACGGTCATAGTCAGCCGCGGCCGCACCGAGGTCTTCAGCCGTCCCATCCGGGCCCTGCACCGCCCCCTCGGCGAAGTCCACACGGGAGACGAACTCGGCGTCGATCACGTTGCGGTAGCACTGCGGATGCGAGGCCGGCAGCCCCACATACTCGTCGAGCATGAAGCCGCGAACCCCGGCGAACGAGAGTCCGTCCTGCTCGTGACGCTGCGTCAGCTCATCGTAGACGCTGAGCGGACTCGATCCGGTTGCCAGGCCCAGTACGGGTGAAGGCTCCTCGCGAACAAGACGCTCGATTGCGTCGGCGACGAGAGTGGACAGCTCGTGTTCAGGGGCGATGATGACTTCCATCAGTTCTCTTCTCTCAAACGACGTCGCGGTCGAGGGCTCGGGCAATCGGGTCATAGTGGACTGTGATCGCAGCGTGAAAGGCCCCGACATCTCCATTTTGGGCTGCCTCGAGCATCTGACCGTGCGCTTGTGCGGTCTGTTCCAGATCGGCGGCCACTGCGACGTTGAGCCGGGGAAGCACTGCCGTGTGCACGTCCCAGAAGGCAGCGACGAGCTGGCCGACGAGCGAATTGTCCAAGGCCGACAGCAGCCCCGTGTGGAATGCCCGATCCTGCTGGGGAAACGAGCGCCCCTCCTTGGCCATGGCGACCATGTCATCGACCAGCGCTGAGAGCTCAGGGTTCGTAGTGCCTTGGAGACTTCTCACTATCGCCTCGGACATTCCGAAGTCGAGGGCCCGGCGGACTTCGACGACGTCCCGCAGGGCGCGCAGGTCATCGCCGGGACTGAGCACTCCGCGGAAGACCAGTGCCTCGACGAGCGCGTCGAGGGACATCTCGCCGACATAGGTTCCGTGCCCGTGCCGGACGTCGACGATGTCGAGTGTCGACAGCTTGCGGATGGCTTCCCTGATATTCGATCGGGAGACGCCGAGGCGGTCGCACAGTTCCCCTTCGGTGGGCAGGAGATCGCCGGGCCTGAGCCCATCGGAGAGAATAAGATCCTTGATCCGATCAGATGTCGTTGCCTTCGCCATCCTCGCCCTCCACAGATCGATTAGCACCGGACCTCCATTATACGTCTGACATCAGATGTACTGCCACCGATTGATTTTGAGAACCCTGACACAGGACCCGCCGTTGTCACTAGAGTGGTCAGCAACAGATGTTGTCCGAAGCACCGCACCTACCCAAGCTCGGAGGAGCCATGGAAATTCTCACCGGCGGCGTCATCGTCGTTATCGTCATCGTCCTCATTCTTGCCGTCCTGCTGTTCGGCAAGCTGAGGACCAGCTTGTTCTTCACGGTCAAGACGCAGGAGAACATCATCGTCGAGCGATTCGGCAAGTTCAAGAAGGTTGCGAAGCCGGGCCTGAACTTCAAGATGCCGCTCGTCGAAACCACCAGCAAGCCGATATCGCTGCGAGTTCAGCAGCTTGAGGTCAACATCGAGTCGAAGACGAGCGACAACGTCTTCGTCACCGTTCCGGTGGCCGTTCAATACGTCGTGGAGGAAGACAACGTCACCGACGCCTACTACAAGCTGGCGAACTCCGAGGAGCAGATCCGATCCTATGTCTTCGACACCGTGCGTTCCGCCCTGTCGGGACTGACCCTGGACACGGCCTTCGAGTCGAAGGACGATATCGCTGAAAACGTCGAACGTCGCCTCTCGGAATCGATGCGCCGGTACGGGTTCAAGATCGTGAGCACCCTGGTCACGGATATCACCCCGGACTCGAAGGTCCGCGACTCCATGAACTCGATCAATGCCGCACAGCGCGATAAGGTCGCCGCGCAGTCCCTGGCCGAGGCCGACAAGATCAAGCGAGTCACCCAAGCTCAGGCCGAATCCGAAGCGATGCGACTGCACGGCGTGGGCGTGGCCGCTCAGCGCAAGGCCATTGCCGAAGGTATCGCCGAACAGTACGCGAAGCTGCAGGAAGTGGGTATCGACAAGACCGCCGAGCAGCTGCTCATGATGACTCAGTACTTCGACACCATGCAGAACGTGGCCCAGGAGGGCCGCTCGAATGTGCTGTTCATGCCCTCAAACCCGGGCGGCCTGGGCGAGATGACGCAGGAGATCAGGAACACTCTGTTCGCGGCCAACGCATCCGAGGATGCGAAGAACACCACCGGGCTGCACGGAGCCACCGGGCCCCAGTCTCAGCAGCAGTCTGTGTCGAAGGCGGCACAGAGCGCCCGAGCTGACACGAAGTCGGCCCTCGACCGCGCCGCCCAGCAGGCGCGCACCGAAGACTGGAATTCACCCGCCGACGATGCCTGAGGCGAACAGCCTGCGGCAGGTCTTCTGAAACGACCACCTGATATGCGCAGACGGGCGCCAGTGCGAAATTTCGCACTGGCGCCCGTTTGCGTGCTGACAGGAACTTGCACGCATGCAGGCACCGATCGAAGCAGCCGACTCCGAGCGACCCCATCAGCATCCGCCTGGGAATCAGCGGTTCAAAATTTCAGTTGTGCACAATTTAATTGTGTGCAACCATTAAGGCATGGACCCGCTCGCACTCGACAGGCAGCTCTGCTTCGCCCTCTACTCGGCCTCTCGAGCGATGACCTCGACCTACCGTGATCTCCTCGACGATCTCGGCATCACCTATCCGCAGTACGTAGTGATGTTGGCCCTGTGGGAGCACTGCCCTTCGGGGAACTCGTCGCAGGACAACAGAGCCGCACCGAACCATGACCCCGGGACGAGGAGCACAGGCCTCTCGGTCAAGGAGCTGGGTTCACGACTGCAGCTCGATTCGGGAACCCTTTCGCCGCTGCTGACTCGCCTCGAGGGTCTCGGGTTTGTCACCCGCCGACGCTCGACAGCGGACTCCCGCAGCGTGTTCGTCGATCTCACGTCGCGGGGAGCAGCCGCCAGATCCGATGCCGATTGCATTCCGCGCGATCTGGCCGAACGCACGAAGATCGACACCGACGAGATGTCGGATCTGCTCGACGCACTGCAATCCCTGACGCGCAATCTCCGCGAGACCCCCACGACACACCACACAATGCATCACCGATGAAAGGACTGATCATGAAGGCTCTCTACACCGCAGAGGCGCTGGCCACAGGAGAAGGACGCGACGGGCACGGACGCACAAGCGACGGGAAGGTCAATCTCGACCTCGCCACCCCAACCGAGATGGGAGGGTCCGGCAAAGGCACGAACCCGGAACAGCTCTTCGCCGTCGGCTATGCCGCGTGTTTCCACTCGGCCCTTCGCCTCGTCGCCGGACAAGCCAAGGCAAATATCGACGACTCCGCCGTCGGGGCACAGGTGAGCATCGGCAAGAATGATGAGGGCGGCTTCCAGCTCGCCGTCGCACTCGAGGTCACTCTCCCTCACCTGGAGCAGACCGAGGCCCAGGCGTTGGCCGACAAGGCTCACAAAGTCTGCCCGTATTCCAATGCCACACGCGGAAACATCGAGGTCACAATCACCGTCACCGACGACTGACCTCGTCAGCCTCGACCGATCCACCCTCCCAAGAGGGTCCCAGCGATCACAGACACCAGAAAGAGCTTCGGGCTCGGAGGGCATCTGCCCGCCGAGCCCGAAGCTCTCATCTCATCGAATGCCGAGTCAGCGCCTCGCGACGCCTTCGGCATCCGCAGCGGCCTCAACCGCAGCAGCGACGGCTGGAGCGACCCGCTCGTCCATCGCGCCGGGCACGATGTAGTCCGGTCGCAGGTCATCGCCGACCAGGTCGGCGATGGCACGCGCAGCGGCGAGCTTCATCGCGTCTGTGATGTCGGTGGCTCCCACGTCCAGGGCTCCGCGGAAGATTCCGGGGAACGCGAGGACGTTGTTGATCTGGTTCGGGAAGTCGCTGCGTCCGGTGGCCACCACTGTGGCGTACTTCGCGGCGATGTCCGGCAGAACTTCCGGGTTCGGGTTGGACAGGGCGAAGATGATCGCGTCATCAGCCATCTGCGACAGGTGCGCCTCGTCGATGGTGCCGCCGGAGACTCCGATGAACGCATCGGCACCGTTCAGCGCTGTGTCGATTCCGCCGGAGATGGCCCGTGGGTTCGTCTCGGCGGCGAGTGCCTGCTTCGTTTCGGTGAGATCGCTGCGGCCAGCTTCCACAACGCCCTTGGAGTCGAGGACGACGACGTCGTCGACACCGGCATCACGCAGAATCTTGACGACGGCCACACCGGCTGCACCAGCTCCTGAGACGACGACACGCAGTGACTCGAATGGCTTGTCGACCACGCGCAGCGCATTCGTCAGCGCGGCGAGCACGACGACGGCGGTTCCGTGCTGGTCATCGTGCATAACGGGAATGTCGAGGGCGGCTTTGACGCGGTCCTCGATCTCGAAGCAGCGAGGCGCGGAGATGTCTTCGAGGTTGACGGCGCCGAAGGTCGGAGCCATGCGCACAATGGTCTCGACGATCTCGTCGGTGTCTTTGGTATCAAGCACGATCGGGATCGCGTTGAGTCCGCTGAAGCTCTTGAACAGCGCGCACTTGCCCTCCATGACGGGCAGAGAGGCCTTGGGGCCGATGTCACCGAGGCCAAGCACAGCCGAGCCATCGGAGATGACGGCGACGAGGCGGCCGGTCCAGGTGTGGGTGCGAGCCAGTTCCGGCTCGTCCTTGATCGCAGTGCAGACCTTGGCCACGCCCGGCGTGTAGGCGATCGAGAGATCGCGCTGGGTCTCGAGCGGTCGAGTGAGCTCGGCGGAGAGTTTTCCGCCTTCGTGTGCGGCGAAGATCTCCCCATCGGTGATGGCAGGAGCAGAGGTCTGTGCCGACTCTGCGGCAGTTTCGGTCGTAGTCGTCATGATTGATCCCTTAAGGTCGTGTGACGGCCGGCTGAGAACCAGTGCTGTCATCGAATTTCGGCGATCACTGCTCGTGCACCGAATGGTGCTCGAGACAGCGCTCGGTCAGGACTGAAGGCCACGCGAAGGTTGGTGCGGTGACGTCTGCGATGATGCGTGCCCTGACCCCTTTGTGAAGGAATCGGCGACCATGCGCAGTGCAGAAGCGGCACGCACAAGAGCGAGCTTCGACCTTGTGGGTCGCTTCCGGCAACTTGGCCAGCATAGACCAACACCGTCGCCGGGTCACCCGAAATCGTCACCTCCACCGAGGTTTACCCTCATTCCAGCGGCATGTTCATCAGACCTTTGACCACAGTTTGACCACCGCGCCTCCGATTTCGCCGTCTCCGGGCCTCGCCAAAGTAAAACGTTCGTTGTACAGTTGCGCTCATGCCCACTACACGCACCGACATCGTCGCCAGCTGTGAGCCCGTCTTCGACCGGCACGGCTTCGCCGCAACCGGCATGGACACCCTCACCGAGGCGGCCAACGTCTCCACAAGGACCCTGTACAAGCATCTGGGCAGCAAGGCCGGACTCACGGTCGCCGTCCTCGAGGCCCGGATGGAGCGCTTTTTCAGCACGTGTACGGCGTCGACCTTCGACGAGCTGCTCACTGACCTTGAACGATGGATCGAAGCAGAAGGTGCCCGCGGCTGCCTGTTTCTGCGTGCTCAGGGAGAAGCCGATGCACTGAGCGCCGGGGCTGGGGTCTCCACGGTGGTCGCGGAATATCGGCAACGACTACGTTCGCTCATCGGCCGCCTCGTCATCAGCGAACTCGGCCGCGAGGATGAGACTGTGTCCGATGAACTGCTCATCATTTTCGAGGGAGCAACATCGACAGCCTCATACCTGGGCCCGCAGGCCATCATTGCGGCCCGCAGCGCGGCGAGCACCGTGCTGATGAGAGGAGATCCATGCACCTGCTGACCGTCTTCGCCCACCCGATCCGCACGAGCTACCCGGGAGCGGTGATGGATGCCTTCCACGAACCGTTCCTGGCCGCAGATCACTCGATCGATGTCCTCGACCTCCACGACGAGGACTTCGACCCACGATTCACCGAGGCGGACCACACCCACTTCTGGGGCGGTCCGATCCCGTCCGGCATCGCCGGTATGCATCAGCGGGTCGAGGCAGCAGACCGGTTGGCGTTCGTCTTCCCGGTCTACTGGTGGTCGATGCCGGCGCTGATGAAGGGGTGGATCGAACGGGTCTTCACCGGCGACTGGGCCTATCAGTACGGTGCGGGTGTTGCCGACAGAGGCAAGGAGCCGCTGACCGGGCTCCTCCCCCGCGTACCGGCAGCGCTCCTCGGAGTCGGCGGTTCCAAGCAGCGCACGTATGACAAATACGGGTATGGGGAAGCGATGCACGCCCAACTCGACATCGGCATCTTCGCCTACTGCGGAATCACAGATGTCGAAAGCCACCTCATCTACGACGTCGAGGGTGAGCACAACGCCGATAACCGAACCGCCGGAACCGCCCAGGCGCGAGACATCGCCACCGCATTCGCGTCTGAGACCCGCACTCCGAGAAACGCCAAAGTGGATTATCTCGAGTACCGTTCAGCGCGCTCGGCTTGATCAGCTCAGCTCAGCGCAGATAGATGCGGGTGGGGTCGAGATCGTCCCTGAGCACGGCCAACTCTTCGGGCGTAGGTGCCTGAGTCGTTTCGAGGTCAGTCGCGACCTGCAGGTCCCATCCGGTCTGTCGGACGACCTCGGCGGGGTCGACTCCTGGATGAACCGCGCTCAACGTCAGTTCTTCGTCCTGGGCGAATCGGGTCATGATTCCCAGGTCCGTGATCACATGGGTGACTCCTGCACCGGCGGGCATGGTGCCGACCTCATACTGTGCCGCCCGGTGGGGGCTGGGCGAGGTGACGAAGTCGAGGGTCTCGACGAAGGTTCGCGGGGTGTGGCGACGCATGACGAGGAAGATCTCGGCGGCCCCGGCCATGGCCTCGATCGCTCCCCCGGAACCGGGAAGCCTGCTGTCAGGGTGTTCCCAGTCATCACCGATCAGAGTCGAGTTGAGGCTGCCGTAACGATCGACCTGCGCTGCACCGAGGAAGCCGACGTCGATCCGCTGCCCCTGCAGGACATAGTTGAACAGGTGGGTCATCGGAATCACCGAGGCGGCTCCCGGCACCAGCACAGAGTCGGAGATGGTGCGCGGAAGGTCCGGTGGCCTGGCCCCAGTGACACCCGATTCGTAGACGATCTCGATCTCCGGTGCCACGGTGCGCTGAGCCAGTGAGGTGGCCAGCGTCGGCAGTCCGTGTCCGGCGAAGACGACTCGGCGTCCGGCGAGGGCTCGAGCCGAATGGATGGTGAGCAGTTCACTGCTCGTGATGCCCCCACCGATGCTCTTCGTGTCGGTGTGTTCAGGTGTGCCAGCGGTCATTGCCGACCTCCATAGTTGACGGGTGTCGAATAGGCGTCACGGATGCCCAATTTGTCGAAGTGGTCGGCTCCGAGCAGGGCCAGGAACTCCTCATGGTCTGCAGTGTCGTGGATGTTTGTCTGCAGCCACTGCGTGACCGACTCGGCATCACGGGCCAGAGCCGACCAGTCGCGAGAGAAGGCGTCATCGCGGTCGTAGTATCCCTGCACGGCGTGCGGGTGCGCGCCGCGTGGCACCTCAACGACAGCGTCGACGACGTGGGAGGGAACGATCGTGCGGTTCGGGTCGGAGCGGATGATGGACTCGTCGACGATCTCTTCAACGGTGACGATGAGCCGGCGGCCGGCGAAGGCTGCCTCTGTCTGGATCCCGAGCATTCCCCAGGCCTGCACATTGCCGGCGGAGTCGGCACGTTGGGCGTGGATGACTGTGAGGTCCGGGTTGAGGGCGGGGACGACATAGATCGGCGAGCCGCCGAATGGGTCATCCACGGCCTTGATCCGAGGATTCTTCTGGGCGAGATCGCTTCCCCGGTAGGAGGCGATCGGTTGGAATGGGAGTTTCGACGCTCCGGCCTGGTACCTGGCCACCATTCCGCCGTGGCTGTATTCGTCGAACCACAGCGGCTCCGGATCCGAATGCTCGACTCTCCGACGAAGTTCGTAGAGGGAGCCTGCCGAGCTGTTGGCTACGAAGGCAGCGATCAGTCCCGTAAGACAGTTCGCGCCGAGGAGCTGGTCGACGATGACATCACAGGACATGCGCGCCAGGGTGAGATTCGAGAACTTCTGACGGATGATCTCGTGTGCAGCAGCGACTGGCACGAGGTGCCCGAAGCCCTCCAGCGCGACCGTATCTCCATCGTTGAGATGGGTGCTGATCGCCTCTGACAGACTCATCGTCTTGTCCATCGCGTCCTCCTTGAGCATCGATTGACTGTGACCTCGATCATCCTGCCAAAACAATTTATGCCAGTCCAATGCAGAAACTGCCCGCCATTCATACATTCTGAGCATTATTTGCCACTGGTCGCTGTGTCGCGAGATTGTGTCGACCGAACGATCGCTCAGGTTCGATCGGCACCGTAGACTCGAACTCGATCGGCAATTGTGCGCACCGGCTCCGATGGCGGACGGTCGAGATGAGGAGAGACATGAGTGTTCTGTATCTGGTCCGACATGGCCAAGCATCATTCGGCACCGATGACTATGACCGGCTGTCCGTTCTCGGCAAAGATCAGAGCCGCATCACCGGCGAGCATCTCGCAGCGCAGGAAGTCGCACCGGTTCGCATCATCCACGGTGAGATGCTGCGCCAGAGGCAGACTGCCGAAGGCATCCAGGCCGGACTCGGAATCGGCCTGGATCCTCATATCGACTCGGGCTGGAACGAGTATCGGGCCTGGGAACTCACCGGAGCACTGAGTGACCCCGATCCTCGTGCGCCGAAGGATTCCACGATCTTCCAGGCCGAGCTCGAACGCGGGGCTGCCCGCTGGGCCAGCGGAGACCACGACGGCGACTATACGGAGTCGTTCACAGAGTTCACCACCCGCGTCAACACCGCCCTCGATGACGCGTGCGCGGCGATGAGTTCTGGCGAATCCACGATCGTCGTCTCCAGCGCCGGGGCAATCGCGTGGACGGCGGCCAGATTACTCGGCGGCGGCTTCGACCAGTGGATGGCATTCAACCGGGTGACCGTCAACACCGGAATCACGCGCATCATCACCGGTCGCAGCGGCACCAGCCTCATATCGTTCAATGAACACGGCCACCAGATCCCAGAGCAGGTCACCTACCGATAATCAACCTCTACAGCAGGTACGGGGCCAACGCGGACAAGGCAACGAGGACCAGGCCACCGCCGATGCGTGAGGAGATCGACAGGAACGGCAGCAGGTTCAGCCTCTGCGAGGCCTGCAGCACAGCAAGGTCACCACTGGATCCGAAGTCGGCCAGTCCCAGCCCCGCTGAGATTGCCGATTCGATCCAGTACAGCTTGACCAGCCAGCCGACGAAACCGGCAACGAGGGTAGCCACGACCACGGTCAGCAGAGTCATCGCCATGTATCCGGGATCCGAGACCAGCGAGAGCACTTCATCGATATTGATGGCAATCACGCTGATGGCGACGAGGATCGCAGGAATCATCGCGTTGGCGACGAAGACGTACCAGAGGTCGACCGACTCTTCCACGTACTGCGGCATCGGGACGAAGATCTTCGCCAGTGCGCAGATGAGGATGAGGAACACGTAGGCGTGCAGTACTGGAAACAGATCACTGAGCAGGTTCGACACGGTGAAGAGTGCGCCGGCGATGAAGAAGCCCATTGCGGCCAGCTTGACCGCTGCCGCCGGTGAGCCGAGCTTCTCAGCCGTCGCTTCGGGCAGACGAACTCCCTGGGCGAGGACCCCATTGCCGTTGAATGCCTTGAGACGGTGCCCGTGCTTCTTGCCCACATTGTTCAGGACCGCAGCGATGATGATGCACATGATGTTGGCGACCGCGACCGCCGGCACCAGGGCTGTCAGGTATTCGGCCGCGGATCCCCCGCTGTTGTGAGCGATGATCTCTGAGATCGGAATGGCTCCAGCTGCAACGCCGCCACCCAGAACCGGTCCGGCGACGAAGAAGATCGCATAGCCCGCACCGACTCCGGTGACCTGTCCGATCAGCCCGATCACGGTGAAGCACGCAGCGATTGTGACGATGATCGGGATGAGAATTCGGGCGCCGGCCTTGATGAGCAGGCTGCGAGGCATCCCGAGGATGCTGCCGGTGATGAGCGCCGCCACGACGAATTCCCCGAACCCTGAGGTGTCATAGAAACTGGTCACCAGGCCTTCGATGGAACCAGGGAGAACACCGACGTATTTGAAGATCGCCGGAACGAGGATGCAGAGAATGACCCCGCCGCCGATCACCTTGAAATAGGGGATGGAATTTCCCACCCACATCAGGATCCCGCCCAAGGAGATGACTACCGCGAAGGCCGCCGTCATCCCGGTCCCCTCAGATGTGAGGCTCACCGCGATGAGGGCGATGATCGCCATCGGAATGAATGCCAGGATTGGCAGCCCCATAATCGTGCGATCGAATGACCTCGCGCTCTCCTGCACCTTCTCCGCCTGCGCAGAGTCCTCTTTGACTTCTCGACTTGTCATGATTGTTCCGGTCCTACCTGGTAGACAAACTTCGTTGATTGCATACAGATTCGTGTATGGTGTTTCTGGAATCGGCTCCATTGCTGGGAACGATTGAAAGCATACCTCAGAATAACGATTGATTGTATGCAACTTGTTGTTTCAAAGGAGAACCAGTGAACGAAGTGACATCGCGACCCTCAGGTACAGGACCGCTGAGGGGAATCCGCGTTCTTGAGATGGGACAGCTCATCGCCGGTCCCTTCTGCGGACAGCTGTTGGGCGATCTGGGCGCCGAGGTCATCAAGATCGAGGACCCCAAGAACGGTGATCCGATGCGCCAATGGGGACAGGCCACCATCAAGGGGTCATCACTGTGGTGGTCCGTCCTGGCCCGCAACAAGAAATCCGTGACCCTCAACCTGCGCACCCCAGAAGGCCAGGAAGCTGCACGAGCATTGGCGAAGTCCGCCGACATCGTCGTCGAGAACTTCCGTCCGGGCTCACTCGAGAAATGGGGGCTGAGCCACGAAGAGCTCCAGAAGAACAACCCCGGACTCATCATGCTGCGCGTCTCCGGGTTCGGCCAGTCAGGGCCTTATTCCAAACAGGCCGGCTACGGGTCCATCGGTGAAGCCATGGGCGGTCTGCGCTATGTCGTCGGAGACCCGTCCACTCCCCCATCACGGGTCGGTGTCTCGATCGGTGATTCCCTGGCGGCCCTGTTCGGAACAATCGGCGTTCTCGCCGCACTCCAGGAAAGGCACAACAGCGGCCTCGGCCAGGTTGTGGACTCTGCGATCTACGAATCGGTCCTGGCAATGATGGAGTCCATGGTGCCCGAGTGGGCAGACGACGGCATCCAACGCGAACGCAGCGGTTCGACCTTACCCAAGATCGCGCCCAGCAACGTCTACCCCACCGCAGACGGTCAGTGGCTCATCATCGCCGCCAATCAGGACACGGTCTTCGCTCGCCTGGCCGCGGCCATGGGCAACCCCAGACTCGCCGAAGATCCGGAGTACTCCACCCATACAGCCAGGGGCGAGCGCCAAGCCGAACTCGACGAGCTGGTCGCCGAGTTCTCAATGCAATTCAAGGCCGACGACCTAGTCGAACTCCTCAACGAGCACTCCGTGCCGGTCGGGAAGATCTTCCGGGTCGAAGATATGCTCAGCGATCCGCAGTACAAGGCCCGCAGGTCCGTCGTCGAGGTCGAGAGCAAGGACTATGGATCGGTCACGATGCAGAACGCCTTCCCCCGGCTCAGCCGCACAGACACCGCCGTGCGGTGGGTCGGGCCCGAGCTCGGCCAGGACACCGACGAAGTGCTCACAGAGGTCGGCTACGACCATGGTGCACTCACAGATTTAAGAGACAAGGGTGTGATCCGCTGATGTGGAATCTGCCAGAGCGTGCTCGCGTCGTCGAGGTGGGACTCAGAGACGGTCTCCAAGCAATCGAGGCGCCGCTGTCCACCGATCGCAAGATCGCCATCGTGTCCGAGATGATCGCCGCCGGATTCAAAGAGATCGAGGTCGCCTCCTTCGCTCACCCGAAGGTTCTGCCGCAATTGGCCGACGCCGAGGCTGTGCTGGCCGGAATCCCCCGCCCCCCTGATGTGCGCTTCCGCGCCCTCGTTCCCAACGCCAGAGGCGCGGTTCGAGCCGCACAGTGCGAACTCGACGAGCTGACGTTCGTCGTCCCGGCAGAGGACGGCATGGCGATGAAGAACCAAGGGACGACGACGGACGGCCTCTTGGCGCAACTGGACGAGATCAGAGAGGTCTCACGAGGTGCAGGACAACGACTCATCGTCGCCGTCGCCTGCGCCTTCTTCTCCCCCTGTTATGGACCGGTGTCGAAGGCGGCACGCGACAAGGTCGTTCGGAAAGCGCTCGAGGTCGGGGCCGACGGCGTCTACCTCGCCACGACGACCGGCGAGGAGACCCCATTGGAGGTCTTCTCCGGCATCAGCGAGACCAAGCGCGATTTCCCAGACCTGGAAGTCGGTGCGCATCTGCACAACCGCAACGGCTTCGCCCCGGCGAATGCTTTGGCTGCCCTGTCTGCCGGCGCCGACTGGCTCGAAACTTCGGTGGCCGGGCTCGGCGGAGACATGTGGTTCCCCGGGGACCCGAGTGTGCTGGGCAACATGGCAACCGAGGATCTCATCCACCTGCTTGATGGAATGGGCATCTCCACCGACATAGACTTGAGCCGTGTCAGACATATATCTGAAAGTCTCATCGAAGAGACGAGCTTCCCCGTCTCCTCGTTCGTCAGCCGAGGTGGCACCCGTGAGGAACTCGCCAACGCATCGTGGGGATAGTTCCCGATGCCTCTAGACGATGACGCGATGCCGCCTCAGTTCGGCGACTCGCACTGGACCGAAGTCAGCTCACGCATCCTCGGCTTGGTGGTGTCCGGGGATCTGCCACCCGGGTCATGGATCCGTGAGAATGACCTCGCCGGCCGCCTCGGTGTGAGCCGGACCCCCATTCGCGAGGCGTTCCGTGAATTGGTGGGCGTCGGTGTCGTCGAGGTCGTACCGCGCCGCGGAACGCGTGTGCGCAGCTATGACGCCGAGGAGATCGAACAGATCTACCGCTCACGTGCGGTCATCGAACCCTATGTCATGTCCGAAAGCGTCGGACGGCTGACCGAGGATGACTTTTCCTCACTGTCCGAGCTGAGCGAGCAGATGAAGAGCCTGGGGTCCGATCCGACGACGCGGCACCACATCGCCTCGGTGAACAACGAATTCCACGCCATCTTCATCCGCAGCAGTGCGGCCCAATCCCTCATTTCGACGACGTACAACCTCATGATTCCCATCGTGGTGGCGAAGCTGTTCGCGTCATACTCGGACAACGATGTGTCATCGAGCATGAACCATCACGATGAACTCATCGCTGCGGCCCGGGCCGAGGACAAGGAATGGGTCGCGGCAGTGAGCAAGACACATATCATCAGTGGGCTCAACCGGTTCAAGGCCATGCAGATCGAACAGACGCCGGGGCACGACGACCTCCAATAGGCGTCGTGCGCCGGGGCCGCCGCAGTCTCAACCACCGCGCGGGTCCCTACTGCCCGGCCGAGCGTCCGTCTTTTCGCAGCGGCGGTGCCACGACGCCGTCTGGGATCGGCGGCAGGTACGGAGTCTTGGCCATGATCTGGCCATGCTCACGTTGGGCATCGGCCAAGAGCTGAGGATTGCTTGCAATTGCCGTCGCGGTGGCCGCCATGGACTTCGCCGCGTGGATCATGCCCTTGTGCGCGGACGGCAGTTTGCCCTGTGCCACCGTCTGCCAGGCGTGGAATGGTGTGCCGAGAGCTGCCGTGGACGAGCTGATCTGGACTGTGGGCACCACCCAGCTCACATCGCCGACGTCAGTGGAACCGGTTCCCTGATGACGCGGCATATCTGGATGAAATGGGGCTATGTCGTCATGAATGGCTCGCTGGTCATCAGCTGCCCATCCGACGTTGCGCTTCGCCTCGGCGATGGCACGATCATCCAGACTGACGGCGAACCCGGCGGCTGCAGCCTGATCTTCGGCGTCGAAGGGCACCGGCCCCAGTTGGTTCAGCACTCCGTTGAGTGCCTGCTCGAGTGCCTCGTTGGGCAGCACCTCGGCGCAGGCACCGTCGAACTCGATCTCCAATTCAGTCTCTGTCATCAGCTCAGCACCTCGGGCGATCTTGACCACACGTTCGTAGAGGTCCTGCATCTGCCGGGTGTCCTCGGCCCGGACAACGTAGTAGACGCTGGCGTGGGCTTGGACGACGTTGGCAGACCTGCCGCCAGCATCGGTGATCGCGTAGTGGACACGGGCGCTGTCGGGCATGTGCTCACGCAGGAAATTCGTTCCGACGTTGAGCAGTTCGACCGCGTCGAGGGCGGAGCGCCCCAGGTGCGGCATGGCACCCGCGTGCGCGGCGAGCCCGGTGTAGTGGAAGTAGACCTGTGAGTACGACAGGGTCAGGTGCTGCCTGGCGTTGGTGGTCGGGAACGGGTGCCAGGTGACGGCAGCGTCCACGTCGTCGAAGGCACCGGACTGGACCATGAAGGTCTTACCGGCGGCGGCTTCTTCAGCCGGGCAGCCGTAGTAGCGGACTTGGGCTTCGATACCGGCGGCCGCGAAGTACTCGGCAGTGATGACCGCAGCCATGAGCGCACCGGAACCGAGCAGATGATGCTGGCAGCCGTGCCCGTCGCCCGAGGTGTTCGCCGGGTCGGGGGTGCGTGCAGGATTGCCGGCCTCCTGACTGATGTCGGCAAGGGCATCGTACTCGCCGAGGAAGGCGATGATCGGTCCAGAGGTGCCGCGATGGGCACTGAACGCAGTCGGGATGCCTCCGACGGCCTCGGTGACGGTGAATCCGTGTGCCCGGGCAGCAGCCTGGTGCTTGTCCTGGGCGCGGAACTCCTCCCAGCGCATCTCAGGGTCGTCCCAGATCGAATCCGCCATCGCGATGAATTCCGACGCTGCGGCATCGGCTCTCTCGACGATGGCGTCCAGGTGTTCGGCTTCCAATGGTTGACGGGTAGGTGTGGTGGGGTCTGCGGTCATGGTGGTGCCTTTCACTGGTGGCGTGGTGTCGCTGGCTTCAGTTTGGTCCGGTCGGCGTCAGTCCTGCTTGGCCGCCTCAGCTCGCGGACTCGCGAGTTGCTGTGCGCCCGCCTCGGCAGAGACTGTCGAATCGGTCGCCTCGGCCTTGGGCGCGGGCTTGAACATCAGCATCGCGATGACGGCAGTGAGGACCACACCGAGGAACGGAGCCGCGTTGGCCAAGGCCGGCGTCAGCGGGGCCAACCCATAGATGACGACGATGCCGACGATGAGTGCCGTGACGATGAGCTTCGGCTGCTTGCGGTTGCCGATGACGTTCTGCATCACGAAGGCTCCAAGGACTGCGGGAACCACGTACGTGGTCACAGCACCCAGCACATCAGCGGGGATGACGGTGAGCAGCCATTGGCCGAAGACGCCGACGATGAGCATGAGGCCGATGACATGGATGAGTGCGGCCGAGCAGATGGCCAGGGCCGCTGCGATCTGCGCCTGAGGCGTGCCGGATTTGGCCTTGATGCTCTCCTGCGCGGTGACGGCTGCGGGAAGGAGCTTCGTGGAGATGTTGCCGATGAGGAAGGCCTGGTACATCGCGCCGGGGCCCAGGATCGGGAAGTACGAGATGGGTTCGATGACCCAGATGACGCCCATCACCGCGGCGATCGCCACGACACAGGCGACCAGGGTCATCGGCTCGATGGAGTAACCTCCGAACGCGACGAGCATGAGCGGGCCCGAGAGCATGGCGGCCATGCCGGCGAGCATGGTGATCGGCCCCCATGTGGACGTCGTCTTGTCGAAGTCGGCCATGGGGTTGGCTGTGGTGGGGTTGGTGCTTGCAGACATGGTGTTCTCCCTGGATCTCATGAGATGAAGTAGCCGACGGCGATGGCGACGATCATGGCCGCGCCGAGTGCGAACTCGCGCAGTATGGGTCTGTTCAGCCACTGTGCGACCAGCGTGAGCAAGAGCATCACGCCCGCCGAGGTGACGAAGACGATCGCGGCATCTGAGCTGGCCGCGAACTCCTTCAGACCCAGAGTGAAGAAGGCTCCCAGGAGCGCTGCGGTCGGCAGGAGCGCCCAGCGTGCCGAGCGTTTGCGTGCGGTTTTCGTGGTTGTTCCCTCTCCCAGGCCGCGTTTCATGATCGGGGTCATGATGAGGGTGACGACCATCCAGCCGCTGCCGCCGATGGCCAGGGCCAGCAGCATCGTCACCAACATGTTGCCGTCGACGTTGGGCTCACCGAGTCCGGTGCCCATGACGCCCAGGGCCAGGTTGGCCGCGATCGTCTCATAAGCGGCGCTGCCGATGAGTCCCAGGCGGGTGATCGTGCTGGGAGTGCCGAAGAGCGGAAGCAGGGCGAGCGCCACCAAACAGACCGCGATCGAGGGGCCGATCGCCGAGATGCCACCGGCGCGGAAGGCCGTGTTCACCTCGGTCCCGCTCATACCCACCTTGACCGCGGCACTCTTCGCTGCGCGCAGGTAGATCACGCTTTGGACGGCGATGATGACGAGGACGGCGATCGCACCGATCCACAGCAGCGGATGGCTGACCGTCTGTGCCAGAGTCGACGTGGTCTTCTCCATGTGTTGTGCCTTTCGCATCGAGTCGTTTCCCGTCGTTGGGTCGAACGATCTGCCAAGTGATGCTAGTCACGCAGTGTGCTCCGGACGCCAGATCGCGATGATTCTGTGACAATTGACGATATTGTGATCGATTCCCTGATGTCAGACAGCGATGCCCGGCTGATTCACGCACTTCAGCTCGCCCCCAGAGCGACCTGGAGCGAGCTTTCACGGGTCCTGGCAGAGAGTCCTGCCGTTTTGTCCCGACGCTACGATCGTCTGCGTGCGGCTGGGGTGGCGAAGGTCATCGGGCACCCTTCCGGATTCAACATCAGCCGCAATCTCGCCTTCGTCGAGATCGAATGCGAACCCGGATCACTTGCCGCGGTTACGGCGACCCTGGTGGAGCTTCCGATGGCGATGACCTTGGACGTCACATCATCGGGCACCTGCCTGATCGCCACGTTGATCGCGCCAGACGATGAGTCTCTCGCGGCTGTTCTGCTCGACACTCTGCCGAGCCTGCCTGGCATCCGGAAGGTGCAGACCCACATTGCCACATCGACGCTGAAGACGGGAGACAACTGGAATCTCAGGGCCTTGGACGCCGAGGAGGTCGCCTTGCTGCCTGCCCCACGTCCTCCGCGAGCTCGAGCCGCGCGAACACTTGAACCGCAGTTTCGCAGTGATCTGATGGCCAGTTTAGGCAGGGATGCGCGCAAGCCCGCTGCGGCCTTGGCACGCGAACTGGGTGTCAGCGAGCAGAAGGTCCATGATGCGATCGCTCGGCTCGTTCACACGAAGCAGTTCCTGCTGCGCACCGATGTGACCAGCGCGTGGAGCGAATGGCCGGTCCACGTCTGGTACTTCGCCGACATCCCACCGCGCCAACTCAGCACGGTCGCAACGGCGCTGTCCGCGCATCCGGAGATCCGGTATGTCGGCACGTCGGCGGGGCCGGCCAACCTGTCCTTCGATGTGTGGCTGCGCACCTTAAGCGTCATGCACGTGTTCGAGGAGAGGATCTCATCGCTGGCCCAGGCCGGAATCAAACTGCGCCGCCAGGTCATCCTGCGCACCCCCAAACGCGTGGGACACGTCCTCAATGATGCCGGTCGGTTCACAGATCGCTACATCCCGCTCTCGGGGCTGTGAATCTCACACGCCGCCCGACCTGAGCGACACATATACTCGCAGGCATGGAGCCTGAGACGAGATCGCCGTACGAGCGGACTCTCGGTTCCCAATTGTCTGAACTGCATCCGGTGCTCCAACGCTACTTTGCAGCGATTCCCGCAGGCTCCGTCGGCATCGGCGAAGGCATCTTCGAACGCTTCGGCACTGAACGTTGGTGGCTGCGGCCGCTGCTCGGGTGGTTGGCACGACGTCATGTGATTGTGCCCGGGATGCACCACAAGGTCCCGTTTCGGATCGAGAACCGAACTGTTGCTGGCTATCAGACCGCGGCCCGCACCCTGGAACTGGAGTCGGGCACATGGACGATGGTCGACGCGGTGTCACTGTCTGAGTCGGGCCGAGTCGTCGATGTGCTTGGCCGACCGGCCCTCGTGGAGGCTGCCTTTGATGTCGCGGCGGATGACGGTGGGCTGAGCCTGAGCAGCCGTAGCGTCACGGTGCGGTTGGGGGCCATTCGTCTGCCTGTCCCGAAGGTCATTCGTCCGGTGATCGCCCTGAGTGAGCGCTTCGACGCCGAGGCGGCTCGCCAGTGCGTACGACTCACCGTTGATGTCCCTGCCCTGGGTCGGGTGTATGAGTACACCGGGTCGTTCACCTATCGAATTGAGAAGGAGACGTGAAAGCGGAGGCGTCCGGGCTGTTTATCTGAGTCTGGTCGCGACCTTGTTCCTGCGAAGCCCACTGCGTAGCCTCGGGACATGGTGAAGTATCAATGGACAGCAGCGGACATGCCCTCATTGGATGGCCGCACCGTGGTCGTCACCGGGGCCACCAGCGGTGTCGGCGCCGCCACCGCGACCGCGTTCTCACGCGCGGGAGCGCATGTTGTTCTGGCCGTCCGCGATGTGCAGCGCGGCAGGGATGCCGCGCGCACCATGGGCGGAAGCACTGAAGTCCGAGAACTCGATCTTGCCGATCTGTCCTCGATCGGATCGTTCGTGCAGTCCTGGGACGGTCCGCTCGACATTCTGATCAACAATGCCGGAGTCGCCGGGCGCCGAGGTGCTCGCACCAAGGACGGTTTCGACCTCCAGTTCGGCACCAACCATCTGGGCCATTTCGCACTGACGAACCTCCTCTTGCCACACATTTCCGATCGCGTGGTGACTGTGGCGTCGGGCGCGCACAAAGCAGGCGAGATCCATTTCGACGATTTGACCTTGAGCAGACGCAGATACGGATTCGCCGAGGCATATGGCCAATCCAAGCTGGCCAATCTGCTGTTCGTCCTCGAACTCCAGCGTCGCCTGCGCAGGGCCGGTACGAAGGTTCGCTCCGTAGCCGCCCATCCCGGCTATTCGGCAACGAACCTCGGGACCACAGGTCAACCCAAGGCCCTCGTTGCCGCGGCGAATCTGGCAGGACGGCTGTTTGCCCAAAGCAGTGAACACGGCGCCCTGCCCACACTGTTCGCCGCGACTCAGGACCTCCCTGAGGCCAGCTATGTCGGTCCGGACGGTCGCGGGGAGCTGCGCGGATCCCCCACCTTGGTGGGACGATCGGCGAAGGCCAGCGATCTCACGACTGCTCGTCGCCTGTGGGAGGTCTCTGAGCAGCTCACCGGCGTCAGCTTCGGCCTCGATACGGATTAGCTCACCCGGCCGATGATGAGAGCTGCACCCTCAGTCTGTGGCGGCAACGATGACGACGACCTTGCCCTTGCCGCTCTCGGCGTTGTCATGTGCCTCGGCGATATCTTCCAGCGGGAGTTCAAGGTCCACGCGCGGCGTATAGAGTCCGCGCTCACCCAGTTGGGCCCCGCGTTCGATCAGGGCGGATTCGTTCCGAGCGTCGACCTTTTTCGCGCCGAGCTGGGCCGCCCCTTCGTCATCGATAACAGTAACGACGCGAGCCGGGTCACCCACGATCTGGACGAGGTCAGGCAGGGACGCGGACGGCGCCAAGTGCACGGCAGCGCCGATTCCCTCGGGAGCGAGTTGGACCAGACGCTCGGCAAGACCATCGCCATAAACTGTCGCAGTGATACCCAGAGTGGTGAGGTAGTCCAGATTGCGTTGTCCTCCGGTGCCGATCACTGTGGCTCCGGCAGCGAGGGCCATGGCGACCGCTGCTGTGCCGACTGCCCCCGACGCCCCCTCGATCAGGATGGTCTGGCCATCGAGATCACCGAGCTCCTCGATTGCTGCGGCCGCGGTTGCCGAAGCGAGCCCTGCTGCAGCTGCCTGGGCAGTGGACCACCCCGAAGGAGCGTGACTCCATGCGGTGAGCACGGCGTATTCACCGCTGGTATCGCTCACCCCGCCAAGACCGAATACGCGGTCGCCCACGCTGGTCCCTTCGACCCCATCGCCTACTTCGTCGACGATGCCGACGGCGTCTCGCCCAGGGACAGCAGGAAGATCCAAGGGCAGAAACTCCCGCACACTGCCTGCACGGATGATGTAGTCGATGGGATTGACGCTGACGGCCTGCACAGCGATGCGAACTGACCCTGGAATCGCGTGTGGGTCGGGGGCGTCTTCAACAGTGAGGACTCGCGGTTCGCCGTAGGAGTGGAAACGTGCTGCTTTCATAGGACTTCCTTGCTGAGCGGGAGAGACGATTCTTTCTGCGGAAAGTAACTCTAGCAGAAATGCTTTCCACGGAAAGCAACGCTATGATTCCATATATGATGCCGGACTCACACCTCACCTCTCAGCAGGATCGCACCTGGAACCTACTGGTCGGCGTCATGATGTGGCTCCCTGCTGAACTCGACGCCTTCCTCCAGCGAACCACCGGGCTCAGCCACTGTGAGTACCAAGTGCTGCGCTGGCTCTCTGCAAGCGAGGAGCGCGAAATTCATATGAGCCGTCTTGCCGCAACGGCAAACGTCACGCCCTCCCACCTCTCACGGATCGTGGCACGACTCGAGAAGCAGGGCTGTCTCACTCGTTCGACCGACCTGGCCGACGCCCGCAAGACCCTCGCACGTCTGACCGATGCTGGGACTCTCATCGTCGAGGAGACCGAGCCTGCATACGTTGCCGAGGTGCGCCGACATGTCTTCGACCGACTCGATCAGCAGGCGATCGAACAACTCGAGACTCTGACCGAGACGATCCTCACGCCCCTCCGCAGCGACTGCGTAGCAGTGCTGCCGGCCCGGAACTCGCACGAGAAACGTGCAGTTTAACTGCGACGGTCTTCCCCTGCCTGCTTCCGCGCCGAAAGTTCGGCGACCATCGAACGCACGAGCGAACCCAGGCGGAACCTCTCGGGGGTCAGCGGCCTGATTCCGTGCTCCACCAGCGGTGCCCCCGTGACGTTGCCGACCACCGCGGCGAGCACACCGTTCTCGTCGGCGAGAGCGGCGAGGACCGCCGGCAGCAGATCCTGGTCCCGAGCGGAATCCAGGAATGCGGTGACCCCGGGCGCCGAGGTGAAGGCCACGGCATCGCAACGGCGTTGTGCGACGAGGCCGACGGCTGCCACCACGGCCTCCGGATCGGGCGCAGGGCCCCACCGGTAGACCACCAGAGAGCTGACCTCGGCACCGGCTGCGGCGAAGGCGTCGTCCAGACCATCGGCGCCGGCACCATGGTGCTGCACCGCAATCCGAAGGCCGCGCACGCCCTCGTCGAGCAGGACCTCCTGGATCTCGGAGTTGGTCTCTGATTCAGCAACCCAGGCTGGTGTCAGCCCGGCGGCTTGGATTGCGCCGCGTGCCTTGGGACCTCGGGCGATGATCCGGGCGCCTGAGAGCATGGCGTGCCACTGTTCACTGAGGCCCTCGGCCTCGGCGACTTCGGCCCAGCCGTTGAAGCCGACGCCGGTCGTGACCACAACGACGTCGGGTCGAGCATCGATGAGGGCACGCGTGCGTGCGACGAGCTCAGGGTCATCGATGTTCGGGATGACCGACAGTGTGGGCGCGTGCACGATGGTCGCACCGTGCCGTTCGAGCGCACCAGCAAACTGTTCGGCCTTCCGCTGGGCAGTCAGAATCACACGGCATCCGGCCAGCTGACTGCTGCGGTCACTTCGAGACTCGTCCATGCACACATCCTTGCTTCCGCTGGACGTCAGGGCAACTCGCGGATCGAGGTCAGGGACGCTGAAATCGGCTCGGCTGATCTCTCGGATCCACGACGGCCTCTCACATAAATGCGGCAGGCGTCGAGAGCAGGTCAATCCCCCACAGCCAGGGGAGCACGAGAAACACTGCTGCAATGATGAACACCAGGGCAAATATGTTGATCCAGAATCCGGTCCTCACCATCTCCAGGATCGTGATTTTCCCGGTTCCGAACATGATTGCATTCGGTGGTGTCCCCACTGGGAGCATAAAAGCGCAGTTGGCTGCCATTGCGCATGGCACCATCAGCGCGTACGGGTGGATGCCAAGGGCAAGTGCGAAAGCCGCCATGACTGGGAGGATCATCGTTGCAGTTGCAGCGTTTGACGTGATTTCCGTGAGGAACAGCACGAGCGCGGTGGAGATGACGATCACGAGGAGGATGTTGATCCCGTTCAGGTTACGCAGCTGTTCGCCGATCCACTCGGAGAGGCCACTGTCGACGAAGCCTGCGGCAATGGCCAGGCCGCCGCCGAACAGTAGAAGAATTCCCCACGGAATCTTGGTGGAATCCTCCCACCGGAGAATTCGCTTCTCTTGGGTGCCGCGGCTCGGCAGCGTGAACAGAACGATCGCACCCATGATGCCGATGACGCCGTCGCTGATACCCGGAAGCAGATCTTCCCAGATGAATGAGCGGGTGACCCACATGAAGGCAACACCGATGAAGACACAGAGAACTGTCTTCTCCTGGCTCGACGTTGCTCCAAGGGCAGCCTTTTCGTCCCTGATGAGTTCTTCTCCGCCCGGCAGCTGTTTGAAGCGGACCTTGAACTTCACGCCTGTGAGGTAGAGCCAGGTGAGAGTCAGCAGAATGATGACGATGGGGACTCCGAACAGCATCCATTGCGCGAACGAAATGGTCTCGTCGAACAATTCTCCGACCGTTGCAGAGAGTACGGCGAGAGGTGGCGTGCCGATCAGAGTTCCCAGCCCTCCGATGGTGGCCGCGTACCCGATGCCGAAGATGATCGATTTCTCGAACTTGGGGAGTTCGTCGTGGTACTCGCCTCCACGCAGAGATCGCGCGGCCTGGTAAGCGACAGCCAAACCGACGGGGATCATCATCATTGTGGCCGCGGTGTTGGACACCCACATGGAGAGGAAGCCTGTTGCGACCATGAAGCCGAGAACAATGCGGCGCGGGCTCGTGCCGATCGCTGCGACGATCGAGAGTGCGATGCGTTGGTGCAGATTCCACTTCTCCATCGCGATCGCCAGGGTGAAGCCCCCGATGAACAGGAAGATGATGTCATTGCCATAGGCGGCAACGACCGAATCTCCGTCGAGCGCTCGGGTAAGAGGAAGCAAGACCACTGGAAGCAGAGATGTAGCAGGGATGGGGATCGCCTCGGTGATCCACCATGTCGCTACCCAGAGCGTGCTGGCGAGGACTGCCTGCGCCTCAGAACTCAGCCCGTCAGGTTTGAAGAAGACGAGAGTGAGTGTGAAGAGCAGTGGTCCGAGAAACAGCCCCGTCAGGCGTGCAGGCGTGTAACCGGGTCCACTGGGGTCCGGAGCCTTCTCCGCCCCGGCCTCGTCGGTGTGCTCGGAGCGGTCTGTGGTCGACGTGCCTTCAGCTGCGCCGCTCATCGCCATGGCTTGGATACCGGCTGGCTTTCGGACATTGGAGAACGTGAGGATCTTCTTGATCTCGTAGTGCGACGCCCACAGGCTTGCCCATATGGCGTTGAGATGAGAGTGTGCTGTTGCCATTGCTGTACCTTCTTTGGTCTCTTGCTCGGCGTATGTATTGCAGTGTCAGATCGTGAGTCACGCGCGAAGCGCTGTCCGACTTCGTCATCAGATGGAACTGTGATGCCGGGTGTGTAGAGGCCGGTCGGTGTGAGAGGAAGAGCCGGCGGCGTTGACGGCGATCGGTTGGCGACCCGGTAGAGGCAGATCGTTCGTAGCAGCTGGCGGCCCCGTTCTGCCGAGAAGGCCACGGGGGCCGCCAGTCGGATGTGGTGAGATCAGGTGTGCAGGTTCCGCAGCACCTCGTAGAACGCGGCCTTTCCTTCCAGCCCGATGCCCGGCAGGTCTCCGGGTGATACTCGGCCTTGGGAGATGACAGCGTCGTCGGTGAATCCGCCCGTGGGCTGGAATTCCCCGGGATATGATTCGTTGCCGCCGAGTTTGAGCGCGGCGGCAATGTGCAGTGAGAACTGGTGACCGCCGTGCGGGATGCAACGGCGCGATGACCACCCGTGTTGGGAGAGCATGTCGAGGACACGCCTGTACTCTGTCAGGCCATAGCTCAGAGCGGGGTCCACTTGGATGTAGTCACGGTCGGCACGCATGCCCCCGTATCGAATCAAGTTGCGAGCGTCTTGGACAGAGAAGAGGTTCTCACCGGTGGCAATGGGATTGCGGTAGTTCTCCGACAAAGTTGCATTGAGTCCGTAATCGAGTGGATCGCCTACTTCCTCGTACCAGAACAGGTTGTACTGGTCGATGGCTTTGCCGTATTCGAGCGCGGTGTGGAGGTCGAACTTGCCGTTGACATCGACCATGAGCCGCGAGCCATCCCCGTCGAGTACGTCAATGACGGCTTCGATGCGCTCGAGGTCTTCGGCGAGGTCGGCACCACCGATTTTCATCTTGACGTTCTCATAGCCGGAAGCCAGGAAGCCTCGCATCTCGTCCTGCAGGTCGTTCAGCGTCTTGCCGGGGGCGTAATAGCCACCAGCTGCATAGACGAAGACGTCATCGTCGGGATTGCCATCACCGTAGTGGTCGGAGATCCAACGGTACAGAGGAACTCCAGCGATCTTGGCGGCCAGGTCGTGGAGTGCCATATCGGCAACGCCCACCGCGACAGAACGTTCACCGTGACCGCCCGGCTTCTCGTTGGCCATCATGATGTCCCACGCCTTAGCTGGGGAGAGCTCGCCGTCGTCGGTGATCTCGTCAATCGATGCGTTTTCGAGTCGTGGCAGGATGCGGTCGTTCAATATGGCAGTGGCGTTGTACCGACCGTTCGAGTTGAAGCCGTAGCCGACCACCGGCTTGCCGTCGACAATGACATCGCTGACAAGCGCCAGGATCGTGCAGTCCATCTTGCTGAAATCAATGTAGGCATTGCGCATCGACGAACTGATCGGAATGGTGCCCGCATGAGCAGAGACAATCCTCATGGTCCTCCTTCTTCGGATTAGGATCTTATAAGACTCTTATAAGATGGTTATACCGTACACTGGCCGGACGAGCGGTACAAGGCCGAAAGGGCCTTTTCTTGGGAATGGGGTCACCATGAATGGCGCTGGCGTAATGCCGAGCAAAGGTTCGCAGGCGTACGCGGAGCTTCGGCGCCGGATCACATCAGGCGAGCTCGCTCCTGGGTCGCGCTTGTCGCAGTATGAACTCGCAGCGAACCTGGGGATGAGCATCACCCCACTTCGTGAAGCAATCCGACGGTTGGCGAGCGAAGACTGGCTCACAATAGATGCCCATCGGGACGCACGCGTCGCCCCGATGAGCGCATCCGAGGCCCGTCATCTGCTGGAGGTCCGCTACTCGCTGGAACCATCAGCCACCGAATTGGCCGCCAAACGCAGAACCGAGAGGGACATTGCCGCAATGAAGGCCGCGGCCGACAACCTGCTGCCTGTGACTCGGGACTGGGGGGAGGAAGCCATCGGTGCGCACAGGGCCTTCCATCGGTCCATCTACGTCGCCTCGCACAATGACGTGATGGTCAAGCTCTTAGACGACCTATGGGACAAATCCGATCGGTACAGACGCATAGGCCTCGAGCTTCCCGCTGGCGCCAAGCCTCGCACCATCGATCAGAATCAGCACCACCAGATCCTCGAACTGGTCATTGCCGGCGATGGAATCGCAGCCGCCGATCTCGTCCGCACCCATGTCAGGAACAGCCTCGGCGCCGAAGTCACGGGAGCTCTGGAGAACCAAGAGTTCGGCTATTTCCCGTTTGCAGAGCATTTCGCCTGAGAGCCGGGAACCTGCGGATTGAGATCACCCGTGCATCCGCGCGCCTTTCACCAACCGATCCACCGCATTCTTCGGCCCGCGCAGAGCAATGCCGACTAAGTTGAGATCATCGGCCGCGACCGCAGCCACAGCCTCACGGTTGGCGGCATCGTGGCCGGTCGAGAACAGTTCCTGCGTGTACACAGCCATCGGTATCCCGCGGCCCAGCGCCTTCGTCCGAGCCGTGGCCAGCACCTCGGCGCCGGCGGTCATGACGAGGACTGGCTGGCGCAGCATCGGAAGATAGTCGTTGCCGTCGGCATCTCGGTAGCTCTCCCCCACCAGGTTCGGTTCGCTGGTCGCGATGCCGGACATGAGGAACGCGGTGACGTTGAGCTCTTGCCAGGGCAGCAGATCATCGCGCAGGACCACGACGACCTTCGTGTCGAAGCGGACCACCTCGGTGCTGGCGGGACTGACCGCATCGGTGGTGCCTGCGACTGTCTCTGCTGTGTTCGTGTTTTCGTGCATGCTCCCACTCTTGTTCAATTCCCCAGGTGGGTCTTGTACGTTTGTGACATGGCTGATGTGATCCACGCGTGGCACCCGGATGTGCCCCTGGTGCAGGAGGTGCTCCACGCACAGTTCGAACGTCATGCCTATCCGTCTCACACTCATGATTCATGGACGGTTCTGCTCGTCGATCAGGGCACCGTCACCTATGATCTGGACCGGCACGAGCACCAGACGACGAACTCGACGGTGACGCTGCTGCCGCCCCAGGTGCCCCACGATGGTCGCTCGGCGACTCCTGATGTCCCGTTTCGCAAGCGTGTGCTCTACCTCGAACCCGAATGGCTGCCACTGGACGCCGTCGATGCCGCAGCGCAGACACCGATGCTCGTCGACCCGGGCGTCACCTCGACGGTCGGCCAGATCCATGCCGCGTTGAATGACCCGGCCGATGTCCTCGCAGCCGAGTGTGGAGTCCTTGCGCTGCGTGACCTCGTGCAGCCGCACCTGAAATCACCAGTCGACACGGCTTCCGACAAGCCACTTGCTCGTCGTCTGCGCTACCTGCTCGATGATCGCCTGGACGAGACCTTCACCATCACCGAGGCGGCCGCTGACTTAGGTTCCCACCGCAGTCACCTGGTTCGGGTGTTCACCCAGACTTACGGGATCGCCCCGCACCAGTACGTCATCGGCCGTCGCGTGGACCGCGCACGCAGGCTTCTCCTGTCCGGATTCTCCCCCGCCGAGGCGGCCGCCCAGTCAGGCTTCCACGACCAGTCCCATCTCACCCGGCACTTCCGCCGGACCTTAGGAACGACCCCGGGTGTGTTCGCGGCCTGAGGCTCTCAGCGGTAGGTCCTCGGTTCAGGCCACGAACGTGCAGGTGACAACACCCAGACCGTCGAACCTCGCGGACAAAGAATCACCCGGTTCAACTGGGATGGGTTCGCTGCACGTGCCCGTAGTGATGAAATCCCCCGCAGCCAGACCGATGTCGACGGCGGAGAGCTCATTGACCAGCCAGGTCAGCGCTGCGGCTGGGTCACCGAGAACGTTTCTGCCTACTCCCTCAATGGTTCGGGGCCTCGATGGGCCCTCGACGTCGGCGGTCATCGACACCTCAGCCAGATCGCGCGAGGTCCAGGTCTTCTTCGCCGCGGGTCCCAGCACGAAACGATGTCCGCAGGCGTTGTCGGCGATCATCTGCAGTGCACCGGCTGTGGTGACATCGGTGAAGCGGGAACTTGGCAGTTCGATGCCGAAGTGCAGCGCAGCCACCGCCTCCATCACCTCGTCGAGGGTGTAAATGTCTGTGCGCGGAGGCAGCGCCGTGCCGAGGACGAATACGAACTCCGGCTCGGCCAGGCACATCGAGTTGCCGCTCAGCGACACGGCCTCCCCGTCTCCTTGGACGCGGTCGGCGAGCACGCGACCACCCAGCGGGCCCGCGACATTGATATGCCGTTGCCCGGCCTCGCTCGTCGCCGCGATCTTCCACCCTCGGGTGGGTTGCCCTTCCAACTCGGCAGAGCGGGTCTGCATCGCGTAGGCCTCTGCCCGAGTCGCAGGAACAGCTTCTGCCGGGAGCGCATCGATCGCTGCCCCCTGCAGACCCACCTTGTGCACGGCGGTGGCACCGCGTTCGATCTTCTCCGTCGAAGACATCGCATTCACGTCCGTCATGGGATCAGTGTGGCACGCCACGATCGAACCGTGGAGGTGTGACCGTCAAGCGGTCATATCGTCAGCACTGTCTTCGGCAGGTGGCCGTCGTCCATCTGCCGGTGAACGGCCACAACGTCCTCGAGCGGGGCCATGGCCGGAGCAGGCACCTGAAGCCCCCCGGTCTCGATGAGCTCAGCGACATATTCGAGCGCAACATGATCCGGTTCGACGATGACGTTCGTCCAGCGGACGCCCGCCTGTGCGGCAGCCGCGTCGAGGCCTTGCTGCTGCCCCGAGGGCACTCCGACGACGATCCCGTCGGGTTTGGTCAGTGGAACTGCGCGAAGGGCGAACTCCCCACCGATGAGGTCGATGACGACGTCGACATCACTGATTCCTCCGCCGCCGAGGTTGGGGTCGTCGAACTCTTCACTCGCGTAGTCGATCACCCGGTTCACACCGAGAGACTCGAGATGCTTGCGCTTCTCTCCCGTTGCGTGACCGATGACAGTCGCGCCCAGCTTCTTCGCCATCTGCACAACATAGGTGCCGACGGTGCCGCCACCGCCGAGGACGAGCACGCTCTGTCCTCTGCGCACGTCCGCGGCTTCGTGCACGATCTGGTACGCCGTTGTGGCAGGCAGAGGGATCGACGCTGCAGTCGCGAAATCCAGAGAATCGGGAATGCGTACAAGGTGGCGAGACGGTGAGGTCACAAATTCGGCATACCCGTTGGCCGGGTAGGGAAAACGGGGCATCCCGAAGACGCGATCACCGACAGCGAAACGATTCACCCCATTGCCCAGGGCGGAGACCTCGCCTGCGATATCCCACCCGAGGGTGATGGGGAATGCGCCCATGAGCTTTGCCACAGATGCTCCGCCACGAGTCTTTCCGTCGACCGGGTTAACTCCCGCATGGCAGACGCGCACCTGAACCTCGGTGGGAATGGGTTCGGGGATCGGTGCGTCGTGGATCAAGGTGAGGACTTCCGGCCCGCCGAATTCGTTCTGGACTACCGCACGCATCTTGCTCATCTCTCCTCACGTCTGCTTCGCCCTGGCCTGCTGCAGTGACACATCGAGGGCAGAGGATGGGGTCAGACAGTGAGCATATCCCGCACATCGGCATCGCTGGAGTTGACGTCTCACTCCTCGTCTCCGCGTTGGAACCCATCATTTGGGGTGAGAGCTGGGCCTGACTTGCGTGTCCACCACCAGATGATCGCCGTGATGACCACCATGACGAGGGCGGGAAGAAGCTGATACGGCGTGCCGACACCGGCGGATCGGTCTCCGATGGCCGCTCCGAAGTCAATCCGCAGATAGAAGGCCGCAAGGAAGCTCAGGGTGTTGAGCAAGGCGTGGAGGACGATTGCGATCTCCAACCCACCCGTGCGCCACGTGATGATGGACAGGCAGGTGAACAGAGTCAGATACCAGGTGATGATGTACGGATCGGTGGATCCGTGCATAGCGGTGAATGCCGCGCTGGTGACGACGATTCCGATGATCAGCCCGAGGCGCCGGCTGTGCGTCCAGCTCCCGAGGATGCGGAAGACCAATCCGCGGAAGCCGTATTCCTCGCCCGCCGCCTGCAGCGGAGTCAGGAGGAAGGTGAAGAGGAACATTGCGATGAGATCCGCGTGCGACCAGGGGACTTCTTCAACTGGTCCCAGAAAGCCGATGGCGTTGACGATGAGCCACGCGGGACCGAACACCAGAAGCGATTTTCCAAGCAGGTCGAATCGGAACCGCGAGGACACGGAGTGCAGCGACCCTGTGGGCTTTCCGTAGAGCCAGCGCTGGATGAGCATGCTCCACGGGATGAGAAGGGCAAGGCCGATCATGCTTCCGGCGTGCCGGGCAGGCGTGTAGTCGGATGGACTGTTTCCCAGCCCCGTGTCGATGACGGCGCTGAACCAGTTGGTGCCGAGGGAGAAGAAGACCAGTCCTGCCAGCAGCAGCACGATCGCAAGGATGCCGCGTCCTATGCGCCGATGGCTGCCGGTGAAGACTCGGTGATACTCCACTCCTCTGGGAATTGCAGAGAAGTCCCTCGGCTTCCCCTCAGGGCTGAGAAGCCAGACAGGCCTGCTTGACGTCGTCATGAGATTCCTTCCACGGTGACCACCAGAATACCCCCTCGGGCAATACAGTGTATTGGTGACTTGATGGTCACTAGCGTAAACTACTAATACGGCGTAATGGAAGGGGGATGATGGAACTTCAGCCACCAGAGGGCATCAGCAGCAGAGACAAAATCCTGTGGGCTGCCGCGACGATGCTCGGAGAAGAGCCCGGAGCGATGATGAGCGTGCGGGCAGTTGCCAAGCGGGCCGGAGTCAGCACGGGGTCGCTCCAACACCACTTCCCCACCAAACGTGCGCTGATGGACGAGGTGATCGCTCGGGTGTATGACCTGATCATTCCCGCCGACGCGATGCACGACACGTCAATACCTGCACGGGAGAGACTCGTGGCATGCCTGCAACGACTTCTCGTATCGGCCGGAGCCGATCCGCGAGAAGCGTGGCGTGAGACCTTCGACCGTTACATCGCAAACGAACCCTCCGAAGGCGCCAGGGCACAGTTTCTGGCCAGCGAACGAGAGCTTCACCGCCGCATCGAATACTGCCTGAATACCCTCGAAGACGAAGGCGCATTGCAACCGGGTGACAACGCTCGACGAGCTCGTATCCTCTTCACCTTCGTCAACGGGCTCTCGATCGCACAGGCACTGCCCTCTGACGACGAGCATCTGCCCACCGAAATCGACGCGCTGTATGCGGTCGCCGATTGGGTGCTATCGCAATGACTATCTGGCACTCGCGGCGCGGACACCTTCGATCGGCACCTGCCCTGCCTGCACCTATGAAGACGAGTGTTCTCGCGCCACAGCGATGGCCTCACGCGCAATCTCAGCGGGGTGCGATTCCGGTAGCCAATGGGATGCGCCTTCGAGGGGGACGAATCGGTATGGGCCTTCGACATACTCGACTGTCAGCTCCGCAGTGGCACGCGGGAAGGCGATATCTTCACTGCCCCACACGAAGGTCGTCGGAACGATGACTGGAGTGCTCGACAATCGAGCACGGCCATCCGCGGCCTGGTAGTACTTGAGCACCGAGTCCATTGCTCCAGGCTCGCTCAAGCGCGCTGCGTAGGAGGCCGCCATGTCATCAGGGACGTCACCAGCGTAGAGAGCGATGAGCCTCTCTGCGTTGTTGCGCAGCAGAGTGCGGGCAACTCCGTCCGGATGGTCCTGGATCGCGCGCATGTATTCCATGCGCTCGTACTGGTCGGGGTCCGCCTGCACCTGCTTGGCATGGGCGATCGGATGTGGAGTCGAGACGACGGTGTTCGTCAGCAGACGCTCTGGATGGTTCGCAGCGTAATGCCACGCGACCATCCCACCCCAGTCGTGACCGACAAGGTGGAAGCGGCCCAGTCCCACCGAGCGTGAGATCTCGTCGAGATCCGCGACCAGATGGGGCATTGTGTACTCGTCAACAGATTCCGGGCGCGCGCCCGGCGAATATCCCCGCTGGTCATAGGCGAACACGCTCATCCCCTGTTCCAGGAGCAGCCCGGCTGTCTTCTCCCAGCAGGAGGCGTATTCGGGCCACCCGTGCAGCAGCAGCGCATCTCCCAGCCGCGGATCTGGACGGGCCGGTGTCGCCTTGAAACCGGCGAACTCCCCGCCCGAGGTGCTCACCGTCAGCGCTCGCGCATTCTCAACGAACGGCAGTTCGAGCAGGCGAGCGGCCACCGAAGCGTTGTCGAACGGAGCGCCAGCGCTGGCGGCAGGTGTCGCTGACGATGTCATGGAGACCCCTCGGCGCGACGGGAACCGTCGGCGGGAATGCCCAGTGCGTTGACCCACAGCTTTGTCGCGGTCTCCACCAGGAGGTCGTCCGAGCCCCAGTCCGGTTCGTCCAATGCGTATTTGTAGTAGGCCATGCGCCCGACCATGAGCGACAGTGCGCTTGCCGACATGACCGGGTCAAGACTCGGATCGGCGAAGCCTTCATCCTGAAGCTTCTTGACCCACTTGCTGTTGCGCTTGGCGAAGGCCTGCCCGCGATTGAGGCGCAGCTGCCGGAACTCCGGATCGACCGATGCGACCTGCTCCAGCAGGAGCATCAGCCTGGCATTGCGCTTGTACGCCTCGATGTAGGCCCGATTACCGGCCTCGAGCGACTCCACGACGGTGCGATTCTCATGATGCTCCTGCGGAGGACCAGGATGGAGCATGTCCTCCTGGGCCTCCTGCAGAACCGCGGCCAGTGCCTCTTCTTTGCTGTCGAAGTAGGTGTAGAAGGTACCCGTTGAACACTGGGCTTCCTTCGTGATGTCCGTCAGACGCGAATCGATGAAGCCGTCGCGCTCGAACACGGCACGGGCAGCGGCGACGAGGGAGGCGCGAGTGCGCAGTCCACGCGCGGTCGTCGGGAGGTCACGCTTCGGTGCCGCACCGCCGTGTGCAGGCGGATTCTCACCGTGTTCTTCGTTCTTCGACATCATCAGCCCATCATACGATCCGCTGTGTCGCCGGCAGCTGGCGTCGAGCGCCTCATGATGCCAACCCGTTCTCTCTGGCGACATCCCAGCCGTGGTCGATGAGCGCTTGGATGTTCTCCGGCGTCGGGGTGAAGCCGGCGGCGTTGGCGGGGTTGTCGAGAACCCTGCGATAGACACCTTCGGCGATGATGGCGACCTTCCAGACGCCGAGCACGTGCCAGAAGCCCAGGCTCTGCCCGCTGCGCCCGGACGCCTGCAGATATTCCGCGGTCATCTCGGCTCGAGTCGGAAAGCCCTCGACCATCGATGCGGCGAACATTCCGCAGGGCATCTCACCTGCCTGAGTCCAGTAGGCGAGCGCACTGCCGGTATCCGCCAGCGGATCCCCCAGGGTCGAGAGCTCCCAGTCGAGAACTGCACGGATCTCCCCGCTGCGCTCATCGATGATGACGTTGCGGACGTGGAAGTCACCGTGGACCAGCCCGATCTCGTCCGATTCGGGCTGATGGTCCATGAGCAGCTGGCTGAGGGCGTCGAGATCAGGCCGCTCCTGGGTTCGGCTCTCCTCCAGCTGCCGAGTCCACCGTTTGAGCTGCCTCGGCGCGTAGGGCTTCCGCGAGGCCAGCTCGCCCAGTCCCACAGCATCGATGTCGACGGCGTGGACCTTCGCCAGCGTCCGTGCCAGGTCGAGGCCGAGCCTGCGCCGCGCCTCTGGACTCAGTGCCCGTGTGGTCTCCTCATCATCGACGACCGTTCCCTCGACGTGTTCCATGAGGAAGACGGGGACGTCGGCGACACCACCATCGGTGCACACGCCGATGGTGGTCGGGACCGGCACTCCGGTTCCCTGCAGCGCCGACATGATCCGGTACTCACGTTCGACGTCGTGCGCCGAGGCGAGCAGCCGGCCCAGCGGGGGCCGGCGGGCAATCCAGGAATGTCCTGCCTCATCGTCGATGCGGTAGGTGAGGTTCGATTGCCCTTGGCCGACCCTGGTACCGCTCAGCTCTCCGGTGACCGGTTCGCCGATGTCGCGCATCCAGGCGGAGAGCGCTTCCAGGTTGAGCTCGACGCTCATCCGGCTTCCCGAGCATTCTTTCGCCGGCGCAGCTCTCGCCGGGCGATCGAGCGCTTGTGCACCTCGTCGGGTCCGTCGGCCAGTCGCAGGGTGCGCAGGTGAGCGTAGAAGCCTGCCAGCGGGAAGTCGTCGGTGACGCCACCGCCGCCGTGGACCTGGATGGCGCGGTCGACGATCGTCAGCGCCATCTCGGGTGCTTTGACCTTGATGGCCGCGATCTCCGTCGCCGCTTCCCTGTTGCCCACGGTGTCCATCATCCATGCCGCCTTGAGCACGAGGAGGCGGGTGGCTTCGATCTCGATGCGCGCCTCGGCGATCCACTCTTGGATGTTGGCCCGCTCGGCAACTGGCTGCCCGAAGGTCACCCGCTGTTGAGCCCGGTCGATGAGCAGGTCGAGGGAGCGTTCTGCCATACCGATCGACCGCATGCAGTGGTGGATGCGGCCGGGACCCAATCGCGCCTGGCTGATGGCGAAGCCTTCGCCTTCGCCGGAGAGCAGTGCGGACTTGGGCACCCGCACGTCTTCGAAGAGGATTTCGGCGTGACCTTCGCGGTCCATGTACCCGAACACAGGCAGTCCGCGGACAATCGTGATTCCCGGAGTGTCCTTGGGCACGACCAGCATCGACTGCTGGCGGTGGGTCTCGGCGCTGGGGTCGGTCTTGCCCATGACGATGAAGACCTTGCAGTTGGCGTGAAGCGCATTCGAGGCGAACCACTTCCGACCGTTGAGCACGTAGTCATCACCGTCGGAGGCGATGCTCATTTCGATGTTCGTCGCATCGGAGCTGGCTACAGCCGGCTCTGTCATGCAGAAGGCTGAGGCGATCTCACCCGCCAGCAGGGGCTTGAGCCACTTCTCCTTGTGCTCGTCGGTCCCGAAGAGGGTGAGCACTTCCATGTTTCCCGTATCCGGGGCATTGCAGTTGATGGCTTCGGGCGCGATCTCCGGGCTTCGGCCTGTGATCTCAGCGAGGTGGGCGTACTGCACATTCGTCAGTCCTGCGCCCCATCCCTCGTAGGGCAGGAACAGGTTCCACAATCCTTGGCTCTTCGCCTCACGTTTGAGGTCGTCGAGGATCGGCGGGTGGAAGTTCGGATCTCCGGATTCCGCACGCTGCTGGTGGTAGACCGACTCTGCCGGGTAGACGAATTCGTCCATGAAGGCGTTGAGTTTGTCTTGGTATTCGCGGGTCTTCTCATCGGGTGCGAAGTTCATGGTTCCTGCTTTCTGATCAGTTCTGTTGAGTGGTGCGACGTGTATCGAAGGCGCCGAGGCGGCTGGTCATTGCGCGGCGGCGGCGCCGTCATCGGCCTCACCGTTGACCTCGAGGAGCACCTTGCCCCGCACGGAGCGAGAGTCGATGATCTCGAGTGCTTCGCCTGCCTTCTCCAACGGCAGGACAGTGTGGACGGCCGGGTTGAGATCACCGGTGGACAGATGGGGCCACAGCGATTCCCATTGCTCGGCCACCATCCCCGGGCGCACGGCCACAGCAGCACCCCAGCCGACTCCGGCGACGGAGACATTGTTGAGCAGCAAGCGGTTGACCTTGACCTCCGGGATGGAACCAGCCGTGAAGCCGAGGACCAGGAGGGTGCCGAACGGTGAGAGGCAGCGCAGGGAATCGGTGAAGCGATCTCCGCCGACGGGGTCGGCGACGAGGTCGACTCCGCGCGGGAAGATCTCCTTGACGGAGTCCTTGAACCCGTCGGCGAGGACGACATGCTGGGCGCCGAGCTGAGTCACCGTCTCCGCCTTCTCCTGAGTGGAGACGACGGCGATGACTTCCGCCCCGTAGGCCAGTGCGACCTGCACCAGTGCACTGCCGAGGCCGCCGGCTGCACCGTGGATGAGGACGCTCTGTCCTGCTTCGAGCCGCCCTCGCACACGAAGTGCGAAGTCTGCCGTGAGGAGGTTCATCGGCATTCCGGCTCCGGCTTGCAGCGAGACGGTCTCCGGCAGCGGTAGGACGCTTGAGGCGGGAACGGCCATGACCTCTGCGTACGCTCCGGTGCCCGCGACGCCGACGACCCGGTCGCCGACGGCGAAGCCGGTGACCCCTTCTCCCACGTCACGCACGGTTCCAGCGACCTCCGAACCCATGGTGTAGGGCAGAGGCGGCTTCATCTGATACTGCCCGCGCGATTGCAGCAGTTCGGGGAATGTCACTCCCGCGTAGGCGACGTCGATGAGGACTGTGCCCTGTCCTGCCGAGGGGGTGTCGACGTCGGCGAGCGCGAGTGAGCCCGGTCCGTCTGTTGCGTTGAGCTGTACTGCCTTCATGGTGTCTGCTCTTCCTGTTTCTCTGTGTCTGAGGGGCGGAATGTCTGCGGGGCGGAGAGTGCCAGCGGCGGGTTTTCGCCGCCTCAGATCCCTGTTGATGCGACGACGCCGCCGTCGACGACGATGGTTTCGCCGACGACGTAGTCACCGGCGCGCGAGGCGAGGAAGGTCGCGGCTCCTGCCATGTCCTCGGGTCCGCCGATGCGCCCGGCGGGGATGCGCTGCTGCACCTCGTCGCCGTTGTCGCGAGCGTCTTTGTTCATCCGCGAGGGGAACGCGCCGGGCGCGATGCCGCTGACGATCACGCCTTCGGGCGCCAGCCGCGCCGCCAGGCGTTTGGTCAGGTGGATGACTCCGGCCTTGCTCGCGTGGTAGCTGTACGTCTCGTTCGGGTTCGTCCTGATGCCGTCGATCGAGGCGATGTTGATGACCTTGGCGAGGTGGTCTCCACCGGCGGCGGCTGCACGCAGCTCGGGGGCGAGTTTCTGGGTGAGGAAGAACATGGATTTGAGGTTGAGGTCCATGACCTTGTCCCAGCCGTGTTCCGGGAACTCGTCGAAGGGTGCACCCCAGGCGGCCCCGGCGTTGTTGACGAGGATGTCCAGGCTCGACTCATACTCTCGCAGTCGCGAGACGACGGCGTCGAGTCCCTCCGGGGTGGAGATGTCGCCGGGGATGGAGGTGCAGGTCCCCTTCTCAGACATCTCAGCTGCCGCTGCGTCGCATTCCTCGGCCTTGCGTGCGGTGATGTAGACGCGCACGCCGAGTTGGACGAAGCCTTCGGCGATCATTCGGCCGATGCCGCGTGAGCCGCCGGTGATGAGCGCACAGCGGCCTTCGAGGTTGAAGAGTGTTGACATGTTCATGCGGATTCCTTCAGTCGTGTGGAGAGACTCGGGTGTCAGACTTCTGCGCCATGTTCGGTGAAGAAGCCGATCGATTCGGCCACGCACACGGGCTTGTCGATGCCTTCGGCTTCGAAGACCTGAGTCGTCGTGATCTGGGCGGACCCGGTCTTCTTTCGCTCCACCTCGGTGACGGTGGCATGCATGCGAACTCGTGAGTCCACTGGACGGGGGTTCGGGAAACGGACCTTCCCGTACCCGTAGTTGAGGCTGTGAGCGAAACCGTCGAAGGCCATCAGCTCCTCCATGAAAGCCGGGCCAAGGGAGAGTGTGAACAGGCCGTGGCCGATGGTTCCGGCAAACGGTCCTGCTGCCGCCCGCTCCTCGTCGACGTGGATCCACTGATGATCATTCGTCAGATCGGCGAAGGAGTTGATGTCGTCTTGGACCAGCACATGCCAGCCGGTCGGGCCGAGCTCTTGGCCGACGAGTGCCTCGAGGTCGGCGATCGAGGTGGGGCGAATGGGAGTTGTCATGGTCTGCCTCTCTGTGGGTGCCAAGCCACACTTGAAATTGAGTTCATATTCGATAACGTAAGAGTAGCCGTGTGAGCCGCATCACTTCAAGTGGCGGTGGCATCTGGTGCACGGTCGAGCCACGTATGCGAAGGAGCAGCACCTATGGCACAAGTGCAGACTGTCACCGGTCCCATCGACAGCAGCAGCCTCGGCAGGACCCTCGTCCACGAGCACATCTTCATCGTCAACGAGGAGATGCGGCAGAACTACGACATGGGGTGGGACGAGGAGGAGAAGATCGCCGACGCCGTGGCGAAGCTCAATGATCTCAAGGCCGCAGGCATCGACACGATCTTCGACCCAACCGTCGTCGGACTCGGACGCTACATCCCCCGGGTTCAGAAAGTGGCGGAGCAGATCGATCTCAACATCGTCGTGGCCACGGGACTCTACACATTCAATGATCTGCCGCATAAATTCGATCACCACGGCCCGGGGCTGCTCATCGATGAGCCGGAGCCGCTCGTCGGTCTCTTCATCGCTGATATCGAGACCGGCATCGCAGACACAGGAGTCAAGGCGGCGTTCCTCAAGTGCGCCATCGAAACGCCCGGCCTCACTCCTGGAGTCGAACGCACGATGCGCGCCGTCGGTCAGGCGAGCGCGCAGACCGGTGCGCCCATCACGGTCCACACGAACCCGAGCACCGAATCGGGCCTGGTCGCACAGAGAGTCCTCAAGGAGGAGGGCGCGGATCTGAGCAAAGTGGTCATCGGGCACTCCGGGGATTCGACCGATATCGACTACCTGATGACGATCGCGGACAACGGATCCTTCCTGGGAATGGATCGCTTCGGAATCGATGCCTATCTCCCGACCGAGCAACGCGTGAAGACAATCGTCGAACTCGTCCGCCGCGGATATGCCGAGAAGATCACTCTCGCCCATGACGCGTCGTGCTATATCGACTACTTCACGCAGGAGGAGAAGGAGACAGCGCAGCCCAACTGGCATTTCCGTCACATCAGCGACGAGGTCATTCCGACTCTGCTCGAACGTGGCGTGAGCGAGTACGACATCGACACGATGCTGGTGAAGAACCCGCGCCGCTATTTCGAGTGACATCGCTGCCACGACGGACATCACCACGACACACATCACCCACCGAGCAGCCTTCAACGAACAAAGGACGCCACATGCCCCCAAACTCCACCGCGAACCTCAGCCGCAGAGACTCAAAGGTCCACGCCGGAAAGCACGGCCGACTCCGCGCGGCCGGACTCATCGGCTCATCGATCGAGTGGTACGACTTCTTCCTCTACGGCACCGCCGCGGCACTCGTCTTCCCGCACGTGTTCTTTCCGGACGCGGAGGGCATCAACGGCGTACTCCTGTCGTTCTCAACCTTTGCCACCGGCTTCATCGCCCGACCGCTCGGCGGGCTGCTCGCGGGCAACTACGGGGACAAGCTCGGCCGCAAACCCATGGTCGTCATCTCATTGCTGGCAATGGCGATCTTCACGTTCGCCATCGGGTGCCTGCCCGCAACCGCGACCATCGGCCTCACGGCACCGATCCTGCTCGTGACGTGCCGGTTCCTCCAAGGTATCGCCTGCGGGGCGCAGTGGGGTGGCCTTGCGCTTCTGCTCAGCGAATCAGCCGGGCCCAAACATCGGGCGTTCTCGGGTTCCTTCATGCAGGTGGGAGTCCCCTGTGGAGCGCTGTTGGGCAATCTCGTCTTCGTCATCGTCTCCACGTCCATCAGCCATGAAGCCTTCATCTCGTGGGGATGGCGGGTGCCGTTCTGGGCCACAGCACTCCTCGTGCCGGTCGTCATGTACATCCAGCTCAAGATCGAGGACTCCCCCGAGTTCGAAGCGCTCAAACGCGAAGTCTCGGAAGTCTCGGCACACAAACCCGCTGTCGTGCGTGCACCGCTGTGGCAGGCAGTGAAGTCGAACTGGAAGACGATCCTGCTCGCCTCCGGCACACTGTCGGCCACGAACTGCGTCTTCTACATCACGATCGCCGGCGCCCTGTCCTACGGCACGACGTACCTGGGCATGGATTACAACAGCATGCTCATCGCAGCCATGCTCTCCACCGTCGTCGCGATCCCAGTGACTCTCCTCGGCGGCAGGCTGGCCGATCGGATCGGACGTCGACCGGTCATCATCATCGGCGGAGTCGGGATCCTCATCTGGGCCTTCCCCTACTTCGCTCTCATCAACGCAGCCAACATGGCCATGTTCACGATCGCGGTCAGCGTGGCTGCCGTATTCCAGTCACTCGTCTATGCTCCGGTCGCCTCGTATTTCGGCGAGCTGTTCGCACCGCAGATCCGCTTCTCCTCGGTGTCACTGGCCTATCAGCTCAATGCGATCATCGTGTCGGGATCGACGCCCATCGTGATGACTTGGCTGATCGCGAAGATGGATGGTTCGACCGTGGGCATCGCGCTCTTCGTCTGCGCCACGGCGTTCATCACCATCGGCTGTGCCATCGCTCTGAGAGAGACCAACCCCAAGGCGGTCAGGCAGTCCCCGACGGCCGTTCCCGGCGAGCACCTGCACGCCAACAGCATAGGAGACTGAGGTCTCAGACGCAGATTGAGCGGCAGGGACGGATCCCTGCCGCTCAATCATTTCCGCAGTGGCGTTCAGCTCATCAGTGCCCCTGCAGCTTCGCCTGGTAGCGGCGCATGCCGCGCAGCCACCTGTCGTAGTCCGAGCCCTTCATGCGGTACATGTCGAGGACTTCGGGGTGGGGCAGGATGAGGAAGGTCTCAGCCTCGATGGCGGCCATGACGGTGGTGGCGACGTCTGCCGGCTCGAGGACGTTGCCCGCCTCGGCGACTGCTCGCTGTCCGGTCAGCGCATCCCCGGTGATCGCCTTGGGATCCTCACCCCACAGGATCTTCGTGTTCACACCCATCGGGGCGAGCACGGACACGCGCAGACCCTCGTCGCCATAGGTCACGGACAGCCATTCGGCGAAGGCGAGCGCGGCGTGCTTGGTCACCGAGTATCCTGCCTGTCCGATCTGAGTAAGCAGCCCCGCCGCCGAGGCGGTGGCGACGAAATATCCTTCCCCGCGCCCCGTCCACTCGGGGACGAGTCGTTCGGCGGCGCGGATGTGGGCCCGCAGATTGACGTCGATGACTCGGTCCCAGTCGTCCTCGCCGCCGAGACCGGTGGCTCCGGTGATCCCGGCATTGGCGAAGTAGAGATCAACCTGCCCCAGTTCGACTTCGGCGGCGGCGAGCAGCCCGGTCACGCCCTCTGCCGAGGACACATCCCCCGTCCAATGCGGCTGCCCCAGCGTTGCCGCGGTGTCGGCGACCTCCTCGGCGAGGTCAGCGAGGAGCACTCGCGCCCCGCGTTCATGCAGGGCCGCTGCGATCGCGGCACCGATCCCTCCGGCCGCGCCGGTGACTACCGCGTTCCGTCCTTTGAGCTCCATCGACTTCCCCCTTCAGCACAATGCCCCACCTCATTGTGTGCAGGGCCACATCCATCTATAGTTGAACCCGCACTCAGTTTCAAGTAAACAGAGCGGCGATGATGGGCGCCGGACCCGGCACGGGTCCACTCCTGCACCGTCGTGATCCAAAGGAGTCTCATGGCCGCGACCCTGCGCACGTCAATCATCGATCTGCTCATCCCCTGGGCGCAGACGATCCCGGACTCCATTTCAGTGCGCACTCCCCCTGGCCCGGACCGGGTCTCGCTGTCTCATCTGCGCTTCCTCGGCGAGATCGAAGCCGCACGCGATCGCTGCCGTGCCTCCGGTCTTCTCCCGGGCGATCGGACGGTGCTCATCGCCCCATCGTGCCCGGAGTTCCTCATCGAATTCTTCGGCGCCCACGCCGCCGGACTTGCGACCGTCGCCGTCAATCCGCTCTCGACGACCCGGGAGCTGGACTACATCCTCGAAGATTCGGATGCAGGGCGTCTTGTGGCCCACCCAGCCATGGCCGAGGCCGGACGCAGCGCTGCGAACGGCCGCGGCATCGACTTCGACACCCTGCCGTTGGTCGGCAACGAGGGGCCGAGCCTTCGGCTGAGAGAGGACGGCGTCGCCGAATTCGATCGTGTCGACTTCGACTGGGACGACCTGGCCGCTCTGCTCTACACCTCGGGCACCACCGGCAAGCCGAAGGGCGCCATGCTGTCCCTGGGTAACTTCATCGCCACCACGGACATCGTCAAGGAGATGACTCAGACCTCCCCTGATGACCGGTCGGCCACCGGCCTGCCACTGTTCCACGTCTTCGGGCTCGCCGACATGGCCCTGCCCGCTCTGAGCGCCGGTGCCCCTCTCACGCTTTTCACGCGGTGGGATCCGCAGGCCTTCGTCGATGCATTGGCGAAGGACGAGGTCTCCATCATCTCCGGCGTGCCCACCATGTGGATGTCGGTGCTCACGAACGCTGATGGTGCCGCGACACCGAACCTGCGGCTCGTCAGCTCCGGCGGTGCGGCGATCGCCGGAGAGGTGCTCCGCAAGGTCGAAGCGCGATTCTCTGCACCCGTGGCAGAGGGATACGGACTGACGGAGACGGCGGGGCTGGGCACCTTCAATCCGCTGTTCGGGACGAGGAAGGTCGGAAGCGTCGGCCTGCCCACACCTGGCTTCGAAGTCAAGGTCATCGACCTGGAAGGATCACCGCTTCCTGCAGGTGAGGTCGGCGAAGTTGCCCTCCGCGGCCCGGCAGTCATGCTCGGGTATTGGAAGAAGCCTGAGGCCACCGCCGAGGTGCTCGATGACGAGGGGTGGTTCCGCACCGGCGATCTGGGCCACCTGGATGAAGACGGATACCTATTCATCGTCGACCGGATCAAGGACCTCATCATCCACGGCGGCTACAACGTCTACCCGCGTGAGGTCGAAGAGGTCCTCTACGAGATCCCCGGAGTCGCTCAGGCCAGCGTAGTCGGCACCCCCGATGAGAAATACGGGCAGCAGGTCACCGCTGTCATCGCCCTATCCCCCGGAGCCCACCTCGACGCTGAAGACGTAGAGAAGTTCGCCAGGGAGAACCTGGCCGCCTACAAGATTCCGCGGATCATCGAGTTCGTCGAGGAGCTGCCCAAGGGACCGAGCGGGAAGATCCTCAAGCGCGAGATCGTGGCGATGTACTCGCGGAGTTCGTGACCATTCGGACGAGACGATGATCCGTCTCCGTCATCTGTGTGCCTCGGCTTCCCAGACCAACGCATCTGATTCCCCACCGAGTCGATGAATGCCCGAAGGCGTCGCCGGATCTCCCAGCGGAGATTTTGACGACGCCTTCGGGGTTCGACTCAGAATCATCTACATCATGCCTGACGAGTGCTCCGCCGTTTCGAAACAATGACGGTGATGATGCCACCGATGACAAGCAGCAGCCCCAGGCCGCCGAACGTCATGGCCCCGGTTGCACCGGTTCTCGGCAGGTGGCCGCCATCACTTCCCTCATCGGACTCCTCGTCGCTCGACGCAGAGCGTTCGGCAGATGCACCGTCAGCAGATCCGGACGCGCTCGAACCCGACGAACTCGTCGGGTCCTGATTCGCATCCGAATCGGCTTCGGCAGTACTCGCCGGGTCCGCACCAGTCGCAGCGTCGCTTTCCGCACCTTGATCAGTCGTCGCGCTGGCATCGATGCCCGGGTCAGACGAACCCGTATCGCTCCCGGTGGGGTCGGTTGAGGCATCGACGCCAGCCTCCGGGTCAGCAGCTACGTTCGCATCCGACTCCGCACCTGGATCAGAAGAAGCATCGACATCCGCTTTCGGGTCATTGGAGGAGTTCTCGTCAGCCTCCGGATCAGACGACGCACCGGCATCGGCGCCCGGGTCAGTTGAGGTGCTTGCGTCAGCTTCCGGATTCGCCGATGCATCATCGCCTGCGTCGGCCTCTGGATCAGCCGATGCGTTCATGTTTGCATCGGAGTCGGGCGTAGCAGTCTCTGACTTCTCATTGACGACATCGGAGAAGACCTGTTCAAGATCGTCACCGTTGACTGCCACCGTCTGCGTTTCTTCGGAGATTTCATAACCGTCAGGAGCCCGGGTCTCCTGCAACGTGTACTCGCCCCAGGCGAGATCAGTGACTTCGAACTGCCCAGCGGTGTCGTTGACATCGAGTTCTCCGTTGTCGGCCACGACGAAGTCGTGCCCGTCTGGACCGGTGAGGGTGAACTCTGCTCCGGCCAGGACATCCCCGCTCTCATCGATCTTCTTCCAACTCAGAGAACCCGGGATCTGCTCATTGACGAACTGACACGAGATGATTGCATCCGTGTCGACTGTTTCTGTCAGTTCGAACCCGTTGTCGATGTTCTTCGTTCCGACTTCTCTCCCATCAGCGGTGCAGACGGCATTCGCTCCCGATTGTTGTTGCAGCCGATAACCGTCCTGCTGCTCTTCGAATGCCTGAACACCATCGGCGGGTGTCTTCAGCTTGAAACTCACGGTGCCATCAGAGTTAGTCAGCTTTTCAACTCCATCGACCGAATCCGGTGAGGAGATGGTCCAGCCCTCGCCACGGAATTTCGCCGTCTCAGAGCCATGTTCGCCAACTCCTGGGTCAATGAGCTTGGTGACGTTGAGAGAGCCGCGACAGCTCTTGGCAGCGATCTCACGGAGCTGTTTGGTCAATTCTGAATAGTCGGAGATGACATAGTAATCGTCGTTCGCCGCAGGGCCTGAAACCAACTTGATATTGTCTTCGTTGATTCCGCTCCCGACACCGAGACCGACAACCTTGGACCCCTGAGATTTCAGAGAGTTCGAAGATTCCACAGCCTTGTCGACATCGATCTGGTCTGTCCGCGTACCGCGATCGCTGTTACCCCTTTCGGAGCCAGGCTCTCCGTAGGCTGTGGGTTTGCCATCAGTCACGAAAAGCACCAGATCGTGACTCTTGCCGTCAAGCTGGCCAAGCCCACGATCCCAGTTCGTTCCACCTGAGTCCTGCGGTACGCGTTGCAACGCGTCTATCCGCTGATTCAGAGAATCGACGGATTCGGAGGTTGAAACAGAGCTGCTGGCAATCGGTTCGTTGGTGCCATCTGGTCCGAACGTCGCAAAGGTATTGACGGACACTCTGCTTGGCGTGCCTGAAAGACCACTTGAGACAGCTTTCGCGGCCTCTTTCGAGTCGATGACATCAGAGTCGGACAATGAATTCGACAGGTCGAGAACGACGCTGATGTCCAGACCACATTTTTCGGGCAATGAGGGATTAGGCAACGGTTCGACTGCAGCCTGGGCAGGCACAGCCGAAAAGCCGAACAGCGCTGATGAGGCAAGAACAGATGCCGCCAGTATCGTCGCACCATGCCTTCGCAAGTGACGTCGTATGAACAAAAGGGTACTCCTTCATGGGAACCACCCAGTCTCCGAAACCGGAAGCGTTCTGGACAACGCCACCGAAACGATCGGACACCGGCAGTGGAAAAGCACGGACCAGTCAGTTGTGAGGTCCTGCAGGCACCTAAACCTGCAGGACCTCACTGGGAATGAGTTCAAGACTCAGAGGGGGTTGTCGAGGCGAGCCGCATCCCAGCCGCCGTCTCGACAGTGAAGCGGCGGGTGATTCTTTGCCTCTTCATTAACTGAGACCCACGAGCAATTGCTTTCGTTCGCGAGTGAGAAGTTTTTCTTCTTCGATACAGAACCTCGCTGCCGAATCCTTTCGGATCGGTCGGCGTCGAACAGATTCTTGTTTGACACAGGAGTAGTCCTGTAGAGTCTCATCACCCCTGATGTACCCCGTACTGTTATCCCCATTTCTTCGAGGTCTCCAACATGTCGGTTCGACAGACGTACCCTGACCCTGCCAATCTCGAGTGGCACGCATGAGCGAGGCGTGGTCTTCCCCACGCCACGACCTTGGCTCCTCTTTCGAGCACTCGTCCGACACTACTCAGCGCAGTGACTCCGAACTGTGCGCGCAGATCCGGCAGAGTTCTCCGAATTCGCCGGCTGGTCGGGCGGCCTTCGGAGAGCTCTACGCCCGGCACAGGTTGCCTGCACTTCATGTGGCTCTGCGGCTTAATCGAGATCGCAGCCGAGCAGAGGACTCAGTCTCCGAGGCGTTCACCAAAATCTGGCAGGCCTGGGGAAACGGTGCCGGGCCCAATGACTCGTTCAAGCCCTATCTCATGGCCGCGGTGCGTTCCGAATCGTACAGACGTAAGGCCACGACTCGTGCGACCACCGCCGTTGAGCCCGACGTGCTGAGCTTTCTCGCAGGCCCAGAATTGCTCGACTACGCCAACGAGGTGACAGAACGCGATCAGCTGGGCCGAGCGTTCAAAACTCTGCCTGACTCGTGGCAGTCTGCGATCACGATGATCGACATCGACGGGGTCCCGGTCTCTGCGGCGGCGGAGTCGATGGAGCTGTCGCCGAATTCCTTCAATTCGCTCCTACGTCGTGCCCGAGAAGGACTTCGTGTGGCTTATCTGCAGGAGTATGTCGCGCCGAGTCGCCCAGAGTGCGCAGAGTACTCGGCTGATCTCGCAAGTTATGTTCGAGGTCGGCTGGGCTCGAGACGAGTGAATTCCCTCGAAGCCCACCTGAGCCAGTGCAAGGACTGCGACCCACAGGTAGCCAGACTCCGAGACCTCAATACAACTTTCCAAGCGTGGATAACCCCTGTGGTGATTGCGGCCGCGCTCATCAAGATCGAGCATTTCCCCACCAGTGCAGTGCCCGCAGCAGACGGAAGTATATGGAGCCCGGTGCTTGGATCGTCCTCAGGCGAAGGAACAGGAGCAGTGGGAACAGGGACAGGGACGAATGTCGGACCCTGGGTAACAGCAGCCTCGGCAGACACCACGACTGGCGTGGGTGCAGGCGCTTCCGGCTCCGGTGTGGGCAGTCTCGCCGTGGGCACTGCCAGTATCAAGATCACTCTCGCCTGCATCGCCGCCGCCGTGACCATTGTCGCAACCGCAGCCGGCATCGTCGCGATACAGAACGATTCTGCCCCGCAAACGCCGTCCGCCGCCGGTCATTCAGACGTTCCAGCGACCACTTCCACTCCGACGACCGAACCTGTTCGAGACGACGGAGATCCGGAGCCGCGACCTTCAGCCGCACAGAGCAAGAATCACGGTCCGCAGCACGACAAGCCCTCAGCACAGGCATCTCCTCGTGACCCGTCAAGTCCCGGGAAACCTGTCGACGTTCCTCCGACGGAGTCAGAGCAGCCACCGCAATCTGGGAATGCCGATGACCATGCAGCGGACTCCAATGAAGTTCATCCAGAGCCGAACGCGGCACCCTTGCCGCAGCCTGGTCCGGAATCAGACAGCGCTGCAGACAGGCCGCAGGAATCACCCGCCGATGACGAAGAACCGGCTGCGCCTTCCGAAGAACCGACCGACGCCACTCACAGCAAGGCAACCAGCGAGACAGACTCAGCCGGACGCTCGAACGATGATACCGGCGAGGCGTCCACAGAAGAGCCCAATCCGGACGTTGAGCCCAACCCGGGTGACGAGTCGGCATCGCACGATGACGAATCCGAGCCTGGGGAGGAATCGCCCAGCCCCAGCGAGACGTCAAACTCGGGTGAGGAAGAGACTGGCTCCGACGACACGGCGACTGCCTCAAACGACGACGAGGGAATCCACTGCCATGACTTCGACTCGTGGTATTACTGCCACTGACTCATCAACGTCAGCCGGCTAGCTTCCCACCGCACAGACCCCAAGCTCTTCACACCCACCGGTACTCATACTCGGGCCGGCCCGGCGTCCCATGTCGTGGCTGCTTGACCGCCTGCTTCGTCTTCACCAGATGCTCCAGATACCGGCGCACCGTCACGCGTGAAAGATCCAAGGCCGTTGCAACCTCGGTCGCTGATACCGCCGAGGAAGCATCCCGCACGACACCAGAGATCGCTGTCAGAGTCTCCTCGATCAACCCCTTGGGCAAACGGCCTGAGGAGACCGAACGCAGGGCGCTGAGCGCGTTGTCCACCGAGGCCTGCGTGGCCAAGGAACCGGCGCCGGCACCGTCGAGGTTGAGGCGGAAGTCCCGCTGGTTCTCCAGCTTCTCGCGGAAGATGGTGAAGGTGAACGGTTTGATCAGATACTGCGTCACCCCGCTCGAGATCGCGGACCGGATGACCTGCAGGTGGCGCACCGCAGTGATCGCGATGATGTCGGCACCGTAGCCTCTAGCGTTCATCCGCTTGGCCACGTCGAGCCCGTGCGAATCGGTGAGATTCATGTCCAGCAGCACGATGTCGACCGGATCCCCACTCACTCCGAAAGCCTCGAACTTCTCGAGCGCATCGTGACCGGACAGGCAGGTGCCGGCGACGACGAATCCGGGCACCCGGCGCACGAAGTCCGCGTGAGCCTCGGCTGTCATCGGGTCGTCTTCGACGATGAGCACCCGCAGTTCGCGTTCATCGGCCATCATCGCCTCCTCCCTGTTCGTTCCCGGCATCGTTGCTACCCTCGCCGAGGCTATCGGCAGTCAGCGGCAATGTCACCGTGAAGATCGCTCCCCCGTCGGATTCGACCTCGAGATCTCCGCCGAGTCTCGTCACAGCCTGGCGCACCAGCACCAATCCGAACCCGCGCCCACCGGATCCAGCCGGCGCCGCCTTCGCAGAGGTGCCGAGATGGAAGATCGCGTCGATCTCCTCCGTGTCGATACCCGGCCCCGAGTCCGCAACCGTGATGATGAGCTCACCGTCGGCGGCGACGAAGTCCGCCCACACATGTCGCTCTTCAGAGTCCGCTGCAGCATCGAAGGCGTTGTCGAGGAGGTTGCCGGCCACGGTGACCAGGTCGCGAGCGTCCAGGCTGCTCGGCGGAAGCTCACCGACAGCGGTGACGGTCAGCTCGATCCCGCGCTCGTGAGCCTGGGCGGCCTTGCCGATCATCAGTGCCGTAATAAATGGCTCGTCAAGGGAATCGACGAACGAATCGGTCAGCCGTTGGGACTCCTGCTGATCCCGAACCGCGAAGTCCAAGGCCTCCCGCGAACGCCCCAGTTCAATCAACGTCGCCACGGTATGCAGACGGTTCGAATGTTCATGAGTCTGGGCCCGCAGCGCCTCGGACAGGGTCCGCATCGTCTCGAGTTCACCGGTGAGTTCCTGAATGTCCGTACGATCGCGCAGAGTTGCCACTGTTCCCCCAGAACCAGCACCGCCCCCGCTGACCCCTCCACGATCGGGCTGGCTCGCCTGCTTCTGGTTGACCACGAGCACCCGGTCACGGGTCAGGTGGATCTCATCGACGGCATCCCGACCCGACGACAACAACGATGACACGGACTGAGGCAGGGCCACCTCGGCGAGGGGGATGGGAGTGCGGTCATCGGGCTCCGGTAGACCCAGCAGCTCAGCGGCCTCATCGTTGTAGAGGACCAGCTGCCCATCATCGTCGACGAGGATGAGGCCCTCTCGCAGCGAATGCAGCGCGGAGTCGTAGAACGCGAACAGGGATTTGAGCTGCTCGGGGCCGTAGCCGAGGGTGACTCGGCGCAGATAGCGGCTGAGTATCCAGGAGCCCAACCCACCGAGACCGATCGCGGCGAGGCCGACGATGATGATCTGCGGCAGTGCGGCAGCCCGGGCCACCGACAGGGTCTTCAGCGTCACCCCGACCGCAACCATGGCTGTGACCTCGCCGGATGCGTCGGTGACGGGCACGATCGCGCGCACCGACTCCCCCAGCGTGCCCTCGTACTCCTCGACCTGGCTCTCACCGGACAGCGCCTGATCGATGCTGCCGATATAGTCCTTGCCCAGCTGCTGGGGGTCGGGGTGCGTGTAGCGGGTGCGGTCGCGGTCCATGATCGTCACGAAGTCGACCTCGGCGGTGTCGATGACGGTCAGCGCATAGGGCTGGAGCTTCGCCGAGGCATCGGCATCCTCCACCGAGGAGATGACGAAGGGGTCATGGGCCAGGGTCTCGGCGATGGAGAGCACCCGCTCCGAGGTCGCCTGCCGGGCAGAGCCCAGCGTCGAGACGTAGCTGGTGATGGACAGTGCGACACAGACGACGGCGATGAGCGCCAGCTGCACGAAGAAGAGCCTGCGCGCCAACGTGCCGCTGCGCCGCCGGTGCCGGGTACGGCCGAGCGTCCCCGATGCGTTCACTGCCCAACTGCCCCTTCGTCGATGACGACGACCTTGACACCTACTTCTTCTTGAGTTTCTTCTTTTTCTTGTCTCCGGTCGTGAACATCAGGGCCAGTCCGATCGCGGCCAGCCAGGTGTCCTTGGCCACGGCAGTGCCGGACTCGGAGGGGCGGATGCCGTCGTCCTGGGTCATGGAGTCGATCGCGAAGTAGTTCGCGACGAGCCCGGCGGAGAACGTCGTCAGAGCGGCTCCGGCGATGCGGGTGGGCACGAAGGGCAGCAGCAGTGCGGCACCGACGGCGATCTCACCATAGGACAGGAACTTCCCGAACTGAGCGGGAGTCATCTCTTCAACGAACGGGACACCATTGGCGGCCATCTGCTGCAGGCCGGCGGCGGATTCCTCATCGAGGCCGAGTTTGCCGATGCCGGAGTTGAGGATGAACGCACCGGGAACGGCGCGCAGAAGTGCTGTATCGAGTCTCATGAGCATTCCCTTCGTTTCGTGATGTCGTACAGCCCCACAATAGTCGACGATGTGATCGCGGCCATGAACACTATGAACGCAACCGAGACAGCCGTCACAGTCTCTGGAATGCTCATGGAGAAATTCTTCGCGGCCCGATGTCGCGAGCACCACCACTCAAGGAGGAGACATGGCAACGTTGCCATCAGACAACACCGTCGCCGAGGCGGATCCCACCCCGCCCCAGCGCAAGAAGGACCGTACGCACTGGCTCTACATCATGGTCATCATCGCCGTGTTCGCCGGTGCCGCCATCGGACTCATCGCCCCCGAAGCCGGTAAGGCGCTCGAACCGCTGGGCAAGGCCTTCATCGCACTCATCAAGATGATCATCGCCCCGATCATCTTCTGCACCATCGTCCTCGGCGTCGGCTCCGTGGCCAAGGCGGCCACCGTCGGCAAAGTCGGCGGCATCGCTTTGATCTACTTCCTCATCATGGCCACCTTCGCCCTGGTCATCGGCCTCGTCGTCGGCAACCTCATCCACCCGGGTGAGGGCCTCAAGCTCGAACCCTACGAGGCGGCCGCAGACGGGGAAACCAACGGAACCGTTGACTTCCTCATGAGCCTTATCCCCGGTGATATCGCGGTGCTGCCGACCCTGGTCCTCGCCCTCCTCGTCGGATTCGCCCTGCAGTCGATGGGCAAGGCCGGCGAACCCGTCCTCAAGGGTATCGGCCACATCCAGGCCGTCGTCTTCAAGCTCATGATGATGATCATGTGGGCCGCTCCCGTCGGTGCCTTCGGTGCCATCGCCGCGGTTGTCGGCAAGACCGGTTGGGCCGCGATCGGTGCGATGGCGACCCTCATGGGTGCCTTCTACCTCACCTGCGCCCTGTTCATCGTCATCGTCCTGGGCTCCATCCTCAAGGTCGTCACCGGCCTCAACATCTTCCTGCTGCTGAAGTACCTGGCCCGTGAGTTCCTTCTCATCTTCTCGACTTCCTCGTCCGAGTCGGCTCTGCCGCGTCTGATCGCGAAGATGGAACACGCTGGAGTCTCGAAGCCCGTCGTCGGAATCACCGTGCCCACCGGGTATTCGTTCAACCTCGACGGCACCGCCATCTACCTGACCATGGCCTCGCTGTTCGTCTCCAGCGCCATGGGCATGCCGATGAGCATTCCTGAGCAGATCTCGCTGCTGGTGTTCATGATCATCGCTTCGAAGGGTGCCGCCGGTGTCTCCGGTGCGGGCCTGGCGACCCTGGCCGCGGGCCTGCAGTCACACCGCCCCGAACTCCTCGACGGCATGGGCGTCATCGTCGGCATTGATAAGTTCATGTCCGAGTGCCGTGCCCTGACGAACTTCACCGGCAACGCCGTGGCCACCCTGCTCATCGGCAAGTGGACCCACGAGATCGACATCAACCAGGCACGTGCAGCTCTGAATGGCTCCAGCCCGTTTGACGAGCAGTCGCTTGAGCCTGATGTTCACGGTTCGGTGGCAGAGGCCACCCCATCGGCCGCGGTTGCCGACGAGCCGGATGAGAAGGGCCGGGTCACCGTCAACGCCTGATCGCCGAAGCAGCAGTCACCACCGATGCGGGTGCCGAGACTCCTCAACAGGGAGTATCGGCACCCGCGTTGTTTCGGCACCACCCGAACCGAATCGGTGACATGCTGAAGCCAGACGACAAGACATCTTCGAACGAAAGAGGGTATGGCTGTGGGTGCCAACTCCCCGGGCATGATTAACCCCATAGCCATCCGCGGCACCCTGGGACTGGCACTGGCCATGGGAATGGGCAGGTTCTTCTACACACCCGTCCTCCCGCTCATGGTCGCCGCCCTGCACTGGAGCTCGGCTCCCGGTGCCTGGATCGCCACACTCAACTACGTGGGATACTTCATCGGTTCCTTGATCATCGCCCGCGGCTGGGTTGAACCCAGCCGAGGCGTCTACCGCTTAAGCCTCGTCGTCTCCACCCTGTGCCTGGCCGCCATCCCCCTGACGTCGAATCTGATCTGGCAGGGGTCGGTGCGCACACTGGCCGGAATCGCCTCAGGCCTGATCTTCGTCTGCATCACCCAGCGCATCCCGTTCGTGGCCCGCAGACCTGCCGATTCCGGCCTCGTCTATGCGGGAATCGGCACCGGCATCCTTATCTCCGGAGCCATCGTCCTGACCACCGGTTCTCTTGTCGATTGGCGCGAGCTCTGGCTCATCTGCGCACTCCTCAGCGCCGTATTCACCGCCATCGCCTGGACCTGGCCTATGCCTGCACGCGAAGGCGATAGAGCTGCTAGGCCGCCCGCCGAGGTGGCCGGCGCGAGCGAGCATCCCACCGTCATCCCGACGGCCCCGATCGTCCGCCGGGCCATGACGGTGCTGACTGCGGGCTACTTCTTCCAAGGCTTCGGCTACATCATCATCGGCACCTATCTGGTCGTACTGGCCAAACCGGTCTTCGGTGAGACAGCTGCCGCATCAACTTGGGTTGTCGCCGGCATCGCAACCGCGGCCTCACCGTTGATCTGGTCGAACGTCGCCGCCCGCATCGGCACCCGCCGCGGACTCGTCGTCTGCTACTGCCTGCAGGTCGGTGGAGCCGTTCTCGCGGTCTTCGGCACCAATCCGGTCCTGCTCCTCATCTCCGCGGCACTCTTCGGTGGGACGTTCGTCGGGGCGGTCATGATGACCATCGGCGAGGGCTCTCAGATGGGCATCACCGCAGCCGCGGCCAAACTCACGACCTGGTACAGCCTCGGTCAGATTGCCGGCCCCGCGCTGGTCGCCCTTGCCCTGAGTGGGACCATCGTCGGCAGCTTCATCGCTGCCGCGGTTGCCCTGCTTCTGGCCATGGCTTTGACTCTGCTCGGCTCGCTGGCTGGCAACGGCAAGAGATGACCATCCTTCCCGCACCCACCCAACGACATCTGTCGCATCGTCCCCGCTATGATTGAAACTGCAGACTAAGTACTGATCACACCGAGGGAGACGCACCGCGATGGCGAAGCTGAAGAAGATGGTCTCGGCAGTAGGTTCCATCAAGGACCTCAACAGCGCCCGAGCCGAGTTTGACGATGCCTCCCGCATCCTGCCCGACGAGGCGATCTTCCCACCCGATGACATTCGCCCTGCGCAAACTGATGCCCGTCCTCTTCTGCTGCGGATCACGCATGCCGCCGAGTCACAGAAGACCGATAGCCAGGGTGACACCTTCGCGGCCATCCATATCCCTGCCGCGAATGACTTCGCGGTCGTGATGACACTTAACCCATCGGCGCAGATCGAGTCGGGTCAGACCTTCGCCACGATTGCCGATGAAGGTGGTTGGCCGGTCATCGTCGCCATGGTCGAAGACATCTTGGGTGTTCGCATCGATCACGTCGCCGAGCTCGAAGCCTCTGCCCTGGGCGCTGTCGTCAATGAGCTAGGTGGCCTGCCGGTCTACAGCCGAACCGCGTTCTCAGCAGGCGATGTGGAGTTCATCGAGGGCACCAACAACCTCAACGCCACGTCAGTCGGCGCATTCGCCACCGCCGACCCGGTCGACGACGCCGGCCAGACACGCACCCGCAATCAGCGCGCCGCACTGCGCGCCCTCATCCAAGCCCTCAAGACAGGCGGCCTGGCCAAGGACCCCAACAAGGGGGCGACTGTGCTCGGTCATTTCGCCAGCGGCATCCATCACGATCAGGCCCTGACGACGCTGGAGCTGGCCAAGATCGCCCACAGCCTCCGCCAGCTCGAATCAGATGACATCGCCGTCGTCACCATCCCCACGACTTCGCGCCGAGAGGACAACGGAACCGTCATCATTGACCTCGACGCAGAGGCCATGCCGGCGCTCAAAGACGCACTGGCTGGCAACGACCTGCCCGACTTCTTCCGGTACCTGGTGTCGCTGGGGTACTGACCCTATTTCTTGCGCATGATGAACACGGTCACCGAGCTACCTGCTATATCAATGTTGAGCTCGTTGTCGTCAGCGCCCGGGCTCGCTGCTGCACTCGCGCTACCGGTCTTCTTCGGCCCACTGTAAGGGATCGTGTCCGGCAGCGGATTGGATGGAATCACTTGAGTCGCGCTTTTCGCATCGTTCGAGGGTCCATATACCTGAGAAGCCCTGTCGACTGAGAATCCCTTCGGCAGATTCAGCGACACTGGATTGCCTCCGACCTCGGCAGCATCATTGGCGTTGATAATCGTCGTCACGAGCGTCTTGCCGTTGTCCTTCGACACGGTATAGGCGCTCATGTTCCCACCGCCCTTCACCGAGGTCTTGGTAAATGTTCCTCCGATGCTCGGGACGACGAGCCTGAGCCCCAGCATGTTGGGCCGGGGAACGAAGGTATCGGATCGCTGCCCGTGATCGGCCGGGTCGCAGATCAGCGACATCGGCGCTCCCCCATTGCAGGCACCGAGCATAGAGTGCATCGCCATCCGTTCCACCCCGAGCTGCGCCGCGTAGAGAGTGTAGTCAGCAGCCCACAGGGCCGAAGCGTTGGTCAGCGAGGTGTCGTTCGTTCCGGGGCAACTCGTCGGACCGGTCTCTTCAAGCCAGAGAGGAAGGCCAGCAGAGTCGGCCTTCTCTTTGCCGATCCCCAAATTCTTCCTTGCCGACTTCTTCGCCAGGGGATCGATAAGATTCTCCGCTTGGGGCCCACGTCCGGGCACCTCTCCGGCATCGCATTCAGGGAGTTGATACCAGTGCTGAGTGATCGCGGTCTTGTGCTTGACGTCCGAATCGGCAAATGTCTCCATCCACTCACCGTCGTAGACATCCGGGCCAATAGTGGGAGCGTCGGGGCGTTTGGCATGGATCGCCTTCGCATATGCTTCAAGCTGCTTGACGTACTTCTCCTTGTTCCACCCGTTGCCTCGAACAGCCCCGTTGGGCACGTCCTTCACCGTGTACCCATTCGGCTCATTCCCGATCGCAAGACCAACTAAGGAATCGCCGAGGATGTCGACCGCATGAGCTGCCATGTCGGCTCCACGTTTGGGATCGTATGTTCCCAGCGGGATGCCGAGTGTCACGGTGGACCCGGTGGTATCGACAAGCATTTTCAGGCGTTCGAGATCATCCGGGGTAATTGTGGTTTGCTCGGAATGTTCGGGCTTCTCTGACCTTGACGTCCAAAAGGTTCGCCTATCGAGGGCATTGCCACCGAAACGTAGAGCAGGTGAACCGAGTGTTTTCAATTGCTCGTCAAAGTTGGACTTCGCAGGGTCCAGACGCGAGTCGGCAAGGTCAGTGGCTTCCAAGGAGATGCCGAGGTTATCGGCTCGTAGATCGCGGGACTTCTTACCCGTCGACGTGCTAACTATTGCTGATTCGCCATCGATCTCGCCACTGGAGCTTTGCTCGAAGAGGGTCGGGGTCGGACTCGATCCTTCAGACGCCGACCTATTGTGAGCGGGCTGCTCATGGTCAGAATTCCCGGGAGAACAGCCGACGAGAAGGAGAACGATTATTGTGCAGGCGGCGAATATTCTGGCCAGCATCAGCCGACTCCCCCCCCTGTCCTACATGCGTCAATACAATCGGCCTGCGCCCCGATACATGTTCCCATGAGAACCAGCGGCCGTATCTCAACTATCGCATAGTGTTTCGCTGTGGAATTCATCGGTTTCGCCGACCACGCGATCAGGTTGTCGATAATCTGTTTCGGTATTCGTCTGAATAATCAATAGCCTTCAGTCCGGCCGATTCCGAACCCAGGAGTCCTGAAAGCAGAAAAGTCACCGGCTGCCAGGAGGATCTGGGCCGCGGTCTTAACGCCGACTCCCGGCATGGACGTTAAGACCTGAAGAAGAGGGAGCGAATCAGCCAACGCTTCAGCTTCCGCTTCAATCTCTTTGCGCTCAGTTTTCAACGCTTGGATTCTGGTTGCGTGTCGCGGCACCACGGACTCCGATGCCTCAGTGCCTGGCACGGTCACAGTCTGCTCAGCCAGTGCGTCAAAGATGGCATCGATGAGTGCCGATGGATCTTTACGAGTGTGGTTCTTCGCCCACCGCTTCACCCCAGACTTCCCAGCCGACCGCAGCCCAGCCGGCCCGCGATAACGGACCAACAGATCTAACACGATCGTCCTGGTCAGGACTGTGCCCTTGAAGACGCGCTCCAACGCAGGGTGGATCTGCAACAACAAGGACCGCAGCCTGTTGATCGCTCTCGTGATGTCATGGGCAAGGTCCTCATCGGTTCCAGCCAGGACCTTGAGATTGGCCAAAACGTCGGACTCACGATCAACGGACCGAAGCGTGTGCGGCATGCTTCTGGCGGTGTCGGCGATGATGAACGCGTCCCGCGCATCAGTCTTCGCCTGCCCTGGATACAGGTCGGCAGCCTTGCGCATCGCAAGCCCGGGCAGGTAAGCAATATCGGCACCGCAGTCGTGCTGCAAGGTCGTAATCACGTCCCGAAGCGCACCCTCGTCCTGCGGAAGTTCGTGATCGAAGACCCGCTCACCCATCGGATTGAGTCCGCACCCGTGATGGTTAGTTTTTCCGACGTCGAGGCCTAACCAGACGTCGTATTCGTTGTTCATGACAGTCCTCCTCGACCATCCACACCAGTGGCCGTTGGTTGTCATGACACCCGATGCTGGCACCCACGTTATGACGAGACCTCAACACGAAGTTGGGTCGAGCCCCTATCAGCAGTCAACCCGCGTCCTGGATTCCTGGCGGCAACACCCCCCGGATCATCAATGACAGGGCAAATCAGCCATACCAGGACCAGCGACCAGGCCCTGTTCGGGGCCTGCCAATAAATATAGGGGCACCCCCCTGCTGAAGTGGCTAGCCGCCGTAGAACCGTCCTGAAAGCGCCATCAGGGGAATAATCGCCAAGTTGGACGGCCGCATTTCCGATCATGGTTTTGATGTGGCTGCGTCTCGATCCGGCTCAATAGGATCGCGGAACTGAGTATAGGGAGCCATAGCCATCAGGACGAATGAAGCAAAGCGCTAGAATCGCCTAAAAGACAAACCTGACCGACAGCTGCCAGTCGGCAACCGTGATCACACCAGCCGAAAGCAACAGCAATGACAGATGAGCCCTCGACCGTCACGATGCGCAAAATGACCGGAGCCCGCCTGGGAAAATATCTGGAGCACCGCGGCCGACTTGAAGCCGCTCTATCGATCTATCGACGCGCGTTCGCCTCTCCGCTGGCGCCAAGGGAAGCTTGGGCCATCGGAAACTGTCTCTATCGATTGCAACGGTATGAAGAGGCTCTACCTCTTCTGAGGGTCGCCGCCATTGAAGATGGGGGCGCCGAACAGCGCATCAACCGATATCTCAACGCTGTCGACTACATTGGGGATTACGCGGTCGAATTCGACGCCTTAGACGACTCTTCGTCGCTCAAATCGAAGGTCTCAAAGCGGCATGCCAGGCATTTGGAGAGGTTAGGCGACAGCGAAGGCGCGCTTGCAGCTTATCTGGCTTCCAACTCGTCGGATGATGTCGAGGTTCTCGACAAAGTCGATCAGCTGACCCCAGCCTCTGCGCCGGCATGGCAGCGCATCGAACGGCACAACGCAACAGCTGACTTCCACCGCCGCGACTCGACGTGGTTGCGAAAGCTCGGAGACCTGCTGTTCGAAGCTCACAAATTTGCTGAAGCCGGCGAGGCATACTCGCAACTGCTCTCGGTCGATGACTCGTCTTCTTGGGACTCCTACTGCGCGGGACTCAGCTTAGAGTTGGCAGGCAACCCTGACTATCAAAAACACTATGAACTCGCACGGCAACTCGACTCCTCGCTGGACGCGGAGACATATGGAATCGGCGTTTTCCATGAGAAAGCACTACGCTACAAGCGGGCCGGACACGCGTATCGGGCCGAAGCCGATCAGACACTCTCACCAGCAACTCGTGCAGAGCTGCTACGCCGAGCTGCTCTAACCTTCCAAGGTGCGTTTGACCTGAAGGAAGCGGAGTCTGACATTCTGCGGGCAATCGCCCTACGGCCGCAACGACCTGAATTGCACGCCTTGTTGTCACTCAATTCCTATCTACTCAACGACTTCTCCAATGCATCCGCATCTGCAGTACGCGCCCGACGGCTCGGCGACACCAGCGCAGAAATCAAAAATCTCAATTTTCTGAGCTACGTTCGCACCGGAGAATTCGAACGGGCCGTCACGTCCTTCCTTGACAAGAGCATCGAGGAATTGCGAGTGGCGTTCGATAGAGGTTCAAACAATGAGGAATCGGCTCCAGGATCGATCGTCGTGCCACAGGATCTCCCGGACATCGAGTCACACCGCCAATGGTCCCAGGTTCTGCTTGACGCAGGACTTTTGGCTGCCTCAGCCGACCTCTTGACGATCGGTATGGAGCGATATCAGGCGCATTTCGAGCACTCGGATGCGCTGCAGGCCGCCAGCGCGCTAATGTTAACGGGCCGAGCCGAGGAGGCTGCCCGCCTCATTCACCAATCCATTCGCTACACCGATCCTGTCCCGAAGATCTATGGCAATCCGAAAGTCCCGGGCCTTGGAACGATCTTCATGTATCGGTCGTGGCTGGACACCGAGCCGATTCGGCCGAAGGACATCCTATTCGAGTCCAATCTCGGCCTAACCGTCGATTGCAACCCACTGGCCATCTACCGGTACATCCGTGACAACGAGTACGACGACTTCACGTTCTACTGGGCCGTCGACAAAGACACTGTCGTCCCGATCGATGTCTGGCAGGATCCAAATACCGTCATCGTCAGAAAGAACTCGTCTCGATACGTCAAGCTCCTAGCGACGGCCGGATACCTGGTGAATAACTCAACTCTACCGACATACTACGTCCGGCGTTCCGAGCAACAGTATCTGATGACCTGGCACGGCACCCCTTTCAAGACACTCGGAAAAGACCAGCCCGAGCTACTCGGCCACGCTAATATGACCAGGAACCTTCTCCAAGCTTCCATCGTGTTGCATCCCAACAGCCATACGCAGCGTGTTCTCATGGAAAGTTGCGATGTCGCTGAACTCGCAACGGCAAAGTCTGTGATTACCGGCTATCCACGCAATGATGCCCTCAATGGTCACAAAGCAGAGAGCAACCAGCGCAGCGAGAAGCCATTCGCGCTCTATGCTCCGACTTGGAAGCCCGATACCGAGCTGTCTGACCAGGCAGCTTCTGTCGCCGAGGTCGTCAGCGCATTTGAAGCTCACGGCTACGACGTCGCCGTCCGAGCCCATCACTACGTGGAATCGAAACTCGCCGAACTCGCCCCGGACGTCAGCACAGTACCGCGAAACACCCCGACGAATGACTTGCTACCCCAGGTCGACGTGCTTGTCACCGATTATTCGAGCATCTACTTCGATTTCGCCATTCTGCGCCGACCGATTATCTTCTTCGTCCCGGATTGGGACGACTACACAACCGCACGCGGAGCCTACTTCGCGGAGGATCACCTTCCGGGGCTCGTCTGCCGGACACCTGCGAACCTCAAAGAAGCGATTGAACGTCTGGACACGGATCCTCATGAGGCTCGGCCAGCTGAGTCGTTCATCAAGGAATATGCCCCGCAAGACGACGGGCAAGCCAGCGCGCGTGCCACTGACCTCCTGCTGAGAGGCGATCGTGCGGGCTCAACCTCCGCCTTCGCCTCCGCGGCTACACAGAAGAACGTGCTATTCCGACAGAGCTTCATCCCCAACGGGATGACTTCTTCGTTTGTGAATCTGGCGAGATGCCTGCCACGTGAGAAATATCGTCCGTTCGTACTTACAGATGCAATTGCCGTGCGGTCGGATGATGCTCGGGGCGAGATGGTCAGGTCGCTACCACGCGATGTGGGTGTCATAGGTCGGATCGGAGGGCACGCTGTTTCACGCAAAGAACACCTCGCGCTCCGTGCCATCTCCGGCGATTCCTCGGCGATCAGTGATGAGGCAAGGCGCATCCGCAGAGAATCTTTCGAGTTCGAGGCATCACGCGTGACTGGAAACGCCCAATTCGACAAGGTCATCGAATACGACGGCTATTCCTCATTCATGGCAAATATAGTTCTGGGGCATGCCAGTCGCACACGCGCGACTGGGCTTCTTCTCCACTCGGATCTCAAACGCGAAGCGGCACTGCGGTTTCCCGAGATCTACAGAATCATAGACCAAATTTCTGAGTTCGATCGCGTCGCCGCGGTCTCACCCTCATTAGCCGAGATCAACGAGGAGGGGTTAGCTTCCCTCGGTGCCGGGAGCCCAACAATCGGTCATGTTCGAAACGTCATTGACGCCGAATCGATGACCCGGCGCTCGTCGGAGCCTATAGCTCCTGACTTGCGAGGATTCCTTGAGAGTTCCGGCGAGTTGATCATCTTCCTGGGGCGACTTTCGCCGGAGAAGAATCTCGCAGATACAATTCGTGCATTCGCAAAGGTGCATGCGAACCGTTCCCATGTCCGTCTACTAATCATCGGGGATGGCCCCGAGCGCGCGAAGCTGGGTGCGCTGGCTAAGACTCTGCTTCCCAACGGTTCGTATAGATTCGCGGGCCACCGAAGCAATCCATTCCCCTATCTGGCCGCAGCAGACGCGCTAGTCATGTCATCCTTCCATGAAGGCCAGCCAATGGTCATTCTCGAAGCACTGACATTACGCACCCCGACAGTGGCCATGCACATCCCGACACTGTCTGAATTCGAAGACCTGCCTGGGGTCGTCGTCTCTGACTTCGACGCCGATTCACTCGCGCTGAAGATCGGTTCCGTGCTATCGGACTCTCCTGCCGTCGGCTTCGACCCAGCGGTATACGTCGAATCCGTTCTCAGCGAGTTTGATCTCGCGTTCGGACAATAGCGGAACACGGCCTGAGTTCAGCAGGCCTCATACGAGCTCAGAACTAGCTTTCCGGCCGAAGGGCGAACTCAACAGTACTCGAAATAAGGTGGAAGCTGTGAAGGATACGCAGGAACAAAAACACAAGGATTCGTGGGGGAGGAAGTGGCTTCAGACAGTCACGGACAGGGAAGAGCGCAAACAGCTGTTCCACGAGTTCCAGCAGACAGTCGATTGTCACCCCGAAATCATCTTCTATGAGAGCATGTCCGGTGCAAAAATGATGGACAGCCCTTTCTCCATCTTCGAGCATCTGTTCGAATGCCCTCCAACCGACAGCGGCTATCTTCACGTGTGGTCCGCCAGGTCTCAGGAAGTTGTTCCGCTACGGTATAGCGATCTCGATTCCGTGGTCACGGTGCGACGTCACACTCCAGCATATTTCTACTATCTCGCGCGGGCCAAGTACGTCATTAGTAATTCGGCATTGCCCGAATACTTCGTTCGTCGGCCAGAACAGCGCTACCTCAATACATGGCATGGGATCGGCTACAAGACGCTAGGACGCACCGACCGGAATCCCTTGGGAGCTGCTCTCGCAGTGTCGAACATGCTTCAGGCAACACATGTGATTAGTCCATGCGAGTTCATGACCGGAATCCATCTTAATGGATTCTCCATGGCCAATACGTTCGCAGGTAAGTTTGCAGAAACAGGATACCCTCGGATCGACGCTACTTTGAACGCCAGCGAATCCGATAAGAATGAGCTGTATTCGATCCTGGGGTGTAAGTCTCAAGAGCGAATCGTCACTTATGCTCCAACTTGGAGAGGCGAGGCATTCGATGTCGACCGCCTGCGATCTGACCTGCACAGTCTGGCACAACTAGACTGCACAGTCGTCTTCCTGGGGCACCACCTTATGCTCAAATATGTCAGTCTTGACATCCTGGACGAAGTTGTCGTTCCTCCGGAAGACGTAAACACCAACCGACTGCTGTCAATCACTGATGTTCTCATCACGGATTATTCGAGCATCTTCTTTGATTTCCTAGTAACCGACCGCCCCATCGTTCACTATGTCTACGATTACGCCGAGTATTCGATCAACCGCGGGCTTAACCTCACAAAGGACGAATTACCGGGGCTCGTTGCTTCCACCTCGGACGAACTCATCACCGCTGTTTCGTGGTCACTAACCACGGGACTAGGCGCCACTGGAAACTATCGTGACCACTTGGCTCGGTTCAATCCCCATGATTCTGGCGACAGCACCCGCCGAGTAGTCGACTGGTTTCTCCGAGATCGCACAGCGTTGGTACGTCAGCTCGAGGGGATCAACGAACACCCTCGAATCGTTTTCTGGGGCGGTCGCCTTGGCGCCGACGAAGTCCTCGACACCTACTTTCGGGAGATGAAGACCACTGCTGAAAATAACGACGCAGATGTGTCGCTTTTCATTTCTCGATCGGTACGCAGAAACCAAGCAGCTATGAAATGGATCCGTTACTTGGGGCCATCGATCTCAATCATTGTGCGCGACGAATACTCATTCGGAATGACGGCTGACGAGCGTGCTGCGCGCGAGGTGGCGGGAACGCAACGATCTGGTCTGGAAACGTTGGCCTACGACAGGATTTATCAGCGGGAGTACCGACGAATGTTCGGAGACACGCGATTCGACGAGGTCCTCCAGTTCCCCGGTCTCTCACACTTCTGGAAACGACTTTCCCAGGAAGCCTATAAGTGAACCGTCACATCGGTGCTACGGAATCGAGAGTGCGCCGACCGGAATTTCCAAACCGAGAAGTAACGAATTGATGGCCATGACTTGAGCATAGATTGTCTTCGGCGCCACATCAGGATGCTTATTGATGCCGGTGTTCTGCGAATCGAAGATGGTCATTCTCTCCTGCAGCGGCTCGATCACCTCGGACGTGTAGGCGAACTGCGGAGAACGGACTGAAGTGATAAGAACTGAGCCCAGTTCGGGTGCGTTCCGATCACGCGAAATCTCGGTAAAAAGCTCTTGGAATACTTCCTGTTTTGACCGCGGAAAGGCACCGCCTGCCGTGAAGTGATAGTCATTTTTGTAGGTTTCGTACTAATCGTCCGACAGAATCGGGTCGACCGCTACATAACGCCAGCCACCGGCAATCCCGTGATAGACAGCACCGGTACCACCCTTGGATGCCCCGTAGATCACAACCTTGTCACTAGGAACAGCGAATCGATTCACCATTTCGTCGATCAGTCGGTAGATGTTGAAGCTGTTCTCAGGAAGTGCGGTCGTGTCTAGGTAGAAGGCCCCTTTGACTCCCCCTATGTCAGCCACTCGGAACACTGCGGTATGCGGCGCTAAGTACTTCTGTAGCGTCGCGAAAGACGGCCGAAAATAGCGAATCAGTCGCGCTCGTGAACTGACTGGTGAGAAAACCACCACAAGCCTCTCAACTCGATCACTGAGGGGGGTCTTCTAAAGTGTAGAAAATCCCGCCGGACGACACGCTGATGGCTCCGCTTTTCACCGCCGGCCAATGATGGCGCAGACGGTCATGACGGATGAAACGGCTCTCTCCGTCCGCGTGGTAATAGAGCGAATAGCCGAGATTCGTCAGTTTCAGAATCAGAAGTTTGGCTCGCGCATCTGACAGGGCGATCTTCATGAGATCCCGCCTCGGGTCCAGACCGGGAGCCGACTGCACACGGAAATAGCGCGGTAGCCCCTCGTTTTCGGCGACGGCGAGATCGATGTCGCCGGGCCCCTTGTGGGCGACAATCCATAGGATGCTGTTCTTCACGGCTACACGTTACCCCCATGCGAGTACGCTCGGATCCGGTGGCGAGAATCTACCAATTTGTAATGTGGATCAGGGCTCTACTATGGCAGCAAGCGATGTACGGTGAATATCATTTGCGTACGTGAAGACACTCTACGTACTTGCCTCACTGTTGGTGAGCCCGATTCCGTCATTCCGCTTCAGCGCATGTTCTTCCACGAGTCGAACCAACTCACCCATCGCTGGCCACTGCTGGCTACTTGCAGGCACTATCCGCCCATTTGCAAATCCGTCAGAGACAATTTGCAACAACTCAGTGAAGTTCTCGGCTACGTTACGGCCCTGGGCCCAATCGGGATAAGTGCCTCGTTCCTTTCCATAGCTTTTGAGATCCGGCACGAAATGCACTGCCATGCCGCCCGTCAAATCGAAGTCGTAGACGATAGACGAGTAGTCGGTGATGAGAACATCGGTGACTGCCATCAGATCTTCGACGTGAGGACAGTCCGAAACATCCTTGACTCCCGGGAGGTCCGTTTTCTCAGGCTTCGCCACGTGGTGCGCACGCACGAGAACGCGAGCATCGGTCGCTTCCGCGAGCCTCTGCGGGTCGAGAAACTGTCCCCAGCACATTTGACGACCGTCCCGATCCGAGTTCCTCCACGTGGGCACATACAGGATTATTCGTTCATCAGCGTCTAAGCCTAGTTGCTTCCGTATCTCGTCCTGTCGGCGGAGACAATGGAGCAATCGAGCATTTCGTGGCTGTTCTCCCACGACAATTTTGCCTTCGTGTCCCAGGCTCGCACGCAGGCTTTTCGCCGCCTCCTCCGACTGTGCCAACAGCAGATCCCATTGCGGTACCTCGATCCGCATAATACGACGGTAGCTCAGAGGCACCTCGCGACGTGAAATGTCCAACAAAAGCTTCTTGATCGGTGTCCCGTGCCAAGTCTGGAGGTAGAACTGCCCCTCGCGCTTTCGTGTGTAATACGGGAAGTTGTTGTTGTTGACCCATACCCTGCTCGTTGCCATCGCCTTGTGCCATGCCGCGGTTCCCTCTACCACTGGGATGCCACCGTCCGGTACATCGATACGGCGATCACGCACTGACCAATAGAGTGGGACTTCCTCCCTCTTAGCCTGAATTGCGTCGAATATTGCCCGAGGATTGTCGTTAGCGGACTTTCCGTTGTAAGACTCAAAGACGATCCCGCTCGCCAGCGGTCCCCAATCCCGATTGCGCAGAGCAAAACGGCCATACTTAGTCCGTTCCTTGGATGACCATGGTGGTGATGCCGTAATGGCTACAGAGCCGGAAGCACGCCCCTCAAGTCGGATGGTGTTCCATTCCGTGAACACATCGACAGGACGAATCGCGAGCTTCCCGGCGACTCTTGCCCATGAATCGGAAGTCTCAGGCGTGGTGCCGAACCGCACGTGATATCCGCCCGACAGTTTAGCTACGGTGCCATTTTCCGGACCAGCCGTCGTGAGGTTATAGACCGTTGTGAATCCACCGTCGGCATGCATCGTGGTTTCCTCGGGAGCAATCGTCTGTCTGGATGATTTGAGGACTACGCTGAGCCTTTGCGGAGGGTCAATTCTACCCGTAAGCATGAGTCGATCTCGGTCGCTGCCGGCGCCCGTCACGCTGACTCGGACCGCCCGTTGGGCGACCTTCACTTTTCCGGCAATATTAGGCTCAGGCCGAGCGCTTCCAGTATCGGGAAGAAGATAATCGACGGAATCATAGTAGACATCTGCCGTCTGTCCATCGGCCTTCTTGGCTCTGAGCGCCCATATCCGGTCTCCACCGGCCTTGTATGCGTCAGGCAGCGGAGGGAGCGCTCCGCTGAAGATCGAACGGTTCTGAACAACTAACTGGTGGGTCTGATGGCGGTGAACCAGCTCAAGTGCGCGGACATCTGCATCGGATGACAAGTTCACGGTGATTCTTCCGCCCTGGACGGAGACGTTCTTGGCAATGATTGGAACAGTAGGGAGCGAGACAGGACGGATTGACAATTCATCGTGCTCGTCGGCGATGACAGTTACACGCTGACCAGCGACCATTGGACTGGGTGCAATCATCCCAACCACCGTAGACGAGGTTGCGGGCGCTTTGAGGCGGGTAACCCTAGCGTCAAATACCCCGAAGAGGTCGATTCCTCGCGGTGAGATATCGTCGATCTCTCGGAAGTCGAAGCGAACCCTGAAACCGCCACCGGCATAGCTACGCCACGGATCTCCGGCTTCTAGGTCAACCCGATTGTCGTCTCGGCTGTCGACTGGCAAGTCGAATACTGTGGCCCCGTCCATCACGCCTTGGATCCGAACACCAAGTTCGGTTGGATCGATTCCAGGAATATAGGCACAACCTTGGAGTTCAAGCACTCCTTCGCTCACCCACCTGGCATTCCTCACTAGGACAACCGGTCTAAAATCTACCTGCCGTGCCCTCAACAACTGCGAAGGCAACCGAGTTTCGAGTCGGTCCACATATGTAGGAGCAACATTCCAACGCCCATCGGCATACTTCAAAGGCACTGCAGTTGTCTCTTCGAGCCGCGTGCCGAGAATTTCTTCGATATCGTCAAGTCTGCCGGTGGCCACAACCCACATGAAAAGTCGTTCCTGAGCAGGGATAAGCTTCCATGCTCGCCGTGGCATCGTCTTCTTCAGATCGTTCGCAGCCGTGCACACCGTTCTGCGAAACCTTTTTGATGCCGTGTCCAAATACTGTGCATGCATGGCAAGATCCGTGCCCATCCAGATAGCATAGGCCCTTGTTCTAACATTGTCCGGCTCATGTTTGAGCACATTGCTGAGTGCCTCAATAACCTCCAACTTGGCGCGCAAGTCTGCCAGTCGGGCTTTGCGCCGAGAGCGTGTGTCCCGGCCTTCGGCCAAGCGCCATGCGTACACATCAGTGGTCAGCACATCAATTGCTGCAGCGCCGACCAGCGCCCGGTAGACGGGTTCTTGATCTTCATAATTGGAGTAGGACTTCATGTGGCCGACGTGCCGATCCCAAAAATCGCGTCGATAGACTTTGTTCCACAGAACCGGCTCCTCAAGCAGTTCAGGCATGTCATCGAGTCGAACGGCCAACCGTTGACGGGCATGCACACTCGCCGTCAGCTTCGGCCGCGATCTTCCCACCGCACCAATTCGGATATATGACCCCGTTGCGATGTCAGAGCCGGTGCGATCGAGGGAGTCGACCATGGTGGCGTAGGCATTCGGTAGAACTTCATCGTCTGCGTCTGCGAATGCGAGATAGTCTCCGCGAGCTGCTTCGACACCGCGATTGCGTGCAACAGCCGGACCGGAGTTGCGACCGGTAATCACATTGACTCGACCATCAAGTTCCGCGACCTGTTTCGCCTTCGCCACAGTATCGTCATTGGAACCGTCGTCGACGAGGAGAACTTCGAGGTCGATGCCCTTTTGAGCGAGGATACTGTTCAGGCACTTCTCGATGAAGTCACTTGCGTTGAATGTCGGCACCACGATGCTGAGGGAAGGCCTGTCTTCCCCACGGCTGGCCCACTCCGCCGCGACCGAATCATCCGAGGAGTCATCGGTGAACTTGGACTTTCGTTTATAATCCCGGAATCCTTCGATTCCGCCGTGCCGCAGGTGCCACAGTGCCTTACGCCACTGCCGACCGGTCACGGGTGTCCACCACCAATCTCCTTTGTCTGTTCGAGAATGCTGTCTACGAGCGAAATATAGTCAGCTTCTCGGTAGTGGAACGGTTGTGGGCCCCACTTGTGGGTCTTGTCGATTCGAACCTGATTGCTTGACCTCACCACCGAAGCCGGCACCAGCAATCGTGCTTCTTTACGATACCGGATGTAGTTCGTGTTCGCCGCTAACGCTCTGTCCGCATAGTCCTCAGCCTCCGTTGGCTTGACGGTTCGCAAGGTTGTCCAGGCGTCGCCGAGACCGCCACCTCGGGACAGGGCTCGTCCAGCGTCACGGGTACCCCGCTGAAGTTTCCGCCATTGCCTTCCAAGTTTTGCAATACCGTCGTTCTGTGGGTGCTTCGCACCATCGACGGCTCCCGCCCATTCGATATCGAGCAGTAAAGTCTTATCCCACAACCCTGCTTTATCGAGGCCTGCCTTTAGTTTATCGAACCCTGACTTCCATGCCTCGAAGTGTTCGTCGGTACCGAACTCAACCAAACGTGCTCCTGCACGACGCGCGACCCGAGCGACTCCACTGGATTCGACTTCAAGTGAGTTAGTCATGGTCGTCCCATCAAGAAACAGCCAAAAACCTCGTCGTTCGTCAACGAGGTCGATAAGAACGAGGTCAAGATCCTCTGCATTCTTTACGATTCTTGCGATCCCATTGCCTTTGAGGTCGCTGGTCACCATCCGTTTCTGGAACGCAGAATCGAGTCCGCTGATATCGACATCTTTGGAACCATGCGGCGATTTGAGACTCGTCACCGAATGCCGCGCAACGTAGGTGACCACATTCGACGCGGGGATGAACTCACAGGTGTCACGACTGACGCAGGAGCCGAAGATCGCGATATTCATGTGTGTGAGTCCTGAGCAATCGAGTCGGTCGTCTCCCTCAGTTTCTGACGCTCGAGATAACGTTCATCAGCAATCTTGCGTGCCCTCGATTCGAGGCGTCGACCAGTCAGGTCATCTGATGCAGCCACCGATGAAGCTCTGTCCTTGGGATCCGCCGCGCGGAGGACAACCCTTTTATTACTTGGGCGCAACCGCAGAGGCGGTGGCTCGTCGTGGATTCGTGGCGCGCTGACTGCTTCAGACGCAGGCTTGGGCAAGACTGGGAATTTCGCAACAGCCAGTTGTTCGACGTCGATTTTCTCTGTCCACACCTGTGACTCTGCTGCAGCCAGGAGCGGTTCTTCCGTCTCTTCGATTTCATCGACGTGAGTATTACGCCTTACGTGGCGAGCATTTTCTGGTCGCTTCACCTTGTTAAGGCGGGAAGCATGACGCGGAATCGGATCTCTGATCAATTCGGGTTCAAGAATATTGATCTCTTCTTTGACGGCGCTGCTGACGACATCGTGAAGAAGCTTGTCCGCAATATCCTCCTTGCCTTTGGCAACATTCCAGGCCCACCACCGGTACTTTTCAGCCACAGCCTCGGCAGGGCCATTCATGAGAATCTCACCCTTATGCATCCACACAGCACGCGTACACAGCTCCTGGATCACCTTCGCTGCGTGGTTGACAAGCAGAACGGTGCCAGCTTCAGCAAGCAATTCGTCCATAGCTTTTTCGCTTCGTTCTGCGAAGGTCGCATCACCGGTCGAGAGAGCTTCGTCGATGAGCATGATCTTCGGTCGCGCGGCCAGCGCGATTGCAAACCGCAGCCTTGCGCCCATTCCCGAGGAGTAGGTCCCCATGGGACGGTGGATGGCTGCGCCCAAAGCGGAGAGATCGACGACATAGTCGAAAGCTTCGGCCGCTTCCTCCGGTGACAGCCCCATGGCCAGACACCCCAGACGGACATTTTCACTTCCAGACAGTGCCGGCTGGAGAGCCGCACTCACGCCGAGGAGCAGAGGCTGATAGCGGACGAGAATACGGCCGCGATCGGGTTGTTCGACTCCTGCAACATTACGCAGGAACGTCGACTTACCGGAGCCGTTAGCACCGACAATGCCAACCATCTCACCTTCGCGAGCGATGAAGTTCACTCCCCGCAGTGCACGGACGGTCGTCTGCCCTTGGCGCCCGCGCAGAACATTGCCCACACGTCGCAGCCCCTTGGCCTTCAGGCCCGGATCATTGGTGTTGACGGTATAGCGCACCTGGACGTTCTCCGCCACGATGTTAGGTTCTTGGAGCTCAGAGTCGACCATAGCTCTCCTCCCCTCGCCAGAAGAATAGGAATCCGACGATGAGCAAGCCGAAGGCCCAGACGATTGCCATGAACCACAACCACGGAGATGAGTCGGTAGCGTAAAGCAGGGAATTCCTCACCAAAGTCAGATAGGCGTGCATCGGGTTGAACTGCATTGTTGCCAGAATCGCAGGATGATCAGCCAGGCGATCTTCGATGGAGAAGAAGACGCCCGAACCATACAGCCAGAACCGACTGACGATGGACATGAAATTCGTCAGGTCCGGGATCTTGTGGCCTACTCTCGCCAGGAAACAAGCGAGTCCGACGTTGAAGATCGTCTGCAGAATGATAACTGGAATAACGAGGACAACTCTCCAAGTAATCACGTCTGGAGGGGTGATGACAGCGATGAGCAGAACCATGACGACGGCGGTTGGAATGAAGTCGAGGAAGTTCCGCACGACAACGGAGATCGGCAGGGCCGCGCGCGGGAACTGGAAGCCTTTGATCATCGAGGCACCCGACCGGATCGCCCCGGTTCCGCCAGTCATGGACTTACCGGTGAACTGGAAGAAGAAGACACCGATGATCAGATAACCGAGGAAGTTGTCGATATCACGATCGGATTCGAGGATGAATCCGAAGATGAACCAGAAGGCCATCACCGACAGCAGTGGATTGAGGAACAGCCAACCGTAGCCGAGAAGGTTCTTTCTCGTCGACCCGCTCATCTTGGCCCGAGATTCGGCCAGGATGAAGTGCCGACGGTTCCACAGCGCCCCAAGGTAGCTGCGCAGGCTGGTGCGTCGACCAACAGGGACGAGCCCCTCGCTCGAGACAGACGGAATCGAGCTCAGGCCCAGCGGATTTGTCGCCACGCTTGAGCTTGTCGTCTCACTCACCTGACACCAACCTCTGTGAGCTGCGAATAGACCTGTCCGTATCGACGACCGATGTCCTTCCACCTCCGAGTCCCAAGAACATGTTCACGTCCATTCTGTCCCAAACTCTTTCTCGCGCTAGGATCGCAGGCCAACTGAGAGAGCACGTCTGCCAGCCCCTGGGGACTCTCCGGATTGACATAGAGGCCTGCATTTGCCGGGACCAATTCCCTCAGCGCCGGCAGATCGGAGATGATCACCGGACGGGCCAAGCCCATTGCTTCGATCGGTTTGATCGGGGTCACAAGTCCGCACACCGGCACGTTCTTACGGGGGACGACGATTGTGTCGAGCGCCAGCTGACGCTCAATCGCCTCAGTCTGAGACACCCGTCCAGTGAAGACCGCGTGCTCGCCCAGAGCCTTGGCACGTTCTCGCAGCTCTGGCAGCGCGACACCGTCTCCTGCAATGAGGAGCCGCAGATCAATGCCTTGGGCGCGCGCAAGGATGACAGCGTCGACCAGGACATCGAGGCCTTCATAGCCGACGACCGAGGCAGCGGTGCCTACCCAGATTCCCTCTTCAGACATTCCGAGGCTGGCCCTGACCTCAGCCGGTGTGCGGGAGACGTCAGCGTTGACGACGGCGTCGGAGACCGAGTTCGGGATGAGGGTGATCTTGTCTGCCGGTACTCCGCCCGCAACGAGGTGGTCACGCATGGTTTCGCCGAGTGTGATGACCGCATCGGCAGCCGTAGCGACCTCAATCTCTTTGGCTCGCATGAGTTGGAAACGCTGGCTGGATCGACGGGCTGCGCGATCGGCAAGAGTGGATCCGCCTGCTGCCCAGGTTTCTTCAAGCACGCCACGGACCTCGTAGACCCACGGCAGGCCAGCAGCGTGCGCTGCTGCACCGGTGGCCAGACCGTTGACATAGTGCGTGGTCGTGTGGAGAACCTGGGCCCCACATTCCTGTGCCTGAGTGGCAAGCCAGTCTGCCTGATCACGCAGACGGGCAGAGGGTGTGGGCAGCGGACGCAGCGGCACCTGCCGCATGTAGTCGATACCGTCGACGGACTCGACCGGGCCTGAGCTTACCCGCCCGATCGTCACCGGATAGGAGGGCCGGGTCGCTGCGGCCACCCGGTGTCCGGCATCCTGCAACGTGGTGAGGATGGCGTGCGAACGATATGCGTATCCGGAGCGGGTGTGGGGCAGAGAGTTCGTCAGCACGTGCAGGGCCGCGGGCCGGTCGGTCTCACCCATCGTGGAGCTCGTTGAAACCGGCTTCGCGGCTCGGACACGCCTGGCCGTGACGTGACTCGTTGCGGTGGGCCACCAGCCTGGCTGCAGGCAAAGCCGTTCGTCGACGAGCCTAGTGCGACGAGCACCGTCGGGCAGGACGTCGATCGCCTCGTCGAGCTGACCTTTGGTCCAGCGAATGCGTGAACTCAGAGCGGCAGCGTCGGCCACCGAGTCAGCGATGCCTTCGGCCTCGTCGAGGAGTCCGAGGTTAAGGGCGATCTCTCCCAACAACCTGGACGGCGTCAGAGATTTCGACACGAGGCACTTCGCCTTCGTCTCCTGCCCCAGCAACCAGGCTGATGCAGCCTGTCCTGCATCACCGGGCACGAAGCCGAGGGCATGGCCGATGAGGCGCGAAGCTGGCCCGGGCAATCGCCGGGCGAGCTGCATACCGAAGAACACACGATCATCGTTGATGTGGGACGCCGTCGTCGAAGCCACATTGGCAAGCTGGCGGACGAGGAAGATCAGGTTCATGAGACCGCCTGTGTGAGGACACGCTCGTAGCTGTGACCCATAGCCGCAGCCGAGGCGTGCCGGATCACCCATTCACGAGGTTTCTGACCGGCAGGAGGATTAGTGCCGAATTCTTCTCCGGCTTCAACGCGGTGTCGCATCCGAGTCATGGCCGCGGACACTGAAGTGACATCCCCGGGAATCGCCACTTCACCGGCTGCGGTGCTGGTGATGATGTCTGCGGCCTCGCCGGCGACGACGCCCAGGACCGGGATCTTACGAGCCATAAGCGAATAGAGCTTCGAGGGCACCGTGCATTCGTAGGACTCGAGTGGGCCGAGACTCACGAGGCCAGCATCGGCCCAGTCCCAGTGGGCGGCGAGTTCCGCTCCTGCGTGCTGAGAATGGAACTCGACAGGGACCCGGTGTTCAGCCGCCACGGACTTGAGTTCGGCCGAAACCACACCATCGCCGACGATGCGCAGGCGCACGCCCTCGGTGTGGGCCAGAGCACGGATCGAGGTGCCCAGGTCCTGGGAGCGTCCGACGGTGCCCACGTAGAGCAGATTTAGTCCGGTGCGTGCGGCAGAAGAGCTACGGTTCACGAAGTCGGCTGCGTTCACGGGCTCCTCAGCCGGTGGGATCAGGGGAATCGCTCCAGTGGCGGTCAGCCCGGAGGCACCTTCGAGCTCTGCAGGAGAGACCCCGCTGCGCACCACCTCGGCGGTCACGCCCCGCTGCTCCAAGCGGTGCTTGAAACCATCCGTAGTGACGACGACGACCGCGGCGCGACGCTGGGCACGGGTGAGAAGATCCGGCAGGAGCCGATGTTCGAGAGAGCCGGTGAGTGTGCCCGGCAGGTATTTTCCGAGGGCACCGGTGACCAGGTTCATCTCAGAGATGAGATCCGGCCAGGCGTCGCGTACCTCGGCGACGTGCGGCACGTGCAGAATCCGGGACAGGGAATCTCCGGCGAGCAGGAACGGTAGTGCCGGGGTCGTGGAGACGATGACATCGGGTTTCATCCTGCCGCGCAGCCGGTCGATGACGGCGGATATGGCACCGGTGGCCGACACTGTCTGGTCGAGCATCTGTCGCGCCATAGACGAACCACTGTGCAGATAGGGAACCCGCAGGATCCGTTCGCCGTCGATTCCGGTGTCCCAGGTGCCGCCGAGGCGCACTGCGACTCGACGGCGACCTCGACCAACCCGGGACCCGAAGAATCCGTCTCTATCGGGATAGGGGTAGTGCGGGTGCGGGGCGACGGTGATGACCTGATGGCCGGCGGCGCGGAGGTGGTCGACAAGTATCCGCCACCGACGCTGTGGGGCACCGACCTCAGGGTAGTAGTAGTGACTGAGAAGCAGGATCTTCATGCATTGACCGCCTTTGCTGTCTCACGTCTATTCAGCCACATCGGCAACAGTGCGTAGAGGGCCAAAAGACCTGCCCAAAACACATGAGACGGATAGGTTGCCGCAGTGTTTCCTGCGATCAGGGTTGGTACGGCCAGAATACAGGCGAGGACGCTCAGTGAAGCGTGGAAGAGCGAGACGCTTGCGTGCGACCAGCCGGCCTGTTGGATCCGTTGATAGATGTGCTGACGGTGCGGGAGGAGGATGTTCTCTCCTTTGAACAGGCGAAGCACAAGGGTGAGTCCGACATCGAAGAGGATGAAGATCATAGGTGCGATGATGACTACGATCGGCACACCGATGACGAACATCCACACCGCGATGGCGAAGACCGCTGCGCCGATGCCGTAGCTTCCCGTGTCACCTAAAAAGGCCTTTGCACGACCGAGGTTGAACGGCAGAAATCCGGCCGCGGCTCCGGCCAGCGCCAGGGAGAGCAGCGCGAGGTCATTCTCATCGATGTAGTACCCGACGAAGGCGAACCAGGCGCCGGTGACGATCGACCAGCTCGTGACATAGCCGTTGAGGCCGTCGACGAAGTTCACAGCGTTGACCAGGGTGACACCGATGACGGCGAAGACGAGGACGTGAGCGATGCCCTGCGTGGAGAACAGAGCGATGCAGGCGCTGAAGACCACCGCGAGGATGACCTGCCCGAGCAGACGGCCGACCGGCTGCAGCGAATCAAGATCGTCGCTCATTCCGATAGCAGAATAGCACCAGGTCAGCACCAGGAATCCGACGGGCAGCATGAGACTGCCGAGACCGTATACGCCATGTTCGGTGACGTTCCAGACCATCGCCAGCACGGTCGCCACGGTGATCCCGCAGCCGATGGCGACTCCCCCGCCGCGCACGGTTGCCTGTGTATGGGATGAGCGGTGAGACGGCACATCGACGACACCCGCCCGTCGCAGCAGCGGAAAGGCGACGAGAGCGCTGACCGTTGTGACCACTGCGGCCACGACGAAGATCACCAGCGACTGCAGATCCATCAGCTGGGGGTCCCGACGTCTTCAGCTTTATCATCTGAACCAGTGATCTCCGGACGCTTGCGCTCCAGCGACGGAGCAAGGACACGGGTGAGGTCGTCTTCGAGTTGTGTTCGCCGAGTGTAGACGCCGGCATCTCGAGAGGCATCGACGAGTCTTCTCAGCGCGTCGAGGTCGATCGGAGTGATCGGCACCTGGGTGATAAGCGGATGAGTCGGCCGGACATCTTCCTCGCCCGGAGACAGGAGTGCCTCGGTCAGCTTCTCCCCTGGCCGCAGTCCGGTGTAGACGATACGAGCATCAGAGCGCCCGCTGAGTGCGATGACGCGATGGGCAAGATCGTTGATCTTGATCGGCTCACCCATATCGAGAACGAGTGTCTCACCGGGGCGGCCGATGGCCGCAGCCTGCAGGACGAGTTCGCAGGCTTCATCGGCCGTCATGAAGTAGCGGGTGACTTCTGGGTCTGTGACCGTGACCGGATCGCCAGCCGCGACCTGGGCGACGAAGGTCTCCAGCACCGATCCGCGGGAACCGAGCACATTGCCGAAGCGCACGGACATGTATTTCCGGCCCGAGGCTGCAGCCACCGAGGCGACTGCGCGTTCGATCGAGAACTTCGTGCGGCCGAGCACTGAGGTGGCTCCAGCTGCTTTGTCCGTCGAGATGTGGACGAAGGATTCGACGTCGTTGGCCACCGCGGCGTCGAGCAGGTCGAGACTGGCACCGACGTTGGTGCGCACCGCCTGTTCAGGGAAGCGTTCGAGGAACGTCAGGTGTTTGAGCGCCGCCGCATGGAAAATGATGTCGGGTTTGACCTCAGCGACGAGCGCATCGATGAAAGCGGTATCCCGCAGGTCACCGAGCACTAGGTCCTCACTGGTCAGTAAGGCTGAGCCCTCAAGCCCGAGCTGGGTGGCGTGCAGACCGGACTCGTCCCGGTCGGTCATGACGAGTCGTGCCGGGGCGAACCGGGCAACTTGTTTGCACAGCTGGGAACCGATCGATCCGCCGGCTCCGGTGACAAGCACGACACGGTCAGTGATGGCAGACGAGATGTCCTCGACATTTGTCGTGATTGGCTGGCGTCCGATGAGATCTTCCAGACTGACGTCACGGAAATTGCGATGCCGCAGGTCGGCCACATCGGTTGATTCCGGTTCCGGTCGGCTGTAGTCGGAGACAGCGAATCGCGGCATGATCTTGATCTCGACTGGCCTGGATTCGAGATTCGAAGCGATGGCTTGGAGTTCTTCAGGAGGCAGGTCGGTGATGGCGATGAGCACAACGCTGGCTCCGGTTCGGTCAACCTGGTCCGCAATGCTGGAGATGGGTCCGAGCACGCGGATTCCGTTGTAGCGCAGATGTCGTTTGCTCGGATCATCGTCAAGCATCCCGACAGCCGCGTATTCGCCGTGGGAGTCCTGGGCGATCATGTCGAGGGCCAGGGTTCCCTGGCTGCCAGCCCCGACGACGAGGGCCGGCCGAGAGGATCCGGAGGACGTCAACGTCCGATGGCGCAGATTGCGACGAATCCAGTTCTCCAAGCTCTTGACCACGAGCATCATGGCTCCGGCCGCGATCGGCACACTGGTGGGAATCAGCAGCCGGTCGGCGAAGACGAATTCGGCGACCCACATAATTCCCACACCCAGGGCCACGGTACCGGCAATCGCCGCGAACTGATCGGTCGAGCCGCGGCGATAGCGTCCACGATAGACAGCCAACGGGCCGCAGACGAGGAAGACAACCAAGGCGATCGCGGCGCAGACGAACATGCCGAGGAAATTCACGCGGTCGAAGTAGAAGTCATAGCGGACAAGAGTCATCGCGATGACAAGAAAAGCGAACACAATTCCATCAGTGACGGAGAGGATGAATGCGAAGAGGCCCTTAGCCAGAGGGGTGCGTGAATGAATGGGTCCGGAGTTGCTTCCCACAGTTCTCATTTCACTCGACTCACGCGCTCTGATTCGGTGGTCGAATCTGTGAGACAGACCGTGCCACAGCGGCCGCAGCCAGCGCTTTCCAACTCCCCGATTATACTATTGACTATGACAGAATTGACACAAAAGTAGTGTAGCCAACATTAAGATTCGGTTGCGGATCCTGGATCATTGCAAGCCGGCATGGCTGAACGGAGCGCGAGTCTCCGAGAAGAGGAATGCACTTTGGCCACAACGCCGCTTCACACCCTGAGAACTGCACTGTGGCATTGGCGGAAGGGCGGGTTGTCCCAGCTGTCGGCATGGAGCCGACGCCGCTCGATCGCTCAGGGGGCGGCAGAGGCCCCACCGCAGATTGCCACCGGATCGCTGTCTGAAGAGGTTCTGGCCGAGCTGTTTCCTCCCATGCCGGTCCCCGATCGCATCCCCGTATTCGCGCACACGCGTGTCGGAGTCATCCTCGACGAGTTCTCAGCTCAGAGCTTCGGCTTCGAATGGTCGACAACGGAACTCACTCGCGGTGATTGGTCGAATCAACTCGATTGCCTCGACTTCGTCTTCGTCGAATCGGCTTGGAACGGCAACGGCGGTGACTGGAAGTTCAAACTCAATGGTCCTTCTGGCCCAGGACCTGACGTCGTCGAGCTGCTTACAGAATGCCGACGCCGAGGACTGCCGACCGTGTTCTGGAACAAGGAGGATCCGCCGCATTTCGAGGATTTCCTCCCCCTGGCGAAACTCGTCGATGTCGTATTCACCAGCGACGTCCGGCTCGTCACCGAATACCGCGCACGGCTGGGTCATGACCGCATCGCTGTCCTCCCGTTCGCGGCCCAGCCCGCTATCCATAACCCGTCCAGACCCGCCAGGAATTTCGCGGCCCGTGATATTGCCTTCGCGGGGATGTACTTTGCCCACAAGTATCCCGAGCGCCGGCAACAGATGGATCTTCTACTCGGTGCCGCCGAAGCGGCCTCGGGCCGGATGCAGCATGGGCTGGAGATCTTCTCCCGTTTCCTCGGCGACGATGAGCGCTACCAGTTCCCGGGCAGCTTGGCCGACCGAGTGGTGGGCGGTCTCCCGTATCGGAACCTGCTCACCGCGTACAAACATTTCAAGGTGTTCCTCAATGTGAATTCGGTCGTCGACTCTCCCAGCATGTGCGCCCGTCGCATCTTCGAGATCTCGGCCGCTGGGACCCCTGTCGTGACCACTCCCAGTGCAGCGACCAGAGAGTTCTTCCCCACTGCGGAGGTGCCGCAACCGGAGACTTCTGAAGAGGCGGGATGGACGCTGCGAGCATATGTCCGCAGTCCCGAACTTCGGGATCGCACTGTGCATCTGGCGCAGCGGCGGATCTGGGCCGAGCACACCTACTCTCACCGGGCGATGACCGTCATGGACTCACTTGGAGTCGACTACGAGCAGCCATTTCCGACCTCTGTGTCGGCGGTGGTGTCGACGAACCGTCCGGACCACCTCGGCGAGGTGCTGATCACACACGCTTCTCAGGTGCACAGAGACAAGGAGCTCGTGCTCGTCGCCCACGGTTTCGATGCTCCCACCGATCTTCGGTCACGGGCGCAGAACCTCGGGATCGAGAACCTGCAGGTCGTCGAGGTCGGAGACGACCAGCCGCTGGGAGTCTGTCTCAATCGAGGCATCGCTGCCGCCTCGGGCGAAGTCATCGCGAAGATGGACGATGACGATGTCTACGGTGCCCACTACCTGAGCGATCAATTGGCAGCACTGCGCTATTCCGCGGCCGACCTTGTCGGAAAGCAGGCGCACTACCTGCACATGCGCGGCAGCGACATCGTCATCTGCCGGTTCCCCGAGCGGGAGCACAGGTTCACAGACCTTGTCATGGGCCCGACCCTGATGGCACTGAAGTCGACGCTTCTGGAACATCAGTTCGCAGAGCGCACCCTCGGCGAGGACACAGACCTGCAGAATCGTCTCATCACGGCCGGAGCCAGAATCTACTCGGCCGATCGATTCAACTTCGTCCAGATCCGAGGATCGCACTCGCACACCTGGGCTGTCGAGGACAACCTGCTGCTGGCCAATGGGGATGTCCACGCGTTCGGATATGCGAAGGGACACTACTGCTTCTGAGCCTTCTCGGGCACGGGCCTAGGAGCGTCGGGGAACTCTTCATGAGTGGAGAGTGAACTGTTGATGAAACCAGCACGATCGCCTGGTTTCCGCCAGTAGCGTGGCTGAGAGCTGTGAAGAATCCGCAGTGGAAGCGAACCTGGAGCCCACTTGAAAATCGCCACGAATGACACCGAGAGTGTCGACGTCATCCGGCGCAATGTCGCCGCAATCGTCGATGAAGCGTCGAAGTCGAACGTTGATCTCACACAGGAACTCCTCACGGCATACGAGCGTGAGTCGAAGCTGCTCGGTGGCATCCGCAAGCGTGAGAAGGAGATCGCTCGGCTGAAGTCCGAAGTGGCGAAACGAGACGCGAAACTCGCATCGGTGACGGAACGCCTGGAGCGCCTCCTCGAGTCCAAGGCCATGCGGGTCCAGCGAGCCTATTGGCGACTGCGCCGCCCCAACGACAACGGCACTCGCCTCGAAGGGTCCCTCAGGTGAAGGACTCTGAGGTCAAGCGCAGACAGGATCAGATCGGTCAGCGAATCCAGGAGCTCAAGTCGCTGCGGACTCGGCAGAAGGCCCTCCACGAGCACACGAACTCCGACTATTTCCTCGACGGGCTGCTCGGTCACCACCCGTACCTCGTTCAGGCAAGGACCAGGGCAGAGTATCTCGAACGCTACGCGTCCTTTGCCGGCCCGGTCGAGGACAAGATCTCCAGCCTCATCGCGGAGTCACAGAGACTGCCGGTCGTCACCAGGCAGCGTTGGGACACTCGACGTGATCTGCGAATCGGCATCATCGCCGACCGATTCCTCTTCGACTCACTCAAAGATGCGGCGCACTTCGTGCCGATCGACCCTGACGGCGCTGAGGAGCAGGTGGAAGAGCTCGACCTTCTGCTGATCACCTCGGCCTGGCGTGGGCTTGACGACGAATGGTTCAACGTGTCTCTGTCCGGCTCGCCGGCCCGGCATGCGCTGGAGACGTCAATCGTGCCCCTGGTCCGGGAACGCGGAATTCCCATTGCGTTCTACTCGAAAGAGGATCCGCCGAACTACGCGCGATTCGCATCGCTGGCGAAGCTGGCCGATCACGTGTTCACGAGCGCGATCGAATGCGTCCCCAAGTACCGCAGCTACCTCAACCCAGAAGTGCCTGTCTCCGTACTGCCGTTCGCAGTCAACTATGTCCATCACAATCCACTTGGGTGCATGCGCCACCAGGGACGAGAGTTCGTGTTCGCAGGTTCCTGGTTGGAGCACAAGTATCCCGAGCGGAAATCAGCCGCCCTGCGGATCTTCGATGGACTACTCGAGGCCGGTGCCGAACTCACGATCGTCGACCGGAACCTGGAACTGGATGAGGAGCGCTTCGCGAATCCCGAACGCTACCTCTTTCCCGAACGCTACCTTCCGCATCTGCACCGCCCGTTAGATCATGAAGTGCTGCTGGGTCTGCAGCGACTGCTGCCGGTCAGCATCAATCTCAACTCGGTCACGGCCAGCCAGAGCATGTTCGCCAACCGCGTCATCGAACTCCAGGCGATGGGCACCTACGTCGTGTCCAACTACAGCGCCGGGATGAATTCGCTCCATCCACAGGTGTGCATTCCTGACAGCGTCCTCGACATGAAGCAGACCTACCAGGCATTGACCCGGTCAAGCATCCGGCAGGCTCAGGTGGCGGGCATCCGACATGCCTTCACCGATAACACCGCCTTCGACCGCATCGATACGATCGCCGAGGCAATGGGGCTGAGCACTGGTGCACCCGAGCACACCGTCTACGTCACGGGACTCTCAGCTCACGAATTCGAAGAATTCCGCGCCACTCAGACCTATGCGGGTCAGTTGGAGCGCCTCGACGCCGTAGGTGAGAGCCAGGCGGCAGGGCCCGATGGTGACGTCGTTCTTGATCTTGCGGGAAGCGCACCGGCCGGACCGCACCTGGTCCAGGACGCCGTCAACGCCTTCCGTTATTCGGATGTCGACGAGGTTCTCGTACGCCCGATTGATTCCACTGACGGTCTCTTTGAGTACGTCGATCGTGCGGAACGGTCCAGGACCGACGACAACCGGCAGATTCGGGCCACGTGGGTACGACAGGGGGCTCACCTCGGCGAGGTTGATGATGTGCCGCGTGCGGCAATGGCCATTGCCTCCGATCTCACTGCTGATCGTGTCGGATCCATCACGGTCACGGCTGAGCCTGAGATCAGCGTCGTCGTGCCCGTGTACAACAACGGCCCGCATCTGAAGTTCAAATGCTTCGAATCCCTGCGCCGGTCTTCGATCTTCGACCGTGCCGAGGTCCTCCTCATCGATGACGGCTCGACCGATCTTGAGACTGTGGCGATCCTCAATGAACTCGATCGCACCTACCCCAACGTTCGAGTGCACCGGTTCCCGCCCGGTGGCTCGGGAAGTGCCTCTCGACCGCGGAACAAGGGCCTCGAGCTCACCCGCACCCCGTATGTGACGTACCTCGACCCCGATAACGAACAGACTAATGACGGCTTCGCCGAGCTCCTCGCGATGGTCAAAGACAACGATTACCAGTTCGCCATCGGCAACATGGTGCGGTTCAAGGACAAACGCATCACAGTGAAGAACGCACCGATTCTGCACTCCGTCGTCGGCGAGGATGGGCAACTGGGGAACAACGCACTCTCACGGGTGAAGTTCCAACCGATGAGCATCCAGGCCCTCGTCGCCGACACCCGATGGCTCAAGAGTCTGGGTATCTACCAGCCGGTGGGAGCTGTAGGACAGGATTCGTACTTCTTCCAGCAGATGCTCTTCCATGCCAATCGAATCGGCCTGACGAACACGGCCATCCACACCTACTACGCCGCGGTAACGAACTCCACGGTCAACGCCATCGGCCCCCGCTTCTATGAGAAATACCTGCCGCTGGAAGAGCATCGTGCCACCTGGCTGCGGGATGTGGGGCTACTTGAGGACTACAACGCGAAACGACTCGAGCCCTTCGTCAAGGGGTGGTTCGTCAAGAAACTCGACTTTGTCGCACCCGAGGACCAAGCCGTATGCCGGGAGCTCATCCGTCGTCTGACCCAGTTCTACGGAAAGTCCACATGGACGGATCCGGACCTCGCCACATTACACTCAACCGCACATGGCTGAGGCTGAAGAAGTCACAGCGCCTCCCATCGACAAGCTCGGAACGCTCCTGCCAGGCGACCCTGTGACACGTCGTCCCGGGTGCTTCCAACGCTTCGATTTCCTCGCTGGCAAAGTCACAGTACCAGCAATGCTGTGGTGTCACCCCAGATCCACCGGAGCCCTGCTGATCGCGTTCAATGGCGCTGTTCGCCGAAAGAAGGCGAAGAATCCGGCGGAGATCTTCCAACGCAGCACCTGGGTTCATGACATCGACTCTGATGTCCTCTTCCTTGCCGATCCGACTCTGCGTACCGATAACAAGATCTCCATCGGTTGGGGACAGGGCCAACCGGGCGCCTATGCGATTCCGGCGATGGCGCAGACCGCCTTCTTCGTGGCAGAGCACCTTGGGGTGGCCTCATCCAAGCGCGTCTACTACGGCAGCAGCGCTGGAGGCTTCCAGGCGCTCCAGGTCGCTGCCCGTGATTTCAGTTCCTGCGCACTGGTGAACAATGCTCAGATAGATTGGACGCTCTACGCACGACAGAACGTTCAGGCAATCTGTCAGACGTCCTATCATGGCCGATCAGCGGCGGAGATCACGAAGGCCTACCCCGACAGGACATCGACGGCTCGGGCCTTTGGCGAATTCGAGAATATTCCACGCACCAAATACCTCCTCAACACCGCCAGCCAGAACGATGCGGCCAAACAGTTACCAGCTCTCGTGTCTGAACTGGGAGCAGGCACCGCGCCTACCCAGCAGCGAGTGGACGTGTCTATGTATATCGACCCGGCTGGAGGACATAATCCTCTGCCGAAGTCGAGAACCATCACAGAGATCAACCAGATGTTGAGTGAGGTGTCTTCAGCTCATGAGTGACACGGACCAGCCGCAGGTGGCGTTGGTCGGCGCGCTCGAACGTTCCAACGAACTCATCGCCGAGCCCGGTGCCGACCTGAGCCTCGTTGTGCAGAAGATCTCTGGGGAGCTACGCGATGTCTCGTGGTCGAGTCTTGCGTGCCGGGTCCTGTTCCGCTGTGCTGTCCTCGAAGGCTCATCGAACCGTGCCCGCTTTGTGTCACTTGTGCTCAGCGCTCGGGGCCATGCTGAGACTGCTCGCTTCCTCGCTGGCCACGGAGCCTCGTCTGGAGCGAAGCCCTGGCAGCGACGCCGCTTGGCGGAACTCAGTGACATACCAGCGAGCGCTGAACCTGCTGCCTCGACTCGCGGCCGATTCTGTCTCGAGGTCGATGATGACGGTCAGGTACGAGTGTGTGAGCGCTTTGTGTCCGGGGGGCGGGTGTCCGGCACTGTTGACAATCGCCGCGAACCCGAAGGAGCACTCTCCGTTCCCGACGCCGGCTGGCTGCCGGACTTGATCACAGCGCTCGATCGCGAACCGGTCGGCATCCACCACGACGTGCTCACAATCAATGTCGGCAACGGAGAACACGCTCTTCGTTCACTGCGTTCCGTGCTCCCTGCCATCCAGCTGCTGCCCGTCGTCCCGGTTCTGTTGACGTCGTCCGCAGCTGCGGTTCCCGACATTCTTGAAAGCCTGATTTCTCTGCGTACGGACTGTCTCAGCCCAGTCATTGCCGCACCCACTCGCTCTGGAGAGTACGGACTGATCACTGCAGGGGGAGGCGAACTCCTCGACGCAGGTCCGACCGAGGACTTGGTACTGGGAACGGTTGAAGACCTGGTCAGTGTCGCTTCGGCAGTGGGCTTGCTCGATCTCTATGACTCACCTGTGCTGAGCGCTCAGCGAGCTGGGCTTGTCGAATCGTTCCGCACTGAATCAGCCGCGTTATTGCCCGTGCAGAACTCCACTCGTGCATTCTCACGGGCCCTGCGTTTTCGCGGAACGTCTCGGACAACTTCACAGCTGAGAGCAAGGCTCATGGACCACCTCGTAGTTTCCGGATTCTTCGATGAGGCGCAAGCTCTCCTGAACACCGCTTTGCCGAGTGACCGGGACCGTGTCCGCAGTGCATTGTCGATGCGATCGGTGCCTGCTCAGGGACATCATGAGTTCGAGTCAGTCAACACTTTCGCTGGGCCAGTCCCAGCAGAATCGAGTACCTACACCATCACAGTCGGCGGTCTGCCAATCGACCTGCGGTTCGACGACAGAGGCTTTGACACAACGGTCGTGTTCTTCCATCCCGCGATCACAAAAGCGGTCAAAAGGTATCCGTTGTTCTCGGGAGCAACATTCTCCGAACATCTCAAGGCGAACCGCCTCTTCGTCAGCGACCCGTCGCTCTATGTCGACCAACGACTGAAGCTCGGTTGGTATGCTGGCAATAAGCTCCAACCAAAGTTGCAGGATGAACTGGCTGCAATCATATCCAAGTTCGTACGGACCGAGCAGCGCCTTATCTTCTTCGGTGCCTCCGGAGGCGGATTCGCCTCACTCTTCTATGCGACGAAGTTCCCTGGCTCCATCGCTGTCCCGGTCAATCCGCAGACAATGATCGGTGCGTATGTGCCTGCGATCGTCAATCGATATCTGAGTCATGCATGGGATGGATCGACTCTCGATGAGATTCCGGTCTGCACTGATGTTCGTGGGCTCTATCAGAACCCGGTCGACAATGTGGTGGTCTATGTGCAGAACTCAGGCGATACCGATCACATGGACCACCACTATGCGCCGTTCATGGATGCCCTGCCCAAAGGCCATCGAGTATCTTCGCTGCTCGTCGACGCCGGCGAAGGACACGTTCCGCCGCCGCGTGAACAGCTCGGGCAGATTCTCGAAGAGGTCATCGGCGGGGCCTTCCCCGGCGAGCGTCCTCATGCCACGTGCAGAGGGTAGGCGAGCGTATTCACCGGGGTATCACCGTTGAACTGACGCAGTTCGATGCTCCACAGGGAGGCGCGAAAACCCTGCTCGATTGACCATGAGCCATCTTCGGCATCGCATATTGATGTGCCCATCTGCTTGAAGTCTCTGCGGCCTCGTATCCAGAGTTCGATGCGGGTCCCTGGTGTACCGACGCCGAGGAACTCGCTGCGACCGGGCCTCAGGCGCTTACCCGGCAGTGGGGAGCGCGCATAGAAGAACGGTTCGGAGTCACCGAAGATGTCAGAATTGATCCGAATGCACTTCTCCTTGACAGACTGTGTCCGCTTCTTCAATTCAAGCAACTCGTACTGCTGGGGTTGGGTGCGCCGCCAGGTCAGACCCATCGTCGCTGGGGTCGACTCATGATCGCGCACACTGTTTTGGAACGCATCGAGGTCGATTCCGAACGGGTCCAGGTCCGACTGCTCAAGAGCTCGCATCGAATCACCGAATTGTGCGATCCGGGAATCGTATTCCCCATCGCCCTGACGGTGGTACAGGTAGAGCCAGTCATCGGATCGAGATTCGACGCTATAGGCCCGCCCGCCTCGTTGGACAGCCGTTCGCAGCCACTTCCGATGTGAGGACAGCATGAGGTCGCCGACCTCATCGGCAAAGCCGAAGAACGAGGAATTCGGGACATGGCTGGGATAGACGAGTTCACCACAGTTTCCACGTGGCGCGTCGATGCCCAGCCCTCGAGGGGTAGTGGCAACCTGCGCACCGTTGGCGTCTGGGTCGAATACCACGAAGTGGGCGTCATGGAGTCGGGCAGAAATCGCGTCATCGTCATCGAGCATCTGTGCGTGTACTCGACGACGAGGGTGAGTCTCTGCCTGTATCGCCTCGCGGACAGCATCACTGAGCCCAGAATGATCAGGCACGAAGTGGAAGCGAACCCGATCCGACAGACCGTGGGCATCGAATACGTCGCGAATGTCGCCGAGGATGTTCGACGGAAGCTCTGAATCGACCAGGATTGCCCAGATCAGGTCCCGATCCCCCATGTGCGCGACGCTGGCGGCAGTGATGCAGTTGAAGAGTCCAAGCCGGGTCTTCCACCAGACGGGGTCGAAGATTCCGACACCCATACGAGTGACGAGGACTGTGCGCACCTCCACTGCCATCATCTGGCCAGTCAGTCGGCGAAGACGGCCGCTGGTGAGAACTCATCGATTCTCTCACCGACTCCGAGCAGTGCTTCGATCGCGGCTACGGAACGTGCTGCTCCACGCCCGTCACCGTAGGGGTTTACCGCTCTGGCCATGGAATCGTAGGCCACGGAATCATCGAAGAGTCGGGCCACCTCGGCGACGATGAGGTTCTTGTCGGTTCCGACCAGCTTCACGGAACCGGCGTCGACGGCTTCGGGGCGTTCGGTGTTCTCGCGCATGACAAGGACGGGCTTACCGAGGCTTGGAGCCTCCTCCTGAATGCCACCGGAGTCCGTGAGGACCACGTCGGATGCGGCCATGACCGTTGTGAACTCACCGTAGGACAGTGGCTCAGTGACCAGGACATTCTCGAACTTGTCGACTCGGGGAAGCACTGCTTCGCGCACAAGCGGGTTGCGGTGTGCGGGCAGGAGGATGAGGAGGTCGGGCCGTGACTGTGCAAGTTCAGCCAGGGCGTCGCCGATGTTCTCCATTGCCGAACCGAGGTTCTCTCGGCGGTGAGTGGTGACCAGCAGTTTCGGCCGGTCGGCAGCCACGTAGTCTGCGACGATCGGGTCCGTCGGTGCCACATTCATGTCCACTGCGAGGTGGAGTGCGTCGATGACGGTGTTGCCGGTGACGACGACGTCGGCGGGGCTGATGCCCTCGGCGAGGAGATTGTCTCGCGAACGCGGGGTCGGTGCGAGGTGGAGCGCTGAGAGTTGGCTTGTCAGCTTTCGGTTCGCTTCTTCGGGGAAGGGGCTGTGGAGATTGCCCGATCGCAGACCTGCCTCGAGATGGATGACCGGGATGCCGCGGTTGAACGCCGCGATCGAGGCCCCCATCACCGTCGTCGTGTCGCCTTGGACGAGGACGGCGTCCGGTGCGGTCTCTGCCAGGGCTGCGTCGAGTTCTGCAATGACGCGTGAGGCGATGCCGTTGAGAGTCTGGCCCTTCGACATGATGTTGAGATCCGTGTCGGGCACGATGCCGAAGAGGTCGTTGACCTGGTCAAGCATCTCCCGGTGCTGCGCGGTGACAAGGGTGAGGGAGTGCAGGGAGCTGCTGGCTTCGATGGCGCGGATGAGGGGCGCCACCTTGATGGCTTCCGGCCTAGTGCCGAAGACAGTGAGGACTGTGGGGGTCAAAAGCACTCCTGGTCAAGAGAACTGGGTGCGCCGTAGGGTTCACGGACGAATAGTCTTCATTATCCCATCACGTTTGTCGCGCAATCTCGCAGTGATTATCGACCCTTTGCCGCTCGTTCACTCACTATTGTCCGGATCGCCACTCGAAGTGCCTTTCTGTCGACCATTCTGATGTAGTTGCCCATTCTGCGATTCGGGTAGCATCAGAATCTGTTCAGCAACAGTTTGGAGCACCATCCATGAACGCTATCGCCCTTAACAACCGACCTTCGGTCGCAGTGATCGGTCTCGGTTACATCGGTCTGCCGACTGCCGCGGTCCTCGCCAGCTCTGGGGCGGATGTTGTGGGGGTGGATATCAACCAGGATGCCGTCGACGTCATCAACGCCGGCCAGGTGCCATTCGTCGAGCCCGATATGGCGACGACTGTTGCCGGTGTCGTCTCCCAGGGCTACCTCCAGGCGACGACGGTGACTCCGCACGCGGACAACTACATCGTTGCCGTCCCAACGCCGTTCACCGATGGCAAGAAGCCTGACCTGTCCTACATCGAAACCGCGGGCAAGCAGATCGCACCGCTGCTCGAGGGTAATGAGCTCATCATCCTCGAATCGACGTCACCTCCCGGTGCAACCGAGTTCCTCGCCGAGACGATCCTCACCGTTCGCCCGGACCTCACGCTCAAGCCTGGCAGCGCCCAGTCGATCTACTTCGCCCATTGCCCAGAACGCGTTTTGCCGGGGCGCATCATGATCGAGCTGCGCACCAACGACCGCATCGTCGGCACTCTCAACGGTGAGGCCGGCGAACGGGCGCGTGAACTCTACGAACTTTTCTGCGAGGGCGAGTTCCTCATGACAGATGCTCGGACGGCAGAGATGGCGAAGTTGACAGAGAACGCCTACCGCGACGTCAACATCGCCTTCGCCAATGAGCTGTCGATGATCGCCGATGGCCTCGACATCAACGTCTGGGAACTCATCCGACTGGCCAACCACCACCCTCGGGTGAACATTCTGCAGCCCGGTCCCGGAGTTGGTGGCCACTGCATCGCCGTCGACCCCTGGTTCATCGTGGCCACAGATCCTGAACGCTCCTCCCTGATCAGGACCGCCCGCGAGGTCAATGACGCCAAGCCGGGCTTCGTCCTCGACAAGCTGTTGCCCCAGGCTAAGCGCATTGCCGATGTGCAGATCGCAGCACTGGGGTTGGCATTCAAGCCAAATATCGACGATCTACGGGAGAGCCCTGCCCGGCAGATCGTGGGTCGTCTCGCAGACGAGCTCCCACAGGCGAACATCATGGCCGTCGAACCCAACATCGAGGAACTGCCTTCCGAATTGGATGCGCGTAAGAATGTGACGCTGACAGAGATGAACGAGGCCGTTCGTGCCGCCGATATCGTGCTGCTGCTCGTCGACCACAACGAGTTCGTTCGCCTGGACCGGACGCTGCTTGCCCAGAAGATCGTGCATGACACTCGAGGCGTGTGGAGCTGAGGGGGCACCCACACGTATAGCTCGGGGAGGCCGACACTGTAGATTCGGCTTATGTTCATTGCAGACCCGGTTCTTGAGGTCGTTGAAGACCTTGCTGAACGCATTCAACGCAGCGTCGCCGTCGACGATGCTGAACTCAACTACCTTTCGCACAGCACCCACCGTTTCGGTGACGAGGACCAGCTGCGACTGCGTTCCATCTCCGAGCGCCAGTTAATCGCACCAATCCGCGAGTACGTGATGTCGATGAACTTGGAGAAGGTTCGCGAACCGATCTGCATCCCGGCAACGCATGATCACGGATTCGACCGCGACAGACTCCTCGTGCCGATCCGCTCATCACACAGACTGGTCGGGGTGATTTGGATCATCCACAAAGCGACGCTTTCGGAAGAGGAGCACAACGCTTGCATTCAAGCTGCTGAGCATCTTTCCAAGCTCATTTCGACCTCAGACGACGAAATCAAAGAAGCTGTCTTCGAACGTGTACTGCACGATCTTGTCTCTGGGAGCGAAACGTCGCGGCATATGGCCGCGGAGGCACTGCACTCACGAGATCTCTTCAATTCTGGACGTCCAGTCCTGGCGATCGCCACAGCGCGCGGCGACTCCACCGAGCTGTCTGCCGAGGAACGACAGGGGCTGCGCCATGCCTGGGCTGACGCCGAACAGCGGAATCGCTCGCAGGTCTTCTCTGCGACTGGTCGCACGCATGGTTTCGGCCTACTCGAACTTTTGCCGGAGACATCACACGACGATGTAGTCCGCGCCTGCGAATCCATCAGGACGCAGGCTTCGGCTCACCTGCCCGAACACTGTGGTGCCCTGCATTGGGGTGTCGGGGCTCAGCGGGAATTCGACGGCGTCCGCTTCGCCTATCGTGAATCGCTCTCGGCCATTCGCATCGGAATCCGCCAGGGCAGGCCCCTCAGCCTTTGGGAAGACCAGCCGCTGGATGCCTTTCTCGATTCTGCTGTGCCGGAAACGATACCGGTAGAGCAACTCCCCCCGTTACTTCGCGAGACGATCCGAACAATCAGTCCAGAAATACTCGACACTGTCTCCACTTACCTCGACTTTGCGGGCGGTGCCGCGCGAGTGTCAGAAAAACAGCACCTCCACCGTGCAACGGTCTACTACCGAATTAAACAGTTCGAGAAGCAATCCGGCCTCGACCTAAGGTCAGGTCGAGACCGGCTACTCATTCATCTGTGGTTCCAGCTGCGCGAGCGCTTCGAAGAATGACGTGTCATTGCGGGGTGTATCCGAGGACCAGCTCCGGCAACCAGAGAGACAGTTCCGGAACGAACGTCGTCAGCCCAAGAGTGGGAATCCAGCCGACGGCGATCATCAGCAGAGTTGGCTTCATCATTTCATTGATCGGCGCCCGTCCCAGCTGCGAACCGAAGTACAGCAAGGGCGCCGTAGGCGGGGTGATATTAGCCATGCCGAGGTTCACACCGACGATCGCTGCGAAGTGAATCGGGTCGACTCCGATCCCTACCGCGACGGGCAACAGGATCGGAGTGACGAGGAGGACCCCACTGACGTCGTCGATGAGCATTCCGAGGATGACGATAAAAAGGTTGATCATGAGCAGGATGATGACAGGCTGTTCCGAAATGGAGAGTAGTACCGAGCTGATGGCATCGGGCAGCCTTTCCATGGTGAAGATCCGCGACAGCACCATCATCGAATAGGCCATGATCATCACAACACCGGTGGTCGCAGCGCCCTCGACCAGCACATCTTTCAGGTCTCTGACCTTGAGCTCACGATAGACCCACAAACCCAACGGGATCGTGTAGATCGCGGCTACAACGGCAGCCTCAACGGTGGTGAGAATGCCGCTGTAGATGCCGCCGAGGATGATTACCGGCAGAAGAAGCGCGGGAATTCCAGTCACCGTGCGCTTGCCGAAGGTGCGCGCAAGTTGCTTTGTCGGCACCGGCTCAAGAACCACGCCCCCTTTCCTGCCTACGTTCACCTGTTGGCGCGAACCGGCACGCATGTATACCAAGGTGACTACGCTAAGCAGCACCGTAAGAATGATGCCTGGAAGCAGCGTCGACAGGAATGTGGCAAGAACGGAGACGTTGGCCAACCACGCGTAGAGGATCATGATTCCGCTGGGAGGAATAAGCAGACCAAGGATGGAGGCATTGGCCAGCAACGCCGCAGCGAAACCGCGCGGGTACCCGGCTCGATGTAGCTTACCGAACATGATCGAACCGATCGTCGACAGCGCCGCGAGGGCGCTACCAGAGATCGAACCGAAGATTGCGCAGGCTAAAACCGAGGCAACGCCTAGACCACCTTTGATGCGACCGAGTAACACTTCGGCCCATTTGACGATGACATCGCCGACTCCGCCCTTTTCGATGAGCTTGCCGGCGATGATGAACATCGGGATAGCTAACAGCAACGTCGAATTGAGCTGGCTGAACCCATAAGGAAGGAGGAAGTTCGGGTCATACCCGAGGGAGAGGACGAGGAACACCGCCACCCCGAGGAACGTCCAAACGACCGGGACGCCAAGAGCAAGGAGAACGATGAGAAGAATGAGACCGATGAGCAGCATAGACAATCAGTTTTCCTTCTCTTCATAGGCATTGATGCCCTCTGCGGAAGCCTCAACATCGACTGATTCAGACCGCTCGGCGGATCCGGTGCGGAGGGTCGTGATCTCTGAAAAGAGATTCACTGCGGTGTAGAAGGTCATCAGCACGAATCCAACGAGTACCGCCACCTGCACCGTGATAAGTGGAATCTCGTACACCGAGGTGCTTTTGGGACGGGAGAGACCATGTTCGACATAGAGAAAGGCCCACCAGCTGAGGATCAATCCGATGGCGACGCTGATCACCGCAACTATTGCCCGTATGGCCCCTTTTACCCTCCTATTCCGAATGTAGGACTGAAGGACATCTGCTGAAATGTGGGTCCGTTGAGCACTGGCGTACGAAGCACCGATGAAGTACATCCAGAGGGTCGGAATTAGGATGAGTTCGCTCAGGCCCAGCATCGTTGTCTCGAATACATAGCGAAGTATTACCTGTGCGAAGAGCCCGATGATCACGCAGGCGCAGCAGATGAACATGATCCATCGCTGTGCAGAGATTAGACCTTTTGCTCCAGAGGCGAGAAAAGTCGTCATTGATATAGCCCTTCCTCACGCGCTCGGAGGCGTGTAGTCGAAGCCCATCTCGGTCGAGAGTTCTTCGATCATCTTCACTTGGCCGGGGTCGCCGAGGATCGACCATGCGGACTTCCGAGCGTGCTCGGCGAAGCTCTTCAGGTCGGCATCGTCGAATTCGACCACCTCGATGCCTTCGTCCGCCATCTTTTTCCGGTAGGTTACCTCAGCATCTTTCGAGATATCGAAGCTGTTTTTGGTCATTGTCTTCCCAGCCTCCCTGAGAACATCCTGATCTGCTGGAGACAGCGATTCGAATGTGGGGCGATTGATCAGTAGATGGGTCGCTTCGAACATGTTGTTGTACTGGTAGTAATGGGTGATGACATCCTTGAACTGCAAGTAGTTGACCAACGGATGTCCACCTGTCCAACCGTCTACAGCTCCCGTCTGTAGTCCCTGATAGACATCGGCGTATGCCATCGATACCGTGCCAAATCCCATCGATTTCGCATGCCCTGCGGAAATCGGTATCTCTGGCACCCTCAACATGACGTCCTTGTCGGCTCCCATCTCGGCCGGAGAGGACACGGGGCGGTTGGTCGCGATGCCTCCGAAACCTTCTGCGAACAGCCCAAGGAGTTCGATATCTTGAGCACGATGGATCTCCCTCAACTGCTGTCCGAGCAGCGAGTCGAGTGTGAAGTAGCGATACACGTCCGAGTAGTTCGTGAAGAGGTAAGGCAGAAACTGGATCTCAAGTCGATTGTCGAGGCTGGTCGGGGTCGAGATCAGTCCCATGTGCATGGTTCCCTGCCCGAGCTCGTCATACATCAATGTGTAGTCACCGAGCTGGTTGTTCGGGTAGATCTCCATTCGAACTCGGCCTGACGTCCCTTCCTCGACAGTCGTCGCCATCTTCTGCAATTCGGTAGTGTTCGGATGCTCGTCATTGTTTTGACCAGCTACGCGGAGAATGAGCGCACCATCATCGTCCGAGCTAGCGCATCCTCCAGTTGCCAGACCGAGTGCAATTGCACCGGCCGATGCGAGCAGTTGTCGACGTTTCATCGGGGGTTCCTGCTCCTTCGAGCGTAGGAGAACAGCAAAATCATGCTGAGAATCGGGCGGGAGAGAGATGCCCGATCGAGTGTGAAGTTGAACCTGACATGGCCAGGTCCTTTGCGATTTCGCCCATTACAGGGGCCATCTTGAATCCATGGCCGGAATAGCCGCCGAGAACGAAGACTTGACTGCTTCCGGGGACGGGTCCGACGAGCGCATGTTCATCGCTGGTGTAGGCATCCATGTGGACGGACACCCGGGACGGGGTGGTCCGCAGTCCGGGGTGGCACCTTGCAACTTCTCTGTTGATTGCGTCGAGTTCGGCCAGGTCGACATCCCGGTGCAACTGCTCGGGGACGACGACGTCACCGAAGGTGTTCACACTGCCGATCTTCGTCATCGTTCCTTCCAACGAAGGAATACCGAATGTCTGAATTTCTCCTCCGACCCTCCCGAATGCCGGAAAGGCGTCCGGAGTGTACTCGTGGAGCCGATCTGACAGATACCAAGTCATCACTATCTTCTTCGACACCAAATGAGCGGAGAACTGAGGAAAGACGCGGGCAGTCCAGGGCCCCGCCGTGACGATCACTTTGTCGAATTCGTGGACTGCACCACCCGCAGTGATCTGGACGCCCGCAGGTATTTCGTCGATCGCTTCGACCTCCGTATGGTCATGGATCGTCGCGCCCAAGGCCGCCGCGCGCTCGGCCGCGGTGAGGACAGCCAGTTCTGGTCGGATGACGCCTCCTTCACGATCGAGGACAGAGATCTCTCCGTCCTCGAGCCGATGCTGAGGATAACAAGCCATCGTTTCGGCGCGGTCAAGAATTACATGATCGATCTCGAAGTCTTCTACCGAGCGAATGACGTTGGCAATGCGAGGGTCTTCTCGGGGACCGATCATCAAGGCGCCGTTGAGTGTGAGAAGGCTCTGCCCAGTCTCAGCTTCGAGCTCTCGCCACAATCGGCGAGAGGCCTTGAGCAGAGGGACATAATCGGCTCCCTCCATATAGGCGGTGCGAAACATCCGTGATTCGCCGCCCGCGGCCGACCGTTCGTGGGCAAGTCCATACTGTTCGAAACCAACTGCGTCGATGCCCGCCTTCGCCAACTGCCAGAGCGCCATGCTCCCCATTGAACCGATTCCGACGACCGCGACTCTAGGGCTACTCATTCTTCTGTTCCTCCTGTGGGCCACAAGCTCGTGTGCCTCGTCTTCGATGGCACCTTCACTCATCGAAGCAGAAAGAATCCTTGACGTCATCAGTCAGTCGTCAAAACCTGGTCGCACCGAATTCGACAATTGTTGTAATTGCGTGCCAGGTGCTCCGCAATCTAGACCGTTTAAGCAGTATGTGATGAATTGCCAGTCGACACCGAGCCTCCCGAAAACGCTACCGTCATATCAATAGGATTGGTCGTCCTCGCCTCGAACATCAGTGCTCTGCCCATCGACTCCCCCAATTTCGACCAGTTTGATCATTCACTACTCGCGCAGAAAGACACGGTGAAACTCGGCAAGGAGCTGCTGGCTAGTCTCAAATCGTGCTGTGAATGCTGATAGGTGCCTGGTCAAACGACCGGGCACCTATCAGCATTCACAGCAGGGTCAGTCCTTCTGCGCCTTTGTGAAGGCCTGATATTCCTTGATGACGTCCGCCGCCGGACCGTCGGAACGCAGGACACCCTGCTCGATCCACAGCGCACGGTTGCACGTGTCCTTGATCGTGCGCATCGAGTGCGAGACGAGGAAGACCGTACCGGCGTTCTCTCTGATCGCACGGATTCGGCCCTCGGACCGGTCACGGAACTTCTTGTCACCGACGTTGAGTGCCTCATCGACGATGAGGATCTCGTGCTGGACCGAAGTCGCGATGGCGAACTTCAGTCTCTGGGACATGCCCGAGGAATAGGTGCGCATCGGCAGATCGATGAAATCGCTCAGTCCGGTGAACTCGACGATATCGTCGAACTTCTCCTCCACCTCGGGGCGGGTCAGCCCCAGTGCCAGGGAACCGAGAACAATATTGCGCGCACCAGAGAGATCAGGAATCAACGCTGCGCCGACGCCGAGGAGGTTCGGCCTCGAGGTCGCGTAGATCGCGCCTTCCGAGGTGGGCGTCAGTCCCGTGATGGAACGCATCAGCGTGGACTTGCCGGAACCGTTGGAACCAATGACACCGATGGATTCGTTCTTGTGGGCGACGAAGCTGACGCCCTTAAGGGCATGGACCTCGCGAAGTCCGCGCCGCTTTGTCATCACGTCTTTGCTGCCGAGCTTGAGCTTCTTACCCGTCGCCAAGGTCTTGTAGCGGACGTGAACGTCGTCGCAGACCACAACGGGCGGATGGTTCTTCGTCACGTCGGGAAGACTGCCGGTGTCGTAGACAACGTCATTGGATTCGAGATCGTCATTGTCACTCATCGCGACCGAACCTCTCCTCGGCCTGCCAGAAGAAGACGAAGCCGATGATGAAGATGCCGAAGGCCCAGATGGCCAGGTGCCAGAAATAGTCGTAGGGGATGACGCCATCCTTCATGAGGATTCCACGAGCAATAGCCAACACGTTGTTCAACGGCTGCCAATCGGCGTAGGGCTGCAGAGCGGGGTTGATCTTCTCAACCATGACCTTGAGGTCGAAGAAGACACCGGAGGTGTAGAAGATCATCCGCGAAATGAAGGGAGTGACCTGAGAGAGGTCACGGAAATGGACAGTAGCGCGGGCGAAGATGAAGGCCACGCCCTGGTTGAAGATCCAGAACAGGATGACGAGTGGGATGAAAAGGAACCAGTCCCAGCTGGGCCTCGCCCCCCACAGCATGACAAGGAGTGCCATGAAGATGAAGGTGGGGATGAAGTTCAGCAGGTTCTGAAACACCGTGGCAATGGGCAGAACGATGCGCGGGAACGGCAGAGACTGCACAAGGGATGCGTTCGAGATGATCGACTTCGCACCGCCGTTCATCGAGGTGTTGAAGAACTCGAGGACGAAGACGCCGATGATGACGAAGGGAGCGAAGTCCGGAGGACGCGCGGTGGCGCCCTGCATGATGAAGCCGAAGACCGTGCCGTAGATGAGCGCGGAGAATGCGGGTCGCAGAAGCACCCAGAGCATTCCGAGGCGGTTGCGTTCGTTCTCACTCTGCATCCGGTACTTGGCGAGAGTGTAGGTGAAGTCGCTGCGAGTGATCAGCTGCTTGATGTACTGAGGCAGTGACGGCCGACCGCCGACTCTTTCGAGCCCATGCTCCTCAGCTAGCTTAGCCATATCCATGTACAGAAGTTTCTCTCGTCGGCGACTGGGGCGAACACAGGAAGTCTACGTGATGAGGGTGGCCGATTCTCACAGTCGACTATGAGCCTTGAAGTCGAAATCAGGGTCGTCGATCTGGGCCCGAGTCGGAATGTTATTACCTGCCAGTATTCGACGGGCGGCTGCCTGCATGGGCGGCCAGTTGAGAGTCTCGACACCGACGAGCCGTGCATCTGGGCCAGATCCATCGAAGTGGAAGACCTGGAATTTCTTGCCGCTCGGATCGTGTCTGATGATCGCTTCGGTAGCATCGGTGCTGGTCAGGCCTGCAGTGAAGACCTTTTCCGGGCCTTGGAAACTCCAGTGCCACGGGATATCAGACCAGGGTTCGGCTTTGCCGGCCACGTCGGTACTCAGCAGTTCGGCGAGGTATTTGCCGTGGCTTTCGGCCACCGGTTCGCAAGCCCAGGGATGGTCAAGGGCGAAGGTACCGTCGGTGATCTGCGCGCAATCACCTGCCGCCCAGACGCCTGGGTGAGATGTTGCCAATTTCTCATTCACCTCCCACGCCTCGGCGGGTCGGAGGCCATCGATGGGAATGAGGGCTGGGCGGGCTCCGACACTGGTGACGAACAGGTTGTGAATGTCTGCCGGGATCTCGTCCGGGCTGCTGGTGTGGGCAATGAACGTCACGCCGGCTTCTTTGTGCTTCTCAAACAGTGCCTTGCGCACTGGTGCAGATAGTTGCTTTCGCAGGGGTTCGTCGCCGCGCAGGTAGACGGTGGCTTCATGTCCAGCGGCGACCGCCGAGGTCGCCACTTCCATGCCCAGGTACCCGGAGCCCAGGACGCCGACGTTGAGCGGGGCACCAGATTCGGCGACGAACTCACGGATCCATTCGGCCTCGGCCAGGTTGTACACGGGCAGGGCATCCGGGTAGCCGGGGATCTCCGGCCGGTTCGCCTCCATGCCCGTGGCGAGGATGCAGTGGGTGAAGTCCAGAGTCTCCCCCGACGCCAAGTGGACGGTGCCTGCTACTGGGGTACCGCCGGTGGGACCGGCCTGCTGGGACTGGGCCGCCGCCTCGGCGAGCGTGATCTCTGTGGCCTTGTCACGAACGAAGGTGATGAACTCACCAGCTTCCAGGTGGAAGGGCAGGTGGTACCGGGAGTCGTCGAAGAGGTGCTTCGACAGGGGCGGCCGTTCGCTGGTCTCCCCCGCGGCCGGGTCGACGAGCGTGACCGCCCGACCGCGTTCGCTGAGCTCCCGGGCGGCGGTGGTTCCGGCTAGCCCTGCACCGATGATGACGATCCTCTTTGCCATGTCTCCATGCTAGACCGCAAGCAACGAAGTGTGGTGTGAGATGAGACGCTGCAGTGTTCAACACGGCCTGGGCTCAGAGTTCTGTGGTGCTGCTGCCTCCCCCGGTGCGCTGTCCCGTGACCTTGGCCTTGACGATCTGGGCCAAGCCCGCGACCTTGCCGCCCTTGAGACCCCAGTGCTGTGCGGATTCTCCGGTGACCTTGATGAGCCCGAGGTCCGGGTCATTGAGTCCGCCTTCGAACCAGGTGGCAGCTTCCTTGTTCCACAGCTTTGCGAGCTTGGCCTGATCATCGACGAAGTCGACCCGACCGGCCACCGAGAGCCAGTTGCCCGCCTCGGAGACGGCGATATTGACATGCTGATTCTGCAGCAGTGCCGTTGCTTGGTCGCCCTGCAGACCGATGAAGAACCACACGTCACCGTCGTCGGTGACCTCTTGGGGCACCATCGGGTGGGCGAGCAGCTTGCCGTCGTCGAGGGCGGTCGTGAGCATCACATAGCCGCTGTCGCGGAGGATCTTCACGACGTCCTTCTGCTCGAGGGACCCGGTGTCAGCCCCACCTGCTGTATGCGTCGTGTTGCCCGTTGCTGCTGGGCTCGCGTCGGAGTCTTTCTCAGCAGCCTTCACAGCGCTTTCATCGACGGCCGTATGTGAGCCGTCGGGGTTGCGGTGGAGAGTCACACCGATGTCAGCGGCCGTGTCCTGGGCACGGTCTTCGACGTTCTCTTCGGTGTAGCCGACCTGCGTGTGCGATTCGACGTCGGAGGTGCCGCCAAGTGGCTCAGTCGCCTCGTCGAGCTTCGCTGCGGCATCGCGTGCCTTCTTCTCGCCGGTGGATTCGTTGCTTATGTCTCTGTTGCTCATCAACATTCCCTTCACAGACGATTCTTGCCCCAAGTCTCACACGGGGCCGCGAACAACAGAAGAGGGCGCAGAGAAGTTTCCAGGTTTGTCAGGCAACCATCAGACACTGATTCACTCGAGGTCAGATACGTGGCCACGTGTCAATCGGATGAGGTGCTGTGCTCGACGAGGCTGTCGACGGTCGCGGGATGCACGGCGAATGTGCTCATGCCTAGACTGTGAGCATGGATGAAGAATCAGTCTCCGTGACAGAGATCCCCGAAGGCGCTGCCATCATCGACGTTCGTGAGGACGACGAATGGGAGGCCGGACACATCGAGGGCGCACTGCACGTGCCACTGGGCGAACTGCCCACCCGACTCGACGATCTCCCCCTCGATGACGACATGTACGTCATCTGCCGCACCGGCGGACGCTCCCACCGCGCAGTCGCCTGGCTGAGCAACAACGGCTTCGACGCCTATAACGTCGCCGGCGGCATGGGTTCTTGGAACCTCGACCACGGCAAGCCGATCGTGTCGGAAAACGGCGAGGAGCCCTGGGTGAAGTAGAGGTCCCTCGGCAGAGGAGCGCCTCAACTATCCGGCGACGAACTCCTGGATGATCTCCGGAGATGCGTGAATGCACAACATCTGCAGGTTGCCGCCTCCGAAACTGCGGAAACGGTGAACAGTCTCCGCCGCAACGGTGACGATATCTCCTGCATGAGCCTCAAAACTCTCACTGTCAGCCTCGATACGTGCCTCGCCAGCCAGTACCACCCATGTCTCCGTGTACGGATGCCGGTGCAGATCGGGACCCTTCCCCGCTGGCACGTCGACCCAGAAGAAGGAGACATCGGCCCCATGCTCTGCGCCGATGAATTTCGCTGTCGCTGACCCGGGCAACAGCGTCTGATTGCGGTCGGTGATCGTGATCATGCCGGTCTGCTCGCTTTGCCATCGAGCCAGAGGGTGTCCGACTCGTCGCTATGGACCCCCTCTGTGCCGACATGCTTACTGCCGATCTGCGGCCCCTTCTTGATGACGTGGACCAACGCCATGCCATGTCCGCGGCCGAGCCCGTAGTCAGTCTTGAGCCAATCGAGGATTGCCCCGGCCTTCACCGCAGGATCGTCATAGCCGTGAGTCTTGGCGATGTCGATGAGTTCGCGCGGAGTCAGCCCCGTCTTGTCTTCGATGGTGTCGAGATAGGCCTGGAAAGACATGTCATTGTCCTTTTATCGTCGCAGCGCCGGGCTCCAATGCTCGGCATGCGTGTGTCTGAATAGTACGGCCAGGCGGTAGTCCCAGTCCATGGACGCGAATTTGAAGGCCTACTTCGTCGGATCCGGGATCTCATCGGGACGATACTTCGGCACGGTGATGAGCCTCGGCGAGGGAACGGGCTGTTGCAGAAGGGCCGGGCAGGTCGCCGGCGAATTTCAGGCGGCGTTGGACCCTCACCGTCCACGATGCAAGAACCCCGTGGACACAACTGTGCGAGGCGGTGGGAGTTTGGCACAGTAGTTCTATGACTACTCGCGCCGGCCAGCTGGCCCAGGACAGGGATCTCGTCGATATCTCCGCACTGCTTGATTCGTATTACGATCTCGTCCCCGACTCCTCCGTGCCCGCGCAGGCTGTGAGCTTCGGGACCTCGGGACACCGCGGGTCAAGCTTCAACCGTGCGTTCAACGAAGCCCATATCGCAGCGATCACCGCCGCCATCGTCGACTTCCGCAAGAAGCAGGGCATCCATGGGCCCATCTTCTTGGGCCGTGACACCCATGCGCTGAGCGAACCAGCGTTCCTCACTGTTCTCGAGGTCCTCGCCGCAGCGGAGGTGCCGGCGCTCATCGATGAGCGCGACGGCTTCACCCCTACTCCTGTGCTCTCCCACGCGATTCTGGGTTTCAACGCGGGCAAGACCGCAACAGATGCTCAGGCCGACGGCATCATCGTGACCCCCAGCCACAACCCGCCCTCCGACGGCGGCATCAAGTACAACCCGCCGCACGGCGGCCCGGCCGGCTCAGAGACGACGACGTGGATCGCCGAGCGTGCGAACTCCTACCTTGAGGCCGGATGGGAGAAAATTCCGCGCACCGGGTTCCAGCGGGCCTTCCATCTGGCGAACACCGAGAACTTCGACTTCATCAGCAACTACACGAATGACCTCGAGTCGGTCATCGACCTCGATGTCATCCGCAGCTCCGACATCCACATCGGCGCTGATCCTCTGGGCGGCGCCAGCGTCGACTACTGGGCCGCAATCGCCGAGGACTTCGACCTCAACCTCACCGTCGTCCATCCCGAGATCGACCCCACCTGGTCATTCATGACCCTGGACTGGGACGAGAACATCCGCATGGACTGCTCCTCGCCCTACGCGATGGCCGGGCTCATCGCCTCCCGCAACGACTTCGACATCGCCACAGGCAATGACGCCGATGCCGACCGCCACGGCATCGTCACCCCCGACGCCGGGCTGATGAACCCCAACCACTATCTGGCGACCGCGATCGACTACCTGCTCGACAACCGACCAGAATGGTCATCCAGCGCCGGCATCGGCAAGACCCTGGTCACCTCCTCGATCGTCGACCGCATCGTGTCCGCCCACGACAGGCCGCTGTTCGAAGTTCCCGTCGGCTTCAAGTGGTTCGTCCCCGGACTCCTCGACTCGACACTGGCCTTCGGCGGTGAGGAATCTGCAGGTGCCTCATTCCTGCGCCGCAACGGCAAGGTCTGGTCGACAGATAAGGACGGCATCATCATGGCCCTCCTGGCCGCAGAGATGACGGCCAAGACCGGACAGACTCCGTCCCAGCGGTACGCAGGACTGGCCGCGAACTTCGGCACCAGTGCCTACGCCCGCCAAGATGCCCCCGCCACCCGCGCACAGAAGGCGAAGCTGGGGGCACTCGACGCCTCCCAGGTGAAGGCGAAGACCGTCGGCGGTGAACCGGTGACCTCAACTCTCACCTCGGCGCCGGGAAACAACGCACCCATCGGCGGACTCAAGGTCACGACCGAGAATTCGTGGTTCGCGGTGCGCCCCTCCGGCACGGAGGACGTGTACAAGATCTACGCCGAGTCACTGCGCGATGAGGACCACCTGCGGGCCGTCCAGCACGACGCACGGACATTGGTGGATGGGGTGCTGGAGCAGGGGTGAACCCAGCTGCACCATGACCGGTCCCGCCTGCTTCGGTAGGTCCAGGGCCGGTCTTCTCCGTTGGATAGTCGAGTACCGAATCTCGATGTGCAGTATAGTGCTCATCATGTCGATGAAGAGCCCGCGCATCCAGACCTTCCTCGATCGCGTCGGGCACCGGGCCCGCAGCCTTCGCAAGGCGCGGGGGTGGACCATTCAGCGCCTGGCCGACGAGGCTGCGCTGAGCCGACGTATGCTCACTCAGATCGAGCTGGGACAGGCGAATCCGAGTCTGGCCACCATCGACCGCATCGCCCACGCCCTCGATGTGAGCTTCGCCGATCTGGCTCTCAGCGATGCTGCTGCCGCGGGACCCGGCAACTCGACGCCCTCGCCATCAGAACCGGGGCGGCCTGCGAACCTCCGCAGCACCGACCATTCAGATCCCAGCAACGATCACCCCCTGGCCTGGGAGGGTCCGCACGAGAGCACCGCGTATATCCTCGGCGCTTCGTCGACTCCCGGCACAGAACTATGGCGGTGGCACCTGGGACCGAGCGTGGCCTATCAGGCTGAAGCCGACCGCGCCGGGACCGAGGAGATCCTCCACGTTCTGTCCGGGGTACTCGTGGTCGAACTCAACGACGAATCTCTGACACTGTCCGCGGGAATGTCGAGAAGAATCTCCACCGACCGGGGCTACTCCTACACAGCCGGCCAGGAGGCCCCGGTCGACTTCATCCGCGTGGTCATCGGTGCCTGATGACGCGACCTGAAGCTGATGCATCGCAAGGCGAGGGCGGTTCGTCGCGTTCTCGCATCAACGTGCTGCGCTGGCAGATCGGCTACGGGACGTTCGGTGTTCCGCAGGCGGCGGCACCCATTGCCTTCGCCCTCCTCGCACTGCCGCTGACCGGGTCCGCCGAGTCAGGTGCCGGCCTGGTCTTTGCGATGACGGCGGCACAGATCCTCGGCTCGGTGCCCATCACTCGCCTAGGCCACCGTTTCGGCAGCGTCGGCTACCTGCGCACACTCATCGCCTTCCGGACGCTCGGGCTGCTCGCGGTGACGATCCTGGCCGCTGCCTCGGCACCGTTCGGATACCTCATCGTCGCCGTCGTCGTGGCCGGGCTGGTCAATGGTGCGGCCTACGGCTACATGCGAACACTGCTCAACCACCTCGTCGAGCCCTCGGGAATGCCACGCGCCCTAGGAATCGCAGCCACCCTCAACGAGGTCGCCTTCGCCACCTCACCAGTGCTGGCATCCCTACTCGGCGCCTGGTCACCGGTTGCTGCGATGGCTGTTGTCACCGTCCTCGGCGCGGGGCCGATGCTGCTCATCCCTGCCATCCCCGAGGCCCGGTCGACGCCTGCGACCGTGTCGGGTTCGGGGCGTCGAGCTCCGGTGCCGGGTGCGGTCTGGATCTGGCTGTTCGCCTCCGGAGCGACCGGAGCCTCCATTGCGGGAATCGAGGTGGGAGCGGTGTCCTTCGCACTGTCGTTCGGGCTCAGCCCGGCCTGGGCGTTCCTGTTTGCCCTGGCGATGTGCATCGGCTCGGTCCTCGGCGGAGTCTGGGTGAGCATCCGCAACCGCATGCCCGGGCGGTGGAAGGTCACAACCTTCTTCGCCATCACCACGCTCGCCTTCTCCCTGCTCCTCGTCGATGGGCATATTGCGCTGACACTTGCCGGTGCCCTCATCGTCGGATGGTTCCTGCCGATGCTCGACACCTTCTATCTGCTCGCACTCGACAGCCTTGCACCGGAGGAACGCCGAGCCGAGATGTTCGCACTGCTGCGGACGACGAATGCCCTGGGCATCATGGCCACAAGTGGCCTGCTCGCCCTCCTCGGGCTGACGGCAGCGCTCATCGGAGCGCTCGGGCTGCTTGTCATCGCAACAGTACTGGCGGCGGCCTACTTCACACGCGGACAGCGGAGCCGGCGGGAAGTGCCGCTGGGGTGACAGGGACCGCGTGCTGGCCTGCGCAGTCGACGGCAACGCCGAGCAACCTCGGCGAGGTCCGATCACGATCGGATTTCACTGTTCTGTCGAAAACGTAGCAAATGGTGCTTCGCAACAAACGTTCGTCACGGTCGGGTCTCCTCTGCCCAGGACTTCGTCGAACCGCACTATCAGGCAATAGATGTTGTGGTGTGAGAGCCTTTGCTCCGGTATGTGTCAGTCACCGCCGCAGGACTGCAGACAGCTCGTCTCCAAGCTGTTACTCACTCCGAGCGTCCTCCCAGCCGCTGTGGTTCTGACTTCAAGCGCGGCGGCAATACTGGGCCGCGTCACTGATGTGCCACCCATCCGGTGGCATCTCTGACAGAAAACGCCCCTCGAAGAAGAAGGATCGACACTATGAAGACCACCATCCGCAATCGCACAGCAGCTCTGGGAATCGCCGCCGTCGCCGGCCTCGCAGGAATCGGCCTGGCCAGTGGCCCCGCGCTGGCAGCCCCCGCACCCGCAGAGGGTACGAGCTCAGCCGCCGACGCCGCACCGCAATCGGTTCACTTTCCCACCGACACCGGCATCTACGCCGATGAGCTAGTCAGAGCCTGGGGCGCAGACAACGCCGACCGGGTCGAAGCCTTTGCCTCACCGCAGGTCGTCGAGGCTCTGAACGAGCACGGCAACGAGGATGCGACCCACTGGGTCAGGACCGGCGGCGACGGAGCCGCAGGGACCATCTATTCGACCTATGAGAACACCGTCACCGGCGAGACGATGTCCGTCGGTGTCTCCAATGAAGAAGTGTCGAACGGCGGCGAGTGGGGCGCACCTCACGGAGTCCACAAAGTCCAGTTCGGCAACTGAGGCAACCTCACCCGATACGGGTGCGAAGAACCCCGCCCCTGAGAACTCAAGGGGCGGGGTTCTTCACGTGCACGGGTGGGCGGGGCCACCTCGGCGAGGTATCTGGTCTGACGTTTACAGGTGCGACTCCGGAGCGTTCTGGACGTACTCATCGAGGGTGTCGTTTTTGTACGCGTCCTGGACCTTCTTCAGTTCCTCTTCGTCGACGTTGACGATCGACTGACCGTCACTCGAGGTTCCGACTCCCGCGGTTGGGGAGGTGAAGAACTCGATGTCACCGGGGCGGACGTCGCGCATCGCGAAGGCCGTGGCAGAGATGTACTGCGCGTCGAGACCGGAGTCGACGTACATATACGGAGAGAAGTCCTTGACCATGTTCTGGATCTTCTTCGGGTTCGACAGTGTGTCTGCGGAGATGATCTCGTTGGTCAGTCCCCGGATGAAGGCCTGCTGGTTGCGGGCGCGCTGGAAATCGCCGTCCTGGAAGGACTTGCGTTCGCGCACGAAGGTCAGCGCCTCGTCACCGTCGAGGACGTTCTCTCCCTTGTCGAAGGTGTAGCCGTTCTTCTCAAAGCTCTGCTCCGAGTTCACGGTCACTCCGCCGAGGCTGTCGGTCAGTGCCTTGAAGCCCTCGAAGTCGATGATCGCGACGTGGTCGAGTTCCGTGCCGATGAAGTCCGAGATCGTCGACACGGCCAGGGGCAGGCCACCGGTTGAGAGTGCCGAGTTGATCTTGGCCTTGCCATGGCCTTCGATGTCGACCCAGCTGTCACGCGGGATCGACATGACTTGGACATCGGATCCGGACTCCGGGATGTGCATGACCATGATCGTGTCCGAGCGCAGTCCGCGAGAGTCGTTGACGTCGACCTGGTCCATGGGTTCGTCGGAACCCAGCAGCAGGATATTCGTGCCGCCGTCTTCCTTCTGATCGTCAGGACGCTGCGTGCCGAAGATCTGCTCGTCGGTGAGCTTGTTCGCGTTGTTGTCGAAGGTCCGACCCACGTTCCACAGGTAGAGGCCTACACCGAGCACGCCGAGGATGACGATGACGAGCAGGGCGACAAGGATCTTGCGCCACACTTTCTTCTTTTTGCGTTTGGGACGCTGCGGTCGGTCTTCCTGGCTGTCGAACAGATCATCGAAACTGCTGTTGTCCGTCATCGGCACTCCGGGTTTCAGTCAATGCGGCGTGGGTGCCGGCGGGAGAGGATTGCAATATCAGCAATTATATAGCTTTTGTTACATTCCCCCGGACACCTTGCCCCGGTGCTCGGCTGTGTCTTGCCTGTGACCTGGGTTGATCGCTCGCCTGCGACTCGAATGACCGTCGCCGAGGTGACTCGACTCACCGGTAACAACGTCATATCCGTATAGTGGGCGCTTCATGCGCTAGGTAGACTTTGCTGGTGTTCAACAACTATCGGGAAATTCTGTCTCTTCCCGGTGCTCTCAAGTTCTCCTTGGCCGGTCTTGTTGCACGTATGCCCATCGCAGTTCTGGGCCTGGGAATCGTTCTGTTCATCCAGGGCGTCAGCGGCTCCTATGGTCTGGCAGGCATCGTCGCCGCCGTGTACATGATCGTCCAAGCTCTTGCCGGCCCCGGGATCGCGCGCCTTGTCGACCGTCGTGGCCAAGCCACCGTCATGGTGCCCATCGTCATCACCCACCTCGTGGCGCTCTCGCTGCTCATCGTCTCCGTCTACGCAGACTGGTGGGTGGGCCTCATCTTCGTCTTCGCCGGAATCGGCGGTGCCACTGTCGGCTCCGTCGGTTCGCTGGTGCGTTCGCGCTGGTCACACATCGTGGATTCGCCGAAAAAGCTGCAGACCGCCTTCTCCTGGGAGTCCGTCGCCGATGAGCTCCTCTTCGTCACCGGCCCCGTCGTCGCCACCGTGCTCGCCACTGCTGTGTTCCCACCGGCAGGCATCATCCTCTCGATGCTCACCGCCGGGATCGGCTCGGCTCTGCTCTACATCCAGAAGTCGACCGAGCCCCCGCCGATCGAACGCACCACAGAGGCTCGCGGGCACGTGTTCTCCAATCCGGGGATCTTCACGATCATCATCGTCAACGTGTTCCTGGGTGTGAACTTCGGCGCCATCGACGTCATCGCCGTGGCCTTCGCCGACGAGCAGGGTGTGAAGTCCCTGGCCGGCATCCTGCTCAGCGCCTTCGCCCTGGGCTCACTCATCGCCGGTGCGCTCTACGGGTCGAGGAACTGGAACTCTGCAACCCATCACCGTTTCGGCGTCACCGTTGCCCTGCTGGCCATCGGCGCGTGTTCGATGATGCTGGCCCAGGGAATGGTCTCCTATACGATCATCCTGTTCATCGTCGGCTTCACGATCGCCCCGAGCCTCATCGGCGCCAACTCCGTCATCGAGGCACTGGCACCGCCGAGGCGTCTGACTGAGGCCTTCGCCTGGCTGGGCACATCCTTGGGCTTCGGCGTCGCCTTCGGATCGGCCCTCGCCGGCAACATCATCGACGCCGCGAATGCGAAGACGGCGATGCTGCTGCCGGCCGGCTGTGCCATCGTCGGTGCTCTCTTGGCGCTGTCGCTGCTCAAACTGCTCAACCCGAAGCGGTCGAGTCACGAGGTCAGGTCAGCCCGGGACCTCCGGCGGGTGAACATCGAGGAGTAGCCGGGGCTGGGGGTGCGGTCAGTCACGGTATGCCTTCCGATGAGTGCGTGGAACGCCGCGTGTTCAATCTGCGGCCACAGGGTCACGCAGGATGGTGCGTAGCCTGTCTTGCGGTGTCTGACGAGTGAAACCGTCGAGATGGATTTCAAGGTGTGGGCCGCTTCGGTGGACTCTGCGCTTCTGTGCGAGCGCGCCGAGGCGTTCGAGAGTTGCGAACTCCTCGGAGAATGGTCCGTGGTGCATGACCTGGACGACGTCCTGTTCGGGCGTGGTGTGCAGCTCGATGGCGTCGTTGTTGCGATCGGCACTGCTGGCTGCGCGAACTCGCACAGCAGTCAGGTCCTCGATCGTCGTGGTATCGGGGATGGCGGCCAGGACCCGGTAGATCAGTGAGGGCACAGGATTGACGGTGTAGAAATCCCCGATCTCGACCGGAGTCGATCCCTCGGGATACCAGTACTGAATCTCAATGACAGGGCCCTTATCCCCGGTGATTTGGCGAGCGACGTCGCCAAGGAGGGCCATCTTGCGGTAGAACTCGTCGGTGCCGGGTGATCCGGAGCCAGCGATAGATGCGTAGGTCACCGCGGGGACGCGGACGAACTCGGGGTCGTCTGAGGCATGGAGGTGTGGGGCTGTCGTCATGGGTGGGTCCTCTCAATCTGAGCCAGCGGCCCGGAGGTCGATGATTGTGGTGGTGAATGTGTTCACGCGCTGTAACCGCCGTCGATGTCAAGGGAGGCGCCGTTGATATAGGCGCCGTCCTCACTGGCCAGGTGGGACACGAGGGATGCAACCTCGTCTACTCGGCCGAATCGTCCGACTGGGATTGTTGCGCGAAGCGTGTCTCCGTAAGGTCCGTCCTGGGGGTTCGCCGGTGTGTTCACAGGTCCGGGCTGGACGTTGTTGATTGTGACACCGCGCGGGCCAAGTTCACGCGACAGACCACGCACGAGACTTGCTACCGCACCCTTGGTCATTCCGTAGATCGACGTGACATCGTCCGGGAAATGATTCGCGCTGACGCTGCCGATCACGATGACCCGGCCACCTTCTCCCAGGTGTGGCGTACTGAAGCGAACGGTGTCGAGAGTTCCTCGGATGTTGACATTGATCATGTGATCGATCTCGTCATCGGAGAGCTGATCGACGCGCTTTTTCGTCCCGCCGCCGGCGTTTGCCACGACGATATCGAGGCGCCCCTCCTGGGCGGTGGCGTTGGAGATCACTTCGCGAATCTGTGCCCGATCGGCGCTGTTCGCCTTGACTCCTATAGCCTGGCCACCGGATTCGGCGATACGCGTCACGAGCGCGTCCGCCTCTGCAGTGGCTGAGGCATAGGTGAAAGTCACTCGCGCGCCCTCGGCCGCGAGACGGCTCACTATTCCGGCGCCTATCCCACGGGCACCGCCCATCACCAACGCGACCTTCCCTGCGTGCCGGTTCTCAACATAGTTCTTGGTGCCGTTTTGAATGGTGGTGCTGTGTGTCATGGAGTCCTCGCTGGTTTCAATGTGAAGGGTTGACGGGTTCGGTGCGGGCGATCGTGCCGTTGAGTCCGGTGCGAATGTTTGCCATGGTGTCGGTGAAGGCCTGATCGATGTCGATGTCGAGCCTCTCGGCGAGGACGAAGACCCACCACAGGGTTTCGGCGAGTTTGTGTTTCAGCTCGGCCTCGCTGTCGCCGTCGATCCCCCATGTTCCGTCCTGGGCGAGAATGAGGCGGCCGATGTAGCCGACGTCGTTGGAGAGGCCGAGCATGAGCTCGTGGAGAGACCACGTCTCGCCATTGAACCGTTGCTCGAGGATCTCGTAGAGGCGACGGACCTCGAGTGCTTCATTTCGTGCCGAAGCGAGGTTTCCTGATTCAGTCATGTGTCATGCCTTTCGAATTGGGATGTGAAGGGGTTTGTGTGGGAATCGCGGATTCGGGTTCTGGAAAGACTGCAAGCGCGCGGCGGGCCAGAGCGATGAGCGCTTGCCGGGGTTCGCCATCGGCGGCGCGAATGGCAAAACCGGTGGTGAGTGTGATCATGAACCGCGAGAGCTCCTCGGCGTCTTCATGGTATGGAAGGTCGCCGTCGCGGATCGCGCGGCGGAATCGGGCGGAGAGTCGCTCTTGGATGGCCAGGCGGTTCTTCGCGAGCAGTGAGAAGGCATCCGCTTCATCTGTGACCATCGCCTGGACGGACAGACAACCAGGCGGACGCCCGGGGGTCGTTACCGCCTCAGCGTTGCCGACCAGGAACGACTCGGCCACCTCGCGCGCCGTGGGCTTGGCCAAGGCGGCCTCGACATACTCCATGTTGCGTGCGATGTAGCGCTCCAATGCTGCGCTGAACAACTGCGCCTTATCACCGAACGCCCGGTACAGAGCGGGTCGACTGATACCCATTGCCCCTGTGAGCTCAGCCACTCCGGCCGCGTCATAGCCATGCCGCCAGAACGTCTCAACAGCAGCATCCAGGGCAGCCTCCGGTTCGAATGCGCGTGGCCGTCCTCCTGGCGCCATCAGCGCCTCCCTTCAGTTACGTATCGATCGGTACGTAAATAGTATTGCACATTCTGCAGCCGAGTGGTGCGTTCGAAGTCAATGACGGCTAAAAGCTCGGTCGCCTATCCCTGCACTACTCCGCCCGGCCTCGACGCCTCTCCGGTACCTGGTAGTACCGGATGGCCCCGTATCGCACTGGTGATGAAAGCGAGCGCCACGTAGGCTCGGGAAGTATCATCGGCAACAGTCAAACTGGCTTCACCTACGGCATCTGCCTCCGCCTTTGTTCAGCCCGAAAGGGGCTCGCATGCTCATTGATCTTCACAACCGCACTGCCCTTGTCACAGGTTCGACGCAAGGTATCGGAAAGGCGATCGCCGCCACACTCGCTGATGCCGGGGCCCGCGTGGCAATCAACGGACGCCGCCGCGAGAGCGTGGATTCGGTCATCACTGAACTGCAGTCCGAGTCCGCCAGCCGCGACCTCATCGCAGCTCCCGGCGACGTCACCGACGAGGCCGGCACCTCAGACGTGCACGCCGCTGCTGGCGACATCGACATACTGGTGAACAACCTCGGCATCTTCGGAGCGACGTCAGCGCTGGGCATCTCCGACGAGGAGTGGCGACGCTACTTCGAGGTCAATGTGCTCTCGGCCGCTCGACAGATCCGCAGCGCTCTCCCGGGAATGGAGGAGCGTGGTTGGGGTCGTGTGCTCAACATCGCCAGCGACTCTGCAGTCGTCATCCCGGAAGAGATGATCCACTATGGCATGTCGAAGACCGCCCTGTTGGCGGTCTCGCGAGGATTTGCGAAAGACGCCGCCGGCACAGGTGTCACCGTGAATTCAGTGATCGCGGGCCCCACACACACCGGCGGAGTCGAGAACTTCGTCTACGAGTTGGTGGACCCCGCCACCCCGTGGGATGAAGCTCAGCGCGAGTTCATGCTCACTCACCGGCCGCAGTCGCTTCTGCAGCGGCTCATCGAGCCCCAAGAGATCGCGAACACGGTGGCCTACCTCGCCTCGCCGCTCGCGTCAGCCACGACCGGTGCCGCAGTGCGAGTCGATGGCGGGTACATCGACTCCATCATCCCGTAGGCATATCCTCCGTCTGCGTGATCAGGAGGTGGGCTCAACCAGTGCGCAGCTCGATGTCGCCGTTCTCGGTTGTAACGTCGATCAGGTTTAAGCGCCTTATCTTCGACGGCTTGCAACCCTCCATACGTCCAGAGCTCGTGGTTCTGCTCGTCTTGGCCGGGCCCCTGCGGAGAGAAGGGAAATCCGGGAAGCGCAGGAATGATCACGGTGAATGCGTCAGCAGCTTCGCCGCCGTGATGCGTGGGCTCTGCTCAGCGTCTGGCGCACTCGACAAGCTCGAGCGCAGTGCTCGACCAGCCATTCGTAAGAACGAGCGGGAGGGCACCGGAGACCTCTGCATCGAATCGCCGATAGCGGATTGGCGTACCGGAGACCAGCTGGATATCGAAGGTGCTGACCAAGCGAAACGTTCACATCCAGAGGGTCATCCCCAGTTCTTGTGCGGCGAGGTCTCTCCGACGCCCGGGTTGAAGACGTTGCAGGGATCGAGTTCTTTGAAGTGGGCTTCCATCTCCGGCGGCACCTGGTAGAGACGACCGTAGTTGTGCTCGGCGGGCACGGCCGCTCCGCGTGCCTCGAGCAGCGCCGTCATCTGCTTCTTCAAAGCGATCGGGTCGACTCCCTTCTTCGCCACATGATCCTGGGTGAAGACGTGGCAGAAGAAGTGGCCGTAGTAGGAACTGATGTGCAGCTGGTCCGAGATCTCCGTTGGCAGCACCTCGAGCCAATCCTCGTCATCGCGTGTCAGCGCAACGTCGAAGGTGATCATCTCCGAGGACTCTTCGCGGTGGAGATTGAAGTAGCGGGTGGCAGCACTGGCGGCACCGAAGCGGTGGAGCATGGCGGACTGAGCCTCATCGGCAGTGCAGATGAAGAATTCACCGTCACGGCCCGCCTCGGCGAAGAAGGTCGTGAGGAACTCCTCGGTCCTCTGCTTCTGGTCGCCGCTGACGACGAGGAGCAGATGGTGTTCAAAGCGGTCGCGGTACTCAAGCATTCGGTCCGGCAGCTGCTGCGGCAGCAAGCTGAAGGCACCCTGCGCAATGGAATCGGCGACGGTCTGCCCGAAGAAGGGCAGCTTCGCGAACACCCCGTTCGCCCAATTCTTCAACGCGAAGAGCTTGATCTGTTCGCGGCTGCCTGCGTGTTTGACGGAGACGAACGTGTCCTTGCCGTACTTCTCGGCAAGGTCGAAGGAGGGCCGTCCCATGTACTCACCGGAGATCGGCAGCGGCATGTCCGAGGTCAGGATCGCCCGGCGCAGGGCCTCGAGCTCGGCGGGGCTGTTGGTCCCCACGTAGAAGGTCGTCGAATCCTTCTGCTTGGGGAAGGTCCGCGTGCGCACGGCGAAGACCATGAGTTTGCCGGCCGACCCTGACGCCTCGTGGAGGAACTTCGGGTTGGCGTTGTAGCGGGCAGGAGAATCGGTGATCTCGCGGACGTGCTCGCTGTATTCGGTATCGGGGCTGTCTTCCGGGGGCGGCGTGACATCGGCTTCGTCCCATTCCCCGCGTTGGAGTTTGTCGAGGATATGGGCCGGATCATCGCCGAGGCTGATGCCCAGGTGATTGACGAGTTCGACCCTGCCCTCGTCATTGACTCGGGCGAAGATCGCGTGCTTCGTGAAGGCCGGGCCCTTGCGAATCTGGCTGCCGCCGGAGTTGTTCGCGATGCCGCCGACGACCGAAGCACCGATCGAGGACGAACCGATCACCGAGTGGGGTTCACGCCCGTGAGGTGCCAGCTTGTCATCGAGTTCGTACAGCGTGGATCCGGCCAGACACACGGCCTCACGAGCATCGTTGATGAGATGGATCTGGTTGATGCGCAGGGTGGAGATGATGACGATCTCACGGTCGTAGTCCTGATCGCCGGGGCCCGAGCCTCCGGTCAGGCCGGTGTTCGCCGACTGTGGGATGACGATGAGATCGTGATCGACGCAGACCTGCAGAGCCCGCCACATATCGACAAGGCTGCCCGGCTTGAGGACAGCGAGCACATTGCCGCCGCCGAAGCGATTGCCTTTGGCGAAGGGTTCCGTCGCCCGGGCGGAGGTGAGCACATGACGACTGCCCATGATGTCGATGAAGGCGCTGACCGCCGCTGATGGTCTCTGTCGTTGACTTCCGAACATTGTTGATAGCTCCTCTTGCATCGATGCGAACGTTGTTCACTCTACAAACCTGCGGATGGAATGGCGCCTGCGCCCATCCGTTATTTGTTCATGTGTCCCCATCGTCTGACGGGTCATTGTCGGCGCGACCTTCGTGCTGACGTTTTTCAGCACGCATCCGATCCCACTCGGTCAGACGCTTCGCGATAATGTGCTCGTAACCGTTGCTGGTGGGTCGGTACACCTTCTCCGGTTCCATGCCTTCGGGAAAGTAGTTCGCACCGGAGAAGCCTCCCGGCCTGTCCGGGTCATACTCGTAACCCTCCCCGTAGCCGAGGTTCTTCATCAGCTTCGTCGGGGCGTTGAGAATATTTGCTGGTGGCATGAGAGACCCGGTCTGTTTCGCGAGCTTCTTCGCGGCGTTGAATCCACGGTAGACGGCGATGGACTTCGGTGCGGTTGCGAGATAGACGACAGCTTGGGCGATGGCGAGTTCCCCCTCTGGGGAGCCCAGACGTTCGAACACGTCCCATGCCGCCAACGCTTGCTGGATGGCTTGCGGGTCGGCAATCGCGATGTCTTCGTTGGCGAATCTGACCAGCCGTCGGGCGATATAGAGGGGATCTTCCCCACCCTCAAGCATGCGCGCCAACCAGTACAGTGACGCGTCGGGGTCTGATCCGCGCATTGACTTGTGCATCGCGGAGATGAGGTTGTAATGCCCCTCTTGGGCTTTGTCGTAGATCGGTGCGCGCTGTTGAACCAGCTCGACAAGGCCCGAGGTGTCGAGAGTCCCGCTGACGGTTTGGAGTTGTTCGATGAGGTTGAGCAGGTAACGGCCATCGCCGTCAGCCATCGCCACCAGGGCATGTCGTGCCTGCGCATCAAGAGGCAGTTCTCTTTCAGTGGTTTCCTCTGCTCGTGTGATGAGCGTGGTCAGCGCTTCCTCGTCGAGGCGTTTGAGGACGAATACCTGAGCGCGGGAGAGCAATGCTGAGTTGAGCTCGAAGCTGGGGTTCTCCGTGGTCGCACCGACGAGCACGACCGTGCCGTCTTCCACGTAGGGGAGGAAGGAATCCTGCTGGGCGCGGTTGAAGCGGTGGATCTCATCAACGAACAGCATCGTCCCCTGGCCGATCTCGCGGCGTTTGGCAGCTGATTGGAATACTTTGCGGAGTTCGGCGACACCGGAGAAGGTCGCTGAAACCGATTCGAAGACGAGGTTGGTGCGCTCGGCCAGCAATCGCGCGATAGTTGTCTTCCCACAACCCGGTGGTCCCCACAGCACCATCGAGACCAGCCTGCGTTCGGCGAGCATCCGACCAATCGGGGCCTCTTCCCCCAGGAGGTGATCTTGCCCGATGACATCGCCGAGGGACTTCGGGCGCAGACGATCGGCCAGCGGGCGGCCCACATCGTCAGGCTCAAACAATGACGGCGGTTCTTGGCTCACGATGTCACCTCCATCTTCATAGCCTAATTGCCGCGGCTGATCGAATGGTGCTCGCGCCGCTGTCTATCGCGAGGGACGCAACGGCGTTACGCGCGAGCCTTCGACGCCAGCGACACCGCGGAGAGGCTGAGCAGACAGATCACTGCGACTGCCCCAAGCGAGATGCTGTAGGGCATGAGCGGCAGCAGCGCCGCGAGCACTGTGGGCAGCAGGAACCCGGAGTACGCCAGCGAGTAGTAGACGCCGGTGATCCCCGCGAGGTCCTTCGGCTCGGCGATGGCCTGGACGATGACCAGACCGGCCACCACGCAGATGCCATACGCGATGCCGAGGACAATGGCGACGACGAAGGCGACGATCGGGTTGGCAACCAGTGCCGCGACGACTGCCAGCCCCATGCCGAAGGTCATGAGCGTGAGCCCGACGACCAGCGCACGTCCGCCCGTCCACCTGTTGATGCGTGGGACGAGGTTCTGCACCAGCGCCCCCGCGCCCAGGGTGACGACGGTCAGCACGGTCGCGTACATGGTCGTCCACTCCCCCAGCTCATCCTGGACCAGAGCGGGCATGACCGCGTAAGCGACACCCGCTGCGGCGAAGACCCACGGTGCGGCTGGGATGATGAGGCGGATGAAGGTGCGATGGCCGACCAGCGGTATCCGCAGGCCCCGCCACCAATGATGGGCCGACCGGCGTTCCCTCGTCAGGGTCTCCGGCGCGGTGAACACGATGAACAGCGCCACGATGGACAGCAACCCGTGGACCGCGTAGGGAATCGTTTCGGGCATCGGCCCCCACTGCGCCAGGCAGCCGGTGGCCGCCGCACCCATGGCGAATCCCACTGTCAGCGTCAGCGCCGGACGGCGAGCACCGGCGGTGATTCCGGCCTTGTGGTCAAACGGTGGTGACGAGAGTTCCTTGATCCAGCTCGTGCCCACCGACATCGCCACTCCCACGCCGATTCCCGCGAGCACGCGGCCCACACACAGCAGCCAGAAGAGGTTGAAGCCGATGCCAAGAAGAACACTGCCGATAATGGCGGCGATCGTTCCGGCAATGAGAATCGGTTTGCGTCCACGTCTATCTGAGAGCGCCGAGGCGACCAGGAGCCCCGGTATCAGTCCCCCGACGTACATGCCGAGAAGGAGATTGGCCTGCCAGACCGCGTAGCCGCCGTCCTCTTCGTACATGTGCACGAGTGGGGTGAAGTGGTTGCCGCCCCAGGCGAGCAGGAACATGGCGGGGGCGACGCGAAGCCAAGCACCACCTCGGCGGTGGGCCTCTGTTGTTGCGGTTTCCGAGGTCACTGGTTCTCGGGGAAGTGCGATGACTGAATGTGCTCGCGCACGACCTTTCCGAAGCCCTTGGCCTCGCCGCGTTCTGCGAGATCGGTGAGCTCGGCATGCTCGTCGAAGAGCGTGCGCAGCGAACTGGGCTGATCGATGACCACTTGGTAGGTCAGGCGGGCCAAGCGCGGGCCCATCGTGGTCAGCATCTCCTCGACAATGCTGTTGCCGCCGCTGCGGATGATACGGGCGTGGAAGGCGTAGTCGGCACTGGCGAAGTCGAGTGGATGACTGGCATCCAGAGCCTTCTGCTGCCGGTCGAGGAGCGTGCGCAGGTCTGCCGCCAGCGGCGCGAAGTCGCTGTCGAGAGTCAATGCCTGGACGGCGTCGGTCTCGAACATGGCGCGCACCGCAAGCAGGTCGCGGCGCTCCTGACGGGTCACCGTGGTCACGATCGCGCCCTTCTTCGGCACGAGGCGGACCAGCCTCCAGCGCTCGAGTTGGAGCATCGCCTCCCGAGCCGGTGTGCGACTGGCCCTCTGAGCCTCGGCGAGCTCAGCCTCGGTGAGGAGTTGGCCGGGCTCGTAGCGCTGCTCGATGATCTCGCGGGCGGCCCACGCAGCCATCCGCGCAGCGATCGGGGAAGCATCGTCGGTGGTCTCCCACGGGAGCGTCAGCAGGTCTTTCATTCCTCCACGCTATCAGATGCATACATTGATAGATGCATCAGTGATCAGGGAATTGCTGTGTCAAATATTCTTGACATTAAGATGTCAACGATGCTTTACTTTTTATGTAAAGAATCATTGACATTGCAAATGAGGTGCGAGGAAGCAGTATGGATGTTCAGACGTCGAGCCTCAAACAGGTTCGCAAGGCGGCTGGCTACACGCAGGCCCAGCTCGCCCAGCTCACAGGCGTATCGCGTCAGACCATCATCGCCACCGAACGCGGCGACTACGCACCCAGCGTGTACCTGGCACTGCGGATCGCCCACTCCCTCGACACCACTGTCGAAGAGATCTTCTCACTTCAGGAGGAAGCATGAGCAACACCGACAAGGCTCACCGGCCCAACGCTCTGGCCGACCGGATCGCGGGACTCAACGATCCGTCGATGGGAGATGAGCGCGAACGCGATGTCATCCTCCGGGCGTATATGTTCGGCTCGGTCCTCACCATCTACGTCTTCCTTGCCCTCGCCGTTCTCTTCGCAGTCATCGGAGCAGGATTCTGGACCCTTCCTCTGCTGCTTGGCTCAGGAGTGCTGAGTGTCGCAGCGGCCAGTTACTGCAAACGTGAAAACGTCGATTTTGACCTCGCAACGGCGCTCTCTTCGCCGAGGCGGCTCATCATCTCCTACGTCACATGTGGTGCGTTCGCAATCGCCTGGGTCTTCGCCATCGGGTTCCATCAGATCACCGGCCGCCCTCTTCTCCCAGCAGGATTGGGTTCGATTGTGGAAAGCGCCAACGGCAGTTCCCTTGTGATCGGCGGGATCGTTGGAATGGTCCTTGCGATTGCGGCGATGACCATCACCCGCCAGCGCAAGCTCAAGCAGGCCCGCCTCCAGGCCGCTCGGGCCGCCGAGATCGAAGACGAGGACTGATACCCGCCTCGTCAGCAGCAAAACTACCCGCTGCAACGGGATGAAGTGGCATTACCCGTCAGCGTCCTGCTCATCGGAGACCTACTGCAGGCCATCGGCACAGGCCTACTCACACCGATCGGCATGAACATCACCCTGGCTGTCTCCCCGCGTGAGGAGTTGGACATGGTCATGGGCATCATGGCCGCCATGACCATATTGGGGCCGGTGCGGGAGCAACGTTCTGGTCAGCGCGCCGCGACTCAGTTGACTGACGCGCATGAGGGGAAGCTGCCCGCAGTCTGAACGCCACACACGGCAAGCTCATCTCAGGTTGCTGAAGTTCCCGCGGAAGACCCCGGCCGGGTCCCGCTCCTCCTTGAGCCGACGCAGCCGCAGCAGCGACTCTGCGGGCAGCGCATCCGCGAGGCTCTCGCTCGGGTTGAGGAACGTCACCGGCTTGCGTCCGGTCGTCGGCAGAGTCCGCGCCAGATCTGCCTGCTTCTTCGTGATGGACTCAGCGGCCACCTCGGTGATGGGCAGTCCGAACATGTAGACGCTGAACTGTTCGCTCAGTGCCCCGTGCGGATTGTCAGTTGCTCGTGCAAGCGCTCCGCCGAGGTGCCTGACCTGCACCGATAGCAACGGGTCAATGGGTGTCTCCAGCAGAGCGTCGAGCGCGGCATCATCCAGAGTGGTGAGCAGCTCTGCGCGGGAGCTGCCGGGAACAGGGTCGGTCGGTTCGGCAGTGATGGTTCCCAGTTCTGCCACGCTCATCAATGCACGAGTGTCAGAGAGCGGCGTCGGCAACGCTTCGCTCGCGCGCATCAGACTGCGAGCCTCGGCCTCCTCCCCGAGGGAGGTTGAGTCGATCGCGACCATCGGGTCTGCGCCGGGGAAGCTGAGGAGCTCCAGCCACAGATTCAGATGATCCGGCGCAGTCGCCGTCATCGACCGGAACACCTCGGCGACCTCCCTGGCATGGACGGCTGGCCAGAGTTGGCGCCCACCGAACACCTTCGGAGCCTCGTGCAGCTGAACCTCAAGACCGGTGACGATGACGAGTTCGCTTCCCCCGCCGCGCAGAGCCCAGTAGAGCTCGGGATCCGTATCCGCTGTGACCCGTCGGGCCTGACCCTCGGCGTCGACGATGTCGAATGCGCGGATGTTGTCACCCACCCACCCGAAGGACCGGCCGAACCAGCTCAGGCCACCGCCGAGGGCAACACCGGCCACCGTCACCACTGGTGAACTGCCTGGAAGTCCCGTGAGTCCGTGCTTGGCTGCGGCAATCTGCAGCTGCCCGGCTTTTGTGCCGGATCCGATCGTTGCCGTGCGCTGGCTCAGGTCGATGTCGATCGAATTGAGCTGGGTGGTTCGTAAGAGGATCGCCCCGCCTGCTCGCCCGGTCGCGCCGTGGCCGGACGGTTGGGTCGCGATCGACAGGCCCTGAGCCCGGGCGAAGCGCACAAGATTGCTGATGTCGCCGACGTCAGCCGCCTCGACCACGGCGAGGACGTCCTGGTCGATGGCGCGATTCCATGGTCGATGAACCTCGTCGAAATCTGCGCTGCCGGGGAACCAGAGGCGTCCCTGGACAGTTGCTTGCAGCTGGACAAGAATGGATGTCGGCAGAAGAGTCACAATTGCTCCTTGGCTGGTGTTGGTGCGGATGTTGGTCAGTCCGACATCTGCCGAACGTACCCATGAGTCGTTTCCCACGACGAAAACGTGACGAGTCACCACCGGCAGGATGGCTATGACATCGAATTCGACGCCCCACCCCCTCGCCGAGGTGGCCGATCAGTTCTCCCTCCATCGACCCAAGCTGTTCGCCATCGCCTACCGCAGCATGGGATCTCCCTGGGCCGCTGATGACGTGGTGCAGGAGACGTGGATTCGATTGCAACGAGCAGACATCGCGGCCGTCGACAACCTCGAGGCGTGGTTGACGACGGTGACCTCCCGAGTGTGCATCGACCTCATCCGCCGCGACGCCGCGAGACGCGAAGACCTGCGCTGGTCCGCGTCGGCCGAAGAGACGGCGGCGGAGGAAGCGCTGGAGGGTCAACCGGCAGACAGTGCCGTGCTCAAGGTCGATCTGTCGGCTGCTTTGGCCATTGTCCTCGATACTTTGGGGCCTCTGGAGCGTCTCGCGTTGGTCTTGCACGACTTCTTCGCGCTGACCTATAACGACATCGCCCCCATCGTCGACCGCACGCCCATCGCGACCCGCCAGCTGGCGTCCCGTGCACGAGCGCGCCTGCGTCGCGTTGACGTCACCAGCGTTCAACACAGGCAAGAGTCTGCGATCACGGCCTTTCTCTCCGCAGCCCGTGAGGGAGATTTCGGCGGTCTGCTCCAACTGCTTGATCCCGAGATCGAACTGCGCAGCGACCCAATGGCCGTGGGGTTGGCCCGGGCTGGTGCAGAATTCGGCGCACCTCTCCTCGATCGCGAAATCGCCGGCGCTGACGCCGTGGCCCGAGTTTTCAACGGACGCGCTCAGGCGACCAGACTTGTCCATATCGATGGCGTTCCCGCTGCCGCGTACCTCGTCGATGGCGCTCCTCGGGCAATCTACTGGTTCCGGTTCGCATATGGCAGGGTCGTCTCCGTCGATGTGCTCGCCGATGAGACGATCCTGGCCTGTCTCGACATCATGGTCTAGGTGTCGTTCAAGAACTCGGAACTCGTAGGCACTGTGGACAACGCCGGTAATACCGGTAACGCAGTCAATACAGAATGCGAGACATTTTTTACTCAACGATCCTTGTCAGTTATTGTAGTCCTCGGCGCTATTCCGCGCTCAACGTCGAGCACAATTACAGAGGAGATTTCCGGGCACCCATGAGCTGGGCATTCGGTGGTGTGATCAACGTGGAATCAGTTATCTGGAGCGCCATCACCCTCAGCCTCATCACCGGAATGCTGTCGAAGGCATTGCCTCGAGTTCCGGGCGCGGTCGTGGGAACCGCGTGGGGAGCCACTGCACTGGCGGTGACCGGAGCTCTTCTCGTCAGAGACACCGCCGACACCAACCTTGAGATCGTTGGGCTCGGGCTCTTAGCCACTTTCCCGGCCTTCCTCACAGGTTTCACCCTGATCAGCCTCGTCGGGGATTGGAAGCGCGAGCTCACCGCCTGACAGCTCTGGCGGTGAGCTCGCGGCCCGAGGAACGCCGTCTCACTCCACTGCTGCTTCACTCCACGAGCTTGCCGACCTGGCTGATCTCCTCGACTCGCATGAGCTCGGCGACCTCGGGATCGACGGCGGGAATACTCTCCTTCACCACCCCGGTCGATGGCGACCACACGAGGTTGACCTGCAGGTTCTCATCCTGCTCGGGGTAGTCGCTGCGGTTGTGGCAGCCACGGGTCTCGCGGCGCTCGAGTGCGCATTCCAGCGTGGCGCGCGCTGCCAGAGCCGAGGATCTGAGGTCGAAGGCGTGTGAGAGGTCGGAGTAGCCGGCGATGTCGGGGTGGATGCCCACGTCGCTCATGCGCGTTTCGATCGACGCGAGCTTCTCGAGCCCTTCGGCCAATCCGGCCTCATCGCGGACGACTCCGGCATGGGCGGTCATGAGGTTGCGGATCTCGCGCTGCAGCGCCCTGACATTCTCCGTCCCCTCGGAGGACAGGAGATCATCGATCTCAGCTCTCGCCTCGGCGATGGCAGATTGCGACCGCACCTGCGCCCCCAGCTCAGACGAGTACGCGATGGCGGACTGACCGACGATGCGGCCGAAGACGAGGAGTTCGATGAGCGAATTGCCGCCGAGGCGGTTGGCCCCGTGCAGCCCGGACGAGGCCTCGCCGATGGCCCAGAGTCCCTCGACGTCGGTGCTGTGCTCGACCGGGTCGACCCACACCCCGCCCATCGAGTAGTGCGCGGTCGGGGCGATCTCGATCGGTGACTGGGTGATGTCGAGCATCTGCGTCTCCATCATCGTCTGGAACACGCGGGGCAGCCGGTTCATGATGGTTTCGCGTGGCAGGTGGGAGACGTCGAGCCAGATGCCGCCGTTCTCCGTGCCGCGGCCCTCGGCGATCTCGGTGTAGGCGGCTAGGGCCACACGGTCGCGGGTGGAGAGTTCCATGCGCTCGGGGTCGTAGCGTTCCATGAACCGCTCTCCCAGTCCGTTGCGTAAGATTCCGCCCTCACCACGTGCGGCTTCGGAGACGAGGGTGCCGGCAGCGTTCTCTGGTTCGATGATGCCTGATGGGTGGAACTGGACGAGCTCGGCGTCGCGCAGGCGGGCTCCTGCCTCGACGGCCAGGCGGAAGGAGTCGCCGGTGTTCTCGTCGCGGCGGGAGGATGTGCGGCGCCAGATCCGGTTGTGGCCACCGGCTGCGAGGATGACCGCGTCGGCATGGATCCGGTAGCGGGAGCCGTCGACGATGTCGAAGCCGAATGCGCCGAAGATGCGACCGTCGGCGACGAGGAGTTTGGTGATGTAGACGCGGTCGAGGATAGGGACATTCAGGGCCTCGGCACGATGAATGAGGGTGCGCTGGATTTCGAGTCCCGTGTAGTCGCCGGCGAAAGCGGTGCGACGCCAGGTGTGGGCGCCGAAGAAGCGCTGCGAGATCCGACCGTCGTCCTCCTTCGCGAAGTCCATTCCGTATCGCTCCAGGTCAGAGATTCCCTGCTCGGCTCCCTGGGTGACGATTTCGACGGTGCGGGGGTTGGCGAGGTCATAGGATTCCTTGATCGTGTCGGCTGCGTGCTGCTGCCAGGAGTCGTCGGGGTCCATCGTGGCCAGGGCCGCGTTGATGCCGCCGGCGGCCAGCGAGGTGTGCGCGTCGTCCTTGGGTCGCTTGCCGACGGCGAGGACGTCGGTGCCGGATTCGGCGACCTCGATCGCGGCGCGCAGGCCGGATCCGCCGGTGCCGATGACCAGCACCGAGGTGGAGATCGTGTGTTCGTGTGCGTGGGCATTTCCCTGTGTGGAGTTCATGTATTCCACGCTAGGTTCGGCCGCCTCATGCGTCCAATGTATTGTTTCGCTTGAGTTGATAGCGATACGCTATGAACATGAATCTGGAACAGCTCGCGAGCTTCGTCGAGATCGCCAACACCGGTCATTTCACGAGGGCCGCTGCCACGCTTCACCTGGCCCAACCCTCATTGAGTCGGCAGATCTCGACGCTGGAGAAGGAGCTCGGCTCCGAACTCTTCCATCGCGCCCATGGACACATCAGTCTCACCGCCGCAGGCGATACGCTGCTGCCGACCGCTCGACGAATGCTCGCCGACGCCGAGGCGGTCCGTCGTGACATGGATGAGCTCGCCGGGCTGCGCAAGGGGCGGATCCGTTTGGGCGCGACTCCGACGCTGTGCGTCAGCCTCGTCGCCGAGGCGATCAGCAGCTTCCATCATGAGCATCCCGGGGTCGAGCTCGAGCTTGTCGAGAAGGGGTCGCGTGAGCTCATCGAGGCGCTGGGTGCCGGCGAACTGGACCTTGCACTCATCACGCGGACGTTGACTCCGAGCGCGCAGATGCCGAGGTTGCGGATGCGGGAAGTGCTCAGTGAGGACCTGGTGGTGATTGCGGGGGCGGATGGCGGTTCGGGCGGGCTCGGCTCACCGACGGATTCCGATGGAGGACGGGGAGGTGCTCTACTCCTGCCCGGTGAGACGGTCACGTTGGCGGAGGTCGCGGCACTCCCCCAGGTGCTGTTCCATCACGGATACGATCTGCGCGAAGCCACCTCGGCGGCCTTCGATGCGGCCAGGTTGGCACCGAACATCGTCGTCGAGGGAGCCGAGATGGACGCAGTGCTGCGCTTCGTCGAACGCGGACTGGGGGTCGCAATCGTCCCGGCCATGGTCCTCGTCGATCGGCCGCGCCTGACCTCGGCACAGCTGCTGGAGCCGAGCCTCTCACGCACGGTCAGCCTCGCCACCCGAGCGGACGTACGGCCGACCAGAGCCGCCTCGGCGATGGAGACAACGATCCTCTCGACTGCGAGGGCCCTGACCGAGGAGGACACCGGACTGGCGGCGTATGTGCGGCTTGTAGACCGATGATGCCCCCGGCGGCTGATTCCTACATGAACTCGCCCACCTTTTTCATTGCCGCGTCGAAATCTTCAATCTGGTCGCGGTCTTCGTGGTACCTGCCGATGTCCTGGCGGGTGGTCTGCTGCAGTCCGGTGCGCATCTCATCGGCAGTCATGTCCTTGCAGTAGATAGGTGTTCCGGGCTGCAGTCGCCATGATTGCCCAAGATCGCCACCGTCTACAGGGTCGAACCCGAGCTGGACGATGAGCTCAGATACCTTCTGCTTGTCCTCTCCAGACGGCCCAGCGACAGTGAGGCCCAACTTCTGGCCCTCGTCATCCGTCCCCTTGTATTTCAAACTGGGGGCACCAATATTATTGAACACCTTGAAAACTGGACGCCCAAGGATGCCAGCGACCCACTCGCTGTCGGCAGTACCCTGATCGAGCGCGTCAATGTTGCCGTCTCGGACAGGGTAGTAGTTGCCGGTGTCGATCACGATCGGCACGGACATCAGTGTGGATTTGAGGGACTCCGACAGTGTGCCGATCGCCTTCTGCGGGAGGCTGAGAATCACGATGTCGACGCCATCAGCAGCCTCATCCGCCCACACTGGCGTGATCCCATCGTCGTTCTCAAACTCGGTCAATGACGACGGCTCCCGCGAGTTCGCGATGCGCACCCGATGTCCGATCGACGCGAGCTTGCGGGCGAGCGTTCCCCCGACGAGTCCAGCTCCGATGATTCCAATTCTCATATGTGTCCTCTTCCATCGTGTGACCCCTCATCCGGGAGACCATCTCACATGCAGTTCGTGACCATCACACGCGATCGTGTCGATCCTTGTCTGCCGGATAATCCGGTTTACATGAATAGGACGCGACTGAGTCGTACCCCGAAGCTTGAATCGGGGTTGGTGGTGCTGTCACCTGCTCGCTCAGCGAAGGCAGCAACAGCAATATCTCGCCGTTTCGGCAGCCGTTCCGCCTGCGCTGAGGCCAATGCCTCGGGCAATTCTTCGCCGGTGAGGTCCGTGCAGTACGCAGGCGCACCGGGCTGCTGTCGCCAGGAGTCGGCCAAGCGACCAGCATCGAACCCGTCGAATCCGGTGTCGCTGACCAGGTCCATGCCGATTTGACGATGCGTCGGATCGTCGGCTGCGACAGGAATAGCGATGCGATCGGCGCCGCCTGCAGGTTCGCCCTTCTCCGCCAGTGAGGCGGAACCGATGGCATTCCACGCTTTGACGACCGGGCGACCCAACTGCTCGGTCACCCAGAGGCTCTCGACCTGCCCGGCGTCAATCGCCTCGACCCTGCTGTCGCGGACCGGGTAGTAGTTCGAGGTGTCGATGACGATCGTCTCGGGTGCTGCACCGGCAATCGTCGCAGCGATCTGCGGCATGCGATTGAGAGGAATGGAAAGGATCACGACGTCGACATCTCTCACGGCCTCATCCGCCGTGACGGCCTCCGCTCCACCTGCCAGCACCTCAGCGCCGATCGTTTCTGGCCCGCGCGAATTGGCGACCTTCACCTCATGCCCTGCTGAGCTCAATGTGCGGGTCAAGGTCTCCCCGATGTGCCCGACGCCGATAATGCCGATCTTCATGTCGCTCCTCATCTGTCCTGAGTTCGAGTCGGCCTTGCTTCGGCCGATTTTCTCGTTGTACCCCCATCGTCCAACGTTGACATAAATGTCAATGTCAAGAACGGAGCAAAATCACTCGAGGGATCAGGTCAGCGAGACTTCATCCGCACTGGCTCGATCCATCGCCGCGATGTACCGATCGAGGGCATCAAGATTCTGCTCGAGGAACGCGATGCGACCTTCCATCTTCTCCCGCTGCTCGAACAGCAACGCACGCAATTCAGGGTCGGGATCGGCCACTACGGTCTCGCGCGTATCGTTGAGACACGGAAGCATGTCGCCGATGATCCGTGTCGGGATTCCCGAGTCGAGGAGTCCGCGGACCTTGCGCACGCGTTCCACCAGGTAGTCGTCATACTCGCGGTACCCGTTGTCGAGGCGACGTGGCGCGATGAGGCCCTGCTCCTCGTAGTAGCGCAGCATTCGAGTGGGCACCTCGGTCTTCTTGGAAAGCTCACCGATTCGCATTGTGAAACTCCCGGAATCAGAACCAGGCGTCGGCGAGCAGCTTCAGGGAACGCTCGGCCGTTGCTGGGTCGTAGGCGTAGGTGACGGTGATGAGCTCATCTGCCCCGGTGCGCTCGACGAACTCTGACATCTGACGGGTCGCAGTCTCGGGTGAGCCCACGGCGCTGATCTGAAGCATCGGGTTGTCACCGCCGCCGGCCAGCTCACTCGGGTCGACCGGTGGCTGCAGCCGACGGCGGCGACCGCGGCCGATGTCGGCGAACATCTGCTTGACCGACGTGAACTCGCGCTCAGCCTCTGCGTCAGTCTCTGCCACCATGACGTTGATGCCGGCCATGACGTAGGGCTTGTCGATCTGCGCGGTCGGTGCCTCGGTGGTGAAGGATTCACGGTAGACGCGGACTGCCGCATCGATCTGATCCGGAGCGAAGTGGGAGGCCAATGAGAACGGCAAACCAAGCTGACCGGCGATCGCGGCGCCGTTCGTCGTCGAGCCCAGCACCCAGATGGGGACGTCGGTATTGGCCGAGACAGCGGATTCGATCGGCATCGTATGAGCCTTGCCCTCGGAACTGAACCAGCCCTGCATGTCATAGATGTTCTGGGCAAAGGACTGCGGTTCGGCCGAGGAACGGCTGAGCGCCTGCGCTGTCATTCCGTCTGTGCCCGGCGCGCGGCCCAGCCCAAGGTCGATGCGATCGCCATGGATGTTGGCCAAAGTGCCGTACTGCTCGGCGACCATGAGCGGAGCATGGTTGGGCAGCATCACTCCGCCTGAGCCCACACGGATCTTCTCGGTCACCGACGCAGCTTGTGAGATCAGCAGCGCCGTGGCACTCGCAGCCAGTCCCATGGTGTTGTGATGCTCAGCGAACCACAGACGACTGTAGCCGAGCTCATCGGCCAGGCGTGCGGCCTGCATCGAGGTGTCGATGGCTTCGCTGGCGGTGGATCCGTCACGGATGGGGACGAGGTCGAGAATATTCAGTGGAACGGACAAAGTGATGGGTTCCTTCGGTCGAGGGTCTAAGAGATCAGTCGTTAAGGCCAACAGCCGCGCGCCGAGGTTCTATTCCGCAAACGTGCTCAGACGCGGTGAGGCCCCGAGCACATATGCGCTCGGGGCCTCACCATCAGTTCAGAGCTGATCTCTCATGTCAGCGTCGGATCAGCATCACTCGTTCTTCGGGCCGTCTCCCGAATCATCATCATTGGTGGTGCCGGGCAGGCCCTGGGCCTTGCGCCGCATGAGGAGAACGACGATGACGATGATCGCCAGGCCGCCGACTCCGAGCAGAACGATCATCGGTGTCGACATGCCGGAATCACTTCCGGTCGATTCGCCGATCTCGCCGCGCTCTTCGGTGTCCTTGCCCGGTTCGTCGACGACGCCGCCGCCGAGTCCGGCCTGTGAGGACTCTTCGACCGAGCCGCCGGCACCTTCGGCGTCAGCGATTGTGAAGTCGAAGTCACCGGAGATCGGGTGACCGTCCGATGACACCACGCGCCAGGTGACCGTGTAGTCACCGGGCTTGAGGTTGTCGGGCAGTGCAACGGTGAGCTTCTTGCCGTCGACAGCGAGTTCACCTGCGGAGACGTTCTTGCCGTCGATGACGACCTTGACCTCGGAGCCGACCTCCTGGACTTCACCGGAGAAGGTCATCTCGATCCATTCAGGCTGCTGGTCGACCGTCGTTCCATCCTCGGGGTTCGAGGATACGAGCTGGTCGTGAGCACTGGCCGGGGCAAAAGCAAAAACACTCAAAGTAGCCACCAGCAGGGCAGCGAAGCCGAGCTTGAGGGCGGACCACGTGGTTCGAGTCATGTCAGTTTTCTCCTTCAACAATTACCTTCAGTATCACCGAGTCTGCTCGGCCAAAGAGTGCAGATAGTCTGTGATTCCCGGCACGGACACTTCAATTGTCTCAAGAGTTTCTTCGAAATCCTTTAATTGCCCCGCCCACGGGTCGGGAACATCCGGTGCGGGAGCATCGGCTGGCGTCTCCTGAGCCACCCGCGGATCGAATTCGCGCAGCATACGCAGCTGCGGGCGCACCTCGGCGGGGAGGTCTGCGATGAGGTTCTGCAGGGCCTGGTAGTGCCTGCGGGTCATCGCGATGGCCACGTCACGTTCGGCCAACCATTCGGAGGTGATCTGGCGCGCCACGTGATCCTCGGTGCGGTACCCAGCGGTCTTCAGCACCCGTGCCTGAGTGGGGTCGATGGGGTTGCCGGCCTCTTCATCGCTGATGCCGGCAGAGTCCACGACCGCCTCGGCGCCGCTTCGTTTCAGGTGGCTCTGGAGCACGCGTTCGGCTGTGACCGAACGACAGATATTGCCCGTGCACACGAACACCACGGATGCCGCCATTGTGCGTTCCTCCTCGTCGACCCGATACCCACAGCTGCGGTGGGCCACCAGCGCATGCGCGCCGGAAAATCCTGACCACTGTCCCTACTGATCACGATACTGTTGCACCATGACATCTGTTACATCGAACGCTTCGGCGCGCCCTCAGGACGATCTGTTCCGCCACATCAACGGCGAGTGGATCGACTCGTTCACCATCCCCGACGACCGTGCCGGCGACGGCGCGATGCGCGAACTCTTCGACACCGCTGAGACCAAGGTCCGCGACATCATCACCGCCGTCTCCGACGCCCCACAGGAGCCGGGCAGCGAAGGCCAGAAGGTCGCGGACGTGTTTTCCTCGTTCATGGATCTCGACCAGATCAACTCGCTCGGAGTCACTCCCCTCGATTCCTCCTTCGCCGCCATCGACGCGGCCGAGGACAAATCCGAGCTGGCGAATCTGCTCGGCCGCCTCGAGACCGAAGGCGTCGGCGGTGTCCTCGGCGGCTACGTCACCGCCGATGCGAAGGACTCCGACATCTACGCCCTCTACCTCGTTCAGGCCGGCATCTCCCTGCCCGACGAGGACTACTACTTCAACGATGACCACGCCGAGGTGCGCGTGAAGTTCGTCGATCACGTGAAGAAGATGTCCGCCCTCGGCGGGATCGGTGCCAAGAGCGGAATCTCCGACACCGAGGTGGCCGCCAAGGTGATGGCGTTCGAGACCGCCCTTGCCCGCCACCACTGGGACCGGGTCGCCTGCCGTGATGCGGAGAAGACCTACAACAAGTTCACCCTCGAGCAGCTGCGCGAACTGGGCCCGGGCTTCGACTTCGACTCCTGGTTCTCGACACTGGCTGCCGATGTCGACGGTGAGCTGTCCTACCTGGTCGTCGGCCAACCCTCTTACGTCACCGGCCTGGCCGAGGTGTGGGAGCAGACCGACATCGAGACGATCAAGACCTGGCTGCGCTTCTCCGTCCTCTCGGACACGGCCTCGCTTCTGACCGATGAGATCGTCGAGGAGGACTTCGACTTCAACGCCCGCACCCTCTCGGGCACACCTGCTCTGAGGGAGCGCTGGAAGCGCGGTGTCGGACTGGTGCAGGGCCTCCTCGGCGAGGCTGTGGGCAAACTCTACGTCGCACAGGAATTCCCACCGGCGGCCAAGGACGCGATCGACCACCTCGTCGAGATGCTCATCAAGGCCTATGACAAGTCGATCAACGAGCTCGACTGGATGAGCGCGGAGACGAAGCAGAAGGCCCTGATCAAGCTCTCGAAGTTCACACCCAAGGTCGGCTACCCCGAGGTGTGGCGCGAATACCCGGCCGCGATCGACTCCTCGGATCTGGTCGGCAATGTCCGTCGCTGCTCCCGCGCGGAGCACGTGCGCCAGATCAAGCGCATCGGCAAGGAGATCGACCGCACCGAATGGCTGATGACGCCGCAGACAGTCAACGCCTACTACCACCCGGTGATGAACGAGATCGTCTTCCCGGCCGCGATCCTGCAGCCGCCGTTCTTCGACGCCGCCGGTGATGTGGCCGCGAACTTCGGTGCCATCGGCGCGGTCATCGGCCACGAGATCGGCCATGGCTTCGATGACCAGGGTTCGCGCTACGACGGCGACGGCAACCTCGTCGACTGGTGGACGGCCGAGGATCGGGAGCGCTTCGAGGAGCGCACCAACGCCCTCATCGCCCAGTACGAGGCCCTGGTTCCGGCCGGCCTCGAATCATCACAGCATGTCAACGGCGCACTGACCGTGGGCGAGAACATCGGCGACCTGGGCGGGCTGTCCATCGGCTGGAAGGCACTTGAGCTGGAGTTGGGTCGGGTGCCGTCGTCCGATGAGGCCGCGACGTTCTTCGAAGCCTGGGCCAAGGCCTGGCGGGCGAAGATGCGCACCGAGGAGCGCGTGCGACGGCTGAGCATCGACCCCCACGCGCCGGAGGAATTCCGCTGCAACCAGGTCGTGAAGAACATGACCGCCTTCCACGACACCTACGGCGTCAAGGAATCCGACGGCATGTACCTGGCCCCAGAGGAACGCGTCACCATCTGGTGAGCCGGGTTCCTGGGCTGGCCGGCAGAGTGCTTGGGCTGGCCAGCAGGGTGCCTGGGCTGGCCAGCAGGGTGCCTGGGCTGGCCAGCAGGGTGCCTGGGCCGGTGAGCCGGGTGCTTGGGCTGGCAAGCAGAGTGCCTGACCCTTGGAAGTGAGCCGCCGCCTGTCTGTGCCGCCAGCAGTGACCGCACCTGCTAAACCGCCCCGACGTCACTAATGACGCGCGGCGCCGGGCGAAAATAGTGACGTCGGGGAGTTTTAGCGAGAATGCATCGGCTCAGGAGAATTGGGCGAAGTCAGGTCGGCGCTTCTCCCTGAATGCGGTGAAGGCCTCGAGCGCCTCGGGGCTGGCAAGGCGCTCAACGAACAGTGCGGATTCGGCGGCGACCTGCTCCAGCGTCGGTTCCACATCACGCATCAGCCGCTTGGTCGCCGTCAGTGATCCTGCAGGCTGAGCCGAGAGCTTCGCGGCGATCGTCTGCGCCTGTTCATGGAGCTCGGCTGCAGGCACGATCGCGTTCGCGACTCCGGCCAGCACGGCCGACTGCGCATCCAGCGACTCTCCGAGCGCGAACATCGCGAATGCCCGAACGTGGCCGATTCGCTGGGTCAGCAGCCTGCTCGAGGCGGCTTCGGGAACGAGTGCGAGGCTGACGAACGGGGTGCTCAGCTGGGCGTCTTCAGTCAGAAGAACATAGTCGCAGTGCAGAAGCATTGTGGTTCCGATGCCGACAGCTTGTCCCTGCACGGCCGCCACGATGGGCGTCGAAGAGTTGACCAGCGCTCGGATGTAGCGCTGGACAGGCTTCTCTTCGGCGGAAGCGGCTCCCTTGTCAGCCGACTGCTCGGCGAAATCGCCGATGTCGTTTCCCGCAGTGAAGGTGTTGCCAGCCGAGCGCAGGACGACTGCCCGGATGGAGGAGTCTGTGTCTGCGCGCTCAAGGGCATCAGCCAGTTCGTCGTACATGTGGTTGGTCAGAGCGTTCTTCTTCGCCGTCCGCGTGAGCGTGACTGTGAGCACGCCCTGGTTCTGAGCGATCACGATGTCCTGGGCCATTGGGTCAGTCTCCTTCAGAATGATGAGCCATGGTGTTTCGCACCATCAGCATGTGAGGTAGATTACTTCGCATGCGAAATAATATCAACGAGATCGAGGCTGTGAGCGTCCGCATCCCCACATCATCCGGTCCGATCCATGGACACGTGATCGAGCCGGGGAACTCCGAGAGCATTTCCGCAGTCGTCGTGCTCCACCCGGCCACTGCTGTCCCCGAGCGTCTCTACAGGGGATTCGCTGAGTTCCTGGCCGGCGATGGCTTCGCCGTCATCACCTACGACTACCGAGGGACCGGCAACTCAGGTGCGCCGAGTGAGAACCGGGGCATCCGAATGCGCGACTGGATGGCCCTCGATGTTCCGGCAGTCGCGCAGTGGGCCAGCGAGCGGTTTCCGGATGTGCCGCAGCTTGCGGTCGGGCACAGCATCGGCGGCCATGCCCTGTCACTGGATTACGGCTCATCCGGGCTGCGGGGGTTCGTGACCGTCGCGTCTCACGCCGGTGTCACCGCCGCCATTCCGAAGCTCTCGGAGAAGCTGCGAGTCGGCCTTGTGCTGCGCGTGCTCGGCCCCCTCACGGCTCGGCTCCTCGGGTATGTGCCGGGCCGCCGCTTGGGCCTGGGTGAAGATATGCCCGGCGCGTCGATGCTGGAATGGAGCAGATGGTCGAGACTGCCCCGCTACTTCTTCGACGACCCTACAATGGGCGCCGAGGCTCGAGCGGCGCGGGTGACGACGCCTGTCCTGGCGATCGGATTCAGTGATGACCTCTGGGCGACACCCGAGCAGATCGATGCCATTGCCGATCAATTGACCAGCGCCGAGTTGGAACGACGCACCATCGACCCAGGTTCCGTGGGCGCCTCGGCGATCGGTCACATGGGATTCTTCCGGCGAACGAATCGGGACGCTCTCTGGCCCGAGGTGAGCGCGTGGCTGCGACAGCGACTGGAGTTGATCCCATGAGCCGCGCCCGCACGCCTCGCCTGATCTTCCTCCTCAGCAATGCCGAACGCGCCGTCCGACGATGGATCGAAACTCGTGGCAGGTCGAACGGCATGACGGCCGCGAAGGGCGGGGTTCTGCTGTATCTGCGCCAGAACCCGGCGGCGACAATGAGCGAACTCTCGGCAGCGCTGCGGGCTTCCCCCGCCGGTGCCAGTGGGCTGTTGGCGAGAATGGAAGCTGGCGGACTCGTCGTCCGCGCCCCGGATGAATCGGATCAGCGCATCACACGGGTCACGCTGACTCAGCAGGGCAACCACGTTGCCGGCGAGACGATGACTGCGCTCGGCAGCCTCAACGCAGCTCTGACCGAGGGATTCGATGAGCAGGAACTGGCCATAGTCGCTCGCTGGCTGAGTCACGCCGCCGACGTCCTCAACACCGCTCAGCGGTGACGGCCCCTCCAGCGTTCAGCGGTGATGGCCCGTCCAGCGCTCCTCAGCGGTGCTGGCGGATGAGGCAGACCATGCGGTAGTCGAACTCTTCCCAGCTGGTGATCGGGGCGTTTGCCTCCATGGCCGCCTCAAACTCGTCGATCTCGTCGAAGTCCGACTCCAGCGGGATGTCGTAGGACATCTCGACGTAGATGAGTCCGCTCGCATCGGTGTGCGCAACGACGAATCCGGCGTTCTGCGGCGTCAGCTCATTGTTCATCACGATGAGCAGCTTGCCGTCGGTGCCCGCGTACTCTTCCTCGATGCCGTCGACATAACCCTCGGACTCGCGCAGTTCGCGCTGAGCTCGGATGACGAACTCGGCATACGCGCCGATGCCGATCACGGGGATGCGGGAGGTCAGGGCCTCGGTCGCGACCTTGACCAGGCGCGACCTCGCCTTGCGCGTCAGCGGCGCGACATCGCCTCCGGACATGGCAACGCCGTCGAAGCCGACCAGCGATTGAGCGTTGTGTTCGTGATTCGGGTTGAGCAGCGTGGTGTCGAGTCCGAAGCGGGCATACCACGGCCGGGTCACCTCGGCGCTCTCTTCGTCCCACCACACGTAGAACAGGAACGGCACGTTGATGCCAGCTTCGGAGAAGTAGAACGGCGGGGTGCGCTCCCCCGCGGTGACCTCGAAGGGAACGACGTTGCCCTCGATCGGTGCCGGGCAGGTGGCGAAGGCAGTGAACGCGAACGGGTAGTTGACGGCCCGGTTGAAGTCGACGACCAACGAGCCGTCTTGGTTCGGGACACCGAGGTCGAGGGTCCTCCACGCGGGTGTGGAGACTCCATTCGTGGAGTCGTGGAAGTCGAGCTGCAGCCCGCTGGCGGGGTTGCCTGTGGCTAAGAGCTTCACCTCGCCTGCCTCACTGGCGAAGGAGACGGTGCCGACTGCCGGAGTCAGCACGTTCAGGTCGTCCTGCGCCGTGTTGATCGTGTGCACTTCAGGCTTCTCGAATGGAGTGAATTTGGCGAGGAACACGAAGCTGAGGTTCGGTTCGAAGACGGGAACTTCGAAGAACTTGCCCAGCAGCGGCGACTTGGAATCGCGCACTCGGATTCCGATCCGTCCGGCACGGTCGATGAGTTCGTAGAGCACATTGCCGACGGTGAACCATTGGAGTGATCCACCGGCAGGCAGCTTCGCGCTGAATCCGTTCTCTTCGACCCGCACTTCGGGCCCTGCGATCTCGGTGATCTTCGGCAGAATCGTGGTGTCGCTCGGCACCGAAGCCGAGCTGGAAGGAGACGCAGCATTGATGCTGGGGCCCGCCTCGGCGGACTTGCTCATGAGGTCGAAGGTCGCGGCAGCGGGACCGGCTTTGATCCCAGGCTCAAGGGCCACACTGACCCAACCGTCATCGTCGACGGTGAAGGTGCCGGGAGCGTCGGGCCAGGTCGTCGTGTCTTCGAGCCAGTGCAGACCGGACACACTCAGCCAGCCGAAGGGAGTCGCCAGTGCCGAGTTCCTAGAATCCCGCCATGTGTTCCATTCGGTCACGAACTGGTTCACTTCGAACACTCCTTGCATTGCATTGCTTCTTGGCGCTGGTTCACGGGTTCTCGGGTGATGGACGGCGCAGCCCGAGCGGTCGATGGCTCCTGGAGCACCGGCCCCTCGCCCGCTGCTGTGTCGACGCGGCCTCGAAAACCAATGCCCTTGTGGCCAAAGCTACCGCAAACGATAGGCTGTGAAAATGAGTACATCGCCCGTGAGACCACGTACGAAAACCCAGGTCGCAGCCGATCTGGCAGACTTCATCAGTTCTTCTCCCAGCTCCTATCATGCCACCGCGACGGCGGCTGCACGATTCGAGGCCGCAGGTTTCCTCCAACTCGACGAGCGCGAGAAATGGTCTCTCGAGCCTGGTCAGAGCCACTATGTGATTCGTGACGGTGCGATCATCGCATGGCGGACTCCGGCAAGCAAAGTCGGCGCCTCCGCCGCCCGCGCGAATGGACCGTCCAACGACTCAAGTGAACTTTTCAGCAATTCGGGTGGACTGCCCGGCACGGTTCCCGGCTTTCGCGTGTTCGGTTCTCACACGGACTCCCCAGCCTTCAAACTCAAGCCGGGCGAGGAGTTCACCGCCGAGGGAACTCGGCAAATCGGCGTCGAGATCTACGGCGGGCCGCTGCTCAACTCGTGGCTCGACCGGGAGCTCGCACTGGCTGGGCAGCTCAGCCTCGCTGACGGTTCCGTCGTCCTCGCGCAGACCCCGCCCATTGCGCGAATCCCACAACTGGCCATCCACCTCGACCGCCAGGTCAATGACGGACTGACGCTGGACAAGCAGCGCCACACGACCCCCATCATCGGCCTGGCAGGTCTGGCTGAGGCCGATGTCATCGAGATCCTCGCCGCCTCCGCCGAGGTGGATCCTGAGCAGGTCGTGGGACACGACGTCTACACGATCCCCGTTCAGTCCCCCGGGCTCTTCGGTGCCCAGGAGGAGTTCTTCGCCGCGCCGAGGTTGGACAACCTGTTGTCTGTCCACGCCGGTGTCTCCGCGTTGGTCGACGTCGATGCTGCGTCGTTGGATTCCATCGCACTCTTCGCCGGGTTCGACCATGAGGAGATCGGGTCGAGCTCACGCTCCGGTGCCTGCGGGCCCTTCCTCGCCGACGTCACCGAACGCATCATCGCCTCCCTGTTCCCAGGGTCGACGCGCAGCGACTACCTGGCTGCACTGGCCTCGTCGATCTGTGTGTCCTCCGACGCGGGGCATGCGGCCCACCCGAACTACCCGGAACGCCACGACCCTCATGTCCGGCCCCGCCTCGGCGGTGGTCCGCTGCTGAAGCTCAACGCCCAGCAGCGCTACGCCACGGATGCGGTGGGCACCGCCGTCTGGTCGCAGGCGTGCGCGGCGGCTGGTGTTGAGTACCAGAACTTCGTGTCGAACAACGCGATGCCCTGCGGGTCGACGATCGGCCCGCTGACCGCAACCCGCCTGGGCATGACCACCGTCGATGTGGGCCCGGCGCTGTATTCGATGCACTCGGCCCGCGAAATGGTCGCCATCGAGGATGCCGTGTCGCTGGGTGCGGCTGCGAAGGCGTTCCTGCAAGGTTGATCGCGGAGCCGCCGGGGTGGTCGCGTTCCCGCAGCGTGTCGCGTTCCCACGGGGTGATCGCGTTCCCACGGGGTGATCGCGTTCCCACGGGGGTGTCGCGTTCCCGCGAGATGGGGCTGAGTGCGGCGCTGTGCTGCCGTGGCCGCGGTGCGGTGCCGACATGCTGGCGCGAGGCTACTGGTTCGCGCGGAGTCGAGCTCTACAGGTTAAGTCAGGCTGAGTTGGTTGCAACCAACTCAGCCTGACTTAACGTATAGAGCTCACTCGAAGCACACCTCGCGTGCGGTTACTGGCCGGTCGAAGGATCCGCAGGACTCTGAGCCACGCGGCTTGATTCCAACCAGCCTCAGACAACCGGTCTCAGACAGCCAGCCGTCAGCCAGCGATAACCAGCCGTCAGCCAGCTGCCGGCACCTCCCTACTTGTTCAGCTCCTCCAGGGCCTTCTTCGAGCCCGGATGGAGTTTGATCGGATCAGGTGTCTCGGCGTTTTCGAGCTTGATGTCCTTTGCCGCTGCGTGGACCTTCTCCAGGTCCGCCTTCTTGTCATAGATCAGCTTCGTCAGAGCGCACGCTGTACCTTCGTCCATGTCGTTGCGGACCATGAGGACGTTGGGGGTGACGATGGTCTTGACGGTCTTCACACCCTTGTACGTATCGGCGGGGATCTCGTCGACCTCGTAGACCGGGTTGATCTCCTTCATCGGGTCCTCGAGCTTGGAGATGTCGATGAATTCGACGTCCTTGCCGTTCGAGGTGAAGAGGTCGGTGACGCCGGCCGTCGGCAACCCGCCGGACCACACCATGCCGTCGATCGTGCCGTCCTTCATTCCGTCAACGGTCTTGGTCAGGTCGAGGCGCTGAGTTGTCACATCGTCCTTCTTCAGCCCTGCCGTTTCGATGAGGCGATTGGCGATGACCTCGGTGCCGGACTTCGGCGAGCCGGTGGAGATCGTCTTACCCTTGAAGTCCTTGACGGATTTGATGCCTGCGTCCTTGCGCACGACCACGTGAGTGAAGTTCGAGTAGATGCGCGTCAGTGCCGAGATGTCTTCCGGCTTCTTGAAGTCCGCGTCACCGTTGACCGCGTCGGCCGCTGTATCGGCGAGTGAGAATGCGACGTCGTAGTCCCCGGATGACAGCTGCTGCAGGTTCTGCACGGAGGCACCGGTCTCGGCTGCGGTGGCCTTCAGATCGGAGTTGTCGGAGATGATCTGCGCCAGACCGCCGCCGAGGACGTAGTACACGCCCGTCGAGTTTCCGGTGGCGACGGTGATCTGCCCGGAGGCCGCGGTGCAGTCGCCGCCGCCCTCGCCTGCCGGTTTGGCTTCCTGCTTACCGCCGCATGAGCTCAACGCCAGCACCGCGGCAACGGCTGACGCCGTGATTGTGAACATCCTTGTTCGCTTCATGGACTTCGTCCCTTTCTCAGTTGGACTCGGCCGGAGATCCGGTCGAGTGTGTTTCGGTGGATCCGATATCGCTGGTCGTCGCCGAGGTGGTCGTCGGTTTGCGACGCAGCAGCAGGTGAACGATGACGGCGAGGATGAGAGCGGAGAACCCGATCATCATCGACATGGGCTGGAGGTAGAGCAGGGCGCCTGCGGCGATGAAGCACAGAATGCGCTCCGGCCAGCCCGCACGGCGGATGATCCAGCCACCGGCACCGGCGGCGAGTGCGGCCACGGCGAATGCGGAGACGAGCCCGGTCCATACCGCGCCGATGAATCCGCCCTGGGCCACGAGGCTCGCACCCTCGGGTGTGAAGGTGAAGGCCAGCGGGACCAGGAACGCAGGAATCGCGTACTTGCAGGCCTGCCACATCGTTGCGATGACCCGGCCACCGGTGATCGCCGAGGACGCGACGGCCGCCAGAGCTGTCGGGGGTGAGACCTCGGACAGGACGGCGTAGTAGAAGATGAACATCGCGGCGGCCGCCTCGGGGACACCGAGTGAGATCAGTGCCGGGCCGACGATGACCCAGCTGATGATGAACGAGGCCGTCACGGGCACCGCCAGTCCGAGGATGGTCACGGCCACGGCAGCGAAGATGCAGGTGAAGATGAGGACCGCGGTCGGGTCTGTCGACAGTGCCTGCGCGCCCTTGATGAGGATGTCGGAGATGACCTGGCCGAGGCCGGTCTTCGTGATCGTCGAGACGATGATGCCTGCGGCCGCGCAGACGCTGGTCACCGGCAGCACCGAGCGGATGCCCGAGGACAGTGCCCCGTAGAAGACGTCCCAGATCGCGAGGAGAATCGCTTTCGGCTCGCCGAGGCGGGAGATGACGATCTCGATGATCCCGAAGCCGATGCCCACCAGGGTGGCGTAGACGACGGCCTTGAAGGGTGCCATGCCCATGGAGAGGAAGACGACGATGATGCTCAACGAGATGAAGTGATAGAAGCCCCTCTTCAGGATGGGCCACGCGCGCAGGCCAGGAGGCGGCGTGTAGTCGACCTCGATCTTGCGGGAGTCGATTTCGATGGCGAGGAAGATACCCAGGTAGTACAGAAGGGTCGGGACCACAGCCCACAGCAGAACGAGCCCATAGGAGACGTTGAGCAGCTCCGCGATGATGAAGGCGGCGGCGCCAAGGGTCGGAGGTGAGAGGATCGCACCGATGCCGGAGGCTGCGAGCATTCCACCCGCGTTCTCCTTCGGGTAGCCCGCCTTCTTCAGCACGGGCCATGTCACGGCACCGAGTGAGACTGCAGTGGCGGTGCCGGAGCCGGATACTGTGCCCAGGAGGAAGCCGGAGAGAGCGACGGTGCGTCCCGGCGCTGCCTTCGACTTCTTGAATAGTGAGAAGCTCAGGTCGATGAAGAAGCTTGCTGCCCCGGTCTTGTCGAGGACGGCTCCGTAGATCGTGAAGAGGACGATGTAGGTGGCCGCGACGTCGAGGGGGATGCCGTAGAAGCCGGATGCATCGTTGTACAGGGCGTTGACGATCTGGTCGAAGTTCTGGCCTGCATGGGATCCTGGCCAGCCGATCGGAATGTAGGCGCCGTAGTAGCTGTAGAGGAAGAACACGATGCAGAAGATCGGCAGAATCAGGCCAGTGGTTCTGCGCGTCGCCTCAAGGACGAGGAGAAGGAGAATGCCGCCCATGATGACGTCGAGCGAGGTCAGTGAGCCCTGCCGGTTGAGGAACTCGTTGAAGCCGCCGGAGAAGAAGGGCAGTACCGGGTAGGCGCAGGTGAGGAAGGTGAGAACGACGAGCACCCAGTCGATGATCGACGGATTGTCATTCGACCGGCGATTGGCCTTCCTGCGTGTTTTCGCGGTGGAGTCAGCAGCCGCACCGCTGCCAGCGTCGACAACGCTTCCAGCGCTGCCAGAGCCGACATCACTGTCGACCGCCTCGGCGACTTCCAGCGCCTGGTCGGCGACATCGCTCTTGCGGCCGAAACCTGGCCGGTAGCAGATGAAGACCAGTGGCAGGACGAACGCCAGGAACCACATGAGGTAGTACTGATTGCCTTGAGTCAGCGGGAAGAACACCTGTTTGAGAACGAACAGTGACACGACGAAACACACGATCCCCACGCCGAGGTCGAGCCTGCGTGTCAGGGTGCGCTGAGGAAGCTCTTCATCGTACTGCGCGATCAGTTCGTCGACGTTCGTCTGCGGTATCGGGTTCGCAGGCGACGCCTCGGAAGGACGTGCGGACATCATTGTCCTTTCGGATGCTCGGGTCATGAAGCTCAAGCTATGCTGCTCAGGGACTGTTGTGAACTACCTCACAATATACCGAGCGTCCGCTCACCTTCCTCTCCCGTGTCCCGACCAGCGGTCATATTGTCGAGATCGTTACTCGCAGTGCCGATAGGTGGGACTGGGACACCGTTCTCACGGCAGTGCGCCCCCACTTCGTCGCAGGGCACCCCGACCTCGTCGCAGGGCACCCCGGCACACGACGGGGCTTCACGATTCAAGTTCCGCATTCACCGACCGAGTGGCCGCCCTTTGAGATGAAATGTGCCTTGCCATATACGGGGTAGATTGGGGCCATGAATTCTCCGACTCCGGTCTTCGACTCACACCTGCACATCATCGACCCCAAGCATCCCCTCGTCGAGAACAACGGCTACCTGCCGGGCCCCTTCACGGTCGAGGATTATCTGATGCGCGTCAGCGGTCTGGGCATTGCCGGCGGAGCAGTGGTCGCCGGGTCATTCCAAGGGTTCGACCAGTGTTACCTTGTCGATGCCTTGAGCACTCTTGGCCCCGAGTTCGTCGGCGTCACTCAACTTCCCGTCGACACATCCGATGATCGCATCCTGGAGCTCGACCGCGACGGAATCAAGGCACTGCGCTTCAACGTCGCCCGCGGAGGCTCAGCAGTCTTGGACGACATGGAACATATGGCTCGTCGAGTCTATGACCTCGCCGGGTGGCACTCGGAGCTCTACATCGATGCCCGCAGCATCGATGAGGATCTCAGTGACCGCATCGCCGGTTTGCCCGCCGTGAGCATTGACCATTTCGGTATGCACCGCGACGGACTGCCCGCCCTGCTGAAGCTGGTCGAACGTGGCGTCAAGGTGAAGGCGACAGGCTTCGGCCGAGTCGAACTCGACCCTGCCACCACGATGCGAGCGATCGTCGACGTTGACCCCTCGGCACTCATGGTGGGCACGGATCTGCCGTCGACCAGGGCTCCTCGACCGTTCGAGAACACAGATTTCGACATCATCCGTGACACCCTGTCGCCTGAAGAACTCACCGCGGTGTGCTGGGACAACGCCGCAGAGTTCTATCTGGGACGCGAACGCAACTGATCACGAGGCCATCGAGAGCCTGGTCGCGGGGCAGCGGGCCAAGTCCTCGCGAAACACGGGCTCGTCTTGGCCTGCGTTGACCTCAATCAAGTAGCATTCCACGGATGAACTCCCCACGATCGAATCTCGCATCCACTCTGCACAACCTCGATGGCCGCAGCTACGGAAATTACAAGCAGATCCGTGGCAGCTACGAGTTCGGGCCGGTCACCGTGTTCATCGACCGGGTCCAGGTCGATCCTTTCGCCTCACCGTCGAAGGTCCGGATCAGGATCAACCGCGCCGAGGCGGGGTTCCCCACTGACATCACTACCGAACGCACAGATCGCGTCGCAGCCGCTGACTTCCTCTTCCGCGTCGGTGATTCATTCCTGCACCGCAATGACCGGCGTTCGATCATCCTCGGACGTCCAGGGCAGGAGGTGCTCGAACGCACCAACGTCCTCATCGATGACGAAGGCTTCGAGGCACGTCTGCTCGTCAATCTCCCTGCTCGGGGCCGTCGCATCCTGGGCCATCAGGCAGCTGACATCCTCACCCGGGATGTGCCAGAGCTCGCTCAAGCCATGTTCGTCTACTCCGATCTCGCTGCCGCCTGCCCGTCTGCCAAGAACCAGTCCGGCAAGAACCAGTCCGGCAAGAACCAGCCCAGCCAGGTCCAGTCTGGCAGGAACCAGTCCAGTGACGACCTGCGCGAGCATGTCCAACTCCACCGGGATCAGCTGGAACTGCAGAGCCACCTCGGCGAGGAAGGTCTTCTCGCGTTCATCGGCAATGGCGCGATCCTGCCGAGGCGATCCGGGGATTCTGACATGCCGATGGATTCGAACGCTGTGGCCTTCACCAGCCCGAGTTCACTCGAGCACGCATTCACGCTCTCGAGCGGACGGAAGCTCACCGGCATGGCGATCCCCCGTGGTGTCACTGTCATCGTCGGCGGCGGCTATCACGGCAAGTCGACGATCCTGCGTGCCCTCGAACGCGGCGTCTACCCCCACATCGCCGGAGACGGGCGTGAGTGGGTCATCACGGAACCCAGTGCCACCTCCATCCGGGCCGAGGACGGTCGTGCCGTGACCGGCGACGACATCTCGCCCTTCATCAACAATCTGCCATCCGGCACTGACACGAGAGCCTTCACCACAACGAACGCGAGCGGGTCCACGTCGCAGGCGGCCAACCTCGTGGAAGCCGTGGAAGTCGGTGCTCGTTCGCTGCTCATCGACGAGGACACCTCGGCGACGAACTTCATGATCCGCGACGATCGGATGCGCGCGCTCATCCCAGCCGACCGCGAACCCATCACCCCCTTCGTCGATCGCATCCGTCCGCTGTTCTCCCACCGAGGCGTCTCCACGGTGCTGGTCGCCGGTGGATCGAGCGCATTCTTCGAGGTGGCTGACCATGTCATCGCCCTCGATGCGTACGTGCCCCATGAGGTCACCGAGAAGGCGCACGAACTCGTGGAGGTGAAATCAGCCGATGACGCAGGAGAGGCGTTCGCCACGCCCCGGCCCCGGATCCCAACTGCGAAGGCGCTGCACCCCAGCTCGAAGACGAAGTCGGCGAAGGCGAAAGGGCTTGGCCAGGTTCAGTTCGGCAAGGCCTTCATCGACCTGACCGCGGTATCCCAGCTCGTCGACCCGCAGCAGACGACAGGCATCGCCGAGGCGCTTGAGTATATGGCCGAGATCTTCGACGGCCAGATCTCACTCACCGAGGCTCTGGCCGAGGTCGAGGACATGCTCGACGCACAGGGAGTCGACGGGCTGACCGGCAACCGCGATCATCCGGGACATGTCGCCCGCCCCCGGGCACAGGAGATCGCGGCGGCGCTCAACCGCTTCCGAGGTCTGCGCCTCGTCGACTGAGCTTGGGTGCGAAACAGACTCGCGGGCACCTGCTCAATGCTCGTCGGCTTCCCTCGAGTCGGTCAGCGTGCGAATCCCGATGACCGACATCACCAGCACGATACCGGCGAGGACCGTGAACGAAATCTGCTGTGAGTGCACGAAGCCGGCAACCGTCGCCGAATCCCAGGCCCCCTGCGGCAGTGTGCTGCCGAGAACCGTGGCCATGATCGTGCCGACTATCGCAACGCCCACTGCATTGCCGAGCTCTTGAGCGGTGTCGTTGAGCGCCGATCCGATCGACGTGTGCGTCTCAGGCAGGGCGCCGAGGAGGGCGACCGCACCAGTCGTCATGATCGTCCGCATCCCCATAGTCATGATGAGCATCCCGACCGCGCACCAGAGGAAGCCGTGTGTGAGCGCGAAGATCCAGATGATGAGGCTGACGAGGACGAGCGCAATACCGCCGATCGAGGTCTTACGGTGGCCGAATCGGGCCACGGCGCGATCGACGAACGGGCCGGCGAGCAGCATGCCCGCGACGAACGGAAGGTTCGCCAATCCCGCCTGGAATGCGGACCAACCCCAGGCGAACTGGTAGAGCTGAGTCGAGACGAACATGACTCCGACCATGGCGATCATTGTCGCGGTCTGCAGAATCGCTGACCCGCTCACTGTCGGCAGGGCGAGCAGTTTGAGATCGAGCATCGGATCCTCGGCGGTCTTCTCACGCCAGATGAATCCGGCAAGGGAGAGCACACCGGCGGCGAAGACGATCACCGTCAACGGTGCAGCCCAACCGTTTTCGACCCCAGCGGTGAAGCCGTAGAGGAGGAAGCCCAGCGAGGCCACAGACAAGATGCCGCCGGGAATGTCGGCACCGCCTTCGCGACGGTCTGCCGGGTCGTCCTCGGCGACCCCGAAACGCACACCGAGCCAGGCGATGACCGCGACAGGGGCGTTGACCACCAAGAGTGCCTGCCAGGGCAGATTCGTGATCGCCAATCCGGCGATGGTCGGGCCCACGGCGAAGCCGATCATCGAGACGACCACGATGAGGCCGATCGCCCTCGTGCGCAGGTCATCACGGTCGAAGAGGCGGAAGATCAACGACATGGTCAATGGGGCGATGAATGCGGCGAAGACTCCTGCCAGTGCTCGCACCGCGATCAGCTGTGCGGGCGTGGAGACGAGCAGCACCGCGAGTCCGGTGAGACCGAACAGCACGAGGCCGAAGAGGAGGGTCCGACGGCGACCGAGCTTGTCGCCCATCGTCCCGCCAACCATGAGCAACCCGCCGAACGTCAGCGAATAGGCGCCGACGATCCACTGCAGGTCTGCTGGAGAAGCGCTGAGGTCTCGCCCGATCGTGGGCAGAGCGACGTTGAGAATCGAGTTGTCGACCATCTCGACGAGCATGGTCAGACACAGAGCGAGAAGAGCGGGCCAAGCAGCTCGGAGACTCTGCGGTTTGCGTGCTTGCGTATCGGCGGATGAGGTGATCGAGGAGTATGGGGAGGACATGTAGGTCCTTTCGCGGGTAGGTCGAAAGGTCGGCGGGAGTGCCGGCGAGAGAAGAACGTTGCGATCGAACAATGTTCGCCAATGGAACGACGTTCGATGCATCGAACTGTGTTCGAGGATAGAACGGTGTTTGATTGAATGCAAGTCTCTCGGTAGATTCAAGGCATGGCATCTGAGACTCCCCCGCGTCCGCGAGGCGACCACAACGTGAATTCACGCAGCCAGGACCCTCGTGATTCATCGACGGACGCTCAACGCAGGAGCATTCCCTCCCGACGCCGAGGTGGTCGTGGGGTGGCGCGCACGCGTACGTCCCTCTCGCTGGAGCAGATCATCGAGGCCGCGATCACCACGCTCGACGCCGTTGGGGCGGAGAAGATGACACTGCGCGGACTGGCCGCACAGCTCGACAGCGGCGTGGCCAGTCTCTACTGGTACGCCGCCGGCAAGGACCAACTGATGGCCATCGTCTCCGATGAGCTGCTGGGACGTGCATTGGACGAGGCCGAGGCCCTCGAACGTGCTGATCAGCCGCACCCGAAGCAGTTTGAGAACTATCCTCCCCCTGAGCCCGATGGCCGCACGAGCACCGGTACCGCTGAGGGCCTGCTGCAGATTCGACGGCTCGTCCTGTGCCTGTTCGTCCAGATGCTCGAGCACCGCTGGCTGGCCTCCCAGCTCATCAAGGCGGGCCCCGATGAGCAGAATTCGCTGACCTACTGGGAGCTGGTCGGTCAGGCCCTCCAGAATAGTGGGCTGGACCTGACCCGCCAGCTTCAGGCGTCAATGGTCGTGTCCACCTATGCTTCCGGCATGGGCGCGGAAGTCTCTCAGCGTGCGATCGAACGTGAAGCCGCCGAGGATGCCGAAGCCCAACAGACTGCCCAGATCGACCACTGGGCAAGTTTCAGTGAAGAAGACTTCCCCTTCGTGCACTCCGTGCTCGGCGAGTTCGAGAATCTCGACGAGGCATCGGACTTCATCATGGGCCTCGACCTCGTTCTGTCAGGCCTGGAACGCCTCACCTGGGACTGAACTGCTTGAAGGGTGAGGCTACGACTCAGAACCCGTCGAGCTGCTCGAGGAGTTCGCCCACTGTGGCCACGGGCAGCGAGCACTGCGTCCCTCGGCAGACGATCGCTGTACCTTCGGGCACCTCGACCTCGGATCCGCTCACGCCCGGGACTCCGGTAGAAGTGGTCAGGAGCGTGACCGCAGGGTGCCGGGCAGCAAATCCGCTCAACTCGGCATTTCGAGTGGCCACACGCACCGGGCTGAGTGCTCGTTCGGACTGCCACAGCGCGTGACCGCAGCCGCGCGGGGCTCGGCCGGCGAGTGCCCTATAGACACCGAGCAGGCGATCGCGCAGTTCAAGAAGTCCTCCAGTGCTCAGATCCTCAGCCTCAGCGGTGCCAGCGGACGAGTCGCCACCCACCGCAAGACTGGCTGTCGGGCCATTTCCAACACTGCTGTCGACACCGAGCTCTGCGAGCAGAAGCGCCACCTCTGCTGCGGCAGATCTGCCGGAGGGCACCGTGTTATCCACCGGATCGGATGCTCTCACACTCAGGATCTCGTCGCCCATGGAGTCGAATACCTCGAGCGTCTCCCCTTCAGCAGTGAAGTCGGCGAACATCGTCGCGCTCAACGACACCAGGTCACTCACCTGCACGGACGCCCCCGGCAGCTGTCGAACTGTGATGCCGGCAGTGATGAACTGTGCCCAGTCAGCGAGTCCGGCCTGGCCGGGTCCAGGTGTGTCGCCGGTGAAGCTGCGGCGGACGTTGAGCCTCGAATCGGAGCTGGCACCACCGGCGCTCACGTCTGAGTCGCCGTCAACGCGTGGACCGGAGTCGCCGAAGCGCGCCAGCATCGCGTCCCACAGATGGACTGCCGCACTCCCCCAGCTCACCGACGCATCAGTGTCTGCGGAAGCCCCGGCATCACTCGTCGCGTCCGCATCGCCTGTGGAACCGGTGTACAGCGCCGCTTCGGCCAGAGCCGTCACTGCCAGTGAATTCCATTCGGTGATCGTCTTCTCATCCCGCGCCGGCTGGGACCGCTGCTCCAGCAATTCTCTGAGCCCGGATCGTTGCGCGGCCGTCGCCGAGGTGGCCCACGGCGCGGGATGCTCCTCGTCGAAGGGCACCTCGTCCATGCCCAACCAGTCGATGATCCGGATGGCGGCGATGACGTTCCCGGAGAGCTCTGCGCCAGCCGGCGATTCGACGAGTTGGAGCAGCCCCTCCTGCCCCACCTCGGCAAACTCCTCGGGTGTCACGACGTAAGCGGCGCCCTCTTCCAGCACACCGTCAGCGTTGAGGGAGTCCGCGTCGAGCGCGGCGATGAAGCGGTCCCCGTCGGACATGTCCGCGTTGAGGAAATTCGCGGTGTCGGTGACCTCGCGTTCGGCGAGCGCCAACCACTTAGAATCCGGGTTGAGCGCGCGTTCGACCTTCGCCCACTGGACGGCGGCGCGCAGGTAGAGCGCATTGTCGTAGAGCATCTTCTCGAAGTGCGGCACGAACCACTGCCGGTCGACGCTGTAGCGGGCGATGCCGCCGCGCACCTGGTCACGCATGCCGCCGCTCGCGATCCGTGCGAAGGTGCTGCGCACCGCGATGAGGCAGTCTAGGACGAGCTCGCCCTCGAGATGTCCGTCGGCGCCGACCCTGTCGACCTTTCCGGGAGCAAGGCCCCCTTCCCTCGCCGAGGTGGTCCCACCCAATCGTACGAATGTGGCCAAGAGCTGCATGAGGTTCATCAGCGGCGGGAACTTCGGTGCCTTGCCGAACCCGCCCCACGCGGGGTCATACGAGTCGAGCAGGGACTCGGCTGCCGAGTCGAGCTCCTCGGCGCTCAGCAGTTGGGAGGCGGCTTCGGCCGGCAGGGCATCCGAGACGGCGCTGGCCATATCGGCGAGCCCACGATCCAGGCGTTTGGTCATCTCGGTCACCTCGTCCCGACGCTCCATCCACGACTGGGACACGGCCGCGAGCACCTGGGTGAACGCGGGCAGGTTCCCCCGCGGTGCCGGCGGGAAGTACGTCCCAGCGTAGAAGGGACTGCCTTCGGGTGTGGCGAAGATCGTCATCGGCCAGCCGCCCTGTCCACGCATCGCCTGGAGGGCGTTCATGTAATAGGAGTCGATGTCCGGGAGCTCTTCGCGGTCGATCTTGATCGGCAGGAAGTTCTCGTTGATGACGCGGGCTATGGCCTCGTCCTCGAAGGATTCGTGGGCCATGACGTGGCACCAATGGCATGTGGAGTACCCGATCGAGACGAGCAGCGGCACGTCTCGACGGGCCGCCTCGGCGAGGTTGTCCTTCGTCCACATCCGCCAGTCGACGGGATTGTCGGCGTGGGCGCGGAGGTACGGACTGGTGGACGACGCGAGTTCATTGGCCATGGTCCCAGCGTCTCATCCGGAGGCCCCTGCTGAGAACCGGCCCTTCATTCCACCGGCCCTGACCATGGCGTCGACCGCTGCTCAGAACCATCCCTTTACCGACAAGCCACGTGGTCAAAAAGCGTATGGTTCTGTGGGATGATTCCACCATGGATGAGGTGACGTATTCGCAGACGAAAAGTCCTGGAGCAGGTACCGCCGAGGACCAGAATCCTGCTCTCAGCGGCGCCCTGACCCCGATGCGCTTCACAGTGGTCGCACTCGCGTTCGTCGTTCATTTCGTCGCTTGGATCGGCTACTGCGCACTCATGGTCGCCTCGTCCAACTACTACTTCGCCCAGGGCGTGCCCACCGGAGTCGCCATGTTCGTCCTGGCTTGTGTGGCCGGTGCCGCTGCCATCGTCATCGCGCGCGAGCTGCCGCCCATCCCGCGCAGCATTGTCACCGTGCTCAGCATTGCTGTCTTCGGAATCTCCGGCCTCGCCGAGGTGGTCGGACGCGTCGAACGACCGACGCCGGAACTGATGGTTGTGACCTTCGCAGAAATTGTCCCGCTCATCGGCATGTTCGTCTTCCCCTTCATCATCGCGGGGGTCCTCGTTGCAGTGGCGAGCAAGCCTGCGGTGGCGGGCCGGCCGACAGTCGGCGCAGGTATCGTGCTTCTTGCCTGTGTGGTGATCGCGTTCTGCTGCCTCCTGCCGTACTTCGGGGTCCTCGATCCGACTGCGCTGCCCTCATGGTTCAGGACGGAGTTGCCGATCGCACTGAACTCCGGAGTCGGCACGGTTGCCGTGGCGTTCGTGCTTGGGCGTGTGCAGCTCCGCGCCCTGTCGTTCGGCTGGTCTCTGGCCATCCGAGCCTTCGGCTTCGTCACCCTGGCTTGCGGAATGCACCTGTGCAGCCTCTCGACAGGTCTGCTCGTGGGCTTCTATCCTCTTGGCGACGGCGGCAGGATGTTCTGGAGGGGAGCCACGTTGGGGTTCCCCATCGGCGCAGCGGCCCTGCTCGTCTCTGTGGCAGCGGCGAGGCGTCGGCGCTGACCTCAGAGGTCTTCGACGACCGCGACGAGCCGGTCGGGCCTGTTGGTGATGATGCCATCGGCGCCGAGGTCGACAGCCTTCTCCATGTCTTCGACGCTGTCGACGGTCCACACAAGGCTCGACATCCCCAGCTCGTGAACATGGCCGAGGAAGGTGGCATCGGCCGCGATGTACTGGGGATTGACCTGATCGACCCAGGTGGCAAAGTCGCGCAGTTCGTCCGGGCAGGGCCGCCCCAGAACCCCGACGGGGATCTCCGGCGCCAGCGCGTGGAACTCACGAATGAAGGCCCAGTCACCGGACTGGACGACGAGCATCCCCGCCGCCAATGCCCGGTCCAGATAGTCAGGCGATGCGGTCAGAGATTCAACGAGCGCCTGGGCGAACCCCGGGTATTGGGTGGGGTGTTTGACCTCGAGGAGCAGCCCGGTGCGGGTCACGTGCACCAGATCGAGCACCTCGGCGAGAAGAGGGACCCGGACGCCGGTGAACGATTCGGACTTCCAGCTGCCCGCGTCGAGGCTGGCGATCTCTGCTGTGGTCATGGTCTTCACGCTGTAGTCCGTGCGGTCAGGATGGGCGAGGCGGACATTCGTCGTCCGCTCCACGGTGACATCGTGGATGACGACGAGTTCTCCGTCAGCATTCATGTGCACGTCGATCTCGAGCATGTCGGTGCCCTGGTCGATGGCGGCGACGAAGGCCGGGATCGTGTTCTCCGGATAGTCAGCCGACGCGCCACGATGCGCGATGACCAGAGGCGGAACCCGGGTGTGGGTGACGGCCTCGGAGGCGTGGTTTGCGAGGGTGATTGGCATGGCGGGGACTCCTCAGAGTTGGCGACTCGGTGCAGGCTCGAGCGGCCGATGGTGCAGTGTATTGCGGACAACCCTAAGCAACCCGAGCAATGAACGGATGATGTCTGGGTAGACGCGACGTGAATGCTGGCTGGGTCAAGCGTCAGTTTCGGTCGGCTTCCGCCTTCCTGAGGGGATTTCACCTGTGTGAGGGACTTGCACAAGGGCGATGTCATGCGTTTCCTCACTTCGGTGGCAGACTGGAGGGCAACTGCAGAAGTAGCACATGGTGTTCACACACCCACATAGCCGCACACCCACATACCAAGCACTGAGCTTGTCGAAGGAGGCATAGATCGATGGAGATGCTCCAGAGCGCATTCGACAGCGTCAGCGGAGTCATCACGTACGTTCTCGTCGCAGTTCTCATCCCCACAGGGTTGTACTTCACGATTCGTACGGGTGCCGTCCAGCTGCGGCTGCTGCCCGAAATGTTCCGCACGATCGTGGAGCCCGGCGGACACGATTCCGACGGCAATCGGAACATCTCTCCGTTCCGTGCCTTCTCCATCTCCGCCGCCTCTCGTGTCGGCACGGCCAATATCGCCGGTGTCGCTCTTGCCATCTCCTTGGGCGGTCCCGGTGCGGTGTTCTGGATGTGGCTGACTGCCATCGTCGGCGGCGCCACTGCCTTCGCTGAGTCCGCACTCGGGCAGCTCTACAAGGAAAAGGACGGGCCGAACTTCCGGGGCGGTCCTGCGTACTACATCAACCGCGCGCTGAACATGAAGTGGCTCGGTCTGGTCTTCGCAGTCATCGTCGCCATCACCTATGGCATCGTCTTCAACTCCGTGCAGTCGAACTCTATCGTCGACGCTGTCGGAGCATCATTCAACGTCGACGATTCCAACTTCGCCTTCACCGCAATCACTGGTGTGGTCGTCGCGGTCGGGGCCTACCTGATCTTCGCCGGTGGTGCCAAGCGCATCTCGAACGTCTCCGCATACCTCGTCCCGATCATGGCCGGACTGTATCTGATCGTCGGCATCATCGTAGTGGCGATCAACCTCGGCGCTGTCCCCGGAATGATCGTCACCATCTTCAGCGACGCGTTCAGCTTCAACTCGATCGCTGGAGGCTCGATCGGCTCGATCATGCTCATCGGTGTTCAGCGCGGCCTGTTCTCGAATGAGGCCGGCATCGGTTCGGTCCCGAACGCGGCGGCGACGGCGTCGGCATCGCACCCAGCCAAGCAGGGCTTCGTTCAGGCACTCGGCGTGTACTTCGACACGATCCTCGTCTGCTCGATCACCGCTTTCATCATCCTCCTATCGAACCCGGACTACGGCAGCTCGGCCGAGGGGGTCCAGCTGACGCAGACTGCCTTGAGCGGACAGCTCGGCCAGTGGGCGATCCACTTCCTCACGTTCGCAATCTTCCTCTTCGCGTTCACGTCGATCCTCGGCAACTACTACTACGGCGAAGCCAATATCGAGCATCTGACCCGCAGCAGGACCGCGCTGCGCATCTATCAGGTGATCGTGATGGTGGCTGTCTTCATCGGCGGGATCGCCGCACTCGACCTGGTCTGGACGGCGGCAGACATCTTCATGGCGATTATGGCGCTGATCAACCTGTTCGCGCTCCTGATGCTCTCCCCTGTGGTGTTCAGCCTGTTGAAGAACTATATGGAGCAGCGTCGCGCTGGGCTGGAGCCGATCTTCCGCCGCGGTGACCTTCCCACCTTCAAACGCATCAACACCGATGTCGACGCCTGGGACGGCACGGACGAAGTCACCACGGCGAAGTTCTGGCAGGACCGTGGCAAGAAGGTACGCCCGGACGACGAGTGATGCTGCCAGCACAGTGATCGTGAAGCCACATCGGGCGTCCCCTTCTCAGGGAGCGCCCGATGTGGTCTCCAATGTCCTCTACATAGGAGAAAGTTCCCATGACTGTGGATCGCACAGAATTGGCCGAATCCCTCGCCGAGGCGACCGGATGGTCGGTCACGGCCGATTCCCATCGAGTGACGTTCACCAATGATGATCCACCGCAGGTGGTTATCTGGACGGTCACCGATGCGGACCTCGGGCGCATCCGTTACTACGAGAACCTCCGCGCAGCAGGGTACGGGGGCCGCAAGACCGCCGATCTCGGGGCCTTGTGGCTGCCTCTCGCCGAAGCGCTAGGTCCGTTCGAAGGATCCCGGGGATATATGCAGGGGGCAGACCTGACAATCCGCGAGTGACTTGCCAGTCGTCACTCGCGGACAGTCAGCGCTTAGATGACTTCGAGGTGGCGCCGGTTGCCCAGCTGACCTGGCTGAAGGTCACGCGATAAGTCTTCTTGCTCTTCGTCTTGACCTTGTACGTGGCCGTGCCTTTCTTGGCAGTCACGGTCTTGATGGTCTTCCACTTGCTCCCGGACTTGACCTGGAACTTCACCTTCGGGTTGTAGCTGCGCTTCTCATCCCATTTAGGGTTGTAGTACTTCGTCTTCGACGTCAGAGTAACGGTCGTGCCGCGGCGCTTGCTCGACAGTGAGGCGTACGTCTTGCCGCGGACGTAGAAGTAGCCCTTGGTGTAGTCGGGACCCTCAACCTTCGCGTACTCATCGTCTTCGTAGTCGCCGTAGTAATAGGCACTGATCTCGGAAGGGCCAAGCGTGTATTTACCCAGGCCAGAAGATGAAGGACAAATCATGTACCGGTCCTTGGATGCGCCTGCGTATGAAGAGAACCAAGCCGAATCATCGTAACCGTGTCGGCCTCTCACTTCGACATCAACGTCCCAATATTCAACCTTCGACTTTTTGTGCTTCATATACAGATTCGTATATTTGCAGTTCCAATCGGAGACGACAACGCTGTCGCCCGACAACTTGGTCACGTCGAAGGATGTACTTGCCGCCTCCGCGGACACAGCTGGACCGACAACGAGGGCTGCTGCCGCAATGGCAGAGACGAGGGCACGCCTGATGAACTTCATAGAGACTCCGAAGGTAAGAGGTAAGAACTGGGATTGCCAGAGTTGGAGTCTTGGAATGTTGAGTCGGCAGCGTCAGGTATCGAAACTTGAAAGTTGTATGACCGAAGAGTACCACAGCTGAAGTGGGCCTGGTTGGGACTTCGTCAGAACACCGAAAAGGTGGCCACGAAACCAAGCGCAAGCCGCGCACAATGCGGACTAGTCTCGGTTCCGTGGCCACCATTTTTGTGGTGCCCGGAGGCCGGACGATGCTTCAGTGTCTGATCAACGATCAGCCACCTCGGCGAGGGAGCTTCTCAGCTCACGAGAGGACTCAGTCCTCTTCGACGATGAGCGGGTAGACGCCGTTCTCGTCGTGGGTCTCACGGCCGGTGACCGGCGGGTTGAACACGCAGGCCATGCGCAGCTCTTCGTCAGCCACGACGGTGTGCTTCTCGTGTCCGTCCAACAGGTACATGGTGCCATCGGAGAGCGGATAGGTCTCGCCGGTCTCCTGGTCGGTCAGAGTACCCTTGCCCTGCACGCAGTACACAGCTTCGACATGGTTCTGGTAGTGGAAGGTCGAGGTCGTCCCGGCGTAGATCACGGTGTCGTGGAGCGAGAATCCGACACGTTCCTTGCCCAGCACCATGCGGCGGCTGCGCCAGGTCTCTGACTTGATGTCGCGGTCTGTGTCATTGAGGTCATCGCGGTTGACTACGTACATTCGTGGTCCTTTCATTTGGCATATCAGACGGGTTGCCGATGTTTCAGTCGAAATGTCGACCGATCCACCGGCAACGCGTCATACAAGTTTCATGCTTGAGTCTCGGCGAACCGAAGCTCAGGTCTACAGGCTCTCGCGCTCAGCTGGGAGCAGGCTCAGACCGCCGCTGGTTCTGCGGCCGGAGCGAACTTCAGCACAGCAGCCTCGATGATGTCGAGACCCTGCTCCAGATCATGCGAGGAGATGGTCAGCGGAGGCATCATCTTCGTGACCTCATCCTTGGGACCGGAGGTCTCGAGGAGCAGGCCGTTGTCGAAGGCTTCCGCTGCCACCTTGCCGGCGATCTCGTCGTCCTCGAAGTGCAGTCCGGCGAGGAGTCCGCGCCCACGGATGGATGCCCCCTCTGCCTTCTCCACAATCGAGTCGAGGCGCTGGTGCAGTGCGGCGATCGTGTCCGCCAATTCGTTCTGGAAGGTGTTGTCTGCCCAGAAGTTCTTGATCGCGGCGGTCGCCGTGACGAATGCGGGGTTGTTTCCGCGGAAGGTTCCGTTGTGCTCGCCTGGCTCCCAGACATCGAGCTCGGGACGGAAGAGAGTCAGTGCCATCGGCAGACCCGAACCGGAGATCGACTTCGACAGGCATACGATGTCAGGTTCGATGCCGGCCTCTTCGAAGCTGAAGAATGATCCGGTACGGCCACAGCCGGCCTGGACGTCGTCGACGATGAGCAGGATGTCGTGCTTCTTGGTCAGCTCGGACAGAGCACGAAGCCATTCGGCGCGAGCGGCGCGGAGGCCACCTTCGCCCTGCACGGTCTCAACGATGACAGCGGCTGGCTTATCGACGCCGGAGCCGGAGTCTTCGAGGACCTTCTCAAGCCATAGGAAGTCAGGGATCTCGCCGTCGAAGTAGTCGTCATAAGGAATCTTCGAGCTGTTGGTCAGCGGAATGCCTGCGCCTTCGCGCTTCATCGAGTTGCCAGTCACCGACAGCGATCCCAGGGTCATGCCGTGGAATGCGTTGGTGAAGGACAGCATGTGCTGACGACCGGTGACCTTACGAGCCAGCTTGAGGGCAGCCTCGACGGTGTTGGTTCCCGTTGGTCCGGGGAACATCACGGTGTAATCGAGTCCGCGCGGCTTGAGGATGAGGTCCTGGAAGGTCTCGAGGAACTCACGCTTGGCCGGGGTCTTCATATCCAGCGAGTGCAGAACAGCACCTGACTGGAGGTACTCGACCAGAGGGTTCATCACGACAGGGTTGTTGTGCCCGTAGTTGAGAGCCCCGGCGCCGGAGAAGAAATCGATGAATTCCTTGCCGTCTTCATCCCACTGCTTCGCGCCATGTGCCTTGGCGAAGGTGGCGGGCCAGGAACGCGAGTATCCTCGCACGGCTGATTCGCGGGTTTCGAAGATGTCGGGAGTTGTGGTCTTAGAGGTTTCGGTCATCACTTGAGTCCTTTCGACTTCTGGATTACGCGCTTGCTTCGTGAGCAAGCAGCTAGGCGGTGGCCGCAACCGATCAGTTTCGGGTACGACTGTCGCCGGTCGGCGTCCTCAGGCGGAATCATCAGATCCCCAGGGCGCCTGGTGGCACCACGCTTCTCAGCGGTGCATCACAGTGGTGCGATTTCGTACAGGTACTCGGTGTCGTGGCCGTCCGGGTACAGCTCCGGAGTGATCAGCGCACGTCGTTCGCAGTTTGCGTCGCGCTGCTCAGCGAATGACTGGAACAGACGGTTTGACGCGTCGTTGTCATCGGTGATCGTCGTCTCCAGGCGAAGCGCATTGGTGCGATCAGCCAGCTCGTTGAGCATGGTCTTCGCCAATCCGTGTCCGCGGAAGTCCGACGAAACTGCGACCTGCCAGATCATCAGCGTGTTGGGCCGATCCGGGCGGGTGTAACCGGTGACGAACCCGGCGGGCTCTCCGCCGATTCGCGCGATGGTCGAGGTTGCCGAGAAATCACGACACCAGAGGATGTACGAGTACGAAGAGTTGAGGTCGAGAACGGCCGAATCTTTAGCCAGTCTCCACATGTGTTGTCCGTCCTCCATGGTCGGAGTACGGACATCGGTTTCTGTTTGAGGTTCAGCGACTGCGTTTCTCACGCCCCCAAACCTAACGACCTGAGGATGAGCGTCAACTCCGAAATCGGCGATTCACGCCACATTCGTGGGTGATTCCCGCGCGTGTCCCCCAAGTCACGAACCGGGGCTTCCCCGTGGCATCTCTGGGATGCGCCAGGGCGCTCCTCCGCGCTCATTCCGGGGCAGAGCTTCGTTATCGTTTCGTTACATTCCAACGGGCTTGGAACAGCGGTTCCACGCCTGTTCCACGTTTCGACGTCTCCTCTGGACATGACTGAGGGATGACTTTCTGTGTGTGGTGCTCCAGCTGTACGCGATGCAGGAAGAGACAGCCAGAGGAGACTTCTGGCCGACACAACGCCGGTGCCCCCAGACACCGGTGCACGCAGCGTCTAATCGGATCGCAGGCGTGGTCTCGATGGCGGCACAGCCTCTGACTGGGGCTTCCCTGCAGGCAGTTGTGGTCCCGAGGGGAGCAGGCCGCAGGGCAGCAGGGCAGGCGAGCCTCGGCCACACAGACGAGCAGCGCAGTGGGCCGGCTCAATGAACCGGCTCACTGCCACGTGAGGCCCTGCCGCGTGAAGCTGCCTCACGGGTTACTTCAGCATTCGACGACGTTGACGGCGAGGCCGCCCTGCGCTGTCTCCTTGTACTTCGAACTCATGTCCGCCCCTGTCTGGCGCATCGTCTCGATCACCTCGTCGAGGCTGACTCTGTGCTGGCCATCGCCCCACAGGGCCATCCTCGAGGCGTTGATGGCCTTGCCGGCGGCGATCGCGTTGCGTTCGATGCACGGGACCTGCACGAGCCCGGAGATCGGGTCGCAGGTCAGGCCCAGGTTGTGCTCCATGGCGATCTCGGCGGCGTTCTCGACCTGCTCGGGAGTTCCGCCCATGATGGCGGCCAGTCCCCCGGCGGCCATCGACGACGCGGATCCGACCTCGCCCTGACAGCCCACCTCGGCGCCGGAGATCGATGCCCTCTCCTTGTACAGAACACCCACCGCCGCCGAGGTGAGCAGGAAGTCCACGATCGCCGTGTGCTTAGCGGCCTCGCCGCCCTTGACCACGGAATCCACGTAGTTCAGCGCATAGTGGAGGACAGCAGGGATGATGCCGGCGGCACCATTCGTCGGCGCGGTGACCACACGGCCGCCCGAGGCGTTCTCCTCGTTGACGGCCATGGCGATGAGGTTGACCCATTCCAGGTAGTAGCCGGGATCGCGATCGGGGTCCTCGGCCTTGAGCTTGAGGTACCAGTCGTGGGCGCGCCGCCGCACCTTGAGTCCGCCGGGCAGATACCCAGAGCGATCCAGGGACGCCGAGGCGCATTCCTCCATCACGGAGTAGATGTGGAGGAGTCCGTGGCGGATCTCGTCCTCATCGCGCATCGACTTCTCGTTGACCAACATGATCTCAGCGACGGACATGCCCGTCTCCTTGCATCGCTGCAGGAGTTCAACGGCCGAGTGGAACGGGTACGGCAGCTCTTCGCTGTAGGACTGCAGCTCGGCGTCGACGACCGAATCAGCAACGGCGAACTCTGTGGCGTCGTCTGCTTCCGACTCAGCAACAGCCTCGGCGGCCAGCTCCTTCTCACGGAACTCGGTCTCAGATGTGACGAAGCCACCGCCCACGGAATAGTAGGTCTCTTCGGCCAGAGTCTGACCCTCGGAGTCGAAGGCGGCAATGGTCATCGCGTTCGTGTGGCGGGGCTTGATCGTCAGGGGACGCTTGACCATATCGTCTTCGGTGAAGGCGATCTCGACGCCGCCGTCGGCAGCACCAGTGCCACCGACAGCGTCGCCGAGGAGGATCGTGCCCGTCTCGGACATGCGAGTCCGGCGGGCGGTGAGTTCATTGGCTTCGACGCGATCGGGTGCACAGCCTTCAAGGCCGATCAGGATGGCGTCGAAGGTGCCGTGACCGGCACCGGTGGCGGCAAGGGATCCGAACACATCAACCTTGATGCTGGAGACGGACCCGAGCTTGTCGCCCAGAAGTGTGAGGAAGCTCGATGCCGCTCGCATCGGGCCGACGGTGTGGGAACTCGACGGGCCGATGCCGACGGTAAAGAGATCGAAGACGCTCAGTGGCATGGAAGATACTCCGATTCTTTTCGGGTGATCGATGGGACCGACTAAGGCCGGAAGTTCCAGCCCGGTCGGACTGCGTCGTTCCAGCCGTGGCCGGTCCCATCGGTCGGAGGGTGTGTCAGAGGGAATTGGCCTCTGCGTAGCCTGCTGCGTCCATCACTTCGCCCAGTTCGGTGACCGTGACTTCGAACAGCCAGCCGTCGCCGTAGGGGTCGGAGTTGAGCAGTCCTGGGTTGTCCGTGGCTGTCTCGTTGATGGAGGTGACTTCACCGGTCACGGGGCTGTACAGGTCAGAGACCGACTTAGTCGATTCGACCTCGCCACAGGTCTCGCCTGCGGTGACGGTGTCGCCGACCTCGGGGAGATCCACGTAGACGACCTCACCGAGGGCGTCAGAGGCGACTGCAGTGATGCCGACCTTCACCGTGCTGCCGACGATCGCGTCAGCGCTGGCGTTGATCCACTCGTGTTCGGCGGAGTAGGTGAAGTTCTCTGGAAGTGGGGGCAATTGCGCCATGATGGTCCTTTTCTGCTTGATTGACAGCTGTGTGGGTGAGCAGGTGCCCCCAGTGTACGAGTCACCCGGGGGCACCAGCACCAGGTGCAACGGATCAGTTCTCGCCGCGTTTGTAGAACGGCAACTCGGTCACTGAGAATTCATGCGCCTTGCCGCGGATGTCGACGAATACGGGCGTGCCGGGATCGGCGAGTCCGCGCTCGAGGAACGCCAGGGCGATGGGGTGACCCAGCGTCGGCGAAGGCTGTCCGGAGGTGATGGTCCCGACGGCTGTCCCGCCTTCGGCACCGACCTCGTCTGCCGAGGCGAAGACGCTGGCTCCCGAGCGTGCGGCGCGACGGCCAGCCGAGGTGAGTCCGACGAGCACGCGGGCCGGTTCAGTCTCTCCCAGCTTCGCCAGTGCCTCACGTGCGGCGAAGTTCTCCTTCGTCTTGAACCCGATCATGCGGCCGAGTCCGACGTCGAAGGGCGAGGTCTCGAGGCTGAGTTCGTTGCCGTAGAGCGGCATGCCCGCTTCCAGGCGCAGCGAATCACGTGAGGCCAGGCCGCAGGGCACGAGGCCGTAGTCGACTCCGGCCGTCGTCAGGGTCTCCCACAGACGCTCGGCGGCAATGTTGGGAATATAGAGTTCGAAGCCGTCTTCGCCGGTGTAGCCGGTGCGCGCGAGCATCAGGTCGATGCCCGCGATCGTCAACGGCATCCACGCATAGTACTTCAGCTCTCTAACCGCCTCGCCGACGGTGATCCCAGTCGAGTTGACCGAGGAATCATCTGCGGCGCCGTCGACGGCAGCATCGTTGGCCGCTGATCCGTCCGCTGCGGTGGTTGCGGGGCCGAACTCCCCATGTGCACCCTCGTCGAGGGCACGGAGGATGATGGCCTCGGAGTTCGGTCCCTGCACGGCGATGAGCGCCGTGTCCTCGGACTCGTCGAAGAGTTTGGCATCGGCTCCCGGGGACTCGTCCCGCAGGAAGTTCTGCAGCCGTTCCTTCAGGGTCGTGACGACGGTCGGGGTATTCGAAGCGTTAGGGACGATGAGGAACTCTTCGTCGCCGACCCGGTAGGTGATGAGGTCATCGAGAAGGTAGCCCGACTCGTTGACCAGCACACCGTACTTGGCCTTGCCGATCTTCATCTTCGAGTACTTCGCCACGAGCGCGTAGTCGAGGAACGCGGCAGCATCGGCGCCGGTGAGACGGACTTCGCCCATGTGTGAGAGGTCGAAGATTCCTGCGGCCTCACGCACGGCACGGTGCTCGGCCAGCTCGGAGCCGTACTTCAGCGGCATGTCCCAGCCGCCGAAGTCGGTGAAGGATGCGCCCAGCTTCTCGTGAGTTGAGTGCAGCGGGGTCTCGCGCGTCGAGTTCTCAGTACTCATCAGTCGTCCTCTTCATCGTTGACTTCGAAGGCCTCTGGCGGCGGGCAGGTGCACACCAGGTTACGGTCGCCGTAGGCACCGTCGATGCGGCTGACCGGCGGGAAGTACTTGGTTGCCTTCAGTCCCTTGACCGGGAACACGGCAGTCTCGCGGGAGTACTTGGCATCCCAGTCGTCCATCACGACGGTTGCCGGGTGCGGGGCACCGGCCAGTGGGGACTCCTCGTAGGTGTACTGATCGCCGATCGAGTCGATCTCTGCGCGAATGACGCGCATGGCTTCGATGAAGCGGTCGAGTTCATCCTTGTCCTCGGACTCGGTCGGTTCGACCATCAGTGTGCCCGGCACCGGGAACGCCAGGGTCGGGGCGTGGAAGCCGAAGTCGATGAGGCGCTTGGCCACATCCTCGGCGGTGACGCCGGACTGTGCTGTGGCCTCGCGCAGGTCGAGGATGGTCTCGTGTCCGACGAGTCCGTGCTCACCCGAGTAGAGGATGGGGAACACGTCATGGAGCTTGGCCGCCAGGTAGTTCGCACCCAGGAGTGCAGCACGAGAGGCCTCGCGCAGTCCGTCGCCGCCCATCAGCTCGAGGTAGGCGAAACTGATCGGCAGGACGCCGGCTGAGCCGAACAGCGAGGCCGAGATCGGCAGCTCGTGCGCGTCGTCATCCCCGGCCACGAGTTCCGCCGAGGTGGGATCGCCGGGCAGGTACGGGGCGAGGTGTTCGCGCACCGCGACAGGTCCGACGCCGGGTCCGCCACCGCCGTGGGGGATGCAGAATGTCTTGTGCAGATTGAGGTGGGAGACGTCGCCGCCGAACTCGCCGGGCTTGGCCAGACCGACCATGGCGTTGAGGTTCGCACCGTCGACGTAGACCTGACCGCCGGCCGCGTGGATCTTCTCGCAGACCTCACGGACCTCGGATTCGAAGATGCCGTTGGTCGACGGGTAGGTGATCATGATCGCGGCGAGCTTGTCCGCGTTCTTCTCGATCTTCGCGTCGAGGTCGGCGATGTCGACCGATCCGTCCTCGGCTGTCGCGATGACCTGGACCTTGAGTCCGGCCAGGACAGCGGAAGCGGCGTTGGTGCCGTGGGCCGACTGCGGGATGAGCACGACGTCGCGGTCGGTGTCACCGTTGGCGACGTGGAAGTTGCGGATTGCGAGCAGGCCGGCAAGTTCGCCCTGGGAGCCGGCGTTGGGCTGCAGGGACACCCGGTCGTAGCCGGTGACCTCGACGAGCGAGTTCTCCAGGCGGGTGATGAGGGTGCGCCATCCGTGCGTCTGTTCGACAGGGGCGAAGGGGTGGATCGAGGCGAACTCGGGCCAGGTGATGGGTTCCATCTCTGCTGCGGCGTTGAGCTTCATCGTGCACGAGCCCAGCGGGATCATCGTCCGGTCCAGCGCCAGGTCCCTGTCGGCCAAGGTGCGCAGGTAGCGCATCATCGAGGTCTCGGAGCCGTGTGCGCTGAAGATCGGGTGGGTGAGGAACTCAGTCGTGCGGTGGAAGCTCTCGTCGAAGGCCGGGGTGGGCACGTGGTTGGCTCCGAATGTCCCCGCTGAGGCGGCCTCGAAGTTCGCTTCATCGACCCGGGCGATGATGCCCAGTGCCTCGAGCAGTCCGTTGGCATCGGCGACCGAGTGGGATTCGCCGAAGGAGACGCCGATGGTGTCGGCGTCGATGACGCGGACGTTGTAGCCGCCGCGCTCTGCGACGACTCGGGCTGCTTCTGCGTCGGCAACACGGATGGCAACGGTGTCGAAGAACTCACGGCTGACCACCTCGGCGCCGGGGGCGGTGTGCGCTGCGGTCGCGAAGGCCTGGGCCAGGCGGTGGATGCGGGAGGCGATGCGGGTGAGGCCGACGGGGCCGTGATAGACGGCGTACATCGAGGCGACGTTGGCCAGCAGGGCCTGGGCGGTGCAGATGTTGGAGGTCGCCTTCTGGCGACGGATGTGCTGTTCACGGGTCTGCAGGGCCAGACGGTAACCGGGCTTGCCTTGGGCGTCCTTGGACACGCCGACGAGGCGGCCAGGCAGCTGACGCTGGAGACCGGACTTCACGGCCATGAAGCCAGCGTGGGGCCCGCCGAAGAACAGCGGGACGCCGAAGCGCTGGGCCGAGCCGACGGAGATATCAGCACCCTGGGAGGCAGGATCCTTGAGCAGGGTCAGGGCCAGGAGGTCGGCATCGAAGGTCACGAGTGCGCCGCGGTCGTGGGCGCCGTCGACGGCTTCGGTGAAGTCACGGATGACGCCGGTGGTGCCGGGCTGGGCGCAGACGATGCCGAAGATGTCCTCGCCGGCGAGCCCCTCGGCCAAGTCGGCGACGGTGACGCGGAAGTCCATGGCCTTCGCACGGGCGCGGACGACGGCGATGGTCTGCGGGTGGAGTTCGGAGTCGAGGACGACGGTTGTCCCCTTCTTCACTGCTCGACGCATGAGAAGGACAGCCTCGGCGACGGCGGTGGCCTCATCGAGGAGCGAGGCGTTGGCGATGTCGAGACCTGTGAGGTCCTGGACGACCTGCTGGAAGTTGAGCAGCGCTTCGAGGCGGCCCTGGGAGATCTCCGGCTGGTAGGGGGTGTATGCGGTGTACCAGGCGGGGTTCTCGACCAGGTTGCGGCGGATGACGGCCGGAGTGATCGTGTCGTAGTAGCCCTGGCCGATCATCTGCTTGCGCATGATGTTCTGACCGGCGATCGCGCGGAGGTCATCGAGGACCTCGGCTTCGGAGCGGCCCGTTGGCAGGTCGAGTCCGTCGATCTGAATGGATTCTGGGATGGCTGCGGCCGACAGTGCTTCGAGGGAGTCGTAGCCGAGTTCGGCCAGCATTGCTGCAGTGTCGTCGGCGCGGGGGCCGATATGCCGGTCGGAGAAGGGGCGTTCGGTGTCTCCGGTGGGAGCCGTGGTGTGCGCGAGTGAACTTGTGTGGGCGAGTGAACTGGTCAATTGCCGTCCTTGGGTCGGTGTCGCGCCCGCCTATGGAGGACGCACTGAGCAGTGGCGGTCCTCCCCGATCTGTCAGACGTTCACCGCGCAAGCGCAGTGGCGGTCCTTCAGATATGCCTGCAATCGGTGGTACTGGGCCTGAGAGTTTCCCGGGGAGGGAATTGCACCTACGGCGCTGCTTCGCACTGTTCGGGCAACCGGTGGTTGCGACAGTTGAGCAGCTCTCCCACGTCATGTCTTAACGGCAGTATTCAATTGTGTGGTTTTGCGTGTTGCTGGTGTGGCTAAACTCTTATGACTGGTGTGGCTATGAACTTATGGGGCTCAGTCTAGTGGCTGGGATCACGGCGGACAAACACCGTGATGAGGCTCGAATACCAGCAGTCGAACATCGTGTTCAGCGCCTTCAGCGAGACCCGCGAGATCCGCGCCTTCAGCGCCTTCAGCGAGACCATCCGCCCTGAACGCCCACCTGTGGCGGAGTAACGGCAATTGATGTGGAGGAATGGTCGTTCGAACACGGTTTGTGCGACCATTCCTCCACAGACAGTTCAGCCAGAGCGGCCGATTCTCCTCAGCGAACGAGGAGAATCAGGCGTTGCCGCCGGCGGAGAACCGCATCAGATCTCTGCGAGGTCCTTGCCCTTGGTCTCCGGCAGCAGGACCATGGCGATGACCGTACCGAGGCACAGCAGGATCACCCAGCCGCTCGAGAGCCAACTGAGATCGAGCGAATTGAACAGCCCGTTGAGATAGGGCGCCGTGCCACCGAAGACTGCGACGGACACCGAATAGGCGAAGCCGATGCCCTGGGTCCTCACCTTCGTCGGGAATGCTTCCGAGAGCACCGCGGACAGCAGCGCACCGGACATCGCGACGATGAGGAGGGCAACAGAGGAGGCCACGAACAGTGTCCATCCCGCCGAGGTGATCATGGCCATGAGCGGAAACTGGAAGACGACCATGAGGAGACCGAAGCCGATGATGACCGGGCGACGACCGATCTTGTCCGAGAGCGCTCCCCAGAATGGCAGGGAGATGAGCGCAATGATCTGTGCGCCGACCGTGGCCCAGTAGGCCGTCTGCGCGTCCATGCCGCGTTCGGTGATCGCCAATGTCGAAGCGTAGGACGACCAGGTGTAATGGGCCGCGGTGATGCCGGAGGTCATCAGGACGACGAGGACGATGGCGCGGGCGACTCGTCGGCGATCGAGCGGTACGACCGCAGCTGTATCGGCTTCTTCGGCTTCGAACACGTCGCTTTCAATCATGCCCCGGCGCATATAGAGGGCAACCAGTGCGAGCAGACCACCGAGTGCGAAGGGGATCCTCCATGCCCAGTCGCCGACAGCTGCTTCGGAGAAGACGTTCGTGATGATGCCGCCGATGGTGTAGGCCAGCACGGATCCGCCGAAGATCGCGACGAAGACGATGCTGCCCCAGAAACCGCGCCGATGCGCGGGAGCGATCTCCGCGATATAGGAGTTCGCGGTCGCCGATTCACCTCCGTGGGCAAAGCCCTGGGCCACGCGAACGAGAAGGAGCATGATCGAGGCGAAGATGCCGATCTGCCCGTACCCGGGCATGATCGCAATGAGGAATGACCCTCCGGCCATGATGAGCATGGTGACGATGAGGACGAACTTCCGGCCTCTGCGGTCAGCGATCCTGCCGAACACGATTCCACCCAGGGGCCGCATCAGGAATCCGACTGCGAAAACGCCGAGCGTGGCAAGGACCGATGACACCTTGTCATCACTGTTGAACATGGCCGCGGCGATGAATGGAGTGAACACCGCATAGGCGCTCCATTCGTACCACTCCAGAACATTGCCGATGGTGCTGGCGAAGACCGAACGCCTCTTCAGACGCAGAGGCGCCGTTGCCGCTGCTGCTTGTGCTGTCATTTCTCTACCTTTCAAGGTTCTTCGAGATCGCCGAGGCGGACTCGAGGAGCAGTGGAACACCCTGTTTGAGTGAACCGGTGAAGTCGCCAGCGGCCGGAGCTTCGCCCGAGAGCCAACGTGTATAGATCGCTTCACTGAAAATCGCTGCCTTCCACAGCGCCAAGGTCTGATACCAGGGCAGCGCGGAGAGGTCGAGGCCCGTGTGTTCTTGGTACCTCTGCATCATCTGCGCGCGATCGAGGAAACCGTCCTGACTGGTCACAGGCGTGAGATCCATGATGGTCTGCGGATACTTGGGATCTGCGTAGGTCGCGGTGAAGTACCCCAAGTCCGCCAAAGGATCGCCCAGCGTCGACATCTCCCAGTCGAGGATCGCGGCCACTTCGATCGGCCGGTCCGGCTTGATCATCGCGTTGCCGGCCCGGTAGTCACCGTGGACCACCGAGTGGCGCTGCGTCTCCGGTCGGTTGTCCTCCAGCCATTGACCGATGCGGGCGACTTCGGGCAGGGAGCGTGTCGTGTTCTGGTCCCACAGCGAGGAGAACAGAGCCACCTGTCGCTTGAGGTATCCGTCCGGACGTCCGAGAGCCGCCACATCGGGGACGGTCACGTCCACGCTGTGCAGAGACGCCAACTGATCGACGAGGATCTCGCTGAACCGCTGCCTGTCGCTGCGCTCATTGAGGATCGCCGGGAGTGCATCGGTGACGACGAGGCCGTCGACGAAGTCCATGATGTAGAACGGAACCCCGAGAACCGACTCGTCCTCACAGACCTGCAGGATCCGTGGAACATCGACCCCCTGGGCACCGAGCGCGATCTGAATCTTCGCCTCGCGCACCATGTCATGGGTCGATTTCGGAATCGGCGGCCTGGGGCCACGTCGCAGGACAACATCAGCGTCACCTCGGCGAATCCGGTAGGTGACATTCGACTGTCCCTCTCCGATCCTCGACCACTGCAGCCGGCCGCTGCCGATCCCGCAGGCGTCGAAGTACTCCGTGAGCGGCTCGGTGACGAGCAATGGCGGTGCCGGGAGTTCGGCGGCTTCAGCGAAGGTGTCGACGACATCGACGAGAGTTGCACTCAAGGGGTACCACCAACGACATCGCGACGTGGCTCGCCTGCGGCGACTTCCTTCCGACGCTTCGACGAGGCGCGGCGTGAGATCGCAAACTTGTGCGTCTCGGTGGCGCCGTCGTAGATGCGGAAGGGCCGGACTTCATTGAGGTACTGGATGAGCGGAAGTTCATCTGAAACCCCGTCGCCTCCGCACAGCTGCACGGCTCGGTCGATGACCCGATAGACGGCTTCCGAACAGTAGACCTTGGCGATCGAGGACAGAGAGCCTGCCTGCTTCTGATCTCCTTCGAGGACGAGCCCGGTCTTTGTGATCATGGCGTCAGCGGTTTCGATGTCGATGACCGACTGGGCGATCAGCTCTTGGGCCAGTCCCTGTCGGGCCAGAATGTCGCCGAACACCTCGCGGTTCTCACACCGGTCGAGCGCGGTGTCGAGGGCTCGGCGGGCCAGACCCAACCACCGCATGCAGTGCGTGAGTCGAGCCGGTGCCAGACGGACCTGGGCGTAGGCGAATCCCTGTCCGGGCGCGCCGAGAACTGCGGATTCGGGTACGCGCACATCGGTGAAGTGGACGTAGGGGTGACCGCCTGCGATGGTCCGGTCGACGGTGTGGATCGACCGGCCCACCTCGATGCCGGAAGTGTCCCGGTCAACGAGGAACATCGTCGCCGACTGACCTCTTCCTGAAACTCCCTCACCTTGGGACGCACTCGAATCTGTGGCGGCCATGACGATGAAGAAACTCGAGAGTTCGGCCCCGGAGATGAAGCGCTTGTCACCGTTGATGACCCAGTCCTCGCCATCTCTGATTGCCGTGGTGGCCAATGCTGCTGGGTCTGACCCGGTGCCGGGATGCGGTTCGGTCATCGCGAAGGACGAGCGGGCATCACCGGAGGCCAGCGGTGCCAGGTAGCGCTGCTTCTGCTCGTCGGTGGCGATGAGTCCGAGCATGTGCATATTGCCTTCGTCGGGCGCCATGCAGTTGAGGACAGCGGGTCCGATCGGCGAGTATCCAGCCTCTTGGAAGATCGGCGACCAGTGTTCGATCGGCACGCCCTGTCCGCCCCATTCCTTGGCTACATGGGGAGCGAAGACACCGGCCGACTTCGCTTTGGCCTGGAGATCCAGACGCACATCTTCATCAAGGTAGACTCCCGGCCGAGGCTCGGCGGGGATGACGACCTCACGGATGAAGGTCCTGGTCCGGAGCCGCAGCTCCTCGACTTCGGTGGGCAATGCGGTCATGCTGTTCCTCCTGCGGTGATGAGTCCGCCATCGGCGGTGAGCACCTGGGCGGTGATCCAGTCGGCATCGGAGGAGGCGAGATACGCCACCGCTGCTGCGATGTCGTCCGGGGTGCCGAGGCGTTTGAGCGGGTAGGCGTCGGCGACTTCCTTCTCCTTGCCTTCGTAGAGGGCGGTGGCGAAGTTCGTCTTGACCACGGCCGGGGCCACGGCGTTGACGCGGATGTCGGGCCCGAGTTCGACTGCCAGGGTTCTGGTCAGGTGGGAGACGGCGGCTTTGGAGATTCCGTAGAGGCCGATGCCGGGGCTGGGCACCTCACCGGTGACGGAGGATACGCTGACGATCCGCGCCCTGTTCTCCCGGAATCCCAGCCTTTCGTGATGGACGGCGTTCTGGATCCAGGCGAGGGTGCCCAGGACGTTGACGTCGAGGACCTTGCGGGCTGCGTCGAGGTCGAGGTCGATCATCGATCCGTAGACGGGGTTGATCCCGACGTTCGTGACCAGAACGTCGAGGCGACCGTACGTGGAGGCGATGGTGTCGAAGACTTCCGCACGATGATCGGCGTCGTCGGATTTTCCGGCGATGCCGACTGCGGTGCCCTCGGGGAAGGTCGCGACCACCTCGGCGAGAGCCTCGGGTTTGCGCGCGGTGATCACCACCTTTGCGCCCTCGGCTTGGAGCCGCTTGGCGATCCCGAGTCCGATGCCACGGCTGGCTCCGGTCACCAGGGCAATCTGGCCTTCGAAGCGACGGCCGATATTTGGCTCAGTCATGTTCACTCCTATCATCATGGTCTGTTCCCCGCCGCTCTCTGGCCGCGCAGCAGCCTGCGTTGGATCTTTCCGGTGTGTGTCTTGGGCAGGTCGCCGATGATGTGAACGGTCCGCGGATATTTGTATGCCGCGAGCCGTTCCTTCGTGAAGGCGATGAGATCGTCACCCGTGGTGGTCTCGCCCATGCGCAGCGACACGAAGGCGACGACCGTTTCACCTCGGTACTCGTCGGGCTCGCCGACCACAGCGGCCTCGAGCACGGCAGGATGTTCATAGAGGACGTCCTCGACCTCTCGCGGCCACACCTTGTAGCCAGACGCGTTGATCTGGTCCTTGATTCGATCGACCAGGTAGATCCATCCGGCGTCGTCGATGACGGCGACATCGCCGGTGCGAAACCACCCCTCGTCGAAGGCGGTCTCATTTGCCTCGGGCTTGTTGAGGTAGCCGGGAGTGATCTGCGGTCCGCGCAGTTCGAGTTCACCGGCACTGCCATCGGTCACGACCTGCTGATCGGCGATGCCGACGACGCGGGCTTCCAGACCGGGAAAGGGCACTCCGATGGCCAGGGTGTCGGTGGCCGGGTCCACGGGAGCCTCGGTGTTCGGTGGGACTCCGATGACCGCCGAGGCGGTTTCGGTCATTCCGTAGATGTTGTGGATATAGAGTCCGAACTTCTTCCGGAACCGATCGACCGTGGCCGGCGGCACAGGTGCACCGCCGGAGTAGAGGAAGCGAATGCTGGCGAAGTCCGCCGAGGTGGCTGTGGAGTGTTCGAGCAGAGCGTTGTAGACGGTGATCGAGCCTATGGTCACCGTGACTCCATAATCCCGAATGGCCGTGACGATCTTGTCGGCATCGACGCGACCGGTGAATGCAAGGGTGATCGGGAAGACCAGTGAGGTGGCGGCGCAGGCAACTGCTCCCGTGATGTGGAAGAGCGGTGCGACGGCGAGCATCACGTCACGCTCGCCCAGCCCGAGCCACTGCCCGTATCCCATTGCCACGCTCATCACATTCCGGTGGGTAGCCACCGATCCCTTCGCCGGTCCCGTGGTGCCGGACGTGTAGGTGAGCAGGGCCGGGTCGTCGAGACCGGGCAGCAGCTCCTCGTGTCTCGTCGACCCTGCCCGGTGCGCGTCGAGAAACGTTTGCCACGAGTCGATGTCGACACCAGTGCTGCCAGCGGATGCCTGTGCCGAAGGAGTGGGCTTGGAGGCGGCCGCCTCTTCAGTGCGCCCCGACGAGTACTCGCCATCGGTGGTGGTGAGCACCCACCTCACGGAGCTGTCGGCCACGGTCTGCACGAGGGATTCGAGGTCACCTTCGTCGCAGACAACAGCTGCTGCCTGGGAATCATCGATGAGCGCCCGCAGCTCTCGCCCCCGGTACATGGGGTTGAGGACGAGCGGGACGACACCGAGCTTCCACGCGGCCATCAGTGCCACCGCGAACTGCGGAACGTTCTGCAGATAGATGCCGATGATCGTGGACTTCCCGAAGCCCCGGGCGAGGAATCCGGCTGCGAGGGCCTCTGCATCCCCATCGATATCCGCGGTGGTGAAGATGCGGTGCTGATAGACGATGGCAGTCTGCCCAGGGTTCCTGTCCACACGGGCGTTCCAGGCATGAGCCACTGATTTCTCGCGGATATCCGGGTCGAGGCCGACACCCGCAGGATAGAGCTGTGTCCACACGTGCGACGAGGCGGGGGCCGTATCAGCGGTGTTCAGGCGTTCATTCGTCATCGAACATCCATTCTTGGTCTGGGGGCTTTCGCTTGGACCGACCGAGCGCTCGCTCGGTAATGCCTGTATCCTAGGTCACAGGAACCAAAAGGCACAAGGGGTCGACTGCGCTTCGCAGCGGGAGCGTCAGCGCTCAGCCCCTGAGTACCCGTAGATTAGGACTGGAAGCAGTCATCGCCGTTCGCTTGAGACAAGGAATTTTCGTGGGCAGTTGGAGAAATTATCAGACGCCGTTGCTTCCTCCGATCCTGCAGGCGGCGCTGGAGAACTTCGTTCACGGCGGCTTCCACGGAACCAGCATTCGCCAGCTTGCTCATGCGGCCGGCCTCTCCGTTCCCGGCCTCTATCACCACTATCAATCGAAACAGGCGATCCTGGCGGAGATCGACAGGCTGGCGATGGTGGATCTCTGGTCGCGCAGCATTGAGGCCTTGTTCGACGGCCCGCAGGAGCCCCTCGCCCGCTTCGAGCGACTCATCGAATGCCTGCTGCTCTTCCACGCCCAGCAGTCGGACATCGCCTTCATCGCGTTCAGCGAGATCCGCAGCTTGCAGGGCGAATCGCGGGAGGCCCATATTGCCGCACGTGACCGGCAACAGCAGCTTCTCGACGACGTGGTCGCCGAATGCGTCTCCGACGGCAGCTTCGCGACAGAATTCCCGCGGGATGCTTCCCGCGCCATCACCACGATCTGCACCGGTGTATCCCAGTGGTACCGCCCAGGCGGCGAGCTCGATCCGGCCGGAGTGGCCGAGCGGTATGGCAGAATCTGCCGCCATGCGGCAGGACAGCTCGCCTCAGACCATCCGCGCTGAACACCTTCTTGCGGCGGAGTAACGGCTTCCTGTCGCGGAGTAACGGTTATTCCTGCGGAGTAACGGCAATTGATGTGGAGGAATGGTCGTTCGAACACGGTTTGTGCGACCATTCCTCCACAGACAATTCAGCCAGAGGGGCCGATTCTCCTCAGCGAACGGGGAGAATCAGGCGTTGCCGCCGGCGGTGATGACTCCCCCATCGGCGGTGAGCACCTGGGCGGTGATCCAGTCGGCATCCGAGGACGCCAGGTAGGCCACGGCAGCGGCGATGTCCTCGGGAGTTCCGAGACGCTTGGCCGGGTAGGCAGAGGAGACTTCCTCTTCCCTGCCTTCATAGAGTGCGGTGGCGAAGTTCGTCTTCACCACGGCTGGGGCAACGGCGTTGACCCTGATGTCGGGGCCGAGCTCGACGGCCAGTGATCGAGTCAGATGTGAGACCGCTGCCTTCGAGATGCCGTAGAAGGAGATACCCGGGCTCGGCCGGTCCCCAGCGACGGAGGAGATGCTCACGACCCGCCCCTTGTTCTCACGGAAGCCCAGCTTCTCGTGATGGACTGCCTCCTGCACCCAGGCGAGCGTGCCGATGACGTTGACGTCGAGGATCTTGCGAGCGGCATCGAGGTCAAGGTCGATGAGCGGACCGTAGACCGGGTTGATGCCCACGTTCGTGACCAGCACATCGAGTCGACCGAACTTCTCCGCGATCGTGTCGTAGACCTCCGCGCGGTGCTTGGGGTCATCGGACTTCCCGGCGATGGCCAGGGCAGTGCCTTCGGGGAACTGCGCGACCGCCTCGGCGAGGGCCTCGGGTTTGCGGGCGGTGAGGATGACGGTGGCGCCTTCGGCCTGCAGCCGCTTGGCGATGCCGAGTCCGATTCCACGACTGGCACCGGTGATGAGTGCGACCTGACCGGCGAATCGCGCGCCGAGGTGAGTCTGGTCTTGGGTGCTGGCGTGTTCTGTCATGCGTGAACTCCATCGTCCGTCGAGTTAACCGAGCGTTCGCTCAGTGCTGTGTTTGTATCGTAGGCAGGAGCGACCGACAATCACAAGGACGAGTTGGTCGGCAGCACCAGGAGATGACGGATGAACCGATTGAAGCAGACACTCGACCTGGGCCCGGCCGAGCTGTTCCCGATGGCAAGAGAGGCGATCCTGACATGGAAGCTGCAGGAGTCTGCCGGTGTCATCGCGCGTCCAGTCCGTCGTGTTCATGTCGGTCAGGTCGTGAATCTCTGGCTCAATCCGACTTGGCCGCTGCCTGCACCGCGTCTGCGCGGACGCGAGCTCACAGTTCCGGTCGGATCCTGCGAAGTCATCGAGGTCATCGACGCAGAATCTGCAGCGGGTTTCGTTTATCGCACTCTCCCTGGGCACCTCGAGTCCGGGGAGCAGACGTTCCTCGTGTCCATCAGTTCGGACTGTCGCCTCGGTGTCTCCATCACCTCGGAATCCGTTCCCGGACACTCGCTGCTGAAAGCCGCCGCGCCGATGTCCCTCGCAGCGCAGCGGATGATGGCCCGGCGATACGCCGCTGGCCTGAAGCGGATGCTGCAGCAGGCAAGTGTGCGCGGGACCGACCGTCAACCTGCCGCTCAATCCGCTATGACCCCTGTCGCCGAGGCGGTCGGGGCAGCCACCCGGACCGGCACTCGCCACTCGGTCTAGTCAAGTTGGTCGAGCTTGCCGGGCTAGTCAAGTTGGTCGAGCTTGCCGGGCCAGTCGAGCTGGTCGAGCTGATCCATGACCTCGGCGGAGAGTTCGATCGCACTGACAGCGAGGTTCTCCCTCAGGTGAGCAATGGAAGTGGTGCCGGGAACCAGTACGGTATTCGCCGCATGGTGCAGCAGCCACGCCAAGCCGAGCTGCGCCGGTGTGATGCCCAATGTTGCCGCCATGTCACGAACGACAGGATGCGAACCGACCTTCGCGATACCCGGCTGCGCTCCTCCCAGAGGGAAGAACGGCATCCACACCACCCCGTTGTCGGCACACGCACGGAGAGTCGGTTCGTCGCTGCGATCGACGAGGCTGAAGTTGTTCTGCACGGCAGCGGTCACCCCGAGAACTGTCTCGTCGAGGGAGTCGCCGGTGATGCCACTGAGCCCGATGTGACCGATCTTGCCCTCAGCCCGCAGCTGTTCCAGCTCCGCCAGCTGGTCGTCCAATGCGACCAGCTGGTCACCCTCCGCAGTGATTCCGGGCCCCGCATCGAGACGACGCAGGAAGAGCAGATCGATGTATTCGACACCGAGACTTCGCAGATTATCTTCGACACCCGCTCGCAACTGGTGCGGCTTCTGCGCCGGACGGAGCGGGATCGCACCCGCCGGATCGTATTCGGCCCCGACTTTCGTCGACATCACGATCTCTTCATCGCCCGTCAGCGCTCGCCGCAGAATGTCGTTGACGAACCCGTCACCGTAGAAATGAGCGGTGTCGATCACCCCCACCCCTTCGTCGACTGCTCGCCGAACCACCCCGATCGCTGCCTGCGGATCATCGCCGAGGCGCTCAAGCTGCATGGTCCCGTATCCGACCTTGGAGATGGTGAGACCGGCGAGCTCGATCGTTGCGTCGCGTCTCGTTTCGGCGGTGCTCATGAGAGCCTCCTATGTGATAATCGTCAGCGAGCGGAGGTTCCTCCGCTTTGTGGACACCACGCTACCGGAGTGTCCTCCGTTTATGAATCCTGAATCCGACCCAATCCCAGGAGCACCCATGCGGGCCGACGCACTCCGCAACCGCAGCAAAATCCTCGCCGCGGCTCGCGATGCCTACTCAGACGGGGACGCCGGTGCGTCACTGGACGCCATCGCACAGGCCGCAGGAGTCGGCATCGGAACCCTCTATCGCCACTTCCCCACCCGCGAGGCACTCGTTGATGCCCTCTACGCGACAGAGTTGGACGCGGTCATCGCAGCCGCCCCGAGCCTCCTTGAGGACTACCCCGCCGACAGAGCACTGCACATCTGGGCGGGACGTTACTTCCAATTCGTAGAGCTCAAGCACGGAATGTTCGAAACGCTGCGTTCAGGATGGGCCGCCGGCACCATCGCCACCCCGGACACGCGCTCACGCGTGACTGAAACAATCGCCGCCTTCCTCTCGGCAGGAAGCAGCGCCGGCGTGCTTCGCAATGATGTCGACGCAAAGGACGTCACGGCTTCGCTCATAGGAATCCAACTTGGCCACGCCGTCGCCGGGGACTCTCCCGCTCAGCGCGAACGCCTCCTCGATCTGCTTCTCGACGGACTCGCGACCGGAGCCGCACACTCCCAGCCGCAGAACCCAACAGTATGAGAAGCGCTCCGCTCGGCGCAGATGCCGTCAGGCTGGTCCGCAGCGCCTCCCGCCTTCTCGGGCGCGAGCTGATCTTGGTCGATTACCTCACAGGCGGTCAGCACGCAACCACCCTGCTAGCGACCGACGGAGAGACAGAATACGTCGTCCGCGGCTTCCCTGCACATGACGATTCGGCCGTCAGGGAAGCTGAGATCCTCAACCGGATATCAGCTCTGGGTGGCTGGGTTCCCCGACTGATCGCAGTCAGCGATGAACTGCGCGATCCCGTCATCGTGACCTCGCGGGTCGCCGGCACTGCACCCTACCGCGAGCTGCCACCAGCAGTGATCGCCACGGAGATGGCGGCTGCACTGGTGCGGATCCACGCACTCGACGGAAGCGGGCTGAGACCCACTCCTGCAGAGCCCCCGCACGGACACTCTGCTCTTGGACTCCGTGCTCAGCGAGAATGGGATTGCCTGGACATGCGCGATCCAGTACTCACTCACTCGGACTTCTGGTGCGGTAATGCATTATGGGAGGCGGGCGGGCTCGCCGGAGTCGTCGACTGGTCGGGTGCACGCCGAGGTCCGCGCGGAGTCGATCTGGCATGGTGCCGACAGGATCTCGTCCTCCTCGGCTCCCCCGAAGCTGCCGGACTCTTCCTCGAGGAGTACGAACAACTGCGGGGACGCACAATCAGTGATATCCACGCCTGGGATGTGCAAGCCGCGGCTCGAGCCCACGACCGTGTTGAGACCTGGCTGCCCAACTACCTCGGCATCGGCCGGACCGAGATGACCTCAGGGATCCTGCGTCAGAGGCTCGATGCGTGGAACGCGACCCTCTGACACAGTCCGACGAGGGGCGCCGAGCCCAGGGCAAGGCGCATCAAGGCACCGCGCGGCACTCACTCTGTTACGACGGTCGGCAAGACCTCCTCCGCGAGGGTGAGCACCGCCTCCAGCGACGATTTGCCATGGTCGGTCCGGTGCGCCAGGTACAGAGTCGAGGGATCCTGCTCGATGTCGAGGGGCACGGCCACGGTTCCCGCCTCACGCGTATTCGCCGAGACCGAGTCGAAGGTGATCGAGATACCCAGTCCTGCTGCAACAAGGGCGCCGATCGTCTGCGAATCCGGCGCCGCCTGAGCCAGGCGAGGCGTGAAGCCGGCATCGTGGCACAGCCGTAAGGTGTTCTCTCGCAGCGTCGAGCTGGGATGGGCAGGCAGGGTGATGAAGTCTTCGTCAGCAAGTTCTTCCACGCGCAGAGAGGAACGTTGCGCCAGCCGATGGCCTTCGGGCAGGGCGGCGCACAGACGCTCGATCATGACCGGCCGCCCCGTCACCCCGGGCGGCCGCTTGTCCCATCTGACCAAAGCGAGATCAAGGGTTCCGTCGACCAGCCTGGCCAGGCCCTCCTCAGCGAAGACGTTGGACTCGAGGCTGAAGACGATGCCCGGACTCCGCCCTCGCGAGGCTGTCACCAGGGCAGCCGCCAGAGCCCGCGAGGATGACCTGGCGAAACCGAAGCTGATGCGCCCGGTCTCCCCCGCTGCCGCCCGCTGAACGGAATCGACGGCAAGACTCTGGTATTCGAGCATTCTTCTCGCAGGTTCGATCAGCGCCTCACCCTCCGGCGAGAGCCTCACATTCCGAGTCGTGCGCTGAAACAGGGAGACCCCGAGCTCGTCCTCGAGGGCACGGATCGTGCGACTCAGCGGAGGCTGGAGCACACCCAGCCGCGCAGCGGCACGGCCGAAGTGCAGCTCCTCGGCGACGGCGAGAAAGGCACGCACCTGCTGAATCTCCATCATGTTCCACTCTCCATCTACCTACGTCCGCGCACAGATCCCGCATTCGCTTAAATACCATCACTGATAACAATCACTTCTCATTATTGCTCACATTGCTATATTGTGGGGTGAAACACTCTGAGGAGCCTCAGAGTCGAGCAGAATCACCGGGAGCGTTCATCGATGAATGGCGAGACAACCACGAGCCAGGCACAAGCGGATCACGGGACGACCGCGAGAGATCAGGCCGCGTCCATCGCCGATTTCCTCCCACGCGCTGGCAACGGTCCCCTCTCGGGGCAAGTCGTCGTTGATTTCTCCCGTGTCCTCGCCGGTCCCTATTCGACGATGATGCTCGCCGACCTCGGCGCCACGGTCATCAAGGTCGAAAGCCCCGGCGGTGACGACACGAGGAACTGGAGCCCACCGGTCCGCGATGACGATGCCACCTACTACCTGTCGATCAATCGCAACAAGTTCGACATCGTGCTCGACTTCTCCGATGCCGATGACCTTGAAATCGCCCAGAAACTCGCTGCCAAAGCCGACATCGTCGTCGAGAACTTCAAACCGGGCGGCTTGAAGAAGTACGGCCTCGACTACAACTCGGTCAAGGACGCCAACGCTGAAGTCATCTATGCCTCTGTCACCGGCTTCGGCGCCCACAATGCGCTGCCCGGCTACGATCTCCTCGTCCAGGCCATGTCCGGGTTCATGAGCGTCACCGGCAGTCCCGACGGTTCCCCTTACCGTGCCGGCGTCGCGGTCTTCGACGTCATCACCGGTCTGCACACGACGATCGGGATCATGGCCGCAATCCAGCACAAGACCCTCACCGGCGAGGGTCAGCTGGTCGAAACCAACCTCATGTCCTCAGCGATGTCGGGCCTGGCGAACCAATCCGGAGCCTATGCCGCCGCAGGTGTGACACCGACGCGCATGGGCAACGCCCACCCCAGCCTCTACCCGTACCAGCCGATGGCCACGAAGGACGGCGAGCTCATCGTCGCCGCGGCCAACGACGGTCAGTTCGCCACCCTCGCCACGGCCCTCGGGCGACCGGACTGGGCCGAAGACGAACGCTTCGCAAGGGCCAAGACTCGCAACGCCAATCGTGACGAGCTCGAACCCGAATTACTCGTTGCCCTGCAGCAGCATACGGCTCAGGAATGGTTTGAGAAGCTCACGGCCGTGGGCCTGCCCTGCGCCCCGATCAACTCGATCTCCCAGGGAGTCGAGCGCGCCCGGGACCTCGGCCTCGACCCGATCGTCGAGACCGGTCAAGGCGAGCGCATCATCCCCACGATCCGCAACCCGATCCGACTGGCGAAGTCCGAGGTCTCCTACGACCTCGCACCACCGGAACTCGGGGCCGACTCCGATCAGGTCCGCGCCTGGATCGACAGCCTCTAGCCCCACCTCACCACACTAGGAGAGCGAAGAATGGATACTTCGGAACTGGATGACGTCCTCTCGATCGTCCGCGAATTCGTCCGCGAGAAGGTCGTCCCCATCGAGCTCGATATCGAGGCCGACGACGCCATCCCTGAGTCGATCATCAGGGAATCCGCCGACCTGGGGCTCTTCGGCTGGGCGCTGCCCGAGGAGTACGGCGGGCTGGGCATGAATGCCGAACAGGATGCGCAGTTGGCAATGGAGCTCGGCTATACGACACCGGCGTTCCGGTCCGTCTTCGGCACGAACAACGGCATCGCCGGGCAGGTCCTGGTCAACTACGGCACCGACGAGCAGAAGAGCGAATGGCTGCCGCAGCTGACCTCGGGCGATGTCGTCGCCTCCTTCGCTCTGACCGAATCCGAGGCCGGATCCGATCCCTCGGGCATGCGCACCAGAGCCGTGCGCGAGGGCGAGGACTACGTCATCAACGGCAGCAAGCGCTTCATCACCAACGCCGAGTCCTCCGACGTGCTCATGGTCTTCGCCCGCACCGATCCGAACGCGCGGGGATCGAAGGGCATCTCCGTCTTCCTCGTCCCGACGAAGACGGCCGGCGTCACAGTCGGAACCCATGACAACAAGATGGGCCAGGCCGGCGCCTGGACCTCGGAGATCTTCTTCGACGACGTCCGTGTGCCCGCCGCCAACCTCATCGGCGGTGAGGAAGAGAAGGGCTTCTACGCCGCGATGGCCTCGCTGAACAAGGGCCGCCTGCACATCGCCGCGATCTGCGTCGGCCAGGCCACCCGCATCCTCGATGAGTCCGTGAACTATGCCGCCGAGGCGAAACAGGGTGGAGAGCCCATCGCCCGGTTCCAACTGGTCCAGGCCATGCTCGCCGATATCTACACCGAGGTCGCCGCCGCCAAGGCTCTCGTACTCGCCGCTGCGAAACGCTGGGATGCCGATGAGGACCGGAAGCTCGGTCCCAGCTCTGCAAAGCTCTTCGCCTCAGAGGCTCTGGGTCGCATCGCCGACAAGGGTGTGCAGATCCAAGGCGGAACGGGCTACATGCGTGAGTCCGCCGTCGAACGCTTCTACCGCCATGCTCGCCTGTTCCGCATCTATGAGGGCACCTCGGAAGTCCAGCGCGTCGTCGTTGCCCGGCAGCTGCTCAAGGGCGCCCACAAAACCCAGTTCAACCTGTAACTCGCCTCCACGCTGAGAAGACACATCCACACGCAAAGAAAGTAGAACCTGATGACCGACGCACCAGCCACCACCGACTCCACTGCCCAGGGCATCTCCGAGATCCCCGGCCTGCTCACCGGCAAGGTCGCCGTGGTCACCGGCGGCGCCCAGGGACTCGGACTGGCCATGGCTCGCAGCCTCGTCAACTCCGGAGCCAAGGTCGTCCTCGGCGACATGAACGAAGAGAGCCTGCAGTCGGCCGTGACCGAACTCGGCGGATCCGACTCTGCCGCCGGGGTCGTGTGCAATGTAGCCTCTCTGGAGAACACACAGAATCTCGCCGATGCGGCAACGACGACCTTCGGCGGCGTCGATATCTGGGTCAACAATGCCGGCATCACCCGTGACGCGACGATCCGGAAGATGACCGAGAAGGAGTTCGACGACGTCATCTCCGTCCACCTGCGCGGGACCTGGAACGGGCTCAAGGTCGCCACCGGGCTCATGCGCGAACAGGACCGCGGAGGGGCGATCGTCAACGTCTCCTCCATCAGCGGCAAGGTCGGCATGCTCGGTCAGTCGAACTACTCCGCGGCGAAGGCCGGCATCGTCGGCATGACCAAGGCCGTGGCCAAGGAGGTCGCGTTCAAGGGCATCCGCATCAATGCGATCCAGCCCGGCTTCATCAACACCGCGATGACCGCGGCCATGCCCCAGCACGCGATCGATTCGAAGCTCGCCGAGATCCCGCTGGGCCGTCCCGGAGAGCCTGAAGAGGTTGCCTCAGTGGTGCTGTTCCTCGCCTCCGGCCTGTCCAGCTACCTCACCGGAACGGTCACCGAGATCTCCGGCGGACGCCACATCTGATCTCGCCGACGCCGCCCGGTCCCTATTCGAGGAAGAATTCGGCCTGAACCTTCGCCGAGGTGACCCGACGTCCCCGCGGGGACGTCGGGTCTTCTTGTTGTGGGGTCAGCCTCGGCGAGGGTCTGCGTGGTCAGTCTCGGTAGGAGCGCCTACGCGGGAGTTTGACCACGCCGAAGACGATCATGCCCACCAGCGGCAGCAGCGGCCAGATCCAGGTCACCCCGGATGCATTGACCATGCCCACATCGGCCATGATCGCCAGTCCCGCGCAGATCGCTGCCGCGGCGAGGATCGGCATCCACACCGGCGGAGCAGGGCGATCGTCGGGCTGCGCAGATTCGAATCGGCCGAAGATCACTACGAGGACACCGGTGATCGCGAGCAGCGCCAGGCACCACAGGGGGCGGGTCAGCCACCACACACCGGTCAGCGGGGTGGGCAGCAGTGCCTCGGCATCGAGTGCGAGGAGCACGTGGGCCAGCCCCGTCAGCGCGGTGAGATGCCAGAGGAACCAGGTCATGATCCGCTGGTTCACAAGGACGGTGAGCATCCACAGTCCGGGGCTGCGCAGCAGCGCCGCCAGCGGTCGCTGAAGCATGAGCACGATTCCCGCCTGGGCCATTCCGAGGAAGGCCATGGTCACCCGCGTCGGGGCTGAGTTGGAGATCGCATCGGTGCCGGCGGTGATCATCGAGACCGGGTACGGACCGAAGCCGACGAGGAGTCCGAGCCCGAGGGCGCCGATGGCGAAGAGCAGCAGGCAGCGCTTCAGGCTCGAGAGCCTGCCGTCGAGCCACGCATAGCCGAACTGGTGGAAGCTGGCCCACACGAGCAGGTAGTTGGGGTAGCCAGCCAGGATGCTCCCTGTGGTGATGCTGATGACGTCGATAATCCCTGCCGCGGCGATGCCGAGGACGATCGACCACCACCCCCATTTCTCCCACAGCACCAAGCAGGGCGGAGCGACGATCGCGACCAACAGGTAGGCGGCGAGGAACCAGGTGGGCACCAGGGCCATCTGCGATGCCAGCTGCACCGCAGCTGGTTCGGCGCCGAAGCTCAACGCGATGATGCAGGTGAGCAGCCAGACGAGCAGAAGCGGAATGAGGGGCAGCCCCAGGCGACGCAGGCGGGCGCGCAGCCATTCGGCGTAGCCGATGTTCTTCCGTCTCGCCGAACGCCAGGACAAAGCGTTGGAATAGCCGCCGACGAGGAAGAAGATCGGCATCACTTGGAACACCCAGGTCAGCGGGTGCGTCCAGCGAGCCTCATCTAGCAGGCCGTGCGGCTCGATGCCTCCGGTGGAGCTCACCGCGATGATCGTCCAATGTCCCAGCACGACGACGGTGATCGCTGCCGCGCGGAGGAAGTCGACTTCTCGGTTGCGGGAGTCAGGGGTGGCGGCATCGATCTTCCGAGCCCGAGCCATGAACGAGCGAAGCATATGTGAGGATCCTTTTCGGCAGGATGGGGCTTCAGGGAGGTGGCGGTCAGGCTCGGTATTTCACCTGGCCGCCGACCACTGTCAGCGCGACTGTGGTGTCACGGATCGCCTCGGCGTGGGCGAAGAGTGCTTCTTCGGATTCATAGCCGAGCAGGCCATCGTCGGAGTTGGCTGCGTTGGGATTGAGCCCCTCTGCCACATACGGATCGGTGTCGACGACGATGAAGTCGGCGTCCATGCCCGGGGCCAGGTAGCCTCGGCGATCGTCGAGTCCTGCTGCATAGGCCGGGCCCAGAGTGTGCTGCCGAATTGCCTCAGCGGCGGAGAGCCGACGTCGAGGCTGGAAACTCGTGGCCGCGTCTCCGGAGATGTTCGCCCTGGTCATCGCCGCATAGATCGCTGCGAAGGGATTGGCGGGCTCCACCGGCCCGTCGGAGCCGAAGGCCACGTGTGCCCCGGCGGCCAACAGGTCCGGCCAGGCGTAGGCGGCAAGTTGCGCGGATTCGTCGATGAGGTGAAGCAGGTGCAGGTCAGAGATGCAGTGACGAGGCTGCATGGAGGCGATGACGTCGAGTTCGGCGAATCGGGCGACATCGGCAGGCTGAATGAATTGGGCGTGCTCGACACGATGGCGCAGTGGGCGTTCGAAGCGCTCCTGCGCCTCCTTCGTGGTCTGGTGCAGACGTTCGAAGACGTTGAGCACATGGTGGTTGGCCTGGTCGCCGATGGCATGGATGGCAACAGAGATACCGGCCTCGGTGGCACGGCGTGCGTTCTCGAACAGGTCGTCCTCTGACATCTGAGCGATCCCATAGTTGGCATCCTCTGGTGCACTGCTCAGGGCGTCCTCGGGCACAGTGCCGGGGTAGGTGTAGAACTCCTGCTCGGCACCTGCCTCGTCTCCAGCCTCGCCGGGGGTCACAGTCTCTGCGTGAGCGTGCGGCTCGGGAAACGGTGAGGACATGTGACAGGTGTGCGAGCCCAGGGCTCCATCGGAGAACAGCTTCAGGCCACCTCGGCGCAGCCAGTCATCGCCGTCGCCTGTGTGCCATCCGGTCTCGATGGCCCAGGGCACCTCCGGTGAGCGCAGGTACTTCGTGACACGGATGTGCTGTCGGTCGGCTTCGCGCAGGTCGTACCACCCCAGCGTCGAGGCGATGGAGTCGAAGTCGTGGATCCCGGTCAGCCCTTGGGAGAGGAACAGCTTCTGGGTGCGATCGAGTCGCTCGACCTGTTCTGCGCGGGAGGGTTCGGGAATGAATCTGGCCACCAGGTCGGTGGCATCCTCACGGACCAGCCCGGTCAGCGAGCCCTCGTCATCGCGCACGAATTCTCCGCCGAACGGGTCCGCGGTGAGATCATCGATGCCGGCGATCTCCAGGCCGTGGGCATTCGTCCAGAGGGTGTGGAGATCGACCGACCACATCGCCACCGGGTGGTCAGGCACGGCTTGGTCGAGGAGTTCGCGATCGGGGTAGCGCGGGTCATCCCACTTGTTGATGTCCCACCCTGAACCGACCACCCATTCGCCGAACGGCATCTGGCTGGCGCGTTCTCGGATGGCGTCGACCGCCTCGGTCAAGGATCGGACATCGGAGAGATCGAGGTCGGTCAGGGAGTCCGCGTAGTGGATCGAGTGCATGTGCGCGTCTACGAGGCCGGGCAGGATGACCTGGCCGGCGCAGTCGATCTCTTCGATTTCGAGGCCCGGAATCACCGTTGTGGCTCCGATTCCTCCCGCCGAGGCGAGCGCTGCCGTAGTCGAAGACTCGGAGGCTGCGATGTCGAGCAGTTCGGCTCTGGTGCCCACGGCCACGATCGTCTCCCCCTCGACGAGGATCGAGTCGGGTGCCACCGCCGAGGTGTCATCAGGGGCGGCAGGTGCAAAACTTCGCACGACGGCATTGGAGAACAGACGCATGAGCACCAGTCTAGAGCGCAAGTGCACGCGTTCCGGGCTGGGGCGCGAGGTGGTTTCTGCGCGCCGATACCGCGGCTCTTCTACCGGGAGTAGAATCCGAGGCATGGCCACTGTCTTCAGTTCTCAGGACACCCGTCTCGCCGCGGGTGCTCGCATCGTTCTTCCTGCCATCTGGCTCGGTCTCATCATCGGCATCTCCCTCATCGAGGCGCCGCTGAAGTTCACCGCGCCGGGCATCACGATCCCGCTGGGGCTGGGCATCGGCCGTCTGGTCTTCACCGCCATGAACTGGGTCGAGATCGTCATCGCCGTGATCCTGCTGTGGTCGGTGTTCAAGTCGGCCGTCGGTGCCCGGTACCGGCAGCTGACATGTGCGGTGACGGTCGTCCTCATCGCCAAGGTCGCCGTGATCCGACCCCTGCTCAACAAACGCACCGATGCTGTGCTCGCCGGTGTCGATGACGGCGGGTCGAGCCTGCACCTGTTCTACATCGCCGCCGACGGTCTGCTCATCGTCGGCCTCGCGGCCGCACTCGTCGTCGCTGTACGCCGCTGGGTCACGATCCGACCAGCCAGTGCCGACTCGGCAGGCAGTTCAGACTCCCTGCACTGACGCTCAGTAGTACACGCACTCAGTAGTACACGGCCAACCGACCGCGCGGGCCGTCGATGACGTCGACGGGGGTGTCGAAGACGCGGGTGAGCACCTCGGCGGTCATGATCTCCGCAGGTGTCCCGAACTCGACGATGCTGCCGGTCTTCACGGCACAGATGTGATCGGCATAGTGCCCGGCGAAGTTGATGTCGTGAAGAACGATGACGATGGTCCGCCCCATCTGTGTGGCGGCCCGACGCAGGTGCGCCATCATCTGCACGGAGTGCTTCATGTCCAGGTTGTTCAGGGGTTCGTCCAGCAGGACGTAGTCGGTGTCCTGAGCCAGCACCATGGCCACGTAGGCGCGCTGCCTCTGCCCGCCGGAGAGCTCGTCGATGAACCGGCCCTCGAGGTCACTGAGTTCGAGGAAGTCGATCGCCTGGGAGATGATCTCCTCGTCGGCAGCTGTCAGGCGTCCCTTGGAGTAGGGAAAACGGCCGAAGCCGACGAGCTGGCGGATCGTCAACCTGGTGATGAAGTGGTTCTCCTGGCGCAGGATGGACACGATCTTCGCCAGGTCCTTCGACTTCGTTGACGACACGTCATAACCGGCGACCTCGATCGCCCCCTCGTCGATGCCCAGCAGGCGGCCGATCATCGTCAGCAGCGTTGACTTCCCGGCGCCGTTGGGTCCGACCAGCGCGGTGACTCCCCCGGCGGGGATCTGCAGATCGACGGGACCGATCTCGACATCGTTGCTGTAGGACTTGCGGACATCGCGCAGTGTGATCACAGGCGTCCCTTTCTCATGATGACGAAGAGGAATGCACCTCCGCCGATGACCTCGATGATGATGGAGACGACGCCCTCGGCGTAGAACAGGTTCTTCATAATGAAGTACGCCCCGCCCAGGACGACGAACCCGAGGAGTCCGGCCATCGGCAGCACGTATCTGTGGTCGTAGGTGTCGGAGAACTGGTAGGCGAGCATCGCGACGAGGAAGCCGAGGAAGATCATCGGTCCGATCATCGACACGGACACGGCCATGAGGATCGAGACGAAGAACAGGATCTTCATCATCTCGACCTTGTGGTTGAGTCCCAGGTTGCTGGTCGTGTCCCTGCCGAGTGCGAGGACGTTGAGTCGGGAGGAGCTCAGGTAGATCGCGGCGCAGGCGAGCAGACACAACGGGATGGAGACAGGGAGATAGCTGGAGTCCGAGTTCGAGATCGAGCCGAAGAGCCGGGCCGCGAGCACGTCGAATTCACTCGGTGTCAGGGTCCGCTGCATGAACGTCGCGATCGAGCCGAGTCCGCCGCCGATGACGACGCCGATGAGCAGCATGATCGCGATATTGCCGTATCGGCCTGAGAGCAGCCAGCCGTAGAGCGCGAGCGAGAGCCCCACCATGAGCAGCAGCTGCACGGTGAAAGGCACGAGCCCCTTGAGCTCGACGATCGCTGTGACCCCGAAGAAGTACATGGCCCCGGTTTGGATGGCAACGTACAGCGATTCGAAGCCCATGATCGACGGCGTGATGATCCGGTTGTTCGTCACCGTCTGGAACGCCACGGTCGCGAACGCCTGGCACAGTGCGACGACCGCGATGACGACGAGGTTCTTCATCCGCAGCTGCGCAATGAGCCAGAATCCCTCATCGGTGATCGGCATCGGGTTGTCCCAGGCCAGGAGGCCAAGGGCGATGGCCGCCGAGGCGACGATGAGGCCGACCATGAGCGACCAGTACCGCCACTTGGATGTGGGCGTGGCCAACGACCCGGAGGAGCGCCGAGGCGGTCCCGGGGTCCGCTGTATCCTCGCCGAGGCCGCGTGCTCTGTCGTCTCAGCAGACATGGCGCGCCTCATCCCCGCTTCCGCTGCCGTAGGAGGAGCCCGACGAACACCGCGGCGCCGACGACTCCGAGGATAACGGAGACCGGCAGTTCGAAGGGCATGATGATGACTCGGCCGATGAGGTCGCAGATCGTGACGATCGCAATGCCCGACAAGCAGACCCAAGGCAGATTGCTGCGCAGGTCATCGCCGCGGATCATCGAGACGATATTGGGCACGATGAGGCCGAGGAACGGCAGGCTGCCGACCACCACCGTGACGACTCCAGTGGCGATGGCCACGAGGATGGTGCCGATGAGAATGACCTGGTTGTAGTTGAGACCGACGTTCGTCGCGACCTCTTTGCCCAGTCCGGCGACGGTGAAGCGATCGGCTGTGATGAAGACCGCGATGACGACGATGACAACGACCCACAGGATCTCGTACTGGCCCCGTAGGATCGAAGTGAAGTTGCCGGCGAACCAGATGCCCAGGCTCTGGAGCATGTCAGTCTGAACCGCGATGAAGGTCGAGATCGCACCGACCACCGCGCCGAGCATGATGCCGATGATGGGCACGATGAGCGATGACTTGAGGGAGACCCGGCGCAGGAACATGAAGAAGACCAGCGTGCCGATGAATGCGGCGATGATGGCCCCGATCATCCGTGCCAGGATCGACGCGTCCGGGTAGACGATGACGGTGAGCATCAGACCCAACCCGGCCCATTCCGTGGTGCCGGTGGTCGTCGGTTCGACGAATCGGTTCTGCGTCAGCAGCTGCATGACCAGGCCGCACATGGCCATCGCCGCACCCGAGAGTACGAGAGCGATGGTGCGCGGCACGCGGGTGATCTGGAACATCTCGGCTCCCCCAACCCCGCCGAAGATGTCGTAGACGCCGGTGAAGAGGGAAAGTACGAGAAGGAGCAGGACGCCGAGGACGCCCACTGCCAACTTCCAGCTCAGCAGCTGCCCCTTTGCCCCGGCAAGGCTCTTCCTCGCCGAGGTGGCCTCGGCGAGGCCGTCGCGTGTACTCGTCATTCTCTCGATCTCAATTGCTGCTGCGCGGCGCTATTTCTGCTCTTCGAGCTTGTCAGCGAATGAGTTGAAGAACTCGGTGTAGGTCTGGATGCCTTCATTGAGATAGGTGTCCTGCGGGAAGTACACGATCTTGTCGTCCTTGACCGCGGGCACATCCTTGAGCGCCTCTGACTTCTCGAGCACCTCGGCGGCGGGAGCCGATCCCTCATCGCGCTCGTCGGGGGCGAAGGAAGCGTCACGGTCCAAGACGATCATGAGCTCGGGTTCGGAGTCGGCGATCGCCTCGACGGAGATGTCGTCTCCCTGGTGGTCCTCGCTGCTGGAGTCCACTTCGAGGGCCGGATCCAGACCGAGGATGTCGAAGACCGGTCCGACGGTGCGCCCGACAGAAGGAGCCGAATAGCCGATGTCACCCGCCGAGGTGATGAGGCCCATGGCCTTGTCATTGCTGTCGTAGGCAGCCTTGGCTCGTTTCACCGAGGCATCGTAGTCGTCGACGATCTTCTTCGCTTCGTCCTGTTTGCCGAAGACCTCTCCCAAGGTTGTCGTCTGGCGTTTGAGCTCGGAGCCGAAGTCTTCGCCATCGCGCGGATCGAGTTCGACCACGGTGGCCTCGGGTGCCAGCTTCGCAAGGTCGTCATGGAACTGTGCGAATCGCTGGCCGTTGATGATGAGGTCGGGCTTGGCCTCGACGACCTTCTCCAGGTCGGGCTCACGGTGGGATCCGAGGTCGAGGACGGAGTCGTCCTTCGTGTAGCTGAGCCCCTCGGGCATCAGAGAGACCGCCCCAGCACTGAGTTCGATGCCCCACGTGTCGAGAGTCTCGAATGTGCGGTTGTCTGTGGCGACCACAGATGAAGGAGGGCTCGCCACGCTCTGCGCTCCATTGTTGTCCTCGATGTCGATGGTGCTGCCGGAATCGGCATCGGCACCGGTGTCATCGGCGGCAGCTTGGCCGCAGCCGGCCAGAGCGAGTGCAACGACGCCGGCCAGGGCGGTGAAACGAAGACGTGACGAACCCATGGTGATCTACTTCCTGCAAAAGTCATTGATGTCAGATGAACACGAACCGTGAATTAGCTTAGCCTAAGCTTCACGAAATACGTGAGCATAATCTATCGTTATTCATCTCACATTGACAGCGGAAGTAGTCAGTCAGATCGAGGCGATGAGGCGTCGCACTTCGTCTTCGGACTCCGCAGCGGCAGTGGGACCACCTGATCCACCGCGGTGCACGAAGGCACCGGACTCGGCGGCAATGACGCCGCCGCCTGCATAGTCATAGATTCCGAGTCCTCGTTCGGCATAGCCGTTGACCTTGCCCTCTGCGAGCATGCACAGGTCGATAGCCGCCGATCCGCAGCGCCGGATATCGTCGTAGCCGTCCATGAGGGTGAACAGCTTCGCCAGCTGCGGGCCGCGATTGCCCCCGGTGTAGGCGAAGCCGGTTGCCAGCAGCCTGCCGGAGAGTCCGACCGGTGTGCCGCGCAGCCGTCGAGCGGGGAGACGATCCGCTCCTCGACCCCCGGAGAGCTGCCCCTCGACGCGATAGGCCCCACGCCCCTTCGCTCCCACCCAGGTGGCATTCAACCCCGGAGAGGCGACGAGGCCGATGAGCCACCGCTCCTCGCCAAGGCCCCGCCCGTGGGCCTCGCCTGCCTCACAGACCCCAACCGAGAAAGCGTAGTGCTCGATGTTGCGCACGTAGTTCACGGTTCCGTCGATGGGGTCCACATGCCACTCCAACGGCGGACCGTCGTCGCTCATGTCGAGGAGGTCATCGCCACCAGGGTCGAAGCCGTTGAGCCTGACTACAACCTGCGCATCGAAGAAGTCGATGGGATCCAGCGCCGGCGCACCTTCCTCACCGACCATGGTGTCCGAGGGGCGAACCTTCGCCAGGTATCCGCGGACGAGTGATTCGATCTGCGCGTCTGCGAGAGTCACGAGGTCGTTGGGCGAAGTCTTCGTATCCACCACGGAAGCGTCAAGCTGCGCCCCGAGGGAGCTGCGCCAGGCTTCCATCTGCTCCCACGCCATCAAGGATAGGTCCGAGGCGATGCGCATCAATGGCAGATCGTTGAGGGCACTGGGCAGAAGGTCGGTCTCTGAGCTCATGGTTCAACTCTAGTCGGCCCCAGCGGGGCCTCTCCTGTAACAACACTGCAATACAGGTCCGAGTGTGTACTTCTTGTATCTAAGCGTGATTGCAGCCGAACACCAGGGGGTTCGGGACTGGCGAATTCGACCAACCGGACTTCACTGCGGGGAAGAGAAATCGATACTCAGGAACCGGACTTCCCGATCGCAAGAGCACTCGACCAGAAGGCCTCTCCTCCGGCCCTGGTCGGCCGTTCATCTAATGCCGTGTGCATGATTTTCACATGATTTCCACAATAAAGAACTCTTGTTATCAAAAGGTGATAAAACGAATGACTGAGGTCACCATTGAGCAAACGAGGTGCCCCTCGGGTGCGAATCACGTCACTGTGATGCGCAGTCCCGAGGGGCACCTCGGTCCACCGTCGCTCAGCGAGCGCCTCTCCGGCGCCGCCTTGGCCCTATTTCGCGGGGGCTGGAATGGATCGTACGGACTCGCTGCGCTGGACCTGACCATGCCTGCGCACGATCTCCTGCACCGCCTGCGAGGAGGTACCCGCCGCCTCGGCGATGGACCCGAAGGTGGCCCCTTCCTCACGAGCGCGAAGAATCGCCATCACATAATCGGTATTGATCTTGGCCCGTTGACGAGAAACCTTTCGAACTGCACCAACTAAGGCTGTCTGGTCAACTGTTAATTCACGGGCGCGACGCGACATGGTTTCTTCCCCTACTTATGACTATGGCTCGATGCCATCTAGATGTGTAGTTCCATTAAATACCACGTATATGAGAATATGCCAATAATTCCCGAATTATAGAAGCTCAGGCGCTTTATTGCTCATTTTATGTAACGGTTCAATAACGCCCGCGGGCTTTCCCGTTCCTTACTTAGGGGTAACCTCGTCCGCAGTCGGCACCATCCCACTCTCTGTTGAGCGAGTACCTCACTGACAACTGAAGTGGCAGAATGCGGACATGACCACATTGGCTCACAGCTCCAGTGCACCTCGGAAGTCTGCGGAGACAGAGATGTCTCTCGCCGATGTCCTCTCGACCGAGCTCCGGGCCGCGGGGGTCCGGGACTTCAGCGTCGACGACACCGATCGTGCCGCCTACACCACTGACGCCTCCCTCTTCCGCCTGGTTCCACAGGCGATCGTCTTCCCTCATGACGAGGCCGATGTCTCGCACACACTCGCGATCGCGCGCCGGCTGGGAGTACCCATCACCAGCCGCGGCGCAGGAACCTCGATCGCAGGCAATGCGATCGGCACGGGCATCATCCTCGACTTCTCTCGCCATATGAACGAGGTCCTGGCCCTCGACCCCGAGGCGCAGTCCGCCTGGGTTCAGGCCGGATGCATCCACGCTCACCTGCAGGCACAGGCGCGGCCCCACGGCCTGCGCTTCGGCCCTGATCCCTCTACTCATACTCGCTGCACGATCGGCGGGATGATCGGCAACAACGCCTGCGGGCCACGCGCTCTGGGCTACGGACGCACCGGCGACAACATCCTCGCGCTGATCGTCATGCTCGTCGACGGTACAGTCGTCACCCTCGACGACACCGACTCCTCAGAGACGTTCCCGCGTCTGTATGAACTCGTCGGCAGGTCGCTGGGCACCATCCGGACTAATCTGGGCACCTTCTCTCGACAGGTCTCCGGGTATGGGCTGGAATCCCTGCTGCCGGAGAACGACTTCGACCTGCGCCGGGCCTTCGCCGGGACCGAGGGCACATGGGGCATCGTCCTCGCCGCGAAGATGCGCCTGGTCAAAGACCCCACCCACACCTCGGCGGTGGTGCTCGGGTACGAGGACATGGTCGCGGCCGCACATGATGCTCCCCTGCTCAAGGGGTTCCCGGTGGCGGCCTGCGAGGGCCTCGACTCGCGCATGCTCGATCGGGTCATCGAGACCAAGGGAGCCGAAGCTGTCCCCCGCCTGCCCGAGGGCGGCGGCTGGCTCGTCGTCGAACTCACCGGCGAGGACGAAGCCGAACTGGTCGATGAGACGAAGCGCCTCATCAGAGAGTCGGATGCTCTGGATTCGGCGGTGCTCGGCCCCCAGGCGGCAGCCGAGGTGTGGGGCATTCGCGCCGATGGAGCCGGTCTGGTCTCCCGCACACCCGATGGACGTGACGCCCACGCCGGGTGGGAAGATTCTGCGGTTCCGGTCGAGCACCTCGGCGACTATCTGCGTGAACTCATGGATCTGCTCACCGAGCATGGGCTGTGGGGAATTCCCTACGGGCACTTCGGCGATGGCTGTCTGCACATGCGCGTCGACTTCCCGCTCGAGGATCCCGACGGACCCGAGGTGATGCGGACGTTCATGGTCGCGGCGACGAAGCTCGTGGCGCGTTACGGCGGGTCTGTCTCCGGTGAGCATGGCGACGGCCGTGCCAGATCCGAGCTGCTGCGTCTCATCTATCCCCCAGCCGTATTGGAGCTGTTCACAGAGGTCAAGGAGCTCTTCGACCCGCAGTACCTGCTCAACCCGGGTGTCATCGTCGACCCGGATGCCCTCAGCGAGTCCCTGCGGCTGACCCAGCTGCCGCTGCGGGAGGAGCTGCCCGGAACCTTGGCCATGGCCTACGAGGGAGAGTCGGCGGGCTTCGCCTCCGCCGTCCATCGCTGCACCGGCGTCGGCAAATGCCGTGCCGACTCTGCCGACAGCGGTGGCGTCATGTGCCCGTCCTATCAGGCCACCCGCGATGAGCGGCATTCCACGCGCGGTCGTGCCCGGGTCCTGCAGGAGATGGTGTCCGGGGATCTCCTCAACTCATCGTGGCAGTCCCCCGAGGTCGCCGATGCACTCGACCTCTGCCTCTCCTGCAAGGCCTGCGGCACCGAATGCCCGACCGGCACTGACATGGCCACCTACAAGGCCGAGGTCCTCCACCAGTCCTACAAGGGCAGGCTGCGCCCGATGAAGCACTATTCGCTCGGTTTCCTGCCGCAGCTGGCACGCGTCGTCACACCCCTGGCCCCCGTGGTCAACCGCGTCTCGGGCCTGCCGGGGCTCACGACAGTGGCCAAGAAGCTGGCCGGGATCGACATCCGCAGATCCATCCCGCAGTTCGCCTCGACGACGTTTCGGAAATGGTGGGCGAAGACAGACAGCACCGCCGAGGTCGGGCCCAGCACGAAGACCCGTGAGGTGATTCTGTTCGCCGATTCGTGGTCGAATCATTTCGCGCCGCGTATCCTCGCCGCCGCCGTTGCCGTGCTCGAACGCGCTGGCGTCACGGTGCGCGTCATCGACCAGACAGTGTGCTGCGGTCTGCCCCTGATCTCGACCGGTCAGCTCGACGCGGCGAAGGCGAATCTGGGAGCAACGATCGGTGCCCTCGACGCAACCGGGGAAGTGCCCATCGTCGGGGTCGAACCCTCATGTCTGGCGACTCTCAAGGACGATTCGCAGAAGCTCTTGGCCGATGAGGCCTCGGCACGAGTCGCCTCACGGGTGCAGACCTTCGCGCAGTACCTGCTCAGCGTGGGTGCCGAGCTGCCTCCGTTGGACGGAGTCGAAGCGCTCGTGCAGCCGCACTGCCATCAGTCGGCGATCTTCGGCACTGCCGCGGACAAGGAGCTGCTGGCCAGAACCGGTGCTGCAAGCCGATTCCTGGGCGGCTGCTGCGGTCTGGCCGGAAACTTCGGCGTTGAGGAAGGACATTACGAGACCTCGGTCGCTGTGGCCGAAGTGGCTCTGCTGCCGGCCCTGCGGGAGCAGGAAGCACTGCGCAATCGGGCGCCGAACGCGCTCGGAGCCGGAGGAGCGGCCGGGACACAAGGACATGCCGGCGACGGTGAGCGAACACGGGTCGTCTTAGCCGATGGCTATTCCTGCCGCACACAGATCGCCGACCTCAGCGATGCACAGGGTGTGTCGCTGCCGGAGCTTCTCGCTTGGGGCTGGGGACTCGAACCCGCCCGCTGATACTGCTGGGCGACGGGCTCAGACACGCGGAGACTGAAGTCAGGCCGCCAACTACCAGGCTCAGGCCTTGACCGGCTCAGGCCTTGGCGGTGAGGACCGGGACCTCTGCTTCGAGCAGGATCCGCTGAGCCTGCGAGCCGAGGATGAACTTACCGATCGCCGAGCGTTTGCGCAGGCCGATGACGATGAGCTGGGCGTCGTGTTCTTCCACGAGGTCGTTCAGCGTTCCCGGCAGATCATCTTCGTGATCGGGCTGGAGAACCTCGACCGCGACGTCTGAGTCCTTGCCCAGTGCGACGATGCGGTCGATGACGTCTTGGTCGATCTCGGTCGGGGTGCCACTGGCTCCGCGTCGTTGGGAGTTGATCACGACAGCATTGCTCGACCGAAGTTTGGCTTCTGCGAAACCCGCACGCAGAGCCGCCTCACCCTCAGGAGCAGGAAGGTAGCCAATGAGAATCGTCATATCGAGAAGTATATTAGCTCTGCCCTGATTCGTTCATTCCCGTATCACCGCGAGGACACCTCACGGTCATCGCAATCGGACCTCCGACACCCGGCGTGCGCATCGCAGCTCAGCCGATGCCGCTTGCACCGGTCCTGCTCACCTGGGCCGCCCGCTCACCGAGATCGCGCAGCGCACCCAAGAGCTCCGGTGGCTCGACGACTCGGAAGTCCACGGGAGTCGCTGCGGTGATCACTGCCGCCCAGGCAAGGTCCTCGACACCGAATTCGATGCGGGTGCCGTCGGCGGTCTTCGTGATCGTCGCTGTCCTCGTCGGGAACCACGATTTGGCCTCAGCCACGGTTGCGTCGACATCGAGGATCACGGTGTGGCGGTACGCGTCGGTGGTGACGGCGGAACTCACGGCCGCCTCTGCATCGGGATGGTCCCTGGGCGCGAAGGCGAAGGTCGTTTCGTGAACCTGACTCATCCGATCGAGGCGGAAGACCCGCCAATCACTGCGAGCGAGATCCCAGGCGTAGAGATACCAATGCGCGCCGAGGACGACCATCCGCACCGGCTCCACCCGGCGCTCCATCGACTTCGTCCCCGAGCTCTCTGCGCTCTTCCGTTTCACGTGGGCGAAGGTCAGGACGCTCCGGGACGCAATCGCCGAGGCTGTCGTCATGACCGCTGCCATGTCGACTCCCGGTTCGTGACCAGCGACAACAGAGACTGCTGTGCTGATGTCCCCGATCGTCTCGCGCATCCCGGCGGGAAGCATCCCGCGCAGCTTCGCGGTGGCCGAATCGGCGTTCGAGGTGCCCAAGCCGGCGCCGTTGAGCAGAGCCAGGCCGAGTGCTGTGGCCAGAGCCTCACCGGTCTCGAGCTGCAGCGGGGGCAGAACAGTGCGCGAGTGAGCACGGTATCCGCCGGCCGCACCCGAGACAGATTCGATGACATAGCCGAGCTGGCGCAGATTCGCGATGTCGCGGCGAATGGAGCGAGGCGTGACGCGAAAGTGCGCGGCCAGCTCGGCCGCGGAGTAGGTTCGTCCCGAGGCGATCATCCCCAGCATGGACAACAGTCGAGAATCAGCGGTCATAGCGGACATTATATGTCCGCAAACGGTTGGACACTGGTGTCACAGATCCGGACAACCGGTTCTGCACCAGACGATCAGGAGAGATCATGCCGTTCTTCGCCCCATCAGTCACGACCGAGGCCGACGCCCAGTTCTCGTTCCTCGAACAGCAGTGCTCGCAGCTCAAGATCACCGCTCTCGGCCTCACCGACGAACAGGCTCGCAGTACGCCGACGGTGAGCGCACTGAGCATCTCCGGCCTCTTGACTCACGCCGCCCAGGTGCTGTTCTCCTGGATCCAGCAGGTCCGCGATCCTTCGCTTGAGGTCACGGCGGATGATTATGCCGACTACAACCGACGCTTGGGCCTCGACGGAATGTTCGATGGGTCTGCTCTTCCCGACCTCGCTATTGGCGATGTGGTCACCGCTTTCGAGACAGCCATGGCCGAGATCGACGTGGCACGCAGGGCGGTCGAGGAGAACGGGACCGATCTGTCCACGGTCGTCCCGATGCCTCACAATCCGTGGATGCCCAAGGACTTCGTCATGAACGTCCGGTGGATCCTGGGCCATCTCAACACCGAGATCGCCCGCCATGTCGGTCATGCCGACATCATCCGCGAGTCCATCGATGGCGCGATCGCCTATCAGCTCAATGCCCAGGCCGAAGGTCAGCCCTGGCCACCCGAGGGATGGAGCTGAGCTTCAGCGCAGGCGGATCACCCGCAGGAGCAGCTGAATCAGCCTGGCGCCTGCAGCACGCAAAAAACTACCCGGTTCTGCATCAGCACGGTGAGTGCGACGTGCTGATGCAGAATCGGGTAGTTGGTCTTGCCGGCCATGCCGACAGCGTCGGCGCAAGAGATTCAGGCCGCGAACACGGCGCCCTTCGACACCCTGTCGACCAGGTGGTCGGTGTAGGCAGGCATCGTGAGGAATTCGGGGAAGTCCTCACCCAGTGCGCTCTTGCGGAAGATCTCAACGGCCTCGGTGTAGTGGTCTGCGGGGTGGCGCTCGATGACTGCGAGCTCCTCGCCCATGTACCGCTCCACCAGGTCGCGGGTGACCTGCTTCCCGTTGTCCAGCGTCACCGAGTGGCGGATCCACTGCCAGATCTGGGACCTGGAGATCTCAGCGGTCGACGCGTCTTCGAGCAGGTTCTCGAGTGCGACGTTGCCGTTGCCGCCCAACCATTCGTTCATGTAGCCGATGGCCACACGGATGTTCAGTCGAACACCTTCCTCGGTGACCGTGGGGTCCAGTCCCGACACGTCGAGCATGTGCTCGGCGCAGGCGTGGGCATCGGCCCGGCGGTTGTCGAGCTGATTAGGCTTGTCGCCGAGTGCGGCGTCGAAGACCTCGAGCGCGTCATCGACCAGTCCCGGCTCGGCCACCCAGGTGCCGTCGAAGCCGCGCGAGGCTTCACGAGCCTTGTCTTCACGCATCTTCACCAGCTCCGAGGCAACGAATTCCTTGTCCGGGTGAGTGGTCATGAGGTTGCCCATGGTCCCGATCGCGTGTGCTCCGCGGCGGTGGCAGGTCGAGACGAGGCGGTCCGCGAACGCCTGCAGCAGCGGCAGTCCCATTGTCAGGTGCTCGCGATCCGGCAGCACCCACTTCGGGGAGTTGCGGAAGTTCTTCACGAGTGAGAACAGGTAGTCCCAGCCTGCGGCATTGAGGCCGGCGCAGTGATCGCGCAGCTCCCACAGGATCTCTTCCATCTGGAACACAGCGGTGATCGTCTCGATGTGAGCGGTCGCCCGGATGGTTCCCTGCGGAATGCCCATGTAGTCCTGAGCGAAGACGAAGATCTCGTTCCACAGGCGTGCTTCGCGGAAGGACTCGAGCTTCGGCAGGTAGAAGTATGGTCCCGAGCCGCTGTCGACGAGTCGGCGGGCATTGTGGAAAAAGTAGAGACCGAAGTCGACCATGGCACCTGAAGTCTCCGACTGGCTGCCCTGGGCATCGACGTGGATCAGGTGCTTCTCCGGCAGGTGCCAGCCGCGGGGACGCAGGCCGATGGTGGGCTGCTCACGGTTGTTCACGCCCGGCAGGTTGCCGCGGATGGCGTTGAACAAGTTGAGTTGTCCGCCGATGATGTTGGACCAGGTCGGGCTGGTGGCGTCTTCGAGGTCGGCGAGCCAGACCTTCGCACGGGAGTTCAGCGCCGCAACTACTTCAGGTTCGGAGACGGGGCCGGTCAGTTCGACACGACGGTCTTCGAGACCGGGGGCTCCGGCCGCGCCGGCGACCTTCCATGTGGTGTTCGCCCGGATTCCTGCGGTGTCTGGGGTGAACCTCGGGAACGTGCCGTTCCGGATGCTCTGCGCCTGACGTCCGCGGACTCCCAGCAGCTTGCCCAGACGTTCGCTGAAGCGATCGTGGAGGGCTGCGATGAAGTTGAGAGCGGACTCCGAGAGGATCGTGTCGAAGCCTGGTTCGATGGGGGCGTTGATTTTGATGTGAGACATGGGGCTTCTCCTCACCCGTCGGAATGTGTGCTGCTGATGTGCGTTGCGGTGGCTGTGCTGCGGTGATGCGATGGCTGTGCTGGTTCTGCGGTGGTGCTGGTGTCGCCGAGGTTGTGGTTGGAGCTGTGATGTCTGGTGTGCCGGCGCGGACCAACAGTGCAAACCCCGTGAAAACACTGTCGATCCGCGCCGAGTACTGGGTGACCGGTCACGCGAGGCCGGTGTCCGTCGTCGCGTGACCGGTCGGGTCACCGAAGGCTCAGCTGAACTGAGCGGATTCGGTCGATCCGGCCAGAGCTGTCGTCGAGGACTCTGGGTTCAGCGCGGTCGAGACCAGGTCGAAGTATCCGGTTCCGACCTCACGCTGGTGCTTGGTTGCGGTGTAGCCGCGGTCCTCGGCAGCGAACTCGCGTTCCTGCAGCTCGACGTACGAGGTCATCTGGTTGCGGGCGTAGCCGTGAGCCAGATCGAACATCGAGTAGTTGAGCGCGTGGAAGCCGGCCAGGGTGATGAACTGGAACTTGTAGCCCATGGCTCCCAGCTCACGCTGGAACTTCGCGATGGTGGCATCGTCGAGGTGCTTGCGCCAGTTGAACGACGGCGAGCAGTTGTAGGCCAGCATCTGGTCCGGGTACTCCGCATGGATGGCGTCCGCGAACTGCTTGGCAGCGTCGAGGTCCGGTGTGGAGGTCTCCATCCACAGCATGTCCGCATAGGGAGCGAAGGACAGTCCGCGGGCGATGCCTGCTTCGATGCCGTTCGTGATCTTGTAGAAGCCTTCAGAGGTGCGCTCACCGGTGACGAAGCGCTGATCGCGCTCGTCGATGTCCGAGGTCATGAGCGTTGCCGCTTCTGCGTCGGTCCGGGCGATCACGAGGCTGGGCACGTTCTCGACGTCGGCCGCGAGGCGAGCCGCGTTGAGGGTGCGGATGTGCTGCGAGGTCGGGACGAGAACCTTGCCGCCGAGGTGACCGCACTTCTTCTCAGAACCGAGCTGATCCTCGAAGTGCACACCGGCTGCACCGGAGGAGATCATCGAGCGCATGAGCTCGTAGACGTTGATCGAACCGCCGAAGCCTGCTTCTGCGTCGGCCACGATCGGTGCGAACCAATCGTCGACGTTCTTCTTGCCTTCCGAGGTCTCGATTTGGTCGGCGCGCATCAGAGCGTTGTTGATGCGACGCACGACCTGAGGCACCGAGTTCGCCGGGTAGATCGACTGATCGGGGTAGGTCTGTCCGGCATTGTTCGCATCGGCGGCGACCTGCCAGCCGGAGAGGTAGATGGCGTTGAGGCCGGCCTTGACCTGCTCCACTGCCTGGTTGCCTGTCAGCGCACCGAGTGCGTTGACGTAGTCGCCGGACTTGATGTCGGTGGAGGCCACCTGGTTCCAGAGACGCTCTGCACCGTGGCGAGCCAGTGTGTGCTCTTCGATCAGCGAACCGCGCAGTTTGACGACATCCTCGGGCTCGTAGTCACGAGCAACTCCCGACCAGCGGGCATTGGTGGCCCAATCGCGGCGGATGGCCTCAGCATCGTGCAAGCTGCTCTGCGTGGTGTTCTCAGTCATTCTCATTCACTCCTCGTCGTTCGGGGTTGGTGAGATCAGTCTGCCGTGACTGCAAGGGGGCCGATAGAGATTTCTCCGATGAATAATCGACTGTTTTCCGGTTTTGGAAATTATCGCGTTCTGTCATACTGATTCTCAGCGCATGTGAACCACGCCACGATGTCGAATGGAGCCGCAATGACGAGCAACGAGACTGATCTGAGGGATGCCGAAGCAGAAGCGGACACCCTGAGCATAGGCAGAAGAATTCGCTTTTTTCGCAAACAGCGTGGGCTGACCCTCACCGAGCTGGGTGAGAAAGTGGGGCGTGCAGCCTCCCAGATCTCGACGATCGAGAACGGCAAGCGAGAAACTTCTGTCACCCTGCTCAGTGCCATTGCGAAAGCCCTGCAGACCGAGGTCGCCGAGCTCATCGATCCCACCCCCGTCGATGGCAGACAGGCTCTCGAGCTTGAAGCCGAGCGCAATCAGGCCTCACCCATGTACTCCTCCTTAGGTCTGCCGCAGGTGCGGATCAAGTCGCTGCCCCATGATGCCCTCGAAGCGATCGTGGGTCTGCAGAGACAGCTCGGCCAGGTCCTCGAACGCCGTGCCGCGACCCCGGAGGAGGCTCGTCGGGCCAACCGGGAGCTGCGCGAGCGGATGCGCGAGAAGAACAATTATTTCGCCGACCTTGAGACCCAGGCCGCGGAACTTCTGCGCCTGGCCGGATACGAATCGGGCACAGTCTCCCAGCGGCAGACGGCCACGATCGCGGAGAAGCTGGGGTTCAGCCTCCACTACGTCTCTGACCTGCCCTCATCCACCAGATCGATCTCCGACACTGCGAACAATCGCCTCTATCTGCCCAATACAGATGCGGCCTTCGACCCACGCTCACATCTGCTCACGAGCCTGGCCGCGCACGTGCTCGGCCATGATGCTCCGAAGGATTTCAGCGAGTTCCTCCAGCAGCGGGTGGAGGCGAACTATCTGGCCGCCGCTGTTCTGCTGCCGCAGAGTTCGGCGGTGCCGATGCTCATCGAGGAGAAGAAGAAGCGCGAGCTCTCCGTCGAGCATCTGCGCGATATGTTCGGTGTCGGCTACGAGATGGCCGCCCACCGATTCACGAACCTGGCCACCGAGCACCTGGGTCTGCCCGTGCATTTCATGAAGGTCCACCGCTCGGGCACGATCCACAAGGCGTACTCGAACGACGGTCTGCCCTACCCCACGGACCCGCTCGGCGCGATCGAGGGCCAGTTCGCCTGCAAACGATTCACTTCTCGCACTGTGTTCCGCGTCGCTGACAGGTTCAGCCCGTACTACCAGTACACGGACACCCCTGAGGGTTCCTTCTGGTGCACCGCACGCGTACTGCCCGGCGGTGACTTCGCCATCAGTGTCGGAGTCCCCTTCGCCCACGTGAAGTGGTTCGAGGGACGAGAATCCCCGATCCGGTCCAAGTCAGCCTGCCCGGATCCCGCGTGCTGTCGCCAGGCACCCGATGATCTGGCCGAGAAATGGGAGAACCAGGCTCTGCCCTCGGCACAGATGCATGCGTCTCTGCTGGCAGCAGTTCCCCCCGGCGCCGTTCCAGGCGTCGATGATACCGAGGTCTACGAATTCCTCGAACGCCACTCCGGCTGATTCGGACGGATCACCCGTAGGCGCCGTCTGAGGTCACCGAGCGTTCGCCTCAGCCGTCCGCGTCGGCGGGACCGTCGAGGACTCGGTTCGCGACACGTTCGGCCGTGGCCAGCGCAGAGGCGGCCCCTGACCTGGGGAGGCTTCTGACTATGGTGAGTCTGCCGCGCGTGGTCACCCGCAGCTCGTCCACGAGCGTGCCATCGGCGTCGATTGCCTGCGCGCGGATTCCGCGCGAGTCGGCCCGGACGGCCGAGGCATCGATGGCAGGAACGAACTTCCGGATCTCTTCGACGAAGGCAGAGGTGCTCACGGCCGGCTTGGCTCCGCGAGCGGCGGTCTTCGCTGTCTGCGCCGCGAACTTCCAGAATCCTTTGAAGCCGACGGTCGACCCCAAATCGCCGAGGTCGAAGCCGTGCTTGTCAGAGCGTTCGCGCCCCAGCGACACGATGGTGTTCGGGCCCAGAACCAGCCCACCTCTGATGCTTCTGACCACGGATCTCTCGGAGAACGGGGAACTCGGATCGGGAACCGTGCTGATGATGCCCCGGACCACCTCGGCGGGGTCGTCGATGTCTGGGTCGTCGATGGCGTAGTAGTCGCTGGTGAACGGGACGATGCGAGGTTCCTCGTTGAACCCCGCCGCCGCTGCCAGGCGGTCGGCTTGAACGCCGGCGCAGACGATGACGAGGTCGAACACTGCCGTATCCTCGGGCCGGACCGTACGTTCGCGCTCGCGTCCGGCAGGTTCCCGGTGCTCGTCTGCACCTGTGTGCCGGGGCTCACTCCCACCCGAGGGTCGCGAACGACCTGAGGCGGGATTGGAGAATCTTTCGCTGAGACTACCGATCGTGTCTTCGACCTGTTTGAACCAATCCTGAGAGCCGAAACGACTGCGCAGCTCGTCGCGGACGTCGATGACCGGTCCGGTGGTGTTATCGCCGCGATAGGTCCGCGGAGCCTCGTGCACCTGATCGTCGATATCGCCGTCGGATTCCGCGGCGGAGTCAACGTCACTGACTGAAGCCGAACCATCGGAGCCTGAAGCGGAGTCAGCGTCGGAGCCATCAGGGCCGACAGCGGGCTCGCTCTGTTCGGGCGCTGCCGTGCGCAGGCGCAGACGAACCTCGTTGCTCATCACGTCGAAGCCGGTGACCTCTGTGCCGAAGCGGAACGTGCCGCCGGCAGCGCTGACATCGGAGGCGAGCGCCTCGGTCAGAGCCGTGAAATCGGTGACGGCCGTGTGCGGTGCGTAGAGTGCGAGGACGCCCCTGGCGTTGGGTTCGACCTCCAACATCTCCTTACGGTCAAGCAGCCGGACTCCCGGGATCGAGTTCGCTTCGGCCCGGGCGAGGATCTCCTCGAGTCGGTCGGCCTCATCCGTGTTCTGCGCAACGAGCAGCTGCCCGCACTCGCGGTAGGGAATGCCGCGTTCAGACACGAACGGGACCAGCAGCTCCACACCTCGGCGAGCGAGCTTCGCCTCCGGCGAACCCGGCTGCGCAGCAAGCGCGGGATCCACGACTCCCGATGTGTGCCCGCTCTGATGCGCGGCAAGGCGTTCTGCCTTGTCGAAGACGGTGACTTCGGCGGCGGGGAGCCTGCCGGTGAGCTCACGGGCGAGCGCCACTCCGACGATTCCGGCACCGACCACGGCCACTCGTGAAATACTCATACAGCAATCTTGGCACCGATCGCGGAGAAGGAGAAGGATGTCGACGGCCCTGAACTGGACTGGCAAGGACGCCGCCTTCGCACTCGGTCGACGGCTGATCTCCGCGGATGCTTCCGGCCGCCTCGGCGAGGGTCCGCACTTCCTTAGCGACGGTGACACCTACGTCCCCACCGTCGATGAGAACATGCTCATCGTCGGAGACAATCTGCCGGCGCTGACCGGGCTGCTTGGCACGCACCGGGGACGGATCAAGGTCATCTACATCGATCCGCCCTACAACACGGGCAACGCGCTGGCGTATAAGGATCACGGGCATGATCACGCGAGCTGGCTGAACTTCATGACGCCCCGGCTGATGCTGGCACGCGAACTCATGCGCGAGGACGGGGTGATCTTCATCCACCTCGACGATGGTGAGAGTGCCTGGGCGCAGCTGTTGGGGCACGAGATCTTCGGTGAAGCCAATTCGCTGGGCACCCTGATCCACCAGCGTGCGAAGGGCGGCGGCAACTCCCCCTCCTTCGTCCGCGGTCACGACTACGTCCACGTGTGGGCGAAAGTCGCTGATCAGGCGGGTGCGTTCCTGACAGAGAAGAAGGCGCCGGCGAAGCTCGAGATCATCGACGGCAAACGCATGCTCGTCGAAACCGATGTGCTCCGCGCCGGATTCGGCCGCTACGCTCGCGGCCAGGAACGTCGGCTCATGTACGAGGACATCCTCGAGGTCAAGGGCGCGAAGAAGCTCGCCGAGGTGGACGCGAAGTTGGGCACGGGAGAATATGTGCTGCGCGCCTGGGGTCCAGCGGGCAAACATGCTGTGGTGCGGGTGACGCCCGCGGAGAAGGCGAGTTCCAAGCTCTACTCGATCATCAAGGCCCTGGGCGGGCAGAACGACCTCGAGGATCTGGGGCTGGGTGGGATCTTCAGCTATCCGAAGCCCGTCGAACTGGTCAAGACACTCGTGGCCTCCCAGACCTTCTTCGACCCCGAAGCAATCGTCCTCGACTTCTTCGCCGGCTCGGGCACAACCGCGCAGGCGGTGATGGCTGCCAACCAACGCGACGCAGGCTCACGCACGTTCATCCTCATCCAGACCCCGGAACCGCTGCAGACGAAGAACGCGCGCAGCTTGGTGGGCGCGGACTCCGAGGACGGCTTCCCCGAAATCAGCCGACTCACCGCGGAGCGGATCCGACGTGCCGCGAAACGCCATCACCCCGATCTTCGCTTCACCGAAATCGCCGTGGCCGAGCAGTGAATTCTCATCAGCATCCTTGAGTCTCTCCTGGCGACGGTGTAGGCATGCATCAAGGCTGATCGGCCTCATCGACGCGGAGAAGAAGACCGCAGACCAACCGACCCGGTGAGAACTTCAGCGGAGATCCAGAATCGGATCGTAGGCTGAGGAACGACCGGTCAACGCCGCGAACCCTCTTCACAAGGAGCCATCTTGTCAGTCGTCGCCATCAACACCCTCACCGTTCCCGAAGCCGCACGCGGTGAACTCGAGAAGCGCTTCGCGGCACGCAAACACTCCGTCGACGGTTCGCCCGGCTTCGAAGGCTTCCAGCTGCTGCGACCGGTCTCCGGCGGTGACCAGTACTTCGTCTACACCCAGTGGGCCACCCGTGAGGACTTCGAGAACTGGCGCGAGGGGCGCAGACCCTCACACGAAACCAGCGGCAGAGAACCCGTCTCGGAACAAGCCAATCTTCTCGAGTTCGAGGTCGTCGACCTCGGCGACTGAGATTTGTCGTCGAGGGACAAGAGGAAGCGGATAGCGCTCTAGCTGTCGTTGTCCTTATCGAGTTCGCTGAAAGTCTCCACGTTCCGCGGTGTGCCGGCGATGAGGATCTCATCGTTGGCGTAGAGCGTGACGTCGCGGTCGGCGATGTCCCAGGAACCGCCTCCATCGCGTTTGAAGGCGACGATCGTGACTCCGTATTCCGTCCGCAGACCCAGCGACGCCAGCGGCACATCGGCGACTCGCACCGGAGGTGTGGTTCTGGCGAGGACGAAATCCTCATCGATGGGCAGGAAGTCCGAGATGTGTCCCTTGATGAGATGCGCCAGGCGCCGACCCATGTCGTTCTCCGGACTGACCACGTTCTTGACCCCCAGCTGATGCAGGATCTCGGCGTGGGGTTCGGTGATGGCCTTGGCCCAGATGTGCCGATTGCCCATTTTGAGGATGCGTGAGGTGATGAGGATACTCGCTTCGAGGTCGCTGCCCACTGCGATGACGACACGGTCGACCTCCACGATGCCGATCTGACGCAGAACCGTCTCATCGGTGGCATCACCGCGGGAGACGTATGTCAGCACCTCGGCGTGGTCCGACACGACCTCCTCGGAGATGTCGATGCCGATGACCTCGACTCCGTGCTTGACGAGCTCCCTCGCCAAGGAGCCGCCGAACCGGCCCAGACCGATTACGGCCACCGCGCCATGCCGGGCAGCAGGTTTCGGATTGCCGGCGAAGAACACCGCAGGCTTAGCCAACCAGGATTTCTCGTTCATTTCGACGTCCTCTCTGAACTCTCAACGGTACTGTCATCCATCAGCCGATCAGCGGCCTTTCCTTCGGCAGTTCGAATCGCTGTGGGCGCACCCGCAGGGCCAGCACCGAGGCGACCGTCACCGGACCGAGTCGCCCCAGGGCCATCGTGATGATGATGACCACTTGGCTGAGTCCCGGCAGATCTGCTGTGATTCCCGTCGACAGACCGACGGTGCCGAAGCCTGAGATGACTTCGAAGAGGATCCGATCGAAACCGAGCGACGGAGCATCGAGCATGATGACCGTGGTTGCCACAACGATGAGTCCCGAGGACAACACGATGACCGTCGTCGCCTGTCTGTGCACGGACCTGGACACTCGCCGGCCGAGCAGATTCACCGCCCGTCCACCGGTGATCTCTGTCCATGTCATGGCCCCGAGCACGAGGAACGTCGTGATCTTCACACCGCCGGCGGTACCGGCGGGGCCTCCTCCGATGAACATCAGAATGTCCATTCCGAGCCAGGTCGCAGGATGCATCTGCGAGATGTCGACCGAGTTGAACCCGGCTGTACGGGTGATCGTGGACTGGAACGCCGACGCCTGGATCTTTCCCCACACGTCGAGAGTTCCCATAGTGTTCGGGTTGTTCCATTCGATCACCGCAATGTAGATCATTCCGGCCACGAGCAGCACCGGTGTCATGACGACGACGGCACGGGTGGTCAGACTCCATGTCAACGGTGACCGGTAGCGTCTCGCCAGTTCGATGACCACCGGATACCCGAGACCACCGAGGATGACGGCGCAGCTGATCGGGCCGCAGATGAATGGGTCCGCCACGTAGTCCATGAGGCTGGTGCTGTGCAGACCGAAGCCTGCGTTGTTGAAGGCTGAGACCGCGTGGAAGACCGCGCTCCATACCGCTTCGCCCAGCGGCTCGTCGTAGAAGAGGCGCAGACGCAGGAAGAGCGCCACAGCGACGACGAACTCTGCTCCCACGGCAAGGACGACGATGCGCCGCACCATGGGTGCGATTCCTCCGATCGCAGAGCTCTTGGTCTCCGTGGCCACGGACTGGCGAAGTCTCAGACCCGTCTTGCCCGCCACCACGATCGCCAAGAGAGCGGTGAAGAGCAGGACACCGAAGCCTCCGATCTGGATGAGGGCGAGGATCACCGCCTGCCCGAAGAAGGTGAAATCTCCTCCGGTGTCGAGAACCGCCAATCCGGTCACGCTCAGCGCCGAGGTGGCGGTGAAGAGTCCGGACAGCAGCGAGATACCGCCCGGTGCCACCGTAGCGGCAGGCATCATCAGCAGTCCCGTACCGATGACGAGAGCTGTGAGGTATCCGATCACCACACGGGCGATGGCATCACGATGAGTGCTGTGCACAGCGAGAAATCTAGCACCATGTCACCCGCCGAACTCGAGACACGGCGAACTCACAGGTCGGGTCCTTGCAGCCGCCAGCACAACAGCCACCGGGTTGCCCGCTCCGCGACCCATAGGCTCTGGCTGACAGCACTCATTTGCTGAGTGATCGCACCCGTGTCCCTTTCGGAGATGGCGTTGACATTACCGGCCGGAAACTCTCAGAATCCTGCTACTGTGCACAACAGCACAGTCGGGTGAAAAGAGGGATGCGATGTCGCAACAGCAGACAGAGGTCGGAGACCGGGGCCACGGTTTCGTCAAGGCGCTTGGCACGGTCGATGCACTTTTCATCGGATTCGGGGCGATGATCGGCTTCGGCTGGGTCGTCCTCACCGGAGAATGGCTCAGCGGTGCCGGCACAATGGGCGCAATCCTCGCATTCGTCGTCGGCGGCATCATCATGTGCTTCGTCGGCACGGTGTACTCCGAGATGGTCGCTGCCATGCCGCACGCCGGAGGTGAGCACAACTATCTCATCCGGGCGATGGGTCCCAAGGTCTCACTCTTCGGGTCCTGGGCGATCACCGGCGGATACATCAGCGTTGTCATGTTCGAAGCAGTCGCAGTGCCGAAGACCGCCTTGTACCTGTTCCCGAACCTCGAACACATCAAACTGTGGACCATCGCCGAATTCGATGTCTACCTCACCTGGGCTCTCGTCGGCACCGTCACCGCGATCATCATCGCTTGGATCAATATCCGCGGAGTCAAGCTTGCTTCGCTCGTGCAGACGTTCGTGGTCTCGTTCCTCATCCTCGTCGCCCTGATGCTTCTGACCGGCGGTCTGGTCGGCGGTGAAGCAGTCAATGCCGAACCGCTCTTCACCGGTGGTGCCGCAGGCTTCATTGCAGTAGTCGCCGTCGTACCCTTCCTCTTCGTCGGCTTCGACGTCATCCCGCAGTCGGCGGAGGAGATCAAGCTTCCACCGGCAAAGATCGGGAAGCTCGTCGTGGCCTCAGTCTTCATGGCGATCGCGTTCTACATCATCATCATCGCGATGACCTCGCTGGCAATGCCGGCCTCGGACCTGGCCACCCACGACCTCGTCACGGCGGATGCGTTGGCGACGATGTTCAATTCCGCCTTCTGGGGCAAGCTTGTCATCGCCGGTGGACTCGCCGGCATCATCACCTCGTGGAACGCATTCCTCATGGGGTCGTCCCGCCTGATGTGGGCCATGGCCGTGGCCGGCATGATTCCCGCCTGGTTCGGCAAGCTGCACCCCAAGTACCGCACCCCCGTCAACTCGATCATCTTCATCGGAATCCTCTCCGCCCTGGCTCCGTTCCTCGGCTCAGCGGCCCTGGGCTGGATCGTCGACGCGGGTTCACCGGCAATCGTCATCGCCTACTTCCTCGTCAGCGTCGGGTTCATCATTCTGCGCAAGCGCGAACCTGCGATGGGCCGTCCCCTGCGCATCGGCGGAAAGGGCAACGGCGGCATGGTCATCGGCACCATCTCTGCCGTGCTCACTCTGGCGCTCTTCATCCTCTACCTGCCCATCACCCCGTTCTCCGCGCAGCTGGCGTGGCAGTCTTGGACGATGTTCGGACTCTGGCTCGCCGTCGGCATCTTCTTCATGTTCCGCCTGCCCACCGGCATCAAAGCAGGGCCCAACGCCGAAGACGAACTCCTGGCCAAGGTGAAGTCGCTGCGCAAGACATGACTCGGTGAGGATCAGCCGCAGTGAGAAGCGGCCTGCGACACGGAGGCTGAATCTCAGCAGCAGACAATTCACCGCTTCGTGTGAGCGCGGCCAAGACCATAGTGCGGCCATCGGAGACATCTCCGATGGCCGCACTACGTTGCACGCGTGTTGGTGGGCTCCACCTCACCGCAAGCCGCAAATCACCCCGCCGCAGATGTATGAATCGGCAGGACCAGTGCCTCAGGTGAAACCAGCGGTTGCTATCGGCACCGCGAGGAGGCAGCAGCCGCGCGGGGAGTCTTTGGCTCCGCGGGGAGGCAGTAGCCGCGCAGCGAGGCAGTAGCCGTGCGGGGAGTCTCTGGCTCTGCGCGAAGTCTTTGACTCTGCGGGGAGCGAGATACCCAACTGTGGTGAGCAAGATACCCAGCTGGAGGCACAAGCGAGCGCGGCCACCGGCATAGTGCACGGTGACCGCGCTCGGATCAGGGGAGCGGGACTCAGAGGCAGAGACCTCCCACTATCCGGTCACTCGCCGCCGATCAGACGGCGGCGTCGAGGCCGTTCATCTTCAGGCGTTCACGCTGGTTGGGGTTGACGCTTGGTCGGAACGGCATCTCCACCACCTCGGCGCGGACGGGCTCTCCCGGTGTGTCGGCGAAGGGCTCGGGCAGATGCACCCAGTATTCGGTACCCAGCTCACTGGCGTCGACCGGCACATGGGCCATTGCGATATTGGCTTCGAGCTCCGGCGAATACCACGGTGAGGTCACGTAGCCGACAGCCTCGCCTCCAGCGGTGGCGCTGACCAGCCAGAAGTCGGGGGCGTAGTCCGTGATCGGATTGCCGCCGACCAACAGCCCCACGAGCTGAGTCCGAAATGGTGGGGTTCCGGCTGCGATCTGCTCACGAACAGCTTCGAGCTTCGCCTTGCCGATATAGTCGGCCTCCTTCTTCCGCGGCACCTGATAGGCGAGGTTGACCTGGAACGGGTAGGTCTCGAAGTCCATGTCCTGACCCCACGAGAGGATGCCTGCGGCGATCCGGCGGTGATGGCTGGGAGCGACGACCTTGAGGTTGTAGGGAACGCCGGCTGCGAGCACCGCGTTCCACATGTCCTCGGCATACTTCGTCGAGTCCTTGAGGTAGATCTCGTAGCCCTTCTCCCCCGTGAACCCGGTCTGGGAGATGATGACATCGTGCCCGCCGACCTGGGCCTCCATGAGCCCGTAGCTGGGCAGCGTACGTCCTTCCTCACCGACGAGGTCGGCGATGACGTCGACGGACTTGGGTCCCTGGACCTGCACAGGCGAAACGTCGATCTCGGCAATGGTGACGTCGAACCTGCTGCCGACATTGACACCCTGCAGCCAGAGCATGAGATCGGTGTCGGAGAGGCTGAACCAGAATTCGTCGATCGCCACCCGCAGCAGGATCGGGTCGTTGAGGATGCCTCCGGCCTCATTGCACAGGATCACATAGCGAGCGCGCATGACGGGGATCTTGGTCGCGTCACGGGTGATGACATAGTTCACGAACGCCTCGGCGTCGGGACCCTTGACCTGGATCTGGCGTTCAACGGCGACGTTCCACAAGGTCACGTCGTTGACGAGGGACTGATACTCGACCATCATCCCGCCGTCTTCTCGGGGCACATAGCCGCGCGGGTGGTACATCCGGTTGTAGATCGAGGCCCGCCAGCAGCCTTCCTGCATGGACAGCTCCCAGTACGGAGACTTCCGCACTCGGGTGTCGATGAGCATCTCGACCGGTGTGGGGCCTGATTGGCGTAGGTTGATTGGGACTTGTCTGTCGCTTTGGTCCACTGATGGAACGTTGTTGTCCATGATGTTCCCTGCCTCAAACAGTTCTATAATATGGAACTGGATTCCCATATTATGGGTACAATTAGTGTAGGATCGAAGTATCGGCGGACGCAAGGGTTTCCGAAGTAAATCATCATCCGTCGACCACTTCCCAGGAGCCTCTCAAGGGAGCCGAGGATGTCACACGAAGTTCTGGCCTCACTGCTGAAGTCCGCGCGGTACGAAATCCTCCCCACTGCGGGCGTGGTCGACCGTGTCCACGAATATGTCGTGCCCGGCCGCGTGATCACCGTGACCGCCTCGACCGGACTGACTCTTGAGGCGACTCTGTCCACGGCAGAGCAGCTGCAGGCGCTCGGATTCCATGCGGTGCCCCACATCGCGGCACGAATGGTCCAAGGCAGAACCGAACTCGAGGAGATCGTCGACCGGCTGACGCAGGCCGGCATCGATCGGATCTTCGTCCCGGCCGGCGACGCCACCCCGCCTGCGGGTGGCTATGCGGGAGCACTCGACCTCATCATCGACCTCGCAAGCATGGCGGCACCGATCCAGCACCTCGGCGTCAGCGCCTATCCGGAGACCCATCCGCTCATCCCCGACGATGTCACCGTCCAAGCGATGTGGGACAAACGCGACTACGCCACTCACCTCGTGTCGAACCTGTGCTTCGACCCTGGAACCCTCTCCACCTGGCTGGCCAGGGTACGAGCGCGCGGCATCGATCTGCCACTCATCCTCGGCATTGCGGGCAAGGTGGAATTGGCGAAGCTGGCGCGAGTCGCTTCAAAGATCGGGGTCGGCGAATCGACACGGTTCCTGCGCAAGAACACCGTCACGTTCACCAAGATGGCCAAACCCGGCGGCTATAACCCCCGGAAGTTCCTGAACAAGCTCGCCCCCGTCCTGGACAACCCGACCATGGGCGTGGCCGGCCTCCATATCTATACCTTCAACCAGATCAAGGACACAGAGACCTGGCGGCGCAGGCAGCTTGCTGCTCTCGGTCACAACGACGAGGTCCCAAGCACATCCTGAGGAAGCAGGCGTGCCTGATCGACAACAGATTCGTGTGACCATGTCACACTTCAAGGCCGCCATCCGACGAAGTTGGTGACAGGCGAAATACGACTGTCGCAGCGTTCCCACCGGAACCTGCCGTTCCCGTCAGAAAAGGACACTCATGGCTCGCATCAGCCTCGACCACGTCAGCAAGAAGGGCTACTCCCACGTCGCTCGGCTCGACACCTACTGCCGCACCGCACTCGGCGATGAACTCTACGATCTCATCAAGCTCCGCGCCTCAATCGTCAACGGCTGCGGCTTCTGCGTCGACATGCACTCCACCGACCTGGAACGGCTCGGCGTCCCGTCCCGAAAGCTCTTCGCTGTTTCCGCCTGGCAGCACGCAGGTGCCCTGTTCGATGAGAGTGAGCGCAGTGTCTTCGCCTTCACGGATGCGGTGACGAAGCTCGGCCCGGAGACCGTGACGGACGATATCTGGGATGAGGCGGCCAAGCACTTCAATGCCGAGCAGCTCGGCGATCTGCTCCTGGTCATCTCCACGATCAACATCTGGAATCGCCTGGCGATCGCCACCGAGACCACTCCACCGGTCGGCGACGAAGCTGCAGCGCCCGCCGAGGAGACCGTCGCCTCGGGCGCGGAATCATCGGCCGACTGATCTACATTGGGAAGGTGGACGAGATCGAGCTGGGCATCGCTGAGGACACAGACGCCGTCACCGAGGCGACCCGAGCCTGGGACGCTGAGAAGGGTCGTCTGTTCGGAATCGCCTACCGCATCCTCGGCGATGCCGGCCATGCTGAAGATGTGGTCTCAGAAGTCGGCATTGCCGCAGTCGTCCACGAGCGCAAGACCGACGAGGCCATTGCTTCGTGGCCGGCCTGGCTGACAACAGTGAGCGTCCGACGTGCGATCGACCGCTCCCGGCAGCTCTCACACATCAAGGAGGACTATCCCGGCCCGTGGCTGCCGGAGCCGGTCGCGACCGATCAGCTGCCTGAGGACGCCGTCGCGAACCGGGAGCTGCTGTCGCTGACGCTTCTCCACCTTGCCGAGCAGCTGAGCCCAGAGGCTCGAGCGGCCTTCGTCCTGACTCGGGCATTCGATATGAGCACCGAGGAGGTCGCCCGGATTCTCTCGAAGAAGCCGGCCGCTGTGCGGCAGATGGTCTCACGTGCGGCACGCCGTCTCGACGTCGACCAGCCGGTGACTCGTGCAGCGGACAGGACGGTGCTGACTCGTCTCATCGACGCCATCCACAGTGGGGATCCGTCCACCGCGCTTTCGCTGCTGCTGGCCGAGGATGGCGTGTTCTGGGCCGATGGAGGAGGAAAGGTAACCTCCGCGCTCAATCCGATCTTCGGTGCCGAACGGATCACCCGGTTCTTCAGCTCCGTCATCACACCCGGTGACCCGAGCGGTCTGGACTTCAAGGGGATCGTCGACCTCAACGGCGGAGTGGTCGTCGCTGTGGTTCGTGCCGGTCACGACCATGTCCTTGAGGTGCAGGTCGATGCCGCCGACCGCATCTGCAGCCTGCGCTTGGTGAGCAATCCGGACAAACTGGGTCGGATCTGAATTCGCAGGAGAACGTCTCATTCCTCACCGGGTTGAGGCGCACCATAACCTCAGAGAGGCATGCTGCCGGACATCGCGAGAATGTCGACGACACGAGCCGCGAACGTGCCTACCGGTGGGTGACCTTGCGCTTGAGACTGCGGGAGAGCAGACCTGCCTCGTCGACGAGGAGTTTGCCGACGGTCTCGTGGTGGTCAGCGATGCGCATGGTCGGGCCCGAGATGCCAACGGCTGCGACGACGCTGCCGTCAACGCCGTACACGGGAGCGGCCAGGGCATCGAGCCCCTCCTCGAATTCCTCGTGCACGAGCGCATACCCGCGTTCGCGCACCTCGGCGAGGTTGTCCATGAGTTCCTTCCGGGACCCCAGGGTGTACGGGGTGCGCCGTTCCAGCCGGCCGGAGGGGACCGGGATGATGTCGAAGGCGTACATGATCTTGCCCAGCGCCGAACAGTGCGCCGGCACCTCCACGTCGACCCAGTTGGTGGCGCCGAGGACGAAGGTCGAATCGACCTGCGCGACCTGCACGACGCCTGTGGAGCTCGGGACAGCGAGGTTGACCGTCTCCCCGGTCTCCTCACTCAGCCGCTGCAGCGTGGGATCGGCCGCCGTGACCAGCGTTTCGACCCGATCGAAGCGAGAAGCGTAGGTCGCGAACAGAGAACCTCCGCGATAGAGCCCCTCGCCGTCACGTTCGACCAGCCCGTTGCGTTCGAGGGCGGAGAGCAGGCGTGAGACCGTCGAGCGAGCCAGCTCCGTCGACTCCACCACCTCGGTGTAGGAGATCGGGTCATCCGACTTCACCACCAGCGACAATATCTCTGCGGCGCGATCGATCGACTGGGTCCCATTGGTCATAGCGCTCAACTCCGTCGGGGAAAGATATGCCGCGGCACCATTGGCACTCCGGCGGCATTCACCCTACATCACACGTGGTTCACCTCTGTCCGTGTTGTGTCATGTGAGCTACAGTTTCGGGATGGGCAACAGCGAGACGCACTCCGGCTCCGTGCAGTCGGTTGACCGCGCGGTCACGATCCTCGAGGTCATCGCCCGCACCGGGCTCGCCGGGGTCACCGACATCGCCGCCGAACTCGGCGTGCACAAATCGACCGCCTCGCGCATCGTCTCCACGCTCGAGGCCCGCGGCCTCGTCGAACAGGACCAGCATCGCGGCAAATACCGCCTGGGTCTTGGCATCCTTCGCCTCGCAGGGGCCACCACAGCACGCCTCGACATCGTCCAGGAAGCCCGCCCCATCGCCAAGCGCCTAGCCGAGCAGACCGGTGAGACGATCAACGTCGCCGTCCTCTCTGACGGCGCGGCCCTCTACCTCGACCAGGTATCGGGCAACGCCTCTGTCCAGAGCCACAACTGGGTCGGCCAACGCATCCCCCTGCACGCAACCTCGAACGGCAAGGTCCTCCTATCGGGCCTGAGCGAGGCAGGCATCCGCACCGCGCTCGAAACGAAGCTGCCGACCTACACCCCGCACACGGTGACCTCGATCCCCCACCTGCTCACCGAAGTCGCCGAGGTTGTCGCCGCCGGGCACTCGATCGTCATCGACGAGCTCGAGGTCGGCCTCACCGCCGTGTCTGCACCCGTCCGCAACGCCCACGACGATGTCATCGCCTCGATCTCGGTCTCGGGCCCGGGCTTCCGATTCACCAACACAAAGGTCGATGCCGCCAAGGACCTGCTGGTGGCTGCGGCCGCCGACATCTCGGCACGGTTCGGCTGGCGCGAGCACTGAGGAACGCTCGCTGCACAAACCCTTGACACACCTCGGCGGGCGGAGGACGATCGAAACACCCAGTTTCACATAGTGCGTCACGTTGCATATTACGCAACATGTGCCGTTGAAGGCGAAGATGCCTTCGGAGAGGAGCCTCCTATGGCTTCCATTCCCACCCAGGCCAGTGTCGTTGTCGTCGGTGCAGGCATCGTCGGCAACAGCCTCGTCCACCATCTGGCCGAGCTCGGCTGGAGAGACATCGTCCAGGTCGACAAGGGCCCGCTGCCCAATCCGGGCGGCTCGACCGGACACGCCTCGAACTTCATCTTCCCGGTCGACCATTCCCGCGAGATCACGGACCTCACCCTCGACAGCGTGCGCCAGTACAAGGAACTCGGCGTCTTCACGCAGTCCGGCGGCTTCGAAGTCGCCCGCACCCAGGAGCGCATGCAGGAGCTGAGACGACGGATGGCCTCGGCGAAGGCCTGGGGCATCGAGTCCCACCTGGTCACCCCCGAAGAAGTCGTCGAGAAGGTGCCCTTCCTCGACCCCAGTGTCATCGTCGGCGCCTTCTGGACACCAACTGTCGGCGTCGTCGACTCCGTGGGTGCGGGGACGATGATGCGCGAATCCGCGCAGAACAAGGGCGCGCTCACGGTGTCACCGAACACCGAGGTGACCGGCATCGACGTCGAGAACGGGGCGATCGCACGCGTCCACACGACCAAAGGGCCGATCGAGACGGAAAAGATCCTCATCGCCTGCGGAGTCTGGAGTCCGCGCATCGCGGCCATGGCAGGTGCCGCGATCCCGCTGACCCCGGCGGTGCATCAGATGATCAGCGTCGGCCCGGTCCCGCAATTGGCCGAGCAGACGGGTGAGATCTCGTTCCCGATCGTGCGCGACATGGACACCTTCTGCTACGAACGCCAACACGGCTCGGACATGGAGATCGGCTCCTACGCTCACCGGGCGATTCTTCACGAACCCGACGAGATCCCATCGATCGAGGCCGCGAAGCTCTCCCCCACGGAGATGCCCTTCACCGACGACGACTTCGACCCGCAGCTCGAACAGGCCCTCGAGCTCATGCCCGATGTCCTGTCCAACCCCGACGTCGAGATCCGCTACGCGATCAACGGCCTCCTGTCCCTGACTCCCGACGGCGCTCCCATCCTCGGTGAATCACCCGAGGTCAAAGGCTTGTGGTCGGCGGCAGCGGTGTGGGTCAAGGAAGGCCCGGGCGTGGGACGAGCGGTGGCCGAATGGATGACGAACGGATGCCCGGAGGTCGACGTGCAGGGCGCCGACATCGCCCGTTTCCACCCGCACCAACGCACTCGCGAACACGTGCGGGCCCGCACCTCGGAAGCCTTCATCAAGACCTACGGCATCGTCCACCCGGGCGAGCAGTGGAACTCCGACCGCAATGTCCGCCTCTCCCCCATGCACGAGCGCGAGAAGGAACTCGGCGCAGTATTCTTCGAAGTCGCCGGCTGGGAGCGCCCCCAGTGGTACGCATCGAATGCGCCGCTGCTCGAGGAATTCGGCGAGCGCGTCATGGACCGCACCGCCGAATGGGACTCGCGCTGGTGGTCGCCGATCATCAATGCCGAACACCTCGCGCTGCGCGAGCGCGCCGGACTCGTCGACCTCTCAAGCTTTGTCATCTTCGACGTCTTCGGACCTGCAGCCCTCGATGCCGTCCAGTCCATCGTGCTGGCCCAGATGGACGTGGGCATCGGTCGCGTCGTCTACACCCCGGTCCTCGACGAGACCGGCGGGTTCCGCTCGGACCTGACCATCATGCGATTGGCCCACGATCGATTCCGGGTCGTCACGGGTGCCGCCCACGGCATGGTCGATGTCAAATGGTTCGCCGATCGGCTCCCAGGGACAGGTGCCCAGATCACCGACCTCACCTCCTCGTGGACGACGATCGGCCTCTGGGGGCCACGAGCACGCGACATCCTCTCCCAGGTCACGAACGCGGACGTCTCCCACGAACGCTTCAAGTTCGGCACAGCCCGGACCATCGAAGTCGGCTCTCTGCAGGTCCTGGCCTCCCGGATCTCCTACGTCGGCGATCTGGGTTGGGAGCTCTACATCCCCATGGAAACCGGACTCAGACTCTGGGACGTCCTCACCGAGGCGGGGACAGAACACGGCCTCGTGCCCGTGGGACTCGGCGTCTACGGCACGACCGGTCGCATCGAGAAGGGCTATCGCGCCTTCGGTGCCGAACTCGACTCCGACCGCAGTGTCATCGAGGTCGGCATGGCTCGGCCGAAGGTGAAGTCGCAGGGCTTCGTCGGCCGCGACGCCCACCTGCGCCACCGTGAGGAGGATCCGAAGGCGATCCTGTGCTCGCTCACGGTCGATGATCACACGAGCGCCAGCGGCGAGAAGCGCTACATGCTCGGCGGGGAACCCATCCGATCACAAGACGGGCAGCCGCTCATCGACGGGCACGGGCACCACGCCTTCGTCACCTCGGCGGGGTCGGCCCCGAGCCTGGGCAAGCACGTCCTCATGGCCTTCCTCCCTCCCGCCGAGGCGGTCTTGGGCAACCAGCTCACCGTCGTCTACATGGAGGAGGCCTACCCGGTGACGGTGGCCTCGATCGACGCCACCCCGCTGTTCGATCCCAGCAACGAGAACATCAGGAGGTAGACGATGGACATCCTCGTCTGCATCAAACGCATCCCCGACATCGCGGGCCAGATCACGCTCGACGGCTCCGGCACGGACATCGACGACGCCGGCCTGGGCCATACCACGTCGGCGCATGAGGAATGCGCGGTGGAGCTGGCCATCCAGACAGCCGCAGCCACCGGCGGCAAGGTCACGGTACTGACGTTGGGCCCCGCCGAGGCAGTCGAACAGCTGCGCGCGGCTGTGGGCGTGGGAGCCAACGATGGAATCCTCATCGAGGCCGAGGATTCGGGTGCGTTCGGGACTGAAGACATCGCCCAGGTCATCGGCGACGTCATCCGCGACCGCACCGAAGGAGGCCAGAACTTCGATCTTGTGCTGCTGGGCAATGATGCCGCCGATACCGGCGACTTCCAGGTTCCCATCCGCCTGGCCTACGACCTCGGATACCCGGTGCTGACGAGCATCTCGACCTTCTCTCCCGCCGGCGGGCCCGTGATCGAGGCCCGCGGGATCGGTCCGTCGGGCACGGAGATCTTCTCGCTCGAGCTGCCGGCCGTCGTCGCGGTCCAAGAGGGCGGCGTCGACCCGCGCTATCCCTCGATCACCGGACGGATGAAGGCGAAGAAGGCTCGCATCGCCGAATATGTGGCGCCCGAACCGGGTGCCGGAAATCCGCGCATCGGCCTCGAGCTGCCACCGGACACGGCGAATGAGGTCACCATCCTCGGCGAGGGCCCGGATGCAGCTGGGGCCCTGGTCGACGTTCTGGAAGAGATCGGAGTGATCAGGTCATGAGTCTCGTATTCGTCGAAACCGATGAGAGCGGTGAGGTGGCGCTGACGTCGGCCGAGGCGCTCACCTTCGCCCGCACGAACGCGGACGTCCTCGCCGGTTCGGTCCTCGAAGCGGCCGTCATCGGTACGCTCACCGAGTCCGCCCACAACCAACTCGCTGTACTCGGCGTGGACCGAATCCACCACCTGGAGTCTGCTGATCTCGAGGCGTATTCGGCCACAGCTTGGGCGCAGGCCCTGGTCGACATCGCGCCGGAGACCGGGACGGTTCTGGCCTCGGGCACTCCTCGCGGCATGGAGCTCATGGCGCATGTGGCGGTGAGAACCGGGGAGCGGATGGCGGCCAATGTCGTGGCTGCCGATGAGGAGGGCCTGCTGCGGCAGGTGCTCGGCGGGGCCGCGTTCGAACGCCTTCAGCTCGGCGGTGACCTGCAGGTTCTCACCCTCGCCGGTCACGCCTGCAAACCCGAAGAGACAACGCCGACGACACCGGAGATCCTCACCCACTCCCCCGAATCGGCGGCCGAGGATCTGCGTACCCGCGTTGTTCGCACCGAGGTCGAGACCGACGCAGACAACGACACCTCGGGCCTGACCCAGGCCCGCGCCGTCGTCGGTGCTGGTCGCGGGGTCGGTTCGGAGAACGGATTCGGCGAGGTCCTCGAACTCGTCGACCACCTCGGCGGGGCGCTGGGTGTCTCTCGCGTGGTCACGGGTCTGGGCTGGCGACCGCATTCCGAGCAGGTCGGTCAGACTGGCAGTCGGATCACGCCCGATGTCTACATTGCGTGTGGAATCTCCGGCGCGATCCAGCACATGGCCGGCATCGAGGGTGCGAAGACGCTCATCGCAATCAACACCGATGAGGAATCGACGATGGTCCAGCGTGCCGACTACGCAATCATCGGAGACCTCCACGAAGTCGTCGGGGCCGTCAATGAGGAGATCCGGAGCCGCCGCGGCTGAGCTCAGCCCCTGAGCTCGCTCACAGTCCCAATTCGGCGATCACCGCGTCGGTGTCGGCACCGATGACCGGTGCCCGCCGAGGTTGGCCCGCACTGACCGCACCAGTTGAGGTGCCCGCGCCAGTTGACGTGGGGGCGATTGCCTGTTTGAACCTCGGTGCCGGTGCGGGTTGCTCGATTCCGGCCTCATCGGTGGAGAAGAGTCCGCGGTGCTGGTTATGAGGATCGGTCTTCGCCTCGGCCATGGTGCGGACCGGTTCGACGCAGGCATCACGACCACTGAAGAGCTCTTCGAGTTCGGCCAAGGTGCGTGAGGCGAGCGCCTCGGCGAAGACTGGCCGCATGAGGGGCCAGTGCTTCGGCTGCCAATGGTTGATCTCGCCCAGCGGTTCGGGCAGGCGGTCCTCGATGTCGAGAGTGCGCACAAATTCGGCGAAGAAGGCCGGTTCGATGCAGGCAACGGACACGTACCGGTCATCGGCGGTGGGGTAGACATCGTAGAACGGTGCTCCTGAATCCAGGAGATTGCGCCCGCGTGCGTCGTGACGCCACATGCCGATTTCGGAGAAGCCGTGCATCATCGAATAGAGGAGATTCGCGCCGTCGATCATGGCAGTGTCGACGACGGTGCCGATGCCGGTGGTGCGGGCACTGGTGAGTGCGCCGAGAACGCCGACGACGAGGAGCATGCCGCCCCCACCGAAATCACCGATGAGGTTCGCAGGGAACTGCGGCGGTCCATCGGCGCGGCCGAGCTGGTTGAGCAGTCCGGACGAAGCGATGTAGCCCAGATCGTGGCCTGCCTTCTGCGACTTCGGCCCGTCCTGTCCGTAGCCGGTGATGCGGCCGTAGACCAGGGCAGGATTGAGCGCGTGGAGATCATCGGGGCCGAGGCCCAAGCGTTCCGCGGCGCCTGGGCGGAAGCCTTCGATGACGATGTCGGACTTCGCAGCCAGGGACCGGGCGAGTGCGATGCCGGCTTCGGACTTGAAGTCTGCGGTCATCGACCTCTTGCCACGGTCGAGAACAGGGTTCATGGGCTGGCCGGCTGTCTTCGGCGGATCAAGGCGAATCACCTCGGCGCCCATATCTGCCAACATCATTGCGGCGAAGGGGCCGGGGCCGATTCCGCCGAGGTCGAGAACGCGCACGCCTTTGAGCACTGCCATGATTTCCTTTCGTCGATCAAACATGTTCCACTATAGAACGATCGATCAGTCCCGAAGAGTCGGCAGGGCCGCACCCGACGATAAGAGGTCCCGGTGCTCGGGACCGTCCGGCCACCCTGGTAACCTCCCATAGTCGGAGGCGGAGAGCCTCCGAAGCAGATGAGTCGAAAGGTTGTCCGTGAAGACATTCGAGTATTCCCCAGAGGTGCGCTGGTCCGATCAGGACATGCTCGGCCACGTGAACAACGCGCGTATGATCACCCTCATCGAGGAAGGCCGCATCAGGTGGCTCCACGAGGCCAAGGCCGGGAGCTTGACCGGCGGTGGCATGCTCGTCGCCAACCAGTCGATCGACTACCTGCTCCCCGTCATGTACGGCCCCGAACTCACAATGACGGTGACCATCAAGAGGATCGGCAATTCCTCATTCACCGTCCATACGCGCGGTGACCAGAGCGGCCAGAAGGTGTTCAACTCCGACGTCGTCCTCGTCCATATCGACCGGGAGACCGGCAAACCCTCGCCGATCCCCGAGGGCATCCGCAGCATCCTCGGGGACTACCTCGCCGAAGCCGACTGAGGCTCTGCCGCCCGCAGTGCCTCTGTGGGAAGATGGCCGTTCTGTTCATGCTCAACCGGGCCTCGTGCCCATAGCCTGGGAACATGAAACTCGACGCGATCTCAATCATCACCGCAGACATGTCCGCAGCAGTGCAGTTCTACACCGCGCTCGGCCTCGACCTCGTCGACGGCGGCGCGGATGCTCCGCATTCGGAGTTCTCCTCGGGCAGCCTCCGCCTGCTCCTCGACACTGAAGCGGTCATGCTCAGCATCGATCCCGAATGGACCTGGCCGACCGGTGGCCACAAGATGTCCCTGGCCTTCGACTGCACCACCGCCGAGGCGGTTGACGCGACTTTTGCTCAGCTCACTGCCGGTGGTGCCGGTTCAGATCCCGTGGCCGGAGTCGTCCACGAGCCCTGGGATGCGTTCTGGGGTCAGCGGTACGCCGTGGTCTCCGATCCCGACGACAACTATGTCGATCTCTTCGCAGCACTGGGTTCACCGGCCCAGCAGTGACTTCTCGTCTCTCCACAGATGGGCTGCATCGGCGTAACCCGTTGCCGTTGCGGCCGCTGTGCGGGTCGAACCTGCGTCGATGAGTGCGCGTGCGGCCTGCCAGCGCAGGACCTTCGACAGGTGCTTGGGGCCGTAGCCGAACCATGCGGAAGACAGCCTCCGCAGCTGTCTGGGTGAGTATGCGAACTGTGCGGCCACCTCGGCGATGTCCGGCGCCGGTGATTGCGCACGCACGCCCAGCAGACTCGCCAGCTCAAGCGGCGTCGAGTCGATGTCGGCCCGAGACGTCAGCATCTCGGCGATGTCCACCAGCTGCCGCTGCCCGACGCCAGGTCCGAGTTCGGGGATGATTGCGCGGCTGCCTGCAGTCATCACAGCATCGAGAGGGGTCACTGCGTCGGCGAGTTCGGCCGCCGAGGTAGCCAGCAGCTGCGGGAGCACTCCGGGGTCGAAGCGCAGACCCACGACCGGCTCCGCTGCACCACCAGTCGACGCAGAATGGAAGGTTCTTGCGGTGGAGTCTGCTCCGGCGACGACGACGCGGGAATCGATGACGATGAGATCCATGCAGCCATCGGGCACGATGAGGGAAGGCTCGGACGGGACACTCACAGCCACCTCGGCGAGGGCCGATGTCGAGCGAGCGTCGGGGGTCGACGACCACAGAGAAGCGCGGAGCTTGGGGATGCGCATCTCCGTGTACATAGGGTGCTCGTCCTTCTTCAGTTTCGAGCGGTATTCTTGGAACTCATCGGCCCGTCCCAGGCCGACGCCGCCTGTTCTCAGACTAGCCGGTACGAGACTCCCCCAGGAAGGACCAATGGCAGCTGCATCCCCCTCGCCGACATCAGCACGTCGGCAGGCACGGCATGTCACTGTCTTCCTCGACGTCGACGGGGTGCTCAACTCGTACCCGGTGCCCAAGCTGCGCATCATGACCGAGGGGCGTAAGAAGCTGCAGGCCTGGCACTACGAACTGCACTATAAGCCTGCGGTGATCGCGTTCTTCGACCGTCTCGTCGAAACCCACGATGTCGACGTCGTGTGGCTCTCCACCTGGTCTCAGCGGTGCAAAACGGAGCTGGAGCCGAAGTTCGGTCTGCGCAACTCCTTCGAGGTCATTGAGATGCCCGATGAGTCTCACAACCGCTACGCCAACGATCCGCACCTGTGGTGGAAGGCCCGCGCAATGGAGGACTGGCTCGCGGAGCACGAACACGGTCGGGCCGTCTGGATCGATGACGATCTCGCAGCACCGGATACGCACGACTACTTCGTCGAGCACTATCCGGCGAACCGGCTCAAACTCATTGCTCCTGAATTCGCGCAGGGCCTGACGAAGGCGCACCTGAAGGAGATCAAGGAATTCGCCTACCCGAAAGAGGATTCATGACGCGTATCGGTCTGCTCGATTCCGGACTCGGGCTCCTCGGCACCGCCGATGCGCTGTTCCACCTGGCTCCGCACGCGGATCTGATCCTGGCCATGGACCCGGACTTCACCCCCTACGGCAGCCTCAGCCCCGAAGCCCTCGAAGCCAGGGCCCTGAACTCGGCAGCGGTGCTTGCCGAGTGGGAGCCCGATGCGATCGTCATCGCCTGCAACACCGCCTCCGTCCAAGCCCTCGAAGCCGTACGCACCTGCTACGAACCCGACATTCCCGTCATCGGCACCGTGCCGGCAGTGAAGATGGCGGCCGGGACGGGACAGGACTTCGCGATCTGGGCGACCCCGGCTACGACGGGCAGCGACTATCAGCAGAACCTCATCGACACCTTTGCCGCCGAGGTCACCGTGTCTAAGGTGGCATGCCCGGGTCTCGCCGAGGCGATCAATGAGGCTGACATCTCCACGATCGATTCCGCGATCGATGCAGCCCTGAACCAGATGGATCCCGGCATGGAGACCATCGTGCTCGGGTGCACCCACTACGGCCTGGTGGCCGACCGGATCATGGCCGCCCGAGCCGGTGCGATCACACTCTTCGACTCCCCCATTCCGGTGGCGAAGCAGACCCTGCGCAGGATCGGGGTCGAGGCCCACGGCGTCAGCCCGAATCAGCCCGACACCGGCGAGGTCATCGCCACCTATGCCTCCGGTCGACTCGTGCGCCTGCCCCAGTCACTGGATGCCTATCCCGCCGGCAAACGACTATTGGCGCGAGAGCGAATTGCGACAGCAGCGTCCTGACGACTCGCGACTCTTCGGACCATTGCCGGGAGTCGGCCCGGCAATGTCGCCGCGCCGGGTCTTTTTCGCTGCAACGGGGTTAATCTGAAAGGACAGGCAATCGTCTGAGGAGGCGGTTCGATGTTCCTCTTAATTCTCATCTTCGGTCTGATCGCGCTCGGTGCCATCGGCCTCGGAAACAGTCTGAAGATCGTCAAACAGTACGAGCGCGGTGTCGTGTTCCGCCTGGGTCGAGTCACCGAGGAACCCAAGCGTCCCGGCATGACGGCCATCATCCCATTCGTGGACAAGCTGGAGAAGGTCAACCTGCAGATCATCACCATGCCGATCCCGGCCCAGGAAGGCATCACTCGTGACAATGTCACCGTCCGGGTTGATGCCGTCATCTACTTCAAGGTCGTCGATGCCAGGCGTGCCATCGTCGATGTCGAGAACTACCAGCTCGCCGTCGGACAGGTGGCACAGACGTCTCTGCGCTCGATCATCGGCCAAAGCGACCTCGATGATCTGCTCACGAACCGAGAGCGGCTCAATCAGGGGCTGGCGATCATGATCGACAGCCCGGCCGTCGACTGGAGTGTCCACATCGACCGGGTCGAGATCAAGGACGTGGCTCTGCCGGAGTCGATGAAGCGATCGATGTCGCGTCAGGCAGAGGCCGAACGTGAGCGTCGGTCACGCGTGATCATCGCCGACGGTGAGTTCCAGGCCTCGAACAAGCTCGCCCAGGCCGCAAGCGCGATGGCGGATACGCCCGCAGCTCTGCAGCTGCGTCTGCTCCAGACGATCGTCGAAGTCGCCTCCGAGAAGAATTCGACTCTGGTTCTGCCCTTCCCGGTCGAGCTGCTTCGCTTCCTCGAGGGGAACGCCCCGAAGGCGTCGACCTCAGCCGAGGGGGTCCCCGCGGGGACGCCGAGCAGCGAGCGCACCGGCGCGTCGACGAACGCCTCGTTGAGCGCCACCTTCGGGGCCAAGGACACAGAACATTCGTTGGACGATCTCAGCGGAATGGTCCGTGCCCTCTCCGACTCGATGAGGCTCAACGAGACGATGCACCTGCCAGCATCGATCAAGCTGCCGCGCTCAGCGAGCTTCCATACCCAGTGACTACGCTTGAGACATGGATCTGAAGCGCACCGGCAGAACAGTCATCGTCAACGGCATCATCGCCTTTCTCGTGGGTGTCCTCATGATGGTGTGGCCCGGCACCAGCGCCGAGGTGGTTGTCCAGATCTTCGCTGTCTGGCTGGCCGTCATCGCCGTCTCCTCCTTCGTCCTCGCCCCGAAGGGTGGACGTTCGGGGAGCTTGGCTGCCCGGTCAGTCCTGCTGATCCTCCTCGGCGCGCTCATCTTCTTCTCCCCCATGTTCTTCGCGTCCTTCGTCGCCATTGTGACCGGGTTCGCCATCATCTTCTTCAGCTTCCTCGCCGTCACCGTCTCCCTGTTCATCCGCCGGATCGGTGTGCGGATGTGGTGGCTCCTGACAATCATCGGAATCGTCGGCATCATCCTCGGCGGCTTCTTCCTCTTCGCCCCACAGTCCGGGGTCACCGCACTGATCTTCACGCTCGCGATCTTCATCGTCTTCGTCGGCATCGCCTTGGTCAGCCTCGGCTGGCGTCTGCGCAAGACCGCTGAGGCCATTCGCCAGGATCCACACCGCAGGCCACCCGAGGATGGTGGCGGTGAGATCATCAGCGGCGAAATCATCGAGTAAGCCCCGGCCACCCCGCAGGCACGCGAACAATCGCTTCGCCGAACGGACCAGGAGTTGCACCTCCCGTAGCGTCATGTGGTCCGATGGAATCACGTCCCGCCCCACCGAGGAAGGCCTGCTGATGAATTCGTCGTTTGTTCCGCCACGTCGAGTCAAGATCGGTGATGCCGCATCGTTTGTCGGCACCACACCGCGAGCGATCCGTCACTACCACGAGATCGGCCTGCTCCCCGAGCCCGAGCGGGGCAGCGACGACCGCCGTCGCTATGGCTACGACGAGATGATCCAGCTGCTGTGGATCCGCAAGATGACTGAGGCCGGAATCGCCCTGGATGACATCCGCGACGCCTTTGTCGACGCGGCTCCTGATGGCCCCGACAGCGACCACGGCGTCGCGGGCATCCTGGAAAGGCTGGAGAGCACCCTCGTCGCCCAGGAAGCTGAACTGGCACGACAGCGGAGTGCAGTGCAGCGCATGCGCACCCGCGGCAGCAGGATGGGTCTGCTCTCCGATTTTGTCACCAACCGCTTGGAGAGCCTGCCTGAGGGCTCGCTGCGCCAAGCGGACCTGGACAACCTGCTGGTCATCGAGCGAGTGTTCGGTCCTCTCGGTGCTGCGGTCAATGCCACCCGCTACATCGCCTTGTCCACCCACCCGGGTCTGCGGGAAGAATCCGACCGCGTCGATGCCGCAGAGGAGGCCCTTGACGACACGATCGCCGTCGACGATCCCCGCGTGGCACAGGTGGCCGCCGAACGGCACGCCTTCGAACTGGCGCTGGACGCCGTGATCGAAGAATCCGGCCTGGCACAGGACGATGATGCACTCTTCGACTCCTGGGACGTTCTGCACCCTGCTGCCGCCGATGACGGTGGCGCCGAGGCCAGCCAAGACTCTGGCGGGGAGCAAAGGTCCATGAACGTGGGCGAAGCTATTGGAAAGATGCCCTACGACTGGTCCCCTGCTCGATTGCGCTGCATAGAACTGGCCGAAGAAATGTCCGCCCACGAGTCCACCTCATCATGAACAAGGTCTCGTTTCCTGGCTCAGGACACTAGATCCCACGCAGTCGGCGTGCTAACTTATTCACCATGGGAACATTAAACAGCAGCGCAACGACAGCGCTGAGCTTCTACATTCGTGATCGCCGCGCCTGACAGCGCGCTCGATTCACTTCCTGTGATCCGCTGACCTCATCGAACCCTCGGCACCACCGGTCCATTGACGGACCCGTCGCCGCCGAACCGATCGAGCAGGATCTGTAGCAGCGCGTTGTCGACCCGGACAGACATCAGCATCCGGGGCGAAGCCGCAATTCTCTGACACGTGTCTTTGCACATTGTGCTGCCCTGGGTGCTCCCTTCTTCATTTCCGGAGCGCGCCCATGCGACCTCATTCATCATTCGGCGGCCGACACGAACTCGGCCAGAACTTCCTGCATTCACCCTCAGCTCTCACGACGATCGCGAACCTCACCCGCGCCACCACCGGTTCCATTCTGGAGATCGGGCCCGGTACCGGCGCGGTGACGGCTCAGCTGTACACGCTGGGCAGACCGCTCACGCTCGTGGAACTCGACGAAACGAGGATCTCTCACCTTGAACACTCATTCCCGCGCGCCCAGGTCAGACACGCAGATGTCCTGAGGTCCAGACTCGATCAGCCCGTGATCGTCGGCAGCCTGCCCTTCCACCTGACCACACCCATTCTGCGCAGACTCCTGCACGCCGGCAGATGGCAGAACGCCATTCTGCTCACCCAATGGGAAGTGGCCCGCAAACGCGCCGGTGTCGGCGGATCGACCATGATGACCGCCCAATGGGCACCGTGGTTCGACTTTCGGCTCATCGAACGCGTACCTGCCCACGCCTTCACACCGAAGCCCAGCGTCGACGGCGGCATCCTCACCATCGATCGCCTGGCAAACAGCCTCGTGCCGGACCGGCACAGGTCGGACTACCAACAATTCGTCCGCACAGCCTTCACCGGGCGCGGACGTGGGATGAAAGGAATCCTCACGACAATGAACCTCACTGACCGCACCACGCTGCAATCGACCATGGACCGCAATGACGTCAGAGGAGACACCTTGCCACGAGATCTCAAACCCGAACAGTGGGCCGGACTGTATTCGGCCCTCGGCACGACCGAGACAAGCACCACGGAGAACCCATCAGCTGCACAGAAGCAGAGCAGGAGATCACAGAAGAAGGGAAACACAATGCGAAACAACAAAGGACACAAGAGCCCCAGCGTCGGCGCCGGAACGGGAGAGATCCCCGTGATAGCCGAGAAGCCGGTGATCACGGGCGAGATTCCCATCGTCGGCGCCGACCAAGCGGCAAAGAAGCTCGAGGCCCAGATTCCCGGTGTCGACCCGGAGGCCAAGACGAAGAGCCACGACAAGGGACACCTGCAGGCCGAGCGCGGTTTCATGCCGCAGCACGGCAAGCCGTCCCAGCCTCAGCCGCGGTGGAATCTGCCTCGGCGCCAAGGCTGACGGTCACATCACACGCGGGCACGAGCCAATCGTGCCCGCGTGTCCATCATCACAGCCAGGGTTCCGCCCGGCCGACATACTCGCTGAGCTCGAATCAGATGCCTTCCGCATACCATCTGACCTGGAAGTTCAGGTGAACATCAGACCAACTACGGCTATTGTGCATCCGCTGTTCGCCGGATGAGCTGAGTGTGTTCACTCTCCATTCATGAAGTCCTTAACCTTGCGGACATCCAAAGTGAGAATCATGGGAATCAGCCGGAAACTCACCTCGAGATCCTCACAAGGAGACACACATGCCCCAGCTCCTGGCCCCGGAGACTTTCGCTCCGAAGCCTGAAGTCGGCCGCAGCAATGATCGCCTCTGGCACTTAGCCTTTGGTGGACTGCTCACAATCACCCTCATCGCCTTCACCCTGTGGTCATTCGACTTCGTCGGCCAGGACGCGCCACGCATGGTGCTCATCACGACCGTCATCTTCGGTGCGTTCATGGCCTTCAACATCGGCGGCAACGATGTGGCGAACTCCTTCGGCACCTCGGTGGGCGCAGGTACCCTGACGATGAAGCAGGCGCTCCTCGTTGCAGCTGTCTTCGAGGTCAGCGGTGCACTGCTGGCCGGCGGCGAGGTCACGGACACCATCAAGAGCGGAATCGTCGACCTTGGCGCCGTCTCCCTCGACCCGATGGAGTTCGTCTACATCATGATGGCCGCCCTCCTCGGTGCGGCAGTGTGGCTGCTGATCGCCACCCGCATGGGCTGGCCGGTCTCGACCACGCACTCGATCATCGGCGGCATCATCGGCGCCTCCCTGACCATCGGCTTCGTCACCGGTTCCGGAGGCTTCGCCATGGTGCAGTGGTCAGAGGTCGGCATGATCGCGATCTCGTGGGTCCTCTCACCCGCGCTCGGCGCACTCGTCGCCTTCCTCATCTACGGGGCGATCAAGAAGTACGTCCTCGGCGATGCCCTGTCGATGACCCTGAAACCCCATATGCTGGCTCCGACCGGAAATGGCAGTGACGCTGCAGAAGCCCGAATGGACCTCGAACGCGACCCCGCATCTGCAACCGCTGGCGCTGTCGGCTCGCACTCCACGCTGCAGCGCTGGGTTCCACTCATCGCCGCGGGCGGTGCCGTCATCATCACCGCAATGCTCCTGTTCAAGGGCCTGAAGAACCTTGACGTGGCCATCGGCACCGTTGGCGGCATTCTCATCATGGCGATGATCGGCCTCGCCGTGTGGATGGCAGTGTTCGTCTTCGCCAAGACCCTGCGCAAACAGACTGTGCCTCGGGCGACCTTCGTCCTCTTCTCCTGGATGCAGGTCTTCACCGCCTCCGCATTCGCCTTCAGCCATGGCTCCAACGACATTGCGAACGCGATCGGGCCTTTCGCCGCTGTCCTCGACGTACTCAAGACCGGCACCATCGACTCCGAGGCGACCGTTCCTTTCGCCGCTATGCTCACCTGCGGGATCGCCCTCGTTGCCGGACTCTGGTTCATCGGCCGCAAGGTCATCGCCACGGTCGGAACCAAGCTCACGGAGATCCACCCGGCATCGGGATTCGCCGCCGAGCTCGCCGCTGCCGGCGTGGTGATGGCTGCTTCGATCAGCGGCCTGCCCGTCTCTTCCACCCATATCCTCATCGGTGCGATCATCGGCGTCGGTCTGGTCAACCGATCGGCGAACTGGAAGTTGATGAAGCCGATCGCCATGGCTTGGGTCATCACCTTGCCGGCCGCCGCGAGCATCGGAGCCATCAGCGTCCTCACCTTGCGCACGTTCTTGAGCTGATTCTCCGATAGTCGCCTCGGTGGCCTGCACAGCGGGCCGCCGAGGCGACTTTCTCATTCACCGACAGGTGGGGATATCGACACCGACAGTTCCGCTCCTGACATCCGTGTCAGCCCCTTCCGCTAGAGTCGTCCACACGTTCATGAGTCGTGGCTACCGGTACCTGGCCGGCCACGCGGCAACCCGTCATCGACCGGGTGCCCCAGGGGAAGAACGGGTCAGCGCCATCAGGCGCTGGCAAGATTCGATCCGGGCGCATGGTGCCCGAGAAACGAGTGTCACTGTGTCTCACGAGGCAATCGAACGTTGGCCGGGATTCTCCGAAACGGAAGCCCTCGAATGGAGCCGTGTGATCCTCCATCACTCTCCTTGCCCCCTGCCAGCCAGCATCAAGGCTCAGATGTCGGCGGCGATCAGGAGAGGAACTCCGGTCGCGGCACCTGGTTGGGCTCGGACGGCCGATCAGGCACGCGACTGTGGTTTCACACCGATCCTCTACCACTCACTATTCGCAGTGCTCAATGCGATCGATCCGAATTCCTTCAGGTCGCATCCGCACCATCGCCAGGTCACCCACCGCAACCAGGTTCCGGGCATACCGTTCGAAGCCGAGCTCTGGCAAGAGTGGCCACGGCTGGTGCTCAAAGAAGGTTTCTCACCGGGGACAGCGGCCGAACTGGTGCTCCTGTTCGCAACATCAACCTGATGCCTTCAGATGCACCGCCGAGGCGACCGGACGGTCCACATCTATGCGTTTCATGTCGCTTTGTCCGGCTCCGGTCTGCTCTGATTCGAGAGGGTCGCTCAACACCGAAATCGAGACAGCTCCGCCGCCTTCTCTCTCGGCGACGTCGAGGCGTGCACCCGGGCGCACCCCGACCTCGGCGAGATGGGCAAGGACTGAGGGATCCGCGTCCGAGACCCGGATGACCGTGTAGGACCCGGGTTCCGCCTCGGCGAGGAGGAGCGAGGAATCATGGGACTCGATCGTCCCGTCGGGGCCGGGGATCGGGTCACCGTGAGGATCGGCCTGGGGACGGCCGAGGAACGCGTCGATGCGATCGACAAGTCGGTCCGAGGCCGCATGTTCGAGGATCTCCGCCTCATCGTGGACCTCGTCCCAGCTATAGCCCAGGGATTCGACGAGGAACGTTTCGAGCAGGCGATGCCTGCGCACCATCGATAGGGCTATCGTCTCCCCTTTCGAGGTGAGCACCGGAGGACGATAGGGCACGCGGACGATGAGCCCGAGCTCGTCGAGACGTTTGAGCACCTCGGTGACGTTGGCCTTGGTGGTGCCGAAGCGGTTCGCCAACTCTGTGGCAGTCATCGGTGTCCCACCCCATTCCTGGGCAGACCAGATCGCCTTGAGATAGTCCTGGCTGACCTCGGACACTTCACCTGCACGCATGCGCTCAGCGTAGCCGATGGGATCAGAATCGGTCCTCGGCCCGGGTGAAGCCTGTTCCGACCGAACACGAGGGGTCACGGATCTGGAACATCTTTCGTCTGCGGGAGAAGGTGCCGCCTGGAAGAATCACAGCATGAAGATGAGGACGCATAAGTTGAGCACGACCCTGGTCTATGCAGTGACTCTCGCACTATTCATGGTGGTCATCTTCTTCCTCACGAACGCCGGCATCGACCCCCGGGCCAGCCGCATCGGGGATTTCGACCCCAAAGGTGCCGCGACGGCGTGCTTCGGCCTGCTTGGCCTCTATCACTCGATTGCGATCATCTTCTTCGACGAGGATGACTCATCGAAGTCAGCCGCTGCCGCCGCCGATTCCCACCTCCCTAGGGCGCCCGATTCGTACACCGGTTTCATCCGACAGTCCTGGTACAAGGTGCTGTCGGTGGGGCCCATCTTCGCGGTCTTCTGCGCAGCCTCGGTGTTCATCTGGCATTCGTTGGCCGAATTCCCGGGAAGTCCGGGAACGGTGTGGGGTGACTACGCCACATCACCAGCTCCCGCCCTCACCCTCTTTCTCCTGTGCTGGGCCAGCACCAATGTCGGGTTCATGTTCGCCTCCATCGCCGAGGCATTCAACCGTGATCGGTTCGGTCTCTTCATCACGGCGATGGTCATCATGTTCATCGCCGCCCTCGGCATCACTGTCGGTTTCATATTCATCCCGGAGCAGTCGACCGGCCCGGCGCTGACGATGGCCGCACTGATTCTGCCCTTGACCCTGATCACCGTCATCGGTGCTCGCGCTTGGGCCATCGCCCGAGTGAATCGCTACGATGCGAACCACCCCAGGTTGAGTGCTCGGGAGCGACGGCGTTCGGAGCAGTTCGGCCCTGATCGTCAACGCCGGCCTGCTCCAGATCCGCCGCCGTTCGACATGCTCCGGGATGGAGAGGAACTGCTCATGCACTTCAAGAGCGAGCGAACCCCGGAACCGCAGATGCTCATCGCCACGAATCAGAGGTTCGTCCGTGCCTCGATCCTCGGATCCGATCGGACCTTCATTCTCGAGCAGGCCAGTCCCGGGCAGCTCCTCGGCGCCAGCTCTGAGCGTGTGGGCCACGATCTGATGACCACTGCGCACTTCCGCGACCGCCAGGACATGCGCGTCGTCGGTGGAGATCCCGAGCAGTCCCGTGCCTTCGCCGAGGCGGTCACCCGTCTCGTACGAACAGGACAGCTCCGCAACTGAGAGCAGACTGGTCCGCGGTTGGGAGCCAGACCGTCGTGACCCCTCCTCACCGCCTTCTGCCGGGCGACACGGGCTGCCTGAAGCGAGCGAACTCGCCCTGAAAATAGGGGGCGGAGTCCCTGGCAAAGCACCGAGAGTCTACGATAGATCGGTGCCCTTTTGGGCGAGTCCAGAGTTTCCGACCGGAGGTTATGCGTGCAGGATCCCAACGAAGAGAAGATGAAACGGCCCATCGTCGAGCGTGAGCGCTTCGGCGGAACCGACAGATCTGCCCGAGACGTCGACCCTGAGAAGCGCCCTCCGATCTCCAGCACGGAGATGAGCCGCGGCCCTGCCGAGCTCACGGACGAGCGGGGATCCCGAGTCAACTGGAAGGTCTTCATCATCTCCTCGGCGGTGATCCTCGGCTTCTCGATCTGGGCAATGCTCATGCCTGGCATTGCGCAGACGACGATGAAATCGATCGTCGACTGGATCGCCACCAACCTCGGCTGGTACTACGTTCTCACAGTCACCGTCGTCATCGCCTTCGTCCTCTGGGTCGCCCTGTCCAAAGAAGGTTCGGTCCGTCTGGGCCCGGACCATTCCCGGCCGCAGTACAACCTGTTCACCTGGGTCGCGATGCTCTTCGCCGCGGGTGTTGGCATCGACATGCTCTTCTACTCCGTGACCGGGCCGATCACCCAGTTCCTGCAGCCGGTCAACGCTGATCCCGAGTCAGCGGCCGCCGCGCAGGACGCTGTGGTGTGGACGATGTTCCACTACGGCATCGCCGGTTGGTCGATGTACTCGCTGCTGGGCATGGCCATGGGCTACTTCGCCTACCGCTGGGGCATGCCCCTGTCGATCCGCGCAGTTCTCTACCCCTTGCTGGGCAAGCGGGTGCGCGGAGCCACGGGTGACGTCATCGACATCTTCGCGCTCGTCGGCACCGTCTTCGGCGTAGCCACCTCGATGGGCATCGGCGTCGTCCTGCTCAACGTCGGCTTCTCCGAACTCTTCGGTCTGCAGCAGGGCCTCGCCCTGCAGATCGCGCTGGTCATCGTCGCGGTCATCATGACGATCGCGGCCTGCACCTCCGGCGTCGACAAGGGCATCCGACTGGTCTCCGAGCTCAACCTCTGGTCCTGTGCCGCGATGATGCTCTACATCCTCGTCACCGGCAAGACGGCATTCCTGCTCAATGCATTGGTCGAGAACATCGGCCGCTTCATCTTCACTCTGCCAGAGCGCACCCTGTCCACGTTCGCCTATGTCGATGACGGCTCTGCCTGGATGGGCGCCTGGACGCTGTTCTTCTGGGCCTTCTGGCTGGCCTGGGGTCCATTCGTCGGATTGTTCCTGGCCCGCATCTCCCGTGGACGCACACTGCGCGAGTTCGTCATCGCTGCGATCACAGCACCCGTGATCTGCGACTTCATCATCGTCTCGATATTCGGCAACTCCGCTCTCTCGGAGGTCTTCAGCGGCAATAGGGACTTCGCTCAGCAGGCCATCGATTCACCCGAACAGGGCTGGTATGCCCTCCTCGACATGTTCCCGGGATCGACGTTCCTCATCGGCCTGGCCACGCTCTCCGGTCTGCTCTTCTACCTCACGAGTGCGAACTCGGGTGCGATGGTGATGTCGAACTTCAGCTCCACCATCCCCAACCCCGAGGAGGACGGAGCGAAATGGCTGCGGATCTTCTGGGCGGTCGTCACTGCTGTGCTGACGATCGCCATGCTCGTCGCGGGAGGGGTGACGACGATGGAATACGCGACCCTGATCTTCGCCCTGCCGGTGACGGTCATCGCCTACCTCGTCATGGCCTCCTTCTCGAAGGTGCTGCGCATGGAGCGAGCCGAACGAGAGGGCCGGACCCGCAGGCGCCGGACCACGGCCGCCCACGGTGGCCGCACCCCGGAGAAGACCTGGCGTCAACGCCTGGCGACTCTGCGCTCGTACCCTTCGAAGAAGTCCGTCGACAGGTTCGTCAATGAGGTGGTCGAACCCGCCCTGGAAGCCGTGGCCGCCGAGTTCCGCGAACTCGAATACACGGTCGAGCTGACTCAGGAGACTGGGGCGGAGTCCGGAATCACGGAGTCGACGCTCATCGTCGACATGGACGAACAGCGCAACTTCCAGTATCAGGTCGCCGCTGTCGAACACAATGTCCCCTCATTCGGTGCACGCAATGCCCCGCGCGGGGATGACGTGTACTACCGGATCGAGGTCTTCACTCAGACCGGCTCCGAGGGCTATGACCTCATGGGTCTGAGCGGTCAGCAGATCATCGACGACGTCCTCGATCGCTACGAGAACCACCTGTCGTTCCTCGCCTACTCGCATGAGCACTCGTACCAGTCGGTCGTCACGCCTCCGACTCCCCCGGCCACGGATTCGATTCCAGCGGTGCCTCCCTCGGCCGAGGAGATCGAGGAGATCGAGGAGATCGAGGAGATCGGCGAAGGTGATCCGGAACCTGCCGGCGAACGTCGTTGATGCGCCAGACCGTGCAGTGACCGAGACAGAGATTCATCCCTGAGTCGCCGAGGTGTTCCTACCAATGGAGGAACACCTCGGCGAGTTTTCTGCCACCTTCTTCCCCTGATCACACCCGGCAGCCAAGCTCCATCTTTTGGGCACGCTCTGGAAGCCATGCGGTTTGTGTCGGGGAGCCTCCGGTCAACTCATCGAATCCAAAACTCGTGCGGCTTGCTCTTCAATGAAACGGCGCACGATTAGGGCAGTTGTCGATGGCTGGCTGTCGCTGCGATGTACCAGGCAAATGTCCAGAGCGTGCGTATCGAGAAGGGGTATCCAGGCAAGATAAGCGGCGTCAATCTGACTGTCGACGGCGGCAAGGATCCCCACACCCGCGCCATTGCCCACCATGACCTTCACTGTTCGAGCCGAGGCCGCCTTCACCACAACGTCCGCGTGAGGCAGTCGATCTGCGACGAGCTGCCCGATCACCGTGCCAGGACGCATAGTGACCACCGGCCACATCTCCACGTCTTCCCAAGCAACTGCCTTTCTCTGCGCAAGAGGATGTCCTCTGGGTACGATGATGCCCAGCGGAAGTCCAACCAACCGAGTGCGGCTCAGTCCCTGCACCACCGGAGACTGCGGTCTCGTGATGACGCCGATATCGAGATCTCCGGTGAGCACACCGGACTCGACGTCTGACGAGTTCGCCTCCGATAGCTCGAAACGCAGGTCGGGATGCTGTTTCAGTAGCCTGGACGCCACCGGTGCCAACAGCGTCTCAGCCAAGGCCGAAATGGCGCCGATCGCGACACGACCGCGAAAAGCTCCTCCCATCTCGGCAGCGGTGCGATGAACGGCCTCTTCAGCGGCGATCAGACGGGTGAAGTGCGGGATAAGACCCTGCCCGACCGGCGTAGGACGGACGCCGGCTCGACTTCTGACGAGTAGGACCACATCGAGTTCCTCCTCGAGCAGGATAATCTGTTCGCGAAGCGTCGGTTGGCTCACTTCGCACCGCGCCGCTGCCGCGCGCAGGGAACCGAACTCCACCGCCGCGAGGAAATATCGTGCTCTCTGGACTCGCATAGTGAAATCATAAAGGTAATGCCTATCACCACTGCGAGGTTTGCACTTCTTCCTAGGTGACCTTTCAGCGCGGAAGCTGGGGTGAGCGAATATCCGCTGCACTCGCTTCACAACGTAGTGAAAGGAATTCACATATGCCAGACCAACCTTTGTCGGGAATCAGAGTTCTTGATATTTCGACCATCCTCGCCGGCCCTTTGGCTGCAACACTGCTCGGCGAGTTCGGAGCGGACGTTATTAAGATCGAACATCCGACATCCGGAGATCCGGCACGGCAGTACCCTCCGCTCGTCGGTGACACATCAGCCGCATGGGTAATGCACGGTCGCAACAAAAGGAGCGTCACGATCGATCTCCGGCATGCCGAAGCCGCCGAGCTCGTTGGCCGACTCGCGGAGAATGCGGACATCGTCGTCACGAACTTCCGCCCTGCCACGTTGAAGAAATACCACATCGACTTCGACGACCTTCGCCGATATCGCTCCGATTTGGTGATGATCCACGTCAGTGCCTACGGGCGGACGGGACCGTATGCCGACCGCCCCGGCTTCGCTCGTGTCGCAGAGGGCTTCGCCGGTTTGACCCATCGCACTGGTGACCCCGCCGGCCCTCCCATGTTCGCTGGGTATCCCGTCGCTGACGGAGTGACCGGATACTATGCGGCCTTTGCTGCTCTCCTCGCCCTCCGACAGCGAGACCTCACTGGTGAAGCACAGCTGGCCGATATCCCCCTGTTCGAACCGCTGCTTCGCATGATGGAGGATTTCATCGCGGACTTCAGTGTCACCGGGACAAGCGTCGGACGGCAGGGCAATGAGAACCCACACATCAGTCCCAACAACATGTACCGGACGAGAGACGACCAATGGGTTGCCATCCCTGCTTCCACACAGCGCATGTGGGAGAGACTAGTTGAAGTCATCGATGTTCCCGAGCTCATGGTGCATCGCACTTTGACCAACCGGATCGATCATCGCGTCGAAATCGAATCAAAAGTCGCAGACTTCGTCAGTTCCTACGATCTCGATCCATTGCTCGAGAAGCTGACTGCGGCAGGGGTCGCCGCTGGCCCACTCAATTCCGCGGAACAGGTATGCAACGATCCGCAGATTCGACACCGTGGTTCGATCATCGAGGTTGACGATGGCCAAGGGGGATCGCGTCTGGTGCAGGCACCGGCAGGACGTTTCTCCGGATTTGAGTCAACGATCGGCGGAGCACCTCCCGCCGTCGGCGCAGACACCGAAGCCGTGTTCGGGACATTGGCAGGACTGACTACCGACGACATCACCACACTCCGCGACCGCGGCGTGCTCTGAGAGGAAGTGCACAATGAATATTGCAGATATCTCGATTGTCGTGCTCCTTCTTCTCTTCACCGCCACAATGTTGCCTGGGTTCAACCTCGGGTTGGGGTGCTTCGCCGCGGCGTTTGCCTTCAGTCTCTGGGCAGGCTCTGAGACTGGTGATATCAATGCCCTGTTCCCAGGCGATTTCTTCATAATGATCGTTGGAGTGACTGCCCTGTTCGGGGTTGCACAAATCAACGGAACGCTGGACTGGATGCTGGACGGGATACTTCGCCTCGTACGTAGCAACGCCGTCCTGGTCGCATTGGTGCCGTTCTTCGCCGGCGCACTTCTGACAGCATTCGGAACACTTCCGGCTGCAGCGACTGCGATCGTGGCTCCCATTGCACTAGGTCTCTCTGCCCGCTATGGCCTGCCTGCCCTCATGATGGCCGTCCTCGGCATCATGGGCATCCTCAGCGGCCTGCTGTCCCCACTCGCCGTCTTCGGCATCACCGCCCACCAGCAAGCCGCGGCCACGGACATCACATTGCCGGAACTTGCGCCAGTGACGCTGCTCGGAGGCTCGATCCTCGCAGGCGTCCTCGTCTGCATTGGGGCCCTCATCTACACCCGGTCACGAGGTCTCCTGCCCCGAGGACGCATCCGCATACCTACTTCTGACGATTCAGAGACTGGCGGCGCCAGCAACGCCGGCACACGTGGCATCAGCGGCGGAAGCGATATCGGTGGCGGAGTCGACGCTGTGCTCCGCACCTCTCCGAGACACCGTGATCTTGTTGTGACTCTGGGAGGAATCGCTGTTGTCTTGGTCTTTGCAGTCGGATTCGATATGAACATCGGCCTCCTGGGAGCCACAGTTGCCTGTGTTCAGCTCGTCGTCCTGCGGATGGAACCTGCCCAAGCCGTCGCGAAGATTCCTTGGGGCGTCATCCTCTTGATCGGTGGACTGCTGACATATATCGGAGTGATGCAGAAACTCGGCGCGTTTGCCCGCATCAGTGAGTTGTTGACCATCGACGGATCTCCGATGATCACTCTTCTGCTTTTATGCTACATCGCCGGTATCACCTCATTCGCCGCCAGTTCCATCGCTGTCTTCGTCACTGCTATGCCGCTCATTCCGAGTGTTGTGGCAGCAGGTGTATCTCCAATCGGTGCGATCCTCGCTGTCGCTCTGTCGGCGGTGATCGTCGATATCAATCCCTTGGGAATTACAGGCGGCCTTATTCTGGGAGCGGCGCGAGAGTCCGAGCGACCTCGGCTTTTCAAACAGCTGCTGACTTACGGTCTGATTTCAGTTGTTGTCGGCCCACTCATCGTGTGGGCACTGTTTGGCTGGTGGTAGGTCCTCTCCCTGCAATTCTCCTGCCCCGGGTTATACGCAGCTCCGTTGACCTGGGCCTTGCATAGCCACAGCGACCAGACCATAGTCGAGACAGAGATGTCGAGCGCTCTGCGAATGCATGAACCGGGAGGTGGTCATCGTGGACATCACCGCGGTGCTGTCATTCTTGTCGGCCGAAGATTACACGATCGCCCGCGAGGTCCTCCAGCGCGGATTCGGCCTCCTCTTCTTCATCGCTTTCCTCAGCGCCTGGAACCAGTTCCCCGCCCTGCTCGGTGAGCGCGGGCTGACCCCAGCACCTCGCTTCATTGCACTCACCACCTCCGCTCAGGCACCGAGTCTGTTCCGGTGGAAGCACTTCACCTACACAGACCGCCGGCTGCACATCGTCTGCGGCATCGGCATGATCGTGGCGATGACCGTCGTCGTCGGCCTCCCCCAGGCCGGGCCCGCGTGGGCGACAATCCCGGTGTTCGGACTCATGTGGTGGCTCTACTTCTCGATTTCGAGCATCGGGCAGCGCTTCTACGGCTTCGGCTGGGAATCGCTCCTGCTTGAGGCCGGATTCCTGGTCGGATTCCTCGGCTCTCACGAGGTGGCTCCCTCGCTGCTGATGATCGTCTTCCTCCGCTGGTTCGTCGTCCGCGTCGAGTTCGGGGCGGGCATGATCAAGATGCGCGGGGACAGCTCCTGGCGAGATCTCACCGCCATGGACTATCACCATCAGACTCAGCCGATGCCGGGCCCCTTCAGTCGCCGAGCCCACCTGATGCCGGGATGGTGGCATCGCGGTGAGACTCTTGGCAGTCACGTCGTCCAACTCATCGCACCGTGGCTGCTGTTCCTGCCCCAACCCATCGCATCCTTCGCGGCCGTGGCCATCATCATCACACAGCTCGCTCTCGTCATCACCGGCAACTATGCCTGGCTGAATTGGGCCACGATCCTCCTGGCCTTCGCTGGGATCAGCGATTCGTTCCTGGGCTGGATCATCGGCGGCCAGTGGCCCGGGTGGGGTCTGCCTGATTATTCCGGCGCCGAGGTGGCTGACGCTTCCTACGCTTTCCCACTGTGGTGGGCGATCCTCAGCGCGGCCTTCGTCATCTGGCAGTGCGTGCTCAACATCCCTGCTCTGCGCAACCTATTCTCGCCACGTCAGAAGATGAATGCCAGCTTCAATCGCTGGGGCTTGGGCAACGCCTACGGCGCCTTCGGCTCGATGACCGAGATCCGTGACGAGATCATCATCGAAGGCACCTTGGATCCCGATGCGACGATGGACTCGGGAGACTGGCGGCCCTACGTGTTCAAGGGCAAGCCCGGTGACGTGCATCGTCGCTCCCCGCTCGTTGCGCCCTATCACCTGCGCCTGGACTGGTTGATGTGGTTCGCGGCCCTTGGTGACTACCGGCAGTCCTGGTTCTATGCGCTGCTTGAGCGCATCGGGGACGGGGATGCGCAGATCCGGACGCAGCTGGGCCCTGACCCCTTCGACGGTCAGGCACCGGCCCTCATCCGGGTCCGGATCTTCACCTACCGCTACGCCACCGGTGAGGAACGACGGCAGGCTCGGGAGGAAGGACAACCTCGGCCGTGGTGGGTGAGGTCGAATCCTCGTACCATGGTCGATCCCACGGACCTGCGGGACGGGTGAGGTGGAGGGCTCGCCCGTGTGACCGAATTCAGCTGAGTGCGTGCTGAACTCAGTCGATGCCCAGCGCCAGCAGCACGATGAGTACGACGTTGAGGGCGATGATGAGCCCCGACGCGAAGATGGCGACGAGCGTGATGATCCGTGAGTTCGCGTACTGGCCCATCACCGTCCGATTCGTCGTGAGCCTGACCAGGGGAATCATCGCGAACGGGATGCCGAGGCTGAGCACGACTTGGCTGAGGACGAGCGACCAGGTCGGGTCTGCTCCGATTCCCAGGATGACGAGTGCCGGGATCATGGTCACCGCCCGCTGCCACACGATCGGGACATTGACCCGCAGCAGGCCCTGCATGATCGAGGCCCCCGCATAGGACCCGACAGCACTCGAGGCCAGGCCTGAGGCGAGCAGTCCGATGCCGAAGAACAGGCCCACAACCTCGCCGAGGTTGGCCGACACGACCGCGTGCGCACCCTCGATCGTGTCGGTCCCCTCCTGACCGCGCAGCGAGGCAGCGGCCAGCAGAAGCATGGCGATATTGACCGAGCCTGCAATGACGAGGGAGAGCACGACGTCCCACCGACTGGCCCTGAGCAGCTGGGGAATCGACGCACGCGGTGCTGCCCCGTGCCGGTCGACGGACAGCGCCGAATGCAGGTAGATCGCGTGGGGCATCACGGTCGCACCCAACATGCTGGCAGCGAGGACCACCGAGTTCGTGCCCTCAAGTCTGGGCACGATTCCACCTGCCGCTTGTCCCCAATTCACATCGCCGACGAACAGCCCTGCTAGAAAGCCAATGGCGATGATTGCGAGCAAGGTGATGATCACCGTTTCGAAGGGGCGCTGACCACGGGTGGATTGGATCGAGAGCAGAAACAGAGACACGACGCCGACGATGACCCCACCCAGAAGCAGCGGCAGGTCGAAGAGGATCTTCAAGGCGATGGCACCACCGATCACCTCGGCGATGTCGGTGGCGATAGCCACGATCTCCGCCTGCCCCCAATATGCCAGTCGTGACCGGCGACTGAGCTTGTTCCCGAGGAGGCCGGGCAGCGACTGCCCGGAGACAAGACCGAGCTTCGACGACAGGTACTGCACGAGAACGGCGATGAGGTTGGCCGCGACGAGGACCCACACGAGCAGATATCCGTATTGGGCGCCCGCGCTGAGGTTCGCGGCGACGTTGCCGGGATCGACGTATGCGATCGCCGCGACGAAGGCCGGCCCCAGGAGGAAGAACGTCGAGACCTTCTTCGGGCGGGTCGCGGAGACTTCGGGGCTGCCGGTTTTCGATGGATCGACGCTCATAAAGTTAAGGTACATTAACTTTCACTTGCGGGCAACATCTCCGCTTGGGACTGCGCTTCTGGATTCGACTACCCCTGGTCACTGAACACAGAAAGGCCTATGATTCGACTATGCTCACTGAACATGTTCACTCACGTGCAGGTCGCCGGCTGAGAACCGAGGAGAAGATCATCTCTGCCGCCGCCGATCTGTTCCTCGAATTCGGATACAAGACCACGACCGTCAGGGGCATCGCCACACGCGCCGAGGTGTCCGTGGGCAGAGTGATGGCCGCCGGCGACAAGGACGTGCTCCTCGTTCGCTGCTACGACCGCTGGATCGGCCAGCTCCAGTCCGGGACCTACACTCTCCCGGCTCGGGCACGTGCCATCACGGAGGCCACGCAATCGGCGCGAACCGGCGCCAGGCCAGCGGCCACCTCGGCGGTGCAGAACCACCTGGTGGGGATCTTCCTGCCGTTCCTCGAATTCTTCGCCGCTCACGAGGACCTGTCCCGGGACTACGCGGCCGCGCTGATGCGCGTGGTCGGCAAGCCTCAGGTGTTCGAGACCCTGGCGGCGGACCTGCAGGACAAACTGTCTTCGAGCCTGGTCTCGATCGGGATCAGCGAGGCATATGCCAAGGCCAGTGCCGTCGCACTCTATGACTCCTACCTCGGCATCCTGTTCCGGTGGGCGGCCAGCGATATGAGTCTCATCGAGGCAACCGAAGCCCTCTCGGACAGCATCGCGTTCCACACCCAACTGAGGCGACCCGTATGACGCCGTCTCCCGATATAAGGAGTTCGACATGACCCTGCTCCCCGAACCCTGGTGGCCGGTGGCGGTGATGGCCTTCATCGTCCTCGTCGACGGTTTCCTGACATTCTGGCCGCCGAAAGTCATCGCCGACTGCCTTGACGGAGTCGGTCTCCCGCGCGATTGGTGGTGGGTGCTCGCGGTCGTGAAGTTCCTCGCGGCAGCCGGGCTGGTCACCGGCTTCTGGATTCCGGGCGTCGGCCTGGCTGCGATCGTCGGCCTCATCGTCTACTTCCTCACCGCTGCCGCCGCCCATCTGCGTGCCGGCTATGTCGGCCGCGACTTCTGGGTCAACTGCCTGGGACTGCTCGTGGCCAACGTCCTCATCCTCGTCTTCTGCTTCCTCATCTGAGCCGCCGCCAGGACACCGCAGAATCGCCTCGGCGCCCGCGACGGAGAACTTGTTCTTCACCTGTGGAAGCGTGTGGCCCCTTGCGGTAGATTTCATTGTGGAGTTGCGGTCGACTACCGGCGTTTTATCGCACGTAATTCCACAGTGACCGGCGCTTCGGCCGAACATCTGGCACCGCGGCCCAACGGCAGGCGCCAGAGCCGAGAGGTCGGCAGCGAGACGGAAGGATTGGCAGCGTGGCCGAATCTGCAGAGGACCGATACGCCCGTTGGTCGTGGATCCACGAGACCGCAGTGATGACCGGGTGGAACTTCGCCGCACTCGGCTCCCGCCTGAGAGCCGACGACCCGCCCTGGGACTTTGAACTGGCCTGCGCCAAGGCGATGGCGAGGTCAGCTGCCTGCCTCGATATGGGAACCGGGGGCGGCGAGCGCCTTCGTGATCTCGTCCGGCGCGTCAGTGCAGTCGGCGGCTTCCTCGGTCGCGAACCCATTCTCCATGCCAGCGAGGGGTGGAAGCCGAATCTGAATGTGGCCACCTCGGCGCTGGCGGAGTACGGCATCGAGGTCCGCGAGTACGACAGCGAGGCCGGCGAGCCCATGCCGTGGTCCGACGAATTCTTCGATCTCGTGATGAACCGGCATGAGAGCTACGATCCAGCCGGGCTCGCTCGAGTCGTGAAGCCCGACGGAGGCTTCCTCACCCAGCAGGTCGACGGCACAGAAGCCTCCGAGTTCAGGCTCTGGTTCGGAGGCCGTCCGGAGACTCCCCAGAACCGGCTCGGTCCGCGCCTCAATGAGCTCGAGGAACAGGGCTTCACCATCACCGATGCCGACGAGTGGACCGGCACGATGGAGTTCGCCGACGTCGAAGCGGTCATCGAGTACCTCGCCTATTCCCCCTGGGACGTCCCGGGGTTCACCGTGGCCGACAACCTCGTGGCCCTCGACCGGCTGGCGGCCCGCCGCTCTCCGATCGAAGTCACTCAGAAGCGCTTCCTCATCGTCGCCGAACGCTGACCATCTGCCTTCGCAGATGGTCAGGTTTTCCCGACCTCGGTCACAGGTAAGCCGCATGGGCGGGCAGCGGTCGGCGTGGATAGTGTCGAAGACATGACCTCGCCGGACTTCATGTACCCTCAGCCCACCGATGACGAGTTGGCCGCTCAGCAGCCCTATACCGCGGCGCTGGGTCTGGGAAGTCACGCGCACGACACCAGTCATCGCAGCGCCAGTCACAAGCACAGCTCTGGTCATCCACCCGCTTCAACCAACGCTGAGACCGATCTTGACGGGGCAACGTCCGCAGGTGCGAACCGGCCGCAGCTGGGCAAGGTGTCCCTGGTCCTCACAATCGTCGCCGCAGGACTGTCCCTGCTCAGCTCGATCGTCCTCGGCGTCACCATCGGACCATCGGAGGCTGAATTCGGCGACTACTTCACCGACGTTCCACGCTGGTATCAGAACCTCGCAATCGCACTGGCCGGCCTTCAGGTCCTGTGCGCCGCTCTCGGCGTCACCGGCCTCATCATGGGCATCGTCTCAGCCGGTACCGGCCGCGCCAGGACTCAGGGGTTCGTCGCAATCGCCATTGCCATCTCAGCGCCCCTCATCTCCCTCGGGACCTTCCTGGTCCTCAGCTTCACCTTCGCCTGACGCTCTCGCACAGTTCAGCCTCGGCTTCGTCCGCTATCCAGTCCGATATTCAGACTGACTCTTGACACGATCCGTGTCTCCAGGGACGATTAAACAAATCGATTTGGCTCCCAATGTTGCCGGGCCAGATCATGATGCGTTTCCGAGGAGAGTCCCATGACCGCCGCACCCGAAGCAGCCGAAGCCGTTCATCCCGTCGACCAGCTCCGACCGATGCACAGGCTCATCCCGTTCGCCATCCAGCACGTCCTGGTCATGGTGGCCACACCGATCTCCTCGGTCTTCCTCATCGCCGGCGCATTGGACCTCAACGAGGCTGCCACCTCGGCGATATTGGCGGCGGTCTTCATCTTCTCCGGCCTCGGGTCGATACTCCAATCCGTGGGCGTATGGAAGATCGGAGTCAAACTGCCCTTCGTCATGCTCCCCGGTGGCGCAGCCACGGTTCTGTTCATCACGATCGGGCAGGGCACCGACATCGAGACGGCCGTGGGTGCGGTCATCCTCACCGGCATCTTCTACATCTTGGCAGTCACCCTGTTCGTGAAACTGCTCAAATTCTTCCCGCCGCTGGTCATCGGGATCATGGTCATCGTCATCGGCGTCAACCTCGTCCAAGTCACCGGCAAGCTCATCGTCGGTGAGGCCGACACGAAGGCATTCGGTGATCCGCAGAACCTGCTGCTCGGCCTCATCACAGTCGTCATCACCGTCCTGTGCTTTCGGTTCCTGCGCGGAATGCTCGGCAAACTCTCGGTCGCACTCGGACTCATCGGCGGCACCATCGTTGCCGCATTCACGGGCGTGACCGACTTCGCCGCACAGACCGGCGGCCCGCTGCTGGCGGCCCCGACGCTCTTTCCCTTCGGCACCCCGAAATTCGATGTCATCGCTGCGATCCCGATGCTGCTGTGGGCATTGGCCTCCATGGCAGAGGCGACCGGACAGACGATCATCAACGGCGAGGTCGTCGAGAAGAAGGTCGACGCCAGTCGCGACGTTCCGCGGCTGATCCGCGCAGATGGCATCATCACGATCTTCGGTGGACTCTTCGGCACACCGGCAATGGTCACCAGCGGTGAGAACGTCGGCATTGTGCGTGCTTCGGGTGTGCGCAGCAGGTTCGTCACAGCTTTCGCCGGCGTCCTCCTCATCATCATCGGCATCAGCCCCATCGCCAGGATCCTCAACGGCATACCGGCGGCAGTCGTCGGCGGAACGGCAGTCGTGGTCTTCGCGATCATCGCCGTTCTGGGCATACAGATGCTCGCCAAGGTCGACTTCAACCAGACCGGCAACCTCATCACCGCCACCGTCGGATTGGCCGCCGGGCTCCTCCCTGTGCTCATTCCGGGCATGTACTCGCAACTCTCACCCAACGTCGCCTCGCTGCTGGGCAGCGGGGTGGCGATGGCCGCATTCGTCTCGGTGCTTCTCAACCTGCTCTTCCACCACACCGGCAAGCGCAACAGGCACCCGAAGTCTCGGACGGCAATCGACGATCCCAGCCACCTGGCTCAGCGCCCCGGTGACTACCGGATCTGATGTGCCGGTATGGCTCTGCTGATCTGATCAAGCAGGCCCGGAGGTCGATTCTCTGACAACGAGGGTCGGTGCGGACGCACTTGAGGCGTCCGGCTCGGATCCACCATCGAGAATAGCTACGAGGCGCTCAACGGCCGCGCCCGAGATCTCGTCGAGCCCCAGGTCGACAGCGGTCAGCGGCGGTGTGCTCGTGCGGGCGCGCAGACCGTCATACCTCGTGGCGATGAGCAGATCGTCTCCGACCGTCCGTCCCGCCTCGACTCCCGCCCGCACGGCACCGGTGGCGAACGCGTCGATGGGAACGATCAGTCCATCGACCTCCGGATACTCAGCCAGCAGCCGGGCCGACGCGCGGTACCCGCCGTCCTCACCGTCACTTTCGTCCGCCTCGGCGATCAGAGGGGTGAACCCGACACGAGCGGCAGCAGCCTCATAGACCTCTCGTGCGGCAGCCTGCGATCTGCGCCGATCCGTACCCGCGACGAGCGCCGGATGCTGCGCTCCGCGCTCCACGAGATGCGAAACGAGGAGCTCGGCGGTGTCTTCATGATGCAGATCCACAGTGCGTTCGCCTGCAGGACCATCGATGACCACGAACGGAATGCCGCGGTCGCTCAGAGCCGCCGCGATGGGGTCATCAGCAGCTGGCTCAAGGAGGATCGCACCATCGATGTCGAGCCGGTCGACGGGATTGGCATCGCCGTCGGGTGGAGCGAGGACGAAGACGTAGCCCTTGAGCAGAGCGATCCGTGCGCATCCCATCGCGAGTTCGGTGAAGAATCCCAGCTGCGACGGTCCAGCGGACACGGCCGAGGGCATCGATGACAGAAGGGCGAGCGCCTGGGACCGGCCGGACCGCAGACCTTGGGCGCGGACACTGGGACGATAATTCAGACTGGCGGCGACCTCTTTGACTTTGTCGCGCGTCGCGGAGTTGACCTTGCCCAAACCGTTGAGGGCATGGGACACGGTCGTGCGCGAGACACCGGCTTCACGAGCCACATCGGCGATCGTGGCCCGACTCGGACGCGAAGAATCTCCCATGACCTCAGACTACTGGACGAGGGCTCATGACTGGATGATGACGATGGCACCGGAGATGATCGCGAAGCCGAGGACGATGTACCGCAGCACCGGACCGTCGAGGCGGTGGTGGACGTATCTGCTGAGGAAGGATCCGATGGCTAAGAAGGGCAGCATGGCGACGGTGAACAGCATCGTCGGCCCACTGACCTGACCGCTGATGGCCAGGACGATCAGGGAGATGACTTCCCCGACGAGGAAGCATACAGCCACCGTCGAGCGCAGTTCCGGGCCGGGACTGTGCTGGTAGGCCAGTGCGTAGGGGGGTCCGCCGATGCCGGTGGAGGTCTCGGTGACGCCGGTGATGAGTCCGACGATCGCCAGAACGGACTTGTTCGGAGTGAACTTCGGGGCGAGCAGTGCGATGATGGCGGCCACGAGCGTTGACCAGCCGATGAGCAGGGCGAGTTGGTGGAGGTTGACGATGACGAGGATCCACAGCCCGAAGAACGTGCCCGCGAAGCGGCCCACGCTGATCCATTTCACCCCGTGCCAGTGGATGTCGGATCGCTCTCTGGCCGCAACGTAGAAGTTCAACGGGATCATCAGAACGAGCAGCATCACGGGGATGAGGCTTGGGTCGATGAAGCTGACGACGGGTGCCGTGATCATGGCGAAGCCCATGCCGGTCGAGCCCTGCACGAAGGCTGAGAGCAGCACGGTGATCGCGACGATGCTGAAGGCGAGGATCGAGAGCCCGAGGACCGTCACCGGCGGTGCTCGCTCATCCACGCCGCGCGATGTTCACTCGCCGACGGGTCGATACGGGTGATCGGAGAATCGGCGACGACTCGCTGGGAGACCTCGCGGGCACGCTCAAGGAAGGCACGTCCGTCCCAGTCGACGGGCCACCCCCTCTCGAGCCGGAGCCTGCCGTCGACGATCACGGCCTCGATCTGGTCGCGGTTGGCGGTGCGCACGAGCTCCCAGGGCACATCCCAGGACGGCACGAATTCGGGAACCTCGAGGTCGATCACGAGCAGGTCCGCAAGTGCTCCGGGTGCGATCTCTCCGACCTGTCCTGCCAAGCCAACTGCGTCGGCTCCCCCGCGCAGTCCCTGTTCGAGCCAGGTCCAGCCTCCGCCGCTCGAGGAGTCGCCGACGGCGGTTCCACCGGTCAGTCTCTGTGCTGTTTCAGCCGCATCGAGGAGACGGAAGGCATCCGAGCGCGTGCCGTCGGTGCCCAGCCCCACACGCATTCCCAGTTCATGCATGAGCAGAGCGGGTGCGACCGCATTGCCCTTCCAGGAGCTCGCCACCGGATTGTAGGCGACGGCCCCTCCGCTGTCGGCCAGGAGCCGGATCTCGCGTGGAGTCAGGAGGGTGGCGTGCGCAGCCAGGAGTTCGGGACCCAGGGCGCCGAGGCGGGCGAGTCGTTCCAGCGGACGCTCTCCGTTCGCGATGAGGGATCGTTCGACTGCGGCGAGATGTTCGTTGAGGTGGGTCTGGAAGGGGACTCCTGCTTCGCGTGCCAGCTGCGTGACCGCGATCAGGGCTTCGTCCGAGGCGACCTCGGGAATCGAGACTGCCAGCGAGGGGTGGACCAGAGGATCGGAGTCCCACCGGTTCAGGTGCCGTTCGGCGGCGGCGACCACCTCGGCGACCTCAGCGGTTCTTCTCCCTCCGCCGAGGTCGTTGCAGATCACGCCGAGTACGCAGCGCAGGCCGAGTTCGGAGGTGACATCGGAGATGGCCGAGACATCGACGCTGGCCCGGGTGCCCGCATCGGCGACCGTGGTGAAGCCGCCGCGCAGTGATTCCCACGCGGCCAGACGGGCAGCGACGTCGATGGCCTCGGCGTCCATGTTCGCCTCCATCGGCACCCAGACGCGCTGGAAGATCTCGGAGGGTTCACCGAAGACGAGTGACTTGCCGAAGGACTGCGTGAGGTGATGATGGGCGTCGATGAAGCCCGGCATGAGGAGGCGCCCTGGCAGGTCGATGCGGCAGACATCGGCGGGGGCTTCAGCGGCAACCGCTTCGAGCGACCCGACTGCCGCGATGCGACCGTGGGCAACGAGGACGCCGTAGTCGGACTGCGAACCTTCGGGAAGGAGGACCTGTTCGGGGGTGAGCAGCGTCGGGGCCTGATGCAGATTGCGCAGCTGAGTCATGTCATCCTTCGTCGTCACAGGGGCCTCTTCGACCCTGCATTTTCCTCTGGTCAACGCTATCGAGCGGAGGTCTCCACCCAAGAAAGCCAAATCGATTTGGTCACTTTAGTCTACGGGTCGTCACTGGGGTGCGTCAACGGCCCGAAAGTCTGTGGCCAGCACGGCGTGCTGCCCTGGGGCGGAACACGGGGCGGGGCACGGGCCGAGACAGTAAAATGGGTCCATGACCTCTTTGCCCCTCACCCCCACCTCGGCGGAAAACGGGCAACTGGACTGCCACTATTTCAACGACGGGCTGTGCCGCTCCTGCACCTTCATCGAAACGCCCCTCCACGATCAGGTGGCGGACAAAGAGGCCTGGTCCCGCCAGGTGCTGGCCGACCATTCCCCCGAAGTCTGGCTTCCGGCCGCTGTCGGTGGCGACCACGACTTCCGCAACCGGGCGAAGCTTGCCGTGGGCGGTTCGACCGGCGCAGTCACCTTGGGCATCCTGGATCAGGACTTCCACGGTGTCGACCTGCGCGAGTGCGGAATCCAGGCCCCTCAGATCCGCGCGATCATCCCGATCATCGGCCAGTTCCTCAACAATTCGAGCCTCGACCCCTATGACGTACTAGCTCGCCGAGGTGAGCTGAAGTTCGTCCACATCACCGCCGCACCTGCGGGGGATCTGATGATCAGATTCGTCGTCCGTTCCCAGCACGGCCTCGACGTGCTGCGATCCAGGCGTGACCAGCTCATTGCGCTGGTCCCGACGGCCACGGTCATCTCCGTCAATCTGCTGCCGGAGCACAAGGCCGTACTCGAGGGCAGTCAGGAAGAGATGCTGCTCGGTGGTTCTCTGCGCATGAACCTCGACCGGGTCGACCTGCACCTGCGTCCGCAGTCCTTCTTCCAGACCAACACTGCTGTGGCGATCGGTCTCTACAACCAGGTAGCCGACTGGGTCGAGGAGATTGCGCCGGACTCGCTGTGGGATCTGTACTGCGGCGTGGGCGGGTTCGCGTTGTACTGCGCGGGGGCGAGCGTTCAGCAGACTTCGCGCACGGTCACCGGCGTCGAACTGAGTGACCAGGCCATCGAATCCGCGAAGATCAGCGCTGCCGAACTCGGTTTCGGCTCCCAGTCAGGTGCCACAGTCGAGTTCATCGCCGGCGATGCAACGGAATTCGCCGAGGCGAACCTGGCGACCGGCGAACGACCGGACTGCGTGATCGTCAACCCACCTCGGCGAGGGATCGGGGCCAGGCTGTCGGCAGCCTTGGACACCTCCGGCGTTGAGCACGTCGTCTACTCGAGCTGCAATCCGCTCACCCTTGCCAAGGACCTCGACCGGATGCCGAGCTACGCGGTCGTCCAGGCCCGGGTCTTCGACATGTTCCCGCATACGAAGCATCTCGAGGTCGCTGTGGTGCTGCGACGTCAGTGAACTCGACGTCCGCGCGCAGAGCACCTGCATTTGGCGTCAACGACTTCCCACACTTGCCTGGCGGCCAGCAACGGTTGGTAAGTCCTGCTCGATCCCGGTGCCTGGATCGACCAGTTCTTACCAACCGTTTCGAGCTTCCATGGTTTGAGAGCGGCTGATTTCAGAGATCCTGATGTTCCTTTCGCACGGGCGGCTGACCCTCACATCGGTTAAGCTGTGGACCATGACCGGACAGGCTTTCAGCCGCTCACGGATCGGTCACCCGGTCGACCGTTGAGCCGCCGTGGACGCGAGTGCGATATTCGCGGTCCACCCCCTTTCGAAGGTATATCTCACGCAGAATCCACTTTTCGAAAGGACATCATGTCAGCAATCTTCAACCACACCATCATCGCCGCCGCCGATCCGGCGGAATCGGCTCAGTTCTACGTCGACGTCCTCGAGGCCGAGCACACTCGGTCGTGGGGAGTCTTCTCCAACATCATGCTCGACGAGGGTGTGATGATTCAGTTCGCGACTCCCCCGCCGACCTTCGAAATCCAGCCCGTGCACATGGCCTTCATCTGCACGGATGATCATTTCGATCGCGCGGTGGCACTGTTGGACGAACGGGGCCTCGACTACTGGGCGGACCCGCAGCGGACTCGCCTGCACGAGACGAATACCGAACACGACGGCCGAGGCGTGTACTTCTTGGACCCGTCCGGCATGTATTTGGAGCTCATCACGAAGCCGTACCTGTGAGTCTATGCCGGTGAGGCCCGCACTTGAGTGAGTCAGCCAGCCCCGGTTTCCGGTGGCCGGGCACGGATCCGCTGCACAGCCTGGTTTGCTGGTCGGTCAGGAGCACCCACCAGGCTGTGTAGGATCTGTTGCATGCGGCGCGAAGGATCAATCCTGGTGATCGGAGCATTGATCGCAGCCTCGCTTGCTGCCTGCGCACCGAAACCGACCCGAACCTCTCCCCCTGACGGCACGACAACAGCGCATGCGGTGGAAGCTCCGCCTGCCGGGGGCCTCCCCGATTACCAACTCGGCGGCGCGTATGAGCCAGCTGAAGGTGTCAGCATCGTTGCGCGTGACAGGTCGGTCGAACCAGCCCCTGGTCGCTACTCGATCTGCTACGTCAACGGCTTTCAGACACAGCCGGATGAACTTGGGTCCTGGGACTCGGATCTGCTGTTGTCCAGAGACGGCAAGGCACTTGTCGATCCCGAGTGGCCTGATGAGGTTCTGATCGACACGTCGACCAATGACAAGCGCAAGAGAGTCTTCGACACGGTCAGTGCGTGGATACACGAGTGCGCCGAAGCGGGCTTCGATGCCGTTGAGTTCGACAATTTCGACTCGTTCACCCGCTCTCAGAAGGCGCTCGTCATGGAAGACAACGCAGCTCTGGCAAGCTCCTTTGTTGAACTCTCTCATCGCCTCGGCCTCGCGGTCGGACAGAAGAACGCAGCAGAATTCTCACGTATTCTGCACGAAGAAGTCGGGTTCGATTTTGCCGTCGCCGAAGAGTGTTCGGCCTTCCGAGAGTGCGATGAGTACAGCCGGGTCTACGGCCAGGCGGTCATCGACATCGAATACACCGACAACCTCCCTCGCGACTGGGACGACATCTGCGGAGACCCCGAGACACCGACCTCAGCTGTTCTGCGCGACCGCGATCTCACTGTCGCCGATAACCCGCGCCACACAGCTCGCCACTGCTGATCCCGCTTCGACCTTCGAAGACCCGAGAACAGGGTCGCCCACACGCTTGCCCTTCGGCCGAGCAACGAGCAACGAGCAACGAGCAACGAGCAACGAGCAACGATCGGTCAGTCCTAGTCGATCCAGGCGCTTGGATCGACCAGAGCTTACCAATCGTCAGTCAGATCCTGGGAAAGGCGGCGAATCGTCACGACAGCAGGCTCTGGCGGAACCGTTCGACGACGGCTGGGAGTGGACCGCGCTTGCGGTGGACGACAACTAAGGTGCGTTCGATGGCTGGGCTGATCGGCACGCTCTCGATGCCCTCGAACTTCACCAATGGAACGACCATCTCGGGCACGACGGAAACACCCAACCCGGCCGAAACCAGGCCGCCGACAGCCGGGATGCTGCGTGCCGTCTGCACGATGTCGACGGTCACATCGTGCTTGGCGAAGGCGTGGGTGACCAAGGGCCCGATGCTGGTCACGGCGTCGAAGCCGATGAACTTCTCGCGAGCGAAGTCGGTCCACACGAGCTCTTCCCGCTGAGCGAGGCGGTGCCCAACGGGCATGATCGCCACCAACCGGTCTGAAGCAACTCCCTCAACCTCCAGCTCGGCTGGGATGCTTGAGTCGAGTGCCAGAATTCCCAGATCAACCGTTCCATTGAGGATCTTCTCGGCCACGTTCTCCTGCGGTTCGTCATGGATCTTCAGACCCACCTGCGGCAGATCGCGACGGAAATCGGAGATCACCGCGGGAAGCAGCGTCGCGGTCACCGAGGGCAGGCATGCCACCCGCACAACCCCGTCATCACCATTCATATGCCGTGAGATCCGGTCGAGCGCCTCATCGTAGGTGGCGACGGCCATCGAGGCGTGAGCGGAGACCTCCTCGCCCAGACGCGTCGGCACGACCGAGCGCGTGCTGCGATCGAAGAGTCTACCGCCGATACGCCGTTCGGCTTCGGCCAGCGCCCTGCTGACTGCAGGTTGAGAGACCTGCACGTCCTCAGCGGCGAGGGTGAAGCTGCGCAGTCGGTGCAGCGCCTCGATTGTGCGCAGGTGGTACATCGCCAGATTGATAACCATAGATCATCAGTGTAGAGCGAATCGGTATTGGACTGGTCGCTCAATGATCCTGGATCATAGAAGCTGATCTCTGAGAAAGGAATCAAAGGTGCTTTCACTCATTGGATACGTATCAATGCTGGTGATTCTCGCTCTGCTGCTCATGCAGAAGGTCTCACCCATCGTTGCACTTGCCGGAGTCCCGATCGTCGCGGCTCTCATCGCTGGCAACTCACCGTCGAAGGTCAGCGAATTCGCGTTAGCCGGCATCACCAGCGTCGCCAGCGTCGTCGTGATGTTCGTCTTCGCGATCGTCTTCTTCGGAATACTGCGCCACGTCGGGTTCTTCGATCCGATCATCGATCGGATCATCCGCCTCGGCGGCTCTTCTCCGAAGGCCGTCGCCGTAGCCACGACCCTCCTGGCCAGCGTGGCCCACCTCGACGGCGCCGGTGCGACCACGTTCCTCATCACCATTCCGGCCATGCTGCCGATCTACCAACGTCTGGGCATGAGCCGCCTGACGCTGACAGCATGTGTGGGTCTGGGTGCCGGTGCCATGAACATGCTCCCCTGGGGTGGACCGACCGCGCGTGCCGCGGCCACCGTCGGCGTCGAGGCGAACGAGGTGTGGACACCGCTGATCCCCTCTCAGATCGTCGGAGTCATCGCCGCGCTCGGAGTCGCCTGGTTCCTCGGCAGTCGCGAAGCCAGGCGCATCGCCAAGGGAAAGCCCTCCGAATTCGCCGAACCTGTCCACGCCCATGATTCCCACCGGACCACACGTTCCTCCGGTGCAGACGACGGGGCACGGACCTCCTCGGTGATGGTGGACGCCGATGCCCACCGCACCGCCGCCGATGGCACTGACAGCCCTGCTGCGACCGATGACTCCCCCGAAAAGGACCACCGCAACATCCCACTGTGGGTCAACGGCCTCATCCTGCTTGCGACTCTCGTGGTGCTGATGTGGGGCATCGTCTCGCCTGCCATCACATTCCTCGCAGCCACGATCCTCGCGCTCATCATCAACTTCCGCGGCCTGGAGAATCAGTCCCGACAGTTCGATATCAGTGCGAAGTCAGCCATGCTCATGGCCAGCACACTCTTGGCCGCCGGCGTCCTCCTCGGCATCCTCGATGAAAGCGGAATGATCGAGTCGATGGCCGACTCCGCGGTCCAGGTCCTACCCGCCGGGATCATGCCGATCCTGCCCATCGTCGTCGCGGTGCTGGGCGTGCCCATGAGCCTGTTCTTCGGCCCCGACGCCTACTACTTCGGCGTCCTTCCCGTCCTGTCTGCAGTGGGATCGAACTACGGCATCGACCCGGTCGTCCTCGCCCAGGCTTCGGTCATCGGGCAGGAGACTCTCGGCTTCCCCATCAGCCCGCTGACCGGTTCGTTCTACCTGCTGGTCGGGTTGGCGAACGTACCGATCGGCAAGCACATCCTCGGCCTCATCGGCTGGGCCTGGCTGGTCAGTATCATCGTCCTCATCGCTGCAATCGTGATCGGAGTGATTCCCCTGTGGGTAGCTTGACCCTATCGAGCCCGTCCGGGCTCTCATCACCGCCCAAACCTGCCCATCATGTCCGGGTGGGGGCTGGGGCGGGATTCGCCGGTGACCGGCTCGATCCCGCGATCTCCTTGGCCGAGCATGGCAGGCTCGATTTCCTCGTCTTCGAACTCCTCGGAGAGAGGACGGTGGCCGCGGCCCAGCGCCGTGAGAGGGAGACTGCACATACCGGTTTCGACCCGACTCTGGTCGAGCGCATCCGGTCAGTCGCCGTTCACTGCGCCGCCAACGGTACCCGCATCGTGACCAACGGCGGTGCCGCGAATCCGCGGGCTGCTGCGCATGCCGTCGCCGAGGCGGTTCGAGAGTTGGACGTCGACCTGCCCGTTGCCTACGTCATCGGGGACGACGTTCTCAGCATCGTCAGCGACGAGGATCCGCTGACATGGGAAACCGGGCAGCCGGCATCCACCGCCGACGGTGAGCTGATTTCGGCCAATGCCTATCTGGGGGCCGAACCGATTCGCCGAGCTCTGGACTCCGGTGCACGCATCGTCATCACCGGACGCGTCGCAGACCCCTCGCTCTACGTCGGTGCTCTGGCACACTCCTTCGATTGGGACCACAGCGATGCCGATCTCATCGGCCGAGCCACGGTCATCGGACATCTGCTCGAATGCGCGGGTCAGGTGACCGGCGGCTATTTCGCTGACCCGGTGACGAAACCCGTTGCCGGCCTCGCCCGTCTCGGATTCCCCTTCGCCGACGTCGACGCGAATGCGCAGGCCGTCCTGAGCAAACTCGAGGGTTCGGGAGGCGAGGTCACAACACGTACCTGCACCGAACAGCTCCTCTACGAAGTCTCTGACCCCAGCGCCTACATCACCCCCGATGTCATCGCGGACTTCTCCCACGTGCGCTTCGAGGAGGCAGACGTCGACCGAGTGCGTGTGAGCGGAGGGACGGGAACGCCCCGGCCCAGCACCCTCAAGGTCACTCTCGGCTACGACTCCGGGTGGCAGGGCGAAGGACAGCTCAGCTACTCCGGTCTCCGGTCGAAGGAACGTGCCGAACTGGCCGCGGCCATCGTTGTCCAACGCCTCGATGAGCTCTACGATGTCGATCCCGAGTCGGTGTTCGTCGAATACATTGGAATGGCTGCGGCATTCCGCGGTCTGGTCGCAGTCGATGACCCCGCTGAGGTACGTCTGCGCATCGTCGGGAGCGCAGCGACCCGGCAGGTGGCTTCGATCATCGGTGATGAGGTCGAAGCTCTTTACACCAATGGTCCGGCCGGAGGTGGGGGTGCCCGAAAGTCCGTACACAGCGTCGTCTCGGTGAAGTCATGCAGTGTGGATCGGACGATCATCGAAGAAGCGGTCAGCGTCGAGTTCGTTGACGACTCAGCGAATGCACCCGCGAACAACGACCCCGCCGATGAGAACACCGCCGCCAGGCGAAGAGGAGACCCCGCATGACCCAGATCGACGAACTCGCGTCGGTGCGCACCGGAGACAAGGGCGATACCCTCATCCTCGCAGTGATCGCCCATGACCAGGCGGCCTTTGAGCTGCTTGACCAGGAGCTCAGCGTCGAACGCGTCGCCGCTCACTTCGGCCTCAACGCACGGGCTGTCACGCGCAGTGAGCTGCCGACTCTGCACTCCTTCAGCTTCGAACTCTCCGGGCTGCTCGGCGGCGGAGTCACCGGCTCTCCCAACCTGGACGGACACGGAAAGACCATGAGCTACCACCTGCTCACGCTCGAAATCTGACTCCCGGGTGTCCTAGCGAGATACCTCACACTCTTCATCAGGGTGCCGAAACGAGGCGGACATTCCACGCTGAAGCGAATACACTCGTCACCTACAAGGCTCCACGAACACCCCAGTTCGCGGAGCCTGTTTCTTGCCGTTGCGCACTACCCCCACCGCCCCCTGATGAAGACTCCTGCCCGCCGCCGAGGCGGACTCGAGCTTGGAGACCACGATGACGATGCTGGACAACCACGTACCCGAACCGGAGCCTGACCCCGCGGCTGAACCTGACTCGGAGCCTGACCCCACTGCGAATACCACTGCATCCGACAAGATTGCCGCAGACGCAGCAGCCGCGCAGGATGCCGACTCCGCTCGTCGCGGCTCGATCGGCACCGTCTTCTACTGGTCGGTGGCCTTCGTCATCGCCTTCGTCGTCTGGGCCACAGTCTCCCCTGACAGCCTCGGCGACATCATGACCACAGCGATGACCGCAGTGTCATCGAGCTTCGGGTGGATCTACCTCGTCGTGCCCTTCGCCGCGATCGTCATGCTCGTGTGGTTCGCCGCGAGCCGATTCGGGCGCATCAGACTCGGATCCGCAGATTCACGACCGGAGTACACCACCCTCACCTGGCTATCGATGGTCCTTGCCGCGGTCATGGGCATCGGCCTTGTCAGCTACGGTGTCGCCGAACCCATGTCCCACTTCATGGTTCCACCACACGGCCTGGCCGAGCCGGAGACCATGGACGCCGCGATCCGAGCCATGCAGTTCTCCTATCTCGACTGGGGTTTCCAAGCCTGGGCCATCTTCGGCGTCTTCGGTCTGGCGATCGGCTATTCGACGCACAGGAAAGGCCGCCCAGCGCTGGTCTCAACCATGCTGCGTCCGGTGCTCGGCCGGTTCGTCGACGGTTGGGTCGGCAAGTTCATCGACATCCTCACCATCATTGCCACTCTCTTCGGGACGACAACCTCGCTGGGCCTCGGCGCCTCTCAGATCGGTGAAGGACTCAACACTGTCTTCGGCATCGATGCGACCATCGTCTTGCAGATCGTGGTCATCGGTGTGCTGACGCTGCTGTTCACCACTTCGGCATTCACCGGAGTCAGCCGCGGCATCAAGTACATCTCACAGATCACGCTGACAATGGCGACCATCCTCGGACTCTTCGTCTTCATCACCGGGCCCAGCGGCTTCGTGGCGAATCTCTTCGTGCGCTCGGTCGGCTCCTTCGCCGGCAACTTCCTCGAACTGAGCTTCATGACCCCTTCGAGCGCCGAAGACAGCGAATGGATGCTCTCTTGGACGTACTTCATGATGGCCTGGTGGCTGTCCTGGAGCGCCTTCGTCGGGATCTTCCTGGCCAAGATCTCCAAGGGTCGCACGATCCGCGAATTCGTCGCCGGTGTCCTGCTCGTCCCCAGCGCGGTGTTCTTCGTGTGGTTCACCATCATGGGAGGGTCCGCGATCAAGCTCGACATCGACGGTGCGAAGATCGGAGAAGCCACTCAGGCCAACCTCGACACCGCGTTCTTCAGTCTTCTCGATCAGCTGCCGTTCTCGCTCCTGTCCTCGGTCTTCACGATCGTCATGGTGACCTTGTTCTTCGTCTCCTCCGCTGATTCGAACACCTTCGTGCTCAGTTCGCTGTCCTCGCGAGGTTCGTTCGAGCCGAAGCGGCCGGTCATCGCCACTTGGGGATTCCTCACCGGGGCCTGCGCCATCGTGCTGCTTCTCGTCGGAGGCCTGCAGGCACTTCAGCAGGCGGCGATGCTCTCAGCAGTACCGTTCACCATCATCGTCATCATCCTCGGCATCGCATTGATCAAGGAGCTGCGCAGCGACCATCAGATCGTTGAAGAAGTCGCCCGCGAGAGGCGCGTCCTGGGACTCTGAGTTCCGGCTGCGCCGAGCGGACCACCGAACATCGAGCGGATCACCGCAGCTTGGCGGTCACCTCGGCAGCGGCCGCGAGGACCTTGTCCACGAGTGGTTCGGTGTCGGTGTCCTCTGTCAGCGCATCACCAGCGAGGGAGAGTCCGATTGCCGCGATCGGACGAGAGAGGACATCGTAGACGGGGGCCGCGATCGTTGAGATTCCCGGGGTGACCTCGCCGTGTTCGATCGCCCACCCGGCTCGCCGGTCCTGGGCCAGGATCGCGTTGAGCGCCTTGACCGTGGTCGGGCCCTGACCGGTGCGGGTGACGAATCCGGACTCGGATTGGAACATCGCCAGCACTTCTGACTTGGGCAGATGCGCGAGTATCGCCCGCCCGGTCGCCGTCAGGTAGCTGGGCATGCGCACCCCCGTCGCAGTGATCACCGCGACCGATTTCAGCGACTGCTCCTTGAGAACGTACACGGTCTCCCAACCGCGGATGACGGCAAGCTGGGCAGTGGCAGCAGTGTCGTCGGCAAGCTGCCGAACGATGGGCTGCGCCAGGCGCTGCAGAGGGTTCGTGCGCAGGTAGGAGCTGCCCAGCTCGTGCACGCCTGCCCCCAGGACATATCCCGTTTCAGTGCGAACGACGAGTCCCAGCTCCTCGAGCACGGTGAGCAGTTCGTAGGCACTCGAGCGTGGGATCTCCAGCGCCCGCACCAGTGCACCGGCGGAGATCGGACGATTCGATGAGGCAAGATGCCGCAGGATCGCGATCGAGCGCCGCAGTGCCGGAACCTCAGCCACAGCTCAGACCTCCATCCCAAGGGCTGCGAACGCAGCCCGGTAGAGCTTCGAGATTTCGCCGAGTTCGGTGTGCACACCGTCGCGGACCCGGACGTGGGCACCGCTGACAGTCATCGTCACATCCGCCGAGGTGGCCGAGAGGATGATCTGTTCACCCACCGCTCCGAAGGTGCGCATGCTGTCGGTTCTCACTGCGATGAAGTCACATGCCTTGCCCACGGCCAGTTCACCGACGGGCAGGTCGAGGCTGCGCGCCCCACCCGTCGTCAGGGAGGTGATGAGCTCGGCAGGCGAGAATCGTCCCCTCTGACCTGACCGCAGACGCTCCCCGGCTTCCATACCCTGGGTCTCGCGCAGGGCGTCGAGGACCACGTGCTGATCGGAGCCGATCGAGATCGTGGCCCCAGCGTCGGCGAGTTCGCGGGCCGGGCCGATGCCGTCGGCCAAGTCGGCTTCCGTGCACGGGCACATGACGATGGTGGCCGGGGCCCGGCCCAAGGTCGCGATATCGTCATCGCTGAGGTGCGTGGCGTGGACGGCCGAAAGATTCGACGCGACCACGCCTGAGCGGTCGAGGACCTGCGTGGGTGTCGTTCCGTAGGCGGCTTGGCAGGCGTCGTTCTCTGCAGGCTGTTCGGACAGGTGCACGTGAACGGGTCCCTCAAGTTCGGCGAATCTGGGCAGGTTGGCTGCCGGGACCGCGCGGATCGAGTGGATGGCCGATCCCACGTAGACGAAGCTCTCACCAGGAGATCCGACCGGGAACTCGGTGTCGAAAGACTGTGATAGGTCCGCGTGGCGGTCCATGTAACTGTCGATGCCTCCGTCACCGAAGCGAGCTTGTTCCTCCGAGAGATCGGTGTCGATGCCGCCCGTGAGGTAGCAGGTGTCGAGGAGTCGGATGCGCAATCCTGCCGAGGTGGCTGCTCGTGCCAGCGCCCGTTCCATCGCGTGAGGGTTCGCATACGGCGTCCCGTCGGGTGTGTGGTGGACGTAGTGGAACTCCCCCACCGAGGTGTAGCCGCCGGCGAGCATCTCCGCGAAGACCGCCCGAGCCACGGTTTCGTAGTTCTCCGGGCTCAGCTTCGCGGCCACGGAGTACATGACGTCGCGCCACGTCCAGAAGGTGCCGCCGTCACCGTGGGTGCGGCCGCGCAGGATGCGGTGGAAGGCGTGGGAGTGGGCGTTGACCCCACCGGGCAGGGTGAAGCCGGGAACCACCTCGGCGATGGTGGGTGGAGTGTCGATTCCTGTCTCGACTGAGGTCAGGGTGCCTGCCTCATCGGCAGTGAGCAGGACGCCGGTGGCGAGCTCTCCGTCGACCCAGGCGGTTTCGCACCAGAAGCGTGTGCTCATGATGCGGCCTCGACAGACTCGGCAGCACCCGAACCGCTCACTCCAAGCTCCCCTTCGAGGACCTTGACCAGGGCGGAGACACCGGCGCGCTGGTCGTCGACCTCGCAGGCCTCTTCGGGTGCGTGCGAAACTCCGGTCGGGTTGCGCACGTAGAGCATCGCCGAGGGCACGTGCGGTGCAAGGATGCCCGCATCGTGTCCGGCGCCCGAGGGCAGCAGCGGCGCATCGGGCAGCACAGAGGTCAGCCGGGAGTTGAGTTCGGCGGTGAAGTACGTCGTCGGTGAGTACGATTCCTGGGAGATCGACACCTCAACGCCGGCACTCTCGGCGTGCTCGCGGGCGCGCTTCGAGATCGACTCGAGCACGTGTCTGACGACAGCGTCATCGGCGTGACGGATGTCGAGCCAGAAGCTCATGCCCGAGGCGATGACGTTCGTTCCGCCCGGGTGGATGAGGGTGCGGCCGACCGTGGCCACGGCTTGGTCGTGGGTGGCAGCGAGGACCGGGATGTCTCCGATGACGCGACTGCCGGCGACGACCGGGTCCGCGCGGTGGCTCATCGGGGTGGTGCCGGCGTGGTTGCCCTGGCCGGAGAACGCGAAGTGCCAGCGGCCGTGGCCGATGATCGAGGAGCCGATCGCCACTGCCTGGTCGGTGTTGATGAGACCGATGCCCTGCTCGACATGGAGTTCGATGAAGGATCCGACCTGCTCCAGCCGGGCTTCGTCGGTGCCGATGCGGTTCGGGTCGAGCCCGTAGCCCGTCGCAACGTCGGCGAAGGTGTCACCATTGGCGTCGGTGAGTCCCAGTGCCCGGTCGGCCTCGATGGCGCCGGTGATGAGGCGCGATCCGAGGCAGGCGACGCCGAAGCGTGAGCCCTCTTCCTCGGGGAAGACGGCGAGCGCGAGCGGCCGCTGGGCGCGCTCGAGTGCTCCCGACGCCTTGAGGTCATCGAAGGCCGCCAGCGCCGAGGCGACGCCGAGGGGGCCGTCGAAGGCACCTCCGCCGGGGACGGAGTCGAGGTGAGAGCCGGTGACGACGGCGTTGTCACCGGGCGCGGTCGCCCACGCCCAGGTGATGCCATTGCCATCGATCTCGGTGTCGAGGCCTCGGCGGGCCGCCTCGGCGAGGAACCAGTCGCGGAGTTCGCGTTCGGTGTTCGAGAACCCTGCCCGCTGGTAGCCGGGACCACGAGTGTCACGGCCGGTGTCCTCGATCTGGGCCAGGAGGGAGACGACGTCGCTCATCTCAGTTCGCCTCGCCCGAACCGTTGACTCCGGCTGCATCCCGGTGGGTCGTCGCCGCGTCCGTGCCGGAGGCTGCGGCGGCCGCATCGAGGTTGCCCAGGGCGGTGAAGTCGGGGTCGTTGACCGCTGGTGATCCACCTTCGGGCAGCCAGGTTCCGGCGGCCGAGGTGACGGTGTGCTGCAGCGGTGAGACTGACTCTGCAGCGGCCACCAGGGAGCCGTCCTTGACCTTGGCGATCGTCTCGGCCAGCTCCGGGGACAGGAAGCGGTCCGGGCCGGGACCGGGCACGGTTTCGCGGATCGCGGAGATCACGGCACCGGTGACCGGTGCCGGTGCGGCTTCGCGCATATCGCAGGCGCGCGAGGCGGCGTAGAACTCGATGCCGACGACGCTGGCGAGATTGTCGACGACCTTGCGCAGCTTGCGGGCGGCCGACCAGCCCATCGATACGTGATCTTCCTGCATGGCCGAGGACGGGATCGAGTCGACCGAGGCGGGGCTGGCGTTGCGCTTGGCCTCGGAGACCATGGCGGCCTGGGTGTAGTGGGCGATCATCAGACCCGAGTCGACGCCGGCGTCGTCGGCGAGGAACGGGGTGAGGTTCTGGTTGCGGGTGACGTCCATCATCCGGTCGGTGCGGCGTTCGGACATCGAGGCGACATCGGCGGCGACGATGGCGAGGAAGTCCAGGGCATGGGCCAGGGGCGCACCGTGGAAGTTGCCGTTGGAGGAGACCATGCCGTTGGTGAGCACGACGGGGTTGTCGATGGCCGCACGCAGTTCGCGCTCGGCGACCTGCGTGGCAAAGGCGACGGCATCACGGGCGGCGCCGTTGACCTGCGGGGCGCAGCGCATCGAGTACGCGTCCTGGACCAGGTGGGTCGAGTCGCGGTGACTGGCCGTGATGCCCGAGTCCTTCAGCGACGTCAGCATGTTCGCGGCGGCCGCGGACTGACCGTCGTGGGGGCGCAGTGCGTAGTGGAGTTCGGGGGCGAAGACGGCATCGGTGCCGAAGAGTCCCTCGATGCTCATCGCTGCGGAGACGTCGACGGCGGTGAGCAAGTTCTCCAGGTCGGTCAGGGCCATGATGAGCATGCCGAGCATGCCGTCGGTGCCGTTGACCAGCGCCAGGCCTTCCTTCTCGGCCAGGGTGACCGGAGCGATTCCGGCCGCGGCCAGCACTTCTTCGGCGGGGCCGGCAACTCCGTCTGGACCGGCGGCCACGCCTTCACCCATCACGACGAGCGCACAGGCAGAGAGCGGCGCGAGGTCACCGGAGCAGCCCAGCGATCCGTATTCGTGGACGACCGGGGTGATGCCGGCGTTGAGGAGGTCGACGTAGGTCCGGAGCACCTCGGCGCGCACTCCTGCTCGGCCCGTGGCCAGGGTGCGGGCGCGCAGGAGCATGAGTGCGCGCACGACTTCGCGTTCGACGGGTTCGCCGACGCCTGCGGCGTGGGAGCGGATGAGTGATTTCTGCAGTTGGGTGCGCAGTTCGGCGGGAATGTGGCGCTGGGCAAGTGCCCCGAAACCGGTGGAGACTCCGTAGACGGGCTTCTCGGCCTGAGCGAGCGCGTCGATGGCTTCGCGGTATTTGTTCACGCGGGCCAGGGTGGTCTCGCTCAGGGCCACCTTCGCATCGTGGCGGGCGACATCGACCACCTGGGCGAATGTGAGGGTATCGGGATCGAGATCGATGAAGACTGACATCTTGGACCTTTCGGTTGAGTGAGTTATACGTTCGTGTGGTGTCATCAGACGGCGAAGAGGCGGGAGGGCCGGGCCCGGCCCTCAGCAGTTCAGACCTGTGGTCTGTTGTCGGCGACGAGTTCGCCGCCGCGGTAGACGCGTTCGACGAGGTGGACGCCGGGCCGGTAGGCCAAGTGGCGGTAGCTGGGCGCGTCGAGGATGGCGAGATCGGCCCGAGCTCCGGCGCCGAGGTGGCCGACATCGGTGCGCTGCAGGGCGTTGGCCCCACCGGCGGTGACGGCCCAGACTGCCTGTTCGACGGTGAAGTGCATATCGCGAACCCCGATGGCGATCGTGAAGGGGATGCTGTTGGAGAATCCCGATCCCGGGTTGCAGTCCGTGGCGATCGCCAGGCTGACTCCCGCCTCTACGTAGCGGCGGGCGTCGGGGTAGGGCTGGCGGGTGGAGAATTCGATGCTCGGCAGCAGCGTGACGACGGTGCCCGCCTCGGCGAGGGCTGCGAGGTCCTCATCGGAGGCGAATGTCGCATGGTCGACGGACACGCAGCCGAGTTCGGCGCCGAGTCTGAGCGCTCCCCCCTCGGTGAGCTGGTTGGCGTGCAGGCGCGGTTTCATGCCCGCGGCCTTGCCTGCTTCGATGATGCGACGCGTCTGGTCTTCGGTGAAGGCACCCTTTTCGCAGAATACGTCGATCCACTTGGCCTGGCCGATCGCGGCGGGGATGATCTCGTCGATGACGAGGTCGACGTAGGCTTGAGGGTTCTCTGTGAACTCCGGCGGCACCACGTGGGCGGCGATGAGCGTGGATTCTTCGGTGTGGCGGTTGATGATCTGCAGCGCGCGGAGTTCGTCCTTCACGGTCAGACCGTAGCCGGACTTGACCTCGAAGGTCGTCGTGCCCTGCCGGGTGGCCTGACTCATGAGGTGGACGAGGTTGGCCTCGAGCTCCTCGTCGCTGGCGGCCCGTGTGGCCGCGACAGTCGTGGCGATGCCACCGGCCGAGTACTTCTCACCCGCCATGCGCGCGGCGAACTCCGCCGATCGGTCGCCGGCGAAGATGAGGTGGTTGTGGCTGTCGACGAAGCCCGGGATGACGGCCTTGCCGCCCAGGTCGATGGTTTCGAGCTCCACACCGGCTCTCGCCGAGGTGAGGGTGCCGTTTTCGATGTCGTCGTCGTTGACCACCTCGGCGGGGGTGGAATCGGCATCGCCGAGGTGGTCGTGAAGTGCGGTGTCCGCCTGAGCGGACGGCCCCGACCACAGAATCCGCCCCCCGTCGATGAGCACTGCGGCGTCCTCAACGACGTTCAGGGCGCCGAGTGTGTCGAGGTCATTGACGACGAGTTCGCTGATCCCGGTGATGAGCTGCAAGGCGGTGTCCTTCGCGATCGAGAGTAGTTCACTCTCAGTATGGACCGCGCAGGCTCACCGCTGAAGTGCGATCGAAGGAATTTGTCCGATATTTCAGACAGTTCGTGATCGGCGACTCATACCGCTGTATCCAGACTGTTGACGCACTCGACGAGGGTCAGGAATCCGTCCTCGTCGAGGAATCCGAGGTCACCGGTGTGCAGCCAGCCATCTTTGAGCGTCTCGGCCGTCTCCTCGGGACGGCCGAGGAAGCCGTGCATGACGGTCTGCCCGGAGACGACCACCTCGCCGACTTCGCCTGCAGGCAGTTCTCGGCCGTCCGGACTGCGGATGGCCACGGTGATTCCCGGCAGCGCCGTCCCCACGGTTCCGAGGCGGCGGGAGCCGTCGTTGCGGTTGAGGGTCACCGCCGCCGAGCATTCCGAGAGACCGTAGCCTTCAAGGATCGGCACCTCGAACTTCGATTCGAACCGGGTGATCACGTCGACCGACATCGGTGCGGCCCCACAGATGACGAACTGCAGGGAGCTTGCGTCGACGTCCCGCTTCTTCGTGGCTTCAAGGGCCGAGATGATCGTCGGCACAGTTGAGAAATAGGTCGGACGCTCTTCCTCGACGACGCCCCAGAAGGTTCTCGGATCAAAGCTCGGCAGCACATGGACGCTGCCGCCGAACATGAGAGATGAAACGGTGCCTGCGAGAAGCCCGCGGCAGTCGAAGAGAGGCAGCACCAGCAGGCTGCGTGCATCAGCACCGAAGTCGATTCCGGTGAGGGTCGACCATGCCATGGCCGAGACGTTGGAGTGGCTGAGCAGGCAGCCCTTGGGCCGGCCTGTCGCCGGCGAGGCATAGACGATGAGTGATCCGTCGCCGCCGCGAACGGCGAGATCACTCATCGGTTCGGCATCGCCGCGGAAGCATTCGTCCTCGACGGAGAGGAAGCTGAGGCCGCGGACGTCGGCAACCACCTCGGCGTGGGAGTCCCCGATGAGCAGCACGACTCCGGAGTCGTCGAGCTGGAAGCTGACCTCGTCGTTGGTCAGGGCAGGGTTGATCGGGGTCAGGACCGCACCGAGGGACCAAGTGGCGAACATGGTCGTGATGACCTCGGGGACGTTGTCCAGCAGCACACCGACCACCGCACCCTGACCGATCCTGAACTGAGTCCTCAAGGCGCCTGCGGTCGCGGCCACAGCTGATGCGAATTCGGCGTTGTCGAAGCTGCCGCCGGGCCAGCTCAGGCAGGGCCCGTGAGGGTCGGAGCGCGCACGGTCGGCGGGGAGTCCGACCAGGTCGGCCACAGGGAAGGCTGAGGTCACAGCCGCCTCGGCGACCCCCTGTTCGGCGCGAGCCGCTTCGTCTGCATATGTCGACGCATTGTTCCTGGTCGGCGCGGAAGTCCTGTTCGAAGTCTGCATGGATCAAGCGTATCCAGGCATCGTGGTCAGCACACTGGTCCCACATGTCAAAGCATTCCCCATCCTTGGGTCAAAGCTACAAACAGATCTCCAGAGCTTTCGGCGAACTTCTCACCACAGCCGGCAGTTCGCGCTAGTCTTCTCCTATGGTCGCCTCTCCTTCGTGGACGCCCGGCGACGGGCCTGGTCCCACACCTGCCACCGCCGAGGTGATGGCGCAGCTCTCCCGGATCTCCGCGGAGCTGAGTCCGCGCGTGCCGGAGCTGACCCAGAGCGTCTACGACTATCTGGCCACGAGGATCGCCGAACTCGGTGAGGAGCGCACGCTCCTCGAGCTTCTCAGCGCGAGCATCGAAGGCAATATCGAGACCATCTTCCATGCTCTCCGGCATGGGATCGCTCCGGACAACCTCGAACCGCCGGTCGCCGCCTACGAATACGCCAGACGATTGGCACAACGTGGGATTTCAGTCAACGCCCTGGTCAGGGCCTATCGTCTGGGACAGCAACGGCTGCTGCAGACCGCCTACGACTACATCACCACCGGTGCCGATCTCCCGGACGATCTGGCCTCCGCAGTGTTCCAGCGACTCGTCGATGAGGTCTCGGAATACATCGACTGGATGTCACAGAAGGTCGCCCTCCTCTACGAAGAGGAACGCGAAGCCTGGCTGGCCAACCGCACCACCGCACGGGAATCCCAGGTCAGAGGCATCATCGAAGGTGGGCACGTCGACGCCGCTGCGGCCGCGGCAACACTGGGCTACAGTCTCACCGCCCGACACGTGGCGGTCATCGCCTGGACCCACCATTCGGCACCGGACACCATTGACGGCCTGGGCAGATTCACCTCCGCCATCAACTCCGCGGCCGCGGAGATGGGCTCCCCACGTTCCAGTCTGATCATCAGTCGCGACCAGGACACCGCCTGGGGATGGATCACGGTGCCCGAGAGCTGGCAGTATGAGGAGTCCCTCCGTGATCGACTTCGCTCGAGTGCCGCCGACGCCGTGCACCTGGCGCTCGGTTCCGCTCACACAGCGGCGCAAGGATTCCGGCTCTCTCACCAAGAGGCACTGCGAGTCCAGAACGTGTGCCTTGCCAGACGAACACCAATGCCGCTGCGCTCCCACGACGAACCCGGAATGGCTCTCGTCTCACTGCTGTCCACCGACGTCGAGGCAGGCCGTGACTGGGTGCGATCCGTCCTCGGCCCGCTGGCGGAGGACTCTGCAGCCAATACTCGGCACCGCTCGACGTTGTTGGCATATATGCTTCACGATCTCAGCTACACGGCTACGGCAGCCGCGATGTCGATGCACAAGAACTCGATCCGCTACCGCGTGGAGATGGCGGAATCGATCCTCGGCACGGATCTGGGATCGAATCGGCTCAACATCGAGGCAGCCCTCTATGCCCACAGCTATATCTTCGAGTCACGGGAACCAGTTCCGGACTGAGCGTGGGGCGCGGCTCGATGGCGTGCTGGCGAGTCAGATCGCAGACCCGCTGCAGCCGTGCGGCACCCTACTGCGCGGCGGATTCCTCGTCGCGCTTGTCGAGCTCGGGAATCATCGGAACGCGCATGCCCCGCTCTTCGGCAACCTCGGCAGCGCGGTCGTAACCGGCGTCGACGTGGCGGATGACGCCCATGCCCGGATCGTTCGTCAGCAGACGGGCGAGCTTCTTCGCAGCCAGCTCGGTGCCGTCGGCCACGGAGACCTGACCGGCGTGGATGGAGCGGCCGATGCCGACGCCGCCGCCGTGGTGGATGGACACCCAGGTGGCACCCGATGAGGTGTTGACCATGGCGTTGAGCAGCGGCCAGTCGGCCACGGCGTCGGTGCCGTCGAGCATCGATTCGGTCTCACGGTAGGGGCTGGCGACCGAGCCGGAGTCGAGGTGGTCACGGCCGATGACGATCGGGGCCGAGATTGCGCCCTCGGCGACGAGCTGGTTGAACAGCAGTCCGGCCTGCTGGCGCTCCTTGTAGCCGAGCCAGCAGATGCGAGCCGGGAGACCTTCGAACTCGACGTACTCATTGGCGGCGTCGAGCCAGGTGTGGAGGTGCTCATTCTCGGGGAAGAGCTCCTTGAGTGCCTTGTCCGTGACCTCGATGTCCTTGGGATCACCGGACAGGGCGACCCACCGGAACGGTCCGAGACCTTCGCAGAAGAGCGGGCGGATGTAGGCGGGGACGAAGCCGGGAAACTCGAAGGCGCGGTCGTAGCCGGCCTTGCGGGCTTCGTCGCGGATCGAGTTGCCGTAGTCGAAGACCTCGGCACCGCGGTCCTGGAACTCCACCATGGCACGCACGTGCTTGGCCATAGATTCCTCGGCGCGGATGGTGAACTTCTCCGCGTCCTGCTCGGCTTCATCACTCCAGTCATCGACGCTGACGCCGATGGGCAGGTAGGACAGCGGGTCATGCGCCGAGGTCTGGTCGGTGACGATGTCGACCTCTGCGGCCTCTGGACGATCGAGGATCATCGGCAGGATCTCAGCGGCGTTGCCGACGAGTCCCACGGACAAGGCCTGCTTGTTCTTCTTGGCCTCGATGACCTTGGCAAGTGCTGTGTCGAGATCGGTCTCGACCTCGTCGAGGTAGCGCTTGGACTTGCGACGGTCGAGGCGGGTCCTGTCGACGTCGATGATGAGGCAGGCACCGCCGTTGAGCGTCACGGACAGCGGCTGGGCGCCGCCCATGCCGCCGCAGCCGCCGGTGATCGTCAGGGTTCCGGCCAAGGTGCCGTTGTAGCGCTTGTCGGCGATGGCGCCGAAGGTCTCGTACGTGCCCTGGAGGATACCCTGAGTGGCGATGTAGATCCAGGAGCCGGCGGTCATCTGGCCGTACATCATGAGACCCTCGGCCTCGAGCTCGCGGAAGTGCTCCCAATTGGCCCAGTCGCCGACGAGGTTGGAGTTGGCGATGAGCACGCGCGGGGCCCATTCGTGGGTGCGCATGACGCCGACCGGCTTACCCGACTGGACGAGGAGGGTCTCATCGTCCTCGAGGTCATCAAGGGTGCGCACGATCGCGTCGTAGGCCTCCCAGGAGCGAGCCGCTCGACCGGTGCCGCCGTAGACGACGAGGTCTTCGGGACGCTCGGCGACCTCGGGGTCGAGATTGTTCATGAGCATGCGCTTGGGCGCTTCGGTCTGCCAGCTCTTGGCTGTGATCTCTGTGCCGCGGTCGGCGCGGATCACGCGTGAGGGATCGTGCTGGGTGAAGCCGGGCTTCGTGGTCATGTGACTCTCCTTGTCGTCGTGTCCGGCAGAGCGGAATGGTTCCGGGGGTTCGGCTGTGCGGAGATTGATTCCTCAGTGCCGGTGTCGTCCCTGACTACACCATCCATTCTGACGGCTGGCGAGAATTGCGACAGTGGTCTGGATCAAGTTCCGTCCGAAATATCGGACACATGTGCCGAGGTCGGGCGTGGCATTCCGCGCCGCTTCCCCATCCATTCATTCCGTCTGCTTCTCAAGACTTATGCCTCCTACTTCTCAATCGAGACGATATCGATTCTGTAAGTAATGATGAAAAGGGCATAGTGTGACGAGTGAATCACCGAATCTCCGAGCATCAGAGAAGAGGAACGACGATGTTCACTGCCCCTACCGCGGTCGTCGCGGGCACCGAGTCCCAGGACCTTCTGACCACCCGTACGCGGGCCCAGAACTGGCGCTCGAAGGAGATCGGAATTCCCGACCGCGACCTCACGAACCAGGCTCTGGCCGATCTTGCGACAACGGCGGCCACCCTCGGCGACCATCCCTTCGAACGCACCGTCGCGGCGATCCAGTCAAGCCGCAGCGGTGACTACCCGATCATCCCCGACATCACCTCGGCCTCCGAGGTCCTGCGCGAATTCCTCCGCGCAGGCCGAATCGACGGCTGGCTCTACGTGCGCGAATCCGACGGTTACGTCCATCCCTACCTCGTGATGACCATCGCGGTCGAACACGGGGACAAGACCCGCGGACCGCGCGTGAAGCTGACTCTCGAGGCCGACAACCCGACGGTCAAGCGCCCCTCCCGAGTTCCGCGCATCCTCTATTTCGAAGACACCGAGATCGTCGGCAAGACGCCCGAAGAGGCACTGACCGCAGCCGGAGCCTTCCACGAGAACCAGTCGCTCAAGGACGAATATTCGACCCGACTGGCCGAGTTCAAGGAGATCATCGAACACGGCTTCGGCTCCCAGTACATCTTCACCGGGCGCGCGATCCGCACCGACGACCACCGCGCGGCCAATCGCCGTGCCGGACGCAAGGTCGTCAACGACGTCGCCCCCGATGAGATCGCCGGCCTGCGCGGATCGACCCCTTCCGTGCTCTTCGACGAAGACGAGCTGGGAACGATTCCGCTGCTCACAGCCGTGCGCGTCTTCGACCTCGGCGCCCAGGACTACATCGACGTCAATACCGGCGACCTCGATGCATACGACTACGACCCGAGCCTGCAGGACAAGCTGGTCCTCCCCGACGAACAGCGTGAGCTGCTGACCATCCTCACCTCGGACATCGGCGTCTTCACCGGTGACATCATCAACGGCAAATCCGCGGGCAACGTCATCCTCGCCAAGGGGCGCCCCGGGGTCGGCAAGACCCTGACCGCCGAGGTGTATGCCGAGGTCATCGGCAAACCGTTGTACTCGATCCACTCCGGATCGCTGGGCATCACCCCCGAGGCCGTGCGGAAGAACCTCGAGGTCATCTTCGACCGAGCCAAGCGCTGGGATGCCGTGCTCCTCCTCGACGAGGCCGATGTCTTCGTCCTCGAACGCGGTCTCGATCTCACCCAGAACGCGATCGTCGCGGAGTTCCTGCGCACCCTCGAATACTTCGATGGGCTCCTCTTCCTCACGACGAACCGGATGAACGGAGTCGACGAGGCGATCCTCGCACGCTGCGCAGCCGTCATCGAATATCACGCCCCGAGTCCCGAGGATGCCCGTCAGATCTGGCAGATCATGGCCCGCGGCAACGACATCGAGCTCGACGCGGTCCTCCTCGACCGCCTGGTCAGCGACTTCGTCGACATCACCGCCCGTGACATCAAGATGGTGCTGCGTCTGGCACTGCGCATCGCCGCCCACCGAGGTGCGGCGCTGAGCATGGACGACTTCATCCACGCCGCTCACTTCCGCGGAATCCATACAGAGGCTGAGGACTCCGCAAGCTCGACGCTGAGAGCAGAACAGTCCGCTCCGGCCACGGCAGGGGCATCCATATGATGCTCGAGACCCGCCAGCTGCAGTACTTCGCCACCGTTGCCGAGGAACGCCACTTCGGCAAGGCGGCCGAGCGCCTCAAGCTGGCTCAACCCTACCTCTCCCAGCAGATCCGCAAGCTCGAACGACAGCTGGGCACCACGCTTCTCAACCGGACCACCCGCACGGTCGCCCTGACCTCGGCGGGAAGCCACCTCCTCGAGCAGGCCCGTCGAGTCCTGTCCGAACTCGACACCCTCGGCACCGAGGTCCAGCTCATCGGCGCCGGACTCAAGGGCCCGCTGCGCCTCGGCTTCACCGGCTCCACAACTTATGGAGTGATGCCGCAGGTCGTGCGCCGCACAGCTATGGCCGCACCCAACCTGCAGTTGGGCGTCAGCGGCGAGATGACCACGCCCCGGCTCGTCTCCCAACTGCTCGAACGCAGCATCGACATCGCGCTCCTGCGCTACGGCTCTCCGGTGAAGGGGCTGAGTTATCAGGTACTCGGACATGAGACCTGCATCCTGGCTGTACCGACCGGTTCACCGCTGGACGACCTCGAGTCGATCACAGCCGCTGAGTTAGCCGAGACGCCCTTGGTCGGCTATCCGGAGAACTCCGTCGTGTCGGCGGTCACGACTGCGTTCCTCTCCGAGCAGTCGACGTCTCCCGACTACTCGATCCGCGCCTCGGAGACCTCGACTCTGATGTCACTGGTCGCCGCCGGGCTGGGGCCCGCCATCGTCCCCCGCACTGCCACTGCCCTGGAGATCCCAGGCGTCCACTTCCGTGAGATCACTCAAGCGCCCCGGACAGAACTCGCGCTGGCGTGGCGAACAGACGAAGAGACCCAGACCGTGACTCGCATGGCCCGGATCATCACCGAGGTGGCCTCTGACGTCATCGACGACACAGCAGCCGATCCGGTGGAGACGCTGACCGATCCGGCCGAGTCGCCCGCCGAACCGAAGGAGAACGCATCGTGAAGATCACCCGCCTGGAGACGGTGCCCTACCGGATCCCGATGAAGAAGCCGCTGAAGTTCTCCAGCGGCGCGGTCCACCACATCGAGCATGTGCTCGTGCGCCTCCACACCGATGAGGGCCTCGTCGGCACCGCGGACATTCCGCCCCGCCCCTTCACCTACGGGGAGACCGTCGAGTCGGTCATCGCCGTCATCAACACGATCTTCTCCGACGCACTCATCGGCGCTGACCCCCTCGACCGCGCGGCGATCCACGCCAAACTGCATCGCACGATCGGCAACCAGACAGCCAAGGGCGGCGTCGACATCGCCCTCTGGGACCTCATCGGCCAGGCGTATTCGACCCCGGTTCACCGTCTCCTGGGCGGATTCGCCTCCTCTCTGGAGGTGACCCACATGCTCGGCTTCTCCCCCACCGAAGCGGTCGTCGACGAAGCATTGTCCTTCCGCGAGACCTACGGAGTCCGCTCGTTCAAGATCAAGGTCGGCCGCCGTCCGGTCTCCCTCGACATCGAACTCGTCACTGCCCTGCGTGAGGCTCTGGGAGCCGAGGCATTCCTCTACCTGGATGCGAACCGAGGCTGGAACGCCACCGAGGCCGCGCAGATGCTGGCGGGCACAGCCGATCTCGATCTGCGCTTCTTTGAAGAACCCAATGATGCCGCCGAGGTGCTCACACGCCGCCAGCTGGTGACGAACTCACCGATTCCGATCATCGCCGACGAATCGGCGCCCAACCTCGGCGATGCCGCCCGGGAGATCCATACCGGCGGAGCCAACGCGCTGTCGATCAAAACGGCTCGAACCGGCTTCACGGAATCCCAGAAGATCCTGTCCTTCGCTGAGGCTCTGGGCCTCGACGTGCTCATGGGCAACCAGATCGACACCCAGCTGGGCAGTGTCGCAACGGTGACCTTCGGTGCGGCGTTCGAGCACTCCTCCAGGTACCCGGCAGAGATGTCGAACTTCCTCGATATGAGCGATGATCTCATCGCCTCCCCGCTGGAGATCAAGGACGGGCACATCCACGCACCCACCGTTCCCGGCGCCGGCACCGCCGTCAACGAGGACAAACTCTCCCACTACCGCACCGACAGATAGCTTCCCAAGGCCGGTGAACCAGCCGGACCTGAGTGATCCACAGAACCCGACGAACACCACATCAACAAAGGAGTAGACATGTCAGAGAACAGTTTCCAGACTGAGACCACCGCTAAGGCAGCGGACTCGGGCGCCAATGCCTCCGCCCGCTTCCGCGAACGCCAGTCCAAGGCCGGCGGCGGAGTCGTCGACCATGAGCGGGTCGCCCTACTGGCTGGCAAGGCCGTCAAGGCTCTGACCGACATCGTCGAAGAGGAGCAGGTCAGCTACGAGGAGTACAACGCACTCAAGGCCTGGTTGATCCAGGTCGGCGAAGACGGCGAATGGCCTCTGTTCCTCGACGTGTGGATCGAGCACGCGGTCGAGGAAGTCGCCAACCAGGACCGTGAAGGTTCCAAGGGCACCATCGAAGGGCCGTACTACCTCGACAACTCACCTGAGGTCGAATGGAACGGCACCATCGACATGCGCCCCGACGAACCGGGCACCCCGTTCGTCTTCAAGGGCCAGGTCACCTCGACCACCGGTGAACCGCTTCCCGGAGCCAAGCTCGAGCTGTGGCACGCCGACAACCTGGGCTTCTACTCCCAGTTCGCTCCGGGTCTGCCCGAGTGGAACCTGCGTGGAACCTTCGTCGCCAACGAAGACGGAGCCTACGAGATCCACACGATCCGTCCCGCTCCCTACCAGATACCCACAGAGGGCGCCTGCGGTCAGCTCATCGAGGCGGCAGGATGGCACGCCTGGCGTCCGGCCCACCTGCACTTCAAGGTCCACGCCCCCGGGCACAAGCTCATCACCTCTCAGCTGTACTTCCCTGGCGATCCGCACAACGACGACGACATCGCCTCGGCGGTCAAGCCCGAGCTTCTGCTCGATCCTCAGGACAACCCGGACGCCGAAGGCGAGATGACGACCTACAACTTCGTCCTCGACCCCGACGATTGAGCTGAGCCCGACGGCAGGACCGACCCCGAGAACTGAGCCGCCTCAGTCACAGAGCAACGCGGAGGGCGCCACGGCAAATGCTGTGGCGCCCTCGCTCATTCATGAGGCCAGAAGATCCAAGTGGCCAGAAGTTCACATTTCTGCAGTCACATCTCCACCATCACACAGACGGCACATCCCCGGACAGGTGCACGGCGGCGAGCTCTGTGCGAGATCGGATCCCGAACTTTCCGTAGATGTGTGTGAGGTGGTACTGCACGGTCTTCTCTGCGATGAAGAGCTTGCGCGAAACCTCGGCGTTGGTCATTCCCTGGACGACGAGGTCGGCCACGGACATCTCCTGCGGGGTCAGCGGCACGTAGCCGCCTGCCTCGACGGAACTCTTGACCGCACCCCTGCCGTTGTCGGTCTCCGACATGCCTCGCCAGGACATTCCGGTAGCGCGCAGCTCCTGATCGCAGTGCTTGATGAGGACCGTGGCGCCCACGCCTTCGTAGAATTCGCGCGCCCTCACCAGGCTCTCCACCGCCTCACGTCGCCGGTTGGCCCGCCGCAGCATCTGGCCGCGGCGCAGCAGCACTTGAGCGGCCGCTGTGTCCTGCTGACTGCGGGTGAAGAGTTCGAGGGCCCGGGAGAAGTCCGCTTCCGCACCCGCGATGTCACCCGTGTCCTGATGGATCCTCGCCGAGGCGAGCGCTGACTGTGCGCGGATGTGTTCGCTGGCTTCGGCGGTGTTCTTCTTGAAATCCGCTGCCACCTGCTGTGCCTGGTCGGAGTGGCCGAGGGTGATGAGCGCATCGACGTATTCGGTGGACCAGGGCCAGAAGGAGGCCCTGTCCTGGGTCCACGAGTCCACGTCAAGCAGCGGCCGCAATGCTGCCGCTCGCCCGTCATGATCTCCTCTCACGCTCGCTGCCACGGCACGCACCAGGCGTGCCGGTACCTGCATGGCCAGATAGTCGCTGAGGATGGCGCTGCTGTCTGCCCGTCTCATCACCTCATCGACGGGGTATCCGCGCCAGAGTTTGATCTCTGCGGCGGTCCAGTTCAGCAGCGGGGCCACGAGAGAGATATTGGCACTGTCGGCTCGCCGCAGACCGATTTCGGCCGTACGCAGACCCTCATCCCATTCGCCGAGGAGATACTGGACCCGGGCCAGCCAGCCGTGAGCCCACAGCGATATCCGCAGGGATCCTCGTTCGTACTGGGTCGGGACGGCGGCTTCGAATTCCCGCACCGCTTCGCGCAGGTCTCCGGCCAGCATCGACACCCATCCCACGCAGAGCCGAACCCTCTGGTTCTGGGCCCCGGTGAGATGACGATCGGAGAGGTCCTCGAGATCCTCCATGGCTTCGCCGATCTTGCCCTGAGCGGCGAAGCCCAGTGCCCGCATCGCATGGGACTCGACGTTCGCGGGTTCGTCGACCCCGCCCAGGGACATCGCCCGGTTCGCCCATTCGCGGACCTTCGGCCCGTCCCAGCGCACCAGGGAATCGAGCGTACGGCGCAGCGCGATCTGTGCGGTGAGCCCGTCGTCGTCCGTGGGCGCGGCGGCGGCCCGGGACAGAAGGTCATCGGCCTGTGCGGCATGTCCCCGGTGGATGGCGACATTGGCCAGGACGGTGTCGCGCAATGTCGAGGGCGCGATGTTCTTGCCGATGTCGATCCAGGGCAGGACCTCAACGACCCGGCCTGCACTGGCCAGGGCGTCGATGCCTGCCAGCAGCTCGTCATCACGGTCGGCCGAAGGCGCCAGGACACGTGCCGCACCGAAGTGCAGCTCAGCAGCGTCGGCCCACCGCCCGAATCTCTCGGCGACGGCAGCTGAGTCCCTGAGGCGACGGGCGAGTTTGCCATCGGCGCCGAGCGCGGCCGTGGCGAGGTGGACAAGGCGTTCGTCTTCCCGGTAGGCGGAGTCAGCGGCCCGTTCGTGAAAGATTCGTCTGGTCGAGGGTGCCATGGCGGCAATGATCACGCGGGCCGAGGTCATGCGGCTCAGAGCCAGGGTGAGCCGTCCGGCCGAGTTCCGTTCGCGGAACACTCCGTGGGCCACACCGAGGTCGACTGCGGGACCCGGATCGAGCAGAGAGGCCACGCTTGCGATGCGTGCAAGGTCCTGGGGGCCGCCGAGGATCGCCAACGCGGAGGCCACATCTGAGACTTCCGTCGAGCCGGTGGCCTCGATCGGGTCGAGGACCTCCCGGATCACACTGTCGGGCATGGGCAGGTCGGCGGGATCTGCCGGCCAGCGGCTCTCGGGCAGCAGGGACAGGATCTCCTGTGCCACGCGCAGACGACCGGAGCTCTGGGCCACGAGCACCGAAGCACCGTGCTCGCCGATGTCGTAGACCTCGTGGGCACGCGCCAGCTCAAGGGCGTCGGCGCGACCGAAGTCCGGGATCGTGACCCTCTCGGACACGGGACTGGTCGTCATGCGCAGAAAATCGCGGTCCACCTCGGCGGACGCCTTCGGATCGACGGCGATGAGGAGCAGGACGCGGGTCCCGCGCAGACGACGCCCCAGCAGGCTGAAGATCTGCAGGCTCTCCGGATCTGCGAGGTGGACGTCGTCGAGGACGACGATGCGCTTCTCCTCATCCTCGCTCTGCAGCTCCTCGAGGAGGGACTCCGCGATCTGCACCCGGTCGCTGGCCGAGCACTCGCCGTCGACGGACTGCCAGATGGGGTCCCTTGTGCGCAGCTGCCCGAGCATCGCGTAGGGCACCTCTCGGCTCCATTCCGCGCCGACGAGGATCTCACAGTCATCATCGGTCTCGTCCTGGACGGCCCGCAGGACACTGGACTTGCCGGATCCGGAACCTCCCTCGAGGACGAGGACCCGACCGCCGCTGTCAGCGATCGAGTCCCACAGCTCGAGCACGGAGTCCAGGGCCTGAGCAGGACCGGGAAGAAGGTCGCGCCGGCCGATGCCTGCGATTGGTTCGTCTATCCCTGATCACCGCCGCCGATGGGCAGAACGGAACCGTTGATGTAGGACGCTGCGTCCGAGGCGAGGAAGACGATGGGCCACGCCTGTTCCGGCAAGGTCCCATACCTCTTGAACAGGCTGGACTCGGTCGTCTGTGTCACGACTTCGCGGAACCATCCTTGTTCCTCCTCGGTCTGGGCTCCCGGACCCCTGGGGATCCGGCGTTCTGGTGCTTCGGTGCCGCCGGGTGCGGTGGCCACGATCCGAACTCCCGCCTCGGCGGCCTCCATGGCCAGTGAAGCGGTCAGCGCGTTGACCCCGCCCTTCGCAGCGGAGTACGGGACTCGGTTGATGCCACGTGTGGCGATCGACGACACGTTGACAATGGTACCTGTCCCCCGTGACTTCATCTCGGGGAGAATCGCCCGGCACATCCACATCGTCGGGAACAGGGAGCGGCGGATCTCGGCTTCGATCTTCTCGGGCTCGTAGAGTTCGTAGGGTTTGGCCCAGATGGTGCCGCCGACGGCGTTGATGCAGACGTCGGGGAAGCGCAGCTTCTTCGCCGCCTCGGTGACGACGTGTTCCGCGCCCTCCCAGGTTTCAAGATCGCCGAGCACCGTCGCCGAGGTGAGGCTTCGTCCTCGTGCATCAGCGATGGCCTTCGCCTCGGTCTCGGTCTCCAGCACGAGGTCCGAGCGGTCGGACAGGATCAGGTCCGCGCCCTGAGCGGCCGCGAGGAGGGCGGTTTCGCGCCCGATGCCCTGTGCGGCTCCGGTGATGAGGACGAGCTTGCCGGCCAGCAGCCCCTGCTCGACGAGCGGATCAGGACTCATGCGGGACCACCTTGCTCATGGTCGCACGGGAGTGCTCACTGTGGGCGCGCAGGACACGGCGGGCGGCTTCGATGTCGTTGTTCTCGAAGGCGTCGACGAGTTCGAAGTGCTCCTTGTCGACCTCGGGTGCGATCCAGCCGCCGTTCTTCAGCGCTTCGACGATCTGGCTTTGGACCTGCAGGCGGCGGAAGCTTTCGAGGAAGGCAGGGTTGTCGGAGAGGATGAAGAGGTATTCGTGGAATTCCTCGTTGAGCTTGCCGAACTCCTCAGCGTCAAGGATCTCGTCGCCTTTGAGCTTCGTCGACACGTTCTCCGCCAGGCGGCGGAACTGTTCGAGCTGCTTGTCGGTCAGCCTGCCCATGAGCAGTTCCGTCACGGCGAGTTCGAGGCCGGTGCGGGCCTCGAGATGGGCCATCGAGTCCTGGTGGGTGAAGGAGAGGCGGCCGGTCTCTATCGACGAGACGGCTTCCCCGGCACTGACCTTGTCACCGGATTCCTTGATCGACTCGGTGCTCATCGGTGCACCCGATTCGTCGTCATCGGTCGAGCCCTTGGGTGCGAAGCGTTCGTAGTAGAAGTTGGCCGGGGTGATTCCCTCGTCGCCGAGCCACTTCGAGACCGCGTCGACCATCGGCGGTGGACCGCAGAGGTAGATGTCGACGTCGCCGCCGGCCAAGTGCTCGTCATTGAGGAATTGGGTGACATAGCCCTTCTGCTCAGCGGTGGTCTCCGGGGAGGACACACAGTAGCTGTAGGTCAGCGTGCTGATCTTCTTCGCGTATTCGTCGAGGATGTCGAGGCCCACGAGGTCCGAGTCGTTGGTGACGCCGTAGACGAGGTGGATGGGCTGGTCGGTTCCGTCGTCTGCGATCTTCTCGAGGATCGACAGGATCGGGGCGAGTCCGGTTCCGCCTGCCAGCAGCAGCATGCGACGCTTCGGAGGTCGGAGGAAGAACGTTCCGAACGGACCGGTCATCGTCAGCTTGTCACCGATCGCGGCACGCTCGGTGAGGAAGGTCGACATGGCACCGCCCGGGGTGTTGCGCACCATGAAGGAGGTCTTCTCGACCTTCGGGCCGGAGCTGAAGGAGTAGGAACGGGCCTGATCCGTGCCCGGGACCTGGAGGTTCATGTACTGCCCCGGCAGGTAGGCAAGATCATCACGCTTGTCCACGGCCAGGGTGAAGCTGACCGTGGAGTCCGCGTGGAACTCCAAGTCGACGATCTCGGTCTCGAACTCCGAGGCCGAAGTCTTCGCGATGTCCGAGGTCGTGGGCACGTCGATGACCATGTCGGACTCGGGAGTGGCCTGGCAGGTCAGAACGTATCCGGCCTCAAGCTCCTCCTCCGTCATCGCATCGTCGATGAAGTCGCCCGGGTCGAACTCGCCCGAGGTGCAGAAGGACTTGCATGTTCCGCAGGCCCCGTCGCGGCAGTCAGACGGAAGGTTGATCCGTGCCTTGAAGGCGGCTTCCATCACGGTCTCGTACGGGTTGACCTTGATGATCTTGGTGACGCCATCTTCGAAGCTGATGGCTACGTCGTTGCTCATGGTTGTCCTTCTTGTCTCTCGGGCTGCGCGTCCTCACGCAGATGGTCATTCGCGATCAACGCGGTTCAGATCATGTAGATGTCGATGAGCTGATGCACGGTGTCGTTCTTGAGGATGACCTTCTTGGCCGTGATCACCGGGCTCTGGCCGGAGATGTCGAGCGTGTAGAGGCTGTGACCGTAGTAGGTCAGCGTGGACTGGTACCGGTAGTAGTGGGTGGTCCAACTGAAGCGAGCCTCCACCGTGTCACCGTCACGTCTGAGGAACTCCACGCCGCTGATGTTGTGCTCGGTGCGCGGCTCCGGCATCGATGTGGCGGCCGACCGGTCGGTCCTGATGCGGAAGACTCTGTCTTCGAGTCCGCTGCGGTTCGGGTACCAGATGAGTGAGATCTCGTTCTGGGGGTCCGTGGTCAAAGTGTCGTCGACGTCCCAGGCCGGCATCCAGAACGGAGCGTCGGGGTGGTAGCACTCCAGCCACTCCTCGAAGTTCCATTCGTCGAGGAGCCTGGCCTCACGGTAGAGGAACTGGCGGATCCATTCTGAGGTCTCGGGATCGACGATCAGTGCGGACTTCGTCGCAGGTGCTGTCATGGTCATGATTGCAGGTTCCTTTCTTACTGCTGCTGCCGTGCGGCGGCGCGAGCGTCCTCTGTGGCGAGAGCGTCAATCATCACCGACTGCCAATACTCGTGCTGGACCGGGTAGAGTCCCTCGTCCTCGGTCTTCGCGCCCGAGGCGATCGGGTTGATGCCCAGTTCCTTGGCCTGCTCGTCGGGGCCCTCGATCTGGTGTTCCTGGCCGCGGGACATGTCGTTCCACGGTGCCGCCGAAGCCTGGTAGGTCTTGTGCGCCGACCGGAATTCCTCGAGGTCGTCGGGTGTCGCCATTCCGGTGGCGTTGAAGAAGTCCTCATACTGGCGGATGCGGTTGGCCCGGGCCTCCTGGGATTCGCCCTTGGGGGCGATGCAGAAGGTCGTGACCTCGGTCAGGTCGGCAGCGATCGGGCGGATGTGCCGGATCTGCGAACTGAACTGGTCCATGAGGTAGACGTTGGGGTAGAGACAGAGGTTGCGGGAGATGTTGGTCATGAAGTTGGCCATCGTCTCGCCGTACTGCTCGACGAGGCGTTCGCGCTCGGACCACAGGGACCGGTCCTCGGGGTTCGTCCACTCCTGCCATAGCAGCAGGTGGCCGTAGGGGAAGGAGTAGAAGCCGCCGGCGACCTTGCCCCAACCGCCGGCATCCATCGCCTTGGTCTCGTTCTCCGACTCACCGGATTTGCGGCGTGCGGTGGTGGCCGCGTAGTTCCAGTGCACCGAGGTCACGTGGTAGCCGTCGGCACCGTTTTCGGCCTGGAGCTTCCAGTTGCCTTCATAGGTGTAGGTGGTGGCGCCCTTGAGGATCTCGAGGCCGTCCGGTGACTGGTCGACGACGGAGTCGATGATGACCCGGGTGTCGCCGAGGTGGTCCTCAAGGGGCTGCACATCAGGGTTGAGTGAGCCGAAGAGGAACCCGCGGTAGTTTTCGAAGCGCGCGACCTTGGTCAGGTCGTGTGAGCCTTCCTTGTTGAACTGCTCCGGGTAGCCGCCGTTGCGTCCGTCCTTGACCTTCAGCAGCTCACCGGAGTTGCGGAAGGTCCAGCCGTGGAAGGGGCACGTCAGGGTGGTGCGGTTGTCGGTCTTGCGGCGGCAGAGCATCGCCCCGCGGTGGGCACAGGCGTTGATGAGGCAGTTGAGTCCGCCCTGCTTGTCCCGGGTGATCATGATGGGCTGTCGACCGATGTAGGTCGTGAAGTAGTCGCCGATCTCGGGGATCTGGGATTCGTGGGCGAGGTAGATCCAGTTGCCTTCGAAGATGTACTTCATCTCGAGCTCAAAGGTCTCTTCGTCGGTGAAGATCTGCCGATTGACGCGGCGGACTCCCTCTTCGGGCCGTTCCTGGACTCCGTTCGCGATGAGATCTCGAGTGTCAGCGCTGAAATCGAGGGTATCGGTCATGGTGAGCCTCCATTGGTCTCTCGTTGAGTAGGTCGCTTGTCGATGGGCATCGTGCTGGTCGTCGGCCTGCCGCCGATGAGTTGACCACTCCATCCTGGTCCCCGGTGATGCAGTTCACACCAGGGGGACCCCTAGGAGTGACCTAGGGCATCAGGACTGGGGTTCTCAGGGCCTGTCATGCAGGTCTGCGACCCGTAATGTGACCGGTGACCTCACAGCGAAAACTGCTGTCGACTCGGCAGGGGCAACTGCCGGAGTTCATCTAAGTCTCTGCGCGCACAAGGGTGTTCTGCGCGGATGAGGAAAGGACTGCAATCGTGAATCGCATCGAAGCGCTGTATTCGGATCTCTCACGTCTCGGACGGGAAACGGAGATGATGGACACCGTCATCACGATGCTCGCCGACGATCTTTTAGAGTCGACGACTGCCGACGGACACAGCAGGCAGGTCGTCATCTCCCGCGTCGTGGACGGCGGATTCGAACTCGCCGATCTCATCGGGCAGAAGCTGAACCTGCCGGCAACCGACGATGACCAGACCGACGATGTCCGTGCCCGCTATCGCCGGTGCCATCTCGCCTTCACCGCTGCCGCCGCTCAGCTGGCCAAGCTGCCCGAGGACACCGTCTTCGACTACCGCGGCCTCCAACTGACCCCAGGCGACATCGTGCCGCAGCGGATCGGGGAGATCGTCATCGCCCACGATTCTCTGGGCACCGCGTGGACCATCGAAGAGGCGGATCCCGATTCCGCCCTCGACGCACTGGAGACCCTGATCAGACGCCTGACGATCGCCGAGGAGGCACCCGCTTTGGTCCTGGACTCGACCGAGGGCGACCACTGGGCGATCGGTGACAACGGCCAGGCCGTCAGCGGTGACCGTGAGGATCTCGTCCAGTGGCTGGCCTGGGGCTACCCCGGTGAGCTGGAATCCGACCGCGAGCTGCCCACTCTGCCCACACTTCCGCGCTGGACCTGAGCACCGACGCTCACATCCGACCACACCCCCTGACCACCTCGGCAGGGGGGTGCCCCGGAACCTCTCCGAGGGCCGATCAACGCACCGACCTGAAGGACTGAAGACCATGTCGCACACACTTGTCAGCGCACAACCTGCGCAGGAACGGAAGACAGCGGGCTGGGTGGCGTTCATCGCCTGCGGCGCTCTCGTCTTCGACGGCTACGACCTCACCATCTACGGCACCATCATGCCCACGCTGCTCAACGACCCCTCCCAGCTGGGTGCCCTCGACCCATCTACGGCAGGACTCCTCGGCTCCTACGCTATGCTCGGCGTCCTCGTCGGAGCGCTGACCTGCGGGGCAGTCGGAGACTGGCTGGGACGCCGCCGCCTCCTGCTCGTGAGCATCTCCTGGTTCTCACTCGGAATGCTCTTCACCGCGTTCGCCACCTCCGTGATGGCCTTCGGCATCCTCCGCTTCCTCAGCGGCCTGGGCCTCGGTGCGGTGTTGGCGGTAGCCGGGGCCACCATGGCGGAGTTCGCCCCCGCGAACAAGCGCAACCTCTACAACGCCATCGTCTACTCCGGTGTCCCGGCCGGCGGCGTGCTGGCTGCAGGACTGGGAATCATCCTCCTTGAGCCCCTGGGATGGCGCGGACTCTTCATCATCGGTGCCGCTCCCCTCATGTTGGTGCCCATCGCCTTCTTCAAGGTCCCTGAATCGCCGAGGTGGCTGCTCACTCGCGGCCGCCGCGAGGAGGCAATCGCAACCGCTCGTCGTGCGGGCACTCCCTTGGTCGACGATTCCCAGCTGGTCACCGATTCGGCGTCGGTCGAACGCACCGGCTTCGCCGCTCTGCTCACGCCGCGCTGGCGCATGGCCACCATCTTCCTCGGGTTCCTGTCCTTCGCCGGCCTCCTCCTGACATACGGCCTCAACACCTGGCTGCCGGAGATCATGCAGGGCTACGGTTATGACACCTCGGGGTCCCTGGCCTTCCTCCTCATCCTCAACGGAGGTGCCGTCATCGGCGCCCTCATCGGCTCGAAGATCGCCGATCGCTTCAGCCCTCGTCCGATCATCGTCTCCACCTTCGTTCTCGCCGCGATCACGCTCACCCTGATGACCTTCCAGCTGCCGATCGCCTTCCTCTTCGCGTTCATCGCCATGGCCGGAGTCGGAACCCTTGGCACACAGGTTCTCGGCTACGGATACGTCTCGACGTACTACACGACGAACGCGCGGTCGGCGGGTGTGGCCTGGTTCGCCGGGTTCGGGCGCATCGGCGGGGTCATCGGCCCGTTCATCGGCGGGTTCATCGCCTCTATCGGACTCGGAGGGGCACAGGCGTTCTACGTGTTCGCCGGTGTCGCTCTGTTCGGCGCACTGATGGCCTATCTGGTTCCCAGGCAGCCTGACCTCGAAACCGCCGGCACAGACCAAGCGGCCACACCCGCGACTACAGCCACGACTACCGACCGAACTCCCCTGACCCCGAACGACGCCGCAGCGACGTCCCACCCGCAGAGCTGACAACGACCACGAGACGAGATATCACTGTATGCACGAGAACCCGGCGACCACCTCGGCGAATTCGCGCTCGACTGAGAAGGACCCCCTGATCGAGCGCCCGACGATGCGGATGCCCAGGCTGCGCGACATCCGTCGGGACATCGGACTCGAGTACTGCCTCAATGCCGTCGTCGGGCTCATCTTCGGCATCACCGGCCCCATCGCCGTGACCATGGCGGTGGGTCTGGCCGGCGGGCTCAGTGATGCTCAGCTCTCGTCCTGGGTCTTCGGGATCTTCCTCTCTGCGGGCCTGGCCACCCTGGTCATGTCGCTGGTCTATCGTCGACCTTTGGGTTTCGCCTGGTCGATTCCCGGCACCGTTCTGCTCGGCCCCTCGCTGCAGCATCTGAGCTTCGGGGAGGTCGTCGGGGCCTTCTTCGTCGCCGGTGTGCTGACTCTGGGGTTGGGCATGAGCGGCCTGGTCAGGCGCGCCATGGCCGCGATTCCGCCTCCGATCGTCATGGCCATGGTGGCCGCGATCTTCCTGCGCTTCGGCATCGACATCGTCGACGCAGGGCGCTCGACTCCGGCGATCGTCATTCCCATGATCATCGCGTTCATCGCACTCACGGCCCTGCCGGGGCTGGCTCGCTTCATGCCTCCGGTCCTCGGTGCCCTGCTGGTCGGCTTCGTCGCCGTCGTCGTCCTCGGGCAGCTGGACCTCTCATCCGGTGGTCCGATCCTCGCTCACCCGGTGTTCACCCCTCCCGAGTTCACCTGGGCGGCTCAACTCGAACTCGTCGTTCCGCTGACCCTGACAGTGCTCGTCGTCCAGAACGGCCAGGGTGAGGCGGTGCTGCGCGCCGCCGGACATGCGACTCCCGTCAACGCCTCTGCCGTGACATCGGGCCTCATGTCGGTGCTCAACGCGTGCTTCGGGGCGGTCTCCGCGTGCCTGACCGGGCCGACCAACGCCCTGCTCACCTCGTCCGGGGATCCCAGACGGCAGTACTCCGCGGCCGTCTTCTACTCTCTCCTCTGCTTCATCGCAGCACTGTTCTCACCGCTGGTCACCCGGTTCATGCTCGGCACCCCGGAGGCCTACATTCTGGCGCTGGGCGGAATGGCGATGCTCGGTGCTCTGCGCCAGGCCTTCGTCTCAGCGTTCTCATCCAAGTACACCTTCGGCGCCCTTGTCACCTTCGTCGTCACGATCGCCGAGTTCGACCTGTTCAACATCCATGCGGCGTTCTGGGGAATCCTCATCGGCTGCATTGCCTCCCGGTTCCTCGAGCCCGGGGACTACAGGGCGGAGGCGGGAGCCGACCACACTTGACGCGACCTCTCTTCCGCGGACAGATCCGCCTCTGCACGTACAGTGATGGAGGCATGGAACGTCGACCATCGGAGGACTGAAGGAACATGAGCGAACCGAGCCTCCGGCGTCTGCGCTACTTCATCGCTTTGGCCGAGCATGGGAAGTTCCAGACCGCGGCCGAGGCTATGAGCATCTCCCAACCGGCGCTGAGCGCCGAACTGAGGCGACTCGAGGATTTCGTCGGCAGGCCGCTGTTCCGGCGCAGCCCGTCCACCAGGCTCACTCCCGCCGGACAAGAGCTGCTCCCCCACGCCAAGGCGGCGGTCGGGGCAGCGAATCGCTTCAACGGAGTCGCCACCGAGCTCGGCTCCGGGGAGTCGACGACGATCGCCATCGGCACGGTCGCCACGTTCCTCCACCGCGGCCTGCCGGAAGCGGTGAAGGAATTCACCAGCGATCGACCGCGCATCTCTGTGACCACTCGGGAAGCCACCTCAGCGAGTCAGAGCGACATGCTGCTGGGCCACGAGATCGACATCTCGTGCGGGCACATGCCGGTGCAGCACCCCGGCGTCATCTGCACTCCGGCCGCGCGGGAGAACTTCTGGCTGTGTGTGCCTTCGGAACTGAACGGCATGTCCCTCGCAGAGGCGACTGACCAACCGTTCGTCATCTTCCGCAGGAGCGCCTCCCCGATCTACCACGACACCGTCGTCGGCATCTGCCGCTCCCATGGGTTCGAGCCGCGCATCCGACACGAGACCACCAGTTGGGCGACGGCCGTGGAGATGGTCGCGCATGGGTTGGGTATCACCCTCGCTCCCACTCCGCTGGCTCGCAGTTCCCGTCGTGATGAGCGTCTGTCGTTCAGCCGGATCGAGTCGGGTCCGAACGCGCCGCAGGCCTGGGTGACGATCCGACGAGAGGAACAGTCCGGACCGGTGGGTGAGCTGAGCATGGCCATCGTCGTCGCCTCTGAGGAGTCGACAGACACGGCGCCGACGACTGACTGACTGACTGCACCGGCAACACCTGAGGGCACCAAGGACTCCTGACCGGGTCAATTGATACCCCGAATGCAACAGTCCTTTGACACTGGTTCCGTCTCAGATGGTGAAGCCTGCGAAGAAAACATCGGAACACCGACTCTCAGGGAAGACCAACTGTGACCTGGGCTTCACTCACGTACATCACCATCAGTTATATCGTCATAGCACAAGGTTATTTGCCGCCGACTGTCCACCCGCTTACTGTGAAGCCATCATCGACGGCGCTGTTCTCGCCGTCGGCTGGTGCAAAGATGCTCCATCTGAGAGGACTCGCATGTCAGTTACGGCCAATTCAGCCAAGAGCGCCCGCAAGGCAGGAATCGCCTCCTATGTCGGAACCACCATCGAGTGGTACGACTTCTATATCTACGGCGCCGCTTCGGCCCTCGTCTTCGGTCACGTCTTCTTCCCAGACAACCTGCCCGACGGGGTCGGCACTCTGCTCTCCTTCGTCACCATGTGGGCGGGCTTCATCGCTCGTCCACTCGGCGGAATCGTCTTCGGCCACTTCGGCGACAAATACGGTCGCAAGAAGACACTCGTGGTCACACTGATTCTCATGGGCGCAGCTTCGTTCGTCGTCGGCCTGCTGCCCGGCTACTCGACAATCGGCCTCGCGGCGCCCATCCTCCTCACCTTCCTGCGTGTCCTCCAGGGCATCGCCGTCGGCGGCGAGTGGGGCGGATCCGTACTCATTGCCAGTGAGAGCGCGCCGAAGGGCAAGAGCATCCTGTATTCGGCTTTCGCCCAGCAGGGATCACCAACCGGCAATCTGCTGGCCACCGGAGCCTTCTTCTTCCTCGCGATGATGCCGACACCGGAGTTCATCCTCTACGGCTGGAGGATCGCCTTCCTGGCATCCATCCTGCTCATCGTCGTCGGGCTCGTCATCAGGCTCAAGCTCGAAGAGCCGCAGATCATGCAGCAGGCCCGCAAGAAGGACGCAGTGGTCAAGGTGCCGGTGGTCGAGGCGTTCAAGAAGCACTGGGCGATCATCCTCATCGGCGCCGGCGCCCTGCCGCTCGTGCAGGTCACCTACCTGAAGACCACCTTCGCCACGGCATGGGCCACGGACAAGTCCCACGAATGGGCCTACGGCACGTCAAGCTTCCTCGGCATCGTGGCGATCGCACTAGTCGTGCAGTTCATCGTCCAACCCTTCGGCGCAGTCATCCTCAGCCGGGTCAAGGACATGCGCAAGGCGATCTTCTGGATCGTGGTTCCCGAATTCGTCCTCATGCCGCTGATGTTCTTCGCCATCCAGACCGGCAATACCTGGCTCGCTATCCTCGGCATGGCAGCGGCCACCGTTCCACACTCGATGTTCTATGCGGGAATCGGCGGAATCCTGGCCCGCGCCTTCCCTGCAAAGGTGCGCTACACGGGTATCTCGCTGTCCTACCAGTTGTGCTCGATGACCGTGGCCGGAGCCACCCCGGCATTGGCCCAGTGGATGTACACCAGCACAGACACGATCATGCCGGTGGCGATCCTCGGCGCATCCTATGCCGTGGTCTCGCTCGTCTGCACGCTGATCCTCCTGCAGAAGACCGGATGGGTGGCATCCGAGGACTCGAACGCCGAGAAGGCAGAGAAGATCGAACTCGCCGAGGAGACCGCTGAGGACGAGCGCCTCGCTGCCCCCGACCGCGGGGACGCTTCCCGACCCTGAGTCCGTGGACGTCCCCGCGGGGACGTCCACAGGTCACGAAAAGTGCCCCATGCACATTGCGCGTGGGGCACTTTTCGCTCCGCTCACCGCAGGTAGAGCCGGACCGTATCGATCTCGTCGCGGAGAAGTCGGACCTCCTCGGCGGTGGGCTCCTGGGTGACGGACAGATCGTCGGAGACCACCAAATCCCACCCGGTCTGCTCCCACACCTGCTCACTCGTGACACCGGGATGGACGTGGGTGAGCTCCAGCTCGCCGAGGCGGTCCTTGCGTCGCAGGATCCCCAGCGGAGTGATCACCGTGCTGACCCCGAATCCGCGAGGCTGGATGAAGTCGGGATGCTCAGCGGCTCTGACTGGCGAGGCCGAGGTGACGAAGTCGAGTTCACTCGGCAGTGCCGCCGGATCGTGGCGGCGGAGGATGACGAAGACTTCGCCGGCGTTCGCCATGATATCGGCGGCACCGCCGGATCCGGGCAGACGCACCTTCGGCGAATCCCAGTCCCCAATAACCGTGGTGTTGAGGGAACCGAAGCGATCGATCTGAGCAGCACCGAGGAACCCGACGTCGACGTTACCGCCCTGGAGCACGTAGCCGAACAGGGCATGCATATTCACCACTGCCTCGGCGCCGGAGACGACGACCGAATCGGCGATGCCCTCAGCCATCGACTCCGGGTGGGCACCGGCCACACCGGATTCGTAGACCAGCTGGATATCGGGATTGAGGGTGCGGTGGGCCAGGTCGACGGCCAGCGTGGGCAGGCCGATGCCGGCGAAGACCGTGTTGCTGTGGGCGAGCATCTTCGCCGCAGCGCACACGACCAGTTCGGTCTCTGTGAAATCAGCAGCCGTGGTCATCGTGAGCTCCGTTCTGTCGATGCATCCGGTCGTCGCCCGTAGTCGACGCTGCCCGAAGGTCTGGGTGCCATCCGCAGGGCCGCGATCCGATCACGGCCGATGGCATCGAGGTACTCCTCGTGGTCCTTCGTTCCGCGGATGTGCGTATCGATCCACTCGCGCAGTCGAGCCGGATCCTGTGAGATCGGCGTCCATTCACGGTAGAAGGCGTTGTCCCGGTCATAGGAGCCCTGCACATAGGAGGGATGGGCGCCGGTCAGGACTACGCAGACGGCATCCACGGCGTGGGCAGGGATGAGGGTGCGATTCGGGTCGGCTCGGACGACCTCATCGTCGACGATCTCTTCGACCGTGACGATGACCTTGTCGGCCGCGTAGACGGCTTCCTGCTGGACTCCGGCAATGCCCCAGATCTGGACGTTGCCCTTCCGATCAGCGCGCTGAGCATGGATGATCGTGACGTCCGGGTTGAGCGGGGGCACCACATGGATCTTCTTGCCCGTGTAGGGATCGACGACTGCACGGATGTCCGGGTTGATGCCCGGCATATCGGATCCGACGAAAGAGCTGATCGGTGCAAACGGGAGCCGGGCGGCGCCAGCGTGATAGCGAAGCGTCATCGCATGGTGAGAGTACTCCTCGACCGGCAGCGGGGCGGGGTCCTGGGATTCGATGCGCCGGCGGACCTCATAGAGGCTGCCCGCCGAACCCGAAGCGAAGAACGAACACACGAGTCGATCGATGCCTCCGGCAGCGATCATCATGTCGCTGAGCAGATCGGGCGTCATCCGACAGAACGTGAGACCGGTGATCCCCTGGCGGATGATCTCGTGGCCCGCGGCGAACGGGATAAGGTGAGAGAAGCCCTCCAGGGCAATCGTGTCTCCGGCGTTGACGAGCTTCTCCACCGCGTGCGGCAAACTGACGACTGTGTCACTGTCCATAATTCGCAGACTATATTAAAGACCGAGTTCCGCAAAAGACTGACCTAATTATTACCGAATCGTGCAATAATGATGAGCGTCGTGCGGAACGGGAATCTGCGTCCGCGGGCCAGAGTTTTGTGCCAGGGAGCAGACTGTCCCAGCCCGCAGACCACACCCGTCAGCAGGCGACTAGTGAGCAGATGGAGACGTCGAAGATGGAACTGAGTCAGATCCGCGCATTCGTCGCGGTTGCCGAAGAGCTCCATTTCGGCCGTGCCGCCGAGCGACTCGGCATGGCCCAACCGCCGCTGAGCCGGACCATCCGCGCACTCGAGACCGAACTGGACGCATCACTGTTCCAGCGCACCACCCGATCCGTCAGCCTCTCCTCCGCCGGGGAGGCCTTCTACGAGCCCGCCAAGCACATGCTCGCCACCCAGCAGGCGGCCGTCGAATCCGTGCATCGATCATCGAGTGGGCAGATCGGACGGATCCGATTCGGCTACTCCCACCCCTCTTCCCGTCACTTGGTCGCCGCCCTTGTCGCAGCCTCTGAGGACAACAATCCTGGAATCTCCTTCCAGCTCGAGTCGAGGGTGTACGCCGATGAGGGCCTCGAACGGATCATGGACGGCACCCTCGACCTCGCTCTGGTCCGGTGGCAGCAGCGACCCTCACTCATCGCCGGACGACCGGTGCAGATCGAACGCCCGTGCGTCGCCGTTCCCCCTGGGCACCGTCTTGCCAAACGGTCATCTGTCGACGTCGCTGAACTCAGCGGGGAGCGTTTCATCTTCCTGCCCTCGCGTCCCAATTCGAATCTGCGCGAAACCGGGATGCGCCTGTGCCTCGACGCGGGCTTCGCGCCGACGGTCGTTCAGGAAGCTCCGGACTCGCAGTCCATCGCGGCACTCGTGGGTGCCGGCATGGGGGTGACGATCACCTTCGACTCGGTGGCGGCCGGCTACGGCTCGGACGTCGTCGCCGTCCCCCTCAACGCGGACAACGAGACGACGAAGCTCTATCTCGCCTATCGCCTCGACCACCACGACGCCGCACTCGATTCGGTCCTCGACATCGCCGAGGCGGTCCTGCCCACTGTGCGGTGATCTCCACTCAACCTGCGATAACTCTGTCTGCTGCGCCGGCCACGCCAGCCATCCGACATATCGGACGAATCTCAGTCGGGACTCGTTGTCTTCCGTGCTCCTCACCTCGAGGATTGTCCTCATGGATGCAAAGAAGCAACTACTTTCCGGGGTCAGGGTCGCGGACTTCTCGCGAGTGCTGGCCGGACCGTATGCCACCGCCATGCTCGCCGATCAGGGCGCCGAGGTGTTCAAGATCGAGATGCCGGGACACGGCGACGACTCCCGGCATCTGGGGCCCTTCACCGAGACCGGCTCGACCTACTTCACCTCTCTCAACCGAGGCAAACGATCCATCGAAGCCGACCTCAAGGATCCTGTCGCACACGAGAAGCTGCTCGACTTCATCCGCACCTGCGATGTCGTCGTCGAGAACTTCCGCCCCGGCGTCGCGGCCAAACTGGGGCTGTCCTTTGAGGACGTCAAGGCAGTCAAGCCCGACGTCGTCTACGCTTCGATCTCCGGGTTCGGCCAGACTGGTACCCAGGCGAAACTTCCCGCCTACGACACCGTCATCCAGGCACTCAGCGGGCTCATGTCATCGACCGGCTTCCCCGACGACTCCCCTACCCGCGTAGGCGAATCGATTGCGGACGTCTCCGCAGGAGTCTTCGCCGCCTTCGGCATCTCGAGCGCGCTCTTCCACCGACAGTCCACCGGCGAAGGTGCCCACATCGACATTCCGATGCTCGACGTCATGCTCGCGATGCAGCCGACGAACACCGCCATCCATGCGGCCGGCTCCACACCGAACCGCGTCGGCAATCGACACCCCATCTCCGCACCCTTCGACACCTACGCCGGATCCGACGGTCTCGTCGTCATCGCTGTGGCCAACGACAAGCTCTTCGGCGTCCTCGCTGCCACGCTCGGCAGACCCGAGCTCGCCACCGATGCCCGGTTCGCCACAGACGGACTCCGCTCAGACAACGACGAGGATCTGCGCACCGAGATCGAGGAGTTCACCGGCACTCACACGGTGGCCGAGTTGTGCGCGATCTTCGACGCGGCAGGAGTCCCCAACTCCCCTGTCCTCAACTTCACCGAGGCGATCGAGGGCCCCACCACCGCCGGCCGCGATCTCACCACCACCGATGCCCGCACCGGTCATACGCACCTGCGCCACCCCCTCCTCATCGACGGCGCCAGGCCGACACCCGCGCTTCCGGTGCCCCGCCTCGGCGAGCACACTGACGAGCTGCACGCACCGCGGCCACGCACGACCACCGACTGGTAGACACCGCCACTCATCGAAGGAGTAGGACCATGGGATTCGACATCAGCACGGATGAGCAGGAACTCGTCGACGCCGTCGCGCAGATCAGCAAGGACGTCCTCGCCCCGCAGGCGGCGACTGCGGACGTGAACGAACGCGTCGCAGATGAAACCCTGAACACCCTCGCCGAGGTGGGGGTGCTGGGTCTCAATCTGCCCGAGGAATTCGGTGGGCCCGGCGTCGGCTCCGTGGCGATGAGCCAGATGGTCGCCGCCGTGACCGAGGCCTGCGCTTCGACCGCCTCGATCATCACCGCGCAGTTCCTCGCCACCGACTCGATCCTCCTCGGCGGCACCGACGCTCAACGCGAATCGTGGCTGCCGCGCGCCGCAACCGGTGAGGTCATCGGATCGTTCGGACTGACCGAACCGGGCGCAGGATCCAACCCTGCCGAGATGTCGACGAAGGCGACGAAGGTCGACGGCGGCTGGCACCTCAAAGGCACGAAGTGCTTCATCACAAACGCCGGATTCGCGGACTTCATCGTCGTCTACGCAAAGACCGATGTCGACGCAGGCCACAAGGGGATCAGCGCATTCATCGTCGACACCGCGGCCGCCTCGGCGGGGCTGGACTTCAATCCTCCGGAGAAGACCATGGGACTCCGCGGCAGTCCGGTCTATGAGTTCGTCATCGATGCGATCGTTCCCGACGACGCGCTGCTGGGCGTCGAGGGCGAGGGCTTCACCACGGCCATGCGCGTCCTCGACCGGGGCCGCATCGAGGTGGCCGCGATGAGCCTTGGCATCGGCAAAGCTGCCCTTGACGCTGCCGTGGACTGGGCCGGCGAGCGCAGGATCAGCGGCAAACCGCTCAACCGGCTGCAGGGGATCGCCTTCAAACTCGCCGATATGTACACGAAGTACCGATCGGCGTGGCTGCTGACGATGGACGCCGCAGAGCAGAGGGACGCTGAGGTGGACTTCACCAGGTCCTCGGCCACAGCCAAGCTCGCTGCATCAGAGGCTGCAGCGTTCATCGCCGACGAGGCGCTGCAGATCCACGGCGGCTACGGTTTCACCAGGGACTTCCCACTCGAACGCTACGTCCGCGATGCCAGGATCTACCGCATCTATGAAGGCTCCTCGGAGATTCAGCGCACGATCATCGCCAGGTCGCTGTCGAACTGAACCCGTCGAAACAGAACCGAAACCTGCATCGGAATACGATCAGTTCGGGGTTCAAGGGTGATCGATTCGCCCGTGAACCCCACTATTCATTCCACGACCGCGATGATCCGATATGTCGGACAGTTTGTGTGACTCAGGTCTCGTATAGCTCTGATTTCGGGTGTTGACTGGGTCTGATTCATCATTCTAAGGAGAAACCCATGGCGAGCTCATCCAATTCGGGGATCGAGAAACGATCCATCGAAATGGTGCCTGACAATGAACGTCACGGCACCGCACGTTCCCAGTTCACGCTGTGGTTCGGCGCCAATACCCAGATCACCGCCATCGTCGACGGAGCTCTCGCCGTCGTCTTCGGTGCCGATGCACTGTGGGCCATCATCGGCCTGCTCATCGGCAACATCATCGGCGGAATCGTCATGGCCCTCCACTCCGCGCAGGGCCCACAACTGGGTCTGCCGCAGATGATCTCCTCCAGAGCTCAGTTCGGCATCATCGGGGCGATCATTCCGCTGGTGCTCGTCGTGCTCATGTACATCGGCTTCGCCTCAACCGGTGCAGTACTCTCCGGCCAGGCCGTCAACCTCATCATCGGCGTCGATACGCCGGCAGTGGGCATCGTCATCTTCGGCGCGCTGACCGCTGCGGTCGCCCTGCTGGGCTACAAGTACATCCACGTGCTCGGCCGGATCTCCTCAGTCACGGGCCTGCTCGGGTTCCTCTTCATCACCTACTGCGTGTTCACCAAGGTCGACGTTCCCGGACTGATCTCCAACTCGTCCTTCGCGTTTCCAGCATTCCTGTCAGCGATCGCGCTGTCTGTGGGCTGGCAGCTGACCTACGGCCCTTACGTCGCCGACTACTCGCGCTACCTGCCGCGGTCGACTCCTGCATCGAAGACCTTCTGGTTCACCTTTGGCGGCTCTGTCATCGGATCACAGTGGTCGATGACCCTGGGCGCCCTCATCGGCGCCGCCGCCATGACCGAGACCGGCAACTCCTTCGTCGAGAACCAGGTCGGCTTCGTCGGCGACATCGTCGGCGGAGGCGTCTATGCCCTCCTCATCTTCATCGTCATCCTGATGGGCAAGCTCACCGTCAACACCCTCAACGCCTACGGTGCGTTCATGTGCACGCTGACCATCCTCACCTCCTTCGGTGAGAAGACGAACATCCGCCGCTGGACGCGTGCGGTCTTCGTCATCGGCATCGTCACTCTGACCGTGCTTGTCGCCCTGTTGGCGTCGGAGGACTTCCTGGCGAACTTCAAGAACTTCGTCCTCGCCCTGCTCATGGTCTTCACTCCATGGAGCATCATCAACCTCACCGACTTCTACCTGATTTCGAAGGACCGCTTCGACATCCCCGCCTTCTACGACCACAAGGGCCGTTACGGCACCTGGAACTGGCGAGCACTCCTCGCCTACGGAGTCGGCGTCGTCGTGCAGATTCCTTTCCTCGCCCAGTCCTTCTGCACCGGGCCCCTGGTCGAGAAGCTGGGAGGAGCCGACATCTCCTGGATCATCGGCATCGCAGTGACCTTCGCCCTCTACTACTTCCTCCTCCGCAACCGCAGCGTTGCCCCAGCAGAGACCATCTACCCCGATGTGGAGGCACTGGACGCACAGCGCGCCTGAGTCTGTCGCCGAGGCTGCGGCTTCGCGAATGCACTAGGAAAGTGCACAGTTCAAGTCAGGCTGAGTGGGTTGCAACCTACTCAGCCTGACTTGAACTGTCTGACGCGCGCCAGTCCTCGTGTCGGGCCCAGATCAGTCCACCTCGGCGAGAGGCGAGGTGTCAGTCCCGGCAGTGCGCTGCTGCCGTGCGGCACTCACCCGGGAGATGACGAGGTAGGTGATGATCATCGCGGCGATGCTGAATATGACGATGTACGGGCTCTCCAGGAACCCTGCGATGACGAATGACACTGCGACGATGACTGCGTTGATGACCGCATAGGGAATCTGAGTCTTGACGTGGTCGACCAGGTCAGTGCCGGCTCCGGTCGAGGCGAGGATGGTCGAATCGGAGATCGGGGAACAGTGGTCTCCGAAGATTCCCCCGGAGAGCACGGCGCCGATGCACACGATGACAGCCGCGTCGAGTCCGAAGGCGACCGGGATCGCCAGGGGGATCATGATGGCGAAGGTGCCCCACGAGCTGCCGGTGGCGAAGGACATCACGGCCGCGCAGATGAAGATGAGAACGGGCACAAGAGCAGCAGGGACGACACCGGACATCATCTCGACGAGGAAGTTCGCGGTCCCCATCGCCTCGAGCAGCCCACCCAAGGTCCAGGCCAGAACGAGGATCAGCACCACGCCGATCATCTTCTCCATGCCCTTGACGTAGTTCCCGAGAATGACACCGATCGGGTTGATCTTGAAGATGAGCATGAGCGCGATGAGAACCACAGCTGCGAAAAGGTAGGCGGTGCTCAAGGCAGCACGGAATTCCTCGCCAGGGATCGGCTCGGCAGGGAAGCCGAGAGTCACGAGGATCGAGAAGAGGGTGACGAAGAGTACGAGCAGCGGCAGCCAGATGACGATCGGGCGACTCTCCGAGGCCACTTCAGGGCCGCTTGCAGGATCATCCTTGGTGGAATCGGTTCCTCGCAAGGGTTTCGAATTGGGCCAGTGGATTTCGCCAGTCTCCTGCACACGTCTTTCAGCTCGACGCATAGCGCCGAAGTCCGTGCGTGTCAGCGCCACGACGGGGATCGCGGTGACAGCGAGGATAGCGTAGAACTGAAATGGGATCGCCTGCACGAAGACCGTGAACTCGGAGATCTGAAGACCTTCTCTGTCGAACTCTTCTCGAATGAGCCCCATGATGTAGATGCCCCACCCGATGAAGGGGATGAGCACTGCCACAGGAGACGATGTCGAGTCGAGAATCCACGCCAGCTTCTCGCGAGAGAGCTTGAGTTTGTCGAAGATCTTCTCGAAGATCGGTCCCACGATGAGAGGGGTGCCCAGATCGGAGAAGAAGATGATCAGTCCACCCAACCATGCGGAGATCTGCCCTTTGCCCGGGGTGTTGATGAGGCGTGAGGCCCTCGCAGCCAGTGCGGCCCCTCCACCCGAGCGCTCGACAAGCGCGACGAAGCCTCCGATGAAGAACAGGAGGATCATCACGCCGGCGTTGTAGCTGTCGGTGACCACCGGCGCGAGATGATCGGTGACGAGCCCCATGGTGGTCGTCACCGGGTTGGGTCCGATGACGATCATCAGACCAACGAAGATTCCGACGAACAGTGCGATGACGACATTCCTGAAGAGCACCGCGAGCAGGATCGCCAACAACGGCGGAATCAGAGATACGAGTCCCATATGGTCCATAATCAGGGTGCCCTTCGTGTCATGGCTCGTCGATGTGCCGTGGTTCGCTTGATATCAGCGAATTCACAATATCGGTTCTCACGACACCCGTCCTTGCCAATCTCAATTGTGAGATACTCACTCCGCAATTCCGCCTGCAGACCGAATCTCACTACGGCCCTTCTCTCAACCTGATTGACCGAGAAAAAATGTTACTGGTAAGTTCTACTATCGAGTAAGGTTGTGACGCCCGTCACCATACGGTGTGCACAACAGCGATGACCGAGCGGATGGCACTCCTGTCTGACCGGCCAGCGACGCCACCACTGTCCGCGCACTCTCAATGCCGAGACACACGACAGAACAGGATTGCACGCAGATGAGAACGTCCCGACATGCCACATTTCCACACGTACGACGCATCGCAACGGCGAGCGCAGCCGCCGTTGCCGGCCTGGCGCTCACGATGGGCACCGTGACCACTCCAGCCCAAGCCCAGGACCTTGTCCCACAATCGGACAAAGAAGCCAAGAAGGTGGTCGAAGACAGACAGGCCGAGGACTCAAGCTCCCTCAATCGGAGCAACGTCCCCGAAGGCGTGAGCGTTGAGCAGGCCAAGAAGGCCATCGAGAAATCAGACGAGATCACCACCGCTGACGTCGAGTACGCAGCAGCGCTCCAGGACCTTCCCGATTCGGGAGTTCCTGAGGACTTCTACACGACCCCAGCGACACTGCCGGATGAGAACGGCGGAGTGGTCAAACAGGTGGCTTCGAAGTTCTATCTCGATCCGGCCAAGCTGATTGAGCACAGCGCGAAGTCAGAGACGTTCATGTACAAGACCACTGATGAAGAGGGCGCAGCGCGAGCCGCAACCGCCACACTGCTGACCCCCGAAGGCGCGAAGGAAGACGCAGAGGATGCCGTCGTCATCGCCCCGGGCACGCAGGGCATTGCCGACAAGTGCGCCCCCAGCCGACAGATGGGCATGGGCACCGAATACGAAGGAATCTCCGTCACCTCGGCACTGGCGGCCAAGCGCCCCGTGGTCGTCGTCGACTATGTGGGACTGGGCACCGAGGGCGCGCACAGCTATCTCAATCGAGTCGAAGAGGGCCGCTCAGTGCTCGACGCAGCCAGGGCCGCGCAAGAGGTCAAAGGAAGCTCGATCAACGCCGACACGAAGCTTCAGCTGCGAGGGTATTCGCAGGGCGGACAGGCCACCGCGGCGGCCCTAGAGCTCAAGAAGGACTGGGCACCCGAACTCAATGTCGTCTCCGCCTCGGCGGGCGCCGTGCCCACGGACCTGTACGAAACCGTGTCCGGACTCTCGAGTGTCTACACGGCCTTCGCCCTGTACGGGGTCGATTCGTTTGCGCGGCAGGCGGATGTCGACATGACCAAGCACCTCAACCAGAAGGGCCTCGACGCCGTCGACCGTGCCTCGAACCAGTGCACCATCGAGGCCCTCGTCTCGAATGCGTTCCTCGACACCGACACCCTGACCAAGGACGGAACGTCGTTCCAGAAGCTCATCGAGGACAATTTCCTCGAGGTGGCAGACAAGCAGAAAATCGGACAGGCGGAGATCCCCGACATCCCGCTGCTGGTCAACCACAGCCACCTCGATGACGTCGTGCCCTTCGCCCTCGGAAAAGAACTGGCCTCAACCTGGTGCGACGCCGGCCACAAAGTCCTGTTCCGGGACAACCTCGGGCTGACTCATCTCGGCGGATACATCGCCGCCGTTCCCCGAATCGAAATCTTCACGAACCGCACGCTCGCCGGGAAAGCTCCGGTCGACAGCTGCTGGAGGTTGTGAAGTGCATTGACCCCTAGAGTTGCTCAAGGCCGTTGGAGCACCACGGTCATGAGCAACTCACCCTGAGGCACCACCTCTGTCACTGTGGGCGATCCGTGCTGAAAGTTTCGTACTTTCCGGCGCGGGTCGCCCATTTCGGCGCGCCATCGCCCCGTTTGCGGCACAGGAAGATCACCCCCGGCACCACCGCGAGCCGACAAGTCCGCACGGCCCGCTCCCAATATTCGCGCATTTCACGCATCCATGTTGCGCAGATCACGCACAACTGACAGAATGACTTCATCGATGGACCTGGCCTCTGCGCGCTTCGCGTCGAGACGTGCAGCACCGCACTACGTCATATTGCTTGCGCTGCACATTCGCGAACGCGGTATGCCAGCGACCTCGACACTGAAATCCAGACCGGACATCGTGCAAGGAAGCCGACAATGACGACGAATCACACCACAGACGGAGACTCCACCTACGGAGCTTCCGCTGACGGCGGCTCAGCCGCAGCCTCACCACATGTCTCCGCAGCCGTCACGCCCAACGTCGACCCGTATCATCTCGATCCGGCAGACGTGCTTGAGCCGCCCACCACGTTCGCGGGAAAGCTCAAGTACCTTGGCCCCGGTCTGGTCATCTCAGCAGCGGTCATCGGCTCCGGTGAGCTCATCACCACGACGGCTTTGGGCGCCAAGGCTGGCTTCGTCCTCCTCTGGCTCGTCATCATCTCGACCGCGGTCAAGGTCTGGGTTCAACTCGAGATCGCACAGTGGACGATCCTCTCGGGCAAGCCCGCACTTGAGGGCTATGGGCACGTCGGCCCTCGCCTCATCGGTCGAGCCGGGTGGATCAATCTGCTCTGGATTCTCATGGACTTCGCGAAGGTGCTCCAGCGCGGAGGCATCATCGGCGGCGCCGTCGCCGCCCTGTCGATCATGCTTCCGGTCTTCAGCGAGCCTCTCTCCACACCCTCGCTCGTCTTCTGGACGGTCGTCTCCCTCGCCGTCGTCATCTCCCTGCTGGTGACGAACAAGTACAGCATCGTTGAGAAGTTCTCCGTCGCGGCCGTCATCATCTTCACCGTCTCAACGGTCGGGCTCGCACTCTCACTGCCATTCACCGACTTCGCCTACACCTCGGCGGACGTCATCACTGGACTGACCTTCGCGATCCCCGCGGGCACGCTCGGCTTTGCGGTCGCCATGTTCGGCATCACCGGAGTCGGGGCCGACGAGATGACCACTTACACCTACTGGTGCCTCGAGAAGGGATACGCCCGCTACACCGGCCCCAACGACGGCTCCGCGGAGCGTGCGCGTCGTGCGCATGGCTGGATCTCCGTGATGCGCACCGACGTTCTCGTCTCCTGGATCGTCTCGACGGTGTGCACCATGTCCTTCTACGTCATCGGTGCCGCGATCCTCCACCCCCAGAACCTCGTCCCCGAGGGCAATGAGATGATCACGACGCTGTCGTCGATGTACTCCTCGGTGATGGGCGAAACCGGCCATTGGATCTTCCTGATCGGCGCCTTCGCCGTTCTGTTCTCCACCTTCATCGCGTCCTCGGCCAGCGTTCCCCGGCTCTGGGCGAACACTGTCTCCATCCTCGGCGCCTTCGACTGGACGAACCTGCGCACTCGCACTCGCATCATCCGCGTCCTCACCGTCGTCTTCCCCATCATCTGGGCGATGAGCTATCTCATCATCCAGTCCCCGGTGATCATGGTGCAGATCGGCGGCGTCGCCAGCGGCATCTTCCTCGTCGCGGTGGTCATCGCTGTCTGGTACCTTCGCACCCGTGAGGTCCCCGCCGAGTTCAAGTCCAACAACTTCTTCACCGTGATGCTCGTCTTCGCCTCACTGGCCATCGGGCTGCTGGGGATCTATTCAATATTCGAGACCTTCGGGATCGAGATCGGAGCCTGATGCGCCTGAGAGTCCTCACCCCTTCATTCGGAAAGTTCTCGGTCGCGCCCCGCGACCGCGCCGATTCCCTGGGCCTCGACCTTGAGCACCGGACCGAGAATCACCCCAAGTCCGGTCGAGAGCTCATCAGAGCACTGGCCGGCGCCGAGGCGGTTCTCGTGGGTCTCGACCGGATGGACGCCGAGGTCTTCGCCGGCTGCCCCGATCTCAAGGTGATCGCCAAACACGGGGCCGGGGTCGACAACATCGACCTCGAGGCAGCGGCGGCTGCAGGGGTGACGGTCGTGAATACCCCAGGCGCCAATGCCGATGCCGTCGCCGATCTGACCATGGGATTCCTGCTCATGGGCGCCCGACGCATACGTGAGGCCGAAGAGTCTCTGCGCAGCGGGAAGTGGGATGTCTTCTTCGGCACCGAACTCAGCGGCAAGCAGCTGGGAATCCTCGGCTTCGGCCGCATCGGTCGCGCCGTCGCCCAGCGGGCGAGAGGCTTCGGCTTGCAGATCGCGGCGTACGATCCCTTTGTTCCCGACGAAGCCATCGCCGCAGCAGGGGCACAACCCCAGAGCCTCGCCGAGGTGGTGGCGGGCTCAGATTTCCTCACCCTCCACCTGCCCGGTGGAGAAGAGCCGCTGCTGTCGGCTCAGCACATCGAATCGATGCCGCGAGGAGCTGGCTTGATCAATGCTGCCCGCGGCGGATTGATCGATGAGGCGGCACTGGTCTCGGCACTGCATGACGGTCGGCTCTCCTTCGCGGCTCTCGATGCGTTCGCCGCCGAGCCTCCTCCAGTCGACGATCCGCTGCTGCAGGCACCGAATCTCATCGCCACCCCACATATCGGCGCCTACTCGGATATCGCCAACGCCAATATGGGCACCTGGGCCGTCGAAGACGTCGTCCGCGTGCTGCAAGGCCAGGAGCCGCGCTTCCCAGTGCGCTGACTGCCGGACATGACGCCAGGGGCTGCACCGAATCGGTGCAGCCCCTGGCGTCATCCCCGCTTCTCAGGCCAGTCCGCGCTCCAGATCAGCGGTGACGGTCTCTGAGATCTGCTTCTTCGCCGCATCGGAGAGCGCATTGAATGGGGCCCGCGCCGGCCCCAGGCCGAATTCGCGGACGTTGGCTGCGTGCTTGACCACGGTGTTGGGGTTGCCAAGCGCCAGGCAGTTGCGGATCGGACGAATGCTGTCCTGCGCGGCACGCGCACCCTCCGAGTTCCCGGAGACGAAGAGATCGTAGATCGACGCCATGGTCTTCGGATAGACGTTCGCAATACCGCTGATGCCCCCGGAGCCGCCGGCGAGGAGTGTCCACAGAATGAGTGAGTCATTGCCGGAGATGACGTCGAAACTCTCCCGGTCTGTGCGCTCCAGGTACTGCAGGATCGTGTCGAAATTCCCGCTCGAGTCCTTCACCCCGGTGATGTTGTCCACCTCGGCGAGCCTTTCGAGAGTTGCGGGCGCTACAGCATTGCCGGTTCGCGCGGGAATGTTGTAGACGATGACCGGGACATCGACCGACTCCGCCACAGATTGGAAATGATTGGTGATCTCCGTTTGTGACGCCGCAGCGAAGTACGGGGTGATGATGGAGAGCGCATCGGCTCCAGCAGCCGCGGCATCCTGAGCGATGATGATGGTCTCTCGAGTGGTCGCGGCACCTGCGCCGATGACGACGGGAACCTGACCGGCCACCTCATCGATGACCAGTCGAGTCGCTTCGGCGCGCTCCGCCGCGGACTGAGCGTAGAATTCTCCGTTTGTGCCGAGGGCGAAGATGCCGTGGATACCGGCATCGAGCTGACGGCGCACGTGAGCGCGCAGAGCCGATTCGACGAGCTTCTCGTCGTCATCGAACGGAGTGGCTACTGCGGCGAGAACGCCTGTGATCGAGGACATGGGTCTTCCCTTCTTAAGGATGTGAGTGGAGTTCAGCGGTTGTATTTGGGCTGCGATCCACGAACCGAGACTGTTGCCTCGTCGATCGCAGTGAGAACGTCTTCTGGTAAGGGCCCTTTGGCCGCGGCGGCGATGTTCGCTTCCAGCTGCGAGACACGGCTGGCACCCAGCAGAAGAGAGTCGATTCCCTTGGCGCCTGCCACCCACCTCAGAGCCAGCTCCGGTTGAGGGATGCCGGCTTCATCGGAGACGGCGGCGAAGGCTTCAACCATCGTCAGCACCGAATCGGAGAGATAGCGTTGTGAGTACATCTGCGCGAGGACAGATCCGGTGAAGCGGTCCGGAGTGCCATCACTGGACGGACGCCGGGCCAGAAGCCCACCGGCGAGCGGGTTGTAGGCCATCGTCGCGATGGCGTGCGCAGCACCGCATTCGAGCCATTCGTCTTCGATCTGGCGGGCGAGCACGCTGTAGACATTCTGTGCGATCGCGGGCCGTGGGGCACCGGCGACACCCGCAGCAGCGATGACGTCCACGGCCTGCCATGCGGCGAAGTTCGAGATGCCCAGGGCTTTGATCTTGCCCTCAGAATGCAGCTGCGCCACGGCTCCCATAGTTTCCCCGAGACTTGCAGCCCGGTCCGGCTGGTGCAGGTAGAAGAGGTCGATGGAGTCGACGTCGAGACGCCGCAGGGAGCCCTCGACACTGGCCCTCAATCCTGCCGCCGACAGCGGCGAATCGTCTCCTGCATCGGCGTGGGGCATACCTGCCTTGGTCGCCAGCACAATGGAGTCTCGATGCTTCTTCACAAGTGGTGAGATGAGCCCTTCGGTGGCCGACTTCGCATAGCCGTTGGCGGTGTCGATTCCGGTGATGCCCGCGGCCAGGGCCGCTTCGATCACTTCGTGCGCGGTCGCTTCCGGGACGGTGTCTCCGAAGGTCATGGTGCCTAGAACCAGCGGTGACAATGGGACGGGGACACCGTCCAAGGAGAGGCTCTTGTCTGCTGTCATACGGTGCTCCTCGTCGAGTGAATGGTGCGATCCATGTCAATGAATCATCGCACTTCTGCGTGCAACGTGCAAAGATTTGCGCATTTCGCGCAATCATGGCAATCTGGAACTCCAGCCAGATCGGACGCAAAGGAGTGCCATGCCTGCAAGCGACCCCGGCGTGCTCATTCTTGCCGATGACCTCAGCGGAGCAGCGGAAGCGGCAGCCACCCTCGGAACTCCAGTCCGCATCCTGCTCACCGACTGGAGTGGACGGCCGACCTCGCCCGAGAGCGCAAAGGCGACTCCGCAGGATGTCGCGCTCGACCTCGACTGCCGCTATCTCACACCGGTCGAAGCAGCCTCACGCACACGTTCTGCACTCGAGACACTGCGAACCGAGAATCAGACCACCATCATCAAAGTCGATTCTCTGCTGCGTGGAAACGTCAGAGCACATCTGACTGCGGCTCTGGAGAGCACGAACGGACCGGTGATCTTCGCTCCGGCACTCCCCCAACACAACCGCACCGTCATCGGCGGCGTCCCCTACATCGACGGTAAACGGCTTGCCGATACACGTGCTTGGAACATTGAAGACCGTTCGGGCCCGGACAGCCTCAATGACCTCTGCCCCGAAGCACCGACTCTCCTCGAACTCAACCAGCTTCGCACGAGCAGCCCGCACGAACTGGCAGCACGATTCCGGTCAGAGCGCCTCATCACCGCCGACGCCGAAACCATGGACGACATCGGGCAGGTCATCGCCCTCGCCGCATCCACCGGTGCCACCGTCGTCGGATCAGCAGCATTGGTTCGTGCGATCGCCGACGGTCGACCCCTCAGACGCTCTGCGCCGCTCGTCGAACCACCGACAGCCTTGAGCGCTCCAGTCCTCTTCGTTCTCGGTACGGCAGCAGATCGCATCGATGGTCAGGTGGCGCACCTGCAGGCACACGCCCAAGTCGGCGTCCTCGACATCCCTGCCACCGAAGTCTCGGCCTGGAACGACAACCCCGATGACCTGCACGTCACCGCATCTGAGATCCGAAATCGACTGACATGCGGCAACCTCGTCATCCGGCTCACGGACACCGGAGACTCGGTCGATCCTCGCCCGCTTCCAGGCCTCCTGGCCGAACTCGTCGCACGCTCGCTCACAGACATCGGTCCTGTCCACCTGGCCGCCACAGGAGGCGAGACTGCGCGAGCAGTGCTCGACCGCCTCGGTGTCGGAGAAGTCGTCACGATGCGCGAGATCCACCCGGGCGCGGTCCTCTCTCAGGTGGGGACCACCTCGGCGAGGCCCGGTGAACACAGTGAGCTCGGTCGTGTCGTCACGCGACCCGGCGGCCAGGGAGACGAGGATTCCCTCACTCGCATCCACGAAGCGCTGACCCACGGGACAGCGCCCACCCCGATCACCGCGAATACCGTCGCAAACCACGAAGGAGAACGAATGACATCGCGTCCCACAGTCGCAGTGACCATGGGCGACGGAGCCGGAGTCGGTCCAGAGATCTGCGTCGCCGCCTGCCTCGACCCCACAGTGCTCGAGGTCGCTCGGCCCGTCGTCATCGGTGATGCGGCTCGGCTCGAACAGGCCGCCGAGATCCTCGGCGTCAGTGCGTCGATCCGCGTCATCGACTCCCCGGCTGCAGCCGAGGACTCTCCAGGCGTCATCGACGTCATCGACCTCGGCCTGCTGCCTTCTGATCTGGAGTGGGGGAAGTTGTCCGACACTGCCGGCGACGCCGCATTCCGCTACATCGAGCGGGCCTCGCAGTTGGCCATGGCCGGCGAGGTCCAGGCAATCTGCACGGCGCCGCTGAACAAGGAAGCACTGCACTCCGCCGGCCACCAGTACCCCGGGCACACCGAGATGCTGGCCGCTCTGACCGGAACCGAGGAGGTCTCGATGATGCTCTCCTCACCCAAGCTGCGAGTCATCCACGTGACGACCCACATCGGTCTCATCGATGCCGTGGCCACAATCGAGCCCGGCCTCGTTGAGCGCACGGTCCGTCGCGGGAATGACGCACTCATCAGAGCAGGAATCGAGCGGCCCCATATCGGTGTCTGCGCGATCAATCCGCATGCCGGAGAGAACGGGCTCTTCGGCTACGGGGAAGAGGCGGAGAAGATCACTCCCGCCATCACCGCACTCCAAGGTGACGGAATCGACGCTGTCGGTCCCCTCTCTGCCGACACCGCCTTCTTCCTCGCAGGACGCGGCGACTACGACCTCATCGTCGCGATGTACCACGATCAGGGACATGGGCCGATCAAGGTGCTCGGCATCGACGCCGGGGTCAACATCACTGTCGGACTTCCCGTGATCCGCACCTCCGTCGACCACGGAACGGCGTTCGACATCGCCGGCACCGGCACGGTCGACACTGAAAGCATGAGTGAAGCCATGCGACAGGCCGCAACGCTGGCGACCGTCTGAACCAGTCCGACACCACGATTCCAGCGCCCTCGTGATCGCTGGGGCAACCCCAGACCACCGGCCAGGGATTCAGCCAGCCGTGGTCAACCGCGATACAGTGGCCGCACGGCTAAGAGCCGCCCATCGGCGGGCGGCGGGTTTCGACCACCGACAGCAGACATCGGAGAGTGATGAACGCAGGCGATAGGCGCGAGGAGATCATCCAGCGGGTTCGGGCGCAGGGCGAGATGAGTGTCGAGACGCTCTCGGAGACGCTCGGTGTCACCGCCTCGACGATCCGGCGTGACCTCGCGCGACTCACCGACTCAGGGGACCTCGCACGCACCTACGGCGGTGTCATCGCCGTCCCTGCGGAGGCGGAGAGCACACTGGATGAACGCTCCCACGAGGCTCCTGAAATCAAACGGGCGCTTGGTGCGTGGTGTGCGCAGCAGGTACCGGCGGGGTCACATGTCCTCCTCGACGCGGGCAGCACGACTGCGCAGATCGCACGTGCACTGCGCGAGACGACTCCGCTTTCGGTCGTGTCCACAGGGCTTACCTCTCTGCAGCAGATGACGGGCGCGGAGGGGATCGAATTCACCCTCCTCGGCGGCCGGTACCGTTCGATCAGCCAGGGCTTCATCGGTCCGATCACCGAAGTCGGGCTGGAGAAGTTCACCTTCGACTTCGCCTTTCTCGGCGCCGATGCCGTCACCGCCGAAGACGGCGTTTGCGAAGCCACTGCAGAGCAGGTGCGACTCAAAGAGTTCATGAGCCGACGTGCCACCCACGTCTTCGTCGTCGCTCACTCAGCCAAACTGGGCCAACGCCCCTTCCACGCCTGGGCAGACCTGGGCAATGGGTGGACGCTCGTGACCGATGAGGCAGCTGAAGCTGAGCAGATCACGGCATTCGAATCCCGCGGCATCCGCGTGGTCACCGTCGACGACATGGGCAAGGCTCACGACTAGAAGGACGCGTTCCCTGACGCCCCCGACGGAGTCAACCCCAGAGTTTGCAGTCGGTATGGACTTGGTCCTCGACTCCTGAGATCCAGTCCTCGGCGAAGACGACGTGCCTGACTGCTCGACGTGAGCCGTAGGCGTAGACGACGTGGATGAGCCCATCGGAGTCGACGATTCCGTGCGGGTACTCCTGCCGGCGGTTGCTGCGCAGATTGCCCGAGCCTGCGAATCCGTCGCCGGGCTCGATGACCCGACGCACCGGCCAGGTGCGGCCTTCGTCGTTGGAGACGGCGATGACCATTCTCATCCGCTCATAGGGCCACACCACCTCGGCGGGCTCGTAAGTGACCTGGTGCTCGTTCGAGACCAGAGCCAACATTCCGGACGGCAGAAGGAATGCACTGAGTCCGGCGTTGTTATTCGGCACATCGGTTGCCTCTGGAACGGTCCAGGTCTCGCCTCCGTCTTCGGATCTGCTGATGTAGACCCAGTCGGCGAAGCGCGAGCGGAACAGACACACCAGGCGCCCGGGCTCAAGCTCGACGACATTGGGATGGACCCTGCCGCTCGCGTCAGGGAATTCGATCTGGCGCCAGGTACCGCCCTTGTCCTCGGAGATCTGAAGCACCGGCTGGTCCGAACCGTTCTTCGAATCGTCATCGAAGCACAGCCACTGGGGATGAACCCATCTGCCGTCGCTGAGGACCTGGATCGGTTGGCGGCAGAATGTTCCTTGCCTGTCGAACAGCGTCTTCGGCTGAGACCAGTTCTTGCCACCATCAGCGGAGCGAACCACCTTCACCACCGAGGTGTGCTGCAGATTGAAGGTCTCAGGCACACCTGACTGCCGCGACAGCTGAGAGGTGTAGACAAGCCAGATCTGACCGTCGGGGGCCTCGAACAGACCTGGATTCTGGTCTGAACGGATCTCGTCGTGTGTGACAGCCGCAGAAGCAGACCACGTGGCAGTGGTCGAGTCGAATCGGGAAACGAGCACGTCGATGTCCTTGTTGCCCTCGTCGCTGCCGCCGAACCAGGCCGCGAGCAGGGTTCCGTCACGCAGCGCCAGAACCGACGGAGCGTGGTTGGAACGGCGATCGGTCGGGATGACTGCCGCGGCATTGCCCGAATCGTCGAAGTATCGGAGTCTGCCGTCGGCGGGCGGCTCGGATACGTGTTCAAGCCTCTCGTTCGCGAGCAGATTCATGCGTGACTCCTTTGCTGTGTGGTCCGGTCAGTGTCGCATCCGGTGCGGATCATCCGGTGCAGGTCATCCGAAGGCGGTGTCAAACATCGACGGAATCTGCATCGCAATCTGAAATCCGATGATGATCGCAATGACACCGAGAAGCGCCAGCAGCGCCGTCTGCCACTTCGGGTTCACCGCGTAGCTGTGCATGTGCTTCTTCCGCGATGTCAGGAGCAGAATGCAGACGACGATGATCGGCAGGCTGAGCACCGTCGAGATCGCGGTGCCGACGATGTTGAGTGAGATGAGATCCGGTGCGCCCGGAATGGTCGAGATCAAGGGGACGATGATGAAGACGATCGCCTGAATCCACCGGAACGCAGGGTTCTCCTCATCTCGGCCGAGGAACTTCCGCATCGAGGGCACGGAATGGTTGATGCCGTTGATCGCGAGCTGCGCGAACCCTCGAGACTGCGGTGGGAAGCTCGTCATCGCGGCGAAGAAGATGCACATCCACAGCAGGAAGGGACCCGCCGGCCCCACCGCAACGGAGAGCATGTGTGAGAGATCGAACTCATCAGCGATCGAGAATCCTGGATGTGCGGCGCTGAACTCCGCGGCGACGATCCAGAACAGAAGGTTGATGACGAGCAGAGGTGCCATTCCAGCGATGAGGTCGAACTGCTGAAGGCGACGATATTTCGGTCCGACCCAGCCTTTGTCTCGCATGAAGCCGGAATACAGCAGGTTCGGCATGTTGCCGGCAATCGTGCCGATGGTGGCCGAAGCGATGACGATGGGGGCGAAGGCGGAGGTGTTCTGCTCCTCTGGGATCTCGAATGCGAGTCCCTGCATGAAGCCCCCGATGTCGAAGGTACCGATCTTGATCAGTGCATAGATGAACGCAACGATCATCGCGACCGAGGCGAAGCGCGCGAAGTACTCGAGGACGACGAACTGCTTGCGCAACATCACCAGTGACAAGGTCAGCGCTACGATGATGATCGCGCAGAAGAAGCGGCCCCAGCCTCCACCCCATTGGCCGCCGGTGAGCTCATGCAGTCCGGTGGACGCCGCGAGAACGAAGGTGGCCTGGGTGATGAAACCGGCAACGATGACGACAGCGGCCATGATCCCCGGAAGCACGGGGGCCAGCCGGGCGAACCCGTCGAGGATCTGCGTATCTCCGTGCCTATTCATCAGCGTGTACTTGGCGATGGAGGAGATGATGAAGGTGCGAGCGATCAAGGACAGCACCAGAGTCCACAACAGCGCATATCCGTACGATGCACCTGAGACCGAGGAACTGACGAGGTCGCCTGTGCCGAGGAAGGACATTGCCAGCACGAGGCCCGGCCCCACCGATGTGACGAGCCCGAGGCCGCGTGGCAGAGGAAGCTGATTCGGCTTCGGTGAGCCGGAACTGCCGTTCATGCTATGGACGTCCGTGGCCATGGCGTGCACTCCAGTGTGTAGACGATTGTTTGGCTGGTGACCGCGGTCTCAGGGTCGCTGACACAGCGTAGCGATGCAGCAAACAATCTGCGCGGTCTACGTAGAGAGTAGACCATGGTTGCGTGTTTCGCGCAACAATTAGTCCAGATACCGGACGTTTGGCTCATTTTGCGCACAGTGGTGGAAGACTGTTGGCTTGATCAGAGCTCGAGGTTGATTCCGCAGTTGAGTTCGCGGCGTTCGCCCCGTCTCGACGACGCAATGCGAAGGAGCAGAGTCCCGATGGAGTTGATCCACTACCTCATCATCGGAGCAGTGGTGCTGGGGTCTTCCTGCGTGCAGGGCTCCGTCGGGTTCGGTCTGGGTATGATCACGGCCCCGGTGCTCGTACTGCTCGAACCGAACCTGCTTCCTGCCGCACTGCTTCTGCTCGCCACTCTCACGTCGTTCACCGCCTTCATCCGCGAACGTGCCGACGTCGACTGGAAGCTCGTCGGCTGGGGCGCGCTCGGCCGATTGCCGGGAATCGTCATCGGCACGACTGCAGTGGTGCTGCTGCCGGATCAAGGGCTGTCCCTGCTCCTAGCGGTCACAGTCCTGGCCGGAGTCGGTTTCAGCCTGGTGGGCTGGTCGCCGGCTGCCAGCAACCGCAACATGTTCTTCGCCAGCAGCGTCTCTGGCATCTTCGGCACGTCGACAAGCATCGGCGGCCCGCCCATCGCCCTGGTTCTGCGCTCTCTGGATCCATCATCGATGCGGTCCACTATGAGCGCCTACTTCACCATCGGCAGCATCCTGTCCCTGACCGGTCTGACGATCGGAGGCGAGGTCCGAAGTGAACACCTGGTCGCGGCGGCCACTCTGCTGCCATTCATGCTTGCAGGATTGTGGCTGTCGAACCTGGTGATCCGACGAGCGAACAAGACAGTTCTCTATCGTGTGGCTGTCAGCGCATCGATCCTTGGGGCGATCCTGGTCATCGGCGAGGTTGCGGCTCCCCTGCTCAGAGCTTGAGGTATGACAGAAACATCGACACCAATGTCGCAACGACGACCGAGTTGAAGCCGAAGGCGACGATGACGTTCGTGCGGACCAGTCTCCATCCTGCGCGAGTCACGGCTCTGCCCGGCAGAGCTGCCGTCATCGTCGAGGACAGCACCGCGAACGTGAGGTAGTCGCTGAAGACCCTCTCCTCCGGCATGTCGAATTCGAGTTGTCTGGCACCGGGGCTTCCACCGCCGCCGAGGTCGAGTCGCATGAATTCGAGAGCGAACGAATACACCATGACCGACCACGAGGCGACGACATTTGCCAGGCCGAGGGTGACTGCGAGTCCGATGTTGGTTTCGGACCCCATGGTGACGAGGTAGACGTTGAGGATGATCGCGACATACGCAGCGATGGCAGCCCACGACACTGCCCCTCCCGTGCCTAGATATCGTGCCCAGAATGTTCGCCTTCGCGCGAGCGCCCATCGAGAGTGGACCATGAGCTCGGTCTCGCTCAATTCGTTCAGCCCCGCGTGGGTCCACAGCAGGTAGACGAGGGCGAACACCGGCCAGGCAACGAGGAAGAGCGCGATGAGCTTCGCGAAGAGCTCACCCAACTGCGAGGCTTCAGGCCCGAGCGGGCTGAAGTCGAACCCCAAGACCAAGACAAGTCCGACGACGAGTGCCGGCACCATGGCCACGTTCGCGCGCGTGTCATCGGAGATCGTGATGACTTGGCTGTGCGTGGGCCTCATGACAGGACGGTTCCGCTTCGATTGTGGCTGATGGGCTCATCATCAGCTTAACCGAGCCCACGCTGCTGACGCAGTGGACGATCTATGTCGACGTATCAGTCATTCTTCGACACAGATCGTCGGTCCCCGGTGGTGCAGGTTCAATGGGACCATTGACCGTGGAGTTCGTCTTCTGTGCAACACATGTGGGGCACGCACTACCGCATATATCGGCAAAGTGATTAAATGATCTAATAACCTATCTCAGCTCGACGAGGAGCAGCCATTGGTCATTCTCCACGCAATCATCGCAATTCTCGCGATCGTCCTGCTCATCATCCTGCTGAAGGTCGATCCAGTGATCTCGCTGGTCATCGGTGCCATGTACTACGGAATCGCCGCTGGTCTCGGCTTGGAAAAGACACTGACGACGATAGTCGAAGGATTCGGCTCGATCATGGCCGAGGTAGGTCTGCTCATCGGCTTCGGGGTGCTCATCGGGGCATTGCTCTTCACTATGGGGGCATTGCAAAGATTCGTCGAACTGCTCCTCCGACTCCTGGGACCGCGGAAGCTGCCCTACGCACTGGCAGCAGCACTCACCGCGGTCTTTCCTTCGATCTACGTCGACGTACAGCTTGTGCTCGCATCGCCATTGGCTCGGAATGCTGCACCCGCGCTCGGACGTCGGGGTTTGGGCATCATGGCCGGCTCGGTCACTGCCGGCATCCTCGTCGGATACGTGTTTGTGGTCCCTGGTCTCGGCACGATTTCGATCGCAGGACTCCTGAACATTCCTCTAGCACAGATGCTCGGCATCGGACTCGCCGTCGGTGTGGCTACGGTCCTGCTGACGGTGTTCGTCTATTCGTTCCTCGTCAATCGCGGGTTGTGGAATCCCGCGACAGATGAGACCGGAATCGTACCCGACGCAGAACAGGACGATTCGTCCGAGGCTGGTGGAACCACCACCGTTCGAACTCGTCAGCCGCATTTGGCTGTGGCACTCAGCCCGGTCTACGTGCCTCTGATCCTCATTGCCACCGGAGCAATTCTCGCCGCCTTCAACGCCGCGAATTCCGTCACCGATTTCCTCGGCGATCCAGTCTTCGCCCTGTTCTTGGGGCTCGTCATCGCGTATGTGCTCTCGCAGATCTTCAACGGTCGGGAGAAGACGAATTCGTCGATGGAAGAAGGCTTCAGCACCACTGGGCAGATTCTGCTCATCACAGGTGTCGGTGGGTCTCTTGGCGAGGTCATCAGCGCTACGAACCTGGCAGACGTTCTCGGCGGTCTCTTCACAGCGAATTCGGCCGCTCCCGTCATCGTCAGCGTCCTCATCGCGTGGCTCATCGCCGCTGTTCTGCACCTCGCGATCGGTTCCATCTCTGTCGCGGCGATCGCAGCTGCCGGCATCATCGGACCTATCCTCGGTCAGCTCGATGTCTCACCGATCATCATCGGTCTCGCCATCGGCTCGGGTGCTCTGTTCGCGCTGCAGGTCAACAGCAATTTCTTCTGGATGTTCCAGACGATGATGCAGGTGACGACCAAGGGTGCACTGAAGGCGCTGACCTTTGTCACGGCCCTCGCCTCTGTCATCTCGCTCATCATCGTCTGCCTGCTCACACCGTTCTTCTGACACTGACTCGATCGTGAAGGGCTTCATCAGCCCAGCTGAACCGATTTCGGAGCCAGCGGTTCGCAGCTCTTCCGGAGGAGGCGGGATTGGATTGGCTCTCGATCTCGGTGCTGTCCCAGAGACCGCAGGCAACAATCAGAGATCGTCGCCGAGAAGCTACCATGGGCTGACAACAACGATGTTGCGATCGCCGCCGGGGCCCACACCCAAAGATCCTGCGCTTCGCACCGGAGACTGGGAGGAGCTACTCCATGGCTGAACCACCGACGCCTCATTCCACCCCGGACCCGCTGCGGTTCTCGACCGCCCAAATCCCTTCCAAGAATCGAATCGAATATTGGGAAGCACATAATGCCAAGGCGCTCATCGGCCTAGACATTCGCACCTTGGAGGACACTCCCCTGATGGCAGAGGAGATCAACCTCCACTTCCCTGCGCTCCGGTTTGCCGGAGTCAAGGGCTCATCCCAGATCGTCGAGCGTTCCGCACGAATGATTGCCGCTCATCCCACCGGTGACATCGCCATATTCTTCGCAATGAGCGGTGATGCGTTTTTCTACCATTCCAAGGGGACGATTCTCCTCAAACCTGGCCAGGCTGTCGTCTACGACGCGGACCGGCCATTCGTCCGCGGTTTCTCACACGGCCTCTACGAGCTGGTGCTCACCATCCCGCGAGAAGACTTCGCCCACCTGTCAGGCGGAAGAGATCTCAACGAACCGCTGGTGTTTGAGTTCGGGTCGGATCTGCGCAGACGATTCCCCAACCCCAGCGCCACAGACCTGGTCTCGGTGATTGACTCCGCACTGCGGCGTTCCCCCGACGATCTGTATCGAGTGGAGCAGGAGACCTTCGAACTGGTCGAACGAATGCTCTCGCCCATGGTGGATTCCGGCCGGGAGGCCAGGTATCGACATGCCTTGCAGGAGATCGAGCGCCATTTCGGCGACGGCGCGCTCAATCGTGCGAAGGTCGCTGCGGCCATCGGAGTCAGCGAGCGTCAGCTTTCGCGCATCTTCGCTGCACAGGACGAGACCTTTGCCGACCACCTGCAGAACTATCGATTGCAGATCGCGGAGACAATCCTGGCTTCGGAACCTCACACCACGGTCGCCGAAATCGCACGTCGGTGCGGGTTCGCCTCTCCCTCGCATTTTTCCCGTGTCTTCAAAGCTCGCACCGGGTTGACTCCGCTGGAGCGGCAACGCGCAACCGAGTTCTAGAAGGACTTCCAGAGCATAGATCCATACTCCCCAGCATCTCAATCCATTGTTCTGAGTTATCGCTTTGGTCTGAGCGGGACAGGCGATGTCCCAGCCGGGACGAACTCTTCACATCGCGAATGTGTCCCACAACACTGTCAAGAGACAGCAACTCCGGCCAATCTCCGAAAGCTGCTCCAGGGAGAGGACTCATTCGATGACTAAGACCATCGCAACAGAATCGCCGAGGCAGACGATCAATCCCAAGGATCTTCGCCGTGCGTTCGGAAAGTTCGCCACCGGTGTGACTGTGGTGACCTGCCAGGCGCCCGACGGCGCACCGCACGGCGCTACGGTCAATGCCTTCACCGCCGTCTCACTCGACCCGCCATTGGCCCAGGTGACACTGATCCGCGGCAACAAGGCATCCGAGTATCTCGAGGACCGGCCATTCGCCATCAATATCATGTCCGAAGATCAGCTGAGCACCTGCATGAACTTCGCAGGAAAGCCCTCGAAGACCCCGGTGAAGTGGCGTTGCGAAGGCGAGATCCCTGTCCTTGAAGGCAATGCGGCAACCATCGAATGTCGCCCCTGGCAGATCTACGACGGCGGCGACCATTTGATCGTCATCGGCGAAGTCATTGATCTGGAGATCAATGACATCGATCCGCTGCTCTTCATCTCAGGCAAGTTCCATCATGCCGGCACTCTGCACGGCGGCACTCCCTGGGAAGCATCGGGCGATTCGATCGCCCACGGCTGGTTCGAGGGATCTTCCACGTTCAACGCCGTCTGAGCTGATCTACTGCGGAACGAAACATCTGAACGCCACAACCACGGGGCTTCCGGCTCCCAGCGCACAACCACCGAAGAATGCACCCGTCGTGCTGCTTTCTCAGCAGCAGTTCGGCACATCAATGAAAGGACGGTCGTCATGACCACTGAAGAGAACCAGCAGAACACAATGTCCGAAAGGACCACCCCGGCCAATCCGAAGCTGCCGATGACAGGCGACGAATACATTGATTCCCTCCGCGACGGTCGAGAGATCTATCTGCATGGAGAACGCGTCGAAGATGTCACCACGCACCCCGCATTCCGCAACTCCGTACGCATGGTGGCACGGCTCTATGACGGTTTCCACGATGAAGCGACGGCCGACAAGCTGCTAGTCGACACCGACACCGGCAGCGGTGGTAAGACCCACCCCTTCTTCAAGATCCCGAAGTCCGTGGACGACCTCAAAGACAGCCGGACCGCGATCGAGACCTGGGCTCGTATGTCCTACGGCTGGCTCGGCCGCTCCCCTGACTACAAGGCCGCCTTCCTGGGGACTCTGGGCTCGATGCCCGAGTTCTATTCGCCCTACCAGGAGAACGCGCAGCGTTGGTACAAGGAGTCACAGGAGAAGGTCCTGTATTGGAATCACGCCATCATCAACCCTCCTGTGGACCGTCACCTGCCCCCGGACGACGTCAAAGACGTCTTCATGAAGGTGGAGAAGGAGACCGACAACGGCGTCATCGTTTCCGGAGCAAAGGTGGTGGCCACAGGGTCCGCCATCACCAACTACAATTTCATCTCCCACTACGGACTGCCGATCAAGCGTCCCGAATACGCTCTGATCTGCACTGTCCCGATGGATGCTCCCGGCATCAAGCTGATCTCGCGAACCTCCTACGCACAGAACGCAGCCGTGACGGGCACTCCCTATGACTACCCGCTGTCGTCGCGCATGGACGAGAACGACGCGGTGTTCATCTTCGACAAGGTGCTCGTGCCATGGGAGAACATCTTCGCCTATGGTGATCCGGACCAGATCAATGGGTTCATGCCCAAGACCGGGTTCATCCAGCGCTTCACCTACCAAGGCTGCATCCGCTTGGCTGTGAAACTGGACTTCATCGCGGGATTGCTGCTCAAGGCTCTGGAGATTGCCGGTACTCAGGACTTCCGCGGAGTCCAGGCTCGGGCCGGAGAGGTCATCGGCTGGCGCAATATGTTCTGGGCACTCGCTGATGCCATGATGCTCAACCCCGACGAGGGGCCGAACGGATCCGTGCTGCCGAAGATGGACTACGGCATGGCTTACCGCATGTTCATGGCCCAGGGCTACTCACGAATCAAGGAGATCATCGAGCAGGATGTCGCCTCTGGCCTCATCTATCTGCCCTCCGGCGCACAGGACTTCAAGAACGCCGAGATCCGACCATACCTCGACAAATATGTGCGCGGATCCAACGGCGTGCAGGCCGTGGACCGCGTCAAACTGATGAAGCTGCTCTGGGACGCCATCGGCTCCGAGTTCGGCGGCCGTCACGAACTCTACGAACGCAACTATTCCGGCAACCATGAGAATGTGCGCGTGGAGATGCTCATGAATGCCATGAACAACGGCACCGTGGACTCGATGAACGGCATGGTCGAACAGTGCATGGGCGAGTACAACCTCGACGGCTGGACGGTCCCGGACTTGTTCAACAGCGATGACGTCAACGCCTACATGCGGGGCAACCGCTAGACACTGACCGTGGCTGCTTCTGGCATCGTAGCCAGACGAAACAGCTATTCCTTGTTGCCGGGCACGCTCATCCGTGCCCGGCTGCAAGGCTTTGCATCCGCCGGGAGCCAGGTGTCGCCTCACCGCTTGGGGTGCGTCAGGATCATCAACACCACGGTTGGTGGACTCCAGTTCAGTGCAGCTGAACCGCTTTCAGAGCCCCGCGACGAATGCGAGCAGCTTCTCGTCGCTGTGAGGTGCGCCGACGACCTGGACCGATAGTGGTTTCGCTCGGGGTGATGTCGCGGCAGTCGTGTCAGAAGCCTCGCCGCAGACTGTGCCAGAGCTCTCGTCAGAGCCAGACGTAGTTCCATCGAGCACCGCCCCGATCGGCAACGTCACTGCCGGCCACCCGAGAACATTGAACGGCAGCGAGTAGCGCATGAATGTCGCGGCCGAGTCTGATCCGAGTTCATCCCATGCGATCACATCACCGCCCATTGCTGGTGTGATGATGAAGTCAACATCGTCGAAGAACGATTCGGCGGAGGCACGAAGTTCCTCGAGCGCGACAACGTTGGACTGGTATTCAGCCTCGGTGATGTTCTGCCCCGACAGGATCTTCGCCCAGACGCCCGGCTGGTACTTCTCTCCCTGGTCATCCAGGAACTGTTTGTGCAGAACATAGGCTTCATAGCGGAGCACGATGTCGTAGTAGTCGATCCCTCGCTCGATGAGCTCCGTCAAGTGATCAGTATTCTCTGAGGTGATGGAGGCGATCGCTGAATCACCGAGGTGCCGTGAGACCCACGACTGTACGTCTGCCGATGACTCGTCTGTGGGATTGAGCAGGCTCAGATCGACGGTCGGCGCCTTCGCCGGTGAGGAACCTGTTGGGATTGAGCCAGACCCGTTCCCGGATATCACTGCGAATGCGGCGGTGAGCAGCGGCAGATCGCGTGCGAACAATCCCACCGTGTCGAAGGACGGCGACAGAGGGAACACTCCCTCGACAGGAACCATGCCGAAGGTCGGCTTGAACCCGATGACGCCCTGGCAAGCGGCCGGCACTCTCACGGAGCCCGCAGTATCCGTTCCCAGTGCCAGCGGCACCACCCCGGCAGCGACAAGGGCTGCCGAACCCGAGCTCGACCCGCCAGTGCACAGCGTGGGGTCGATCGGGTTGATGACTCGCCCGAAGGCACTCTCATCACCAAGGATGCCGTAGGAGTACTCCTGACAGTTCGTCTTCACCACCGGCAGCGCGCCCGCTTTTTCGAGGAGGGTCACGACGGGGGCGCTCGTGCTGGGGTCAGGTCCGCTGCTGACGTTCGACCCCATTGTCGTGGGGATGCCCGCCACATCGATGACATCTTTGATGGCGACGGGAACACCTTCGAGGAGACGTTTCGGCTCACCGACTGCGGCGCGCTGCACGGACTTCCGCTCAAGGGTACGTGCGCGACCCCTCATCACCGAGGTGACTGCATTGAGTTCTCGGCCGATTCCTTCGACTGCAGCCAGTGTCTGTTCGAGGCTCTGCATCGAACCCTGCTCCCCTTGTGTTCCGTTGGTTTCGTCCACGATCCTCATCGTGCCAGAAGGCGAAGCTCCGTATCGGACGACATGCCAGCACTCACCCCGGAGCGAGTCCCGTCCACGGCACCAGCTGCTCGACCGCGGCCGCGATATCGAAAGCGGCGCGGTCGTCGAAGGGATGGGCGATGACCTGCAGGCCTGTTGGGATCCCGCAGTCAGCCATGCCGCTGGGCACGTTGACGATCGGCACCCGGTTGCAGATGTTGAACGGCATCGTCATGTGCGCCTGCCAATAGTGCTCAAGCCGCACTCCCTCACCGTCAACACCCTCAGCACCGACGCCGGTGCCGTGGACGGTCCCGGAGGTCTCACGCCCGACACCCGACGAGTCGACCGTGATCCCGTCCAAGTAGCTCGAATCGGCCTCGAGACCTGCCACCGCCGAGGTGGGAGCCAGGAGGACATCGAATCCCTCCATTGCGGTGGCGAGTTCCGCTTGAATCTGCGCCTCCGCGGCCAGCCCCTCGTAGAAGGCATGACGACTGGCGACCGCCTCGGCGTCGGCCATGAACTGCAGCGTGTAGTCGGCGAGAGTATCCTCATGCCCGCGGGTCGAAGTCCGCATCGCAGGCGCGAGGAGATGGCCGAAGTGAGTGAACGCGGTTTCGAAGATCCGCTCTGCCGTCCACGGCAACTCGATCTCCTCGACGATTGCACCCGCAGCTTCCAGCGCCGAGGCGACTGCACGGATATTGGCAATGATGTCCTGGCCGACGGGGAAGTCGCCCAAGCGCAGGCACATTGCGATCCGTCTTCCCTTCAATCCGTCGACCACCTCGGCGGAAGAGGCGTCGAAGCCGTCGAGGAATCCAGACGATTCGATCGTTGCATGATCGCTGGGATCGACACCGACCATAACACGGGCCAGCAGGGCGGTGTCGGCGACGGTGCGCGCCATCGGCCCGTCCCCGCGGTACCAGTCCGCGGCCAATGGCTGCAGGCCGGGGATCCGACCGTAGGGTGCCTTGAACCCGACCGTGCCGGTGAATGCGGCGGGCAGCCTCGTCGATCCGGCGATGTCCGATGCCGTCGCCAGGGGACCGAAGCCCGCTGCCAGGGCGGCTCCGGAACCGCCCGATGACCCTCCGGGTGAGAGTTCGGTGTTCCACGGATTGCGGGTCACGCCCCACATCGGCGAATGGGTGATCGTCGCACAGCTGAGTTCCGGAGACGTCGCCCTGGCATGCACGAATCCCCCGGCCACACGGATGCGGCGGATGATCGCGGCATCGGCCCCGGCCACCGTGTCTCGTTCGTGCATGAGGCCCTGGGTGAGTGTGCGACTGGAGATCGCGTGCTTTTCCTTGGCGATCACAGGCAAGCCGAGCAGGGGCTGGGAATCGGCCGCTTCAGCAAGGAAATCGGGTGTCGCCGATGCGTAGAACGCCTCCGCCTCCCGCGCCGAGGTGACCGCCTCCTCCACGACCTCCGTGACCGCATTGATGCGATCGTCGCCGGTGGTGATACGTCCGATCTGCGCACTGAGGTACTCGACCGGAGAGAGTTCCTTCGACCGGAACTTCGCGAGCGCCTCGGTTGCCGACAGCGCCCACGTTTCGCTGCCGCTCATGCCCGGGCCTCGGCGACGGACTGACCGACCCACACATCGCCTTCGCGTTCCTCACTGAGTTCACCGTTGACCAACTCCATGGCGACCGACGTCAGTACCCCGAGACCGCGGATCATGTCCTCGTCGGTGGTGAATTCGCGTTCGCAGTGGGAGACGCCATCGACGCTGGGCACGAACATCATCACGGCGGGTACCCGGTGGTTCATGGCCACAGAATCATGGCCGGCCATGGTCTCGAGGCGCCGGATCGACAGCCCCTCATTGGCCACGGCCTTCTCAGCCAATTCGACACCGGTCTCCGGGAAGTAGAGCTTGCCGCGGACATCGAAATCCTCAACCTTGATGGTGATGTCGTGCTCCAAGGCGATGTTCGCGATCTGCTGGTGCAGGGAGTCCCGGGCAGCTTTGACGATGTCCGGGTCGGAGGAACGAAGGTCGGCGACCATGTGCACGCGGCGGGGTACGACGATGGGTGAGTTGGGTTCGACGACATGCTGGCCGACCGAGGACACGAGCGCCTCGTCGGCGAACTCGTTGACCACGTCGGCGACAGCGAGGACGATCTTGGAACCTGCGACGAGAGCATCGTGGCGATCGGCCATGGCGGTGGCGCCGGTATGGGACTGTTCGCCGAGGACGTCGATGTCGAGCTTCTGCGTATACCAGCTGGATTCGACGACCCCGATGTCTGTGGCCTCGCGCTCCAAGATGCGGCCCTGTTCGATGTGGATCTCTGCGTAGGAGATCGCCTCGGGTGGGGTGTCGGTGCCGTCATAGCCGATGGCGGCGAGCGCCTCGGCGACGGAAGTGCCCTGGAGATCCTCCACGGCGAGCATCTCGTCGAGGTCGAAGAGCCCGGCGTAGACCGAACTGCCCATGATGGACGGGGCGAAGCGTCCGCCCTCCTCGTTGAACCAATTGACGACAGCGATGTTGAACCGCGGCTTCTGCCCGGACTCGGCGACGTTCTCCTTGACTCGCAGAGCTGCGAAGAGTGCCGCGATGACTCCGTAGGCACCGTCGAAGCGACCGCCGAGGGGCTGGGAGTCCAGGTGTGAGCCGATGAGGACGTAGGGGGCTTCGGGGACGAATTCGAGGCAGGCGAACATGTTGCCGATCGCATCCACACGGATCTCGAAGCCGTTGCCTTCGGCCCAACCGCGCATCCAGTCACGCGTCTGCTTGTCCTCGACCGTCAGCGCCTGCCGGTCGACGCCGTCGTTGTCGGTTGCGCCGATCGCGGCGACCTGATGGAAGTCGAGGAGGAAGGTGGCATCACTGGAGGCGACCGCGGTCGAAGAGGCGGTGCTCGACGAGCCTGGGGAGGTGGTGGTCATGGTGCGTCTCTTTCTGTTGCTGAGCTGCTGTTGAAGTGAAGGTCGCTGAGAGCTGGCCCAAGGAGGTGACCGGTCGATCAGCCCAGCCGGCCTCGGGTCTCCGGGAGGCGGGTGATGAAAATGAGGACGAGGACGATCACGGCGCAGATGGTCATGTAGTAACCGGGAGCGGTGTTGACTCCGGTGATGTCGACGAGCCAGGTGCCGACGAACGGAGCGGTTCCGCCGAGGATGGCGTAGGAGACGTTGTAGCTGATCGCTGCCGAGGTGAACCGGGTCTTCGTGGAGAAGCGTTCGCAGAAGAAGGTGTAGCAGCCTCCGCCGTAGCAGCACAGGGAGAGCACGAAGATCGTCTGCCCGAGGAACGCCAGGCCCATGTTTCCACTGGTCACCAACCCGAAGGCGGGAACAGAGGTGACGGCCAGAAGGATGGAGCCTGCGATGAGCATCGGCTTGCGCCCGACCCTGTCGCCGATGGCTCCGGCGATGGGCAGGAAGATCGTATAGCTGGCCATGGCGATGGCGTTGGTCAGCAGCGACTGCTCCCGGGTGAGGTCGCCGGTGGTCTGGATGTAGGTGACGAAATAGGCGGAGAGCATGTAGAAGCCCAGTGCGGTCAAGCCCAGGACGAAGAAGACCTGGAGCATTCCCACCGAGTTCTCGCGGAAGGAATCGCGGATGGGGCTGAACTCCTTCGGCCGTTCGGCCGCGGTCTTCTTGAAGAGTTCGGACTCATCGGTGCGCGAGCGGATCCAGAGACCGACAGCCGAGAGCGGCAGCGCCAGGAGGAAGGGGATGCGCCAGCCCCAAGAGTCGAAGGAGGCATCGCTCATCACCGTCGAGAGCAGCAGGATGAGGCCGCCGGCGAAGACCGAGGGCAGTGCGGTGGCGGCCAAGGTGATGTTGATCCACAGGCCGCGCTTGCCCACCGGTGCGTGTTCGTAGACGAAGGAGGGTCCGCCGACCGATTCGCCGCCGGCGGAGAAGCCCTGGCCCAGGCGGGCGAGGATGAGAAGGATGGGGGCGAACCAGCCGATCTGGTCGAAGCCGGGCAGTACGCCGATGAGGGCGGTGCAGATACCGACGAGGAAGATCGTGATGGTCAAGGTCTTGCGCCTGCCGACCTTGTCACCGAGGGCACCGAAGAACAGTCCGCCGAGGGGACGCATGACGAAGGCGACGCCGAATGTGGCGAAGATGACGAGCAGCCCAGTGACCTTGTCGCCGTCGGGGAAGAAGTACTCGGAGAGGATGACGGCCGAGAGCCCGTAGAGCGTGAAGTCGTAGAACTCGACGAACTGGCCGATGCTGCCGCCGACGAGCACCTTCTTCTGCATGCTCGTGGTCTTGCCGGTGTGTTTCGGTTGTGTCTCCGGCGTCGCAGGTGTCGCGGACATGGAAGCTCCCTTGCCTAGTCCTCAGGTGTGGGAACCATTGTTGCCTGCTACGAGAGATCAGTCCAACAGATACTAGTTAGACCGGGCATCAGTTCAATCTATGAGTCTGACGCTGCGGGTCCCAGGATGTCGCGGGTCAGTTCGTTGAAGGCGCGTGCGCGCTTACTCAGACGCACGTCCTTGGGCCACACCATGGAGAGGTCGATGCTCGGGAATTCGTCGAGCAGCGGCACGTCGACGGTCATCGATCCGATGTACGTTCCAGAGGACACGCTCTGGCTCAGCAGCGAGTACCCGTGGCCCATCGCGACGAACGACCGAACCGTCTCGTAGCCCGCGAAGCTGTGTCGCACCCTCGGTACGATGCCGGCGATGCGGAAGAGCTCATCGTAGTACTGCCGGGAGAACGGCAGATCGAGCTGCACGTAGTCTTCGTCGGCGAGTTCACGCAGATGGATCGGACGCGGCCCCTCCGCTCCCCCAGCGAGGCGGTGATCGAGAGAGACGAGTGCGTGCGGTTGGACGATATCGATGAGGAATGAATCGAAGCGGTCGGTCAGTCCCAGCGTGTAGGTCAGCGCGATGTCGCAGACTCCGGCGATGACCGCTGTCTGCAGTTCATGGAGGTCGGCCTCGAAGTAATTGACTCTCACGTCGGGGTAGCGTTTTTCGAACTCTGCGTGGATGAGCGGCAGTCGGGTCGGGGCGATGGGTGAGAAGACCCCGACCGTGAGATTTCCGCTCAGCGACTGGGCCAGTCCGTGCGCGGTCTCCCCCAGTGCATCGGAGGATTCGAGGAACGGATTGACTTCGAAGAGGAAGCGTCGGCCTGCGGGTGAGAGGACCACGGAGCGGTTCTTCTGCCGGATGAACAGGTCGATGCCCAGGGTCCTCTCGAGCTGAGCCATGGCTGTCGAGATCGCCGACTGAGTGACGTTGAGATGCTTGGCCGCCTCTGTCATGTTCTCGCGGCGGGCAACCTCTTGGAAGTACCGGAGTTGAACGAGAGTGAAGTCGAGGGCCATGGTTCACATCTTCCCATGGGCAAGCTGTGGAGCTCGCTCAGCTGTCGGTCTGAGGGGGTTGGAAATAGACTGACCTCGTGCTTGCCTTTTCAGCGGTCAATGACCTGCCCACGCTGCCCCACGATGTTCTGGCCTCCATCCCGAGTCCGAGTGTCTCCAGCTTCTCGCTGGGTCCTCTGACGATCCACTTCTATGCGCTGTGCATCCTCGCTGGAATCGTCATCGCCATCGTGCTGACCAATCACCGTCTGACCAAGCGAGGAGTCGAGGACTGGCAGGTCCTCGACATTGCGACCCTGGCCGTCCCGATGGCCATCATCGGGGCCAGGATCTATCACGTCATCACGCACTACACGGACTATTTCGGCCCTGGGCGCAATCCGTGGAACCCCTTTGAGCCGGGCTCCGTGTGGGCGATCTGGGAGGGCGGGATCGCAATCTTCGGGTCGCTGATCGGCGGTACCCTGGGCGCGCTGATCATGTGCCGCCGACTCAACATCAAGCTGACGGCACTCCTCGACGCCATCGCCCCGGGACTCATCCTCGCCCAGGCCTGCGGACGCTTCGGCAACTGGTTCAATCAGGAGCTCTTCGGTCAGCCGACGACTCTGCCCTGGGGTCTGGAGATCGACCCGAACAATCCGGCCTTCCCGCCCGGACTGCCCGTCGACACACTCTTCCACCCGACGTTCCTCTACGAAGTCATCTGGAACAGCCTCGGCGCCCTTGTCCTGCTGTGGCTGGGACGCCACCTGTTCTTCCAGTGGGGACGCCTCTTCGGCATGTACCTCGTCTGGTACGGCGCCGGCCGCATCGTGTGGGAATCCATCCGCCTCGACCCCAGCTTCGTCGTCCTGGGTCTGCGCACCAACGTGTGGGCGGCAATCGGCGCAGTGGCCCTGGGTGTCCTCATCATCGGCATCCAGCGAATGCGGCATCCCGAGCCCGAGGAGTCTCCGTTCATCAAGGACCGGGAGCCGCAGACGACCGCCTCAGACGGACCGAACTCCGGTGTCGTCGGACCCGACACCGGCGGCCCGAACCTGAACCCAGCGTGACGATACGGCCCAGTAACATGGGATGTATGCACTTCACGCGTATGCTCTTGCACCTGCTCAGATCTCGTCGCCGTCCCACGCAGGGCATATGGGATGACTATTCCCTGCCTCTGCGAGTTCTCCCCACCGAGATCGACATCTTCATGCACGTCAACAACGGCATGTACTTCTCAATCATGGACTTGGGTCGTCTTGACATGATGGTTCGCAGCGGAGTCTGGACCTCCATTCGGAACAAGGGGTGGAGCGGCGTCGTCAGCGCCGAGACCATCAGCTTCCGCAAGTCCCTCAAACTCGGCCAACGCTATAGCGTTGAAACGAGGATCAGCGGAATCGATGACCGCGCCGTGTATTTTGAGCACCGCATCGTCGTCGCTGGAGAGATCTACGCTCGTGCCTTCGTCGCCACGCTGGTGACCTCGGAGAACGGCACAGTCACCCGCGATGAACTCGTCGACGTATTCGGGTCACCGCCTCCTGGCATGGATCTGCCCGACTGGCTCCACGAATGGCGCCTCCACAACTCGCTGCCAAGCCCCCGGCGACCGGCAGCGCACCGATGGGCGTAGCCAGTGCCCGCGGACTGATCAGACCATCAGAGACGAGCGATTGACCAACCGATCCTGCCGGAGTCGCTGCTTCAGGCGACCAAGGGCCCGCCGGTCTTCCAATACCCGAGGAAGGAGATGCGCTCCTTCGCGATTCCCAGGTCCTTCGTCAGATAGCGCCTGATTCGCGTGACAGCACCAGACTCTCCGGCGATCCAGATATACAGGTCCTCGCTCAGATCTTCAGGGGCACGGCGGCCTCCCCATTCGCGGGTCAATGCTTCGAGCCCAGATCCGGGGCCCGTGATCGGCTCGCGCACCAGCGACCTGTCACCGGTGGGCAACAGGGTCCCGTCGAGCGGGTTCGCTGCTTCAGCGAGGATCTCGACCTTCGCGCCTTCGCCGAGGCTGCGGTGGATGTTCGCGATCGCAGGGAAGGCCGTCTCATCGCCGATGAGCAGCAGCTCGTCCGCCGTTCCCGGATCCCAGTGGAGCCCGTACCCGGTGAAGCCGTTGCGCACGTCGGGGCCGTTGATGACGACACAATTCCCCACCTCGGCGTCTTGAGCCCACTGCGATGCCTGCCCCGCGGGGTGATGGATGAAGATGTCGACGTCGACTTCGCGCGCTTCGGGTCGAATCCCCGACGGAGTGTAGGTCCGCAGCACATTGCGCTCGTGCGCCGGCAGCTGCCTCCAGCGCGCGTACCAGTGCGATGGGTGCGGTGTCGGATCCGTGAGCAGTCCGAAATCAGTGATGCTTCCGTCCAGCAGGGGAAAGACTAATTTGATCCTCTGGTCGAGGCCCCACGGAGCGAAGCAGTCAAGAGTCTCGCCCGTGAACGTCACACGAATGAAGTTCGGTGCGATCTGAGCGATCGCGGACACCGTGACCGGAAACGCCGTATAGGCCCACGGTCGAGGCGACTCCACATTCATGCCTGTTCGGCGAGGTAGCTCTCGATGTCATCGAGAACCTTATGAGCGCCCTTCGGCCCCACCCCGGAGACCCAGTAGCTGGTGTCGACAGGCGTCACGGAGGGAAACGCGTCCGAGTTTCCGGCAATCACTTTGGGCACAGCGGAATCGTCGCTGACATCGTCGGCGGTGACGAAGACGGCATCGGCTCTGGCGTCGACGGAGTTCTCCGGTGAGATATCGGCCTGCAGTCCGTCGGCCCAATCCTGATCGGGAATCGAATAGCCCACGCATTCGAGCAGGCTGCCGGCGAATGAGTCCGGACCGTAGAGGCTCAATGTCGTCTCGTCGCGCGGCCGAATCATCTGGGCGGTGTCACCGTCGATTCCGTATTCGGCTTTGATGGATTCGCAGCGCTCGTCGACCTCGGCGAGGAGTGCCTCGGTCTCGTCCTTGCGGTCAAGGGCGTCCCCGATCAGAAGCGCGTTGTCCTTCCACGAATCGGCGTGGTTGGCGATGAAGACCGTCGGAGCAATCGCATCAAGCTCGTCGTAGAGCTTCGAATGCCGTGATTCGGTGCCGAGGATGAGATCCGGCTCCAGAGCCGCAATGGCTTCAAGGTCCGGCTCGGGCACCGTTCCGACGGATTCGACGCCGTCGACGCCGAGGTAGTCGGGAATGCCTGCGACATTACTCGCCACCGCCGCCCCCAATGGGGTCACACCGAGCGCGACCGCGGTGTCGAGCTCGAGGGGTTCCAGGGTCACGACCTTGTCGGTCTTGGCGATGATTTCGGCAGTTCCACGCGCGTGTTCAACCGAGTGCGTACTTGACCCTTCGTTCGTCTCCTCTGCACGGCTGCCGCTGTCGCATGCGGTCAGGAGGGCGAGGAGACTGATTGCGACACCGATTGCGGCTGGTCGGAGTCGGACTGCGGTTGGGTTCATGGTCAACTTCCGTCACGATGAGCGGTCGCACAGCTAGCGCGACCCGGCCATAGGTAAGGCTACCCTGACTAAGGACCGGGGGCCAGTCCTCATCAGACCATCGATCGCTTCGAGTCAGTGGCCCGCCGGTGACCCGATCAGCCCTCGGTGATCCACTCCTTGAGGAGGCCAAGACCCTCATTGATCTCGTCGAGCCCGATGCCGGAGTAGGCCAGACGGATGTAATGCCGGTCCTCCCCGCCCTGTCTCCTGCCGAAGTGCTCGCGGGTGCAGAACGAGACTCCGGTGTTGTGCAGCGCCTCGATGGAGAAATCGGCGAGGGTGGCAATCCCCTTGGCTTCCATCGCTTCGGTGACATCGGGGAAGACGTAGAACGTGGACCCGGGAGTGGCGACGCTCATTCCCGGGATCGAGTTGATGATCGAGCATGTGGCATCACGGCGTTTGCGCAGCACCTCGAGCATCCGCCCGACGGAGTCCTGCGGCCCTTGGAGCGCGGCGATGCCCGCCCACTGGACGTATTGGGTGGTGCAGGATTCGTCGTTGGTGTTCATCGTGGAAATCGCCCCAGCAACCTCCGGCGGTGCGACGGCACAGCCTAGCCGGGATCCCGTCATCGCGAACTTCTTGCTGAATGTGTAAAGGATGACAGTGCGCTCGCGCATACCGTCGAGTGCTGCGATGGACGTCGAACGGCCCTTGTAGCGCATCTCGAAATAGGCTTCGTCGGACAGAACCCAGAGGTCGAATTCCTGCGCGATCGCGGCGATCGCCTCACGTTCGGCATCGGTGGACTCGGCCGAGATCGGGTTCTGCAGGTCGTTGTAGATGATGGCCACCGTCTTGTCATCGATGGAGGCCCGCAGATGGTCGAGGTCGATGGCGAACCCGTCGTCAGTGGGCACATACCTGTAGGGAAGCGCGGTCCCGCCGAGGTACTCGATCTGAGATTCATAGATCGGGAACCCTGGGTTGGGGTAGAGCACACCCTCGCCCGGATCCATGACCGCCTGCAGGAACTTCGTGATCACCGGCTTGCCGCCGGTGGTGACGATCACCTCGGCGGGGTCGATGCTCATGCCTCGCCGGGATCCGATGTCTGCTGCCAGTGCCGCACGCAGCTCCGGAATTCCGGGGCCTGGGCAGTACCCGGTCTTGCCATCTTTGATGGCCTGATCCATGGCTTCGACGATGTGGCCGGCCATGGGGAAATTGAGGTCGCCGAGGTGGAAGGGATAGACCTGGTTGCCCTGAGCCTTCCAATCGGCGGCGGCCTGGGCGACCCGGAACGCGGTCTCGGTGCCCAGGTTGTCCAGGCGTTGAGCAGTCTTCATTGTCGGCTCCTTTATGCTGATCACTGACGGTCCGGTCATCCCGGGTCTTGAGCCCGTTTCCCGTCGCTTCCCTCACGATAGAGCACAGGGGTGCCGACTGTCAGCGATGATCAGACGTCAACATCATGCCGGGCGACCAGTTGCAGCTGATCTCGGACTATCAATTCACAACCGCAGGGCTATGCCCGACGAGTAGTACTCTGACCAGCAATATGCGCACGATCTGCTCCCTAAATTGCTGTGTTCTCGGATCTCTCTTTGCTCAGTTCGACAGTGCACGGACGACTGAAGAAGGTGATGTGCGACCGAGGAGCTTTGCCATCCACTCGCTGGTCGCGGCCAGGGACGACAGATCGACGCCCGTGGAGATTCCCATACCCTCAAGCATCCAGACGAGATCCTCGGTGGCCAGATTCCCGGTCGCGCTTCCGGCGAACGGGCATCCTCCCAAACCGCCTGCTGCAGAGTCGAAGACCCGGATCCCCGCGTCAAGTCCTGCGAGAACATTGGCGAGTGCCTGCCCGTACGTGTCATGGGTGTGAAGAGCGAGCCGATCCCGCTCCTGCTCGGTGAAGCCCTCAAGCAGCTCTCGCACATGGCCGGGGGTGCCGACCCCGATCGTGTCGCCCAGACTGACTTCATAACATCCGGCAGCCAACAGACGACGAGTCATGGACAGGACATCCTCGATCGGCACCTTCCCTTCCCACGGATCGCCGAAGCACATGGAAACGTAACCACGCACCGTGATGCCAGACCCGAGTGCCTCGGCGGTGATGTGCTCAGCATCAGCCAAAGCACCGTCCTTGTCGGTGTTGAGGTTCTTCCGTGCGAAGGTCTCCGTTGGGCTCACGAAGACGGCGATTGTCTGCGCGTTAGCCTTCTGGGCACGCTCAAGCCCACGATCATTGGGCACCAGCACCGGCATGCGCAGAGGAGCAAGATCACGAACGCCGTCGAGCACCTCGGCGGAATCCGCAAGCTGCGGGACCCAGGTAGGTAAGACGAAGCTGGTCACCTCGATCGGATTGAGACCGGCAGCAGCGAATCGATCGATGAAGTCGATCTTGTCGACCGTCGCCACCGATTGCGCCTCTGCCTGCAGACCATCGCGGGGCCCGACCTCGTAGATGCTCACCTCCGGGCGCTCTGGGCCACCGGGATGAGGATCCGGGAAGGCAGGATTCATTGCCGAATCCCAGTCAGAATCTCGGTGGCATGTTCGACCCTGACCGCGCCATCGGCAATGAGCTGTCTGACTACCAGGTCGACCTCTTCGCCTTCCGCCCCCGCGGCGACAGCGACATTGCGGGCGTGAAGAGACATGTGGCCGCGTTGGATCCCTTCGGTGGCCAGGGCTCGAAGCGCCGCGGCGTTCTGGGCCAGGCCGACCGCCATGATCACCGAGGCCAGCTCAGCGGCGGTTTCGACGCCCAGCACCGATACGGCGGTCTTCGCCCCGGGATGCACGCTCGTCGCACCGCCGACCAGCCCGACAGGCATCGGCAGTTCCATAGTTCCGACGAGGTTGCCCTGCCCATCGGCTTCGTAGCGTGACATTGCGGTGTAGAGTCCATCTGCCCCGACGGCATGAGAATGAGCCCCGGACTCAACGGCTCGTGTGTCATTGCCAGTGGCGAGGACGGCCGCGGTGATGCCATTCATGATCCCCTTATTGTGCGTTGCCGCCCGGTAGGGATCGGCAACGGCGAATTCCGCGGCGTCAAGCATGTTCTCCACCACCTCGGGGCCGCCAAGGAGTTCAGCGTCGAATACTGCGCGAACACGAGTCAGTCTCCGGTCCGCCTTGTTCGTGAGTATTCGCAGGAGTGTGCGGCCGCCAGCGATCTCGGCCAGTCGTGGCGCCACCGCCTCGGCCATCGTGTTGACCGCATTCGCACCCATCGCATCCTTGACGTCGACGACCAGGTGGACGACGACGTAGGTTTGCCGTCTGCTCGGCACGAGGCGAACGACGATGTCGCGCACACCGCCTCCGACCTCGACGAGTCGCGTGTCCTGGGCGTCGGCAAGTGCACCGATCTCCTCGCTCGCTTCAAGAAGACGCAGGCGAGCTGCCTCGGGATCAGCGACATCGAGAATCTGTATCTGGGCCTGCATGAGCGGCGGTGTCTGCGAAGTCCGAAATCCGCCGAGTTCGCGGGTCATCCGGGCAAGGTTGCTCGCGGCAGCAACGACCGATGGCTCCTCAGTGGCCATCGGGACGAGCACCTCCCGACCGTCGACACGAAAGTTCGTCGCAATGCCGATCGGAATCCCCAGCACTCCGAGAACGTTCTCAATCATCCGATCGGCCTGGTCGAGGGACAGACCCGTCTCCGGGCTCCAGGCTTCCAGCGCTGTGACCGGCACTCCCGACATCCTCGCCACCTCAGCGCGCCGTTCCTCGATCGAGTACTTCCTGAATCCTGAAATCCTGCTGCTGTGCGCCGCTTCTCTGCTCACGCTTGCCCTCCGGTGACGTATCGATTGCCTCAGTTGTGGTTGCTCAGCTCACTGTAGGTGCCGATCCGGACCCATCGGTATGGTTGATTGCCCAAGCAGAAGCTCGTCGAGGTGGTCGCTCGTCTATAGGTTCTTCGGTGCCAGCTTGGAACCATGGCACCATCCCCTGCCTACCGAACCATCTCAATGAGGAGAATCATGACATCGAACATCGCCGACGAACCGACGGACAAGACCAGCACACGGCCGAGTAAAGCGCCGAGTGAATCGGTGGGTGCCGACAACCGGGCACATCAGCCCAGCATGCGGACCATTGCCCTATCGAGTCTCCTGGGCACCACCGTCGAGTGGTTCGATTTCTTCGCCTATTCGACGGCCGCCGCGCTCGTTGTCAATACGCTGTTCTTCCCCGAATATGATCCGGTGGTCGGCACGATACTTGCCTTCGGTGGAATCGCCGTCGGCTATTTCGGACGGCCTCTCGGGTCGATCGTCTTCGGCCACTTCGGTGATCGCATCGGTCGCAAGACCATGCTCGTGCTGTCCCTGATGCTCATGGGAGGGGCGACCTTCGCCATCGGTCTGCTTCCCACATACGCTCAGATCGGTGTGGCCGCTCCGCTGCTGCTCATGTCCCTGCGCTTCATCCAGGGATTCGCCCTCGGCGGCGAATGGGGTGGAGCCGTGCTCATCGTCGTCGAACATGCACCCGCCAACCGCAAGGGTCTCTACGGAAGCGTCCCTCAGATCGGACTCGCTCTCGGGCTCACATTGGCAACGCTGATCTATCTGGGACTCAATCAGCTCCCCGCTGCCGCATTCGAATCATGGGGTTGGCGTGTGCCGTTCCTCGCGAGCGCCGTGCTCGTGGTTCTCGGTCTGCTGATTCGACTGAAAATCTCCGAGACGCCTGAATTCGAGGCGATCCGAGCTCAAGGGCGAAGCGCTCGGGTACCGATCGCGGAGACGCTGAGCACTCATTGGCGCGAAGTCTGCCTCGCGGCGCTGAGCTTTGCCGGGATCGGCGCGGTCTTCTACATGCTCTTCACCTTCAGCCTGACCTACGGCACCGAGTACATCGGTTTCGATCGCGGCCAGATGCTGCTGATGGCGACCCTGTGTTCGATCGGTGCTGCGATCGGCATTCCGGTCGCCGGTCATCTGGCGGACAAGCATGGTGCTCGCCGGATCTTCACCATCGGCTCGGCGGCCATCGCCATCACCGCTTTTCCCTCATTCTGGCTCATCGACACCGGCAACCTCATGCTCGCACTGTTCGGCTACGCGCTTGCCACCATTGCCTTCTGCGCCTCCTATGGCACCCTTGGGGTGCTCTATGCTGACGCTTTCGATGTGCGGATCCGCTACACCGGGATCTCGCTCGCCTTGGGCATCGGAACGATTGTCGGATCTGCGTTCGTTCCGATCATCTACCTTGAGCTCCTCTCGACCTACGGCGGCTCATGGGCCATCAGCCTCTACATGATCGTCGCCGGAGCAATATCGATGATCTCAGCGCGGCTTCTGCGCCAGCGCGGACTCTAAGAGTTCTCCTCGGAGGCGGAGGAGACGAACAGCCGCATTCACCCGGAACCGATACTCCGGGTCGGCCAGTGCACCATCGGTGAGTTCGTGGATCCGTTCGAGGCGCTGATGGATGGTGTTCTTATGGACGTGGAGCATCCGCCCGGCTCCACTACCGCTCTCACCAGCGTCGAAGTAGGCACCGAGAGTAGCAATGAGTTCGGTCCCTCGACGTTCATCCCAGGCAATGATCGGATCGAGCATCTGCGCGATGAACTGCACCGCTGCATCTGGATCCGTGGACGCCAAGGCTTGATAGGGGACAAAGGACTCGGCAGGAACACTCAATCCGGCGATCCCCAGCGACGGGAGAATCTCTAGGCAGCGCGCAGATCGTTCGGCCGAGGCCACGAGAGACTCATCGTGGATGGGGGCGAAGACCGCTGTGATGGCCGAAGGCATCTCGGCAGCAAGTTGTCGTCGCAGCCGTTCCGTATGCTCCGGCCCGTCCGCGATCGCCCATAGGACTATCAGTTGATTGCCTCGCAGAGTGAATATTGCCTCATCACCGACGAGCTGGGCGATCCGTCGTGTTGGGCGGACCGTGTCGCCATCGGGAATGCTCAGTGCCGATGCCCACCGGATCTGACCGGAAAGCGTTAAAAGCTCCGAGGTGGGATCGGCTCGTTCGAGTTCGGTTCCGTCAAGGAGATCGCGGAGGATGCGTGATCGACGTTCCGCGCGAGCGGTGTCCACGGCGTCGCGTTTCAATGACAGCAGCGCCGCCACATGTGCCGCACGCTCGAGGAGTCGATATTCGACGGCACTGTGACTGCCGGACTCCGCCTGCATGATGAGCGCTCCAGTCAGGGAGTCGGCACCCACGATCGCGATGGTGATCCAATGGGTGTCGTCTATCGTCGCTTCCGCGCAATGCCCAGTCTCCCGGCTCTCCGCCACCGCGGCGGCGAGCTTGTGTGCAGCCGGCACGGAAACCACGTCGATGGGATCGGCCGTGAGTCGGCGCAGTCGGGCGTCAAGAGCAATCACCGGATGCGCGAGGGCCCGTGACATCGTGGTCACGATCTCCCCGATCGAACCACCCGCGACCACGGCCGCTGTGAGCGTCTCATGGACTTGATTCGCCCGCTCCATCTGCGCGACATGATCGGCGAGCTCACGATAGGCAGTCTCGGCAGCCTCGGCGGCTTGGTGACTGTTGCGCAACAGTCGGGCGGAATTCAGGGCGACCGTGGCATGATCGGCGAAGGCCGACAGCAGTGCGACCTGCTCCGGAGTGAAATCGTGGCCGAACCGGTTGCAGGCGAAGAGGGCACCGAGGATCTCGTTTCCGACGATCATCGGGACACCGAGGAATGAGCTCAGCCCTTCGGCCTCGACCGCTGCATCGATACCGGGATCACGAGGTGCCTCGATCATCTCCTCGTAACGGGAAACCCAGACCGGGGCACGCGCCTCGACAACCTTGCTTGCCAGCCCCTTCCCCATGGGAACGACGAGGTCGCGGAAGAGTTCCGAGACGGTGCCGACGGAATGGCGCACGCGCATTCCACCGGTGCCCGCCTCAATCTCGGACAGATAGGTGACGTCCGTTCCGATCAGGTCGTGGGCGCGCTGGACCAGACGCTGGAGCACCGTATCTACATCGTGCAGCGCCACGAGTTCTCGGGCAGATGACAGCAGCCCGGCGAGTTCCTGTGATCGGCGATGCAGATGCGAATGCGTGTTCTGCAGCTGCCGTGCCTCGGCGATGATCCGCTGTGCCGTGCGGGGGTCAAGACCCTCAGCGCGGATGCGCGAGTCGATCTCCTCAATCGCAGCAGTGTGGTCCGCAGATGTCGCTCTGAGGAGCGCCAGCACCGTGTCGGCCGATACCTCGTCGTTGAGTTGAGATGCTCCTACAGGTCCGTGGTGATCCATGCCTTCATGATAGATTGCCACATTCTCCGCCCGGTTCGATTATTCGGCTTCGCTGTCGTCGATCCCGGACTCGGACGCCGAGGCACGACTGGGGAACTGTGGGGCGCGGCCTTCGGCGAACGCGGCGAGGCCCTCCTTGGCATCGGGGCTGGCGAAGGCCTGCTGCCCGTAGAGCGCTTCCGCGTGAAAAGCAGCGCTCAGCGGCATCTCCGCCAGTTGCGAGACCGAGGATTTGATGACTGCGAGCGAGTTCCCGCTGAGTTGCAGCAGTCGTTTCGCCAGGCTCACCGCATTGTCGAGGAGATCGGCCGCGGGCACCACCCTGTTGACCAGGCCGCGCTGCAGTGCCGTCTCCGCATTGATCGGATCGCCCGTGAGCAGCAGTTCCATAGCCCACGGATACGGCATCTGCCGAGTCAGCCGCGCCAGGGTCCCACCTGCAGGAACGACTCCGACGCCGGGCTCGGGCAGCCCGAAGCTCGCCGAATCGGCGGCGATCCGCAGATCGGTGGACAGCATGATCTCGAAGCCGCCTCCCAAGCAGAGACCGTTCACCGCGGCGATGACCGGCTTGGACAGCCTGCTGTGTTTCTGGTGAGCGCCGTCCCATTCGGAGATGTCGAACCGCCCCTCGGCGAGTGCCGGGATCGACTCCTTGAGATCGGCACCGACGCAGAACGCCCGCTCGCCGGCGCCGGTGAGGATGGCCACTCCGAGGTTCGGATCATCGCGAACCTCGTCGAACGCCGCAGACAGCTCCTCGTACATCGCCAGGGTCAGCGAGTTGAGCTTCTCGGGCCGGTCGATTGTGATGATCCCGATCCCCTCAGAACGTTCGAACCGGATCCCACTCATCGCACTGTCCCCGAGGCCCGCAGATTCGCAATGGCCTCGTCATCGAGTCCCGCCAGTTCACGCAACACGGCATCGGAGTGCTCACCGGTCCCGGGGGCGAGTGCTCGTGTGAGCGGCGGTGTGTGGCTGAGTTTGATCGGTGAACCGAACATCCGCACCGACCCATGGTCCGGGTAGTCGACCTCGACGATCATGTCGCGAGCAATGATCTGGGGATCGTTGATCACCTCGCCGATGTCCTTGACCGCACTGAGGGGAACAAGATCACCGGCCATCTCCTCGAGCTCGACCTTCGTGAGATCGGCAAACCATTCGTTGATGATCGGCCTGATCCGACGCTCGTAGGTCTCCTGGTCGAATCGTTTGGCCATGGAGTCGATCTCAGGATCAACAGCCTGGTCAGCGGTGCCGAAGATCTCGCAGCTCAATGTCCAGAACTTGTCGGTGTATCCGCCGAAGAAGACATAGCCGTCCTGGCAGGGGAAGAGTTCATAGGGGCGCACGAAGGGATGCTGGTTACCTAACGGCTCCGGCACGGTGCCTTCCGCGGTGTAGGAGACCACGGCATTCTCGGTCAGGCTGAGAACCGAATCCTGTTGGGAGATGTCCACCAGCTGGCCCTCGCCGGTCGCCTCGGCATGTCGCAGTGCGGCCAAGGTGCCGATGACGCCGTAGAGACTAGCCGAGAGATCACCGATGATCGTGCCTACGCGGGTTGGCGGTCCCTCGCGCTCACCGTTCATCGACCACAGTCCTCCCGTGGCCTGTGCACTGTTGTCATAGGCGGGTTTGCGCCGATAGGGACCAGTCTGGCCGTATCCGGAGAGCGCGGTGTAGATGAGTTTCGGATTGACCTCACGCAGCTCGGTCCACCCGAGTCCCAGTTTGTCCATGGTCCCAGCCCGGAAGTTCTCCACGAGCACATCGGCACGTTCGACAAGCCTGCGCAAGGCATCCTTGCCTTCTTCGTGACGAAGGTTGAGTGTGAGACCGAGCTTGTTACGGTTGTACTGGGCGAAGAACCCGCTCACCGACTCCCCGTCCGCCTCGCTCGGCAGTTCCGGAGGAAACGCCCTGGTGTAGTCCGGATCGTCGGGGTGCTCGACCTTTACCACGGTTGCTCCGAGGTCGGCGAGCATCGTGGAACAGTACGGTCCTGCCACGACGCGGGTGATGTCAAGGACGATGACTCCGTTGAGCGCTCCCGGGCTCACTGCTTCTTGGCGCAACTGTCCAAGAAGCGAATCGATCTCGCTCATGCTCTGACCTCTTCTGATTCGATGATGACCCGCGCCGAGAGCAGGGTGCCGCACTCCGGACTGAACAGCTCTTCGACGAGGACCCTCTCCGTGTCCGATATGCGTTCACGTGCGCGAACTCCGAGCTCCTTGAGTCGCTGTCCCGCAGGGGTGAGAGTCCGTACGGCCGATGACCGCCAGTCCTCTCCGGTACCCAGGCGAGCGCCTGAGGCGGGGCAGTACCATCCGGTGCCATCGTGCTTCGGCGCGGAGAACTCCGCCGTAGTGGCTGGGTGCGAGGCCTCCAACGAAAGGAGATCGCCTGGTGTTTTCGACACACGGGATGCGCGAATGCGAGTGCGCTCTGCGACTGTCGCCTCGACATCGACGACGGCTTCGGAACCGTCACGGCCAGGGGCGGAATCGTCCGGGCTCAGAATGACGCCATAGACGTCATGGGCAACGGCCGGGGTGACGTATCGGTCGACGAGGTCGGACCGGACCGCTTCGGGATCGCGAAGTAATGGGTCTCCATAACCTCCGCCTCCGGCGATCCACTGGACGAGCACGTCGTTCTTCCGAATCGGCACCGACTGCTGGTTGATCTCGAGCAGCTCGTCCGCGCTGTAACGCAGGTGCTCGAGTTGGGGCACTCGCCCTTCCCGGTAGCCGTCTGCTGCGTCGGTTTCACGCAGGACTCTGTGTCCGCTGCCTCCTCCGGGCAGTCCGCCGGCGAACCCATCGGCGACGACCGCCGAATTCGGTGCGAATACGGTCTGGGTGACTTCCTGAGCTCCGTGCAGCGTCCATGCGAACTCGAGTCCGAGCCCGCCTCGGTGCGCTCCGTGCCCGGCGCTGTCGATGTTGAGTCGCTTCCACAGGTAGAGAACGGGATAGAGCATCTCATTCATCTCGACATCGGGAAGCATGTTGTTGACCTGCGTCATCATTCCGGCGCAGTCAAGGCCGTCGCGCACGGGTTGCGCCCCGGCTCCCATTCCTCCGCCGTCCATGTTGAACAGGACGAAGAACTCATCGTTGTCGTCGGTTCCGGCAGAGATTCCGCCGGTCCAGGAGTCGGCCCACACTCCCTGTGACCGGCCGAGGATCTCCTCATCGCTGCTTCGGCTGCAGGCCTCGCTGAGCAGCTTCGTGATCACCCGGCTGACTCGGGCGCCTGTGGTCAGATGCCCGTTGCTGATCGGCGCTGGGGGGACGGGATTGACGATTGATCCTGCCTCGGCTTTGACCTCGAATGCTGTCATCACTCCCTCGTTGAAGGGAACGTCCCAGGCGAGGATCGGCACCACGGCAGAGGCGACGCTGCCGACGAGGGCACCGTAGCTGCAATTGACGAATCCGTCTGTCTGGGGGCTCGAACCGGTGAAGTCGAAGTCGATCTGTCCGCCGGATTTGGTCATCGTGCAGGCGACTCTGAACAGTTCGTCGACGTGCCCGTTGTGTTCGGTCCATTCTTCGGCGCTGTAGACGCCGTCGGGGATCTCGGAAATACGTGAGCGGACAACCTTCTCGGCAAGTTCGAAGCTCAACCGAGTGCATTCTTTGAACTCCGTGATCCCGAATTCGTCGATCGTCTCGAGCAGGCGCCTGATGCCCGTGTTGTTGCTCGCAATGAGAGACCGGACGTCGTTCCAGAACAGCGCCGGCACACGAACATTATTGAGTATCAGTCGCCTGATCGCATCCACCGGTTCGCCGCGGTCGAAGATCTTCACTCCTGGAGGCAGGCGGATCGCTTCGCTGTAGCAGTCATAGGCACCGGGAGCGAAGCCGCCTGCGGTCATGCCGCCGACGTCGACCAGGTGGGCCTGGGACTGTGCCCATCCGATGAGTTCCTCTCCGGCGAAGATCGGAGAGATGATGTTGGTATCCGGCGGATGGCTCGCCCCCGAAGTGTGGGGGTCATTGCTAATGAACGCATCGCCGGGGTAGATCGGATCGTCTCCGATGACTTTCACGAGTTCCTCGACCGCGACGCTGCCGGAGCCGATGTGGAATTGTACGAAATCCGAATAGGCGTAGATTCGGCCCGTCGGGTCAAACAGCGCGGTGTTGAAGTCACCTGCTTCGGTGATGACCGGGGATCCGGAGGAACGGATCATTGCAATGCCCATTTCCTCAACTATCGAATCCAGGCGCATGCGGATGACTTCGAGGCGAACAGGGTCAACCTTTGAGTGCTGGTGTGTCGTGGTCATGGTGTGCTCCTAACGGACGATGAGTCAGGCCTTGGCGCCGAGGCGGATGAGGAAATGTCCTTGCGGTGTCATCTCGACCGAGGCACCTGAAGGGACGTAGATGGTGGTGTCGGGTTCTTCGAGCAGGCACGGGCCCTGGGCAGAACCGATTACGGAGAAGTCCCGGTAGACATCGGCCTCGACCCGATCTCCGTGTGGTTCGAGGATTGTGCGGGTGAATGTGGCCGCATCATCGCGTTGATCTACGACCGAGGACAGGGACTGCGTGCTTTGGATTTCACTGTGGCCCACCGCCCTGACCCGCGAGTTCACGAGAAGCAGTTCGGCTTCTGTCCACGCAGTTCCGGTTCCGAACTCGGACTCGTAGTCTTCGACGAAACGTCGGTGCAGTTCGGCCTTGTCCGATTCGGTGAATGGTCCCGGTGGGAGGGTCGTGGTCACCTCGAAGATTTGACCGACGAACTTCATATCGGCCTCGCGGGTGAGTTCTCTGCGCTGGGTCGGAATGTTCTCTGAGGTGAACCAGGCCTCAGCGTGGTCCTCGAGTTGGGAGAATTCCGACTCGAGAGCCTCGGCGTCCATCCCCATCGTCCACGGACTCGTTCGTACGGCCGAGTACACCGAATCGGCGTGCATGAGACCGTATGCGGAGAACACTGCGGCATTGCGGGGTATGACGATCTCGGACACTCCGGCCTCCTTCGCCAGGGCGGCAGCGAACAGGCCCGTCGCTCCGCCGAATCCGACGAGAGTGAACTCGCGCGGATCGTGACCGCGGTTCACGGTGATCTTGCGCAGTGCGTTCGACATCTGAGAGCTGGCAAGTTGGTAGATGCCCTGGGCAGCTTCGTCGACGTCCAGCCCCAACGGGGTCGCCACATGCGATGCGATGGCATCGCGTGAAAGCTCCGGATACAACGGCACCGTACCCGCCAGGTAGTACTCGGGATTGATGAGCCCCAAGGCGAGTGCTGCATCGGTGACGGCGGGATGATCTCCGCCGGCTCCGTAGCATGCTGGGCCTGGAACCGAGCCCGCACTGTGCGGCCCGACGCGCATGAGCCCACGTCCGTCGACCCAGGCGAGGCTTCCACCGCCGGCGCCGATAGTTTCGATGTCCACGGCCGTCAGGCTCGTCGGCATTCCTCCGACCTCAGCGCGGGGAAGGACCCGGAACTCACCGTCCATGATCGCTGCGGCGTCGAGGCTCGTTCCGCCCATGTCTGCTGTGAGGATGCGTGATCGGCCTAGTTGCTCACCGAGGAGCCGTGCACCTGTCACGCCTCCCACCGGTCCGGAGTTGAACATGGAGATCGGCGCCTTGGACGTCTCTTCGACGGAGAGGAACCCACCGTGGACCTGCATGATCTGGACTGGCGTTTGGAGTCCAGCCCTCTTCAGTTGGGCGTCGAGCTCCCGGAAATGTTCGGTGACCAGCGGTTTCACGGCGGCGTCGAGTGTCGTGGTCACCATTCGCTCGTACTCGCGATAGACCGGGGTGAGGCGACTCGAGAGCGTGTAGGGAACATCGGGGTGATGCTCGTCGAGGTAGCGTGCGATCGCCTCTTCGTGTGCCGAATTCCGAAATGACCACAACAGGCACACGGCGACCGACTCCGCACCGGTCGACAAGGCGCTTCCGACCGCTGTGCCCACGGCCTCGTCAGTCAGTTCGAGCAGCACCGAGCCCTGGGCGTCGATTCGTTCTGGGACTTCGACGATGCGCCTGCGTTGTACGACGTCCGGTGGGGACGTCATTGCGTGGGGGTTTCGTTCATCGGTTCGGGCTGACCGTGCGATCCGCAGCGTGTCGCGGAATCCGGCGGTGGTGAGCAATGCGACGGGTGCGTACTTCTGCTCGTCGACGGCGTTCGTCACGATCGTGTTGCCGAGGACGAACCGCTCGATCTCAGGGACAAACTCCGATTCACTGCGTCCCAGTCGGCCCCGCAGCACTTCAAGAGCCTTGAGGATTCCTGTCGTGACATCTCGGGTGGAGAATGCCTTTGCCGTGTACGCGTGTCCGTCGTCGAGTGCCACGGCGTCGGTGAATGTTCCCCCGACATCGATTCCCACATGCAGCGTCATGCTGTACTCCTGTCTCGCCATTGAGGTCGTATCTTCCGTCGAGCAATACGTTCAACTGCTCAGACAAGTCGAGCCTAGAATGGAAAGACCTCGTTGAGTATGTGACAAAGCCACAGGGTCGACCAAGGGGATATGGGCAATCTTCTAAACAGGGTCGCTGACCGGGGTAACTCTGATGGAGCCGAGGCCCTATGGAAGGTGGAATCGAACCATCCTCACTGACATTGATGTATTGAGTTCACGGCCCCGTCTGACCTTGCGCCAATAACCCTGCAGCTGCGTACCGAGCGGTTAGATAGAGCGCTTCTAGTCAATCGCGTGGAGAGATGAACAACTTGCGCAGCGGTGCTTCGTCGACGTACCACCGGGTCTTCATTCCAGCTTCGAGGCGGACGAGTCTTCCCGGTGACAGCACGACCGGTGACAGTTCCGGAGAGTCGAATTCGATCCGACCGGTTCCGCTGATGACGAGGAAGACTTCCTCGCCTTCGACGTCGCGCATCGCCCCAGCGCTCATCTCCCACAACCCGTATTCGGCTCCGGCAATCGTGCCCAACTCTGCGAATGCTGTCGTCGTGCCCGCGACCGAAGTGCCGTCCGCCGAGTCGGCAGTTTCCATCCGCTGCCAGTCTTCAACAGGCTCGTGCTCGAGGGGAAGATCGTGGGTGCCAATCGGCTCCATTGCGCTCATGGAATCAGTGTATCCAGGGACCCGTTTCCTTGCGCTGCGGAAATCGTGAAATCAGAACTCATCCGCGCGGATTTCATATGGCAATACGCGACCCCGCGACCATTTACTTCGCGCCAGCCATGAGATAGAACTGATTCCGTACACTGTCAGCGCTGACAAACCGTCATCGCTCGCCGGGTACCCACGATCAGGAGAGAATGAATGTCGTACCTCAACGGTGAGGCGTCTCACTGGCTGTCGCAGTCCCCCGCCGAGACCACCGCCCCTTCCCCACTTCCCGCAGAACAACAGGATCTTGTCATCGTCGGCGGCGGTATGACCGGGCTGTGGTCCGCCTACTATGCCCGGCAAGCCCACCCTGACTGGCAGATCACCATCATCGAAGCCAAGCACATCGGCTTCGGCGCCTCGGGTCGCAACGGTGGGTGGCTCTCGACTCTGTTACCCGGCAACCGGGCCAAGTACGCCGAGGCGGTCGACCGTGCCCGAGCCACAGACCCCACGGGTCCGGTTGGCTCGGCAGACCAGGACGGGGTGGATTCGGTGAAGTCGTTCCAGTCGGCTCTGTTCGACTCGATCGACGAAGTCCTCGAGGTGCTCGACCGGGAGACCATCGACGCCCACCAGATACGCGGCGGCCACATCGACATCGCGCAGACCGAAGCGGGAATGGCGAGAGTCCACGAACTCTTCGACGCCAACCAGAAGTACGGCTACGGCCTACAAGACATGGAACTCCTCGGTGCGGAGGAGACACGGACACGCATCAGGGTCGATGGCGCCCAGGGCAGTGTGTTCGTCCCGGGCACGGCCCGAATTGACCCGGCCCTTCTGGCCCAGGGACTCGCCCGCGTGCTCCGTGCTCAGGGAGTGACGATCTGCGAAGACACCACCGCCGGCCACATCGGCAAAGGCGTCGTGTCGACGAATCGCGGCCCGGTCACCGGGCACACGATCTTCGTGTGCCTCGAGGGCTACTCGGACACCGTCGGCGGCGACCTGCCGGGGTTGCAGGGACGCCAGGTCATTCCCGTGTTCTCGTCGATGATCGCGACCAACCCGCTCCCCGCCTCGGCGTGGGAGGACATCGGTTGGCACGGCAGGGAATGTTTGGGCGATACCGCGCACACCTTCATCTACGCTCAGCGCACTGAGGACGACCGGATTGCCCTGGGCGGGCGCGGAGCACCGTACGCATTCGGCTCCGGCCTGCCCGGTCAGGGTCAGGTTCCCACCGAGGTGGTCGAATCGCTGCGCACCCGCTTGGGTTCGCTGTTCCCCGAGCTCGACTTCGAGGTGGCCCATGCGTGGCGGGGCGCGCTAGGAGTCACCCGGGACTGGTGTGCCGGGATCTTCTTCGACAACAGTCAGCGCATCGGTGTCGCCCGCGGCTACGCCGGCCACGGTGTCACGGCGACACATCTGGCGGCGAAGACCCTGATCGACCGGGCCGCCGGCATCTCGACTCCACTGACATCTCTGCCGTGGAACGACCACCATTCGGGGCAGTGGGAACCGGAGCCGATCCGATGGCTGGGAATTCGCTCGATGTACAAGATCCTCAACTTCGCCGACGACTGGGAACGCATCACCGGCGCAAAGAAGACGAGCCTGCTCGCACAGTTCGGCTCAAGGCTGGCCGGACTTCACGAATAGCGACATCATTGAGCCTCGCCGTGGAGCAGTTCACCGCCGATGACGGTCGCCGAGGCAGTGATCGTAGAGATCTCAGGAGAGTCAACGGAAAGGATGTCCTGGCTCAGGGAGACGAAGTCGGCGAGCTGTCCGACCTGCAGAGCCCCGACCTCGTTCTCCCGATCGACGGCATAGGCGGATCCATAGGTGTAGGCCCGAAGCGCCTCGGCAATCGTCACCTTCTCGCTGGGTGCGAAGTCCGCTCCCGAGGAGGTCTTCCGGTTGACGAGGTCGTGCATGGACGCGAAGGGGTTCGCATCGGAGACCGGTGAATCGGTCGAACCCGGCACGACGATTCCGGCATCGAGCAGGGACCTCATGCGATAGGTGCCCTGGGAGCGTTCGGCACCGATGGCGGAGAGGATCCCATCGCCGAATTCGGAGATGAAGACGCCCTGCGGGACGGGAATGACACCCAGATCGGCGGCGCGTTCGACCTGCTTATCGGTGGCGATCGCAAAGTGCTCGATGCGGTGTCTGACCGTCCTCGGTGAGTCCGCGACCGCGGCGGCGATTCCGTCGAGAGCATGGTCGATCGCCCGGTCACCGATGGCATGAGTGGCCACAGTCCAACCGGCCCGGTGGTAGGCCGGGATGATCGTCAGCAGCTCTTCGGGTTCGACGACCATGAGTCCTCGGTTCGCGTTCTCCCCGCAGTAGCATTCGTGTACGGCAGCGGACCGGCCGATGAGTGACCCGTCGGAGACGATCTTGACCGGGCCGAATTTCAGTCGTTCGTCGCCGAAGCCGGTACGAATACCCAGGTCGAGTGTCTTCATGCCATCGGCATTGAGCTCGAGTTCGTGAAGGACCTGGTGGAAGGGCATGACCGTCATGCGCGGTCGCAGCACGTTCTCGGCAATGGCCTTCTGGTAGATGTTGAGGACCGGGGAATTGATGCCTGTCGCTCCACCGACAAGGATCCCGGGCTCGGTGAGACTGGTCAGTCCGTACTCGAGCGACTGTTGGGAAGCCAGGCGCAGGGCATTGAGCGATTCCGCCTCGGTGACCTTTGCCGCTTCGAATTGGATCGGCTCACCGGCGGTCTCCTGCAGCAGACCTTCGGCCCGTCCCTCACCGTCGCGAACGACCCGTCCGCCGGGGATGTCCGCGTAGTTCCGTCGCTCCGTGGCGCCGACGCGTTCGAACGCCGCTGTGTTCGCGACGATCATGTGATGCGAGACATGTTCGATGATCGCCGGGCGCCCACCGGTGACCTTGTCCAGACCCTCGGCAGTGGGATGTCCGCCGAGGCGGTTCTGATCGTAGCCGCTACCCCGCACCCAGGCGCCGGCGGGCAGTGACTGCGCCCGCTTCGCCAATGCCGCATAGAGATCGTCGAGGTTCCTGACGGCTGGGTAGCGCAGGTCGACGTTGGCGAGCTGCTCACCTGTGCCCATCGTATGGTGGTGGGCATCATGGAGACCAGGGATGACACGTGCGTCACCGAAGCTGAACTCCTCCCTCGCGCTCAGACCGTCCACCTCGTCGATGGCGATGATTCGACCGTTGTGGACGGCGACGATCTTTGCTTCTGGCCGTTGAGGATCACCAGTCCAAAAACGTCCGTGCCAGATGCTGTCGATCTTCATTCCTGCCTGCTTTCTTCGCTTGACGCACTAATGGCGCAGATTTCGAGTGAGTCAGACCGATGAGGTCTGTGCAGTCGTCGACTGCTGCCGGGACTTCGTTCGATACAGCCCGATGACCCCGACAATTGAGAGCACGACCTGGATGATGTAGAAGGCCATCACCGACCAAGGACTGTTTCCGGTCGAGTTGAGAAGCCATTGCGCGACGATCGGCGTGGACCCACCGAAGATCGTCGCGCAGAGCTGATAGGCCAGAGAGACTCCCGTATAGCGAATCCGTGCCGGGAAGGCATCGGATAGGGCGGTGGCAAGCATCGCATAGTACGCGGTCGCGCCGATCGTGTTGATGACAAGAGTGATCGCCAGGAAAAGTTCGTTCTTCGACTGGATCGCCATGAAGAACGGCGGGGTGACGATCAGGGTGAGGACGAGACCCCAGATGAGAATCGCCTGAATCCCATACTTCTCCGACAGTTTCGCGGCCACGGGTTGCCAGAGGAACTGAACGACTGCAGCGAGCAGGATGAGATTGAGGATGACCGTGCGATCCATGCCGAGGATCCCAGTCGTCCACGACAGCATGAACGTGTTGTTGAAGTACGCCGAGGCGATTCCCACGATCGAGGCGAGGACGCCGAAGAATATGAAGAGTCCGGCAACGCTGAAGGCCTCGACCACGGGAACCTTCGGGGTCTCACCGGCAGCCTTCACCTCGGTGAACTCCTGAGATTCTTCGACCCGAGACCGGATCAGGAGGGCCACGATGACGAGAACTGCGGAGAACAGGAACGGGACTCGCCATCCCCAGGTCATGAACTGGTCGTCGGGAAGCAGGCCGACGAGCATAAACGCAGCCGTCGAGAGGATCGATCCTGCGGGTGAGCCCTGCTGCACCCAGGCTCCGGCGAGTCCTCGTTTGTCCGAGCTCGAGTTCTCGGTCGCCAGGACGACCGCGCCTCCCCACTCACCGCCCACCGCGAGTCCCTGGACGGCGCGGAGGACAACGAGGAGGATGGGCGCGGCGAGTCCGATCTGCCCGTAGGTGGGCAGGAGGCCGATGCAGGTCGTGGCGATGCCCATCATGAGCAAGGTGACGATGAGAGTGTTCTTGCGCCCGATTCGGTCACCGAAGTGGCTGAAGATCAGACCGCCGATGGGGCGAGCGAGGAACCCGACCCAGAAGGTGGCGAAGGAGGCGAGCAGCCCGGATCCCAGCGCCATGTCAGGGTAGAACACGGTGCTGAAGACGAGAGCGGCGGCAGTGCCGAAGGCAAAGAAGTCATACCATTCGATGGCGGTGCCGACGAAGGCGCCGGTGATCGACCGTTTCTGACGCTGCTTGGCACTCTGGGCAGTCTGAGCTGTCGCTGACATGGGTGGTGTCTCCGTTGACGAATGGCTGAGTGAACATGCGAATGGTTGAGTCAATGCACGTTGGACAGCCCCACTCTAGGGTCAACCCTTCCATACACTCCAATACTAATTACTGAGGAGTGTGATAACTTCCGTGCATGGATATTGCTGCATGCGAGAGTTTCCTCGCGGTCTTCGACACCGGCACCGCCACCGCAGCCGCGACCGCGCGTTTCGTTTCTCAACCGGCGCTCTCCCGCCAGATCCACGCCCTGGAACAGCGATGTCGAACGGTGTTGTTCACACGGTCGAAGACCGGAATGAAACCCACCCATGCGGCGCGCCAACTCGAGCCGGTCTTCCGGCGACTCATCGAGGAGGTGCGAACAGCCGAGTCGGCGATCTCGACCTTCAGCCAGGAGCGGGTTCCCCTCTCAATCGCGTGCCCGACGATGGTCGCCGAAGGTGTGATCCTTCCCTTTGTCGCCGATTCGAGAACCGAGGTGGCGAATATCGTCGAACGTCCCACAAACACGATCTTCGACGCTCTGGCTCGGCGCGAGGCCGATCTCGCTCTTGCCCCAGCAGTCCCGCCCCCGGAATTCACGTCTAGAATGATCTACCGGATCCCCTTCACTGTCCAGGTCCCAGAGTCCTCGCAGCTGGCCGAGCGTGATTCGCTCGATATCCGCGAACTCGACTCTCTGCCGGTGATCGTGCCGGACAAGTCCAATGGAACACGAATCAGCCTCGACCGACAGCTGTCGCGAGCACACGTCAACTACCGTCCACCGCAGGATGTCTCACGTGCTCACATTGGCCAGGCTATGGTCAAAGCCGGGAAAGGGGTCGTCATCACGGTCGATCCGCCCAAATACGGTCTTGTCGCACTCACGCTCGCCGACGGCGATTCCCCGCTGTCGATGGAAGAGTGGGCCGCTTGGCCGTCTGAACATTATGCGGAAGACTCCATCAACCATTTCATCGATTCGCTCCTTGACTGGATGCAGACCAGGCCGCTGTTCGACAACTTGGACTTCTCACCTTCTGCCCGGGCCGAGCCGGATCGTGAGGAATCGGACGCGGGAGACCAGCGCCCGGAGGTCAAGATACCGTTGCAAGCACCGATGCCTGCAGAAGGAAGAGTGACCCAATGACCAACGACTACCGCCGCATCGCCCCCATGGCCGCGAACTACCCTGCCTCGAATATCCGCAAGATGTTCAATCTGGCACTGGACCACCCCGATGCCGTGAAGCTGACGGTCGGCGAGCCCGACTTCAATACTCCCGACCACATCAAGGCCGCCGGCATCCGTGGAATCGAGCACAATCAGACTCGGTACGTGGCCAACGCCGGGATCCCACCGCTGCGCACAGCGATCGCGGCGAAGTACGCGGGCCGGTGGAATCGCGAAGTGACCGCCGACAACGTCATGGTCTCCTTCGGTGCGATGGAGGCGCTGACCTTCGCCCTCGACGTCACCGTCTCCCCCGGTGAGGAGGTAATCATCCCCGATCCCAGCTTTCCGAACTACGTGGGACAGATCCACCGCCTCGGCGGAGTTGCGGTGCCGGTGCCGGTTCGTGAGGATGCGGGGTTCAAGCTTCGCGCGGAGGATATCCGTGGCGCGATCAGCGATAAGACCGCGGCGATCATCATCAACAGCCCGTCGAATCCCCTGGGGTCGGTCATGGACCGGGCCGAATTGGAGACCATCGCCGATCTGGCCGAGGAGTTCGGCTTCACGGTCATCTCCGACGAGGTCTATGACCAGATCACCTTCGACGATGCCCAGTTCACCTCCATCGCCGAGGTGCGACCTGGCTTCGATCGGTTCCTCGTCGTCAACAGCTTCTCGAAGACCTATGCAATGACCGGGTGGCGCTGCGGTTTCGTCATCGGGTCGGTCGATCTCATCGCACCGATGGCCTTTCTCCAGGAGGGAATCACCTCGAGCCTGCCCGGATTCGTGCAGGAGGCGGCTCTCGCTGCGATCGAAGGTCCACAGTCCGACGTCGACATGATGGTGCACACCTATGCGCGGCGCCGCGACCTCATCACCGAACGCATTGCGGCCATCGACGGGATCAGCATGCTCCGCCCCGAGGCCACTTTCTACGCTTTCGCCAACATCAAGGACTGGGGACTCACCTCGTGGGAGGCGGCGACCGCACTGCTCGAGAACCATGGGCTGGCGACCATTCCCGGTTCGGCGTTCGGCATCCAAGGCGAGGGCTACCTGCGGCTGACGTTCTCCGTGTCTCCGGAGACCATCAATGAGGCGTGCGATCGGATTGCCGACTTCGCCGCAACGCGGTGAGCACAACGCCTCTGTGGAATACACCGAGGCTCATCTGCCTTTACACCATTGAGACCAGAGGACGCACCCAAATATTCGAGAGGCAGATATGTCGACAATCACCATCATCGGCGGCCACGGAAAAATAGCGCTCCTTGTGGCACCGCTGCTCAGCAAGGCCGGCCACACGGTTCGTTCGGTCATCCGCAAGGAGGAGCAGTCCTCCGATATCGAGGCAGCGAACGCGACGCCGATCGTCGCCGATGTCGAACAGCTCGACGTTGACGCCATCGCCGAGGTGCTGGCTGGCAGTGACGCGGTCGTCTGGTCCGCGGGCGCCGGCGGAAGCGGTGAGGACCGCACCTGGGCGATGGATCGCGACACTGCCATCCGCGTGATGGATGCCGCCCAGAAATCGGGCATCCGCCGATTCGTGATGGTGTCTTACTTCAATTCCCACCTCGTCGACGGCGAGTTTCCCGGCGTTGAGAAGGGCGATGGAATGTACGCCTACTACAACGCGAAGTCGCAGGCAGACGAGCATCTGCGCACGAAGACCGATCTCGACTGGACGGTCCTCGGCCCTTCGGTCCTGAACCTGGACCCCGCGACACTGACGATCACCGTGGACAGCTCCGGGGAGACCCGCGATCTGGAAGTGCCATCGACGTCACGTGACAACGTCGCTCATGTCATCGCTGCGACCCTCGGTGAGCCCGCTGCTATCGGCAAGACGCTGAATTTCCACGACGGTGACACTCCAATCGCCGAGGCGGTCGCCCAGGGGGTCTGAGACCTAATCGTTCCCCGGTCATCTGCCGCATCAGCGCAGCGACAGGGCATGCGGTGTGACCACTTCCGATCGACCCCCTCCTCCATTGCCGCCATCCCCACGTATTGCCGCGATCCCCACGTTTTGGCACGCCCAGTACCAACAGGCGGGAATCCTTGCTTGTTTTTTAAAGTAATTACATTCGATCTATTGCAATGACATAGGTCGGTGATTAGGGTCACAGTATGGCCGCAGCGAAGCACCTGGAGATCCGCGAGAGCATCGAATCCGACATCCATCGCGGAATTTATAAAGTCGGTCAGAAGCTTCCCACCGAACGCGAGATCATGGAGCGCTTCGGCGTCAGTAGAAACCCGGTGCAGAAAGCAATGAGCGCGCTCGTCGAAGCTGGGTTGGTGACCAGACGCCGGGGTGCAGGCACGGTCGTCGCCTCCGCGGGACTGAGGAGCAATCTGCTCCGAATGATGGACCCAACACTCACAAGCCCGGAAGTGGACGGCGATCATCGCGTCCTGAATGTGCAGGTCTCTTCTGCCGAGTCCTTCGATCTGAGCCGGTCCGTGTTCGATCACGGACAACCCACAGCCTTATTGACTCGTTTGAAGTTGAGCAACGATGGGCGTCCTCTGGCCCTCGAGAGATGCGTCATCGATTTGGTGCACGCTCCCGAACTGCTCTCACAGAATCTTGAGGCGCTGACGACCATCGCCTATTACAACTCATTGGGTTTGCGGGTGCGCCGCGCCAACACCGTACTCACAGCTGTCCACCTGAACACGGCTGATGCCGGGTCCTTGGACATTTCGATGAAGGAACCAGTGATTCGGCAGGAGCGAACGACGCACCTGAATGATGAGTCCGTCATCGAAGTTGCCGAATTCCTCATCCATCCACACAACATGACACTGGAGGTCAGCCAAATTGACAATAGTTGAGAAGCAGAAGATCGCCGTCATCGGAGCCGGCATCATCGGCACGATGTCGGCATGGCAACTGACCAAACGCGGATTCGATGTCACCGTGTTCGAACAATGGAACTCTCCCAATGACCGCGGAGCCTCCGCCGGTGAGTCCCGCATTTTCCGGACCATCTACAAAGAGGGACCTCAATACGTTCCGATCCTGAAGAAGTCGCACGACTTGTGGCAGGAGTTGGAACACAACCAGTCCTCGCAGGTCTTGCAGATGTGCGGCGGGCTGATGATCGGCCACCCCGATCAGGCAGATGTGGCCGCCGTGATCTCATGCGCGCAGTCAGCCGATCTCGACCATCGGGTCCTCGATGCCACCGACATGTCAGCAGAGTTCCCTCAGTACCGACTCGACGACGATGAGGTCGGGGTCTTCGATCCGGCCTCCGGGGTCTTTCGTCCAGAGGCCGCCGTCCTGTCCGCCCGCAAGGAAGCCGAACGCCTCGGCGCCATTTTCCATCCTTATACTCGCGCGCTCAACATTCGCAGCCACAGCACCGCTGTCATGATCGACACCCAGAACGGGGCCCAAGCCTTCGACAAGGTCGTGGTGTCGACAGGACCATGGGCAAATGAGCTGACGGGCTTTGACCATAAGGTCCTCACACCTCAACGCTTGGTCGCACTCTGGTTCCCGGCCAGGGACGTTCCGCTGCACACTCCCGAGCACATGCCGGTCTCCATCCGACGCCACGCCGAAGGCGGATTCTCCTGCTTCCCGGCCCTCGACGGATTGTCCGTGAAGATCTTGCCCCATCACCTGGCCTGGACGGAACTCGACACCGTCGAAGACCTGCCCCGGTTCATCGAACCCGATTTCGTCAGGGCCGCAGAACACGCTGTGGCCCGTCTGATGCCCGGGCTCGAACCGATCCCGATCCGTGTCTCGACGTGGACCGAAGGCTTCACTGTCGATGAGACACCGATCCTCGGCCCGATCGATGCCGATCCCCGCATCATCCTTGCCGTCGGCATGTCCGGCCAGGGATTCAAGTTCTCTCCCATGATGGGATCCATCGTCACCGACATGGTGGAATCGGGCACATCGGCCGACACTCTCGCGGCCATGGATGCGAACCGATTCGAGGGGAGCCGATCATGAACCTGGGCACTACCCTCCTCATCTCTCTCACTGCTGCCCTTGTCATCGGCATCGGCGCGTTCATCTCCTTCAGCGTCGCGAAGAAGGCGAAGTCCAATGACTCCTGGGTCGTCGGGGGCCGGAATCTCCCGCTCTACGTCATCGCTTTCACGCAATATGCCACGGCAGTCGGTGGCGGTGTTCTCGTCGCCCACGTTGGAATCGCCTACGCTTGGGGCTTCTCCGTCTTCTGGTACGAATTGTTCGTCGTCGTGGGCATGCTCATCATCTCGCTGTTCGCAGGATGGCTGCGCCGTCGTACCTTCTCGACCATCCCCGAGGTCTTCACCAGGCTCTACGGGGAACATCGGCTCATGCTCACCCTCGTCGCGCTCGCCGTGATTGTGGTCCCTTTCGGCTGGCTGACCACCCAGTTCATCGCGTTCGCGAATCTCTTCAACGCGGTGACCGGCATCGGCATAACACCGCTGATCATCATCATGGCCATCGTCAGCATCGCTTTCGTTCTTCCAGGCGGACTGACCTCGGTGGCCTGGTCGGACTTCTTCTTCGGCGTGTTCATGGTCATCGCATCAATCGTGGTCGGCGGTTATGCCATTGTCCGGGCTGGCGGCCCCTCCACCATCATGGAGAATCTTCCGGAGGATCTCATCACGATGCCTACGGGGCTGACCGCGGCCGGTGGAATGACAATTCTTCTCTGGCTGTTCGCAATCCTGCCCGGAACCCTGACGAATCAGCTCTACTACCAGCGAATCTTCGCCGCGAGCAGTGTGAAGCAGGCACGCCAGGGAATCTATCTCAGCAGCGCCCTCATCGCCGTCTCCGGCATCTACGCACTGGTCATCGGACTGTCAGTGCGCAGCATGACCGACCAGTTCGGCATCGACGGAAGAGAAGGGGCCGCCGGCTGGTTCCTGTCCGAGCTTCCGCTCTGGTTGATCGCGATCTATGGAGCCTTCTTGATGGCGACCATCGTGTCGACCACCGGCTCGGCACTCCATTCAGTCGTCGTTAACCTCGTCAACGATCTCCGACCTGCATTTGTGAAAACGAAGGACACGGCGTCCGACCTCGTCAAAGTCTCGCGGTGGTCGACAGTCATCGTATCCGCATTGGCCGCCGTTCTCTCCATCGTTTATCCGTCCGCGCTGAATTGGCTGGTCGCCACCTATGCATATTCGGCCGCCATGCTTGCGGTTCCGTTCCTCTTTGGAATGGTGCTGGCGAACAAATGGGTCATCCACGTGTCCGTCGGGTATTTCTCGATGCTCGCCGGGCTCCTAGCCTGCGCGATCTCGCAGATCGCCTCCACTACTATTCCGTACGCCGTCTTCGGCATCCTAGGAAGCCTCGTCGCCTACCTCGTCATGCTTGCCATCAGGAAACCACAACGTCGAGCCATCAATGTTCAAGGAGTCACCTCATGAAAACACTCGTCATCGGTGCAGGAGTCCTGGGGCTCGTCACTGCATGGAACCTGCAGAAGGACGGTCACGATGTGACCATCGTCGACAAGGTCGGAAAATACGCGGGAGCCAGTCATCGATCATTTGCCTGGATCAATGCGAATCACAAGCTCCCAGAGTCCTATCACCGCCTCAACGCCGCAGGCGTCGAGGCTCACGAGCGACTCCAGGAGGAGTTGGCAGAACATGGTAGGTGGTTCCACCAGCTCGGATGCATTCTGTCCGATTCCACGCAGGACGCGAGCGAGAACTACGCGGCCCGAGCTCAGGAATCACAGGAGTTCGGGTACCCGGTCGAATCAGTCGATCGGGCCCAGCTGGGTGAGTTGGAGCCCGAAATCAAATGGCCCAACGACACCGCACTGTTCTTCCCCAAAGACGGGCATCTGGACAACTTCACATTCGGTGATCTGGTGCACCGCCTGCTCACCGAGTCCGGCGTGGACGTCCTCATCCGCGAAGTTGGGAGCATCAACACGACCCCCTCGTCCGCAGACGTCGCATTCGTCGATGGAAGCACCGAATCGTTCGATCAAGTGGTCATAGCCGCGGGTGCGGAGTCCGGGTCCATCGCGCAGCGCTCGGGCATGACCCTGCCGGTCGCTCCGTTGGACTCCCCCGGGCCGCGCACCCACAGTCTCCTCGGAATCACCACCCCCACCGAGGTGGAGCTCGGTCGCGTCGTCATCTCCGACCGCATCAATGTTCGGCCCCGAAGCGACGGCAGCATGTTCGTCCAGATTCCTTCGGTCGAGCACCGGACTGAAGAGAGCGAGAGCCCAGAGCTGCTGGAAGAGATCCGAGTGGTGATGGAAACGTCACTGAATGAGCTCTTCGGAACCCCTGTCCCCGTGGAAGAAGTGATATTCAGCGGTCGCAGCTTCCCAGAGGATGGACTGAGCATCGTCGGCTACCTCGATGACTCTCGCCGGGTCTATTCGCTGGTCACTCACAGCGGCATGACCTTGGGCCCACTGCTGGGGCGGCTGGTCGCCAATGAGCTCAACGGCGGGCAGGAAGAGCTGCTCGATGAGTTCCGCCCGTCCCGGTTCCGCAACGGGGTCGTTCCGGAGACGCCTGATAACTTCATCGGCCGACAGTAGGAGGCTGCCAGTTGAGCCCGACGCGAGTCTGGCGCCGCCCGGATCAGGGCAGCGCCAGACTGTTTTCCCACCGGCAGCTTCTTCGTAGAAGCCAAGAGAACAGTCACGAAGCTGCGAACCGGTCCAGCGCGAACGGTCTGAGCTCTCGTGGCTTCTCACCAGTGGTCAGCCACTGAGCGACGAGGGTGCCCACAGCCGGGGAGATTGCGAAACCGTGGCCGCTCCACCCGGTGCTGAAATGGATTCCAGGATGGCCAGGGACCTCATCGATAATCGGGACTCCATCGACGCAGAGTGAATCTGCTCGTGAGGCATCGGTCATCACAATCTCTGCGTCGACGAATTCTTCGAACAGCTCGGCAGCATCGGCGACAGACATCTGGGCGGTGATCTCACGGGGATGACCTTCATCCGCGGAGTAGTCCCAATCACCGGTACGACCTCCAGAGAGCATCACCTGACCGTCTCCGATCGTCTTTGCCGCGAACGGCAGCGAATGGTGGGACAGCAGGTGGGAGAAGGTAAATCCGGACCGGGTCCGCACCGGCGTCATCTGAGGATTGAAGCGAGTGATCGGCAGATCGAGCCCGAATGATTCTCGCAACAGCGTGCGAGAATAGCTGTTCGCGGTGACCAATACCTGCGCGCTTTGATGGACGTTTCCGCCACTAGTGGTCACTGTATAGCCGTCACCGTCAGCGGCGATGGCGACGACTTCTTCATTCTCACGAACGTCTGCCCCGAGCCGCGCGGCGGCAGCTGCATAGCCGCGGGTCACCTCGGTGTGATCGCCTACCCCATCCTTAGGACTGTAGATGGCCCCGGCTACGGAAGAGGCGGCTCCCGGCTCAAGTTCGTCTAAACCTTCCCGGTCGAGGAGCTCCGTGGGGATTCCAAACGAGGACTGGACCGCGATCCGGGTTTCGATCTGCTCGCGCACACTTTGGTCACTCAGGTCTTCGTCGCTCAACAACTCGAGTCCGCCGAGACGCTGGTAGCCGGGTTCGATCGAGAGCTCAGCATTGAGATCCGGCCATAGGTCATAGGCCAGGGCCATGAGTGGAAGTTCACGAATATCTCTGTTGTTTGCGCGAACACCGCGGTATCCGACTCCACCTGAAGCTCCAGAAGCGACCTGGTTTCGTTCGAGGAGGAGTACCCGCTTGCCTAGTTTGGATAGATAGTAGGTGGCGGCACTGCCGTGGACACCGGCACCGATGACAATGTGGTCTAATTCCATATTCGTTTCTCTTTCTTTGAGGGTGAATTGGTGAGGAGCTGCGACTATGTCCCGCTGCCGCGGAGAACAGCGGACGACCGCTGGGATCAGTGGATACGTGAGATGAACTGCCGGGTGCGTGCTTCGACAGGGTTCTCAAGCACAGATGTCGGATCGCCGGTCTCCACGATCTTCCCGTCGGCCATGAACACAACGACATCGGCGACCTCTCGTGCGAAGCCGAGTTCATGGGTGACCACCAGCATCGTCATTCCTGATGCAGCGAGTTTCTTCATGACGACAAGAACGTCATCGACCAGCTCGGGGTCCAGCGCCGAGGTGGGCTCATCAAAGAGCATGACTTGTGGATCCAGCGCCAATGCTCGGGCGATTGCCACTCTCTGCTGTTGGCCCCCGGACAGCGACGACGGATAGGCGTCGCCTTTCTCCCCCAACCCGACACGGGCCAGGAGGTCACCAGCGATAGTCGTGGCCTCGGTGCGCGAGCGCTTGAGGACGTGAGTCTGGGAGAAGGTCACGTTCTCTCTCACCGTCATATGCGGAAAGAGGTTGAACTGCTGGAAGACCATTCCCACCGCACGCCTCTGCTTCGCAGCCGCATACTCGGATAGCTTATGCAGTCCGTCCTTCTCACGCCGGTAGCCGATGTATTGTCCCGCCGTTTTGATTGAGCCGGAATCGATGGGCTCAAGATGGTTCACACAGTTGAGCAGTGTGCTCTTGCCCGATCCGGAGGGTCCGATGATGCACACAACCTGTCCCTTTTCGACCTGGAGTGAGACATCCTTGAGCACTTCGTTTGATCCGAACGACTTCGATACCCGGCTGATGTCAACGAGGGGAGCGTGGGCATTCCTGCTCGATCCGACGTCATCCACGGTTGTAGTGTTTTTCAATGTAATGCTGTCCAATCGAGAGTAATGAAACAATGACCAGGTACCACAGGGTTGCGACTATGAGCAGTGGAATGGTCTCGAAGTTTCGCGAGTAGATGAGTTGGGCCGAGTACAGGAGATCTGCCAGCGCGATCGTTGACACCAATGCTGTGTTCTTCACCATCGAAATCAGCTCATTGCCGACCGGTGGAATGATCACGCGCATGGCCTGCGGGAAGATGATCCTGAAGAATGAGAGCATCGGGGTCATGCCCTGTGCCTTGGCCGCACGCCGCTGACCATCAGACACTGAGTTGATTCCGGCTCGCATGACCTCGCCGGTGTAGGCCGCCTGGCTGAGACCGAATCCCAAGATCGCTGCGCTCCACGGTGTGATGATGTCGTTGGTGTTCCAAGCGAAGAGCTCCGGGCCGAAGGGAATGCCGACGACGATCGAGCGATACAGCGCCGCGAAGTTGAACCAGAAGATCAGCTGTACGAGCTGTGGAATGCTGCGGAAGAACCAGGTATAGAGCCAACTCACCGACTGCAGGACTACGTTGTCGGACAGCCTCATCACTGCCAGAACGACACCGAGGATGATGCCGATGGACATAGCCACCGCGGTCAACAGCACCGTCCTCCCCAGTCCTTCCAAGATCTGAATGTTGAAGAAGTACTGTGCGACGACGGGCCATCCGAAGTTCTCGTTGCCGAATACGGAGACGGCCGCAAACATCGCGATCAGAACGAGGAGTCCCGCGAACATCCACGAGAGTCGAGTCTTTCGGCGATGGATCGCCAGTGGTTCTGGGAGTGCCTTCTGTGGAGTCTGAACTGCAGTCATGGGCGCCTACTGGTCCTTTACCTTGGGATTGACGACAGCCTCATCGATGATGCTGTCTGGGATTCCCCACTTGTTCATGATCTTTTCGTAGGTTCCGTCCTCGATCAGGGCGTTCACAGCGTCAGCGTAGGACTGGGAGAATTCGGAGTCCTTCGACAGCGCCCCACCCAATGGATACGGCTGAAGATGGTGGCCCACGATGTCGGCTTTGCCCTTGCTGACCTTGACGAAGTAGTTCATCGACGTCGAACCGCTCCAGCTGACGTCGGCGCGGCCGCTGAGCATGGCAAGATTGGCCTTCGTCCCATCGTCGTAGACCTGGATTGCAATGGGCTCTTTGCCTTCGGTGGTGCACTTCTTCGTCTGTGCCTCGGCGAATTCCTGTTGGCGGGAGCCGCGTGTGATGCCGATTGCCATTCCGCAGAGTGCGCTGATGTCCGGGACCACGGTGTCGGAGTCGCTGGGTGCAGCGAAGGCCTGATTGCCCAGCCCTGTCGCCACCTGATCGATCTTCTTCATCCGTTCGTTCGTGATGCCGATCTGACCGAAGGCAATGTCGTAGCGCTGAGCTTGCAGCCCGGGGATGATCGAATCGAAGCTGATCTCGGAGAATTCCGGGTTCAGGTCGAGCTTGTCCGTCGCAGCTTTGGCCACATCGACCTCCCATCCCACCAGGTTGCCGAATTCATCTTGAAATACGTCGGGTGCGCTTCCCACTGCAACGGCGATGTTCAGTTTCCCCTTGTCCTCGATCGAATCAGGGAGGTCACGGACGAGCTCTTTGTCTGCACTGACGTCAAAGGTCTGTTTCGGCACCGGATTGTCTTCCACGCCGATGCCACAGGAACTGAGCAGAATACCGGAGAGGACAATGATCGATCCCACCGAAAGCTGACGCTTGAGGGTAATCGACGGTAGTTTCAAGGTACCTCCTCGGCTGGTGGGCACCGTTGCTCACCGGGTAATGTAGTAGAACATACATCAAGAACGGCGCGTGTATCAATGGTTACATCGGAATCCTTTTCGACCCGAGTCACCCGGCTCGCCGGAGCGCTGACGCCAAATCAGCTCAAGGCAGCCCGATATTTTCGGCAGAACGCCACTATGACGCTTACTTCCTCGACGAGTCTCATAGCGAGCAAGGTCGGGGTCAGCACCGCCTCGGTGATTCGAACGGCCCAGTCTTTGGGATATGCAGGTTTTCCCGAGCTCAAGCAGGCCCTCGCCGACGAGCTCAGCGACACCGGCACGGAACCTCGCAAGCTCATCGGGCGCCGGGTGAGCGCTCGCCAAGCGGGACGCAACAGTCTGATGTCGGTGATTGAGGATTCGATCACCACCCTGGATGAAGCGACCACGACGATCGACCGGACCGTCTGGGATGAGGCGGTGGGAGCGCTGGCAGGGGCGTCCGAAACCTTCACCTACGGTGTCGAGGAAGCAGGACATCTCGCCGAGATCTTCGCTCATCACATGCGAACATTCGGCTTCAAGGCTCAGGCCAACCGGCACACGGGCCGCTCTTTGGCACCGTTCGTGACTTCTCTTGGAGCCAACGACTGTATTGTGCTCTTCGCGCCGCTGCGTGTCTTCCCGGAGATCAAGGAGATCTTCGCCTATGCGAAGGACCGCAGCATTCGAACGATCCTTGTCACGGAGATCGTCGACACCTCGTTCGCAAACGACGATTCGCTCGTGCTGGCAACACCGAGCACCGTTCTCACCGACACGGAGAACATCATGGCACCGCTGGTCGTTGCGTATTCGCTTGCCCACGATGTCGCCAACCGCAGTTCCTCAAGCTCGATGGATGCCTACAACGAGATGGTCGAACGACGCGAACGTCTCTGAACACCTACCCCGGCAGCAGCTCCCGCAGATCCTCCCCCGCCGCGATCCTCGCCAACAGCGCCGGCTCTCCACGATCGGAGGCCAACGCCGCCTGCAGCACCTCACTGCCTGGCCCTGCAGGCGGAAGAATCAGGACACCCTGACGATCGCCGAGCACCAGATCGCCCGGCTTCACCGTGACGCCGTCGATGTCGACCTCACAATCGAGGGCGTCATCGCCGAGGCTGCCAGTGCGTTTCGTCGTCCGTGCGATCAACCCTGTGGCGAAGACCGGAAGCTTGTCCTGCACGATCCGCAGCACCTCGGAGTCGGTGGCGGGGCCGTCGACGACGATGCCTGCGGCACCCTTCGCGATCGCTGCAGCCGCAGTGACCGCCCCGACCGGGGCGTGGATACCACTCGCGACCCGGATGACGAGGACGTCACCTGGGTTCAGTCCGTGCAGTGCCCGATTGACGGCGAGCGCATCGGGTTCGCGCAGATCCAGAGTTCGAGCCCTGCCGACCATCTGCGGTCCTTCGTTGATCGGGACCATGCGCGGAGAGCAGAAACCGTCCTCGAGGAAGTGACCGAGCGTCGGCAGCTCGACCTCCCGGAGTGCCTCGATCACTTCAGCGGGGATCGCAGCGCTCATGCAGCCCCACCCTTGGCTTCGGGCAAGTCTCCCAGGACCGCCACGCATTCGACCTCGAGGGAGATGTCCCAGATCGAGACGCACACGGTGGTCCGCGCCGGCTTCGCCTCACTGAAGAATTCGGCATAGACACGGTTGAACGGCTCCCGCTGTTCGGGTGCGGTCAGGTAGGCGTTGACCTTGACGACCCGGTCAATCCCGCTGCCCGCCTCGTCGAGAACCGATCGCAGGTTGGCCAGACACGTTCTCACTTGGTCTTCGAACGCCTCTGGGGTGACACCGTCGGCGCCGAAGGGCACCTGCCCGGTGGTGAAGACGAACCCGTTGGCGACCACGGCCTGTGAGTACGGACCGATGCTCGGGGCCAGCCCCGGCGCGGTCTCGATGTGACGGATCATCGGTTCTCCACCTCCACCTCGGCGGACGTGGCGCTGTCGACTCTCGCCTCAGCGGTATCCGCCTGGTCGATGCTCTGCAGACGGTTTTCGGTGAGCAGGTACAGGGCGATGAGGGACAGGACCGCGGAGCCGGCGATGTACCAGGCCATCGAGTCGGACTTGCCGGTGACGTCGAGCAGCCACACGGTGATCGCGGGGGTGATGGCCGAGCCCAGCAGGCCCGAGAGCATGTACGACACGGACAGCCCGGAGTAGCGGATCTTCGCGCCGAAGAGCTCGGCGAGGAAGGTCGCGATCGGACCGTAGTTCGCGCAGAATGCGATCATCATCAGCCCGTAGGCGAGGAAGACTGCGGCGGCGTTTCCGGTGTTGATGAGCCAGAAGAACGGAAAGGCGAGGATCACTTCGCCGGCGATTCCTGCGGCGATGATCGGGCGGCGTCCGACCGTGTCGGAGAGGCGGCCGAAGACCGGGATGAAGATGAGTCCGACGATGCAGGCGACGAGGACGACCCAGAGCATGAAGTTGCTCGACAGCCCCTTCTCCTGGGTGCCGTAGTTGACGCCGGAGGCGACCATGAGCGTGAAGGTCGACCCGGTCGACAGGGTGGCGATGCCGCCCAAGATGACGGGCTTCCAGTAGTGGCGCATGAGGTGAGCGAAGGGCAGTTTGGCCTTCGCCCCCTGTTCGCGGACCTGCTGGAAGCTCGGGGTCTCTTCGATGTTGAGGCGGATGTAGATGCCGACGGCGACAAGCAGCACGGAGGCGATGAACGGAACCCTCCAGCCCCAGGAGATGAGCGCTTCCTCGGACACGAGACCGGTGACGATGAGGAAGGCGAGGTTGGCCAGCAGCGTACCCACGGGGACTCCCACCTGGACCATCGACCCGTACCAGCCTCGACGCTCCTCGGGTGCGTGTTCGACGGTCATGAGAACCGCTCCGCCCCATTCGCCACCGAGTGCCAGCCCTTGGATGATGCGCAGGGTGAGCAGGATGAACGGTGCGGCGATGCCGATCGTGTTGAAGTCGGGGACCAAGCCGATGGCCAGGGTCGCACCACCCATGACGAGGAGGGAGACGAGCAGCATCGACTTGCGTCCGAGGCGGTCGCCGAAGTGTCCGAACAGGACCGCTCCCACCGTGCGCGCCAGGTAGGCGGCGGCGAAGGTGAGGAACGCGAGGATCGTACCCAAAGCCGGTGAAAGCTCGGGGAAGAACACCTGGTTGAACACCAGCGCCGAGGCGGTGCCGAAGAGGAACAGGTCGTACCATTCCACGGTGGTGCCGATGACGCTGGCGGTCGCGATCTTGCGCATCTTCGCGCGATCGAGGCGAGCGCTGGCGGCTGTTTCGGTGCCCGAGTTGTCGACGGATCCGTCGTCGGTGCGAGTGGGCGAACTCATGGTGGTGCCTCCCGGAGTGCAGATGAACAGAGTTGAAAGTGACTGTCATCACTCTTCCCTGTGCGCACTTCGGCGACAATGAAATTTCACACCGAGGTGGGACTCAGAATTGTGTATTTGCACATTTGCGCTGTTGGGCGGTCCTTGTGCCACCAGCTACCCGAACCTGCACGACCACTCCACCTGCGCCGCGCTTTTGCAGGTTCGGGTAGCCGATGGCGACCGGTGGCTCACCCCGCCGAGGCGAGCGCTGCGTTCCAGCTTCCGTAGAACTTCCGCACCGCCGCGGCCGAGGGCACTTCACCCTTGTGTTCGGCGGCGTATTCGCCGTAGGCCTTGTAGGTGGCACCGAGATCACGGTCGTCGCAGTCAGCGACGAACGTGGCAATTGCCTGATCGTAGGCAGCCTCATCAAAGCGCAGCTGACCCTTTGCGCGACCGACCGAGCTCCTCGCCAGCCCCGCGGCCTTGAGCGCCTCGTTCCAGGAACCGAAGCGCTGGACGGCGGTCTGACTCGTCGGCGGCCACACGCTCGCGCCCTTGCTCGAGACCACGCCAAGCTGGCCGAGGACGGCAGTGCGCTGCCTCTCGTATTTCACTGCGGTCAGCGGCACCGGGCTGGCAGAGCTGCGCACGCTGGCGATGGATCCGGCCACCTCGGCGAGGGCATCGTCCACGCCTCGCCCGCTCAACGTCTGATTACGCAGGGCAGCTTCCACCTCGGTGAGGATCTCGCTGTCCTCGGGACTCAGCGCAGATGACGTGGCCGAGCGAAGGCCCGCGTCGATCGCGGCAAGGTGAAGCAGCGCCCCGATGAGTGCGGGGGCGGCGGTGTGGGACCTATCGGCGGCGGAATCATTCATCGACTTCATCTTACGTGGGATGCACCGATTCCACGGTCGATGGCGAAACTCAGCGCGAACAGCAGTCCGCAGACAGTGACGGCCATGAGCAGTGAGGCGAGCGCGGAGTCGACGATGAGGAAGTAACCGCCGCCCAGGAGCACCATCGAGGCACCGGCCGAGACCAAACGTCCGGTCAGCGTGCCGCCGATGTCGCTGCCATCGAGGATGACGTCGATGAGCCGGGAGATGACGAACCAGGCGAGGAAGACGCCGAGGGTGGCCAGCAGCGACTCGGAGAAGGCCAGGCGCATCGGCACTTCGAGTGCCCAGCCAAGCAGCGTGGCAGAGAACGGCATGACGAACGGGAGTCCGGTGGCTACGAGGATCAGGGCCGAATAGGTGAGGGCCTTCCTGTGTCGGTATGCGGTGGTCATGACTCTTCCTTTCTTGTTCAACCGGTGATGAGGCCGAGTGCTCCGATGGCGATGAGCGTGGTCAGGGTCGTCCAAGCGACGATGGCGATCCCTTGCCACAGCAGGATCCAGGAGGTTTTGACGCCTGCGCTGACCAGGATCGTCGAGGTGATCTGGGTGGGGATGGCCAGGGGGCCGAGCAGGCTCGCACCCGGGACTCCGAAGCGGTTGAGGAAGCGTTTGAACTTGATGCGACCCTTCGATTCGGGCTTCTTTTCGACAGGTGGCTGGTCGAGGAACCTCGCTTCGCCCTCCGCCGTTGTGCTCGAATCGGCAATTGCGCTTTCGTCGGCAATGACTGTTCCGGGCCCTCCGACACCAACGGGAACGCTCTCCGGTGTTCGGCTCCGGCGAGTAACCACGGCCCTGCGTGCCCGGGCACCGAGCAACACGATGACGGTGACGCAGACGAAGTTGCCGATGGCCCCGGCGAGGCCCGCGACGATCGGGTTGAGTCCGGCCCACACGCCGATGACGGCAGAGACCTCCCCTTCGACGAAGGGCACTGCGCCGGCGAGCGCGATGATCAGCGGCTGCAAGAGGTCAGGGACGTGGGAGGCGAGGTCTTGGAAGAAGGTGATGGCGGTGTTCATGATGTCCTCTGGAAGTAGTCCGATTGATTACTACCAGTGGAAACTGTGTTCTCAGAACAGGGTCAAGTCCGGAGGACTGAACTCAGGAAATCCTCAGCCGGATTCCTCGGCTATGCGGGCTTTGATGAAGGCGGCAAAACGCTCACGGTGCTCTTCCGCCACGTCCAAGGTCGGGTACACCTGGAGGAAGGCTCGTTGCATGACGTCGATCTGGGCCTCGTTGTAGAGCTCGGTGATCGATCCGATGATGGCCGATTGCCCCATGGCGACGTCTCCGCGCATCCCGTGGTGCGGGGCGAGCAGCCAGGGGTTGGTCTCCAGATGCTCCTTCATACTTGGCGCAATCGCTTCGGCCAGCCTCGCGCGAGTGGCGTCATCGGCATCCTCGGCGAGGTCATCGACTTCTCGGTCATAGGGAGTCGTCGCGGTCATGATCGTCTTCATCTCAGCCATCGTCGCCTCATCGTAGAGACGCGAGTAGAGGGACATCAGGCTGCGATCGGGGCTGGACATCGTGGCCGCAATGTCGATGAATTCTGAGGCGGTGTCGATTGGGGCGCCGTGTTGCAGCAGCTTCGCGATCTGTTCACGAGCCTTCTCCAACTCGGCGATGTTCTCCCCGAGTTCGACGTCGAGCCGCTTGAGCGCGAGCTGCTGCGCTTCGTGGTCGTCTTCAACGGAGCTGATGTCGGCCAGGGGGATTCCGAGTTCGCGCAGTCGTCGGATCTGCAGGAGCCTGAGCACATGTGAGGGCCCGTACTGTTTGTACCCGTTGCTCATCCGCTCGGGGTCCGCGAGCAGATCGAGCTTGTGATAGTGCCGAATCGTGTTGACCGTCGTTCCGGTCAGCTCCGCCAACTCACTGGTGCTCCACCCCACTAGCCGTTCCCCTCGCCGCCGCGTCGTCGGTGCCTCATCATTGCCTGACTGAGTCCAGTGTATTGGCCTCTTCCTCGAGTCGGCATGTTTAGACTGAACCATGACTGAGTTCAATATCGGCGATACCGTCCAGGTCACCTCCGGAGCAATGGCACACAGTGTCGGCACCGTCGTCTACCTCTATGAGAAGACCGGAAAGTACCTCGTGCGGACTGGCGCCGGGGCACAGGACTACTACGGCCCGGACGAGATCGAACTGTTCAATCCCTGACGCACGCACCGCTCCACGGTCCTCACCGCAGACGGGCCAAGGATTCCTCAGCGCGCGCAATTCGCTTGTCCACGTCCATCTGCCACCAATAGTCACCCCGTTCCCCAAGTCCGTGCTTGGCGATGGAAACTCGATTTCGGGCAGCACTGACATCCTCGTCCATTCCCGTCTTCTGTGCGGTGCGGACAGCGTTCCGCGCTGTGCCGAGATGGCTTTTCAGTTCTGCAACCATCTCCTCAGGCAGTTCCGGATCGGTTCTGCGCCATTTTCGGCCCTTGATGACCATCCACTTCTGCTCGTCGCTGTACTCACGCTCCCCATCCTGGCCCATGATCAACAGTCTGTTCTTCTCGAACGACTGTGTCCACATCGAGTGTCCACGTGATGTGTCCGTGGGCAATGAGAAGATGGCACGGTGCCTGAGAATCCCACCGCGTCCTCCGACGCCGCCACCGCCGGCTGGCGCGACGCCTTCGCCTCCCTCACCGAGGCGGCCCCGCAGGAGTACACGCCAGTGGCCCTGGGATTCGAACTCGTCGAGGTGGTGGCCCGGACGTGGTTCGAACCGAAGCACTCTGTGGTTCTGGAGAAGCAAGCGGTCTCCCCCGGCACGGATCCCAGCCTGGCGATCCGCCCCCTGATCCTCAGCGAATCAGGTAACTGGGTGAAGAAGTCCCTCACGTGGCGCACCATCGATCGCATGGCCAGGCAATTCAACGTCGACCCCCGTCACCAGGAATGGTTCACTCAGCTCGCGGGCTTGCGCACCCGGGACAAAACCGACTTCACACCCGATGGTGCGCCGTACAACCTCGGCGACTTCCATACTCCGCTGCTGTGGGACATGTTCGCTCAGGCCACCGATATCGGGATCGAACTCGTCGGCGTCAATCAGGGCATGCACGTGCACATCGGACGCGAGGCGAAGGCCATCATCGACGTCAATCGGGTGAAGAACCAGCTGCGGGTGCAGCCGCGGGTGACGATTGATGAACGCGAATTCTCCCCGGGCCTGACTAAGCCGATCTGGACGCATGGGTTCTTCGGCGTCGACCTGGATTCGGGCTTTGCCGTGACGCTGGCGCCGGCGTCGAAGCCGACGGCGCAGTCCGCACTGACCGTCTTCGCCTCACCCGGTCCGATCACGATTCCGGGCAGCGAGTCCGAGGAGTTCTTCGAGGAGTACTATCCGCTGCTGCGCACCTCTGCCGAGGTTGTCAGCACAGATGAGACCGTGAAATTTCCCCAGTTCAGCGACCCGCGGCTGGTCCTCTTCATGGCGTTCGGGGCGAAGGACCACCTGAGTCTGCAATGGTACTGGGAGTACTCGGGACCCAGACGGACTCTGCCCGTGGTACCGCTGTCGAAGCTCGGCACCTCCGCCATCCGCAGCAACGCAGCCGGTCGAAGCACTGCAACGGCCCCGACACCAAACCTCCGCGACAACCGCGATCTCGAACACGAAGCCCGTGTCCTTGCCCAGGTCGAATCGATCCTCGCCGAGACTCAACCGCCCGGCCACCCCCGCGACATGGAACTCACGGACGCCGACACTGCGGACTTCGTCGTCAATGTCCTGCCTGGGCTTGAAGAGATCGACCACGTCAAGGTCATCACGCGCGGGAAGAAGCAGCCCTATCGCGAGCTCGGCGGGGAGCCCAACATCACGATCACCTCGGTCGAATCGGAGAAGAACGACTGGTTCGACCTGGGATTCCAGATCACCATCGACGGCAAACCCATCCCCTTCGTCAAGCTCTACAAGGCCCTGGCTGCGGGGACGAAGAAGATCAAGCTCGTCGACAACACTTTTCTGTCGCTGAACAAGCCCGCCTTCGACAAGCTCAAAGCGCTCCTGGCTGAAGCAGACCTCATCCCCGAGTGGGAGCCGGAGTCCCCGAAGATCACTCGCCTGCACGTGGGGCTGTGGTCGGAGTTCGAGGAAATCGCCGATGAGACGCTTCCGGCCCAGTCTTGGCAGGAGTCCGCACAGGCACTGCTCGACCTCGACCACCTGCCTGCCACCCAGGTGCCACATCTGGGCGGGGTCACCATGCGCCCCTATCAGGTACAGGGTTTCCGGTGGTTGGCACTGCTGTACAGGTGCCACCTCGGCGGGATTCTGGCCGACGATATGGGACTGGGCAAGACTCTGCAGACTCTGGCGTTGATCGTTCATGCGCAGGCAGAGCTTCCGTTCCTCGTCGTCGCCCCCACCTCGGTGGTCGACAATTGGGCGAAGGAAGCCGCGAAGTTCACCCCTGACCTCGACGTTCGTGTCGTGTCCGAGTCGACGCAGAAGAGGAAGACCGCCCTCGCCGAGGTGGTCGCCGGTGCCGATGTCATCATCATGTCCTATGCGATGCTGCGCCTGGACGAAGACCCCATCTCTGCCCTCAAATGGGCTGGGTTCGTCCTCGATGAGGCGCAGTTCGTGAAGAACAGCTCCTCTCAGGTCCATCAGGCGGCGAAGTCGGTCAACGCACCGTTCCGCCTGGCGCTGACGGGCACTCCGATGGAGAATTCTCTGCGCGATGTGTGGTCGCTGTTCGCCATCACAGCACCAGGGCTGTTCCCCAGCGCCCACCGTTTCGAGAAGGAGTATGTGCGGCCCATCGAAGTGGGTGAGGACCCCGGTCGATTGAAGCGTCTGCAGAAGCGGATCCGACCGTTCATGCTGCGCCGGAACAAGGATCTCGTTGCTGCGGATCTGCCCGAGAAGCAGGAGCAGGTCATCAATGTCGAGCTCAATGCCGCTCATCGCAAGCTCTACGATCGGGTGCTGCAGAAGGAGCGGAAGAAGATCCTCGGCTTCATCGACAGCGAGTACGATAAGCAGCGCTTCATCGTCTTCCGTTCACTGACTCTTCTGCGCATGCTGGCCCTGGATCCGCGCATCGTCGACGGTGAACACGAAGGCGTACCGTCGAGCAAGCTTGCGGCCCTGATGGAACGACTCGAGGATGTCGTTGCCGAAGGTCACCGCTCGATCGTGTTCAGCCAGTTCACGTCGTTCCTGACCATGATCGCTGAAGACCTCGATCACCGAGGCATTCCCTACGTCGTCCTCGACGGCTCCACCAGGAACCGGGGCAGAGTCGTCGAAGAGTTCCGGACCGGTAAGGCACCAGTGTTCCTCATCAGCCTCAAGGCTGGCGGGTTCGGCCTCAATCTCACCGAAGCCGACTATGTCTTCCTCATGGACCCGTGGTGGAATCCTGCGACGGAGAATCAGGCGATAGACCGAGCCCACCGGATCGGGCAGACGAAGAACGTCATGGTCTACCGCTACGTTGCCGAGGGCACGATCGAGGAGAAGGTCCTCGCCCTGCAGAAGAAGAAGGCAGAACTCTTCGACTCCCTCATGACCGACGGCGGGGCCTTCGAGGGTCGCAGTCCAAACGGGCAGGCCTTCAGCCAGACGGTGACGGCCGAGGATATCCGGGAGCTGCTGGAGGGATAGGGACTCAGCGCCCGAGCAATGATTGAATATCGACGTGCTCCACATGGTTGGCTAATCTCGTCATCCCATGGGAGCCGATGCCCGTTCGGTCGGCGCTGGACAACACATCAGCGACGATCCCGGCGTTGGATGCAGACATGCCGGCCCGAACCAAGACTGTCGCTGCGTACTGCCAAAGCCTGTCGACGGAAACCCTGACCACCCTGATCTCCTTACGAGTCGTTCACGGGTGAAAAGTTCCCGTGAGGGAAAGGCCCGTGCCGTTGATTTGAATTGATCGATATCACGAACTTGATCAATCGTCGGCAACGTCCCCTTTGTCGATCGTGGTGTAGTAGGCGTAGCCAGACAGCCCGACAATGATGGCCGCGATGATGCTGGGGCGAGCCAGAGCCTCGTAGGCGCCGTCGATCCACTGACCTTGTGCAGTCACGAGCCCGATGACCTGAGTGAAGACCAGGGCGAAGGCGATGACCAAGAACGCAATCATCGCCAGAATGAACAGTGGCAGCAGGATGATTCGCAATGTGTTTCTCATGTCAGCCTCCCATTGGGACAGGAACGATGCCCAGCGCGATGAGCACGCCGAGGATGAAGAACGGGACAACGTAATAGACAACCAGGGGGATGAAGGTCTTCTCCGGCCGAGCGCCGGTGATGCCGCAGGCTACGAAGATCGACCCCGAGGCTGGTGGCGACGCGCCCTCTGTCGAAGCGAAAACGAGGATGGCTATGACCGCGAGAAGTGGATCGACTCCCGCTCCGACCATTCCAAACAGTGCCACCTGACCCACCGCGCTCAATGTCGCGCTCGACGACAGAGGGCCTGCAACAACGACGATCAACAGGCCGATCAATGTGACCAACAGCCAGAGTGGCAGATTCATCGCGGCGAGGACATTGTTGACGTCGGTGTCCAGGCCCAACGACGCCAGGACTTCCGAAGCCGCAATAGCGAAGAAGAGGATCGCGCCGATTGTGTAGAACTTCGGAACCGACCCTTCCATGAACATCCACCATTGTCGGGGAGTCTTGGGCAGCTGCTTCCAAGCGACAGAGGCGCTGATTCCGATGATGAGGACAGGTATCCACATGATGAGTGAGATATTCTCCATCGAATCACCCAGAGAAGGAGCCGCAGCAAGTAGATCAGCGACCGGACCAACCGAGATGGCGATCGGAATGATTGCGCCGAGGAAGATGAGCGCTGACGTCCAACCCCGGCTCAGCGCAACACGAGCAGGGACGTGGTCGGTGCCCTTCTCGGCTGTGATTCCGTCTCGATGGACGAACCATCCAGTCAGCAGGATTCGGAAGATTACCTGGTAGGAACCGGCTACGAGAAGCGCCAGGTACACCTGCGACGTCGTGACCAAGGTACCGGCGAATCCGATCATGATGATCATCGAGGCACTGGGAGGAAGTGCAGAACCGAGTCCTGCGTTGCCTGCAATGACCGTGGCAGCGCGTTCTTTCTTCCAGCCGGTTCGGACCATCCATGGTCCGGTGATGGAACCGGATGCCGCAGCATTTCCGGTGTTCGATCCGCCGGCTACAGCACCCATTGCACCCGAGGCGAAGGTGTCGACATAGGCGGGCCCGCCGGGGAGTCGCCCCAGTAGGGACGAGAGGATGCCGATAAGCTTGTCCATGACGCCGGTCTTCTCCACGAAGTAGGTCATGAATACAAAGGCAACTGCCGCGTAAAGGACCTCGTTCTCGGAGGCCTCGACGAAGGCATTCACGGCATACTGCGGTGCATCGGCTCCGGCGAAGAACAAAGTGACCACGAAACCGAGCAGCATCGCCTCGGCCATATTTCTCTTGACGACGACGTTCCAGATCACGATGACCGCGATGAACACCGCTAGGGCGATAAGGGCGAGAGGCATCGTTGTCCTCCCCTTTCAGATCAGTGGTGTGGTGGGATTCCGACTAGTTGTTGGAGAGGGATTGCTCTGAACGCATCTCCGTTTGGCGCCGTCTCTCATCGTCGACGACAGCCAGACCGTCGGCGAGTATCTTCTCGGCAGCAATCGCGGGAACGACGAGCACTCCATCGGCATCAGCCACGACGTAGTCGCCATGGCGGCAGACGGCTCCGGCAACTGCGATGGTTTCCCGGAGTCGACCAGGGCCCGATTTGTACGGTCCGGCCGGTGAGACTCCTGTCGCCCAAACGGGGAAGCCGATCTCTTCGATCTCTTTTACGTCACGGATGGCACCGTCGATGATCATTCCTGCGATCCCGCGGATGTGGGCGCGTTCAGCGATGAGCTCTCCGATGAGTGCGCGTTCGCTGTAACCGCCTCCGGCGACGACGAGGACATCACCCGGGGCAGTCAGAGGAAGAGCCCGGTGGATTGCCTGATTGTCACCTGGCCGGGTCTGCACGGTGAAAGCTCTGCCTGCCAGGGGCGGACTCTTCCACATCGGCTTCACCGACGAGTTGAGGAAGCCAAGACGATCTCCAGCATCACCGAGCGCTGAGGTGGGAACGGCCGCCAGCTGATCAGCAAGGGGCCCCTCGGTGTCTGCGGCGAGGCTGAGGTGGACGGCGCGCGCAGCCACTGTCATGGGCCACGGGTGTTCAAGCCCCGAGAGGAGGTCGACGCTATCCCCGAGCTCGACTGAGCGTCGATAGGCATGAGTCCGTGTGCCGCTGAGGAGCCGGTCAAGAGTCTCGCCTCCCTGCACCAGTTCACCGGCGATCTGGGTGCGCATCCATTCGACTTCTCCGGTCTCTTCGCCGGCCCGCATGGCTTCGGTGAGCAATGCACCGAGCCCCTTCATGAAGACGCTGCGCAGTAGCTTCCGCCGAGAAGCGTCGCCGACCTGCCCGCGGATCGATTCGGCCTCTGCCCCGATGGCTTTCAGCTTCTCAGCAGCTTCATCAGAGTGAGCGCCCGAAAGCAGAACATGAACCTGAGCACCAAATCGCTGCACCGATCCGATGACTGCCCCGTCGACGAATTTCGCATCAGCACCCAATGCATTCTGGACTTCACGTTTCCGGTGTGGCGAGGCCGCATTCATATCGATGTAGACAGAGTCGCCTGCCAATGAAGCGGAAGCCTCGGCCGCCACCGACACAGACGGGCGAGACGTGGTCAGGCCCAGAACTAGGTCGGCTCCGCTGACTGCTTCGACCACACTGGCCGCCTTGACCACACCAGCAGCTGTCTCCAGGTCACGAGGGTCGAAGCCCGCCACCTCATGTCCTGCCTCAGCAAAGGCCCTCGAATACTTGAAACCAGCCTCGCCAAGCCCGAGAACTGCCACTCGCATCATTGCGCTCCTATCATTGGGTGATAGTGTATATCACTGAATAAGTGTCTCGATCATTGTGCGCAAGGTCATGCACTCTGTCAAGCCCGCCGTTTCCGAGCCGTGTAAGGCTTTGGCGCCACGAACTCTGCCAAACTGAGGGTTGGCCATAACCACTAGTCACATGGGGGCGAGAAACTTGGAGCCGAAGAGCAATCAGGGACGAACTCTAGATCGAGCCTTGGACGTGCTCGAATGCGTCACCGACACGCATGCTCCAGTCAGCCTGACGCACATTTCGCGCACTACTGGACTGCACCTGGCAACGACACAACGCGTTGTTGCCCAGCTGGTAAAGCGTGACTATCTGAAGAATTCCACATCGGGATACACCTTGGGACCGCGCGTGCTGCCAATGTCGCACACCTTTGTGGTGCAAGACCGCTTAGCCCTGCTCGCCCCGAGTGTCCTTTCGGAGCTGACCTCGCATACCTCACTGACTTCATCCGTCTTCGTGCGCACCGGGGACAGGCGGGTACTTGTTGCCCGCATTGAGGCACCAAACCCCCTCAGCTATCAGTTTCCCGTCGGACAGCTACTCGGATTGTTCGTCGGCGGCGGGAAGGTGCTGTTGGCCCACGCCGAGGAAGCGGATCGACAACGACTTCTCGCAGACTATGAGCCCATTCAATTCGAGAACGGTCGACTGCAGGATCTTGACGCCCTCCTCGCCGACCTCGAGGTTATCCGCGAAACCGGGGTCTTCATCTCGGAATCCGAACGCAGGCGTGGAAGCCTCAGCATCACCGCACCCATCTGGGCGCCAGACAATGAGCTGCTGGGCTCAATCAACCTCGTCGCCGACTCCTGGACGACCGGCAACTCAGGAATCGTCGAACACAAATCGACTTTGATGCAGGCCAGTCAGAGGATCACTTCTCAAATGTGAGAACGGCGGGTTCCGCCTCGGGCCAAGCATGAGGCAAAGACCGAGACCACCGCACCGATGAAGGAGATGGTAAGAGCAACGAAGAGCGGTGCGCCCATTTCGGTCTGAATTGCATCCCGCTGATTCCGAATCTTCGCCGCCAAAACGGACAACCGCTCTTCAAATTCCACAATCACTCCTCATTGCGACGTCATCAGTAGTTGATGTGCGCTAAACCGCAGCCGGGCTCAGCCATTTCGGAGCGTGTGGTCGCCCCATGCCCTACACCGTCGAACTCCGCTGGACACCTCCGAACCCAGCCGAGCTGAGCGAGAAGGACAGAGCCTCAGGCACGTACCGCGCATATCTGCCCGATGAGCTTGCCATCACGCTCCCAGAACTCGGCGCCAAAGCACAGCATGCAGCCGAGGAGGCGGCGGTCGTCCTCGCTCGACTCGACGAACGAATCAGCGCGTCGGGCAGCACCTACCTCAACCATCTGCTTATCCGGTCCGAAAGCATCTCCTCGTCGTGAATCGAGGGCAATCCGGTCATCCGCGCCGCAATCGCCCATGCTCAGTTCGAAACGATCCATCCCTTCGCCGTCGCGAAATCGGCAAGTCACCGATCCACCCAAGGGCCGGTTCGGTCATCCTCAAAATCCTCGACTGCTTAGCTCGAGAGCCGGTGATCACCATCGATTCGGCGGCGGTCGAGCACGGAGTCTCTCGCGCTGCTGCCCATCGGGCTCTCGTCGAGCTCGCCGTGGCAGGGATCCTCAGGAAAACCAAGAATCACAAAGGCAAGGTCGTCTGCTATTCGGCAGACCAGCACCTAGCGTATGTTGAGTTGTCGGAGGAGAACCACCGGGGCCGAAAGGTCTGAGCCTCGTTCGAGTGGACGGGTCTCTCTAAGCGGGCCAGTCGCGTCGCGCCCCACTAGTCACAAGTCAATGGTTCCAGACAGGACAACCTCAGTACGACCTCCCACCCACAGTCGGCCATCGTCGTAACTGATGTGGACGCGACCGTCACGGCCCATCGCTGTGCCCTGAGCAGCAATATAAGGAGCGGAGGCACGGTCGGTGGCGATCAGCCATTCCGCGGCCGCAGCGTTGAGACTTCCCGTGACCGGGTCCTCGCGCAACGGTTCATCGCCTTCGGTGAAGAAGGCGCGAACCTCGAATGCCGCCTCGGCACCTGACTCGTGGGCTCCGATCACACCGATATCCCACCGTCCCGGATGCGCGGATGCGTCGGGGCGCAAGTCGAGTACGGTCTGTGCGCTGTCGAGAAGAACCCCGACCCAGCCGGGGCCGTTATCGAGCCACTCGGAATCAATCACGTGGCGGCCGTCGATGCCGAGAATGTCGTTCAATGCAGACATCATCGTTGAGTCAACTGGACCAGACCGCAGGCGAGGCGGGGGCGTGAAGGCAAGCAGATCCTCCTCGACGCGAATTGGCACCAGCCCAGCCCCACATTCCTGAATGAGGACTCCAGGAGTCGATGGAACTCCGCCGGAGTCCAACCAGGCTCGGGCAGTGCCCAATGTCGGATGCCCGGCAAAGGGCAGTTCGGTACTCAGACTGAAGATGCGGACCCGGTAGTCAGCACCTGGCTCTGTCGGCGGCAGAACAAAAGTGCACTCGGACAGATTCGACCAGATCGAAAACCGGCGCAGGCTCTCGTCATCGATTCCTGCGGCGTCGAGCACCACGGCGACCGGGTTACCCGTGCACGGCTGGGTACCGAAGACATCCACTTGACGAAATCCACGAATCATAGGAGCAAGCCTACCCATCTCCCGGCAGGCAGACAGCCTTTAGTGATGGTCACCGAGCTCGTTGTTCTGGGCGGAGTCAATCCACCCTCACCCCTGTCGCTGGTCGAACTCGCCGAGGCGGTCGACGAGTCGAGCGATGATCCTGGCCCTGGTCTCATCGCTGCGTGCAGTGAGGATCGGCAGCATCGCTGAGTACCGCTCTGCACGAGTGAACCGATCGAACGCGGCGCGGGCGGTCGGCGCCCTGGAGAGAGCATCGCGAAGATCATCGGGAACGGTCACCTGCGCCTGCCCAAGGTACGCATTGGCCCAGCGTCCATCCGCCTTGGCAGCAGCAACCTCGGTGCCGCCACGCTCCCGCATTCGTCGGTCCTCGATCAGGCGTTGGACGATCTCAACATTGCGCTTCGACCAGTTCGAGCGGGAGCGGCGGGGAGTGAAGCGCTGGACGAATGTCGTGTCGTCGAATTTTCGGCGTTGTCCGTCGATCCAACCGCTGCACAGGGCTTCTTCGAGAGCTTCCTGGTAGCTCAGAGATGTCGGCGTGGTGACGTTCTTCTTTGCCAGCAGCAACCACACGCCGTCTGACGTGCGGTCATTGCGCGCCAGCCAGTCTCGCCACTCGGCAGTATCGGCGAGGATGAGCGGGTGGTGCTGGGGGTGCTCGGTCATGGCTCCATCCTGTCAGGTCAATCCAGGTCGGACAGGTCCAGGACGAATCGGTACCGCACGTCGTTTGCTGCGAGTCGTTCAAGCGCCGTGTCGACCTGTGAAGACGGCAGCACCTCGACGTCGGGGACGACCCCCTTGTCGGCACAGAACTGCAGCATTTCAGCGGTCGAAGGTCGACCTCCGCTGCCTGCGGAACTGAGCTTCTTTCGACCGATGAGCAGGTCGGTGACCTCTACGGTGAGCGCGCCCAGGTAGCCGAGGACACTGAGGGCCCCGTCCAGCCCGAGCAGCTTGAGATAGGGCGCGATGTCGTGTGGTGCCGAAACGGTGTCGATGACGACGTCGAAGCTCTCCCGCGCCGCCGTCATCTGCGCAGAATCGGTGGAGACGATGAACCCATGCGCGCCGAGTCGGCGGGCGTCGTCGGCCTTGTCCGAGGTGCGGCTGATCACGGTCGCGGTGGCGCCGAGTGCGACTGCGAGCTTGACTGCGAGATGGCCGAGGCCGCCGAGCCCGACCACGGCAACACGTACACCCGGCCCGACATCCAACGCGCGCAGTGGCTCCCAGACGGTGATGCCCGCGCACATCAGCGGTGCCGCCGCGGCTGGATCCAGCCCCTCGGGAAGTCGGTAGGCGAAGTCTTCGCGGACAACGCACTCCCGCGAGAACCCGCCCAGGGTTGTCGATCCGTCGACACGATCCTTCCCGCCATAGGTCAGGGTGGGAAATTCGTGGCAGAAGTTCTCCTGTCCTGCCCTGCACATGGGGCACTGACCGCAGGAATCGACGATATTGCCCACCGCGACATTGTCGCCGACGGAGAAGGCTGCCACGTCGAGCCCAACCTCGGTGACGACGCCGGTGAACTCGTGCCCCGGAACGAGGCGCGAGTGACCATCATGGTCACGCAGTGCCTGCAGGTCGCTGTGGCAGAGCCCGCAGTAGTCAACCCTCACAGCGATGTCATCCCGGCGCAGTTCGCGCCGCTCCAGCAGGCCAGCAATCAATTCCGAGGAGCCAGTCGCCTGCCATCCAGTGGTCGTTCGCATCACAGATCTCCCTAAATAGACCATTTGGTCTATTTAGCGTACTGCCACCCTCCTGACGAAGCAAACCAACTGGTCTGTTTGATACTGTGTTTGCATGCCCGAACAACCCCAGACCCCCCGCGGGGCAGCGACCTACCAGCGCATCCTCGACGCCGCTACCGAGGAGTTCGCCCAGCACGGCATCGCCGGGGCCCGCGTCGACCGGATTGTTTCGGCCGCACGGACGAACAAGGCTCAGCTTTACTCCTACTTCGGCGACAAGGGCCAGCTCTTCGACGCCATCTTCCTCGACTCCCTCGACAGCATCACCAATACGGTGCCCATCGACGCCGAGGACCTCGCCGATTGGGCCGTGCGCCTCTACGACGAATACCTCCGTCGCCCCGACCTCATCCGACTGGCCACCTGGACGCGATTGGAGCGACGACCCACGGGTCACCTCACCGAAGCCCACGATGACTATGATGACCACAAACTCTCGGCCATCGCCGCTGCTCAGAAGGCGGGGCAGGTCCGGGACGGTGACCCCTTCGACATCATGGCGATGGTCATCGCGATGTCCATGGCGTGGTCACCGGTGAGCAACGTCTACGCCGCCGACAGCAGTGAACCCGACGAGGTACACTCCTCCCGCCGGAGGTTGCTGCGCGAGTGCGTCTCCCAGGCCATGAGACCCCATTGACGCATGGTCAGACGCGGGCGGCAGTCCCTTTCGGAGCCTGCTGAGCAAGGATGCGCGTCCGATACCGATGAGGAGATTCGCCCACATTGCGCTTGAATGCGGAACTGAAGGAACTCTCCGAGGAGTACCCGAGCTTGAGTGCGAGCAGTTTCATCCTCGAGTCGGCTGACTGTAGTTCGCGCTTGGCCAAGAGCATCCGCCACCGCACGAGGTAGGTCAGCGGCGGCATGCCCGCGACCTCGCGGAAGCGAACCGCGAAGGCCGTGCGAGACATCGCTGAGGCTCGGGCGAGGTCGTTGAGCCCCCAAGCCACCTCGGGGCGTTCATGGATGAGGTCGAGAGCAGGCTTCAGCCGATCGTCTCCCAGCAGCCTCAGCCACCCCGACGGGACGACGGCGTGATCGGAAAACGCCCGCAATACGTCAAGGATGAGCAGTTGGCTGCACTCACGCACAGCGAAGTCCGCGCCGGGTCGCTTCGCGGAGATCTCCTCGAAGAGGCGATCGATAGTACCGCTCACGCGAGAGGACGATGGGGAGGAAGTGCGGATGTGGGCCACAGGCGGCAGCGCATCAAACAGGAACTCATGGCCGGCGGAATCAAGGTCGATTCGTCCGCCGATGAAGATGTCCGAATTCTCAGGGTCAGGCACGTCGAGGCGAGCGATCTCTGCGTTCGCCGGCTGCGCCACCCGGGTCAGCGGACCGTCACCGGCGCCCCCGCGCAGGGACAACCATGACCGGGCATTGAGGATCGCCACCTCACCCTCGGCCAACGCGATCGGCTCCTCGATGCCATCGGTCATCAGCGTGGCCCGGCCGCGGACGATCGCGCAGAATCTCAGCTCTTCATGGACGGGCGACTCGGCAGACCATCGTCCACTGGCGGCAGCACCGCCAGAGACGACGCCGCGCACCGAAATGAGGTCAAGCACTTCCGAGAGATGATCGCCGGCCATGCCTGAACTATAGAGCATGATTTGCGGACTCTGCATTATTCCAGGTACGAAAAGAACCAGGCAGAGTAGGAGACATGAATACAGAAACCACTGCCCCATCACCGACCACATCACAGCCAGTCGCTCTCATCAGCGGCGCGAACAGAGGAATCGGGCTGCAGGTCGCCAAGGATCTTGCAGCCGCTGGCTTCACCGTCTTCCTCGGGTCCCGTAACGAGACGAGCGGGCGTGAGGCCGCTGCTGAGATCGGCGCCGGCACCATCGCCCTCCAGCTCGACGTCACCGACCAAGACTCCGTCATTGCGGCCGCAGAGCGCATCGAGTCGGAGTTCGGGCGCCTCGATCTGCTGGTGAACAATGCTGGAGTGTCGTTCCTCGGAGATCGCAGCACACCGCTGCCTGAGAGAGCCCGCTCCGGACTGCTGACCAATGCGCCGCTTGAGTCAGTGCGGGACATGTACGAGATCAACGTCTTCGGAGTCATTGCGCTCACCCAGGCTCTCCTTCCTCTGCTGCGCTCCGCACCCGGATCACGCGTGGTCAACGTCGGCAGCGGCGGCGGATCATTGGCGGCGAATGCCGATCCCGAGAACCCGCATCGGCGGATGTTCGGCCTCTACTCCGTGACCAAGACCGCCCTGCACGCGGTCTCTCTGGCCTTCGCCACAGCGCTCGAACCCGAGGGCATTCCGGTCAACACCGTCGACCCGGGAATGACGTCGACTGCACTCAATGATTTCCAGGGAACGAAGACTGTCGAACAGGGTGCGGCCCATATCGTCGCCGTGGCACTGCGCGGGACCGACGGACCGACCGGAACGTTCACCAGCGACGAAGGCACGGTGCCGTGGTGATCGGCAGCTGAACGCTTGCCATCACTCCTGGTACAGGGCTGAAGCAGAGCCCGAGTGACTGGTGAGAACTGTCATCATATGTGATCGTGCACGTTCGATGCCCTGCAATGCGGTATTGCGGATGACGTCGGGATCACGGCCTTCGATGGCGTCGACCAAGCGGCCGTGATTGACCGCTTTGTAGGGTCGTCCCAGCTCCTTGCGCAGGTTGAGGCAGCGTTCGATCTCCTCATGGATCGAGCGCACGGTTTTCGCAAGCACAGGAACACCGGACAGTTCGGCGATCCGGACGTGGAGCTGCCCGTTGCGCTCATTGAGCACGTGTTTCTCGACTGACGGGTCGATGCTCAGATCGCTCAACTCCGCCAGATCTTCGAGTTCAGCCGACGAGGCGCGCTCCGAAGCAAGAACGGCCGCTTCCGGTTCGACCATCTTGCGCAGGGCGTAGAGATCCTGAATCTCGCTGAAGTCGATCGGCTTGATGAACGTGCCCCGTCGAGGCATGACCACGACTAGACCCTCACGACGCAGGCTGTTGATCGCTTCCCGAACCGGAGTGCGACTCATCTCGTATTCTTCGGCGATCGCCGAATCCGAGATCATGGTGCCAGGACGCAGCGTCGTTTTCACGATGTCTCTCTTCAACTGCGCGTAGGCCTGGTCGGCCATTGAAGTCTTTGTCACCGCCGAACAACCTTTCAGATCACTGTGCTGAGACTCGTCCTACCGAAGAACAAGTTGACTTCCGATCGGTGCCACTCTAGCATCCTTGTTATATATCAGACGGATACTTTACGGATACACGATACTGATATTGCGCCTGAGAGGGCCTCACACAATGAAGTGCACATCGCCTCACCTGAAAGGCATCGAATGACAGCCACCACGGAAGACCACGCGGTTGCCAACCCAGACAATCGCTTCTATCGCATTCTGACTTCGATCGAGCGGGCAGGGAACAAGCTTCCGCATCCGTTCTGGCTGTTCGTCATTCTCTGCCTGGCGCTCGGAACGACGAGTGCGATCCTGGCAGGACTCGGAGTGTCGGTGACTCTGCCCGTTGACGGAGAGACAGTCGCGGTCAACAACCTCTTCTCAATCGATGGAGCACTCTTCGCCATCGAGAACGCCCTGACGAACTACGCGACGTTCCCGCCATTGGCCATGATCGTCGTCGTGTTGCTCGGCGTCAGCGTCGCAGAGCGCAGCGGCTTGCTGACTGCTCTGCTGCGTGTGACGGTGGGCAGGCTTCCGAAAGCTTGGCTGACCTTCTCGATCGCCTTCGCCTCGATGATTGCGCACGTCATGTCGGATTCTGCGTACCTCGTGATGATCCCATTGGGTGCCCTGGCCTTCCGCGCTGCCGGACGGAGTCCGTTGCTCGGTCTCATGGTCGCCTATGCGGCCACAGCCGTCGGTTTCAATGCGAGTCCGCTCGTCACACCCTCGGACGCCATTCGCGCTTCACTGTCGATGGCGGCGTCCCACATTGTCGACAAGGACTATGTCGTCACACCGTTCGCCACCTACTTTTTCACGGCCGCGTCGTCAGTGGTGCTGTCGATCACCATCGCCGTCGTCGTCGACAAAGTGCTCAGCCGCCGTCCTGAGTTCTCACCCGAACGCCTCTCAAGTGACTTCCGAGTCTCGGACAAACTGTTCAATACGGAGTCCACCAACCATGAATCCGTCGAGCTGAGCGCTGAGGAGCGTCGGGGCCTCATCGTGTCCGCTGTCGTCTTCGTCGTCGCAGCCGTCGGGATCGCGTTGATACTCATGCCGGGCTCGCCGTTTCGCGGAGAAGGCGGAAGCATCATTCAGTCGCCCGTGCTCAAGAACATCGCCATCTTCATTTCGCTGGTCTTCGCCCTGCTCGGCATCGTGTACGGGCGGATCACACGATCGATCCCCCACCTCGGCGATGTTCCTCCGGCAATGGCCGAAGGCATCCGAACCTTGGCGCCAGTCCTCGTGCTCTTCTTCGTCGTCTCCCAGTTCCTCGCGTATTTCGAGTGGACGAACATTGGGTCGGTCATCAGCGTCAACGGTGCCGCGCTGTTCAAACAGCTCAACGCTCCGCATCTGGTTCTGCTGCTCATCATCGTTCTTGCCATCTGCGTTCTCAACATGCTGATCACCAGCGGCTCCGCGATGTGGTCGATCCTCGCTCCCGTCGTAGTTCCGCTCGTCATGTACATCGGAATGCGGCCGGAATCGGCAATGGTCGCGTTCATGATCGGCGATTCGGTCACCAACTGCCTGACGCCGCTCAACGGCTACTTCGTCCTCGCTCTCGGCTATGTCCAGCACTTCCGTAAGGGGGCCGGAGTCGGGACCATGCTCTCCTTCACCCTGCCCCTGGCCTTGGCAGTGCTCATCGTCTGGTCCATCTTCTTCGTCATCTGGTATCTCGTCGGAATCCCCCTGGGGCCAGGGGTGCCGGTTCGATGACGGATGCGTTCAATCGTGACAACAGAGACTCTCGAAAGGAAACAACACAAATGGGAACAATCACCGTCATCGGTGCGGGCAACGTTGGCCAGACGATCGCCGGGCATATGGCATTGCTGGGACATTCTGTGCGGATGTTCTCGCGCTGGGACAAAGAGTTTCAGCCGATCAGGGATCGAGGAGGAATCGAACTCTTCGGCGAAATCAACGGGATCGGCATACCGGACCTGCTCACCACCGACATCGGCACAGCTACGGAGAACGCCGATGTGGTTGTGGTCGCCGCACCCGCGTTCGCACACCCGGGCCTCTCCGAGTCGCTCGCTTCCACCCTGGAACCCGATCAACTCGTCGTCTTCCAACCCACAGTTCTGGGCAGCGGTGTGGAGCTGTCCCGCCACTTCGCGCTGGCCGACCGGCAACCATGCCTGATCGCAGAGAGCGCGACCAGCTTATACACGTGCCGGCTCAAGGAGCCCGCCAAGGTCTACGTCGGCGCAGTGAAGGACTCGATCGGCATTTCGAGCATTCCCAACAGCAGGACACAGGAGGTCATCGGTCGCCTCGTCCCCTTCTTCGGCGAACACTACAGCCCGGCAGCTGACAGTTTGGCGGTCGGCCTGAGCAATTCGAATCCGATCTATCACGTTCCGCCGGCAGTCCTGAACTTCAAGACTGTCGAAGACGCCGAACGTCTGCCACAGCACGAGCTCGTGACCCCGAGAATCGCCGAAGCCATCGATGCTCTCGATCAGGAACGACTTTCGCTGTCGACAGTGCTGCATACTCACACCACGGGATTCTGGCAGTTCCTGGACGATGCCTATGGAGTCAGCGAAGGCTCGTTCGTCGACAGAGTCGTACAGGGATACGGCCGACAGGCGTTTCCTGAACCGGACTCCCTGACACATCGGTACTTCACGGAAGATATCCCCTTCGGACTGGTCATCTGGAGTTCTATTGCCCGACAGATCGGTGTACCCATGCCGCTGACCGATGGCTTCATCACCATCAGCAGCGTGCTCTGCGGGGTCGATTTCTCTGCAAACGGCCGCACTGCAGAGTCCCTCGGCCTCGCAGACGCCGAGGTGGACGACATACTCGATGTCTTCCGCAATGGAGTGCGCTGACCCTTTCGGGCCAAAAACGTGGAAGGGCCGGGCAGACGTAGAGCCGTTCGGCCCTCCACGCGAATGTCTAGTCGACTGCGGCGCTGCAGGCCAGAACGGCACCGGCGGGGTCAGCAATGACGACATTCCGGTGGCTCTCTGTGTCGAAGGGCTCGAGCACGACTGTGCCGCCCAGCGACTCAACGAGCGCCGCGGTGGTGTCTGCGTCGCTGATGGCAACGTTGACAGCCCAGTGAGGTGGGGCATCACCGGCGTCGGAAAGCAGACCGATGGTGTGCCCGTCGAGACTCCACCGTGAGAAGGGTGCACCCGAGACCTCGTGGAGTTCCCAGCCGAAAAGCGCACCGTAGAAATCCTGCGACGCTCGAGCGTCGGGGCTGTGGAGCGAGGACATTGACCAGGAGTTGGTCTCGCCGACAGTCTCGGCCCGTTCGACGCCCTGGCCATCATTGACGCAGAAGGGGATGCCGCTTGGATCTGCGAGGATCGCGACTCGTCCACCCGTATTCTGTTCCAAAGACGGTAGAAGACAGCTTCCACCCGCGGTTTCAGCCTCGGCGATCGAGGCATCGACGTCGTCGACGAGGATATGGATCAACCACCCGGCTGGAACTGCCCGCGGTGCCTGAGCGATACCGGCGACGCTCTGCCCATCCAACCGAGCCACGAGCACATTGTCGTTCTCACCGGGGTCCTCGACGGCCCAGCCGAAGAGCTGAGTATAGAACTCGGCCGCCTCCGACACGTTCGGCTGGAGAGTCTCGATCCAGAACGGGGCACCGATCCAGTGAGTGCTGTCGTTGGCCATCATTGCCTTTCAACCATCGCGGACTGCCGCAGGCTCTCAGCTCTGCTCATGATTCGACAATAGTTACTCTTCCCCGGCCAGTCACTCCCCAGAACCGTCAGAAGACTGGGCGGTATCGACGATCCACGGCACTCCGTACCGGTCGAGGCACATGCCGAACCCTTCGGACCAGAACGTCGGACCAAGCGGCATTTGGATCTCGCCGCCGTCAGCCAGCGCAGCGAAGACCGTGTCAGCAGTCGCCAGATCAGCGGCCGTGTAGGACAGTGCAATACCCAACCTGGGGCCACCATCGCCCGTAGTGTCATCGGACCCATGAGCAGCGTGTCATAGAAGGTCAAAGCGGCGTGCATGACCGTGTCATGGCGCGGAGGCTTGTTCAACGCCCTCATGAGAACACTGCGTCAGCATTCCCTGCAGAAATGGAGTCGATGTTGTCTCTTGGTGCGGTGCCTCTACTGGGAACTGAAGTAGAAGTCCGCGTGTGCCGCACAGCGCGGATTGAATGGCGCCGCGCAATCCGGGCAAGCGCTCACGCCCAGGTAGGCCTCGATCGTCAGCTCCGTCCAACAGTGTCCACAGAGAATAGCCTTCTGATTCCACTGCTCTCGGGGCCACTGCTGGGCCGAGTGTTCAGCGCATTCGGAGTGGCAGAGATGGCACGGAAAGTACCTGTCGCAGCAGGCAAAGCGAATGGCGATGATGTCGAGTTCAGTCGAATAATGCTCGCATCGAGTGTGCTCATCGACGGTCTTGCCGAAAACTCGGGGTAACGTCGTCACGGCTCACCTGCCTCCTGTTGCTCTGCTCCCTGTATTCCCAGCCTAGTCGCCTGCGCTGTTCGGCGAAGTAAAATAGGGACCCCGAGCCGATGAGGACCAATGCCAACACCTGAAGATTTCGTCCGCCCCTTCGCCGAGGTGGCCCTGGCCAACATCACCCGCGAGTATCCGTTCGCCGCCCACCACGTCGCACGCGGATTGATCGACATCGTGCCAGCAAGCGAGAAGAACCCGGCCTTCGCGAACTCCTTCGACTGGCACTCCAGCGTGCACATGCACTACCTGTTGGCGTCACTTCTGGGCACCGAGTCTGCCCCTGGTGCGGAGTGGCGCGACGAAGCCATCGAGATCCTCGCCTCCCACCTCAGTGAGGATAATATGCGCGCCGAGGCGGATTTCCTCCGAGACAACCCGAGCTGGGAACGACCCTATGGTTGGGCATGGGCCATCGACCTCAACCGGGCTCTCAACGCCAGTGAGATCTCTGAACTGCGAACGCTGGGAAAGAATACCCAGGTCCTCGCCGATACCGTCTTCGAGCTGGTCCTCGAATGGCTGCCGAAGGTCCCCGAGCCGGTACGCCACGGAGTCCACTCGAACACGGCATTCGCTCTGCGCCGCATCCTCATCAGTGCCCGCGCACAGGACCGAGTTGATGTCGTCGACGCCATCGCCACGGCTGCCCACCGCTTCTATGCCGAGGACCAGGCCTGGAACTTCCGTCAGGAGCGCAGCGGCCATGACTTCCTCTCCCCCGGACTGTGCGAGGCTGACCTCATGGCCGAAGTTCTCACGGAGGACGAGCTCAAAGCGTGGCTGCCGAGCTTCCTTTCCGATCTGGCATCTGAATCACCGGCGCTGACTCCGGTGGAGGTTCTCGACCTCACCGACGGGCAGCAAAGCCACCTCTACGGTTTGGGACTGTCGGTGGCGGCATCGGTCATGAGGTTGGCGCCGATGCTGCAAAGCATCGGCAAAGAGGCTGATAACGGCGAGCTTGTAGAACAGTCGAAGGGAATGTTGGCTCGGGTCGATGCGCTGATGTCACCTGGACTGGACGCGTCGGTGTCCGATGAGTACATGTCCTCGCACTGGGTGGCGACCTTTGCGTGGGAGGCACTGGGGCTTCACGTCGCCACCGACAATGTGTTGTCAACATAGTCGCCCCCTTCACACCCGCCTCGTCGTGACGCCCGCCGTCATGCTTCTCAAGTCATCCGGGTCAAACTGTGCGCAATTTACTCCCGCCTGATTCCACAGCCGCAGTGAGTTCTTCGCCGACGATCAGAGAATGGATCGCCTCGATATCTTTGTGGACCGGGCGGTCTCTCTCGAGCTTCGGAACCATCGCTCGAATTGTGTCGTAAGCAGCGCCCACACCCCGTCCGATGGGTTCAGAGGAGATGAACTCCACTGCCTGGCATGCACACAAAAACTCGATCGCAAGTACGTGCGATACGTTCTCAATGACTTCGAGGCTCTTGAGCGCAGAAGAGGTACCCATGCTCACGTGGTCCTCCTGACCCGCTGCTGAAGGAATGGAATCGACCGAGGCAGGCTGCGCCAATCGCTTGTTGTCTGAGACCACCGCAGCGGCAGTGTACTGAGGAATCATGTACCCCGAGTCGGTGCCGGGGTTCGGCGACAAGAATGGAGGAAGTCCGCTATGGTCAGCGGAAGTCAGCCGGAATGTCCGCCGTTCCGAGATGCTGGAGAGTTCTGTGAGAGCTATCGCGAGCATGTCCAGAGCCATCGCCACAGACTCACCATGACAATTCGACGACGACAATGACATCTCGTCCTCGGCGAAAATCAGCGGGTTATCGGTCGCGGAGTTCATTTCGTCTTCGATCACGGATTTGACGAATCGAATCATATCTTTGGCGGCACCGTGTACTTGCGGAATTGACCTCAGGCTCAGAGCGTCCTGCACCTTGCGCTGGGATTCCGCTTCCTCCAAGCTGCTTCCCTGAAATAATGTTCGGAGGTTTTCGGCCGTCGCCCCGACGCCCTCGTGCTTCTTCACAGCGCCAATGCGGGCGTCGAATGCGGAGAGGTTCCCGCGAAGTCCCTCAACTGAAACGGCGCTTGCGATGTCTGCAGTCTTCAGCAGCGACAAGGCATCGTGCACGGCAAGGCCTCCGAGTGCGACCATGTCGCACGTGCCGTTGAGCAGGCTCAGTCCCTCTTTTGCCTGCAGGACGACCGGCCTCAGTCCCCGGCGTTTGAGCGCTTCTGCACCAGAGACCTCCGAGCCATCCACGCATGCTTCGCCTTCACCGATGAGAACCAACGCGATATGGGCTTGATACGCCAGGTACCCGAGCGACCCCTTGCGAGGCACTCGCGGGATCACGTCTTCATTCACCATGCCAAGAAGCAAATCCACGACTTCTTCCCTGATCCCGGAGTACCCGAGCGAAAGGTTTCGGACCATCATTGCCATCACCGCGCGCGTTTCGACCGCAGAGAGAGGGTCTCCTACTCCGCTGGCGTGGCTGCGGACAAGGCTGAGCTGCAGTTGGGCTGATTCCTCCGGGCTGATTCGGATCTTGCTGTTATCGCCGACGCCGGTCGTAATTCCATAGACAATTGCGTCCTGGCTCAGCAGATCGTCGACGACTCGCCGGGACTCCCGAATCCCGCGACGCGCATCATCCGAAAGCCGCACCAAACGTCGATCTCGGGCGATGCGATGCAGGTCATCGACGTTGAACCCAGAGGGACTGATGGTCACATATTCTTGCGTGTTGATCTCATGCTCCTTCGCTCGAAACGACATGCTTGATGCTTTCGGTCTGACGGCAGAAACGGGAACAGGCTCAGTTCTCGAGTTGCGCAGCTTTAGCCGGGTCAGCCCTCGGTTCACCCATTATTTTCGTGTCCGACCGAAGGTTTTTGACGGCAGAGAACGAGATGAGAATGATCAGGAACAAAACGGGGAATCCTGCAAGGGTTGCGGTCTGTTTGACTGCGTCGATGCCCGAAATCTCTCCACCGGTTCCGGCCGTCACGGTGAGTATGGCGAGAACTCCGATCAGTCCGCCCCAGAAGATCTTGACCATGGCCGGCGGCTCCGGATTTTTGAGGTCGTTTCCGGTCGTTGTCAGAGACGACATCGTGGTGGTCAGTGAATCAGCCAGAGTGGTGAAGGAGATGAAGATTGCGATCAGCATCAGGATGCCGAAGAGCAGCGATAGTGGGAGTTCATCCAGGAAAGCGAACAGGGACAGTGGCACACCGCCTTCGCCGTTGATGATGTCCCAGAGTTTGCCGTCGCCCTTCCAGTCGAAGTACATCGCCGCTCCACCGAATACCCAGAACCAGAATGCTCCGAATGCCGCCGGCAACAGCATATTGACCGTGACGAACTCACGGATCGTACGCCCATAAGAGACGCGAGCGATGAACATACCGATCAAAGGAGCATTTGCTCCCCACAGCGCCCATTCGAAAATCGGCCAATCGCGGGGCCACGATTCGCCATCCATCGGGCTGAACCATAGATGCATCTCCGCGAAATCGGAAAGGTACTTTCCAGTTCCTTGAGTACCAATGGTCATGATGTAGGCCGTTGGGCCAACCACGAGCACGAAGACCAAAAGCAAGAGGAAGAGCCTGGTGTTCTGCTCCGCCAGGAACTTGATTCCCTTCTGCAGGCCCGTGTAGCTCGACAGAATGTAGGTGATGGTGATGAGAATGGCAATGACAGCCCACAGGGTGGGCCCGTTGACGATGTCCGTATAGTGCGACACGCCGCTGCCGATCTGCAGGACCCCTTCACCGAGGATCGCGGACATTGCACCCGCAATGGCGAACATGCAGACATTGTCAACGATCGTTCCAATGCCCCCGAGCGCCCGCTTTCCGAAAATCGGATACAGCGCGGAGCTGACGGCATAGGGCATCCCCTTGTTGTAATGTGCGTATCCGATTGCTATTCCGCAGATGACATACAAGGCATATGGCGCGATCGTCCACTGCATCGTCACAGCCGCGATAGAGAACGTCGCTGCCTGTTCAGATCCTGGTTCCAGCCCAAGCGCCGCCGGAGGGTTCATAAAATGGGTCAGTGGCTCGGCGGTTCCCCAGAACAGAATGCCGGTACCGATCCCGCTGGTCAGCGAGATCGCAAACCATTGCCATTTCGTCATGGTCGGTTTGGCTGAGTCACCACCGATTTTGATCTTTCCGAATTTCGAGCAGCCCAGATACAGGCAGACGAAGATCAAAACGAAAACGGTCAAGCTGAACAGCCAGCCGAAGTTGCTGAAAGCGAACCCCACCACGGACGACTGTATGTTGTAGAACCACTGAGGGGCTGCGATACCCAGGACTGCTGTGGCGACCAGCAGGACAGCCATTGGGGCGAATACTCCCCACCGCATCTTCTTATTGTTCATCATTGACTCCGGTGGATTGTCCATCAATTACGACCAACCAACAGCACCGGGAAAACACCAGCTCTATACCGTCCTTGGTGACTCAGATGCTGATGCAAACATTGGCGTTAGAAAGGCCTCCGGCCATGCTGGCAGGTCGTTATCTGGCTCACAATGCGTTTCAAAAGAATTGTGTCCGACATATCGGACAATATTCTCAGATGTCCGACGGTACTCACCACCACCGCTGGCCACTTACCCGATCTAGTCTGTAGTCGGGCCATGGAAGTTCGGTAGGCGGAACGAAGTCGGCTGGCAACAACGCCGGCATCGGATCAGCGACAGCACGCGACTCGAACTCGCTCGTCGCCTCGGCGAGGACGTCAGGCTTGGCGAGCAGGTCGAGAAAGGTTCCCGAAACTGTCTTTCCAGCGGTGAGGATCGTCGGTGCGATCGTTTCGCGCATTCCACCCAGCGCATTCATCACCCATGCGGGATACGGGCCGGCACCGGGCGCCGGGGCCAGGGCCGGGCGCGAGACGTAGAACCGCACGAGGGGTGCATAGTGGCTCATCTCCACGTAGTCGTCGCTTGTCCAGTTTCGCTGCCATGCCGGCATCTGCTCGCGCAGCAGCCGTTCGGCTTCCTGCGGTTCGATGAGGTGTTCTGTTTCTGCGAGGAACGGCGTCTCGTTCACCTCGATACCTAGCTCCTGCTGCACCTCTTGGGCGAGCGCCACCGCCTCGGAACCGTAGGTCGGCGGCCCCACCTCGGCGAGGTTGTCGTAGAGCGCCTGCGCGAGGACGCGGTTTGTCCGTCCTGGTCGACTTCTGGCCACCCAGCGGTCTTCAACGTCGCAGTGGCCCATCATCGCTGCTGCCTGAGCATTGCGATCTAGGATGGCCAGGATGTGCTCGGCCATTTCGAGGTCTGGTGTGCGCCAGGAGAACTGAATTCGTGCGACTCTCTGGGGCAAATTATCTGCTGTTGCTTGACCGTCAGTGAGGATCGCGTCGGAGAAGCTCCAGCCGCCAGCCGCCGGCAGCATTGCGTCAAGCATCGACCTCGAAGAGGTCAGCATCTGCATCAGCGACAGATTCGCGCCCGGTGCACGAGCCGCCGAATGCGATGCGGGTATGGGCGAATGTGCGTCAGAGCTCGACAGCTGCCAGGTTTCTGGAGCATCGCAGACGAATGAATAGACCTTGCTGTAATAGGCCCCGCACTGGGTGTCCCAGCGGGCTGTATTGCACAGTGGCAGCATGTAGAAGGGATGGAAAGACACGATTGCGTCTGCATCGTCGTAATACCCGCGCAGTCCGTGGACGACCTTCGATCCATGCATCTTCTCCGCCGGTTCTCCCGTGTAGAGAAGTGTCCCGGTGATCCCGTGGGTGGTCATCGCGTGTTTGGTCGCAAGGAGCCCGGCTAAAGTAGAGATACCCAGCACCGAATGCGGATCCGTGTGCCCGGGCGCAAAGCGCGAGAGCCCCTCGCGCGGCTCCTCCCGAGTGGTTGCAGCCTGCGAGTTGCCGGGGACTGCGTCGTATTCGGCGTAAGTGAGCAGCGTAGGTCCTGAACCGTTGGACCAGCGCGCGCTGAAGGCCGTAGGCATGCCGCCCGAACCGTCTTCGACCTCGAAGCCTTCCTCCCGCAGCCGTTGCACGTACCAGGCTTGAGAGTCGTACTCCCGCCAGGCCGGTTCCGCCAGCTCCCAGATATGGGTATGCCAATCGAGAAGTTGCTCGAGATTCTCGTCGATCCATTCCTGGGCCGTTGCCTTCGCGTTCATGCACTCGCATCTTCCTGTGCTGATCCCGAAATATCACTCGTGCACAGCCTGGGCACCCCGTCGACCCAGGTCTCGAGTACAGGAATGGCAGCGATCTCTTCAACCGGCACGGTCAGGGGATCAGCTCCGAGGACAGTGAAATCCGCCCGCTTACCGACGCTCAGGGATCCGAATTCGTTCTCTCGGCCTAGGGTGATCGCGCCTTCCAGAGTGTGTGCCCGCAGTGCCTCCTCGGCTGAGATCCGCAGTTCGTCTGGTCCCAGCTTGTGTCCGCGTCTGGTTACCCGGGTCACTGCGGTCTGGATCGCTTCGAGTGGGCGGGGCTCGGCGACCGGAGCGTCCGAGGACAGGGTAATGGGCACACCGGCGTCACGAAACTCTCCGAGCGGATTGAATCGTTCCCCGGGTGTGCCGATTGCCTGCTCGACTCCTTCTCCCCAGTTGTAATAGTGCTGGGTCTGGTTGACCGGTCTGATTCCCAATTCGGCCATGCGTTTCACTTCGACAGGATCAGGGAGTCCACAGTGTTCGATTCGGTGGCGAGCATCGGGGTCGGGGCGCAATTGCAGTGCAGCCTCGATGGCGTCGACGACCATTTTGATGGCAATCGGCGACTGCGCGTGGGTTGCAGTCTGCAGGCCCGCGGCATGTGCCCGATGCACAAGTCCGGTGTACTCCTCCGGCGAGTGATAGAGCTGTCCGGTCCGGCACGGGTCACCGACATACCCGTCCGGGAAGTAAGCGGTCCACCCCCCTAAGGTGCCATCAGCGTAGAGCTTGATACCAGCGGCGGAGAGGAAGGCATTGCCGAAAGGACCTGTGAGGCCGAGATCGAGTACGGCGTCAAGTAGGTGGGAGAGGAAGTACATCGACACCCGCATCTGAAGCCCGCCCCGTTCAGCCATAGCAAGGTAGGCGGCAAACTCCCGCTTCGAAACCTGCGCATCCCCGATCGTGGTCACGCCGCCTGTGAGGAACTCGCGTTGAACGATGTCGAGTTGCTTCTGATGTTCGGCTGCTTCGTCGCCGAGGTGGAAGTTCGGCCCGTGACGTCCGATCTTGACCCCGCCCAGCCCGGTGAGGACATTGCATGCCGCGTCCGAGAGCTCTCCCGTCAGATCACCGTCAGGGTTACGGAAGAACTCGCCGCCCTCAGGGTTTGGAGTGTCACGGGTGACGCCGAATTTCTCGAAGGTGAACGTGTTGACGACTCCCCCATGGCCAGAAGCGTTCATGATGTACACCTCGCGGTCGCGAGCGACTTCGTCGAGTTCGTGTCGAGTCGGGTGCCGACGTTCGATGAGGTTGCGCTGTTCGTAGCCGTATCCACGGACGGGCACATCGGCGGGAAGCTTCGCTGATTCCCGGCGCAAAACCTCGACGATCTCGGGGATCGACGTTGCCGCATTCGGGGAGACATCAATCCAGGTGTGCAGCTGACCGTACATGAGCGGATGGGCATGTGGGTCAACGAACCCTGGGACGATTGTGGCGTCGGGAAGATCGACACGGACAGGATCAAGGCCACGTTTGGTGGCGGCCGCCTCGGCGTCGGTCACCGTTCCCACTTCGAGAATCTTCCCTCCGGCGATGAGCATCGCAGAGGCGCCGCGAGCGGTGTCGTCAACAGTGTGAATCACGTTCGCAGTGATCAGCGTGGCGGCGGAATCGCAGTCGTCAAAGGTGACCAATTGTCGCACGGGCGTCTCCTGGGATAGTGGTGTCGAGTAGGTCAGGTGTTGGCAGTTTCAGGTTCGTCGCTGTGCTGCGGTGCCAGTGCGGTGGCGATCCAGGCAACCGCGGAGAGGAAGCCGAAGAGACCGATGACGGACCAGATGGAACCGGTCGCTGCCATGAGGGAGGTCGCAACAATGGGTGAGAGCCCGCCCCACACCGCCGCGCCGACTCCGTAGGCCAAGGACATGGAGGTGTAACGAGCCTGGGGGCGATACATCTGTGTCAGGAGGGCGGACAGTGGCGCCCAGGTCGCGCTCATCGTCACTCGTATCGCACAGACGAAGATGTAGATCAGGGTCACTGTGTGATTCTCGATGGCGAGGATGAGCGGGATGGAACAGAGGAACGACAGACCGACGCCGAGGTACATGAGGCGTTTTCCTCCCCACTTGTCACCGAGCAAGGCCAGGGGAAGCGTCACGAGAGCTTCGAGAAAGGAAGCGAGCGTCATTGCCCCGAGGATGATGGAGGCGGCGAGCCCGATCTCTTCACTGGTGGCATAGCTCTGAACGTAGGAAGTGGCGAGGTAGTAGCCGCCCGAAGCGATGGCGACCATGCCGAATCCCAGAAGCACGGGATACCAGTTGAAGCGCAGAGTGTGGATGATCGGTGTCGTCTCGCTGGCGCCGCTTTGTTTGAAAACGGGGGTCTCTTCGATGCGCAGCCGAACCCAGATGCCCACAGCAATGAGGACGATGCTGATGAGGAACGGCACGCGCCATCCCCAGCTGAAGAGAACATCGTCACCCATGAGGGAGAGCACCCAGAAAGCGCCAGAGGAGAGAAGCGCGCCGAGGGGGTTGCCCAGTTGGGTGAAACCGCCGTAAAAGGTCTTGAACTTCGGTGGAGCGCTCTCGACGGCCATCAGGCTCGCGCCGCCCCACTCGCCACCGACTGCCAATCCTTGGATGATGCGGAGGATGATAAGGAGCACCGCTGCGGTCATGCCCCACGTGTCGTAGCCGGGCAGACAGCCGACGAGGACGGTCGCCACACCCATCATCAGCAAGGTAATGGTCAATGCCGGCTTGCGGCCGAGCCGGTCGCCGATGTGCCCGAAGATGATGCCGCCCAGAGGTCGGACGAAGAACGCCACCGCGTAGGTGCCAAACGATGCGAGGGTGCCCAGAGTTCGGTCGACCTCCGGGAAGAAGATTTGAGGGAAGACAATGGCGGCGGCTGTGGCGTAGACATAGAAGTCGTACCACTCAATAGTCGTACCGACGGCTGCAGCAAATCCGGATTTGAGCGCGCGACGATGCGTGCGCTCGGGGACGCTTGGTGCGGTTGAGGTCATGGTGAGCTCCTTTGCTCGGATCGCCACGATGACATAGCTGTGCGGCGAGTGGTGTGGCCTTGGAGTGATGGTAGGTCTGTTCGGGCACAGTGTCACCGGCAATGGTTAACCAGGGATGGGCCTGCGCCCGCTGATTTGCGAGATCCGGAGGCAGAGAGCGCGATAATGGAGAGCAACTACTCACCTCCACTGCACGATTGGAGCAATCATGGGGCATACGGAGGATTCTCAACTCGATGCTGCGATCATCCGTGCGCTTCAACGGGATGGACGCACGAGCGTGCTTGACCTCGGTCGTGCCCATGGAGTCTCACGACATGTCATCTCCGAACGACTGCGCGTACTCACAGAACGCGAAGGATTGCGCGTGGTCGCAGCGCTCGACCCCGGAGTTGCCGGCCATCATGTGCTGACACATTCCATGGTCCGCGTCGATGGCCCAGTATCCCCGGTCGCCGAGGCGGTGGGACGATTAGCGAATGCTGTGTTCGTGTCCATAGCAAGCGGAGAACGCCCGTTGGTATTCGAGTCTCGACACGGTTCGAGCCGGGAGCTTTTAGACACACTCGATGCGGTCAGAACGATCTCCGGCGTCCGTGAGATTCGAGTGACGACCTACGTCGAAGTACTGCGCGGCTTCTTCGTTCCCCAAAGACGCGAAGACATCGCGTTGGATGAACTCGACTTCGAACTCATCGCTGCGCTGCAAGTCGATGGCCGGATAAGCTATCGCACTCTCGCCGAGGTTGTTCACCGCTCACCGTCAGCTGTGCGGTCCAGGGTTCAACGGCTCACTTCTGCTGGAGTCATCCGTATCGCTGCGATCAAATCCGGTGGGCTCTCTACCAGCCGCTTTGCCACAGGGCTGGGCATCACCCTGGCAGGCAGCTTTGAGCCAGTGCGGCAATTCATTCTGGAATCCGACTCGATCGAGTTCGCCGCACGATCTCATGGCGCCCATGATTTCATTGCCACCGCGGTCGGCTCGTCTTCCACCGAGGTTCTTGCAACAGTCGAGGCTCTACGAGCGCTCGACGATGTTGCCGCCGTCGAGACCTGGGCACATTTCGATCTCGTCAAGGAGGACTATGCCCGAGCGATGGGGCGGTGAACGTAGAATCTTGTACAAATCTTCAAGCCAGGCCTCATGCAATTGCCGGCACTGCGACTGCGCACCAATCAATCCATACCCAACGGCTAGTTGGACGGAAGTCTGCCTATAGTGTGGGGTCATGGGCAAAACTCTGCGCGTAGTAGCGGCAATTTTCCATAGTGAGGGACGTGTCTTGGCATGCCGCCGCAATCCAGAGAAGGTAGCAGGCGGTAAGTGGGAGTTTCCAGGCGGCAAGGTCGAGAACGGAGAAGCTCCCGAAGAGGCATTGCTTCGCGAGTTGGCAGAAGAACTCAATGTCGGGACCGCCGCTGTCGGGAGCCTCGTTTCCCGAGCCACGACCACCACCGGTGAAGCCGCTATTGATCTTGCTTGCTATTGGGTGAAAGCCGAGTCAGTTCCTCAGTCAAGCACGGACCATGACGAGCTTCGCTGGACCGCAATAAGCGAACTCAGTGAACTTGATTGGGCTGCACCTGACTTACCCGCAGTGCGTGAACTGCAACAATCAACTGTCCTCTCGGGAAGGCAAGAAGAGTGCTAACTGTGGTTGAACCAGCCGGTCTACGCGAAGCAGCAATCTCATGGCTACAAATGAGGACGGACGATGGCCGCGATCCCCTTACTCGAGACGAGATCCAAGATTTCGAGTTTGGTGGTGAGCAATTCAAACTGCAATCAACACAACAAGGGATTCGGAAGCCCGCGGGGTTTTCAGCGGCCCTTTCAATTCAAACCGTATTCCGAAGGCCGGGCCAAGAACGCCCTTATGAGGACCTCATCGGAGACGATGGTCTATTGAGATACATGTGGCGAGGCGATGATCCGACGTTTCCTGAAAATGTTGGCCTTCGGAACGCAATGGAACAAAAGCTTCCCCTCATTTGGTTCTGGGGCGTTGCAATGCAACCAGCTCGATTTCAGGTGATCGCTCCTGTGTATGTTGTCGGTGAAGAGCCACACGAGCAACGATTTCTTCTCACTGCACCCGAACCGGCCGCCGACATCTCTGAGATAGATTTCTCGACTCACGAGTATGTGGCAAAAAGGTACCTCACGCAAATGGCCAAAGTCAGGGTCCACCAACCTGTCTTTAGAGCAATGGTTCTGACTGCATACGAAAATCAGTGCGCAGTCTGCAATCTGGCCCACCCGTCGTTACTCGACGCTGCTCATATAGTCGCAGATAGAGAGGAAATAGGAATCGCTTCAGTCGTGAATGGGCTAGCCATGTGCAAGATCCATCATGCGGCATTTGACAGGCACTTCCTTGGAGTCCGGCCGGACTATACCGTTGAAATACGCCATGATCTTCTCGAAGAGGTCGACGGACCAATGCTCCGTCACGGCCTTCAAGAACTTCACGGACAAAAGCTGATGACGATTCCAAGAGCTCGTCAAGATCGGCCGCAAACTGACCTACTCAAACTGAAATACGATGAGTTTCGTACTGCCACGAAGCAAGATGTATTCTGACCTCGAAATAGCGAACAGTGTCGGCTCCGCGACAATATCTTCACCCAGCGTTGGTATCGAAACAACAAGCGAGACTGGCAAGCCGCCAAGCAGAGGCAGCATCCGGGATTCCAGCATTTGTTCCGAGAACAGTAGGCTCTCCAATCATCAGCGCGGATCGGAACTCACTGACTCCTTGAACGTCTAACCACCCACACCGTAGAGTCGACTTTTCAGTACACCACGTGCCTTCCGAGTCGCCAGCGCCGCTGCCGTGACGCCTTTTCCCTCGGACGTGGTGCCCTGCATGAAGGCATCCTTCTTGGGATCGCATGCGGATGGCAATTGCAAATCGAGAACAGGGCCGAGCCCGGATCGCATCACTTGGGAGAAGACTGCTGAGAACAAGCGCGAACCGCCATCAGCGCGGCGACCATGTCAGTCGCTCTTCTGAGCACACGCTACGTCAGAGGCCTCCAAACTCTGCATAGATCCCATCGCCTTGAAGCGCGATTCGTCACCTAGCAAGCCTTGACTTAGTGTTTCGCTGAGCGATACACTCATGCCGCACATAGGTCCATCTTGACTTTTATGGGACAAAGGAGTCTGGTTTGCCAACATCGATTCAGTCACACCACGAAGTCAGTCGAGATAGCTTGACTCGGATCAGTTACACCGCCAGGGGCCCGCGACACGGAGGCGCAATCGTCTTCGTCCATGGATGGGGTTGCTGTCGACATGATTTCGACGATCTAATTCACTACCTCCCCGACAATCATCGAGTCCTTGCAATCGATCTTGCCGAGCACGGAGACTCCCGCTCCACGCGAACATCGTGGTCGATGGACGAGTTCGGTCGCGATATTGTCTCCGTACTGGAAGCGGAAGGCATCCGAGACAGCGTCATCGTCGGACACTCACTGGGCGGAGCTGCCGCAGTCGAAGCGGCAGCCCTTTCGCCGGATTCTGTCTCACGCGTGGTCGCTCTCGATGCACTGCACTACATGTTCCTTTTTCCGCCACTTTCTAACCAGCAGGAAGAGACGGCACTAGCACCATTTCGTAATGACTTCTCTTCAGCAGTACGAGGCATGGTTGAGGCAGGCTCTCCTGCGGGCACAGAAGAGGAACTGATCGAGGCCTACGTCGAGCAGATGTCGTCAGTGAGACAACCTGCGGGCTTGAAGTCGATGGAAGGACTTGTCCACTGGGACATGAACAGTGCACTCGCTCGAGCCAACCAACCAATCACTGTTTTTGCAGTTCACAGCCTCCTGTCGCCTCAAGCAGTCGAAAAGTACGGCGATAGGATCACGTTCGTCCCCATCGAGCTGGGTTCGCACCATTTCGCACGGGAGGCGCCTGAAGAAACGGCGCAGGTCCTCATGTCCGAAATCACCGGACGAGACAACACCTGACGATTCCGCCAGCGGCCACTACAACTTAGCCGCCCGAAACACGTCGTCTACTCATCTTTGTGCCAACAGTTCGCCGATCTCCGCAGCAGTCTTCACCACCAACTGGGCAAGCTCCTCCTCTTTCGAATGGTCGTAGCGCATCTCCGGAACTGACAGCGCAATACCTGCTATAGGCACACCGTCGACGCTGACAATCGGGGCACCGATCGTCGCGACATGGGGTCGATACCACGATGACATATTCAGCGAGTAGCCCCGGCTACTCGTCGCCTCTATTTCTTTCCGCAGTTCGTCGGGGCTAGGAACCGGCCCTCCGCCTACACTGTCGACCCGATGGTCGATCACAGCATCGACATCTCGCATAGATAAGCGAGAAAGAATGGCGACGCCCGCCGATGTCGCCTGCAAGGGGATGCGCGTACCGATTTCGAGATAGACCCGCACCGTATGCGTGCTGTCGATTCGAGCGATCATCACGCAATCATCACCGTCTCGCAGAGCCAGAAAGACGGTCTCCCTTGTCTGCGCCGCAAGACGCCGAATTGCCGGTGTGGCGATCTCATTTAGATCTTGCTCCCCGGCGCCACGTAAACCCAGAACAAGAGCCTTCGCGGTTACTCCCCAGCGAACCCGCTCTGGATCAACAATTCTCAGCCAACCTGCCTTTTGCAGTGTCACGAGGCATCTTTGAACCGAACTCTTCGGAATTCCCGTTTCGCGTGCCAACGCCGAAACACCTATCGGCTGCCGTGTAGCCACCTCTTCATAGATCCGGAGAGTGGTGAGCACGCTATTCATGGAACGCACACTGCTTTCTGACAGATCAGCTGCTTCTTGATGAGCTTTCGGAGTTTGCATACCGGCGATTCTATCAGCGACAACGGCTATTGTGCCGCAATGCGGCACAGGCGGACTAGACGAGGAATATGGTCTGGGCTACAGTGTGGAACGACCGTACCGTATATGGAAACGAGCGCACATGGAAGTGACAGTTGTCGGAGACGTCGTCGTCTCCGGGTTCCCACGTAAAACCCCATCCGAAGATTCCAGCCCAGGGAGCTCAGCCTTCGACCTCCTTCACGGCAACAGTCTCACGATCGGCAATCTGGAGGCACCGCTAACAGACGGCGTCGAACAAGCTCACAAACTCGTGACGATGAGGACACCGACTTCGGGAGCGCAGGAGCTCGCTGACTTCGGATTCGACGCAGTGTCGTTGGCGACGAACCATGCCCTCGACTACGGCAACGAGGGTATGCGCGATACCGCCCGCGCGCTCGACCAGTCCGGTGTTGCACACGCGGGCTTCGGAGAAAACCTCGCCGGAGCAAACCGACCGAAGACCTTAAACGTTGCAAAAGAGTCGGTGGCATTCTTTAGCTTTTGTGCGGCTCTGCCACTTGGATTCAACGCTACCGAACGCAGTGCAGGCATCGCATCGATTCGTATCCGTCAGCACTTCGAATATGACAGCGGCTTCCTCGATGAGACACCGGGAACCCCTCCCTACGTCCATTCGGTCGCGCATGAGCCGGATGTCCAAACAGCAGAACGCCTCATCGCTGAGGCAAAGGAATCACACGATCGAGTGATTGTCGCAATGCACTGGGGTGTGCCGTTCTGCTACCTCCCAGAAGCTCAAGGGCCCCTTGCCGAATATCAGCGGCCCTTGGCCCATCGAATGGTCGATGCAGGAGCTGACCTCATCATCGGCCACCATCCTCATTGCCTCCACCCAGCCGAGTTCTACGGATCCGGACTTGTTCTCTACTCGACAGGGAATTTCGTCTTCGATTGGTGCGATGGCTGGAGGCCCGATTCGATGGTTCCCAAGGAGGACGCCCATCTCGCCGCACCCTACAAAGCCGTTCTGATGAGCGGCCCGTGGTATGAAAGCGCTGTCTTTCGCGTCGAATTCAACGCTTCCGGTGGACCGCGATTGCGACTCGTCCCGATCGAACTCGACAGCGACAGCCAGCCAGTGCATCCACACCCGAACGTCGCCGAGCGCATCATCACAAATTTTGTGGAGAACTCCCGCAAATTGGATCCGTCGATCTCCATCGACTCCGACGGATGGATCCACGCTGACGCTCAGTCAACCCCGCAATCACGAAGGCGCTGAAGACCAGGCGACGCCACTGCGAACACGCCGGCGACTCCCGTCCACCACAACGTGCACCGACAACACTCTGTTTTCTTATTCACTACTGACCGCTGCACCACTTCCTTCCACTGAAAGTCTCAATCATGAATGCTCTCTCACCTGAAGTACCCGCCTACGAGTCCTTTCCTTATCTCACGCCGGGGATAGACTTCCCTGCTATTGACCTAGAACCGCACGCCAAGAGACGAAGTGACTACTCTTCGGGCCTTTCCCCTGAGAAATCGGAACGGGTCGATCGGCTCATGAACGACAACCCTCTGATCAGCTTCCACGATCACCCTCAGCGGCTTCCTGCGGACTTCGCCGATACGCCAGCATTTCTACTCTCCCCACACGAACAGACGGCATTCGCGGAGTTGCGGGCGTCCCGCTTGACTGCGGTATTCGATAATTGGTTCGGCGTGATCGGCAGTACACGGCGATCAGGATGGAAATGGGATGACTTAATCAGGACCCTTGGCCTCCGGCTAGCTGACCTTTCGCGTCAGGAAGGTGCAGTCGTCGCCCACAATGTGCACGACATACTCGATGCCCATCGCGAGCAGATTCTGGCCTTCGTCTTCGGGACTGAATCGTCCTCCATGATTGAGAACGACATCGACCGAATCGATGTCCTTTACGGATTCGGCATCCGCCAGATGGGGCTCGTCTATTCAGAAACGAATACTCTCGGCAGCGGTCAAAAGGAAGATGACGACGGCGGGCTGACAGAATTCGGCAGTCGAGCTGTTCGCCGAATGAACGACCTCGGCATACTCATCGATGTATCTCATGCAGGTGACCGAACCTCGTATGACGCAATCCGTGCTTCGAAAGCACCTGTCGGAATCACTCATGCGGGCGCACGTTCCGTTTGGCCCACAGCCCGAATGAAGCCCGACGACGTGCTGTCGGCTTGCGCCGAACGCGGAGGCGTCCTCGGTATCGAATCGGCCCCGCATACGACACTGTCCTACGACCACCGAAAGCAGTCACTCGAATCGATGATGGACCACTTCGTTTATGCCGTCGACCTCATGGGGATCGAGCATGTGGCATTCGGGCCGGATACCTTCTACGGCGATCATGTGCGCTTCCAAGACTCAATTCGAGAAATCATCGGTTCATCTCGAGTCTTCGACCCCGGCAACCTTCAATATGAGAACGTACCCCATGTCAACGGTGCCGAGAATCCGACCGAGACCTTCAGAAATATTGCGGGCTGGCTCGTTTGTCACGACTACAGCGACAGCGAGATTCAGGCCGTTCTTGGCGGCAATATCCTGCGTCTCCTCAAGGAAGTATGGCGATGAACGGAGTCAAGAACAAAGTCGCCGAGGCTTTCGAGCGCAATCTCCCGATCGCTCTGAAAGTCTCGCATACGATCAACAACAACCCCGAGCTCGCGTTCGAAGAGCATTCCACGTCCAAACTGCTCATCGAAACGCTTCAGGACCATGGCTTCACGATCGATCACGGAGTCTGCGATCTGCCTACTGCGTTCACAGCAACTTTCGGAAGCGGTCCGCTCGTTATCGGCATCTGTGCAGAAATGGATGCTCTGCCTGGCATCGGACACGGGTGCGGTCACAACGTCATTGCGGCATCTGCCATCGGCTGCGCTCTCGCGCTCGCTCCATTCGCCGACGAACTGGGGATCACGCTCCGAATCTTGGGCACGCCTGCGGAAGAGTCCGGTACCGGAAAGGAGCTTATGGTCAATCGTGGAGCGTTTGACGACATCCACGCCGCCCTCATGATCCACCCTTCGCTCAAGGACGTTGCCGCGCCATACTTCCGAGCGTCGCGATCGTGGAAAATCACCTTCACTGGCCGCGGTGGACACGCCTCTCGTCCTTGGAGCGCACTCAACGCCTCCGACGCGACAGTCATCGCGCTGACATCGATCGGGCTACTGCGCCAGCAACTGAAGGATGGAATCCTCGTCCATCACGTGGTCAAGGAATCTGGTGGAGCGGTCAATGTAATTCCCGACCAGTCGGTGGTCGAGTGCATGATCCGCTGCAATACGATCGACGAGGTCGACGAAGTGTGGCCAAGAGTGAACGCCTGCTTCGACGCGGGTGCTCTCGCCTCAGGAACGTCAGTCCGCGTCGAGGCCCTTCCCTCCATCTACCGCGAATTCGACCACAACGACGACCTTGTTGCAATCTTCAAACGCAACGCAATTTCGGTCGGCCGCACGTTCCCCGACTATGCGGACGCACTGTTCGGTTCGACGGACATGGGCAACGTGTCGCAGGTGGTACCAGCGATCCATCCCATGCTCTCGTTCGACCTGCCAGCGGAACAAGGAAATCACACTGCGGCGTTCGCGGCAGCGGCTGGCGGCCCAGAGGGCGATCGATTCGTTCAAGAGGGAGGAGCCGCGATGGCTCTGACCGTTGTGGACATTGCTTCTTCCCATGTCACCAGGGACCGGCTCATGGCCAATCGGCCGAAATCCCGACCCGTCTAAAATACGAAATTCTCACGATAAGATAAGAGAGCATCATGACTCACACCACGACCGGCAACGACGCCGGAACAAAACTCAGCACCAACGGCCGAAAAGCCATCGTCGCCGGAAGCATTGGAAACGCTGTCGAATTCCTCGACTGGGCGGTCTACACAACCTTTTCATCGATTTTTGCCCACCACTTCTTTCCTCCAGGAAACGAGGCAGCGGCACTGCTTTCAACTCTTGCAATCTTTGCTGTCGGTTTCGTTGTTCGTCCGATCGGCGCCGCAGTCATGGGTGCGTACGCAGATAGGTTCGGGCGAAAAAAGGGCCTCGTTCTGACCATTGGGCTAATGGCAGCGGCAACCTTCGTCATAGGAGTAGCTCCTGATTACGCGACTGTAGGAATAGCTGCACCGGTGATCCTAGTGACGGCTCGAATCATCCAAGGATTCGCTGCGGGAGGTGAGTTCGGATCTGCCTCGGCGTTCCTCGTCGAATCAGCGGCCCCGCAGCGGCGCGCATTCGGTGGATCGTGGCAACAAGTGTCCGTGGGAATTGGCCTGCTCACCGCTGCCGCGATGGGTGCGATTCTGACCAATACACTCTCCACCGAGGCCCTGGACTCATGGGGTTGGCGTCTGGCCTTCATCGTTTGCGCTGCTCTGGGCCTCGTAGGGCTGTGGCTTCGGCGCTCAGTCGAAGAAACCACTGCCTTCACGCAGTATGCGAAACTAGAGCAACCGGGAAAGAGGGGAAACGCTGTTCTGGACATGCTCCGCGAATATCCCGGTGCGAGCCTCAGAGTATTCGGGCTGAACATCGGCGGGGTCATCCTCTACAACATGTGGGCTACTTTTATGCCGACCTTTGTTGCGATATCCACCGATATCCCGCTGAGTCAGGCGCTTGTAGCCAATGTAATAGGAATCATCGTCTTCATCGCGCTACTTCCCTTCGCAGGTCTCCTATCTGATCTCGTAGGACGAAAGCCAACTCTTTCTCTCTTCGCGGGAGGCTTTCTCGTCTTCGCCTGGCCAGCCTTCACGTTGCTCCAAGGCGGCTTCGTGATGCTGCTGGTCGTTCAGATCACCGGGCTCATCCTGCTCCTCGGATATTCCAGCAACGTGGCTGCGGTGATGGCCGAACAGTTTCCGGCAGAAGTGCGAGCAACTGGGATCGGATTGCCTTATGCACTTTCTGTTGCGCTGTTTGGTGGAACTGTGCCATACATCGTCACTTGGTTGAACGACAACAGTTTGAACGATTGGATATGGATTTACTGCTCGGCGGGAGCCTTGGTCTCCCTGGTGGTGTTTCTGACGATGCCAGAGACAAGGGGAAAGACACTCAAGTGAAGTGGTCGCCGCCGAACTTTTTCGCTGCCCGGCGTAATACAGGAGATCCAATGCTGGCGCAAGATAACCATACTTAAAGTTGGCCCCTGCTTCTTGAAGAAGAGAAGCAGGGGCCAACGCCAGCTCGAAGACTGTCAGCTGATGGGTCCGTCGTCTTTCAGGCACGTAATTTCGGCAGTGCTGAAACCGAGTTCTGACTCGAGTACTTCCTCCGTATCCCCACCCAACTGTGGAGCAGGAACAGCATCAGCCGCAGGCGACCCCGAGAACGACAACGGCACCCGCGGCGCAATAACAGTCCCAACCCCCGGCTGCTCGATCTCCCCGAACAGCGGGTTCTCCAACGAGCACCACGGATCGTTGTTCACGAGTTCCTCAAAGGTCTGGAACCCCCCCTGCAGGACGCCTGCCTCGCTCAACGCTTCTGCCGCCTCAGCGGCAGTGTGCGCGGCGAACCACGGACGCACCACTGCATCGATCGCCTCGCGCGCCTCGAAGCGACCGCCCTCAGTCGAAAGATCGACGTCGAGCAGCGGCCCGATCATCTCGAGCTTCTCGCTCAAGCCAGTCGCCTTCCCAAGTCCGCGCCAGTGCTTGTTCGAGATGACGGCAACCATGATCTCGCGTTCATCCGAGGTCTTGAACGACTGCCCATACGCACCATAGAGGCCATTGCCCAGCGGTCCACGAGTCTTGCCGGTCGACTGCACCTCGGCGATGTAGCCGAGGTTGCCCACGGTTGCGAGCATCGCATCGGACAAAGCGAGGTTAATCTCCTGCCCCTTGCCCGAAGTCCGGCGATCGAGCTCAGCGGCAGTAATGCCATTGGCAATGTACAGGCCGGCGATGACGTCCCACGCCGGGATGGCATTGTTGACGGGACGCTCGTCATCGCCGGTGATGATTGGGAACCCGCTGGCCGCATTGATCGTGTAGTCCACGGCCGGCTTCCCATCATGGGACCCGTTGAGCCGCAGCATGACCAGATCTTCACGGTGCTGGACGAGGTTATCGTAGCTCAACCACCCACGGGCGGGCAGATTCGTCACCAGGGTGCCCGCCTCGGCGATGAGGTCGGTGGCGATCTTCTGTCCTTCTTCGGACTTGAGATCGAGGGTGACCGAACGTTTGCCTTTGTTCAGACTCGCCCAGTAGATGCTCGTGCCGTCATCGCTGATCGGCCACCGGTTGGCGTCGATGTTGCCGCCGATCGGGTCGATGCGGATGACGTCGGCACCCAACTGTGCCAGGGTCATCGCACCCAAAGGTGCTGCGACGAAGGCAGAGATCTCGACGACTTTCAGTCCGGTCAGTGGTGCCGGTCGTGTCTCAGACATGAGAGCTCCTCAGCTTTCCGTGGTCGTCACTGTTGCCGCGATCGCGGTCTGACCATCGGGTCCGATGGCTTCGAGTTCATGAGTATTTGCTCCGGTGCTGCGACCGACGAGGTGGATCTGCTCGTTCGCGAACAGGGGTGACTTCGCGCGGAAGTCGTACGTGGCGACGGTCGCCTCGGGGTGGTTCCTCGTGAATGCGTCGAGCAGAAGCGTGGCGGTCAGCGGGCCGTGGGTGACGAGTCCCGGATACCCTTCGACGCCCGTGACATACGGGTGGTCGTAGTGGATGCGGTGGGAGTTGAATGTCAGAGCTGAGTAGCGAAAGAGGGTGACCTCGTTGGGTCGCACCGAGCGCACCCAGTCCCACCCTTCGGGTGCCGGGGAGTCTTCCCGGGCAGGTGCTGCGGAGGATCCTTCGGGCGCCGAGGTGGCTTCCCGGTAGACGATCGTGTGCCGATCCGTCGTCGCGAGGTTTCCATCGGCGGAGACCTCGTGGCGCAGCACGACGAAGCAGAGGGAACCGCTGCCGCCGGTCTTCTCCGTAATCGATTCGATGGTCGTCGTCCGCGACAGCTTCTGCCCGGCGAGAATCGGTGAATGGAACTGCAGCTTACTGCCGGCCCACATGCGCCGAGGCAGTCCGACCGGCGGCATGAATCCGCCGAGCTTCACGTGACCGTCTGTTCCCAGCTCGCTCATCGGAACGTCGTCTTCGGCGAAGTGCAACCAGTGTCCCACCGGGAACAGTTTCTGTGGGCCCGAGCCTCCGGAAACGTCCTGTTCAAGCAGTGTGGCCAGTCGGGCCGCGCTGGTCGGAGAGGCAATGTCTTCTTCGGTGCTGGATCGGCCGACCCAGTCCTGCAGGTTGATCTCAGTCATGTCAACGTCCTAACAGTTCATCGGAGATGATGCGCATCTGAATCTCAGACGAGCCCTCGAAGATCTTCGTCAACCGGGCATCACGCCAATGACGCTCCACGGCAAAGTCCTTCGTGTACCCGGCACCACCATGGATCTGCACAGCCTCCGAAGTGACCTTCTCCGCCATCTCCGCAGCCAGATACTTCACCATCGCAGCCTCCTTGTCACAGCGTGCACCAGAATCGATCTGCGTACACACGTGATACATGAGTGCCCGGGATGCCTCGATCTGGGCGGCCATGTCAGCGACCTTGAACCGCAGATGCTGGAAATCAGCCAAGGGATGGCCGAACTGGACCCGCTGCTTGAGATACGCGATCGAGTCCTCCAGTGCCGCCTGCGCCAAACCAATCGAGCGAGCCGCCGTGTGAGCACGCCCCACTTCAAGACCCGACACCGCTTGATAGAAGCCACGATCTTCCTCACCCAACAAAGCCTCTGCCGGCAGGTGGAAGTCATCGAAGGCCAGATCCCAGGTCTTCCATCCGAAGTACCCGATCTTCTTCACCGCAGTCCCCGACATCCCTTCAGGGAACTCACCCCGATTCTTCTCGACCAAGAATGCCGAGATCCCGCGGTGGCGCTTGTTATCGTCTGTCGAGGTGCGAGCGAAGAGAATCACATAGTCAGCCTGATCGGCGAACGTGCACCACATCTTCGTGCCATTGATGACCCAGCCACCGTCCTCGGCACGAGTGGCCTTGCAGCGAATGTTCGCGACATCCGATCCGGCTTCTGCCTCGGACAGGGCGAAGGCACCCAAGTACTCACCTGTGGCGACCTTCGGCAGCAGCCGGGCTTCCTGTTCGGGTGAGAAGCCACCGCCCATCCCGTTGCCCCGAGCCAATAGTCCACCCACGCTCATCCAGGCTCTGGAGAGTTCTTCGGCGACGAGGCAGTACTCGAAGACACCCAACCCCAGGCCCCCGTATTCTTCGGGGATGAGGATACCGAAGAACCCCATATCGGCCATCTGCTTGATGAACCAGTCAGGGAACTGTCCCTCGATCGGGTCAAGCTCATTGGCCAGCGGCAGGACGACGTCGTGGGCGAACTCGCGGGCGAGCGCCTGGATCTCGAGGCGCTCCTCGGTCATGAAGTGCGGGGTGTTCGGGCGTGGCCTGGGCTTGTGCGTCATGGTGAGTCTCCCTCTCAGGCCTTGTTGCGGCCGATGAGCTGCTTGGCGATGACGTTCAGCTGGATTTCGTTGGTGCCTTCACCGACAATCATCAGCGGTGCATCACGGTAGTAGCGTTCGACGTCGTATTCGGTGGAATATCCGTAACCGCCATGGACACGGATGGCGTCAAGGGCCACCTCGGCGGCCATCTCTGAGGCGTAGTACTTGGCCATGCCGGCCTCCATGTCCACGCGCTCACCCGAGTCATAGGTGCGAGCCGCGTGGAGGACGAGCTGCCGGGCGGCCTCGAGCTTCGTCGCCATCTTCGCCAGCTGATTGCCCACCGCCTGGTGACGCCAAATCGGCTTGCCCATGGATTCGCGCTCCTGCGCGTATTTCACCGCGTCATTGAGCGCAGCCTGGGCCACGCCGAGCGAGCGAGAGGCCACCTGGATGCGGCCGATCTCCAGGCCCTTCATCATCTGCTTGAATCCGACTCCCTCTGCCCCGCCGAGCAGCTGGGACTGCGGCTGACGCAGGTTCTCGAACACGAGTTCGCAGGTCTCGACACCCTTGTAACCGAGCTTCGAGAGGTTCTTCGACACCGTGAAACCTTCGCCCTTCTCGACGAGGAGAATCGAAATGCCCTTATACCTGGGCTCGGCACTCGGGTCGGTCTTGCACAGCAGTGCGATGAGATCGGACTTGCGGGCATTGGTGATCCAGGTCTTCGACCCATTGATGACGTAGTCCTCGCCGTCCTTGGCCGCCGAGGTGCGCATAGCCTGCAGGTCGGAGCCACCGCCGGGTTCGGTCAGGGCCATGGTCGCGCGCAGCTCACCGGTGGCCATGCGCGGCAGGTACTTGTCCTTCTGCTCGGTCGTGCCGTATTCGGCGATGAGCTTGGCCACGACGGTGTGCCCGCCCATGGCACCGGCTAAGGACATCCACCCGCGGGCCAGTTCCTGCGTGATGAGCGCATACGCCTCGGTCGAGACCTTGCCGTCGCCCCAGGGCTCGTCGATCGCGAGTCCGTAGATGCCCATGTCCTTCATGGTCTGAATCCACTTCTCCGGATATTCGTCGGCGTGCTCGACCCGGTTGACGTGGGGTTTGACGTCGTGGTCGATGAACTCGGCGACCGTATCGATCATCATCTGCTCTTCGCTGCTGACTGCCATCTCGAATTCCTTTTCCTCTGCTGCTGAAGTTGTGATTATCTGCCTCGCCGAGGTGGCCCGACGTGACCGTGTTCGTGGTGGTCCGTGGCCGGTTCAGTCCAGCCGGGCGCCGTCCTTGGCTGTTCTCGTCCGCCCGAATCCGATCGTCGTATCCGGTCCAGTGCTGTCGAAGAAGTCGTTGCCCTTATCGTCGGTGATGATGAAGGCTGGGAAGTCCTCAACTGTGATCCGCCAGACTGCTTCCATACCGAGGTCTTCCATGTCGAGGACCTCGACTTCGGTGATGCAGTCCTGGGCCAGACGTGCCGCGGGCCCGCCGATGGAGCCGAGGTAGAACCCGCCGAACTCCGCACAGGAGTCTTTGACCTGCGCCGAGCGGTTGCCCTTGGCGAGCATGATCATCGACCCGCCGGCTTCCTGGAACTGGCGCACATAGGTGTCCATCCGTGAAGCGGTGGTCGGTCCAAACGATCCCGAGGGCATTCCTTCGGGAGTCTTGGCCGGTCCCGCGTAGTAGATGGGGTGGTCCTTGAAGTAGTCGGGTAATTCGCCACCCTCGTTGAGTCGCTGACGTAGGTTCGCGTGGACGATGTCGCGGGCCACGATCACTGTGCCGGACAGTGAGAGCCTGTCCCCTACGGCCAGTCGGCTCAGCTGTGACTGGAGTTCTGGCATGGGACGGTCAAGGTCTACCTCGGTGACATTGCCGGATTCGATCTCCTCGACCCGGCCCATCGAGGGCAGGAACCTGGCGGGGTCGTGCTCAAGCTCTTCGATGAAGACACCCTCGGCGTTGATGCGGGCGATGATCTGCCGGTCGGCCGAGCAGCTCACGGCGATCGCGATCGGCAGGGAGCCGTTGTGGCGAGGCAGTCGGACCACGCGCACATCGTGGCAGAAGTATTTGCCGCCGAACTGGGCGCCGAAGCCGAGTTTCTGGGTCAGTTGGAACACGGTGTCTTCGAAGTCCGTGTCGCGGAATCCGTGGCCCAGTCTCGCGTCCCCGGCCGTCGGCAGGTCATCGAGGTAGTGGGCGCTGGCTAGTTTCGCGGTCTTGAGTGTGAACTCCGCCGAGGGGCCGCCGATGACCACAGCCAGGTGGTAGGGCGGGCAGGCTGCTGTGCCGAGGGTCGAGATCTTCTCTGCCAGGAAGTCGAGCATCGATGACTCGTTGAGCACGGCCTTCGTCTCCTGGTAGAGGAAGGATTTGTTCGCACTTCCCCCGCCTTTGGCCATGAACAGCAGCTCGTAGTCATCGTCCGGGCTGAGGCCCACTTCGATCTGTGCGGGCAGGTTGGTGCCCGTGTTCTTCTCTTCGAAGAGGCTGACCGGAGCCAACTGTGAGTAGCGAAGGTTGAGTTCCTCGTACGCCTTGTGGATGCCGGCCGAGAGGTGCCTCGCATCGTCGCCGTCGGTGAGCACATTGGGGCCGCGTTTGGCGGAGATGATCGCGGTACCGGTGTCCTGGCACATCGGCAGGATCTCTCCGGCTGAGACTGAAGCGTTCTGCAGCAGGTCGAGGGCGACGAAGACGTCGTTGGCGCTAGCCTCCGGATCGTCGATGATGGCGCGCAGGCTGGCCAGGTGGTCGGTGCGCAGGTAGTGCGAGACCTCTTTGAAGGCCACCTCGGCGAGGTTGGCCAACGTCGACGGCGCGACCTGCAGGAAGGATCTGGTCTGGTCGGCCACCTCGGCGTGGATCTGCTTCACACCGTCGATGTCGAGGCGGCGCATGGCCGGCCCCGCACCGCTGGTGGGCAGCAGAGACGTATACGCGAAGGCCGGTGTTGAGTCAGGTTGTTCGGCCATGGTGATCAGACTGCTCCTTCGCGATGGAGTTCGGCAACCTTCTCAGGACTGATTCCCAGATCGCCGAGGATGGTGTCTGTATGGTCTCCGACATCGGGAATCGGATCCATCCGAGGTTCAACCCCGGACATGCCGACCGGAGGCAGCAGCATCGGGATCGGCCCGACCGGGGAACCGACGTCCTGCCAGCGATCGCGTTCGACCAGCTGGGGGTGATCGGCGATCTCGGTCATGTCCCGCTGCCGCGAATGTGCGACCTTGGCGGTTTCGAGGAGCTCGTCGCATTGCCCGCCGGTGAAGTCGGCGAAGACTGCTTCGATGATGGTTTGCAGCTCATCGCGGTGGGCGTAGCGGTGGGCTGCCCGGTCAAAGCGTTCGTCGGTGACCATGTCCTCTCGACCAAGGACCTGGGTGGCGAAGCTCTTCCATTCGCGTTCGTTCTGGATCGCCAGCATGATCTGGGTGCCGTCGCCGCAGGTGAAGGCGCCATAGGGGGCGATGGCAGCGTGCGAGGTTCCGGCCCGAGTGGGGCGGGTGCCGCTGCCGTGGGTGAAGTAGAGGGGGTAGCCCATCCATTCGACGAGGGAGTCGAATAGGCTGATCTGCAAGGTGGCGCCCTCACCGGTGCGCTCACGGTTGAACAGCGCGGTGAGGATGCCGGAATATGTGTACATGCCGGCGGAGATGTCCGCCGTTGAGATTCCCGTCTTCGCGGGATGATCCTCGGTCCCCGTTACGGAGACCAAACCTGCCTCGGCCTGCACAAGTGCATCGTATGCCTTGGCATCCTTGTACGGTCCGTCTGGTCCGTATCCGGAGATCGAGGCGTAGATGAGTCGATCGTTCATGCCGCGCAGCTCTTCGGCGCCGAAGCCCAGTCGCTCGGCGGCACCGGGGGCGAAGTTCTGGATGAACACGTCGGCCTCGGCGACGAGGTCTTTGAGGATCTTCTTACCCTCCGGGTGTTTGAGGTCGAGGCTCAGGCTCTCCTTGTTGCGGTTGAGCCACACGAAGTGGCTCGCCATTCCGTTGACCGTGGTGTCGTAGCCGCGAGCGAAGTCCCCGGTTCCGGGTCGTTCGATCTTGATCACACGAGCACCGAGATCGGCGAGTTGCCGAGACGCGAAGGGCGCGGCCACAGCCTGCTCGCAACTGATGACGGTGACTCCGGATAAGGGAAGTTCAGCGTGCAAGGGGCCTCCACAGCGAGTTTTCACGAGTTGACGTTCAAATAATACATCTTCTGACTGAGAATGCATTATTAACGATAGAATCTATTGATCGGGATAGACTCATCAAGTCAGACGTGACGATCGTAAGCACGTGTAGTGAGAGCGACGAGCAGAACGAAGGAAAACGGCAGATGGATCAACAGTCGGCTTCAACGAAGCGTGACATGATCGTCCTCGGCCTGCGCAGGAAGATCCTCGGCCGCGAACTTGAACGCGGCGAACGCCTGCGCCAGGACCAAGTGGCCGAATGGTTCAGCGCCTCGATCACCCCGGTCCGTGAAGCCCTGCGGATCCTCGAGTCCGAAGGCCTTGTGTCCTCCGAGGCTCACCGCGGTGTCCGTGTCGCCGGCGTCGACATCGACCGGCTCAAGTCTCTGTTCATCACCCGCAAACTCACCGAGACCTTCGCTATCGCTCGCGCGACGACAAGGATTTCCCGTCATGAGCTGCGCCAGGCAGAGAAGCTCCTCGAGGCACTGGACTCCGCCAGCGAAGAGGGCGATGCCATGGGCCGCAATACCCGCAACGAGGAGTTCCACTTCTTCTTCTACGACCGATGCGGATTGCCTGCCCTGCGAGATGACATCGCGACCAGGTGGCGGGCCTTCCCCTGGGATCTCACCCTCGACAGCTCGGACCGGCTCAACCAGGTCCACAGCGAGCACCAGGCCATCGTCGATGCCGTGAAACGAATCGATCCCGACGCAGCGGCGACCCACCTCGGCGATCACATCACCAACGGGTTCCTCCGTCTGGCCGAGTCAACCACGGGCGAACCGATCGCCGACCCCTTCGATTTCGACGCGGACTGAGCACAGATCCGGTGAGGAGAGCCAAGTCTGCTGTGAACCGAGACAGATCAGGTCCCTCCCGCTTTGAGCTCCTTCATGGTCCTGCGTGCGTCTCCGCATCTCCCGAAGCCAGTTGCGGATCTATCCGCAACAGGAGCTGGGCGGCGAAACGCGCATCCGGATCCTCGAGATCCAAATCGGCGATCTCTGCCAGGCGCCGCAGTCGATATCGCAGAGTATTCGCATGGACGTGGAGAAGATCGGCTGCTTTGCTGACATCGCCCATGCAGGCCAACCAGGTGTCGAGAGTCAGCACAAAGTCGGTGTGATTGCTCAAGTCGTAGTCATGCAGTCTGTGCACTGGTCCGGTCAATTGATCATGACGCAGTGACACCTGGTCGCGCAGGTCCAGCAACAGCGAATCGACATAGACTCGTGAAAGCACAGCCACCGAAACACTGCGATCTCCACGATCAAGGCAGACGCGCAGAGCTCGACGCGCGCCCTCTCTCGCGCTGAGCAGGTCCCGCGAGTCCGTGACGATCGGTCCGATCCCGCCGCAGACCCTGACACGAGTTCCCACCCGGGCAACTAGGTCGTTGACCAACCTCTGCGTCTGAGCCTCCCCGGCGTCTACGTCGTTGACCGGAAGTATCCCGAAGATTGTGCCGCCCAGGCGCGCCGCACTTGCCTGCGGGCGCACCGCGGCTAGGTAGACGTTGATGGCGTCGGCGATTCTCTGAGTCTCGATGGCTTCGTCCAATTGCGAACTCTCGTCCGGGTCGACTCCGAGCGCGAAGACCGCGATCGGAGACGATTCGACGCCCAGCTTTCGGATCGCGTACTCGGCACCGTCCCCGCCCTCGAGCGCGGTGGCGAGGAGGTCGGCCCTCAGCCGGCGATCCAGTCCGTCACCTGCTCGAAGCCTGAGCATGTGCAAGGCTGCGATCTTGGCCATGTCCTTCAGTATCTGCGCCCGCTCCTCGTCGATCTCGTCGGGCAGGGCTGCCCAAACTGAGCCGAGAATCTCTCCCCCGGCACGGACTGCGATCGCCACACGGTTCTTGATCTCGACCCCGTCGACATCGAGTCTGATTGATACCGGATCAGTCGAGGAATATAACCTGGTGAAGAACCCGGCAGACTGCAGCCTGCGCGTGTATTCGACGGGTACCTGCCGGTCGAGGATCGTTTCGATACGTGGGCCATCCGCGGCGTCCTGACCCGAGGAGAAGGCGAGAACCCGGGAATTGCGATCCTCGATCGTAATCGGGGCACCCAGCAGCGAGCCGATCGCATTCGCTACTGCGAAGAGGTCTCCGCCGGGGAGCCCATCAATAGTTTCAGTGTCATCGACCCCGCGCGGATCGACGAGCAAAGAATTGATGAGATTGCTTAGCTGCGTCCACGAAGCTCCGGACACCAGGGTGAACACGCAGATCCCGTGTCCATAAGCGGCCCGGGAGAGGGGCTCCAACACTTCCCCCGGTCCTCGCACGATGAGTACACGCGCGCCCGCTGCCGCCATGCTTCCCAGACATCGCCGGATATCGGCGGAATCAGCAAGACCGATGCCCAAGACGATCGACCCGGCGGGAATGATCTGATCATCGTGGGGGTCGAAGGCAACCACGCCGGTCACCGCTTGATGAGGCTCAGCGATTGTGGTGAGCGGATTGAGCAGAGTGGAACCGAGGTCATCGAGGATTCGTTCGAGGGTCAGTTGTGAGGACAGCCGCGGCAGAGGGGAACGCAGAGATGAGGATCCGGGCGACGTTTGGGTGAGACGCACATGTGTGGGGAGATCAGGCACCATCGATTCATCCTAGCGGCAGACGCCGGCTCGCTGCCGCTCGTTGGTCACTTGGACAAGTCGCCCATCGGATCGCTGGGGGATTGGACGAAGTGGTGCCGGTCATCACATTGGAATACTCGAGACTGGAGGTACTCACCAACTCAACGAGGAGGTTGGAGTGACAGGACAATCACCCTTGACCGTGCAAACAGCCCCCGGCCAAGCACCACCGGGCCACGCCGCACCCACACAGGCATCGGCTCTCGTCGGGCATCCGATGACGATGTACCTGCTGCGGAGATTCGGATACATCCTCATATCCCTGTTCGTCCTGGTCACGATCTCTTTCCTGCTCGTACAACTGATACCCGGTGACCCGGCCCGAGCCTCGGCGGGGGAAGCCGCTCCCCCCGAAGCAGTGGAGGCCAGAAGGGTCGAGCTCGGCCTCAACAAACCTCTGATTATCCAATACCTGGCGTTCTGGAGAGGTCTCTTCTCCGGGGACCTCGGAGACTCGATCAGCCTGCGCATTCCAGTCATCGATGTCATCACCGGGAGGGCACCGGCAACACTGGAGCTCGCCTTCATCGCCGTGGCGATAGCGCTGGTCGTGGCAGTGTGTCTCGGGCTCATGTTCGGTGCCCTCACTCGTTCCGGCAAACGGCACGGCACCGAGATCGGATTCACCTCCGTCACCGCGGTCGTCGCCGTGATTCCAGAGTTCCTGGCCGGTATCATTCTCGTCTATCTCTTCGCTGTGAGCTTCGATCTTCTGCCTGTGGCCGGGCGGACCGGTCCCGCTTCCTATGTACTGCCGGTCATCGCACTGGCGATCGGGCCTACAGCGGCGCTGACCAGGATCGTTCGAGCTGAGAGCCTGACAGTTCTGCGACAGGACTACATCCGCACCGCGCGCTCGAAGCGAATGTCATCGATCCGTCTGTACGGCAAACATGTGCTGCCCAATTTGCTGACCTCGACCCTGACGATCTCCGGTCTGCTCCTGGGTGGAATGATCGCCGGGACTGTGTTGGTCGAAAGCATCTTCGCCTGGCCGGGGCTCGGTGGAGTCATCGTCGATTCCATACAGGGCAAGGACTATCCGCTCATCCAGGCGATCGTCATCTTCTACGGTCTCGTCGTTCTGCTCATCAACCTAGTCGTCGATATCGCTCTGATTCTGCTTGATCCCCGAACCACATTGGATGCAGCATGACTACTTCCCGCAGACTTATCGCTTCCCTGCGCACACCATTGGGAATGCTCGCCCTCCTGGCGTGCGCGGCGCTCTTGTTCCTCGTCGTCCTGGGACCTGTGATCTGGGGGACCTCAGCCGCCGCCACCGACACCTCCAAAATCGCCACCGGCGCGAGTCCGGAGCATCCGTTCGGCACCGACGGCAGCGGCCGCGATATCCTCCTGCGCACGCTCGTCGCCGCCCGCCTTTCCGTGACGATGGCGCTGGCAGCCACAGCAGTCGGCGTCAGCGTCGGAATCGTCGTCGGACTGCTGCCATTCATCCTCGGCGGCCGATTCGGTCAGTGGATTGTCGCGGGCATCAATATTGGTGTGGCCTTCCCCGGGCTTCTGCTGGCCATCTCCTTTTCGGTGATTCTTGGTCAAAGCGGGCTCGCCGCTACCCTGGCGATCGCCATTGCCATGGTCCCCTCATATGGTCGGCTCACCCACAACCTTGGAGCCTCGGTGTGGGGCCGTGATTTCATCTCTGCGGCCCATGTTCTCGGTGTGCCGGTCTGGAAGACGGTGCTGCGTCATGTCCTGCCCAATGTCCGAGACCCGCTCATAGTCAATGCCGCGGTCACCTCGGGCAATGCACTGGTCTCGTTCGCCGGTCTGTCGTTTCTGGGCCTCGGCATACAGGTGCCTCACTACGACTGGGGGCGGATGCTCAGCGAGGGCATGAGCCGGATCTTCGTGAACCCCGCGGCAGCTCTGGTTCCGGGAATAGCAATCATTCTTGCGGGACTCACCTTCGTGCTCCTCGGCGAGGTGCTGGGCGCCGCGCTGGGCACCGGAACCCGCGGTTCGGTCATCGCCAAGTTCCGCCGACGTCAGAAGGCCCGGGAGGCAGTTCTCGAATCTCCCGCCTCCTCCACCCTCTCTCTGTCAGAGGACGCGGTGTACTCCGTGCGCAATCTGCGAGTCAGCGCATCTGGGCATCATGGAGAACCGAACGACCTCGTCAAAGGTGTGTCCTTTGACATCGGCCGGGGCGAGATCGTTGGCATCGTCGGCGAATCCGGTTCCGGCAAGAGCCTGACGCTCATGTCGCTGGCAGGGCTCATCGAGTCCCCACTGTATGTGAGTGCCGATTCCGCTCACTTCGACGGACAGGACCTCACAATCAGGGCCGATGGACACCCCGCACGTTTGGACCGCCATTTCGGTGAGAAGCTGGCCATGGTTTTCCAGGACCCCATGGCGTCACTCAATCCTGCCCTCCATGTCGGTGGTCAGGTCGCCGAAACTGGTCTCCTGCACTTGGGGCTGAGCCGCGCCCAGGCCCGTGATCGCGCGATCGAGCGCCTGGAAGATGTCCGCATCCCCGACGCCCGCCGTCGTTACGGGCAGTATCCGCACGAGTTCTCCGGCGGAATGCGTCAGCGCGCAATGATCGCTGCCGGACTCATGGGTTCTCCTTCCCTCATCCTTGCCGATGAGCCAACCACTGCTCTCGATGTCACGGTTCAAGCGGAGATTCTCACCCTCCTGCGTCAGATCAATGCAGATGTGGGGACATCGATCGTCTTTGTCTCCCACGACATCGCCGTCGTCACGTCGCTGTGTACACGTGTTCTCGTGATGTACCGGGGCCATCTGGTGGAGAACATTTCCGCAGAAGCTCTGCGTGCAGGTCACGCAGAGCACCCTTACACCCGGGCTCTGCTGGCAACGGTTCCCACCATGTCGACACCCCGTGATGTGCCGCTGCCGTCGATCCCCGATGGCACGGACTTCCTCGCCGAGGCGGATCAGCAGGAACCGTCCGATGCGGAATGTGCCCCCGGCCCGGAGGTCTCGTCGACAACCAATTCAGTGTCGGGGACCCCCGCGGCATCTGCACCCATCTTCGAGGAGGAGTCACGATGACCCGAGCACTGAGTTTCGATTCCGTGAGTATCAGTTACGGTCGCGGGGTAAACACATTCACAGCCGTCGATTCGGTCAGTCTGCGCCTAGTTCCCGGGGAGATCCTCGGGCTCGTCGGGGAATCAGGATCTGGCAAATCAACCCTGGCCAGAGCCGCTGTCGGCCTGACTGAACCAGCGGCAGGACACATCCGCCTCGGAGACACTGTGATCTCAAACGCCACGGGAACGGCGGTGAAGGAACGCAGACGCATTCAGATGGTCTTCCAGGATCCCCAATCCTGCTTCGATCCTCGCCGGACGATTGGCGAGTCCCTCGACGAGGCAATCGTCGCGGCTCATCGCAGAGAGAACGAACCTCGCCCCTCAACACGGTCGCGTGCCGCCCGTGTGAGCGAACTTCTCGACTCCGTGTCACTACCGGCCGACCGCGCCGCCAGTATGCCGGCTGAGCTCTCGGGTGGTCAGCGGCAGCGGGTGGCAGTGGCTCGGTCCATCGCAGCCAAACCCGAAGTCATCCTGGCTGACGAGATCACCTCGGCTCTCGACGTTTCGGTCCAGGGAACGGTACTCAATCTGCTGCGAGAACTGCAACAGGAGCTCGGGTTCTCACTGCTTTTCATCAGCCACAACTTGGCGGTCGTTCGGGCAATCTGCGAACGAGTCGCGGTGATGAGAGGGGGACGACTGGTGGAAGTGGGCGAAACCCTCGACATCATGGAGTCTCCGAAGCAGGAATATACGCGCGAACTCATCGCCGCCGTCCCCTCATTGTGAGCGACGTCCTCCCCTCCTCCTAAGCAGCATCGGGAGACAGCACCGCGCCCGGTGCCCCAGGACATTAGGGCCAGGGGCACCCAGCGTCCGCGACGGACAGGTCAGGCAGAAGGAGTGTGCGTCCTCACCCATTCGATGACTCGCTGGTTGTAGTCTCGGCGGTGCGTCACAGGTCCGTTGAGAATGAACACATGCGAGCTCTGCGGGTAGACGACGAGCCTGGTCTCAACTCCATTCCCACGGATCCTCGAATACCACAGCTCCGCTTGGTCGACGGGGCAGCGCTGATCCTCCTGACCGTGGAGAATGAGTGTGGGCATAGCGACCTGGTCCACGTGATGGATGGGCGAGAGATGGTCGAAGGCCTGCGACCCGAACTCAACCTCGCACAGGTGCGGTCCCATATCGCTGGTGGCTGCGAACATGTCCAGATCGCAGATGAGCCCTCCAGGAACGGCCGCAGTGAAGCGTTCAGGATGCTTCGATGTCAGCCAACAGGTCATGTAACCGCCGTAGCTGTATCCGGTGACGGCAACCCGATCCGAGTCGACGAGGCCCTCTTCGATCAAGGAGTCGAGCGGTTCGAGGAAGTCCTTCTCATCGGCCTCGCCCCATGCGCCTCGGGTAGCTTTGAGGAACCGGGAACCGTAGCCATCGGAGGCCCTTGGATTGAGAGTGAGGATGTTCCAGCCCTCCGCTGCCAGCACCTGATGGTAGATATGTGCGATGTCTGCGACTCCGGTCCAGGCATTGTGCGGGCCACCATGAATGTCGAGCAGCGTGGGCGCTGGGCCTTCCGTCGACTCGGCACGCAACAGCCATCCGTGGACTTCGAAGCCATCGGAGATGGAGAATCTCAAACTCCTCGGCCGGATGAAAGCGGCGTCGGGAATGTCCTCGTCCCAGAAATGCGTCAGCTCGCGCACCTCACCCGATTCGACGTCGAGCGCCATGATCTCACCCGGTCGATCAGCATCAGACACTCGCATCACGGCAATGGTGCCAACCACATCGAGGCCGCTGATCACCGCGGTCGCAGAAATTGGGTGGTGGAGAACCTCCGCTCCCCCGCCAGCGCCCCGCGGTGCGTCGAGGTCGATCGACACCAGTATGCTGCGTCCCTCTTCCCGCACGCAGAAATAGAGACGAGCGTCCTCACCGAAGACTGGAGCACCCCCGGGGTATCCGGACCCTCCGCCCATCACCCCGAGATCAAGGTCATCGGTGAGCACTGTGATCCTTGAAGTGTCCAGATCAAGTCGGGTCAGCCTGGGCAATTCGATACCCGGAACCATCTGACCGATCGCAATCACGGCGGTGCTCTCGGGTGTCCACACCAGTGGCCCACTCAGGCCGTTCGCGGCCCAGGGGAATCGCAGGCTTCTGGTCACAGCATCGGTGTCGACGAGGCCGATCTCCTGCGCCGGCACTCGAGCTGAGGCGGTGGCGCGGGTGCGCACGAATGCCAGCATGCGTCCATCCGGTGACCACTTCGGGTCAGTGCTGTTGCCATCGGTGAGGATGTCCGTGCTGTCTCCACCGCCGACTGGAATGAGCCGGATTCGGCTGCGTGCCGTTCCGATCCATCCCAGACCATCGATCTTATGAGCAGGTTCGCCATCAACCACCAGCGCAGCCCGAGGCTCCGTTGGTTCCTCGTCGACAAGGCAGGACAGCGCTATCGTGGTCCCGTCCGGAGAGAACACAGGGGTGCCGAGCGCCGCTAGTCCAGTGGTGTGAATGGTGACCTCACCGCCGCTTACCGGGACCAGGCAGAGATCCGAGCTGCCGGCGTTCGCTCTGAGGAATGCGACCATCGTCCCATCCGGAGACAGTGCGGGCGCGGTGTCATTGTGCCCGGATGTCAACGACCGGGCAGGTCCCACGCTGGTCAGGGGCAAGACGCGCAGTTCCGATACGCTTGGCCCTTCCACCGGGTGCCGTGCTGCGACGATGAGCACGCCATCGCCTCCGAGCAGGATTCGCGCGGACTGCGGATCGGTGATCCGGTTGAGAGTATCGAGGTCGGGGGCTTTCATGGCAGAGGCACCTCCTGCAGACGCGTCCGGTATCTCTCGACCTTCGCCCTATCGACCTCTATACCCATGCCCGGCCCGAGGGGCACATCGACGATACCGTCGTGCATTCTGATCGTAGTGGTCGTGATGTCTTCGGCGAAGAAGCGGTCCGAGCCGGAGATATCACCCGGCAGAGTGAACCCGTCGAGGGCGGCGAGCGCAGCATTCGCGGCGCGTCCCAGTCCGGTCTCCAGCATGCCACCGCACCACACTGCGATGCCGTTGGCCACGGCGAGATCGTGGATCTTGCGGGCGGCGAGATATCCGCCTACACGGCCGGGTTTGATGTTGATGATATCGACAGCACCGAAGGCGATGGCATCCGCTGCAGCTTCCGGGGAGTCAATGGATTCATCGAGGCAGATGGGTGTGCGAAGAGTTGATCTCAGCAAGGAGTGCTGCCTCAGATCTGCTTCACCCAAGGGCTGCTCGATGAGGAGGAGTCCGTAATCATCGAGTTTGGCCAATGTGGTGGCATCGGCCAGTGTGTATGCGGCATTAGCATCAACCTGGAAAAGGAGATCATCGCCGAACTCCTTTCGCACAGCCGCCACCGGAGCGATATCGGCGCCCGGCTGAATCTTCAGTTTAATCCGTGCATAGCCTTCGTCGACGTATCTGCCGATCACCCGCACGGTTTCAACGGTGGACTCCTGGATGCCGACAGAGACGCCGGACGGAACCGTAGTCCGCACAGCTCCGAGATAATCGTGGAACGATCGATCCTGCGATCTCAAAGCGGCGTCGAGGATCGCCATCTCCATCGAGGCCTTCGCCATGGGCTGACCGATGACATGGGACAACAGGCTCGACACTCGTTCTGGGTTGAGGTCTTCTCTCTCGGCGAGCACCGGTGCCAGCCAACGCATGACCACCTCGGCGGCGCCGTCAAGGTGCTCTGCGGAATAGAAGGGTCGGTCCAGGGCCACGTTCTCGCCCCACCCTGTGACGGAGCGTCCATCCTCGGTCTCGACCTGCGCTTCGATGAGGAAGCAACGTTTATGGGTTTGGGTCATAAAGGAGGTGGTGAACGGTGAGACCAAGGGCAGCTCAAGGTCGTGGATACGCAGAGTTCTCAGTTTCATAAGGGTCCTCTCTCAATATTGGTGAGCGGTTGATGGTCACGGGCGGCGCAGCACATACTGACCGTGGTGGGGACTGTGGCGGGAGAATCCGACGACTCGCCAGTTGTTGCCGAGCAGATCGGTGAAGGCGTCCCGGGTGACCAGGCGCCACGCATGTGCCCGAACCGGGTCTTCCTGCCGCAGTGCCTCGATGTCCCACGGAACGGCGATACTCACGGCGTGGACTCCGACTGTGGGCGGAACGTAGAGAGACGGTGTCCCTCCCCTGTCCCTGATCGCCGAGGTGATGCCTGCGTCAGTCTCAAACATCGGCGCGGTGGGATCGCAGGTGAGGTCCCAGAGGATGAGCATTCGGTCCGAGAGTTCTCCGGCGTTGATCGAGTCCGTCATCTGGCCGTAGAAATTCTGGAGGTATTCGACTGGGATCGCTCCGAGGCGTCCGATATTGAAGTAGGCGTTGCGACACACCAAAGGGTCATAGGTCCAGGTCATCTCCACGATTCCCTTCTCCAGACACCACGCTCGCTGCCGCAGCTTGATCGCATGCCCGAACCCACGTCCTGCAGAGCCTGGGAGAAAGCCGACGATGTGGGAGTGGAACGGAGATCTGGCCGGACCGCAGAAACCCACGGCGGCTCCGACCGCCTCGGCACCGAGGCGGGCCAGGAACACCGGGTTGCCGGCATGCGACATGGCGGTAAGCGCCGAATGGTCGATGATCGGTGCTCCCGGTGTCTTCCAAATCCGGGAAAAGATCTCCACGACCGTTCGCAGATCCTGAGGATCGCGGACCTCCTGGATATCGAGGCCAAGCTCCGCGCATCGCGCATCTGCCATGAATTCGGCCTCGAGCACGACGGACCGTGGAGGAGCCAGACGATTCATACTGTGTCCTTTCACCGTAGGAAACTTTGCTCCCAGCATTTCGTGTGCACGTGGCCGCGCACATCGGCGGATCGGAGCAGGGTTCGTGTCTGCGATTGTCGGGAACGACAAAACCGCCTCGTCGCCTACTCCAGACGCCGAGGGCCCTGTCGACTTGGACGAAACAGGTATCGCATCTTTGTCCTGAACTCCGAAGCCGACCCCCGGTGCCTTTGAGGAAGATGAGGATATGATCCTCGACACAGTGATCGGACGACTCGAAGATGAGCTGGGCATCACTTCTTTTGTCCATGCCCGCGACCTTGATCAGGTCCACGGCTCGCATGAAGGCTCCGGAGTCGGAGCCAGAGAAGCAGAGCCCGTAGTCACCGCCAGCGTGTTCAAGCTCCCGGTGCTCGTAGAAGCCTGCATCCGAATGAGCACTGGCAGCATCCCGGGCGATTATCGGATCAGCCTGAATCCGGACGATTTTCCTGTGCAGGGTGGGACCGGACTGGCGGTCTTCACCGATTCGGTGTCCGTGTCCTTCCGAGACCTCTGCCTGTCGATGATGACCGTCTCGGACAATCGCGCCACCGATGTCGTCATGAACATCCTCGGCCGCACCTCCATCAATGCACGGATGCGAGAGCTTGGACTGACGTCCACCGTGCTCGAAGGAGACTGCCAATATCTCTTCGACACAGCGGCTGCCGATCTGGCATCCCTGGAGCCTCCGGTGGCCTACGATGCAGAAGGTGCCAGCGAGGCATGGTCGGAGACTCGAACCCTAGATCCGGATCGAACGAACCGTTCAACTCCAGCCGAGACGACGGCGCTGCTCGCCGCGCTGTGGAACGAGGTGGGCATACCCGCTGCCGCCTGCACGGAGGCCAGGCGGATCCTGGGGCTGCAGGTGTGGCCACATCGTCTGCGACGGGGATTCGGCGACGAGGTGTCCGTGAGCGGAAAGACCGGAACCCTGCCTTTCATCCGCAATGAGTCCGGGGTCGTCGAGTTCCCGGAAGGCGACAGATATGCCGTGGCTGTCTTCCTACGCACCCCTTCGTCCCTGTCGATCAATCCCAGATTCGATGACGCCATCGCCGACCTCGCTGCTGCTGCAGTTACTGATCTTCGCTCGGTTCGAAAACTCACTCAATGAAGAGGACATCATGAAGAAACGCTTGCTCGCCGCCGTTGCCGGACTCTGCGCACTCACCCTCACCGCCTGCGGTGGAGGTGGTGGAAGCGGAGCCTCAAACGGTGAAGGAGACCCCGTCATCGACGGCACTCTCAAGGTTGCCGTCAATGAGGATCCTGGCAATCTGTTCCGACACGTCAATACCTCGGCGACTCTCAGCTATGTCTATCCCTGGGCCTACGAATCCCCCGTCTACTTCGACGATGATGGCGAGCCCCAGGGGTGGCTGGCGGAGAGGTGGGAAGAGACTCCGACGTCGCTGAGCTTCACCATTCGCGAGGGAATCACTTGCGAGGACGGGTCACAATTGACGGCCGAGACCGTGGCGAACAATTACCGGTGGATCCTCGATCCCAAGAACTCATCCAGCTTCAAGGGCCTCGTCGTCCCGGCCGATGCGACTGTAAAAGAGGACGAGGACGCACGGACCGTGACCGTCACGACGAAATCTCCCAATTCCTTCCTGCTGCCCCAGATGGGAATCCAACCGATCTACTGTCAAAGTGCCTTGGATGATCCGAAGAGTGTGGAGACCGCCACGAACGGCACCGGCATGTACTCGCTCAAGCAGGCAGTTCCCGGAGATCACTACACCTTCGAACGTCGAGATGATTACAACTGGGGTCCCGAAGGTTCTCCGACAGGAAAGACACCCGGCGTGCCCAAAGAAGTCGAGATCAGCATCGTCGACAATCCGAGTACTCGCGCCAACCAGCTCATGTCCGGCGAACTGAATATCGCCGCGGTGCAGGGTCCCGATGAGGAACGTGTGGCCTCCACCCTCCAACCGTTCTACCAAGACGACCTCATCACGGGCGGATTCGCCTACAGTCAAGCCAAGAGTGCGCCGACAGCCGATGAGAACGTGCGCATCGCCCTCACCGAGGCTCTCGACCTCGACGCGCTCATGCAGGTCCAAACGGCAGGCCAGGGCAAACGCGCCGAACGACTGGCAGTGCTCAAACCGACGATCTGCACCTATGATGCGGCAACCACTAATCTGCCGAAGTCCGATATCGCCGATGCTGAATCACGACTCGATGCGGCCGGCTGGAAGAAGGGGTCAGACGGCAAGCGCAGCAAGGACGGGAAGCCGCTGACTCTCGATTTCGGATGGTACACGCGTTGGCCCGAAACCTCGTCGACAGCCGAACTCATGGCCGAGCAATGGTCGAAGATCGGCGTCGGAGTGAAGCACCACGGTACGGATGCAGGCGCCTTCCTCGAGAAGATCAATTCGCCCGGCGCCGCCGAGGATTTTGATGTGATCTGGTTGGCCTCGAACTACTCGGTGCCCAATGTGCTCGCGACCTTCGTCTCCGGTCAAACACCGCCCAAAGGATCCAACTACGCCAGCATCTCCAACCCACAATTCGACAAAGAAGTGAAGGAAGCATCGAAACTCAGTGGCAAGGAGGCCTGCGGCAGCTGGGAGAAGGCAGAGGCCTCGATGTACCAGTCTGCGGATTATGTTCCCTTTGCCGTGCGACCGGATATCACCTTCGGCCAAGGCGTGAAGAACTCACTGGGCCAAGGCTGGACTAACGTCAACGGCATCACCTTGGTCGAATGAGACGACGCTCGACACAACAGCAATATGATGGCAATGCAAAGGAGCACCACATGACAGCCCGACTCGATCCACAGATCTTCGATCCCACCCGGTGGGAGGGAATCCTCGCCGATGTCGCTCGCAGGCACCAGGTGCCGGGGATCGTGGCAGGCGTTCTGCACGTCGATCCCACCAGCGATACGGAGCAGCGGTTCGTCGCAGCCGCCGGGGTCTCGAACCTGCGGACGGGCGTAGAGACCGATCGGTCCACGCTGTGTCAGATCGGATCGATCACCAAACTGCTGACGTCGACGATGATCATGCAGCTCGTGGACGAGGGGAAGCTGACCCTCTCCACCTCGGTCTCTGAGATCCTCCCCGACCTGAGATTGGCCGACCTAGATCCCGCCGAACTCACCGTTGCTCATCTGCTCACGCACACCTCGGGCATCGACGGCGACCTCTTCACCGACACTGGCCGCGGAGACGACTGCGTGGAGAAATACATCGCCACACTGTCCGAGGCGAAGTCCCTGTTCAGCCCGGGCGACGGATTCTCCTACTGCAATTCCGGCTTTGTCATCGCCGGCCGCATCATCGAGGTCATCGACGAGGTCACGTGGGATCAAGCCTTGGACATCAGGATCTGTCAGCGGTTGGGCATTGAGCATATGTTCACCCTGGCCGAAGACATTATCTCCCACCGACATCAGCATGGACATGTCGTGGTGCCGGGCACCCGAGCTTGGGCTCCTGCACCGGTCTCACAGATCACTCGATCCATGGGTCCCGCCGGACTTGTCACTTGCAGCGCAGACGATCTGCTCAGTTTCGGTGCCGCAATCCTGCGTTCGGGACAGACGAGTACTGGGGTGCCGATCCTCAGCGAAGCCTCCGCTTCGCTCATGGCCGAGCCCCAGCACACTCTCATCGATCAAGCCGCCAGCACCGCACCTCAGTGGGGGCTGGGGTGGATGCTTGATGAGTGGGAGGGTCAGAAGCTCCAGTGGCATGGCGGTACGACCATCGGCAACAACGCCTGGTTCCAGGTCCTGCCGGAGGCCGGTCTCGTGTTCGTCGTCTTCTGCAACGGCGGAGTCGCACCGCACGCCGCGCCCGAAGTCTACGGAGCTTTCGCCCGCACCTTCGCAGGGATCGATGCTCCGCCGGCCCACCACCCCCGATCGATCCCGGACACATTCACGATTCCCGAGGTCCACCTCGGCGAATATGCCGATGCCAGCACGACTCTCACAGTTATGAAAACCGAAGACGGTATCTACCAGGCACGAATCGGCAGCTCACTCGGCGAAGGTAATGACAACCCACCGCAGACGATGAATCTGTATCCTTCCGAGTCCGACACATTTGTTCTGGGTCGGCCCGATGGCCTCAGTGCATGGTCACCCTTGGCCTTTGCCGACGTCGGTGGCCGAGAGGTCGCCTATGTAGGCATCCGCTGCCTGCCACGTGCCGAAATCGCTATGCCAGTAAACGGAACATCAGCGAAGTCAGCCGCACAACAAGTCACGGAGGCCGGCGTATGACACCGACAATCATCTTCACCGGCGGACGGTACATCGACCCCGCCAGCAAGGTCGATGAGATCACCGATGTGCTCATCAAGGACGGTCGCATCGCCGAGCTGGGGTCTGGTCTGCATCATGTTGATGCCGAGGTCGTCGATGCCACCGGTCTCATCATCGGCCCGGGCTTCATCGATCTCCACTCCCACGTGAATTCCATTGCCGGGCAGCGCCTGCAGGCCATGGACGGTGTGACGACTGCACTCGAGCTCGAGGCCGGTTTGCTCCCCGTGGAACGCGCCTATACTCAAGCCGCGAAGGAGGGGCGCCCGCTGCACTATGGGTTCTCCGCATCGTGGGGTATGGCGCGAGCTGCCGTGCTGTCCAATCTGCACTTCGACGCGGATCTAGTCAGCGGCCTGTCCATGCTCGCTGATCCTCATTGGCAAGCCGACTCAAGTCCCGCTCAACTCACTCAGTGGCTGGGACTTCTGGAGACGGAACTGGAGGCCGGGGCTCTGGGCATCGGGATTCTGCAGGGGTACGCTCCCCGCACCGATCCACGCGAGTATCTCGCAGTGAACGAACTGGCGGCCAGGGCCGGGACACCGACGTTCACCCACGTGCGGGAGATCACCGAATCGGACCCGACGACTCCATTCGACGGTACCGAGGAGGCTGCCAGAGCTGCAATGGAGTTCGGCGGTCAGGTGCACCACTGCCACGTCAACAGCACCTCACGCCGACACATCGATCGAGTACTGTCCACCATCGACCGTGCACAGGAAGGCGGGGCGAAGTTCAGCGTCGAGGCCTATCCATACGGGGCCGGCAGCACCGGGATCGGAGCGGCCTTTCTGGCGCCGGAGAGGCTGCCAGCCTGGGAGCTGACGCCCAGCAACATCATTCTGGTCACCACGGGAGAGCGAATCCGCGATGAAGCTCATCTCCGTCATGTTCGAGAGGCGGATCCGGGAGCCGCATGCATCGTCGAATACCTCGATGAAGACAACGATGCAGATCGGGGCCTGCTGGCGAAGTCACTGGCGTTTCCCGATAGCATCGTCGCTTCCGATGCAATGCATGTGACTTGGCCCGATGGTTCCACGGACACCCGTCAGTGGCCGTTGCCTCCCGGCGGCCGGACCCATCCGCGCACGGCGGGCACGTATGCTCGGTCGTTGCGAATGATGGTCATCGATCATGAGGCGTGGACGTGGATTGAAGCCTTTAGACGCTGCAGCCTACTTCCGGCTCAGGTGCTCGAAGGGATCGTTCCCGCGATGCGCAGGAAGGGTCGAATCGGAATTGGGGATGATGCCGATGTCGTCGTCATTGACCCGGCAACGCTGCGTGATCAGGCCACGTATATCGACAGCACCCGCCCGTCGAAGGGCATCACTCATCTGCTGGTCGACGGCCAGTTCCTGGTCCGTGATTCCCAGCTCGTGCTCGATTCATACTCAGGACAAGGATTGCGCGCCAAAATTTGATGATCATCTTCGCCCTGCCCAGCTGGCGAGATCACCGAAACCACGGATTATATCTAGAATCACAACCACCGAGCGATCCAACCTAGGCTGACGACAAGCGGATTCCACTGACTGGCCGCGTCAACGACGAATGAGCCGAGCTTCTACCCGCTCGACGCCGACGCGGCTGGAGCAGCCGATAACGGCGAGCGTACCTCCGGTTCATGAGCGTGCCGAATTTCTCAAATAATTCAAACCGGGGGCGTTAGGATCGTGGCACCAATACTGTGATCGACCGCGTTGAAGCCCGGTTGACCGCACCCATCCCACAACCAACCGCAATTCCTGGCTCATGCGCTCTGTCCCTTCAGTTTCACGCTCAGACGGATGGCGGAGACGAGGAAGAAGATCGCGCCGAGGCTTGCGTATCCGGCCGCGCCTGAGATCATGCCGCTGCCCTGAAGCCCCTGGAAGAGGAATCCGGCACCAGCGAACACCGAGATGCCGCCTGAAAGCATCTGTGCGACCTGGCCGCCGTTGCGGCGGTTGCGGATCGCGGCAATCAGCTGCGGGACTCCGACGACGATCGCCCACACGCCCCAGACCGCAAGAACCGCGGGGAGAGCAATCGAGGACGAGATGCCGAGGGCGATCGCAATTGCGACGCTGATGACGACGTTGAGCCATTCGACTGTCTTCGAGCGCTGCTGATCCGGGTCTGCGCGCAGCTGCCACAGCACCGCACCGGCGTCGAAGACGGGGTAGATGACGAGGAGGCCCGTCAACAGCAGGGTCGGGTCGGCGGCTTTGGCTGCGGTGGCGAACATGATCCCCACCCAGACAGCGGCGAAGGCGAAGCGGACGAAATACAGCTTGCGCAGCGAACGGCTATAGGCCGCCGAGGTGCCAGATTGCACGTCCGTGGACTGTGCTGCGGTGGATTGCGTGGTCATTGTTCTGCTCCTGGTGAAGTCGTGTGGTCGCTCAGGCGACGGTGGTGGTGAGGGTGACGGGAATATTGCCGCGGGTCGCGTTCGAGTAGGGACACACCTGGTGCGCAGCCGCCACGAGCGCCTCAGCAGCGTCCTGGGCGATACCGCCTCCAATGTGCACACGCATCGTGGCGCTGAGGACCAAGCTGCCGTCGTCGGTCTTCGTCAGCGACACATCCGCGGTGACAGTCGAGTCGGTCACGGGCGTCTTCTGCTGCGCGGCGACCATCTTCAGGGCTGAGTGGAAGCACGATGACCATCCGGCAGCGAACAGCTGCTCGGGGTTTGTCGCGCCACCGGGGCCGCCCATCGAAGTGGGAGTGGCCAGGGTGACGTCAAGCAGGCCGTCTTCGGTGACCGCGCGGCCCTCGCCGGTCGAGGTGGCGGAGGTGGTGTAGAGCGTGGCGGACATGCGGTGTCTCCTTCTGGATGATGATGCGAACTAAGTAGAGTTACTAGTTCGTCTACTTCAATAATGTAGACTACTTCGTATACCGACGCAAGCAGCACAGACGAATTCGGAGAAAATCGATGCCACAGAAGGCCTCAGAAAGCACTCGCAGCAGATCGGGTTCCACCACGCGTGAACGCATTCTTCGGGCCGCGAATGAGATGTTCTACGCGCACGGGATCCGCGGCACGAGCGCGGATCGCATCATTGCGCAGGTGGGCATCACGAAAGTCACCTTCTACCGTCACTTCCCCACGAAAAGCGACCTCGTCGTCGCCTATCTGCAGCAGCAGGCCGCCGGAGAGCGCGCATGGTTCTCCTCGATGCGCCAAGTCGAGGATCCGGAAGGCTCGCTGCATGCGATCGCAGAGGGTGTCGGCACGGCGAGCTGCAGCCCGGGGTTTCGCGGCTGCGCGTTCATCAACGCCGCCGCAGAGTTCGCAGACCCGCAGGATCCGGTACGTGCAGTCGTCGATGAGCATCGGCAGTGGATGCTTGACGAGTTCGCCTCAATCGCAGCCGAGGCCGGGGCCTCAGATGCCAGCCTCACGGCCCAGCAGCTCATGATCCTGCGCGACGGCGCAATGGTCAACGGCTACCTCGGCGAATCTGCGTCCGTCACAGCGGCACTCTCCGCTGCATTCGCCTCGGTGATCGCCGCAGCGAACCTCTGAACCGAGCCCAGAAGGGCATCCACGATCGCTGTTGAGGCGAACTTGCTACGCACGGTACCCGCCGTCGATATTCAGCACCGTGCCCGTGACGTAGGACGCTTCCGGGCTGGCGAGGAAGACGACACCCGCAGCAATCTCCTCTGGCCTGGCGTATCTGCCGATCGCCGTCGTGGAGAGGAACATGGGTGCGACAGCACTGTCGGCAGGGTTCATCTCTGTGTCGGTAAAGCCGACTTGAACCACATTCACCGTGACTCCTCGGTGCGCGAGGTCGCGCGCGGCGCCGCGACTGTAACCCTCGAGAGCAGCCTTCGACGCTGCATAGTCAGCCATCCCGGGGAAGCCTGTGCGCGTGGCAACTCCACTGCTGATGCTCACGATCCTCCCGCCCTCAGGCAGGATCGGGAACGCTGCTCTGATCGCTGCGACTGGGCCGGTGTAGTTCACCGCGAACTGGTGGTCGATACCGGACTCGTCAATATCCTCGCTGTCGATCGGGGCTGCGGCGGTGACTCCCGCATTATTGACCAGTATGTCGAGGCGACCGAAATGCTCCTTCACGCTGTCGATGAGACCTGCCGCCTGCACCGCATCCGCCTGGTCGGCGCGAAAGGCTGCCGCGCGCACTCCTTTCGCGTCCAGATCAGCGACCACTGCCTTGGCCCGATCCGCCGAGGCTGAGTAGCTGATCGCCACATCAGCTCCTTCATCGGCCAGCGCCCGGGCCGATGCTGCCCCGATCCCTCGAGATCCACCCGTGACGATCGCTACCTTGCCATTCAGCTTTCCCATGATCTTCCTGCCTCCATCCCGATCTGCAATGTCATTATTGACCGTGCGGTCCACAATAGTGAGTTCTGGACCATTGAGTCAAGAACACGTACCCTGGGGTCATGGCACGTCCACGAGCATTCGACGAGACACAGATACTGAATGCGGCCCAGGAGCAGTTCTGGGACGCAGGCTACGCCGCGACATCGATGGAGGACCTGATGCAGGTCAGCGGGCTGGGCAAGGGCAGCATCTACGCGGCATTCGGCGACAAGCGCCAGCTCTTCCTCCGAGCACTGCGCAACTACATCGAAGGCAACCACGAGCAACTTCGGAGAGTCCTCAGCGATACCCCTCGCGCGATCGACGCTCTGCGGATGCTGCTCGACGCACCGGTCGACGAGGGGGCCGACTCTGGTGTTCGGCGGGGCTGCCTGCTAGCCAACAGCACCTGCGAGCTGGGCAATGCCGACCCGGAGGTTCTCGCCCTCGCTCATGCGACCTACGAAACATCGACCGAACTTATCGCCGATTGCATTTCCCGCGCCCAGGATGAAGGCGGTCTGCCGGCCCAATCGGATGCGATTGGGCTGGCACGCGCCATTCTCACCGCTCAACAAGGGATCGTGTACATGAGTAGGACGGGAATGACCACGGCCGCACTCAAGGCCACATCCCGGTCACTCGCAGATCACCTTCTCCCCGCCCACTCCGGCGCCTAGACCGTCAGGTACCGCGCATCACCGGCAAAAATCCCGCATCTCAAGAAATAATGCATTATTTTGAAGATAATATTGGAAATCGTCAGATTCTCGTCTAAGCTCAAGATCGTTTGGTTCCGAGAGTGGCTGCCTGGTCACGTGCACGTTGTCGTGCACAGTGCAGCGGACTGCGACGTCTGCACGTGTCACATCGGAGGCTGACACGACACTGGTCTCAATAACTGGAGCTGACGATGACGTCGATACGACGACCGAGGTGGAAACCACTGGTTGCCTGCCTGTCGATCTGCCTGCTCGCTCTGAGCGGCTGCAATCCCGCGCGCAGCGGCAAGCAGGAGAAGTTCGAACTGCGCTTTGCCCATGTGACGTCGACGGGTACGCCGAAGGGACTGGCCGCCGACTACTTCGCGAAGCAGATCGAGGAGAAATCCGACGGTCGTATCCAGGTCGAGGTGTTCCCGAACTCGGAGCTCTACGGCGACAAGGATGAGATGCAGGCACTGCAGTCCAACGCCGTGCAGATGCTCGCCCCGGCGAGCGCGAAGTTCACGACGATCGCACCGAGCCTGCAGGTCCTCGACCTGCCATTCATCTTCGACGAACCCGATGAGATCCCGGACATCGTCAGCCCTGAGACCGAGATCGGCAAGGCGATCTACGCCAACCCCGACCTCGAGGCCAACGGGCTCAAGGTCCTCGGCCTGTGGGACTCCGGAATGAAGCAGATCCACTCGAACAACCCAACGCTCTCGCCCAAGGACATGAAGGGCAAGAAGTACCGCATCCAGCCTTCCGACGTTCTGCGCACCCAGTTCGAGACCTGGGGCGGAATCCCCTCTCCCTTGGCCTTCGCGGAGGTCTACAACGGTCTTCAGCAGGGTCTCATCGACGGCGGTGAGAACACCTACTCGAACATTGAGTCACAGAAGATGCATACGGTCCAGAAGTACGTGACCGAACTCGACCACGGGTACATCGGCTACATCCTCACTGTGAACAAACGGTGGTACGACGAACTGCCGGCTGACCTGCAGGAAGTCGTCGACGAATCCGCTGACGAGGCCTCCGCATTCAATAGGCAGGAGTCGCAGAAGGTCAACGCAGAGTCGAAGCGACTCATCGAGGAATCCGGTGGCACGACAATCGTCGTGCCCACGAAGAAGGAGCGCCAGTCGTTCAAGGACATGGTTGTGCCCTCCGAGTACGAGAGGTACCGGGATGTCATCGGCCCCGAGGTCGTCGACGAGCTCCTGCAGCGTGACAAGGAACGGGAGTGACGATGAGAACCTTCGACAAGTATCTGAGCCGGGTGGAGAACTTCCTGGCAGGCGGCAGTCTCATCGGCGCTACAGCACTTGCGGTCTTCGCGGTGCTTCTGCGCAACATCACCGGTGATGTCCTGTTCTGGTCCGAAGAGGCCATCATCTACCTCATCATCTGTTCGACTTTCTTCGGCGCAGTCGTGACTCTGCGACACAACGAACACGTGGCCGTGGACATCATGCCGACGCTCCTCAAGGGCAAGAAGAAGAAGTTCTTCGTTGTCCTCGGTGGTCTCATGACTCTCGTCTACGCGGGGTTCATCGCCTACCTGTCCTGGGCACTCATCAGTGAGCCCTTCTCACGGACGACGATCACCCCGGCGCTCAAACTGCCCCTGTGGGTCGTCGAACTCTCGCTTGCTGTGGGGATGACGCTGTTCTTCATCCGTGCGGCCGAGATGCTCATCCGTGCCGTCAAGGCCCCAGCCGAAGAACTCGACAAGGACGTGTTCGCTGAGGAAGCCGCGGCGGTCGGCATCGACGTCAACGACATCGCCATCGATGACTCACCGACCACTCCCGGCCACAATCACAAGGCCGGGGAGACCAACCTCGGCGATGACGACGACACGAAGGAAGGGGATCGCTGATGCTCGAAGCAACATTCGTTCTCATTGCAGTCCTCATTCTGCTGCTCGTCACCTCGGCGCCCATTGCGGTGGCACTGGGCCTGACCAGCCTCGTCTACTTCTACTACTTCACGCTCATCCCGATGACCCAGGTCACGGAACGGCTGTTCAATGCGCTCAACTCGTTCCCGCTCATGGCGATCCCCTTCTTCATCCTCGCAGCCAACATCATGTCCCGCGGCGGAATCTCGCGGAGGCTGACCGACTTCGGTGCCGCGATGGTCGGGCACCTGCGCGGCGGAATGGCGATCACCACGGTGCTCGCGTGTATGTTCTTCGCTGCGGTCTCAGGTTCGTCACCGGCCACGGTCGTCGCCGTCGGTGCGCTGATGATTCCGGCCATGATCAAGAATGGCTATCCGAAGGAGTTCTCCACGGGGCTCGTGGCCACCTCGGGGTCCTTGGGCATCCTCATTCCCCCGTCGATTCCGCTCATCGTCTTCGGCATCGCCACCGAGCAGAACATCGGCGACCTGTTCCTCGCCGGTATCCTGCCGGGCATCCTTGCCGGTGTCATGCTGCTGGGTATGGCCGTGTTCGTGGCATGGAAGAAGGGCTACGGACACGCGGGAGCCGGCTTCAAATTGTCGAATGCCGACAAACTCAAGGCCTTCCGCGACGCCATCCTCGCACTGGCGCTGCCGTTCCTCGTCCTCGGCGGCATCTACTCCGGCTGGTTCACCCCCACCGAGGCGGCGGCCGTGGCAGTCGCCTACTCCCTGGTGGTGTCGTTGGTCATCTACCGCGAGATCAAGATCTCGCAGCTGTGGGAAGTCACGCTCTCGTCGGTGAAGACCTCGGCGATGGTCATGTTCATCATCGCCAACGGCATCCTGTTCACCTTCGTCCTGGCCAGCGAACGGATCCCGGGGTCGATATCGGCTACGATCACCGACTGGGACCTGCAGCCCTGGCAGTTCCTCATCCTCGTCAACATCCTGCTGCTATTCGTGGGCTGTGTGATGGAGACATCCTCAGCGATCCTCATCCTCGCGCCGATCCTGCTGCCGATCGCCATGGAACTGGGCATCGACCCGATCCACTTCGGCATCATCGTCGTGATGAACCTGGAGATCGGCATGATCACGCCACCGCTGGGGCTCAATCTCTTCGTCGCCTCCGGCATGTCGGGCATGAGCGTGATGAGCGTGGCGAAGGCCGCGATTCCGAGTGCGCTGGTGCTGCTGGGTGCGCTCATCCTGGTGACCTTCGTACCGTTCTTCGCGACGGCGTTCGTGGGGTCGTAGGCGGAGAGACCTACTGAACTGGAGCGGACGGACAGTTCGTAACTCGGGTGAGTTCTTGAAATGGCGGTGCATGCGGCAACTAGCATGCACCGCCTTTTTGGATGACGCACTGCGTGCGTATGGGTGCGCCGCGCGTGCCTTACAGTTCGCTGGCTATGCCGATAGATTTCCACGATCCCGCGACGCGGACCACTTACGCTCAAAGGCTTGCTGACAACAGCTGGTCGGACACGATGACTGGCCTCGTCGACCCCCGCGGCACTCGAGTTGCAGACATCGGCTGTGGCGGTGGCATCTACTCAACAGCCTGGCTCAACCTTGGTGCGGCATCGGTAGTCGGTGTGCTGAAGAACAAGAAGGCCTGTCCTTCGTCGCTGGCAACGCGACCGATACCAGCCTACCGAGTGGTGCCTACGACGTGGTTTTCCAGAAAGCCCTCATTCACCATTTGCCTGACCCAGCGAAAGCATTCGCCGAAGCGAAACGACTGCTCGCTCCGGGCGGCACTTTGATCGTTCAGGACCGCACGATGGAAGATGTGCGCAAACCAGGCAGCAGCGAACATCTACGTGGCTACTTTTTGAGGTCTTTCCAAAACTTCTGGCCGTTGAAGAACAGCGTCGCCCCGAGTCGGAAACTATTACTTCCTCTCTTCGCGCGCTCGGGTTTTCTGAGGTATCAACGTCTCAACTAGCTGAAAAGCGCCGGACCTATTCAGACGTGGAATCCCTCAGACAGGACCTGGCAGTTCGGACAGGACGGTCGATTCTTCATGACCTCACCGACAAAGAAATTGAGTCCCTCATAGACGTCATTTCCGCCATGGTCTCCGGGATGGATCGCATTGACGAAATCGACTATTGGACCGTATGGACAGCGACAGTACTTTGACACACGCAGGCCGCTAACGCCACGCGCCCTATCCAATCTCAACAATGTGGTTCTGGTACGCCCAGACCACGGCCTGAAGGCGCGAGCGCACTCCGAGTTTGGGAAGGATTCGTGCCAGGTGGGATTTGACCGTCGCCACCTCGACGGTCAGCTGTTCGGCAATTTCACTATTGGTCATTCCCTGCGCAAGCAGCATGAGGATCTCACGCTCGCGGGTGGTGATCACGGAGAGAGCACGAGAGGGAGTCACCGGCTGCAGCCGACGACGTTGAACGTATTCGCTGACGATCCGCCGAGTCAGTGAGCGGTCGAGTGTGCCGTAACCGCCCGCCACATGCCGGACCGCACGGAGGATCTCCTCGGGGTCGGAGTCCTTGAGCAGGAACCCCGAGACACCGGTCTCAAGAGCACGGAACATGTAGTCGTCGATATCGAAGGTCGTCAGCATGAGGACGGGAATCGGCGGATCAAGCTGTGGGGGTGAGATTCGGGCGGCGACCTCGATGCCATCCATCACGGGCATTCGAATGTCGAGGCAGGCGATATCCGGACGCAGTTCGAGCGCGAGCTCCAGCGCCTCACCCCCGTCTGCAGCTGCGCCGATGATCTCGATATCGGGTTCTGCGTCCAGCAGTGCGATCAGTCCCCCTCGTACGAGTGGCTGATCGTCGGCGAGAAGTACACGGATCATGAGATTCCTCGATCTGGGTCACGTGGGATGGTCATCTGTACGACCCATCCGCCATTCTCATCTGGCCCTGCTTCACAGGTTCCGCCGATGAGTGCCGCACGTTCCACCATGCCGAGTATTCCAAGGCCGCTTCCACTGGTGTGTGTTTCGCCGCTTCTGGCCGTTTGCGCTTCGCCGGTGGAGTCTCGCGCAGTGTTGCGCACGGTCAAATGCAACGCTTCCGGGTCCGTCCCTTCAATCACGACTGTGCAGGACGAACCGGGGGCGTGCCGGAGAGCGTTGGTCAAAGACTCCTGGACCATTCTGTATCCAGCGAGCTGGGCCAACGGTCCCACCCTTCGGCCGGGGTCCGTTCCTTCTTCGGCCTGGATCTGCAGTTCAACCTCGGCGCCACTCGACCGAACTGCGGTGACGAGGTCGGCGATGGTGGCCAGTGTTTTGAGACCTTGGTCGTCATCGTCACGCAAGAGCCCGACAAGCCGGCGCAGGTCGTCGAGGATCTCTCGACTCTGTTCACGAATCTGCAGTGCACCGTCCCGTGCAACCTCGGGATTGGTACTGATCTGACGTGCGATGGTTCCGGCCATCAGTGAGATGCCGGACAGGTGGTGTGCGGCGATGTCATGCAACTCGCGTGCCATAGTCGATCGTTCACGAGCCAGGGCCTCTCCGATCTGAGCATCCCGCTCGCGAGTGAGGGCATTGACGGTCTCTCGCTGAGACGCAGACAACGCTCGCTGGGAGGCAATGAACACCGCCGGCATGAGCGGCAGAAGAACGACGATCGCAGCCTGACCCATTGCGCCAAAGGCCGACGCGATCATGTTCTCCTCGCCAGCGCCGAGGCTGTTGACCCACTGCCCCGAGGCGACGATCACCGCGGTGAGGAGCGCCCACATGCCCAACCGCGACACCGTATTGCTGAGGCCGGTGAAGAACACACTGACGATGATCGGCAGGACTGTGAGTGTAAAAGCCGAGCTCGGCTGCACAGATGCCAGGCCCAGCGGCAGAACAGCGATGAGGAGCATTGTTGCAGCGGGCCAGCGGACCCTGAGGACAAGTGCAAGCGCCTGCAACATGAGAGTCGCTCCCGTGGCAATCCAGTCTGCGTCCATCATGGGCTCGTCGTGCAGCGACGGATCATGAGAGAAGAGCGAGGCTGTGAGAGCCAGAAGAGCGAGGGAGACGACCGCGGTAGAGATGGCGATGATCAGTGCCGATCTCCACCGCGGAAGCTTCACTGGCACCATATTCCGATCATACGTGAAGGTCTCGAGACCATGACCGGGACGCGAAGCGAACACGTTCTCATGAGACATTCCGCAGCGATTCGCTCGCGACCGCCGGGTACCCGAGCCTTCCTCGAGTCGCAATGACGATCAGGGTCGCGGCGACAACGGAGCCCAGTGCCATGGCGATCCAAATCAGGTCACCCTCGCCATCCAGGGTGGGAAAGACCTCGGCCCACATGACGGTGGCGAAGTTGTTCACACTCACGTGCATCAGCATGGACAGCGGGAGGCTTTCTCCGGTGCGGTTGAACACCCAGGACATGACGATGTTGAAGGCGATGCAGAAGACCATGAAGGCGAGCAGACGTGTCCAGGAGGAGTCTGGATATCCGCCCCATTCCGTCAGGAACAGCGGCAGGTGCCATACTGCCCAGATCGGGCCGAGGATGAACGCCGACTTCATCGGAGAGTGCATGCGCTGCAGGCGAGGCAGGGCGTAATCACGCCATCCAGGTTCTTCGGCAAGACCCGTCGTGACGAATTGGATGAGCAGCATCGGGACATAGGCGATGAGCGCAGTCAGCGAGGGCGCGGCAATGTCTGTTCCGACGAACATAGCCCCGGTGAGGACCATTCCGGCGGGGACGGCCAGCAAGGCGATGAGATACCACCTGGGCGCCGCTTTCCATCGCAGCAATCGCCCTACCCACGCCTTCAGCCCGGGTCGTCCGTCGACAAGTGCCGTCAGCAGGAAGGCCGAGCCGATCGGACCCAGGTAGGCACCAGGCAGAACGCCGAGAAGCTGGCTGGTTCCGAGAAGTTCGGGAAAGCTGAAGTCCCCCAGTCCAAGCCCGTTCTGCGAGAGGATATAAGGGGTCCAGGCCAGCCAGCTCAGTGCGTTCACCAGAATGAAGAAGCTGAGCAATGGTCGTTGCTTCACCAGACCGACGATCTTTCCTTCCGGCGGTGAAGTGCGTTGTCGTGGAATGGTTTCGGTTTTGGTTTCATCAGTTTCAAAGGTCATGCATTGATGCTATTGAGATCGGGATCCTTGCCTCTAGACCCAAAAGGGCGCACTGCGAAGATGCATACTTTAGTTGCAAATCGCTTGCTCGCACGGCCTGGTCGGCCTGAACCACGGTCGGTCTGAGCTTCGGCCATGCGCCGACGCGTCGCTTTGTCCACCCCACAGCGCGCTGCCAGCTTTTATCTGGATAATCGTAGTCAGCCGCCTACATGCAGACTTCCGGAAGGAACATGGACGACTATCGAAGTCCCGGCTGGGACATCATTGGCAGTATCAGACCTCAGCAACATCCCGCGCGGGCAGGTGAACTCCGTTGACCTGGCTTCTCTCGCTTCTCATCGGCCTGCTCGTCGTCCTGCTCATCACAGTGGCCACCGGCTACTTCGTGGCCCAGGAATTCGCCTATATGGCCGTCGACCGTTCTCGCCTGGCCGCCCGGTCGGCCGCCGGCGACAAAGCCGCCGAGCGCGCTCAATCGATCACTCGCCGCACCTCGTTTATGCTCTCCGGTGCTCAGCTGGGTATCACCGTCACCGGACTGCTGGTCGGCTATGTCGCCGAACCCCTCATCGGCACTGCCGTCGGTGAGGCCCTCGGCGGGACCGCGATCCCCACCGGCACCGGAGTCGTCATCGGCACTGTGCTCGCCCTGGTCGTGGCGACGATCATCCAGATGGTCTTCGGTGAACTGTTTCCGAAGAACCTCGCGATCGCCCGGCCTGAGCCCTTGGCTATCTGGCTTGCGCGATCGACTGCGATCTATCTCGCCGTCTTCGGTTGGCTCATCACGATCTTCGACAAGGCATCGAACGCCCTGCTGAAGGTCCTGGGGATCGAACCTGTCCACGACGTCGACCACTCCGCGACCCGTCGCGATCTCAAACATATCGTCGCGGACTCACGCCAGAGTGGGGATCTCGTCGACGAAGATTCCCTCATCCTCGACCGCATCCTCGACTTCCCACAACAGAGCGTCGACCACGCCACCGTGCCCCGCTCACGGGTCGATGTCATCGGCGAGGACACGCCGCTTCATCAGGTGCGAACTCTCATGCAGACCGGTCATTCCCGGTACCCGGTACTCAACGACGCCGAGGAGGTGGTGGGCACGATCGATCTCCTCGACGTCCTCTCCGCCGCTGACGGAGACGATCTGCGTCCCTTGCTCAAATCGCCGGTCTTCGTTCCCGAGTCCCTGCCGCTGCCCGACGCCGTGCGCACCCTGACTGAGAATCGGGCCCAGATGGGCTGCGTCGTCGATGAGTACGGAGGGTTCTCCGGCATCGTCACGGTCGAGGACCTCGGCGAGGAACTCGTCGGTGACATCGTCGACGAACACGATGAGGCGATCGAGGAGATCGTCGCAGATGATGACGGCACCTGGACGGCTCCGGGGGCGATGCCCCTCGACGAGCTCTCCCGCGCGCTCGAACGCGACCTGCCCGCCACCTCGGCGCAGACACTTTCAGGCCTTGTCATCGAAGAGGCCAAGGGCTTCCCCGAGGTCGGTGACCGGATCGAGATCACCTTGCCGGTCGACCCAGCCGAGCTCGCCGGCACACGAGCGCCGAGTCCGGTCAGACTCACCGTCGACGTCCTCGAGGTGTCCTCCCATGTGCCCTCCCAGCTGCGGATCGGAATCGAGGTTCAGCGATGAGCAACCCCTGGGTCATCGTCACCCTCACTGTCCTCTTCATCGGCCTCAGCGCGTTCTTCGTCGCCGTGGAATTCGCCCTCATCGCCGCCAGACGCCACCGGCTGGAAGATGCAGCGGCCGACAGCCGCTCGGCCAGAGCGGCGCTGCGCAGCTCCACCGAGCTCTCCGTCCTCCTCGCCGGTTCCCAGCTGGGCATCACGGCGTGCACCCTGGCGCTGGGTGCGATCACGAAGCCTGCGGTTCATCATTGGATCACGCCGGTCGCCGAGGCTCTGGGTCTGCCGCTGTGGATCGCCGACCTCACGGGATTCGTCCTCGCCCTCATCATCGTCACGTTCCTCCATCTCGTCGTCGGTGAGATGGCCCCGAAGTCGTGGGCCGTGGCCCACCCGGAGCGCTCCGCGATCATGCTCGCGCTGCCGATGCGGGCGTTCATGTTCCTCACCCGGCCCCTGCTCCACGTGCTCAACAACGCGGCCAACGCCTGCCTGCGGCTCGTCGGCGTCGAACCCGTCGACGAGGTCGATCAGGGCCACACCTCTGATGACCTGCGCGAGCTGCTGCGCCATTCGGCGCAGGCGGGAACCATCGAACGGGAGTCCTCGGAGGCACTGCTCGGTGCTCTCGAGCTGACTCAGCTCAGCCTCGGCGAACTGGTGGCGAAGCACGGGAAACTGACTGCCGTCGGCCCGCAGGCGACAGCGGACACAGTGCGAGAGGCCGCACAGCGCGATCGCCACCGACGCATCCTCGTGCACACAGCGTCTGGGCAGCCACCGACTCACGTGGTCCATGTCCGCGATGTGCTCGGTCTCGATGGCGGAGACACCGTCACCGAGGTGGCTCGCTCGGTCGAGGTCCTGCCCGCAACGATGACCGTCGGTCGCGCCTTCGGTGCAATGAAGGATGCAGGAACACAGTTGGCACTGGTCGAGCGATCTGATGGCAGCCATGCGGTGGTCACGGTCACCGACGTGCTCAGCTACCTGCTCTCGGCAGACGATTCCGGCAGACGCAGTGCCGAATTCTGAGGTTCACCACCTCGGCGATCCTCGAGCCTGGAACGCTCGCCTGCGTCGGCCTTACGGTCAATATGCGACACTGGCCCGTATGGTCCCCGGCACCGTGAATGAACTCTCAGCGCACGATCGAATGATCCTCGACCTGGAGAAGACAGAGCACACGTCAGCTGCTCGCGATGCGCTGTGTCGGCTCATCGAGCTGCCACTTGATAAGTACATTGTCGTGCTCGAGGGGATTGTCGATACGGATGCGGCCTATAGCTACGCCCCAGACGTCGTGAACCGAGTCAGGCATCTGAGAGCGGAGAGGTTTGCATTCGAACGACGGCACGGGCGGTGGAAGAACCCCCGCTCTTAGCTCGGCGCGTCACCACTCTAGTCTCACTCGGTCGGAGGAGAAAGGCCCCGATCAGACCGTCCTACGTGGTCGTGTGAGGCGTTGGTCCGCCCAAAACGCGGTAGGTCGTCTGGACCATCCCGCCATCGAGGACTGTGGTGCGCACGTGCTCGAGATCCACATCTCCGCCAAGTGACCCGAACAGTGATGGCCCATCGCCGATGAGCACAGGCACTTGGGACAGCGTGAGCTCCTCGACAAGCTTGGCGGCAAGGAACCACCGGACGGTCGCCCCACCGTCGACGTAGACGCGCTTACAGCCACTTCGCTCCGCTGCGTCGATGGCCGCTTCGGGTGAGCGGTGCACGATGATGCGAGGGTCTGCATCTGCGTCGAGGGTCGTACTGATGACGTGGATCGGGCGACCGAGGTAGGGCCACTCCTGGAAAGCAGCGATCGCCTCGTAGGTCTTCCGGCCCATCATCACCGCGTCAACCGACTCAACGAACGGCGTGAAGCCCGCATCTCCGGCGGCCTCGCCGCGGCTGGTCAGCCACTCCAAGTCCCCGTCCGGCCGCGCAATGCGGCCATCGACACTCAACCCAAGAAAGACAACGGCACGGAGGGACTGCTGTGACGCGGACATAGGGTCCAGTATGTCTGCTGCGAGCGAGAAGAATCAAGGAAAAGCCAACAGTACTCAGGCACCGCCACCTGAGGCTAACGATGAGTTTCTCCCAAACCCCTTGACTTAGAGTGCACTCACAGTCGTAGGTTTGTTTCCATGACCCAGCACACACCGCCCGTTAATATGAACGCGCTGGCCCGCTCGAGGTACCCCGATCGCAATCCGGGCACCTCCGGCGATGACTCCACACCAGCGGCCGCACAATCATGCAACACCGCCTCACAAGGAGATCCATCATGACCACCACTCATCTCGGCGACCTCACCGTCTCCCCCATCGGCTTCGGCTGCATGGCTTTGTCTCACGTCTACGGCGGCACCACCGATGAAGCGGCACGGGATACCCTGGGCGCGGCCGTCGACGCCGGTACCACCTTCCTCGACACCTCCGATGTCTACGGAAAACCCCGCGAAGGTGCCACCGGGCCGGCAGGAACGAACGAGGAGATGCTCGCACCGTTCCTGGCCAAGCGCCGCGACGAGGTGCAGTTGGCCACGAAGTTCGGTATCACCGCTCCCAGGGATGAGACGGGTGCCTCGGCCAAACGCACCGATGGTCGTCCGGAATACGCCCGTTCAGCCTGCGATGCTTCGTTGGCCCGCCTCGGCGTGGACACGATCGATCTCTACTACCACCATCGCCCGGATCCCGATGTGCCGATCGAGGAGACCGTCGGCGCCATGGCCCAACTGGTCGAGGCCGGCAAGATCCGCCACATCGGCCTCTCGGAGGTCACCTCCGAGGAGCTGCAGCGGGCCCACGCAGTCCACCCGATCGCCGCACTCCAGTCCGAGTGGAGCCTGTGGTCACGCGACGTCGAGGATCGTGTCGTGCCCGCCTGCGCCGAGCTCGGGGTCGGATTCGTGCCCTACAGTCCCCTGGGCCGCGGCTTCCTCACCGGCACCCTGACCAAGGAACAGGTCGCCGGTGACTTCCGCGGCGGCACCTCCCGCATGGGCGAGGCGTTCGACGCCAACCAGAAGATCGTCGACATCGTCGCCGAGGTGGCTCGCCGCCACGACGCCACTAACGCTCAGGTGGCGTTGGCTTGGCTCCTCCACCGCGCGGACCAGATGGGTGTCAGTGCGGTGCCGATCCCTGGCTCGCGCAAACCCGAGCGGGCTCTTGAAAACCTCGGGGCGGTTGGGCTGATTCTCGATGACGAGGACATGACGCGGCTCGACTCCATCCGCACGCTGGTGGAGGGCACCCGGAACATCGTCGACAATCCGAAATGGATCAGCTCGGGGCGGGAGTGAGCGGGCTTGCGAAAAGGTAGCGTATAGACATACGAAACAGTAGCGTATGGGATCTCGAAAAGGTAGCGTATAACCCTGTGAAATGGTAGCGTAGTGGGCCAGGACCAGCGAATCACTGACAAGTTCGCAGGTAACTACCACAGAGGACACGTTCCGTGGAATACCTTCCCCGCACCATCGATCTCGAGCTCAATGAACTGCTTGACGAAACTGCAGCCATAGCAATTGACGGGCCGAAGGGCATTGGTAAGACCGATACAGCAGTGCGACGATCAGATATCGCTTGGTACCTGGACAACCCGGGACAACGCGATGTCCTACGTTCTGACTTTTCGCTGAAGACAATCCCACAGGGCACTGTACTCTTCGATGAGTGGCAACAACTGCCACAGGTATGGGACTCAGTACGGCGCATGGTTGACGCAGGCGCACCGAGCGGACGGTTTCTTCTCACTGGCTCCGCATCGCCGGCAAATACTAGTGGCACCCACAGTGGAGCTGGTCGCATTCTGTCCCTCCGAATGCGACCAATGGGCGTGCACGAGCGCGGGCACGTCAAACCAACAGTCTCGCTGGCTCAGCTCCTATCGGGACAGGCAACACCACTCGAAGGGACATCGACATTTCTGCTAGCCGACTACGCAGGCGCCATCGTCTCCAGTGGCTTCCCAGGCATCATGAGTGCGGCACCAAGAGTCCAACGCCGCATGATAGATGCCTACCTTCAGAGAATCGTCGACAGAGACCTGCCCGACCTAGGATTCACTGTCAGACGTCCAGAAACGCTCAGGCGGTGGCTGGCTGCTTATGCTGCAGCTTCATCAACGACAACGGCATACTCACGCCTGCTCGACACAACAACGGGCGGTGACGGAACGCAACCAGCGAAAACCACGACTATCGCCTACCGGGACCACCTCAGCCAACTGTGGCTTCTCGACCCGGTCCCCGGCTGGGTACCGACCAACAATCCAAATCGACGCTTGCAACAGGCCCCAAAACATCATTTGGCCGACCCCGCTCTCGCTGCCAGCCTACTCAACCAGACTGCAGAATCGCTGTTGTCTCCCAGAGGAGCACACCTTGCGGGGCCCTTGTTTGAATCACTCGTGACGCTGGGTATTCGCGTCATGGCTCAAGCGGCAGAAGCTTCAGTCAGCCATCTCCGGTTGCATCGAGGCGACAGGGAAGTCGACCTTATTGTCGAAGGCGCCGACGGCGCGATACTCGGCATCGAGGTCAAACTTGCCGCCGACGTCTCCGATTCGGATGTTCGACACCTGCACTGGCTGCGGGACCAGGTTCCCGACCAGGTCGCCGACCTTGTAGTCATCACGACCGGAACTACCGCCTACCGTCGACCCGACGGAATCGCGGTCGTCCCCTTGGCCCTGCTTGGCCCCTGAGGCGACTACCCCAGCAGCCCCATCACCGACTCCCTGACCTGCAGCACAGCGAGGAAGCCGAACAACAGGAAGCACACGCTCAACAGCACATTCGACAGTCCGCGATTCCGCAACGTCTCCGGTACCGATGCGCGGTTGAGGATGACGAGGAGTGCGATCGCGAGCACCGGCAGGATGAAGGCACTGATCGCGGCGTAGATGAGGACCAAGGTGACCGGTTTGCCCAGACTCATGATCACCAGAGCCGCAATGCTGAGATAGACGAGCGCGCCGCGGAACTCGACGGACTTCGCCGACATCTCGAACTCAGGCTTGTCCTGATGCGGGTACCTGCGCAGCACCCGGATGCAGTCGGCGGTGACATAGGCGATCCCGGAGAACCCGCCGAGCACGCTCGTGTAGACCACTGCGAGGAAGCTGATGAGGAAGATGATGCGACCCGGTTCACCGATGCGGGTGACCAGGCTGTCGGCGATGGCGAAGAGCGAGCCGTTGTCGGCGATCGTGAAACCCTGCCCGTAGAGGATGAAGGCACCCACGGCGCTCATGGCTACGGCAAAGACGAACACCAGTCCGTAGCTGATGAACAGATCGATGCGCACGACCGGCTTCCACTGGGCGTCACGCCAGGACTTCTCACGGATCCAGTACGAGTAGGCGAGGATTCCCGTCGCACCGCCCACGCCGCCGATGAGCGACATGACGGTGATGATCGACCCGTTCGGGAAGGTCGGGGCAATGGTCTCTGCAGCGACCTCCTGGGCACCCTGGCCCTGGAACACAGAGATCGCGAGGGCAAGAATGCCGAAGAACATGATGATGCCGAAGCCGATCATCGCTTTCTCCACCAGACCGTAGCGTCCGATGCCGACGAGGACCGCAGCAGAGAGCAGGACGACGACCGCCGTCGGCCAGAACGGCAGCACCGGAAAGAGCGCCTGCAGGATGTTCGTCGTCACGGCGATGACGCCCGCACCGAAGAAGAGACCGACGAGCAGCTCGGCGATGAGGAACAGGGCTGGGAAGAGACGCCCGCCGAATGAGGTCAGGTGGGACAGCAGCGACCGGTCACCGCTCATCTGCAGACGGGACACCGCCTCAGAGAGGACGAATTTGAGGAGGATGCCGACGGTGAAGACCCAGATGAGGGCGAGCCCGTACTCGGCCCCGGAGTTCATCGTCGTGATCATGTCCGAGGCGCCGACGCTGGCCAGGGCCAGGACGATGCCCGGTCCGATCAGCCGCAGCCGTCCGGTCAATGATGCCGGCGCCGAGGTGGTGGCGCCCGTGGTCTGCGGTGTCGTTTCGGCGGACATGAGTGGGGTGCGGCTCCTTCACAGGTGTTCGTCGACGACGGCGCCGGCGTCGTTTACCCGGGCGTCGTCTGCTCAGGTGAGTATGGCCGATCCTCGAGATTCCTACGGTCTGGTCTCACCACCCGGGAAACCACTGGGCTGGGAACTCACGCCCACGATCACTCAGATCGCCGTCAGAGCTCTGCCACGCTCGGAGTACAGTAGTCCAGCGTGAGTACTGTCGCTGTCCCACCAGGCCCGACGCGGCCTCCGGTGCCCGTCTCCATAGCCGCGTTCGTCAGCAGCTTCGACCGTTTCGCGATCAGTCCCCTGATCGTTCTCGTCGCGGCCGATCTGGGAGCGACTCTGACTCAGGCACTGACGATCGCCAGCTCCTATTTCCTGGCATATGGCATCAGCCAACCCGTCTGGGGAGTGCTCTCCGATCGCATCGGGCGCATCCCTCTGATGAAGGCGACTCTGCTTGCCGCGGCGACGGCAGGAGTGGTCGCGACCTTCGCGCCGACCCTGACGATCCTCGTCATCGCTCGCGCCTTTTCGGGTGCCTTCTACGGAGCAATCGTTCCCACGTCCATGACCTATGTCGGGGACACCGTCGCCGAGGCTCATCGGCAGCCGGCGCTGACCGATCTCATGGCCGCGATCGCCCTCGGAACTGCCAGTGCCACAGCGCTGGCCGGGGCCCTCGCGCACTTCGCCGATTGGCGAATCGTCTTCGCCATTCCCGCGGTTCTGGCCGTGGGCTGTGTCGTCGGTCTGCGGCGACTGCGTGAACCAGCCCGCGAGGAGCAGGGCGGAGTCATCTCAACCCTCCAGGCGGCGGTGACCAACCGCTGGGTCCTCATCGTCATCAGTCTGGCGTTCGTGGAAGGCGCTGTGGTCCTCGGCGTTCTGACCCTGCTCGCACCGGCACTGCAATCTCAGGGAGTCGGCGCGGCAGTCGCAGGTCTGGCCACTGCGGCCTATGGAGTCGGCGTCATCCTCACCAGCCGCATGGTCAAAGTGCTCAGTCGCAGGCTGAGCATGCCCCGGCTCATGGTCATCGGCGGCGCGGCGACCGTGATCGGATTCGCCGTCCTCACCATTCACCTGTCCACGCTGACAGTCATCATCGCCGCACTCCTGCTCGGAGCAACCTGGTCCTTCCAGCATTCCTCGTTGCAGACCTGGGCCACGTCTGTCCTGCCGCGGGCGCGCGGAACCGTCGTCGCGCTCTTCGCAGGATGCCTGTTCGCCGGCAGTGCACTGGGCACATCGGTCGGAGGCACTCTCGGCGACAACGACCAGTGGACGCCGCTGTTCGCGATGACCGGCCTCGTGGCACTCGGGCTCACGGTCACCATCGTCATCAGCCGCCGCACCTTTGCCGGTCCGCGGAACGGCTGAGCGGACGAAGAGACTACCGCCCGAAGTACTCCTTGCACGCCCTGCGAACTCGCTCGATCGCTTCATCGTCGATGTCCAGGTGCGTGACCCACCGCGGCTTTCCGTGTCCGGCACCGGTGATGATGCCGCGTTCGGCGAGGAAGGCTGCGAAGGCGGGCATGTCGACGCCGTCTGGGGAGAGGAAGACCATGTTGGTCCGCGCCTGACCGGCGCCGAGTTCGGGAAACTCCGTGAACATCTCGGAGAGACGATCTGCCCGATCGTGATCCTCACGCAGACGGTTCACGTTGTTCTCAAGCGCATAGATCCCGGCTGCAGCGAGCACCCCGGTCTGGCGCATTCCACCGCCGAGCAGCTTGCGGATGCGCTTGGCTCGATGGACAAGATCTCTGGGTCCGGCGAAGACAGCACCGACGGGTGCGCCGAGGCCCTTCGACAGACACAGAGTGGCCGAGTCGAAGTCACTCGCGACGGATGACGGCCTGCTGTCCGTGGCCACGGCCGCGTTCATCATTCGCGCCCCGTCGAGGTGGGTCGACAAGCCGTGGCTGCGCGCCAGCTCGGTCGCCTCCGCGACGTAGCCCTCGGGCAGGGGACGACCGTTGAAGGTGTTCTCCAAGGTCAGCAGTCGGGTGACCGGATTGTGAAAATCATCGGGTTTGATCGCCGAGGTGATCGCGTCGAGATCGATGATGCCCTCGGGTTCGTTGGGCAGGGGTTGGGGCTGGATCGATCCCAGAACTGCTGCTCCCCCGCCTTCGTCGCGGTAGGCGTGCGCGGTCTGACCGACGATGTACTCATCGCCGCGTCCGCAGTGGGCCATGATGCCGGCGAGGTTGGCCTGAGTTGCCGACGGGAAGAACAGTCCCGCTTCCTTGCCGAGGATTTCGGCGGTCATCGCCTCCAACCGGTTGGTCGTCGGGTCTTCGTCATAGACGGCGTCGCCCACCTCGGCGTCGGCCATGGCCTTGCGCATTTTCTCGCTGGGCCGGGTCACCGTGTCCGAGCGGAAGTCGACCTCCGGGATCATTCTGTGGCTCATGTGATCACACTGCTTTCGCGCCGACGACCGGGTGATTGCTCGCGATCGAGATTCGGTTGAACGCGTTGATCAGCGTCACTGTCCACTCGACGGCGGAGATCTGCTCGGTGCTCAGATGCTGTCCCGCCTCGGCGGCGATCTCGTCACGATCAGCGCTCTTGTCGAGGATAGTCAGCGTCTCGGCGATGAGGAGTGCGGATTTCTCGGTGTCGTCGAAGATCTCGGCCTCTCGCCAACTGGGCAGCACATCGAGCTTGAGCTGATCGATGCCGGCCTTCCGTGCGGCCGGGGCGTGGATGCTCAAGCAGGTCCGGCAGCCGTTGATCTGAGAGACCCGCATGTTGATGATTTCGATGAGACCGTCATCGAGCCCGGCCGCCCGAGCGGCTTTGCGGGATGCGGTGGCGGTCTGCGCCAGGGCCTTGTAGACCTCTGGATGGGTCTTGTCCACATACGGGCGATTGGCGTTCATTCAGCATGCCTCTTGACGATGTCGATATCCGCACCGGTTGCCTTGCGGAATCGACCGCCCTCGGCCTGGTAGTCGTCCCCAGTGTCGTTGAGCTTCTTGACGAACAGCGGGCAGACCGGCACCACGGTGATGCTCTTCTCCCGAGAGTCGGCCAGGGCCTGTGCGACGAGAACCTTCGACAGTCCCCGACCGCCGAAGGCCCCATCGACGACCGTGTGGTAGAAGATCCGTTCAGTCTCGGCCTCCGGCCCGGGAAGGAAGTAGGCGTGACCGGCGACCTCACCGCCGTCGACTGTGATGACGTAGGACTGTCCTTGTTCATCGAGTTCCACATGCACGTCTGCGCCCGTGGAATCCTTGAGTGCTTCGCTCATTGCTTTCTCCTCTGCTCTCATCAATATGCTGGTCTCATCATCGCTGAGGTCGGCTCAGCTGCTCTTGGGCCCGCCCTGAACCTGCGGCGGCGGATTTCTGCGTGCTTTGATGGTCACGTCGGGCAGCCTCGGCGCGGGGAGGCGTCCGAGGCCCTCGGCGTTGGATCCTGGCCCGCCCTGGCCGACGTAGCCCTCGACCTCGCCGAACCGATCACCCTCGTCCTGCCATTCCTGCCGGAACCGGCTGATCTCCTCGTGGGTGCGGCCCACGAAGTTCCACCACATGACGATCTGCTCGGGAAAGGGCTCACCGCCGAGGAGGACGATCCGTGCCGTGGTGTCTGCGCGGTTGCTGATGCGCATCTCCTTCAGGCCCACGCCGGTGTATCCGATGGAGTTGACCGGCAGCGGAACGTTCTCGAGGGTGATGTCGCCGGCGTCGACGAGGACGCCGTGTTCGAAGGTCTCATCGACGGGGAGGTCGATGCTCGCGCCGGGATCCAGGCGGATCTCCGCACCGAGGAGGGGCGAATGGGTGCTCACGGGTGAGGCCGAACCCCACAGCTGGCCGAGGAAGACGAGGAACTCGCCTCCGTCGAAGCTCGTGACCTCGGGTGCGAAGTGCTCGAACTCGCGTGCTTCCTGGTGGCGAGTGTGATCAGGCAGGGCCAACCACAGTTGGACCCCGTGGAGATTCGACGTGTCTTCCGTCGACACCTCGGAGTGGCAGATGCCGCGGCCGGCGGTCATGAGATTGACCTCGCCCGGTAACACCAGGCCGGCATGTCCGCCGGAATCGATGTGCTGGACCGCTCCTTCGAAGAGCCAACTCACGGTCTGCAGACCGGTATGCGGGTGCGGCGCGACGTCCATACCCGCTGAGCCTGAAACATCATTGGGACCGTAGTGGTCGACGAAGCACCACGGGCCGATGAGCGAACGCTGCCTCTGTGGCAGGGTCCGGCGCACGGTCATCGCCCGGGGCCCGCCGAGGGGCACGTCTCGAGATGGGATGATCTCGACCGGCGAGCGGCCCCGCTCATCGCATTGCGGTCCGGGCAGGCCACCGGCCCGGCAGACCACTTGGTCCGGTTGGGCTTCGACGTTGCTCATTCGTGTCTCCTTCTCACTGCCGACCCACCTCGGCGGTCATCGTGGTTCGTTCGGTTCTGCTGGACTCGGTTGGATCTGATCGACCAGATCGAGGAGGACGCTGAGATTCTCTTCCGTCAATCCGGCGAAGGCGGTGCGGACGATGTCTGCGTTGGTGCGTGCAGATTCGCGTTTCAATCGCAGTCCATCGGGTGTCAGTTCCACGCAGACTCCGCGTTGGTCGGTCGAATCGGAGGTCTGGGTGACGAGTCCACGTGTCTCCAAGCGACCCAGCAGTCGTGAGAGCGCACTGCGGCTGAGCACAATCTGGTGCAGAAGCTCGCGGTGGCGGATGGTGGTCGTCGACGGGATATTGATGAGGACGTCGAACTCGGTGGCCGTGAGGCCGTGATCGGCGCGGAGCTTGGCTTCCAGAGTGTCGACGAGGTCTGCGTGCTTCTCAAGCATCCGTCGCCACACGGTGATGGGCCCACAGCCGGCCAGTTCCATGGGTCGCTTCCTATTTCCCGGCCTTGTCGCGGTCAACGGCTGGATCGCGGACCGGTTCGGGCTGAGTCGTGAAACGAACGTCGGTCATGTCGGCAACTCCTCATGGATCGGGGTCGAACTCGTGATTCGGCCTGGTGCACACGCGCAACTTGTTGCATTGACAACAATTTCATAGTTGGATGGACATGTCCAGGGTTGTCGGCGCTGACCGCTTGACGATCGCACTCTTCGAGAAGGGCACGCCCATGCGAACACCGATCCCTGACTATCTGACCGAGATTCTCGAGAGTCTTCGCTCTGAGGACGGCGGTGCCGTCGCGGACTACATTCCTGGCCTCAAGACCGCCGATGCTGAGCTGTTCGCAGTCGCGATCACAACAGTCGACGGCCGCTCCTATACCGCCGGCGACTGCGATGTCGAGTTCTCCATCCAATCCATGTCGAAGCCCTTCGCCTACGCGGCGGCCCTGGCCGATCGCGGAGAGGACATCGTCGCCGATCACGTCGGGGTCGATCCTTCCGGAGAGGCATTCAACGAACTGTCCCTTGAGACGGGGTCCCACCGCCCCCGCAATCCGATGATCAATGCCGGTGCGATCACGGCTCACAGCCTCCTCGTGGGACCCGGAGCATCCATCGAGGAGAGGGTGGAGCGCGCCCTCGGCTTCTTCTCGCAGCTGGCGGGACGCCGGCTGTCGATCGACGAGTCCATTCGCGAATCCGAATTGGCCACGGCTGACCGGAACCTGTCGATCGCTCATATGCTGCGCAGCTACGGGATCATCGACGATGACCCGCATGACGTTGTGGCAGGGTACACGGCCCAGTGTTCGATCACTGTGACTGTGCGCGATATCGCGATGATGGCGGCAACACTCGCCGCCGGAGGAGTCCACCCCGTGTCCGGGCAGCGAGTCATCGATCGCCATGCGTCTCGGCGCACGTTGTCCGTCATGGCTGCGGCCGGCATGTACGACGCGGCAGGGTCGTGGTTCAACGATGTCGGCATTCCGGCCAAGAGCGGCGTCGCCGGCGGTCTCCTCGGCGCGCTGCCGGGGCAGGTCGGGATCGGGTCCTTCTCACCTCGTCTCGACGATCACGGCAACAGCGTCCGGGGTGTGAAGGTGTTCCGCCGCTTATCAGCGGATATGGGGCTGCATCTCATGGAAGCGGAGGCGTTCGGCTCTCGCGCACTGCGAGGGGTTCACGATGACGGCGACCTGACGATCGTCAAGCTGCAGGGCGTCGTCAATTTCGTCGGCGCCGAGGGACTCCTCGACAGCCTCGATTCTCACCAACCGTCGACCGCGACCGTCGTCTTCGATACCAGTCGCGTCGACGACTTCACCGATGTCGGCCGGCGCATGACGCTCGAAGGCATGCGCCGTCTCGTACTCGATGGGCACAGTGTCGGCCTCATCGACCCGGGCAGGAAGCTGCCGGAACCCGACTTAGGCGACGGAACGCGACCGTTCGACGCAACCGAGTGAGACCGCCTCGGTGTGGGATGCACTGACAGACCCGCACCTCTGGACCGACACGGCCTGTCGACGGCGCTTCAGACGTGGTGCTTCACGAACTCCACGTCGGCCTCGGTGGCCCAGCGGAATCGGCCGCCGATGGCGAGGAAGTCGTTGCCGTGCTCTTTCAGTCGCTTGGCGAACAGCGGGCAGACCGGCACTACCCTGATTCCTCTGTCGCTGCTGTCCTTGAGCGCGTGGGAGACGAGGATCTTCGCCAGGCCCCGTCCTGCGAACTCTTCGCCGACTTCCGTGTGATACATGATCCACTCGGGTCCAGAACCGGCTTCGGCACCTGGCCCGGGACCGGTGAGATAGTGGGCTCTTCCAGCCACTGCTCCGGTATCGACCGTGACCACAAACGCCGAGGCTTCTTCGTCGAGCTCAACGCTCACCCTGGCACCGGTGGCATCCTGCACAGTTTCAGACATGCTCCAGCCTCCTCGATCGGAATCACTTCCATTGTGCGCTTTCACGACGGCTTTGCCCATCCCTGCGCTCAGTCGACGGGAATCCGCTTGCGCCACGGCCACCATACGTTTCGACCGATATCGTGGACAAGGGCCGGGACGACGAGAGAGCGCACGAGGATGGCGTCGAGGAGGACGCCGAAGGTGACGATGAAAGCCAGCTGGAACAGGAACATCACCGGGATGACCACGAGTGCGGCGAACGTCGCGGCAAGGACGATCCCCGCCGAGGTGATGACCCCGCCGGTGGCCACGAGCCCGGACAGCACGCCCTCGCGAGTGCCCACACGCAAGGATTCCTCGCGCACGCGGGACATGAGGAAGATGTTGTAGTCGATGCCCAGCGCCACAAGGAACACGAACGCGTACAAGGGCACCGATGGGTCAGCCCCGGAGAAGCCGATGATGTGGTTGAACACCAGAGCGGAGACCCCGAGCGCCGTGCCGAAGGACAGTACGGTCAGCGCCACGAGCAGCAGAGGGGCCAGCAGCGACCTCAGCAGCAGGATGAGGATGACGGTGATGACGAGAAGGATCAGCGGGATCGCCAGGGCCCGGTCCGCCTCGGCAGTGGTGTTCGTGTCGAGGTCGACCGCCGTCTCCCCGCCGACAAGCGCCTGGGCGTCGACATCATGGACGGCGTCACGGATCGAGGTGACGGTGTCCTCGGCCGCGAGGGAATCGGCAGCATCAGACAGGGTGACCTCGAGAAGAACCTGACCGTCGACCTCAGTGGGTGCCGGTGGGGATGCCGGCGGCGCACCCGCACCCTCGGGTCCGCCCTCGCGGCGCGGTGCCTGGAGAGTGCCCTCGTCGTCGATGGCAACGGTCCCACTCGGGGAGTCGTTGGCGACGACAGTCATCGACTCAACCCCGCCGAGGCTGCTGACGGCTTTCGCCGCATCCTTGAGCTGGTCCTCCGCCACGACGATCTGTGTCGGCGAACCTGAGCCACCGGGGAAATGCTCGGCCAGGACGTCCTGGCCGTCGCGAGCTTCGGACTCGCCCAGAACGAAGTCACTCTGCGCCACACCGGAGGCCTTGAACTGCGGGAAGGCCAGCAGCGGCAGTGCGAGGAGGATGACGAGACCGATCCAGATTGCGCGCGGACGCCGGGCGACCACCTCGGCGATGCGGTTCCACACGCCCTTCTTCGGTGCAGCGGTCCTCTCCGTGCGGACCTTCGGGAGGAACGGCCAGAAGACGGCGCGGCCGATGACGATGAGGGCGGCAGGCAGGAATGTGAGTGCCGCACACATCGCCACGAGGATGCCGATCGCCGCCACGGGGCCCAGAGCTCGGGTCGAGGCCAGGTCGGTGAGCAGGAGGACGAGGAGTCCGGCGATGACTGTGCCACCCGATGCCGCGATCGGCTCGAGGACGCCTTTGATCGCCTTGAGTCCGGCTCTCACGCGGTCGCGTTCGGTCAGCAGCGCATCGCGGAACCGGGCGACGACGAGGAGGGAGTAGTCCGTGGTCGCGCCGACGACGAGGATGAAGAGAATGCCCTGAACCTGACCGTTGATGAGGAGGATCCCGGCATCGGCGAGGTGCCAGATGACGAAGATCGAGGCCGAGAGTGCTGCCACCGAGGTGAAGAGCACGATGACCGGAAGCAGCGGTGAGCGGTAAACGATGATGAGGATGACGAAGACCGCGATCAGCGCGACGAGCAGAAGGATGCCGTCGATGCCGGCGAACGCCTCAGAGAGATCGGCGGAGAAACCTCCGGGTCCGGTGACGTAGACATCCGCCGAGGTGGTGGCCTCGTTGGTCTCACCGTTGACGCCAGCTGCTGCAGCTGCGATCGGGAAGGTCCCAGCGATGGTCGAGCGGATCTGCTCGACGTCGTCGGCCGTGGTGTCCGTGGAGACCGGAAGGATGAGCTCAAGGGCATCACCGTCCTCGGAGGGGATGATCGGTGAGGCATCGGCTGCGAGCAGCTCCTTGTCCTCGAGCGTCGCGGTCAGGTCCTCGAGATCGCGACGGTCGCTGTCGCTGACGCCGTCCTTGTTCTCGAGCACGACGATGGCCGGAACATAGTCCAGGTCGCTGAACTCATCGATGAGAGCCTGGGCCTTCGTCGACTCAGCCGATTCGGGCAGGAACGAAGAGCGATCGTTCGTGGCCACCTCGGAGATCTTGCCGAAGTAGGGCCCGCCGACTCCTGCGATGGCCACCCATGCAACGAGGAGGACGGCGAAGAGTGCGATAAGTGAGCGGCGGGCGGTTGGTCGGGTGTGGGTTTTGCCTGCACTTGGGGCTGTGCCGGCTGGGGACTGGATCGAGCCTGGGGTCGGCTCCGGAGGGGTGCTGGTAAGCAGGTGACGGGGCATAGTCTCAGACTACGCCAGTAGACGCTTCACCTCGACGTTCACAGCCCGTGGGCCTGCACGAAGTTCTTGAGGATCTGACGGATCCAGTTATTCTCGATAAGACCGTCCACCTCCGTCTTCCAGATCGCGGAAATCGTGAACCGCGGCATCGAGAGCCGGCGTTGTCGTGGGAACGATATCGATGATGAGGTCATCCAAGGTTGGGCGCCACAACTGACTAATTGTCTGGTGGATGGCAAAGTTCACTAGTAATCAACGAGGTGCATTCCGTCGGGCTCATCGCAGAAGGAGTAGTTGCCGAACCTATCCGATCGCACACTGAAGAGGGTCCTGGCCCAATGCCCGCACCGATGACCGCTCAATCCCCCGCACCCAGCCGCCGACACTCCAGCGCGATGACGACATCGGCCATGACTCTCGGGTCCCCGAGTCGAGATCCGAGAATGCTTTCGATCTGAGTTAACCGATACCGGACGGTGTTCTCGTGGACCTGCAGCCGACGAGCCGCCTCGGCGACGTTCGCACCGCAGTCGATGTATGTGGTCAGGGTCAACCAGGAATCAGGATTCCGGGAGATCCTGTCGAGGTAGCGCTGGACGATGAGCTGATCGAAACGCGAACTCATCCGCGCCGCCGCCCAGGCCACCGGGCGCATGGAGTCGACATAGACGAACTCCCCAGGACCGGCGGCCCCAAGCGCCACATCTGCCGATCTCAACATCTCTGGGACTTGGCTGAGTGCAGTGAACGGTTCGGAGACCCCAGTTCCGATGATTCCCGCGGCGAAGTAGTCCTCGACAGCGAAATCCTCGGCACATAGTGCGGTGTGTTCGACCGCAGAGGCGGTGTATCCGGTGTCACTGGCGACGATCCCTTGCGTTAAGGTCGGAGATTGCTGATCAGTGCTCGACGTTCCTGAGTCCGCCCTTGCCCGCACGATGCGCACGGGCTGATAGGGGACGAATCCGAACTTCTCCAAGGACCTCCACCGTGCGGGTTCATTACCGGGTGACACCCCCGCCTCAAGGTCGCGCATCAGTCGTGCTGATTCCTCTCGGCGCGTGCTGATCGAGAATGATTCGAAGCCTTCGAATGCCTGCAGGATCTTCGTCATCGTGTCGAAGACGAGTCCCACGTCGGCTGCAGCGCCACTGCCGGCGCGGCCCGACTCACGGACAGCCCCACCAGCCTCGACCTCCTCGTGAATGGCAATGACGATGACTTGGTCGCGCTGCCTGATCCGTACCGCACGCGCACGCACAATCCACCGGCCGATCTGAGTCTGCGCGGTATAGGCCAGATCCGCGGAGAGAACCCAATCCGAGATGAGGTGGGCGGGAGCCGACCCAACCGACCGGATGACTTCGCCGAGTTCATTGACGACCAGGCCCGAACCCCTGCAGATTCTCGCCGCTCGCCGGAGCACCGACTCCAGAGGGTCCGCGGTGCCAAGTGACGCCAACAACTCACCGAAGACCCACTCCCGTGATCTCTCCATCACTTCTCCTGACCTCTCGGCGCCTACGGTCAGCTCACCAGCCCCGTTGCAACGCTTTTGTGTTTTCTACAATAACAGCGGATTTATCCTTCGATTCCTCCATTGACCCGGTGTCTGCGCCCAGCCCATGATGTTATTCAGATCACAATCAAAGGAGATCCCGTGGCCGATCTGCGAGTCGCCGTCGACGTTGGCGGCACCTTCACCGATATCTGCATATTCGACGAATCCACCCAGTCCATGCGGGTGACGAAAGTCCCGTCCACCCCAGACAACCCCATGCAAGCTGTTCTCAACGGAGTCAGAAGAGCCAACATCAACCTCGGCGACGTCGAGCTCTTCTCTCATGGCACCACCGTTGCCACGAACGCTCTCATCACTCGTAAATTCCCCAAAGCTGCGATGGTGACGACCACAGGCTTTCGCGATGTCATTGAAATCCGCGACGGCACGAAAGATGACCTGTGGGATGCCTATTCCGATGTGTCCGGCCCCTACATCCGGCGTCGGGACCGCTTCGAAGTCACCGAGCGCATCGACTATTCGGGCAATGTCGTCACCACTCTCGACGAGGACGAGGCTCGTCGGGTCGGGCGCCTGCTGAAGAAGCGCGGGGTCGACACCGTGGCAATCTGCTTCATCAACTCCTACGCCAACGCCGCGCACGAGGTCCGCATGAGGGAGATTCTCATCGAGGAGCTTCCAGGCGCGAGTATCTCCACCTCGGCGGAGATACTGCCGGAGATCTTCGAGCACAACCGATTCAACACCACCGTCGCCAATGCAGTGCTCGGTCCCCTGGTCTCCGGATACGTCGAAGAGCTCGACCGCAACCTCACCGAGGACGGCTATTCCGGAGAGCTGCTCCTCCTCCACTCAGGTGGCGGATCGATGACCTCCGAGATGGTCAAACGTTTCCCTGTGCGCTTGGCTGCCTCTGGCATCGCCGCCGGAGCCATCGCCGCTCAGCACGTGGCCGAACAGTGCGGCTACGCCAATGCCGTCGGCCTCGACATGGGCGGAACCTCGACCGACATCTCACTCGTCGCCGATGGCGAGCTGCGAGTGACCAACGACTGGGAGGTCGAGTACGGCCACCCGATCGTCTTCCCCAGCATCGAGGTCCTCACGATCGGGGCCGGCGGTGGGTCCCTGGCGCACATCGACATCGCAGGATCGTTGCGCAACGGGCCGCAATCTGCCGGAGCGGATCCCGGACCGGCCTGCTATCGCCGGGGCGGTGCCGAACCGACGAACACCGACGCAAATCTGTGGATGGGACGGCTGGGCACCGACTTGGCCGATGGCGAAATGACCCTGGACAAAGCTTGCGCCAAAGATGCGATCGAGGCGAAAGTCGCCAGCCCCCTCAATCTAGGAGTCGATGCTGCGGCGGATTCGATCATCAAGGTGGCCAACGCCAATATGGCCGACGCTGTCCGGCTCGTCTCCATCAGACGCGGACTTGACCCTCGCGACTTCGCCCTCATTGCCTTCGGGGGCGCCGGGGCACTGCACGGGGTGGATGTGGCGAAAGAGCTGAACATTCCCACGGTCGTCGTGCCACCGAATCCGGGTGTCACCTCCGCGCTGGGATGTCTCTTGGTCGATATTCAGCACGATCTCTCCCAGATGTTCACCGGAGCCGCCGATTCGGCAGATTCTGAGGCCGTGGAACAGCATTTCAAAGAACTCGAGCTCGAGGGCCGGGAACGGCTGCGGCACGAGAAAGTCGCCGAATCCGACGGTGTCTTCGAGCGCGGCATCTCCATGCGCTACCAGGGACAATGGCGGTCCTTGCAGGTCAAGATGGGTGATGGGCCCAACGCTCTGCGGGAGGCTGTGCAGCTATTCCATGAAGAGCACGAGAAGCAGTATGCGTTCCGGCAGGACGAGACTCCCGTCGAGATCTACCAGCTCCACCTCAAGGCGTTGGGCAAGACTCCCAAGCCGAGCTTCCGCCCATCGCCCATCGGCACGGGTGATCCAGGTGAGCCTCTCGAGGTTCGCGAGGTGTACTTCGAGGGCAAGTGGCATTCCACTCCCGTCTATCAGCGCGAGAATCTGCCTTCCGGCGCCGCATTCATCGGGCCGGCGATCCTCAATCAGATCGATTCGACGACAGTCATCCCACCGGACTCCTCTGCTGTGATCGACGAATGGTTCAACATTCGCATCACAGTGGACTCCGCTACCGGCGAACCCGCCCTAACTGCGACTGCGGCCGATTCACCGCAGTCAGTGAAGTGAGGAGAAAACAATGACCACGATCGCTTCTGCGAAAACCGCAACCACTCTCGACCCGGTCACCTTCGAGGTACTCAAGAACGCCTTCGCTACCAGCGTCGACCTGATGAGCGAGCAGATTCTTCGCACCTGCTACTCCTTCGTCATCTATTCGCGTGACTTCTCATCGGCCCTGTGTGACAAGTACGGCAACACGGTGATGCAGGGCAGCGCGGACATCGCAGTCCACGTCGGCACCCTTCACTTCCAGTGCAAGGCAGTGATGGAGGAATTCGGCGACGACATCCACCCGGGCGACGTCTTCCTCATCAATGACCCCTATCGAGGCGGCACCCACTTCAACGATGTCAGCTTCATCCGCCCCATCTTCGCCGAGGACGAGATCATCGGGTTCGCTCAGAACAAGGGACATTGGGCCGACATCGGCGGGTCTGTGCCCGGCTCCTTCGACGTCTCTGCCAGTGAACACTTCGGGGAGGGATTGCGAATCACTCCCCTGCGAGTGTGGCACAAGGGCCGATTCCTCCATGATGTGGCTCAGCTGCTCGTATCGAACACACGGGCTCCTGATCAGGCACTCGGCGATCTCAACGCCCAGGCCGAGGCCACTGCGGTGTGCGAACGCGAAGTGCTCCGTCTTGTGGACAAGTACTCGAAGGACACAGTTCTCGATGCGATGCAGGAAACGCAGGACTACGTCTGCCGGACTGTGCTCGCCAGCCTCGGCGACCTTCCGCACGGAGAATGGGAGACGGTCGACTACCTCGATGGCGACCCTGCCAAGGGAGAGGGGCTCATACCGATTCGCGTCAAGCTCACCCTTGATGGCGAGGGCATCCACTACGACCTGACCGGAGCCGCCGAGGCGGTCTCAATCTTCCTCAATTCCGGATACGGAACCACCTATTCGGCAATCTATGCCGGAACGAAGACCTTCTTCCCCGACGTCCCACTCAATTCCGGGTTCTACGAGGCCGTCACGGCAGAAATCGGCGAGGAGGGCACTGTCGTCAACGCTGGTTGGCCGCACGCGGTGACCGGATTCTGTTCGGGCCCCTACGAGAAGGTGATGAACGCTATCTTCGAACTGTGGTCCCACATCATGCCTGAACGGGCCATGGCTTGTGCCTTCAACCTCGAATATCTCCTGGTGGGAGGCCATGATGGGCGAACAAAGTCGAAGCCGTATTTCATGTGGTACGACTGGATGGCAGGCGGCTGGGGAGGACGGTCCACGAAGGACGGCTCATCGGCGACCTCGCCGGTGTTTGGTACCGGGCTTGCGGTGCAACCGGTCGAAGGGCAGGAACGTCTGACTCCCGTCATCACCACACAGCATTCGATCAACATGGACTCAGGTGGGCCTGGAAGGTTTCGCGGAGGCTGCGGCGTCAATAAGGGCGGGATCCTCACCGATGCTGCCGGTGCTGTGATGAGTTACTGCTGCGACCGCGGTCGCTCCACCACTTGGGGCATCAACGGCGGGCTCCCATCGATCCCGCACGGTGTGTGGCTCAATCCCTCTTCGGACGATTCGAAATACCTGGGCGCAACGTTCTCGAACGTCTCCATCAGTCCTGGCGACACGTTCGAGAGGCCGAGCGCCGGTGGCGGTGGCTTCGGGGATCCACTTGAACGCACCACCGCCGAGGTGCTCGAAGACGTCATCGATGGCTACGTCTCCGTCGACCGAGCTGCCAAGGACTACGGTGTCGTGATCACCGAGATCGATGCTGAACTCGATGAATACGAAGTCGACGAGGTCGCGACGACGAAGATGCGTGCACAGATCCGATCCGAGCGCGCGTCGTGGCTGGCTGCAGATCCCGCCGAGGTGGCCCGCCGTTACTGCGCCGGAGACATCACTGTCCACGACGTCGTCCGGAAGTTCGGAGTCGTCCTCGACTGGGGAACTGGCGAACTGCTGGAGAAGTCGACCGGCCAGTTCCGTGACAGTATGCGGAAACGTTCGGCAGCACACTGGAAGTGAGCCACTCCGGGTCGAGTTCACTAGGGTTGTACTTCAAGGTCGCCTGAACGTCAGACAAGCATCCCGCGGCACTGCGAAGTGTCGCGGGATGCGCTCTGCGTACCTTGGTCGATTTCGGGAGAACCCTTCCGCCAACAATCTGTGAAGGAATCCCGCTACGAGTCATCCTCATGTGCAAAGAGCTCACGCCTATTGCGCAGACCCAACTTCTGAAACGCATTGGATACGTGAGACTTCACAGTAGTGACACTGATATAGAGTTCGCGAGCTATCTCGGCATTGCTGAATCGCTGCAGCACGAAACCAACAACTTCCGATTCACGTTTGGTGAGCAATGAAGAATTGATCCGGTCATCGAGGTCACGCGCTGTGGTATCAGAATCCAGTCCAGTGATCCACACCTTTTTGCCTACCGCTGTCGACCTGATGGTCTCCAGCAGGCTTGCTTGGGATTGATTCTTCGTAAGAAAGCTGTCGGCACCGGATAGAAATGCGAGAGTCGCGTCGCTCGGAGACGTGAACGAGGTGTACATCAGCACCTTCGTCGCCCGTGGCATCGCCTTGATCTCACGGCAGATCTCGAGCCCCTTGTTCTCTCCTTCGAAGCGAAGGGGAATAATCACGAGATCGACCGCTAGCGTCGACAACTGCTCGAAGACTTCTTCAGTCCGGGCGGCCTGTCCGGCAACACTCATATCTTCTTGAGCCGAAACAACGGTAGTCAGACCAAGGCTGACGATGGGGTGGTCTTCGACAATCAGCACCGCAATGCTCGTCATTCCTGGCTGTCCGTTCTACTCACCCGACTTCCTTTGGGCACCACTCCGACGGAATGGTGATGCGTGCAGTGCGAAGTGGATTGACCAGTTGGCTGATTTCGGCGTTGGAGACAATGCTGGTCAAACGATAGGCATCATCCCAATCCAGGTCATGCCACAGCCGCATGAGGTCAACCGCTTCTTCGAAACCCGTCCGAACGGCTTCGTGTATGTCCTCTGCACTGGAGAGCACACTCATTCCTGCAGAATGGATCACCACAGGCAGATGTCCTTCGTGGTCGACTTTACGGATGCTCAGTTGGATCTCCCCCGAGATCTCGATGCCAGTTCCGCCGAGTTCTCCATCACCTTGTGCTGCATGCAGATCACCGGCAGACACAAGGCCCCCGTCATGCTGCGCCTGAAGCAGAAGCCCGCTGCCGGGCCTCAACGTACGAGTATCGAGATTGCCACCGTGGACTCCAGGCAACTCGGTATTGATCTCTCCGACCCGAGGCGCAACACCGAGGACGCCGACCATTGGTGCAATTTCCACCGCCAGTGTGTCCGTGATCCACGCCCGCCCATCATCAACAGGCACGATCCGTGAGCTGGCCTGTTCGATCTTGTCGCCCAGAATGCCCAACCCCGGGGACAGAGCCATGACGCCCCATCGACCGACACTCACACGTTCGATTTCGATCAAGATCCAGTCGCCGGCCTGAACTCCCTCAACCGCGACAGGACCTGTCGCGCGATTGAACTTGGCCATGTCGACATCCGGCCGCAGAACCCGCTCCGAATCGATCTGTCCTGCATAGCAGTCAAATGTCTCCAGAACAAAGGATTCGCCAGTCGCAACCGTTGCCACCACATTGTTGATGCCCGATAACGCCGACGATGATTCTGTGTTTGGAATCCTCAGCATCAGGCCCACCCATCGGGAATCAGACCGACCGCATTCAACAGTGAGTAGATGAATGCCAAACCGAAGACGATGATGAGCAGCGCCTGTATCAGCGGATGTGCGATCCACCCGGCTGTCCATGCGGGCTCCTGGTCACCGAATCTGCGTGCACGATGCAACATGAGCACGGGAACTACGGACATGATGGCTCCGGCGAACCCTCCCGCATAACCAAGCGCCGCAACGAATCCGGTGAGATGGAATACACCGATCAGAAACGGTGGGATCGCGACAAGAGCCAATGCGGCGATGCGGTACCCGTTGGCGTTCTCCGCCGGCCATTTGAAACGGTCGAAGATGTTCGTCATCAAGGTCAGAGCGATTGCCCAGAATGACGTCATCATCGCCAACAGAGCGAAGACGTTTGAGAGCACATAGGCAACCTGCCCCAGACTCTGGCCCCACCCGATTGTGACCACTTCGGTGATGCTGTCTGGTCCCAGCATTCCCAGTGCCGCCAATGGAACGATCGCCAGAAGGAATCCTGTGATCCCCATGCCGACGATGACTGCTCGTGGAAGACCCTGCGGATTCGTCTCAGCCAAGCCACGCGCCAATTCCGGAACAGTGTACTGAGCGATGAACGAGAACACCGCCAGGTTCACGATCGGAATGATGAAGAAGGGGTGCACATATGTCAGATGCTCGAGGTGGATCCCCGGCCCGATGAACGTCCAGGCACACAAGAAGAGGATCAGCGCTATCATCGCGATCGACAGCCCCTGCTCAGATCGCCCCGTCGCCTTGAGCCCGAACCATACGACAACGAGACCCGGGATGAAGAACAGGAAGCTGCCGACGGTTACCGGTATCCCCAGAAGGTCGGCGAGAACATTGCCGCTGCCCGAGGTATAGGCGATGAGCGCACCCAAACCGTTGATCACGACACCGGCGAAGATCAGCCAGGATCCGGCCTGCCCAAGATACTTCTCTGCCAGCCCTGACAGTTGCAGCGGTTCTTTCGTGCGCAGGGCGATCTCTGCCACGTAGAGCATCGAGGCCGTGGTCAAGAAGCCTGCCACCAGGAGGGCCACAAGAAGGGCGAAGAACCCGCCGTTCTTCGCCCCGTACGGAAGGCTGAGAATTCCCGCACCGATATTCGCGCCGACGATGATTGAGACACCCTGCCAAAAGGTGATCGTTTCGCTCTTGCGAATATTCACATTCTGTCTGGGTTGGTCAAACGTCTCACTCATTACCAAGCTCCTCCGGCGGTCCGATTCAGGGCGAGAGATCACGCCGAGGTGACGGTGCTCTCCGCAGCTTTCTGCTCATCAGGGTCAAGCATCGTTGCTTTATCAGTTCTCCACTCTATGTGTTCGACGCCACGTCCTTCTTCCTACCTGAGGGAGGAGATTGAGTTCACGAGTAACTGGGGTGAAGAACCCGGCACCTCCAACTTTTCGTACCCCCTGGTCGAATCCGGACAAATCCTATAGGATCTATGAAATAGGAATCAGTTCGAAGGGGAACTCGTGACCCGATTATTCAATGACCCGAATGACTTCGTCTCCGACATGTCGCGTGGTTTTGCGCTCGCCTCGTCCCGCTGGGTGCGAGCCGTCAACGGCGGAGTCGTGCGTTCCACCGCAGCAGATGAGCCGACGGTCTCGCTCGTCATCGGAGGCGGCAGCGGCCACTTCCCTGCCTTCTCTGGACTCGTCGGCCCAGGACTGGCCCACGGCACCGCAATGGGCAACGTCTTCGCTTCGCCGTCGACGAAGCAGATCATGTCCGTGGCCCGCGCCTGCGACCAAGGCCGGGGCGTCCTCTTCAGCTACGGCAACTACGCCGGAGACGTCCTCAACTTCGACCAGGCCCAGGAACAGCTGCGGGCCGAAGGCATCGATGCGCGCACGGTCGTCGTCACCGACGACATCTTCAGCGCCCCCAGCGGAGAGATCGAGAAACGTCGCGGCATCGCCGGTGACCTCGTCGTCTTCAAGGTCGCCGGGGCTGCCGCCGAGGCGGGCCTCGATATCGCCGACGTCGAACGATTGGCATCCTCGGCGAACGATCGCACCCGATCGATCGGAGTCGCGTTCTCCGGCTGCACCCTTCCCGGGGCCGATGAGCCTCTGTTCACAGTGCCAGACGGGCAGATGGCCATCGGGTTGGGTATCCATGGAGAACCAGGAATCGACGAGGTCCCCCTCCCCAGCGCAATCCAGCTGGCTGAGCTTCTCGTCTCACGACTCCTCGCCGAGGCACCCGATCGGTCGACACGAGTGGTTCCCATCCTCAACGGCCTGGGAACGGTCAAATACGAAGAGCTCTACCTTCTCTACGGGCTCATCGACCCCCTGCTGCGCACTGCCGGCTACGAGCTTGTCGATCCGGAGGTCGGAGAATTCTGCACGAGCTTCGACATGGCTGGCCTCTCACTGACTCTCCTGTGGCTTGACGACGAACTCGAACCGCTGTGGGCCGCCCCCTGCTCATCGGCCGCGTTCACCCGCGGGGAGCTCGGGACCGCGCATCTGCCGACAGGCCTCGCCGGACAGGAGCGCCCACAGGAACAGGTGAACACCGCAGCACCGGCTCCCGCCTCGAAGGCTTCACAGCAGCTGGGCAGAGAAGCCTCCGCCGCCATCACGCGAATCGCCGCAGTCCTCGATGACGCTGCCGGTGAACTCGGTCGCCTGGACAGCGTTGCCGGAGACGGCGACCACGGAATCGGGATGCAGCGCGGATCGAAGGCGGCAGCACGCGCCGCAGCTGACGCAACGGCCGCCGGCCGCGGTGCCGAGGCGGTGCTGGCCTCGGCCGGTGAAGCCTGGGCCGACGTCGGAGGAGGCACCTCCGGAGCGATTTGGGGGCGGATCATCGGCACACTTGCGGAAGGGTTCGCCGACGACTCCCACCCAACCCCCGCTTCGATGACTGCTGCCATCGATGCCGCAGTCGATGAGGTTCGCATGTTCGGCGGAGTCGAGGTCGGCGAGAAGACACTTCTCGATGCACTCGTCCCCTTCGCCACCGAGTTCTCCCGTACCGTCAGCTCCTCGGGCGACGACTCCTCGCCGCTGGTTCTCGCCCGGGCGACCACGTGTGCCGCGCACGCAGCGACTCAAGCGGCCCAATCCACTGCAGACCTCGTCGCGATGCGCGGCCGGGCCCGCTCCCACGGTGATCGCAGTGTGGGCACGCCGGATCCCGGCGCGATCTCCCTGGCGATGATCGCCTCGGTGATCGCTGAACAGTTCACCTCCGACACACCCCTACCTACACCCACCGAACGAAAGGCAGCGCGATCATGACCCTGCGAGTGGTCGTCGGATCCGACGACGCGGGATTCGACTACAAGGAGATCATCAAGTCCGACCTCGGAGATGACGCACGCATCACCTCGGTGGTCGACGTCGGAGTCGACTCCGAGTCGCACACCTTCTATCCCTCCATCGCGACCACCGCAGCTGAGATGGTCGCCCGAGGTGACGCCGATCGCGCGATACTCATCTGCGGCACCGGGCTCGGTGTCGCGATCGCGGCGAACAAGGTCAAGGGCATCCGAGCCGCCACCGCACACGACTCGTTCAGCGTCGAACGCTCGGTCCTGTCCAACGACGCCCAGATCCTCTGCATGGGCCAACGCGTCATCGGCCTCGAACTCGCCCGTCGTCTGGCCCGGGAATGGATCGGCTACACCTTCGATCCGGCGAGCGCCTCCAATGACAAAGTGGCACAGATCAGCGCCTACGAGTCCCGCTGATCCATGCCTGAGACCTCCTCGCTCGCACGCACTTCGCCACCGTCACCCGCTCTCCCGGACCGGCTCATCGGTATCAGCCTGAAGATGTACATGTCCCACGCGCAGACAGTGGACTGGGCCCACAGGGTCACCGAACTCACGCACGCCCACCCGGCAGTCACCTCGGGGGCGGCAGGGCTGGTCCTCCTCCCCCAGTTTCCGTCGATCCCCGCTTGTCTCGACGTACCCGGGCCGCTGCAGATCGGAGCCCAGAACCTGTCCGCCGAGGATGCCGGTGCTTGGACAGGGGAAGTCTCCGGCGCGGTGCTTGCAGAACTCGGCTGCCGCTACGTCGAAGTGGGTCATGCCGAACGTCGTCGCCACTTCCATGAGACCGATGACGTCGTCCGCGCGAAGATCGCCGCCGCACTGCGCCACCGATTGGTCCCGGTCCTGTGCGTGGGAGAGGAATCCGCCGGTACACCGGAATCTGCCGCCGCCGAGGTGGTGGCCCAGATCCGCTCGGCCCTGCCCACAACGGCTGGTGACCTGCCACCCCGGACCGGCGTCGTCATCGCCTATGAGCCGATCTGGGCGATCGGTGCGCAGCAGCCAGCCGCCCCGGACCACATCATCGCCGTCTGCGAAGCGGTGCATGCCCGCACTCGCACCCACTTTCCCAGTCTCGACTTCCGCCTCATCTACGGTGGAAGCGCGGGACCCGGCCTCCTCACCCGCCTCGGCCCCAGCGTCGACGGACTCTTCCTCGGCCGCTTCGCCCATGATCCCGATTCAGTGCCGAGGATCCTCGATGAACTCGCCGATGTCATTATGCTGAAATCATGAATGCACAGCCTCCGATCCCCCGCGCAGACATCGAACGCCGCGGACTCCGCGACCTCGTCTACGAACACATCCTCGAAATCCTCCTCACCGGAGAGATCTCCCCAGGCGAAAGAGTGTCCATCGACGGATTGGCCAGACAGCTCAATGTCTCTCCCACCCCCGTGCGTGAAGCCCTCGTCGACCTCGAACGCACCGGCCTCGTCGTCCGCGAGGCCCTGCGCGGCTACCGCGTCTCACCTCCTCTGGAACGCGGACAGCTGCAAGAACTCTTCATCGCTCGAGAAACGGTGGAGACCACGGCGACACGACTGGCCACACCGGCCGATGACGAGCTGCTCAGAGCATTGGCGGACGCCCATGCCGAGCATGAGAAGGCCGGTGACCGGGTGCGGGAGACGACGGAGCAGAGCAACAAGGCGACAGACACTCCCGAAGAGGCGCGCCGGATCCAGGTGAGCGCAGCTCAGGAGTACTTCGCCCGCGACCGGGACTTCCACGACAGGATCCTCGAGCACTGCGGCAACCGCTACCTCGTCAAGATGTCGCAGGACTTGGGGGCACAGGTTCACCGCCTGCGGCAGGCCCTGCCCCACGGCATCACCGACGTCGCCGAAGCTCTGGCCGAACATCGCGCCATCATCGAGGCCTTCGCCTCACCGGACTCGACTGCACCGGAGGCGGCCATGCGCCACCACATCAGGATGGTCGCTCACCGCGCACTCGTCGAAGACCCTCAAACTCCCATCCAAGAGAACCACGAGGACCCATGAGCCCCACCCATCACACCATCGCCTGTTGCATGCACGGCTTCTCTCCCACCGATTCCAACGGCCTGCCGCTCCAGGAGGCTGCCCCGCAGACGTGGGCCGAGATCTTCTCGACGCTGACCGGCCTCGGGTTCACTGCCCTCGAGATCGCCGACAGCCATATCCGCCCCGCCGATCTCTCACCTGAACGTCGCGGACTCCTCAAAGATCTTGCCGCCTCGGCGGGGGTCGAGCTCACCTCCATCCATGTCCAACGCCAGTCGATCATCGACCCCGACCGTGGGGAGGCCAACCTCGACTACGCGCATCGAACGATAGATGCGGCCGCAGAACTCGGCTGTCAGGTCTTCTCCACGGGACTCCATCAGCCCTTCTCCCACGCCCAACGCGAGGCCCTGTGGTTCTGGACGGCGAAAGGCTGGACCGACCCCGCCGACCCCGAGGTCCGCGCCCTGGCCGTCCGACGCCTGCGGGAGCTGGGTCGGCACGCCGCCGAGGTGGGCCTGCCAATGTCCTTGGAGATGTACGAGGACACGTATCTGGGCACCGCCGAATCCGCTGTCCGTCTCATTGATGAGATCGGACTCGACAACGTCGGCCTCAATCCCGACATCGGCAATCTCATCCGCCTGCACCGCCCCATCGATGACTGGCGGGAGATGCACGAACTGACACTGCCCTACGCGAACTACTGGCACATGAAGAACTACCAGCGCGACGAGGCCGCCGACGGCTCCTGGTTCACGTCCCATCCGACGACGATGCGCGACGGACTCATCAACTACCGCGCAATGGTCACCCGCGCCGTGGAGCTCGGCTTCAACGGCCCCTTCCTCATGGAGCAGTACGGGGGCGACAGCCTCGGCGTCTGCGCGGAGAACAGAACCTACCTCGTAGGGCTCCTCTCCACCGCCCCATCAACGAAAGGCACGACAGGCTCATGACACCCTCTTCTCCTGGTTCCCAGTCATCGATCTCCCTGGGACCGGCTTTCCCTGCCGAACGCACCGCGGTTCTCACCGGTGTCGGCAGCGCCAACGGAATCGGCCGCCATACCGCGCACCGCCTGGCACGGACCGGCTGGAACCTCGGACTCATTGCCCGCCGCACCGACGAAGCCCAGGAACTTGCCGCAGAGATCACCGAAGAATATGGAGTGGCCGCCCTCGGCATGGGCGTGGACGTGACTCGATCAGCGGAGATCGCAGAGGCGGCGGCCGCCTTCGAAGCGGGCCTGCCCCAGATCGTTGCGCTGGCGAACTTCGCCGGAGTCTCCTCCTCGACGACCTACTTCGAGATCACCGACGAGGAGTGGGCTCGGGTGATGACGAACAACCTCACCTCGACCCATCTCGTCACTCAGGCCTTCGGCCGCATCATGGCGAACAACGGCGTGGGCCGCATCATCGGCCTATCCTCGGTCACGGCGCAGAAGGGTGGCGGAACGTTCTCCAAGACCGCCTACGCCGCAGCCAAGGCCGGGATCGTCGGCCTCATGCGCGGTGTCGCCCTGGAACTCGGCCCCTACGGGGTCACCGCGAACTCGGTGTCCCCTGGCCCCGTCGACACCGATATCATGGGCGGCCCGCTCGATGACGAACGCCGCGAGGCGATGGGGGCGGCAACTGCCCTGGGACGAATCTCTGTGCCCGACGATGTCTCTGCCACCGTCGAATTCCTCATCAGCGAAGGCGCCGGACACATCACGGGCCAAACCCTGAGCATCAATGGCGGGCTCTACTTTCACTGATTTCCCACGCCCACATCACACCGATCCAATGGAGGATCCATGACCGTCAGCACAGACCACATCACGTTCGTCGGCATCGGGGCCATCGGCCTGCCCATGGCCCTGCGGCTGCAGCAGGCAGGATTCCATGTCACGGGCGTCGACCCCTTCCCGGGGCCCAGGGAACGTGCCGCTGCGGAAGGACTGCCGACAGAGGAACGACCGCTGTCTGCAGACTCCGCAGGCACGGTCATCGTCATGGTGGCTGACGGCAATCAGCTCAAGCAGGCACTCGATGGGGACGAGCAGACCGGGTCTCCCGGATTGCTCTCACTCATGTCGCCGGAAGCGGTGCTCATCATCATGAGCACCGTGGGCCCCGACACGGTGCGAGCTGCAGCAGAGCGCGCCGAAGAGCGTGGCATCGGCGTCCTCGACGTTCCCGTCACCGGGGGCATAGCCGGTGTTCTGGCGGGGACCCTGCGCATGCTCGCCTCCGGCCCACAGGAGGTGCTCGAGTCGCGCCGGACGGTCCTCGAATCCCTCGGAACGATCATCGACTGCGGCGAGAGAATCGGAGACGGGCAGTCGTTCAAAACGGTGAATCAGCTGCTGTGTTCAGTCCACGTTGTGGCCGCTGCCGAGGCACTGTCATTGGCCGAGCAGCTCGGACTTGACCAGGCAAAGGTCCTCGAGGCCATGACTGCCGGTGCCGCGAACTCGTGGATGCTCGGTGATCGCGGCCCCCGCATGCTCCAAGGTGTTGACGTCGAGGTGGCCAGCGCCGTCGGCATCCTCGTCAAGGACACTGCCATCGTCGCCGAGGTGGCCGAAGACCTCGACATCGATCTCGCCCTGCTTCCTGTGGCAGCCCGTAAATTCGGCGAGGCAGCAGAACTGGGCCACCTCCGACGTGACGACTCGCAGGTGATGCGGACCTACGAGGTGTGAGCGGCGCGCCGCGAGAGCGTGCCCCGTCGAACCTCAATCAGTGACCTGAATGGACGACAAAGGCTTCTTCTCAAACGAGAAGAAGCCTTCGTTGCGACCGTTGCGATCGCAGGGATCCGTGATCGGATCAGGCGAGGCCGAGTGCCCCGAGGATGGCGTTAAGGATATCTGGGAGATTGAGGTTGATCATGATTTTCCTTTCGTAAAGACACTTCACTTTTGTGAAGGCACCTTGATTTAATCAGTGATGTTTCCCCAGGTCAAAAGCTATGCCCTTCCAATCGGCAACCTACCGGATAGTAGTGTTCTCGATGCGGCCTCGGACCTGCCCGGAATCGACTCATCGCCCGCGCCATTCGTAGGGAGTCTTATCGATGAACGCGTGCACGGCACTGTGGAAGTCCTGCGAACCATAGATGCGCTCGACGATGTCCTCATCGTCAACTGAACCGCCAGCATCCGAGAGCCTGCGCACAACTTCCTTGACCGACCACATCGTCAGCGGCGCGTGCCCCTTGAGCGTATTCGCCCACTCTGCGGTCGCCTCGGCGATATCCTCGGTCACGAGTCCGACGAATCCTGCGGTCAGGGCCTCATCGGATTCGATGAACCGGGCACGCAGCAGCATGTCGACCACACGGGCACGCCCGAGCAGCTCGATGAGCAAGCTCAGGGTATCCCCGGACAGACAGTTGCCGAGGGTCCGCGCGATCGGCACCCCGAAGCGTGCCCGCGGTGAGGCGATGCGCACGTCGGCACAGGCGGCGATGCCAAGCCCTCCGCCGACACAGTAGCCGTCGATCGCCGCGATGACCGGGACGTTCACGGCTCGCAGTCGAGCGAGCACCTCGGAGATGCGCTTTTCGTACGCGACACCTGCGGGGCCATCGAACTCGACGAACTGAGCGATGTCCGTTCCGGCGACGAAGGCCTTCCCGCCCGCTCCGCGCAGGACCATGACGCGGATGGAGTCATCTCCATCGGCCGTTTCACACGCCTCGGCGAGGCCCATGTACATGTCCCAGGTCATCGCGTTGCGCGCCTCGGGCCGGTTGAAGGTGACGGTGAGGACACCGTCCTCGCGCTCGACGATCAGGTTGTCTGTCTTCGCCTCTGCGTCTGCTGCTTCGGTCATGGTCGCGCCTTTCCCTGTTCGCATCTCATTGTGACTTCAGTTCCACCAGCTCGGCTTCTGAGAACCCGAGTTCATCGAGAATCGAGTTGTCGGCACCGAGAGAGGGGCCGGCAGGTCCTCGCCTGGCCGGCGTTCGTGACAATCGCATCGGAGAGCCGATCTGCCGAACGGTGCCGGCCACCGGGTGCTCAGAGTCCCAGAAGAAGTCGCGGCTGGCCAGGTGCTCATCCGTGAACACCTGCGAATAGTCGCTGATCGGTGCGCAGGGCACCCCAGCCTCATTGAGGACTTCGACGACCTCGTCGGTCGTCATCGTCTTCGTCTTCTCTTCGATGAGATCGATGAGCGCGTCCCTGTGAGTGAGCCTGTCATAGGACTCTTGGAAGCGTTCGTCGTCGAGCAGTTCCGCCAGGCCGAGGCCCTGACAGAACCTCACCCAGTTGCGAGGAGTGTTCGCACCGATGGTCACATACCCATCGGCTGAGTGGACCGCCTGATACGGGGCTTGGTTCTGGTGTGCGGAACCGTTCGGTCGGCCCACCTTCCCATCGACGAAGTATCCTGCCGCCTCCCACACGGCGTAGGAGACTCCGCTCTCGAAGAGCGAGACGTCGATGTACTGGCCCTCCCCTGATCGGTTGCGTTCATAGAGCGCCGAGGTGAGAGCAAGCGCCACATACATCGCCGAGGTGAGGTCGCAGATAGGCACTCCCACCTTGGCCGGTGGCGAGTCGGGCTGGCCGGTGATGCTCATCAGCCCGCTGCGGGCCTGGGCCATGATGTCGAGCCCGGCCAATTTCGCCAATGGACCATCCTGGCCCCACCCCGAGGCCGAGGCGTAGATGATCCCGGGGTTGCGCTCACGGACGTTCTCGTAGGCGACGCCGAGGCGCTGCATGACTCCGGGCCGCATGTTCTCCACCACGACGTCGGCCGTCTCCGCCAGTCGCATGAAGGCTTCCTGCCCAACCTCGCTCTTGAGATCGAGAGTGATCGATTCCTTGTTTCGGTTGATGAGCATGTATGGGGCGCTCTCTCCATTGATGAAGGGCCCTGTGCTGCGCGTCTGATCACCGCCCGTCGGGTTTTCGATCTTGATCACCCGTGCACCGAGGTCGGCCAGCTGCATCGTGGCGAATGGTCCAGCCATGAACACTCCGAGTTCAAGAACGGTCACCCCGGCGAGGGGCCCTTCGCCACCGCCAGTCGAGCCGGATTCGGTTTCATCCATGAGATCCTCCTCTGTCATTCGTCGATCCTGTAGGAATCACGTGCCCAACCTTGGACAAAGCATTGATTTGCTGGTGTGATCCGCGTTACAGTCTTCACACTACTGTATACAAAAGAGGATCTAACCGGAAGTGGTCACTCTCATCGCATCTCAACCCAGTTTGGCGACATTGGCCAGGCAAGCACTCGAAGGGACGATCCTGGCAGGAAACTACATGCCGGGAGAACGACTCGTGGAGGAGCGCCTGTGCGAAGAGCTGGGCATTTCACGCCCTCCGCTGCGTGAAGCACTCAAAGAACTCGCGCACACCGGTCTCGTCGAGCACGTGCCGCGCAAGGGCGTGAGGATCATGTCGATCTCCCAACACGATGTCTTCGAGATCGCCACCCTGCGTCGCGAACTCGAACGAATGGCCATGAGTCTGACGCTGCCCGAGCTCGCTCCGGACCGGGTCGAGCGCTGCCGCGAGACGCTGCGCACGATGGAGGAGATCGCCGAATCCGGCACCGAAGGCGACATGGTCGCGGCCGGGTTCGAATTCCATTATGCGGTCGTCGGCCTGGCCGGCCACGCGCGGATCGAATCGACCTACCGAGCGATGGCGATGCAGCTGCAGATGTGCATGGCGATGAACAACCAGGCCAGGCGGGAGATCGAGGATCTCGACGGCAACGTCGCCAGGCATGCGCGCATGCTCGACGTCATCCTTCGTCGCGACCCCGATGAGATCGAACGCGAATTCGACGACCACGGAAACCTGTCGTTTCTCGTCGACACCGTCGACCAACTCGACGGAGCCACCCCGGAATCCGATCGTTGGCTCGAGGAGGTACGCGCTTCGCTGTCTGCGACCAATTGAACTGTCGACGCTGACACCAGCCGACTGCAACACCAGCAACGCACTATCGGGCACCACAGAAAATTCTGTCAAGGGAGATGGAAATGCATTCGAAGAAACTGCTCACCACCGCGGCCGTGACCGGCACTCTCGCATTGGGCCTCAGCGCCTGCGGCCAAGCCTCGGGAGATACCGCCGGCGGAGAATTCGAACCGAAGGGCAATGTCACGATGATCGTGCCCTTCGCCGCTGGCGGCGGAAGCGATATCGCCGGCCGTGCCACTGCCTCGGGGCTGGAGGAGGCCACCGACAAGACCATCACGGTTCAGAACATCGATGGCGGCTCGGGAGCCGTCGGCTATTCGGAGTTCCTCGGGCGCAGCGGCGATCCGAACTACCTCCTCGCCACGGAGACGGCGATGCTCGCTCTGCCGGCAACACAGGATGTGGAGTTCACTCACGAGAGCTTCACTCCGATCATGAAGCTCGGGGATGACTACACTCTCGTCGTCACCAAGGCGGACTCTCCCCTGAAGACCTGTTCCGATCTCACGGATAAGGGCAAGAAGGAGCGTACTGTCGTCGCCATCTCCGGGGCCACCGGTCTCGACAACATCACGTTCACCCTGATGGAGAAGGCCACCAAGGCGAAATTCGATCGAGTGCCCTTCGAGTCCGGAGCCGAGGCCATCACCGCAGCCCTCGGCGGCCAGGTCGAGGCGATCTCAGTCAACCCGGGCGAGGTCTCCGGCCAATTGGAGTCGGGAGACCTCAAACCTCTGTGTGCTGCGGCCGATGAACGCTACGAATATCCGGAACTCAAGGATATTCCAACGGCAAAGGAACAGGGCATCGACGTCGCCTTCGCACAGTTCCGTGGTGTCATCGCTCCCGGAGACATTCCCGAGGAGGCGAAGGAGTACTGGATCAAGAAGGCGAAGGAGTTTGAGAAGTCGGACGCCTATAAGACCTACATCGAAGACAACATGATGCAGCCCAACGCCGCCTACGGCGATGACTTCGCCACCTACCTCGGCGAGAACGACAAAGAGCTTCGGGAAGCGATCGGGAAATGATCATGACGCCAGACATCCCCCGAATCGTCCTCGTTCCCGGAGATCTCTCCGGCGTCGGGCCCGAGCTCATGGCTCGGCTCCTCGCCGACCCCGCCAATCGTGCTCGGGCGCGATTGCTCGTCACAGCGACGGCGGAGGAACTGGACTCCTTCGCCACAACGGCAGCGGTGACGATTGCCGATCGTGATGACATCGAGTATCTCGGCACCGACTACCGCGGGCCTGCCATCCCTGTCGGTGAAGTCAGCATCGCCGCAGGCGAGCGCGCCCTGGCTGACCTGGCCACAGCGCTCGACCTGTGCGCCGGCGGTGGGGCCGACGGTGTGATGTTCCTGCCTCTGAACAAGGGGGCCATGGGGCAGGCAGGCATGACCGAGGAAGACGAGCTGCGCTGGTTCGCCAAGCGGCTCGACTTCAGTGGCTTCACCTCGGAGCTGAACTTCATCGAATCGCTCGTCACGGCACGTGTCACCTCGCACGTTCCCGTCTCGGAGATCGCCGAGGGCATCAGCGCCGGCAAGGTTCTCGAGACCATCGAGCTGCTCAATCGCGTTGTGGCGCAGACGCGCACCTCGACGCCGCGTCTGGCCGTCTGCGCGCTCAACCCGCATGCAGGTGAGGGCGGGAAGTTCGGCAGAGAGGAGATCGACGACATCGCCCCGGCCATCGAGTTGGCCCGCTCGCGTGGAATCGATGTCGAGGGGCCTTTCCCCTGCGATACTCTCTTCGCCCGAGCGGTCGGCGGGGACTATGACGGAGTGGTGACGATGTACCACGATCAGGGCCAGATCGCGATGAAGCTGCTCGGCTTCGATCAGGGAGTCACTGTCCACGGTGGGATCCCGATTCCCATCGCTACCCCTGCACACGGCACCGCTCACAACATCGTCGGCACAGGCAAGGCCGAGCTCGGGCCGAGCACCCATGCCTTCGACTTGGCGGTGCGGATGGCTGAGAGCCGTCGGGCCACGGCAGGTACCGGCAATGCAGTCGCCGGGGCGGGCGCGACTGTAGGAGCTGCGGCTGGAGCGGCCGCGGGAGTGCAGGTGAGTCCACGATGAGCACGACAATCGAAACGGAGAAGATTCCGCCTCGGAACAAGCCGGACCTCGCCGATGTCGTCGGGACTTCGATCCTCGGAGTCGTCGGTGGCGTCGCCGCCATCATGGGGCTCGGCTACGGCCTCACCGTGGAAGGCGGGCAGGTCGGGCCGGGAATGCTCCCCTTCCTCACCGGAGCATTCATCTTCCTCGCCTCTGCGGCTGAGATCTTCCGGCTCTTCTTCGCCCGTGTGGGCACCTCCGGAGGTCGCATCATGTCTGCCGTCGAGGACATCGAGGCAACGGCCGCAGAGTCGATCGACGCCGTCGCAGATTCTCGTCCCGATGACGATTCGAGCGATGTCCTCGACACCTTCGGACGGACGGAGAAGCAGCGTAACCGCGCCCCCTTCTACATATTCCTCACCTTCGGAGTCGCGCTCGCGCTCATTCCCGTCATCGGTCTCATCATCTCTTTGGCCGCCGCGATCCTGTTCCTGCTCCTCGTCGTGGAGAAGCAGAAATGGTGGACATCGGCGGCCACAACGATCGGCGCAGCCGTTTTCGTCTACATCGTCTTCGGGCTCGTCCTGTCGGTTCCCATGCCGACCGGACTGCTCGGACTGATCTGAGGACTCTCTATGATCGACAATCTCATGCTCGGGCTGGAAACCGCAGTCAGCCCAGAAAACCTCCTGTGGTGCTTCGTCGGCGTCCTGCTGGGAACCGTCATCGGACTGCTCCCCGGCCTCGGCTCCACCACGGGCGTGGCCATTCTCCTGCCCGTGACGCTGGCCTTCGAACCGGTCACAGCCCTCATCATGTTGGCTGGAATCTACTACGGATCCCAGTACGGGTCCTCGATCAGCTCGATCCTCATCTCCACTCCCGGAGACTCATCGAGCGTCGTCCTCACCCTCGACGGCTATCAGATGGCCCGCAAAGGCCGAGCAGGAGCCGCCTTGGCGATCTCTGCTCTGGCCTCCTTCTTCGCTGCGATCATCTCGCTCATCGGCCTCATCGCCTTGGCCCAACCGATCGCTCAATTCGCGCTCAACTTCGGGCCCGCGGAGAATCTCGCGATCATATTGTTAGGCATGGCCACGATCGTGTCCTTTGCCGGCGAGAACATTCTGCGCGGCATCACAATGGCTGCAGCAGGTCTCCTGGTGTCGATGGTCGGTGTGGCATCCGGGTTCTCCACAGCACGGTTCACCTTCGGCAGCGTGAACCTGCTCTCCGGGCTCGATTTCGTTGCCGTGATGATCGGAATCTTCGCCGTCGGTGAGGTTCTCCACCAGATCCGCCGGGGCGGAGAGAAACCCATCCGCGCACGTTTCAAAGATCTGCTGGTGACGAAGGAGGAGCTGACCCGCTCCGCACCTGCGGCCACGCGCGGCACCGTCTTGGGCTTTGCCGTCGGTGTCCTTCCCGGTGCCGGAGCCACTCTGGCCACATTCCTCGCCTACGGCGTGGAGAAGCAGGTGAGCAAGTTCAAGCATCTCATCGGGAAGGGTGCTCCGGAGGCTGTGGCTTCTCCGGAGGCTGCGAACAACGCAGCCGCCAATGCAAGCTTCATTCCCACTCTCGCACTCGGCATTCCCGGCAGCGGAACGACTGCAGTGCTGCTGGGTGCCTTCGTCATCTTCGGACTCCAGCCCGGTCCTCTGCTCTTTCAACAGGAACCTGACCTGGTGTGGGGTCTGCTGGTGAGCTTCTTCTTCGGCAACCTCATCCTGCTGGTGCTCAACCTGCCGATGGCTCCGGTCTTCGCACAGATTCTCAGGATTCCGTACGTCTTCCTCTACCCCATCGTGCTCATGATGAGCTTCGTCGGTGCCTTCGCGCTGGGAAACAACACATTCACCCTGTGGATCGTGTTCTTCGCCGGGCTGCTCGGCTACTTCATGAAGCGTTTCGACTTCCCGGCGGCGCCATTCGTGCTCGGCCTGGTGCTGGGCCCTCTGTTGGAGAAGTACCTGGTCCAGACCTCGGCGATGGGCGATGGGAACCTCTTCATCATGTTCCAACGTCCGTTTTCGCTCATCCTCACGGTCGCGGCTCTCATTGCCATCGCCTACCCATTGGTGAGTGCGGTGGTCCGCAACCTCAGAACACGGAAGGCTGATGCTGCAGCAAAGGAGAACACACTTCGCTGACCCTACGGGGTGAAGAACACGAACAAGCAACCCCTGTTCGCTGCGGTGCGACGCATCAATCTGATGCGTCGCACCTGTGCGTTCCGGACCATGTCATCGGCAAGCCCGGTCGATTCGCACTATCGGACCCCAACACCCTCCGGCAGCCGCTTCGCCCTCGCGGAGTGGTCGGAGCCCGCAGCAGCCCCTGTCAGCAGTTGGGACAGGGTCATGCCCTGCACCTCTGCGAGATCATTCGCCTGGGTTCTGCACGAGTAGCCATCGGCCAGGAAGATCGAGTTCTCCGGAGCGTCACGCAGTCCCGGCAGCAGCGCGTTCTCAGCCACAGCGACGGAGACCTCATAGTGACCGGCTTCCATTCCGAAGTTGCCCGCCAGCCCACAGCACCCTGCCAGTTCGCGGATGGTGGCTCCGGTGCGTTCGAGGATCTTTCGATCCGCGGCGAAGCCCATGACCGAGTGCTGATGGCAATGCGGCTGGACGACGATGGTCCGGCCGGACAGATCAGGCACATCGATGTCCGACTCCACCAGCACCTCGGCGATGGTGGAGGTGTGCGCCGCGATCAGGCTGGCCCGAGTGTCATCGGGGAACAGGTCCTTCAGGTCGCTGCGCAGCACAGCGGTGCAGCTCGGCTCGATGCCGACAATGGGGATCCCCTTCTGCGCATACGGGACCAGCACCTCCATGGTGTGGGTCAGCCTGGCCCGTGCCGCATCAAGCTGACCGGTGGAGATCAGAGTCAGGCCGCAGCATGCCTGTGACTCCGGCAGCAGAACCTCGAAACCGGCGGCCTCCAGCACTGCGATGGTCGCTTTGGCCCCAGCATCCGAGAGGTACTCGGAGAATGAGTCCGCCCAGAGAAGGACCTGCGGCCTGTGTTCGCGTCGCACCGTTGAACTGCGCACATAGTGTTCTCCCACCAACTCGTCACGGGCCTGGGCCTCCGTGACGTTCTTCTTCGCCCAGCGGGAGAAGCGCTGAGTGTTGAAGCTGACCATGCCGCGCCGGGTATCCATCCCGCCACCTGCCAACACGAGTTTGGCCAAGGGCCGCAACGACAGTGCTGCGTTCGCGATTGCACTGAGACCCGGAACCGCGGTCAGGGCCTTGCCCCATGTGGGCAGCCAGCCCAGCGAGTAGTGCGAGAGCGGCCGGACCTTTCCCTTGTACGTGCGGTGGAGGACTTCCGACTTGTATTGGGCCATGTCGACACCGGCAGGGCAGTCGCTGCCACACGCCTTGCAGCTCAGACACAGGTCCAGCGATTCGTGCACGGCTGCGGAGTTCCAGTCGTCGATGAGGCCGCCGTTGGTGACCTCCTGAAGCACGCGGGCGCGTCCCCGAGTGCTGTCCTTCTCATCGCGCGTGGCCAGATATGACGGGCACATGAAACCACCGGAACCAGTGGTATCCGCACGGCACTTGCCGACCCCCACACAGCGGTGCACCGCATCGGTGAAGCTTCCCTTGTCATGGGAGAAGGAGAACCCGCTGGCCGCCTGGATCGAGATCGCCTGCGGCCGGCGCAGATCCTGGTCAAGCGGCAGCGGATCGACGATGACGCCGGGGTTGAGCAGCATCTCCGGGTCGAAGAGACGCTTGACCTGTTCCAATGCGGTGATGGCTTCGGCGGAGTGCTGCAGAGCCAGCAGTTCGGAGCGGGCGCGGCCGTCGCCGTGTTCACCGGAGGCCGATCCTCCGAACTTGGTGACGAGTCGGCCGGCGTCCATGAGGAAGCTGCGGAAGATCTTGGTGCCGTCCGGCTGGTCGAAGGGGAAGTTCGTGCGCATGTGCACGCAGCCATCGCCGAAGTGGCCATAGGGCAGTCCGACGACCCCGTAGCTGTTCATCAGCTCGTCCTGTTCACGCAGGTAGTCGCCGAGGACGTCCGGGGGAACCGCAGCGTCTTCCCATCCTGTCCAGGCTGGGTCGCCCTTCTCGGTGCGCCCGGCCAGTCCCCCTGCGTCGGCCCGGATGCCCCACAGAGTCGAGGCCTCTGGGCCGGCAGGAATGATCCGGTAGGAATCTGTGCCGGAGTCGTCGGCGATGACCTGCGCGTTCGCAACAGCCTCGGCGGCGGTGGCTCCGGCGACCTCGATGAGCAGCCATCCGGAACCGGCGGGGAGTTCGGGGACTGCGTCCTTGCCCTTGTGGGCGCGGACCATGTCCATGAGACGGGAGTCGATGCCTTCGACGGCAAGTGGTCCGTAGGGCAGCACGCGTGGGACCGCGTCGGCGGCGACGAACATGTCCGAGTAGCCCAGGGCCAGGACGGTCGGTGAGTTCGGCACGTCCCCGAGGGAGACCACGGCTTCCAGCGTCGTCGTCAGAGTGCCCTCGCTGCCGACGAGGAACCGTGCGAGATTGGGTCCGTTCTCCGGCAGCAGGTGTTCCAGCGCATAGGCCGATGCCTGTCGGCTGAAGCGACCGAATTCGGTGCGGATGACGCCGAGGTGGCTCGCCGCAAGATCGCTCAGCCCGGTGACCGGGTCGAGTCCCTCGCCAGCGGTGAAGCGTCGTCCCAACCCATCGATGACGTCGAGTTCGACGACGTTGTCAACGGTCCGACCCGCGGAGATCGCGTGTGGCCCGCAGGAGTTGTTGCCGATCATGCCTGCGATCGTGGCCCGGTTCTTCGTCGACGGATCGGGTCCGAAGCGCAGACCGTGCGGGGCACCGGCCTTCTGCAGGTCGCTCATGAGGACGCCGGGTTCCACACGTGCGGTCTTGGCGACGGGGTCGATGTCGAGGACCCGATTGAGGTGTCGGGAGAAGTCGATGACGACGCCGGTTCCGATGGCATTGCCCGCCTGAGACGTGCCTCCACCGCGGGAGGTGATCGGCACGTCATGGGACCGTGCCACGTCGAGGATGGCTGTGACATCGGCCGTCGTCGTCGGGAACACGACGGCCTGCGGAGGCACGCGGTAGTTCGAGGCGTCGACCGCATATTCGGCTCGCCTGCGCGCCGAGGTGTCGACCGTGCCTGCAATGGCGTGGGTCAGGTCTGCGATGAAGTCGCCCATTGTCTTCTCACCAATCGATCGTGCGGAGGCTGACTCATTGGGTGAAGCGTTGCCGTGCAGGTGGGACCGCCCCTCACGTGTCCCGGAGGATGTCGAGCGCGGCCTTGACACCCGAGGGATCGACCTTGATGCCTGCCAGCTGCAGGCCCATCTGCACACCGGAGAGGGTTCCGGCCAGTGTCAGGTCGCTGAGATCGCCGAGGTGGCCGATGCGGAAGATCTTTCCCTTGAGTCTCGACAGTCCCGCGCCCAAAGACATGTTGAACCTCTCGAGGATGATTCTCCTCAGCTCGTCGGCGTCGAAGCCCTCGGGCATGAGCACGGCGGTGAGGACCGGGGAGTGCTCGTTCTCGTTCGTGCACAACACCTCGAGCCCCCAGGCGTCGACCGCTGCTCGGGTCGCCTCACCGAAGCGGATATGGCGGGCGAAAACGTTGTCCATTCCCTCCTCATTGAGGATTCGCAAGGCTTCCTTGAGTCCGTAGAGGAGGTTCGTGTTCGGAGTGTAGGGGGTCTGCCCGTTCTTCCCGGAAGCTAGCATCTCGGTCCAGTTCCAGAAGGACTTGGGCAGAGTTGAGCGTTCGTGAGCGTCGAGAGCCTTGTCGCTGACAGCGTTGAACGACATTCCCGGTGGCAGCATCAGCCCCTTCTGGGAACCGGACACTGTGACATCGACGCCCCATTCGTCGTGACGATAGTCAACGGATCCCAGCGAGGAGATCGTGTCGACCATGAGCAGTGCGGGATGATCTGCAGCATCGATGGAGCGGCGGATCTCGGGAATGCGGCTCGTCACTCCGGTCGACGTTTCGTTGTGGACCACACAGACTGCCTTGAACCGGTGGGCGGTGTCCTCAGCCAGGGCTGCACTGATCTTCTCCGGGTCAGCTCCTGTGCGCCAGTCACCTTCGATCATCGTGGGTTTGAGGCCCCACTTCTCGGCCATGGCCTTCCACAGGCTGGAGAAGTGGCCGGTCTCGTAGCAGAGGATCTCATCGCCTGGGCTCAACGTGTTGACCAGCGCGGCTTCCCAGGCTCCGGTGCCCGTCGCCGGGTAGATGATGACCTGATTGGAGGTTCGGAAGATATCGGCGACTCCGGTCAGGACCTGTGAGAAGAGCTCCTGGAACTCCGGGCCCCGATGATCGATCGTGGGCATGGACATGGCTCGCAGCACGGAGTCGGGGACATTGCTGGGCCCTGGGATCTGGAGATAGTGCCGTCCGCTGTGAGTCATGATCTTCCATCCCTTTCGCGTGCCGATCGGCACGGAGTGTGAGTCGAGTTCGGCCGAGCGGCCAGGAGGTGCCGAGAAGCAGAGTACGGATGGGTGAGAGCCGGACGCAGAGGGGCGAGGCTCGTCACGACCGAGCTGGCGAAACGGTGTCTGATGACTTCTGCTGCCGGGTTCATCGTCGGAGAATCCTCTCTGATTCCACGATGCGATACAAAGGTTTCATTTTACGCTACCACACGGAGAGCGATCAGAAAATGGGTAGTACGCAGGGTGGACCACGATGCCCTCACCAGCACGAATGCATGAATCAGGCGCATCGACGGCTGCCTTTTCCCATTAGTCGGGAAACCCTTGACTCATCAGTCCGATGGGGGCAAACTTTCACAAAAGGTCCATCAAGATTCCGCATCATGGAAAGTACGGGGCGGCAAAGAGGCTGTTCCGGTGACTCTACACATCGCATTGGAGCGAATTGTGTCTCTTGAACTCGCGTCCATCCTCGTCCTCGTGGCCTTGTTCGTCATCGCCACCTTCGTCTCGGTCCATATGGGTGCGCTGGCTCTCATGGCGACCTTCCTCTTCGGCACCTTCGTCCTCGGGGAGGATGCCGACACGCTCTTGTCCGGGTTCCCGGCCGACCTCTTCCTCATACTCGTCGGCGTGACGTATCTGTTCGCTCTGGCGAAGGACAATGGAACGGTCGACTGGCTCGTTCATGTCCTCGTCAAGGCGGTGGGAGGCAGAATCGCTCTGATCCCGTGGGTGTTCTTCGTCGTCACCGCGCTCCTCTCGGGCTTCGGCTCCGTAGTTCCCGCCGCCATTGCGATCATCGCTCCTATCGGCATGGGCTTTGCCCGTCGCTACGACATCCGGCCGCTGCTGATGGGCCTCATGATCATCAACGGTGCCACTGCCGGCGGCTTCTCACCGCTGAGCATCTTCGGCACCATCACCAACCAGGTCGTCGAGCGCAATGACCTGCCTGGCAGCCCTGTACTCCTGTTTCTCGCCTCCTTCGTCTTCAACGTCCTGCTCGGCCTCGTCTGCTTCTTCCTCTTCGGCGGACGTGATCTGCTGGGCAAGCGGGATATGGGCCACGGCCTGGAGGACGTGCACGGCACCGGCACCGACGCCGGCGATCAAGAAAGAGACAGTGGCGGCACCGTCGCCGGCGCTCAACCGAAGGTCCCGCGCAATGATCCGCAGCGTCGCGCTGCACGCAGGTCGGTGCAGACGACCATGGTCAAGGACGAGGACACCGATGAACCGGTGACCACGCTGGATCGCAATCGCATCGTCACCCTCATCGGCCTCATCGTCTTGGCGGTCATGGTGGTTCCGCCGCTGAACCAGGACGTCGGCTTCACAGCGATCTGCATCGCCGTCATCATCTCGTTCTTCTCACCGAAGGTGAGCAAGGGAGCGGTCAGCAAGATCGCCTGGCCCACGGTGCTCCTCATCTGCGGCATCGTCACCTACGTCGAACTCATGGAGCGATTGGGCACCATCGACTGGTTGGGCAACCTCGTTGCCGACATGGGAGCTCCGCTCTTCGCGGCGCTGCTCATCTGCTTCATCGGTGCCGTCGTCTCGGCCTTCGCCTCGACAACCGGCATCCTCGGCGCTCTCATCCCGCTGGCCGTGCCGTTCCTCCTCACCGGCAGTGTTGGTGAGATCGGCCTCATCATCGCCCTGGCCATCTCGTCCTCGGTGGTCGACTCGAGCCCCTTCTCCACCTCGGGTGCGCTGGTCGTCGCGAACTCGCCGGAGGAGCAGCGTGATCAGGTCTTCAAGCAGCTCATGAGGTGGGGCTTCTCGATGGTTCTCATCGCACCGATCGTCACTTGGCTCATCTTCGTCGTTCCCGGTTGGGGCTGATCTGCCAACAGGGGAATGAACGCCGGACCGAGATCACTCGGTCCGGCGTTCTGGTCTCAGCGTCGGGCTCGCCTCCTCGCCGACATCGCCAGCACCCCGTCAACGATGAGGAACCCAAGCAGGCTGACCCCCACCATCGGCAGGAATACCCCAATCGCCACGGCAACGAGCGCCACTGCAGCCACCGACCACCAGGGTGCGTAAGCCAACGCACCACGGACAGGTGTGACCCCGAAGTTCCGACTTGGATCATGCTTGGGTCGGCGCTGCCACCACAACACATAGCCCCACACGACCATGGACGCGATTGCGATTGCGAGGACGACGAGGACGATCTGGTTGGCCAGGCCGAACATCGTTCCCATGTGCATGTCGATGCCCCATCGTGCGAGCTTCGAGGCAAACCCGTAGTCGGAGAAGTCGACACGATCGGTGACCTCCATGGTGTCGACGTCGATGGCCACGGCATCGACCTCGGTGGGGAAGCTGCGTTGGATCTCTTGGACGACCCACGCGGACTCAGCATCGGCCGGCGGCAGGATTTCGACGAGTCCGGTGTTGACGTTGATATTGCGGGCCATGGCCAGCGTCATGTCGAAATCGGCCGGGTCGATTCCGCCAGTATCGGCCGCATCAGTTTGTCCTTTGTGAGCGCCGTCCTCGTGGCCGGCATTGCCCTCGTGACCGGTGTGGCCAGAGTGGCTTCCAGCGTCCGACTCCCCCGTTGCCGAGTCTCGACCGAGATCCGTCGAGACCGCCGGCGTCGACCAGTCCAGCGCCGCCCGCAGCTTCGTCACATTGTCTCCGCCCAGCTGGGACCAGGTGATCCCGGTCGCGGACAGGAACAGCATCCCGACCGCCGCCCACACTCCGACAGAGGCGTGCCAGGAGAAGGTGCGGCGAAGTCCCTTGTGCTTCATGGTCGGCCGCAGCATCGCTGAAGCATTCCGAGCCCTGCGGGCGCGCATCACCCACAGGCACAATCCCGCGACTGCGATGATGCCCAGCCAAGACGCGGCGAGTTCACTGTAGTACCGCCCGAAATCGCCGAGGTGAAGGCTGCGGTGCAGCTGATCGACCCAGGTTCTCAAGGGCAGGGATCCCGAGGTCCCGTACACGGTCAGGTCCCCCGTCACCTCGGCGGTGGTGGGATCGACGAAGATCGCCCGGGATTCGCTTTCGTCCAGGTTCGGGTCCTCGAACATCACCCGGGTCGTGGTTCCAGGTTCCGGTGCCGGACGCACGGCGCTGATGATCTCGCCTCCCCCGGTGTAGGTTGTCGCGGACGCGACCTGGTCGGCCAGCGGCAGGGCGGGGCCTGTCTCCTGAGAGGTCAGCTCATCTGCATAGACGACCTTTTCGATCTGCGGGCTGATCGCATACAGGGCGCCGCTGAGCGCCGCGATGAGGATGAAGGGACCGACGAAGATTCCGGCATAGAAGTGAAGGCGGCGCAAGAGCTGACCGAGCCAGCCTCGGGCATATGGTCGAGGATCGTTCGGCCTGTTTTCAGGCAGGGATGTCAGAGAGGTGGTCATGGTGAAGCTTTCTGTGAAGAGCGCTCTGCCGCCGTGAAATTCGGTCAGGCGAGCGCGCGCCGGCGAATTTCCGCCGACGCTGAGGTCAGTGATGAAGGGGTCAGAAAGCTTCCACGGGTGGACCTCGAGTGAGGACAGGAGAGCGCAGAACGCCGAGGTGGCGAGGCAGGATTCGGGAGACGCCGAGGTGGGGCCTCGGTCCGTTCGGAACCGGCATCGGCCGCACCGCAGTGGGCAGAAGCGCGTGGATCACGAGCCGGACGAAGCTGGCGATCTTCGCCGGCAGCGTCTCCGACCAATAGATCATGGCGATCGTGAGGACAGCTGCGAGGAGGTGGGCCGAAAGCATGGCCGGTGACGTATGCGCATGTATGCCGCCCTCCGTCGCACTCATGGTGCCGGACATTCCTGACAACGATCCCTGCCCTGGACCGGACAGGGATCCGATCATGGTCGCCGAATCCGAATGGTGCATCGCATGTCGCTCAAGTGCGTTCGCCGGAGTCGGGCTTCCTGTCCTCGGAGTGAAGACGGAGAAGAGAAGGTGGAACAGCGACTGGCTGGCCAGCACAGACAAGGACAGCCGAAGCAACGACAACCTGCGACCCGCAAGGAGGACGCAGACCAGCATCGACAGCGCCAAGGGGACCACGATACCCATGGCGGAAGGCAGCGCGCCACCGCCGATCATGTGAGAGGCCAGCGCCACAAACGTGGCGAAGACAGCGGCCGCGGTCCCCCGCAGTCCGCGCTGGTACCTCAGTCCGCGCTGGCGCTGCGGCGCATGCGGGTCCTCCGGCTCCGAGCTCACAGGGAACATTCTCACACAATCGGCGAGCCCACCTCGACGGCGGCGAACTCGCGGGACATCACCTGAACGCCGGCTCGTTGGCCTCCAGTCGGGGAACGGCGACTCCGAGGCGGCGGGCGTCGGCGAGAACATCCCGAGGGTAGTCTGCCTTCGCCTTGTAGTCATTGCGGCCGGTGATCTGCGCCTGGTTCATGATGAAGGTGTACATGTTGTCGCCGGTCAGCATCTTCTGCACTGCGAAACCGACGACGCTGGAAGGGATGTACCTTGCTGCCGCAGCGCCGAGTCTCGAAGTCCCGCCCTTCGCAGTGAGGACGGGGATCATCTCCCGCACGAGGCGCACGACCTCCCGCAGCGCGGAACGCGACTGCACAAGCGCATCGAAGCTTCCCATCCGCAGCCATCCGACCATGATTCCGGCATCGAGGATGAAGTGGAACCAGAGCCAGCTGCGGAAGTCCGCGATGTCGGAGATTGAGAACCCGGCTCTGGTGAGAAGGTCACGGACGACGCGGTGCCGGTCAGTGCGGCTCGACCCGTCGATATCGCCGAGGACGATGCTTCTGACGAATCCGCCGTGCAGAGTGTTGACGTCGTAGCCACCTCCACCAGTTGGAAATCCCCAAGTGATCTGCTCGCGGGGCAGCCGCGAGACTGCAGCCGCAGGGTCGGCCCAGACGTTGTTGAAGATGAGGATTGTGGCCCCGCCGACCCGAGTGTGGAGGAAGTCGACCGCGCTGTCCAGCTGGTCGTGATTGACGCTTACGATGATGAGGTCGTAGTCGTGATCCGGTTCGAGGTCCTCTCGCAGTGTGATGGGCCAATTCTCGTGAACCGGCTTCCCTTTCCTCGAGGCCCGGCCGTCCCTGATGTCCAGGTCGACCGATGATCCGAAGTCGGCGGCACGTCCGGGGCGGACATAGAAGTCGACCTCGTTTCCTGCCTTCTCCAGGGCCCATCCGTACAGTGTCGAAATGACTCCGCGGCCGAACATCAGAATCTTCATATCTGCGCCTTTCCTCCGCGCCGTTCAACGCTCTTCACGTCTCCACAATATGTGGAAGATGGTTTCCACTTACGTCTAGACTAAGCAGTGATCCCATCGACGCATTCCGTTTTCACGGAAGTGAGAGAAGAAATGGCCGAGACGACTCAGTTCGATGCGCAGCAAGCGCCAAACGATTCAGACGGTGCTGTTTCAGACGGGCATGACTCCGTCCGCCCGAAGCTGCGTGCGGATGCCGCGGACAACAGGGCGCGCATCCTCGCAGCGGCACGCGAGATCATCGCCGAAAGAGGCATTGAGGTGCCCATGACCGCGATCGCCCGCCGGGCCGGCGTAGGTGCTGCAACGCTCTTCCGCCGCTTCCCTGACCGCCGATCACTCATCGCCGAGGTCTTCGCCACACAGCTGACACATTGCGAATCAGTCCTCGAAGAAGCCGCTGCAGACCCGGACCCCTGGCATGGCTTCTGCACGTTCGTCGAGGATCTCGGCCGGATGCAGATCGAGGACCGCGGGTTCACCGAGGCGTTTCTCTCAGCGTTCTCCGAGGACGCGGGGATCGATGAGAAGCGCCTGCGTGCGGAAGCCGTCTTCGCAGACCTGGTCGAACGTGCGCAGAAATCAGGCGGGCTCCGACCCGACTTCAACCCCAGCGACCTCTTGCTGATCTTCCTGGCCAACGGCGGCATCAGCGAGGCCCCGCCCGAGCATGCTCACGACCTCTCCCGACGGCTCATCGCCTATCTGCTCCAGAGTTTCGAGGCGAATGGTCGGCCAGCCGGACGATCACTTCCCAGACCAAGCCGTATGAGGGTCGGCGAAGTCTTCGCCGCGCCCCAGTGAGCGTTCAACCTCGGTGACCGATCAGCGCAGGTAAGTGCTCACATCTCTTCGTGGGTCAGCGGGTCACGGTTCTTCATCCGACCGCGCTCTAGGCCGGAGATGGCGGCCACCTCGGCGGCGGTGAGAGAGAAGCCGAAGATATCGGCGTTGAGTCTCTGCCTGTCAGGGTTGGCCGACTTGGGGATCGGCAGGCTGCCGACCTCGAGGTGCCAGCGCAGAACCACCTGAGCCGGCTCGACCCCATGAGCCTGAGCCGCCTCGGCGATGGGAGCCTCGTCGAACAGGCCCTGATCGCGGTACAGCGGTGACCAGGATTCTGTTTGGACGCCGATGGATTTGTGGAAGCTGATGAGCTCGGTCTGCGGGAAGTAGGGGTGGAGCTCGATCTGGTTGACCGCCGGGGTCACCCCGGTCTCCGCGATGAGCTGTTCGAGCATGGGCTCGGTGAAATTCGAGACGCCGATCGAGGTCACCAGGCCGCGTTCGCGCAGCTCGATGAGGCCGCGCCAGGTCTCGACGTACTTGCCTACGCTGGGGTTTGGCCAGTGGATGAGATGAAGGTCGAGGCGCTCGAGTTCGAGCCTGGCCAGAGATTCCTCGGTGCTGGCGATCGATTCGTCGAAGCCGTGGTGACGGCCCGGAACCTTGCTCGTGATGAAGAGCTCGTCCCGACCGACCGTGGAATCGATGACGGCGCGACCGACTTCGCGCTCATTCTCGTAGTTGACCGCAGTATCGAGGAGCCGGTACCCGTTGTCGATGCCAGCGATGATCGCGCCGATGCCCTCGGAGTCGCGCATGGCATATGTGCCGAGGCCGATCTGGGGGATGGTCGTCCCGTCGTTGAGTTCAAGGGTCGGAATCGCTGAGCTGTGCTCTGAAGTGGACATGCCCCAACCCTATGACCGCCGAGGTGGTTCGTGCCAGAGGTCACGCGGCAGCGGGGTCTCGGTGTGCCGAACTCCTTGAGCTCAGACGACCGCGCCCCTGGGCGTCTTCCCGTCGAGGACGTCGATGACGGCCTGAGCTGCCGCGACCCCGGCGCGTTCCCGGGCTTCGAGCGTCTGTCCGGCGAGGTGCGAGGTGATGACGACGTTGCTCATCATTCGCAGCGGATTGGTCTTCGCGATAGGTTCACACTGCAGAACGTCGAGCCCTGCACCGGCGATCTCCCCTGCTTTGAGCGCGGCGACCAGCGCCTCTTCATCGACGAGTGACCCGCGGGCCGTGTTGATGAGGATCGCAGAGTCCTTCATCGTTGTGAACGTTGCGGCGCCGATGATCGGATCACCCTTACCCGCCCGGCTGTGAAGAGACAGGTAGTCGGCAGCCCCGATCGTCGTGTCGACATCGGCGAACTCGATTCCCGCCGATACGTCGGCGCCTGCGTCGGGATGCGCCGTGGAGACGAGGACACGCATTCCCAGCGCGACACCGAGCGCGGCGATCGCCCGTCCGCTGGGACCGTAGCCGATGATGCCGAGCGTTTTGCTCCGCAGCTCGGTTCCCGCCGCGCGGGGCCATCCGCCATCGGCCACGCCGGGCAGCACGGTGTTGAGCCGGCGGGCACAGGCAAGCATGAGGGCGAGCGCCATCTCGGCCACGGCGTGGTGGTTGACCTCTGGAGTGTTGCACACACGGATTCCGAGCTCAACGGCTGCATCGGTGTCGACGTTGTCGTAGCCGACACCGGCACGGGCGAGGACTTTCAGCGCTGGTGCGGATGCGAGCATGTCGCGGGTGATCGGTTCACTCGCAGCAATTGCACCGACTGCTGACTGGAACAGGTCCAGCTTCTCTTCATCCGTGCGATGCCCACCCGCCGGCGAATAGACCGGTTCGAGACCGCGCTCCCGCAGCATCGCGTCGACGGTGTCGCCTGGGCGGAGATAGTCGGAGGTGATGACGATGCGATTGCTCATGTGTTCGAGGATAGCTACGTCTGCGAAGGCGGCGCCTCCGAAGCCAACTGGCGGACCAGACCTGCCGGAGCGGTATTCCGATAGGAACCGGTAAGCAGCTCATGGACGTCATCGTTGTCGAGCGCCTGGAGCTCGAGACCGATCCACCCCGTGGGACCCAGATACATGGGAACGAAGGCGTCCGGTCGCTCCATCAGCACCTCGGCGTCCATCGGATCAGGCAGGATGAGCAGCGCCTGCGGATGCTGTTCCATGCCACCCGTGACGAGCTTCCGTGTGCCCCCGAAATGAGCGAAGATCTTCTTCGTGAAGAACGCGGGTCGCCCATGCGAGACCTTCTCCTGCACCTCAGGAAGGCTCAAAGCGATCTCTCGAAGGCGCGCCAGCTGAGGGTCGTCATCATCGAACATCTGTGGATGCGCCATGAATTCACACTACGTCGCGTCACCAAAGATGGCTAGGGCGACCAACCACCGTCGAGATACAGATGTTGTGTCGAGACCCGGGTGTGGGCACGTGTCTTTCGACGTAGCACCCGTGTCTCGATGCTTACGCCCCTAACTGTGACCGGTGCACCTCGTCCAGAGTCAGCAACAGACCCGTTCCATGCTCATCAAGGATCTCGAGAGTGCGCATGAGCTGGTGCTGGAAGTCCGGTGTCACCGGTGCTATGTTCTCCGTTTCGGTATTGACACTGCCACCAAATCCCAATGCCGAGAAACTGCCACATTTAACGCGCGTCTACCTCGTGTTAACGGTGTCCATCTTCAGCAGAGCCTCTGGCAGTCGAGCAGTCGTTAATCGATCAACAAAGCCCGGTGTGGCCTGAGCGCCGACCGTCAACCACTGCCGAGAATCCGCAACCTCACGGAAGACTCACAGCATGACCGACTTCCCCACACCACGAGTCCCGGTCACCAGGGTTGCTCTCTCTCCCCCCGCCCCGCACCAGGTCCACTATCAAGGGCACAGGCAAAACCAGTGATCAGGTTCTGCCGATCCGCCAGCAACGGTGGGATCGCGCCGAACGTTGGAGTGAACGGTGACTACTTGGCAGACTCATCAGGAACCGAAGGAATCTCGAACGGCAGACTCCTCAGTAACCACTTTCCCAAAACTCGCAAAGACTATTTATAGAAGTTTATAGAGTTTATAGTTTTTATAGAATCCTGTTCCGTTCCATTTTCCAGTCAACGCTCCCACTACGCTTCTAACGTTCAAGACCTTGACCTGTTGAGCGTTGCTGTGGTGGTCGGTAGTGTGATGCCCCCGCGTCCGGTGGCATATGACCATGCCTCCGATGAATCCCGTCAACATGGTTTTTAAAGGCCTGCTCGATCGCCGCAGCCGCTTGCGAGTCCGCAACCCTCAGCATCTCTAGTCGAGCGCCACGACCGTCACCGTCGGCTCCGGAGCCCAGTTCAGCCCGGCCTACAGTGATCCGGTTAAACACATCACGGAGGTTCTGCGGCTGAGGTTGCCATTGCGTATCCGGTGCCGGCATCGACAGCATCGAAGCGGTGTTCCACTTGCCCGGAGTCACCCTGTCGAATTTGAACTGCCACGGCGTTGAATCAGCGAATTAATCGAGAACGACTTTCATGGTCCGACCGTTGCCTTCCCGGAAGGGGTGGGCATAATTCCAGCGTGCTGTCGCTTCGCACGCGGCGATGATGAATGCTTCGCGATCACCTCCGACTTCTAAGTGCTGCTTGAAGTGGGCCCCTGCCTCAGCAAGTGATGACACTATCTCGTCATATGGAGCGAATTCGATCCGTCCATCGCTGAGAGGCACCTGCCGGCACTCCCCTGCCCATTCGTAGAATCCATCGAACAGTGCTTGATGGACTGCCTTGGCGTGGTTAACGTCGAACGTCGCAGGGATCTCTATCGCGCCGGACGCAATGTCGACCAGCTGATCCTCCGCGTGCGAGTATTCTGCCTGCTTCCATGCCTCGTAACTCGTGATCTCTGGGATGTTCAACAAAACCCGCTGGTCTTCGTACGGCAAGTACGAGTCCCAGCGGGCTTGCTCCTTAGGAGTGAGCGGAGGCATGTGTCAGAGTCAGCGGGCCGGCGGCAGTCCCTCGAGGCGGCGATACTCCGCCTTGGACAGATCACCCCGGACACGAGCAGCAAGACGGGCGGTGTGCTCACGCTCGGGCTCGCGTCCCTCATGCCAGCTTGACGCAACGATCTGAACAACGGTGTGCACCTGGCGCGGCGTCATACTATCGAAGATCTCCGGCCACTTCGCCTCGAGATCCAGTGGCTTTGTTGGCGCCTGGGTGGCTACCGTAATGCACTGCGCCCTTCCTCAATAGTTCTACCTGCTATTACTAGCCTACCCCTACGTACCGAAATAGACAGACCCGACGGGAATACGGGACAACCATTTCGGGACATATATTTCGGCACAATGTATTGGCGCTTCCCTGCTGTGTCCCGTAGACGATTGGTTTCGAGATGCTTCTTTTGACTCTTCACACCGCCCTGGATGTCTCAAATGTTGCAACAGTCCCATCAGGCCAAATTGCCGGGTGAGCCTTCTCGTTTCGAAGCGAATTCAGTCAGTAAGGTGAGTTTATGATGATAGCGCGAATGGTTGTTATCCCGCTGATTGCGGTTCTGTTGCTTGTCCCTGCTGTTCCGGGGCTAGCCAGTACGGCATTTGAAGGGTTCCGAGTAGTCGATGGCGTCGCAGTATCGGCCTCGACTCACGTGACGACACCTGACGAACTGCGAGTGTATCTGGAAAGTGAAAGCCCGAAAACTGTGACAGTTGACATCGAAACAGGCAGAACACTACGAGTCATTGACGACCAAGATCTTCCAGAATCAGAGAAGTTTGTCCCTCGCCAGTACCCAGAGTTCCCTGGCCTCAGCAAATGAGGCGAGTTATCACCCCGTCTTGTGGGTCAGTCTTGGGGTCTGCAATCTGTGGCGGGATCGACGACAGAAGAGAATGGGCCTGACGCGGTGACGAATAGCGAATGACTTGAACCAGGACCTATGGAGGCAACATCATGAGCACTCACTCGTTGTCTAAGAGAATGTACCCACGCAAGCGGGTATGGCAGGTTGTGTACTTCTTGCTCCTTGCGGCCACAGGGGTGTTAATGGCATTCAGTGTCGGGGTTTCAGTTTGGTCGCAAATGGGTGAAGAAGGGTGGGTCACGACAGTGGCAGTGGCTGTGTTTTCGTGGATTGTGACGCTACCGTTTTTCTTAGGGTCCTTGCTGTGGTGGATCACACTGATGACCCGCCCGCAGGTGATGAAACAATCGTTACCCGCAGCCTCTTCAACTGAACAACGTGGCCCGCAGGACAACAATTCATCGCAGGAAGGTTAGGCGCCTCGCCGTGGCCACCAGCAAGTTTGCTGAGTCCGGCCTAGGATTGTGGCCATGACCGATGCCTCAAGCCATGGACATGCCGCCCCCGGGCCAGTTGATATCAGCCTGTTCGCGAAACAGTTTCAAGCGTTCCTCGAAACGATGGACCATTGCGCCACGCAAGCCTCTCGCGACCATATCGCTGCGGAACTCGGAGCCCACCTGGGCACGGATCCACGTACACTCGATCCCGTGCGCCAGGAGTTCGCCCGCTGGCAGTGGGTCGAGATTGATACGGCCCTTGATGAACTCGCCGAGGAGCAGGACCTTCGCGGTGTCATCCCCTCCCAAGATGCCAGTGGCATCAGTGACCTCTTGGCCAATCACTACAGTGTCTACGAGCTCGGCGCGATCCAGCGCCGCGCCGTTCCCACAGGACCAGGAACAGTCAGACATGTAGCCACGAACGCACTTCGCCTGTTGCGAATCGGCACAATCCCCGTCGTTGTCTTCGCGACCGAGCTCGAAGACGGGCCCGGTGATACGCAGAACATCGTCGTCGAAATCGTCTGCGGTAACCATCAGCTTGCACGCGAGACCCTGGCCAACATCAATGGATTCGTTTCGCGCAACTCGGTATTGCAAGGGCAAGTCGTTAGTTTTTTGTCGGAAGAGTTTGGATCAGACTCACTCAGTATCGAATTCCACTCTCGTCCCCACGTTGATGCCCACGATGTGGTTCTGCCAAAGGGCAGGCTCGAGAAGATCGAGGCAACCGTTCTGGGCATCAGTGAGAGAGCACAGAGGCTTCGTGCTGTGGGCCAGCATTTGTCTCGCGGGGTGCTGCTCTATGGCCCGCCCGGGACGGGTAAGACGTTAACGGTGCGATATCTCCTCTCACAGGCGAAAGAGACTACGGCGATTCTCCTCCAGGGTGAGTCTCTTTCGAAGATCCGCGCTGCTGCCACGGCGGCACGAGCTCTCGGGCGAGCAATTATCGTTCTCGAAGATGCCGATCTTGTTGCTGAGGACCGTGACTTCAATGAGGGTGAGCGGTCGGTGCTCTTTGAGATCCTCGATGTCCTCGATGGTTTGGGAGACGATGCTGATATCGCGTTCGTCCTCACTACTAACCGGGTGGACGTGCTCGAAGAGGCTCTCGCGATGCGGCCGGGAAGAATAGATCTTGCTGTCGAGGTGGCCTTGCCCACTACCAAACTACGCAAACGCCTCTTCACCGTTTATAGTGCCGGCTTGGCGTTTACTGAGGAAGGAATCACTCAGGCTGCGAAAGCTGCGGAGGGTACGACGGGTTCCTTTGCTAAAGAAGCGGTCCGGCGTGCAGTACTACTGGCTCTAGACGCAGACGAGGAACCAGCTGATAACCATCTTTTGGAAGCGGTGAAAGCTCTGTCTGCCGAAGCGACACAGCTACGTGAGGCAATGAACTCAGAAGACGACGAATCGCAATGACCACACACCCACGCGATCGTCGAGACAGCGTCTCACCAGGTGCGACTTTGATATGTCAAGCAAGGCTCGTGCGCAAAGGCGACTGATGCAAGGTTCAGTGTCACCCCTACTGGCTCGAGTCCTTCAGGAGTGTCTCGTAACCAATATGTCGCGAAACTCATTGGTATTGCGTCGGAGGAAGTTCGGGACACTTTTCCAAAGCCGCGGCATCAGTCCCGATCTCCGGATGCGCCGCTCGCGGCAGCATAGCGGTCCAACGCTAGTAGCGCCGCCAATCACCGCACGGCTCCTGACTTCATTGTGCTTCGAGGTCAGTCAATGGCCCTACCCAATGAATTGCCTATCCCAGTCGCACACGATCGTTCGAAGCGGCACTGCTCGGGATTGCGCTCAATAGGAGGAAATGAATACCCTCCTTCACGCGAACTCACGAGTAAACCTAATCACCTGTTAACCTTATTAAATGGTGACGAAAGAAGGAACAGCGGGCTGGGACCCATCCACTCCGGCCCCCGGTGGCCTCGAGCTTGTACGGCAGTTCGCCAACACATTGGATTGCTATCGGCAGCGCGATGACTTCGCCGAGATCGGCCTCGCAGACGCAGTCCTCCGAAAAATCGACCAGGACGCGTACGACTCATTGCCAGCCAGGCCACAATCGATGCACCTCGATGACCTCATAAAGCTCCGTAGCGCCCGCGCCGCTTTAAGAGCAACTCTCGGCTGCACAACCTGCTGGACGCTGCCAACCATCACATCAGACACCAGTAACACGTACCCACACCCCGAAATGAACGAAACAGAACCGCCAAGATTCTCATCTCCATGCTCTCTGGAGATCTCTGACCGCGGTGTGAAGTTCGTTCCCGAAGGCGGCTGGGTAAACGCTCTTACCGGCTGGCTCAGCCTGGAATTGGCCGTGGGTACGCGAACAGGCCAGACAGCGCGCTTGAAAGTATGTGCCAACCCGGAGTGCCAATGGGTTTTTTGGGATGCATCACGGCCAGGCACGGGCCGGTGGTGCTCTATGCAACTGTGTGGTGGCCAGGCGAAGGCCCGTCGCTACCGTAAGAAAAAGGGTGGTGACGCGCATGAGTGACCCTGATGACGCTGGCAGAATAGACCCGTCCTCCCTTTCGCAGTGTTCGCGCAAACGTACGTGGCCTGTCGTTGCGGTCGTTCTTGTTGTTTTGTCATGCTTCGCTATCCAGGGATCGGCTGCGGTAGCGACGACGCTCTTTGATGATATGAGCCCCATCAGTGTGGCCACATGGAGGCAATTGATCGGCGCGGCGACTCTCGTGCTGATCTTTCGTCCACGCTTGCGTGGTCGAAGTCGAGGACGGTGGGCTCTCATCGTTTTGCTGGGGATAGCGATGGCCGCGATGAACACGAGTTACTATCTTGCTGTCGAGCGAATCCCGCTCGGGATTGCAGCCGCCCTGTTCTACCTTGGCCCTTTCCTCGTCGCGGTAGCCAGCCTCAGACGAGCACGCCTGCTGGTGTGGCCAGCTATCGCGTTGGTAGGTGTCATTGCGATCACTCGACCCGACCAGGGGTCTGTGGAATCAATCGTCGGGATTCTGCTCGCCCTTCTCGCCGCTGCTTCCCTGGCCGGCTATACGATTCTGTCGCATCTGTTAGGGCGGTCCGCGCAGGCAGGCTTAGGTGATTTGTCGCTCTCGGTCTGTGTTTCTGCGGTTGTCCTATTGCCGACCCTCGTGGTCGGAAATGCTCCTGCGAATGGGAGTCAGATTGGGACGCTGATCTTGTTGGGTGCGCTGGGTGTCGCGTTGCCATTTGCCTGTGATTATCAGGCGCTGCGCTTTGGTGGGCCTGCTCTCGTCGGCACGCTTTTTGCTCTGGATCCGGTAGCCGGAGCTGTTGTCGGTCTCATTGCGTTGGGTCAGGTCCTCACCATGTCTGCAATATTGGGACTCATCGCTATTTGTCTGGCCGGCGCGGGACTCACAATTGGTACTGCGATGGGCGAACGCCGACACGAGCTCCGCCAACCACAGCGTCACCAACGCCTGGGACCAACTGGGACTCCGTAATGCATTCGCGCCCATAGTCGCGACTTGTCAACGGTTTGCGGCAGCTTTTTAAGTCTGGTGACGAAGAGAAGTGTCTCTTAACTCTGCTGTCTCAAAACCCATGGGTAGTGAGGCGGTTGGTTACCAGACGCTCAACTTGGGGTCCGAACCAGAGTGAGTCGCCTTGGTAAGTAGCGTGGCCATGCGGTCGCTACATGTTGCGTCAGAAGCCGAATACGAGGAGGCCAGCGGTCTCGACGATGTCGCGGAGTGCGTCCTCAACTGGCAGGGAGGACGAACCATCAACAATGCGCTTCGCGAAGCTTCAGTACATGAAGGACTGAATCCAGACGTCTACCGTCGCCTGGGGCGACGAAGTCAGAAAGACGACCGTACTCCTTGAATCCCTCCGAGAGGTACAAGTGCTTTGCGACCTGGTTATCTCCACGGAAGTCCAAAGTAAGTTGCTCTATCCCGATAACTCTTGCTTGTTCGATGAGTTGACGGAGCACACGTCTCCCGAGTCCTCTTCCTGCGAAGGAAGGGGCGACCGCTAATTTCTCTAAGTCAGCGTGCGGCCTGTACGTGGGACGGTGGTAGCGGCGCCAATAGCCGAACGCAGCGACCTGGCTCTCAGTCTCTGCGACGACAACGCATGACTCACTATCCGGATCGGTGGCCAGAGCCTCAACGAGTTCGGTGACTTCAGGCAATGTGGGCGGTGTCGTCCAGCCTAGTGCCGCTTTGACGCCTACGCCTGAAGCGATATCGGCAGTGCTTTCGCCGCCCCTACCACGCTGGATGACCTCGTAGCGCAGTCTTTCCTTGTCCTCTCTCGTTGCGTAGCGTCTCGGTGAGCCAAGCGAATCGACTCCACGCCACCAGCGCGCATAACACCGCCTGCACAGGCCACGCGCCACCACGGCACGGTCACACCACACGACTGCGCAAATGCTCATGAGGAATCCTCGCCGTGGAGAAGCGTTCCGGTGGGTGATTGCTTGTCAGCTTTTGCATCGTTGACTTCTCGCGCCTCTCGAGCAGATGCGACATCGTCGACTATCACGGCAATATGTCGCATGCTGGTAATCAACGAACCGTAGAGAGGCCATGACGTGGCGGGGAGATTCTGAGCATTGGACATGTCATCGGCCAACATCTCCAACCGGTCATAGATCGGCTCGACTTCAGAATCAGGGTCGCCAATGGCGCGGCCAGCGTCTCTGACGATCTTTGACCACTTGTTGCGAAACCGTGTGTCCCACTCACCGTTTGCATAAGTTGCTTCGCGAAGGGTTCGGGCCAGATGTCGAAGATGTGAAATGCCCTCGTCGACACGCTGAAGAATATTCTCGTAACTCTCTTCATTGGTGTTCATTTGCTCGTCGTCTGGGCGTTTTGGTTGAATCGATCTGCGCAAGTTACCGCGGGGGTTGGCTCTCCGGCTTTCTTTTGCGAATCGTACTGTTTGCCAGGCAGTGCTGAGTTCATCACTCATCGATTCTGTTTCGCGAAACCAGTCGTCGGCTCGATCAGTGTCCCAGGAATCGCTGAACTCTTGAGACATGTTGATGAGGACATCGCCCATACGGCGGTTGATGTTGTCAATGTATCTCGCGGCTTGGCGATCGCGGAGTGGAGGGACAATGATCAAATTGACCACCAGTCCGACAGCGACTCCCAATGCGACTTCGCCGATGCGTTCGAGGAGGAGAGGTTGCTGACTGCCGAAGCCACTGCCGAGGACGAAGATCGCAGTGGTGGCAATAGCGATGCCTTCATCGCGGATCCACGAAAACCTTGCACCGATCAAACCGATCAGGAGCGCAAGAGCAAAAGTCCAAATGCTCACGCCCAGGTAGTGACCGATGACGAAGGACAAGGCCACACCGATTGTCGAGGCGACTGTCGACTGAGCTCCTCGAGATAGTGACCGGTAGACGGTGGCATGGACTGTCAGTAGCGCTGTCCACGGGGCCAGAAACGGCATCTGCGAGCTCAAGACAGCGGCAGATAACCACCAGGCACCAGTAGCAGCGACGACGCTCTTGATGATCTGGAACAGGTCGGTGACAAGTTCGGGTTGCTTAACGAGGGCTGCTACTCGTTCTTTCATGTCTTCAGCCAATAGTCGATCCTTATTTTGAGAAGCGGACTCAAGTGTAGTCAAATTTTATATCGTTGAGGCCGCAAGTGTTATTGCCTTCGCGATGCTTGAGCGTATCGGTACAGGTCGGCGATCCGCGGGTGCTGCAACGGTGCAACCAGGTCTCATGACGAGTTGAGGAATCAACATGAACTCCCCTCCGTAATGTGAGAGGTCGAATCTTAATTATTAGCCGCGTGGTGAATCTTGAGCCAGCGGTAGATGGCCTGTCGGGACAGACCTGTCGCTTTCGCGACTTGGGAAACATTACCTGTAACTATGGTGGCCTCGGTCGCGAGGACCCTCAGGTCGCTCGTGTTAGATCGTATTTGTGTGTTCAGGATCTGTAGGCGCCTGAGTAGCAATCGCTTGGGCCCCGATTCAGTGTCGTCCGGCCTATAGTCTTGAAGCCACCGGTCGAGAGTGGGAGCAGTGACACCTGCGTTGCTGAATACGCGAGATTTTTGGATCCCCGATGCAACTGCAAAACATGCGATTCTTCGCCGTTGTTCACTGTCCCTTGCGATTTCGTCCCGCAGCAGTTCAGCGCGTGCAAGGTATTCGGCGGGAGTGAGCTCTGGTGCTGTTTCAGGTTCGTCGTCTTCGCCCGGTGAGCGTGCGTCTTCGCTCACCGGTTCCTGGGCATTCGTAGGCTGCTGGTCCTCTTGCGGTTGACGGCGTCGAAATTCGAGAGCGCCACCGAGACCGACAATGAGGTCGGGATCGTAGCCGTGCGAATCGGCTGCTTCTCGGAGTCGAAAGTACATTCGATCGTAGAACCGTGGCGTGCAGGTGAAGCGGACAGTGGGGCTACCGTCAAAGAAATTGTCGAGCCACTCTTCAAGGTGGCGAGGAATCGAAGTGAGGCGTGGGACTACTGAACTGTCGGGGCGCTCTGAATCTACGGGCTGCCTCGACGATTTCATGGATAGATACTACAGTCGCATCGCTATGATGCAGAGACCGAAAACGACTGTTGTGAACTTGTAACTTTCCAAGGTGGCCTGTCCCGCGCTCCACAAACCCGAGATCGACTCAGGGGTAAACTACCTCGTAGCATAAGACCGTGACCACGAATATACGTACTGCTGCGGCCGTTGATATCACCGAATCAGCGAGGACGCTCGCTATCGCTTTCGACAACTATCCTTGGACCAGGTGGAGTATCCCAGAAGATGATTACGCCATTCGGTTGAAGCGGTTGCAGGCCATCTACCTAACTCATGCGGTCGAACAGGGCCTTGTACTGGTTAGCGATGACCTTGCTGGTGTGGCTGCGCTGCTGCCGCCTGAAAGTTCCGAACCTGCCGAGGCTTTGCAGGCAGAGATCGCAGATCTCATGGGCGAACGCGGCGAATTGGTGTTCAGTACGCAGCTACCGCAACATCCGGAGAAATCGTGGAACTTCGCCACTATCGGGGTACGTCCGGAAAGCGCTGGCCAAGGACTGGGCTCTTCGATAATCGAGAAAGCCTTGAAGCGGGCATCCTTGTCCTCGTTCTCCCGAGTCTCCTTGGAGACCTCTGAGGCAAGGAACGTCAGGTTTTATGAACGCCACGGCTTCGTAGTTACTCACCGTACCGAGATCGAGAACGGGCCAACAGTCTGGACTATGGTGATCGAACTATAGACCGGGTCAGACAGGTGTGTGCTCGGACACTCACGAGCGTGATGAGCGCCCAGCCGGGAACGTCACCGCGGCCCGGTCGATCACCTCGGCGCTCGCCCCGGCGATCTGGGTCATCAGTTGGGAAGCCGATGACGAACACAGCGAATCGGTTCATCAGGTGGTGGAACATGGTGTCTCCTTCTGCGGTGCAATCGGTTTGCGGGGTGATCAGATGGTGAGGCCATCAGACGGTGGCAGGACCAGGCTGAGAGCCCGCGCCGGGTCAGGTCATGGACTCAGGTCGAGGATGGTGAGTGAGGGAAAGATAGCGAAGATGACGGTCACCGGGAGCACGAATACGACCACAGGCACCAACATTCCGATCTCCTTCTTCCCCGACAGCTCGAGCAGACGGCGGCGAGACGATATGTGCGGGTCGAGCCTATGATGTCCCAGCATTGGTCATCCATCTTGAGGATCCGACCGAAGCACTCGCTGTAGCGGCAGCCAGGGATGTTGGGAAGCTTGATGAGTATATTGCTTCCGGGCTGGCCTAAGTGACGTCGACGCCGCGGCAGGGTCACCTGCAATGAGTCGGTCACCAGCGACGACGAGGGGCGAAGCCTTCGTTTCACTCTCGATCGTGTGACGTACGGGCGATCTGCGGCATCAAACTGCCTCCTCACCGAACTGCCTCGTGACCTGTGAGTTGCGCGATGCCGCGCTTCGCTGGAAACTGTTTCGCACGGACAGGTCGACATCACACCCAACGCTGATTTGGAGCTGGGCAGTTCTCGGAAACCTACGTATCGTGGGCAACCAAGCGACTACTGGAGTAATTCAGCAACCCCAATAGGTCCGCTCTTGCGAAGACTTCGCGCTGGCGGGTGGCCCCGGTGCCGAATCGCAGCAATCGCCGGATTCCCGCCCGTACACGTACCTTGTCGTCGCTTCGAAGCAGGTCCGGGAGCGCCCGATCGAACATGGTCCACACCGCAGTGGCCGCGGGCACACTATTCTGGGCCTGAGCGTCCATAAGCTTGCCTGCCAATCCGAACCGCGCAGCTTGCCAATGGGCGACGTCGATAAGTTCAGCAGGGACCGCGTTCGCAAGCGGGCTCTCGATCTCGGCGTTAACGAGGGCACGGATGAGCAATGCCAGCGTGAGAGCATCTTCTGCATGAAGTTGTACATCACAGGCTCTGATCTCCACGGTCTGGTGACGTGGCGACAACCGAACCAGCCACCCCACCATGGCCGCATCGTCCACTAGGTCCGAACGTTGAAGTGCTGTGAGGTGACAATCGTAATCGTCGGCGTTGTGAAAATGGGGAGGAGTACCGTAGATCACCCATCGGCGATACTGTATCGATCGCCAGCTTGCGAAACCGCTATCGGCGCCACGCCACAGAGGAGAATTGGCGCTCAGTGCCGTGAGCACAGGCAGCCACCTGCGCATACCGTTGAGCGCGAGTACACCGGATTCCCTGTCAGGGATACCGACGTGGACATGCATGCCATTGATGAACTGCTCAGCCGCAATAGCCGGTGCAAGTGTAGCCATTTCACGGTAGCGTTCACCCTCGCTGATGGCGGGTGGGGCACCCGCGATCTGAGGCGCAGTTCCCAGCGACGTGGCGATGAAGCCAAGCTCATGGGCTGTCCTAGAGAGCTTCTTTCGGAAGTCAAGCAGTGATTCGAAGGCTTCCGAGGCAGTTCTCAGCACCGGAGTGGCAAACTCGATTTGACAGTCGAGCCATTCAGTAGTGACCCGGCCACTGTGCGACGACAGCGCCATCAATGCCTTCTTCTGCTGTTTTGTAGGAGAAGCAGGCAACAAGGTAGAACGGTCAGCGAGGATGAATTCTTCCTCAATACCGAAAGTAGACAACTGGCCTCCTCGGATCCGCACTTTGCTAATAAGAATGGGCCAATCTTGTGTCCAGCGGGGCGAAATGATTCACATTCTGGTGGGAGGTGCACATCCGGAAACCATACCCCCGGGCGCCCTTGGTATTACTAGGTTGAGAGTCTCCATCAAGCCCGGGGCTGAAAGCTTGCTGTGAACAGTGAGGCAACTAGCGCGCTGCTACTCTCCTGAGATCTGTGGCCATATTCATCGTTTTGTCGCATTCGGCTGGAGTGGCCAGGAGAGCCTGAACCACAGTGCATCGCGGCTAAGTGGAGTCTCTATTGCTTTGGCTGCACGCGATCCCTGTCGAGTCATGCCATCGCTGATCCTGATGCCCCGTCGAGCCTGTGAGGCTCTTACTGACCATCCTCCAACATCAGTAGTAGGCTGGAGGATCGCTACTGGGAAACGACTTCTCGCCCCATTCGTCGACGAGTTCGTCCTAGTGTTCGTGGCTACCGTTGCTGGTTCCCGGCCTTTCAGCATTGTCGTCCCGTGCTTCCTTGGGGACAGCGTTAAGACCGTCGTGGTCCGTGTTCTGCCACGGGTTTCCCTCCCTCGTGTTTTGCCGTCTCCGAGTCTTGTGGTGCAGGAGCTCGGAAATTGGTCAGCTTGTGAGAACCATCACAAAGGGGCGCTATCCCTGTTTTTCCACACCGGCACAATGCCACCACCTGTCTGTCCGGCTGTTCTGGGGTTCGTCCTGGCGCCTGTGCTATGGAGAATTCGCCTCGCACGAGTAGCGGACCGTCAGGGCATAGCGTGATGGTCACCGGTGTGGTTTGGTTTTTCATGAAGCTTGCCCTCTCCGGAGCTTGCGGACCGAGTTCGCAGCGGTAGGAAGTCTTTTCTCGTAGTATGTGACGCCTTCGCGTGCTTTCAGCAACGGTTATCCATGCGCACAACGCACGCTAGCCGGGAACCTCGGTATGCTCTTGGACCGACGCCGCCCGGGTTCGGCGATGAAAAATGCGAAAAATCCAACAGTAACTAAGAGGACATAGTTCGCTCCCAGAATTGGAGTGGATACCTTTGGCGATGTCATCGTCCCTCTTGCACGTGCCTCAATGAGGTCTGCCCGGTGGTCCATTTTTCGTGCATGTGATCACCGCTGAGGCCATCGGCGAACAAACTGGCCGAGGCACCGAAAATGATGTCGGCGATGAGCCGCGGATCGTCATCGGCAGCTCCTCCGGCAAGGTCTCTGCCAGCAATTTGCTCGTGGACTGCGTCAGCTTCGACGTGTTCGTCGAAATACCGGGTGATCTCTTCCCCGTACCCGTGCCTGGTGAATGCTCTCGAGTAATACTTGTTGGGGATCGACGATGTCATTTCGAAGGCTGCGAGATGTCCGATGGTGGCTCCGCGCAGACATCTGTTGAGACCGAAGAGATTCATGGTGTTCACCGAGTTGAGAATGACGGCCGGCACAACATCGAGATAGGAGTCTGGTCGATCGTCTAAATCGAAATTGCGCAAGGTGCGGGCAAAGATCTCCGCGTGAACACGTTCGGGGTCACCGCCGCCGTACTCATCGGTCTGGATCTCCACTAGCGCCGCTTTCGCCCGCCCTCTCAATCGAGGAATCGCCCAAGTGTGGGGGTCGGCCTCTCGAAGAGTGTAGATGGATCGGTTGATGAGGAACTCGCGAAGCTGTTCGACAGTTGCATGCCGTGCCGCCCACGTAGCCAAAGTCGGTCGAGCCGCATCGGCGGTCATGGAGAACAAAGCCTCGGAGACTTCCTCGCCGTTGACGGGCAGTACGGTGGGGAGCGGGCAGCGCAATCGCAACACCTCCTCGAGTTGGACCTCGATCTGTTTTCGGACGCGGATCAGTTCCGGGTCCCACTCCCAATCACCGTGAACGAAGTCGACTGGACCGTAGTGCAGGAGGTACAACAGATAAAGCGTCAGCTGCAGATCATCGTCGGTGAGGATGTCCTCGGTAGTCCCAAGGGCTCTTTCAACGGTGTCCGCCAGGACGCTCAACTCGGGACCTGTCCTCTCGGTAGGAGTGGTGAGGACGCGGAGTAAGGCCGCGCTGGCAGGACCACGGGCGCTGGGAGCAGGGTCGTTGATCGAATGTGTCTTCATTGAAATGCCTCCTGATGAAAAACATGATGGCAACTCGTACGTATCATTGGGGCACATTCAGCTGGTTCTGCCCGGCGGCACTCGAGACCTGGTCATCATGAACCATACGGGAAGACACTGCTGCGGTTGAGCGGCAGATTTTTCCCGTTTCCATGAATTTGAGAGCGATGGGGCATGTGATGGTGAGCTTCAAGCGGCGACTTTTGACGTCTTCGGCCGCCAGTCGCATAAGTTCTGTGCAGTGGTGGGCTGCTTCCTCGGTCTCGATGGCCTCGCAGTAGATGAGCATGATCTCGCTCTCTTCTGCTTCGAGCTTGTAATGAAGTGCTGCGACGAGCTTGCCGGGAAGGTAGAGATCGTATTTTGACGATTCTTGGTTGTTGAGCATCGTGTACATCGCATCACTCCAATGGTCGGGTGTATCGCGTCTTATGAAAGGTGAGAACAGGTAGGGCTGTCGTGAGGTGTCAATGATGACAGTTGCGGGTTCGGTCACCGTGTGTCTTGGGCCTCTGCATCGTCGTTGTTGTTATTGAAGCCGATGAGTTCGTAGCCCATCTTGGCAAGCTCCTCGTCTTCGGAACCCGGCGGAGTGTCGCCATGGATGGGACGACCTGCAGTTTCGTTGAAGAAGTGGATGCCGATTAGGCCGATGATTCCCGCTGCGACGAGATAGACGGCGGGGAACAGATCGAATCCGGTGGCTTTGATGACGAAGGAATTGACCGCAGCCGTGGTCCCACCGAAGATGGCGGTCGAGATGTTGTAGCCGATGGCAAAGCCCGAGAAGCGAACCTGGGTCGGGAAGATCGCCGGCAGAGTGGCCGAGACGCAGGACTGCATCATCACCTGGAGGAGGGCGATGATGCCCAGACCGAGGAATTGGAGACCGCGCCCCTCCGCCTGCATGAGGAGGAACGCGGGTACAGACAGCACGATGAACCCGATCGCTGACGTGTAGAGCACCGGTTTGCGTCCGATTGAATCTGTCAGTCGCCCCAGGGGGCTGACGAGGACGATCATGGCCGCCAGCAGCCCGACGAGCATGAAGTTGCTCGTGATCTCGGAGTGGCCCAGGATGCTGCTGAGGTAAGTCGGCATGTAGGTCAGGACCATGTACTGACCGACGTTGAGCAGCACGACGAAGGCCATGAGCATGAGGATCTGTTTCTTGTACCCGGTGAACAGCTCCCGGAACGGTTTTCTGTTGGCCTTTTGCTCAGAGGTGGTCTTCGAGAAGGCCTCGGGCTCATCGAGTTTCATCCGCAGCCAGAGGGCGATGGCACCGAGGGGGAGGGTCAGCAGGAAGGGCAGTCGCCACCAACCGGCTTCCATCCCGTCGCTGCCGACGATGATGAGGAGAAGAGTGCAGACCAGCGCCGCCGAGGCTGTTCCGGCCAGGGTGCCCAGTTCGAGGAACGACCCGCAGAAGCCCCGGCGCTTGTCGGGTGCCGATTCTGCCATGTAGACGGCGGCACCGCCGTACTCGCCGCCGGTGGAGAAGCCTTGGACCATGCGGCACAACAGCAATAGGACCGGTGCAAATGCCCCGAGCGTGGAGTAGCTAGGGAGGATACCAATGAGTGTGGTCGGAATCGTCATCAAGATGATGGTCAGGACCATCACGTGCTGACGGCCCACCTTGTCTCCCAAGGGCCCGAGAACGAGTCCCCCCAAGGGGCGGAAGACGAACGACAAAGCCAGGGTCGCAAAGGTCAGGGCGACGCCCCATTCGCCGGGGAAGAAGGCGCTAGCGATGTATACCGACACGTAGGAGTACACGCCGTAGTCGAACCACTCGACAGCATTGCCGAGGGCCGATCCGCCGATCGCTCGTTTGAGGGTCCGCTTCTCGCCAGGCGCCATCGTGCTTATGTCGATGCCATCGGGGGTGGGCACCCGATAGTCCTGAGTGTCGTGTGATGCTTCATCTGCCAACGTGTTTCACCTCTTGCAGATTTGTGGTGGTATTCCCAGTGGATATTTTCAGGAACGGCAAGCCTGCGTTGACTGGGTTCTGTAAATCGTTAAGGAAGCTTTGAGCCCACTGGTGGACATCATGGTCTTCGACAGTTCCAGCCATCGCCGCCATTTGATCGTGAGCGTCGTCACCGGTGAGGTTGGCAGCCTCACGTATTCCATTCTTCAGCCCGGAGATGTCATGCGGGTTGACGATGACGGCTCGGTCAAGCTCATCGGCGGCCCCCGCAAATTCTGAGAGAACGAGAGCGCCACCTCGCTCCTGGCGCGCTGTGACGAATTCTTTCGCGACGAGGTTCATTCCATCGCGCAAGGAAGTCACCAGAAGTACGTCTGCGGCGAGGTAGGAGGCGATGGTGGCTTCAAACGAATATGACTGATGAAAATACTGAACTACACCTCGCTCGAGCGTACCGAAGCGGCCATTAATGCGACCGACAAGGCGTTCGACTTCATCACGTAGGTCTTGATATGCCCCGATTCCTTCGCGTGAGGGCACAGCCACTTGAGTCAACATTGTTGTTTCCGGGGCCAGGACTCCGTCTTCGAGGAGCTCCTCGAAGGCCCGGAGGCGTTGCGGGATGCCTTTCGTGTAGTCGAGTCGATCGATACCGAGCATGAGAACCTCGGGGCTACCGAGATCGTGCCGAATCTGTCGGGAGAGTCGAGCAACCGAGTCAGATTCAGCTGCTTCACGAATCGCATCAACATCGACTGAGATGGGATAGGCATCGATGACGTTCGAGACCCGATCGGGGTCGATACCGAGAAACCTTTGACTCGCATCGCGGAAATTCCTCACATCGGACTCGCGTTGGAAACCGATGACATCGGCCCCGAGCAGCCCATCCAAAACAGCCTCGCGCCACGGAAGTTGTCCTACCAGCCCGACTGGGGGAAAGGGAATGTGGTTGAAGAAGCCGATTCGCACATCTCGACGCTGACTACGGATCATCCGCGGTACGAGCTGCAGTTGATAATCGTGAATCCAGATGGTGGCCCCATATGCCGCTGTTTCAATCGCAGCCTGAGCGAACCTGGCATTGACGGCCTCATAGGTGCGCCACCAGTCCCGCCGGTACTGAGGCGCGACGATGAGATCGTGATAGAGGGGCCAGAGAACAGAGTTGGAGAAACCTTCATAGTATTGGCGATGTTCTGCACAGCTGAGTGGAATGGGGAAAAGGTGCATGCCGTCTGCTGAAAAGGGTTCAATTGTTTCATCGCAGGTCCCCGGCCAGCCGATCCATGCGCCGCTTTCGGCTTTCACAATCGGCGCCAACGCTGAGACGAGGCCTCCCGGTGCTGTGTGCCACGAGTCTCTGCAACGATCCACGGGTAGGCGGTTGGCCATCACGATGAAGGATTGGCCGTCGTGTCTTGGTGGCATTTCAGCATCCTCTCTTTCGTTGAGGCCTCAGCCGGACCTGTCGCGTTAGGCAGTTATCCGGGGGATGGGAACTGATGTCCCATCCCCCAGAACCGACACTGTTAGTGTTTCGGACCGTTTCTAAGCGAGTCAGCGACCCCGCGGGCAGTGTTCTTGACGTCGTCGCCGGCTTGTTTTCCTTCAGCCTGGACGACATCGGTTTTTCCTTCGGCTTCAAGACTCCTGTCGCCAGTGGCTTTGCCAGCAGCGGTCTTCGCCTTACCTTTAATTTCTTCTGCTTTATGAGAATTTTCGTTCATTGCTTTTCCTTTCAATTTCACTACATCGGCCAAAAGCGTCCGATGCTACCGGTGGGATCGGCTATGCCTTCGCCGTCCGTGTGCGCCCTGTCAACAGGCCCCACACCAAAAGAACGATGATGGAGCCACCAATGGCACAGAGCCATGTCGATAGCGAGAAGAATGAGCCAACTCCTTCTCCGAAGATCAGTCCGCCCAGCCAGCCGCCGATGAGAGCGCCGACGACACCGAGGATCAGCGTCGCGATCAACCCTCCTCCCTGACGGCCCGGTAAGATCGCTTTGGCGATAGCTCCTGCGATCAGTCCGAGCACCAGGTACGCGATTACACCCATTCAGTTCTCCTTAGTCAGTTGTGACGATTGATCAGTTGGACCAAGCACTTAGGTGTTGATCAGCAACAGGATTTTGCCGTGGTCGAGTTTCTCTTCGAGGTTGCTGGCTTCATCGGAGCTGAAGTCGAACTCTTCGAAAATCGCTCGCAGCTCCTCACCCTTCTTGGTGTATAGGGTTCCGACCAGCTCGTTGAGGTCGTCAGGCTCGTTCGCATCAACAGCATCTGCCACGCGCTCGGTGCGATCATCGTCATGTGAGATGACGTACAGATCGTCTTTGGAGATCCCGTTTGATGCCTGGCGCCTGACTTCGGCCATGAGTTCAGTATCGTCTTGGAATTCCTTGACTGCAGGTTTCATGTGTTTCTCCTTAATGTTTACGGCGTAATCAGGCTAGCAGAGGCCGGGTGCCGGCGCGACCATGATTACCCTCATCTAAACCAGCTCGCTTTTGTTGCAGGCCTCTTACTGGTACCGTCGTCCACCATGGCATGTTTACACCGTAAGCGCAACGGAAAGGGGGGTTACGTCTTCGGCACGCAAACGCATAGACTGCTTGTAGGTGCTCAGCAGTTGTTTGCTCGAGCAGGAACAGCGCCACGAAATCGGGCAGGGAGGGATCCATGGCCCAGAAACGCCTCACCAGAGACCACATTGTGCTCACAGCCATCGCTTTCGTCGACGAACATGGTCTCGACGCCCTCACTATGCGTCGTCTCGGCGACGTTCTCGGGGTAGAGGCGATGGCCCTATATCGTCATGTCTCGGGACGTGAAGATCTCCTTGAGGGCGTGGTCGCCAACCTCATTGACAATCTCTTCGCGAATGACCTGATGATCGAGACACCGACGTCATGGGAGGACTACCTCCAGCGCGTCGCCAACTCGACCCTGCAACTAGCCCGCGAACACCCCGAGATCTTCCCGTTGATCGCCACTCAACCTTCAGAGGCTCCATGGTTACGGCCACCATTGCGCAGTCTGCGATGGGTCGAAGAATTTCTCTCCACACTGCAACGATTCGGTTTCTCCGATAAAAATGCAGTCAGCGCCTACAAAGCATTCACAAGCTTCCTCATCGGCGATCTTTTGCTGCAGGTTCATTCCACCGGCCTCGACCACGTGATTGGCTTCGATGGCGACGAAGGTGCGCACAAAGAAGCCGACTTGTCGGACTACCCAACAGTGACCAGGCTCAGCGCGCTCCTGGGTCAAGATCATTCTCAACGGGAGTTCGACGATGCCCTCGATGATCTCATCGAACGCATCCGCACGACTCTGACCAAATGACCACTTTCGAAACAGCTCGTCCTTCGAGCTGCGGAGGACCATGATGCTCGACACCAGATCTCAGGCTCTTCAGGTGTTGCTCGTTGCTGATCCGGGACTGCCCAGTCGGCGAGCTGCTTCCATCCACACGACATTGGAGCGCTACTTACGCGAGGCGTATGGGGTCACGACGACACTGCACACTCTCACCGACACGATTCGTCTGACCCCCGAGCGCGAACTGGCCCTGGGCGCGGTTGATGACCTTCGCGATGATTACCCTGACGTCAACATCATCCTGATTCTCACAGAGATACCGCGCCACAGCCAGGGCGATCCTCTGATCGCCGAGGTTCATTCCGACCGCAACCTTGCAGTCGTCTCCTGCCCCACACTCGGAGCCTGGGCCACCAAGCGCCGCATCATCAAAGTCATGATGAGCTCGGTCAACAAATTAGTCCCCTGGGACCCCGAAGCCACCACTCGCAAATTTCTGCTCGGGTGGTCCAACTGGTCGAACAATGAAGACTCCCACCATCAGTCCCTGCACGCTCACACCGTCACCGGAGGCCCGCGACTGATATTGGGAATGACAATTGCCAACGAGCCCTGGCGCACGGCTCCGAAGCTCTCTGGAGCACTCGCGGCAGCCTCGGCTACCGGAGCATTCGGCATCTTCTACAGTTCGATCTGGCAAATGTCGACCTACCTGTCCACCCTTCGGCTACTGTCAATCGGCGCTGTCGCCATCCTCGTCATGGTCGCCTGGTTAATCGTCAGTCACAAACTCTGGGATCGACCGGTCAGTGAACGACTGGCGACGGTGGTCATGTACTACAACCTCTCTACTGTCCTGACACTCCTGACCACCGTCATCGCTCTCTACGCAACTCTGGTCGTCCTTATTCTCTTAGGTGGCCTCGTCGTCATCGATCCCGAATTCATGACCCAACAGATTCAACAGGACTCGTCATTTGCCAACTACCTCGATATCGCATGGCTCAGCGCAGCGATGGGTGTGGTCGCCGGCGGCATCGGGGCCAGCTTCGACACTGATGCCGACGTGCAAAGGCTGACCCATGGTCAGCGGTTGCGGCAACGAGTCTACACAGACAACAGCACAGATTCCGATGATGTTGCCGAAAACAGCTAGCTGAAATCCACCTCACTTCTGGCGAACCTGAACTTCAACGTATAGAGGTAGAAGCAGACGAGATTCAGTATCCGTGCACACATGAGATGCAAGCATTTTCAGAGCCATCGCACCCGAAGGTCTCCCTCACATTAACCACACTCCGAGCTCCGACACACTTGCTTTCCCCAAAGGACGTGACATGGATACACAATTCGACACAACCTCGCCCCGCATCATCACATCGCCACTCGACCCGTGGTGGGACGCGCCTGCCTTCCGGGGTAATCTCACCAAGCTCGTCACGAGCGATGCGCCCACAGTTGAAAAGATCACCGCACTTGCCCGATTTCTTCAACTCACGGGGCAAACATCCCACACCGACCAGTGGGAAAGGCTGCTTCAGATTGCCGCGATCGACATCGGCGTCGCTCGCATGCTTGAACCTCACGTCGATGCTCTCGGCATCCTCGCCGAAGCCGGCCACGAAGCACCTGACCCACATTCCGCCTGGGGAGTGTACGCGGCTGATCTTCCCACACATCGCGTCACTGCGACCGCAGACGGTGCTCAAACCGTCCTTATCGGCGAGAAAGCATGGTGTTCGCTGGCCACGGAACTCTCCCATGCGATCGTCATCGCCAGCGACAGTGACGGCAACCGAGCATGCGCAGTGAATTTGAGAGACCCTCGGGTGCGACCGCAAACAAGCGCCTGGCCGAGTCTCGGCCTGAAAGAGATCCCGAGCGGCTCAGTGGCCTTCGACCGCGCACCGGCGACGAGTGTTGGCCCACCTAATTGGTATCTCGACCGACCCTCTTTCGCGTGGGGCGGAATTCGAGTGGCAGCCTGTTGGTTCGGTGGAGCCTTAGGAATGGCACGGAGTGCTGCCCAAGTCCATCTGAGGCGGACCGGTCCGTCGCCGATGGGCGAAATGCAGCTCGGTCAGCTTGATGCTGAGGTCTTCGCGGTCCGCACCATCTTGTCGCAGGCCGCTACCGCCGCGGATGGAGACTACAAGTTCTCGCGTGCTGAGGCGTGGAGGCTGGCTCTGAGAGTTCGCAACACTGTGTATCGCAGTGTCCAACGTATTCAGCTGCTGAGCAAAGAACTCGCCGGGCCCGCAGCTTTGACGGGTGACGCAGCGTTTGCGAAAGCTGATGCCGATCTCACCGTCTACCTCAGTCAGCATCACGGGCCTCGAGACGAAGCAGCCCTCGGCGAGGACATCAGCAGTGAATCAGGTACCAGTGGGCTTTAGCCACCGAGACCGCAGCGTACAAGAAGAGGCGTGGGTGCAGGCGGGAGTTCTCGAGCTTCCGGTTGTGCCCGACGGTACAGTCATCGAGGGCGGGACCATCATTGTCCTTGCCGCACACCCAGATGATGAGGCCCTCGGTGCCGCTGCCCTGCTGTCTCGTGCCGATGAGTGGAACTGCCAGGTGTCCGTCTTACTCTTCAGCGCAGGCGAGAACTCGCACCCCGATTCGCCGACACATTCCCGTGAAATACTTAAAAGTATTCGCATCGAGGAATTCGATCGTGCGTTGAGCATCCTCAACGAGGCGCACTCGAGCCGCTTTCTCGCTCTACCCGACGGTCAACTGCCCGAATATACAGACCAGATCCAGGACGCGATTCGACAGGAAATTGCGCGATCGCTCGGGCCGGTGACACTGATCGCTCCCTACAGCCTGGACGGGCACTGTGATCACGAGGCAGTGGGCGCTTCGGCCTTGGAAGTCGGGCGATCAAGTCATGCCGTGGTGCTTGAGTATCCCATCTGGTTCTGGCACTGGGCCGCTCCCACAGACTCTCGATGGCGTTCCTGGAACGTCTTACCCGATCCGAGAGGTCTTGACCGAAACGCACTATTGGCGTGTTACCAGTCACAGACACGGCCGCTGTCGGATCACTGTGGGGATGAAGCGATCCTCACCAGCGCCCATTTGGAGCACTTTGCTCGCGGCCGCGATACGTTTGTCATCACGAACTTTAGATCGACGTGGACAGGCACTGGCGAGGATGGAATAGGTCCGGCAGTCAACGACGCGTGTACTGCGTCAACCGTGTTTGATGATGTGCATCAGGAACGCTCGGATCCCTGGAGGGTGTGGGAATCTAAATACGAAATTGACAAACGCGAGACCCTTGTCGCCCAGCTTCCGTCGAACTCGTTCTCCCACATTCTTGAGATCGGATGTTCAGTCGGCGCCTTGACTCGAGATCTCGTAGCCTGCAGTGCCAAAGTGACAGCTGTCGATGCCAGCTGCGAGGCGTTGAAAACAGCGAAACATCTGCTGAGAGCCCCCACAACAATCGATTTCGTCCATGCCACTGTCCCATTCGAGTGGCCGGAAGGACATTTCGACTGCGTCGTCCTGTCCGAGACTGGCTTCTACCTGACACATTCACAGCTGCTGCGAACGTTGGAACGAATCGACGGAGCGACCCCATCGCGATTCGTGCTCGTGCTCTGTCATTGGAAGGGTGAAATCAAAGATTGGCCTCTCAGTGCCGATGAAGTCCACGACGCGTGCTTGAGCTACTGGAACCGGCCTCGGATCGAGTTTCGCACCGAGGCCGAATACCGTCTCGATATCGTGACTGTCGACAAAGACGCTGAGGCCCAGCCTGAGAGAGCGACCAGATGATCGTGCACTTGGGCGTGATAATCCCAGCCTATAACGAGGAAGAAGAAATTCTTGGGTGTCTCGACTCGGTGACACGATCGTTTGCGCAGGTGCCCGCAGAGATTGCGCAGTTCTCATATGAGATCCTCGTCGTTGTCGACGCCTGTACTGACGGCACGCTGGGCCTCGTCGAAGGTTTTGCCGGTGAGCATCCACACGTCACGGCACTGACCACGTCGTTCAAGAACGTCGGTCTCGCGCGGAATTTCGCCTGGAACTACTTCATGCAGATGGTCGGAGCCGACTGCAACGCCAAGTTCGACTCGACGTGGATCGCTTTGACTGATGCCGATAGCAGGGTCCCCGACCACTGGGTGGCGACACATATTGGCTTGGCACGAGCAGGAGTGGACTGCCTGGTCGGCACTGTTTCTCCCAGACCTGATACAGGGTCTCCAGAACTCATCGCGAAATGGCACTCCCGCCACGAACTGTTCGAGGATCACCCTCATGTATTCGGTGCGAACTTGGGCCTTCGCGGTTCCTACCTCGAAATCATCGACGGAATACCGCAGCTTGCGCTTGGGGAAGACACGGCAATCGTTGCTGCGGTACTCGAAGCTGGGGGCATTGTGAGACGCACCGATGCGTGCAGAGTTCTCACCTCCGCGCGTCTGGAGGGGCGAGTCCGAGGAGGCTTCAACGCCTATATGCAGAGTCTCTTATGAGACTCCCCACACTGCTCACTGAATAATTCGCGGCACCTGGACTCAAGCCAGACGCTCGGGCCGATGACTCGCCGGGTGCTGCTACTTTCAGTAGTTCCTCTACTGCTGAGGAAATATAGGTGCCCAAAAATTTGGGAGTTCATCTGGTCCAGCGGAGACGATTCCGGCTCGTGATCTGCTCGGCTTGAGTGCCGAGAAGATCACGAGCCGGAATTGCCAGGGCGTGTGTCGCGGTGTGTTTATTCTTCAGCAACTGCAGAGGCGAGGTTGCCCAGGGAAGATTCAAGCGCTTCTTGCCCGATGACGGGGAAGCTGATCTTTTTTAGGATCTCCTTGTCGGTCACAGCGCTCCAGTCGTAGGTGACCTTGACCTCAGTGGCGTCAGGGCCCTGGGGGGTGAGTTCCCAGACCCATTCCCAGCCTGGAGGCTGTTTACCGCTGGGCGCGGTCTTCCATGCCAGAAGCTTATTCTGTTCGAAGCCGATGATGTGATTGTCGGTTTTGTAGTCGCCGCCAAGCTTGTCCCAGTTCATGTTCATGCTGAAGACTTGCCCGACCCCGGTGATGCGGTCAGTCTTATCATCGGATTGCACCATTCCTGACCCGTCGATCAGGGCGTGGTTCTCCGGGTTAGATAGCACGTCGAAGATTGAGTCAGTCGACGCGTCGAGCGTTCTTGACGCTGTGATCATAGTGTCTGTCATTTCTAGCCTCTTCTGCTCATGGTTCTACTCGGTTGGCGGGCATCGCATCACTGCATCGTCTTCTCGGTGCGCGATGCCCGCCACTGATGTCGCGGTCGACAGCTCAATCAGCCCTAAGCAGTTGTGAGAAACTCGCTGGCAACTGAGACTTGAGGTCGTCGAGTTCGCCGGCGGACACGAACTGTGCCCACGTCGAAAAGACGGCGGCAGCGTGATCGAGTGCCTCCTCGGGCGTCGTGCCTGCCTTTTTGTGTTCGGCAACTCGGCGGAGAAAGTCGTCAAGGTCGTCGACGGTGCCACTATTATCGCTGTTGTCGGTGAGGATGTCTTTGAGCTCCGGCGGCAACTGAGCGGCCAAATCGGAGGCTTCGTTGTTGCCCAGACGTTTTCCCAACTCAGTCAGTACGGTCCGCGTCGCACTCTCGGCTTGCTCATTGGTTTCGAACGTCGTAGCCGTCTGACGTACCTGTGCAATGAGTTCATCATATTTCATTAGCTTCACCTTTCGTTTAGTCCGGCGATGGAGCGCTCTGGTGGCACGAGCGCTCCGTGGAGGAGTATGTCTCGGGTACGGAGCTTTTAGAGACCGGCCGGAGTGAAGTCCGTGCTGCCGACGAACTCGGGGCGCGGCTTCGGTGCGGCGAAAGGTTCGACGCACGTGTTGTCCACCGAGTTGTAGACGATGAAGATGTTCGAACGCGAGTACGGTGTGACGTTGCCGTTCGAGGCGTGCATACAGTTGGAGTCGAACATGACCGCACCGCCAGCGGGGCCTTCGAGGACATCGATGCCGTACTCATCGGCGAAGTTGCTCAGTGTCTGCGGGTCAGGTGTTCCTGCGCCCTGCATGACCAGTGACTTCTTGTAGTTGTCCTCCGGGGTTCCGCCGACACAGCTGATGTAGCGCTGGTGGGAACCGGGCATGATCATCAGCGGCCCATTGAACGAGTAGTTGTCGGTCAGCGACAATGACAGGCTCACTGCACGCGGTTCGGGCATGCCGTCCTCGGCGTGCCAGGTTTCGAAGTCGGAGTGCCAGGAGAACTCCTTGCCCACGAACCCGGGCTTGTAGTTGATGCGGCTCTGGTGGATGTAGACCTCGGACCCCAACAGCTGTTGGGCGCGAGCGATCACCCGGGGATCGTTGGCGATCTTGGCAAAGATCTCATTGCTGCGGTGGATATCGAAGATCGACCTGACTTCGTTAGACTTCGGCTCAACGATAGTAGCGGCGTCGGCCTTGATCGCCAGATCGTTGGCTAGGCGATGAAGCTCGGCTCGGAACGCCTCGAGTTCCTCAGGCGAGATGAGCTCGTCGACGGTGAGATACCCTTTGTCCTCGTAGTGTCGCAGGGTCGCCGCATCGAGGGGCCCTTGTTCGGCCGAACCGAAGGCGATCGGACCCCTGCGATCGAGGACTTCAGTTCTCTCGCCGGTGCGAGTGGGATAAAGATCCTGCACTGTTGATGCTGTGGTAGTCATTGTCATCCTTTCTGCCGTGGACTCATTCGAACCAGAGGAAGAGAACTCAGGGGCTCTTATGCCTCCAAATCTGAGGAGCTTAATTCCTTGCTCCCGACAAGAGACTTCTTCCCAGGTGGCCAGAACGATCTCGCCAGTAACAGCTACGCTACCAACCATGTTTACATTGGCAACACCCCTTACGAGTGAAGCCCGTCGACACGCAGGCAAGCAGCGGAGGCCAGAATTTACAGGTCGCGGTGTCCGGAAGCGCCTTATGTCTTAGGTTGTGGCTGTGTGGATGAGTGACCGTGCTCTGCGATGTTCGAGCGACATCGTCGCGACCCGCGAATACAACAAGCACGGCTTCACGGAAGGCCTCGGGGCTCTCTGATTTACCGTTCCCTCTCGGTTGCTTCTTGAGCTGAAGGTTTTCGTGCCTCACATAATGCACAGACGATCTTTGATCAGACAGGCATCGGAGGATTGATCAGTCACTTCTTCACGACTCCAGATGCAACCCGACTTTCATGCGGGAGTACTGTGGGATCTTTCCTCGTCAATACAAATGTCGGAGTAGTCTCAGACAATACAATCGCAGTGTTCCCTAAGAAATGGAATCGTCGATGTCAGATTTCGAACCGCAGGCCCCATCGGACCCCGCAGCAAGCCCCAGCCCGCAGCAAGAGAAAGGGCGCCGTCGGTCCATGCTGGTCGCGGCCTTCGGCACCATCGTCGAGTGGTACGACTTCTCGATCTTCTTCTATGTCGCCACCATCCTGACCAAGGAGTTCTTCGGCGATCGGCCTGACTCGCTCCTGCTCACCCTGGGTGTCGGAGCCGCCGGCTTCCTGTTCCGACCGCTCGGCGCCATGGTCTTCGGCCACCTCGGCGATAGGGTCGGCCGCAAGTCCGCACTGGTCGTCTCTGCCGTGCTCATGGCCGTCGCGATGCTCGGAATCGCCATCATGCCCGGATATGACACGATCGGCATCTGGGCCGGCATCGGCATGGTCTTCTTCCGCTGCCTGTCCGGATTCTCCGTCGGTGCCGAATACACCGGCATCATGGTCTTCCTGATGGAATCGGCCGGCAGCAAGCGCCGCGGGCTCGCAGCCAGCTGGGCGGCGGCCAACAGCGAGGTCGGTGCCCTCCTGGCGGTCGGGTCGGGAGCATTCTTGGCCAGCACCCTGTCCGCCGAGGCGATGAGCACTTGGGGATGGCGCGTCCTGTTCATCCTCGGTGCTCTCCTCGCGGCTCTGATGATCCCGCTGCGTCGCATGATGGAGGAGACCGACACCTTCAAACGCCTGCAGGCAGCGGAGAAGACGAAGCAGGCGCAGAATGCGAAGAGTGACAAGCCTGCGGTCTCACGTGGTCGCTCCCCGCTCCTCATCGCCTTCCTGCAGCAGCCCCGCGCGATTCTCGTCGCGTTCCTCATCTCCTCGATCGGATCGGTCAGCTACTTCCTCAACATCACCTACGTGCCGACCTACATCGAAGAGGTCTCCCAGGTGAAGAACTCCGGGTCACTGGCGTTGGGCACCATCGCCGCCGTCGTGGCGATCGTCATCACGCCGCTGTTCGGCATCGCCTCGGATCGTTTCGGGCGCAAGAAGACTCTGGCGGTGCTCATGGCCGTCTTCATCCTCACCACCATTCCCGCCTACGCGCTGTTGGCCGACGGGAACTCCGGCGTCGCGATCTTCGGCGTGGCGTTCCTCGCGGTGCCGGCCGCCGGATGGAGTGCTGTGGCAGCGGCCATGGTCCCCGAGCAGTTCACCGGCACCAGCCGCTTCTCCGGAATGGCCATCGGCTACAACGTGGCCACGGTCCTCTTCGGCGGACTCTCCCCGCTGATTGCAACCGCACTGATGTCCTCCACCGGCCTGACGCTGGCTCCGGCGATCTATGCCACCGTCATCGTCGTCGTGGCCGGCGTGCCGACGCTGTTCCTGGCACGCAATATGGCGGGTAGGCCCTTGGCAGAAGTCGACCGCGATCGGCATCTTGTGCCGGCCTGAAAATGTCGGCGAAGAATGCTGTCCACGGAATAGTTGAGGACACAGCAGACACCACCGACACAGTATGTCCGCCACTGAGCATCTGCACCAACCTTGCTCACACTATTGCCGCGGCAAGATTCGTTGCCTGTCATGCGAATCGTCTCGCTGCCTGCGCAATGTTGTTGGCCATATTGGGGAAAATGCCCCGGTGGAACGGAGACACCGACGCCCAGTAGAGTCGCCCACGTATCCCTGAAGGGATAAACATGGCTCGCTGTCGGAACGAGCAACCATCTTCATCGTCTGCCATAATGAACTCGAGCCAGGCTTCACCGGACACCTTCATCTCCGCACGCAACAGCAACCGCGAAGGCGGTTCCATTTCCTCGACTCTCCACCAGTCGACCGGATCTCCCACCCTGAGACTGTCGGGAAGGCGGCGACCACGGTTGAGACCAGCACCTCCGACGATTTTGTCTAACTGACCTCGGATCTTCCACGCCAGGGGCCATGAGTACCACCCGTGGTCGCCACCGATGGCGACAACAATCTTCCACAATTGATCGGCACGAAGATCGGAAAAGTAGAATGTGCGATCATCTTCATACATGCGTCGTCCCGCCCACTGCGGATCGTTGGGAAGGGCACTGGCCGCGCGGCTCAGGTCACCGGTATCGGCATCCCAGTTCGTATCGACTGCCCCTTCCTGTTCTCTGCGGAGAGCCAATCTCACAGCTTGTTCGTAGGTGAGAAGTCCGTCTGGTGGGATAGGAATGACCGAGTCAATCGCCCGATTTTGAGTCACCGCATCTTCTTGCAACGATTGCACCAGCGGTAGCGTTAAGTTCAACGGCAAAGGCGTGACCAACCCTACCCAGATTCCTGACAACGTGGGGGCAGGAAGCGGTAGTTTCAACACGTGCCGTGGTTTCAGGCCCGCGATTCGACTAAAAGTCTTCATGATGTCGGCGTAGGTCAAAACGTCACGTGAACCAATGTCCAAAGACCGATTCACCTCGGCTGTGACATCAACGGCCGATACCAAGTAATAGAGGACATCTCGAATGGAGAGAGGTTCGACTCGATTCGAGACCCAATTCGGTGCCGGCATCCACCGTAGTTCGTCGGCCAAGTGACGAACCATCTCGAACGATGCCGATCCTGATCCAATGATGATCCCGGCTTGGAACACGATCGTGGCAACGGAAGAATCGAGGAGAATCTGGCCCACCTTGGCCCGTGAGCGCATATGGGCAGACAACGAATCCGAGTCCGGGTGAAGTCCGCCCAGATACACGATTCGCCTGACGTCAGCGGACTCTGCGGCGGCGGCGACACGAGTGGCAGCGAGTGCCTCACGAGACTCGAAATCACTCCCGGAATTCATTGAATGAACCAGGTAAAAGACGACGTCGATATCGGCCATGGCTTCGACCAAACCGTGTCCGTCATCGAGATCGACCCGGAAGATCGTGACATCGCTGGCCCAGGGTACTGTCTCGAGCTTGTCGGGAGAGCGTACGACAACACTGACTGTGTGACCGGCCTGTAGAAGCCGCGGAACTAAGCGTCCACCGACGTACCCGGTCGCTCCCAAGACCAAAACCTGACGGGGGTGCTGTGTGTGGGGAATGAACTCGTCTGGCAGTGATTTGTCTCTCACGTTGGGTCTCCCTTCTCGACAATGTGGTCCCAGGTCTTCCAGCGGCCCGCCCGCCGGTAGAAGCGAAATCGTTCAGATCGTGAGTGTCTGACTGTGCGAACGACTTCAGGAGCATACGAATATGCCGCATCAGTATCAGCTAAACCGTGAAGCACGGTGTCGTAGCGTTCAGGGGCCAAATCAATGCGATCACACAAGAGGCGTCGAGCGGCAGGCGTCGGTGAAACACGCTCGACATCGAGAATCATCCGATCATGGGCAGAGAGTTGCTGTGCATCACCAGCAATCATCGGCCCTGCCACCTCGCCTGAGACATACTGAAAGTATAGGTGCATGTCACCCATGGCTGCGCCTCAGTTAGCGGTCCCCTGATGCTGGTTGGTCCCTGCCGAATGTGAAGACACAACAGCGCCATCGATCGGTCGTGCTCGGCATGGCATACTTGCGCCTATGCAACGAGCGGAGCTGAAACGCAAAATAGCATTGCGGCCAGCGCAGATTCTCGATGTGCTCGCCGATAAGGACATTTGGCGTGCAGACGGATCGAGCGTGGAGATCCTGTCGGGCCGAGCCGACGGGCTTCGACTGACGGCCACGATGCCTTTAGCACGCGACCTGCTGCCGGCGGCCGCACAGAGTTTTGTGGGTGCCGATGCCAGAGTTGTCCAACACGTGAGTTCCGAACCTGTCTCCGAGACTGATGATGAAGCGACCGTGGAGATCGAAGCAGAAGTCCCCGGCATTGCCATCGATGTCCATGTGGAGATTTCATTGGTCCGGGACGTCGAGGACTGCACTGACCTTCATGCCCTGATCGAGATTGCGTCTTCGCTACCATTCGTTGGCCGCGCGATCGAATCAGGTGCTCGCCCTCATATCGAGTCGATGATCTCCACAAGGTTTGATCACCTCCCGACTCTCTAGGCCAGCCTCAGATGGGTTGAGTCATGTCACGAGGGATCTGGTGAAATACGTCCCATTCTTTTCGCTTGCCAGGCGAACAACATTCCGGCTTCACATCTCTTCCCCCCCCTGTGCTCACGGTGTCCTCACCCCGTCGAGGCTTGGGCAAACAGGCGGAGCGGCATAGCCCGGGACCTTATATCCCCAGGCTGTGTTCAAGCATGAGTACACAGTCACGAAAACCGCGGGAACGAGCTCCCGTGCCTGGAGATGCTGTGCGCACAAGGCCGGCATACAGTCGCCGGCGAGTGAACACACGCTAGGATGAAGTCCCTCGAAAGGAGCCAGCATGAGTACAGAGAAGAAGTTGCGCGATATCGCGGCCAAACTCGATGAGACCACGGAGAAACTGGGCGGCACATCAGACCTCGATGACGGCGCGCAAGTTGGCTACACCGAAGACGCTGTCGAAGACCGGGCGCAGGAAGCCGCCGATGGTGAAGGGGTGACGCTGTATCGCAACCCTGATGGATCGCATACTGCAATTGATCAGACGCACCAGATTGAGCCCGAAGGCCAGTAGTCGCGTAATCAGCACGTGTTAGTCACCAGTATTAGAGACAACGTTGTTTGACCGTTCATCGGCTTCTGTGCCACCACCGCCTTCGACAGCGAAGTCAGCGGCAGCGATGAGCAATATTGCCTGAAAATGAAAAAGCGGTGTGGCTGAGACAGTCGAAGTCTCAGAACCCAGTAGGCACGGCGATAAGAAAGTTCGCTTCTCGAACACCGTTCCTCAGGCGGGGGAATCGAATCGATTCACTGCACGAAATTCCCTTGCTTGCCTGCAAGATGGTTCGCACAGCCGCTAGCCAGGCTAACGAAACATGGTTACTCTCGGAATACGGCATTGTGTTGACTTGCAATCGACGTTCAGCACTGCTTTTAGCCATACGGTTCAATACTCACCCCCGAACAGGAACGGTGTAATCATGATCGAAAAACTCAGCGACATGGGCATCAAGAGCCAGTACGCCTACACAGCAGGCTTCGTCTCCATTGGCGCCTCGCTGGTGTCATGGACAACCAGTCGGGGAAAATCCGGAGACTCCAAAGCCCAGGCAGACAGGTGGGGAATCTTCATCGGACACTGGGCACCAACATTTTTCGCGATCGGGATCGCGTTGCAGCTGACTGAAGAAAACTGATACACCGTGCAGGGTGGAGGGACACCAAAGACAGACCCTGAAGCAATCACAGACCCTGGTGTAAAGGCAGACCCGGCAGAACTAGAAAAACTCAGAGACATGATCGCTGAAGCTGAGTTCGCGATGCTCACCACGATCTCACACGACAACAAGCTCGTCAGTCGCCCCATGGCCGTTCAAGAAACTGAGTTCGATGGTGATCTGTGGTTCGTCTTCTCACAGAACTCATCGCAGGCTGACCAGCTCAGGGAAGAGTCCGAAGCCAATGCATCTTTCCAAACCAAAGGCACATGGGTGTCGGTGGCGGGAACCGGGCGTATCGTCCAGGACCGAGAGAAGCTACAGCAGCTGTGGCGACCGCCACTGTCGGCATGGTTCCCCGATGGCGTGGATACGCCCGGAGTGGCGCTACTCAAGATTGAAGCGGAGTCCGCACAGTATTGGAACAGTGACGGCGGCGCAGTGAGGTACGCGTTCGAAATGGCCAAGGCTCGAGTGAAGGGTCAACAGCCTGATTACGGTGAGTCGAAGAAGCTCGACATCTAGATGCATAGCCGTTCGCTGACCGCCACCTCGCCATGAACGTAGAATTGCTGGCGACGGGACCGGACGAGCGTTGCGGCACGACGACTATGTCTTGGGTTACGGGGCGGTCAGTCAGTTCCCCGGCATCGCCCCTGTTCCCAGGGTGGTTGTGAAGCCGGGGCTAATGGAGAAGACCTTGGTGGATCTGGGCGTCTCGGCTTCCTTCTACAGTGACCGAGCCGCGACACTTAGTCGTTTCACAGTTCCCGCTGGCAGGCACACGCGACTTGCCCGACTGTCCCGAGGCAACTCGCTGACGAACTGCGCCAAGACGGTCTAATTCGTATTCGCGAATCCATGTGTTCAGACACCCGCATGCTTCCTCGCGTGAGTGGAAGAAATCGATGCACGCAATATCCGGGCATCCACACGAATCGCCTTGCCACGCCTCCCCTGGAAACCACCGGTCGATCCAGTGGCTCCAGCTGATCCCTGCACCATGCAGTCGCTGCAATGCTTGCTCGGAAACGGGCCCTGAAGCAGCTGACAATGGCCGCCTCGGTTCACGTTCCTGGCCGGCTGAACTGTTCTCACGCAGTGAAATCACTTGGTTCCTCCTTCATTGGAGTTTTAATGAACGCGAGACCTACGTGTGCAGGCAGAACAAACTATCGGCTTCAATTCGCTGCACCTATACAGCGACACGGGCCTATTCTCTTAAGGGAACCCTATTGTGCCACTCCTGGTGTGCGTCGGCAAGCAATTTCGTCCTAAAACTCATGATCATCAAGGGCTCGCGTAACTTGCAAGTGTCTCGTTCATTCACCGGGGTCCGGGCAGTCAAGGCCTCCACATTCATCGTTGGATTCGTGCCTGCATCGCGCGACTTTCGTGACGGTCAGCGACGTCGCATCTGGCGGCCACTCCCCGACTGCGCTGTGCCTGGGTGAATCAAACACACATGTTCGTTTACCACGCTTTGCGCTTTATTAGAAGAGGATTGTGGATACCGTGGACTACCCCTAACGTGACAAATAGATCACCCGGGTTTCGAAAACTTCTCTCACGGATGAATCCGAGTGCATCATACGGTCAACAAATCAACATCAATGCATCGGAGGTTCGATGAGTACCAACGCTTCAATTCCGAAACACCCAAAATGAAACGAATCGCCAGCACAAATCGCGGCGCTTCTCT
>NZ_JAFEMW010000004.1 GCF_016892625.1 Brevibacterium sp. RIT 803
GTGTACTTTCTGCCTTGCGGCCCGCCGTACCAGCGGATATCCACTCTACAGCGTTGTTTGGACCTTCGCAACTTGAAGTTCATCTTCAATTTGCTGGGATCAAACCTGGTCAGAGCGACCGTTGCCGTTCCTTGCGGGCTGGCAACTCGGTACACACTACACACATCCGGCCGCGTGTGCAAAACAAGTGGATCCTGCCGCACAGACCTCCTGATGCTGACCCGTTTGCCTCACTTGCAACTGCGGGTGAGGACTTCGCGGCGACCGGTGCGCCGCAAGAGCCGTACCGTATAGGTTCCGCGGATTCGCGCAACAGTGCAGAAGATCATCAGCCCACTGGAGCGATGAGCTCTGGGCCGTCATTGCGAACATTGCCCACGCTCTTGCCGACCTTATGTCGCTTCACGCTCGCGGGGTCGACGTGCGAGAGTGTCGATTCCAAGAGTGGATGGACCTCGGCACTGGGCACCGCTGGATCGATCCATTGATCGACACCCTCACGGTTGAGGAAGACCGGCATCCTATGGTGAACATCGCGCAGGTGTCCCGCCGCTTCCATGGTCAGGATCGTCGTCGACACCAACCAGGACTGGTCCGGCTGCTTCCAGAACTCGAACAGGCCGGCCATGAACAGCGGGTCGGCGCCCGCGGCCGACATCATCCATGGCTGCTTTCCGTCTTCAGTTGTCTCCCACTCGTAATAGCCAGGGATCGGAAGTGCACAGCGACGCCTCTTGATGGACTGCCTGAACATCGGCTTTTCGAGGACAGTCTCCGAACGCGCGTTGAATGCCTTGAAGCCGATTTTCGTGTCCTTCGCCCACCCAGGGACCAACCCCCACGAAGCGGTCTCCAGTCGACGTGTCAGCTGTCCTTCGTCATCGAGTCGTTCGACAACGATCGGCACGAAGGAGCCGGGCGGCACGTTGTACCTGGGCGTGTAGTCGTAGGAGATGACGTCAAGACGGAGCTCATCGGCGAGATCTGCCGGATCGAGAGACATATTGAGTCGACCACACATGCGCTTATCTTCTCACTTCACTACACTGTCGACAATGGCGGCGGAAAAGACATCAGCGAGCAGACTCGACCCGATCGAGGAGTCCAGGAAACAGTGGCTCGCCCACGGTTGGAACGATTCCACCGATGGCATGACGACTGTGATCTCTGTGATGAGAGTCCATCAGCTGTTCCTTGCCAAAGTCGATGCCGCACTCAAACCCTTTGCGCTGACGTTCTCACGGTACGAAGTCCTCACCCTCCTATCCTTCACCAAGTCGGGTACACTGCCGATGTCGAAGATCTCGGCCCGTCTGCAGGTCCACGCCACATCGACGACTAACTCGGTCGATCGACTCGAGAACGCCGGTCTCGTGAAGAGACGCAGCCACCCCGATGACCGTCGCACCACGCTCGTCGAACTCACCGAGACCGGCCGTGAACTCTCCTCACGCGCAACCGCCGCCCTCAATGAGCAGGTCTTCACCTCCCCGGCGTTGGCCGGGACCGATCTGGGCGGACTCCTCCCCCACCTTGAATCACTGCGCTCCGAGCTCGAAGACCACGCCTGAGGCTGCATCTTCTCTGCTGATCGATTCTTAGACGAACCGACTGCGCGAATTTAGTTGGACGTCCAAGTATTTTCTCCGTATCGTAGTGAACGTCATCACGAATGCGACAAGCCTCGATCGTGGATAGCCCAAACCGTGGAGGAACAATGTCCCGCAGCACAGCAGCTGCCCTGCCGTTCGGTCTCACCGAAGAACAACAGACAATCTCCGGCATGGTGCGCGAATTCGCGGATTCCGAGATCGCACCGCATGCTCTGGAGTGGGATGCCAACCACCACTTTCCCGTCGACGTCATCAAGAGATCCGCCGACCTGGGCATGGGCGGAATCTACGTCAGCGAAGAAGCCGGCGGCACGGGGATGGGGCGAATGGATGCAGCCCTCATCTTCGAAGCCATGTCGACCGCCTGCCCCTCGGTCGCCGCATACATCTCCATCCACAACATGGTGGCGTGGATGATCGACAAATACGGAGATGCCGAGCAGAAGGACAAATACCTCTCGAAGCTCGTCTCGATGGATCACCTCGGCAGCTACTGCCTCACGGAACCCAATGCCGGTTCCGATGCTGCCGCTCTGCGCACCTCAGCGAGGGAGGACGGTGACTCCTATGTCCTCAACGGTGTCAAGCAGTTCATTTCCGGTGCCGGCACCACCGAAACCTACCTGGTGATGGCGCGTACCGGCCAGGATGGATCACGCGGAATCTCCGCTTTCATCCTCGAAAAGGGCATGGAGGGTCTCTCCTTCGGCCCCAACGAACAGAAGATGGGATGGCGAGCTCAGCCGACCCGACAGGTCATCATGGAAAACGTGCGCGTGCCGAAGGAGAACCTCCTCGGCGAACCCGGTCAGGGTTTCAAAATCGCGATGTCCGGACTCGACGGAGGCCGGCTCAACATCGGAGCATGCTCGCTGGGCGGCGGGCAGTCTGCGTTGGAGAAGGCCATCGACTACATGGGCGAACGACAGGCCTTCGGCACCGAGCTCTCAGCTTTTCAGGCTCTGCGATTCGAGGTCGCGGAGATGCAGACCAAGCTCGAAGCGGCTCGCTCTCTCCTGTGGCGTGCCGCCAACGCGTACGACGCAGGTGATCCGAACACCTCACTGCTCTCGGCAATGGCGAAGCTGACAGCCACGGATTCGGGCTTCGACGTCGCCAATAGGGCACTCCAGTTGCACGGCGGCTACGGCTATCTGACAGAGTATGGAATTGAGAAGCTGGTGCGTGACCTGCGCGTCCACCAGATTCTGGAAGGCACCAACGAAATCATGCGCGTGATCATTTCGCGCAAGAGCACAGGAGTGGGCTGATATGACGACAGAGACCCCGGCACCGCCGACGGAAGCATCGGTGATCACCTCGATCACCAACGGAGTGGGCCGGATAGAGCTCAACAGACCGAAGCTGATCAACGCGCTGAGCCAGGAAATGGTGGGTGCCATCGATGACGCCTTGAAGAGCTGGCGTGATGACGACGCGATCAAGGCCCTCCTTGTCACCGGCCGCGGCGAACGCGGGCTGTGCGCTGGAGGCGACATCAAGGCCGTCTACAACGACATTGTCGCCGGCACAGATGAGAACGCCCGGTTCTGGAATCGCGAATACAAGATGAACCATGAGATCTCCGAGTTCCCTAAGCCCTATGTCGTCATCATGAACGGCATCACGATGGGCGGCGGCGTCGGAATCTCGGGCCACGGCTCGCACCGCATCGTCACCGATTCCACCAAGATCGGAATGCCCGAGACCGGGATCGGCCTGTTCCCCGACGTCGGCGGCACACATCTGCTGGCCAATGCGCCGGGCGAGCTCGGCACCCATCTGGCGCTGACCGGATTGCCGGTCGGAGCGGGAGCCGCGCTGGCCATGGGACTGGCCGACTACTACGTGCCTGACGCTGATGTGCCGGGACTCATCGCCGACCTCGAAGCAGGCGGCGACGTGGAGACGGTGATCGACCGCTACGCCGCCGCTGCGCCGGAGAACGAACTCGCTGAGGCAGCAGGTTGGATCGACGAATGCTATACCGGGGACCGGGCAGAGGACATCGTCGCAGCGCTGGACGCGCATGCGAATCCTGATGCCAATGCCACCGGGAAGCTGATCGGGACGAAGGCACCCACCTCGGTGAAGGTGACACTGGCCGCCGTGCGCAAGGCCGGAAACATGTCCTTGGCCGAGGTCCTCGAACAGGACTACCGCGCAGCCGTCGCGCTGACGCGTCGTCCCGACCTCAAGGAGGGCATCCGCGCGCAGGTGATCGACAAGGACCGCAAGCCGCAGTGGTCACCGTCCACATTCGACGAGGTCAGCGACGAAACAGTCAACGACATCCTCACCACCGATCACGAAGAGAAGGTGTTCGCATGAGCGACTACGAAACAATCCTCACATCCGTCGACCAGGGTGTTGCCACCATCACGCTGAATCGCCCGAAGGCTCTCAATGCGTTGAACATGCAGGTGCTCACCGACGTCACCGACGCAGCCGCCGCATTCGATGCCGACGATGAGGTCAAGGCGATCATCATCACCGGCAGCGGCAAGGCCTTCGCCGCGGGCGCCGACATCAAAGAGATGTCCGACCTCGACTTCGCCACCGCGTTCAAGGCCGACTGGTTCGCCGGTTGGACCCGCCTGACTGACGTGCGCAAACCGGTCATCACCGCGGTCAACGGCTTCGCGCTCGGCGGCGGCTGTGAGTTGGCGATGATGGGCGACATCCTCATCGCGTCGACGAAGGCGAAGTTCGGCCAGCCCGAGATCAACCTCGGCGTTCTCCCCGGCATGGGCGGATCCCAGCGTCTGACTCGCGCGATCGGCAAGGCCAAGTCCATGGACCTGTGCCTGACCGGACGCATGATGGACGCAGAGGAGGCCGAGCGCTCGGGCCTCGTCGCACGTATCGTCGAACCCGAGGAACTGCTTGCAGCGGCCAATGAGATCGCACAGACGATCGCATCCAAGTCCCGCATCGCCTCGGCGATGGTGAAAGAGGCGGTCAATACCGCGTTCGAAACGACGCTCGAGCAGGGACTGCGTTACGAACGTCGCCTCTTCCACTCCTCCCTGGCCACGAACGACCAGTCCGAGGGAATGGCCGCATTCGTCGAGAAGCGGGACGCGAACTTCACGGATTCCTGAATCACCGCACGACGCAGCAGCCCGCACACGGCTGCACCGATGGCGCAGCCGAGTCGAACTCGTCTGCGCCATCGGCGCATTCGGTCACATGATCGCTTTTAACAATCGTTCAGTTAGAGTGGAAACGTTCATCCACCCAAAGGAGGCACAATGAATTCATTCGCCAATATTCTCCCCCAGCTGCGACTTCCGGTGCTCGGCTCCCCCATGTTCATCGCATCGGGTCCCGACCTGGTCAAGGCCCAGTGCCAGGCCGGCATCATCGGTTCCTTCCCCACCCTCAATGCCCGCCCGGCCTCGATGCTCACCGACTGGCTCGACGAGATCCGTGAGACCAACTCCGCGTTCACCGCAGCGAATCCCGATCATCCAGCGGCACCGTTCGCTGTGAACCTCATCGTTCACCGCTCGAACAACCGCTTGGAGGCCGATCTCGCCGAGGTGGTTCGCCACCAGGTGCCCATCGTGATCACATCGTTGGGCGCGCGTGAAGAGGTCAACGAGGCCGTGCACTCCTACGGCGGCATCGTCCTCCATGACGTCATCAACAACAAGTTCGCGCACAAAGCCGTGGAGAAGGGCGCCGACGGAGTCATCGCCGTGGCCGCCGGTGCCGGTGGGCATGCTGGCGCGCTCTCCCCGTTCGCGCTCGTCCAGGAGATCCGATCCTGGTTCGACGGTCCGGTGCTGCTCTCGGGCGCAATTGCACACGGCCGCTCGGTCCTCGCAGCGCTGGCCGCCGGCGCCGACTGCGCCTATGTGGGCTCGGCCTTCCTGTCGACGACAGAGGCCAACGTCACCGAGGACTACAAGCAGATGATCGTCGACTCCGCTGCCGAGGACGTCGTCTACTCCAGCTACTTCACCGGCGTCAAGGGCAATTACCTGCGCGGTTCGATCACTGCCTCGGGACTCGACCCCGACGATCTTCCCGAGGCCGACCCGACGAAGATGGACTTCGGCACGAAGGAAGGTTCGGATTCGAAGGCGTGGAAGGACATCTGGGGCTCGGGACAGGGCATCGGCGTGCTCGACGAGAAGACCACCACAGCCGAACTCGTCGACGGTCTTGCCGCGCAGTTCGAGTCCGCGAAGAAGGAGCTCGACGCTCGCCTGAATACGGCTGTCGGTGTCGGCTGAGCCGCACTGAACTCTCAGATCGTGGAGATGATGCCCCGTTCGGTCAGGCGCGAAGACAGTCCTGCACCGTCCGGGGCATAGATCCACGGCACTCCCTGACCGCGACCGTGGCGCTTCGAACGACCACCTGCCCAGACCGCTTCACCGACGGTGAGCTGTCGGATCGCGACCGCGGCGACATTGTCGGGGTGGTTGTCCACGAATTCTCCGTAGACCTCTTCGTCCTTCTGGCCGTCGTCGCCGATGAGCAGCCATTTCATCCACGGGAACTCACGCGACAGGCGCTCCAGAGAGTTGCGTTTGTGCTCCTTGCCCGAGCGGAAGACGCGAGTCGTCGTCGGCCCCCAATCGGTGAGCAGCAGAGGCCCCATCGGGTAAAGATTGCGGGAGAGGAACCTCTTGATCGTCAGGGCCGAATTCCAAGCTCCCGTCGACAGATAGACCATCGGAGAGTTCGGGCGCATATAGGTGATTCGGTCATAGAGCACAGCCATTCCCGCCACCGGCGACCTGGCATGCTCGCTGAGCACGAAGGTGTTCCACGCGGCAAGAAACGGTCGCGGCAGTGAAGTGACCATGACCGTGTCATCGATATCGGAGATGATGCCGAACGTCGTGTCCTCGCCGATGATCCGCACGGCAGCGGAATCGACGAGCGAGCCATCGGTCCACAGTTCGATCTCCGTCTCACCGGGCTGAAAGTCACCGGGTATGACAGTGTCGATGATGCCGCCCCTGTCCGCGGTGACCATGTGCTCTTCATCATTGACGCGGACCCAGGCCGTGTCGTTGGGCAGAGGCACACTGACGAAGGACTTCCACCCTCGGATGCTCGCCTGCAGGTCCGCCGCAGGCTGACCGGTCGGGGTCAGGACCAAACGCCCGAGCACTCTCACCCATCCGGTGCCGCCATAGGTGTCATAGGCGATGACTGTGCGCTGATAGGTATGGTCGGTGGCGCGGTTCTGCAGCCAGCCGTTGAGTCGGTCTTCCATCCGTGCCGCGGTGTGCAGCATGTCCGGGGTGAGATTCAGCGGTCCCTCTTCGGGTTTCTTCTTCGCCACGGTTCTTCCTTCACACTCATCGCACGTCAGGTCGGATCGGGTTGCAGTCGGATCAGACGAAGCCGACCTTGTCATAGACCTCTCGCAGGGTCACCTCGGCGATCTCATTGGCCTTCGCCGCACCCGAATCGAGGATGGCCTGGAGCTGCGCCCGGTCCTGGAGAAGCTCAGTGGTGCGCTCTCGCACAGGGGTGAGGGCTTCGACGGCGATCTCTGCCAGATCCACCTTGAGGTGACCGTACATCTTGCCCTCGTACTCTGCGACGATGTCATCGACCGGCCGCGAGGTCAGAGAAGAATAGATCGTGAGCAGGTTCGAGACTCCGGGCTTGGACTCCGGGTCGTAGGCGATCTCCTTGCCATCGTCGGTGACGGCGGACTTGATCTTCTTCGTCAGTGACTTCGCGTCGTCGAGGAGGTCGATGCGACCCAGCGGGCTGGGCAAAGATTTCGACATCTTCGACGAGGGGTTCTGCAGGTCGTAGATCTTCGCAGTGGCCTTGAGGATCTGCGCCTCAGGAACGACGAAGGTCTCTCCGAATCGAAAGTTGAAGCGTTCGGCTAGGTTTCGGGTCAGTTCGAGATGCTGGCGCTGGTCCTCGCCGACGGGCACCATCTGCGGGTTGTAGAGGAGGATGTCGGCGGCCATCAGCGCTGGGTAGGTGAGCAGCCCCAGGGACACATGCTCCTGCTTGGCCGATTTGTCCTTGAACTGCGTCATCCGGCTGGCCTCACCCATCGACGTGGTGCATTCGAGGACCCATGACAGCTGGGGGTGTGCCGGGACCTGCGACTGGACGAAGATCGTCGACTTCTCCGGATCGATACCCGCCGCAATGAACTGCGCAGCGGTGCGCAGTGTGCGCTCGCGCAGGTCGCTGGGGTCCTGCTCGACGGTGATCGCGTGCATGTTCGCGATGAAGTAGAAGGCATCGTGTGACTCCTGATGCGCCACGAACTGCTGCAGAGCTCCGATGTAATTGCCCAGGTGCAGTGAGTCAGAGGTGGCCTGGATGCCGGAAACGGTGCGTGGCAGAGAAGAAGTCATCATAGAACCATAATGCCACTTCAACCCTGCGTCATCGCAGACCACCCCGTGCGAGCCGAGGACTCAGGTGATCTCAGGCACCTGCGCGCCACCGGCAAACGGTATAGTGACGAAGCAGATCACATGATTCATCGAGGTATCTCACATGGTTCGATCAACAGTCTTGTTCGGCCGGTGACCGGTGATCATGGGCAATGGATATTCGGTGCGAAGTCATCGAGCTCAACGAGGAGGAAATCTTGTCGGTCGAATACGTCAGAACCGAAGAGGGGCTGCCACCAGTGGCTGTGGTCGAAAAGCCGCGGTGGACTCCGGTGAAGATCGTCATCTGGGTGGTCATCGCGTTGGTCGCGGCCGCCGGATGGGCGATGGTTGCGTTCGTGCGCGGAGAGGAGATGTCGGCCAGCTGGTTCGTCGCCGCTGCCGTGGGCAGCTATCTCATCGCGTTCCGTTTCTATGCCAAGTTCATCGAATGGAAGATCTGCCGCCCTGACCCGAAACGGGCCACTCCTGCAGAGCTCAATGACAATGGACGGGATTTCGCACCCACTGACCGCCGAGTGCTCTTCGGCCACCACTTCGCCGCCATCTCGGGCGCCGGGCCTCTGGTCGGACCGATCCTGGCCGCGCAGATGGGCTACCTGCCCGGTACCCTGTGGATCGTTCTCGGCGTCATCGTCGCCGGCGGCGTCCAGGACTACCTGGTGCTGTTCTTCTCGATGCGCCGCAATGGCCGTTCGCTGGGTCAGATGACTCGTGATGAGCTTGGTCGCACTGGCGGAATCATCGCCTCGCTGGGCATCATCCTCATCATGGTGATCCTCATCGCCGTCCTCGGCGTCGTCATCATCAATGCCCTGGCCGAGAGCCCTTGGGGTGTCTTCTCGATCGCCATGACGATTCCCATCGCCGTGTTCATGGGCATCTACATGCGCTACCTGCGTCCGGGCAAAGTCGTCGAGGTCTCGGTCATCGGCATCGTCCTCCTGATCCTGGCCATCGTCGCCGGCGGTTGGGTTCACAACTCGCCCGTGTGGTCGGAGTTCTTTCACCTCGACAAGGTGACACTGGCCTGGTGCCTGATGATCTATGGCTTCCTCGCCGCTGTGCTGCCGGTCTGGGTGCTGCTGGCACCGCGTGACTACCTGTCGACCTTCATGAAGATCGGCACCATCATCCTCCTGGCTGTCGGCATCCTCATCGTCAACCCGAGTGTGCAGATGCCAGCTGTGACCGAGTTCGCCTTCAACTCCGAAGGCCCTGCCTTCGCCGGAGCTCTGTTCCCGTTCCTCTTCATCACCATCGCCTGCGGGGCCCTATCGGGATTCCACGCACTCATCTCTTCGGGCACCACACCGAAGCTGATCGAGAAGGAATCCCAGGCCCGCCTCATCGGCTATGGCGGAATGCTCATGGAGTCCTTCGTTGCGATCATGGCTCTGGTGGCCGCGATCTGCCTCGACAAGGGGCTGTACTTCGCGATGAACGCCGCCGAACCGCTCACCGGCGGAACAGCGCAGGGCGCCTCGGACTTCATCAACAACGCACTGGGCATGTCCGGCGTTGCGACGAGTCCCGAGCTGCTCGAACAGGCAGCCAAGGACGTCGGCGAAGAGAGCATCGTCTCCCGCACCGGTGGTGCTCCGACTCTGGCGATGGGCATGGCGCACATTCTCCACAACATCTTCGGCGGTCCCGCGTGGATGTCGTTCTGGTACCACTTCGCGGTCATGTTCGAGGCGCTGTTCATCCTCACCACGATCGATGCCGGTACCCGCGTCGCCCGCTTCATGCTCAGTGACGCCCTCGGCAACTTCTCGAAGAAGTTCCGGGATCCTTCGTGGACCCCGGGCGCATGGCTGACGACGGCGATCATGGTCGGGGCTTGGGGGTCGATCTTGCTGATGGGAGTCACCGACCCTCTTGGCGGCATCAACACGCTGTTCCCGCTCTTCGGCATCTCCAACCAGCTGTTGGCAGCCATTGCGCTGGCGGTGATATTCGCCATCGTGTGCAAGATGGGTCTGGCCCGCTGGGCGTGGATCCCTGGCATACCGCTGGTATGGGACCTCGTGGTCACCATGGCCGCGTCCTGGCAGAAGATCTTCTCATCCGATCCTGTCCTCGGCTACTGGGCACAGCACTTCGCCTACAAGGACGCCTTGGCCGCTGGGGAAACCTCCTTGGGCAACACCGAAGGCATAGCGGCGATGAATGCCGTCGTCCGCAACACCTTTGTGCAGGGCACTCTCTCCATCGTCTTCGCGCTGCTCGTTGCCATGGTCGTCATCATGGCCGTGTGGAAGTCCATCGAAGCCATCAGGAAGGGATCACTGCCCACCACTGAGGAGCCTTATACGGAGACCAAGATATTCGCTCCGGCGGGTCTCATCGCACGTAAGGCCGAACGCGAGGTACAGGCCCAGTGGGACGAACGTTCCCCACACAGATGACCATAACCGCGTTTCATGTGCCGTGACAGCGGCACAGAAAGGAGAGAGACCATGACCAGCGCAAGCACACATCCGCTCGAGCGTCTCGTGAGGGACCCATGGGGATCGCTTCGCCGAGGCGCCGCAGGACTCCTGTGGTACCTCAAGGAGGTCATGGGTGAGAACGCCTACATCCATTACATGGAGTCCTACGAGCGCCGCCACGGCACTCGCGAGGGTGCCATGGGAGAGAAGGAGTTCTGGCGTGACCTCACCGATGAGCAGGACAGCAATCCGAAGGTTCGATGCTGCTGACGTTCAGCGCCGATGAGCCCTGAGCGAGGCCCGGGTCTGTGTGGAGATTCCTCCGCGCAGACCCGGGCCTCTTCGTGTGACGGGAAGCTGCCCGATTTCCCTGCCGGATGACCATGGCCGACAATTGTCATGTGCGCAGATGGCTATTTCTGATGGGCGCCATCATCGCCGAGGTGACCGGCACCCTGGCGCTGAAGGGAGCTCTTGACTCCCCCGCCCTCTATATCCTCGTCGGCCTCGGCTATGCCGCAGCGTTCGTCTTCCTCAGCCTCACCCTTCGCGTCGGTATGCCGCTTGGCATCGCCTACGGAATCTGGGGCGCAGCGGGAGTCGCGCTCACCGCGGTCCTCTCCCTGGTCCTCTTCGCTGAACCACTCACACCCGTCATGATCACCGGAATCGTCTTCATCATGGCTGGCGTCATCCTCGTCGAGGTCGGCAACCGCGAAGACGACGCGCACCAGACCGGGCCGGGAGTCGAGTCATGATCATCGGATGGATTCTGCTCGCCATCGCAATCGTCCTCGAGGTCGCGGCCACGATCTGTCTGCGGATGGCATCGGTCGGCGGCAGCAGATGGTGGTACGCGGGAGTCGCCGCTGGATACCTCGTGTCATTCAGCCTGCTCAGCCTGACGCTGCGCACAGGCATCCCCTTGGGCGTGGCCTACGGAATCTGGGCCGCCACCGGGGTGGCTCTGACGGCCTTGGCCGGTCGAGCGCTGTTCAAGGAGAAGCTGACGCGGAAGATGCTCTTCGGTATCGGTCTCATCCTCATCGGCGTGCTGCTCATCGAACTCGGCTCCTCACACACCTAGACGACCAGCCTGCGGCCTACTTCGGTGCGGGGAGGTCGTAGTCGATGACGAGCGGTGCGTGATCGGACCAGCGCTCGGCCCAGCTGTCAGCTTTGTCGACCGTGGCTGTCACTGCCGCCTCGGCAAGTTCCGGTGTTGCCATCTGATAGTCGATGCGCCAACCGGCGTTGTTGTCGAAGGCCTGTCCGCGCATGGACCACCAGGTGTAGGGGCCGTCGACATCGCCGCTGAGCTTCCGGTGCACGTCGACGAAGCCGACATCGCCGAAGAAGCCGTCGAAGTACGCGCGCTCCTCGGGCAGGAATCCCGCCTTCTTGCGGTTGGCCTTCCAGTTCTTCAAGTCGCGTTCGGTGTGGCAGACGTTGAGGTCGCCGGTGACCAGCACATGATCGGCGTGCTGTGCGAGTTCGGGCAGGCGCACGGTCATTCGGTCGAGGAAGCGGTACTTGTCCTCCTGTTTGGGAGTGTCCACCTCACCGGAATGGACGTAGGCAGATACGAGAGTCAGCAGCGACCCGTCACCGAGGCGATAGTCCGTTTCCACCCACCGACCGGCACGGTCGAAGTACCCGTCAGCGCCGAGGCCTTCGCGTACCTCGGCCGGCTCCGTGCGAGCCAGGACGGCGACTCCGGCACGTCCCTTCGCCTCGGCGTCGTGGCTGATCGTAGTGTACTCGGTGTCCTCGAGTACTTTGAGGGCGATGTCGTTGGCGGCGCGAACTTCCTGCAGTGTGATGAAGTCGGGTTTCGCACTGTCCACCCAGGTGGGCATCCCCTTTCTCCATGCTGCTCGAACTCCGTTGACGTTGACTGATGCAATCCGAATCATGTGTTCTATCATGGCATGAGCGCACTACTCATACGGGCTTGGGCGTTATAGAGTGATGGAAAGAAACATATTTCAGGAGGCGTAATGGCTGTTGACGAGACTTTCGATTCTGAGCAGCTGAGCATCAGCCCGCTTGATGAAGTAGACGCCCATGAGATGCGCGAGTTCCTGCTCGGTGCGCAGGAGAACTTCTGGGGAGACCGGGACCTGAGCGGCGATCACGATGCCTACTGGTTCCGCCAGTTCGTGACCTCGGGTCTGGTGGCCAGATACCGTTCGGAAATCGTCGGCTATCTGCTCGGCGTCATCCCCCATGATGGCCCGTCCTACATCCACCTGGTTGCCGCCCGATCGGATTTCCGACACAAGGGAATCGGCCGTCACCTGTACCAGCACTTCATCGAACACTCGCGAACCTTGGGTGTCTCATCGGTGCAGGCCACAACCTTGCCTGATTCTTCCGCAGCGATTTCGTTCCATTCCTCGCTCGGGTTCACCGGTGAACTCATCGAAGACTATGCGGGTGCCGGAGATCCGCGAGTGTTCTTCGAGCTCAAACTTCTCGAGGAGTGACGGACACACCGGTCTGACCAGCGAACAGAGACCGGCCCAGCGAACAGAGGACGATGGCCTCCCGCACACAGGTGCGGGAGGCCATCGTTGTGAGAACGTGAACCGTTCAGGCGGTTGCAGCCGCCCGCTGAGCGACGTCAACGACGTTCTTCAGAAGCAGTGCCCGAGTCATGGGTCCGACTCCGCCGGGGTTCGGTGACACCCAAGCCGCCACCTCGGCGACTGCCGGGTCCACATCTCCCACGATCGTCGACTTCCCCGTCTCCGGATCCTCTTCGCGTGAGACTCCGACATCAAGGACGACGGCACCGGGCTTGACCGCGTCGGCGGTCACGATCCGAGCCGAGCCCGCGGCGGCGACGATGATGTCGGCCTGAGCCAGCAGCTCGGGCAGATTCGTCGTTCCGGTATGCGTCAGCGTCACCGTGGCGTTGTATTCGCGACGGGTCAGCAGCGCACCGATCGACCGGCCGACGGTGACACCACGACCGACGACCACCACATGTTTGCCGGCCAGTTCGACCCCGTTGCGCTGCATCAGCTCGATGACTCCACGCGGGGTGCACGGCAGCGGAGTGGTGATCTCCCGGTTGACATTGAGCATGAGCCGGCCGAGGTTGGTCGGATGCAGTCCATCCGCGTCCTTGGCCGGGTCGATGCGTTCGAGGACCGTGTCCGTGTCGATGTGAGACGGCAGCGGCAGCTGCACGATGTACCCGGTGCATTCCTCATCGGCATTGAGCTCGTCGATGATCGACAGCAGCTCGTCCTGGCTCACCGACTCCGGAAGATCACGTCGGATGGAATGGATGCCCACCTCGGCGCAGTCACGGTGCTTTCCCGCCACGTACCACTTCGATCCCGGATCCTCACCGACGAGGACCGTGGCCAAGCCGGGAACGATGCCCCGCTCGGCCAGGTCCGCGACGGCCGTCCTCAACTCTTCCTTGATCTCGTTGGCACAGGCCTTGCCGTCAAGTATCTGTGCTGCCATCAGTACTGCTCCAGATCTTCGTAGAGAGGGAAGTTGTCGCTGAGCTTCTTGACCCGAGCGCTGAGTGCGTCGACGTTCGCACCGGGCTTCAGCGCCTCGGCGATGACATCGGCGACCTCGGTGAACTCGGCATCGCCGAACCCGCGGGTGGCCAGAGCAGGGGTGCCGATACGCAGACCGGAGGTCACCATCGGCGGTCGCGGGTCAAACGGAACGGCGTTGCGGTTCACGGTGATTCCGACTTCGTGCAGGAGGTCTTCTGCCTGCTGGCCGTCCAGGGCTGAGTTGCGCAGGTCGACGAGGACCAGGTGGACGTCGGTTCCGCCGGTCAGGACCGTTGCACCGGCCTTGGCAACATCATCGGCCAAGAGTCGCTGCGCCAAGATCTGGGCTCCGCGTACGGTCCGTTCCTGGCGAGCCTTGAACTCTTCGGAGGCGGCGAGCTTGAACGCCACTGCCTTAGCCGCGATCACGTGCATCAGCGGTCCGCCCTGCTGTCCCGGGAAGACTGCGGAGTTCAGCTTCTTCGCGTACTCCTCCTTGCCGAGGATGAAGCCTGAGCGTGGACCGCCGATGGTCTTGTGCACCGTCGATGACACGACATCAGCGAAGGGCACCGGGTTGGGGTGCAGGCCGGCGGCGACAAGTCCGGCGAAGTGAGCCATGTCGACCCAGAGCTTCGCTCCGACTTCGTCGGCGATGTCGCGGAAGGCCTGGAAGTCAAGCTGACGCGGGTAGGCAGACCAGCCTGCGACGATGACCTCGGGGCGATGCTCGAGTGCTCGCTCACGCACCTTGTCCATGTCGATGCGGTAGGTGTCGGGATCGACTTCATAGGAGGCGACGTCGTAGAGGCGTCCCGAGAAGTTGATCTTCATGCCATGGGTGAGGTGACCGCCGTGGGCCAGCGACAGGCCGAGCATTTTGTCACCGTGGCGGGCGAGTGCGTGCATCACTGCGGCGTTGGCCGAGGCACCTGAGTGTGACTGCACGTTCGCGTATTCGGCACCGAAGAGGCTCTTAGCCCGGTCGATGGCGAGAGTCTCAGCGACATCGACGTACTCGCAGCCACCGTAGTAGCGCTTCCCGGGGTAGCCCTCGGCGTACTTGTTCGTCAGCACGGATCCCTGTGCCTGCAGCACTGCGCGCGGCACGAAGTTCTCCGAGGCGATCATCTCGAGAGTCGAACGCTGACGGCCCAATTCCTGGTCGAGGACTTCCGCGATCTGTGGATCGATGTCTGCAAGCGAAGCCTGCATCGTGTTATCAGTCATGTATACACTCCTGTGGCATCCAAAGTGATGAGTGGGACGCCGCGATCGGCTCCGCGAACACCCGAAAACAATGCTAACAGCGAACCAGATCACACCGATGAGGCGCTCGTCATCCGGATGATGGGCGGGTTTCGGGGCACACCGGGTACGACCATTAGAATCGATCGCATGAGTCGAGAATGGATCCTGCGAGTCACCTGCCCGGACGCAACCGGAATCGTGCATGCCGTGACCGGGGTCCTCGCCTCACTCGGTGCCAACATCACCGAGTCCCAGCAGTTCTCCTCCCCCGATTCCCTCCAGTTCTTCCTGCGCGTCCAGTTCGTCACGAACCGCGATTCCGATGCCGAAGCCCTGGAATCATCCCTCGCCGAGGCGGCTCACCGTTTCGATATGACGCTCAGCCTCCAGCCGGTGGAGAAGAAGACGAGAACTCTGGTCCTCGTGTCGAAGGCTGCACACTGCCTCAACACACTGCTGTTCCAACAGAGCTCGGGTCAGCTGCCCATTGATATCGTCGGTGTCGCCGGCAACCATGACTCCCTTCGGCCACTGGCCGAATTCCACGGCCACGACTTCCACCACATTCCGATCACTCGTGAGATCAAGGACGCTGCTGAGGCTCGTCTGAGCGAACTCGTCGATGAGCTTGACGTCGAGCTCATCGTCCTCGCCCGGTACATGCAGATCCTCTCCCCTGATCTGTGTGCTCGGCTCGAGGGGCGGGTCATCAACATCCACCACTCGTTCCTGCCCAGCTTCAAGGGCGCGAAACCGTATCACCAGGCGCACGCCCGCGGAGTGAAGATCATCGGAGCCACGGCCCACTACGTCACCCCCGATCTCGACGAGGGACCGATCATCGAACAGGATGTCGCTCGCGTCGATCACAATCGCAACATCGCCGACTTCGTCCAGCGCGGACAGGATGTCGAAGCAGCGGTGCTCGCACGGGCCGTGGCCTGGCACGCAGAAGGACGTGTCCTCATGGACGGGCACCGCACGGTCGTCTTCAACTGACCCGACCGGCTGGTCGTCGGCACACAGCGCCGGGGTGTCAGCAGATTCTCCCGATCGTTAATCCTCATTTAGCCAACTCATAGACAGTTCACACCCCATGCTGAATGTGTTGTAGAGTCGCCCCGGTTTACAAAAGGAGACGACTTAAAGATGACGGAAACCACTTTCCGCACAATAGCGATCGTCCTGTACTTTGCAGGAATGCTGGCCATCGGCTGGTTCGCGTACCGCAAGACCAAGAACAGCCTCGACGACTACATGCTGGCAGGCCGCGGACTGCGCCCCAGTGTTGCCGCACTGAGCGCCGGAGCCTCCGACATGTCGGGCTGGCTGCTGATGGGGCTGCCCGGAGCCATCTACGCGGCGGGACTGGTCGAGGCGTGGATCGCCGTGGGTCTGACCGTCGGAGCCTGGGTGAACTGGAAGTTCGTGGCCCCACGTCTGCGGGCATTCACGGAAAAGGCTGGTGACTCGATCACCATTCCCAGCTTCTTCGAGCAGCGTCTCAGGGACAACACCCGTCTGCTGCGCATCGTCTGCGGTGTCATCATTCTGGTCTTCTTCACCTTCTACGTCTCCTCCGGCATGGTGGCGGCTGGCAAGTTCTTCGAGTCGAGCTTCGGCCTGAACTATCTTGCCGGAATGCTCGTCGTCGCGGCCATCACCATGATCTACACGCTGTTCGGCGGATTCCTCGGCGCCACACTCACCGACGTCGCCCAGGGCCTGCTGATGTTCGCCGCACTCGTCGCGGTCCCGATCGTCGCAGTGGTCAACGCCGGCGGTCCGTCAACTGTGATCTCCAACGTCAGGGACATCGACCCCAGCCTGCTCAATATCTTCGGCAGCGGACCGTTCTGGGCTGGAGGCACCTACTTGGCTGTCATCTCCGCTCTCGCCTGGGGCCTGGGCTACTTCGGCCAGCCGCACATCATCGTACGGTTCATGGCGCTGCGGACCCCTGCGGATGCGAAAGTGGCTCGCCGGATAGGTGTGGGATGGATGGGAATCTCCGCGCTCGGGGCCATCGCCACCTCGATCGTCGGAATCTCCTACTTCTCCGATCATGCTGATATGGAGCCAACCGACCCGGAGACGGTGTTCCTGGATCTGGCTCAGATCCTCTTCCACCCATTCATCGCGGGACTGGTCCTGGCTGCGGTGCTCGCGGCGATCATGTCGACGATCTCCTCGCAACTCGTCGTCACCTCCTCGGCGCTCATCGAGGATCTCTACAAGATCGTGGCGCTGCGCACCGGTTCGAAGCACACCCTGCAGGGCAAGACGTATGTCCTGCTTGGGCGCCTCGGCATCCTCGTTGTTGCCGTCATCGCCGTGCTGTTGGCGATCTCACCGTCGAACAGCATCCTCGACCTGGTGGCATTCGCCTGGGCCGGCTTCGGTGCCTCCTTCGGACCGATCGTGCTGCTGACGCTGTTCTGGAAGAAGCTCAGCAACTGGGGCGCGCTCTTCGGGCTCATCTCGGGTGCGGCGGTCGCGTTCATCTGGGGACAGGTCAGCAGCCCACTGACCGATCAGATCTACGAGATCATCCCCGGTTTCGCCATCAACCTCATTGTGGCGATCGTGGTCAGCAGGTTCACGTACAAGCCCAATGCGGACACAGACCGCGAATTCGACGAATCAGTTGAACTCTCACGAGTGAAATGACGGACCAACGGCCCGTCTGACGCACTCACGTGAGTCGGGCAAGCTGAGCCCTCCACCGTCACCACGCCCTCCAGTCAGCGGCTATTCCTCCACCAGCACCGGGAGGAATAGCCGCTGAGTCGTTACTGTCCACCTGCGAGTGCGACATGCTGCTGACGCGAGGTGCTTAAGGATCCTCGTGCATCCCGTACGCGACGCACGCGGCCGCTCTCCTGTGAATGCACTTCAGGCGGGCACCCATCGGGTGCCCGCCTGAGATGTTGCGTCAAAGAGCCCTTACTTGGTTTCTTCGGCGCTTTCGTCGGTTGCTTCTTCAGCGACCTCTTCGGTTGCGGCCGAGTCGGCTGCGTCCTCGGTGGTCTCTGCAGGAGCCTCTTCGACGACCTCTTCGCTTGTGTTCTCCGTTGCTGCGGTCTCGGTGGCCTGCTCGGCTTCCTTCACAGTTGCCTGCTTCGGCGAGTAGGGCTCGAGGACCAGTTCGATGACGGCCATCGGCGCATTGTCACCGGCACGAGGACCGATCTTGGTGATACGTGTGTATCCACCGGGACGCTCGGCCATGGTTTCGGCGATCGAAGTGAACAGCTCGTGCACGATCGACTTGTCGCCAATCTTTCCGAGCACGCGACGACGGGCGGCGAGGTCGCCCTTCTTCGCTGCGGTGATCATACGCTCCGCAACCGGACGCAGGCGCTTGGCCTTGGTCACGGTCGTGGTGATCTTCTTGTGCTCGAACAGGGCAGCAGCCATGTTATTGAGCATCATGCGCTCGTGTGTTGGGGAGCCTCCGAGACGAGGACCCTTGGTTGGGGTTGGCATAGTGTCTTACTCCTAGGTCTTAATCAGTACTGTTCGTCTTCGACGTAGGACTGGTCCTCATCAACGAGACCGGGTTCGAACCCGGCGGGACTGTCCTTGAGGCTCAGACCCAGCTCATTGAGCTTGGCCTTCACTTCGTCGATCGACTTCGAACCAAAGTTGCGGATATCCATCAGATCGGCTTCGCTGCGGGCAACGAGTTCGCCGACGGTGTGGATTCCTTCGCGCTTGAGGCAGTTGTAGGAGCGCACGGTCAGATCGAGATCCTCGATAGCCAGTGCCAGATCGGCAGCCAGAGCTGCGTCAACCGGCGAGGGTCCGATCTCGATGCCTTCGGCTTCGACGTTGAGTTCCCGAGCCAGGCCGAAGAGTTCGACCAGTGTCTTACCCGCAGATGCAATCGCATCGCGTGGGGTCATCGACGGCTTGGTCTCAATGTCGAGCACCAGGCGATCAAAGTCGGTGCGCTGCTCGACACGAGTGGCCTCGACCTTGTAGGTGACCTTGAGAACCGGCGAGTAGATCGAGTCAACGGGGACCCGACCGATCTCTGCATCCGCATTCTTGTTCTGAGCGCTCGAAACGTATCCGCGTCCACGTTCGATGGTCAGCTCCATGTCCAGACGGCCCTCACCATTCAACGTGGCGATATGCAGATCTGGGTTATGGATCTCAACTCCGGCAGGAGCAGAGACATCGGCGGCAGTCACGGTGCCGGGGCCCTGCTTGCGCAGGTAGGCAACGACCGGTTCATCGAATTCCGAGGACACGACCAGGGACTTCAGGTTGAGGATGAACTCAGTGACATCCTCCTTGACTCCTGGAACGGTGCTGAACTCGTGAAGCACACCGTCGATCCGAATGGATGTGACGGCGGCACCTGGAATCGACGACAGCAGGGTACGACGAAGCGAGTTGCCGAGGGTGTAGCCGAATCCTGGCTCAAGTGGTTCGATGGCGAACCGTGAGCGATTCTCGGAGACGACTTCTTCCGTGAGCGTTGGGCGCTGTGCAATGAGCACGTGGGCTTCCTTTCAGCGAACATCCGCTATATGACGTTCGCACTGCACGTCATGGCCTAAAGCCATGAAGAACGGTTCGGTTTATCTTGGAATCCGTTGTGCAACTGATGCCGGGGCTTGCCCCGTCATCGGTCGCAGATACACGGAAGGATCAGCCGCGGCGGCGCTTGGTGGGACGGCAGCCGTTGAACGGAACTGGAGTGACATCCTGAATGGTGCCCAGTTCCAGACCGGCGGCCTGCAGCGAACGGATCGCGGTTTCGCGTCCCGAACCTGGTCCCTTGACGAAGACGTCGACCTTCTTGAGGCCGTGCTCCTGTGCGCGACGGGCAGCGGATTCCGCAGCCATCTGCGCGGCGTAAGGGGTCGATTTGCGCGAACCCTTGAAGCCGACCTCACCTGAAGAGGCCCAGGAGATGACAGCACCGGTCGGATCGGTGATCGACACGATGGTGTTGTTGAACGTTGACTTGATGTGTGCCTGGCCGGCAACGATATTCTTCTTGAGCTTGCGGCGAGGCTTGCGCACTGTAGCGGCGCGTGACTTGGGAGGCATGTGTTTTACTCCTGATCGAGGTGGCTGATGCTGGTCAACCGGGTGAGCATGTTACTTCTTCTTACCGGCCACGGTGCGCTTCGGTCCCTTGCGGGTACGCGCATTCGTCTTGGTCCGCTGTCCGCGAACCGGCAGACCGCGGCGGTGACGCAGGCCTTCGTAGCTTCCGATCTCCACCTTGCGGCGAATGTCGGCAGCAACCTCACGTCGGAGGTCGCCCTCAACCTGGAATGTGCCCTCGATGAAGTCACGCAGCTGGACGAGCTCGGCATCGCTCAAGTCCTTCACACGGGTATCAGGGCTGATTCCCGTTTCCGTCAGGGTCTGGCGCGCACGGGTGCGGCCCACACCGTAGATATAAGTCAAGGCGACTTCCACGCGCTTTTCACGCGGAATGTCGACTCCGGCAAGTCGTGCCATAGGTACTATCTCCTGTTGTAGTTCCGGAGGTGCTGATGCAGACCTGTCCTTGGTTTCCCAAAGTCCTCGGCCCCCGACCGAAGGTATCGTCCTGACACGGCCCTAAAGGCAGTGCAGATGGCGAGGTCTGCGCGGGTGTGGTGCTGCTGAAGCCCCTTGCGGGTGCCTCTGTCTGCTCGAAGAGCTGCTCAACCCTGGCGCTGTTTGTGACGCGGGTTGGAGCAGATGACGATGACCCGGCCGTGACGGCGGGTAATCTGGCAATTCTCGCAGATCTTCTTGACGCTTGGCTTAACCTTCATGGTTTTTCCTTCTTCCGACCCTTACCCCTGCGCAGGGGCGGGTACGAATGATCGAAGATCCTTACTTGTAGCGGTAAACGATTCGCCCACGCGAAAGATCGTATGGAGACAGCTCCACGATGACCCGGTCCTCAGGGAGAATTCGAATGTAGTGCTGTCGCATTTTTCCTGAGATATGCGCAAGCACCCTGTGCCCATTGCTCAGCTCAACCCGGAACGATGCGTTCGGGAGGGCTTCGACAACGGCGCCTTCGATCTCAATGACCCCTTCTTTTTTGGCCATATCGTTCGCTAACCTCGTATTCCCGCGAAAACTTCGCGTTCGACGTAATCGTGTATCGTCGATTCACCCCGACGACCCCATGGTCTGCGGTTCACCTCACCACATGAAAAGTTGCGGATGGCAAATGCCGCCCACAACTGAAAAAGGGTGAGTTGAGTGAGAACAGACCAATCAACAACCCTACACTATGGCCGAAGATTCTTCCACACGGTGCTGGCTTACGGGAGTGAAGTCCCTTACAATCGATCACTCCCTCGCCGAGGTGGTCCCAGGTTCAGGTCCTGTGTCGAGTTCCGTACCCGGCTCGGACGCTCACAATGACGGCGATCGCGAGCACGACGAGGCCCATTAGGGTGATCGATGCGAACCCACCGAAGGCCAGCAGCGGCCCGGACAGTGCCGCCAACGCGGCGGCCCCGAAGTTCATTCCTGCGTCTGAGAGTCCCTGCACCGACATCCGATGTGCGGGATCGATCTCTTTTGTCAGCAGGGTGGATCCAGCGATGAGGCATGCGCTCCAGCCCAAGCCCAAGACGAACAGCGCCACAGACAGCCTGGTGAAGGATGACTCACCGAGCGCATCGATGAAGCCGAGGAGCAAGGACACGGCGAACAGTCCGTGGCCGAGGAGAATCACCCGACCGGCGGAGTATCTGTCGGTGAGGTAGCCGAAGACCGGGGAGAGTCCGTACATGCCGAGGATATGCCCGCCGATCGTGATGCCGATCAGCTCGAGGCCCAGTCCATGGTGGTCCATGTGAAGCGGTGTCATCACCATTGTTGCCACCATGATCATGTGCCCGGTGACCACGGACAGCAGCCCCATGAGCGCGCTCGGGGAACGTCTGATGGCCTGCCAGGTGCCACCTCGGCGAGGGGATGCCGGGGACTCATCCCGTGTGGCGGGTGTGAGTCGGCGCAGGAACAGGACGCTGAGGAGAGCAAGTGCGAAGCCTGCGATCGCGATGACGAACGGACCCGATAATGGGTCGAGATTCAGGACCCGGCCGAGCCCGGCACCGGGTCCGGAGAGGTTGGGCCCGATGACGGAGCCGATCGTCGTGGCCCAGACGACCACGGACATCGCTGAACCCTTGAGATGGTCGGGAGCTGCATCCGTGGCAGCATAGCGGCCCTGCAGCCCCGCGGCCGTCGCCGCCCCGAAACAGCCCATGCCGATGAAGAATGCGATGTCGATGCCGAACAGGATCGCCAACACGATGAGAATGGCACCGCAGAGTGCAATCGCGTATGCGATGGCCAATGCCAGGCGCCGGCTTCTGCGTTCGGCCAGCTTCGCCAGTGGAACGGCAAGCAGCCCGGCACCGAGGATGGACGCAGTCTGCGCGAATCCGGCCAGCTCCGTGCGTCCAGTCAGACGCTCCGCGAGGATCCCGCCGACGGCGAACCCTGTTGCGATGCCGATGCCGGAGAACAGCTGCGCCAGACTCAGAGCCCATTGATTCCGGCGGAATACCGACTGCCGCTGTGCAGACATCGCGACCACCACCTCTCAATTGCCTCAATGACCGAGTCCGGACCCTGTCGCACGGTCCACTTTAGCCCGTGACCGTGCATGTCAGAACGGACCGCGCACGCGGCGGTTCCCCTGCTAGCGTGAAACCGGACAGTCTCGCAACGGCCAACGAAGGAGCATCACGTGCAGGACCTGGATTCGATCTCAGAAGACTCACTCATCGCCAAAGGCGGACGCAAGTGGTCAAGCTTCCCGGGCAGCCTCGGCGCGTTCATCGCAGAGATGGACTTCGGTGTCGCACCGGGCGTGCGCCAGGCTCTGCGCGAGGTCGATGAGCGCGATCTCTTCGGCTATGCACCGCAGTCGATCGTCTCCGACCTCAAGTCGGCCACCTCGGCGTTCTGCGCCGAACGCTACGGCTGGCAGTTCTCGGACCAGCATGTCGAGCTCGCCAGCGATGTCATCGCAAGCTTCCTGGGCATCCTCACACACCTGACCCCGGCCGATACCCCGATCGTCCTTCCGACGCCCGCCTACATGCCCTTCTTCGATGTCGCCGCGGTCACAGGACGAAAGCTCATCGAGGTGCCGATGATCCGGACCGAGACAGGCTGGTCCCTCGACCTCGATGCAGTCGATGCCGCTCTGGTGCCCGGGGCCACCCTGGTTCTGTGCAATCCCCATAATCCGATCGGGAAGGTGTACACGGAGACTGAACTTCTGGAGCTCGCCGAGGTGGTCGAGCGCAACAATGCGCGCGTGTTCTCCGATGAGATTCACGCACCTCTCGTCTACGAACCTGCCCGTCACATTCCCTATGCCAGCCTCAATGAGTCCACTGCCTCCCATACTGCGACGGCAACGGCTGCGTCGAAGGCGTTCAACATTCCCGGGCTCAAATGCGCGCAGCTCATCTTCACCAGTGCAGATGACCGCGCGATCTGGGCGAAGAAGGGCAGCTTCGTCTCGGGTGCGGCTTCGAACCCCGGCATCCTGGCCACCACAGCGGCGTACACTCAGTCGGGTGACTGGCTGGCCGAGATCACCGCATATCTCAAGGGCAATCGTGAGCTTCTGACCGACCTCGTGGCCACACATCTGCCCAATGCCACGTTCCTCCCGCCCGAGGGCACCTACCTGGCGTGGTTGGATATGCGCGGATATGGACATGAGACCGGTCTTTCCGAACATTTCAATGACAGGGCCCACGTCGCGATCACCGAGGGGCGCTTGTGTGGTGAAGTCGGCGCAGGTCATATCCGATTCAACTTCGCGCTCCCGCGCCCCCTGCTCACCGAAGCGATCGCACGCATCGCCTCCGCGCTCTGATCGAGCACAGTGGACTCAGCCTGCACAGTGGACTCAGCCGGCACAGTGCTGACATCGGGCACAGTCGGTTCCGCTGTCCGGCAGCCACTCGATGAAGTCGAAGGCTGAACTCGAGCCAGCACGCTCCACGATCTGCTGGTCGAATCTCAGGTAGTACTCCAGGTTGCAACGGTCGATGAGTCTCCTGAAACGCACGGCAGGCTGGTCGGCCCCGACCAGCTCCGATGGAAGTATCGGATGCGTCATAACTGCTCGCGCGACCTGAAAACAGATGTCGAAGAACTTCACCAACGTCATCTCTGGGTGTCCACCACCCGGTCGGCTGCCATCCTGGCTCAGTGCACCCAGCTTGCTCTCAAGCGGTGGAAGCTCAAGAGTCGCGGACTCCACGTCGAAGGCTCGCGACGTCATTCGCTTTGCGGAGGCGATGTCCGCCGGCTCGATCATCGCGCATCCGCACCAGCCCGGCTCGACGACTGCCGGCAGCGGAACCGGCCGTCAAAAGTCGGTTCCGCGCGATCACCCGCGATGTCCATGAATCCGGCAAGTATGCGCGCACTCAATCCATAGATGGAGACTCGTCCGTGTCGCTCGCTGACCAGAATATTGCGCTGAACCATCCGCACCAGCTGATTGTGCACGCTCGAGGACGAATAGCCGTGTTCGGCGAGGACTGAGACGTTCACAGGCCCGGGCAGGCCCTGAGCGCGCAGGCAGCCGAAGGCGGAGATGACGTCGAAGGCTAATCGGGTCAGACGATACAGATCGCCCACATCTTCCCGACGTTTCGTGTGATCGTGGACACCCGTCATGCCCAGATCCTCACGTGAGGTCGCAAGGATCATGTCGAGCAGGCCTGCAAGACGGGCACAAGTACGAGGTGCAGTGTCTTGGACGAAAGAATCTACGAAAACAGCCAGCGGGCTTTCCAGACAGCACGCACCGCCGCAGTGCTGACCGGAGCGATCACGGCCTTCATCACCTTCGCCGCGTTGATGATCGCTGGTTTCGGGATTCAGGACACTGTGGCATGGATGTTCGCGCTGAGTCTCATGTCAGCCTCGGCGCTGTTCATCAGCATGCACATCGTGACGACGACTGACCTCAAGCGACAACAGGCGAGGCGCCAGATCTGATTCTTCGATCCGCTTCAGGCACCAGCCGGAGGCACAGGAATGATTCCGAAGGGTGCCAGACCAGCCACTCCCCCATCCTCAGCGGTGAGTACCCAGACTCCCCCATCATGCCTGGCAACGCTGTGCTCCCAATGGCTGGCTCGGGATCCGTCATCGGTCACGATGGTCCAGTCGTCGGCCAGGGTGATAGTCTCGCTGCTGCCGGCGGTGAGCATGGGTTCGATCGCGAGGCACATTCCCGATCTGATCTTGGGACCGTTCGAACGCGCCCGATAGTTGAGAACCTCAGGCGGCATATGCATAGCCGTTCCGATGCCATGGCCTGTGAATTCCTCCACGAGTCCCAGATCGGGAGCTTCACGTGAGACGTGATCGTCGATGGCATCCCCGATGTCACTGACCTTGCTCCCTGCTGCGAACGCAGCAATGCCCACCCACATGGCCTTCTCCGTGGCGCGGGACAGTGCGATGTCCGCCTCCGACCCAGCGGCGTCTCCGCCGATGATCATTGTGAAGGCGGAATCACCGTGGAACCCATCGACGATGGCTCCGCCATCGATGGACACGAGGTCCCCGGACTCGAGGACCCGCTCGCCTGGTATGCCATGCACGATCTCCTCGTTCACGGAGATGCACACAACGGCGGGATACCCCTGATAGCCCAGGAAGTTGGACTGAGCCCCCGCCTCGGTGATCACGGATTCGGCGGCCGCATTCACCTCGGCGGTGGTCGCGCCCGGGACCGCTGCGGCGCGAGCGGCTTTCAGCACCTCGTTGGTGACTAGACCTGCCCGGCGCATCGTGACCAGCTGTTCAGGAGACTTCAGCTCGATCCGGGGACCGAAGATCATCGAATGGAGTCGAGGATTCGGTCGGTGATCTCAGCGACTTCACCGAGTCCGTCGACCTGACGCAGGAGGCCGCGCTCGCGGTAGATATCAGTCAGAGGCTGAGTCTGCTCGGCGTAGACGTCCAGGCGGTGACGGATGACATCTTCATTGTCATCGCTGCGGCCTTCGGTCTGTGCGCGCGCCAAGAGTCGGGCGACGACCTCGTCGATATCAGCGGTGAGTTCGACGACCTGCTCGATCTCATGGCCCTGAGCGGCGAGAATCCGATCGAGCTCGTCCACCTGTGCACTGGTGCGAGGGTAGCCGTCGAGGAGGAATCCCTCAGCGGCATCGTCCTGGCCCAGTCGATCGGCGACCATCGAGTTGGTCACCTCGTCGGGGACGTACTCGCCGGCGTCCATATAACGCTTGGCCAGATTGCCGAGTTCGGTCTCGCCCTTCACGTTCGCACGGAAGATGTCACCGGTCGAGATCGCCGGGACGTTCAGCGCCTCGGACAGTCGTGCGGCCTGGGTGCCTTTGCCGGCACCAGGTGGGCCGATCAGAATGATGCGTGAGCTCATAAGGTATTTCCTTCCAATGGATTTCCGCGGCCTGGGTCAGTCAGCGCAGCAGACCTTCGTAGTGGCGCTGCTGCATCTGTGCATCGATCTGCTTGACGGTCTCCAAACCGACTCCCACCACGATCAGCAGCGAGGTGCCGCCGAACGGGAAGTTCTGGTTCGCGTTGATGAGCACCAGCGCGATCAGCGGAATCAGAGCGATGAAGGCAAGGTAGAGCGAGCCCGGGAAGTTGATGCGGCTGAGCACGAAGCTCAGGTAGTCGGCTGTGGGCTTTCCTGCCCGGATGCCGGGGACGAAGCCGCCGTACTTCTTCATATTGTCGGCGACTTCCTCCGGGTTGAAGGTGATCGCGACGTAGAAGTAGGCGAAGAAGATCGTCAACACGGCATAGGTGGCGATGTAGATGGGGTGGTCACCGCGCGTGAAGTAGGTGTTGATCCACTCCACCCACTTGCTCTCGGGATCGAAGAACTGCGAAATCAGGCTAGGCAGGTAGAGAACCGAGGAAGCGAAGATCACCGGGATCACACCGGCCATATTGACCTTGATCGGGATGTAGGTCGACGTCCCGCCGAACATCCGCCGACCGACCATGCGCTTGGCGTACTGCACCGGGATGCGGCGCTGGGACTGCTCGACGAACACGACGAGTGCCACGAGCACCAGACCGACGGCGATGACGATGAGGAAGATGTCGATGCCCTGTTCGCGGAAGATCGCTCCCAGCGACGACGGGAAGGCGGAAGCCACCGAAGTGAAGATGAGCAGCGACATTCCGTTGCCGACTCCGTGTTCGGTGATCTGCTCGCCGAGCCACATGATGAGGCCGGTGCCTGCCACCAGAGTGACGACGAGGACGGCGATGCCCCACCAGGTGTCATTCGTGATGAGGTCGGTGCAACCTTCGATCTGGCCGAAGAGCGCCCCCGATCGCACGGTGGACACGAGGGTCGTCGCGTTGAGAACGGCCAGCCCGATGGTGAGGTAGCGCGTGTACTGGGTGAGTTTCGCCTGGCCCGAGGCTCCCTCTTTATGGAGCGACTCGAAGCGCGGAATGACCACGCGCAGAAGCTGCACGATGATGCTGGCGGTGATGTAGGGCATGATGCCCAGAGCGAAGATCGACAGCTGCAGCAGTGCACCACCGCTGAACAGGTTGATCATCGCGAACCCGCCCTCATTCAGCTGCGGGGACGCCACGCACTCCTGGACCTGGGTGTAGTCGATCCCCGGCGAGGGAATGAACGAACCGAGGCGGAAGATGACAAGAATGCCCAGGGTGAAGAGGAGTTTGTTCCTCAGGTCGGGCGTTCTGAATGCCCTCCGAATTGCGCCGATCAAGCGTCCTCCTCATTGGGGGATGAAAAAGTCAGGGTCGAAAATACGACCTGGCGAATGAGACAAATACCTGCAAAAGACTACCAGGCTATGACCGTCAGGCTGAAACCGAGGGACCGCTTGGACGACTGCTCAAGGCCGATATCGCCGGGACTGTGTCGAAACCGACTCTGAGGCGTCTTCACCCGTCGCAGGAGCGAGAATTCGGGGACGCAGAAGGGGCGGCCACAGTGTGACCGCCCCTTCTGGGGAACCCTGAGAGTTCAGACCCGCTGTGCGAGTGCTGTTCAGGCTTCGTTGACGCTTCCGCCTGCAGCCATGATCTTCTCGAGTGCTGAACCCGAGACCTTGTCTGCAGTGATGTTCAGAGCAACGGTGATCTCACCGGTGCCCAGAACCTTCACGGGCTGCTTTGGACGCACGGCGCCCTTGGCAACCAGATCGGCGACAGTGACGTCGCCGCCTTCTGGGTACAAGGCCGACAGCTTGTCAAGATTGACAACCTGGAACGTCACCTTTGCGGGGTTCTTGAACCCACGCAGCTTAGGCAGACGCATGTGCATCGGAGTCTGTCCACCCTCGAAGCCGTGAGGAACCTGGTAGCGGGCACGTGTGCCCTTGGTTCCGCGTCCGGCTGTCTTGCCCTTTGAAGCTTCACCACGACCGACACGGGTCTTGGCGGTTTTCGCTCCAGGGGCAGGACGCAGATCGTGGACCTTCAGTGAGTCGTCATTCGACATATCAATCCACCTCTTCCACAGTCACGAGGTGACGCACGACATTGATCATTCCGCGGATTTCCGGGCGATCTTCGCACACCACCACATCGTCGATCCGTTTCAGTCCAAGCGAACGCAGCGACGCGCGCTGGTTCGGCTTGCCACCGATATCGGACTTGCGCTGGGTTACCTTGAGCTTTGCCATCAGGACTTCCTCTCGCCTTCAGCAGCCGCCCGCAGCAATGCGTGAGGGGCGACCTCGTCCACAGGCAGACCACGGCGTGCCGCGACCTGTTCCGGGCGCTCGAGGCTCTGAAGGGCCTTGATCGCCGCGCGAACGATGTTGATTGCGTTGGCTGATCCCAGCGACTTGGACAAGATGTCCTGAACACCGGCAGCATCGAGGACCGCACGCACCGGACCACCGGCGATGACGCCGGTACCGGGAGCGGCAGGCCGAAGCATGACGACACCGGCAGCGGTCTCACCCTGGATCGGGTGAGGAATGGTCTTCTGGATGCGGGGGACGCGGAAGAAGCTCTTCTTCGCTTCCTCAACACCCTTGGCAATGGCTGCAGGAACTTCCTTAGCCTTGCCGTAGCCCATGCCGACCATGCCGTCACCGTCACCGACGACGACGAGGGCGGTGAAGGAGAACCGACGTCCACCCTTGACGACCTTCGACACACGATTGATCGTCACGACGTGCTCGATGAACTGGCTCTTCTCTTCACGGTCACCGCGACCGCCGCGTCCACGACCTTCGCCGCGTCCACGACCCTGGCCGCCCTGACCGCCCTGACCGCCTTGACCGCGGCCACGTGAGGAGCGATCACTGTTGTTATCGGTACGGGTCTCAGCAGCTGGCTGCTGTTCCTTGTTCTCTTCAGTGCTCATAGGGCCAATCCTCCTTCACGTGCACCTTCGGCGATTGCCTGTACACGTCCATGGTAGGCGTTGCCGCCACGGTCGAATACAACAGCTTCGATGCCGGCTTCCTTGGCGCGCTGGGCTACCAGTTCGCCGACCTTGTGGGCCTTGCCGGTCTTGTCACCTTCAAGCGTGCGCAGGTCGGCTTCCATGGTGGAGGCCGATGCCAAGGTCTTGCCGACGGTATCGTCGATGACCTGGACAAAGACGTGGCGCGTGGAGCGAGTCACTGACAGGCGTGGGCGTTCCGGCGTACCGCTGACATGCTTGCGCAGACGAGCGTGACGACGTTTGCGGGCCGCAGCCCTGCCCTTGCCGTAGCTTTCCTTTTTGCCAAAGGCCATCTCTACTTACCAGCCTTTCCGACCTTGCGACGGACATTTTCTCCGACGTAGCGAACACCCTTGCCCTTGTAAGGCTCAGGCTTGCGCAGCTTCCGGATGTTGGCAGCGGTCTCTCCGACCAGCTGCTTGTCGATGCCGTGAACGGCCAGCTTGGTCTGTCCGTCGACCGTGAAGGAGATTCCCTCAGCTGGTTCAACGGTGATCGAGTGGCTGTAGCCCAGAGCGAACTCGAGGTTCGATCCCTTGGCCTGCACGCGGTAACCGGTGCCGACGATTTCGAGAGCCTTCGAGTAGCCCTCGGTCACTCCGACGATCATGTTGTTGATCATCGTGCGGGACAGTCCGTGCAGTGAACGCGATTCGCGCTCCTCGTTCGGACGGGCCACTGTGACGACGCCTTCGTCGAGCGATACGGTGATCGGCTCGGCGATGGTGACGGACAGCTCACCCTTCGGTCCCTTGACGGCGACATCCTGGCCATCGATTTTGACCTCTACGCCATTCGGGACGGAGATCGGGTTCTTGCCAATACGTGACATATTCTTCTCTCCTTCCTTACCAGACGTAGGCGAGGACTTCCCCACCCACACCCTTCTTGGCGGCCTGACGATCAGTCAGGAGACCTGACGAGGTCGACAGGATGGCGATGCCGAGTCCACCGAGGACCTTAGGCAAGTTGGTCGACTTCGCGTAGACGCGCAGCCCGGGCTTCGACACGCGGCGCAGGCCGGCGATCGAACGCTCGCGGTTAGGACCGAACTTGAGGTCCATGAGCAGGGTCTTACCGACCTGAGCGTCTTCGACGCTCCAACCGGTGATGTAGCCCTCGCTCTTGAGGATCTCAGCGATGTTGGATTTCAGCTTTGAGAACGGCATGCTGACGTCCTCGTGATAAGCCGAGTTGGCGTTCCGCAGACGTGTCAACATGTCTGCGACTGGATCAGTCATTGTCATTTGGGCTCTAGCCCTTCCTCGTTACGGTTTCCGCCCACGCAATGCGTGCTTGGACCTGCAACGTAGCGATTATTTGGTCTTGAACGGGAACCCGAGGTGACGCAGAAGTGCACGTCCCTCGTCGTCGGTGTTCGCTGTAGTCACAACTGTGATATCCATACCCCGGACGCGGTCAATCCGGTCCTGATCGATCTCGTGGAACATCGACTGCTCCGTGAGACCGAAGGTGTAGTTACCGTTCCCGTCGAACTGACGATCCGAGAGGCCGCGGAAGTCGCGGATACGCGGAAGAGCCAGAGAGATGACACGGTCGACGAATTCCCACATACGGGTTCCACGCATGGTGACGTGGGCTCCAATGGGCTGACCTTCGCGCAACTTGAACTGGGCGATGGACTTCCTCGCCCGAGTCACGATCGGCTTCTGACCGGTGATCAGAGTGAGATCGTTGATTGCGCCTTCGATCAGCTTCGAATCGCGTGCTGCGTCACCCACACCCATGTTCACGACGACCTTGGTCAGACCGGGAACCTGCATGGGGTTTGCGTAGTTGAACTCGTCCTGCAGCTTGGCCACGATGTCATCGCGGTAAACCTGCTTGAGGCGTGGCGCTGGACGGTTCGTTGTTGTTTCCGTCATCAGATCTCCTCCCCGGTGCGACGCGAGACGCGGACGCGGACGGTCTTATCGCGACCATCACGTTCCACAGTTTCCTCGCGGTATCCGACGCGGGTGGGCTTGTTGTCCTTAGGATCAACGAGCGCCACGTTGGACACGTGGATTGGGGCTTCGTGAGTCTCACGACCACCGGCAGTGCCGCCGGCCTGAGTCTGCGTTGCCTTCTTGTGCTTGATCACGCGGTTGATGCCCTCAACGAGGACGCGGTTGCGTTCCGGGTACACGGCAAGAACCTTGCCCTGCTTCCCACGATCGCCACCTCGTGACTGACGGGCGCCTGCAATCACCTGGACGAGGTCGCCCTTCTTGATCTTGAGCTTGTTCGCCATGCTCACAACACCTCCGGTGCCAGGGAGACGATCTTCATGAACTTCTTGTCGCGCAATTCGCGTCCCACGGGTCCGAAGATACGGGTTCCGCGTGGTTCGCCATCAGTCTTGAGAATGACTGCTGCATTCTCGTCGAACTTGATGTACGAACCATCGGGACGACGGCGTTCCTTGGCGGTGCGAACGATGACAGCCTTGACGACGTCACCCTTCTTCACGTTTCCACCAGGAATTGCGTCTTTGACGGTTGCCACGATGGTGTCACCGATCGAGGCATAACGCCGACCGGAACCACCCAGAATCCTGATTGCCAGGATCTGCTTGGCACCAGTGTTGTCGGCGACCTTGAGTCGCGACTCTTGCTGAATCACTATTTTCTCCTGTCGTCGCGCCGGTTCTCACACGATTGGATGAGCCTTGCGGAACGGATTAATGACATTTCACCCCATTCCCGGTAGCCGCCCACGATCTGCTGGAGACCGTGGGCGGGACCGGGTGGGAGGGGTGGCGTCGGCTTACTTGGCGCGTTCGATGATCTCGACGAGCCGCCAACGCTTCGCGGACGAAACCGGCCGCGTCTCGGACACGAGGACGAGGTCGCCGACACCAGCGGCGTTCTCCTCATCGTGAACCTTGTACTTCACCGACTGGCGAAGAACCTTGCCGTACAGGCGGTGCGTCTTGCGCTCCTCCACCTCGACGACGATGGTCTTCTCCATTTTGTCGGAAACAACGTAACCACGCGCAGTCTTGCGGGAGTTACGGTCCGCAGGCGTTGCCTCGGGCTTGGTGGTCTCCGCCATCACTTGTCCTCTTCCTTAGCGTCAGCGGGGTTCGGACGGATGTCCAATTCCCGCTCATTGAGCACGGTGTAGATACGAGCGATGTCGCGACGCACGGCCTTGAGCCGACCGTGGCTCTCCAGCTGGCCGGTGGCCGACTGGAAGCGCAGGTTGAACAGCTCGGCCTTAGCCTTCTTGAGCTCTTCGAGCAGACGCTCGTTGTCATAACCGTCAAGTGCGTCCATGGAAAGGTTCTTCGAACCGATTGCCATACTCACTCACCACCTTCGCGGGCCACGATACGGGCCTTGAGCGGAAGCTTGTGGATCGCAAGACGCAGCGCCTCGCGTGCAACTTCCTCGGACACACCGGCGAGTTCAAACATGACCCGACCCGGCTTGACATTGGCGACCCACCACTCAGGCGAACCCTTACCGGAACCCATGCGGGTCTCGGCAGGCTTCTTCGTCAGCGGTCGATCTGGGTAGATGTTGATCCACACCTTGCCGCCACGCTTGATATAGCGCGTCATGGCAATACGTGCGGCCTCGATCTGCCGGTTGGTGATGTAGGCAGGCTCTGTGGCCTGGATGCCGTAGTCACCGAACGACACCTTGGTGCCGCCCTTGGCTGCGCCGCCCCGCTTGGGGTGGTGCTGCTTGCGGTATTTAACCCGACGAGGGATCAACATGTGTCAGCCCTCCGATCCGGCCTCAGCCGCAGGGGCCTCGGCATTGTTCTCGGTCTTCGGCGCTGCGTCATTCCGGCGCGGTGCTGCTGCGCCTTCCTGTCCACGACCACGGCCTCCACGGCCGCGCCCACGGCCCTTGGGGCCACGAGCTGCAGGAGCCTTCGCCTGCTCGGCAGCAAGCTCCTTATCGGTCATATCGCCCTTGTAGATCCACACCTTGACGCCGATGCGACCAAATGTGGTGTGTGCTTCGTGGAAGCCGTAATCGATATTCGCACGCAGGGTGTGCAGAGGCACACGACCTTCGCGGTAGAACTCGGAACGGCTCATCTCAGCACCGCCGAGGCGGCCGGAGCACTGCACGCGGATGCCCTTGGCACCTGCACGCTGAGCACTCTGGATCGACTTGCGCATCGCGCGGCGGAAGGCCACACGACTTGCGAGCTGCTCGGCAACTCCCTGAGCAACGAGCTGCGCGTCGATCTCAGCGTTCTTCACCTCAAGAATGTTGAGCTGAATCTGCTTGCCGGTGAGCTTTTCGAGCTGACCGCGAATGCGATCGGCTTCGGCTCCACGACGCCCGATGACGATGCCCGGGCGGGCAGTGTGGATGTCGACTCGGACACGATCACGTGTGCGCTCGATGTTCACCTTGGAGATGCCAGCGCGCTCAAGGCCCTTGGTCATCATCTGTCGGATCTTCACATCTTCGAGCACGTAGTCGCTGTAGCGCTGTCCCGGCTTAGTCGAGTCAGCAAACCACTTTGACTTGTGATCCGTCGTGATTCCGAGTCGGAATCCGTTCGGATTGATTTTCTGGCCCATTAACGGTTCCCCTTCCGGCTCTTGCGCTGAGGCAGGTCGTCACCGCTGGCCAGGACCACTGAAACGTGGCTTGTGCGCTTCTCAATGCGAAAAGCGCGACCCTGAGCTCGCGGGCGGAACCGCTTCATGGTTGGTCCCTCGTCCACGAATGCTTCGGAGATGACCAGTTCGTTCTCGTCGAACGCAATGCCCTCCTCGTCGGCCCGGGTACGCGCATTGGCGATTCCGGAGGCAACGAGCTTGTAAATCGGATCTGATGCCGACTGTTCTGCAAACTTCAACACTGCAAGTGCTTCGGTCGCCTGCTGACCACGAATGAGGTCGATGACGCGCCGAGCCTTGCGAGGCGTGACGCGCAGGTAACGCGCCTTAGCCTTGGCTTCCATCGCTTCCTTCTCTCTTGTCTAGGATCGTAAGAGTGCCCCGCGTCAGCGGCGGCGACCCTTGCGATCGTCCTTTTCGTGGCCACGGAACGTCCGTGTCTGTGCGAACTCGCCAAGCTTGTGTCCGACCATGGCTTCAGTGATGAAGACTGGAACATGCTTGCGTCCGTCATGTACTGCGATGGTGTGTCCCAGGAAATCCGGGATGATCATCGAGCGACGAGACCATGTCTTGATTACGTTTTTAGAGTTCTTCTCGTTCTGACGAGCCACCTTCTGGTACAGGTGTTCATCGACGAAAGGACCCTTTTTGAGGCTACGAGGCATAAGTCAGTACTCCAATCAGCGCTTCTTGCCGGTCCGGCGACGGCGCACGATGTACTTGTCGCTCTCTTTGTTCGGCCGGCGTGTGCGGCCTTCTGACTGACCCCACGGGCTGACTGGGTGACGACCACCCGAAGTACGGCCCTCGCCACCACCATGTGGGTGATCGATCGGGTTCATGACGACACCACGGACGGATGGGCGCTTGCCCTTCCAACGCATGCGGCCTGCCTTACCCCAGCTGATGTTCGACTGCTCGGCATTGCCGACCTCGCCGATCGTCGCACGGCAGCGAGCATCAACATTGCGGATTTCGCCCGAAGGCATCCGCAGCTGAGCGAACCGGCCGTACTTCGCAACGAGCTGCACGGATGAACCGGCAGAGCGAGCGATCTTGGCACCGCCGCCTGGACGCATTTCAACTGCGTGCAGCACGGTACCGACTGGGATGTTGCGCAGGGCAAGGTTGTTGCCCGGCTTGATGTCTGCACCCAGACCGGCTTCCACCTGTGCGCCCTGCTTGAGGTTCTGCGGGGCGAGGATGTAGCGCTTCTCGCCATCTGCATAGTGCAGAAGAGCGATCCGCGCAGTGCGGTTCGGGTCATATTCGATGTGTGCGACCTTTGCCGGTACGCCATCTTTGTCATGGCGGCGGAAGTCGATGACACGGTACTGACGCTTGTGGCCGCCGCCCTGATGGCGAGTGGTCACGCGTCCCTGGCTGTTGCGGCCACCGCGCTTAGGCAGTGGGCGCAGAAGTGACTTCTCCGGTGTAGACCGGGTCACTTCGACGAAGTCGGCGACCGATGAGCCACGGCGGCCCGGGGTCGTCGGCTTGTGCTTACGGATTCCCATGAGTCTTGTCCTTCTTTTACGAAGGATCGCTTAGAGCGATCCACCGAAGATGTCGATCGATCCGTCCTTGAGGGCGACAATGGCACGCTTGGTGTCCTTGCGCTTTCCCCAACCGGTGCGAGTGCGGCGGCGCTTGCCCTGACGATTCAGGGTGTTGACCTTGGCAACCTGCACATTGAAGATCGATTCAATGGCGTTCTTGATCTCAGTCTTGTTCGACCCCTGATCGACGATGAAGGTGTACTTTCCCTCGTCCATCAGGCTGTAGGTCTTTTCCGAGACGACCGGAGCGACGATGACGTCGCGTGGGTCCTTGAAGTTCAGACTCATGATGCGTCCTCCGATTTGCGGTATCCGCCCAGGAACGTCTCCAGCGCTGACTCAGTGAACACGATGTCATCGGCGATCAGCACATCGTATGTGTTGAGCTGATCGGAGGTGAGCACGTGAACATGAGGCAGGTTGCGAACGCTGCGCTCGGTGAGCTCGTCGTCACGGTTGAGCACCACGAGGGTGTTCTTGCGATCGGAGAGGCTGGCCAGAGCGAGCTTCGCCTGCTTGGTCGACGGTGCTTCGCCCGTGATCAGGTTCTTCACAACGAAGACCTGATCGAGACGTGCGCGATCCGAGAGAGCGCCGCGCAGAGCAGCGGTCTTCATCTTCTTGGGGGTCCGCTGCGAGTAATCGCGGGGAACCGGCCCGTGCACGACTCCACCACCGTTGTACTGAGGAGCACGGATCGAACCCTGACGGGCGTTACCGGTACCCTTCTGGCGGTAGGGCTTGCGACCGCCACCGCGTACTTCGGAGCGGGTCTTTGTCTTGTGTGTACCCTGACGGGCTGCTGCCAGCTGTGCGACAACAACCTGGTGGATCAACGGCACGTTGGTCTGCACGCCGAAGATCTCGGCTGGCAGGTCAACTGATCCGGTCTTCGCACCAGCAGCATCGACGACGTCGACTGTCTTGACATCAGTCATTACGTTCAGCCCTCCTTCGCGGCCGAGCGAACGAGAACGACTGCACCCTTGGGGCCAGGTACGGCACCCTTGATGAGCAGGAAGTTGTTCTCGGTATCCACGGCGTGGATCGTGAGGTTCTGGGTGGTGTGCTTGACTGCACCCATACGGCCGGCCATACGCATACCTTTGAACACGCGACCAGGGGTCGCGGCTCCGCCGATCGAACCCGGCTTGCGGTGGTTGCGGTGCGAACCGTGGGAGGCGCCGACGCCGTGGAAGCCATGACGCTTCATGACACCGGCGGTTCCCTTACCCTTGGTCTTTGCGGTCACATCGACCTTGATCCCGGCGTCGAACGTATCGACTCCGAGTTCCTGACCCAGCGCGTAGTCAGCAGCATCTGCAGTGCGCAGCTCGACAAGGTGACGGCGTGGTGTCACGCCTGCCTTCTCGAAGTGACCTGCAGTGGGCTTGTTGACCTTGCGAGGATCAATTTCGCCGAACGCGATCTGCAGTGCGGGGTAACCGTCGGTTTCCTCGTTGCGGATCTGTGTCACGACGTTGCTGCCGGCGGCCACTACGGTCACCGGTACGAGATTGTTCTGCTCATCCCAAACCTGAGTCATGCCCAGCTTGGTTCCCAGAAGGCCCTTGACCTTGCGGGTGGTAGGGAGAGCTGATGAACGATTGTTCGCCATGTCTGCCTCCCTTAGAGCTTGATCTCGATGTTGACGTCGTCAGCAAGGTCGAGCCGCATGAGCGAATCGACTGCCTTCGGCGTCGGATCGACAATGTCGATCAGACGCTTGTGCGTGCGCATTTCGAAATGCTCACGGCTGTCCTTGTACTTGTGTGGCGAACGGATGACGCAGTAAACGTTCTTCTCCGTTGGCAACGGCACGGGGCCCACAACAGTCGCACCTGCGCGAGTGACGGTGTCCACGATCTTTCGTGCAGCACTGTCAATCACAGCGTGGTCGTACGACTTGAGCCGAATGCGGATCTTCTGTCCCGCCATGGCGTCGTCTCTTTCTTTAGTTACTTCCGGCCATCAACCAACAGTCGATCGGAATCTTCTGTGGTCTGTGCCGGCTGACCATGACCGACCCCCGAGGTCGGGCGTGTCGGCTAATCCTTGCGGAGAATCTTTCGATTCTCGTTGAGGGCCGACGGCGCTTCTACTCATTGGCTGCTCGGTCCGAACCCGCTCAAGGCAGATTCATCGATCCGATAGTGTTCCGGACTGTTCGCGGTATCTCTACCGCAGTGCAGGGGTCAACGTCCAAAACGCAACTTCACTATCTTGTCACATAGCACTTCATCGGCGCAATTCCAGGCATCTGCGTTGTGAGGCATTTCATGATCGCACACAACCGGCAGTCAGCCAGGTCACTCCCCCACGACAGCCGGGCCGCTCACCGAGGATAGCCCCGTTGTGAATGCACGGAACCCCGGCCCAAAGGACCGGGGTTCCGAATCGATCTGTCAGGACCGAAGTCCCGAACTCAAGGCCGAAGCCTCACAGACCGAAGGTATTTCAGGCGGTGATCTTGGTGACTCGACCAGCGCCGACGGTGCGTCCACCCTCACGGATAGCGAAGCGGAGGCCCTCCTCCATAGCGATCGGCTGGATCAGCTCGACCGACATGTCGGTGTTGTCACCGGGCATGACCATCTCGGTGCCCTCAGGCAACGTGATGACGCCGGTGACGTCGGTGGTGCGGAAGTAGAACTGAGGACGGTAGTTCGAGTAGAACGGGTTGTGACGCCCACCCTCGTCCTTGCTCAGGATGTAGACCTGGCCCTCGAAGCCGGTGTGAGGCGTAATCGAACCTGGCTTGCAGATGACCTGGCCGCGCTCGACTTCTTCGCGCTTCGTTCCACGCAGGAGCAGTCCGACGTTCTCACCCGCACGAGCGTCGGGAAGAGTCTTACGGAACATCTCGATTGCGGTGACGGTCGTCTTGGACGACTTCTCCTTGATGCCCACGATTTCGATGTCATCGTTAGGCAGCAGGACGCCGCGCTCCACACGACCGGTGACGACGGTTCCACGACCGGTGATCGTGAAGACGTCTTCCACTGGCATGAGGAAGGGCTTGTCGATGTCGCGCTCCGGCTCGGGAACGTTGTCATCGACGGCCTGCATGAGGTCTTCGACGCTCTTGACCCACTTCTCGTCGCCTTCCAGCGCCTTGAGAGCGGACACAGGAATGACGGGAGCGTTGTCGCCGTCGAAGTCCTGGCTGGAGAGCAGATCGCGGACCTCGAAGTCGACGAGCTCGATGAGCTCCTCGTCATCGACCATGTCGGACTTGTTCAGTGCGACGACGATGTAAGGCACACCAACCTGACGAGCGAGCAGAACGTGCTCACGAGTCTGCGGCATCGGACCGTCGGTAGCGGCAACCACGAGGATTGCGCCGTCCATCTGAGCAGCACCGGTAATCATGTTCTTGATGTAGTCGGCGTGACCAGGGGCATCGACGTGAGCGTAGTGACGCTTCTCGGTCTGGTATTCAACGTGCGAGACGTTGATGGTGATGCCGCGCTCCTTCTCCTCAGGTGCGTTATCCACCTGGTCGAAGGCGCGAGCCTCATTGAGATCTGGGTACTTGTCCGCCAACACCTTGGTGATTGCGGCGGTCAAGGTGGTCTTTCCGTGGTCAACGTGGCCGATGGTGCCAATGTTGACGTGCGGCTTAGTCCTATCGAAACTAGCCTTTGCCACTGGGTTCCTCCTCGTGGTTGGCAAAAGATATGCGGTTCATATCTTAGACCTTTGTTGGTTATCTTTCATTTCGGTGAACATGTTCTTGCTCACCGTGGCGACCGGGGACCGGAGATTACTCTCCGCCACGCATCTTCTGGACGATCTCCTCGGCGACTGCCTTGGGGACCTCCGCATAGCTGGAGAAAGTCATCGAGTACACCGCACGGCCCTGGGTCTTCGACCGCAGATCACCGATGTAACCGAACATCTCCGACAACGGGACCACAGCCTTGACGACCTTCACACCGGAAGCGTCGTCCATCGACTGGATCTGGCCACGTCGGGAATTGAGGTCGCCGATGACGTCTCCCATGTATTCCTCTGGGGTACGCACCTCGACGTCCATGACCGGTTCCAGCAGAACCGGCTTCGCCTTCTGAACGGCCTCCTTGAAGACCATCGAGCCGGCGATCTTGAATGCCATCTCCGAGGAGTCGACATCGTGGTAGGCGCCGTCGATGAGTGTGGCTTTGACGCCAACCATCGGGTAACCGGCCAGCACACCAAGCTGCATGGCGTCCTGGATACCGGCGTCGACGCTCGGAATGTACTCGCGCGGAATACGTCCGCCCGTGACGGCATTCTCGAACTCGTAGATCGTGTCGCCTTCGACCTCGAGAGGTTCGAAGGTGACCTGGACCTTCGCGAACTGTCCCGATCCACCCGTCTGCTTCTTGTGGGTGTAATCGTACTTTTCGACAGTGCGGCGAATGGTCTCACGGTAGGCGACCTGCGGCTTGCCGACGTTCGCCTCGACCTTGAACTCGCGACGCATACGGTCGACGAGGATGTCGAGGTGAAGTTCGCCCATTCCGCGGATGACGGTCTGACCCGTCTCCACATCGAGTTCGACCCGGTATGTCGGGTCTTCCTTGACGAACTTCTGGATGGCGGCAGAGAGCTTCTCCTGGTCACTCTTGGTCTTGGGCTCAATGGCCACAGAGATGACCGGCTCAGGGAAGGTCATCGACTCGAGAGCGATCGGGGCGTTCGGATCGCACAGCGTGTCACCGGTGGTTGTCTCTTTGAGACCGATGAACGCATAGATGTGGCCGGCGATGGCCTCTTCGACAGGGTTCTCCTTGTTGGAGTGCATCTGGAAGAGCTTGCCGACGCGCTCCTTCTTGCCGCTCGTCGAGTTGAGAACGGCCTCGCCCGACTTCACCTGTCCGGAGTACACGCGGACGTAGGTCAGCGTGCCGAAGAACGGGTGGGTGGCAACCTTGAACGCGAGAGCCGAGAAAGGCTCGTCTTTGGAAGGCTTGCGAGTCAGCTTCTCGTCCTCGTCACGAGGGTTCTCACCGATCATGGGAGGAACCTCGAGAGGCGAAGGGAGGTAGTCGATGACGGCATTGAGCATGGGCTGGACGCCCTTGTTCTTGTATGCCGAACCGCACATGACAGGGAAAGCCGTGGAGTTGACGACGAGGGAGCGGATGCCCTCCTTGATCTCGGCAATCGAGATCTCTTCGCCCTCAAGGTACTTCTCCATGAGTTCGTCAGTGGCTTCAGCAACATCCTCGATGAGCTTGGCGCGGTACTCGACTGCCTTGTCCTGGAGATCATCTGGGATCTCGATCTCGGTCATGTCCTGACCCTTCTTGGACTCATCAGGCCAGATGTAGGCCTTCATCTCAAGAAGGTCGACGACCCCAGCGAACTCCGACTCGGAACCGATAGGCAGCTGAATGACCAGCGGCTTGGCGCCGAGGCGTTCGCGGATGGTGTCGACGGTGAAGTAGAAGTCAGCACCGAGCTTGTCCATCTTGTTGACGAAGCACACGCGCGGCACGTCGTACTTGTCAGCCTGACGCCACACGGTCTCGGACTGCGGTTCAACGCCTTCCTTGCCATCGAAGACGGCGACGGCGCCATCGAGGACGCGCAGTGAGCGCTCAACCTCGACGGTGAAGTCGACGTGGCCCGGGGTGTCGATGATGTTGATCTGGTTGTCGTGCCAGTAGCAGGTGGTGGCAGCCGACGTGATCGTGATGCCGCGTTCCTGCTCCTGGTCCATCCAGTCCATCGTCGAGGCACCATCGTGCGTCTCGCCGATCTTGTAGTTCACACCGGTGTAGTAAAGGATGCGTTCGGTTGTGGTGGTCTTACCGGCATCGATGTGGGCCATGATGCCGATGTTGCGGACCTTATTCAGGTCGGTGAGCACGTCAAGTGCCACGGTGTCTCTCTCTCACTCGATGATGTGATCGGCTCCCCCGCTGCCTGGCCGGCAGACGCCGCAAGACGCCTGCCGGCCAGGGTTCCGGAGAGGAACGATTACCAGCGGTAGTGGGCGAAGGCCTTGTTGGACTCGGCCATCTTGTGGGTGTCTTCGCGACGCTTCACAGCGGCGCCGAGGCCGTTGCTCGCGTCGAGAATCTCATTCATGAGGCGTTCGGTCATCGTCTTCTCACGACGCTGGCGGGAGTAAGCCACGAGCCAGCGCAGTGCCAAAGTCGTCGAACGAACCGGACGGACATCAACCGGAACCTGGTAGGTCGCGCCACCGACACGGCGAGAGCGAACCTCGAGGGATGGGCGGATGTTGTCGAGAGCCTTCTTCAGGTTGACAACTGGGTCATTGCCGTTCTTCTCACGGGTACCTTCGAGAGCACCGTAGACGATGCGCTCAGCGGTCGAGCGCTTTCCGTCGAGCAGGATCTTGTTGATCAGCTGCGTGACGATCGGCGAACTGAAGACCGGGTCAATGACGATCGGTCGCTTTGGTGCAGGACCTTTACGTGGCATTACTTCTTCTCCCTCTTCGCACCGTACTTGCTGCGTGCCTGCTGGCGGCCCTTGACACCCTGGGTGTCAAGCGAACCGCGAACGATTCGGTAGCGCACACCTGGCAGGTCCTTGACACGACCACCGCGCACGAGCACGATCGAGTGCTCCTGCAGGTTGTGTCCTTCGCCTGGAATGTAGGCAGTCACTTCGATCTGGCTCGAAAGTTTGACACGAGCGACCTTGCGAAGAGCCGAGTTCGGCTTCTTAGGTGTAGTGGTGTACACACGGGTGCACACCCCACGACGCTGCGGGCTGCTCTTCAGAGCAGGAGCGTCGGATCCTGCGGATTTGACATGTCGTCCCTTGCGGACGAGCTGCTGGATTGTCGGCACTAAGCGTTCTCCATTTGCTTCTCGATAGACCTAATTCCCAACGTTGGCCATGGCATCAGCCATGTTTGTGAACCGTGGGACATATCCGACTGAACACCGGGTGAAGCTTCACGCCCGATGCCAGTATTCGCGCGACGGCATGAACCCTGCACTCGGGTGTGTCGCAATGACACAGCACCTATGCAGAATGACACGTCGGCGGCCTGCCTCTGGCGAATTCTCACAATGGGTCCGGATCTCACAAAACATCCGGTATGGTCGTTCGCCGACGCAGATAACACAATCAGTCGCATCCTAGAATATCGCGGTCTGCCGCATCTGGTCAAAACCAGCCGCTGTGCGTTGCACGACACAACCACCGCCACCCGGCGCAGGAACCCTCTCCTCTGGTGCTCCTGCTCTTCTCGGACCGGAGCCCGAGCTCATCGCGACCGAGGTCCGAGGCCGAAAGCCCCCGGTAGCCTTGCGCACCCGAGACATTCGCTTCCTTGACTCATTCAAGAAAAGGCGGCAAGCTGTTGCTGTGGCTGAGAACAAGGATAGGCACGAGTCGGAACCGACCGCAGCACTGCGGGAGAGTTCCCTTCGCGTGACGAAACAGAGAGTCGCAGTTCTCGCAGCTGTGTGCGACCACCAGCATGCAGACACAGAGACTGTCATCCGCGCTGTTCGAGAGATCCTCCCCGAGGTATCGCATCAGGCGGTGTACGACTCGCTGCACACACTCACCGAAGTCGGACTCGTGCGGTGCATTCAGCCGTCCGGGTCTGTGGCCCGTTACGAGCGACGCATCGGGGACAATCATCATCACCTCGTGTGCCGCTCGTGCAATCTCATCGTCGACGTCGACTGTGCGGTCGGGCAGGCCCCCTGCTTGACCCCTTCACACGACGCTGGTTTCGTCATCGAACAGGCCGAAGTCACTTTCTGGGGCCTGTGTCCTGACTGCGCTGTGTCTGCAGCGTCTTCGGGCAGCACCGAACCCGCCTCGGCGGTCTGAGCCGATCCACTCAACGACAAAGCCACACCTTTGTCTTCAACCGGGTCCTGACGGGGACTCGAAAGTGAAAGGAATACTATGACCGATACTTCCACCGCCGGCGGCTGTCCAGTCGTCCACACCACCTCGGCTGCGGCGACGGCGCCCGATGCCGACTCGCTGGTCGATCCCAGCCAGGGCGATGCCAACTCGCACTGGTGGCCGAATCGCCTCAACCTCAAGATCTTGGCCAAGAACCAGCCAGCTCGCGACCCGATGGACGAAGGCTTCGACTACGACACCGAGTTCGCCAGCCTCGACTACTACGCACTCAAGGCCGACATCGAAGAGCTGCAGAAGACGAACGCCGACTGGTGGTCGGCTGATTTCGGTCACTACGGCCCGTTCATGATCCGCATGGCCTGGCACTCCGCAGGCACTTACCGAGTCCAGGACGGACGCGGCGGCGGCGGCGAAGGGCAGCAGCGTTTCGCGCCTCTGAATTCCTGGCCCGACAACGTGGGTCTCGACAAAGCCCGTCGACTGCTCTGGCCGGTCAAGAAGAAGTACGGCAAGAAGATCTCATGGGCCGACCTATTCATCCTCGCCGGAAACGTAGGTCTCGAGTCCATGGGCTTCAAGACTTTCGGCTACGCCGGTGGCCGCAAGGACGTGTGGGAACCCGACAATGACGTCTACTGGGGCTCCGAGACCGAATGGCTGGGCACCGACAAGCGCTATGTGGGCAACCGCGAGCTGCAGAAGCCGCTGGCGGCAACGACCATGGGTCTCATCTACGTCAATCCTGAGGGCCCAGAGGGCAAACCGGATCCGCTGGCCGCGGCCATCGACATCCGCGAGACCTTCGGTCGCATGGCCATGGACGACGAGGAGACAGTCGCTCTCATCGCAGGTGGACACACCTTCGGCAAGACCCACGGCGCAGCACCCGAGTCACACAAGGGCGGAGATCCGGAAGCAGCACCGATCGAGGAGCAGGGCCTGGGTTGGAAGTCCGACTTCGGCACCGGCCAGGGCAATGACACCGTCGGCAGCGGTATCGAGGTCACGTGGACCTACCACCCCACTCGGTGGGACAACGAGTTCTTCCACATCCTCTTCGCCTACGAATGGGAGGTCTTCGAGAACGAAGGCGGACACCTGCAGTGGCGCCCAGTCGACGGCGGCGGCGATGACATGGTTCCGATGGCTCAGGGCGACGGACGCCGCGAGCCCCGCATGCTCACAACCGACCTTTCGCTGCGTTTCGACCCCATCTATGGTGAGATCTCGCGTCGCTTCAAAGACGACCAGAAGGCCTTCGAGGATGCCTTCGCCCGCGCCTGGTTCAAGCTCACTCACCGAGACATGGGCCCGTCCACTCGCTATCTCGGACCCGAGGTCCCCAGCGAAGAGCTCATCTGGCAGGATCCGGTCCCGGCCGGCACACCGTTGGCTGAGAGCCAGCTCGAGGCCGTCAAGACTGCCCTGCGCGAATCCGGACTGAGCGTCTCCCAGCTCGTCTCAACCACCTGGGCCGCAGCATCATCCCACCGAGTCTCCGACTTCCGCGGCGGAGTCAACGGCGGACGCCTGCGCCTCGAACCGCAGAAGAGTTGGGAAGTCAACGAGCCCGCGAAGCTGGCCGAGGTCATCACCGTCCTCGAAGGCATCGCAGCGGACACCGGCGCAACGTTCGCCGATGTCCTGGCGATCGCCGGCGGCGTCGGCATCGAAACCGCGGCGAAGGCCGCCGGCCATGATGTCAGTGTTCCGGTCACGACCGGCCGCGGTGACGCGACCCAGGAGCAGACCGACGTCGATTCGTTCTCCTACCTGGAGCCGACTCACGACGGGTTCCGCAACTATCTCACCGAGGATCTTCCGCTCTCGGCCGAGTACCTCCTCCTGGACAGGGCGAGCCTGCTGGGTCTGACCCCGTCGGAGCTGACCGTTCTCATCGGCGGACTGCGCGTCCTCGGCGCGAACTACGAAGACTCCGAGCTCGGCGTGTTCACCGACCGTCCCGGCGAGCTGACGAACGATTTCTTCGTCAACCTCCTGGAACTGGGCAACGTCTGGAAGCCGATCGGACCGTCCGAATCCGCCACTGTCTACGAGTGCTTCTCCCCCGAGGGAGAGAAGCTGTGGACCGGAAGCCGTATCGACCTGCTCTTCGGTGCCAACTCCGAGCTGCGCGCCATCGCCGAGGTCTACGCCTCCGATGACGCCCAGGAGAAGTTCGTCAACGACTTCGTCAAGGCCTGGAGCAAGCTCGTCGAAGCAGACCGCTTCGATCTGCACCGCTGAGTGATCTGATAACGCACGACTGTGCCCCCACCACGATCAGTGATGGGGGCACAGTCGTATCCGGGATGGGACCTGGCCCCTGCTGGCCACCACCCTGTCGCCTCATCCCTGTTGCCCGGCTCTGGGAGTGACCGGCCAGAAGTTGGGAAGGTTCGGATTCTGGTTGTCTGCCATGGAACCTCCTTAGCAGTCAGTGATTCCACTCTCGTGTGCTGTGCTGTCGCAAGTCCCAGTCACGGCTGTGTCCAGCCAGTGCGACTTGGCGGCGTCCGATCTCAACGGCAGATGTGTGGTCCCCGCTACACTGGACGTCATGGCCAAAGAAGATTCCCCGCATTCGCCCGCGCCCCGCATCCGAGCCTCTGACAAGGACCGCGACGCCGTTCTCGGAGTCATCACCGACGCGGTCAGCAACGGTCGACTCGACTCGGAAGAGACCGCCGAACGTCAGGATGAGGCGATTTCAGCGAAGTACCTCGACGAACTGATGCCGCTCATCGTCGATCTGCCCGAAGGACACGAGCTCTACCGCGCCCTGGCGCGCCAGACCGGCGGAACAACCGCGGGAACATCACTCGCCCGCAGCGCTGGACCCACCTCGCTGGCTCCGATAGCGGAACCGGGCACAGCGAAGCCGATGAACTCGGTGGCCATCATGTCCGGGCGCGAACTCGATGTGCCAGCCGGCACGGCCGAGGTGACGACCTACTCGCTCATGGGCGGCGACAACATCGACCTGTGCGACGTCATGGGTCCGGGAGTCACCGTGTCACTGACCTCGTATTCGATGATGGCCGGCCACGACATCTACGTCCCTCCGGGCGTGCGGATCCGCGACGACACAATCAACATCATGGCCGGCAATGAGATCCGCGGCTCCGCCAAAGGAGACGGATCGAACGGGACGCTCATCCTCAAAGGCGTCTCTGTCATGGCCGGTCACGACGTGCATTTGGCCAAAGGCTACCGAGCAAAGGATCAGGGGCAATTGGAATGAAGATAGGTGTACTGACCTCCGGCGGGGACTGCCCCGGACTCAACGCGGTCATCCGCGGAATCGTCCGCAAGGGAATCCGCTCCCACGAGGATACGTTCGTCGGTATCCACGACGGTTGGCGCGGCCTGCTCGACGACGATGTGTTCGATATGTCGATGCTCGACGTTCGTGGACTCTCCGGCCGTGGCGGCACCATCCTCGGCACCTCCCGCACCCACCCCTATGAGGGCGGCGGGCCGGAGCGGATGCGCGAGGTGATGACCACTCACGGCATCGACGCGATCGTTGCGATCGGCGGCGAGGGCACACTGGCTGGGGCCTCCCGACTCGTGAACGAGGAGGGACTCAACATCATCGGTGTCCCCAAGACCATCGACAACGATCTCAGCGGCACCGACTACACCTTCGGCTTCGACTCGGCCCAAGCCATCGCAACCGAGTCCATCGACCGGCTTCGCACAACTGCGGAGTCCCATCATCGATGCATGGTCATCGAAGTCATGGGCCGCAACGTCGGATGGATCGCGCTGCATGCGGGAATGGCCGGTGGCGCTCACGCGATCCTCATGCCGGAGTTTCCCGTCTCCTTCGACCAGATCGAGGAATGGGTGACATCGGCCAGGGACCGCGGCCGTGCTCCGATCGTCGTCGTGGCCGAAGGCTTCATTCCCGAGGGGCTCGACGAGCAGGTCGCGGACCGAGGCGTCGACAACAAGGGGCGGACACGCCTCGGCGGCATCGCAGACTTCCTGGCTCCCAAGATCGAGGAGATCACAGGAATCGAGTCCCGTGCCACCATCCTCGGACACCTGCAGCGAGGCGGCTCCCCCACGGCATATGACCGAGTCCTGTCCACGCGCCTGGGGATGGCTGCGGCAGATCTCGCGCACAACGGCGACTGGGGCAAGATGGCCAGTCTCGAGGGCACCGACATCGTCTCGGTCGACATGGCTTCAGCCGTCGACCGGCTCAAGTCTGTTCCGCTTCAACGCTGGGAAGAGGCGCAAGTCCTCTTCGGCTAACCGTCTTGCTCAACGAGGCCGCCGCGCACCGCAGACACACAGTCAGAGACCGCGGCAGGCCAACAGTTGGTCAGTTCTGGTCGAATTGTTCGAGATATTCGACCAGAACTGACCAACCGTTGTACTTCTGACCGAGTTCGAGGCCATTGGCCGAGGATCTTCTGCGGCAATGCTTCTGCTCGCGCACCCGCGAACGCGCCCGCGTTCGCGTCTGTGTTCGCGGGCAACGCCGATGAAGGAGCGAAGAGGGGCACCCACCTGATGGTGGGTGCCCCTCTTGCTGTGCCTGTCGACTCAGTCTGGTGACTCAGCGACAGGGATTCGACTCAGACGATCAGCTTCAGCTGAAGGCGCCGTAGTCGTAGTCTTCCAGCGGGATGGCGGATCCGGAATCGGAACCGATGCCTGCATAGAAGTCACCGTAGCTGTTCGTGAACATCTCGGCCTTCGCCTCTTCGGTCGGCTCCACCACGATGTCGCGGTGTGTCTGCAGGCCGGTGCCCGCAGGGATGAGCTTACCGAGGATGACGTTCTCCTTGAGTCCGAGCAGGGTGTCCGACTTGCCTTCCATTGCGGCCTCGGTGAGGACGCGTGTCGTCTCCTGGAAGGATGCGGCGGACAGCCACGAATCGGTGGCCAGAGAGGCCTTCGTGATACCCATGAGCTCGTCACGAGCCGATGCCGGCTGGCCGCCTTCGGCGACCACACGACGGTTCTCGCCCTGGTAACGGCCACGGTCGACCAGCTCACCGGGCAGCAGGTTCGTGTCGCCCGACTCGATCACGGTCACGCGACGCAGCATCTGGCGCACGATGACCTCGATGTGCTTGTCGTGGATGCCCACGCCCTGCGAACGGTACACCTTCTGCACCTGCTCGACGAGGAAGCGCTCGGCCTCACGACGACCGCGGATGCGCAGCACCTGCTTCGGATCGACAGCGCCGATGACCAGCTGTTCGCCGGCCTTGACGTTCTGTCCGTCCTCGACGAGGAGGCGGGCGCGCTTGGAGACTGCGTGCTCGATCTCTTCGCCACCGTCATCGGGTGTGATGACGACGAAGCGGGTCTTGCGGCTGTCGTCGATCTTGGCTCGTCCGGTCGCCTCGGCGATAGGAGCGAAGCCCTTTGGCGTGCGAGCTTCGAAGAGCTCGGTCACACGCGGCAGACCCTGGGTGATGTCACCCGTGGACGCCGCCGCACCACCCGTGTGGAAGGTACGCATGGTGAGCTGGGTTCCCGGCTCACCGATCGACTGGGCAGCGACGGTGCCGATTGCTTCGCCGATGTCGACGAGCTTTCCGGTCGCCATCGAACGGCCGTAGTGCATGGCCGAGATCTGCGTATCGGAATCAGCAGTGAGCACAGAGTGAACCTTGAGCTCTTCGATCCCGGCAGCGACCAGCTTATCGATCGTGTCCGCGGTCACGTCGGTCTTCGCCGGCACGATGACATTGCCATCCGCGTCGGAGACGTCTGCAACCGTGAGGCGTCCGTAGAGGCTCGTCTCTGCATACTCGTGCGGAACGAGGTTGCCCTCGTGGTCGCGCTCGGCTGCAGGCAGGGTGATGCCCTTGTTCGTATCGGCTTGCGCAGTGCGGATGATGACGTCCTGCGACACGTCGACGAGGCGACGAGTCAGGTAACCGGAGTCAGCGGTACGCAGAGCCGTATCGGCCAGACCCTTACGAGCACCGTGCGAGGCGATGAAGTACTCGAGCACCGAGAGTCCCTCACGGTAGTTCGAGACGATCGGGCGAGGGATGATCTCACCCTTCGGGTTCGTCACCAGTCCACGCATACCGGCCAGCTGGCGGACCTGCATCCAGTTACCTGATGCACCGGACTCCACCAGACGCAGAACCGAGTTCTCCTCCGGGAAGTTGGTCCGCATGACCTGGTCGACCTTCTCGGTCGTCTCGGTCCACAGCTTGACCAGTTCGTTGCGGCGTTCGTCGTCGGTGAGCGCACCGAGTTCGTACTGCTGCTGAACCTTCGTGTCGAAGGCTTCCGCATCGTCGATGATCTCGGTCTTGGCCTCGGGTGAGACCACGTCGGACATCGAGATGGTGATTCCCGAACGAGTTGCCCAGTAGAAGCCGCCGGCCTTGAAGTTGTCCAAGGTGTGTGCGACCTCGACCTTGGGGTATTCCTCGGCCAGGTAATTCACGATGCGGCTGAGCGCCTTCTTGTCGATCGTGGAGTTCACATACGTGTAGTCGGCAGGCAGGTAGTCGTTGAACTGTGCGCGACCCAGAGTGGTCTGCACGTCCAGCGGATCGCCGGCTTCCCAGCCTTCGGGAACCTCAAGATCGTCGCCGGGGACGACGTTCTCCAGTCGAATCGTGATGACCGAACCGAGGTCCAGCTCTCCACGATCGAAGGCCATGATGGCTTCACCGAGACCGGTGAAGGAGCGTCCCTCGCCGGCCAGACCCTTGCGCTCGGAGGTCAGGTGGTAGAGACCGATGATCATGTCCTGTGAAGGCATGGTCACGGGCTTGCCGTCCGAAGGCTTGAGGATGTTGTTCGCCGAGAGCATGAGCACGCGTGCCTCCGCCTGAGCCTCAGGGCTCAGCGGCAGGTGAACTGCCATCTGGTCACCGTCGAAGTCAGCGTTGAACGCCGAGCAGACGAGGGGGTGCAGCTGGATGGCCTTGCCCTCGATGAGCTGTGGTTCGAACGCCTGGATGCCCAGACGGTGCAGAGTAGGTGCACGGTTGAGCAGCACCGGATGTTCGGTGATGACCTCTTCGAGGACGTCCCACACCTGAGGATGCTGACGCTCGACCATCCGCTTTGCCGACTTGATGTTCTGCGCATGGTTGAGATCGACCAGACGCTTCATCACGAAGGGCTTGAACAGTTCCAGAGCCATGGTCTTGGGCAGACCGCACTGGTGCAGGTGCAGCTGCGGACCGACCACGATGACCGAACGGCCCGAGTAGTCCACACGCTTGCCCAGAAGGTTCTGACGGAAACGTCCCTGCTTGCCCTTGAGCATGTCCGACAGTGACTTCAGCGGACGGTTGCCCGGTCCGGTCACCGGACGACCGCGACGGCCGTTGTCGAACAGCGAGTCGACGGCTTCCTGCAGCATCCGCTTCTCGTTGTTGACGATGATCTCGGGGGCGCCGAGATCCAACAGACGCTTGAGGCGGTTGTTGCGGTTGATGACACGACGGTAGAGGTCGTTGAGGTCAGACGTGGCGAAACGTCCACCGTCGAGCTGCACCATCGGGCGCAGTTCCGGGGGCACCACGGGAACAACGTCGAGGACCATGCCCTCGGGGTTGTTGTCGGTGGTCAGGAACGCGTTGACGACCTTGAGACGCTTCAGGGCGCGGGTCTTGCGCTGACCCTTACCCGTGGCGATGAGTTCGCGCAGCTTCTCGGACTCGGCCTCGAGGTCGAATTCGAGCAGACGCTTCTGGATCGCCTCGGCGCCCATGGCACCGGTGAAGTAGAGACCGAAACGGTGGAACATCTCGCGGTACAGGCTCTCATCGCCTTCGAGGTCATTGACCTTGAGGTTCTTGAACCGGTCCCACACCTGCTCAAGGCGGTCGACCTCACGGTCGGCGTTCTTGCGCAGCTTCTCCATTTCCTTCTCGGCGACATCGCGCAGCTTCTTCTTGGCCGGGGCGGAGCCGCCGTCGGCCTCGAGAGCTGCCAGGTCCTCTTCGAGCTTCTTGGCACGACGATCGATGTCGGCGTCACGGCGAGTGCCGATCTGCTGCTTCTCGATGTCGATCTTGTTCTGCAGGCTGGGCAGATCACGGTGGCGAGAGTCCTCGTCCACCGAGGTGATCATGTAGGCAGCGAAGTAGATGACCTTCTCCAGGTCCTTCGGTGCCAGGTCCAGCAGGTAGCCCAAGCGCGAAGGAACGCCCTTGAAGTACCAGATGTGAGTGACCGGTGCGGCCAGCTCGATGTGTCCCATGCGCTCACGGCGAACCTTGGCGCGAGTCACCTCGACGCCGCAGCGCTCACAGATGATGCCCTTGAAGCGGACACGCTTGTATTTGCCGCAGGCACACTCCCAGTCGCGGGTCGGACCGAAGATCTTCTCGCAGAAGAGTCCGTCCTTCTCCGGCTTAAGAGTGCGGTAGTTGATGGTCTCAGGCTTTTTCACCTCACCGTGTGACCAGCCGCGGATGGATTCCGCAGTGGCAAGACCGATACGTAGCTCATCAAAGAAATTGACGTCAGGCACGTAAATCCTCTTTCCTGGCGATGAACGTCGAGTTCATCGCGAAGTTGTGTCGGTTGAAGTGGAAGTCCTCAGACTTCTTCTACGGTCTGGGCTTCACGGCGTGACAGGTCGATGCCGAGCTCTTCCGCTGCCCGGTAGACCTCGTCCTCGCCGTCACGCATCTCAACCTCGGCTCCGTCCGAAGACAGAACTTCGACGTTGAGGCACAGGGACTGCATCTCCTTGATGAGAACCTTGAACGACTCCGGGATTCCCGGATCGGGCAGGTTCTCGCCCTTGACGATGGCTTCGTAGACCTTCACGCGGCCCGGAATGTCATCGGACTTGATCGTCAGCAGTTCCTGCAGCGTGTACGCCGCACCGTAGGCCTCGAGGGCCCACACTTCCATCTCACCGAAGCGCTGACCGCCGAACTGTGCCTTACCACCGAGCGGCTGCTGGGTGATCATCGAGTACGGACCGGTCGAACGCGCGTGGATCTTGTCGTCGACGAGGTGGTGGAGCTTGAGCATGTACATGTAGCCGACAGCGATCGGGTACGGGAACGGCTCTCCGGAGCGACCGTCGAACAGCTGGGCCTTGCCCGAGGAATCGATGAGTCGATCCCCATCGCGGTTCGGAGTCGTCGAGTCCAGCAGTCCACGCAGCTCCTGCTCGTGTGCACCGTCGAAGACCGGGGTCGCCAGGTTAGTGCCTGCCTCGGCTTCGCGAGCGGCATCCGGCAGTTCGGCAGCCCACTCGGGGTTGCCCTCGATCTTCCAACCCTGCTTCGAGATCCATCCGAGGTGGACTTCGAAAACCTGGCCGATGTTCATACGACGCGGAACACCGTGCGGGTTGAGGATGATGTCGACGGGGGTTCCGTCGGCCAGGAACGGCATGTCCTCAACAGGCAGGATGGTCGAGATGACACCCTTGTTGCCGTGGCGACCGGCCATCTTGTCACCGATGGTGATCTTACGGCGCTGAGCGACGTAGACGCGGACCATCTGGTTGACGCCCGGTGAGAGCTCGTCGTCTTCCTCGCGGTCGAAGACGCGCACACCGATGACGGTGCCGATCTCGCCGTGAGGCACACGCAGCGAGGTATCGCGGACTTCACGGGACTTCTCACCGAAGATCGCGCGCAGCAGGCGCTCTTCCGGCGTCAACTCGGTCTCACCCTTCGGGGTGACCTTGCCGACGAGGATGTCGCCGTCGGTGACCTCGGCGCCGATGCGGATGATTCCGCGATCGTCGAGGTCTGCCAGGGCGTCCGGCGAGATGTTCGGAATATCGCGAGTGATCTCCTCAGCACCGAGCTTGGTGTCGCGAGCATCGACCTCGTGCTCCTCGATGTGGATCGAGGACAGAACGTCGTCCTGGACGAGACGCTGGGAGAGGATGATCGCATCCTCGAAGTTGTAGCCTTCCCATGACATGAATGCCACGAGGAGGTTCTTGCCCAGTGCCATCTCACCGTTCTGAGTCGACGGTCCGTCTGCCAGCACCGTGCCCGGCTCGACGCGATCGCCCTCGTCGACGATGATGCGCTGGTTGTACGAGGTTCCGTGGTTGGAACGCTTGAACTTCGAGGCGCGGTAGGTCTGCATCGTGCCATCGTCAGCCAGAACGGTGACGAAGTCGGCGGATACCTCAGTGACGACGCCTGGGCGATCGGCAGTGATGACGTCGCCGGCGTCGACTGCTGCACGGTATTCCATGCCGGTGCCCACGACTGGGGACTCCGACATCACCAGCGGCACAGCCTGACGCTGCATGTTCGCACCCATGAGGGCACGGTTGGCGTCATCGTGCTCGAGGAACGGAATCAGTGCGGACGCAACAGACACCATCTGACGCGCGGAGACGTCCATGAAGTCAATCGTGTCGTACTGGACCAACTCGGCTTCGCCGCCGCCGCCCTTAGGACGTGCGAGAACTTCGACTTCGGCGAAGCGCTGCTCTTCGGTCAGCGGCGCATTGGCCTGCGCGATGTTGAACTCGAGCTCATCGTCGGCAGTCAGGTACTCGGTGTCGTCGGTGACGACACCATCGACGACCTTGCGGTAAGGCGTCTCGATGAAACCGAACGGGTTGATTCGGGCGTAGGAGGCCAGCGAGCCGATCAGACCGATGTTCGGGCCTTCGGGAGTCTCGATCGGGCACATACGTCCGTAGTGCGACGGGTGAACGTCACGGACTTCCATGGCGGCACGATCACGCGAGAGACCACCAGGTCCCAGAGCTGAGAGGCGGCGCTTGTGGGTCAGACCCGCGAGCGGGTTGTTCTGATCCATGAACTGCGAGAGCTGGGAGGTGCCGAAGAACTCCTTGATCGCAGCCACCACGGGGCGGATGTTGATCAGAGTCTGAGGCGTGATCGCTTCGACGTCCTGAGTCGTCATGCGCTCACGGACGACGCGCTCCATGCGAGAGAGTCCGGTGCGGACCTGGTTCTCGATGAGCTCGCCGACTGCACGGATGCGACGGTTGCCGAAGTGGTCGATGTCGTCGAGCTTGACGTTGAGCTCGATGTCCTCGCCGTCACGGACACCCTTGGAGGTGTCAACGCCTGCGTGCAGGGACACGAGGTAGCGGATGGTCGCAACCACATCGTCGGTCGACAGGACCGAGTCGCTCAGCGGTGCATCGACGCCCAGCTTGCGGTTGACCTTGTAGCGGCCGACCTTGGCCAGGTCGTAGCGCTTGGGGTTGAAGTACAGGTTGTTGAGCAGGTTGCGTGCCGCTTCAGCTGTCGCAGGCTCTGCCGGGCGCAGCTTCTTGTAGATGTCGAGCAGCGCTTCGTCCTGCGTGTTGACCGTGTCCTTGGCCATGGTCTCGCGGATGGACTCGAACTCGCCGAACTCCTCGAGGATCTTCGCTTCTGACCAGCCGAGGGCCTTGAGCAGAACGGTGACCGACTGCTTGCGCTTACGGTCAAGGCGAACGCCGACCTGGTCGCGTTTGTCGACCTCGAACTCCAGCCATGCACCACGGGAAGGGATGATCTTCGCGGTGAAGATGTCCTTGTCAGTGGTCTTGTCGACGCTGGACTCGAAGTACGCACCGGGCGAACGCACGAGCTGCGAGACGACGACACGCTCGGTGCCGTTGACGATGAACGTGCCCTTGTCGGTCATGAGGGGGAAGTCACCCATGAAGACGGTCTGGCTCTTGATCTCGCCGGTGTTGTTGTTCATGAATTCGGCGGTCACATACAGTGGCGCCGAATAGGTCATGTCGCGTTCCTTGCACTCATCGATGGAGTACTTGGCGGCTTCGAACCGGTGCTCCCGGAACGACAGCGACATCGATCCACCGAAGTCCTCGATCGGTGAGATCTCTTCGAAGATATCTTCGAGTCCCGAGGTGGTTGCTACGGAATCGTCTCCGATTTCAATAGCCTCGGCGACGCGGTCCTGCCACGCTTCCGAGCCGATGAGCCAATCGAAGCTGTCTGTCTGCAGACCGAGCAGATCGGGAACCTCGAGCGGTTCGCGAATCTTCGCGAAGGAGATTCTCTTGGGGGCGTTAGCGGTCCTGGTGTTATCGTTGGCGGCGGCCAATGGGATCCTTCCGAGTGCTTCACCAATTGATAGGTTGACCCTCCACCCGAAGTCACGTCGACGACCCCAGGTGTGTCAGATTTCGACACCGGGCGACATCGTGGTTCACTTGAGTGGAAATGAGGTGCCCCCCGCTATATGAAGGCACGCCACAGGCAGATCAACGCAAATATCAAGCTTATAGCAATCGGTCAAGTCATGCAAGACGCTTCTTCCACAGACCGACCCAGGCCCAGGTTGCGAATCCCGCCCTGTCGTTGATGAGAAGCATCCACGAGTTCTCCACCGCATTCCACGTGTAGATTCGCTCCACGCCGGTACGCTCCCCCAACGCAACGTGATTGGCGATCTTCAGTGCCGCCCCGAGTCCGTGTCCGCGGTGTTCTCGAGTCACCAGAGTCGATCCCTGCCACCCGACCTCGGGGCGTTCGTCGAAGTGCGCGACCTCGGTGAAGCCGGCGACTGCCTCCCCTTTGAGCGCCAGTGCCGTGCTCACCACCTCCCGGTCTGTGGTCCGCTTCGCGTCGAGGGCGCGGACCCGTGCGGCGTCCCACGCCTCCTCCTCACCGAATTCTTCGGCGCCGGGGGTGTCCGTCGACATCCTCTGGTGCAGCAGTGCGACCGCGTCGAGACGGTGTTCTGGCGTCGGCCCAACCCACGTCTCGATCGTGTAGCCTGCGCCGAGTTCAACGGCGGGCAGCCGTGCAGCCGTGGCCGAATTCGCCACAGAGCACCGCTCGAGCTGCTTGAAGGCGAAGCCGTGTCGGATGAGAAAGGCGACGTCCGGCTGATTCACGGGCAGACTTCCCGCGCCGGAGTCGGCCGCGAGATGCGCACCCCGCAAATCGGCGTCACGAACCGATGGTGGGATCTCGCAGTAGCTGGTCAGCTGTGTTCGGCCCTGAGCAGCCAGGTTGGTCTCCATCTCAGCCAGCAGCTCGGAACCCAGTCCCTGTCCGCGCAGCTCAGGATGGACCGAGCACCACACGTCGGCGACATCGAGGTTGTCCTGCAGAGCCAGGTAGGCGATTCCTTTGGCCACGATGGCCCCGCCGAGCCGACCGATCCACGTCTGATTGCTCAGGTATTGCGTGGGTGAGAGCAACTCCCGCCGTATCTCGTCTGCGCGGGGGTCGAAATCGGTGCCGAGCCCCGATGCTCGGTTGATGAGGGTATCGAAATCGAGCACCTCGGCGAGGATGCCCTCGATCTCTTCTTCGCTGCGAGATCCAGCTGGGATGTGAGTGATCTCCATGGGCTGACATTCTAGACTGCACCCATGGTCAATGTCAGTGTTCTCTCTCAGAATCCGGCCGCGGTCAACTGCGGAATCATCACCGGCTCCCGCGCCAGCCTCATCGTCGACTCCGGTCCGGGGCCCAGCACAGCGAAGCATCTGGCCGACACGGCACAGCAGCTGAGCCTCGCGGTCACTGGCGGCGTCAATCCCATTGCTGCCGTCATCACTCATGACCATTGGGATCATTTCTTCGGCAATGCCACCCTTGCCGCAGCGGGAATCGAGACCTTCCACGTCTCCGAGTCCTTCGCCGGAGACCACGAGGCGACCGCATGGATCGCCCTCGACGCCGTCCGCACCGCCCCCGAGACGGCCGAATTCGCATCCGAGCTGCCCGAGGATCCGCGCGACCTCATCGTCGACGTCTCCCCCGTCGATGCCGCTGAGTCGGAGGTGATGCTCGACCTCGGGGACTGTCGGGTCGAATTCCACGTGCTGGGTGGGCATTCCACAGCAGATCTCGTCGTGCGCCTGCCCGATCAGGGCATCGTGTTCACCGGTGACCTGGTGGAGGAGGGAGCTCCCCCACAGGCAGGCGACGATGCTTCACTGAGCGAGTGGGTGACCAGCCTGCACACGCTGCTGTCCTTCCCCGAGACCACAGTGTTCGTGCCCGGGCATGGAGTGCCCGTTGACCGGGAATTCGTCGAACGTCAGCTTGAGGACATCGGCGGTCTGAGATCGAATCAAGCCGACGCCGAGGTGGCTCTGCCCGCACGTGCCATGCCAGGTGACCATGACCGGAGCTTCCCCCGGCAGCAGGTCATCTGCCCTGCCGGTGCAGGGCGGTGACGAGGTCTGAGCCGATGGCGCCGAACAGAGTCTGCGCCCACACGCTGTCGCCTTCGACATAGGGCCGGTCACCGTCGAAGATCCACTGCAGCTGGTTTCCGCGCTGTCGGTCGTTCTGACAGCTTCCGCAGACGGGCACGCGTACACCTGAGGCATCGGCATCGAGGCGCGTCGTGGACTGCGCCTCTCCGTGCAGCGGATTGATGGTGCACAGACTCTGCGGCAGTCCGCTTCGGGCACGGGGGCTGCGCTTCTTCTTCCTGGCAGCATCCACCTCGGCGATTTCGCGTCCCGCCTGCCGGAGAAGGACCATCGCCCCGGCCAGATCGATGCGTTCGGATGTTTCGTCGTCGACGATCGTGCGGGCCATCTGATAGGCGTCGAGTCCGCGCTCGACGCTGGCAGCACTCGCCGCATTGAGATTCTGCGTCTGCAGCCGATCGATCTCCCCTGCCAGTTGAGTCGTGTCGGCATTGATGGTCTCGCGCAGTGATCGCCGCTGCAGGCTGTCGACGCGGTTCAGCAGCCGATCGGGCAGCTGGAATCGCTGCTGCATCCGCTTCACCTCGCGACGCTGCCGTCGCGAGCGGGTGAACCAGATACCGGCGATGACGAGAGCGAGGATGAGTACCGCCCCGCCGAGGAACATCGGAGCAAAGGATCCCGAACCGTCAACGGTCTGGACCTCGCTGCCGGGCGCTTCCTGCCCGGTGACGGCTTCTTCTTGCTTGTATTCCTGCGGCTGCGCATAGAGGTCGAGGAGGATATTGAGCTTCGTCGTCGACGGTGAGCTGATGTTCCACTCATCGCGGGCGACCGACAACTGGTCCATCACCTGCATATTGAGGTCATGGTTGTCCGCGAAGTTCACATCGACAGCGATCTGGGATTCGCCGTTGATCATGATGAACGAACCTTCGCCCCCGTTGAACACCTTGATCTGCTCCAACAGATCTCGGTTCAGAGAGTGCTCATCGACCGCGATGACATAGACGTCATAGTCCAATTCCTTCGCCGTCTCCCGAGCCTGGTCGATGAGATCCGCGTTGAGAGACCCCTCGACCGCCCTGTCGATGTGGAACGGGTCGTCTTTGAGTGCCTCGGCAATCTGCTGTGCATCAGTTGTCACGTGTTCTGCTTCCTCTTCTTGATCGCTCTCCACGCCAGGACTCCCCCGATTCCCAGACCACCGCCGACGATGAGGCCGAGCGCCGCACCCCCGACGGCTGCACCGCCCGGATAGGCCAACGTGCTCGGATCGGTGGACGTGTCCTCATCAACGACGATCGGCTGCAGCTCATCGTCGAGACTTCGCGAGCTGCTGGACTTCGAGGCCTCGCTTTCGGCCGCCTTGAGCGCTTCCACGTATCTGCGCGCCACGGCCGAACGATTATCGTCGACGTCTGTGGCGACATCGTAGGAAGCCACGCGCCGGTCGGCTCCCTTGTCGGCAATACCTTCGGTCACTGCCCCGACTACGACCACTGTGGCGCGCTTATCGGGCAGCTCCTCGGCGATCCGCCCAGCCAGCAGTTGAGATTGTCCATCCGCATCATCGACCTGCGAGGTGGCCAGGAACGCGACGTAGATCGGCATGTCGAGGTCTTTGACTTCGTCTCTGATCGTCGCCAGGCTCTCGTCGTCGACTTCGAATGCCTGATAGGCGTCGATATAGATCGGGTCGGACTGCAGCGACTCTGCGATCGCCTGGTACCGGCTCCGGTCGTAGTTCGGGTCGTATCTGCCTTCGATGCGATCGAGATAGATCGAATCGACCGTGATCGTGTCGCCCTTTTCAGCGACGATGCGAGCATCTCTGGCCTCGTCGAATTCGGAGTGGCTGTAGATCGACGAACCGGTTGCGACAGCACCGACGATGATGATTGCCGCACCCAATTTCGCTGGCGTGTTCATCCTCGTCCTCCTGTCGGGGACGTCGACGGTGTTCCCAGTGACTCCAGGACTGCGTCTTCAAGGGGCTGAAAGCTGCCGAAGCCGGACAGTGCGTAGACATCGGAGCGCTGATAGTAGGGAACAGGCTTCTTCGATCCGGGTCGTTTGGGCACCATGAGGCACTGCGGCTCGTGCCCGTCGTTGATTTCGCGGCGACAGCGATCGCACATGTCGACTGTCAGCGTGGTCCCGTCCTGTTTGAGCGCGAACGTCTCGATCTTGTTTCGGTGGTGAGGGAAGAGGAAGCAGAACCGAGGCGCTTCGGAGCTGACCGTGGTCGAACCGCGAAGCCGAGCACGTACCCATTTGTGCGTGCTCAGCAGGTTCTCAACACCGAAGCGGTGCGAGAAGTCGACGCTCTGCGCCCAATCGGGATTAGCCGCGATGATCGACCTGATCGCCTCTTGCACTCGCCGACCGCGGTCATACAGCGACCATGCCTCTTCGGTGGACTCCTGCGGCTCGGGAAGCGGTTCGAGCGCACTTTCTACGCGCTCAGGCAGCTGTTGCGTCCTGACGGGGTCCGGTTTCGTCGTCAGCGAGTTCCGCCAGGAGTATTTTTCCCGACGGCGCAGCACCCAGATACTCAGCCCCAGGGCGGCAATAGCCGTCGCACCGAAGACGAGGGCGTCCGGGTTGTCATTGTCGAGTCCGGTGGCTTCGATGTAGTCCTCATTGCGATCCCCCGCATCGCGAGTGTCGAAGTCCGGGGGCGCCGGAGGTTCAGTCCCCTTCGCAGCCGCGACGAGAATCTGCAGCTGATAGGGCACTGCCAGCTCGACAGGCAGAAAGTCGTCGCTGGACGAACGGGCAAGAAAGTTCGAGCCCGGCGGTATAGCCGGCCCATTCGCATCGACGAGATAGGCGTAGGATCGCGCGGCATCGTCTGCCTGGCTGAAGAGGACGATGGTCTGTTCTCTGCCGCTGTCTTTGTGCATCGCATATGCGAGATCAGAGGTGAAGCGGGCCCATCTCGGCTCGTCTGATCTCGGCAGCGCAGGCGTAATCGCGACGAAATGGGCAAGGGCCGACTGCCCTGTCTGCTTCGATGCTTGCTCGACCGCTGTCTTCTGACTGTCGGTGAGTCCCGGCGCAATGATCGGATCGATGAACAGAGGGTCGCTCTGCCAGGCGTCACGGTATGTGGAACTCAGCTTCTTCAGCAGTCTGGTGTCGGTGGCACTGTCAGTCACCACTTAAGAATAGGTCAGGGCAGGCTGTCGCCGAAGTCGCGGCACGCAGCCGTCCTGCAACATCGCCGGCTCGCACTGTAGATGCGAAGAACCCCACAGCATCGGCTGTGGGGTTCTTCGAAGAGGCAGCAGTCAGACTGCTGCCAGAGAAATCACTTGAGGGTGACGGTTGCGCCCGCGCCCTCGAGAGTTTCCTTGGCCTTCTCGGCTGCGTCCTTGGACACGCCTTCGAGGACGGCCTTAGGAGCGCCGTCGACCAGGTCCTTGGCTTCCTTCAGTCCGAGGGAGGTGATCCCACGAACTTCCTTGATGACGGGAACCTTCTTCTCGCCAGCCGATTCGAGGATGACGTCGAATTCGGTCTGCTCTTCGGCAGCCTCGGCAGCGGCAGCAGGTGCAGCGGCAACTGCAGCGGCAGGTGCAGCAGCTTCAACTTCGAAGACCTCTTCGAACTTCTTGACGAAGTCGGAGAGTTCGATCAGTGTGAGCTCTTTGAAGCCTTCGATGAGCTCTTCGGGGGTGAGCTTAGCCATGGTGGCCAGTCCTTCCTTTGGTGGTCACTTTGAGCGACCGGGTTTATGGGGTGTTGCTCAGGCGTCTGAAGCAGGAGCGTCGTCCTGCTTCTCGCGCAGAGCGTCGACAGTGCGCACGGCCTTGACCATCGGAGCGGTGAACAGGTAAGCCGCCTGGTGGAGGCTTGCCTTCATGGCACCAGCTGCCTTTGCAAGCAGCACTTCGCGTGGTTCGAGGTCGGCGAGTTTGTTGACATTCTCAGCACTGAGGACGGCACCATCCCAGTAGCCGCCCTTCAATACGAGCTGAGAATTCGCCTTGGCAAAGTTACGCAATGCCTTTGCAGCCTCTGGTGGTTCACCGTTGACGAATGCGATCGCGGTGGGTCCGTTGAGGAACTCATCGAGATCGTTGATTCCGGCTTCTTTGGCTGCAATAGCAGTGAGCGTATTCTTTACCACGGCGTAGCTGACGTTCTCACCGAGTGAAACGCGCAGATCTTTCATCTGCGCAACGGTGAGACCGCGGTACTCGGTCAGCAACACAGCGTCGGAGTTCTCAAACTGCTGTTTGAGCTCCTCTACTGCGGCTGCCTTGTCTGGCCTCGCCATGGTAGTTCCTTTCGTACAGTCGCCGATCGTGTCCCAACGCCAAAAAAAGCGCTCCACGCAGGCATGCGTGAAACGCTTCGAATGATGAGATCATAGGAACTCATCGGAAGAATCTCGTGCTCACCTGCGCAGGTCACTCCAGTGGAGTCTTCGTTTCCGGGCAACAGGATCCGATTGCGAATTCTGCTGGTTCCGAAAAGACCGACGGTCTTGGGTAGTTGAAGTCTATCGAAGGACTTCGCGCCAAGTCCAATCGATGGCCGAGATGCTGGCCACACTCCTGCCGGCACCTGGACGGCTGCCACCACCAGTGCCCGCTGGCAAGCCTCCGGGCGCTGCGTACCCTGCAGAGAGGCTGCGCAGTGCCCGGAGGCTTGTGGTGACCGAGTGGATCAGTACTCGATGACGACTCGACCGTCGATCTTGCCGTGGATCATCTCGTCGAAGATCGCATTGATGTCCTCGAGCGGCCGCTTGGTGAACGTCGGGTGGATCTTGCCCGCTGCGTAGAATTCCAAGGCTTCCACCATGTCCTGGCGGGTGCCGACGATCGATCCGCGGATCGTCAGCCCCTTGAGGACGATGTCGAAGATCGGGGCCGGGAACTCGCCCGGGGGCAGCCCGTTGAAGACGATGGTCCCACCTCGGCGAGTCATTGAGATCGCCTGCCCGAATGCTTTCGGGTGCACCGCCGTGACGAGCACACCGTGTGAGCCTCCGACCTTCTCCTGGATGATGTCGGCCGGCTCCTCGGCAAAGGCGTTGACCGTGATCTCCGCTCCGTGCTTCTTCGCCAATGCCAGCTTGTCGTCAGCCACGTCGACGGCGATGACGCGCATCCCCATCGCCACCGCATACTGCACAGCGATGTGGCCGAGCCCGCCGATGCCTGAGATGACGACCCATTGCCCGGGCTTCACCTCGGTGCGCTTGAGTCCCTTGTAGACGGTGACTCCTGCACACAGTACGGGCGCAATCTCATAGGGGTCGGACCCCTCCGGGATGATGGCGGCGAACTTCGTGTCGACGAGCATGTACTCACCGAACGATCCGTCGATGCCGTAGCCGCCGTTGACCTGCTGTTCGCACAGCGTCTCCCACCCTTGGCGGCAGTGCTCGCATGTTCCGCAGGCACTCCACAGCCAAGCATTGCCGATCATCTGTCCGACCGTGACATCGGTGACGTCGGGTCCGACCTTCTCGACGGTCCCGACACCTTCATGTCCGGGGATGAGGGGAACCTTCGGCTTGATCGGCCAATCGCCGTGCGCCGCGTGCAGATCGGTGTGGCAGACTCCCGAGGCGATGAGCTTGATCAGCGCCTGCCCTGGTCCGGGCTCGGGAATCTCGTTGTCGCCGACGGTGAGATCCTGGCCGAATTCGTTGACGACTGCTGCTTTCATGTCTGACATCATTGACTCCTTTGTGATGATGTGAGGTGTGCTGTTGTGCGTCGCTGCCACCGGGGCACCGTCGCGTGAACTCAGAGAAGGACTCGTCTCAGAAGAAGCCCTGGGCGTTCTCCGAGTAGCTGACCAGCAGGTTCTTCGTCTGCTGGTAGTGGTCGAGCATCATCAGGTGGTTCTCACGTCCGATGCCGGAGGCCTTGTAGCCGCCGAAGGCCGCATGTGCCGGGTAGGCGTGGTAGTTATTGACCCACACACGGCCAGCCTGGATGTCCCGACCCGCACGGTAGGCGGTGTTGCCGTTGCGCGACCAGACGCCGGCGCCCAGTCCGTAGAGGGTGTCGTTGGCCGTGGCGATGGCGTCGTCGTAGTCGCTGAAGGTGGCCACCGAAACGACCGGGCCGAAGATCTCCTCCTGGAAGATCCGCATCGTGTTGTTGCCCCGGAAGATGGTCGGCTGCACGTAGTAGCCGCCGGACAGGTCCCCGCCGAGGTCGGCCCGGGCTCCGCCGGTGAGCACCTCGGCGCCCTCCTGCCTGCCGATGTCGAGATAGGACATGATCTTCTCGAACTGGTCGTTTGAGGCCTGCGCACCCATCATGGTGTCGGTGTCCAGCGGGTTGCCCTGCACGATCCTCTTCGTCCGTTCTGCAACTGCTTCGAGGAAGGGATCGGCGATCGATTCCTGGACCAGTGCGCGCGACGGGCACGTGCAGACCTCGCCCTGGTTGAGGGCGAACATGGTGAAGCCCTCTTGGGCCTTGTCCCAGTAGGCGTCATCCGAGGCATTGACGTCATCGAAGAAGATGTTCGGGGACTTGCCGCCGAGCTCGAGCGTGACCGGGATGATGTTCTGCGAGGCGTACTGCATGATCAGACGACCGGTCGTCGTCTCACCGGTGAACGCGATCTTCGATATCCGCTTGTTCGACGCCAGGGGCTTGCCTGCTTCGAGCCCGAAGCCGTTGACGATGTTGAGAACTCCCTCGGGAAGCAGGTCGGCAATGAGTTCCATCAGGACGAGGATCGAGGCCGGAGTCTGCTCGGCAGGCTTGAGGACGATGGCATTGCCTGCGGCCAGCGCCGGCGCGATCTTCCACACGCCCATGAGGATCGGGAAGTTCCAGGGAATGATCTGTCCGACCACGCCGAGCGGCTCATGGAAATGATAGGCCACCGTATCGTCATCAAGCTGTGAGAGCCCGCCTTCCTGAGCACGGATGGCTCCCGCGAAGTAGCGGAAGTGATCGATGGCCAGGGGAATGTCGGCGTTGAGGCACTCACGGACGGCTTTTCCGTTGTCCCAGGTCTCGGCCACCGCGATCATCTCGAGGTTCTCCTCGATCCGGTCAGCGATCTTATTCAGGATCACGGCGCGTTCTGCGGGCGAGGTCTTGCCCCAGGCCGGAGCCGCCTTGTGCGCGGCATCGAGTGCGAGCTCGATGTCCTCCGAGGTGCTGGCGGGTACCTCGCAGAACGTCTGACCCGTGATGGGCGTGGGGTTCTCGAAATAGTTCCCGTTGACGGGAGCGACCCACTGTCCGCCGATGAAGTTCTCATACCGTGACTTGAAGGTGACGAGCGATCCGTCTTGACCAGGCTGAGCGTAAACAGTCATTGCAACTCCTTTGATGCGTATGCGGCGATCGGATGTCTGTCTCCGATTGCTCCACACGCTACGCAGGGCAACGTTGCATGTGGGTTGCATCACAGCAGAAGGGCTGTCAGCTCCAGCTCCTCGGGCTCAGCAGCCGAGGGCTTCGAGACGCACGACGGCCGCGTTGCGTTCGGGTGCTTCGGGAGGGGCAAGGCGCAGCACGGACATCAGCACTTCCGAATCCTCGCGCGCTTCGGCCAATCCCGCATAGCGCCACAGCTGCTGCCAGGTTCCGTTCTGCAGCAGGCTCTCCCGAATCAGCGCCTGCAGCTCAGCACCGATCTCCCGGATGCCGGGGGCATCGGATTCGGGCAGCACCTGCCCCTGATAGAAGTTGAGGGCGGTCTCCACGTCCCCTTGGGCCAGGCCCCGGTGCGTGCGCTCGACGTCGCTGTCGATGTCTCCACGGAGCCGGTAGGGGCGGGCATCGAGGCGCAGGTCGCCGAGGTGGTCAATCGTTCTGCGCAGACGCGCGATCTCCGCCCGGACGGTGACTTCACTTCCACCGAGCGCCCACAGCCGGTCGGCGAGCCCGGCGCTGCTGATGCCGCCGGGGTTGCGCGCCAGGAGCAGCAGGATCTCAGCATGTCGTCCCGACAGCGTGATTCGGGTGCCATCCGGGCCCGATAGCTGGGGACGAGCCCCGGTGACTTCGAGATAGACACCGTCACGGGTACCGACAGGAGACAGTCCACCGGAGTCCGGGGTGTAGAGCTTCGACAATCCGACGCCGGCGGCCTGAGCCGTGGAGTTCAGCAACGGCAGGACGATGGACGATACCGCGTCATCGCCGCCGGTGACGTCGATGATGCCAAGGACGTGACCGGTCAGCGGATGGGTCACGGGCACTGCACTGCAGCTCCACGAGTGCACCTCTGCGGAGAAGTGCTCGGCCTGACTGATCTGCACGGCACTGCGCGAGCGCAGAGCGAGTCCGGGGGCGGAGGTTCCCATCACGTCCTCCGACCAGTCAGTGCCTGGCAGGAAGCCCATGGATTCGGCACGGCTGCGGACGGCGCGCTCACCCTCGACCCACAGGAGACGCCCCTGCTCATCACCGAGCGCCACAAGCAGCCCTGCCTCCTTGGCGGGTTCGATCAGATGCGACTGCAGCAGGCCCATGATGGAGTGGAACGGATGACGGCGCCTCACCTCGGCGAGCTGATCGGCCTCATAGGCCATGCGCACACGTACTCCGCCCGGATCACGAAGACGGCCGAGGGATCGATTCCAGGACTCGAGGACGGCGGGGCGGACTCCCGGGCCCGAACTCTCCGGAGCGGTCAGTGATGCCAGATTGTCATGGGCACGACGGACGATGCGCTGATAATCATCGCGAAGCAGCGGAGTCGAATGCATGGCGGAGCTGTCCACCCCCATCGGCGGTTGGCACACAGTGGTCTTCAGTGATCACAATCTATCCGCGATACCTCCTCCGGGCAAGGCCGAATGATGGTTGCCGGGGAACAGAAAGGGCGGGAAGTGATCGCTCACTTCCCGCCCAGAACTGCTGAACGCGGTTCAATCCCTCACAGGGATCAGACTACGCGCATCGATGAACCGTCGATCGGAACGGCAGGACCGTTCGATGTCGTCACGGTTGCCTTCGAGATGTAGCGGCCCTTCGAGGAGCTCGGCTTCAGACGAAGGATCTCTTCGATCGCTGCATCGAAGTTCTCCTGCAGTGCTTCCTCGGAGAAGGAGACCTTTCCGATGATGAAGTGCAGGTTCGAATGCTTGTCGACGCGGAATTCGATCTTTCCGCCCTTGATCTCGGTCACTGCCTTGGCGACATCCATGGTCACGGTGCCGGTCTTGGGGTTCGGCATCAGGCCACGTGGACCCAGAACCTTACCCAGACGTCCGACCTTGCCCATCATGTCAGGGGTGGCAACAGCCGAGTCGAAGTCGGTGAAGCCATTGGCCACCTTCTCCAGCAGGTCATCGGAGCCGACGAAGTCAGCACCTGCTTCACGGGCAGCTTCTGCACGGTCGCCGGCAGCGAACACCAGGACCCGAGCGGTCTTACCGGTACCATGCGGAAGGTTGACGGTGCCGCGCACCATCTGGTCCGCCTTACGTGGGTCAACACCCAGGCGGAGGGCGACCTCGACGGTGGCATCGTACTTCGCCACTGTGGTCTCTTTGGCCAGTGCGATTGCCTGAGCCGGTTCGTATGTCACATCTGCGGCGATCTTCTCTGCCGCGGCCTGATAGGCCTTTGAACGCTTTGCCATCTGCTTCTCTCCTTGCAGTCGTGGTGCGGGCTGCGCGAGCCCTACCACAGTGAAATGTCTGGTCTCAGACCTCGATGTCGGTGGTCACGCCCATGGAGCGAGCGGTGCCGGCGATGATGCGGTCAGCCTGATCCAGGTCATTGGCGTTGAGGTCAGGCATCTTCGTGGTGGCGATCTCACGAACCTGGTCGGCGCTCAGGTGAGCAACCTTGTCGGTGTGAGGAGTAGCCGAGCCTGACTTCACGCCTGCAGCCTTCTTGATGAGTTCTGCAGCCGGTGGGGTCTTGAGAATGAAGGTGAACGAACGATCTTCGAACACCGTGATCTCGACGGGAACGATGTTCCCGCGCTGGGACTCTGTTGCGGCGTTATAGGCCTTGCAGAATTCCATGATGTTGACGCCGTGCTGGGCAAGCGCCGGACCAATCGGAGGCGCCGGGTTAGCGGCACCTGCCTGAATCTGGAGCTTGACGAGGCCGGCTACCTTTTTCTTGGGAGGCATATTCGGTCCTTAATCTTGAAGTTTCGATGCGCCAGAGAAATACGGCGCATCGTCCGAAATCGGCTTCCGATGGGAACCGAGATCAAACCACACCAGTATTCCATGCCTGCAGACCCTGGAGCAAATGTCGGTGACAGGCATCACTGGGCGTGAATGGCGAAAGGGCCCGGAGATCACCGGGCCCTTTCCTACCGTGAAAATCTGCTCAGAGCTTGGACACCTGGTTGAAGCTGAGCTCGACGGGAACGTCACGTTCGAAGATCGACAGCAGCACGGTGAGCTTCTGTGATTCCGGACGGATCTCCTGGATCGTTGCGGGGTGGCCCTCGAAGGAACCCTCCTTGACGAGCACGGATTCGCCGACCTCGTACTCCACCTCGGTGATGGGGGCGGATTTCGCGGCCTGCTCGGCCTGCACACCTTCGGCGGCAGCGGCTTCGGCCTGGCGCTCTTCGAAGATCGGAGCGAGCATCGTGAAGACCTCGTCGATGGACAGCGGAGTCGGGTCGTAGGCGTTGCCCACGAATCCGGTCACGCCCGGGGTGTGGCGAACCGCGCCCCATGACTCATCGGTGAGTTCCATGCGAACGAGCACGTAGCCCGGAATGCGCACGCGACGGACCTGCTTGCGCTGGCCGTTCTTGATCTCGACGACATCTTCCATCGGCACCTGGGACTCGAAGATGAACTCTTCGAGGTTGAGGCTGATGGAACGGTTCTCAAGGTTCTGCTTGACGCGGTTCTCGTAGCCTGCGTAGGAGTGGATGACATACCAGTCTCCCTCCTGCATGCGCAGTTCCGACTTGAACTCTTCGGCCGGGTCGACCTCGGCGGCAGCAGAGGTCTCATCCGTCTCGACTGATTCGGCTGTTGCGTCATCGCCTGAGGCGACATCATCGGAGGCTGCTGCGGCACTGTCATCGTCAGAGACGTCGGCCTGGTCAGAAGCGGCACCGTCGGCAGGCGCCTCCTCAGGGACAGCCTCGTCAGCTGGCGCGTCGTCGACCAGCGCGTCGTCGGCGCTCACAGCGGAGGTTTCGTTCTCGACGTCTTCCACCACTGGTGCAACGCTCGACTCCTCTGGAGTGGCGTTCTGTGTCTCAGGGGTTTCCTGCTCAGGTGAACTGGTATCCGACACCGATCAATTCCTCGCTTCGCGTGTAGTGATTCCCATATGGGAGTGAAGGGTCTGCAACGTGTTTGAAATCCAAGTGATCACCGCTGGGGGTGAGTCACCACAATGGCCACAGCGGTGTTCCGCCGAAGACGAATCCGACGAGCTTGCCGAACACGAGGTCGAGAACTACCACGAGAAGCATCATGAAGAGGATGAAGCCCAGCACAACCAGGGTGTAATTGACCAGTTGCTTACGTGTCGGGGTGACGACCTTCTTCAGCTCCGCGATGACCTCGCGGAAGAACTGCAGGATTCGTCCGAAGAACCCGAGCTGCTTACGACTGGTGCCTTTGGGCTGATCTCCAGTCTTCTTTGCCGGTGTGTCTTCCACACATCCTCACTCGGTCGGTTTCCATTGGGACAGCACAATTGTTCAAGCCCGTCGAGGACGGCGTTTCGCCGATATGACTCAAGCAGATATCAACTGCGCAGGGGTGACAGGACTCGAACCTGCAACCTACGGTTTTGGAGACCGTTGCGCTACCAATTGCGCCACACCCCTTCGATTCGACACCCTCGATCCGTGTTCCCCGAGTTGTGTCCAACCACGAGAAACGAGCATACCGTCTGTGACCGCCGTTAGTCGAACCGGGCTCCCATGCCTGTCTGAACTCGACGTCCTCGCCCCTTATCCCTCCTCGCCCGCGGCCTGATTCTGCGGCGGCTGACCGACCAGCGGCACAGGCTCCGGGAAGGTCCTCCACGGCTCGATAGTGACCGTCTTGTCGGGGCTGACCGTGACGATCTGGACGTCGATGGGCCGTTTGGTCTGATTGTCCACGCGCACGATGCTCAGTTCCGCGTCCATCTTCAGCGGCCCCGGGGTCAGTGCGTTCGCCAGGGCACCGCCTGTCGTCGAACTCACATATCGGACTCCGCTGCCCAGGGGCTCCGGGCCGACTCGTCTGTGCCAGTGTCCGCTGAGGCTGTACGGCGCGCATCCGGAGCGCAGCGACGGCGCCCCGACCCGCGCATCGTGGATGAGCATGATGTCGAAGTCGCTCGCGCAGGCCTCGTCGTTGAGCTTCTTCGCGTACTGATCGGCGGTGAGATCCGTCTCAAGCTGCGGACCGGATCCGAACACAGTCCGTCGAGGATCCGGTCCGCCGAAGAACGTCACTCCGCTCATCTTCGCACTCGTGTCGTCGAGGACCTTCCACCCCTGGCCCCTCGCGTGATTCGTGGTTTCGGCGGAGTCGTGGTTGCCCTTGACGATCATCCGCGGCAGCTTGTCGGGCAGCTCATCGTCGAGTACGTCAAAGCAGTAGTTCTCCGCCGTGGTGCCCGTCATCGTCACGTCTCCCCCGTCGATGTAGGCATCGGCGTCGCTCATCGAAGTCACCGCGCCGACCACCCGGGCCATACCGATGTTGCAGTGCAGATCCGAGCCGAACACGAATGTCGATACGTCTGCGTTCAGCCCGTCCTCGTCTCCGCCCGGGCGAGGCACCATCCCCTGATCCGACCAGTTGCCGGTCTGGGGGCGCGTGGTCCATTGAGCGCGCAGGTTCTCCAGCACTTGGTCGTAGAAGGCGTCGTTGTCGTCGGAGAAGTCCTTGACCGCTGTGAACGCGGCATCGATGACCCCGCCGAGGCGGCCCGTGACTTGTGCACCCGCCAATGGGGTCCCGTCGAAGGCGGGATCGGCGTCGAGAGGTTCGGGGCGGTTGAGGACTGCTGTGCCGACACTCGCCAGTACGAGGATGGTGACCAGGCCGATGCCGATGAGCTCCTTACCGACGAAGGCCCTCCCGATCCCGGCGAGCCGAACGGGCCCGAGGATGAACGCCATGGCCACGACCACGCCGCTGATGAGGCAGACGGCCAGGGCCCACCGGGCCAGGATCTCTGTGGTCAACCCGTCGACGACCTCGTTGACCTGTGCCTGTGGGGCTGAGAACAGGGAAGCGTAGGAGGCGATGTCACCGCCCAGAGCATCGACCGCTCCTCCCCCGACTCCCTGCTCCGATCCTTCGGAGGCATCGTCTGATCCGTCGGAGGAATCTCTGTCAGAACGCCGTTCGGAGGCACCTGTGTGCAGGTCGTCCTCGTCCGCTCCGGAGACCGGGATCTGTCCGATGTCGACAGTCAGCCCCAGCCCCAGAGGCAGATAGTCGTCTGCGGGGACGAGCAGCTTGCCCAACGGACCGAAGTCAACGGTCAGCCGGGAGTCTGCCGTGATCTGATAGCGGGCCTCATGCGGGCCGAAGCTGAGGTCAGCACGTGCAGATAGGAGCGCCCATGGCAGGGTCACAGCTGCGACCACAACAATGAGGATCAGTAGGGCTGAGGTTCTCCGACGCGGCGACACAGACTGCATTCCAGACCACGGTCTCAGAGCGAGCAGGCGATGAACGTGGGTTCAGGCTCGAGGATGATGCCGAACTTCTCATCCACCCCGTCGACCACGGCGCGGGCGAGCTCAAGGACGTCGTCCGTCGCCGCCTGGCCGCGATTCGTCAGTGCCAGGGTGTGCTTGGTCGACAGGCTTGCCCGACCCTTCCCGACGCTGAAGCCTTTGGAGAATCCCGCATGTTCGATCAGCCAGGCGGCCGAGGTCTTCGTCCTTCCTTCGATCGTCGATCCGCTCAGTGGATCGGTGACCGGGTAGCGGGGCGCCTCGGCAGGCAGCGCGGCGGGGTCGTCGACGATCGGGTTCGTGAAGAAGGAACCAGCTGACCAGGTGTCGTGGTCGTCTGGGTCCACAACCATGCCTTTGGACCTGCGCAGGGAGATGACACTGGTGCGCACCAGCGTGGCCGGCACCGACTCCCCGATCTCGACTTCCAATGCCGAGGCGAGCTGTGCGTAGCGCACCGGCAGGGAGTCCGGACTGCGGTGCAGATCGAAGGTCACCGACAGCACCAGGTACTGGGCAGTGCCAGTTCTCTGCTGCGCACGTTTGAGCACCGAGGTGCGGTAGCCGAACTCGAGTTCGACGGCGCTGAGGTGACGGACCTGGCCGGCGAGGCGATCGAATACCTCGACCGAGGTGATGAGTTCGGCGACCTCTGTTCCATAGGCGCCCACGTTCTGAATCGGAGTCGCTCCGACGGAGCCGGGGATCCCGGACAGGGCCTCGAGACCCGAGAGACCGCAGCCGAGGGTGAAGGCGACGAATTCGTCCCAGTTCTCCCCAGCCTCGGCAGTGACACGGGTTTCGGTCTCCGAGATATCGGTCATCGTCACACCCTTGGTGGCGACCACGCACACGTCGGCGTCGAAGCCGGCATCGGAGACGAGGAGGTTCGATCCGCCGCCGATGAAGAGGACATCGGCCGCGGGTTGAGCCGACAGACTCAGGGGATGTTCACGAGAGAAGTCCACGAGATCGTCCCTGGTCGTAGCGATATGCAGCTTGGCTGCTGGGCCGCCGAGGTGGAACGTCGTGAACTCTGCCAGATCATTCGTCACCGCGAGACTCGGATCTGGGTGCGGCTGAGAACATCCTGGTCACCGGACTTCACCGTGACGTCGATGCGAGCGGTGCCCACAGCCCCGTCGACGGCCCCGACCACTGCGGTCATCGACAGGGTGGCGGTGGGTGTGGCCGGTGTGCCGGATTCTGCGTCGGGGACGAGCACCGGCGCGGAGAACCGTGTCCGGTAGTCGACGATCGCGCCCGGATCTCCGATCCATTCGACGATGGGGGCGATGACGACGGCCATCGAGAGCATGCCGTGGGCGATGACTCCCTCAAGACCCACCTCGGTGGCGAAGCGTTCGGACCAATGAATCGGGTTGTGATCGCCTGAGGCGCCCGCGTAGTCGACGAGCGATGCCCGCGACAGGGGGATCTCGGCTTCGACGACGGTGTCCCCGATGGTCAGCTGGGAGAAGTCGGTGACGCTCATTCTCCGTCTCCTCTCACAACGATGGTCGAACTCACTGTGACGACCGGCTGTTCGGCGGCGTCGGTGATCTCTGTGCGGGTGGTGATCATGGCGTTGCCGCCCGACGCGCGCACGCCGTCGACGTGGGTCGTGGCGTCCAGACTGTCACCGGCGACGATGGGCCGGGTGATGCTGAACTGCTCCGAACCGTGAACGACCTTGGAGAAGTCGACGCCGGACTCGGGGTCACTGATGTAGGCCGCTTCGGACTTCTGCGCGATGATCACGGCGAAGGTGGTCGGCGCCACAACATCGTGATAGCCGAGAGCTGTCGCTGCCTCGGTGTCGAAGTGATAGTCGGCCTTCGCATTGGTGGCCAGCGCGAATTCCGCGACCGCCTCCCGCGACACCTCATAGGGGCGTGGCAGAGAATAGCTGGTTCCCTGCTTATCGGTATTCACCGGCATAGTGGCTCTCTTTCGAAAATACGTGGTGATCCCAGCCTAGCGGCCCCTCACCACGCGAGGGGAATTCACCCGACTGGTACGTGCGACCTCGGATTTGACCGCGAATTCGCATCGGGTTCATCCAATTGATGCACCATCGTCCTCAGCCCCCGAAAACTGGTATAGGTTGTTGCCCACATCACGTTTGGCGTTCGGCATCCGAGTCATCTCCGCGATGAAGCGGGCGAACGGCTCAGGTGACTGCGAGCAGTGAGCCCAGATGTATTGACAAGGAGCAGTGCCATGACGAAGAATCCTGCAGGCCCAACCCCGTCGACGACGACTGGGAACACGGACGGGTCGGGGACGCCGACCAGCACGCCGGGCACGGGAGCAGGCGCGAACAGGCGTGTGGTCAAGGATGCTGTCGCGGTTCCCGGCACCGGTCGAGCAGTCAGCTCGATCGAGGCTCGCATTCCCGATGCCGCTGCCACTGCGCCCCGGGCAGTGCCGGCAGCCACGCCCACCCCAACTTCCACCTCGGCGCCGGATCCGGCAGATGTCGAAGTCCATGTCGGCACCGACGCCGCCTATGCGGGCAAGGAGGCCGAACGGGTCCAGATCCGCCGCCCGCTGCGCAACATCTCCGAGGTCCGCCACTTCTTCCGCACCAACATCACGCCGATCTATTTCATCGGTGCGACCCCATTCAACCTGCTCGGCCTCGACCGTTGGGTCCGGAACTTCTCCTACATCACGTACTACGACGGATGGGACGGCGGGCATCCCCGCGTGTTCTCCCCGCGCTACAAGCCGTTCGTCGAATTCGACAGTGGTGAGGCGATCAACAACTGGCTCCTCCTCAACGCCGAGGTGCGCGCCCATATGACGGCGAATGTGCCCCATGGTGAGCGGCCCAAGGTGGCCATGGTCTTCTTCGACGAGGAGACCGAGCGGATCTGCCGCGAACTCGGCTACGACCTCATCCTGCCTTCGGCGACGCTGCGCAACCAGCTCGACTCGAAGATCGAGACGACGAAGCTCGGCAATGAGGCCGGGGCCTTCTCCGTGCCGAATGTGCTCACCACGGCCGACACGTATGCCCAGCTCAACGCCGAGGCCGAGAAAGAGAACCTGGGCACCGACCTCGTCGTCCAGACGCCCTACGGGGATTCGGGGAAGACGACGTTCTTCATCGCCGCCGAGGAGGACTGGAGCCGGCACAAGCACGACATCATCGGCGAGCAGCTGAAGATCATGAAGCGCATCAACAACACGCCCGTGGCGGTGGAGGCCGTCATCACCAGCAGCGGAGTCGTCGTCGGCCCGTTCCTCACCGAACTGGCCGGCTTCGCCGAACTCACCCCGTACAAGGGCGGCTGGTGCGGCAATGAGATGACCCCCGATGTGCTCACGGCGGACCAGCGCACACGCGCCAGGGAGCTGGTGCGGCGCATGGGCGAGGGACTGCGCATGCGCGGCTACCGCGGATTCTTCGAGGTCGATGTGCTCGTCGATCTGGACTCCGATGACGTGTATCCGGGCGAGCTCAACCCGCGCATCTCCGGAGCCTCGGCGATCACCAACGTCACCGCCGGAGCCTATGCCGACGTACCGCTGTTCCTGTTCCATCTGCTCGAATACCTCGACGTCGAGTTCGATCTCGACGTCGATGAGATCAATGAGCGGTGGGAAGAGCTCTCCGGGGCCGATGAATGGAGCCAGATGGTCATCAAGGAGACCGCTGACATCACCGAGTACATCACGCACTCACCGCTGACCGGTCAGTACTTCCTCGATCAGTACGGGACTCTGACCTACAAACGCCCCGCGCTCGACTGGCATCCCCTGCAGAACGGCAATGAGGTGTTCTTCCTGCGCATCTTCGGGGCCGGCGAATACCGGTGGAAGGGGGCCGACCTCGGTGTGCTCGTGACGAAGAACCCGCTGCAGACCACGGCCGGGGGTCCGAACGCACTGAGCATCCGGGCCAAGCACTTCATCGATTCGATCCGTGCGATGTACGCCGGTGTGCCTGTTGCTGTGGAGGATCCTGCACCCGCTCTGGGGGGTCCAGGAGCAAAGGGCGATTGACTTCCGTGGTGGTAATCTCATCACGGACTGACGCAGATACCGCAGACTGCACGAGACGAATTCGAAGAGGTGGAGAGTGACCGAGACGTCGCCGGACAATACTGTGCCCGTCGCCCCCGTCATCGACAAGGACAACTGGCAGGATGCCGAAAACGTCCGCTGGTCCTTCCAGCACGTCGATCAGGTGCTGCCCACCACGCCGATCTCGCGCGGGACCGGACCTGTGGCAGAGCTGTCCGTGGAGCTGCAGGACCTGGGCGGCATCGAGATTCCGAAGACCGAGTTCTCCGAGGCTCGCAGCGTGCGCAGCGTCATCGAGGCCAGCGACACGGATGCGTGGATGGTCATGCACAACGGCACGGTGCTCACCGAGGAATACTTCTCCACGATGCGACCGGAGACCGAACACCTGCTGATGTCGGTGAGCAAATCACTCGTGGGCACGGTGGCCGGTGTGCTCGTGGGCGCCGGGGATCTCGATCCGAACCGTCTGGTCACCGACTACGTTCCCGAGCTCGCATCCTCCGGATATGCCGGGGCCAAGGTGCGTCACATCCTCGACATGCGCTCGGGGATCAGGTTCTCGGAGAACTACCTCGACCCGAAGTCGGAGGTCAGGCGGATCGAGGAGTCGATCGGCTGGTCTGAGACGAGCCCCGAGGGCCAGGCCAAGGGCATGTATGAGTTCCTGACCACGCTGGAGGCGAAGTCCGAGCACGGCGGGGTCTACGAATACCGCTCGTGTGAGACCGATGTGCTGGGCTGGGTGTGCGAGAAAGTCGCCGGCGAGAGCATGCAGGCCCTCATGTCGCGCGTCCTGTGGTCGCGGATCGGAGCCGAACGCGACGCGCTCATCGCCACCGACCAATACGGTGTGGGCATGTTGGACGGTGGCATCAACACCACGCTGCGCGACCTCGCTCGCTTCGGCTACCTGTATGCGAACCGGGGAGTCTCCCTCACCGGTGAACAGGTGGTGCCGACCTCGTGGGTCGGGGACACGCTCACCGGTGATGAGGACACCAGGAAGGCCTTCGCCGAGGGCCCCGATGACAATCGGATGCCCGGCGGAATGTATCGGAACCAGTTCTGGTTCCCCTTTCCGGATTCGCACGCGTTCCTCGCCCTGGGCATCCACGGGCAGATGATCTACATGAACCCGGGAGCCAACTTCGTCGGCGTCAAGCTCTCCAGCTGGGGCCTGCCGCAGGATGCTGCCAAACTGTTCCCCACGATCCGGGCCTTCGACGCCCTGGCCACAGCAATCAGCGCACCGATCGTCGACTGACTTCTCCGGCTGCCATGTGAATCAAGCGGCTGCCCTGTGAACCATGCGGCTGCCCTGTGCGTCAGGTGTCGATTCGCACTGTGCGAAACGGCGAGAACCACAGGCCGACAGCGGCCAGGGTGAAGATCCCAGCGGCGATGATCAGCGCGAGTTCAGAGCTCGTGGCCGCAGCGAGGATTCCGGCCAGCGGCGACACGATGACCACGACTGCGCGATTCGTCGATCGCATCGTCGTGTTCGTCCGCGCCTGGAAGCCGTCGGGTGTGATCGACTGTCTGTAGGCCATTTCGTGGGAGTTGCTCAACCCGATGCCGAATCCGTGGAGGAAGACTCCGACGAAGAGGACGGGCACCGCAACGGCGCTGACCGTTGCCGCCAAGAGGACGAGCACTCCGCAAGCCGAGCACACGTGCGCGAGGATCACTGCCCGACCATTGCCCACACGCTCCCCCGCCGTGCGCGAGCTCAGCGCGCCGATCATTCCGCCTGTGCCGCTGCCGGCCATGACGATGCCGAACCAGAAGGCGTCGATGCCGATGTCGTTGAGGAAGTAGTCTGCGGTGACTGCCGCAAGGATGGCCTGCGCGGCGAACCACACATGGGTCCATACGGCGAGATGTCTCAGGCTCGGAGTCGAATAGACCCACTTCAGCCCGGCCCCGATCTCCCGGCGCAGGTTCGGCTCGTCTGAATCATCGGCCCGCGATCGGTTCGGTTCCTCAACGTGGATGAGAGAGACGACGACTGCCGAGAACAGGAAGGTGCCTACGTTGACGAGCACAGCGAACGGCGCCGCGATGACCGCGAGCAGCGCACCGCCGATGGCCGGACCCGCCGTCTCTGCGACGGCGTTGGTCCCGTCGATCCTGGCATGGGCGGACTGCAGGCTCCGTGTCGGAATGAGACGGGGTACGAAGGCCTGTGAGGCACTGTCGTTGATGAGAGTCGCCGTTCCCAGAACCGCTGCAAGCAGAAGCAGCATGCTCAGATTCAGCAGGTCAAGGCACCACAGCACCGGAATCGCACACAGCAGCAGCGCACGCACGAGGTCGCTGGCAATCATGACGGGCCGCCGGCGCACCCGATCGATGAGCGCACCCAGCACGAGGCCCAAGAGGAGATAGGGAAGCCACCTTGCTGCGTTCATCCAGCCCAGGCCGACGGTTCCTGCGTGCAGGTAGTCGACGACGATGACCTGCAGAGTCAGGAGGGTGATCCAGCTGCCGAATCCCGATACGGTTTCGCCCGCCCAGAACCACCGAAATGCTCGGGGCAGCTGCGCGCTCATGGCTTCAGGTTAGCAAGGCGCTGTCGTTCGATGTCATAGGCTCAAGTGCGCGATCTCTGCTGCTTGCCGGCCGAGGATAGCTCTGGCGATTGCGTCGCCGATGAGCGGACCCATCGTCAGCCCGCCCGCACCGAATCCGGAAGCCAGCCACAGGTCTTGCGCACCGGGGACAGCCCCGGCATAGGGCAGCCCGCTCGTGCGTGTGGACATGGGCCTGACTCCGACTCTCGTCTCCACCACCGCGGCATCTGCGAGTCCGGGAGCGATCCTGAGCGCATCGGACAGCACCTGATGCTGCCCCGCAGCTGTTGCGCGGACGTCGAATCCGACACCGTCCTCACGGGTAGCGCCGATGACGACTCTGCCTCCGTCGAAGGGAGTGATGTAGTGGTGGTCGAGCGGGTGCACTGTCGGCCATGGCGAGGTGTTGATCCCGTGCAGACCCAGGTGAACCAGCTGTCCTCGCTGCGCGGTGATCTCCACGTGATGACCTAGCCTCTGCAGCATCTCCGTGCTCCGTGCTCCACCTGCGACGACGATGGCGTCGAAGTCCTCCGTCGCCGAGGTGGTCCCCACCTTCCACCTGCTACCTCGGTGTCCGGTGGAGATGGTTCTCGCCGCATCGTGCACAAGCCGCGCGCCGTAGGCGTGGGCTCCGGTCAGAATGGCATCGCGCAGGGTACGACCATCGACGCGACCGCCCCCGGTGATGAACAGGCCTGTCATCTCCGGGGCGATCGGCGGGAAGATCTCACGCAGATTCGCAGAGTCCATGTCGTGAACCTCCCCGGCAACGGAGGCGGCACCTGCGACACGATCACGGATGAGTCGGGCCGCCTCGGCGAGCATGACAGGATCTGAGTTGACGACGAGTGCACCGGATCTGCGGTATCCCAGATCGGGGATCCCCAGAGCGCTGAGGCGATTGAGGAAGTCCGGGTAGAAGTTGCCTCCGGCGGCATAGGTCTCGTAGTAGGCGCCGGTGCTCGTCGAAACCCAGGGAGCAATGATGCCTGCGCTGGCGGCGGTCGCCTGACCGGCCATGGCGTCGTCGAAGACGGTGACGCTGGCCTCGCGAGAGGCCAGGCCGAACGCGACCGAGGCGCCTGCGATTCCGCCGCCGATGACGGCAACGCGAGCTGATGTGTCGGTCACGGCAGTGCGTCTCCTTAGACGGGTGCGAACCGTGCAGGGCGGCTGTTGGTCCCTCGAGCCTACGCCCTCCCGGCAATCACGCACTGCGCCCCGCCAGTCTCTATTCCTACACGTGCAACGGGAGGAACAGAGGCTGACGGGGCGTGATGCAGATTCGGCTCAGGTGCCGGAGTGGGATTCGCTCCTCACCTGTTCACGGGCCTCGCGCAGCATGGCCTCGCGAGTCGCGAGCTTCACACGCTCACGACCCTCAACTTCACCCAACGCCTTCTCAGCGGCCTCCACGCGATGGTAGCCTTCCCAATCCACGAAGTCGACGCCCTTGGACTCGAGGAGTTCGACGATCGCAGAGTCATCCGGATACACAGGCTCCGTCAGGACACCCGCGGCACGATCATCGAGGATATGCCCGATCGTCTCCAGGGCATCACCCTTCGTGTGACCGATCAGGCCGACAGGACCACGCTTGATCCACCCAGTCGCATACACGCCCTGCACCACGTCTCCTTCAGCTGCCGAAGCCTGGTCATCTGCGTCGACGACCCGACCCTCATGGTTCGGGATCACACGCTTGGCTTCGTCGAAGGGCAGCTGCGGGAGCGCAGTGCCCGCATAGCCGACCGCGCGATACACGGCCTCGATCTCCCAATCATGGAAGGAGCCAGTGCCGTTGACTCCCCCGGCGCCGTCCAATTCCTGACGTTCCGTGCGCAGCCCCGTGACCCTGTCCTCACCGAGGACAGCCACGGGAGAATGAAGGAAATGCAGATGCAGCCGCCGCTTAGCACCCACCGGCTCACGCATCGTGAAATCAGTCAACGTCTTCGCAACCTGCTTCGTCTGATTATTCGACTCGATCGCAGCCAACGACCCCTCATCGAACTCGAAGTCCTCGGGATAGACGATGATGTCAACATCCTTGACATGCCCCAGCTCACGCAACTCCAACGGAGTGAACTTCGCCTGCGCAGGACCACGCCGCCCGAACACGTGCACGTCGGTGACCTTCGAGGACTTCAAACCCTCGTAGACATGATCAGGAATCTCCGTCGAATGCATATCATCGGCCTGCTTCGCCAGCACACGTGCCACATCCAAAGCGACGTTGCCATTACCGATAACCGCGACCTTCTCCGCATCCAAAGGCCACGTCTGAGCCACATCCGGATGCGAGTCATACCAGTTAACGAAGTCAGCAGCACCATAGGAACCGGGCAGATCAACACCAGGAAGACTCAACGAAGCATCAATGAAACAGCCAGTGGAGAAGATCACCGCATCATAACGATCCGTCAGCTCTTCCAACGCGATATCCACCCCGTACTCAACATTCGAGAACAAACGGATATCACCACGATCGAGAACCTTGATCAAAGCATTGATGATGCCCTTGATCCGAGGATGATCCGGCGCCACACCATAGCGAACCAGACCGAACGGAGTCGGCAGACGCTCGAAGAGGTCGATACTGACCTCGAAATCACGCTCGGCCTTAGTCAGCAGATCAGCAGCATAGATCCCGGCAGGACCGGCACCCACAATAGCCACACGGAAGGGATTCGTCGTCATGGTTCTCCTCAGGAGAGTCAGTCGTCAGTGTTCTGGGGCGGCAGGGCCGCGATGAAGGGGTGGTCGCCGTCGATGACTCCGTGCGCGGCGGCGCCTCCCGGGGATCCGATGGTGTCGAAGAAGTCGACGTTCGCCGAGTAGTAGGCTTCCCATTCGTCGGGGACGTCGTCTTCGTAGAAGATCGCTTCGACGGGGCAGACGGGTTCGCAGGCACCGCAGTCGACGCATTCCTCGGGATGGATGTAGAGCGAGCGGCTGCCCTCGTAGATGCAGTCGACGGGACATTCGTCGATGCAGGCCCGGTCTTTCAAGTCGACGCAGGGCTGGGCGATGATGTAGGTCATGGGTTCCTCATGAGTTCTGGCTCGGACACCTGCGCAGCGGCGAAGGCTCCGACGGCATACGGGCTCAAGGTCACGACATCACCGGCGATGACGACGGCCGGTGAACGGACACCTCGGCGTGCGGCCTGGAAGGCGATCGTATCGAGAGTGCCGACGGTGACCCGTTGGTTGTCTCCGAACCCGTCCTCGATGATCGCGACAGGGCAGTCTCCCCCGCGCCCACCGCGGGCCAGGATCATCGTCGAATGCGCCAATGTGCCGATGCCCATGAGCACGACGACCGTGTGGTCGCGTCCTCCGCCGAGCTCGGAGAGCTGATCGTGGCCGGTGATGACTGTGTATGCGGTGGCCAGTCCCCTGTGAGTCAGCGGGATTCCGGCAACGGCGGGAACCGAGTTCGCACTCGTGACTCCCGGCACCACCTGCACGTCGACGCCGGCTTCGTGGCAGTGGGCGAGCTCTTCGCCGCCGCGGCCGAAGACGAACGGGTCTCCGCCCTTGAGTCGGACCACTCGGTGCCCGGCGCGAGCCTGTTCGACGAGGATCTCGTTGATCCGCTGCTGCGGAACCGGATGGTGCCCAGGGGTCTTGCCGACGTCGATGATCTCAGCCTCGAGTGACTCCCCGCGTTCGGTCTCGAGCTGGTCGATGACCGAACGCGCGCCGAGGCGGTCGGCAACAATGACCTCGGCTGCTTCCAATGCGCGCAGGCCCTTGACGGTCAGCAGGCCGAGATCACCGGGTCCTGCGCCGATGAGCAGCACGCTGCCCGGTGCCTGACGGGTGAAGAGACTCATGACTGTTCGTCCTCGGGAGTGTGGATTCCTGCGGCCACGGTGGACCCGGTCTGCGGATCGATGATGAGGAAGCCGCCCGCGCGTCCGTGCTCGCGGAAGTCCGCGATCGGCAGAGCGGTGGCCAGTTTCACCTCGGCGGTGCCGATGTCGTTTCCGGCGAGCACCTCGGCGGGTTCGGATCCTGATGTCAGCAGGTTGTGCTTCGATTCGATCGTCACGATCGCCTTGACCGTCGAGGTGCCGGCCTTGACGAGCACCCGGTCACCGGTGCGCAGTCCATCGGAGGTGAAGGGGAAGACCTCGGCCCGCAGTGCCTTGCGAGGTTCGGTCAGGCTTCCGGCAGCGGCGAGGACGCTGCCGCGCGCGGTGTCGATGTCATCGGCCAGACGCAGCGCCACGGACAGCGGGGCGCCCGCGGTCTCCAGCGGTCCATCTGCCGTGTCGATGCCGACCACAGTGGTCCGCAGACCGGCCGGATGAACGTCGATCTCATCGCCGAGGCGGATTCGTCCTGACGTGACCTGGCCTGTCACCGCCCGGTAGTCGCGGAACTCATCAGGGTCGAGTTCCGGTGCCAGGCCGCCCTGCGGGCGCAGTACGGACTGCACGTCGAGGCGGAAGGGCTCGAGGTCGGCCGTGTCCTCTTCCTTGCTGGGCAGGTTCTCGAGCAGCTCCAACAGCGCGGGACCCTGGTACCACGGCGTGTTCGCCGAAGCCTCGGCCACATTGTCACCGGCCAGTGCAGAGACCGGGATCAGATGAGCCGAGTCGAGTCCGATCTCAGCCGTCAGCGCTTCGATCTCGGCCTCCACCTTCGAATACGCCACCTGATCGTAGTCGAGGAGGTCGATCTTGTTGATCGCAAGGATGACGTGCCCGATGCCCAGACGGTGGACGACTGTGAGGTGGCGTCGAGTCTGTTCCGTGGCTCCGGTGCGCGCGTCGATGAGGACGACGACGGCATCGGCGGTCGTGGCTCCGGTGACCATGTTCCGGGTGTACTGGACGTGTCCGGGGCAGTCAGCGAGGATGAACGACCGTTTGTCGGTGGCGAAGTAGCGGTAGGCGACGTCGATCGTGATTCCCTGTTCCCGTTCGGCCCGCAGGCCGTCGGTGAGCAGGGCGAAGTCGAATTCGCCGCCGACGAAGCCGCGCTCCTCGCTGGTGCGCGTGACGGCCTCGAGCTGGTCGGCGAGGATTGCCTTCGCATCGTGGAGGAGTCGACCCACGAGCGTCGATTTGCCGTCGTCGACGGAGCCGGCCGTGGCGAATCGCAGCAGCGTCTTCGTCTGTGTGGCAGCGGTGGTGTCTGGTGTCGTGGTCATCAGAAGTATCCGTCCTTCTTGCGGTCTTCCATCGCCGCAGCCGAGATCCGGTCATCGGCGCGAGTTGCTCCGCGTTCTGTCACAGTGGTCACAGCCACCTCGGCGAGGACCGAGGAGATGTCATCGGCGTCGGATTCCACGGCGCCCGTGCAGCTCATGTCGCCGACGGTGCGGTAGCGCACCGACTTGCGGATGACGGACTCATCAGGCCGCGGGGCCGAGAACTCACCCGTTGACCACCACATGCCGTCACGCTGGAAGACTTCGCGCTCGTGGGCGTAGTAGAGGTGGGGCAGGGCGATGTTCTCCCGGGCGATGTAGCTCCACACATCCAGTTCGGTGAAGTTCGAGATGGGGAACACGCGTACGTGCTCGCCATTGACGTGGCGGCCGTTGTAGAGGTTCCACAGCTCGGGGCGCTGGTTGCTCGGATCCCACTGGCCGAACTCATCGCGCAGGGAGAAGATGCGTTCCTTGGCGCGGGCCTTGTCCTCGTCACGGCGGGCACCGCCGAAGACGGCGTCGTATCCGCCCTCGGCGATCGCGTCGATGAGCGGCTGGGTCTGCAGAGTGTTGCGGGTGCCATCGGCGCGTTCGCGCAGGCGGCCGTCGTCGATGTAGTCCTGGACCTTCGCCACGTTCAGGTCGATGCCATAGCGGGCGGCGGTCTCATCGCGGAATTTCAGGATCTCCGGGAAGTTGTGGCCGGTGTCGACGTGGAGAAGACCGAACGGGATCTTCGCGGGCCAGAAGGCCTTGGCCGCGAGGTGGAGGACGGTGACGGAGTCCTTGCCGCCGGAGAACAGCAGCACGGGCTTCTCGAATTCGGCGGCGACCTCACGGATGATGTGGATCGCTTCGGATTCGAGGACGTCGAGGGTGGACAGTGGTGTGTGATCGATGCTCATACGTGCAGCCCGCATTCTGTTTTCGAGGTTCCAGCCCAACGGCCGGCACGGGGGTCCTCCCCCTCGGCAACGGGGTTGGTGCAGGGCTGGCATCCGATGGATGGATATCCCTGCGACAGCAGTGGATTGACCGGCACGTCGAAGGCACCGGCGTAGTCGAGAAGATCGTCGAAGGACCAGGCCGCCAGGGGGTTGACCTTGACCAGCCCGTTCTTCTCATCGAAGGTCACCAGCGGCGTATTCGCGCGGGTCGGTGCTTCGTCCCGGCGGACTCCGGTGAACCAGAGTTCGTAGCCAGCCAAAGACTTCTTCAGAGGTGCGACCTTGCGCCGGGCGCAGCAGAGGCCGGGGTCGCGGTTGAACAGCTCGGCACCGAATTGGGCATCCTGCTGTGCCACGGTCTGCTCCGGGAGGACGTCGACGATGTTGACATCGACCTTCCTGGCCACCTCGTCGCGGGTGGAATAGGTCTCCGCGAAGTGGTAGCCGGTGTCGAGGAAGAGCACGTCGACGCCGGGCAGGTACTGGGCGACATAGTGCGGCAGGGCCGCATCGGCCATCGAGCAGGCCACTGCGCAGGTGGAGGTCTCGAAATTGCGTGAGACCCAGCGGATGACGTCGGCCGGGTTGGCCTCGGCCACGCCGTTGTCGGGATCGCCTGCCAGCTCCTTGGCCCCCGCCTCGGCGAGGGACTTGAGCTCGTCGATGCCACGTCGGTGGCGGGTGGGCGTGGGCAGGACAGCTGTGGTTCGGGTTTCAGGGGTGCTCATACCAACTCCTCGTCGTCGACGCGGTGGGCCCATTGGGAGAACGTCTCGTCCTCTGAACGTCCGTCGAGGAACCGGCGAACAAGCTTCTCGACGTAGTCGCTGAGGTCATCGACGGTGACCTTGAGGCCGCGGACCGTGCGGCCCAGTCCCGCTTCGTCCCGATCCTTCGATGCCAGTCCCCCGCCGACGTGAACCTGGAACCCCGGGGTCTGCACGCCGTCGATGGTCACCAGCTGACCTTTGAGTCCGATATCGGCGGTCTGGATGCGTGCGCAGGAGTTCGGGCAGCCGTTGAGGTGCAGGCTGATCGGGTGCGGCAGATCGATCCCGGCCAGGCGCTCTTCGAGCTGCGCCACCGCATCGGCGGCAGTCTGCTTGGTCTCGACGATTGCGAGCTTGCAGAACTCGATGCCGGTGCAGGCCATCGTGGACCGGCGGAACAGGTCCTTGCGGCTGGAGAGCCCAAGAGCGTCGAGGCCGGCGACGACCTCATCGATGTCCTTCTCCTCGATGTCGAGGAGGAGGATCTTCTGGTGCGGGGTGGTGCGCAGACGTGTCGAACCGAACTTGTCCGCGAGGTCGGCGACCTGGTTGAGCAATGTGCCAGAGGCACGACCGGCGATGAGACTGACTCCGATGTAGTACTTCCCATCGGCCTGCTTGTGCACGCCCACATGGTCACCTGCAGTGGCTGGCTTCTCAGGGGCCGGCCCGTCGGCGAGCTTGTAGCCGAGGTATTCGGTCTCGAGGATGTCGCGGAACTTCTCGGCGCCCCAATCGGCGAGCAGGAACTTCAAGCGGGCCTTGTTGCGCAGGCGCCGATAGCCGTAGTCGCGGAATATCTCGGTCACTCCGAGCCAGGTCTCCACGACCTGCTCGGGGGCGACCCACGCGCCGAGACGCTCTGCGAATCGCGGCACCGTCGACAGTGCTCCGCCGACCCACAGGTCGTAGCCGATTCCGTGTTCGGGGTGATCGACGGCGACGAAGGAGCAGTCGTTGATCTCATGGACGACGTCCTGGCTGGGGTGGCCGGTGATCGCTGTCTTGTATTTGCGGGGCAGATTGGACAAGCTCGGATCGCCGATGTACCGGCGCGAGATCTCCTCGATCGAGGGAGTCGGGTCGATGAGCTCATCGGCGGCGATCCCGGCCACCGGCGAACCGAGGATCACACGGGGAACGTCGCCGCAGGCCTCGGTCGTCTGCAACCCGACGGCTTCGAGCCGATCCCAGATCTCGGGCACGTTCTCGATCTCGATCCAGTGGAGCTGGATGTTCTGACGGTCGGTGAGGTCGGCGCTGCCGCGTCCGAAGTCGTTCGAGATTCCGGCGATGGTGTGCAGCTGTTCTGTGCTCAGCTTCCCACCGTCGATGCGGATCCTGAGCATGAAGTATTCGTCTTCGAGCTCGTGGGGTTCGAGTGTCGCCGTGCGGCCGCCGTCGATGCCTGGCTTGCGCTGGGTGTAGAGACCCCACCAGCGGAAGCGAGCGTGCAGGTCCTCATCGGTGATCGAGGAGAAGCCGTTCTTCGAATATGTCTCTTCGATGCGTGCGCGCACATTGAGCCCGTTGTCCTGGGCCTTGTCGGCTTCATTTTTGTTCAACGGTTCCTGACCGTCGATCTTCCACTGACCGTTTGACTTCTTCGGTCGAGCCGGCCGTGTGGAAGCCCCAGATCTCGGAGTCTGCTTGATTTCTTCTACATGTGCGGACACGATCGTCTCCAAACGCTGCGGTGAACCTTTGGTGAGTCACGCTACAAGAGATATCGATTGCTCAACAAATTAGGGTCCCCAATCATGTCGTTTCGTGACACATGACCACATAAGTCGACCGATGACGATCCTGGTCGTGGACATTGACCCCGAATCAGAGCGCTGAGACTATCCGGTCACGAACGACATCGACCAGCAACGGCGGGGTTTCCGCGCCGTCATGAAGCAGCGGTGGCGCGAGGATCTCACGGGAGTCAGAAATGAGCGTCGAAGTGAGATCCTGAAAGAACCCCGGCGCCAGAAGATAGCTCGAGAGCACTACGCGGGCACCAGACCCACGTTTCTGCTCAACAATATCGCCCAAGCGGTCTCCCCCACCGGCATGAAACCCTGCAACGACGGGCCTCGAGAGTTCATGAGCCAGAGATTCAGCCACCTCCAGGCAGGCTGCGTTGGCCCTGTCGTCACTTGATCCTGCAGCCGCGAGCACCACCTGGTCCTCGTCTTCGAGGTTCGGCAGACGCTCGGCCAGGATCCGGGCAAGCCGAGAGTCCGGCCCCAGCGTCGGCGTCAGTCGGATGTCACGACGCTCGGCTCGCCCGCTCGCTTCAGTGCGGTCAGTGCCTGGCCCTGTTCGACCATCGGCGCCTCCTGCTGCCCGGATGGCATCGGCGAGGTCGACATGCACGTGATAGCCCGGGGAGAGCAGCAACGGCACGAGGATCACTGGGGAATCAGGCGGCAGGACCGAGAGCACCTCGGCGACATCAGGGTGCTGGACATCGACGTGGCCGAGCATCACCTCGGCGGCCAGCCCTCGGCAGTGCAGGTCATCGGTGACGGCGGAGGCGAGCGCCTCGATGACCCTGCGCCCCTCTGTCGACGAGGTGCCGTGGGAGATGAGACCGATCGATGGCAGAGTCACTCAGATCACTTCCAGTGGCATCGGTGATGTGGGGGTGGGGAATGCACGATCGATGTCAGCGAGGTCGTCACTCGTCAGATCGATGTCGACTGCCGCAGCGTTGGCCCGCACATGGTCCGGCCTCGAGGCCTTGGGTATCGCGATGACATCACCGGACCGGATCGCCCAGGCCAGGAGGATCTGGGCTGTGGTCGCGTCGTGACGACGGGCCACCTCGGCGAGGGTGGGATCCTCGAGCAGGTGCCCCTGTTCCACGGGCGAATATGCCATCGTCGTGATGTGCGGTCGGCTTTCGCGGTGAGCGGGCAGAAGATCGAACTCCGGGCCCCGACGGGTGGGGTTGAGCAGGACCTGGTTGACCAGCGGCACCGCGGGCAGTGCCGCGATCTCGGCAGGGTCGAAGTTGCTCACGCCCCAGGCTCCGATGAGGCCCCGTTCGCGGAGTCTCTCGAAGGCGGCAATCGTCTCCTCCACCGGGTATGAGCCTGGCCAGTGGAGCAGGTAGAGGTCGATGTGGTCGGTTCCGAGGACAGCCAGGGACCGCTCACAGGCCTCGACTGCACCGGATTCCGAGGCATTCGTCGGCAGCACCTTGTCGACGAGGAACACCTCATCACGTACAGGTGCGATCGCCTCTCCGACGAGGCTCTCAGATCGTCCGGACCCGTACATCTCCGCAGTGTCGACGAGGGTCATACCCAGTTCGATTCCTTCGCGCAGCGCCGCGATCTCGGTGGTTCGCTGCGCGGGATCGTCGCCGATGTGCCAGGTACCCTGCCCGAGGAGCGGAAGGCCAGTGCTGTCGGCTGCTGTCGTGGTGGGGATCATCCGGTCATCGTAGTCGAGACCGGGCCGGTGGCGGGGGTCAGACGTCATGTGCCTGGATGGACACATGTGTCTCCGGAACTGCACAGCGCAATCGTTGCCTGCCGGCGCAGTGATGGCAGAATCATCAATGAACGAACAACGCCCGTGGTGTCAGATGAGTCATCCCTGGCACAGATGAATTCCGATGAGGAGCAACACGATGAAACCGATGCAGAAGTCACTCTCGCGATCAGGAGCAGTCATCGCCGCGGCTGTTGTCGCACTGGCCCTGACCTTGAGCGGCTGCGGCGGAGGTGATGAGAAGAAGACTGACGAGGCCGAGCAGAGCGAGGAGACCAAGGCCCCGGGTGCTATGCAGGGCGAGGCTGCTGAGTCCGAAGAGCCCACGGAGGCTGAGGAGTCGGAGGCCGCGAAGCCGGAGCCCAGCAGGACCAAGTATGAGGATCCCTTCAAAGATTCCCCGAAAGCCACCTCCTGGGCCAGCGACGACGGGATCAAGGTCAACAAAGAAGGCGACGGAACAGTTCCGAAGGCATCACTTGAAGCCGACATCGACGACCTGTTCACGAACAAGTTCACGATGAAGGTCAAGGCGGTCGAGTGCAGAGACGATATGAAGGTCATGGACTGGTGGGGCCTGACGAGCTGCGAGGTTCAAACGAAGAAGAAGACCTACTTCGGCTCGGTCAAACTCGTCGATCACAAGGACGATATGGTCAAGTACGAGGTCAAGTTCCCCGGCCTCGACCCGAGCGAAGTCGACTTCTAGGCCGAGTCCCACCATTCCAGAACTCGGGTCGCCTGGAGAGTCACCCACTTCGATGGTTCACCTCCGGGCACGTCGATATGGAACCAGACGTCGCCGTCGAGCCGGTGTCCCTGCAACCAGGTCCCGTCGTCTTGACGCTGCGATCTGATGACCTCGATCGCCTCCGCCATGCGCGGATCGGGGCCGGCGCCTTCTGCTGCTGCCCGGAAATAGTCGGCTGCCCGGAAGTAATCGGCCGCAGCGAGGACGTTGTAATAGGCCCGCCGAGGATGGGCGAAGCTGAATACGCGATCGTAGAAGGGTTCCCCTGTCGAGAGCCTGCGGAAGAGCTCACGGCGCAGCAGGTACTCCTCTCCTCGGCCTCGTGCCGCCGCCACCCGCTCAGCATCGCCGGTTCGCACCTGGTAGTCGAGGAGTCCGATCAGGGCGTTGAGCGTGGAATGGTAGGAGCCCACCCTCGACCCTTCCACCCATTCGCAGTTCCAGCCTCCATCTTCGAGCTGATGGTCGAGGAACCAGTCGACGATCCCGTCGACGTCGGCGCCGAGCCACAGACCGTTCGACAGCGTCATCGCATTGATGCAGACGTCGACTTCCCCGCCCCAATAGGGCAGGTCTTCGTATTCCCACTTCACCGGTGCCAGCTTCTCGGCCATTCCCTGCAGCGCCGAGGCGGGAGCTCCCCAGTCTCGAAGCTGATTGAGCGCCCACGTCGTGGCCGTCCATGGCTGAGGCCCTTCGCCCCTGAAGTCCGACGGGAAGTATGCACCCCCGGCCCACTGCCCGTCAGCGTCCTGATGGCTGAGTAGCTCACGGCCGAATCCCTCGGTCGACACCTTCGCCCGCGTATCCCGCCAGACGTCTTCGTCGAGGCCCAACAGGTCGCGCTCGACCTGCCAGCGCAGAGCAGGGTCGGAATCCAGAAGCCAGTGGCTGAGCCGAGTGTCGATCATCGCTGATTCCCTACGGTGGGCAAAGTGCGTGACCCCAGTCTACATTCGGAACAATCACCTTTGTGATCGGTCGAGATGCCGGGCTATGGTGTCGGCTATGGCACTTCAGGATGCGATATTAGCCGCGATCTCGAATGGCGAGGCCTCCGGATACGACATGGCGAAGGCGTTCGACGTGACCGTCTCGAACTTCTGGGCTGCCTCGCCGCAGCAGCTCTACCGCGAGCTGGACAAGATGGAGGCGGCCGGGCTCGTCGAGGCACGGGCGGTCCACCAGCAGAAACGACCGAACAAACGACTGTTCTCCCTCACCGATCAGGGCCGTACCGCTTTGCACGACTTCACGATCCGCACCCCCAAACCGACCGCCATCCGCGACGAACTGCTTGTACAGGTCGAGTCGATGGAACTCGGTGACGCCGCATCGATCAAGGCTAATGTGCACGACAAGCTCGAGGCTTCGAAGACGAAACTGAAAAACTACGAACAGACTCGCACACACCTGCTCAAAGGACGGAGCGAGCAGGCTTACCTGGTCGAGGCCGACCACCTCGGCCCATACCTCACCTTGGCGCGGGGGATCACCTTCGAACGGGAGAACATCCGCTGGTGCGAGTTCGTGCTGACGACACTCGCCGATCGGACAGCAGCATCCTAGTATCCGTCGGTGACGACCGGCCCCAGGTCAGGGCGTTTGGCCACTCGACCATCGCCTGACGACTTGCCGGTCAGCCGCCGATAGACCCATGGCCTGACGTGTTTCCACCACCATTGTGCTTCGGTGCTGCCTGTGCGCACCGGCGCTGGCCCTTCTGGAGCACCGAGGAAATCGAACCCGATCGGGAGACCGAAGCTCGCAGCAGCGGCACAGGCGAGCCGCTCGTGACCAAGTGTGGCCAGGTGAAGGCGATCTTCGTCCCAAGCCCGGGGATCTTCGAAGACCGAATTGGTGGTATTCGTCAGCGGCAGGACTCCGTGGGTATCGACGAGGTGCTGGTAGATCGCGTTGAGTCGCAGCCGACGGGTGTTGATCAGTCGTCCGGCTGGCGAGACTCCAGCGAGATTGGGGACGGGGACTACGAAGATCTCGGCGCCGGCAGCGATCAGTGGCTCCACGATCCCTGCGAGGGCACTCTTCAGGGCGCCGAAATCGACACGTGGCCGCATGATGTCATTCATTCCGGCAGTCAGAGTGACGAAGCTGGGTCGCAACGCAAGGGCCGTCTCGATCTGTGTGTCGACGATCTGGGCTGTCTTGTAGCCGCGCACGGCCAGATTCGCATAGTGAATCGGCTGATGTCGACCGTAGTGCGCTGTCAGAAGTGCGGCCAGGCGATCAGTCCAGCCTCGCGGGCTGCCATCGGGCCAGGGTTCGTCACCGACCCCTTCGGAGAGGCTGTCCCCGATCGCAACGTATCGCAGCGGAAGCACGGGATCACCACTCACAGTGTCGCCGTCATCGGGACCCGACCGCACAAAGGCCGACAACGACGATCCTGTGGTCCGTGCAGATGTGGAAAGAGGTCTTTCATCACAGGCTCCATTAATCAACAAGTTGAGTAACGATCATCCTAGCTTCGCCCCCAACCGCGGGTCCACCGAAAAATGACATCCTGAAGATTCAATTATTCAGGTAACCTTGTTTTTTATGAAGGAGTCAACCTCCGAACGCCGCCGCAACCGGCGAGAAGCGATCACCCTGATGATCTTCGTCCTGTGCGTCCACTCCTGCTTCAAACTTCTCGGCTGGGGCTCACAAGATCTGTCATGGTGGCAGGTCATCTTGGTTGCCCCGGTATCCGGGGCCATCTACTGGGCACTGTGCAGCACATTTCGGAAGTTCGCGGCGGAATTCGCACCAGAGGACGTCACCGCGCAGCCGCATGAGTAACCGGTGAATCAGAAGAACCTCCACCCTGCAGGTGGAGGTTCTTCTGTCAGTGTAGCGGGAGGGGGGCTCGATCCCCCGACCTCACGATTATGAGTCGTGCGCTCTAACCAGCTGAGCTACCCCGCCCCAGCACCGCATTTAAGCGGCACGAGAGCCCCGAAAGGGATTCGAACCCTTGACCTTCTCCTTACCATGGAGATGCTCTACCGACTGAGCTATCGGGGCAACAGGTAAGAATTTACACGGCTTCGCGCAACGAGGGCAAATCGGCGTTCAGTGACGTCACTCACAGGTTGCATGAGTTCACTTCACCGGGTCGAATCGACCCGCCAGGAAACCCTGCAGGCGGCCGGGCTGGTTGGTGATGATGCCATCGACCTCGGCATCGAGGAGTTCACGCCACTCATCCATGGAATCAGCCGTCCACACGAACACGCCCAGGTCATTGTCACGGAACTCGGTGACAACGGACCTGCGCATGGAGAAGCCCTTGAAGGAGGGATTGATCGCGACAGCGCCCAGGGCCCGTGCCAACTCGATGTCTTCAGGGCGCGGGACCATGCGCAGAAGGAAGCGCGAAACCATCGGCAGCATGTCCCTGCAGGCCGCCAGCGTCTCGGTGTTGAAGGACTGCACGACCATGCGGTCAGCGGTCCCGGTCGCAACGACGAGTTCGGAGATCTGAGCCACCGCACCGGAGGACCACTCCCCCTTGAGCTCGAGCAGGAGTTCACCGCCTCGGTGCTGGATATCTCGCATCACCGCTGCCAGCGTGGGTATCCGGACTCCGGTGAATCCCGGGCCCATCCAGGAGCCGGCGTCGACGAAGGAGAGTTCTTCCGCCGTCAGGTTCGCCACCGGTCCTTTCCGATTCGTGGTCCGATCCAGATCCGGATCATGGAGGATGACCGGAACCCCATCGGCGCTCGTCGAGGTGTCGACTTCGATGAAGTCCACGTCAAGCGCACGTGCCGCATCCACTGCGGCGAGGCTGTTCTCCGGGGCCACTGCGGAATAACCGCGGTGCGCGATCACCAGGGGACGCTTCGAGGAACCAGGTCGCTCAGTAATGCCTCGTTCGTGCAGGAACTGCAGAAAACTCATACGCCCAGACTATGCCCTGCCCCGGCCCACGCCTCAATCCGGGCACGTTCCGTCGCCCTTCATCGCACGGCATGATGGACCTGAATCGTCTTCATTATCTTGAATGCTGAGAAAGACATAGGCACTATCCGAAAACAGGCAATAACGTACTCTGTGTGAGCTGCTTCATAACCACGCCGGTGTGGATGTGACGACCGAGCCCACACGACACTCACCATCTTCGAAAGGATCGCTATGGAAGGCATCTATGCTGCCGCGATCGTGCTCGGCTTCATCGCCATCGGCGAATTGGTCTCGATCTGGTCCAAGGCCCGCGTCCCCAGCCTCCTCGTGGCGATGCTGGGAATCTTCATCTTCGCCAAGATCGGCATCGTCCCTGACACCGTCGTCGACGATTCGATGCTCGTCCAGGTCTACACCATCCTCGTGGCTCCGCTGCTCTTCCACATGGGGACGCTCATTCCTCTGCGCGTAATGCTCAAACAGTGGCGCTCGGTCATCATCGCCGTCTCCGGAATGCTCGTCGCCGTACTGCTCATCTTCTTCATCATCGCTCCCATATTCGGCTTCGAGACCTTCGTGGCAGGTTCGGGACCACTGGCGGGCGGCATCGTCGCCACCAGCCTGACGACCGAGGGCCTGACAGCGTCCGGAGCCGCATCGGCGATCATCGTGCTTCCGGCTCTGGTGCTCATGCTGCAGTCGCTGCCGTCGATGCCGCTGACGAATTTCCTGCTCCGCCGCTATGCGACGAAGCTGCGTGACAGCGGCGAACTCCACGAGCTTGCCGCGGCCCATCACGAGGACGAGGCCGACGCCGCTGCGAAGAAGAAGCTCGTGACATTGCCGGCGTTCCTCGTAGACAACCAGCTGTTCATGCTCTTCCTCATCCTCGTCGGGGGCTCAATCGCAACCCTGCTCTCCGGCCCGACGCACATCCCGTCGTCGATCCTCGCACTCATCCTCGGCATCGTCGCGACCGCAATCGGCCTGTCCCCGGACAAGGCGATGGAGCGCTCGAACTCCTTCGGCATCGCCATGTCCGGCGTGATCGCCATCGTCATGGCTCCGCTGGTCTCGGCCTCGGTGCAGGACGTCATCAACGCCTTCCTACCCACCATCTCGATCCTCATCGTCGGCGGCATCGGCATCGTCGCCGGTGGTTACATCGCCACGAAGCTGCTGAGGTGGAAGGCCCCACTGGGAATGTCGGTGGCACTGACCGCCATGTACGGCTTTCCTGCCGACTACCTGCTGACCAACGAGGTCGCTCGCTCCATCGCCCGTGACGAGGACGAGAAGGAAGCCCTCCTCAACGTCATGTTGCCACCGATGCTCGTCGGCGGGTTCACCTCAGTCAGTGCCGGTTCCGTCGTCATCGCCAGCGTCCTCGTAGGAATGCTGTGAGCACCCTTCTGAGCGAGGCGAACGCCCTCCTACCCCAGCTGCAGGAATTCCGACGACGGCTCCACTCCCACCCCGAGGTCGGCCTCGACCTGCCGCACACCCAGGCCGCGGTTCTCACCGCCCTGGACGGACTCGATCTGGAGGTGAGCACTGGCGTTGAGACCACCTCGGTGGTGGCAGTCCTGCGTGGAACGCACCCTGAGCGGCCCGCGAATGCTCCGGCTGTCCTCCTACGGGGCGACATGGACGCGCTGCCCGTCGAAGAACTCACCGACGAACCGTTCAAGTCGACGAATGGGAACATGCACGCCTGTGGTCACGATCTGCACACCGCGGGACTCGTGGGTGCCGCCCGACTGCTGCATGCGCACCGGGTGGAACTCGCCGGCGACGTCGTCTTCATGTTCCAGCCCGGCGAGGAGGGTTACAACGGCGCCTCAGTGATGATCAACGAGGGTGTCCTCGAGGCTGCCGGGCCCCGGGTGATCGCCGCCTTCGGAGCCCATGTCCACATGGGCTCCAGAGGAGTCGTCTCGACGAAGCCCGGAACACTGCAGGCCGGTTCCAACGTCCTCCACATCACCCTGCACGGACGCGGCGGTCACGGATCCCAGCCGCAGTCGGCGATCGACCCAGTCCCGGCCCTGGCCGAACTCGTGACCGCGCTGCAGAACATGGTCAGCCGACGCATCAGCACCTTCGACCCGATCGCCCTGTCCGTGACACAGCTGACGGCTGGTGAGGCGGTCAACGTCATCCCCGCCTCGGCGAGCCTCGGTGCCACGGTCCGCACCCTGTCCCAGGAATCATTGGACACGGTGCGAACGCAATCGAAACAGTTGGCTCGAGGAATCGCGGAGGCCCACGGATGCACCGCCGAGGTGGACTTCCAGGTTCAGTACCCCGTGACAGTCAACGACGAGGCTGAGACCGCATGGACCATCGACCAGGTCCGCAGCCTGCTGGGCGAAGACCGAGTGGAGGTCTCACCGCATCCGATCATGCCCAGTGAGGACTTCTCATTCGTCCTTCAGGAGGTTCCCGGCACCTATATGATGCTCGGTGCCAAACGCACGGACGTGCCCGAAGAACGGCAGGGCGACAACCACTCACCCTTCGTCATCTTCGACGACACAGTGCTCGGCGATCAGGCGGCAATGCTGTCTCACCTGGCCCTCGAACGTCTGCGCGCGGAGGTCTAGCTCCGCTTCCTCTGCCACCACCGCCGAGGCTGTTCCCGCTCCTCGCCTGGACCTGCGGTCGGGGCCGGGGGCGGGTTCGTCGTTGGCACAGCCTTCGCAGCTCGGCGCCGGCGCCAGGCCGCGACCTCATCCTCGACCTTCCGAGGTGGGGTGAACACGGGCGGTCCCTCGCGCAGATCCATGATGGCGTCACGCACACGATCGTTGAACCCGGCGAGATAGCTGCGCACGTCGGCCTCCTTCGACAAGGCATCGAGCGTGTCCTCGAGGACGGCGTTCTCCTTGCGCAGCTGGAAGGCCGCGGGAGCCACACCGCTCATGTCCTCCTGATCCATCTTCGCCTTGATCCACCAGTCGGGATCTTCCGAGTTGTGGAGACCGGACAAGGGCTTGCCCAGACCGGGCAAGTCGTCGAAATCGCCGCGTCTGATCGCCTTGTCCAAAGCGGATTCGACGATCGCGTTGCGATCCTCGAGGGAACCTATGCGGCGAGGAGGCTGTTCTTCGTTCATGGCGACGATTCCATTCGGCTTTTCTTCCACAGTAGAGAAGCGCCGGGTGCCGCGCAATGGGTGCGAATGCGAAGAAGCCCCGTGATCCGAAGATCACGGGGCTTCTCACCTCTGCGTGGCAGATGAAGGATTCGAACCTTCGAAGGCAATGCCGGCTGATTTACAGTCAGCTCCCTTTGGCCGCTCGGGCAATCTGCCGCAGTGTGTGCTCGATGAGCACTTGAAAATACTACAAGCACCCACCCCGAATCACCAACTCGATAGACGCAGATCACAATTATGCGTCTCGACTACACTCGGTGACCAGATACTCGTCCATCTTCTCACCACACAAGGAGCATTCATGGCCAGCGAATCCTCATTCGACGTCGTCAGCAAGGTCGACCGGCAGGAGGCCGACAACGCGTTGAACCAGGCCGCCAAGGAGATCAACTCACGCTACGATTTCCGCGGCACCGACGCTTCGATCGCCTGGACCGGAGAAGCCATCCAGATGAAGGCCCTCAGCGAGGACCGCGTCAAGGCGATCCTCGACGTCTTCCAGTCGAAGCTGGTCAAGCGCGGCATCTCGCTGAAGTCCCTCGAAGACGGCGAACCCTATCCTTCGGGCAAGGAATACCGCATCGATGCCAGCCTCAAAGAGGGCATCGACAAAGACAATGCGAAGAAGATCTCGAAGTACATCCGAGACGAGGGCCCCAAGGGCGTCAAGGCACAGATCCAGGGCGAGGAGCTGCGCGTGAGCTCGAAGAAGCGCGACGACCTGCAGCAAGTCATCGCCCTGCTCAAGGGCAAGGACCTCGATCTCGACCTGCAGTTCGTCAACTACCGCTGAGCCGCAACGATCGGTGAGCAGCACACCCCTCACCCACATCCCCGCCTGCCCCATCACTGGCCCCCTCTTCGGCCAGCATGTCTCAATAAGACTCTGTCTGACAGTTCATGACTCTGCGTGAGAGTTCACGACGTTGTCAGACGGCTCGAGACGCGCTCTGAGCTGGTGATGACGGCAGATGTCGGCGATGGTCGCCTGGCCCACCGCCTCCCCGAGCCCGACGGCAGGATAGTGGTATGTCCAGCGCATTCCCCACAGCCACCGTCATCGGCTATCCGCACATCGACCCGAATCGTGAGCAGACGAAGGCTCTTTCGAACTATTGCGCGGGCCGCATCGATGCCTTGGATCTCTCACGGTGCATGCGCTCCCTGCGGCTGAACACCTACAGTCGCCTGCGGGAGCTTGGTTTGGATGAGGACTATTCGATCCCCACCTCCTCCAGCCACTGCGACCATGTCTTCGATACTGCCCTGAGCGTCGTCTTCGACACTGCCCTGAGCGTCGGACTCATCGAGTCGGAGCCCACCGGCACCGACTTCAACCTCGATGACTACTTCGCAGCGGCACGGGCCACGGGGCAGACAGCGCCCCTGGGGGTCGACACGCGTTTCGATGCCAACTACCGGCATCTGGTGCCGGAACTCAAGGAGTCTGCCCCGTTCAGGGCCCGGCCCCAGCACCTTCTCTCGCTGGTGTCGGAGGCACGGGCCGCCGGTCACACTATCCGACCTGTCCTTGTCGGTCCCGTGACCCTGCTGGCCCTGGCGAAGACCAACCCCGACTCGAACGTCTCGGCGTTCGACCGGCTCGACGAACTTGCTGTCGCCTACATCGACGTCATCAGCATTCTCGCCGCGGCCGGAGTCGACTGGGTTCAGCTGGACGAACCCGCCCTCGTGACCGACTTCGCCGAACACTCCGATTCTGAGCTCGCCGAGGCGGCCTCCCGCGCCTACACCGCACTGAGCAGGGCGAACACTCGACCGCAGATCCTCGTCACGGCCCCGCACGGAAGTCTGCGCGCAGGGTTGTCCGCGTTGGCGCATTCTGGCATCGATGCCCTTGGAGTAGACGTCTCAGCAGCCACCCGCGCGTCCGATCCGGACTGCGTTGCCCGCATTGCGGCGGAAACTCCAACCTCGGTCCACCTCGTCGCCGGTGTCATCGACGGTGGCAATGTTCTGGCCGATGACCTGTCCACCAGCTTGTCGGTCCTGCAGGACTGTGATCGCGAATCGCTCAGTGTCTCCACGTCGACTTCGATGCTGGATACTCCCCACGCGGTGTCAGTCGAGACCGATCTGAACGTTCAGGAGACTTCGGAGCTCTCCGCCGCCGAGGAGAAGGTCACTGCGGTGAAGACCCTGGCAGTCGCGTTCACCGACAGGCCCGATGACACAGAGGGGAGCTCACCGCGAGTATGTCGACCACATGGCCCTCTGCGAGAAATCGGCGACCCGCAGGAGCTCGTTGCGTCTGACACCGTGCTTCGCCTGGACAGCCAGACCGTGCCAGTTCGCCTGCACAAAGCCGGCGACGACATCGCCGTCGGTTCCGCCCAGGATCTCGCCGTCGTCGATCGCCCGAGTGACGCGAGTTCGGAGAAGTCGTTCGTTCGTCGTCAACATGGTGGATATGTCTCCGCGCGCCTTGCGCGTCGCCGGAACCTCTGACATGACTGCACTGGTGATGAGACAACCTGGGTGCGAATCCGGAGGTTGAGTGAACTCGATGACCGAGGATCTCAGCAGCTCATCGACGACGGTCCGGATGGACTGCGCGGCAACTGCCTTTTCGTACAGAGCGGTGTAACGCCGGGCGTAGACGCGAACAGCCTCGTCGAACAGTCCGGACTTGCTGCCGAATGCCGCGTACAGGCTCGACGTCGAGATACCGATCGCCGAGCTCAGGTGCCGAGTCGACGTTCCGCTGTAGCCGAGGCGCCAGAACAATCGGGCGGCGTCGAGCAGGGCTCGGGCTCGATCGAACTCGAGTGGCCTTCCACGGCTATTCGCTTCCACTCTTGCATTGTAGAGCGTCTGCTCCACAATTATTTATAGAGCAGACGTTCCAGAAATGATCTGATGCCGAATCTGAGCTCACGCCAGTTCCCTCGGGATGTAGTACAGGCCCTTTGAGTCCTCTTCGACGGTGACTCGCAGGCGGTCGTCGACGCTGACGAAGTCGTTGACCTTGATCGTGCCCTTGGAGTCGCTGAGTTTGCGGACGGCGAAGGCGGGGATGAGGCCCTGACGGCCATCGCCGTCGACCGCCAGCGCGTACTTCGGGCCCGTGGCCCTGACCTTCACCTCGATCGTGTCGTCGGTAGCTGAGGGCACACCAGTGTCGAGGTCGGGGTTCGTCAGGGCGGAGAGTTCGACTGCGAGGGTATCGGCCATGTCATCGACAGTTGCAAGCATGTTCGCCATCGCTCGGGCGAACTCACCGTGCAGCTCACTGGGCTTCATCGCCGCGCCGGGTTTGTACATATCCTCGTGAGTCAGCTCGCCCCAGGCGTCTTGGAGCCTGGTCTTGACTTGGATCTCTGCGAAGACCGGATCACCCTGGTCGGAGGGAATCTGCAGGGTCACGTGGCAGGCCCGGTAGCCGCTGGGCTTGGGTGGGTCAACGTAGTTCTTCTGCTCGATGAGAACGAAGGCGCCCAGCTGCTCCGGATCTCTGAGCGAGTCGAACATCATCTTCTGGTCGCGCGGTGATTTGCACAGCACCTTGACTCCGACGATGTCTCGGATGTGATCCTCAACGTCATGTGGAGAGGAAATCCGCAGCTCCGGGTCGTCGGCGGTCTTCTCGACGAGCTTGGCGATGGTGCGAGCCGGATCCTTGATGCGATGCCCGTCGACGTCAAGGCGGGAGATGTCCTTGTCCTTCAGGAGACCCTTCTGCTGCTGTTTGAGCCAGTGTTTGATTCGCACGGCGGCAGATTCCCAGGCGTCGCGCCGTTGCGCATAGGCCCGCGAGACCACTTCCCTCATCGCCGAATCCGCGCTCACCGTACCTCCTCTGCCACAGGGTCCTCACTGCTCCCATCAAACCACGAGCGCGCCACCGATACGGTGACGCGCTCGCAGATTTCTGGATTGAGTTGTCGAACTCAGTGCCTTGTCTGACTCAGTGGCTTGTCGAAGTCAGTGGCCCGATGCGGGCTGGCTGGCCGCTTCCGCGTGCAGGTGGCTGCGGGCCTCGCGCAGCATGGCCTCGCGAGTCGCGAGCTTCACACGCTCACGACCCTCAACTTCACCCAACGCCTTCTCAGCGGCCTCCACGCGATGGTAGCCTTCCCAATCCACGAAGTCGACGCCCTTGGACTCGAGGAGTTCGACGATCGCAGAGTCATCCGGATACACAGGCTCCGTCAGGACACCCGCGGCACGATCATCGAGGATATGCCCGATCGTCTCCAGGGCATCACCCTTCGTGTGACCGATCAGGCCGACAGGACCACGCTTGATCCACCCAGTCGCATACACGCCCTGCACCACGTCTCCTTCAGCTGCCGAAGCCTGGTCATCTGCGTCGACGACCCGACCCTCATGGTTCGGGATCACACGCTTGGCTTCGTCGAAGGGCAGCTGCGGGAGCGCAGTGCCCGCATAGCCGACCGCGCGATACACGGCCTCGATCTCCCAATCATGGAAGGAGCCAGTGCCGTTGACTCCCCCGGCGCCGTCCAATTCCTGACGTTCCGTGCGCAGCCCCGTGACCCTGTCCTCACCGAGGACAGCCACGGGAGAATGAAGGAAATGCAGATGCAGCCGCCGCTTAGCACCCACCGGCTCACGCATCGTGAAATCAGTCAACGTCTTCGCAACCTGCTTCGTCTGATTATTCGACTCGATCGCAGCCAACGACCCCTCATCGAACTCGAAGTCCTCGGGATAGACGATGATGTCAACATCCTTGACATGCCCCAGCTCACGCAACTCCAACGGAGTGAACTTCGCCTGCGCAGGACCACGCCGCCCGAACACGTGCACGTCGGTGACCTTCGAGGACTTCAAACCCTCGTAGACATGATCAGGAATCTCCGTCGAATGCATATCATCGGCCTGCTTCGCCAGCACACGTGCCACATCCAAAGCGACGTTGCCATTACCGATAACCGCGACCTTCTCCGCATCCAAAGGCCACGTCTGAGCCACATCCGGATGCGAGTCATACCAGTTAACGAAGTCAGCAGCACCATAGGAACCGGGCAGATCAACACCAGGAAGACTCAACGAAGCATCAATGAAACAGCCAGTGGAGAAGATCACCGCATCATAACGATCCGTCAGCTCTTCCAACGCGATATCCACCCCGTACTCAACATTCGAGAACAAACGGATATCACCACGATCGAGAACCTTGATCAAAGCATTGATGATGCCCTTGATCCGAGGATGATCCGGCGCCACACCATAGCGAACCAGACCGAACGGAGTCGGCAGACGCTCGAAGAGGTCGATACTGACCTCGAAATCACGCTCGGCCTTAGTCAGCAGATCAGCAGCATAGATCCCGGCAGGACCGGCACCCACAATAGCCACACGGAAGGGACGCGTCATTCTCACACCTCTCTAGTAAGTCATCTCCGATTGTATCGGCAAAGAAGGTCCTCCTAACAAACACGTGACGAAGCTCGCATCCCTCCATTCGGCTTCATCTCAGGCATCAGTCGGAATCGCCAGCCTCCTGTGCGTTGCCTAGACTCGGGCTGTGAACGCCTCTGCACCCGAAGAATCTGCCTTTCGACGCGTCGGACTGGGATATGGAACCGCCGCCTACATCATCTGGGGTCTCATTCCCCTGCTCTTCGCCGCTGCGGCCCCGACGGGCGCGTTCGAGATCGTCGCCCATCGGATCATCTGGTCGCTGATCTTCTGCGCCGTCCTCCTCTTCTTCGCCAAAGGCTTTGTCCGCACCTGGTCGGTGATGCGCTCGGGAAAGATCTTCTGGCTGCTTGCTCTGGCATCCGTGCTCATCGCTGTGAACTGGACAACCTACGTCTACGGCATCGAAACCGGCCGCCTCGTCGAAATCTCGCTTGGCTACTACCTCAACCCGCTCATCTCGATCGGGCTGGGCGTCATCCTCCTCAAGGAGAAGCTGCGCCCGCTGCAGTGGGCCGCGGTGGGTTTCGGAGCGGCAGCAGTCATCGTGGTCGGCATCGGGATCGGACGCTTCCCCTATCTGGCGCTCACCGTGGCGCTCTCCTTCGGCCTCTACGGCCTGGTGAAGAACAAGGTCGGCGGGAAGGTCGGTGCGCTCGAAGGCATGACCGTCGAGACCGCCGTGCTCACCGTTCCCAGCCTCGCCTTCCTCGCCTATCTCGCGGTGCAGGGCAATGGGACATTCATCGGATTCGGGCCTTGGCACGTTGTCCTGCTGCTGGCCACAGGACCGTTGACGGCGATCCCGCTCATCCTCTTCGGCGCAGCCGCCCGGCGAATTCCACTGTCCTGGGTGGGTATGCTGCAGTACATTGCACCGACGATGCAGTTCGTCCTCGGCGTCGCACTCTTCGGTGAGGCGATGTCGACGACGAGATGGATCGGTTTCCTCATCATCTGGATCGCCGTCATCCTGCTGTGCACGGACATGGTCCGGCAGAACCGACGACGACCCCATTTGGGCTGAGTCCCGGTCACCGGTGGCTCCGCGCCACCGGCGGTCCGACAGGCTGCTGCGACTCACTAGACTCTATGTGTGATCGCAGATTCAGCCCCCGATGAGAACGACTTCCGCCGTGCCGGGCTGATCAACGGACTCTCCGCCTACCTGCTGTGGGGGCTCATCCCCCTGCTCTTCGCAGCCGCAGCCCCGACCGGGGCCCTGGAGCTCGTCTCACACCGGGTCGTCTGGTCGCTGCTCTTCTGCGCAATCCTACTGACGTTCACCGGCGGCTTCAGACGTACCTGGGATGTCGTGCGCTCAGGTCGGACCTTCTGGCTGCTCACCCTGGCCTCGGTGCTCATCGCGGTCAACTGGACGACGTTCATCTATGGAGTCGAGACGGGCCGCCTCGTCGAGGTGTCACTTGGCTACTACCTCAATCCGCTCATCTCGATCGGCCTGGGCGTGATCTTCCTCGGTGAAAAGCTGCGTCCGCTGCAGTGGACTGCTGTGGGATTCGGCCTCATCGCCGTCGTCATCGTCGGCATCGGCCTCGGTCGGATGCCCTACCTCTCGTTCACCGTTGCCATCTCGTTCGGTCTCTACGGACTCGTGAAGAACAAGGTCGGCAATCGGGTCGGAGCCCTCGAAGGCATGACGATCGAGAGTGCAGTGCTGTCCATGCCCAGCCTCATCTTCCTCATCGTCCTCGGTGCACAGGGTCTCTCCACGTTCACCGGGTTCGGTGCCAGCCACGTCATCATCATCCTCATCACCGGCCCGGCCACGGCGATTCCACTTATTCTCTTCAGTGCTGCGGCGAGAAGAATTCCACTGTCGTGGGTCGGGATGCTGCAGTACATCACCCCGACGATGCAGTTCATCACCGGAGTCTTCATCCTCGGCGAGATGATGTCGACGACCCGTTGGATCGGATTCTTCGTCATCTGGATCGCCGTCGTCCTGCTCAGCGTCGACATGATCCGCCAAAGCCGCCGCAGGCTCTAGCCACCTCCCCCACTCCCGGCTTCACCCAACTTCGCAGAGCGGCTTCGATCGTCCCCGAAATCGGCGCACTCTTGACAAGTCAATCACCTACATGGTTCATTAGTTATGTAACTAACCAATACACATGGAGCTGATGTGATCGACGAAGCCAAACCACTGTTCGCACAGATCGCCGAACAGGTCGAGGATTCGATCATCAATGGCACTCTGCCGGAGATGTCTCGGGCACCGTCGACGAACGAACTCTCAAGCTTCTATTCGATCAATCCCGCGACCGCCGCCAAGGGCGTGAACCAGCTCGTTGCCAAAGGGGTACTCGAGAAACGGCGCGGAATCGGAATGTTCGTGAAGGAAGGAGCCCGAACCTTGCTCATCAATGAATACAAGTCCACCTTCTCCGACAAATTCATCGCCCCACTGCTCTCAGAAGCCAGCAGGCTAGGACTCAACCGCGATGAAGTCATCGCCCTCATCGCCGACCACTCAAGAGAACTCGGCACTTCACACCGCCTGGGCCCCACCACCGCGAAGGGATGAAAATGACCTCCGTCATCGACGCACGCGACCTCACCAAGAAGTACAAGCACGCCACCGCCCTCGATAACGTCAGTCTATCTATCGAAAAGGACTCGATCTACGGCCTCCTCGGCCGCAACGGTGCCGGCAAGACCACTCTGATGTCCATTCTCACCGCGCAGAACTTCGCCACAAGCGGCGATGTCGAGATCTTCGGTGAGCATCCCTACGAGAACGCTCGCGTCCTCAATCGGATGTGCTTCGTACGGGAGAGTCAGAAATATCCCGAGGACGCCACAGCGAAACACGCAATCGCCACCGCTCGCCTGTTCTTCCCCTGCTGGGACCAGTCCTTGGCAGAGGAGCTCATCGACGACTTCCGTCTCCCCCTGAAGACACCGATCAAGAAGCTCTCCCGGGGTCAGCAGTCGGCAGTAGGCGTGATCATCGGCTTGGCGTCTCGGGCGGAGATCACCTTCTTCGACGAGCCCTATCTCGGCTTCGACGCAGTAGCTCGACAGATGTTCTACGACCGCCTCATCGCCGATTACGCGGAGTGCCCACGAACGGTTGTGCTGTCGAGCCATCTGATCGACGAGGTGGCCAACCTGATTGAGAATGTCATCGTCATCGATCGCGGCCGGATCATCATGGATGAGTCCACGGAAGAGGCGCGCACACGTGCAGTCAACATCGTCGGAGATGCTGACTCGGTTCAGCGTCTGGTCGCCGGTCGAGAGGTCATCCACCGGGAAGCGCTGGGACGTGTGTCGTCGGTGACGATCCTCGGTCAGCTCTCCGACGTCGATCGTGAGTTCATTGCCGACGCGAATCTGGATCTCACTCCGGTATCGCTTCAACAGCTCATCGTGCGCACCACACAGGCAGACACCACTTCCTCGAACGAGGATGAGAACACCGGTCCCCTCACCGACACTGATGTCAGGAGTCTTCAGTCATGACCGCAACCACAGAAGCACTCGGCAATCAGCACTCGACTCGTTCGAAGAGTCGGATACTCGGTGTCGTCCGGCTCCACTTCATGAACACTCAGACCTTCGTCTGGGTACCAGTCATCGTGCTCAGCGGAGTCTGGCTGATCACGCTGCTGATCTATTGGATCATCTCCGCCTCCGGAGTCGAAGGGCCGATGTACAGTGGTGGATCCCAGGCACCTCTGTGGTACTTCGCCGTGGTCGGAGCGCAGGCGATGAATCTGACCTTCTACTTCTCGCAGGCCATGAGCCTCACACGTCGCGAGTTCTATCTCGGATCACTGACCGCAGCCGGCATCAGCGCCGCGGCGATATCGACCATATTCGTCCTCCTCGGCCTCATCGAACAGGCCACTGAAGGCTACGGCATCAACGGGTTCTTCGCCTACCTCCCCTGGGTGTGGGAGGGTGGGCCGTTCGCAGCGGGGCTGACCTACTTCGCCCTCACCATGCTCGTGTTCATCCTCGGCTTCTGGTTCGCCATCGTGCACAAGCGCTTCGGAGCTCTCATCCTCACCACCGCGCTGCTCGTCATCGCACTCGTCCTGTTGAGCGGCGCCGCACTCATCAGCCTCAACGGAGCCTGGCTCGAGGTATGGATGTGGGTCCTCGAGACTCAGAGCATGGGACTGACGCTCTGGGCCCTGGGATTGGGTGTGGTCTTCGCCGCGGGTTCGTACCTCACTCTGCGTCGGTTGACTGTCTGAAAACAGCAGACCGTCTCTGATCGAATCAGCTCGCGAGCATTCGAATCAGCTCACGAGCATGAGCACGACCCCGGAGAGCACCCCTCCGAGGGCGACAGCACTGCCCATTGCGGTGGTCGTGCGCCACCCGAGGGACTTTCCGACCATGACCATCGACGGGATGCTCAGTGCCGGAAGTGCAATCAGCAGGGCTCCGGTAGTGCCTGCTCCCACCCCGGCGGCGAGCAGCGCAATGATGATGGGAATCTCGCCCCCTGTCGGGATCACCAGGAGTGTGCCCACAACAGCAGCGATGAGCACTGCGAGGGCACCGACCTGAGCCTCGAGCCCGTACACTCCTGACAGCCATGGACTGATGAGTCCGATGACGAAGACCAGGGCGAGATGCTCGGGCACGAGGATGAGGGCGAATTTCGACAGCGATCGCAGGTAGCGCCGGGGAAGAGATGACATCCTCCGCGGCTCAGGACTCTGTTCGGGAACCGCCTCGGCGCGACCCTTGATCCACCGGCCGATGAGCGCGCTGGCACCGACTGCGATGAGGATGCCGAACACAAGTCGGGTGAGAGCGTACTGCCAGGGCAGGACGAGCGCGAGGAAGATCAGAACTGCAGGATTGAGAAGCGGATTGCCCACCCAATAGGCCAAGGCGGCGCTTCGCATGACGCCCGAACTCCGCAGTCCGGCAGTCACCGGGGCCGCGCAGCAGGTGCACATCATCGACGGCAGCGACATCGCCGCGCCGACGAGCGACTGGCTGGCGTGGGTGCGACGATTCATCACCCGCAGCAGCCAATCTCGCGGCACCAGAGCATCGATGGCCGCAGCGACCACGAGCGCCACGAGCAGGGCTTTCCACACCGCGATGAAGTACACCAGGGTGAAGTCCCAGGCTCCGGCCAAGGAGAACGTGTCGCCAGCAGACTCGAACAGTGGGCTGCCATCCCAAACAGACGTCTGGCTCATCGTCCAGGCCTTGTCCCAATAGGGCATCCACTTCGACCAGCTCAGGCCGATGATGAGGAAGACCACGAGCATGCCGAGTCCGACCCAGTCGACCGTGGTCAGTCGCCGACGACCTCCTGCTTCAGCAACCGCCTGGCTCGTCAAGGATCAGATCCTCACGCTGTGCGTGAGACCACCGAATCGGCGAACGCGTACAGCGACTCCTTGACCAGTCCTTCGGGGACGGGGGCCAGCGCTGCCTTCGCGTCCTCGGCCCAGCGAGTCGCCTCGTCGCGTGCCCGGACCGTCACCGGGTGGGCGGCCAAGGCAGCACGGGCGGACTCGAGCGCTTCGTCGGAGGTCAGATCCGCGTCGAGGAGGTCGACCACCTCGGCGGCCGCTTTGTCACCGTCGGCCGCAGCGGCCCGGACATAGAGCACCGGCAAGGTCGGAACGCCTTCGCGCAGATCAGTGCCGGGGGTCTTGCCCGACACTGAGGAAGCCGCCGTCAGGTCGATGATGTCATCGGCGAGTTGGAAGGCGATGCCGACACGTTCACCGAAGACCCTGACAGGCTCAGCCAGCGCCTGATCCGCGAGTGAGAACATGACCCCGAACTGCGCCGAGGTGGCGATTAGAGATCCTGTCTTGTCCGCGAGCACCTGGATGTAGTGATCGATCGCGTCCGCGTCCTCGGGTGGGCCCGCGAATTCGTTGAGCTGGCCCAGGACGAGTCTTTCGAAGGTCTCGGCTTGAACCGTGACGGCCTCGGGGCCGAGCTTCGCCGTCACTCCCGACGCCTTCGAGAACAGGAGATCGCCGGTGAGGATGGCAACGGAATTGCCCCACACCTCGTGTGCGGCCGGAGCACCTCGGCGAACCGGGGCATCATCCATCACATCATCGTGATACAGGGAGGCTAAGTGGATGAGTTCCACGGCGACGGCAGCGTCGATGATCTCCTCACGATCAGCCTCGCCGAGGCGGGCCGTGAGCAGCAGGAGATTGGGACGGGCACGCTTGCCACCGGCTGCGAGGAGATGTTGGGACGTGGTGTCCGGCAGCTTCCGTGTCTGCGCGGTCACTTCATAGAGCCTGCGCTCGACGGCTTCCAACTGAGTGGAGATATCCGCCGCAAGCTGGGCATCGGCACCGATAAAAGTCGCCGGAGAGGCTAGGTGGCTCATGTCCTCGTCATTCATCGTAGTCAGTGTCGTAGTCGCTGGTGAGCTCAGGCATTGCTGGTGGCCGGCACGATTCGGGCGAGAGCTGCAATCACCCGGTCGATGAGATCGGCCTCAGAGACCTTCGGGTCGCGGTAGAGGTTCGCCAACAGTTTCACGACGAATTCCATCACAACCTCAACACCCATACCGTACTTGATTCCGAACTGCATGAGTGCAGGGTGGCCGATAATGGCGGAGAAAACGCGTCCCAGGGTGAAGTAGCCGCCCAGGGAATCACCCACCAGCGCCGGGTATTCCTGCAGTTTCTCCCGCATCACGCGCTGCGGGTAGCGGGAATAGGTGGAGATCACCTCGGCGGCCAGTCGAGCGGATTCGAGGGCATAGTCGATGCCCTCCCCGTTGAAGGGGTTGACCATCCCACCCGAATCGCCGACGAGCAGGAGCCCCTTATGGAAGTGCGGGGTGCGGTTGAAGGCCATCGGCAGCGCTGCGGATTTGATCGGGCCCAACGAAGTGGATTCGTCGATGCCCCATTCGTGTCCCATATCCGCAATCCACTGTCCCATCATCGCCCGGAAGTCCACGGAACCGAACTGAGGTGAGGAGTCAAGCAGACCGGCACCGATGTTGATCGTGCCGTCACCCAGCGGGAAGAGCCAGCCGTACCCGGGCAGAACCTCGGATTCGCCGGCCGAATTGCTCGAGCGCATCTCGACCCAGCTCTCGATGTAGGCGTCGGCGTGCCTCGGCGAGGAATGGTAGGCGCGCACGGCCACCCCCATCGGGCGGTCGTCGCGCTTCTCCAGGCCCATGGCCACTGCCAGACGTGAGGAGACGCCGTCCGCGGCGATCACGATCGGGGCGCTGAAGTGAGCCTCAGGTCCGACCCGACGGCCGCGGTGGTCGGTTCCGGAGGCGTGGATGCCTTTGATCCAACCATCCTCGCCGATGTCCGGGGACATGGCTTTGACCTGCTCGAACAGGCGGGCACCGCTGCGTTGGGCGTGGCGGGCGAAGGCCTCGTCCATGCCCATCCGCGGCTTCGTCAGACCATAGTTCGGGGTGCCGTCGATCTCGGGCCAGTCAATCTCCAACCGGTGCCCGCCACCGATGAGACGCAGGCCTCTGTTCTTGTGCCATCCCTCGGATTCGGGGGTCTCCATCCCGAGGAACCCGACCTCTTTGACCGCACGCGGGGTCAGAGCATCGCCGCAGATCTTGTCCCGTGGGAACCCGGACTTCTCCAGGATGATGACCTCATGGCCGGCCTGCGCCAGGTAGGTGCCGATGGCCGATCCGGCAGGGCCGGCCCCGACGACGATGACCTCGGCCTCGAAGTTGTTCATAGTCAGCGTTCGGCGCCCGGCTTGAGTGCGTGGTGGACGGCGACGATTCCGCCTGTGAGGTTGCGGTGCTTAACCTGGTCGAAGCCGGCACCGAGGATCTGCTGCGCGAATTCGTCCTGGTCAGGCCAGGCACGGATCGATTCGGCCAGGTAGACGTAGGCCTCGGGGTTCGAGGACACGGCCTTCGCCACGGCGGGCAGCGCCCGCATCAGGTATTCCTTGTAGACGAGGCTGAAGGGGTCGAACGTCGGTGTCGAGAATTCGCAGATGATGATTCGGCCACCGGGTTTGAGCACGCGCAGCATCTCTGCCAATGCGGTGTCGACGTCGTTGACGTTGCGGATGCCGAAGGAGATGGTGACGACGTCGAAGCTGGCGTCGGAGAACGGCAGGTCCATCGCATCGGCGTAGATGAAGTCGATCTTCGGGTGGCGACGGCGCCCCTCGGTGAGCATGCCCTGCGAGATGTCACCGGCGACCACCTCGGCGCCGTGATGGGTGAACGTCATCGACGACGTTCCTGTGCCGGCTGCGAGGTCGAGGACCCGTTCGCCGGGTCCGGCAGCCACGGAGTGCGCAACCGTCCGGCGCCAGGTGCGTGCCAGACCGAAGGTGAGCACATCGTTGGTGAGGTCGTAACGGGAGGCGACGTCATCGAACATCGATGCGACGTCATCGGGCTGCTTGTCCAGCTGAGCGCGGTTCATGGCACCATTCTCTCAACACCTGATGCCGGGGGGCGAATTCGCGGTCCCGTTTCCATGCGCCTCACGGTGTGGAACTGGCCACAGTCATCATCGTCGTGCCGAAATCCTCGACTAGAGTGGGCCTGAAATGACTACGACCTTCGATACCTCTGACATCCGCACCGCGCCCCCGCGCCTGCACGTGCGATCTCGCTTCGTCGACGACGTCGAACCTGGACCAGGATTCCCCTTCGAATCCGGACTGCCCACGACCGTCGAACAGACTCTGGAGCTCCTGCCCACCTCGGCGTTCTCCTGCTGGGTCCGCGACACATCTGGCCTCATCGGCTTCGGCCGCACGCTGCGCATCCGTGCCCGCGGCCGCGATCGTTTCACCGAGCTCTCCGAGGCATGGAAGGCCATCACCGGCGCCGCGACCATCGAGGACGAGGTCGACCTGCTCGGCTCTGGGCTGATGTGCTTCGCCACCGTCGCCTACTCGGGCGAATCGGAGGTCGATTCCCTCATCCACGTCCCCGAATTCGTGCTCGGACGCCGAGGCGGTCGCGTGTGGATGACGTCGATCATCGCCGAGGGCAGCACTCCCGCGCCGCCCGTGCTGAAGTCCGAACCGCTGCGCCGCGTCACCTCGGCGACGGCCTCCCCCGGTGACCTCGACAGCGCTTCCTGGGCGGACCTGGTCGCGAAGGTCTCGCACATGCTCACGCCCGTCGGAGACTCCGCCGAGGTGGACGCCTTCGCCGACGATTCCACGCTGCGCAAGATCGTGCTGGCCCGTGATGAGCTTGTCACCACCGACGATGACATCGACGTCCGGTCCGTGCTTGGTGCACTCAATCGCAGCTACCCCAGCTGTTGGACGTTCGATGTCGCCGGCCTGATCGGTTCCACGCCGGAGCTGCTCATCGGCGTCGAGAACAACCGGGTGACCTCGCGTGTGCTCGCGGGCACGTATCGGGTGGAGAACGACCCGACGGCCGAGCTGCCCGCTGCCAGAAAGCTGTTGAGCGCTCACAAGGACAGCACCGAACATGCCTTCGCGATCGCCTCGCTCCAACGCAGCCTCGGACTCGTCGCTGATGATGTCACCGTCGACGAGCGGCCGCACCTGCTGCCCTTGGCCAACGTCATCCACTCGGCATCGGATGCTTCGGCACGCCTGCCGGAGGACTCGTGTCTCAACGCTCTCGACATCGCGGCCGCTGTGCATCCGACCGCGGCCGTCGGCGGGTACCCGCAGGCCAGCGCGGTTGCCCACGTGGATGAGTTGGAACCGCTCGATCGCGGCCGGTATTCGGGCCCCGTGGGGTGGATGGATGACCAAGGCAACGGTCAGTTCGGAATCGCCCTCCGCTGCGGACAGCTCGAGGACCGTAATCGGATCCGCCTGTTCGCCGGCGCCGGCATCATGCCCGATTCGGATCCCCTGGCCGAGGTGGCCGAGACCGAAGCTAAATTCGCTCCGATGCGCCGTGCGCTGGGGTTGGAATAGGACCTGAGCGTCGCAGTCTTGGCTGAGCCTCGCAGTCTTGGCTGAGCGCCGCAGTCTTGGCTGAGCCTCGTGGCCTTGACATGTTGTCAGGGTTTGCACGGCTCGTGTCAGTTCCTGTGTCAGTGGCTCGGCATAGTCTCTTCACATGTTCACGCATCCCGCGGATGACCCGGACCACCCCGATTACCGGGGCCCCGGATCGTGGGCCCGACTTCCGGGCATCACCACCGATATTGATCGGTGGTGCAAGACTCTGCGTGACCTCGTACCTGCAGACGATGCGTGGGAGGCCCAGACTCGCATCCGTGCCCTGGAGGAGCTCACGTCCGCGGCCGCCGCCGCTCAGGCCCGTGAAGCCGTCGCCTTCCATAGGCACCGGCAGCGCGAAGATGCTGCCAACGACGTGCCCAAACGCGAACAGGGGAAGTACGCAGGCAACGAGATCGCATTGGCCAAACGGGTCTCACCCGCGACGGGGCGCAAGTTTCTCTCAACGTCCAAGGCCGTTGTCAACGGCCTGCCTCGCACCTACGAGGCACTGGCCGACGGCTCCATCTCCGAAGCCAAAGCTCGCATCATCGCCGATGAGACGGCCTGGCTCACTCCCGACGAGCGTCTCTTCGTCGACGAAGAGCTCAAAGACCGTGCCTCCGTTGCCGGCAGCCGCCGGCTACGGACCGAAGCCCGCTCCCTGGCGGCCAACGTGTCCTCCGATCATGCGCACGAAAGGGCCGAAGCAGCGAGTGCCAATCGCCATGTGTCCTTCAGCGCGCTGAACAACGGCATGGCGATGCTCAGCGCCACACTGCCTCTGCAGCAGGCCGTTGCTGCGTATGAAAGTCTGGACGCTGCTGCCTCCGAGCACAAGCTCAACGGCCAGGACTTCGACCGCGGCCGCAATCAGCTGATGGCCGATATCTTCGTCGAACGGCTCACGGGACAGGACACTGTCGGTGACGTGCCCACTGAGGTCCATATCGTGATGGAGGCCGAAAGTCTGTTCTCTGACGGTCAGGTTCCTGCGTGGATTCCGAGCTATGGGCCTTTGCCGGCAAAGACAGCACGGAACTTCCTTGCGGCAAATCGGGCCCGGTCCTTCATCCGCCGCATATTCATTTCGCCGGACACAGGGCAGCTGGTCGGTATGGACTCGCGCAGGCGAACATTCGGCGGCCTGCTGCGACGCATGGTGATCTTCCGCGACGACGTGTGTCGGACCGCATGGTGTGACGCCCCGATCAAGCATGCAGATCATGCGAATCCTGTAGCCGAAGGCGGAGAGACCCAGTGGTCCAACGCCTCCGGCCTGTGCGCGGCCTGCAACTATGCCAAGGAGCACCCTGGGTGGAAGCACGAGGCGACTGCCGTCGACCTCACCGTCTCCACCCCCACAGGTGAAGAGTACGAGTCGACCACTCCCCCGTTCGTCACCAAGTTCAGTCACCCACCGCCGAGAAAGTACACCGCTTCGGGAGACACTGATGGACCCACAGACACTGATGAACCCACAGACTCTGATGATTCCGGAGCACTTGACTACGTCAAAGACACTGATGAAGCAGGCGGCTGCAGCAGTTCCGGCGCAGCCAGTAGTCACCCCAGCAGCAAATCCACGTCGGAAGCGAACGAAGACGTGGTCGACTTCCCTCGATTGAGTCCGGTAGAAGAATTCTTCGAGAAGCTGATGCTGAGGGACACTGGCTGACTAGCCGCCGCGGCAGCAGAGCCGCCAGCGGTCGCGATGGCAGAAGCTCTTTCCACTGAACGGTCCTCGAGTCAGTCCCGCTGCTCTGTCCTTCGGTCCTGTCCTTCTGCTCAGGTCCGATTGCTCAGGTCCGATTGCTCAGGTCCGATTGCTCAGGTGGATTGCTCAAGTCAGTTTGATCAGGTCAGATCCACTTCGATGATCCGGCGGCCGTGCGTCTTCGTTTGTGGGGTCCTCGTTTGTGGGCTGTCCGCTGCTTCGCGGTCCTCTCCACCGCAGACTGTCTTCTCAAACTCTGCGATGAAGTCGTTGAGCAAGCTTGACTCGTCCTGAGGTCGCACCGACGAATATTCACATCCATAGGCAGTCGCGAGACCGCTGAAGTCCCGACCGTGAGGAACCGTGAAATATCTTTCGAGATACGGCGCCACGTGCTCCTGCGAGTGTTCGAGGCCGGAGAAGATCGCACCCCCATCGTCGTTGAGGACGACGATGAGCACGTTCCCGGCCTCTTCAGCGCTCGGCGTGAGCAGGCCGCCCACGTCGTGGAGCATTGCGACGTCACCGATGACCAGAACGACCTGTTCATCGAGTGCAAGGGAGAGCCCGGTGGCAGTCGAAATCAGGCCGTCGATGCCAGCCAAGCCGCGTGACGCGTGGATTTGCGCTCGCACATCAGTGGCCTCACTGAGATAGCGGATCGTATTTGAACTCGCCGCAAAGAGGTTGATTGCGCGGCCGGCCAGATGCTCGGTGATCGCACGGGCGGTCGTCGGCGTCGACACGGCCGCAATCTCGCGCTCACGCCGAGATGCGGCAATGATCGCTTCGCCGGCGTTCACCCACTCGTCGCGCCACGTTGTGTCCTCGCTGACGCGCGAGAATGTATCGCTGGCGCTGTCCTCGGCGCCGACGCGATCTCCGTGGCGGGTGCTGTTGCTGGTGTCGATGACTTCCGTCTCCGAGAGCGACACGGCTAGCGACACCGCATCGACGTCATCGGGCAACCGCTGAACCAACACCTCGGAATCGGCAAGGAGCGCGGCGACAGGTCTGGTCAGAGTCGGCTTCCCGTGCACGATGGCCGTGCGGATCGCTGATCGCAGGTCCTCACGTTCGCTGAGCACACGGGCATGCGCCGGGACCGCAGCAGTTGAGTTCCGCAGAGCAGGGGTGAGAGGGCTCGAGGGCTCAGCCAGGACTGGGATTGCGTAAGCCTCAGCCAAGGATTTCAGAGCCTGGGCAGAGTGGCCGCCGGCATCACCGGCCACGATGACCGTGCCAGGAAGTATTCGGACCGTGGTGCTCCTCAATGCACTCGCGGCGCGGCGCGCAGCATCCGCGCCTGTTTCCATTGTCCCCGCTGCCAGCGTCTGCACCGTGGCTTTCCAATCGGCGAGCTCCGCCACAGTCGGCACGAGCGGCACATCGAATTGCACGTTGAATTGGATGGGGCCAGCTTGACCAGTGTCCGTGCCCAGCGAGAGCTCAACCACCTCGGCGAGCAGATGTTGCACATCAGCACTTCCGGCAGGCACATCGACTCGAGCGCGCACATCGCTGAGCACCTGCGACTGGTCGTCGATCGTCTGATTTGCACCAGTCCCACGCATCCGAGCAGGCCGATCTGCCGTGATCGCCACGAGCGGAAGGTGACCGTAGGAGGCCTCGAGCACCGCAGGATGCAGATTGGCAACAGCCGAACCCGATGTCGTCACCAGCGCCACGGCGCCAGCAGCACCCCCAGCGCCCGCGGTGCCTCCACCGCCACCGCCACCGGCACCAGCACCAGCACCAGCACCAGCACCAGCACCAGCCTGCTTACTGCGCAGTCCCCGTGCCAGGCCAAGCGCGAGGAACCCGGCATCACGCTCATCGATGCGCACGTGCGTGCGGATCACCCCCGCCTCGGCCAGAGGGGCGAGCGCGTAGATCAATGGTGCGGAACGGGACCCGGGTGCGATGACGACCTCGGTGACTCCCGACGAAGCCAACCCACGGGCAATCTGCTGCGCCACTGCGCTCGAATTCAACATCACCTGATATTCAACCACTAACCCACCTGCGGTTCACATTGACTCCCTATGGTTGACCCATGCGCCGATCGATTCTCTTCGCGGTTGGAGCGCGTGCAATCCGTTCGCTGACCGCCGCGCGCTCTCACAGAGGACGCTTCCCCACCCTCGACCAGAACAGCTCATTTCTCGGCCCTGAACCTCGCGGCAAGGACGCGAGGAAATGGCATATCCGCGACAAACGCAAACTCTCGAATCGACTGCGAGAGTTCTTTATCTACTCCCCCGCGCTCGGTCGAACCGTCGGAGTACGCGTCCTGCTGCCGGGAATCCCGCAGGAGGTCAGCCCGGTCATCCACCTCTATCACGGCGGAGGGGACGACTTCCGGTCATGGACGGACTTCGGGTCCGCCGAGGAGCTCACAGTCGACTCGCCCTACCTGGTCGTCATGCCCGATGCGGGAGCCGGCACCTACTCTCGTGTGGCAGTTCGCAGCGAGGTCCACGACTGGCCGACCTTCCACACCAAGGAGATCCCGGACTTCCTGCGCAAGACCTTCTCCGTGGACTTCGCACCGGAGAACCAACTCCTCGCGGGTCTGTCGATGGGCGGATACGGGGCGATGAAATATGCAGCTTGGCACCCGGACCGCTACAGCTGGGCAGCAGCCTTCTCCTCCCCACTCGACCCTCTGTCTGCGATCCCTGCCTTCGACATCATCGCCATGCGGGAGGGTGCGAAGTCGATGACGCTGTTCGGCGATCCCGTCACCGACCGCAGCGAATGGATCGCCAACTCCCCTTACGGCCTCGCGGAGAACCTGCACGGGCTGAACCTGTGGCTCAGTGCAGGGTCCGGAAGTCTCGAAGAGTCCAAAGACCGTGACCTCCTCGAATCGATGGTCAACCAGCAGGGCGAGCGCTTCTCTGCGCGATTGAACTCGCTGGGCATCCGCCATTCGTGGTTCCCCCGCACGACAGGCCTGCACAACTGGAACAGTTGGGAACGAGAGCTGGGCGCTTGGCTGAAGACTCTGAGACGTCAGCGTGACTATGCCAGCTCCGATCACCGCAGCATCGAGCGCCGAAGTGGCGGCGTCGATGACCGCCGAGGCAGCCCCCGCGTCGCGGACGGTGGCGAATTCTCCTATCTCACCGGGCATGCCCTCTTCGACATCCACGGATGGCGGGTCGAGATCTCGCGGCGCAGAGCCCAGATCGTGTGCTTCGGCTCCGTCAGCACGGCTGGCTTCTCCCTGACCGGAACCGGAAGCTTCCGAGTACGCACCCCGGGCCTTTACGAACCCGGTCGCCGATACGACATCTCCGTCACCGGGCCGACGGGCTCGAACGACTATCCGCAGCGCGCCGATAAGAAGGGGCGCCTGACATTCACGGGGCGCTTGGCTGCAGCCATGCACGACCCGATCATTCCGGGCAAGCGCACTCAGCACTTCACGACGGTGGGTCAGTCCGAGGTCACCACGGTGCGCATCGCGTCGACGCCGGATGAATCGTCGGCACCAGCACGAACCGTCGAATCAGACGCCGCGCCACGAACTGCCCCAGCAGACGTCGGGCTGCGAGCCGCAAGGTCAGCCGAAGACACAGCAGAAACAACAGATGTGTCGGAATCGGCACATGTCGATGCCGGATCTCAGACCCCTACTGTCTATGGTTATAACGGTCACAACATCGTGACCGGCTTTCCTCCATCTGATTGAACCTTGACTTCGAGAGGTCACCCATGAAACGCGTACTCCCAGCCATCGCTCTCATCGCCGGACTGGCACTGACAGGCTGTTCGGGAACTGGCTCCCAGGACAGTCAGGCCGAAGAAGCAGCCGGCGCCGCACAGCCCGCCGCAGAAGAGTCTCCCGAAGTACAGCAGCTCGACGAGAATCAGCTCAAGAAGATCATCGAATCCACAGATGTCGATGGTCAGTCGTTCAAGTCCGTCGATATCGGGGCGGCCTCCGGCAGCGAAGCGCTCAAGGCCCTCGAAAGCGCCGAATACGAACCTGCTGAGTGCAAGGACCTCGCAATGTCTGCTCTCAACGCCACTCAGGCGAGCAACGGCACCACACTCGCTGGAACCTCAGCGGACAACACTATGAGCGTCGCGCTCATGAGCCTGGCCGACGAAGATGCCGCCGGTTCACAGTTGAAGAACTCGACCAAGGTCGCCGAGAAGTGCAGCGATGTGACCATCAAGTCACAGGGCATCGAGATGACGATGTCCTACGAGTCCTTCGATGCCACCGTCGAAGGCGCTGACGAGAGCGTGGGAGTCCGCGCCAAGATCGGTGCCGGCGGTCAGACCGTCCTCGACACCGACACCGTCACCAGCCGCGTCGGCAACAACATCGTCACCGCCGCCAACATCGCCGACACCGGGGATGAGGAAGCGGTTCCCAAAACCGCGAAGACGTTCGTCGACGCCGTCAAGAACGCGAACTGAGCGGTCTCAAGAACGCGAACTGAGCAGCGACGGCCGCAGAGCGCTCCAGCACTCCTGCAGTCGCGTCGACCACCAGTCGAATCGTCCCGGATCCACCGCCAGCCGCTCCAGGCGCTGTGGGTCCGGGACGATTCGCGTCACCGGGATCTGACCGTCGACAGGTCTCAGGCTGAGATCCGCGCTCACCACATCCTCGACGAAGAGCCTCCCAGTACCCAGACCGCAGGCCGGATGCTCACCGAGGATTTCCCGGCTCATAGGCGTGCGCGGCAGCGTAACCGCCAGCTGGGCACCAGCGGCCAATCCGACTGATGACTCCAATGCCGATGACACAACAGCCGGCAGACCGCAGGCTTCGATGATCGATCGTGCGGCAGCGATCCCACCCAGCGGCTGGACCTTGACGATGACAACCTCGGCGGCTCCCAGCTCTGCCACTCGTAGGGGATCCTCGGCCTTGCGAATCGACTCATCAGCGGCCAGGATGACAGGCAGTCCATCGAGCTTCTCGCGCAGCCGCGCCATGTCTTCAACGGCCGCGACGGGCTGCTCGAAGTACTGGAGGTCGAATTCCGCGAACTCGGTGCAGGCTCTGAGCGCCTCGGGCAGCGTATAGCCGGCATTCGCATCGAGTCTCAGCGCCGTTGAGGGAAACAGGCGCCGAAACTCTCGCAGCCGCTCCACGTCACCGGGCAGTGAGTCGATGCCATGTTCGGCCACCTTCGCCTTGACTGTGCTGACGGGTCCGTAGCGGGCCAGGATCGACTCGACTTCGGAGGTTGCGCATGCGGGCAGGGTCGCGTTGACGGCTACGGATCGGACGGCGGCAGCTGACTGAGCGGAGGTGTCAATCGACTGACCGACGGCACTGGATCCAGTCTCGGCGGCTCCCGGCAGCAGTCCCGCGAATTCGAGAGCGGCTCGCAGCCAGCGTGAGGATTCGGCTGCATCGTATTCGGTGAAAGGGGAGAACTCCGCCCACCCATCGGGGCCTTCGAAGAGAAGGATCTCACGCTCGGTTATCCCCCGGAACCGGGTGACCATGGGGAGTCTGAGAACCTGGAAATTCGGCACGAGTTCAACGATCGACTCGGGGATCTGCTCCGTATCAGCCATGGAGCAACCATATCGGTCCGGTGACAGGCGATAAGGTTGAGGCCATGACGGTTTCTGAAATCTTTGACCCCTCCCAGTGGCGTGAAGTCTCCGGATTCGACTTCACCGACATCACCTATCACCGCGCGGTCAAACCCGACGGCACTGACCTTGGCTGCGTGCGCATCGCCTTCGACCGTCCCGATATCCGCAATGCCTTCCGCCCCCACACCGTCGACGAGCTCTATCGAGCCCTCGACCACGCCCGCCAGACCTCGGACGTCGGCGCGGTCCTGCTCACTGGCAATGGCCCCAGCTCACGCGACGGCGGCTGGGCCTTCTGCTCCGGCGGCGACCAGCGCATCCGCGGCCGTTCGGGCTACCAGTACGCCTCCGGGGAGACTCGCGAGTCCGTGGACCCGGCTCGTGCCGGCCGCCTCCACATCCTCGAGGTCCAACGACTCATCCGCACCATGCCCAAGGTCGTCATCGCCGTCGTCCCGGGTTGGGCTGCAGGCGGAGGCCACAGCCTCCATGTCGTCTGCGACATGACGATTGCCTCGCGCCAGCATGCGAAGTTCAAACAGACTGATGCCGATGTCGGCTCCTATGACGCCGGCTACGGCTCTGCCTATCTGGCGAAGATGGTCGGACAGAAGAAGGCGCGCGAGATCTTCTTCCTCGGCCGTACCTACTCGGCCCAGGACATGGCTGACATGGGCGCCGTCAACGAGGTCGTCGACCACGAAGATCTTGAGACCGCAGCCCTGACCATGGCCAAGGAGATCCTCGGCAAGTCCCCCAACGCCCAGCGGATGCTGAAATTCGCATTCAACCTCGTTGATGACGGTCTCATGGGCCAGCAGGTCTTCGCAGGTGAGGCTACCCGTCTGGGCTACATGACCGACGAGGCGGTCGAAGGTCGTGACTCCTTCCTGGACAAACGCGACCCCGACTGGTCCCCCTACCCCTGGTACTACTGAGCGTCCCCGCCACATGAACGCACAGCCCGTTGCGGATCTGCCCGGTGCAATCGATCGAGCCTTGGACGGCCGCTCGATCCTCATCCTGCCCCGTACGCGTGAAGCTGCCATCACCGAGGTGGCTCCCAGTCAGTGGACGGGTGCTGGCCGGGCGCCGGCGCTGGTGCTCTTCACCTCTGGTTCGACGGGCACGGCCAAGGCCGTCGCTCTGTCCGCCGAGGCGCTGACCACCTCGGCACGGGCCACCGAACGATCCCTGTCCGGACCCGGCGACTGGCACCTGAGCCTGCCCATCAACCACATTGCCGGGTTCCAGGTGGAGCTGCGCGCCCGGCTCGCAGGACGGGAACCGATCAGGACCACCTCGGCGACATTCACCGCAGGTTCCTTCGCCGAGGAGGCGCAGCGGCTGTTCGCACGATCCGGCGATCGGCCGACCTACACTTCACTGGTGCCCACTCAGCTGCACCGGATCCTTGCCGATGAGCGGGCCACTTTCGCTGCAGAGAAGTTCGTCGCCATCCTCCTCGGCGGCTCCGCGATATCGCCGGCCCTGCTCGAACGCGCCGATGCACGGGGCCTGCACATCGTGCGCACCTACGGGATGAGCGAGACCGCAGGTGGGTGCGTGTACAACGGCGTTCCCTTCGATGGTGTCGAGATCACGATCACCGAGTCCTCGACGATCGACCTGCGCGGTCGCGTCGTGGCCGATTCCTACGTCGAGATCACTGCGGAGGGCCGCATCGGCCCCGCCGACACCCCGGGCCTGACCACCGACGATGACGGCACACGGACCATTCACACGAGCGATCTGGGTCGACTCGACGAAGGGGTGCTCACGGTGCTCGGCCGCGCCGATGACATCATCGTCTCCGGGGGCACGAACGTCTCGCCTCATGCCCTTGAGACCGGACTGCTGCCCACCTGGCAGCACTATGGGATCGCCGAGGTGCTCGTGACCTGGGTGCCCGATGAGGAGTGGGGCAAACTGCTCGTCGCCCTCGTCCGCATCGATGATCAGGTGCCCGACCCCGTGGCCGGGTCCATGGGATCACCGCGTGAGTTCGCGCGCAGCCTGGGCGGACTCGACCATGGAATGCACGGGCAGCTGCTGCCTCGGCTGGTCTTTCCCGTCGCTGAGATCCCCAACCGGTCGATCGGCAAACCCGACCGACAGGCTGCGGCCCGGCTTGCCGCCGAGCTGGCTGAGACGAAGAATCACAGAGCTCCACCGCCCGAATACCCTAACAAGTGAACTATCGGTAATATGAGACGGTTCGAATTCTTATGAGGAAGGTATCCCGCCCAATGGCAACTGCCGCGCAGTGGATCTCCGGAGCCCGACTACGAACATTGCCGCTGGCTCTTGCCCCTGTTCTCATCGGCACGGGCGCGGCAATCGGCTCCGTCGGCGGCTTCACCTCCTTCATCATCGGCGACTACACGCGCAACGGCCATGACCATTCGCTGCCGCAGATCTTCCTCCGAGCGGTGCTCGCCCTCCTCGTCTCCCTCTGCTTGCAGATCGGGTCGAACTTCGCCAACGACTATTCCGACGGCGTCCGCGGCACCGACGATGTCCGCGTCGGTCCCGTGCGTCTCACGGCGACGGGCCTCGCCGAGCCGAGCGCGGTCAAGCGTGCGGCTTTCCTGTTCTTCGGCATCGCCGGGGTCGCCGGAATCGTGCTCGTCCTCATCTCACAGGCGTGGTGGTTCCTCATCGTCGGCGCCGCCGCCGTGGCAGCCGCCTGGTTCTACACGGGCGGCAAGAAGCCCTACGGGTACATGGGGCTGGGCGAGGTGTTCGTCTTCGTCTTCTTCGGCCTGGTGGCCACGCTGGGCACGATGTGGATGCAGGTCGGCGGACTCAGCCTCAGCGGCTGGGCCGGTGCGATTGCCATCGGTTCGCTCGCCTCGGCGGTGCTCATGGTCAACAACCTGCGCGACATCCCCACCGACATCGAAGCCGACAAGATCACCCTGGCTGTTCGCCTCGGCGACAACCGCTCCCGGATCGCATTTGCCGGCCTCGTGCTCGTGCCCTTCGCACTGCTGATCCTGGCAATCCTCGACGGTCATCCGGCCGTAGCACTTGCCATCCTCGCGCTGGTGCCCGCCCTCAACCCGTTGAAGACGGTGCTGCGTGGAACCACGGGCCCCGGGCTCATCCCACCGATCAAATCGACGGGGCTGACCGCTCTGGCCTTCTCCGCCCTGATGGGCCTGGGCCTGGCGCTGTAGACCAGGCCTGGCGCTGTAGTCTGACTCAGTTTCCTTCGTCGACGATACGGTCTTCCGCATCCTCGTCGACGTTCTTGCGCTGAGACGCTGTTTCCCGCTTCGCAACGCGCTTCTCGATATCCTCGGCCACTTTTGCGCGCATGCCACCCAAAAAGAGGTAGCTGAGGATAGCTCCGATGACGATTGCAGCCATCGCCATCACGAGGTTGAACCCGAGGAATGGCTGCAGAATCAGCCCAACGGCGACGATGATGCCCAGACGAGCCAATGTATAGATCCAGAAGTTGCGCATTGCACCTATTTTAGTCCGTCCACATCAGTGATTCATCACTGGCCGTGTGGGCGGGTGTTCAGGTTAGTGGACTATCCTGGGTGTATGGCTCGATTACTCATTGCCGCGATCGTCCTGGCGGCAGCGGTCACACTGTACGGACTCTTCGATTGCCTTCTGCGCGATCGTGGTCTGATCCGAGTCCTGCCCAAACCCGTGTGGGCGATCATCATTGTGCTGATCCCCGTGATCGGCTTCGTCCTCTGGTACGTCTTCGGCCGCGGTACTGAGGACAAGCCCTCAGCAGCGCCTCGTCAGCGGGGCCCCAGCGCCCCGGACGATGACGATGACTATCTGCGCAAAGTCGATCGCGACGTCAAGTTGGGAAAGCACGCTCCCGAGGCGCAGAAGCCCGAGGACAAGACCCCCGGCGCGGCAGATGACGTCGGCGACGATGCCTCTGCCGATTCCGACACGCAATCCGCCGACACCGACGAACACGGTTCGGGCGGATCCACCGGAGACGGACGCGGCCACTCGAACTGAGCGCGGGTCTGCACTCTCTCTCGTCTGACTGACGCTGAGCCGGCCCCGGACTGAGGCTGAGCAGGCCGCGGACTGAGACTCAGCGGACCCCGTTGGCTCACGTTGAGCCGGTTGCCTCGCACTCAGCAGGCTCAGCAGCGTCCCTGAATGCGCTTGCTCTGAGGCTCATGCACACGCCCATGCAGCGTGTTGAACTCTGATCGACTGTGCACAGACATTGGACTGCGCGAGGGGCTCTCTGCAGTTCATTGGAATCTCTGAACGCATGGCCCGGAGACCAGCCCTGGAACGGCGTACCTCAGGTGTGATCTGCTTCGGCGCCGCCTGCAACTCGGCGCTTGCTGCAACTCGGCGCTTGCTGCAACTCGGCGCTTGCTGCAACTCGGCGCCGGCTGCAATTCAGTGCTTGCTGCGGCTCGGCTCAGGCTGCTGTGCGGCCCTGACTGCACATCAGCCGAGTCCCGAGTACGAGTGCAGTCCGTTGAAGTACATGTTGACGACGGTGAAGTTGAAGATCACCGTGGCGATGCCGATGAGGTTGAGCACTGCGACCTTTGTCGGACCCCAACCGCGTGTGGCGCGGGCATGCAGGTACGCGGCGTAGATGACCCAGACGACGAATGTCCAGATTTCCTTCGAGTCCCAGCCCCAGTAGCGGCTCCAAGCCACCTCGGCCCAGATGGCGCCGGCAATGAGGGTGAACGTCCACGTGATGAATCCGACCGCGGCTATCGTGTAGGAGAACCGTTCCAGGTCGATGCTTGCGGGCATCCGACGCATGAACCGCAGCCACTTCGGGTCCTTGGTCTCCTGTGAGTTCTTCAGGATCTGGAACACGGCGAGGATCGCGGAGATGTAGAGCAGCGAAGTCGACAGAATTGCGATGGGTACGTGGATGGCGATCCAGTACGAGTCGAGCGCCGGGATGAGCTTCGCGGCTGGTGTGTAGAAAACCGTAATGGCCAGGCCCAAGCACAGGAGCACTCCTCCGGCCACGATCGTTCCCAGGTAGCGGATGTCCTTCTTCACATTGACGATGAGGAAGACGATGACGGTGATCACGGTGGCTGTGAGGACGTATTCCATCATGTTGCCCCACGGCACACGCATCACCGACAGCGCGCGAGTGAGCACAGCGGCCACGTGAAGAAGGGCAGCGAGGACGAGGAGCGAGGTGCCGATCCTTGCCCCGCGCCGAGGCTTCTCCTTGCCTGTTCCGGCCGAGATCTCAGCCGAAACGTCCGTCTGCGGCGGGTCGAGGAGTGCCGTGGTGGCCTTCCTGTTCGTGCGTCGCACATTCGAGGGCTTCGCGGCACTCGTCGCACCGGCTTCGGACTGCTTGAGTTCGCGCCCACCGAACAAGTCGAAGGCATAGAAGATCATAGCGACGGCGTAGACGACCATCGCCGAGATGATGAGCTGGTTCGACCACATTGCGAGGTCAGTGTTGACGTCCATACATCCTCCGCACCAGCGGTGCTCTTCCATTGCGTCGTGGGTGTTGCTGTGATGTTGCTGTGCCAGGACAGCCCTGATCGGGCCGACCCGCGACAATTCTACTCCGCGTAGTACCTAAAGCGAATCATTCGTCTCCTCAGGCATTCCGATCTCGGGCTATCCGACCCTGGCGCTCCGATCCTGGACGCTCCGATCCGCGGTCTACCGCTCGTCAGTATCGTCAGTCCAGTTCGTCTGGTTCCTCACTTCCGTTGGTCGGAATCTTCGTCGGGTTCCTCGGCGAGGTCCTTCGCGAGGTCCTTCGCAGCCCGTTCGACCAACTGGTCCTCACCGCGGGCCAGAGCCGCAACTTCGGCCTTGCCGTCCTTGATGCGCACCCACATTCGTCGGCGTGGGATGAACAGGGACAGACCAAGACCCAGCAGCACGGCGATCGCGCTGACGAGCATCAGGCCCTGTGTCGGGTCCTGGGAGATGTCGACGGCGATGTAGCGTTTGACCCCGTCGAAGGTCACCGATCCGCCGTCGGGCAGCTTCTGGGTCTCTCCCTCGGCGAGTTGGATGAGCAGCGGGTTGCCAGTGGCATCGGTCATCTCAGTCATGTTCTCGGCATCGATCGTGTACACCGACTGCGGCGTTCCATCGTCAAGGCCGAGGTCACCGGTGTACCCGCTCATCACGAGGTAGGGATTGCGCAGTTCGGCGAAGCTCGAGACCAGTTCGCCGTTCTCGTTCTGAGTTGCCGTCGGCAGGAACACACCGACGAAGCCCATCTGAGTTCCCGCGGCGTCGGGTACCTTGATGACGCCTTCGGAGGTATATCCCGGGTCTCCGCCGTCGGGGATGAACACCTGCGGGCCGGATTGCACGGCTTGGCCCTTGGCGTCCTTGACCGTGACCTCCGGAGCGTAGCCGTTTCCGGTCAGGTATACGCCCGTCCCACCGACACGCACGGGTTCATTGACGCGCAACGTGTGCTTCTCGCTCTTGCCATCAGCTGTGGCCGTGACCTTCGCATCGAAGGTCCGGGGCTGGCCGAACTGGCTGCCCGGAGCCTGATCGTCGAAGGTGGATTCGAAGCTGTCGAGCTTGAGCCGGAAATCCGGCAGGTTGTTGGCGTCGTAATATGAGCCCGGTTCGAACGAATCGTAGGCGACCAGAGAATTCGTGAAGGTCTCCCCCTCGACGAGGATCCGCTGGCCCTCATAGCCGAACAGGGATCCGATCGCCATCGTCAGCGTTGCGACGAGGAGGGCGATATGGAAGACCAGGTTGCCGGTCTCGCGCAGGTAGCCGCGTTCGGCGGCGACATGATCGTCGTGGCGCACGGTGCGGTAGCCAAGCTTCTTCAGCCGGGCTTGGGCGGTGTCGAGGAAGTCCTGGTCTGCAGCTTCGCGCGATTCGGCGGATCCGGTCGCCGAGGTGAAGGCTTCGTATCCTGGCATCCGACCCAACCGCCTCGGCGCCTTGGGTGGGGCCGAACGCATGGCCTTCCAATGCTGGGCCGAGCGTGGGATCACGCAGCCGATCAACGAGATCATGAGGAGGAGGTAGATCGCGGAGAACCAGATCGAGGAGTACACGTCGAACATCTGGATCGTGTCGAGGAACTGCCCCCACGCACCGTTGGCGTCGAGGAACGTGGTGACCCGGCCCGGATCCTGAATGCGCTGCGGCAGCAGGGAACCCGGGATCGCGGCCAAAGCCAAGACGAGGAGGAGGATCAGTGCCACCCGCATCGTCGTCAGCTGACGCCACGCCCACCGGCACATGCCGATGAACCCCAGCTGCGGCTGGGTCACACCGGACTTGTGGCTGCCCACCTGTTTGCTGTTGTCAGCCTTCTTGTCGGCGGTCTTCTTCGCCACTAGATCACCACTTCGAAATCATAGATCAGACCCTGCAGAGAGGTCATCCACGCGTTCCACAGCCCCGAGGCCATGAGAACGCCCAACACGATGAGCATGATGCCGCCGGCACGGACGATCGCCGTCTGGTGCCTGCGCACCCACGTCAGGCGGCCTGCACCCTTGTGGATCGCCACCGCCAGGAGAATGAAGGGAACGCCCAGCCCCAGGCAGTAGACGAACGCCAACAGTGCGCCGCGCCAGATCGTTCCCTCGCCGCCGAAGCTCACCGACATCGACAGAACTGCCGACAACGTCGGGCCCACGCACGGAGCCCAGCCGAGGGCGAAGGTGGCGCCGAGCACGGGCGCACCCCAGAGCCCTGCCTGAGGACGAGCCCGGATCCGGTGCTCGGTCTGGAGCAGGCCGAAGCCACCCATGAACACGAAGCCGGCGATGATGACGACAACGCCGAGGATCCGGATGAGCAGGCCCTGCCACTGTGAGAACAGAGCGCCCAGGGCCGAGAATCCTGTCCCCAGCAGGACGAAGATGATGGTGAATCCGAGAACGAACAGTGCGATCCCGACGACGACCCGCCAGGTCTCTTTGTCCTTGAGGGAGGATCCGCTCAACCCGGTGACATAGCCGACATAGCCGGGGACCAGCGGTAGCACGCAGGGTGAGGCGAAGGAGACGAGTCCGGCCAGTGCGGCCGCGCCGGCGGCCAGAAGAAGCGGCCCGTCGAGAACCGTCTGGGCGAAGTCCGCCCCGATTCCACTCACTCCGCCTGCACGTCCTCGATGAGTCCTTTGAGCGTCGACTCATCGACCTCTCCGACGACTCGAGCTGCGACGCGCCCCTTCGCGTCGAGGACGACGGTGGAGGGTGTGGCCTGCGGCGGAAGAACCCCCGAGAGCAGAGCCACCATGTCGCCGTTGGTGTCGAGCATGTTCGCGTAGGGAATCTGGTAGTTCGAGACGAAGGCGTTGGCTGCGGCCTCCTGGTCGCGGACATTGACGCCGAGGAACTGGACCTCATCACCGAATTCCTCGGCCAGGGACTTCAGAGCCGGGGCTTCCTTCCGGCACGGTGGGCAGGCCGCGTACCAGAGGTTGATGACGACCGGGGTGGGCCGGAGTTCGGCCAGCGACATCGGCTTCCCGTCGAGTGTCTCGAAGTTCAGTTCCAGAGGCTCACCGCGTTTATCCTTGGCCACCTGGGACACGACACCGGAGCCGGAGACATATCCCTGATCGGATCCGGCCTGATCAGCTAGTTCGTCATTCTCACTGCATGCGCTGAGAACCACAGCGGTGCCAGCGACCAGTCCGGTCAGGAGGGTGCGCCGGTTCATCGGGTTGGTGCGGTTGAACCGATTGGGGCGGGCATTCATGCTCCGGCCACCGCTTGCCCGGGCTGCAGATCTGCACAGATGCTCTCGTAACTCACGGATACAAGTGTGGACGATTCGAATGTGAAACTGGTGATAGATGCCAGGTCACACTCCCGTTTCCGAGGGTCGTGGACGAGCGAGCGCTCCTCACCTGCCAAGCGTGTCATCCAGATCGGAAGCTGATGGGAGACGATGACGCCCTCGGCCTCGGGACCGTGCTTAGCGAGCTTTGTGCGCAGGCTGGCCATGGCTGCGTGCATCCGCAGAACGATCTGTTTGTAGGGCTCACCCCAGGAGGGTGTCAGCGGGTTGTACAGCCGCAGCAGATTGCGCGGTTCGGCCAACCTTCGACCGTTGACCTTCTGGCCTTCGAAAGAATTCGCGGCTTCGATCACGCGGTCATCGGTGAAGACCGGCAGCTCGAGTCGCTGGCGCAGCGGCGTGATCGTCTGCTGCGCCCGCAGCAGCGGGGAGCACACGAGCTCGACCGGGGGCGCCGAGGCTGCCGCGAAGTGATCGCCGACCCGTCGGGCCATCTCATGGCCGCGTTCGGTCAGACCGAATTTCGGCAGCCGTCCGTAGAGGATGCCCTCCGGATTGTCGACCTCCCCGTGCCTGACCAGGTGGATCGTCGTCATCAGTTCCCCTGCGTGTTCGGTACACTCGCTGCCGCCTTGGCTGCGGCCGGCAGTGCCGAGATGATCCGATCGAGGATCTCATCGGTGTGAGCGTAGGAGAGGAACCAGGCTTCGAAAGCGCTCGGCGGCATGTGGATGCCCGCATCCAACATGGCGTTGAAGAACGCGGAGTAGCGTTCGACGTTCTGTCTCCGGGCGTCGTCGTAGTTGGTGACCTCTTGGTCGGTGAAGAAGACGGAGAACATCGAATTCGCCGACTGAATGGTGTGTGCCACACCTTCAACCTCCAGCGCAGAGGCGACTGCGGGCCGCAGAATGTCCGCAGCGCGGGAGATGTGTGAGTACACATCGAGTTCGGTCGTCAGCTTCAGCGTGGTCAGGCCGGCGGCAGTGGCCACGGGGTTTCCGGACAGGGTTCCCGCCTGGTAGACCGGGCCTGTCGGTGCCAGATGCTCCATCACGTCGGCCCGTCCGCCGAAGGCCGCGGCCGGGAAGCCGCCGCCCATGACCTTGCCGAAGGTGAACAGGTCTGCGGGTCCCTCCGGGTAGCCGAGTGAATCGGCCTCATAGCCGTACCAGCCTGCGGCCGAGACGCGGAAGCCTGTCATCACTTCGTCGCTGATCATCAGAGCACCGTGGGCTTTGGTCAGGCTGCGGATGGTGTTGGTGAAGCCGTCGCGAGGAGGCACGACGCCCATGTTGCCCGGGCTCGCTTCTGTGATGACGCAGGCGATCTCATCACCGTGTTCGGCGAAGACGGTCTCCAAGGCGGCAGCGTCGTTGTAGTCGACGACGATCGTGTCCGAGGCCTGTGCCCCGGTCACACCCGGGGTGTCGGGCAGGGAGAAGGTCGCCAGACCGGATCCGGCCTGGGCCAGAAGCGCGTCGACGTGACCGTGGTAGCACCCGGCGAATTTCACGATCTTCGCCCGACCCGTGTATCCGCGGGCCAATCGGATGGCGCTCATGGTCGCCTCGGTGCCCGAGGACACGAGCCGGACCTGGTCAACGGGCTCGACGCGGGCGACGATCTCTTCGGCAAGTTCGACCTCGCCGGTTGACGGGGTGCCGAAGGAGAAGCCCTTGACGGCGGCTTCCTGCACAGCCGCGACCACTTCGGGGCGGGAGTGGCCCATGATCATGGGACCCCACGAACCGATGAGGTCGATGTAGTCATTGCCGTCGGCGTCGCGCAGCCATGCTCCGGTCGCCGAGGTGATGAAGCGCGGGGTGCCTCCGACGGCTTTGAAGGCCCGCACCGGTGAGTTCACTCCACCGGGGATGACATGTTCGGCGCGCTCGAACAGCGCGGCCGACTTCGCAGTCTCGTGTTTCATGGGTTCTCCTGAAGAGGTCGCCGGATCGGTGGTCGGTTCAGATATTAGTCGAGTCGGTGAGCTCAGTCCGCTGACGTCGAAGGTTCGGCATCGATCGGTGGTGAATCGACTGGCCCCTCGCCGATCTCACGCATGTGGGCGGTGACCTTGCCGAACACGCGCCCCAGGGTCGCCATCTCCTCTGGCTCGAGCAGGTCGACGAGGTGGGCACGGACGCTTTCCACATGTGTGGGAGCCATTGTCACGAGCAGCTCCCAGCCGGCATCGGTCATCTGGCAGTTGACTCCGCGTCCGTCTTCGGGAATCGAGAAGCGCTTAAGGAGCCCTTTCTTCTCCATCCGAGCCACACTGTGCGTCAGACGCGAACGCGACATCGTCGTGTCCATCGCGAGCAGAGCCATGCGCATCGTCCGGTTCTCATGTTCGCTCAGCCGGACCAGGATCTCGTATTCGGGCATGCCGATGTTGTGGTGCTCCCGCAGTTCCTTGTCCAGCTGCGTGGTCAGCAGCTGTGACCCGGTGAGATAACTTCTCCAGGCTCTCTGATCGGGACCGCTGAGCCATCGTGGTTCGCTCATCAGAGTGCACCGTCCTGCGTCTGCGAGGTCAGTCGCTGCGCGACCTCTGTAGCCCAGTAGGTGAGGATCGCGTCGGCTCCGGCCCGCTTGAAGGCGATGAGGGATTCCTCGATGGCGCGTTCGCGTTCGATGGCTCCGGCGGAGGCCGCGAATTCGATCATCGCGTACTCCCCCGACACCTGGTAGGCCCACACGGGCACCGGCGACTCACAAGCCACCTCGGCGAGGACGTCAAGGTAGGGCATGCCGGGCTTGACCATGACGATGTCGGCACCTTCGGCCAGGTCAAGGTCGAGTTCGCGCATGGCTTCGCGGCCGTTCGCTGGGTCCTGCTGGTAGGTCTTGCGGTCGCCTTGGAGCTCCGAATCCACGGCCTCACGGAACGGACCGAAGAACGCCGAAGCATATTTCGCGGAGTAGGCCATCACGACCACGTCGGTGAAGCCTTCGAGGTCCAGTGCCTCCCGGCAGGCCGCGACCTGACCGTCCATCATCCCCGACAGTCCCACCACGTGGGCTCCGGCGCGAGCCTGCGCCACAGCCATGGAGGCATAGCGCGTCAGTGTTGCGTCGTTGTCGACGCCGCCCGCGGAATCGAGGACTCCGCAGTGTCCGTGAGAGGTGAACTCGTCGAGGCACAGATCGGCCATGATGACCGTCGTATCGCCGAGGTTGTCCCGCAGCAGCGTCAACGCTCGATTGAGGATGCCCTCAGGATCATCAGCCTGGGAGCCGTCATTGTCCTTGTGCTCCGGAATTCCGAACAGCATCAGTCCGCCGACTCCGGCGTCCACAGCCTCGTTGGCCGCCTCAAGCAGGGAATCAAGGGTGTGCTGGACGACGCCGGGCATGCTGGTCAGCGGTGCCGGTTCGCTCAGCGTCTCCTTGACGAACATGGGCAGGATGAGATCGGCCGGGTGCAGGCGCGACTCGGAGACGAGCCGGCGCAGGGCCGGTGTCGTCCGCAGGCGGCGGGGCCGAACGGTTCCGGGGACCAAAGTCATGTCAGGCCTTCTTTCTGCGGCGTTTCTGGCTGGGGCGCGTCGGGGTGGTTCCCGCCGCCAGGTCGTCTTCGCGTGCGGACATCGCGAATTCGACCAATCCGTCGATGAGGGAGGTGAGGTTGGCTTCCTCGGCGAGGACGTCGACTCGCAGGCCATGTTCGGCCGCGGTGTTCGCCGTGGCAGGTCCGATGCAGCAGATCACCGAGGTGGCTGCCGGCTTTCCGGCAATCCCGACGAGGTTGCGCACCGTGGAGGAGGATGTGAAGAGGAAGGCGTCGAAGTCACCGGCCTTGATGGCCTCTCGGATGGGAGCCGGAGGCGGAGAGGCGCGCACGGTGCGGTAGGCCGTGACATCGTCCGGGTCCCAGCCCTTCTCCAGGAGTCCGGCCACGAGCACCTCGGTGGCGATGTCGGCGCGCGGCAGCAACACCGTGTTCATGGGGTCGATGTCATCGACGTAGTCCGGCCAGGCCGCAGCGAGGCCACGGGCCGAGTGCTCTCCGTCGGGAACGAGGTCGGGGGTGATGCCCCAGTCGATAAGTGAGGCGGCGGTCCGACCGCCGACGGCCGCAACCTTGACACCGGAGAGTGAGCGGGAGTCCAGACCGAAGTCCTCGAACCACATGCGCACGGCGCGGACGGCGTTGACCGAGGTGAAGCCCACCCATTCGTAGGATCCGTCGACGAGGCCCCGGATCGCCTTCTCCATCTGAGTCGGCGTGCGCGGGGGCTGAACGGCGATCGTGGGGACAACGGTGCCGACAGCACCCAGTTCCCCCAGCGCCTCGGCGGTGGAGGTGCCCTGCTCCTTCGTCCTCGGGATGAGGACCTGCCATCCGAAGAGCGGCTTGGTCTCGAACCAGCTGAGTGCACCTCGCGATTCCACTCCCTGTCCCATGATGACCACCATACGATCTCCGCCGGACTGGGCCATCGTCAAGGCCTGCCCCAAGGTGGTCTCCACACTCGCCTGATCAGTTGTGGAGATGCCCCAGCCCAGGAGCACCTTCGTATCCTCATCCCAGCCGTCGTCGAGCAGAGCGCGGATCGCCTGTTCATGATCGGCTGTCGTGCCCGTGAGCACGTGGGTGGTGTTGCGGTGCCGGGAGACGTCGACGTGGGTCTGCGGGCCTGCCTCGATGAAACGGACCGAACGCACTCGGTTCGTCGTCAGCGCGGTGCCGGTGTAGGCGGAAGTCGCCGCCGACAGTCCGACTCCGGGCACGATCTCGACGTCGACGTCGGCCTGGCGGCACACCGCGGCCTCTGCTGTCGTCGTCGTGAACAGGATGCCGTCATCGGAACTCAGCCGCACCACAGTCTTGTCTGGGCGAGCCAGTTCGGCCAGCTTGCGTCCCCGTGTCGAGGCCGTAGCACCGAGCTGAGCAGCCTCGATGATCTCAGTGGCCTGCGGCACGTAGGCGGTCACGATCTCTGAATGCACGTGGGTGTCGTAGACGACGATCTCGGCGTTTGCGAGGATGTCGGCGCCGCGGATCGTCATCAGACCCGACTCACCGGGGCCGCTGCCGATGAACACGACGCGGGGTGAGACGGGCAGAAGACGTCGGGGCTGAACCTGGCCGGTGGTCATACCTGCTCCTGGACTTTGACAGGGGTGAGGTGATCCGCGGACTGAGCGGGATCAATGCCGAGCTGTCCCAGCAGATCTTCTGCCGCTGCGGTGCCGAGTTCATCGGCGAGCCGAGCGAGCTCCTTGCCTGTGATCGACAGCTGATTCGCGCTGCCCGAGTCCAGATCCACGTCCGGAGTCATGGGCAGCGGGGCGCTCTGGCGAGTGCGGGCGAGGTTTCCGTCGTCATCGGCCATGACCGCGTCGACGACGAAGTCCGATCCCTGGATTGTGGCCAGCGCACCGATGGGGGCAGAACATCCGGCCTCCGCTCGGGACAGGATCGCCCGCTCGCAGGTCACGGCCAGGTCGGTGGCCTCATCATGGAGGCGCTTGAGCTGATCGCGGACCTCGGCATCGGCTGCCATGACCTCGTTGTCGAGGGCGAAGGGGCTGTCTGCTCCCCGCGTCTCAACGGCCAGGGCTCCCTGCCCGGGGGCGGGAAGCATCGTATCGAAGTCGAGGGAATCGGTGGCCTCGGCCAAGCGGCCGATACGGCGGACACCGGCCGCGGCCAGCACGACCGCGTCGAGCCGTCCGTCACGGACGTGGGCGATGCGTGTATCGACGTTTCCGCGGACCCCGCGGACCTCGATATCGGGTCTCGCGGCGCGCAGCTGCACCGCACGGCGCGGGGAGCCGGTGCCGACGACGCTGCCTGCGGGCAGATCCGCAAAGCTCAGACCGTCTCTGCCGATGAGGACATCGGCAGGGTCGACCCGGGGCGGGATCGCAGCCATCTGGATGCCGACCTCGGGGGTGGTGGGCAGGTCCTTCAGCGAATGCACTGCGATGTCGATCTTTCCCTGATGCAGTGCCTGCCGGACGGCGGAGACGAAGACGCCGGTGCCGCCGAATCCGGTCAGGGGCGACATGTTGACATCGCCCTCGGTCACAACCTCGACGATCTCGACGCGCCAGCCGGTCAGTGCCGCCAGCTGGTGGGCGATCGCCGTGGACTGGGAGCGTGCGAGCTTCGAGCGGCGGGTGCCCAAGCGGATCGTGCGACCGGAGAAGTGCTCGGGTTCGACGATGTCGAGGGTGTGGTCGGCAACGGGACGCACACCGTCGGCCTCAACGTGATTCGCGCTCGAGGCCGTGGCGATCTTGGTCTCTGGCTTCGCGATCGAGTGGGCGACCTTGTTCGTCGGCAGGTCGAAGAGCTGCATCAGCGCCTGCGCGTAGTCGACGTCGGAGTCGGTGACGGCCAGTTCCTTGACCTTGACCGTCGGCGTGTGGATCAGCTTCTCTGCCACACGGTGCAGGGACTTGCGGATCTCAGCGAAGGCCTTGTCATCGACATCGGCGCCGATCTTCTTCTCCAGGCGCTTCGTCTCCGCGGCGAGCACATCCTTGGCGTGGCTGCGCAGCGCCGTGACTGTGGGGGCGACCGATCGTTCCTTGGCACCGGACTCGAGCTTGGCCAGCTCCTCCTGAATGATCGCACGCACCGACTCGACGGTTTCGACGACCGCAGCGTCACGCTGGTTCGCGGAGCTGGTGAGCATGGTCCGGATCTCGGCGAGACCGAAGAGCGCGACGTGTTCGAACTCGCGCACCGTGGGGTCGATGTCGTGGGGCAGGGCGAGGTCGACGAAGGCCTTGTTCGCTGCTCCTTTGGGATTCTGGGACAGACCGGCCTGTATGTCCTCACGGGTGACCACGACTTCCCGGGCACCGGTGCAGGAGATGATGAGGTCGGCGTCGGCGATCTCCTCGGCGAGGATTCGGGAGGTCAGTTCGCGGGCGCGTCCGCCCACTTCGGCGACGAGGCGCTCTGCTTTGTCCACGGTCCTGTTGAGCACCGTGGTCTGCGCCACGCCCTCCTTGTGCAGGCTCGAAACGACAAGGCCCGACATGGCTCCGGCACCGATGACCAGCGCATTCGCGGCCCGCAGAGATCCGATGTGGGCCTGGGCGGCTTCGAGTGCGGCGCTGAAGAGCGAGCGGGCGACCTCGTCGAGCCCGGTCTCCGAATGCGCTCTTTTGCCCACCCGCAGGCTCTGCTGCAGTGCATGCGAGAGGTCGGAGGTCAGTGCTCCGGCCGACAGCGACTCGGTGAATGTCGAGCGCAGCTGTCCCAGGATCTGGGCTTCGCCGATCGCCATCGAATCAAGACCGCAGGAGACTTTGAGCAGGTGCTCCAGGGCTTGAGCATCGTAGTGGGCGTAGAAGTGCCCGGCGATGTCCTGCCATTCCTTGTCGATGGAGGAGACAAGGGCATTGCCGAGATCGGCAAGTCCTCCGTGGAAGGCGGTGACATCGGCGATGAGCTCCAGGCGGTTGCACGTCGAGAGAACCGCGAGTCCCTCCACATTGTCGCCGGCCAAAGCGTCGGCGCGCAGTGCTCCGACCTCACCGGTGCCGAATGCGAGGGCGTCCAACATGTCGATCGGGGCCGACTGATGGGAAATGCCGAGAACCAAGAGAGTCAATTCCTGTGCTCCTCAAAACCTGGGTTGAGCGGTGCCGAATCTAGCGCCGAATAGTATGCGAGTACTTGCAGCTCACTGGCCAGATCGACTTGATGCACTCGGATCGAATCCGGAGCGTCGAGCACGGTGGGTGCGAAGTTCAGGATCCCGCGCACGCCTGCCTCGGCGGCGATATGAGCCGCCGCCGGTGCCGCGGACGCGGGTACTGCCATGACGACGAGGTCGATGTCCTCGGGCCAGGTGGCAAGTTCGGTGAGGTCTGAGACCGGCAGAGTACCGATCACGGTTCCGATCTTGGCCTCATCGGTGTCGAAGATTGCGGTGAGTGAAAGTCCGCGGCGTTTGAATCCTGCGTAGTCTGCCAGGGCTGAGCCCAGGCGACCGGCGCCGATGATGGCAACGGTGCGCGACCGGTCGAGACCGAGGAATGTGCGCAGAGTCGAGGCGAGATCCTCACAGGAGTAGCCGACCCCGCGCCGACCCGAGCGTCCCAGCTGGGACAGGTCCTTGCGCAGAATCGACGACGACACACCGCTGCGGGCCGCCAACGCCTCCGAGGAGATCGTTGACTGACCCGTTGCAGCGATCGTCTCAACCGTCTGCAGGTAGATCGGGAGTCGGGAGATGACGCGTTCGGGCACGTCCTTTCGGACGACACCCTCAATGCTGTTGGCGGACAGAATCTCGCCCACGAAAACGCGTCACTCCTTCAAACGATCTCATGCGCCCAGAGCCTCAAGTGCTCTCGACAGCCGGCCCGAATCGACCCGATGGAAGCTGTGCTGCCGGCCGTTGAGCAGGACCACTGGGACATCCCAGCCGTACTGTCCGGCAAGATCATCATCGGTATCGATGTCGATCTCACTCACGCTGACGTCTCTGCCGGCCACAGCCTCGGCGATGGTATCCCTTGCGATCTCGCACAGGTGGCAGTCGGCGCGTGTCAGGAAGGTCAATGTGACCACTGCGCACTCCTCATCGGGCGACAACAAACCCCGCCGAATTCAGATTCGAGCGGGGGCGTAGGACCGTGTCCGGTCTTACTTCTTGTTGCGACGCTGGTGACGTGTCTTGCGAAGCTGCTTACGGTGCTTCTTCTTCGACATACGCTTGCGGCGCTTCTTGATGACTGAGCCCACGCGGGTACCCCTTGTGATCGTCGGTGGAGGTGAACATCTGGTGCCCACCCTTTGAACTAACCGTGCAATTCTATCGCTTGGGCCTCTGCTTTCCCAAAACTGTGTCCAGATCCACAGCCCTACTGGCACGATCCGCGGATTGGCGGTCTCGCGATCACGGGGGACGCAAGCCTCAGTGGAAGCAGGCGGCCGACTTCAGTCGAAATAGGCGACTGGCTTCAGTCGAAATAGGCGTCGAGGCCGAAGAACGGGAACAGGTTCTTGCGGGTGCCCATCACGGCGCGGTCGAGTTCGGATTCGGGGTCGAACCCGTTGGACCAGCGGGTGAATGTGCCATCGAATCCATCGGTCATCGACAGGGGCGCTTCCCGCCCGGTCTTCGTCTGCGCGTAGTTGGCCCAGCGGCCCGGAATGCGGGCACCTGGATCGATGTCGAGCCCTGCGGAGATCGCGAGCACATTGGTCCAGGCTCGGGGCACCACGTCGATGATCGCGTAGCCCCCTCCCCCGGTCGCCAGCCATTTTCCGTCGGTGTATTCGGCGGCCAGGTCGCGGACCCATTCGGTGGCCACCCGCATCGCATCGACGCTCAGTCGCATGTGTGTCAGCGGGTCGCTGCGGTGTCCGTCGCAGCCGTGCTGGGAGATGATGACCTGCGGTTCGAATCCGCCGATGATCGCGGGGATCGTCGCGTCGAAGGCCCGCAGCCATTCCGCGTCGAGCGTGCGCGGAGGCAGTGCGATGTTCGCCGCCGAGGCGGCCGCGCGGAGTCCGCCGATCTCGGCGGGGAAGCCGGAGCCGGGGAAGAGGAACTTCCCCGATTCGTGCATCGAGACCGTGAGCACTCGAGGGTCGTCCCAGAAGAACTTCTCAACGCCGTCCCCGTGGTGGGCGTCGAGGTCGATGTAGGCGATGCGTTCGTATCCCGCTTTGAGGAATTCGGTGATGGCCCCGGCGATGTCGTTGTACACGCAGAACCCACTGGCGTGATCGGGCATCGCATGGTGCATTCCGCCGGTGAAGTTCACGGCGTGGGAGTAGTCCCCGGAGATGATCGCCCGCGCCGAGTCCACCGAGCCCTGGAACAGCATCGCCGAGGCGGCATGCATGTTGTCGAATCCGGGAACATCCTCGGTGCCGATGCCGTACTTCTTCGCTTCCTCATCGCTGAGGTCGGCGCCGGCGCCGACCTTCTTCACCGCGGCGATGAAGTCCGCATCATGGAGATTCGCCAGCGTGTCCTCTTCGACCCCACCGATGCCGTGGATATGAACGTTGTCGGCATCGAAGAGGCCGAAGTCCATGGCCAACTTCGCAGTCAGATCAAGTCTGAGGGGGTGCATGGGATGGCTGGGACCGAAGTTGTACCCGGTCACCGCGTCGTCCCAGACGACATATACATCGCTATCGGCCATGAGCACCATGCTATATGGCACAGCTCACCTACGGAGATTCGCACGCTTCGGGATCTACCATAGAGTCTGTGTCCAAGAATTCCCCGCAGCGCTTCGACCGGATCCTGCGCCCTGGCCGGTGGGTCCGCGACTTCGTCGACGACCTCGCCGTTGCCTCGCCGGCTCGCCTGGCGATCGGATCCTTCGTCGCAGTGGTGGCGTTCTTCGCGATCCTTCTGATGCTGCCTGCGAGCATGCGCGATCCGGGCTCAGTTCCTCAGGCCGAGCACATTGCGAACGCGGTGTTCGTGGCCGTCTCGGCCGTCTGTGTGACGGGACTGACCCCGGTCGTGACGGAGAGCTACTGGTCAGATTTCGGCGTCTCGGTCATCACCGCCGGCATCCAGGTGGGTGGCCTGGGCATCCTCACCCTCGCCTCTGTGCTGGGCATGGCGGTCTCCCGTCGGCTGGGTGTCCGGCAGCGCCTCATCGCCCAACAGGCAACCTCGGCGCTCAATCTGGGCCAGGTCGGCACGCTGCTGAAGACCGTTGTGATCACCATCTTCACCGCCGAGGCGATCCTTGCCGTGCTGTTCTTCCCACGATTCCTCATGCGTGGGGAGGAGATCGGTGACGCCGTCTGGTATTCGGTGTTCTACTCGATCTCGGCATTCAACAACGCCGGATTCACGATCCACCCCGGCGGTGGTGCCTATTTCGCTTCGGACCCGTGGATTCTCTCGCTGCTCATGCTCGGCGTCTTCGTGGGCGCGTTGGGGTTCCCCGTTGTGCTCATGATCGCTATGCAGTGGAATCATCCGAGCAAGTGGGACCTGCACACGAAGCTGACGCTGACGACGACCACCGCAGTCCTGGCCATCGGCCTGCTGTTCCTTCTCATCTTCGAGTCCGCGAATCCGGCCACCCTGGGCGACAAGAACGCGGGACACACCTTCGTCGAGGTCCTCTTCATGGCGGTGATGCCGCGCTCGGGAGGATTCTCGACCATGGACATCGCGGATATGAGTCAGTCCTCGCACCTGCTCATGGATCTCATGATGTTCATCGGCGGTGGATCATCGTCGACGGCCGGCGGAATCAAGGTCACGACGGTCGCCGTGCTGGTCCTGGCCGCATATACCGAGGCCCGCGGCATGCAGGATGTGCATGTCTTCGGTCGGCGTCTGACCTCATCGACGATCAAGCTCTCGATCTCGGTTCTCCTCACCGGCGCGATCATCGTCTTCATTGGGACCCTGGCGATGCTGCAGATCAGCGCCGAACCACTGGACAAGGTGCTGTTCGAGGTGATCTCCGCATTCGGCACTGTGGGCCTGAGCTCCGGGGTGTCATCAACAGTCAATGACGCGGGCCTGTACTGCCTGTCCGTGATCATGCTCATCGGCCGTCTGGGTACGATTACACTGGCGGCAGCCCTGTCCATGCAGGACTCGGTGCGCCTGTACCGCTATCCCGAAGAAAGGCCGGTCGTTGGCTAACGAAAACACCTCAATCCTGGTCATCGGACTCGGACGCTTCGGGTCATCGACCGCGACCACCCTAGCTAAACTGGGCCGCGAGGTCATGGCGATCGAACACAGCGCCGAGCTGGTCAAGGACTGGAGCGGAAAGCTCACCCATGTCGTCGAGGCCGATGCCACCAACATCGATGCGCTGCGACAAGTCGGCGCCGGCGATTTCTCCACAGCGGTGGTCGGCATCGGCACCTCGATCGAGGACAGCGTGCTCACGACGGCCAACCTCGTCGATCTGGGCGTGAGTCAGGTGTGGGCGAAGGCCATCTCCCCCTCACACGGCAAGATCCTCCACCGCATCGGTGCACACCATGTCCTCTACCCCGAATCCGATGCTGGCCGGCGGGTGGCGCACCTGGTGAGTTCGCGGATGATGGAGTACATCGAATTCGACGAAGGTCACTTCGCGGTCGTGAAGATGCGTCCCCCTCGTGAGATCCAGGGGTTCACTCTCAGCGAATCCGGCGTGCGCGACAAGTACGGAGTCACGATCGTGGGCATCAAGAGCCCTGGTCGCGACTTCACATACGCCGAGCCCACGACCCGCGTCGGTAAGCAGGACCTGCTCATCGTCGCCGGCCACGTGGAGCTGCTGGGGCGCTTCGCCGGACGACCATAGGACAACTGCGCCAAGGCCAACCTCAGCCGCAGCCGCAGGCGAAGCTAAGCCGCAGCCGCAGGCGAAGCGCAGGCGAAGCTAAGCCGCAGCCGCAGGCGAAGCGCAGGCGCGAGCCAGCGCCCGCGCCCCACGGTCTGGCGAACTGCACCAGCTTGCTGAAAGTGCATAGGTAGAGCACTTGTGCACTACCTATGCACTTATGCCAAGTGGTTGCTTCGCAGCGGCGTCAATATGCTCGCATTCACACGCAGTCAGCCCCGCGTAGCCACGGTGCCTGGCCGTACAGTCTGGTCGCGAGGGATTCCAAGTCGACTGCCTCGGCGAAACTGAGTCTGACGATCCGGTAGCCCATTGCGATAAGGCGATTGTATTGTGCAGACTCCTTGCGCATCAGGGAGAACCCGCTGTCGACGTATTTCGTCACGCCGTCCACAAAGATGATCGTCTTCGAAGCCCTGTGCATGAAATCAACCCGCGCGATATGTCGGTGGCCATCGAAGACATCGGCCTGCTGTTCGAAGCCCGAGATCTTGAGAATTGAGAGATTGTAGGCGCATAGACTTTCGGCATAGCTCTCCGACAGCGGGCTGATGGAGGCAAGCAGTCGTTCTGCCCGCCGGTGCCCCGTCGAAAGCCGTCCAACGACTGGAACAAACCCTTCATCGATACACGTTCGCGCAAGCTGACCGGTGTTCTTCGGATATCCGAAACGTGCCGCATCGTCTGCACGGATATCAGAGCCGAACACCGCTCTCCGCAGAACCTTCTCCAGCGCAGCGAACGCCTCTGGCTCCCCCAAGTGCCCAATGAGATCAAGGGCCGTTCTCACGGGTGAGGTGAGCATCATCTTGCCGATGTGAACTGAATCCTCTTCCGGTATCGATCTGGTCGTGCGGGACAGATCGTTGCTCTTCCATCGTCGGGACGGATTCGCCGCATGGATCAGTCCGCGTGGCGGTCGGTACAACGGCAGATCATGAATGTAGGCCGCCGAGACCCCGCACACCATATCGTCGGCCCGGTACAGCGGATAAGATGCAACCCTGAGTTTCTCGATAGTATCCAGAAGGGCGAAGCTCTTCCGCCCCGTGGCATCCGTCTGTTCGCCAACCGTCTTGATCCACGCTTCATCAGTGATGAGGTCCATGATTCTGCCGTGACGAGGACTCTGGCATCGAGCAACAATCGAATACATGCCAAACGTAAGTTTGAGCAGACAGCAGCCGACCGCACTGCCGATTCTGCGGCTGTGGATCCCGTTGGCGTTCAATTCTCGAGTTCGCACAATGTTGTACATGTGCCAATGCTCGGGCGCAGGTGCGACGCGTTTCAATGGACTCACTCAACCTTGTGGAAGCAGGTTTCTCCTCCACAGGGTTCACGCACTTGAGTCACGGCATCGTCCACAACGAAACGAACCTGAGTCGCCAGCGGATACGGCAGCGATCGGCGTGATGTCTGCTATCGCTGACGGGGGACGACGAGGAACATGAACTTCACCTAGGCGCGCCCTTCCCCTCACATTCACCCGTCAGCAAACTGCACAAGCGTAGTTGCCTGGTGGTCGCGTACACAACCGCTGGGAATAAGTGCGCAGGTAGAGCACAAGTGACGCACCTATGCACTTTGGGCTAGCGAGCATCGTATTCGCGCTGACTCAGGCGTAGGAAACAGCGCAAGAAGCGCAGGAACGGCAAGGGGGTGGGAAACTCGACCCCACCTCCGTGCACGAGAGCGGGCGACGGGAATCGAACCCGCGTCATCGGCTTGGGAAGCCGAGGCTCTGCCATTAAGCTACGCCCGCGATCTACCGGAGGAAAATGTTCTCACCAGGGAATATTCCCTGAAGTGGCGAAAGCCTCCGCGGTGGCTCTCTCAGTGTATATCGACTCGCCCCGTGTATATCGAGACTCGCCCCGTGTCTAACGACTCGCCCCGTGTCTGTCGACTCGCCCCGTGTCTGTCGTCGGGATGGATTCCCTGCAGGGGAACGCTGTGACAACGCCTGAGGGGGCGGCCGCAGCCACCCCCTCAGCATCATGTCGTACGAGGACTATGTCTCACACTCAGTGGTCGACAGCCTCCTCGGCGCCGAACCCGGTGTGGGCGCGAACGTCCATCTCCGCTGCCAGCTCGGGACTCTCGACTGTCTTGTCGGTGATCGACGCGATCCAGCCGAGGAGGAAGCCGAGCGGAATCGAGATGATTCCGGGATTCGACAATGGGAAGAGCACGAAGTCCGCCCCCGGAATCATCGCGGTCTCGGAACCGGAGACCACCGGCGAGAACGCGATCAGCAGAATCGCCGATCCCAGACCGCCGTAGATCGACCACACCGCGCCGCGAGTGGTGAAGCGCTTCCAGAACAGCGAGTAGACGATCGTCGGCAGGTTCGCACTGGCCGCGACGGCGAACGCGAGTGCCACGAGGAATGCGATGTTCTGTCCCTGCACTCCGATGCCGCCGATGATCGCCACGGCACCGATCACGATGACCGTGCGACGTGCGATCTTGACTTCGGCATCGGGGTCGTCGACCTTGCCCTTCTTGATGACGCTCGCATAGATATCGTGAGCGAAGGACGCGGCCGCGGTGATCGCGAGGCCGGCGACCACTGCCAGGATCGTCGCGAAGGCAACTGCCGAGATGAACCCCATGAGGATGGGCCCGCCGAGGTGGAGCGCCAGCAGCGGTGCCGCCGAATTCACTCCGCCCGGTGCGTTCTCAATCGCATCGGCACCCACGAGTGCTGCCGCACCGTATCCGAGGATGAGGGTGAACAGGTAGAACCCGCCGATGAGCCAGATGGCCCAGACGACCGAACGACGGGCTTCCTTCGCAGAGGGGACCGTGTAGAAGCGCATCAGAACGTGCGGCAGGCCGGCGGTGCCGAGCACCAGCGCCAGTGCCAGTGAAATGAAGTCGAGCGGGTTCTCACCGTACTGCTGACCCGGTTCGAGGATAGCCTCACCCACGCCCGAGTTGTTGACCGCAGAAGCGAGAAGGGTCGAGAGGTTGAACCCGTTGAGGGCCAGCACCCAGATGGTCATTGCGAAGGTACCGAGGATCAGCAGGACCGCTTTGACGATCTGGACCCAGGTGGTTCCCTTCATGCCGCCGACCAGCACGTAGATGATCATGAGAGCACCCACCACGGCAACGACCAGCGATTGGCCGACCTCGCCGTCGATGCCCATGAGCAGTGATACCAGCCCACCCGCACCGGCCATCTGAGCCAGGAGGTAGAAGAAGCAGACTGCCAGTGTCGACAGTGCTGCGGCCATGCGCACAGGCCGCTGCTTGAGTCGGAAGGACAGCACGTCGGCCATCGTGAACTTACCGGTGTTGCGCATCAGCTCCGCCACGATGAGCAGGGCGACGAGCCAGGCGACGAGGAATCCGATCGAATACAGGAAGCCGTCGTAGCCGTTGACCGCGATGGCTCCGCAGATACCGAGGAACGAGGCTGCTGAAAGATAGTCGCCCGCGATCGCGAACCCGTTCTGGGGGCCGGTGAAGGACCTGCCGCCCGCATAGTAATCGGAAGCGGATTTGTTGTTCTTGCTGGCCCGCAGGACGATGAACATCGTCACCGCGACGAAAGCGGCGAAGATCGTGATGTTGAGGATCGGGTTGTTCTCGACCTCGGTCACGCCCTGGGACACTTTGTCGAGACTGGAAGCGAAGAGGTCTCCTATGGCGACTGCGCTCATGGGGTGGTTCCTTCCGACTGCTGCTGGAGGCGTTCACGGATCGCCGAGGCCGGCGGATCGAGCTTCTTGTTCGCGAACGAAACGTAGAACATCGTGATCGCGAAGGTCGTCACGAACTGCAGGAGTCCGAGGATCAGCCCGAGGTTGATCTCACCGACGACCTTCGTGGACATGAAATCGTGCGCGTAGGTGCTCAGAATGACGTAGAGGAAGTACCACGCCATGAATCCGATCGACAGTGGTATCACCACCGAGAACCTTTTGCGCTTTAGTGCTTTGAATTCGGGATTCTCCTCTTCGACGAGGAAATCGACCCGAGTACTTTCGGGATCGGTCATTGCTTCTCCATTCGAAACGTGCGTCGAGCATCAGTGGTCTGAATCACACAACTTTAAACTAACGGTCAGTCGGCGCTGGGGAATACCACCGAAAGTTGGTAGCTTGTTCACATGAATGCCAAAACCAGAGAATCTCGGGCGCTGAAGGCCGAGACTCGCCGACTCTTCGTCGAAGCCATCGACTCTCTGCACCGCAGCGGGACCGGTGATGTGGTCTTCGGCGGAACGGTCGACGAGGGCGAGGTCACCGTCGAGGCGGTAGCCGGAGGCGGCAAGGACCGCCTGTCCTCGCTGATCGTCAGTACCGGACGCGGGCTCGGTGGACGTGCGCTCACCGAAGGCACCCCACAGCTGACGAAGGACTACGGACTCGACCCCTTCATCACTCATCACTACGACGAAGAGATCCTCGGCGAAGGGATCAAGGTGCTCATCGCCGTCCCGACGCTGCGCGGCGGCGACGTCACGGGCATGATCTACTGCGGTCATCGCACAAACTACAACTCTGCGGCGCCGCAGACGAGCGATCTGGTCAAACGGGTCAGGCAGCTGTCGGTGGATCTGGGTCGGCTCGGTCAGCGCCCACAACCCGAGGAACAGATCGAGCCCGAGCGCCTGTATCCCGATCTCGAGTCCTCGAGCAGGGAAGCTCTGCGGCGCACCTATGCGGAACTGCGCTCGATCCGTTCAGGCGTCGATGAGAACGAGATGCGTCAGCGACTGACAGTCGTGGAGAACCGCCTGGCCGATATCCTCTCCGGCCACAATTCGGAGCTGTTCCCGAACCCGACACCCACTGTCAGCCTCTCCCCCAGGGAAACCGACATTCTCTCCCATGTGGCATTGGGATGGTCGAATGTCAGGATCGCCGAGGGGCTGGGACTGCGGGAGTCGACCGTGAAGTCCTACCTGAATACGGCCATGGTCAAACTTTCAGCTGGCACCCGGCATGAGGCTGTGTCCATCGCGCGGTCGGCCGGGGCTCTTCCCTGATCCGGCCTGCCGCGCTGAACCGGCCTGCGCATCTGACTCGGACTGCCACGCTGACCAGAGCTGCCGGGTTGGTCCTGGCCATCAGCCGTTGATGGCTTCGGAGTTCTCCTTCTCCATTTCGAGGGACCGGTCGCCTGCAGCCTGGGCAGCAGCCTCGGCGATATCGAAGAGCCCTGCGTCGATGAAGGTCTGCAGTCCGGCGAGCGTGGTGCCGCCCTTGCTGCTCACCGCCTGACGCTGTGCGCTCGGGTCCGGCTTCTCGCTCAGAAGTCGACCTGCCCCATCGGCAGTGGCCACGACCATCTGCGTGGCCGTCTCCTCGCTCAGCCCCATCTTCACACCGGCGGCGATCATGGTCTCTGCCAGGAGGAAGAAGTAGGCCACTCCCGAGCCTGAGATTCCTGTCATCGCAGGGATCTGCGCTTCTTCAAGTGCCACAACGAGTCCGGCTCCGGACAGCAGAGTCCGCAGTGTGTCCACAGTCGTCTCGTCCACCTCGGCGGAGGGGGCGAGGGCGATGACGCCATGTCCGATGGCGCTGGGGGTGTTGGGCATGATTCGCACGATCGGGTTCTGCGGCGCCAGCGTGGCCAGGTCATCCATGGCGACACCGGCAGCCATCGAGACGAGGACTGTGTTCGCGTCCAGGCTCGGAGAGAGCTCACGCAACGTGTCGGCCATCATCCAGGGCTTGACGCCGAGGAAGACGAAGTCCGCACCGGCAGCGGCCTTCTGGTTGGCCTCGGCATCGTCGTCCACCGAGATGATGGTCGCGCTCGGGAGCTCCGCAGCGAGTCGCTTCGCCGAGGCGGCCGAATTGGTCGTCGCTCGAACGTCGAGCTTCTCGTCGGCGCTCAGTATTCCCTTGATCAGTGCCGAGCCCATGTTTCCCGTGCCGATGGAGGCGATGGAGGTCAAATCAGACCTGCCTTTCTGTGGTGGTTCAATCGGTGTGCGTGGCGTGTTCAGGTGTTCGACTGTCTCTCGCTCGTGCGCAGGTCACTGGTGCGCACGTGGCTCGAGGCATTGCGATGGCGGTCCTCGGTCTCAAGGCCGAGGTGTGTTCGGGCGAAGGCGAGGGAGTCGGCGAGCATCTGCTCACGAGTGGACTTCTTCGCAACGAATCGTGTGTTGACTTCGACGACGACGTCGCCGGACCAGTTGCGCTTGGCCAGAAGCTGCAGGGTTTCGGCCACGGGCATGGTGCCGGCGCCGGGGATCAGATGTTCGTCCTTGAGGGATCCGGAGCCGTCGGTGAGATGGACGTGACGGAGTTTGTCGAAGATCTCTGACACGGTCTCGACGGCGTTCATCCCGGCCGTCGAGGCATGGGAGAAGTCGAAGGTGAGGGCATCGTAGTCCTCGTCGAGGGGGTTCCAGTCGGGATAGTAGACGAGGACCTCGCGCACGCCTGCGCGCCAGGGGTACATGTTCTCCACGGCGAGGACGACTCCGGTCTCCTCTGACACTTGCCGCACACCGTCGACGAAGCCCAGCGCATACTCCCCCTGCCACCTGAACGGCGGGTGCAGCACCACGGTTTTGGCGCCGACCTCCTTGGCGAGATTCGCAGTGATGCGCAGCTTCTCCCAGTGATCCTTGTGCAGGACGCGAGGCAGGAAGAGCAGCGTCGGTGCGTGCAGGGACATGACTTTGAGTCCGGTCTCCTCAGCCAGGCCGTTGATGAGGTCGACATCGCGGGTCTCGGCATTGTGGGTGACCATGATCTCGACACCGTCGTAGCCGTGTTCGGCTGCTTGGGAGAAGGTCTCGGCAACGGTCATCGGTGACACCGAGGAACTGGAGAGTCCGATCCGGATCTGGTGGTCCGAACTGTGCTGGGTCTCGTGGTCGTAGACCTGATGGCTGTCGAAGTACTCACGGTGCCGTCGCGAATTGGACCGCGCGGAATTCTTTGCGGTGTAGACCTTACGTGCTGACTTCGACCGTTTCGCCCTGCTCATCTCACCCAGTTTAGTCCTCGAAGATTCCGTATTCCCTCAGAAAGCATATGCCCTGAAGCCGCCAAGCCGGAGCGATGGCTGGTCTTCGAGTTCGACGCGCCCGCGTCGACGATGCGCCCTGGCACCCCACGGAGTTCACCCACGTCCTCGACGGGGTGTCCCCGGCGGTGCCAGAGCGCATGGTCACGATCGATCTCGACTCAACCCCCATATCGGCGAGGGTCGGCCTCGACCAGAGGTCAGCCTTGGAGGGCTTCGACGTCCTCGTCGACCCAGTTCTTCGACTTCTCGACTGCCTTGTTCCACAGTCGGTAGGCACGAGCGACTGTGTCCTCGTCCATCGACGGCAGCCAGCGCTTGTCCTCACGCCAGTTGTTCTTCACATCTTCTTCACCGTTCCAGAACTTCACGGCGATCCCGGCTGCATATGCCGCGCCCAGGGCCGTGGTCTCGACGACCTCGGGGCGGATGACGGGCACGCCGAGGAGATCGGCCTGGAACTGCATCAGCGTCTCATTGGCGACCATGCCGCCATCGACCTTGAGCTCGGTGAGTTTGACTCCCGAATCGAGGTCCATCGCATCGAGGACCTCGCGGGACTGGAATGCCACCGACTCGAGAGCTGCCCGGGCAATGTGGTTCTTGTTGACGAAGCGTGTGAGTCCCACCATCACTCCGCGTGCGTCGGACTCCCAGTGGGGTGCGAAGAGACCGGAGAAGGCCGGCACGATATAGCAGCCACCGTTGTCGTCGACATTCTTCGCAAGCGTCTCAACTTCGGGGGCCTCGGAGATGATGCCGAAATTGTCGCGCAGCCACTGCACGAGGGAACCTGTCACGGCTACTGAGCCTTCGAGAGCGTAGACGGCCGCGTTCTCGCCGATCTTGTAGGCGACGGTCGTCAGCAGTCCGTTCTTGCTGGCCACGGGCTCGGTTCCGGTGTTGATGAGCATGAAGTTTCCGGTGCCGTAGGTGTTCTTGGCCTGGCCCTTCTCGAAGCATGCCTGACCGAAGGTCGCCGCCTGCTGGTCGCCGAGGATACCGCAGATCGGGGTGTCGATGATGAGGCCGTTCTTGGCGCCGTAGCCGTACACCTCCGAACAGGACTTGATCTCTGGGAGCATCGCGACGGGAATGCCCATCTCGCCGGCGATCTCCTCGTTCCAGTCGAGGCTCTTGACGTTCATGAGCATCGTGCGCGAGGCATTCGTGACGTCGGTGACGTGGACTCCGCCGTTGACGCCGCCGGTGAGGTTCCAGAGAACCCAGGTGTCCATGGTGCCGAAGAGCAGTTCGCCGGCTTCAGCGGACTCCTTGACTCCGTCGACGTTGTCGAAGACCCACTTGGCCTTCGGTCCGGCGAAGTACGTCGCCAGAGGCAGGCCCACACGATCCTTGTACTTGTCGGGTCCTTCGTCTCCGGCGAGTTCGTCGCAGATCTTCTGGGTTCTGGTGTCCTGCCAGACGATCGCGTTGTAGACGGGCTTGCCGGTGTTCTTGTTCCAGATGACCGTGGTCTCACGCTGATTCGTGATGCCCACGCCCTCGAGCTGGTGGCGGTTGATGCCGGCGCGGGTCAGAGCCTGACCGATCGCCTCGTTCGTGTTCCTGATGATCTCCAACGGGTCGTGTTCGACCCAGCCGGCCCGCGGGAAGATCTGCTCGTGCTCAAGTTGGCCCGAGGACACGATCTGTCCGTCGTGGTTGAAGACGATGGCCCGCGACGAGGTGGTGCCCTGGTCGATGGCGAGGATGAACTTTTCCTGACTCATGCTGACTCCTATGGCGAGGTGATGCTGTGGATTGCTGGTGACTCAGACGAAGGTTCGATGGGGTCAGACGAAGGCCCGCGAGAGCAGTCCTGCGATGACGGCGCCGACAAGTGGTCCCGCAATCGGCACCCACGAGTACGCCCAGTCCGACTTGCCCTTGTTCGGGATCGGCAGCAGGGCGTGGACGATACGGGGCCCGAGGTCACGGGCGGGGTTGATCGCGTAGCCGGTCGGGCCGCCCAAGGAAGCGCCGATGGCGACGACGAGGAGACCGACTGCCAGTGGTCCCAGCCCGTGCGGAGTTCCGTCGAAGAGCAGGATGACGAACACGAGGACGAATGTGGCGATGACCTCGGTGACGAAGTTCCAGCCGTAGCTGCGGATCTCAGGTCCGGTGGAGAAGGTGCCGAGGATGTTGCCGGCGTCCTTCTCCTCGTCGTAGTGCTTCTTGTACACGGCCCAGGCGAGGAACGCACCGATCATGGCACCGATCATCTCGGCCGCAAGGTAGGCGATGGTGTTACCGAAGTTCACCGCGATGCCAGGGGCGTATTCTTCGGCTCCGCTGGCGAGGATGCCGAAGGTCACCGCCGGGTTGAGGTGTGCTCCGGTCTTGAAGGCGACGAAGACACCGGCGAAGACCGCCAGGCCCCAACCGAACGAGATGAGGAGCCAACCTCCCCCGTTGCCCTTCGTCTTACCCAGAACCACATTGGCGACGACACCGACGCCGAGCAGCATGAGCATGGCGGTGCCGCCGATCTCATAAAGGAAGATAGTACCCATATTTCACAAACTCCTATGTCTGTACTGCTGAGCGGATTTACGGTTTCAATGTCTCCTCGACGAGTGCCGCAGCCGACGCATCGTCGTGGGTGGATTCGGCGGCGATCTGTGCGTCGGCGTGAGCGTTGAAGTCGGCGATCTCCTTCGCCTCCCGCTCATCGTCCCACCCCAGGATCGGGGCGACGATGGCGGCGACCGCCTCGGCGGCGCCTTTGCCTCGGTCCCTGACCTCGTAGTTGAGGCGCATTCGGCGCTCGAGGATATCGCCGAGGTGAACGGCGCCTTCCGAGGTCGCCGCGTAGTGGGCCTCTGCGCGCAGGTAGCGCTGTGCTCCGGGCAGCGGCCGGCCGAGTTCGGGGTCTTCGTCGACAAGGTCGAGGATGTCCTCAATCAGGGTGCCGTAACGGCGGATGAGTCTCTTCACCCGGTCCTCGTCCCAGCCGTACTTCTCGGCGATGCCTGCCTGACCTCGTCTCACTGCGCCGACGCCTTGGGCGCCGAGCAGCGGGACCGATTCGGTCAGTGAGCGCCGATCCTTCGCATCGTCGCCGAGGACGAAGTCGACGGCGTCCTCGGCCATCACCCGGTAGGTCGTGAACTTTCCGCCGGCGATCGCGGCGAGTGCGGGTTCGATCTCCATCACCGTGTGCTCGCGCGATACCTTCGTCGAGGCCTGGCCCTCCTTGACCACTGGCTGAAGCAGAGGTCGGAGTCCGGAGTAGACGCCGATGACGTCGTTGCGGGTGAGCTTCTCGGTCAGGATCGCGTTCGCGTGCTTGAGCAGATAGTCGATGTCGTCGGAGTTGGCCACCGGAGAGTCGACGTCCTGATCCCACGGGGTGTCCGTGGTGCCGATGACCCAGTAGCCCTCCCACGGGATCACGAAGAGCACGGACTTCTCCGTCTTCGAGATGATGCCGGTGTCTGGGTCGGCCTTGATCTTGTCCTGGTCGACGGTAATGTGCACGCCCTTGGACGCGAGCACCTGGAGGCCTGCGTCGGCCTTGGCCAGGTCCTGCTGCTCCTCGGTCCAGACTCCCCCGGCGAGGATTGTGCGGCGGGCGTGGATGTCGAACTCGCGTCCGGTCATCTCATCGCGGGCTCGGACGCCGGAGACTCGTTCTCCGTCGTGGAGGTAGTCGATGACGGAAACATGGTTGGCCGCGGCGGCGCCGTAGCCCACAGCTGAGCGGATGAGCGTCATGACGAAGCGGGCGTCGTCGACCTTCGCATCGTAGTATTCGAGGGCACCGACAGCGGCATCATCGGCCAGGCCGGGGAAATGCGAGGTCAGTGCCTTCTTGCCCAGATGCCGATGCAGGGGCAGAGCGCGTTTGCGACCGGGGCGGGTGGCCATGGTGTCGTAGAGCAGAACGCCGGAGCCGATGAATGCTCGGTCGATGAGGCGGTGTTCGAAGGGGAAGACGAAGGCAACGGGCTCAACCAGGTGAGGCGCCGTGTGCTGGAGGAGGAGGTCGCGTTCCTTCAGCGCTTCGGCCACGAGTTTGAAGTCGAGCATCTCGAGGTAGCGAAGTCCGCCGTGCATGAGCTTCGAGGACCGCGAGGAAGTGCCAGAGGCCCAGTCCTTGGCATCGACGACCCCGACCTTCAGCCCGCGGGTGGCTGCATCGAATGCGGAGCCGGCTCCGGTGACACCTCCACCGACGACGAAGACGTCAAGCGGGTTGTCGGCTGTGGTGTTCTCGAGGGTGTGCAGGGCTTCATCGCGGAACGATGGGGACAGCTCGCCATTTCGCATTGACAGTTCTTTTCCTTCTCCGAGCGTATGTGTTCCCACCATTATCACGCCCCGATATCAGCATGTGGTCCGTGTACGGCAGTTAGGAAAAATCTAACAGGCAATGCGCAGAAGTGAAACACAACGGACAGAACCGAAAGGGCTCAGACCAGTTCCACTCGCATCGCCGAGGAGGTCTCCGCGGAATCGAGCAGGTCGAGTTTGCGCATGATGATCCCTTCCCGCAGTGCCCATGGGGAGATGCTCATCACGTTGACGTCGAAGATGGCGAAGGCCGCGTCGGCGACGATGGCGCCCGCGAGGATCTGTCCGGCCCGAGCCTGGGAGACTCCGGGCAGCGTCGCGCGCTCTTCGGGGGTCCTTGAGGACAGGGTCTCGATGATTCCGGCGAGGTCACGACGGAAGAGTTTGCGTGGGGCGTAGATGCCGTCGCCGCTGGGTGCCGCGCCGGCGATCCGAGCCAGCGAACGGAACGTCTTCGATGACCCCACCACCTGATCGGCGGTGCCGACTCTGTTGATCTTGCCGGCGATTCGACCGATCTGGGAGCGCGCATACTTCTGCAGGCTGTGGATGTCATCGGCACTGGGCAGAGGATCGGGGAGGAAATCAGAATAGGTGCGACCAGCGCCCAAGGGCACGGACACGGCCGCTTCAGGGTATTCGTCCTGACCGGCCGCGATCTCAAGGGAGCCGCCGCCGATGTCGAGCAGCAGGATCTTCCCCGCCGACCAGCCGAACCAGCGCCTGACTGCGAGAAAAGTCACCCGCGCTTCGTCCTTGCCGGACATCACGTTGAGGGTCACGCCGAGTTGAGCATTGATGGCATCGATGAGCTCGGCACCGTTCGGGGCATCCCTGACCGCCGAGGTGGCGAACGCCAGGATCTGTTCCGATCCTTGGTCTTCGGCGATCTCCACCGCCTCGGCGATGAAGTTGTGCAGTCGTTCCTGACCTGCGGCATCGATCATCCCATCGTCGCCGAGGTACTCGGCGAGGCGCAGGATCTCTTTGTGGGAGGTGGCAGGCAAGGGAGGGGCTCCGACATGAGCATCGACCACGAGGAGGTGGACGCTGTTGGACCCGATATCGAGGACTGCTAGGCGCATTCGTTCAGTTTAACCACTGTTCACGGCTTTTCCGGTGCCGACCCCGTAGGTATCGATCCCTCGGCCCAGTCCGTGCCCCTGAAGCCGAATTCGGGCGGGCGCTTCGCGAAGAACGCCTCCTGTCCGCGGGCGATCTCTGCCTGGTAAGCCTCGTCGAGCCACGACGGAGGGTTGAAGCCGGAGTCGGCCGTGACGTTCTCCCTCAGCTCTCCGGACAGGACTGCTTTGGATCCCAGCTGGGACAGTCGAGAGAGTCCGACGATCTTCTCACCCATGGCCTGTGCTGAGTCCAGCGGAGTCTGGGAGACCTCGTGGAAGAATCCGAGTTCGCGCATCGTCTCGAACGTGACGATCGAGGCTGTGACCAGCAGGTACCTGGCCCAGGAGTCACCGAGCACGGTGGCCAGGCGGCGGGTTGGCCCCGGTGGGTAGACGAGACCGAGCTTCGCAGCCGTGACACCGAAGATCGAACCGGGGGCCGCGATGCGGATGTCGCAGGCAGCCGCGATCTCGGTGCCCCCGCCCACGCAGTTACCGGTGATGGCCGCGATCGTCGTGGTGCGGGCATCGGCCACAGCCGCCTCGGCGGTGGAATTGAGTTCCCAGAAGTCGGCGAGGGCAACGTTGAGGTCCGCGATGTCGGACCCGGCGGAGAAGTGCCCGGCCGCGCCCGTGATCACCAGCGCCCCAATCGAGTCATCGGCGTCGATGCCGGCGATGATCTCCGGCAGGGCCCGCCACATCGGACGGGAGATGGCGTTGCGTTTTTCGGGCCGATCAATGACGAGGGTTCCGACTCCACCTGTGACGGTGAAGTCGAAACCCTCGAGATCGACCGGACGGTATGTGCCGTCAACGGTCATGTGCTTAGCCTTTCAGCTGTGGTTCTTCAGCTCCGGTTTTCGGGAACCTCGCGCTGCTCGTGACCGTCGTATGCGCTCAGCGGACGGATCAGAGCGTTGTTGGCCTGCTGTTCCATGATGTGAGCGGTCCAGCCGGTGATGCGGGCCATGACGAAGATCGGGGTGAACTGATCGGTGTCGAAGCCCATCAGGTGGTACGCCGGACCTGAGGGGTAGTCAAGGTTCGGGTAGATGCCCTTGCGTGAGACGAAGTCCTCTTCGAAGGCATTGTAGAGATCGAGGAGATCGGTTGCGCCCTTGGCCGCGACCATGTTCTCGAAGGCCTTGCGCATGGTCGGAACGCGGGAGTCACCGTTCTTGTAGACACGGTGTCCGAAGCCCATGATCTTGGCCTTCTTCGCCAGGGCTTCGTCGATCCACGCCGATGCCTTGTCGGCGGTGCCGACCTCTTCGAGCATCGCCATGACAGCCTCATTGGCACCGCCGTGCAGGGGGCCCTTGAGGGCACCGATGCCGCCGGCGACTGCAGAGTACAGGTCGGCCGTCGTCGAGGTGATGACGCGGGTGGTGAACGTCGATGCGTTGAACGAGTGCTCCGCGTAGAGGATCATCGAGATGTCGAAGCAGCGCACGACCGCCTCGTCGGGAACCTCATCGAAGACCATCTTGAAGAAGTTCGCGGCGTAGTCGAGGTCCTCGGTCGGAGCGACCGGGTCGAGGCCGTGGCGGCGACGGTGATCGATGGCCACGATCGTCGGCAGCTGTGCGTAGAGACGTTCAGCCTTGGCCAGGTTGGCCTCTTCGCCTTCGACGTCTGCCTCAGGATCGACGGCGCCGAGGTAGGACACCGCAGTCTGCACCACGTGCATCGGGTGGCAGTCCTTGGGCAGGTCGAGGATGACCTGGATGAGCTTGTCGTCGACGGTGCGCTGTGAGCGCTCGCGGGCCTTGAATTCGTCGAGCTGAGCCTTCGTCGGCAGTTCACCGTTCCAGATCAGGTAGGCGACGTCTTCGAAGTTGCGCTCGGCAGCGAGTTCCTGCACGGGATACCCGCGGTAGGTGAGCGAGTTCGTTTCCTGGACTACCTTCGAAACGGCCGTGGTGTCGACGACGACGCCGGCGAGGCCCTTCTTGATTTCTTCGGTCACTGGTGACCCTCCTGTGAAAAGTTGAATACGGCTGCGTCAAAATCGTTGTACGCAGCGTAGTCGATCGTGTCGTAGAGGTCCGCACGGGTCTGCATTCCCTCAAGCAGGTCCACCTGGGTGCCCTGATCTCGAATGGTCTGCAGGCCCGATTTGATCGCACCCATGGCGAGACGCAGAGTTGTGACCGGGTAGATCACGACTTTGACTCCGACGTTCGCCAACTGCTCGGTCGTGAACAGTTCGCTCTTTCCGAATTCTGTCATGTTCGCCAGAATCGGAACATCCACGCTGCTGGCGAATCTCTCGAACTCGCTCAGGTCGCGCATGGCTTCGGGGAAGATCAGGTCCGCTCCGGCGTCGACGTAGGCCTTCGCACGATCGATCGCCGCGTCGAGTCCTTCGCCTGCGCGGGAGTCGGTGCGGGCGCTGATGACGAAGTTCTCATCGCGACGGCCCTTGACGGCGGCGGCGATGCGCTTGCTCATCTCAGCGGCGGTGACCACCTCTTTGCCGTCGAGGTGACCGCAGCGCTTCGGATTCACCTGATCCTCGAGGTGCATCCCCGAGATTCCGGCGTCTTCGAATTCCTGGATGGTGCGTGCCACGTTCATGGCTTCGCCCCAGCCGGTGTCGGCGTCGATGAAGGTGGGCAGGTTCGTCACCCGGGCGATGTTGCGTCCGTGATCGGCCACCTCGGTGAGGGTGGTGAGTCCGATGTCGGGCAGGCCCATGGCTGCCGAGAAGGCACCACCGGAGATGTAGACGCCCTCGAATCCGGTCTGCTCGATGATCTGAGCGTTGATCGGATTGATGGCGCCGGGGAACTGCACGATCTGGTCACCGGCGAGGAGCTCCCGGAACTTCGCGCGGCGCTCGGCCGGCGTTGCAGTTGCCCCCAACATCAGAAGATGCCCTTCGAGCCGGTGTGCTCGAGTCCCTCGACGGTGAAGCTGAGTTCGGCAACACCCTTCGCGTCGAGGTTCTCCAGGTTCTCAGCCAGGTCGATGAAGCGGGTCTGCTCTGCACCGGTGAGGATGCCCTCGGACAGGGTCTTGAACTTCTCGATGTAGTTCGCGCGGGCGAAGGGACGGGCGCCGAAGGGGTGAGCATCGGCCACGGCGATCTCGTCGACCAGGGTCGATCCGTCTTCGAATTCGATCTCAACGCGGCCCCCGAAGGCCTTCTCATTGGGATCGGTCGAGTGGTAGCGGCGAGTCCATTCCTTGTCTTCGGTGGTCTCGATCTTGTGCCACAGCTTGACGGTCTCTGGCTGTCCGGCACGCTCGGGAGCGTAGGAGTGCTCGTGGTGCCAGCCCTGATCCTCCATCGCCACGGCGAAGATGTACATGATCGAGTGGTCGAGGGTCTCGCGGCTGGCCTTGGGATCCATCTTCTGCGGGTCGTTCGCGCCCGTGCCGATGACGTTGTGCGTGTGGTGCGAGGTGTGGATGACGATGCGCTTGATCTTCGTCAGATCCTCGATCTCGCCACCGAGCTTGCGGGCGAGGTCGATGAGCGCCTGGGCCTGGTACTCGGCCGAGTGCTCCTTGGTGTACGTGTCGAGGATCGCGCGCTTGGCCTCACCTGCACCCGGCAGGGGAATGGTGTAACGAGCCTCGGGGCCTGAGAGGATCCAGGCGATGAAGCCGTCTTCACCTTCATAGATCGGGTTGGGTGCACCCTCGCCGCGCATGGCACGGTCGACGGACTCGACGGCCATCTTGCCGGCGAATGCAGGAGCGTGTGCCTTCCACGAAGAGATCTCGCCCTTGCGGGACTGACGGGTCGCGGTGGTCACGTGCAGGGCCTGCTGGATCGCCTGGAAGGTGATTTCGGTGTCGAGGCCGAGCATGGCGCCGATGCCGGCCGCTGCGGATGGGCCGAGGTGGGCGACGTGGTCGATCTTGTGCTCGTGCAGGCACATTCCCTTGACCAGGTCGACCTGGATCTCGTAACCGGTGGCGATGCCGTTGATGAGGTCCTTACCGCTGATGCCCTTGTGCTGGGCGACTGCGAGGACTGGTGGGATGTTGTCGCCGGGGTGTGAGTATTCGGCTGCGAGGAAGGTGTCATGGAAGTCGAGTTCACGAACGGCGACACCGTTGGCCCAGGCTGCCCATTCTGGGGAGAAGTGCTCGCCCAGGGGCAGACCGAAGACGGTGGCTCCGGGTGAGTACGGGTGGGTCTGTGCCTGTTCACGGGCGTGCAGCGGGGCCGAGCGGCGCACCGAGGCTGCGGCCACCGAGGCGTTGTCGATGACACGGTTGATCACCATTTCGGTGACCTCTGAGTCCACCGGAGTCGGGTCTGAGGCGACCTCGGCGATCTTCCAGGCGAGTTGGTCTTCGCGAGCCAGGTTCTCTGAGCTCTTGTGCGTGCGGACTTCATGATCGATCATGGTTAACCCCTTCAAACGTCCTTGACCGTTCAGGTCTTCCAGTGGCAGACACAACTGTAGGCTACGTCACGTCACTGTCACGGTCTGGTCAGAATTTTATCTCGACATCAAGATACTTTACCCGACCGCACCGAGTTCCCACCACCTGGTCTCACAATGTCGATCCGGCGCCGTGCGCTCGCGCAGTCGCGGTATTCTTCGACCGCGCAGTCGCGGTGGAGGAGAACTGCACAGCCGCGGAGCGGGAGAGCCGCGCAGAAGTGAAGAACCAGCCAGATTCAGTCGCGCAGGGGTGACCCTGCGATGTCGAAGCGGTAGCCGCCGAATTCACCGGAGAGCATGGGGCGCGCCTCTGCGATCGAGGCCTGGACTTCGGGCAGTTGAAGGGACTCTCGGTGTGCATCCTCGCTGTCCCAGAGTTCGATGACGAAGACGGTGTCGGGATGATCATCGCTGACTCCGACCTCATAGCTCAGGCAGCCGATGCGCTTGAGAGAGTCGTTGCGACGGGTGAGGAGAGCAACCAGGACGTCGCGCTGTCCGGGCAGTGCTCCGAGGGTGCCGACATTCGCGAAGACCATGGTCTCAAGGATACCAGTGGGCGTGAACTGCATCACGTGCCGATGTGCCACAATTGAGCCATGACGCGCACTGCTCTGGACTTCGACGACAACTGGTTCGACGATGCCGAGTTCGCTCAGCTGCGACGGCGACTGCCCATCCCCTATGTCAATGCGATTCCTGTGCGAGTGGGCGAATCGGGAGACGTCGAGCGGATCGGCCTCCTGCTGCGCAGTCTGGACGATGGAACACTGGGTCGAGAGGTCATCGGCGGGCGGATCCGCTTCCACGAGAGCATCCGCTCAGCGCTGATGCGCCATGCAGAGAATGACCTCGGACCGATGGCTCTGCCGGTCATTCCGCCTGCGATCGCACCGTTCCACATCGCCGAGTACTTTCCCACCGAAGGCTCGTCCCTGCTCCACGACCCCCGCCAGCATGCGATCTCAATGTGCTTCATCCTCGAAGTCAGAGGCGAGTGCACTCCTCGTGCGGATGCGCTGAGCCTCGATTGGCTGACACCGGAGGAAACGCTGCGCCCGGACATCGTCGGCGAGATGTGCCACGGTCAGGAGCACATCCTCCGCTACGCACTGGCCCATATGGGCTTCGCGATCTGACAATTTTTCTACTCTTCGTAGAAGTCCCTTGGTAGACTGAGGCAGACGAGGACGGTTCTCATGATCGGGGCCATCGTCCTCGTCCGGGTGCAGTTGGCCCCCATCAGGAGGTCTGCCATGACTACCGAGAACCACACCGCTGACCAGACATCGACGAGCCTCGGGATCCTCGTCGGTTACGACGGCTCCGAACTCGCCGCGCGCGCCCTCGAGTACGGGGCAGACGAGGCCACTCGCCGCAGTGCCGCTCTCACCGTCGTCGCCGCGTATACCGTGCCGGCGATGATCTATCCGAACATCGCATCAATGCCGGACGAGAACGAGGAGCAGGCCTCACTCCGAGCTGTCGAGAAGCTCCTCGGTGAAGCGGCCGGACTCCTGCGAGACCATGCAGGCAAGGTCTCCTACCGCGCAGATCGGGGAGACGCGGCCGGGGTGCTGAAGGATCTGAGCGCACACGCACGGACAGTGATCGTGGGCGCGAGAGGCCGCGGCGGATTCATGGGCCGGATTCTCGGCTCGGTGTCCACAGCACTGCCTGCCCACTCCCATTGCCCGACGATCGTCGTCCCGGGCCACCGAACGGAGACGGACGGCGCCCCGGTGGTCGTCGCCGTCGACGGCTCGGATGCCGGACGTCTGGCGATGTTCACCGCCGCCGAGGTGGCCAGCTCGCGGCGTGCCGCACTCGACATCATCTCCGTCCTCCCAGCCGGCGAGGAATGGCTCTACTGGTACCCCGAACTGGAGCTGAGCGCCGAGGTCTCCTATCGGAGGAAGAAGGAGCTCGAGGCAGCACTCGAGGCCGAGGTCGCGGCAGTGGCACAGCAGTTCCCCGATCTGCAGGTCACTGCCGAAGTGCCCATCGGAGACCCGACCGAGATCCTCGTCGAAGCCGCAGAGACCGCGCAGCTGACCGTCCTCGGCACTCGCGGACGAGGAGCGGTCCGAAGCGCACTTCTGGGCTCCGTGTCACGTGGAGTCCTCCACCGCGCGGACGGTCCGATCATGGTCGTCCCGAGCTGAGCTGGCGGCGTCAGCGCAGACGGCGCAGGTGGCCGCATCCACGCTGTTCGAGCCGCCGCCAGCGTCCGCACTGTCGGCTTCCACGTTCGCATCTGCGTCCACGTCGGTACCCGACTCGGGAGCCTCGCCTCCTGCGCGGGCGATCTCGACATCGTCGATCTTCTCGGATGCCCTCTGCGATTCAGGCTGCTGTGCGCCGCTTGCCGGGACCTCATACATCGTTGCCTGCAGCGCTTCGTCACTCACCCGCACTCGGGTGAAGGCTGGAGTGTCGTTGTGGACGCTCTTGGCCTCCCATTCCAACCCATCGGTGATGAAGGCTCCAACCCCGACGGGCGGCCGCCGAGTCAACGGCAAGTGAACCTTTCGCCACGGGGCGTTGCCGCGAACTGTTGTACAGTTGGCCCTACACGACAGGGGAGCGCCGATAGGGGCGCTGAGAGTGCAGATGAAGCTGCAGACCCTCGAACCTGATGCGGCTAGCACCGCCGAAGGAAGTCGAGACTCTTCTACCCCTCCTTGATATGAGGAGGCACAATGCCAGAAACAGCCGCGCCTGAATCCACTTCGAAGACCGCGCGAAACCATTCCCACGTACCGGCGACGAAGCAATGGCGGGTCGTCGACTATATCGTCACCGCTGTGCTCGGGATCAGCGTCGGACTCATCTTCTGGGTCCTGGCCCTGAGCTGGAAGGTCCTCGAACTCGGGTTCCAGGCCTTCCCTCCCTCGATCGGCCTCATCGCCGGGCTCTGGGTCCTCGCCGGGCCCTTGGCCGGTGCCATCATCCGCAAACCCGGTGCCGCCCTGCTGTGCGAGATGATCGCCGCCATCGTCGAGGCAGTGCTGGGCTCCCATTTCGGCGCCACCGTCCTGCTGTCCGGACTGGTCCAGGGCCTCGGCGCCGAAATCATCTTCGCGGCCTTCGGCTATCGCAGGTTCACCCTGTGGGTCACGAGCCTGGCCGGCCTCCTGGCCGCTGCGTTCATGTCCGTGAGCGAGAACATCATGTACAACGCCGAATGGCAGTTCGGCTTCCAAGCCGCCTACACGGTGTGCGCCGTCATCTCCGGTGTCGTCATATCCGGCATCGGCGCCTGGTTCGCCTACCGCGCGATCGCGAAGACCGGGGCGCTGAGCTCCTTCGCCTCCGGTCGCCTGCGCTGATGGCCCTGCCGATCGACGCCCACGGCTTCTCGTGGCGCCACGCTGATCGCGAGCAACCTGCGTTCGTCCCCATCGACCTGCACATCGACGCTGGTGAGAAGGTCCTTCTTCTGGGTCCATCGGGGGCTGGCAAAACTACCCTGCTGCATGCGATCGCCGGGGTCCTGCCCGCTGAATCCGGCGAAGCCGCCGGAGATCTGCTCGTCGGCGATCGACCACCCGATCCTCGCCGAGGTGAAACCGGTCTGGTCCTGCAAGATCCCGATTCGCAGGTGATCTTCTCCCGCGTCGGCGACGATGTCGCCTTCGGAATGGAGAACCTGGGTCTGCCTGCGGAGATCATCGATGCCCGCATCTCCACCTCGCTGCGAACGATGGGCCTCGATCTGCCTCATGACCATCCCACCGCAGCGCTGTCCGGGGGTCAGAAGCAGCGGCTGGCGCTGGCGGGAGTCCATGCAATGGCACCGCAGGTGATCATCCTCGACGAGCCGACGGCGAATATCGATCCGAGTTCGGCCGCGTCCATTCGGGATGCCGTCCTCGATACCCGGGCGGCCACCTCGGCGACGATGGTCATCGTCGAACACCGGGTCGAACTGTGGCTCGATCACGTGGACACCGTGATCGTCCTCGGCCCACATGGGCTGCTCACACAGGGCACACCGAATTCGGTCTTCGGTGACCCCGAACTCGCGAAGGTGCTTCTGGAGAGCGGAATCTGGGTGCCGGGCAGGACAGGATCCCTGGCCGGAGACGATCGGAAACCGGTGGAGTCCGTATCGCACCCCGCTGCGGTGTCTACAGGTGAGGTCGTCCTCAGGACCGAGCAGCTCAGTGTTGCCCGACCGAGGGTGAAGACCCCGGCCGCGACCGGTCTCGATCTGTCTATTCGGGCTGGTGAGGCCGTAGGCATCGTCGGCGCCAACGGGGCCGGAAAGTCGACGCTGGCCCTGACCTTGGCCGGCCTCATTCCCGAGTTCGGTGGAGAAGTCAGCGCGTTGGGTCCTCTGCAGGCGGGGGCCAAACATGCCCGGCCCTTCCGCTGGCCCTCAGCATTTCTGGCTCCTCGTATCGGGATGGTGTTCCAGGAGCCGGAGCATCAGTTTCTGCGCTCCAGCGTCGCCGAAGAACTAGCGCTGGGTCCGCGTCTGGCCGGATGGTCAGCTGGCCAGATTGAGGAGCGTGTCGCCGAGCTGCTGCAGGCGCTTGGCCTTGAGCCCCTCGCCGAGGCGCATCCGCAGGGCCTTTCGGGCGGTGAGAAGCGGCGACTGTCGGTGGCGGCCATGATGGCTCCCCGGCCGCAGGTCCTCATCGTCGATGAGCCGACCTTCGGTCAGGACGCCCTGACCTGGGCAGGCCTGGTCGAGCAGTTCCTCGATGTCCTCGCACGCGGATCAACGGTCGTCGCCATCAGCCACGACGATGCCTTCCTCGAAGCGATCGGGGCCAGACGCGTCGTCCTCGGCGGTGCCAAGCAGCCCACAGTAGAGAAGACCGGAGCTGGGGACATCCGCGAGGGGCGAGAGAATTGAGCGCGGCAACACCGTCACCGGTCGCAGTCCACGATCCCGGTCAGCTCATTCCGCTTGTGCGCAGGACGGCGCTGGTCAGGTGCAATCCGCTGACGAAGATCGCGGTGGCGCTCATCCTCATGGTCGGGACACTGCTGAGCATCGACATGGTCTCGGCGGGAATCGTCCTCGGATTCTGCCTGCTTGCGCTGCCGGCGACCGGACTCGATCTGCGGGCGGCGCTCCTGCGGTTGTGGTTCCTGCCTCTCGGTGCGCTGTTGGCCGCGTGGGGCACAGCGATCTTGGCGGAGAAGACCGGCACGGTGGTCATCGACGTCGGTCCGATCCTGATGACAACTGGTTCGCTGGGGGCTGCGGGAGCGATCTTCCTGCGAGCCCTCGCTCTGGCGATTCCACTCATCGTGCTCGCCTCGACGATCGATCCCCGTGACCTGGCGGATGCGCTCGTCCAGCGACTGCGACTGCCCGAGGTGGTCGTCGTCTCGGTGCTGGCGGCCAGCAGACTGCTCGGTCTGCTCGTCAGCGAATGGCAGACTCTGGCGATGGCCAGACGGGCCAGGGGCATAGCCGGCGGTTCGATCATCCGGCGCACGCGCAGTCTGTTCGCCGGCATCTTCGTGCTGCTGGTGCAGTCGATCCGTCGCGGCACCACCTTGGCGATGGCGATGGAGGGCCGTGCGTTCGGCCGTCCTGGGCGGACCTGGCGTCGTGAGTCGACCTTCAGCTCCGGAGACCGCCTGGCGGTGGTGGTGTCTCTGGCAGTCTGTGCTCTTGCCATCGTGGCCGCGCACATGCTCGGAACCTGGAATCCGATCGTCGGCGGGAACTAGATCTGGGCGAGAAGTCCCTTCAGGTCTGATCGCCATTCCTCGAGCCTCTCGGAGCTGGGCAGTTTGGAGACTGTGAGGACGAGGAGTGTTCTGTTCTCGTCCTTCGGTTCGGCGGCTGCCTCGAACTTGGTTCCGTCCTCGAGGTTCGCTCGCCAGAAGGATCGTTTCTCCGTCTTCGACGTGCGCGCCTCACCGTCGAGGGCCAGGCCTGCCAATGTTCCCTCATCGATGAGGAAGGCGAATCGGGTGATGACGTCATCACGCTGACCGGTCACGGTGCGTGAGACCGCCACGTCGAAGGTGCCATCGGCCCGCTGCCCCGGCACCCGTCGGCCGATCTCCTGCTCATAGGCCACGACCGCGCCTTGGACCCACCAGCCGTGCTTCTCGACGACTCCGTCGAACTGCGGGTAGAGGGCGTCGGCGAGTTCCTTGTGACTCGCCGACGCTCCGCCGGCCGCTTCGAGGCGGGCCTTGGTCTCCGCCCAGGGTTCGCCGAGGGCTTTCTCGATCGACTGCACATTCATCGCTTTGGTCGCCATGAGTGAAGTCTAGGCAACTATCACCCAACCGTGAATGCTCAGCGGGCCGATAATGCTCATCGCTGCGGAGCGGCCTCAGTCGATCTGCAGTTCGCCCATCTCGTCCCAGCCTTCTCCGTCGATCTTGCGGGAGATGATCTTCGGCGTCGACGCCAGGTGCGGACGCATAGCCTCGAGGCCGGCAGCGAAGTGGTCGCTCTTGACGTGGGGCTCGGCCCCTTCGTCGGTGAATGCTTCGATGAGAACGAACTCGTTGTCCTTCTCCAGGCTCTTGGACCATTCGAACCACAGGTTGCCGGGCTCCTGTCGCACTGCCTCGGTGAAGGTGCGCACCGCCTCAGGGAACTTCTCGACGCTTTCGGGCTTCACGTCATACTTCACAACGATGAAAATCATGCTGACTGCTCCTGTGTCTATGCGAGTTGAGTCGAACCGTGTCCGTCCGACGCAACCAGCCAATCATGTTTCGGCCTGCGCTCCAAGAGCCACCCTTGCCTCCACAGCTTTGATCACCGTCCGCGCTCACACTCGTTCGGCGATGAGCACGAGGAATCCGGAATCAGGCTCGAAGGGATGGAGTTCCCAAGTCGATAGCTGGAGATTGACGAGCATCCCGGTCGACTTCACATCGTCGACGAAGTCCGCGAAGTCATAGCCGCGGCCGGCCCCGAAGCCGGCGACGAAGCGTCCGCCGGATTTCAGCGTCGATCTGATGTTCGACAGAGTCTGGCGACGCGAGGCGGGATCGAGGAAGGACAGGACGTTGCCGGCGCAGAACGCCACGTCGATGTCGTTGATACCCGCCTCTGCGAAGTCGAACTCGGCCAAGTCGCCGGTGTGCCATTCACCGCTCGGGAAGTCCTCCTCGGCGACTGAGATGAGGAACTCATCGAGGTCGACGCCGTAGACGCTGTGCCCTTCGCTGATGAGCAGGCCACCGGCACGACCGGTGCCGCAGCCAGCGTCGAGGATACGTGCCCCACGCGGTGCCATCGCATTGACGAATCTCGCCTCTCCCCCGATGTCGTGGCCGGAGGCGGCGAGTGTGCGCCACCGCTCGGCGTAGTTCGCGGAGTGGTCGGGATTGGTCTCACGGATGCGGTTCCACTGATGATCGAAGCTCATGGCCCCATCCTAGGACGAAAGACCTCGGCCACCACCTCGGCGACGGCGGCGACCGGATCTGCCGGGGCCGGGGAAGTCAGCACGATGATCTCCCTGCCGCCCGCCTCGGCGATGGGATGGAGGTCGACGTCGGACCCGCCCAGGGACATCATGATCGGCGTCGCCAGGGTCAGCCCGAGTCCCGTGCCGGCCAGGGCGAGCGCGACGGCGGTGTCGGTGACGATGTGGGTCTCCTTCGCTGCGATCCCCAGCGCCGAGGTGGCCAGGCGCATCGCTCGGCCGAAGAGCTCTTCGGCCGGCGGCAGAATCCAATCGGCCTCGGCCAGGTCCTGCCGTGTGGGACCCGGTGCGGCCGCGGGCACGACGATGCCGAAGTCCTCACTGGCCACTGTCATCCAACTCAGACCCCGCATGGGCGGCAGCGGCACGGCCGGATAGTTGATTCCGATCCCTAAGTCGATGGCACCGTCGATGACGGCCGCCGACATGGTCTCGACATTGATCTCCCGGGCCCGGACCTCGATATGCGGGTGCTGTTGGCCCAGGAGGCGCACAATGGACGGCAATGCCCTCGTCGATGCCGAACCGAAGACGCCGAGCGTGACGATGGCCTCGCTGCGGAAGTCTCTGCCCAGCATCGCCATCTCTGCCTGCTTCTGTGCGGCGAGGATGCTTCGGGCGCGCGGAAGCAGCGTTCGGCCGGCTTCGGCGAGGACCATCCCCCTGCCTCGACGAAGGAACAGCTCGGAACCGACCGCGCGGCGCAGGGCGCTCATGTGCTGCGAGACCGCCCCGATGCTGTAGCCCAACTGTTCCGCGGCTCGGGTCATCGACCCGAGTTCGGCCACCGTGACGAATGTGCGCAGCTGCCCCAGAGTCCATGCCATGGCCACAGCCTAGCTGTTTTCAGGTTTGCTAAAAACAGTTTTCATAAACTCACTCTTGTCCTTAAACGTGACTGGAACCACAATGGGCAGTGAGCCGCAATACGCCGACATCGACGTCGGCGCTCCCCGTTGCCGCGACGACCAAGGACGGGCGTTCGCAGCAGAAGACAGTGAGGTGGAAGTTGGAGAGCACAACACCGGCAGGCACGGCCCCGACGAGCGCCGAGGTGGTCATCATCGGTGCCGGAGTCATGGGAGCATCCATCGCCTATCACTTGGCCAAACACGGTGTGAAGGACATCGTCCTCGTCGAACGCGACGTCCCCGGTTCGGGGTCGACATCCAAGGCCGCCGGAGGGGTGCGCTGCCAATTCTCCGATGAGGTCAACATCGCCCTGTCCACACGCAGCCTCGAGGTGCTGCGCAGCTTTCAGACCGAATTCGGCGTCGACATCGATCTGGTGAGCAACGGGTACCTGTTCCTCCTCGACTCCGCCGAGGATGCTGAGACCTTCGCCGCCAACGTCGAACTCCAGCAGCGGATGGGTCTCGAGTCCCGGATGCTCACCGTCGCCGAGGTGGCTGAGCTGGCCCCGTACATCGATACCGAGGGACTCGTTGCCGGTGCCTTCAATCCCGGAGACGGTCATTGCACTCCTGAGGCCGTGGTGTCCGGGTACGTGAATGCCGCACGGAACCTGGGTGTGCAGGTGCTCAAGAACTGTGAGGTCACCGGGGTCGAAACCGCTGGCGGTGACGGTTCGGTGGTCGGCGACGGTTCGGACAGCGGTCGCAGAGTCAGCGCGGTGACGACGAGCAAGGGCACGATCGAGTGTGCGCAGGTCGTCTGTGCCGCCGGCGCTTGGTCCGGTCTCATTGGTGAGGCAGCCGGGGTCGATCTGCCGGTCAGGCCCCTGCGCCGCGAAATCATGGTCAGCGAACCCGTGGATGAAACGCAACTGGGCATCGACCTGTCGCGGATGCCCTTCACCATCGACTTCTCCACGAGCTTCTACGTCCACCCGGAGGGTCCGGGCCTGCTCTTCGGATGCCCGGACGAGACGGACGTGTGGGAATTCGATGACAAGCGCAACCCGGACTGGCTACCCACCCTGGCAGAGCTCATCGAATCTCGGGCTCCGGCTTTCGGTGATGTCGAGGTCAAACGCGGCTGGGCGGGACTCTACGAGATGACGCCCGATCACAATGCGCTCATCGGTGAGGCGGAGGAACTCGCAGGCTTCTTCTACGCCTGCGGATTCTCCGGCCACGGGTTCCTCATGGGCCCGGCAGTCGGGGAGGTCGTCGCCGACCTCATGACCGGACATCAGCCCTTCGTCGACGTCTCCGGCCTGGACAAACGACGCTTCGCCACCTCTGGCCTGCGCAAGGAGCTCAACATCGTCTGACGCCCCTCCCCCACTGCAATCGACCGTGACTCGAACACATCATCAGATTCCCGCTCACCCGAAGCACCAGCGAAAGGACAGCAATGACTGCATTGCCCACCGACCAGACCATCACCGATCTCCTCAGCACCGGACTCAAGGCCTGTGGAGTCGACGCCTCCGTGCTGAGCGCAGGGTCTTCTGCCCCGGCGAACCTGCCTGCCCGCTCCCCCATCACCGGCCAGAGCCTTGGCACCCTGGCCGCGGACACCAAGGAGTCCGCGGCGAAGAAGATCACGGCAGCCGCCGAAGCGTTCGCTGCCTGGCGTGACGTTCCCGCACCAGAACGCGGCCAGTTGGTGCAGCGCTGGGGGCAATTGTTGGGTGAGCACAAGGAGGATCTTGCGAAGATCATCACGGTCGAGGCGGGCAAGACCCCGTCCGAGGCCGCCGGTGAAGTGCAGGAGATGATCGATATCTGCGAGTTCGCGCTCGGGCAGTCCAGGCAGCTGTGGGGCAAGACAATGCCCAGCGAACGCCCCGGGCACAGGCTGATGGAGACCTGGCATCCGCTCGGCGTCGTCGGAGTCATCTCGGCCTTCAACTTCCCCGTGGCCGTCTACTCCTGGAACACTGCGCTGGCCCTGGTCGCCGGCGACGCCGTGGTGTGGAAGCCCTCGGAGAACGCCGTGCTCGCAGCCCTTGGCGCCCAGTCCCTGCTGGCCCGCGCCGCCGCCGAGGTGGGGGCACCGGAGGGGCTCGTCCCTGTCCTTGTCGGGGGTCGGGACATCGGCGACGCCATGGTCCGCGATGAACGCGTGGCGCTCGTCTCGGCCACCGGCTCGGTGCGCATGGGTCGTGAGGTCGGTCCTGTCGTGGCCGAGCGCTTCGGTCGAGTCCTCCTGGAACTCGGCGGCAACAATGGTGCGATCGTGACCCCGAGCGCGGACCTCGATCTGGCGCTGCGCGGTGTGGTGTTCGCCGCCGCTGGAACCGCGGGGCAGCGTTGCACTACCCTGCGTCGCCTCATCGTCCATGAATCCATCGCCGATGACTTCGTGGACAAGATCGTTGCCGCCTATCAGACGTTGAGCATCGGATCTCCCACCGAGGACGGTGTGCTGGTGGGCCCTCTCATCAACGAGGGCTCGTTCGAGGCGATGCAGGCGGCCCTGAAACAGGCCGAATCGGAAGGCGGCACCGTGCTCTGCGGTGGTGGGCGCGTCCTCGACGACGAACGACCCGAGGCACACTACGTGGAGCCGGCTGTCGTGCGGATGCCAGCCCAGACCTCGGTGATGGAGTCGGAGACCTTTGCCCCGATCCTCTACGTCGTGACGTATAGCGACCTCGACGAGGCGCTCGATATCCACAACGGGGTGCCACAGGGTCTGTCATCGGCGATATTCACCTCGGAGCTGGCAGAGTCGGAGAAGTTCCTGTCCCGATCCGACTGCGGCATCGCCAATGTCAATATCGGCACCTCCGGTGCAGAGATCGGCGGCGCCTTCGGCGGTGAGAAGGAGACCGGCGGCGGCCGCGAATCCGGCACCGACTCGTGGAAAGCCTACATGCGGCAGGCCACGAACACGGTGAACTATTCGGGTGAGCTCCCGCTGGCCCAGGGGGTGGAGTTTCTCTGAAGGCAATTCGTCGGGTGCGGTAGTCTGCTGACATGCCTGAGACTCCCCTGTTGCCCGCTTGGTACGACTTCGCCTGGACCGCGATTCTTCTCGTCGTCATCGGTCTGGCTGTTTGGTCATTGGTGTCGCTGGCTCAGTCGAAAGTCGATGCGCCCACCAAGCTGGCGTGGGCGGTATTCATCATCGCCCTACCGATTCTCGGATCGGTCGTCTGGCTCGTCTCTCGCCGCAGAAGTTTCGCGCAGCGCAAGCATTCCGAGGAGTTGGCGCAATAGTCAGCGACGCTGTTCTGGCTCTTGATCAATGTCATGAGAATTCGGGTGTCGACCTTGGGTCGACGCCCGTTTTCTGTGCTCGAGAAGCACCGATGTCTCTCATGCTGCGGAACCTACCTGGCAACAAGACTCCTTGCAATCAGATTCGCTCGCAGCTGTCTGCTTGATCACGGAATGAAGATACGACCGCGACGGAAGGGACCAGAACGACTAAAGTTGCCACTGAGCCCGTGATGACTGAAGGAGAACACCTGTGATTGAGTTGAAGACACCCGCCGAGATCGACAAGATGGCGGTCACCGGCCGATTCGTCGCGAAGACACTGGCCGAATTGTCTTCAATCGCAGAACCGGGCATGAACATCATGCATCTGGAGAAGCGCGCCAGGAAACTCATCGAAGAGGCCGGCGCTGTCTCCTGCTATTGGGACTATGCACCATCATTCGGTGAGGGTCCCTTCCGAAACGTCATCTGCCTCTCGGTCAACGACGGGGTTCTCCACGGCAAGCCCCACGAATACGTCATGAAGGACGGCGACCTTCTGACCTTGGACTTCGCCGTGTCCATCGACGGCTGGGTCGCCGATGCAGCACGGTCCGTCATCGTCGGGGACGGCAGCGAAGAGGATCAGCGCCTCATCGACTCAACCTGGTCAGGACTCGAAGCCGGCATCTCCGCCGCACAGCCGGGCAACCGCCTCGGCGATATATCGAAGGCCATCGGCGATGTCGCCGATGAGCAGCGCATTCCGGTCAACCTCGACTTCGGCGGGCACGGACTGGGCCACACGATGCATGAGGATCCGCACGTGGCCAACCGCGGCAAGGGCGGACGCGGCCTGGTGCTCAAGCCCGGTCTGACACTGGCGATCGAACCATGGTGGTCGTTCACCTCCAAGAAGCTCTCCGTCGACGAGGACGGCTGGACCCTGCGCTTGGCCGACGGGTCGAACGGCGCGCATTCGGAGAACACGATCGCCATCACCGAAGATGGGCCCAGGATCCTCACCACACAGGACTGATGTCTGCATGCAACGCAATAGGGCTTCCGGCGAATCGTTCCTCGGAAGCCCTACTGCGTCTGGGGCGGTCCCGACGGTGGAGGACAATGGCGGGATGAGCTTGACGATCCGGAACATGATAGACGCCGACTGGGCAGCGGTTGAACGCGTCTATGCGGCCGGGATCGCCAGCGGCAACGCAACCTTCGCCCCGGAGACGCCGACGAAGCAGGATTTCTTCGCAACGAGACTCACACCGCTCAATTTGGTCGCCGACGTCGACGGCAGCGTCCTCGGCTGGGCAGCGGCCACACCGACCTCGGATCGCGACGTCTATCGCGGTGTCATCGAGCACTCGGTCTACGTCGACCCCCAAGCCACAAGTCGAGGGCTCGGCTCGGCTCTTCTCGAATCGCTCATCGAGCGGGCGCGTGGCCTGGGTTTCTGGATGATTCAGGCCTCTATCCTGCCCGAGAACATCGGCAGCCTACGGATGCACGAGAAGGCTGGATTCCGTCAGGTCGGCCGCCGCGAGCGCATCGGCTTCATGACCTTCGGCCCGCACGCCGGCACTTGGCGGGATACTGTCCTCATCGAGAAGCGTCTCTGAGTCCTCTGCTGGCCTTCCACCCTCGCGAGGTGCGATACACAGCCGTGTCAGTAGGGCGTGCCAGAATTGTCCTATGTCATTCACCTGCACCGAATGCGGCTATTCAACCGTCAAGTGGCTGGGCCGCTGCCCCGAATGCCAAGCCTGGGGCACGCTCGAGGAGAAGGGCGCCGGCAAGTCCTCGGTCAAGACGAAGGTCAAGAAGTCCAGCGGTGCGAAGTCGATCAACCAGATCGACTCCACACTGGCCCAGGCGAAGACCACCTACGTCAGCGAATTCGACCGCGTCCTCGGCGGTGGCATCGTCCCCGGAGCCGTCGTTCTCCTCTCTGGTGAGCCCGGTGTCGGCAAGTCGACGCTCCTGCTCGACGTCGCGTCGCGCGTTGCGAAATTCGGGGCCAAGGTTCTCTACGTCACAGGTGAGGAATCGGCTGGGCAGGTCCGGTTGCGAGCCGAGCGCATCAACGCCCTCGAGGACTCCCTGCTGCTGGCAGCGGAGACCGATCTCGGCGCGGTCTTGGGCATGATCGAGGCAGAAGAGCCCGAAATGCTCATCGTCGACTCCATCCAGACCCTCGCCTCCTCCGAGATAGACGGGGTCCCAGGCGGGGTCACCCAGGTCAGAGAAGTGGCCGCAGCCCTGATCCGCGAGGCGAAAGCCAGGTCTCTGCCGACCGTGCTCGTCGGCCACATCACGAAAGACGGCACAATCGCCGGCCCCCGACTTCTCGAACACCTCGTCGACGTGGTGTGCAACTTCGAAGGGGAACGTCACTCCCGACTGCGTCTTCTGCGAGCCGTGAAGAACCGGTTCGGACCGACCGACGATGTCGGCTGCTTCGACATGGAGGAGAACGGCATCAAGAGCCTCGAGGACCCATCGGGCCTCTTCCTCTCCCGCAGCGGCAGCAATCCTCCAGGGACCTGTCTGACGGTGACTCAGGAAGGCAAACGTCCGCTCCTCGTCGAAGTTCAATCACTGATCACTGAGTCTGCCGGCGGGCAGTCGCGCCGATCTGTCTCCGGCGTGGACTCCTCCCGTGTGGCGATGATGCTCGCCGTGCTCAGCCAGAAGATCGGAAACATCAGTCTGGCCAAGTCCGATGTCTTCACCGCAACTGTCGGAGGCGCGAAATTGGCAGAACCTGCCAGCGACCTGGCGATCTGCCTCTCACTGGCCTCGGCCGCGATCGGAAAGTCGATGGCTGCAAAATTCGTGGCTATCGGAGAGATCAGCCTCTCGGGCGAGATTCGCAATGTACCCAACCTCGGGCAGAGGCTCAATGAGGCATCACGCCTGGGCATCACCCATGCGATCGTCGCCCACGGCGCGCTGCGCAACGTCTCAACCCCACAGGGGATGCGCGTCAAGGAGTGTGAACATGTTTCAGAGGCTGTCGAGTTACTTTTGGGAGGAAATCGGTAGAAATTCCGGGACATCTGCATCAAAATGACGCATCCTGGAAGTATGACCACGACAGTCTTTCCTGCAATGAGGACCACAGATGCGGCCGCCACAACCGCTCTGCTGCTCGCGCTCGGTTTCACCGAGAGACTCATCGTCAGGGACGAGTCTGATCCCGAGCTCGTCGTCCACGCCGAATACGCACTGGGCGAGACGGGTGGAATCATGTTCGGTTCCGTCCGCAATGACGGTTCTGCTTTGGACAGCGTCGGCGGGAGCTCTATCTACGTCGTCGTCGACACCGAACGGGAGGTCGACCGACTCTACGCGGAGATCGTCGACATGGGCCACGCGATCGTCCGCCCCGTGGCAACGCAACCTCACGGCGGTCGGGAATTCGACTTCCGCGACCATGACGGCAATTCCTGGGGCGTGGGGTCCTACCGCGGAGCCTGACCCACAGCCGGCTGGGTCAACAGGGACCTACTCGTCTGTTGACTTCTCGCCCGATGGCTTCTCGTCAGGCGCCTCGGACTTCTTTTCCTCCGACTTCTTGTCCTCGGCTTCCTTCTTCTCTTTGGCCTTGGTGGCAGCGTCCTTCTCCAGCTCGAACTTCGCCGGTTTGCTCTTCTCGTCGCCGAGTTTGACGACGAGCTCGTACTCCCCCGGCCCAAACGCCTTGTTCGTGCGATTGCAGTTCTTGTCGACCTGGACCCGATTCCATTCGAACTGAGCAGTCTTCTCAGACTCGGGCGCGAACTCGGTCGAGACTTCAGCGTTCTCGTCCTCATCGGCGGCGCAGAACTTCGATGACCAGACGACGTCACCGTTCTTCTCGACCAGGAACTCCTGATCCTTGGTGCCGACCTCGATCAGGCAAGTGGCCGTGTGGTTGTTCTCGATCACCATCTCGAACTTGGGCTTGGCCTCTTCCTTGAAGCTCTTCTTGTCAACCTTGGCTTTGAGTCCGACCTTCTCCTCGGGGCATTTCCCACTTGCGGCCTTCTCGTCTGGGACCGGTGCTGCCGACGTCGTGCTTGCCGACGGATTGTCCTCGACGGCAGGATCCTCGCTGCTGCCCCTGCCCAGTCCTTTGACGATTCCGACGACTCCGAGCACCAATAACGCGACAACCACGAGGCTGGCCACCAACAGCGCGTAACGCCGCCGACGGTACACGTGTGCTGGCAGCTTCCCGCTAGACTGGCGGGGCTGCCTGGCGCCGTTCTTCGGCTGCGAACCACGATTGGAAGGAGTCATCGCTTTGAGCCTAAGCCGAAGCGAATGAGCATCCAAATGACACACCGAGCCTCTTCCGAATCGAGATCTTCGCGCCGCGACTCTCCGTTCCCCGCAGTCGCGGACGCGGACATCCACCACGTTCGCGAGACGATCATGTCCTGGTTCGAAACCGCTGCCCGTCCTCTGCCTTGGAGAGACGCAGACACCAGCGCCTGGGCCGTCCTCGTCAGCGAGATCATGTCGCAGCAGACTCCGGTCTCCAGAGTCGAGCCCCGTTGGCGGGAATGGATGCACAAGTGGCCAAAGCCCGCAGACCTGGCACAGGCACCCACCGCCGAAGTACTCCACAGTTGGGACCGCCTCGGCTACCCACGGCGGGCACTGCGACTCCAGGAAGCCGCGCGGGTGATCGCCGAGGAACTCGACGGTCACGTGCCGCAGACCGCGCGGGAGCTCGAGACCCTCCCCGGCATCGGTGCCTATACCGCAGCGGCCGTGGCCTCATTCGCCCACGGTGAGCGCACCACTGTGCTCGACACAAATGTGCGCCGTGTTCTCATCCGGCTCTTCGCCGGCCGCGACCGTCCCTCAGCTTCACCGGGTCGTGCAGAGACCGAATGGGCCAGCCAATTCGTTCCTGAGACGGACCATGACAAGTGGAACGCCGGGGTCATGGAATTCGGAGCACTCGTATGCACGGCCAGGAACCCCCATTGCGCAACCTGCCCGCTCAGCGACATGTGCGCCTGGCAGAAGGCGGGTAGACCAGCCTCGGCGGTGAAGCCGAAGATACAGAAGTGGGCGGGCACGGACCGTCAGCTGCGCGGTGCCATTATGGATGTGCTCAAGTCCGCGCACGAACATTCCGACGGCAGCGACAATTTCTGCTGCGTCTCTCTTGATCTCTTCACCGCATCCATCGCCGAGGTGGATCCAGAGCTGCTCGACTCGCTCCCTTCGCACACGTCGATGAAGCTTGCACAGGTACGGGAACTCAGCGCAGATCCGGATCGGATCTCCCGTCTCATCGGCGATCTGATCTCTGATGGTCTGGCAGCTCAGGACGGTGAGGGGCTTCGTCTTCCTGGCTGAGCGCCGAGGCCACGGCAGACCGGGTTGCTACACTTCGGACATGTCTGGTCGACTCAATGACGCTTCGGCTGCTTCGTCAGCCGATCACCGCAACAGGGTGGGACGGTTCAGATCAGCGCAGGCGCGCGGACGGTTCCTGGAGCAGCTGAATGCCGTACTCGAGTCGTGGCCCGAGCGCACCGACTTGTCAATAGAAACCTCATTCGGCACCACCGTCTACTCCAGCATCTCCCCTACCGGCCCATCTGCCCTCGGTGAGTCGAGCGCGACGCCGCTGGTTCTCCTTCAGGGCGGCAACAGCACCATTGCCGGCTGGTCGAAACTTATCGGACCATGGTCGAAGACGCGCCCTGTCATTGCGATCGACACGGTCTGGGAGGCTGGGCGCAGCATCCAACTGGCCCCGATGAACGATGGTGAGCTGGTCGCTCAATGGCTAGAAGAGGTCATCGACGCCTTGGGCCTGGAATCACTGCATCTGATCGGCTATTCATACGGGGCCTGGGCGGCGCTCAATCAGATCCTTCATGCCCCCGATCGTCTGGCGACTGTCACTGCAATCGATCCACCGGGGGCGATCACTGGGATACCGCTGCGCGCTTGGGCCCAACTGATCAGGCTGATGAGAGGCGGCCGAGAAGAAGCACTGGACTTCCTTGCCTGGGTGAGGAACGGTGAGCTGCCGCCCCCGCCGATGAGGGATCTGCTGCTGAGTTCTACGCTGGACTTCGTCAAACGGGGCAGCCCACTGCCGAGAAAGCTGCGAGCCGACGATTGGGCGGGCATCACGGTCCCGTTGGAGGTCATCATCGCAGGCAACAGCCAGTTCGTTCCCCGTCGCGCACTTCGCACGCTGCGCCGCCATGCCCCTGGCATCGATGTCCACGTCCTCGATGGGATCGGACACGCTGTACTCTCAGATGCGCCCGAGGATACGGTCTCCATCGTCGAAGAGTTCATCTCGAAGTTCGAGGAGCAGTGATCCTCACAGGAACTTGATCATCCGGGCGTTTCCCAGGGTATTGGGCTTGACGCGGGCCAGGTCCAGGAACTCTGCCACACCTTCGTCGGCGGAGTGCAGGAGTTCGACGTAGACCTCTGGGGAGACTGGAATGCCCTTGATCGGTTCGAATCCGAGTGCACCGAAGAATCCGGTCTCGAAGGTCAGGCAGAAGACCCTGTCGACGCCGATCTCCACGGCATCTGCCAAGAGCTGCCGAATGAGGGCCTTACCCACTCCACGCCCCCGATAGGCCGGCGAGGTGGCAACGGTGCGCGCCTCCGCAAGGTCTGCCCAGATGATGTGCAGTGCCGCGCATCCGGCCAGAACTTCGGTTCCGTCCGACTGCGGGTCCACCACCAGCCAGAATTCCTGCAGGGTTTCGAAGTAGGTGACGGTGTCCTTGGCCAGCAGGATGCGTTCTTCGGCCAGCGGTGCGACCAATGCCTCAATCCCTTTGACGTCGCTCGTCCGCGCCCTGCGCAGGTAGAGCCCGCCGGGAAGGGAATGGTTGAAGTGGTGGTCTGCGGAGACCTGGTGATGGTCGAAGTCGACTGGGGCTGAGGTCATATCTTCATTCAACACCATCGGCTGCGGGCATGAAAAAGCCCGGGAACTCAGCGGCTGCTGTGTCCCCGGGCCTCTTCAGTGCTCTAGGAGGAGATCAGGAAGCGGAGCTTCCCGATCCGCTGCCGCCGGACGAACCGGCACCAGCGAGTTCTCCACCGGAACCGGAATCATCCGGACCGCTGACGGCAATGCTCTCGGTCTCCGCGCCTTCAAACGTGAATTCCGCTTCCTTGCCTTCTCCCTTGACGTCGACCTTGATGGTCTGACCGCTGCCGATCTCCTTGAACAGGATCTTCTCGGACAGGTGGTCTTCGATCTCGAGTTGAATCGTCCGACGCAGCGGACGAGCGCCCAAGACCGGATCGTAGCCACGGTCGGCCAACAGGCTCTTGGCCGCATCGCTGACGTCGACCTTCATGCCCTGATCGGCCAGACGGGCGTCCAGACGTGCCAGGAACTGATCGACGATCTGCAGAATCTCTTCCTTGTTCAGCTGCGGGAAGACGATCGTGTCATCGACACGGTTGAGGAACTCGGGGCGGAAGTGCTGCTTGAGCTCCTCGTTGACCTTCTGTTTCATGCGCTCGTAGTTGTTGTTCGTGTTGCCCTCAACCTGGAAGCCCAGCTGCAGGCCACTCGAGATGTCGCGAGTACCCAGGTTGGTGGTCATGATGATGATGGTGTTCTTGAAGTCCACCTCACGACCCTGCGAGTCGGTCAGACGGCCATCTTCGAGGATCTGCAGCAGCGAGTTGAAGATATCCGAGTGAGCCTTCTCCACCTCGTCGAAGAGGACCACTGAGAACGGTTTGCGACGGACCTTCTCCGTCAGCTGGCCGCCCTCTTCGTAGCCCACATAGCCGGGAGGAGAACCGAAGAGTCGGGACACGGTGTGCTTCTCCGAGTACTCCGACATGTCCAGGCTGATGAGCGAATCCTCATCACCGAACAGGAACTCCGACAGAGCCTTCGCCAACTCGGTCTTGCCGACACCAGTGGGGCCAGCGAAGATGAACGAGCCGGAGGGGCGCTTCGGATCCTTCAGACCCGCACGGGTCCGGCGGATGGCGCGGGAGATCGACTTGACTGCGTCGTTCTGCCCGACGATGCGCTTGTGCAACTCGTCTTCCATCCGCAGCAGACGCGAGGACTCTTCCTCAGTGAGCTTGAAGATCGGAATGCCGGTGGCTGCTGCCAGCACCTCGGCGATCAGCTCCGCGTCGACGACTGCAGAGGTGTCCTTGCCGCTCTTGCGCCAGGCTTCGGTCTGTTCGTCCTTGTCCTGCTGCAGCTTCATCTCCGAGTCACGCTCAGATGCCGCGAGCTCAAAGTCCTGAGCGTCGATGGCGGCTTCCTTGCGGTGACGGGCCTCGAGGATCTGCTCCTCAAGGTCGCGGATCTCCTGCGGCACCGACAGACGCGAGATGCGCAGCTTGGCACCTGCTTCGTCGATGAGGTCGATCGCCTTGTCCGGCAGATACCTGTCGTTGACATAGCGATCGGACATGTTCACAGCGGCCGAGAGTGCACCTTCCGTGATCGTGACCTTGTGGTGCGCCTCGTACTTGTCGCGCAGACCCTTGAGGATCTCGATCGAATGCGCCAGCGATGGTTCGGGAACCTGAATCGGCTGGAAGCGACGTTCGAGAGCAGCGTCCTTCTCGATGTGCTTGCGGTACTCATCGAGGGTTGTCGCACCGATCGTCTGCAGCTCGCCTCGCGCCAGCATGGGCTTGAGAATCGAAGCAGCGTCGATGGCACCTTCAGCGGCACCTGCACCCACCAGAGTGTGGATCTCGTCGATGAAGAGGATGATGTCGCCGCGTGTGCGGATCTCCTTGAGGACCTTCTTCAGGCGTTCCTCGAAGTCACCACGGTAGCGGGAGCCTGCCACCAAAGAACCGAGGTCCAAGGTGTAGAGCTGCTTGTCCTCGAGGATCTCCGGAACTTCGCCGTTGACGATCGCCAAGGCGAGTCCCTCGACCACTGCGGTCTTGCCGACACCGGGCTCGCCGATGAGGACAGGGTTGTTCTTGGTCCTGCGGGACAGGATCTGCATCACGCGCTGCATCTGCTCGTGCCGGCCGATGACCGGATCGAGGTTGCCTTCGCGCGCGGCTGCGGTCAGGTTCGTTCCGAACTGGTCGAGGACGAGCGACCCGGATGGGGTTCCCTCCTCGCGTCCACCTGCGGACACGGGCTCCTTGCCCTGGTAGCCCGACAGAAGCTTGATGACTTCCTGGCGGACTCGTCCCAGATCGGCGCCCAGCTTGACGAGTACCTGTGCGGCAACGCCTTCGCCCTCGCGGATCAGCCCGAGCAGGATGTGCTCGGTTCCGATGTAGCTGTGTCCCAGCTGCAGCGCCTCACGGAGGCTGAGCTCGAGGACCTTCTTGGCACGCGGGGTGAACGGGATGTGCCCGCTCGGTGCCTGCTGCCCCTGTCCGATGATTTCCTGGACTTGGTCGCGCACCTGCTCGAGGGAGATGTCCATTCCCTCGAGTGCTTTGGCTGCCAGGCCCTCACCCTCGTGGATCAGGCCGAGCAGGATGTGCTCGGTTCCGATGTAGTTATGTTTGAGTAGTTTGGCTTCTTCCTGGGCAAGCACTACCACTCGGCGTGCTCGGTCAGTGAACCGCTCGAACATATTCACCCTCCTCGGTCTTGTTATTCTTTAGAGCCTAACGACCATTGGCCACGATCTATTGCACGTTTCGCCATCAGCCGAAACCGTTTGGCTGTGGGCGAAATTCGGTGTTCGCCCCTCCGTCGCCCTTCTGCACGACATGCTGTCACCCAGTCCTGCGCAGATTCCGGTTCTCCGTGTCGCTGAGGTGTGTCGGCTCCGTGCTTCTCAGCGGGAAATCGAGATACTCCATCAATTGCTGCGGACATAGATTACCGCGCACGGGAATTGAGTAAATCGTCTTACTTTACCGTCGGCGACCAAGTGACAACTTGATTGCAGTCGAGAGTCATTCGACAACCGTGCCGGAGCGTCACCCACTCTAACGTCATTCGCGGGGCGGATATTCCGGTGCCGACCCCGAAAGCCCGGCTTGCGAAACTCATCAGCGAAAACACTGAAGGACCAACGGTTCAACCGTTGGTCCTTCAGGAAGCGATTATCGAATCAGCCGCAATCAGTCGATTCGCTCTACCACTTCAGTTATCGGCAGTGACTGGATTCAGTCGGATCAGCTGTCTGCAGCTTCGTATGCCTGGACGATTTCAAGCGGAATGCGTCCGCGATCGCCCAGCTGGTAACCGTTTGCCTGTGCCCATTCGCGGATCTTGGCGGTGTCGCGCTTCGGACCCGCTGTGGAGCCGGCACCTGCGCGACGACCACGGCCACCCGGGTTGGCTACCCTACGAGCCTTGGCGATGAACGGGGCGAACGTTTCACGGAGCTTTTCGGCATTCTCTGTCGACAGCTCGAGTTCGTAGGTACCTTGGTCGAGGCTGAAGCGAACGGTTTCCGACGCCTCCGAGCCATCGAAATCATCCGTGAGAACGAGTCGCATCTCCCTTGCCATGTTCACTCTTTTCATAATCAGAAGTATTTGTCGCAGTCATCTTAACATCTGATTCATGATTATCGTCTAATTCGCTAACTTCATGCTCTGAATAGAATTTATCGATCTGCTCTCGTTCTGTCCGATCTGCACGCAGGATGTTTCTCATCACGTACCAGAACAGCAAACCAACACAGATCGAAGGCAATAGTGCCTTCATCAGATCCATCATGTGCTCAACCTTCCTCAGCCATTTCCGAATTACCGGAGGCAATTGGCTTCGTGAATGGGAAGAGAATCGTTTCCCGAATTCCCAGGCCGGTCAAAGCCATGAGCAGACGATCAAGTCCCATTCCCATACCGCCGGTCGGCGGCATTCCGTGTTCCATCGCGGTGAGGAATTCCTCGTCGAGCCCCATCGCCTCTTCATCACCCTTGGCTGCGTCGGCCGCCTGAGCCTCGAACCGTTCACGCTGGATGACCGGGTCGACGAGCTCGGAGTATCCCGTAGCCAATTCGAAGCCGCGAACATAGAGGTCCCACTTCTCCACGACGCCCTTCTTGGTCCTGTGTTCGCGGACCAGCGGTGAGGTGTCGACGGGGAAGTCGGTGACGAATGTCGGCGCCCACAGCTTGTCCTGGTAGAAGTGCTCCCACAGTTCCTCGACATATTTGCCGTGCGAGCGGAATACTCCACCCAGTTCGACGTTGCTATCGGTTGCAATCTTGTCGAGGACGTCGAGTCCGGTCTCCGGGGTGACTTCGACTCCGGATTCCGCGGACAAGGTCTCGTACATGCTGACGACAGGCCAGTCACCACCGAAGTCGTAGTCCTCACCGTCTCCCAACTTCACCACGAGAGATCCGGTGGCATCCTGTGCCGCGTTCTGGACCAGAGTCTTCGTCAGTTCGGCGATCGAGTGGTAGTCGCCGTAGGACTGGTAGGCCTCGAGCATCGCGAACTCCGGTGAGTGCGTGGAGTCGGCGCCTTCATTGCGGAAATTGCGATTGATCTCGAAGACGTTCTCGATGCCGCCGACGATCGCCCGTTTGAGGAAGAGCTCCGGCGCGATGCGCAGGAACATATCGATGTCATAGGCATTCATATGAGTCTTGAATGGACGTGCTGCAGCACCACCGTGCATGAACTGGAGCATCGGAGTCTCGATCTCGACGAACTCCTGTTCTGCGAACGTCCGACGCAGAGATGACATGACCGCTGCTCGCGCCAGCATGTTCTTCCGCGCGTCGTCGCGGGTGATCAGGTCGAGGTAGCGCTGGCGCACACGAGTATCCTCGGCCAGTTCAGTGTGCAGGCCCGGCAGCGGACGCAGCGCCTTGCTGGCCATCGACCAGGAATCGGCGAGCACAGAGAGTTCGCCGCGTTTGGACTTGATGACCTTGCCGTGGACGAACAGGAAGTCGCCCAGATCGACGTCGGTCTTGAAATCGCCGAGTCGCTCCTCCCCCACCTCACGCAGAGACAGCATGCCCTGAAGGCGCGTCCCATCACCCGACTGCAGTGTCACGAAGCAGAGCTTGCCCGTCGTCCGGACGAACACGACCCTGCCGACGACGCCGACGATGTCCTCGGTCTCGTCACCGGCCTCCAGCCCGTCATGCGCGGCATGAACCTCGGCGAGGGTGTGCGTGCGAGGGATTCCGACCGGATAGGCATCGGTGTCGGAGTCTAAGAGCCGCTGGCGCTTTTCCTTCCGGATCCGGATCTGTTCGGGATCGAGATGCTCGGGTGAAATGTCTGCGTTTTCGGGCGTGTTCGACTCGGTATCTGCCATACCCTCCAGGCTACCGTGAGCGCGGCCCCAGGGGGAATTCGGGACGACCGCCGGAACCGGCAAGCAGTTCCAGCACGTCGTTCAATCCAATCGGGACAGGATCTCCTGTGCCTGCAGCTCCGTGATCCGTCCCAAGCTCAGCGCCTTGGCGGTCGTCGATCTGGCCAGCGCTATGTAGCTGTTGCGTGCCGCGGGGCTGGAGACGTTGAGACTGAACTCACTGAGCGCTGCCAGGTGCGCGGAGACCGTGCCCACGTCTCCGCGGCTGACGGGCCCGGTCAGCGCCTTCGGACCGTTCTGCAGGGTGTTCGTCACGCTCGCGTCGACGAGGGCCGTGAGCACACGCGAAGGGTCGCTGACTCCCGCCTCGGCGAGCATCTCCAGCGCTTCGCTGATGATCGTTATCGAGTGGTTGGAGGCGTGGGTGATGGCTGCATGGTAGAGCGGACGGTCGGCCTCGGCCACGTCAATCGGCTCGGCGCCCATTTCGACGACGAGTGCCTGGCCCACCGGACGGATCGGTGCAGGTGCGGTCACGGCGATCGTCGACTGCCGCAGGCGTGGAAGATCGACTGCGGTGCCGGTGAACGACAACGATGGGTGCAGCGCGATCGGCAACGCGCCGAGGTTGGTCCCGGCTTCGAGGACATCCGTTCCATACCGTCCCGAGCAGTGAACAAGGATCTGCCCCGAATGAATTCGTGACACTTTCGCCAGGCCGCTGACGAGGGATTCGATCTCGTCGTCGGGGACTGCCAGGAGCAGAAGCTCCGCACGGTCTGCGACATCGTCCGGTGGCAGGACCGGTACTCCTGGCAACATCTCCTCGGCCCGTTGCAGGCTGCTCGCCGAGGTGGCACTGACACCGATGATGGCATGACCGGCTTCGCGCCAGGCAGCTCCGATGGTCGCGCCGACCTTCCCACAGCCGATGATTCCGATTCCCAGACGAGGGGCCCCGTCTTGGCCCATACCTGCTTGGCTCATGGCTGGCCTTCCTTTGCCCTGCGGGCTTCCTCGTCGTAACGCTGCCGCGCAAGTCGCGTCCGGTCGGAGTGCTCGCTGAAGAACCGTTTCGCGTCGTCGACACTCTGATGGGTGACGCGGGGGTCGATGGGACCAGCAGTGGAGTGCACGGCGACCGTACCCAGACGAAGTGCCCGCATGAGCGGACCCTGGTGATAGCTCATCGACTGCACGCGCACATGCGGCACGAAGTCGACACGACGGTCCAGGACACCCAATCGCAGCACGAGCAGGGAACCGGTCACGACATAGGCCCGCCGCTTCCACACCAAGGGGTCGATGAGCCGGGAGGAACGGGGCTGACCGTGGAAGAGCTCTTCTGCGGCTTCGGCCTGCGGGTCCTCTGACTTTCGGTCGTACATGGCTGATCGCATCAGGGCCGCGGCGCTGACCTCGTCTGGCATCTGCGGATCCGGGAGCGCGAGGCCGACCATGAGCAGTGCCTGATCGATGTCACCGACGGGCAGCAGAATGTTCGTCTCGCCCGAGCCCCCGGCGCTGGCGATGTTGTATTCGACCTTCCACCAGCCGGCCCACCGCCACAGCAGCGGCTGATGGAGGCACACGGCCTGCAGACGGTCGAGTGGGATCACCTTGCGGGAGGTGGACACGAGCCCGTGGTTGACGGCCAGTCCGTTCTCTCCCAGCTTGACGACGAAGTTCGCGTTGTCAAGGTTCTTCCTGAAGGCGGAGAAGGCAGCGAAGAGGCCGGGGATGACTGCGACGAGCACCGGGATGAAGGCCTCGGTCAACCCCATAACCAGGAGAACGATGGCTGCGGCGATGACGATGAGGACGGCCAAGACAGAGATGATCGTCTCTGACTTCAACAGCGAGGAGACCACGACCCGGTGGACGGGCACGCGGACGATCTCGCCTTCGTCACTGACGTCGGCGGAGACATTGTATGGAGCCAGGAGTTCGTTGATGCTGGACTCTGCCTCCTGAGAGGCCCCTTGGGCCAGTGAGCCGAGGCGTTTGCTCAGGCGTACGCCGATGCTGTCATCACGACGTTCAGGTACGCTGCGATCGATGGCGGGAACGGCACCGGAATCGCCGGGTGCACCCGTGGATTCGCCGGGCGCAGCGGGTTCAGTTCCGGCGGGCGAACCGACGGCGCCCGGAGCGGTGCCAGGGACCGCGGCGGCGGATCCTCCCGAGGTCGGAGTTCGCTCCCCCTGGTGAGTTCCTTGCTTCTTCTCGCGGACAGCGGCGAGAAGCTCGTCCCGCAGTCCTTCGGCACGCTTCTTCGACAAGTACTTCAGGGAGATGTTGGAGTCTGTGCCTCCGGCGACGTCGAAGACGAGTTCCGCCATTCCCAGCAGTCGGGGAAGCAGCTTCTGCTGCAGGTCGATCGACTGCACGCGGTCGAGCCTGGCTTTGCGCAGCTTCTTCGACAGCAGACCGCGCCGATAGTAGATGGACTCGGAATCGATCCGATAGCCCATCACCCTCCAGGCCAGCCAGCTGATGAGTGCGGTGATGAGAAGGATGAGAACGATCCCTCCGACGCCGCCGAGGATGACGAGGGGGTGGGTGCGCAGCCAACCGGCGAATCCCAGATCGACGCCATCGCCCCTGGCCAAGTTTTCGATGGCGGTCTGCGCAAAGTTCTGCAGACCATAGGCGGCCGCGATGAAGATACCCACGAGCACGCCGAAGCTTTCGAGAATCGGTGTCAGGGGATGGACCCTGTGCCACACCTCGGGAGCCGCAACGTCCTGGTCTGCGGGCTCGACTGCCTGCTCGGTCGGAGGTTCGGCTGCGGGATCACTCACGGGTTCGGCGGCTTGGCCCTTCGGTCCGTCCTCGGTCATGCTCACAGCCCTGCCAAGTTGGCCTGGCCCAGACCGGCGAGACTGTCGCGCAGACGATCGGCCTCGGCACGTGGCAATCCCGGAATGGTGGCATCTGTGGCCGCCGAGGCAGTATGAAGTTTGACGCTGGCCAGACCGAACATCCGATCGATGGGGCCGGCATCCACGTCGACGAACTGCAGACGCCCGTATGGGACGACCGTGGCCTTGTGGAACATGATGCCGCGCCGGATGAGCAGGTCGTCGGCCCGCTCTGCATAGCCGATCGCTTTAGCCTGACGGATGATGATGACGATGAGGAAGACGGTGAACGCCACAAGGCCAGCCCAGATCGCGTGCAGCCATGGAACGTCGGAGGTGAAGATGATAGCGAAGACGAGAGCCACGATGATCATCGGGACGAGCATCGTCAGAGTCGCGATCGTCTCCTTGAGGCCGTATTTGGGACTGACCCGATTGAAGTCGGCGTCTGTTCCGGACAGATAGTTGAATTCGCGGCTCATGCTGCTTCAGCTCCTGGTGGATCTTGAGGGGGCAGCTCGCAGAAGCCTTCGACGATCAAGCCGACGATCATCAACGCTGCGGCTGCGATCATAGCGAAAAGCATACCTGCCGCCAAATCATTGCGGATGCCGGGTGCGGACAGAAAGTAGTAGGCGGCGTTGCCCATATACCAACCGGCCAGTCCGGCCCCCGTCAGGGCACTGGCCTTGGCCATGACAGCTACGCGGGCTGCTTGCAGAGGGTCGATCTCCTTGGTCCGGTCTCCGTCATTCCATTTCTTGATCGGCCACCCCAGGACCAGCAGGACTGCAGCAAGTATGAGCATACCGATGATGGCGAACCAGGGCAGCCCCGGCAGAGCGAAGCCCTGACTCTCCAGCAGCACGTCGACTGTCGGCGCCAGCACGGCGCCGATGACGGCCCAGATGACGAGAGTCCCCGACGATGTTCGCTGCATAGCTCCAAGTCTCTCAAATCCTGGCCCCTTATGGGGCCGGGATTCGCGTGATTTCCTGGTTGCCCAACTCGCTCAGGACAGCGGTGATCGGTCGCGCACCGGTGGGTGTGCGGATTTCTGCGGCCTCATCGAGCTCTGCCCATGGTGCGAGGACGAATGCACGTTCGTGCGCCCGTGGGTGGGGCAGGGTCAGTGCGTCGGTGTCGAGGATGAGCTCTGCCTGCGCGGTGCCGAAGCGGATCAGGTCGATGTCGAGGGTGCGTGGTCCCCAGCGCAGTTCCCGAGTCCGGCCGCAGGCGACTTCGATTCCCTGCGCGACAGCTAGGAGCTGTGGGGCGGGCAGGCTGGTGGACACGATAATGCCCAGATTGAGGAAGTCGTTCTGGTCGACTCCACCCCAGGGCGCGGTGCGATACAGGGAGGATCGCCTGATCACGGTGATCTTGGGATGTCGATCGAGTGCGGCAACGGCTTGCTCGAGTGTGTCCGCCGCATCGCCGAGGTTGGCCCCGAGGTTGAGGTAGGCCTCTGTCTCGGCAGGCTCGGTCCCCGCAGGATCATCAACGACCGTGTTTGCCGCAGCGGCGTCGGCGGTGTCACGGGAACGGACGACGGTGACGCTGACGTCGTTGAAGCTGCGTTGGATCGGCGCTCCAGGCTTATGGACGACAATCTCGACATGTTCGGCCATGTCAAGGCAGTGCTCGGCGATCCGGGCGGCCAGGGTCTCGATGAGGTCGAAGGTGTTGTCTTCGACGATGTGTGCGACGTCTTCGGCCAGTTCACCGTAGTGGACGGTGTCGGCGATGTCGTCCGTGGCCGCGGCCCGCGATACGGAGGTATGCAGGGTGACGTCGATGACGAAGTCCTGACCCTCACGCTTCTCGAAGTCGAAGACTCCGTGGTTGCCGCGCACTGTCAGCCCGCGCAGTTCGATCCGATCCGAATCGGCACTCATGCGTCACCCTCCGCTGCACGCTCATCCGGAGCGGCTGCCGGGGCATGTGAGTTCACGGAGTGAATGACCGTGGCCGCGATCGCCGAGGTGGAAGGTTCGTGGACACGCACCGCCCATGCTCCTGCCCTAGCTGACAGGGCCGAAATCGCGGCCGTGGCCTGATCCTTCGCCGACTCCTCGGCGAGTTTCGGGTCCTCCGGTGAGAGCAGGGTGGAAATGAAACGTTTGCGGCTGGCGGCGATGAGAAGCCGATGATCCAGATCCGCGAACTCGTCAAGGGCACCGAGGATCTGCCAGTTGTGTTCGGCGTTCTTCGAGAAGCCCAGGCCTGGGTCGAGGATGATGTTCTCATGCTTCACACCGGCGGCCGTCGCATCGTCGATTCTCGTCTTCAGCTCCGTGATCACCTCTGTGACGACATCGTCATAGTGGAAGGACGCCGACGCACGGTCGAGGTAGCCTCGCCAGTGCATGAGCACGACCGGGGCTGCGGTCTCGGCGGCGACGGCCAGCATCGTCGGATCGGAGAGTCCTGCGGAGACGTCGTTGATGATGTGGGCGCCGACATCCAGTGATGCCTCTGCGACCTTGGCTCGCATCGTGTCGACGCTGATGACGGCACCTGCGGCGGCCAGCTCTCGGATCACTGGGACGACACGGCGAAGCTCCTCCGCCTCATCGACTCGAACCGAGCCAGGGCGAGTGGACTCCCCTCCGACATCGATGAGGTCTGCGCCCGAGCGCAGCAGTTCGAAACCGTGCGCGATGGCGGCGTCGTGGTCGAAGTATCGACCGCCGTCGGAGAAGGAGTCGGGCGTGACGTTGAGGACGCCCATGATCTTCGTGCGTTCCGGTGTGGGCATGTGCGACCTCTATCTCCGGATGATCAGACTCATGGCTTCAGCTCGGGATGCCGTTTCGCGCAGCTGCCCGCGCACCGCCGAAGTGATGGTCGAGGCACCCGGCTTCCGGACTCCCCGCATGGTCATGCACAGATGTTCGGCCTTGACGACGACGATCGCGCCCTGAGGCTCGAGGTGTTCGACGAGTGCGTCGGCGATCTGAGTCGTCAGCCTTTCCTGGACCTGGGGGCGACGAGCATAGATCTCGACGAGGCGGGCCAGCTTGGACAGTCCAGTGACTTTGCCGTTCTTACTCGGGATGTATCCGATGTGGGCGACTCCGTGGAACGGCACCAGATGATGTTCGCACATCGAATACAGGTCGATGTCTCTGACGAGGACCATTTCCTCGTGGCTGATGTCGAAGGTCACGCCCAGAACATCAGCCGGGTCGCGGTGGATGCCGGCGAAGACCTCTTCGTAGGCACGGGCGACCCTGGCCGGGGTCTCCAGCAGTCCTTCTCGATCAGGATCTTCACCGACGGCGATGAGGATCTCACGCACGGCGGCGGCGATCCGCGGCTGGTCCACTTTGTTGCCGGTGCCGGCGGGCGCCTTGCCGAGGACCTCCGTCACCTCTTCGAGCTCTGACATCAGTAGCCGCTCTCCCCGCTGCCGTCGTTATTGCGTGGACCCGTCGGTCCGGAAGGGCCGGTCGGGTCGTTGGGATTGATCGGACCCGCAGGGTTATGGGGCTTGTGAGGCCCGTTCGCCCCCGTCCCTCCGGCGCCGGGAATGTCGGTGGTGTCAACCTCCGAGCTGCCGTTGCTCTTGCCGTTGCGGTCCCCGCTCAATGGTGCAGGCGGATCGATGGGTCCGCGCTCGGAGACCGGGCGTTCGTCGTTGGCCAGCCACACATCGCGTGTGGGGCGTTTGACGATGGGGGTGAAGATCTCTGCCAGTGCCGCCTGATCAAGCGTCTCCCGCTCGAGCAGCTGGTAGGCGAGGTCGTCGAGGACGTCGCGGTTGTGCGTCAGCGCCCAGTAGGCGTCAGCGTGGGCGGCGTCGATGATGTCGCGAACCTCGCCGTCGATCGAGGACAGGGTCGCATCGCCGTACTCGTCGCCCCCGCCGTAGCCGCGACCTGCGAAGGGCTCGCCCTGATCGTCGCCGATCTTGACCATGCCCAGCTTGTCGCTCATGCCGTACTGTGTGACCATCTTCCGGGCGATGTTCGTCGCCTTCTCGATGTCGTTGCTGGCACCGGTGGTGGGATCGTGGAAGACGACTTCCTCGGCCACGCGGCCGCCCATGGCGTAAGCCATCTGGTCGAGCAGCTCGTTGCGAGTCGTGGAGTACTTGTCCTCACTCGGCATGACCATGGTGTAGCCCAGGGCCCGGCCGCGGGGCAGGATAGTGACCTTGGTGACCGGGTCGGTCTGGTTCATCGCCGCGGCCACAAGTGCGTGTCCGCCCTCGTGATAAGCGGTGATGAGGCGTTCCTTGTCGTTCATCAGTCGGGTCCGCTTCTGCGGTCCGGCGATGACGCGATCGATTGCCTCGTCGAGGATCCGGTTGTCGACGACCTTCGCGCCCTCGCGAGCTGTCAGCAGAGCTGCCTCGTTGAGGACGTTGGCCAGGTCCGCGCCTGAGAATCCGGGGGTACGCTTGGCGATCTGGGCCAGATCGACGTCATCTGCCAGGGGTTTGCCTTCGGCGTGGACCTCGAGGATGTGCTGTCGGCCCTTCATGTCAGGGGCCTCAACCGGGATCTGCCGATCGAAGCGGCCGGGGCGAAGGAGTGCCGGGTCGAGAACGTCGGGACGGTTGGTGGCGGCGATGAGGATGACGTTGGTCTTCACGTCGAAGCCGTCCATCTCGACGAGCAGCTGGTTGAGCGTCTGTTCGCGCTCGTCATGGCCGCCGCCCATGCCGGCTCCGCGCTGGCGGCCGACGGCGTCGATCTCATCGATGAAGATGATGCAGGGAGCGTTCGTCTTAGCCTGCTCGAACAGGTCGCGCACACGGGAGGCGCCCACACCGACGTACATCTCGACGAAGTCAGAGCCCGAGATCGAGTAGAAGGGCACACCGGCTTCACCGGCCACGGCCTTCGCCAACAGCGTCTTACCGGTACCGGGCTGACCGTAGAGGAGGACGCCCTTGGGGATCTTGGCTCCCACGGCCTTGAATTTCTCCGGTTCGGCCAGGAACTCCTTGATCTCCTCGAGCTCTTCGAGTGCCTCGTCGACACCGGCGACGTCCTTGAACGTGACGTCCGGGTTCTCCTTGTTGACCAGCTTCGCCTTGGACTTGCCGAAGTTCATCATCTTCCCGCCCGACATCTGCGAGATGAGGAACCAGAAGACGACGAAGATGATGACGAACGGGATCAGAGTTCCCAACAGGGACATCAGCCAGCTCTGCTTGGGCACCTCGTCGGTGTATCCCTTGCTGGGCTCGGACGAGTCCACGGCTTTGACGACCTGTTCCCCACGCTGCTCCACGTAGAAGAACTGAACCTTCTTGCCGAAGTCCTCGCCCTCGATCTTGAGATCGTCTTTCAAAGTCAGGTCGACGCGCTGATCCTTGTCGACGATCTTGGCCTGTTCGACCTTGTCGTCCTGGAGCAGTTCGAGGCCTTGTTGGGTGTCAATCTGGCTGAATCCGACTCGGCTGAAGAGCAGAGCACCGATAGACACTACGAGGAGTGCCAGAACGATCCAGACCATTGGGCCCTTCGTCGCCTTGTTGAGCAGTGGGCGACGCTTATTCGACTCGGCCATAAGTCCTCTCAGGAAAAAGATGTGGGCAACCTGTTCAGGCTACCGAGGCTGCCTGGGAACATCCCCCACAGCCTAATACCTCGCACTGACATAGCTCGAATGCACCCGGTTTTGTTCCCGGGTGCGGCAGGCACTCAGACAATGCGCGGAACGCTCATGCGCAACGCTCAGCTGTAGACGTGCTGAGCCAGGGTCGCGACGAACGGAACGTTGCGGTACTTCTCGGCATAGTCGAGTCCGTAGCCGATGACGAATTCGTTCGGAACGTCGAAGCCGATGTATTTGACGTCGATGTCGACTTTGACTGCTTCGGGTTTGCGCAGCATCGTGCAGATCTCGACGGTCGCAGCTCCACGCGAGCGCAAGTTCTGGACCAGCCAGGACAGAGTCAGGCCCGAGTCGATGATGTCCTCGACGATCAGCACGTGACGGTCAGAGAGGTCGGTGTCGAGATCCTTGAGGATCCGGACGACACCGGAGGATTTGGTGCCGGAACCGTAGGAGGAGACGGCCATCCAGTCCATGGTCACCGGCGAATGGATCGCGCGAGCCAGATCCGCCATGACCATGACGGCACCCTTGAGGACACCGACGAGCAGAATGTCCTTGCCCTTGTAGTCTTCATCAATGGCGGCTGCCAGTTCAACGAGTCGTGCGGCTATCTGTTCTTCCGAGACAAGTACTTTTTCGATGTCATTGCCGAGATCGTTGATGTCCACAGGTGTCGAATCTCCTCGCTTGGGGTGGGGTGTGTCTCCATTATGATTCACTTCTGCCCTGGCGTGCCACCGTGGAGGTCGTTCGCGGCACCAGGGAGGTCGTTGGTGCCATCACCTTAGTCTGATGCCTCACCGCGGGTGCCGAGTGCGGCCAGTTCATCATCGACTGTCCCCGGGGCGGCAGCAAGGTACCCGGTCACGCCCATGAGCGTCGAAACGCCGATCATGAACCCCAGCGGCACCGACCAGCCGCCGCTGAGTCCGAGGAGTCCGCCGACGGCCAGGGGGCCGATCGCGGCCAGCACATAGCCGCTGGACTGCACGAATGCTGAGGTCCGGGCGGTGATCGACACGGCCTGTGTGCGGCCCGTGATGAGCGCGAGCGCGGCAGGGAAGGCGAAGCCGCCATAGCCTAGGAGGATTGCCCACAGCACCGGCACGGTGGTGGGCATGAGGAGCAGTCCGAGGTAGCCGCACACAGCGCTGACAGAGAAGCTGACAAGGAAGAAGCGGGGCAGAATGCTGCGCATGATGATCTGCGGGGCGAGGAAGCCGCCGGGAATCCCACCAAGGGTGACGACGGTGAGCATGAGTCCGGCGAGGACCGGATCGATCCCCGCATCACGGTAGATCTGCGGCAGCCATCCGAACTGGACATAGGCGTTGACCGACTGCAGACCGAAGAACATCGCCATGTATCTGGCCTTGGCGGAGGTGAAGATATGTCGCCGAGGCGGTCCAGCCTCGTGCGTGTCCGGTTGGGGCTGATCCAGCTGGGGCACGGATCGGACGAGTTTGAGGATGATCCAGGTGATCAGTGCGCAGGCGGGCACAAGTGTCCAGATCCCCAGTCCCACCCGCCAGTCGTCGAAGTGGCCGGTGAGCGGTGCAGTGAGGAAGGCAGGGAACATCGCACCCAGCCCCAGGGACACCGTGAAGGCGGTGGCGCCGAGGTTGGCTCGGTGGGGGAAGCGCATTTTCACGTACACCGGCAGAATGACGTTTCCGATGGACATTCCGGCCAGCGCGACCACGGTCAGACCGGCGAAGCCGAACCAGTTGTCGACGAGGACGCGGGCGCCCACTCCGACGGCGATCAGCAGACAGGTCATCGCCAGCGAGCTGAAGAGTCCGATCTTCTTGAGCACGGGAACGGCGATGAATCCGCAGACTGCGAAGATCAGGCCGGGTAGTGCTGTGAGCAGGCCCGTCTGCCATTCGACCAGGGCGTAGGCGCCTTGGACCTCGGAGAGGACGGGGCCCAGGGACGATGCGGCCGGCCGCAGGGAGCAGGCGATGAGGATGAGGCCCACGAGTGCCAGCACGTCGAGTCCCCGACCAGTACGATGGCCGTATTCGGGCAGAGAGGTCATTGGCTCATCCTTTCAGACGCTGTGTTCGCTCGGGCCGGAGCCCGTGCCCGCTGCGGACCTGTACCCGGAGCGGACCCGTACCCGAGCCACATAACGGTATACCATTTGGAGATCAAGTGCCCTCCTACTCTCAAGGACGATGATGACCACTCTGAGAAGTATCCGCCTCTTTCCCCGCACTGCCGATGCCCAGACCGTTGATGTCGAGATCGAAGACGGACGCTTCACCTCGTTCACGCCGGCTGCCTCGGCGCAGGCGATCGGCCACACCGACGCCGCCGGCGCCGATGACGTCGAGGGGCCCGACATCATCGATGGGGCTGGGCGAGCGCTGCTGCCCAGCCTCGGCGACGTCCATGCCCATCTCGATTCGAACCGGATGGGCCAGACGTTCCGTCCCCACACTGCTGACGGAACGCTGCACGGATACATCATGAACGATCGGGAGAACTGGCGGCAGGGCGAGCGCAGCGTCCGTGACCAGGCTGCCTTCGTGATCGCAGAGATCATCTCCTCCGGCGGTACGCGCATCCGCTCGCATACCCAGATCGACGCCGACTGCGGTCTCGAGCGCTTCATCGGCGTCCGGGACGCACTGGCCGATCACGCTGGGGTCCTCGATTCTCAGATCGTGGCCTTCCCGCAAGCCGGCATCGTACGCGAAAAGGGTGTCAGAGATCTTCTCGACGCGGCCTTGACCGAGGGCGCTGATCTGGTCGGAGGACTCGATCCGCTCCAATACGACCGCGATCCGGTCGCGCACCTCGACGTCGTCTTCGGGCTTGCGGAGAAGCACGGCAAAGGCATCGACATCCATCTGCATGAGCGCGGCACCGCAGGCGTGTTCACGTTCGAGGAGATCGTCCACCGCACGAAGGCTCTCGGCATGGAGGGGAAGGTGACGATCTCCCACGCCTTCGCCCTGAGTTCCAACCCTGCGCCTGAGGTCGAACGGATCATCGAACTCGTCGCCGAGGCAGGCATCTCTCTGACGACGGTGGCACCGCAGAACGGCGTCCTGCCGCGGCTGGGTCTGCGTGAGAATCGGGTGGCTGTGGGTCTTGGCGAGGACGGTCAGCGCGATTACTGGAGTCCCTACGGTGACGGTGACCTGCTGCGACGGACCTGGCAGCTGGCATTCACGAATGGGCACCGCCTGGATGAGGACATCGAAGCCTGCTTGGACATCGCCTCCCGAGGCGGGGCGCAGGTGATGGCCGGTGCCCGACCGGACGGAACCGCACTGGTCGATGATGCCCGCTTCGGTCTGGGCATCGGTGCACCGGCGGACTTCATGCTGCTCGACGCCGATACCGTCACCTCGGCGATCATGGATTGCCCTGCCGATCGCGACGTCTTCAGGAACGGAGAGCTGGTGGCCACCGGCGGCCACCTGGTCGACGGCAAGGCCTGAACCCAACGGCCAGGGGCTGTAGTCACCCGGTCTTCGCGTCGCGACGGAAGCAGAGGAGCTGCCTGGTGATGATCACTTCGGTGTCACCGGGAAGTGACAGACGAGCATGTGGGTGACCGGATGTCCCAGGTTCGCGAATCTGGGCGCACAGTTGGGCCACGCGGGCGGCGCCGAAGCTCTGTGCGGGCACGCCGAGGGAGATCAGCCACTCGCGGACGACGCGGGAGAGGATCGCATCCTCCATTCCCGCCAATTCGTCCATGGGCACCTCGGTGCGTCCGCGCACAGCGGCGGCAGAGGCCTCGGCGAGCCCGTCGAGGAAGTCGGCGTCGGCACGGCACAGCTCGGCGGTGCGGGCCAGGTTCGCGGTGACAGGCTGGCCCAGGTCGGCCTCCAGGGTGGCCAGCAGGGTGCGGGCGCGCACCCGGGCGAAGGAATCATCGGTGTTCATCGGGTCATCCCAGACCTCGATGCCCTGAGCCCGGCACGAGGCGACGGTGCTCGCCCGTTCGATGTCGAGCAGGGGGCGCACCACTGAGCCGGTGCGCAGAGCCATACCGGCCAGGGACCTCGTGCCCGAACCACGCATCAGCCCCAGCAGCACCGTCTCCGCCTGGTCACTGCGGGTGTGCGCGGTCAGCACCCACTCGGCCCCATGTACGTCCCGGGCTGCTTCAAGTGCGCCGTAGCGAGCATCGCGGGCGGCGGCCTCGAGGCCCTCATCACCGGCTGCGACGGCGACGGTGGCGACCTCGGCGGGCAGACCCCAGGATTCGGCGATGGAGACGACCCGGCGGGCCACCTCGGCGGTCGAGGGCTGCAGACCATGGTCGACAGTCACGGCATGCGCGTGCAGCTCGCCACGTCGGTGGAGGAAGGCGCAGGCGTGCAGCAGCGCCATCGAGTCCGCTCCTCCGGAGACCGCGACGATGACGGTGGGCCGGGAGCTGGCCAACTGGGCCAACGCTTCACGGACACTGCTGCGGATCGCTCCGCTGGCCGGGTCGAGGCTCGGTCGCCGAGGTGGTCGCGCCTCAGCCGTGGACACGATCCAACCACAGGCTCGGGGTGTGGATCTCCTCGCTCCTCGGCAGGTTCTCCGGTTCGGCATAGATGGCGGAGAAACCGGTCTGGCCGACTTCCTTGCGGATGGCGCGGACGAATGCGGCGCCGTCACGGTACTGGGCAAGTTTGAGGTTCATGCCCAGCAGGTTCGACAGGAATCCGCCCTGACCGGCGTCGCGGCGGGCTTCGAACTTGCGTCGCAGCTTCCGCACACTCGGGATCACTTCGATGCCGACCTCGTCCATGACCACGTCGGCGTGGCCTTCGAGCAGGCTGAGGATCGCTGTGGCCTCGTCGAGGGCGCTGCGCATCCCCTCGTCCCTGATCAGATCGACCATGCTCGCATCGCCCTTGATGATCCGGCCCACAGTGGAGAAGACGTCAGCGAGACCGCTGATGCCAGGTGACTTGAGCGGGGTTGCGACGACCTGAGACAGGAGAGAGCGCATGTGCTCACGCAACCAGGGCGCGGTGGCGAACTGCACCTGGTGCGTGGCCTCGTGCAGGGCCACCCACATCCGAAAGTCGCGCGGCTTGACGTTCATCGCCGCTTCGGCGTTGAGGACAGCGGGGGCAACGAACATCAGCCGGCCTGTGGCCACTGCAAAGGGATCGAATTGGCCCAGAACTCGAGTCGACAGCAGCGAGAGCACGCCTGCCAGTTCAACGGCAGCCGCTTTCGCTGCTCCCGGACCGACCGGGGCGGGCAGGGTGTCCGCGTCGACCATGCCGTTGATCGACTGCGCATTGGCCTTGATCCAGCCGATCTGATCGAGCACGAGCACGGAACCGGCGCCCAGGCGACTGCGCACGTCGTCGGCATGGGCAGGGTCGAGGAGGAACGAATCGACGACGAGTTCCTGCGCCGTCAGTGCATTGTCCTTGAGCCCGGCGACCAGCGCGTCAAGTTCATCGGTGTCGGGCATACGCGCTGCGGGGACGAGTTCCCTGGCTGTGCGGGCGGCGAACTTCTCATCGACGATCATCGGCAACCGCAATTCGCGAGTGCTGCGACGATATCGTCAACTGTCTTCCTGGCTTCCAATATCTTGTCCTTGTCTACGTCATCGATCTGCAGGGTGAAGACGAGATAGCGTCCATCGGCATCGAGCACCCCTCCTGCCAGTGAGGTCACGGTCGACAGGGTCCCCGTCTTCGCGTGCACCGTCCCGGCAGCAGCCCTCTCTTTGGTGAAACGTTCGGTCAGTGTGCCGGTCAGTCCTCCGACGGGCATATAGCTGATGAGGCTGGAGAGCGAATCGTCGGCGACGACCGATGCCTGCAGGATCGTCGTCAGGTCGTGCGGACTGATCCGGTTGTCATAGGACAGACCCGAGGTGTCCTCGAGGTGGGTCTTGCCCAGGTCCACGGAATCAGACAGGGCCGCCAGCACGGCTTCGGGGCCGGACTCCAGGCTTCCCGGCTCGCCCTGGGCGATGGCAACCTCGTTGCCGAGGACCTCGGCCACGACGTTGTCGCTGTGCACGAGCGCGTATTCGACGATCTCGGAGATCGTGGCCGATTCCACCCCCGCCAGCTCGGTGGATTCGGAGTCTCCGTCAGACTTCGCTTCCTCACCCGTCTCAGCGGCAGGTGCAGGGTCGTCGGTGACCGTGACTCCGGCTGCCTTGAGCTCTTTGGCAAATACTGCGAAGGCATCCTTGGCCGGGTGCTCGCTGCGGCCCCTCCACTCCTTGTCTCTGCTGCCGACATACCCGGTGTCGATCATCAGCGGCTGGATCGGCGTGATGACGCCCTTGGCGATATCGGCACGCTCCCATCCGGGGCTGAAGTCCTCGCCCGTGTACCGGGAGGTGTCCAAGTCCAGGGCCACCTCGGCGATATTCTGGCTCTTGAGTGATTCGGCGGTCTGCTGAGCCAGCGTTGTCAGGCCTGCGTGACCGTTCACGGCACCCGGCTGGGACTCCCCCGCACCCAGCAGTGAATCTCCGCCGCCTGTCAGCGTCACCGTCGAGGTGGACGGGTCGAATTCCGTGGTTGTGGTCAATCGTTTCTCGCCGCCGATGCTCAGCAGCGCCGCCGAGGCGGTGAGGACCTTGGTCACCGAGGCCGGCGTGCGCGGTGTGTTCTCGTTCTTGGCGTAGAGGATGTCATCGCTGAGCCCGTCGCGGATCTCGATCCCGAAGTCCTTGACCTTGGCATCAGAGAGGACCTTGCCCACCGTGTCGGGGACCTTGGTGGGCACAGGTGCGGAATCATCCAGCGCCGAGGCGGGGGCGGGCATGTCCTTCCCCTGTGCGTGAGGCGCGGGGACCGCCTGGACCTCGACGGCGGGGTCGGTGGTCAGGATTCCCGGTAACTCGGGAAAGACGTCGTAGGCGTCGACTGCCGCAACCGCGCCCAGCACGATGGCGAGGCTGCCTGCGGTGATGCCGGCGACAGCCTTCTTCGACCGCTTCCGCTTCGGGGTCTGGTTCAAGCGCGGGCTCTCATTCTCATTGCCATCGTCCTCGCCGTAGCCGTTGTGGTTGTCGTTCGTGGGGACTTGTAAGCTCTATTCTAGTGATGCAACCCTAGCTTGAAGGAGCACTATGGAACTCTTGGCCACAATCGAGATCCCGCGCGGATCGCGCAACAAGTACGAGGTCGATCATGAGACAGGTCGAGTCAAGCTCGACCGCTACCTCTACACCTCGATGCAGTACCCCGCTGACTACGGCTTCTTCGAGGACACACTTGGCAATGACGGGGACCCGCTCGACGTTCTCGTGCTGCTGCCCGAACCCCTCTTCCCGGGCGTCCTCATCGATGTGCGCCCCATCGGCATGTTCAAGATGGAAGACGAAGCAGGCGGCGACGACAAGGTCCTCGGCGTCACGGCCGGCGATCCCCGCTGGGAGAGCTACCAGGACATCGGCGACGTCGATCAGTTCACCCTCGACTCGATCGAGCACTTCTTCACCCGTTACAAGGATCTTGAGCCCGGCAAGTTCGTCAAGGGCTCCAGCTGGGTCGGCCGCGCTGAGGCTGAGGCCGAGGTCGAAGCGTCGATCAAGCGCTTCAAAGACTCTCACTGAGCTCACCCTCACCGAGGCGGTGTGAAGCATCGTCTCACCCGTGGTCAGAGACCGCCCGGACCTCGCGGTCCGGGCGGTCTCTGCATTCATCAGACGAGTCGCTGCCGCACTTGGGACCACCCACTAGTTAGGTAAACCTAATGAGAAGTGTGAGCCAGGTTATGCGATTGTCGAGACATGAAACTCGATCATGTGTCATTCGCCAGCGAACCAGACGGGTACAAAGCCACTGCCGAGCGCATCTCGGAGAAGCTCGGCGTGGTTCCCTACGACGGTGGTGTGCATCCTCGATTCGGTACCAGAAATCTGATCTTCCCTCTCGCGAACGGTCATTACCTCGAAGTCGTCGAAGCCTTGGAGCACCCGGCCGCGTTGTCAACACCCTTCGGCCAGGCAGTGCGAGCTCGCTCCGAGCTCGGCGGCGGCTGGATGGGCTGGTGCGTTTCGGTCGATGACCTCGCCGGAGTGGAGACCCGCCTCGAACGCAAAGCCGTCGACGGAAACCGCACCCCGGAATCAGGCCTGGAACTCAAGTGGCTGCAGATCGGAATCAAGGGGCTCATCGCCGACCCTCAGCTTCCGTTCTTCATCAAGTGGGCAGCCGACTCGTCTCAGCATCCTTCGTCCTACAAGACCAATGGCGATGTCGCCATCGACACCCTGCAGATCGCCGGGGATCGTGACCGACTCCGCGACTGGTTGGGGACCCAGGATCCCAAGCCCATCCCAGAGATCCACATCGACTGGTCGGCGCCGCACGGCACCCCCGGCATCATGTCGATCAGCTTCGACACCGCCAAGAACGGCCTCGTCACCATCTGAGTCGCCGTTGCAGCCGCTGCCGGGCGACCGGCTGCGCACAGCCCAGAGGGCATCACACCAACGCTGTGTGATGCCCTCTGCTGTTTCGTCGGCTCCCGTCCCTATCCGGTCTCAGACGGGTAGTCCGGTCCACCGTGGTTCGCCGCGACCCGTCACCAGACAGCGAAAGAGTGGGCATTCAGCACGAATGCCCACTCTCAAGCGGATTGGCAACCTTGGGTCAGACCTCGCCGCGGTCTTCGGTGCCTAGATCAGTTGCCTCGACCGTTGCCGTTGTTGCCGTTGGAATCCTTCTTCGGCGGTTTGCCGTTGTCCTTGCCCTTGCCGCGCAGGACCTGGACGACGGATGGGCGCGGCATAGCCGCGACTCCCGCGTCGACATCGGTGGCATCGACGAAGTCTGGGAACCGTGAGTGCTGGTTGGCCCAACTTCCGTCCTCACCTGGATGCTGGACGGCGACGAAGGCTGATTTGTCGTCGTCATGGATCAGCGGTCCGCAGACCTCTCCCTCACGCGGGACGGAGAGGAACTGCTCGACGCGGCCCCTCTGTTTGCCGTCGATCGTGACCTTGAACAGCCCGTCGCAGTACCCGATTCCATCGGGGGCGCCATCGGTGGAGATCCACAGATTGCCGGCACTGTCGAAGGTGACATTGTCAGGACACGAGATCGGTGAGACCTGGTCGACAGGGAAACCGGAGAAGTACGTCTTGTCTCCCTGCTTCGGATCGCCGCAGACCATCAGCAGAGACCAGTCGAACTCGGTGCCGGTATGGTCACCCCCGCGTTCGGTCAGCTCCACGATGTGACCGTCACGGTTCTCGGTCCGCGGGTTGGCCTCATCGGCTGCTGCTTTGCCGTCGGTGCCCCGGTCAGAGTTGTTGGTGCAGGCGACGTAGATCTTCCCGTTGACCGGGTTCGGCTCGACGTCCTCGCAGCGGTCCATCTTCGTGGGCCCGACCTTATCCGCTGCCAGCCGGGTGTTGACCAGCACCTCGTCGATCGCCATTCCGGAGACTTGGGACTTGCCGTCCGTGATCAGCGGCAGCCACTGCCCGCTGCCATCGAACTCTCCGTCAGCAGGCACTGCTCCGCTGCCGTCGATTTCGCTCTTCGGCGAGTTGCCGGTGAACTTCGCCACGAAGAGGTCTCCCTCGGACAGAAGGGTGAGGTTGTGGGGCAGGTCGCCTTCGATGTACTTGCCCTTGGACACGAACTTGTAGAGGTAGTCGAATTTCTCGTCATCACCCATGTAGGCGACCGCGTGCCCGGATTCCGCGATCGTGATGTTTGCGCCCTCGTGCTTGAACCGGCCGAGGCTGGTGTGTTTGAGCGGAGTCGATTCCGGGTCCCGAGGGTCGACCTCGACGATCCATCCGAAGCGGTTCGCTTCGTTGCCGTAACCGGACTTGTTCGTATCGAAACGCTGCAGATCGTCTTCCCACCCGTAGGCCGAGGCATCATTGGTCAGTCCGTAGCGCTGATCAGCTTCGGATTTGCCCTGCGCCCGGAAATAGGAGTTGAAGTTCTCTTCACCGGAGACCAGTGTTCCCCACGGGGTCAGGCCGCCGGAGCAGTTGCCCAGGGTGCCCTGGACCTTGTCACCCTTGGGATAGTCACGCGTCCGGAGCAGATCGGATCCGGCGGCGGGCCCGGTGAACTCGTATTCTGTGCCGATGAGGAAGCGACGGTTGTTCGCGCCGTTGACGTCGACGGCCCACGGAGTCTTCGCGTTCCTGCGCTCGAGCTCGACGACGGTGAGTCCGTGTGCTTCGCGGCTGATGGCCCGCTTGGTCTTCTCGTCCATGGAGTCGGGGTACATGATGGCATCGTTGCTGTACTCATGGTTGGCGAAGAGCAGGGCCCGATTGCCATCTCCGCTGCGATCGACCTGAATCTCGAGGAAGTCGTTGTTGTACCCGAACTGGCGTCGCTGCTTCTTCACCGACTGGTTCTCTGGATCGAACGCCTCCGAGTCGGGGAAGAGTGCGTCACCCCAGCGCACGATCGGGTGCCAGGAGTAGCCGTTGGGTACGACGAATTCGTCGATTTCGTGGTGCACAGGATCGATGGCCTTGAACGCGAGGCTCTTCCCCTTGGCTGCTGCACTGCTCGCACTTGGGCTGGGCGCCGTCGTCACTGCGATCGCCAGGGCTCCGGCGGCTGAAGCGCCGAGGGCGGCTCGTCGGGTCAGCTGGGTTCCGACGATGTCGCGGAAGTAGCTGTTCGATGACGTGTTGCAGATAGCCTTGCTGCATGCGTTGTCGCATTTGAGTGCGCAGGTGACGGGGCTTCGCTTGCCACGGACATGTCCGGCCATGGGCAGAAGTTCACGTAGGGGTGCCATCGGTTGTCTCCTCGGATCGGGTCTTTCGGCCCCCTCCTCACCAGGCGAGGGGGAACTCACCCGATCGAGAATTCCACCGTGACTTGGCCCCAGTCCTACCGCTTGGTGAACTGGGAATGAACCCACGAACAGCAGTGCATTACGTCAAGCGAAACTTACCTAAAAGGATCTCGCTTCCCGATATGGGCGATTCTGCTCAGCGGAGGTCGACGAGGCTGAGGATTCCCGGCGCCAGGAAGCCCACTGCATCGATGATGACATGCGCCCACACCAGCGGCATCAGCCTGCCCCGACGCATGAAGTACCACCCGAAGATGATGCCCATGGCGACGTTGCCGATGAATGGCCCGATGCCCTGGTACAAGTGGTAGCTGGCACGGAAGACTGCCAGGCTGATGATGATCGGCCACATCCCGTAGCCCAGGCGCTGGAGCCGTTCGGCCCCGAAGCCGAAGATGATGACCTCTTCGACGATGCCGTTCTTCGCCGCCGCGAGAATGAGCACGGGAATGGTCCACCAATGATCGCCGAGGTTGGCTGGCTGAATCTCGGCTGTGATCCCCAATGCCCTGCCGCCCGCATAGACGGCGAGAGTGCCGATGCCGATGATGGTGAAGATGAGCGTCCCGCGGCCGAGGTCCTTTCCGCGCTGGCCGTTCACACCCAGCCGTGTACTCAGGGGCGGGGCATTCGGGTCGCGAGTCAGAAGGTAGAGGGCCATGAGGACTGGTACGAGAGTGAACCCGATGTCGAGGATCTGGTAGACGAGGTCGAAACCAGGTCGCGGCGACATCGACGTGTTGAGCTTCGCTTGAGCGTCGCTGATCGGACCGCGAGTGGTGATGTCGACCAAACGCATGATGGCATAGACCGCCGATTGGCCCAGCGAGAGCGCCGCAATGAGACCGAGCTCGAACCACAGGCGCTTCTTCTCCTGTGGCTCGAGCTCGTCTCTCATGGATCCCACTGTAGTGGCCGAGGCCTCAGTGCTTCGGTTCCTCTCCCGTGTCGGGGATGGTGTCCGACTGTGCTTCTGAGCGCGCACGATCCGCAGAACCCGGACGCTGAACGGCCCTCGCCTCGGCGACGTCGAGGACCTGGCCGCGGGCCATGTTCTTCACGTACTTCTTCTCTCCGCGACTTTCCTTCGCCCCTTCGAGCAGGAGATAGAGTACCGGCACGAGGACGAGCGTGAGCAGAGTCGAGCTGACGAGACCGCCGATGACGACGATCGCCAGCGGCTTCGAGATGAACACTCCCCCACCGGTCAGGCCCAGCGCCATCGGCACGAGCGCGAAGATCGTCGCTGCCGCGGTCATGAGGATCGGGCGATAGCGCAGTCTGGCGCCGTGAACGATGGCCGCGCGCAGATCGACGCCTCGCGCCCTGAAATGGTTGATCAGGTCGATGAGCACGATCGCGTTGGTGACCACGATGCCGATGAGCATGAGGAGACCGATCATCGAGGTCAGGCCCAGCGGAGTATCCGTCAGCAGTGACAGCGCGATGGATCCGGTGGCCGCGAACGGGATCGAAACCAGGAGGATCAACGGCTGCAGGAGCGACTTGAACGTGGCGACCATGATGACGAACACGATGAGGATGGCTGCGAGCATGGCCAGGCCGAGCTGGGAGAACGCTTCGTTCTGCTCCTGCGTGGCACCACCGGTGTCGACGCTGACGGAGTCGGGGATGTCGACCTCACCCAGCGCGGACTGCACATCGGCGGACACGGCCCCCAGGTCGTCGCCGGCTGGGGTCACCGACACCGTGGTTGAGCGCTGCGAATCCGTGTGACGGATCGTCGGCGCGGTCTTGACCTCCTTCACCTCGGCGACGTCACTGAGATCGATGAATCGAGGCTCAGACGTCGGGACTGGAGCGCCCGCCATGGCGCCCGGGTCACCAGCGGCACCGGCGTCGCCACCAGCACCCGCTCCACCGGCAGCACCGGCTCCTCCAGCCCCACCGGATCCGCCCGCAGCACCGGCACCACCATCTGCTGCACCAGCAGCACCTGCGGCGCCAGCGCCACCGCCGGGAGCGGTCTCCGCCGGCTTGCCGGGGATCTTGAGGTCGCGCAGTTCGTCGACTGTGTCGGCGTTGCGGTCGAAGAGCAGCACCGAATGCGACACGTTGTCGATGACGACCTCACCGATGTTCTGGCCGTGCATCGCCCGCTGCACGTACTGGCCGATGGTGGCCTCCGTGAGATTCTCCTCGGCGGCCTTCTCGTGATCGACCTTGACCTCGATCACGGGCTGGACGGCTTCGAGGTCGCTGGTCACCGACTGGGTGCCCGGGACGCCCTCGAGCTTGTCCGTGACTGCCTTCGTCGCCTTGTCGAGCTCTTCGGCATCCGAAGCGGAGAGCGTGACGTCGATGGTCTGAGCGCCGGGCATCGAGCTCTGACTCTGCACCTCGACCGTTCCCACATCTCCCAGATCGTCGAATTCCTTCTGCAGCTCGTCGGAGATCGACTGGGCCGAGACACCGGATGTGGAGTTGACGGTGTAGGTGCCGGTCAGCGCCGAATCATCGGTGAACCCGAAGTTCGAGCCCCCGACGGAGAGCTGATAGGACTCGACATCGCTGTTGTCTTTGAGGACCTTCTCGACCGGTTCCGCCTGCTTCGAGGCCTCATCGAGGTCGGTTCCGGGGTCGAAGGTCTGCGAGACCTGCAGACTGTCCTGGCCGGTGTCGCCGAAGAGCTCGGTCTTCAACTGCGGGACCATCGCGCCCGTTCCGATGAGGAGGAGGGCCGCTACGAGGATCATCACGACCGGGTGCTTGGTCGAGAAGGAGATCACCGGCATATAGGTCTTCTGCAGTCGTGTCACCGGAGAATGGATGCCGGCAAGCTCGTCGACCTGGCCGGTCCCCTCCGCGGTGGAGTCAGAGCCTGGTCCCGTCGAGGTGGTGGCAGCACTCGCAGTCGTGGACTCGGTGCCGGGCTCATCACGGTGTCCGGCGGTGAGGATGTCCTGCTTCTTGGACGCCTTCTTCGCGGCCCTGTTCTCGCTCTTCCATTCGGAGAGCATGCCCTTGCGGTTGCGGCGGATCTCCTTCTTCTCCGCGCGAGTGAGTTTGACCTTCGCCTCACGCTGTCTCAGGAACCAGTAGGCAAGGACAGGCACGATGGTCAGCGCGACGAACAGACTCGAGAGGAGTGCGATGGTGGCTGTCAGGGCGAAGGGTCGGAACATCTCGCCGGTCTGGCCGGAGACGAAGGCCAGGGGCAGGAATACGGCGACGGTCGTCAGCGTGGAAGCGGTGATGGCCCCGGAGACTTCGGAGACCGCAGCAAGGATGTTCGCAAACTTCTCACCACCCGCAGCGTGCCGTCGTCTGATCGCCTCGATGACGACGATCGAATCGTCGACGACGCGTCCCACGGAGATGGTCAGAGCACCCAGGGTCAGCATGTTCAGGGTCTCACCGCCCATCCACAGACCGACCATGGCGATGAGCAGTGAGAGCGGAATCGAGATCGCCGTGATGATCGTGGCGCGCACCGAGAGCAGGAACACGAGAATGACGAGGACCGCGAAGAACAGCCCCAGTCCGCCTTCGACGAGCAGATCGTGGATCGACTGCTCGATGAATGGTGCCTGGTCGAAGGCGGAGACGAACTCCGTGTTCTCCCCCATCGACTTCTCAAGATCGGGCAGCTTCTGGGCCACAGCGTCGGAGACGTCAACGGTGTTGGCGTCGGATTCCTTCATGATCGACACCGACAGTGAGGGCTGTCCGTTGGTGCGCGAGATCGATTCCACGGGCTGGTTCTCGATCGTGACGTCGGCGACGTCTGAGAGCTTGATCTCTTCATCGCTGCCGCTGATGACGAGATCCTTGATGGCATCCACGGAGCGGATGCGGGTGCCGACCTCGACCGGTGCGGTGCCGTCATCGCTCTTCAGCTCGCCCGCCGAGGTGGGGATTCCGTTGGACTGGAGGATGCCGGCGATCTCGTCGAGGTTGGCTCCCTCGTCCTCGAGGTCGTCACGCCGGATGGTGACCTCAACCTGTTTGGTCTTCGCACCGGCGATCATGACCTGGGAGACACCGTCGATCTTCTTCAGCTCGGGTTCGGCGATGTCGTTGAGGTTGGCAGCGAGTTTGTCCTCTTGGGCGTCCGAGGTCACGGACAGAGCGAGGACAGGGATGTCGTCGGTTCCGGTTGTGTTCACGGTGGGTTCGACACCGTCTGGCAAAGTGGCCTGGACCTGTGAGACCGCACGTTGGAGGGACTTGACGACATCGTCGGAGTCCTCACCGTACTCGGTGCTCACAGTGATCGAGGAGCTGCCTGCCGAGGAGGTCGAGGTCATGTCCTCCACCTCAGGCAGGGCCGTCAGTGCACCTTCGAGAGGGTCGGTGACCTCTTGTTCGACGGCTTCGGGAGTCGCACCTTCATACGAGGCGGTGACCGTGGCCTGCGGGTTCTCAAGAGACGGGAACAGCTCTTGTTTGAGAGCTCCCGCTCCGATGATGCCGAAGATGATGGCGACGACGGAGATGAGCGCAATGAGTGCGCGGTTCTTCAGGCTCAAACGGGTCAGAAAACTCACGTGGTGACTCTCTTGTCGGTGACGCATGCGCAGCGATCGCCTGCAGGGGATGGTGCTCCGTGAACCAATACTAGTGATTCACACTATCCAAATCACGTGAGCAGACCCTGAGCGCCCGGGCACTGCCCAACTCAGCTCAGATCGTCCTCAATCCGCTCGTTCTGCTCCGCTGTGCGCACGCGTGGCCGGGTCTCACGACCGGTGATCCAGTACGCAGCGGCCAGGATGCCGAGGACCCCTGTGAGCATGAATGCCCAGGAGTAGTCGAAATAGTCGACGACGGCACCGGCGATGACGGGGCCGAGGATTGCTCCCGCGTCGAGCGCCATCTGGTACTTCGCCAGGACGCGACCGCCCTTGCGATCGCGTCCGATGACATCGGCGACGGTGGCCTGCTGGGCGGGATTGGCCAGTCCTGAGCCGATTCCGGCGATGACGGAGAGGAGGAAGAACAGCCAGATCGAGTCGGTGAAGGCCAGCGCCGAGGTGGTCACGCCGAGGACGAGTAGGCCCCATTGGATGAAGGGTTTGCGTCCATAGGTATCGGCGTATCTGCCGACGACGGTGACCGCCGAAGCATTGCCGATTGCGAACATCGTCAGGGCCAGACCGGCGACCGCGGTGTCGGCCTTGAGCGCTTGGATGGCGAAGAGCGGGTAGATGGCCACACGGATGCCCATGGCCGACCAGCCTTGGACGAAGGCGGAGATCAGTGCGGCGCGGTAGGCAGAGTCTTGCCACGCCTGCCTGAACGTCATCACCTCCGTCTGAGTCTCGTCCTTCGTTGCCTCCAGGCGAGCGCGCCCGAGCTTGGTCGAGGAGCCTTCTGAGGCTGTGGAAGCGAGGAAGATGCGAACGACGATTGCGGCGATGAGGAGCCCGACGGCGTAGATGATGAACGGGATGCGCATGCCCCATCCGGCCATCGCACCGCCGAGAACGGGGCCGGCGATATTGCCGACGAGGAAGGCCGTGGCATAGGTGCTCGAGGCCTTGGCGCGGGCATTGATCGGGGCCAGCCGGATGATCAGGGCCATCGCTGAGACGGTGAACATCGTTGAGCCGATGCCTCCCAGACCGCGGAAGATCAGCAGTTGCCAGTAGTTCTGGGCGAAGGCGACTGCCGCGGTGGAGGCGGCGACGATGAGGAGACCGGAGATGTAGATGCGTCGCTCACCGAAGGCGTCGACGAGTCGCCCGGAGGACGGTGAGAACACGAACCGGAAGAAGGCGAAGGAAGAGACCACGATCGTGGCGGCGGTGACTCCGAAGTTGAAGCTGGCCGCGAACTGCGGAAGCACGGGGGCGATGATGCCGTAGCCAAGAGCCACGATGAAGGCCGCCGCGACGAGGACGTAGATCTCCTTGGGGAGTCGGCGCGAGGCGGCAGTCGACTCTGCCTGTTCGTCGTCGTGGTTCGTCGAGTTGTCGTTGTTCGTCACAGGGTATCGAGAAACTGCTCGGGCTCCGGCAGCGGTCGGGTGCTGTTCGCCATGCGCTGTCGGTAGCGATCGGGCACCGCCCCGATGTAGAGCCAACCCATGAGCAGTTCCTTGTCCTTGAGCCTGTGAAGTCTGCGCACGGCAGGTTCGTTCGTGAGGTTTCCGCTGCGCCACATGACGCCCCAACCTGCCTGCCACAGAGCGAGTTCGAGCAGGTGACCTGCTCCGGCCGCGGTGGCGTGCTGTTCCCATTCGGGGACCTTGGGGTTGTCCCGCGGTGCGGCGATGAGGGCCAGTAGGAGTTCTGCCCGCAATGGCTTTTCGTTGATCTCACCGGACTTCCGTTGCACCCCTCCCGCTTCGTCGAGGGCCGCGCCGAGGCGGATCCTGTCGTCACCGCGGATGATGATGAACCGCCAGGGCTTGAGGCCCTTGTGATCGGCGACCGAGGAGACCGCGTGGATGAGTTCACGCAGGTCGGAGTCGTTCGGCGTCTCCGGGTCGAGTTTCGAGATCGAACGTCGGGTGGCGATCGCATGCAGAACAGGGTCGGCGACGATGTCGATGGAACTCGGGGCCGAATAGTCCGGGCCCAGTCGGTGCGCCGGCTGCACCGACTGCTCGTCCGCTGTCGGTGCCTCTGCTGCTGTCTTGGCAGCGGACGAACCTGCGGCCAGCTTCTTCGCCCAGGGACCGGTTTCGCCGTCGAGGAAGTGGGCGCGCACGCGCCCCTTCGTCACCTCGCAGGCACCGTCGTTCTTCGGCTTCTTCTTCGAGCCGCGACGCTCAGACGAGTCCTTGTGTTTCGACATTCAGCTCACCCAATCCGCAAACGCCTCCCGTGCATGGGACAGCTTCGGATCAATGATGACACGGCAGTACCCGTTGTTGCGGTTCTCGGTGTAGAAGTCCTGGTGGACAGCCTCGGCGGTGTGGAAGATACCCAAGGGCTCAAGCGTCGTGACGATCGGAGCCTCGAAGATGTCCTGTGCCTCGGCGATGGCGGCCTCGAAGCGCGCCTTCTCCTCTTCGTCGGCGTAGAACATGGCCGACCGGTACTGGGTGCCGACGTCGTAGCCCTGAGCATTGAGGCTCGTGGGGTCGTGTCCGGTGAAGAAGAGGCCCAGGATGACGCTGTCCGGGACGATCTCCGGATCGAATGTCACCTGCAGCGCCTCAGCATGACCCGAGGTACCTGAACAGACTTCACGGTAGTGCGGGTTCGGCGTATGCCCTCCGGTGTATCCGGAAATCACCGAGGTGACTCCGGTGGTCCTCTGGTAGACGGCGTCGAGGCACCAGAAGCAGCCGGCGCCCAAGGTCAGGGTACGAAGTTCGCTCATACTCCGTACAACGATGAGACGCGCAGGTTATTCCCCGTCGGTACGGAACGTCAGGTCGGCTGCCTTGGGCCAGTCCGACAACCGGACGAGCTCGTCTTCTGTCTCCGTGATGTCGAGGCTGCTCCAATACCCGACTCCTTCTGCGTCGACGTCCACGCCGTCCGGGTGGAGAGTTCCGATGCCAGAAGCGGCCGGGAGATCGTCGGAGTGCAGAGGAGTCGACTCGGCGTCCAGTTCCGAGAATTCGAGCCGACTGAGATATCCGTCGATGAACTCGAGCCGCAACTCCTTCGTCGGCCGCGACTCCTCAGTCAACACGCCGATGACCGGGTACGTCTGAGTCGCAGGAACTGCCTTGGGACTCGATGCGCTCGGATAGACGTCGATGCTCGTGATGTCTTCATCGTCGAACAGATGGGCCAGTTGGCGGGAATTCACGGTCACCGGCTCAGTACCCGAATGAAGTGCGCTCGGATAGGTGACTCCGACGAAGAACCGGGCCGTATCGAATTGCGCTCGTGCAGCCTCGGCGGCCAGCCCCGACATGGGGTGAGGTTGAGACAGCAGCCGTAGGATGCCAGCGCGGATATGGTCCGGAAGGTCGATTTCGACCTGGCCGTAGTTCAATTGCTCACGGTCTTCGCAGGCCCAGCTTTCGAGCTTGTCGATGACAACTGCACCGAGTGCGACGAGTGACCCGCTGGCGACGGCGGCCAGCCCTCGACCCATTCCCGCGGGCAGCCGTGCGTCGATGGCTTCGGAGATCTTCTGAGTCGGGCCCCACAGGCTCCAGCTGATCACCCCGGAGGCTGCGGCAGTCGTGGCGTTGAGGAAGGCCTGAGACCTCGCCGTCGCGTTCTCGTCGATGTGTTCGTCTGCGGTCGAGTAGCGGGCCGGCTGACCTGCATTCTTTCCGATTGAGCCGAACACCGCTCCTCCATCGAACCCGTCACCCGCCCGGCCGAGGAAAGCCTGCGTACCGGTGATCCACGTCAGGCCGGCTGAAGCGAGTGCGTTGCCGAGCCTTGCTGTCGGTTCATGTTCGGGCGCGAAGTCACGTTGTCGGACGAGCGCGAGAGCGCCCGTTCCCACCGCAGCGATGGTGCGAGTGAGTCGGCGATGTCGTTCGGGAATATCGGGAAGACGCATGGAAGCAATTGTCACATGAGCATGCCGCTGGGCAGGGTGAACCCGAGCTCGGCGGCGGCTTTCTGCGTGGACGGCTGGCTCCAGAACCTCGCGACCGAAGTGTTCGTCGACAGGGACCGCATCTCTGCTTTGTCGAGGAACATGATGCCGTCGAGGTGATCGGTCTCGTGGGCGACGATGCGTGCCGACCACCCGGAGACCACCTCGGCGATGGGTGCGCCGTCGAGGCTCTGACCTCGCAGCTCGAGCTCGCGGGGGCGAGCCACGACCGCCTGGTAGCCGGGGATCGACAGGCAGCCCTCGAAGAACGCGACGTCCTCGGATGTGGCGGGGGTGTAGTCGGCGTTGAGGACGACGCGCAGGGGCATCGGGGTCCTCTGCCGCACCTCGGCGGTCTCGGGGTCGAGACTTCCGGGGTCTTCGGCCACGAACATCGCCAGACCGATGCCCACCTGCGGACCGGCCAGGCCCACTCCTGGGGCCGCGAGCATAGTTGCCCTCATCACCTCGGCGAGTTGGGCCAGTTCCGCATCATCGACCTGCCCGTCGAAAGGGCGCGTCACCGAGCGGAGGATAGGGTCGCCGGCCTCGACGATCGGGGCCACTCCCCCGCCTGCCTCTGCCGCGGCGAGCACTGAGCGGATCTGAGTGGCGATGAGCGCATCGGCATCATTCATAGTCACTGCCCTTTCGACCGGCTCACACGTCCCGGGCGACGATGAGCTCGGCGTGTTTGAGTAAGGGGGCGTCGATCATCTTTCCTTCGTAGGCGAAGGCGCCCTTCTCGGTCTTCGCGAGTTCGAGCACGGCCTTCGCCCAGGTCAGCTGCTCCTCACTTGGGCGGAACGCATCGCGGACGACGGGAACGTGGTTGGGGTGGATGGAGACCTTGCCGCTGAAACCGGACTGCACGGCGTCTTCGGCTTCCTCTCCCAGCCCGTCGAGGTCAGGGATGTTCGCCCAGATCGAGTCGAGGGCGAATCTTCCGTGTGCGCGGGCGGCCAGCAGGGTCGAGTTGCGCACGTGCTTGGCCACGTCGCGGTAGCCGCCGTCGGCAGTGCGCGACGATCCTCCGCCGAGGTCGGCGATGAGGTCCTCGGATCCCCACATGAGTGCGTAGGCGTTGGGTGCGGCGGCGATCTCGGCGACGTTGACTGCGCCCAAGGCCGTCTCGATCAGTGCGATGACCTGGTAGTCGCCGAGGACCGTGAGGTCAGAGGCGTGCTCAGACTTCGGCAGCATCACAGCCGTGTACTCGGTCTTGGCAAGCATCCTCAGGTCCTCGCCGAGGTGCTCCGAATCCCGGGCATTGATGCGGACCACCGTACGTGAGGGGTCGAGCGGGTAGTCGATGATCGCTTCGCGGGCGGTGGCCTTGTCGGCGTCGTTGACCGCGTCTTCGAGATCGAGGATGACGATGTCGGAGCGTTCGGCTGCCTTCGTATAGCGGTCGGGGCGGTCGCCGGGGACGAAGAGCCAGGCGGGTTTGAAGTCCAATGCCATGGTGGTGCTCACTTTCCGGTTTCGGGCTGGGTATTCTTCTCGGCTGCCTCGTCGGCGTGGCTGGAGTCGAACATCATGGTCTGGCGAACGGCCTTGGCGACGAGGGTTCCGTCCTGGTTGTAGCCGCGGTGCTCCAAGGTCACGATGCCCTGGCCGGGCCGGGACTTCGAGTTGCGTTTGTCGAGGATCGTCGTCTCCGCATACAGGGTGTCGCCGTGGAAGAGCGGAGCGGGGAAGGAGATCTCGGAGAAGCCGAGGTTGCCCACGATCGTGCCCTGAGTCAGCTGTGTGACCGACAGGCCGACGAGGGTGGAGAGGGTGAACATCGAGTTGACGAGTCGCTGGCCGAAGGGTTCGGTCGCCGCGAAAGCTGCGTCAAGGTGGAGGGCCTGCGTGTTCATGGTCACGGCGGTGAACCAGGTGTTATCTGCCTCGGTGACGGTCCGGCCGGGCGCGTGCCTGTAGATCGCGCCGATCTCCATCTCGTCCAGCCACAGACCTCGTTGTTCGATGACTTTCTGCTCACTCATGCGTCACTCCTCTGTGTCACTGCTGATCGCTGTGTGTCACTGACCACTTGTCGTGATTTGAGCTTATCGCCTGGGTTCGAACAGCAGGTAACCCGGGTCGGTCGGTGGGTTCGGGTAACGTCGGGGTCACTATGGCTATCACCCGTACCCTCTTCGTCGTCACCCATCCAGAGTCACAACATCACGTCGACGGTCTGGTCGGCGGCTGGTTCGACTCGGAACTCAGCGATCGGGGCCGCGAGCAGGCTCTTCTCATCGCGGCCGAGGTCAGGCGTCGTATCCCGGGCGATACCTCGACACAGGTGTTCTCCTCCGACCTGCGAAGAACCTGGTCCACCGCCGAGGCGATCGCCGAGTCCGTGGGTGCCGACGCCGAGGCGGTACCGGAGTTGAGGGAGAAGTCGTATGGAATCGCGGAAGGCAGGGAGCAATCCTGGCTCGACGAGCGCTTCGTCTTTCCGCCCAAACCCTCGGACGCGGCAGCGGTCGGCGGCGGAACAGAAGCTTCATTCGGAGGCGGCGCTCTCGACCATGGCGGTCGTCTCGATCATTTCGAAGGCATCGAAGGTGCGGAGACGAGGCGACAGCTCGGTGAACGGGTCTACGCGGCCATGGAATTTGTGCTTGCGCAGCCGGCACGTCATCAGATCGTCGTCACGCACGGCTTCGCGCACACCTTCGTCATCGCCCGCTGGCTCGAACTGCCGCTTGAGAGCATGGGATGGGCCACGTTCGCAGCCACTTCAGGGTGCATCACCGAACTCGTCGAGGACGATGTCTTCGGCAATCGGACCCTGCGTCGACTGGCCGACGTGGACCACCTCGGCGAAGTCTGAAGTCCAGACTGCGCCCGAGGTGATCCGTGGAACTGCCTACCGCCGTTTACCCGACTGCGCCAAAGACCTCGGCTTCGAGGACGTTGAATGCGGAGTTCCAGCCGTCGTAGACACTCGCGACGGCCCCGGAATCGTTCGGGAGTCCGGTGAGAGTAAAGGTCATCCGCGTCGTTGTCGCGTCGATCTCATCGAACTCAATGCTCACGAGAGGCGAGGAGTCCTCTTCGCCCTGATTTCCCCAAGTGAAGTCCAATCGCCGAGGTGATTCGACGTGGCGATATCGCCCACCGGTGGCAAATTCCACTCCTGTGTCGTCGACGATCATCGTGTAGGCGTAGATGCCGCCCTCTCTGAGGTCGACGCTCACGGAGTCTCGTGGGGTGTGCAGTCCTTCCGGGTGATACCAACAGGCCATGACATCGGGATTGGTCCAGGCATCCCACACGCGTTCGCGAGGTGCCGCAAAATCGCGGACGATGGTGAAACCGGGTTCCCCGGTGGCGGGTATGGGACTGACGGTGCCGGCATCGGCTGTCGAGTGGTTCTTGTTCATGATGATTCTCCTCCTTGAGTCGATCACTTCTTCTCGGCCAGAACCTGGTCGAGGTTGTCGAATCGCTGCTCCCAGTCATCGCGTGCCGATTGCAGCCAGGCTGTGGCCGTTGCCAGCCGTTCGGTATTGAGATGCACGATCCGTGTCTGCGCGCTCTTGGTCCTGGTGATCAGCCCAGCCTCCTCGAGCACCTTGAGATGCTGCGACACTGCTGACCTGCTGATGGTCAGCGGTTCAGCCAACTCTCCTGCGCTGAGGTCCTCTGCTCGCAGGCGGTCGATCATCGCCCGCCGAGTCGGGTCAGACAAAGCACCGAACAGCGAACTCAGATTCATTTCAGTATCTCCTTAATTAAGTAATTACTACAATATAACGCGAGGCACAGGTGTCAAGGGTCTTCTGCGAAACCGGACCGGACGCGTCGACCCGCTAGGCTGGTGGCATCGGCTCAACGACTATCTTCAGGAGAGACATGGATCGCGATTCGATCGAATGCTGGTTGACCGACATGGACGGTGTCCTGGTCAAGGAGAACAATCCCCTACCGGGCGCGGCCGAGCTTCTCGCACAGTGGCGACAGGCAGACATCCCCTATCTCGTGCTGACGAACAATTCGATCTACACCGCTCGGGACCTCTCTGCCAGGCTCCGGTCGAACGGCCTCGACGTTCCCGAATCGAAGATCTGGACCTCAGCAATGGCCACCGCCGACTTCCTGTCCAATCAGGTCGAGCACGGCACCGCCTACGTCGTCGGCGAGGCCGGACTGACCACGGCCATCCATGAAGCTGGGTTCATCATGACCGAGAAGGATCCGGACTTCGTCGTCGTCGGCGAGACCCACTCCTATTCCTTCGAAGCGATCACCAAGGCGATCCGCCTCATCGACGGCGGTTCACGCTTCATCGTGACCAACCCCGATGCCACCGGCCCCAGTCCCGAGGGCGTCCTCCCTGCCACCGGCGCCATCGCTGCGCTGATCACGAAGGCCACGAACCGAGACCCCTACGTGGTCGGCAAACCCAATCCCATGATGTTCCGTTCCGCGCTCAACCAGATCGGCGCTCACTCGATGAGCACCGCGATGATCGGCGACCGGATGGACACCGACATCATTGCGGGTATGGAAGCGGGCATGCACACGGTGCTCGTCCTCTCGGGGATCTCCACCGCCAAGGATGTGCGCCGCTTCCCCTTCCGCCCCAACGAGATCGTCAACGGCGTTCACGATCTCCTCGATGTCCCACTGGATCAGCGAGGGAGACTGGGACCAGACGTCACCGGCTCAGCCTGAGGCCGCCTGCCGACCGAGAAACGGTCCCAGCGTCGAAACACAGGCTCGCGATCAGAGGCCTCCGGCGAATAACGGGCTCAGTGTCGAAAAACTCATGTGCACATGTGGTTTTCGACGTTCAGCCCGATTTTCAGCGAGTGCCTTCCCCGCACATAACTGTGCAGTTTAAGACTGTTTGATGATGTTTGATTGCACTTAGAGCAGTTCGAGCGCATACTGACTCCATGTTTCAAGTGCTGACTGCCCAGCAGCTCCGCGAACTCGGCATGACTCGAGCCCAGTTAGCTGAGTCCAAACGGTGCTGCCTGCGCAAGGTAAGGAGAGGCCGCTATGTGATTACTCGCGAATGCGATCAGGAACACCATAAGGCAGCAGCGCACCTGTCTGAGGCTGAGGAGACGACGTTCCCCAGAGCCTACGGCGACATCAGGGACCATGCCGAGACACTGCGGCTGCAGATCGCCTGCCGTCGTGATTCGGTTCAACCAGGTGATGTGTTCTCGCATATCTCGGCTGCGCTCATCCACGGCCTCGACCCGATCCTCACGGCAACGCCGAAGGTCGAGATCTCGAGGCGGTCTCCTACCCGCAACTACAACAGCCTCTACATCTACTCTCGTGATCTCTCAGCCGAGGAGACCACCGACAGTTTCGCCTATCCGGTCACCACGTTGGCGCGCACACTCGCCGACCTTGCTCTCGACCATTCGCTCGAAGTCTCAGTGCCACTCATCTCCCAAGCATTGCGCGCCGGATCGGTGTCTCTCCAGGACATAGAAGAACGGCTGGTCAAAGGCCAGCGCGGTCGCAGGAGAGCCCAACTGGCGCTCAAGCTCTCCGACTCTGATTACGAGTCGTCGGCTGAGGCCTTCTGTGCGGTGAAGTTCCATCGACACGGCATCACGGGGATGGTGCCTCAGCTCGACGCTTTCACTGATTCCGGGGAGTTCATCGGTCGCAATGACTTTCGCCACGAGAAGGCACCGGTGGTCGTGGAAGTGCACGGAGTCGGAAAATACTACCTCGATCCCAATGGCCCCGATGAAGCTGCGAAAAGGAATCACCAGCGCAATATGAACCTGCTCAACGCCGGATTCACTGTGTTCAACCTGACCTTCGGCGACCTGTTCCGGCCCCGGATATTCTCCGAGATCAAACGAAGCATCGAGAAGACAGTGCAGCCCAACTCTCGCGGAAAAACGGGTTAAGCGTCGAAACACGCACGTGCACAACCGTTATTCGACGCGCAGCCCGCGTATCGCTGGGGCTGGGGGCTGGGGGCATGTGATTCGGGCTGACGCGGTCGCCACAGACTCACTGCAGCGACGAGGTCAGCCTCATCACGGACTCCAGGTAGCGGCGAATATAGGGTCGCTGCTCCCATTCCTCGAGGGAGAGCTCACGGCTCGTACGTTGGTAGTCCACGACCACCTCGGCGATGTCGTCGACCAGGTCTCCGCCAGTAGTCAGCAGGCTGATCTCATAGTTGAGGCCGAATGAGCGCATGTCCAGATTCGAGGACCCCATCACCGCGTACTCGTCATCGACGATGAGGCACTTCGTGTGCAGAACCTGCGGCTTCGGGTAGAGGAAGATCCGCACCCCCGCCTCGAGCAGCGACCGGTAGTACGAGGATTGGGCATAGTCGACCATGAACTGATCGGCCTGTTCACTGACGTAGAGTTCAACGGCGACCCCGCGCTCGGCGGCGGTGACGACGGCGGCCAGTAGGGATTCATCGGGCACGAAGTACGGGCTCACGATCGCCAGGCGGTTCTGTGCCAGATACATCAGCGAGCTGAAGATCTTGAGGTTCGGTTCGGTGGTGAAGCCGGGGCCCGAGGGCACGAGCTGCATGGCACTCGTCTGGCCGCCCACATCTGGTTCGTAAGCGTCGCGCTCATATGACCTGATCCCCAGGGATTCTCCGCACTCGGTGTACCAGTCGGTGGCGAACACCGCTTCGACGGCGGCGACGATGGGTCCGGAGAGTTCGACCATGATGTCGTGCCAGGCCCGTCCGACCTTCACGTTCGCCTTCTTCAGGTACGAGGAGTCGATCATGTTCTGCGATCCCATCATCGCCTTCTTCCCGTCGACGACGAGCAGCTTGCGGTGATTGCGCAGATCGATGCGCCTGGTCTTGCCGCGCCAGGGGATGAAGGGAAGCATAAGGTGCCAGTCGATTCCGCCGTTGGTCAGGCGTTTGCCCAGACGGTGGAATCCCGGATACTTGCGAGAGCCGATGTGGTCGAAGAGAACCCTGACCTTCACGCCCCGGTCTGCGGCACGTTCGAGGGCCCTGAAGAAGACGTCGGTCGTCGAGTCCCAGGCCATTATGTAGATCTCGACATGCGCGTATTCGCGGGCCTCGTCGACGAGGCTGGCCATGCGCGCGATGCTGGCCTCGTAGTCGGAGATGACACCGTGGCTGTCGCCGGTGACCATCGGCAGGGCCGTGAGTCTGCGCCCGAGCTGGGCGATCGACACGAAGCCGGGGGCGGTCTGCAGCGATCGAGGCACGTCGGGCAGATCGTCGGCACCTTCGTGCATGAGCTCATCGGCCTGGGCCTGGATGCGAGCCCGCCGTCGGTTGATGTAGGGGCTGCCGAGCATGAGGAACAGAGGGATCCCGACGATCGGCACAAACAGGATCAGCAGCAGCCAGGCCGAGGACGACGAGGGCCTGCGGTCCTCAGGGACGACGCCGACGGCGATGATCTTCACCGCGTATTCGACGACGATCCATCCCACGCCCAGGACGGACGCCACGACACTGAGATCCACGCACACCCTCCTGTACTCGGCTTATCCTCTGTTCCACACTAACGGAGCCCGCCCCAGACAGATGACAGCACCGCCCGCCGAGGTGGCCCTCCACTTCCGTATGGAAATATCGAGCCGCCTCGGCGGGCGGTGTGATTGCGGCTGAGCTCAGATGCCGAGTTCGCGGGCGATGAGCATGAGCTGGACCTCGGTCGTGCCTTCGCCGACTTCGAGGATCTTCGAGTCGCGGTAGTGGCGGGCGACAAGGTATTCGTTCATGAAGCCGTAGCCGCCGTGGATCTGCGTGGCGTCGCGGGCGTTGTCCATCGCCGCCTCACCGGCAACCATCTTCGCGATCGCGGCTTCCTTCTTGAACGGAAGTCCTGCCATCATGCGCGATGCCGCGAGGTAGTACGCGGAACGGGCTGCGACGACGCGGGCCTCCATCCGGGCGATCTTGAAGGAGATCCCCTGGAAGTCGGAGATCGGCTTGCCGAATGCCTGACGCTCCTTCGCGTACTTCACGGATTCGTCGACACAGCCTTGAGCGGCACCGACGGACAGCGCGCCCACGGCGATGCGGCCCTCGTCGAGGATGCGCAGGAAGTTCGCGTAGCCGCGCCCCCGCTCGCCCAGCAGGTTCGCTTCGGGCACCTCCACGTTGTCGAAGGTCAGCGGATGCGTGTCCGATGAGTTCCAGCCGACCTTGTCATAGGCGGGCTCGGCAGTGAAGCCGGGGGTGCCCGTCGGGATCATGATCGTCGAGATCTCGGGGACCTCGCGGCCGGAGCCGGAGGTTCGGGTTCCGGTCACTGCGGTGGCTGTGACCAGTCGCGTAATGTCGGTGCCCGAGTTCGTGATGAAGCACTTTCCGCCGTTGACCGTCCAGGTGCCGTTCTCCAGGGTGGCCTTGGTCCGCGTGCCGCCGGCGTCGGATCCTGCTTCCGGTTCGGTCAGTCCGAAGGCGGCCAGCCCGGAGGCGTCGGTGAGCTTGGGCAGCCACTCGTGCTTCTGCTCCTCGGTGCCGAACCGATAGATCGGCATCGCTCCCAGGGAGACTCCGGCCTCCAGCGTGATGGCCAGCGACTGGTTGACGCGCGCAATCTCCTCGATGGCAAGCGTCAGCGCGAAGTAGTCCCCGCCCATGCCGCCGTATTCTTCGTCGAAGGGCAGCCCGAACAGGCCCATCTGCCCCATCTTCTTCACGAGTTCGTAGGGGAACTCGTGCTTGGCATCGAGTTCGGCGGACACTGGCGCGACTTCTTCGTCAGCGAACTTCGCGACGCCGGCACGCAGGTCTTCGTATTCTTCGGGCAGCATGCCCGGAACGAAAGCTGTCATGATTTCCTCCCCGCTGTATGCGTGGTCAGTGAGTTTCTGGTGGTCAGTTGCTTGCTGCTGCTGCTTCGTCAGCTGCTTCTGCGGCGGCCTCGTCGACGACGGTGGCGAGCACCTCGTCAAGGCCGACCTGGACACCCTGGACTGCGGTGACGGTGACGATTCCCGTGGCCGGTGCGGTGAGCACGTGCTCCATCTTCATCGCCTCGACGACGACGATCGGATCGCCCTGATCGACGTGGTCTCCGGACTCCACTCGGACGGCGACGACGGATCCGGGCATCGGGGCGAGCACCTCGGCGCCGTCGAGCCCCGGAGTCAGGGACGTATCGGCCTGAGGTCGGACGAAGGCGTGGACGCCCTGGTCGCTGCTGATCCAAATGCTGCGCTCGCGAGCATCGGAGAACACACGAGCTGTGTGTTGAACACCGTCGATGAGAACGTGCCAGAGACCGCTGTCATCGACGGAGACATCGCCGAGGTGTGATTCGACTTCGGTGACGTCTCCCCCGGAGCTCAGCGCCACGGTGGGATGGAAGTCCGGACGTGAGGTCCGCCAAGCTGATGGCCTCCCCCACGCCGAGGTGGTTGCGGAATTCTGCGCCAACTGAGCTGCCGTGATCGCTCCGGTCAGTTCGGTTCCGGCACGACCGCCGGTGACGAGCACGGCCGCAACGGCAAGCTGACGGTCGTTCTCGCTCGGTGCATGCGCGAGCTGGTCCTCACTGAGGTCGTCGATGAGTGAGGTGTCGAGATCGCCGGAGATCACTGTGTCGAGGTTGATGAGCGTGCGCAGGAAGTCGATGTTAGTGACGATTCCGGGCACGGCCGAGGCGGCGAGTGCGGCATCGAGGCGCGCTATGGCTGAGGCCCGGTCCGGGGCGTGGACGATGAGTTTGGCGATCATCGGGTCGTAGTCTGAAGCGATCGTCTGTCCGGCTTCGAGTCCGGCATCGACGCGGATGCCCTCACCTTCGGGGAAGACGACGTCGAGGGCACGACCTCCGGTGGGAAGGAATCCGCGCGAGGGGTCCTCTGCATAGATGCGCGCCTCGATCGAATGACCGGTCATCGTGATGTCGTCCTGGCTCAGTGCCAGCTCTTCACCTGCACCGACGCGCAGCTGGAGCTCAACGAGATCGATGCCCGTGACCTCTTCGGTCACCGGATGCTCGACCTGCAGCCGGGTGTTCATCTCCATGAAGAAGAACTCGTCGGGACGGTCGGCACCGACGATGAACTCGACCGTGCCTGCCCCGCGGTATCCTACGGACTTCGCGGTCTCACAGGCCGCTTGGCCGATCCGTGCCCGGGTTGCCTCGTCGAGCAATGCCGAAGGAGCTTCCTCGATGACCTTCTGGTGGCGGCGCTGCAGCGAGCACTCGCGTTCGCCGAGGTGGATGACATTGCCGTGCGAATCGGCCATCACCTGGACCTCGATGTGACGCGGGGTCGCGACAAGCCGTTCGAGGAACAGCGTGTCATCACCGAAGGAACTCGCGGCCTCACGGCGGGCGGTGTCCAGTGCTGCGGACAGTTCAGAGGGCTCGAAGACCGCGTGCATGCCCTTTCCACCACCACCGGCGGAGGGTTTGATGAGCACCGGGAAGCCGATGTCGGCCGAAGCCGCCACGAGGGCCTCGTTGCTCATGGCGGCGTCCTTGGTGCCGGGCACCAGGGGAACACCACGCTGGGAGACGGCGTTCTTCGCGGTGATCTTATCGCCCATGGTGCGGATGGCTTCGGCGCCGGGGCCCAGGAAGACGATTCCCGCGGTGTCACAGGCGGCAGAGAAATCAGCGTTCTCCGACAGGAATCCGTAGCCGGGGTGAATCGCCTCGGCGCCGGTGGTCTTGGCCGCGGCGATGACCTTGTCGATGCGCAGGTATGACTCGGAGGCCTGCGCCGGCCCCAGGTGCACGGCGGTGTCGGCGGACTTGACGTGGGCGGCGTGGGCATCGGCGTCGGAGTAGACGGCGACTGTTCTGATGCCCAGTCGGCGGCAGGTGCGGATGACGCGCAGCGCGATTTCGCCGCGGTTGGCGATGAGTACGGTATTGAACATGGATGAGCTCACATTCTGAAAACGCCGTAGCCGCTGGCATTCAGCGGGCGTTCCATGGGTCCGAAACGGGCGAGTTCGAGTGCCAGGGACAGCACCTGACGGGTGTCGGTGGGTTCGATGATTCCGTCGTCCCAGAGGCGGGCCGTCGAGTAGTACGGGTTGCCCTGAGCTTCGTACTGATCGCGGACCGGCTGCTTGAACGTGTCTTCCTCCTCGGCACTCCAGGTCTCGCCACGGCCTTCGATCTGGTCGCGTTTGACCGTTGAGAGCACGCTGGCGGCCTGTTCGCCGCCCATGACGGAGATGCGGGCGTTGGGCCACATCCACAGGAAGCGAGGTGAGTAGGCGCGACCGCACATCGAGTAGTTGCCTGCGCCGAAGGAACCGCCGATGACGACGGTGAACTTGGGCACTCGGGCGGTGGCGACGGCGTTGACCATCTTCGCTCCGTGTTTGGCGATGCCGCCGGCTTCGTAGTCGCGGCCGACCATGAAGCCCGAGATGTTCTGGAGGAAGATCAGCGGCACGCTGCGCTGGTCGCAGAGTTCGATGAAGTGGGCGCCCTTCTGCGCGGACTCGCCGAAGAGGATGCCGTTGTTCGCCACGATTCCCACCGGGTGTCCGTCGAGGTGGGCGAAGCCGGTGATGAGGCTGGTGCCGTATTCGGCCTTGAATTCGTGGAATTCGGAGGCGTCGACGAGGCGGGCGATGACCTCGCGGACATCGTAGGGAGTCCTCGAATCGACGGGGACGACCGAAGTGAGCTCCTCGGGAGAGTGCAGCGGTTCGCGGGCTTCGACGATGTCCCAGTTGGCCGCCGGCTTCGGTCCCAGCGTGGAGACGATGTCGCGCATGATCTCCAGGGCGTGGGAGTCGTTGGCCGCGAGGTGATCGGTGACTCCGGAGACGCGTGAGTGGAGTGCTCCGCCGCCGAGGTCCTCTGCGCTGACTTCCTCCCCTGTGGCTGCTTTGACCAGCGGTGGGCCGCCGAGGAAGATCGTGCCCTGTTCACTGACGATGATCGATTCGTCGGCCATGGCCGGAACGTAGGCACCGCCAGCGGTGCAGGAACCGAGAACGGCTGCCAGCTGCGGGATGCCTGCGGCGGAGAGCGTGGCCTGGTTGAAGAAGATCCGGCCGAAGTGCTCACGGTCGGGGAATACGTCGTCCTGGTTCGGCAGGTTGGCTCCGCCCGAATCGACGAGGTAGATGCACGGAAGATTGTTCTCCTTGGCGATCTCCTGGGCGCGCAGGTGCTTCTTCACCGTGACGGGATAGTAGGTCCCGCCCTTGGCCGTGGCGTCGTTGGCGACGATGATGCACTCGCGTCCGTTGACACGGCCGATGCCCGTGATGATTCCCGCTCCGGGACTGGCATCGTCGTACATGCCGTTGGCTGCCAGGGGCGAGAGTTCGAGGAACGCTGTGCCCGGGTCGAGGAGATTCTCGACGCGCTCGCGTGGAAGCAGCTTGCCGCGGTCGATGTGGCGCTGCCTGGATTTTTCGGGTCCGCCCAGGGCCGTGACCCTGATCCGCTCCCGGAGTTCAGCGATGAGTTCGGCATGGGCCTCGGCGTTCGCCTGCCCCGTTGCCGGACTGACCGCAGTTCCCACTGCTCTCATTCCACTCCCCATTTCAGTTAATATTTGTTAACTGACTGCTATGATACTGCTCAAAGGCCATTGTGACAATGCGCACGATCGAGCAGACCACGACCCGGGTGCGAACAACGGAGATGAAGTGACCGATATGGAGCCGAAAGCATCTACGCGCTCAGCGACGGCAGGGACGGGATCCGCGAGGACCACCCGCGCAGCGGCGAAGGCCGCGCGTCGTGAGCAGCTGCTCTCAGTGGCGAAGACCCTCTACGCTCAGCATGGTTTCCACGGGGTCCGCCTCGATGATCTGGGCAAAGGCGCCGGGATCTCCGCCCCGGCGGTCTATCGCCATTTCGAATCGAAGGAAGCGGTCCTCGAGGAGCTGCTCGTCGGGATCTCCGAGTATCTGAACTCGGGCGGGGACGCGATCATCGCCCGTCATGAGAACGACGAGGCCGCCTCGGCGCTGGTCGAGCTCATCGATTTCCATGTCGCCTTCGCCATGAGCGAGCCCGAGCTCATTCGGATTCAGGATCGCGACCTCGCGGCACTTCCCGAGTCCTCACGTCGCACGGTCCGTCGCCTGCAGAGAAGCTATGTCAGCCACTGGGCTGAGGTAGTGGCGCGCGCCAACCCGGATTGGTCGATCGATGCCGCGACAGTGCGTGTCCACGCAGTCTTCGGCATGATCAATTCGACCCCGTACCAGGCCAGGCGCTCAAGCGCCGAGGTGGTCGGGGTCGAATTGCGCGCCGCCGCTCTCGCGGCGCTGGGTCTCGCCTGACGTCGCTCAGGGGACGATGACGATCTTTCCGCGTGTATGTCCGGTGGCACTGGCCTTGAAGGCCTCAGGCACCTGGTCGAGCCCGTATGTGTCGGCGACTTCGACCGTGAGCTCGCCCGAGTCGACGAGTTCGGCCACCCGCGCGGTCTGCGAGCCGTAGGGGCGCACCCAGATGTAGCGTCCTCCATGTTCGGCCGCTGAGGGGTCTGCGACGGAGGCATGCGCTCCGCCGTCCTTCAGCACCGCAAGGGTGGTTTCGAGCATTTCTCCGACGAAGTCGACGACCCCGTCGATCGGGCCGCCCGCGATCTCGAGAACACGATCGCTGAGTCCGTCCCCGTAGGTGATAGGTTCGACGCCGAGAGTGCGCAGGTAGTCATGATTGGCCTCTGACGCGGTGCCGATGACTCGGGCGCCGAAGGCCTTCGCGATCTGCACGGCGAAGCTGCCCACTCCCCCGGATGCCCCGTGGACGAGCACGGTCTTTCCGTTGATGCCGCCCAGCGCTTCGAGGGTGCGCAGAGCAGTGCCGCCGGCCAGAGGCAGTCCACCGGCCTGTTCCCAGCTGAGGCTCTTCGGCTTGGCGGCGACCGCGTGGACGGGCACCGCGACCTTCTCTGCGAAGGTGCCCGCACTCAGCACGTCTTTGCGGGCGTAGGCGATGACTTCGTCACCGATTTCGAATTCGGGGGTGTCTGCTCCGAGCCCGATGACGACTCCCGCGACGTCCCATCCTGGAGTGACGGGGAACTGGACGGGCATGATGGCGTCGAGGTGACCGCCGACCAGTTTCCAGTCAACCGGGTTCACACCCGCTGCGCGGACCTCGATGAGAACGGATGCCGGCGGGACTTTCGGGTCATCGACGTCACGGACCGTGATGTCGTCGAAGTCATCGGTGTACTGGTCATAGACTGCTGCACGCATAACGGCGGCCTTCCGGTAGTCATCAGTGGATAGCTGATGAACACCGAAAGGCCGCCGCACTATTCCTGCGTGCAGTTCCTACTCGTAGGTGTCGTTCGACGTCGCACGCTCGAGGAGCGAAGCCGGCGGGGCGAACCGGTCGCCGTAGGTTGCTGCAAGTTCCTTCGCACGTTCGGCGAAACCGCTCAGGCCGCCCTCGTACTGGTTGACGTACTGGAGCACACCACCGGTCCAGGCGGGGAATCCGATGCCGAAGATCGAGCCGATGTTCGCATCCGGCACAGAGGTGAGCACTCCCTCGTCGAGGCATTTGATCGTCTCGATCGCCTCGGCGAAGAGCATCCGCTCCTGCAGGTCCGCGAAGGGCTGGGTCGTGGAACCGGAGTCGTACTTCTCGCGCAGGCCCGGCCATAGCTTGCCGCGTCTGCCGTCCTCGTCGTATTCGTAGAATCCGGCGCCGTCCTTGCGGCCCGTGCGCCCGGCTTCCTCGACCATCCAGTCGAAGACCACATCGGAGGGGTGGCTCTCGCGCTTGCCTCCGGCGGCCTCGATTGCCTCTTCGGTCTCCTTCCGGATCTTCTGCGACAGAGTCAGCGTCAGTTCGTCGAGCAGCTGCAGGGCACCGGTCGGGTACCCGGCCTGCAGTGCGGCCTGCTCCACCGATGCCGGTTCCACGCCCTCACCGACGGCGGCGACCGCCTCGGCGATGAATGTGCCGATCACACGGGAGGTGAAGAAGCCACGGCTGTCGGTGACGACGATCGGGGTCTTCTTGATCTGCTGCACGAGGTCGAAGGTGCGTGCCAGTGTCTCGTCCGAGGTGTTCTCACCACGGATGATCTCAACCAGGGGCATCTTGTCGGCGGGCGAGAAGAAGTGGACGCCGATGAAGTCGGAATCGCGCTTGACCCCGGTGGCCAGGTCGGTGATCGGCAGAGTCGAGGTGTTGGAGCCGAGCACCGCATCGGAGTCGACGACGTCCTGGATCTCCTGGAACACCTGCTGCTTGAGGGGCACCGATTCGAAGACCGCTTCGATGACGAAGTCGACGCCGGCGAAATCATCGGCCGAAGCACTCGGCGTGATCCGATCGAGGACGGCCTTGCTCTTCTCCGCGGTGGTCTTACCCTTGGCCAGAGCTGATTCCTCACGCTTGCGCGCATAGGCCTTGCCCTTGTCCGCGGCCTCGATCTTGACGTCCTTGAGGACCACCTCGATGCCCGCCTTGGCTGCGGTGTAGGCGATCGCGGCGCCCATCATTCCAGCGCCGAGGACGCCGAGCTTCTTCACCTGGCGCGGTTCGAAGCCATCGGGCCTCGAGCCGCCTGAGTTGATGTGACCGAGGTCGAAGAAGAATGCCTTGATCATGTTCTTCGCCACGGGAGTGTGAGTGAGGTGGATGAAGTAGCGGGTTTCGACGGCCAGGGCCGTGTCGATATCGACGTAGGCGCCTTCGACGGCGGCGGCGACTGCCGCACGTGGTGCCGGCATCGGCGCGCCATTGGTCTGGCGACGCAACAGGGCAGGCAGCGCGGGCAGCATCGCACCCAGTGACGGTGAGGTGGGTGATCCGCCTGGGATTCTGAAGCCCTTGACGTCCCAGGGCTGAGTCGCCTCGGGGTTGGCCTTGATCCAGGCTTTGGCACGATCTTCGAGCTCGGCCACGGGGGCGAGTTCGTCGATGAGGCCGAGCTTGAGAGCCTCGGCTGCCTTGAACTTCGTCGACGGCAGGATTGCCTTCTGCAGTGCGTTCTGGAGGCCCATCAGGCGTACGGCTCTGGCGACACCGCCACCGCCGGGCAGGAGGCCCAGGGAGACTTCGGGGAATCCAACCCGCAGGCTGGAGACGTCCTCCGCTGCAATGCGGTGATGTGCGACGAGCGCGACCTCGAGGCCGCCTCCGAGTGCGGCACCGTTGATGGCTGCGACGACGGGCTTGCCCAGCGTCTCGAGGCGGCGCATGACCGCCTTCATGTGGTTGGTCAGTGCGGCTTCGGCCTCCGAGTTCTCAGGGTCGGCGGCGCGCAGCTTATTGAGGTCCCCGCCTGCGAAGAAGGTCTTCTTCGCCGAGGTGAGGACGACGCCGGTGATGTCATCGACGTTTGCTTCGAGCCAGTCCACGACGCCCTCGAAGGCATCCTTGAAGTGGTCGTTCATCGTGTTGACCTTGGAATTCGGGTCGTCGAGGACGACGGTGACGATTCCGTCCGAGTCAGTGGAATGGGAGTAAGTCGTTTCAGTGTTCGTCATGTCAGACCCTTTCGATGATCGTCGCAATGCCCATTCCGCCGCCGATGCACAGCGTGACGAGGCCACGCTGAAGATCGCGACGTTCGAGTTCGTCGAGGACGGTGCCGAGGATCATGGCACCGGTGGCACCCAGAGGATGGCCCATGGCAATTGCTCCGCCGTTGACGTTGACCTTGTCATGCGGAATGTTGAGGTCCTTCATCCACTTCAGGACCACTGCACCGAAGGCTTCGTTGAGTTCGAACAGGTCGATGTCCTCGACGGTCAGTCCGGCCTTGTCCAGCGCCTTCTGCGTCGCGGGTGCGGGACCGGTGAGCATGATGGTCGGTTCGGATCCTGTGACGGCAGTGGAGACGATGCGAGCGCGCGGCGTCATATTCATCGTCTGACCCACCTCGGCGTCGCCGATGATGACGAGGCTGGCCCCGTCGACGATTCCCGAGGAGTTCGCTGCGGTGTGGACGTGGTCGATCTCCTCGACCCAGTGGTACTTCTGCAGAGCAACCTCGTCGAAGCCTGTCTGTGCAGCGACTTTGGTGAAGGCCGGGGGCAGCTTCGACAGGGACTCCACCGTCGAACCGGGACGCATGTGCTCATCGGTGTCGAGCAGGGTCACACCGTTGATGTCTTTGACGGGGACGATCGACTTCTCGAAATAGCCGTTCTTCCAGGCGTTGGCGGCGCGCTTCTGCGACTCCTCGGCGAATTCGTCGATATCGGTGCGGCTGAATCCCTCTGTGGTTGCGATGAGATCGGCGCTGATGCCCTGGGGCACGAAGTAGGTGTCGAAGTTCGTCGTCGGGTCCTGTGCCCATGCGCCTCCGTCGGAGCCGAGGGGAACGCGCGACATCGATTCGACGCCGCCTGCCAGGACGAGGTTCTCGAATCCGCTGCCGACCTTCTGTGCGGCGATGTTGACCGCTTCGAGCCCGGATGCGCAGAATCGGTTGACCTGAACACCGGCGACGGATTCATCGAGGCCTGCGACGAGCGCCGCGGTGCGAGCGATGTCTCCGCCCTGTTCACCGACGGGTGAGACAACGCCCAAGACCATGTCGTCGATCGCTTTGTCGTCGAGATCGGGGTTGCGTTCGCGCAGGGCATCGATGAGCCCTGTCACAAGATCGATTGGTTTGACGCTGTGCAGGGCTCCGCCGCGGTTCTTTCCGCGCGGCGTGCGCACTGCGTCGTAGATGTACGCTTCGCTCATCTGTTCCTCACAGTCCTAGAGAACGGTCGACGATCACGTTCGTGACTTCGACCGTGGATACGTCAATGACGTCCGTTCAGCCTCACCGGCTGATCGATCGTTCAGTAACATTCACTCCACCATTCAATACCAGTTGCGTGTGATGGTCAACACGAAAACACCCGGCAGTGACTGTGACGGGGCACTCACAGGGTGTGACTTTTCCGTGACCTTTAAATCACGGGCGAAGTGTTTATAATAATGAAACCTCACACTCTTAGTTTCCTGGAGAATCATGACCTCGATCATTCCTGCCCGATTCACAGCGGCTCAAACTGCGCCCGCTGCTTCCCAGAGTGCGCGCTCGCGCATGGGTTCTCAATTCCTCGCGCTGACTTTGGCTGCGGGACTGCTCGCTGGTCCAATCGTGCTCGATGCCCCTCCCGCCGAGGCCGCCACGAAGAAGTGTGCGGCGAAGATGTCGATCTCGAAACCGCGGCAGTACTCAAACACCGTGGTGAAGGTTTCCAAGGTTGGGGCGAAAGCGAAGGTCACCACGACCGCGCACTACAAGACGACGAAGACCAAGAAGAAGGCGACTGCTTCGACGAGGGGTGCTGCGAACCTCAAGTACTACATTTCGCGAGCGACTCCAGGCAAAAAGGTGTCGGTGACCGTAGTGGCGAAGAAGGGCAAAACGACCTGGAAATGCTCGACCTCGTTCAAACCCAAGAAGAAGTAGGCCGCCTGGGCGCGTAGAACAATCGCCTGTCGGTGGGAAGATGAACCATGCGTCGATTCTTCGCGGTGACCTCGATTCTGTCTCGGGGACGGGCAGGCTGGATGTACTTCTGGCCGATCATGGCCTCGTTGTGCGTGTATGTCATAGCTCTGTCCGTCTTCGCTCCTCTCTTCGGCACCATCGAACGGGCGGGTGCCGACGAGAGAGGCCAGACTCCGGCCCCCGCTCCGACGACAGCGGAACATCCACCTAGCTCACCCCCGAATTTCTCAATTGCGGTCGGCACGGACGACGAACCGCGGGAGATGCCGGCGATCCAGAGCGCAATGACGGACTACCTGTCATTTTCGGATCAGTTCTTCACCAGGCTCGAGCAGGGCGCGGTCCCTCCCGACTTCTCCACGACTGAACGCGAGCTTTCACCTGACGCCGCCCGCGCTCAGGTGAAGGATGGGACTTCGGTACTCGCAGTCCTATTGCCGAAGGACCTCACTCCGCAGGCCATCGACGACATCAGAGCGTATTACCGCGGTGACATCGATGCCCCGCGCTACACGATCACTGTCCTGGCAAGTCCGCAGGCACTGAACGAGGACAAGTTCGTCCTCAACCAATACCGGGATCAGGTCATCCGCCAAGCGGAGGAGCATGTCTCCGAGCAGATTCGCATCGTCGCCCAGAAGTTCGGATGCGAGACCGGGGAGCAGGCCTGCCCACGTACTTCGAAAGAGGCCCAACGCGCCTTCGAGCGGCCCTTCGACATCAATGTTGAGAATGTCAGCGGCCCACCGGCCGTCGACTACTTCAGCCAGAAAACGGATGAGAGCAGTCCTTCGCCTCATGTCCAGCCCTCTGCACCTGCAACGGCGGCTGCCTCGCCGTCCGACCCCGCTGCCACGTCCTCCGCCACAGATGCCGCATCTTCCCGATCGCACGCTCCACAGTCGTCGGCCAGTGCCGGAATCTCCGCGATCATCAGTGCACTTATCCTCGCCGCGGTCACTTTGGCCATACTGTCATCGGCGACCGTCAATCGGGCGGCGGGACTGCAGGTCGCGATCATCGGGCCATGGCGATCGCTGTCACCTCAGAGACCATTCCCCAGAAGAACGTTGCTGAGCCAGAAATTCGGACTGGCCGCCGCCGGAACACTCGCACTGACTACGGCGGCCGCCGTCAGCACGGCATGGCTGGGACGGAACATCGTCGACAGCCTCGGCGCCTACCCGAGTCTCCGGCTGATCGCGATCATCGGATTCTTCTGTCTCGTCTGCCTGACTGCAGTGATCGTCATCCTCGCCGTCACCGACACCCTGGGGGTGCTGGCCGGAGTTTTAGTCGCTGTCGGCGCTGTTGTCTGGGGAACCGTCTGGAACACCGTGGCGAATCTTCTCGACCCCAGCCATTCGGACTGGTGGTCCAGTGCCACGATGCTCATCGGCGGAAGCAGACATCTGGCTGGAGAACTGGTGCCGACGCTTGTCGTCCTGCTGATCATCCTTGTCGCAGCATTGATCGGCAGCCTCGCCGTGACCGGTGCTTTCGATCGGAGATTCAGCACTCAGATCACGCGGTCATAGGGGGCCTGGGTTACGTTGCCCGGGCTACTTTGCGTACTTGCTGGTGCCGCCGTGGACACTGCTGACTTTGAGGCCCACGTTCGGACGGTTGCCAAACTGCCCCTCGGGTCGGCACTTAGATAGGATCTGGCTCTTCCTGGGCCCCGAGCCCGTCTCATCAACGGTGCTCATAGTCCGATGACCACGACGGTCTGTTCGACATGCACGGTCACGCCGTTGAGAACAACGTGCTGGAGGCCGCCGATGATGAGGATGCTGGTATCGAATCCGTGGCTGGGGATGATGTTGGTGAGGGTGCCTTTGCGGCAGCATCATGGGGCTGAGGGGTTCGGCAAGACGATTGTCGTGCCGAGTTCAGCCGCGTCGAAGTGTCGTGCGATCACGCACGAAGCTTGTGACCGGGCACGGTAGCGTTACCAGAGACGACACGCGGAGAATCAGGCACGGCTGGAATCCCCACATAAACACCCACCCAGGCTATGACGGCCCGAGGGTTGTTCTACATGAGATGACTCCAATTACGTCGCCTGGTTGGGAAGTTCTCCATGTCGATTACGATCGGTTCGCAATTGTCATCGTGGTACACGACTTCACCACCGGAAGCCGTATCCCGGCCTTCGTGATGGTCCTCGAGGATACGGTTTGCGATAAGCGCGAGCGCTGCATGCTGTGCCCCACGACTGTTTCCCATCGCGACGACCGCGTCTGCACTGTTCGCCTCAACTTCGTCTGCGAGTCCCTGGACGTTGAGGCTGAAACTCACAGGAGACCCTTCACTGTCACGCATCGGGAATGTCATTTCAGGGCCACGAACTTCACGGTCTCCTACAGCCCCCACCATGTCGGCCAGGCGTCCGGCGAGAACGTAGTCTAAGTCTCGGATCTTCTTGGTCATTCGCGCTTCTTTGCCGGGCATGAGGTGTATGAGGTGATTATGTTTTTGCCTTTGAACGAGACTGACGCATTGGTCCGCCCCACTTGTACGGCCGCAGCTCCGAGTGGCACCTGAGATTTCATCGGCTTCATCAGTTTTCCCTTTGAGGTATTCCACAAGTTAGATTGCCACTATTTAGCGACCCTCGTGAACCTACCTGCCGCCGCGCTTCTTCACGACCCTCATAAGTATGAGATTCGGCCTCCCGTGGCACACTGCCGCATATGGTTCCAGGCACCTTGCACGAGCCGTCGAAGCATGACCGGCTGATTCGCGACCTGAAGAAGGCTGCGCAGACTGCGGCGGCCTGTGAGGCGTTGTACCGACGCATCGATTGACCACTCCAGAGTTACACCGTCGTACTCGACGGACTCGCGGAGACTCCTGGATGCGGATGTGGCCTACAGTTACGCTCCGGACGTCGTCGATCGAGTCAGATTGCTGCAGACGGCTATTTCCTTCGCGCTTCTCTCTTACCTTAAGCTACCTGGTTACACGTCGGATGATGTGGACAATGCGTCCAAGTAGTTGGGCCACTCCGAGATCGGCGTGACGGCGAAACACTATGCCCAGCGGTTCAATATTGGTCCCGCGAGTGCCGTTGGCGTGCTCGACAAGTGCGTGCAAAGCGTGTCATTCGTAGCTCTGAGCAAGAAAAATCCCCTCCCCCAGACCGTTAAGCCTGGTGGGAGAGGATGGACGAGCCGCCTGCGAGAATCGAACTCGCGACCTATTCATTACGAGTGAATCGCTCTACCGACTGAGCTAAGGCGGCAACCGAGCTAACTCTAGCCAAAACCAGGACTCCTGGTCAAAAGGAACGCAGCCGAACCCCACCGACGTAACACAGCTCACATATGCTGGACTTCCCTGCGCACTCTCTCCCCATCTCAGGAGGAACATGAGAACCGTGGTACTGACCGTCCCTCAGGTCTCTGAACTTCCCGATATCGGTGCTGTGCTCGATCGATGGCAGTCCGATGCCGGCCCACTTCACCTCCACACCGGCGACCTGGGCTGGTATTCGCTGAGAGGTGCAGAAGCAACAGCTCAGGCACTGCGCGTCTGGCGATGCCAGGACAGGATCCTGGCAATCGGGTTGCTTGACGGCGAGAACCTTCTACGTCTGTCTGTTGACCCGGATCTCACTCACGATGACGCTTTGGCGCGGCAGATCGAATCCGACATCGAATCATCGGACGGGACTGCTTCGAGGACGGACACCGCTGTCTTCGAAAAGGGAACGGCAATCGTCGAAGCTCGGGGAGCAATTCGCCTCTGCGATCTTCTGAAGACCCGCGGATGGGGCAACGATGAGCCGTGGACTCCGATGAGCCGTGACTTGAGTCTGCCGGTGGAACAATCCGACATCCGAGTTGACGTTGCCGGGCCAGACGATGCTGCGGCCTGGACGACCATTCACTGGTCGGCCTTTCGCGGTGTGCCCTATACCTCTGACAAGAGACAGCAATTCGTCGACCGATGGCACACGATGATGTCTGGCCCTTTCTCCTCCCGAGCACAGTGCCTGCTGGGGTATGACAACAGTGGTCTGCCGGTCGCCGTGGCGACAGTATGGTCTGCGGGCCCGAACCGTCCCGGACTGCTCGAACCGTTGGCCGTCCACCGTGACCAACAGGGTCACGGCTACGGAAAAGCCATGGCGGTTGCTGCCGCAAGACGCCTGCAGCATTTGGGATCGTCGTCAGCATCAGTCTGCACCGAGAGTTCGAACATGGGCGCCGTCGCCGCCTACTCGTCTGCCGGCTACATTCCTCGCCCCCAGGTGAAGGATCTTCGCCGCGGCAGTTGAAGCCTCCCCGCCCTCACGTCTCTGCGGCAGCTCACCGGTTAACCTGGTGGAGACAGACATTCCACAAGAGAAAAGGTTGACGCACGTGGTCGAGTTCGACTCGAAGGACTTCATGAGTGATTTCCAGGCGCTCATCGAATGTGAGTCGTTCTCGCAGGATCCCGAATCATTGGCCCGCAGCGCTCAGCTCGTCTCTCGGATCGGCACCGGTCTGCTGGGAGCAGCCCCTCACATCATCGAAACCGACTCGCACCCACACGTACTGTGGCGCTTCGGGCCCGGGCCCCGCAAGGTCGTGCTCATCGGCCATCACGACACTGTGTGGCCCACCGGCACTCTTGCCGATTTCCCCTATACGGTCACCGACGGCGTCGTGCGCGGACCGGGCGCCGACGATATGAAGGGCGGTCTGCTCATCGCTCTCTATGCGATGGCGCGTCTGCGCGAGGAGCGCGGGAACCTCGATGGCGTCAGCATCCTCATGACCGGAGACGAAGAGCTCGGCTCCCCCGGCTCACGCCAGATCATCGAGGACGAGGCCCGTGGAGCCAAGGCGGCTTTGGTCTTCGAAAGCGGCGCACCCGACGGGGCTGTGAAGATCGCCCGAAAAGGTGTCGCCATCTACTCACTGGAAGTCACTGGTTTGGCCGCTCATGCGGGTGTGGAGCCGGAGAAGGGCATCAACGCCACGATCGAAATCGCCAACCAGGTCGTCAAGATCGCGGGCCTTCATGATCCGTCTGCGGGAACTTCGGTTGTGCCGACCGTCATGCACAGCGGTTCGACGACGAACACCGTGCCGGCCAAGGCTGTCGTCGGTGTCGATTCCCGAGCCGCCTCAGTCGCAGAACAGGAACGCATCGACGCAATCATGAGCTCGCTCTCCCCCACTGTGGCGGGGGCAAAGATCGACGTCCTCGGTGGAATCAACCGAGCCCCGCTGGAGGAGAGTATGGCTATGGGGCTCTACGCCCGAGCCCAGCGCCTGAGTGCTCACCTGGGGCACCCGCCGTTGCGGTCCGTGGCCGTCGGCGGTGGATCGGACGGCAATTTCACAGCCGGAGTCGGAACACCGACCATTGACGGACTCGGCACCGTAGGCGGAGGTTCACATGCGAGAACCGAGCATGCCCTTCAGGTGTGGATCCCTCGCCGTGTTGACCTCACCACTGCTCTGGTCGGTGAGCTCCTCGCCGAAGACTGAACCTCACAGCGCCCCTGTACGGTCCTCGAGCAGCCAGGGATTCGACAGCAGCACGAATGCCGATTCGACGATGAGAACGGGCGACATGTTCGTCTGCAGCCGTCGTCTTGCCTCGGTGATGGCATCGATGCGCAGCAGAGTCGTGTCAGGTCCGTCCCGGTTCGCCTGCTCGGCGATGAGATCGCCTTCTCCGGCGTTGATCCATCCCTCGCGGATCCCCAACTGGTGCATGAGGATGTCGCGGTAGAGACTCATGAGTTCGAGAAAGATACGGTCGAGTTCGTCATTGCGGGCGCGCACCGACCGTCGCTTCTGCTCCTCTTCGAGCTTCCTGATCTGAGACCTCGCAGAAGGAGGGATGGACTTCTCGGATTCGATGCCCAAGGTCGCCATGAGATCGCTGCGCTCCGAAGCATTGCGTTCCTCAACACGAGACTTAGCGGTCTCTGCGGCTTCATCGACGATGCGCCCCGCCAGGCGGATCGTCGCGCCGACCGACGTCAGCTTCCCCTGGATCGCGAGAATCTGCTTGCGCTCCTCACCGGCGGATTCGTTGAGCGCCATGTACTTGGCCCGACCGATGTGGTTCTGAGCCACCGCGGCTGCCCACTTGGCCCTGTCCTCGTCGACGTGGTCACGTTCGATGAGGAGCTGCGCCACGGCGTCCCGTGAGGGGATGCGCAGGCGAACTGGCCGGCACCGAGAACGGATCGTGGTGAGCACATCGATGGGGCTCGGCGCGCACAGCAGCCAGACAGTGGCCGGGGGCGGTTCTTCGATGGCTTTGAGAAGGACGTTGGCCGTCCGCTCGCTCATCCGGTCCGCGTCTTCGATGATGACGACCCGCCACGGGGAGTTGACCGGGGCTGACTGCGCTCTCGATACCAGTTCCCTCACTTCATCGATGGCGATCACCGATTTCTGAGTCGACATGATCGTCAACGATTCGTGATGTCCCTTGAGCACGCGCGAGGTGACTTCGTCGGTCTGCTCGCTGCCGGAGATCAGCGCCGCAGCGAAGGCCCGAGCTGCATTGGACCGACCGGACCCCGGGGGCCCGGTGAAGAGCCAGGCATGGGTCATCGCGCCTGGTGAATAGAGTGCGTACTTGAGCTGGGTGATGACGTCGTCTTGGCCGACGAGCTCATTGAAGACGCTCACTCAGTGGCCTTCCGGGTTGTTGAAGCGCTGATGGTTGCGTTCTCGCTGTTTGCGCAGCCGCTCGCGTGCCTGCCGTTCGATCTCAGCCTGGGCATGCAGTCGCTCTCGGCTCATCTGTCGGGCGTTTCTCATGGGCAGGACAGTTGTCGCTGCATCTTCGTCACCTGAGTCGGACTCGCTACCCGGCTGAGCCTCGGACTTCGGTGGCCTCCCATCACCACTGCGAGGGTCGACCTGACTGACCACACGGGTTTCTGCTTCCTCCGAGTCCGGCGTTGCGATCTCATTCGTCGGCACTGCGTCCTCATCATCGTCATCCGCCAAGGGAGCACTCGGCGCAACTCCACGGGTCGGCAGCACCGTGGTGGCCGCATCCTCGTCGATCTCAGGTTCGGACTCAGGTTCGGACTCAGGTTCGGACTCAAGCTCAGGTTCGGACTCAAGCTCAGGTTCGGACTCAGGTGCGCTTGCGTGAGCTGGAAGCACCGTCGTTGCCGCCTCATCTTCGCCCTCTTCGTCTGGCTGTCGCAGATCAGCGCCGAGGTCGACTCTCTCCGTTTCGACTCCGTCATTGCGTTCTTCGGATTCGAGGCGGTCAGCGGATTGCGGGATGTACCGTTCGTTCGAAGCGGGAACGAACCGAACTCCGGGCTCGGGTGCGACCGACTCGTCGGCGGTGGTCGATACCCCCTCATCGGACTCTTCGGCGGGCGCACCGCCGACGGCGGCGTCAGAGGGGTGATTCTCCTCTACCTCGGGGTCGGTTGACGTGCTTGTGACGACACCTGCATCGGTGGGCGCCGCACTGCCCACCTGCCGCGGCAACCGGGTGCGGATGGCGGTGAGGATCTCGGCGGTCAATTCATCCTCCGACACCGATGCGTCGAGGACGACATAGCGGTCGGGCTCTTTGTGCGCACGGGTCAGGTAGGTTTGACGGACCCGTTGGTGGAACTGCAGGTTCTCCTCGTCGAGGTAATTGTTCTCGCCACGTTTGCCCATCCGGGCCGCGGCGGTCTCGGGATCGATGTCGAGGACGATTGTGAGATGCGGGACGAGCCCCTGAGTCGCCCACTTGCTCAGCGCCAGGATCGTCTTCGGGTCAAAGTTGCGGCCCGCAGCCTGGTAGGCGATCGTCGAATCGATGTACCTGTCGGTGATGACGATGTTTCCACCGTCGAGACTCGGATCGACCAATGAAGCCACGTGGTGGGCGCGATCGGCGGCAAAGAGCAGCGCCTCGGTGCGGGGGCTCGGAGGTTCGGAGTCGAACAGCACCGAACGGATCTGTCGTCCCAGCTCGGTTCCGCCTGGTTCCCGGGTCGCTTCGACGTTGTGTCCCTCATCGGCCAGAGTCTGTGAGATTCGCTTGATCTGTGTGCTCTTGCCCGAACCATCGCCGCCTTCGATGGCGATGAAGAATCCGGCTCCCAGTCGCTCCGCGGAGTTTCCGATACCGTCGTTCGCTCCGTTCTCGGCGGCGCTGGGCGGACGGAACCCGTGCACGATGTCAACGGACAGTCCCTGGAGACCGTGCGGGTCGAAGATGAAGAGTCCGATGACTCCGGCGACCAGAGCGGCCAATCCCAAGGCTCCGAAGGCAACGTCGCTGGGGGCCAGCAGCCATTCCATGGCCGAGCCCACAGGGATGGTGATGCCGAAGTCGATGGAGTTGAGGATGAGGGCGACCACCGCCCCGCCGACGGCTCCGATCCGCCGCGAGAAGTCATAGGGCTGTGAGCGGACCCCGATTCCAACGAGGAAGGCGATGACTGCGGAAAGGACGACCTTGCCGGAGAGTTCGCTGATGGCTCCCGTGGCGATCAGCAGAATTCCAGACACGGTCAACGCGAAGGCGGAGACGCGCGGCCGAGACATTCCTGGCGCGAAGGTGGGGCCCATCTCGAAGCCGATGGCCCAACCCACCAGGCACGACGCAATCATGAGCGCGAAGCCGGCTTGGCCGAAACTGTGTTCAACAGCAGTCGGCTGGGCCAGGATGACGGTGGTTCCCAGCACTGCGAACAGCGCGATGCAGACCCACGGCATCTTAATGGTCGCGGCAGGTCGGGCCACACGTGCCTTCGTTGAGGGGAATGCGCCGGTTGTCGCTGCTTCGGCGTGGAGGGCGCGCTCAGGGGTGAGGAAGATGATCACGGCGCCCACGGCCATGGCGATGCCCACCAGGAGACTCATCCACCCCAGGGACTGAGTGCCTGCGGCGGACCCACCGATGATCTGGAAGGCGAATGCGACGAAGACGAGGATCGCTGCGGGGATGCCGACTCGACGCCACGGCTTCTCGTTCGTGAACGGATTGATGCTCATCAGCAGGCCGACGACGGCCCCGAGGAACAGTGCGGTGACCCAGGTCAGCCAGGCACTCGGCGCGAGGGAGAGGACGATGAGCAGCCCTGCCTCGACGACAGCAGAGATGCTGAGCGCCAGTTTGCGGACGGCTGGGCCCTTGCTCGCCAAGATCTTCTGCGGAATGAACAGTCCGGCCCCGGCGAGGACGAAGACGATGAGGAGAGACAGGCTTCCCAACTGGTTGTCGAAGCCACCCGCACCAATGCTGTCTGCCGTTGCGGTAAACGCCCGCCCACCGATCGTGGCGAAGAATCCGCTGGTGCCCGCCACGACATAGCTGATCGCCACGAGCACCATCAGTGCACCCCAGGCAGCGGTCTCGGCAACCAACCGGCCAGGGGCTCCGGGAAGTCGATGTCCTGTAGTCGTCAACATACTCACAGCTCTACAATATCTGCCGCGACTGACATATCTCTTGGAACAGGCCGGATCTCTTCTCACCGACGCCTGATCCTCTACTCTTGATTGCGTGCACACAACGAATACCGCCATGTCAGCAGTTGCAACCACCGGACTGAGTCCGATCGAGGAGCTCGCCTTCGCCCGAGTCCTCCTCGACTCGGTCAAGCACGGCAGGCGCGGGGCGACCCTGCGGATGTACCGCCCAGCTCCGACGGTGGCCTTCGGGGCCAGGGACCGTTTCCTCCCCGGGTTCCCGAGCGCCGTCGAAGCAGCCCGTGATCACGGTTTCACCCCAGCTCTGCGCAGCCTCGGCGGGCGAGCCGCCGCCTATCATCGGGGGTCCCTGGTCATCGACCACATCGAACCCAGTGATGCCTTCATCAAGGACACGACTGCCAGGTTCACCGGGTTCGGGCAGGACTACGTCGAGGTGTTGCGGGGCATCGGAATCGACGCCCGCCTCGGCGAGATTCCCGGTGAATACTGCCCCGGTGAGCACAGCGTCAACGTAGCCGGTCGGATCAAGGCCATCGGAACTGCGCAGCGGGTGGTCTCGGGGGCGTGGCTGTTCTCGTCGTCCGTGATCGTCGACGATCCTGATCCCATCCGCGCCGTCCTCACCGACGTCGAAGCGGCCCTGGGCATCGAGTGGGACCCGGCCACGGGCGGTTCGATCAGTGAAGTCCACCCCGAGATCACGACCGATGCCGTCACCGAGGCGTTCGCCTCCTACTATTCTTCTGCAGATCCGCACACACCCGGTGAGCCCACCGCCGACGAGCTCGCGGCGCTGCCGGAGAAAATCGGCACTCACGTGCTGTGAGCCCCCCGAACTGTGACGATTCCTGCACTGTGACGCTGAAGCGATTGGAGACTATGACCTCATGAATGTGCGCGAGGCGACGAAGAACGATCTGCCGGACATTCTCCGGCTTGTCCATGCTCTGGCCGTGTATGAGAAGGAACCCGACGCGGTCGACGCCACCGAGGACGACTTCGCTGCGGTGATGTTCCCAGACGATGGCCGTCCGAACACCTATGGGCTCGTCGCCGAGGTGGACGGGCAGATCGTCGGCATAGCGATCTGGTTCCATTCGTTCTCCACCTGGACTGGAAAGAACGGGATCTGGCTCGAGGATCTGTTCGTTGACCCTGACTATCGCGGCATCGGGGCGGGCAGAGCCCTGCTGGGGCGCTTGGCCCAGATCTGCCAGGAACGGGGGCTGACCCGACTCGAATGGTGCGTGCTCAAGTGGAACGAACCCTCGATCGGGTTCTACCGCTCGCTGGGCGCGAAGGCTCAGGACGAGTGGGAGACCTTCCGTCTCGATGGTCAGGCCCTGCACTCGTTCGCCGATGAATCAGCCGCGAACTCATCGGGTGCAAATGCATCGGGTGAAGGTGCTCAATAAGAATCGATAACTCGCATCTCAGCCACTGTGGACGACTGAGATGGTCGTTTTGGGCCGATCCCAGAGCGGGAAATCAGTCCAAAACGTCCACCTAAGGGGCGTCGATGCCAGCCGACCAAGGCTCGTCAGGGAGTCTTCGGCTTCGCAGTCGTCGACTTCTTAGCGGCTGTCGTCTTCTTCGCGGCAGCAGTCTTCGTTGTCGTCGACTTGGCCGTCGTGGCTTTCTTGGCTGTCGTCGACTTCGCAGCTGTCTTCGCCGGAGTCTTCTTTGCGGTGGTCGTCTTGGCAGCCGTCGTCTTCTTCGCCGGTGCCTTCTTCGCTGGTGCCTTCTTCTTCGCCGGTCCCTTCGCACGCTTTTCCGCCAGGAGCTCGGCGGCACGGCCGATGTTCATCGACTCGACCGTATCGTCCTTGCGCAGAGTTGCGTTGAACTCACCGTCGGTGACGTAGGGACCGAAGCGGCCGTCCTTGACCACGACCGGCTTCTTCGAAATGGGATCCTCGCCCAATTCCTTCAAGGGTGCTGCGGCTTGACGGCCACCGCGCTGCTTCGGCTGGGCGTAGATCTTCAGTGCCTCGTCCAAGGTGATGTTGAAGATCTGCTCTTCATCGGTCAGCGACCGTGAGTCCGTGCCCTTCTTGAGGTACGGACCGTAGCGCCCGTTCTGGGCGGTGATGTCGGTGCCCTCTTCGTCCTGGCCGACGACCCGGGGAAGGCTGAGCAGGGTCAGTGCCGTCTCAAGGTCGATCGAGTTCAGGTCCATGGACTTGAACAGGGAGCCGGTGCGCGGTTTCGGCTTCTTCGCTCCGCGCTTGGGCTTTTCTTCGGGCTCGGGCAGAATCTCGGAGACATAGGGGCCGAAGCGCCCGTTCTTCGCCACGATCGTGTGCCCGGTCTCTGGGTCGACACCGAGTTCACGGTCGCCATCACCCTGCGATTCGATGAGTTCGGCGGCCTTGGCTGCGGTCAACTCATCCGGTGCCAGATCTTCTGGCACAGACACTCGCTTCGGATCCGCGCCCTCTTCGGAGGCCGGGACCTCAAGGTAGGGGCCATAACGACCTACGCGCAGATTCACGCCTTCGCTGATGACAACGGTGTTGACTTCGCGGGCGTCGATGTCGCCGAGGTCGTCGACGACTTCTTTGAGGCCCTCGCGGTCTTGGGACTTGTCGCCGAAGTAGAAGCTGGCCAACCACGCTTTGCGGTCTTCCTCGCCCATGGCGATCCGGTCGAGTTCGGATTCCAGGTCGGCGGTGAAGGCGTAGTCGACAAGCCGAGTGAAGTGCTCTTCGAGGAGGCGCACGACTGAGAACGCCAGCCAACTGGGCACGAGGGCATTGCCGCGGGAGGTGACGTATCCGCGGTCCTGGATGACGGAGATCGTGGCAGCATACGTCGAGGGCCGGCCGATGCCGAGCTCTTCGAGCTGCTTGACCAGGCTGGCTTCCGTGAAGCGTGGCGGTGGGGCCGTCGTGTGTCCGTCGGCTTCGGCCTTGACCACGGAAAGGGCCTGACCTTCTTCGACCTGCGGCAGGCGAGATTCCCCGGACTTCGTGTCGTAGCGTCCGGCGTCGGTGCCTTCCTCATAGGCGGCGAGGAATCCGCGGAAGGTGATGACGGTGCCGCTGGCGCTGAAGCCCGCATCATGACCGTCGGCAAGGTCGGCGCGGACCTTGATCGTTGCGGTCTTGCCCTTGGCATCGGCCATCTGGCTGGCGACGGTGCGCTTCCAGATCAGGTCGTAGAGACGGAATTCTTCGCCGCTGAGCGACTTCGAGACCTGGGCCGGGGTGCGGAAGGAGTCGCCTGAGGGACGGATCGCCTCGTGGGCCTCCTGCGCCGACTTCTGCTTGCCCGAGTAGGTGCGAGGCGACTGCGGGACGAATTCGGGACCGTAGAGTTCGGTCACCTGTTTCCGTGCCGCGGAGATCGCTTGGCCCGACAGTGCAGAGGAGTCGGTACGCATGTAGGTGATGTAACCGTGCTCGTACAGCGACTGGGCGGTGCGCATGGCCTGACGAGCACTCATACGCAGCTTGCGGCCAGCTTCCTGTTGCAGGGTCGAGGTCGTGAACGGTGCCGCAGGCTTGCGCGAATACGGCTTCGACTCGACGGCAGTGACCGTCAGCGCGTCCTTCGCGGTGCCGTTGAGCTCCGTGGCCAGCGCTTCGGCCCTGGCCTGGTCGACGACGGTGGCCGATGAGTTCTTCAGCTCACCCTTGTCGTTGAAATCTCGGCCTGAGGCCACGCGAGCACCGTCGAGGGTCGAAAGGTTCGCGGCGAACGGGCTGGTGCCGTCGGGAAGTCCCAGGTCGACATCGAGGTCCCAGTAATCGGCGGAGACGAAGGCCATACGTTCGCGCTCACGTTCGACGACGAGTCGGGTTGCCACCGACTGAACACGACCAGCGGAGAGTCCGGCGCGAATCTTGCGCCACAGGACAGGCGAGATCTCGTAGCCGTAGAGGCGGTCGAGGATGCGGCGAGTCTCCTGTGCATCGACGAGAGCGGTGTCGATCTCACGGGTGTTCGCCAGAGCCCGCTCGATGGCCTCGGGTGTGATCTCGTGGAAGACCATGCGCTTGACGGGGATCTTCGGCTTGAGGACCTCGAGAAGGTGCCAGGCGATGGCCTCACCTTCGCGGTCCTCATCTGTTGCGAGATAGAGTTCGTCGGCGTCCTTGAGGAGGCGCTTGAGTTCGGTGACTTTCTTCTTCTTACCCGGGTCGACGCGGTAGTAAGGATCGAAGTTGTTGTCGACGTCGACAGCGAACTTTCCGTACGGTCCCTTCTTCATGTCTGCCGGGAGTTCGGACGGGGTGGGAAGGTCGCGGATGTGGCCGACCGACGCTTCAACGTCGTAACCCTCTCCGAGGTACCCAACGATCGTTCGCGCCTTCGTCGGGGACTCGACGATGACGAGACGGCGGGGCTGCTTCTCGGTTGTGGTCACGCTTTCACATTCCTCTCACGGCGCCGGTTGATCGAATAAACGGACGATCCGGCCCAATGTAACACTGATGATCGTGCCCGACCTGCATCGGGTTGATGCAGCGAACCTCAACGGCAACGGTTTTCGATACTACCGTTATTCCTGCTTCCCCTCGTTCACTGGCAACAGCGCACCGGCGGTGACGAGTTGTCTCACCTGAGCGATGAGCTGGTCTTCGAGTGCGGTCGGATTGACGTCGAGCAGCTGTGCGAGAGCCACCGCTGTCTGCCGCAGAGTCAGGCTTCCGTCAGCGACCGAGACGAATCCGGCCAGGGCTGTGTCAAGGTCGAAGACCTGTCCGAATCCGATGCCCTGCTCCAGCGTGATCGAGCTCGGGTCTGATTCTCCTGGCATATGGTGGCGGTGCTCGACGAGGTCCGGGGAGCGAGTGAATATAGTGTTCGCGATCTCTTCGGCGCCGGCAGTCGCCAGCCACGATCGCAACGCGAATGTGGTCGCGATGAATTGTCCGAGTCCATGCGGATTGTTCGCTATCGCCGAGGTGGTCCTGACCCTGGTCTTGAACACGGAGGACGATTGTTCGCTATTGCCGGCCATCGTGTGGTCGGCAATTGTTGAGACATCGTTATCTGTGGCCGAGGGGTGCTCGGCCCTGTGCATGATGACGTATCCGAAGACGACTTCGATCACATCACGTGTGGCGAAGTCCTCAATCCATGCTGCAGTTGCCGCGTTCCAGTCCTCGCTGGCACGAGGGATGCCTCCGTCCCTGATCCATGTCTCTGCGTAGGCGATGGGGTCGAGCGCCTCACGTTCGATGGCGAGCACCGAGGTATCCGGGTCCGTGACCCAGGCCTCCGGCCCTGCATCCACCGCCGAGGTGGTCTCCCAGTTCCCGAGGCAGACGGACCGTCCACCCGGGTGCAGGTGGTCGGGAATCGCGGTGAACAGGGACCGCACCAGCCGGTCGCCGGTCATCCCGCCGTCCCTGTATTCGAAGTTGGCCACAGTGGTGCGCGGGGTGATGACGAAAGGTGGGTTGGACACGAGCAGATCGACTGGTTCGCTGAGCGGTTCGAGCATGGAACCTGCCCTGAGTTCGATGTTGTCCACGCCATTGAGTCCGGCGCTGAGCCCGGTCAGGTGCAGAGCGCGCTCGGAGATGTCGGTGGCGATGACGCGGTCGCTGTGCCGGGCCAACAGCAGAGCCTGGATCCCACATCCGGTGCCGATGTCGGCGGAGATGGAGACAAGGTCACGCGGCGTCAGTGACACGAGCGTGCGTCCGGCCCCGCCGAGTCCGAGCACGAAGTCACCGTCGAGAACATCGGGATTGATGAGAGTTCCATGGTCGCTGACGAGATAGAGGTTTTCGTCGCCGGGGCGGAACCCGCGTGGAACGCCGACCGGCAGATCGTAGGGCGTGACCGCAAAAGGAGCGGACACGTGTCCCGGTTCCCCCACCTCGCCGTTCGAAATCTCGGCACCATCGTCTCTCGTGCCACGACTGCTGGTCACAAGCAGTCCGCTGTCGACTGCGATATCGAACGCGTCGTCGCCGAGGGCTGCACGAGCAGTTTCGGTACTGACCTTGCGATGGAAGTGGAAGAGCATAGCCAGCGTCGCCAGGTGCTCGTCGAACTGCTGTGGAGCCTCACCCGGTTCCTGTGCTTCTGTCTGAGTCCGAGTCTGAGTCTGAGTCTGGGTCTGGGTCTGGGTCTGAGCGGACTCGAGCACCGTCTGACAGAAATGGATCGCGGGCGCCGCGTTGTTGCGCACCAGCGCGGAGGCGGTGGGTCCACCCCAGAATTGTCGGAGCCGTGGCTCGGTGTATCCGGCCCGGTAGAGTCGGTCTGCCACGAGAGTCATGTCTTGTTCAATCACACACAAATCCTAGCGACTGCACCCCGACGACTCTGACTGCGCCATAATTGGGGCCATGGCCTCTTCTGCTCTTCTCGACATCGTCACCGGATTCGGTGCCAGGGATGAACGGATTGTCCACGTCCGCGATGTTCCACAGCGGTTCGAACATGAGTCGGACTGGCCGGTGTGGATAGATGAGGAACTCAAACACGCCTGTCATGCCATCGGCGTCGATCAACTGTGGGACCATCAGTGTGAGGCAGCCCAGGCTGCGAGGGACGGCTCCGACGTCGTCATCGCCACGCCGACCGCATCAGGGAAGTCTTTGGGGTTCTGGTTGCCGGTCGTCGAATCAATTCAGAGCACCCGTGCGAAGCTGCGCACCTCCTCGGCGATCTACATCGCACCGACCAAAGCTTTGGCCGCTGATCAGTTGGCGAATCTGGAGAAGCTCATCGTCCAGGGCATGCGGCCTGCGACCTACGACGGGGACACTTCCCAAGCGTCGAAGGACTGGGCCAGACGGCATGCGAACATCATCTTCACCAACCCGGACATGCTCCACCGCGGGATCCTGCCGCAGCACGAACGGTTCGCTCGGCTATTCAAGTCGCTGCGCTTCATCGTCATCGACGAGGCCCACCGCTACCGTGGAGTCTTCGGCTCCCACGTGGCGCTGATCCTCCGTCGACTGCTGCGCATCGCCGCGCACTATGGGGCTCACCCTGTGGTCATCGGAGCGTCGGCGACGATGGCGAACCCCGATGAGGCGTTCTCCAAGCTCACGGGGCGCAAAGTGCATGCTGTGAGCCAGGATTCGTCTCCCCGCGCCTCGGGCAGCTTCGCTCTCTGGGAGCCACCGGTCTCCCCCGGCGGCGAGCGCCGCAGCGGCCTCGTCGAAGCGGCAGATATCCTCACCGACGCAATGTGCGCAGGCTATCGTTCGATTGCATTCATCGCCTCCCGCCGCGGCACAGAAGCATTGGCGTCTACCGTGCGTGACCAGGTCGCTCAGGTCGATGATTCGTTGAAAGACAAGGTCGCGGCCTATCGCGGCGGTTATCTTGCCGAGGAGCGCAGACTCCTCGAGTCGGCACTGCGATCAGGACGCCTCCTGGCGGTGGCGTCGACGAATGCCCTTGAGCTCGGGATCGATATCTCCGGCCTCGACCTCGTCATCATCTCCGGGTGGCCCGGAACCCTGGCATCATTGTGGCAGCAGGCCGGTCGTGCGGGACGTGCAGGACAGCGGTGGATGGCCGTCTTCATCGCCCGTGATGACCCGTTGGACACCTATGTCGTGAACCATCCCGAGGTCATCTTCGATGCTCCCGTCGACGCTGGCGTCATCCATCCCGGCAATCCGCATGTTCTGGGCGGGCACTTGTGTGCCGCAGCCGCCGAGGTGCCGCTGACGAAGGCGGATCTCGTTCACTTCCCCGACAACTCCGCCGAGGTGCTCGCTGACCTGGTCGAGCGAAAGCTCCTGCGTGCACGACCCACCGGGTGGTTCTGGGCGAAGGACTCCTCCGCAGCGGACATGTCCGACATCCGTGGCAGCGGGGGTGGACAGTTCCGTCTCGTCGAGGCCAGCACGGGTGCGCTGTTGGGCACCGTCGACGAGTCCGGTGCTTTCACCGGGGCTCACCCCGGTGCGGTCTATACGCATCAGGGCGCCGACTTCACGGTCCTCGACCTTGATCTCGAGGATCATGTGGCGCTGGTCGAACGTGCTGAGGTCGATTACACGACGCAGGCCCGGTCCCAGACCGAGATCGACATCGTCGACACCGATCAGCAGCGGACTCTGTCCTCCGGTGTGTCCGTGCACAGCGGGACGGTCGATGTGAAGGACCATGTCATCGCCTACCGGATGCGGGCGAAGCGCGGTGGGGCGATCATCGCCGAACACGAGCTCGATCTGCCCGAACGCACACTGGAGACCAAAGCCGTGTGGTGGACGATTCCGCAGACTCTGTTGGACGAAGCCGAAGTCGTCCCTGCCGACCTGCCCGGTGCCGTCCACGCAGCCGAGCATGCCTCGATCGGTCTTCTGCCGCTGTTCGCCGGCTGCGACCGGTGGGACATCGGCGGCGTCTCCACCGCCTTGCACGCTGACACCGGCATGGCCACGGTCTTCGTCTACGACGGGCTCGCCGGAGGGGCCGGGTTCGCCGAGCGCGGCTACGAAGTCATCGAAGGATGGTTGGCAGCGACTCGTGATGCGATCGCTGCGTGTGAATGCGTCGACGGCTGTCCTTCGTGCGTGCAGTCACCAAAATGCGGCAACGGCAATGAACCGTTGGAGAAGGATGCGGCTCTGCGGGTGCTGCGCGCCGTCCTGGACTGATGATCTCCGTCGTTTCTGACCACTCCTTCTATTTCCCGGCCACGGCCTTCTCCTTCACTTTCGGCAGCGGGCCGGGGATGTCGACCTCGACCTGAACGTATGCGCTCTGTTCCGCCATTGAGGCTCGGCAGTCTTTGACGACTGCGCCGTTGCGCTTCGCAACCTCCTTGGCAATGTCACAGGGATCGCCGGTGGCGAGACCGCGAACTGCGTCTGCTGCCGCGAGCACCGAAAGGTCGGCGGCACTCTGCGCTGTGCTGTGGGCTGCGAACGCTTGGCTGAGGCTGCCGATAGCAGTGACGAGGACCAGGATCATCGAGCACAGCCCGACCACGATGTTCGTCACGGCAGTCCACCAGAAGTGGGCTGGCCCAGGGCCTCATCGGCAGTGGAGCGACTTCCCTCTGTTCTCGCCGTCGCTCCTGCTTCGACTTCGCTGAGGAAGATGATCGCTGCGGGGAGTTCGATGGTCACGGTCACCGTCGAATATCCTCCCTCGGAGCGGACCAGCACCTCGGACGCATTTCCAGCGTGCTTCTTGGCTTCGGTCACGACCGCTGCCTGGGGTTCACCGCGCGCGATCTCTCTGGCGGCAGATCTGGCTGCGTCGAAGGCTCTCAGCTGGGAGAAGCCGACGGCGGCTGCCCCTGTGAGTACGATGATGAGAAGCACGATGGCGGGCATGACCACAGCGAATTCCGCGGTGGCCGTTCCCGCGTCCCGGTGCTGCTTCTGTCTTCGTGAGTCACAGGAGCATCCGGTCGCCATGTCAGGCTCCGAGACCGAGGGCGGTCTGGATGACGCCGGTGACGAGTTCTTTGATCGGTTCCGATTTCAGGATGACGACCAGAAGCGCCGCAAACCCGCAGGCAGCAAGGGTGGTGATCGCATATTCTGCGGTCGTCGCCCCCGCGTCGGGACCCCAGGGTTCTGCAGTGCCATCGTCTCGCCAGGGTTCTTCACCGTCGTTGAGACCCACTGCAGCATCGGAATCGGTGCCAATGCCGGTGCAGGACCCGGCGTCGGGGTACGGGGCTGTTCCTGCCCAATCGACATCGCTGGTATCGATGCTACGCGCCTGACCCCATTGCGGGTAGGGTGGCCCGTCACAGTCGGTCGGCCTTGTCTCTATGCTCATAGTCTCCTCCTCGTTGAAGCCCTCATTCGCGGTCTGCGATGAGGGTTTCAGTGTTGGATGAGACGAGGATTCACGTCCAGAGATCACAATCGAGCTGTGGAAACAGGTTCAGCGTCCACAACCGAAACGCACACGAGTCGAGGCCGATTCCACAGGTTGAAGCACTCGAGTCAGCCCCGGCCGGCCCACTCCTCTTTGAGGATTGCCATGAGGACCTCGTCGTGACGCCGGCCGTTGAAGAAGACAGCCTCACGGCGACGTCCCTCTTCGACGAATCCGGCCTTCGTGTACGAAGCGATGCCGCGGGTGTTGAACGCCCAGGTCTGCAACTCGATACGATTGAGTCCCAGCTGCAGGAAGCCGTATTTGATGCCAAGACGCACGGCATCGGAGCCATAGCCGCGACCGTGGAACTCGGGCCCGAGGACGATGGACAAGGTCGCGGACTGGTTGATCGAGTTCCGACCGAAGAGTGTCACGTGACCGACGAATTCCTCGGTCTCGAGCAGCTCGATGCTGAATCCGACCGCATCCGTGTCCTTGTTCGCGCTCCACAGTGAGAACTGTTCGGACACACCGCCCTCGGGACGCGGCAGCACCGTGTGGTTCTGCAGGACCACGATCGAGGGATCAAACCACCACTGTTCGAGGTAGGGCAGATCCTCCTGCTGCAGCGGACGAAGCCTGACATGCCGGCCCGTGAAGAGCTTGTCGGCGTATTCTTCGGCTTGTTCGACGTTGGACAGTTGATTGAAGGGCGTAACCGGTGCCATTCCCCGACCTTACCAAGGCCAGCTGAACGGTCGGTCGACAACCACTCACGACAGTCAGTACGCGTAGTCGGCCCATGGGTCAGAGGTGCTGTCAGAAGAAGACAGTCGTCAGGTCCGACAGCAGCGAAATGACCACGGGAACCACCGAGAGCAGCAGAAAGGCTGGGAGGATGCAGACTCCGAGCGGTACGACGAGTCTGACGCCCAGAGCGGCCGCCGCCTCCTGCCTGCGCCTGCGGGACGAGTCCCGCAGCTCCTTCGCCACGGACTCGATGAGTGGTGCGGGCCCGACGCCTGTGTGTTCGGAGAAGTCGAATACTTCCAGGACCGGGATGAGTCGATCATCGTGGGACAGGTCTTGGCCCCCGATCGTCATGGACCGCGAGATTCGTCCCAGCCCAGACCGATCGCCTGTCGCCTCGGCGGTCAATGCCAGAGCGACCGGGATCGGCAGCCCGGAGGTGAGGCAGATGGCCACGAGATCGAGGTCGAAGGCGAGCAGGTCATCGACCACCCGGGGCTGGTCCTTCGAATCCAGCTGGGAATCCGGTTGGGTCGCCTCGACACCGCCTTGCCGTCGTTCGCTCCGCCCGTTCAGCAAGCGTCGCAGCCGCCCGTCGGATCTGCCCGACCACAACAGGGCTCCCATCGCGATGAGCACTCCCATCAGGACTGTGGTCATATCGATCAGCGCTCCGCCCGAGCCATCATTCGTCGCATCCACCAGCGCCCGACGAGGTAGAGGGCGAGACCGCCGCCGATGCTCAGCCGGCCAGGAAGTCCTGAGAACAGCTCAACGGGTTGGACGCCGATGAGCAGCCCGAGACCGACCCCGATCAACGGCAGCCAGCTGAGGACTCGGACTGTCGCTCGAGGCCCGGCCATGGCTATGCGTCTCTCCCGATCAGCATCGAGGGCGCTGCGCTGTGCTTTGGCATAGCGCAGGATCATGTCCGCGGCAGGTGCACCGGAACGCTCCGACACGGTCCACACCGATGACATGCCGGCGAACACTTCGGCGGCGGCAGGTGACAGTGCTGCGCCCCTTGAGGCAATGGCTCGTCCAGGTTCCTCGCCCAAGGAGATCGCACGAGAGATCGGTGCCAATTGCGCATTCTGCCGGCTCAGAGTCGCCATCACTGCCTGCGGAGTCATTCCCACCTTGAGCAGATGCGCACAGCTCTCCACGGCCGAGATGGCCCACAGCTTGTCCTGTTCGGGATCTTCTTTGGCCTGTCGTCCCCCACGGCGGGAGTCGTCCCTGTCCGGTCGTGTGCGGAGCAGATCCTGCAGTCGCGATACCGGGTCGAGCGGTGCGCTGAGGATTATGCTCATGGCCACCAGTACGGCGATGGCGGTGAGCATCAGGCAGCCTTCTGCTCGAGCACTGCTTCGAATCGGCTCAGGGCTCGACGATTGAAGGTGCCCTCGGACAGTGGGGACGGTCGGCCCCAGACGGGTTCCATCGTCACCCCGCTGCTGCTCTCCCGGGTGGGAATGGCCAGTTCTGTGATTCCTCGGTCGGCTCCAATTCGACGCAGGTGGATGACGAGGTCGATTGCCGTTGAGAACTGGGAGAAAACGGCCTGTGGGCTCATGTTCGCCAATGCACCCAGCGCTGCCAGGCGGCTGGGAACGGCTTCGGCAGTGTTCGCGTGGATCGTGGCGCTGCCGCCCTCGTGGCCGGTGTTCAGCGCGGTGAGCATGTCCCTCACCTCGGCGCCTCGACACTCTCCGACGACGAGGCGGTCGGGCCGCATCCGCAGGGCGTTTCGAACGAGGTCCGTCAGCGTCACTTCACCGCCGCCCTCGACATTGGCCTGACGTGCGGCGAGCTGGACCACATGGCAATGTCCGACGATGAGCTCTCGCGAGTCCTCGACGATGACGATGCGGTGGTCGGTATCGACAAGCCCCAGAAGCGCGCCGAGGAGGACCGTCTTTCCGGTTCCGGTACCGCCGGAGATGAGGATGTTGGCTCGGGATCGGACCGCTGAGATGAGAAGTTCGTGCACTTCGTCGGGGATGAATCCGCCGGTGAGCAGTTGGTCGAAGGTGAAGCCGGCGTGCCGCGGAACTCGGAAGGAGATCGTCGTGTGCTCACCGGAGATCGGTGGCACGATCGCATTCATACGCACCCCATCGGGCAGCCTGACGTCGACGAACGGACTCGAATCATCGAGACGGCGGCCGCCCAGAGCTGCCAAGCGCACAGCCAATGACCGCACTTCGTCTTCAGAACCCAAGGACAGGTCCAGAAGGTGGGGTCCCGTTCCGGTGTCGGCGAAGATCTCACGTGGTCCGTTGACGAACACATCGGTGGTGTCAGCGACTTCGAGCACTGATTGGAGGGGACCTGCTCCGGAGAGCTGCGCGGACAGTCGGTTCACGAGTTCGAGGAGGGCGCTGGAACCGAGCACCCGCCCGGTGCGTTGAACCGCCTCGGCGACGGCAGCTGTGGTCACCGGTCCCGGATTGTCGAGCAGGGTCTTGCGGACCTCTGCCACGAGTGAGGCGTCGAGCCATTCGCTCATTCCACCCACTCCCCCAGAAGCCGGTCGACGAGCTTTCCCAGTCGTGCCCCGCCGGGGATGCCCTCGCCCCGGTCGACGGCGGCGGACAGGCCACGATCGTCACGGATGCTGCCGGCGAGGTCGAGCCCGATGGATTCGGCGAGGAGCTCGGCGTCAAGACCTCCGGCACCGGTGTCGCGAACGACAAGACGGACGTCGGGATGGGACTGGGACAGGCGTTTGGCGACTTGAGATGCTGCGACTGCAGACCGGACCCGTGCCGGGGAGACGAGCAGGACGTGATGACACCGGCGAGTCCACTGTGGTGGGGCGTGGCGAGGCAGGTCCACGATGACGAGTTCGAACGCCTGTCCGGCGGCTGCCAGGAAGTCGTCGAATACGTCCGGGTCGAGGTCAAGGATGTCGTCGCGGCCCCACGACAGGATGGCCAGACCGTCGTGCCGGGGCAGCGCCTGACTCAGCGTCGAGGGCCGAAGCTGCCCCCGTGATGCGCTGAGATCGGCCCAACGCGGGCCCGGAACCTGTTCTGCCCCGAGCACCAGATCGAGTCCACCGCCCAGCGGATCGGCGTCGACGAGGACCGTGCTCACATCTGGTCCGGCACGGCGGGCGAGAGCACAGGCAAGGACCGAGGCGCCCGCTCCTCCACACCCGGCGACGACGCCGACAGTGACGCCGGGGGCCACCGGCGGTTCGACGGCTGCGATCATGCGTCCGCTCAGCCACTCCGCGGCCGAGGGCAGAACCGCCAACTGTTCGACGCCGAGGTGGGCCGCACGTTTCCACGCCGAGCTGGGTTCGTCGCCGTCGAGGACGACGAGGATGCGGTCCGCATGGTCAGTGGCCGGAGCTTCACGAACATCCTCGCCGAGGAGAATCAGGGAGGAGTTCTGCCAGCCGCCCGAGTCCGGAGGCAGGACTTTAAGCGAAATGCCGATGCTTTCGGCGACTCGTGCGCATTCGTCGGTGATGGCGCCGAGGTCGGTGATGAGTGCTACCTGCATGGAGTCAGTGTGGACCGCAGTAGGTCCTGACGACAGGTCCACACGATGGGCTGTGGACAAAAGACAGAAGGGGCGGCTCCTGTGCACTCAAGTCACAGGAGCCGCCCCATCTCAGTCGGCATGAGCATCTCGCATGGTCAGAACCCTCACATGCACAGTCTGACAGCATCTGGCACGGTGGTCAGACGAGGTGTGCTCGGACCGTCGTCCACAGCCCGAGCACACGAGTCGACCGTTGTGGTCTCAGCCCCGCTGGACACCTTCGGTGTTGCGCAGGAGTCCTTCGCGACCATCTGAATCGCGAACCTTGAACCACGAACCGTTGTCCTCGAGACCGAGGAACCAGTCTCCCGGGTAGATCGTGAACACCGGCATTCCGGTGGTCGCGTCCACGGCTTCGCGCGGTTCGGGAACAGCGAACCAGAACGCCTGGATCACGTTCTGGCCAGCGCCCTGATCGGACTCGTCCTGGTCGGCATCGTTCTGGCCATGACCCGAGCGGTCCTCGCGATCGTCCAGGCCGGTGGCCGGTTGAACTGCGCTTTGGACGACAGTTTCGTCTTCGTCGATCGCGAAGGAGTTCGACGAGCCGGTCGCTGCTCCGAACTGTGGAGCCGAAGGAGCGTTCTCGGCGTTGTCTCCGCCGCGCCTTCTCGCCTCTCCGATGTCCGAGCCGTTGTTGCCGTGTCCGTTGCTGCCGTAGTCAGCCACCGGCACATACTGCGTCGGTTCGTCAGCTTCCGGGTGGGTGGTACGTTCCGCAGCCGATTCCGCACCACCAGTCGCACCTGTTGCAGCAGTGCCGGCAGCACCATCGGCGGGGGAACCGCTGACGACGGTGGCATCGTCGTCCGAAGCCCCTGTGCGCGGCTTCTCGGCGCCAGCCTCGCTTCCACGGTCCTCGTCGGCGGTCGTGCTTCTCTCGCTGCGTCCGGCGTTCGCCGAAGCGGTTGAGTCAGCTGATTCGCCCGAGAAGGCCGAAGCGCTTGAGTCAGTTGAGTCGTCTTCCGACTTGAGCGCAACCCCTTCGGAGGCACGAACGTTGGTGTCCGTTTCGTGAGCGTTGACCTTCGAGGCGAACGAGCTGCTCTCCGCAGGAGACGCGGAGTCCCCCCGGTCGCTGACCGCTTCACGATCGGCGGTTTCGGTCCGGTCGGGGCCACCTTCTGAACGCTCGGCCTGACCATCGGCGTGTCCCTCAGCTGTTTCGGATTCACCATCCGCATTCGGAGCGGCATGGCGTCCGCGACGACGTTCTGATTCCGACGTCGATTCAGATTCCGAGCTCGCTGAGGCTGCTCCGGCAACAGCAGCACCGACTCCGACAGCACCCGCGCCTGCGACGGCCGCGGTCGTGCCCGCTCCCGACGAATCGTGGTCGGCGCTGTCGGACTTCGACTCGGTGGTGCCCCGGCTGTCCGCGCCCGTGCTTGAGCCGTCTGCAGGCACGGGAGCCTGAACTGCTGTTTCGCCGTCGTTGCTCCACGGCGATTCCTCACGCTGAGCACCGAAGCCGAAGGTCTGCGTCGGTTCGCTCTGCGTGTGCTGGGGATCCTGTGAATCTTTGGCCCCCAGGTAGGTCTGGCCTGACCCTGTACTCTGAACCGCCTGGTCCGCCGAGCCATCGGCAGCCGTTGCAGAATCGAAAGACGACTCCGGCGCTTGCTGCTCCGGCGGAGCATACGGATTGTCCTGTTCGGCTCCGATGGGCTGACCGAACTGGTCCTGTCCATCGGGTCGACTGAACTGGTCGTGCCCAACAGGCTGGCCGCTCTGTTCTGGCGCAGCGAATTGCCCTGACTGGTTGGGCTGGCCGTGCTGTCCTGGCTGTCCGTACTGTCCTTGCTGGCCGAACTGGTCCATTCCACCTGGCTGGCCTTGTCCAGCTTGCTGACCTGGGCCACCGAACTGGCTCTGTCCGCCGAACTGACCCGGTCCACCCTGCTGACCCGGATGTAGGGGTGCCCCTGGCTGACCCTGCGAACCGATCGGCCCGTTGGGCTGACCGCCGTAGGGTGCGCCGAATCCGCCTGGGCCGTTATGGGCGCCTGGCACGTTCGCCACAGGAGCTGGATGCGGTGCGCGCTTGCTCACGGGACGTGCCTTCGGATGTGCGGCAACATCATCGCGAACCGCGAATTCCTTGCTGAAGAAGGGAAGCATGGTGAATACGCCCGCGAAGAAGGCAATCAGAGCTGCGAAGAAGGCAAGATACGCACCGACGTGCCAGAACTGAACCGACGTCAGCAGGTGGACGAAGGCAAAGGTGAACGCAGCGCCGGAGAGAACCGAGATCGCCTGATCAAGACTGAGTGAACCGACCTTGAGTCCACCGTTGCCGAATTTGCTGACGAAGACTGCCGCCACAATCAACCAGATTCCGAACACGTCGAATGTCAGGGTGCCCATCGCGTCGATGGTCCAATGCCACAGCGACAGCGATACGAACCCATCGCCCTTGAACGGCACGAAAAGGACAACCAGTGAAAGGAGTCCTGCAAAGAGCAGGAACAGATCGCGCAAGGTCAGCGGTCCGAGAAGACCCGGGCCGCTGCGCGGACTCTTCTGCGCTGCTGGACCTGCGGAACCGAACTGACCCGGCGCTGACCCCTGAGGGCCGGGAGCGGAACCATAGGGACCCGGTGCCGAACCATAAGGCCCTGGGCCTCCTGGCCCGTAAGGGCCTGGACCAGTGCTCTGCGGACCTGGGGCTGGGCCCGAACCGTATGGTCCCGGCGCCGGCGCTGAACCATAAGGACCGGGGCCTGAGTTCTGTGAGCCTGGTCCCGAGCCATAGGGACCGGGCCCTCCCGAACCATAGGGAGCCGGTCCACCCGAGCCGGCAGGACCGCCGCCGTATCCACCGGGCCCGGAGGACTGAGATTCAGGTCCTGCACCGAAGGCAGGTCCTGATCCATGTGCCGCCCCTTGGCCGAACTGTGGTTGGCTGTTCGGGCCGGGGTTCTGCGCGTGCGGATCATGCCACTGCTGTGGTCCTGATCCAGTGGGGTGCTGCGGCGAACTCATCGATTGCTCCAGTCGCTCTTGGGGACAGGGTCGTCAAACTTCATGTGTCTGTCTGGTTTCCATCCTGACAGACTCCTACCCCATCCTTGCAGAACAGGAACCCCTGCGCACTCCTTCTCTGCCGCCTATCCGATGCAGGCGAATCTCCGCATCCGTCTTCCCGCGTAACACTCGGCGCCTAGAGTGTGTCGCATAGCACAGCGTCTAAGTGATTGCTACCCCCGGACACCACCGTTCATCGCACGGACGACGGTGCCCCTGGGCCCCGCCTCGGGTATACAGTGCAACTAGAATTTTCGATCCATCAAAGAAGCCGGAGGGAAAAATGACCGACAGCACAGCAGAATCCGAAACCTTTGCCCCACCTGAAGAGTTCGTCGCTGCCGCCAATGTCAAGGCCGACGAATACGAACGTGCCGATGCCGACTACCTGAGCTTCTGGGCCGAGCAATCTCGTGACCTCGTCGACTGGAATGAGGACTTCGGCGAAGTACTCGACTGGACCAACCCGCCATTCGCGAAGTGGTTCATCGGCGGCAGAATCAACGTGGCCTACAACTGCCTCGATCGCCATGTCATCGCCGGCAACGGCGATCGCGTTGCCATCAACTTCGAAGGCGAGCCCGGAGACTCCCGCTCCTTCACCTACGCGGAGCTGCTCGCCGAAGTGTCCAAGGCTGCCAACACTCTCACCGATCTTGGGGTCAAAGCCGGAGATCGTGTGGCCATCTACCTGCCCATGATCCCCGAAGCGATGATCTCCATGCTGGCCTGCGCCCGCCTCGGCGCCGCCCATTCTGTGGTCTTCGGCGGCTTCTCCGCCGATGCGCTGCGCTCACGCATCATCGATGCCGAAGCACGCGTGGTCATCACCGCCGACGGCAGCTACCGTCGCGCCAAGGCCACCAGTCTCAAACCGGCCGTGGACGATGCCCTGTCACAGGGTGACACTCCCGTCGAAACCGTTCTCGTGGTGCGCCGCACGGGTCAGGACGTCGAGATGGTCGACGGGCGGGACCAGTGGTGGCACGAGACGGTGGAAACCGCGAGCCCTGTGCACGAATGCGAATTCTTCGACTCCGAGAACCCGCTGTTCATCCTCTACACGTCCGGAACCACAGGTAAGCCGAAGGGCATCCTGCACACCTCGGGCGGCTACCTCACCCAGGTTCTGTACTCGATGAAGGCCGTCTTCGACATCAAGCCCGAATCCGATGTGTTCTGGTGCACCGCCGACGTCGGCTGGGTCACCGGACACTCGTATGTGACCTACGGACCGTTGGCAGCCGGAGCCACCCAGATCGTCTACGAGGGCACTCCTGACACGCCCCACCAGGGACGCTGGTGGGAGATCATCGAGAAGTACAAGGCAACGATCCTCTACGCCGCTCCAACGGCGATCCGCACATGCATGAAGTGGGGTGAGGAGATTCCAGCGAAGTACGATCTCTCCAGCCTGCGTCTGCTCGGCAGCGTCGGCGAACCGATCAATCCTGAGGCCTGGCGCTGGTACCACCGCGTCATCGGCGGTGAGCGCTGCCCCATCGTCGACACCTGGTGGCAGACGGAGACGGGCGCGCACATGATCGCTCCGCTTCCCGGCGTGATGTCGACGAAGCCAGGCTCGTCGCAGCGTCCGATCCCGGGAATCTCCGTCGATGTTGTCGACGATGAGGGCAACAGCCCAGCTGGCCCGGAGGGCGGGCTCCTCGTCATCCGCCAGCCATGGCCGTCGATGCTGCGCGGTATTTGGAAAGATCCCGAGCGTTTCAAGGAGACCTACTGGTCTCGGTTCGAGAACACCTATTTCGCGGGCGATGGCGCCAGGCGCGATGAGGACGGGGACATCTGGTTCCTCGGCCGTGTCGATGACGTGATGAACGTATCCGGGCACCGTCTGTCGACAGCCGAGATCGAGTCATCCTTGGTCGCTCACCCCTATGTCGCCGAGGCGGCAGTGGTCGGAGCAGCGGACGATACGTCCGGTCAGGCCGTCGTTGCCTTCGTCATCGTGGGCAACGATGTCGAAGATTCCCCAGAGATCTCCGAGGAGCTGCGTCAACACGTCGGGAAGGACATCGGACCGATCGCGAAGCCGAAGAAGGTCCATATCGTGTCCGAACTGCCAAAGACCCGCTCCGGAAAGATCATGCGCCGCCTGCTCAAGGACGTCGCCGAACACCGCCAGGTGGGAGACTCCTCGACCCTGGCCGACTCATCGGTCATGGACCTGATCGAAGAATCTGTGGCGAAGGACTGACCATGCTCTGAGACGAACCCGCCGGTGAGAACGGATGCTCGCACAGAGGCGTTCCGTATTCATCTGGCGGGTTTTTCTCGTTTTACTGGCCGCATTTCTTTGGTCACCACGCGCGTTCAGACTACTCTTAAGAAGGATTGTCCAAGTTTTTGTCGATAGGAGCACTCATGGCTGAGAGGTCGATCAGCGAACTGATCAAAGGCATCGGCGACGATTCCAAAGCGATCGCCGAGGAAGAAATTGCGCTGGCCAAGGCTGAAGCCACAGCCGGTGCGAAGAACTTGGGCATCGGGTCGGCACTTGCCGTCGTCGCCCTGTTCTTCCTGTTCTTGTCATCGTTCATGGTGATTTTCGCCGGGGCCGCTGCTTTCCACGAGGGTCTGGGATGGCCATGGTGGGGCAGCTTCCTCATTGTCTTCGGCATCCTTGCGGTGCTCGCCATCATCCTCGTGCTGATTGCTCTGCCGTTGTTCAAGAAAGGCAACCCGGTCCCGGGTACGGCGATCGGTTCAGCCAAGTCCTTGGTCGCGTCGGTCAAGCGTGCGGTGAAGAATCCCTCCGGACCGCGATACTGACAGATCTCGCAAGGGAGAACAGCAGAATAGTTCCACACTCGGTGGCGTCGGGCTCAGCCCGGCGCCACCGTTGCATTCACGCCCGGGGCCAATCACCGTCGACCGCGTCACCGCTGGTCTCAACGCCTTTTGGCGACCCGCTCCTTCGCTTCTCTCAGAGTCTGACGCTCCCGTTTACGCGCCTCGGCAAGCACCTTCTGCGCTTGTCTGACGGCTTTCTGTGATTCGCGGTACTTCTTATCGGCCGCAACTTCTGGATCATCATCGGTCGGAACCGACTGCTCACCTGGGGTCTCCTCAGCAGGCAATGTCGCCCCTGAAGCCGAAGGTTCGCCTTCCTCCGAGGCGGTCTCCGGAATCTCTCCTGCCGCAGCTGAAGCTCCATCGCCTCGCTCGCGGCGGACTCTGTCAATGTATGCCGCCAAGCCATCGAGCCCACACTCAAAACCGAAGGCAAATGGATCAGCTTCGGAGGTGAAGACACCTGCGTCGATGGCACGGCGCAGCGAGGGGTACCCATCATCGGTGATGACGGCATCGAAGAGCCGAGATTCCTGCTGCGCAAGCTCGGAATCGTTCAAGCCAGTGGCGCGTTTCTGATCCTCGTACCCAGCGAACACGGCGCCCTTCCATCGGGCGGCGCCGGTGACGAAGATCGAGACGGCAATGCGCTCGTCCTGTGTGAGTGGAGTGTCGTGGAGCGCCTCGAGGCTCGCGTCCAGCCACGCGGAGCTGTTGGGTGTGATGGGACTGCCCATAATCGACAGAGACAGCAACCACGGCTGCATCCGGTAGACCTGCGACTGGGCTTCGTAGAGTTCTTCCAGTCGGGTGCGCCAATTCTCCACCGCTTCGGACTCCGGCGGCAGCCCTGTTGCTTCCTCCTGCATGAGAAGCAGCAGATCGTCCTTGGCGCTGACATACCGATAGAGCGACATCGGCGTGTATCCGAGGCGTTTCGCGACCGCCGACATTGACACCGCCTGAATGCCGTCGTGATCGGCGATCTCGATGGCTGCATCGACTATTCGCTCGACACTCATCTCGCGCTTGGGCCCGCGCTGCGGTGTTGCGGCCACGCCCCAGGCCAGTGCGATTCCGCGTGGAAGCTGCTCGATCGGGTCTTCTGTACTCATCTCACCAGCTTATATTGTGTACGGCATATATTGCGTGTTACTGTCATATACAGTTGCAGACGTACACAGTCAGCTCCACGCAGGATCTCCGAAAGGCACGACATGAAACGCACAATGACGTCAGCTGGCACGGGCGCTCAAACGACAGACTCCGCAGCGCCCGCCACAGCTATCGAGTTCTCTGATGTTCGCAAACGCTTCGGGAAGAACCCGGTCCTCCAAGGGCTCGACCTCAGAATCAGCCAGGGTGAGGTCTTCGCCTTGCTGGGCGCGAACGGGGCTGGAAAGACCACATCGATCAACATCCTCACCACTCTGATCCGCCCGGATTCGGGCACAGTTCTCATTGCGGGAATCGATGTGGCCGAAGAGCCGAATGAGGCAAAACGGCGATTCGCTGTCACTGGGCAGTCGGCGGCAGTCGACGAATACCTCTCGACGCGGGAGAACCTCGTCCTGTTGGCACGCCTGTCGGGGCTCTCGCGCCGGGAAGCGAAGGTCAGAGCCGCACAGCTGGCCGAGCGTTTGAGTCTGACCTCATTCATCGATACGAAAGTTGCCGCACTCTCCGGCGGTATGAGGCGCAGGCTCGATCTGGCGCTGAGCCTGGTGGTGCAGGTCGACGTGCTGATCCTTGACGAACCGACAACTGGATTGGACACTCGTTCGCGTCGCGAGCTGTGGGACGAAGTGAAGGAGCTGGCAAAGGGCGGCACGACCGTCTTTCTCACCACACAGTACCTCGAGGAAGCCGATGCCTTGGCTGATCGAATCGGCCTGCTCGATCGCGGTCGTCTGGCCGGGCTGGGCACGCCGAGAGAACTCAAGGCGAAGGTCGGTCAGGGAATGGTGGCCGTCCACGACGATCGTGGCACGACCGTCTCACAGTTGCCGACCACTGGAACTGTACGCGATCTCTCATCTGTCCTGGCAGCAGTCGCACCAGAGTTCGCCGAGTCCTCGGTCAGCCTCCACCACCCCAGCCTTGACGACGTCTTCCTCTCGCTCACCACCCCCGGCCCATCCGCCGAACCTTCGCAGACAGGAGAATGATCATGACCGATTTTGCAGAAGCCTCACTGACGGCTAAGTACCCGTCGCCTGCTCGACGACGAACCCCTCCTCGTGGCATCAGTACTGAGTTTGCACTCATCGGTCGCAGTCTTCGTCATGCCATTCGGGACGTCGAATCCATGCTCATGGCAGTCGCACTGCCGGTGTTGCTCATGCTGATGTTCACCTTCGTCTTCGGTGGAGCCATCGATCCGAGCGGAGACTACGTCAACTACATCGTTCCCGGAATCATTCTCACATGCGCCGGATTCGGCGCGGCATCAACGTCACTGTCCGTGGCAAACGACATGACTTCAGGATTCATCGACCGGCTCAGAACCATGCCCGTCCGATCAAGTGGGGTGATCACAGGACATGTGGTGGCCAGCGTAGTGAAGAACCTGTTCGCCACTGGCATCGTCTTCTCAGTGGCAGTGTCGATCGGTTTTCGCCCATCGGCGGACGTGGCGGAATGGGTGGCCGTCATCGCCCTCATCACTCTCTACATCTTCACCATCACATATCTGTTCGCGGGCATTGGCCTGGCCGCCAAATCAGCGGAGTCGGCGAATGGCTATGGATTCGTTCTGCTGTTCCTGCCGTATGTCTCGAGCGCATTCGTTCCGGTCGAAACGATGCCCGGATGGCTGACCTGGTTTGCCGACAATCAACCGATCACCCCGATCATCGATGCACTGCGAAGCCTGCTCGTCGGTACCAATATGGGCGACTCAGCCCTGCTTTCGGTCATCTGGTGTGTGGCAATCCTGGCGATCTCCATCGTGTGGACGGCTCAGCTGTTCACGATCAGAGCCGGTCGGCGCTGACAGCTGTGAGCATCGGTGGCATCGGGCTCAGCCCGGTACCACCAGCGCATCCAGCGGGCTGCTCTCGAGCCTCCGCCGGCGATTGGCTGTGGCGCCGGCGCATGTCGAAGATCAAGGCTGCTCTGGCCCGGATAGCCTCGCCTCGCTGAGGGCCGGAGTCAGTCGTCTTCGAGGAAAGGAGCGACGTCCTCAGAAGTCGATGTCGATGTGTGCGTCGCGATCCCAGTCCCCGGCCCACCCGAGGTGGTCGAGAGTGAAGTCGAGGATTCCTGCGGTGAAGCCCCACACCTTGAGCACTCCGACGTCGAAGGCCGGTGTCGTGATCTTCAGGTCCGGCCGGGAGAACGTCCCTCGATTGGCCGGTGCCACCAGATCGGCAGCAGAGACCCGGTAGACCGAGTACGACTCCGCCTTGTCCATCACCCGCACGACACCGGGCTGCGCCCAGTACCCGATGACGGGCGTGACCTGGAACTTGCTGACGGGAATGTAGAGCGGATCCATCTGACCGAGAACATCGACCGTCGATGGCACGATTCCGGCTTCCTCCTGAGCTTCACGCAGGGCTGCGGAGACCAAGGAATCGTCTTCCGGGTCCCGTCCGCCTCCGGGAAACGCCACCTGTCCGGGATGATTGCGCAGGGTGCTTGCCCTCTGCAGCAGAACGATGTCGACGTCGTCGACTCCGAAATCCGCCAGACGTGATGACTCGGCACGGCCGGCGTCTGTGCGCGGCTGACCGCCCCTGCCGAAGAGCATGAGGACGGCCGCATCACGCACCGATTCGTCACCCGGTGTCGGTGCCCGTCTGAGCCACTCGGGCGAACCATTCGAGGCCGCGAGGTTCTCCAGCTGCGTCCGCAGGGTCTCATCGTGCGAAGCGGAGCCCCGCCCGGTCGACGCCCGCACCGCCGAGCTTGGCCCCGCCGGAGGATGATCACATGCTTCGGCGCTCATGCCTGGGGCGCCATTTCGAATCTGAGCATCGCCCGCGCCTTCTCCGGATCAAGTTCCCCGACCCCGAACGAGGGGCATAGTGCCATCAACGGGCACACTCCGCAGGCTGGTCTGCGCGAGTGGCAGATGCGTCGTCCGTGGAAGATGACTCGGTGGGAGAGCAGGGTGAGTTCCTTCTTCGGGAACAGCGCCGCGATATCGTGCTCAGCCTTGACCGGGTCCTCCTCTTCGGTCCATCCGAGGCGGCGTGCCAACCGCCCCATGTGCGTGTCGACGGTCAGGCCCGGGGTGTCGAAGGCGTTGCCGAGGACCACATTCGCGGTCTTCCGTCCGACTCCGGCAAGCTTGACGAGTCTGTCCAATGAGTTGGGGACCTCACCGTCATAGGTGTCGACGAGTTCATTGGCGAGTTTGACGATGTTGCGGGCTTTGGCTCGGTAGAAGCCGGTCGAGTGGATGAGTTCCTCGACTTCGATCAGGTTGGCCACCGCGAGGCTGTGAGCATCAGGGAAGACGGAGAACAACCCTGGTGTCACCGCGTTGACTCTGATGTCTGTGGTCTGTGCAGACAGGACGGTCGCAATCAGGAGCTGGAATGGGGTCTCGAAGTCAAGCTCGCATTTCGCGTTCGGGTACACCTCGGCGAGGATGCGATGAATCTTCCTCGCGCGTCGGGTCTTGCCCAATGAGGTTTCCTTGGCGAACTTCCGCGCGCTCTTCTCTGCCACCGTCAACACGACTCACCATCCTAATCCGTGCCCTGCATTTCCGCAGTGGCACCCCTCACATCGCCGAGGTGGCTCTGCAGTCGTCCGTCGAACGGGGTCGTCCGTACGCAACCGTGGCCCACCTCGGCGAGGGTGGAGGAAACGCAAGCAAAACCCCTTGTTTTACACTAATGCCGCAAACTCCCGCGCCTTTGCTGGTATCAGCACCGTTGACCAGGTAGATTTATCTGTGATTACCACGACAAGGAGGACACAGTGGATATTGAAGTTGTGCGGGGCGCCACGCTCTTCGCAGGTTTGGACGATGAAGCCACAAGCGCATTGATGAAGTTCATGAACCCGCGGAGCCTCCGTCGGGGAACCGTGCTCTTTCACGAGGGCGATGCCGGTGACGAACTCTATATCGTCTCCAGTGGCAAGCTCAAGATCGGCCGCGAGTCCTCCGACGGCCGCGAGAATCTGCTCTCGGTCATCGGGCCGGGCGAGATCATCGGTGAACTCAGCCTCTTTGATCCGGGCCCACGTTCCACCTCCGTCACCGCCGTCTCTCAGTCTGAGCTGCTCAGCCTCAAGCATGAGGACCTCACGACATGGCTCGATGAACGCCCGCGGGCGGCAATGAACCTGCTCAAGGCTCTGGCACAGCGACTGCGCCGCACGAACGAGACCGTGGGCGACCTCGTGTTCTCCGATGTTCCCGGTCGCGTCGCCAAGGCACTGCTGGACCTCGCGTCTCGCTTCTCGAAGCCGGCACCGGACGGTGTCCTCGTCGCGCACGACCTGACGCAGGAAGAACTCGCGCAGCTCGTCGGCGCCTCACGTGAGACCGTGAACAAGGCTCTGGCCGACTTCGCCGCTCGCGGCTTCATCCGCCTCGAGGCTCGTTCCGTCGTCATCCTCGACATGGAGCGCATGCGCAACCGCGCCCGTTGATCGGAATTTCAGCCGGTTGATGCCGGACCACTGAATTCTCAGCCACGAACGCCCAGGCACACATCGTGCCTGGGCGTTGGTGCGTCCGGTGTGGTGCGCCCTGCCTGCGATTGGCACGGTCGAGTCAGGACTGGTCGTCGGGCGCGAGGACTCCGAGGTAGGCCAACTGGGCGCGCACGATCTGCTCGGCGGCACCGCGGACACTCGGATCAACGTCGTGGTAGACGATGTCGCAGACGTCTGCGGCGCGCGTGGCTCCCTGCGCCAGTGCCCCTCTGACCTGCTCGATGCGTTCGAGTCGGTGGCTGCGGTAGTACTCGAGCACCTGGGCAGGGGATTCGATGCTGGGACCGTGTGCAGGCTCAATGGTCGAATATGCCCCCTCATCGAGCAGCCGAAGGAGCAGGTCCAGGGAATTGAGGTAGTCGCGCAGAGAGCCTTCCGGGTGGGTGACGATGGTCGTCCCCTCCCCCAGGACCGTGTCGCCGCTGTAGAGCACGTGGTCGTGGATGAGACTGATGCTGTCCATCGTGTGCCCCGGAGTCGCGATGACCTCCATGACATCGGTTGTGGCAGTGCCGAATGCGATCGTGTCACCATCGGCCACAGGAGGAGTCAGACGGGCGAACTTCTCGAGGACGGCGTACACGGGCACCTCGGGTGCCCACTGTTCCACACTGCCGAGCATCTCCGAGTGATCGGCATGCTGATGAGTGAGGATGATGGCCGACAGCTTCCTGTCGCCGAGCTCAGCGAGGAAGTTCTCACGGTGCCGCGCAAGTTCGGGACCCGGATCGATGAGCACAGCAGTGGTGTCGTCCGCCGAGGCGATGACATAGGTGTTGGTGCCCGTCAGTGTCATCGGGGATGGGTTGTTCGCGCGGATCCTCATGATTCGTCGGTCTCCTTCTCGCCGTTTTCGGCGTTGTTGTCATCGTCACTCAGCGTCAGGAATCCTGGGCTCTGGTCGTTCTCGTCGTCACCGACGGCTATCGCGTAGTCCCGCAGTGTGCCTTTGCGGTAGATGTCGCGTCCGGGGTGGATGACGACGCGCCATTCGCCGTCTTCCTTGGTGACCTCTGGCCGCAGCGGATGCAGGTCGCGGACCTGGGCCATGGCGGCTCCGACGCTTGGGACATCTATCAGGCTCTCAGCGATGATGCGTGTGCTCGCACTGATCTTGTCGGGATCTCCGGCTGCCTCGGCGAGGATCTCCTTGGGCCGTTTCCATCCTCCCGAGGTCTCATTCGGTGAGAGGAAGTCAACGTTCTGCCCGAAGGGCACTGTGGCCACAAAATAGGTGGTGTCGAAACGGTGCAGCTGGGTTCCCGTGTTGATCCAACGCAGCCAAGGTTTGCAGAGGTCCGGGCGCAGCTTGAGATCACGTTCGCGCAGGATCTGGGACCAGGAGATCTCATTGGAGAACAGCCGAGCCCGTGTTCCGCGCCAATCCGTCTGGGGCGCAGCGACGATGTCACGATCGACGTCTTCGGCAAGCAGGACACCGGTCGCGGCGAACGAGATGCGTGCCGCGGCCGAAAAATGGTGCAGTGCCCGTGACTTGTTCTCGATGCTCAGGGTCCTTGCACAGCGAGCCGAGTTCCATCCGGCCAGAGGCAGATTTCGCACGTCGCCGGGGCGCAGGTTGCTGACCGGGTAGGACAAGCGGTTGCGGTCTTCGATTCCGCGGGCATCGAGCTGCCGGGTGATGAAGGTTTCCAAACCTTCCAGTGAGTCCCTGATCAACACGATCGCCGAGGCGGGGCGTGGAGCCTCTGGGACCGGGAACCGCCCGTCGGACTGCCATTGGTCCAAGAGCCAACGCAGCTCCGACGAGACGGGCAGAGAGCGTCCGCTAAGCGGCATCGTCCTCAACCTCGACGATGACCTCGACCTCGACGGGAGTGCCGAGAGGAAGAGTGTTCACTCCCACTGCACTGCGCGTGTGCTGGCCGCGGTCGCCGAAGATCTCACCGTAGAGTTCGGAGACTCCGTTGATGACCGATGGCTGCTGTGTGAAGTCATCTGCCGAGTTCACGAATCCGGTCACCTTGACGACGCGCACGATCTTGTCCAGGTCGCCGATGACGCCGGCGATTGCGGCGAGAGCATTGAGCCCTGCAGTCCTTGCCAGGTCGTAGCCGGTCTCGAGGTCGACGTCGGAGCCGATGTGGCCAGTCGCCGGGAGTTTCCCGTCGACGACGGGCAGCTGGCCCGAGGTGTAGACGTAGTTGCCGGTGCGAAGCGCCGGGACATAGACGCCAGCAGGAACGGCGACAGCGGGCAGGGTGAGACCGAGTTCAGCGATGCGGTCTAGAGTCTTCGACATGGTTGGTCCTTCGACGAGGGTATTGCAGGTCAGGTGAGCGCCCATACTCTGAAGCGTCAGGCTTGTGGTGCTTCAAGCACTGTTGCTTCAGGCTTTGGGACGCTTGAGGTAGGCAACGAGTCCATTGTTATCGGGGCCAGGGACAACTTGGACAAGCTCGTAGCCGTCTTCGCCCCACTGGTCGAGGATCTGCTTCGTTGCGTGAACGATGAGCGGCACGGTGACGTATTCCCACTTGGTCATGATTCTCCTTGAGTCTCTGTGTGCCCGAGTCCCCGATGCATCATCGGAACGAGCGTCTTCATGGACAGACAGCCGATCGTTCTGCAGGAGTGCGACCGGCTCATCACTGTCGTTGCCAACCCTAGCCGAGAACCCGTGCACCTACCGCCAGCCATGCCACAGTGTGAACACCGCTGACAGACGACAGCGGGGTGGGGCGATCACGATGACCGTCCCACCCCACCGTCTCTCAGGCTCTGTTTCTCAGGCTCTGTCTGGCGCCCGGTGCTCAGTTGCCGCCGAGGCCCGGCGCTTCGCCGCCGCCGCCACCACCGCCGGTGCCACCGCCACCGTTGCCGCCGCCGGTGCCACCGCCACCGTTGCCGCCGCCGGTGCCACCGCCACCGTTGCCGCCGCCGGTGCCGCCACCACCGCCAGTACCGCCACCACCGCCAGTACCGCCGCCACCGCCGGTGCCGCCTCCGCCACCGGTGCCACCGCCGCCCATGTACTTGCTGGTCGGCTGAGGGAATCCGGTGTTGCCCTTCGTCTCCTTGACCGCGTCATTCATATAGGCCTGCCAGGTCTTACCGGAGATCGTGGCACCGTAGACGTGTCCGCGGACAACGCCTTCGCCGTTGTTCCGCCAGTCGCGTGTTCCTGCCGGGTCACCGGTCCAGACAGCAGTCGACAGTGTCTTCGTGAACCCGAGCAACCAGGTGTGGCCGACATCGAAGTTCGTCGTACCGGTCTTTGCACCTGCTGGTGCTCCGATCTTCAACTGGGTGGTGGTACCGCCGTTGAAGGTCTGTGTCAGAGCGTAGGCGACGCCCTTGGCCACCTCTTTGTCGAGAACTCGCTTACAGCCTTCTCCCGGAACGTCGATGTTCTTGCCTGAGCGGTCCTTGATGGAGACGATCGGCTTCGGGCCGCAGAATTCGCCCTCGTTCGCGAAGGTCGCGAACGCCGCGGCCATTGCAATCGGAGTTGTCTCCGTCGTGCCCAGGATCGAGGACGGCGACAGGGCCTGGATGAAGCCCGCCTTGTTCTTGAAGTCGAGCTTCTCGCCGCTGCCGTAGCGAATACCAAGGTCCATAGCGGTGTCCATGACCTTGCACATGTTGAGCTGGTTGCCCATAGCCGCATAACCGGTGTTCACCGACTTCTTCGTGGCTTCCAGCGCGGTCATCGAGCCCTTGCCTTCACCGTCGCCGGCGTTGTTCGGGTCCCAGTCACCGCCCATGTTCGGACAGCCGTCATACTTCCACGAATTTGCAGGGAAGTTGCGCTTGGTGGCGTTGACAGTGGTGTTGAGACCGCGACCGGATTTCAGCCACGTGGCCAGCACGAAGGGCTTCCAAGTCGAACCGACCTGGAAGCCGCCACCGCCGTTGTGCTTCCTGTCGACCGTGTAGTTGATGCTGGTCTTCTTGTTCTTTTCGTTCTTCTTGACCTCGCCGACCGTGTATTCACGGTTCTCGGCCATGGCGATGACTTCGCCCGTGCCCGGCTCGATCGTGACCAGGGCGTGTCCGGCACCGGATGGATCGCCCACAGGAACACGCTTCTTGATCTCTTTGTCAGCGATCTTCTGAATGTCTGGGTTGAGGCTGGTCTTGATCGTCAGCCCGCCCCGCTGCAGGAAGGCGAGCCGCTCGTCGACGGTTTCGCCGAAGGTATCGTCATTCTTGATGACGTTTTCGACGTAGTCGCAGAAGAACTCTGCGTTGCTCTTGGCCGAGGAACAGCCGTTCGGTGTCTCATGCAGATCGAGGTCGAGGTCGGTCTTCACCGCCTTGTCGTATTCCTTCTGAGTGATGTGCTTGTACTTGAGCATCTGCCCCAGCACAGTGTTGCGGCGCTTCTTCACCTGATCGGGGAAACGCTGCGGGTTGAAGGCCGAAGGGTTCTGCACAATGCCGGCGAGCATCGCCGACTGCTCGATATTCAGGTCCTTCGCGTCGATGCCCCAATACTTGTGGGCGGCGGCCTGCACTCCGTAGGCGTTGGGTGAACCGGAGTAGTTGTTGATGTTCATGTAGCGGTTGAGAATGTCCTTCTTGTCGTACTTCTTCTCAACTGCCACCGCGAGTTTGGCTTCGCGGAGCTTACGCGCATAGCCGGCCGTGCCTTCCGACTCCTTGGCCGCTGACACGCCCTCTTTGTCCTCTTCGGCATGGGCGTTCTCTGCCAGCACGTTCTTCACGTACTGCTGAGTCAGCGTTGATCCGCCCTGCGTTGTCGAGGACACCATATTGTGCACCGCTGCACGCGCGATGCCCTCAATATCGACGCCGCCGTGTTCGAAGTACCTGTAGTCCTCGACGGCGATCGTCGCGTCCTGCATATGATCTGAGATCTCGTCGAGAGGCACCTCGACTCGGTTCTGCCAGTAGAACTCCGCGATCTCCGACCCGTCGGAGGCGAGCATCGTCGATTTCTCTCCCAGATCCTGGATCTCCAGGGTCGCGGGGAGTGAATTGAAGATCTCGACGGCACTGTTTGCACTGGCAGTAGCTACACCGACTCCGGGGATGGCAAGACCGGCGGCGACGATTCCCGCCACCGCGCTCACGGCGACGAACTGGAGAAACGCGCCTGTCTTGGTCGGATTCGGATTTGACTCAGGAGACACCATGAAACCAAGTTTAACTAATACGACTTGTGCACGTTCTCAAAAATCGTTGAGAACGTCAGACTCCAGGCACGAGCGTCAACAGGCTGACCTCGGGACGGCAGGCGAAACGCACCGGTGAGAAGGGCGAGAAACCCAATCCGGCGGAGATTTCGACGAGAGATTTTCGATAGGGAAACACGCCTCTCGCGCGTGTCCGATCGAGATCGCAGTTCGTCACCGGCGCACCCCAGAAGGGCACCCGGATCTGTCCCCCATGAGTGTGCCCGGTCATGATGAGGTCAGCCCCCGCCGAGGTGAACGCCTCCAGCGTCCGCGAATAGGGCGCATGCGTGACCCCGACTTTCACCCCAGCTTCAGAGTCGAAGTGAGGGTAGTCGAACGCGTCAGGACCGCGACCCTGACCGTCGCTGGGCCGGATCCGGTCACGGTCGATGTGGGAGTCCCCCAGGCCACAGAAGTCGATACGAGTGCCTCGGATCGTCAGAGTCGCCTCGGCGTTGTCGAGGAAATGCCATCCGCGGGTGCTGCTGGGCGTGTCACCAGTCGACGTGATGCTGGCTGTTTCTTCTCTGGCCTCGAACCCGCGGATCAGGGCCTTCACATCGAGGTCGGGCTGCGTGCGGTGCTTCACCTCGGAGGGAGACCGCAGGTAGGTGGCTGGGTTCTTCGCCTTGGGTGAGAAGAAGTCGTTGGATCCGAGGACGAAGACGCCGGGTACATCGAGAAGTCCGTCGAAGACGTCGAGGACAGTGGGCACGATGTCTGCAGAGAGGTTGTCCCCGGTGTTGACGACGACGTCCGGTTCCAATCGTGTCAGCGCCTTGACCCAAGCGGCTCTGTGCTTCTGCCAGGGTGCCAGATGCAGATCGGAGACGTGCAGCATCCTGATGCTCTGTGCACCGGCCGGAAGGATCGGCAACGTGTGGCGGCGGACGGCGAAGAGGTGCGGTTCGATGGCCGCGCCCCAGATTCCAGCCGCCGCGGGGACTGCAAGGGCGCCGGCGAATAGTGCACGTTTCTTCATTCGTCCAACTCTAGTCGGCCTTGGGATCCCCGCGTGGACCCGGCCCCCGCTGCGCCGTCACGGCACCTCAGGCAGGGAACGCGACCGGCTTGTCGTGTTCGTCGGCGGCACGGGCCGTGCGGCGACGATGCAGATGTTTCATCCGGCGCCGCCCCACGAGTCGGCAGACGAGGTAGATGAGGAAGGAGATCGTCGTGACGAATGGGCTGATCGGCACCACCGGCGAGCCCAGTGCGATGAGGATGCCGCCGACTGAGGCTGTGACCGCGAAGATGACGCTGAACACCGGCACCCACACCGGGGAGGCCGAGAGCTGGGTGGCCGCCGCGGCTGGAGTGATGAGCAGAGCCAGCACCAGGAGGACGCCCACGACCTGCACGCTCAGTGCCACGGCCAGGCCGAGGACGAGCATGAATACGATCGTCAGACCGGACACCGGGACCCCTTTGGCACGTGCCACCTCGGGGTCGAGGCTGGCGAACATGAGCGGTCGCCAGATGACGGCGAGGACGAGGAGCACGATCAGCGAGCACACGACGAGCGTCATGATCTGGCCCGGGGTGATGGCCACGATCTGCCCGGTCAACAGGCCGAATTTGCTGGCGGCACGTCCGTCGTAGAGGGCGAGGAACAGAATCGCGAGGCCCAGACCGAAGGGCATGAGCACACCGATGATGGCGTTCTTCTCCGAGGCTTTGGCCCCACCGATGCCGATAATGAGAGCGGCGATGATTGAGCCGATGATGGACCCGCCAACCACGTCGAAGCCGATGAGGAGGGCAAAGGCGGCACCGGCGAACGAGAGCTCGGAGACACCATGGACGGCGAAGGGGATGTCGCGGGCCATGACGAAGACGCTGATGAGGCCGCCGACGACGCCGAGCAGTCCGGCGGCGATGAGCGAGTTGGTCAGCAGTGCCACCAGTTCGCCGTAGTCCTCGAAGGTGAACAGGCTGCCGAAGATCTCCTGAGCCGACATCAGATCGCACCTCGTTCCATGCTCATCTCGTCCTCGTGGACGTGGTGGTCCACGCATTCGGCTTCGCCGCCGACTACGATGAGCCGACCGCCTACCCGAACGACTTCGACCGGGGAACCATAGAGTCGGGTCAGCGATTGGGTGGTCATGACCTCGGCGGGGGTGCCGACGAGGAAGTGGCCGCCGACGATGTAGAGGACGCGGTCGACGTAGGGCAGGATCGGGTTGATCTCGTGGGTGACGAAGACGACTGAGGTATTGCGTTTGACTCGCTGCTCATGGAGCAGGTTGGCCACGACCTTCTGGTGATGGATGTCCAGCGACAGCAGCGGCTCGTCGCAGAGAAGCACCGAGGGGTCATTGGCCAGGGCCTGAGCCACGCGCAGACGCTGCAGTTCACCGCCGGACAGGGTCCCGGCTGGGGCGTCCGCGTAATCTCGAGCGCCGACGGATTCGAGGAGTTGATCGACCTGCTGACGGCGGCGCTTCAGAAACCGCCCGGGTCCCCAGCGGTGTCCGTCGATGCCCATCCGAACCAGATCGCGACCCCGCATCGGAGTATGTTGGTCGATTCCGCGCTGCTGGGGGATGTAGCCGATGGCCGAGTTCCCTGAGTGGACATTCCGACCATTGATCTCCGCCGAGCCGGTGGACAGCGCATGCTGGCCCAACAGCACTTTGAGCAGCGAAGTCTTTCCTGTCCCGTTCGGGCCCAGCACCGCCACGAACTCCCCCGGCGCGACGTCGAGATCGAGATCGTGCCAGAGCACACGCTCTCCGAATCGCAGTTCGGCATCGCGCAGACGGATCACCGGAGGGTGATCGGCGGATGCGATCTGCTCGGGAGAGACGTCGGAATCAGTGGCCATTCTCAGTGTTCATGTCCTTCGAGCGCAGTGGAGATTTCAGTGATGTAGTCGCCCATCCAATCCGCGTAGCGCGCATCGGCCGGCATCGTCTCGCCGAGGTCGACGACCGGAACGTCGGATTTCTCAGCCGTGGATTTCAACTGCTCTGCCTGTGGACCTGCCGCTTGAGTATTGTACCCAAGCAGCACCGCCTCGCCCGAGGAAATCTGCTCCTCGGCCTTCTTCAGCACCAGAGGTGGCACGTCATTGCCCTCTTCCACCGCTTCGAGGAACTCATCTGAGGTGATGTTCTTCAGTCCCATGTCCTCGAACAGCCACAGCGGAACGGGTTCGGTGGCAGCGACCTCGTCGCCTTCATGTTCTGCCTTGGCATCGTCGATCTGCGCCTGCAGCTTCTCCAGCGTCTTCTTGTAGTCATCCGCGTTGGCTGCGAAGTCGTCCTTGTGCTCGGGCTCAGCCTCACCGAGGTGGGTTGCGACCTCGTCGACGAGCTTCGTCATTGTGGGGACGGAGTACCAGAGGTGCTCGTTGAACTCCCCATGTTCGTGATCGTGGCTCTCTTCGCCGTGATCATGGCCCTCTTCTTCGCCGTGATCGTGACCGTTGTCCTCGTGCTCATGGCTATGGGCCTCTTCTTTGCCGTGCTTGTCGACGTGGCCCCCACCATGGGCCTCTTCCTCTCCATGGTCATGAGGCTCGTTGCCGACGTCCTCGGATCCAGGCAGACCTGAGATCGATACTGTGTCGATGGTGTCGACCTCGGCGTCCGAGGCCTCAAGCATCGTCGTCATGAACGAGTCGTAACCCCCGCCGTTCTGGACGACCAGATCGGCCTTCGACAGTTTCAATCGGTCTTGGGTCGTTGCCTCATAGGAATGCGGGTCCTGATTCGGGTCGTCGATGACCGCCGTGACCTTCGCGAAGTCTCCTGCCACCTGGGACACGATGTCGGCGTAGACATTGGTCGACGTCACAACTGAGAGATCGGCGTTCTCGGAGTCCGCACCGGCCGCACCACCCCCACAGGCGCTCAATGCGAGAACAGCAGTGAGGGCAGCAGCACCGGAGGCAATGCCGAGTCGCGAAGAACGCATGGTGGGCCTTTCAGAGAGTGGTCGGTGATCAATGAATCAACCACGAATACGATACTCAGCCTGAGCTGCGGCCACTAATATAAATATTTATATATAGCAACGTGTTTATGCGTTCCCGCCACGCTCGCCCCGCTGCGAGGTCGAAGACGTTCCGGCAACGCCGAACGCCCGAGAGCACAGCTCTCGGGCGTTCGATTCGGCTATCCGACGGTTCAGGCCGCCTGTGACTCGACCTTCTTCGCCAGCAACGCGGCGATCTGCACCGTGTTCAGGGCAGCGCCCTTGCGCAGGTTGTCGTTGGCCACGAACAGGACGAGTCCCTTGCCTGCCGGGGCAGACTGGTCGGCACGGATGCGGCCCACGAAGCTCGCGTCCTTGCCGGCCGCCTTCAGCGGTGTGGGCACGTCATCAAGTTCGACGCCGGGTGCCTCAGCGAGCACCTCGGTGGCCTTGGCCGGGGTGATATCGGAGTCGAACTCCGCGTGGATGCTCAGGCTGTGCCCGGTGAACACAGGAACGCGCACGCAGGTGCCGGCTACGAGGAGATCCGGCTTTCCGAGAATCTTGCGGCTCTCGTTGCGCAGCTTCTTCTCTTCGTCGGTCTCGAGCTCACCGTCGTCGACGATAGACCCTGCCATGGGCAGGACGTTGAATGCGATGGGCTCGACGTAGTTGTCCGGCGCCGGCAAGGTCACGGCGCTGCCGTCGCGAGCCAGCTTGCGGGAATCTGCAACTCCGGCTTCGAGCTGACCGGCGAGTTCCTCGACTCCGCTCAGACCCGATCCCGACACTGCCTGGTAGGTGCTGACGATGAGCCGCTTGAGTCCGGCAACGTTGTCGAGCGCCTTGAGGACCGGCATGGCGGCCATCGTTGTGCAGTTCGGGTTGGCGATGATGCCCTTGGCCACCGCGTCGATGGCTTCAGGGTTGACCTCGCTGACGACGAGTGGAACCTCAGGGTCGGATCTCCAGGCTGAGGAATTGTCGACCACGGTGACTCCGGCCGCGGCGAAGCGCTCCGCCTGCGCCCGGGAGGTGGCTCCACCGGCAGAGAACAAGGCGATGTCGAGTCCGCTGGGGTCCGCCTCGGCAGCGTCTTCGACGGTGATCTCCTCACCGTTGAACGTGATGGTCTTACCCGCGGACCGCGCTGAAGCGAAGAGCCTCAGACTGTTGATCTCGAATCCTGGGTTGCCTGCCAGCAGGTCGAGCATGACGCCGCCCACCTGACCTGTTGCTCCGACTACTCCGATATTGACGCTCATCGTCCGGTACCTCCGTAAACCACTGCTTCGTCGTCTTCACTGTCGAGTCCGTACGCGGCATGCGCGGCGCGGACTGCGTCGTCGAGAACGTCTGCCCTCGTGACGACGCTGATGCGGATCTCCGAGGTGGAGATCATGTCGATGTTGACCTGGGCTTCGCTCAGCGCTTCGAACAGGATGGCAGTCACTCCGGGGTGGGAGCGCATGCCAGCACCGACGACTGAGAGTTTGCCGATCTGGTCGTCGTAGCGAACCTGGTCGAAGCCGATCGAGGCCTTCACCGCGTCGAGGGCTTCGAGCGCCTTGGCGCCGTCGTCCATCGGCAGGGTGAACGAGATGTCGGTCTTGGCCGGTTCCCGGGTCGAGACATTCTGCACGATCATGTCGATGTTGATCTCTGTCGCAGCCATGGTGTTGAAGATCTCGGCGGCTTTGCCAGGAACGTCGGGAACGCCGACGATCGTGACCTTGGCCTCCGAGCGATCATGGGCGACTCCGGAAATGATTGCCTGTTCCATGTTGGACTCCGTTTCTGATTCCGCTGCCGGGGCCTTCGCTCCCCGTGTCGGCCGGAAGGCTTCAGGAATGGGTGAGTCAGTCACCCAGGTGCCTTGCTTACGTGAGAATGAGGACCGCACGTGCACCGGCACGTTGTAGCGGCGGGCGTATTCGACGCACCGGAGCATGAGGACCTTGGCGCCCGAAGCCGCCATCTCCATCATCTCCTCGTAGCCGATCTCATCGATCTTATGCGCGGTCGGCACGATGCGAGGATCGGCGGTGAAGACCCCGTCGACGTCGGTGTAGATCTCGCACACGTCAGCATCCAGTGCCGCTGCGAGGGCCACCGCGGTAGTATCCGATCCGCCGCGTCCCAGTGTGGTGATGTTCTTCGCTGTCTGGCTGACTCCCTGGAATCCGGCCACAATGGCTACGTATCCCTGGTCAAGTGCCGAGCGGATTCGGCCTGGCGTGACGTCGATGATGCGCGCCTTGCCGAACTGCTCGTCGGTGATGACACCGGCTTGGGAGCCTGTGAATGACTGTGCTTCCTCGCCGAGGTTGGCGATCGCCATGGCAAGAACCGCCATGGAGATGCGCTCACCGGCGGTGAGAAGCATGTCGAGCTCACGGGCTGGGGGCATCGGAGAGACCTGTTGGGCCAAGTCGATGAGATCGTCGGTGCTGTCTCCCATAGCCGACACCACGACAACAACTTCGTGACCGGCCTGACGGTTTTCGACAATTCGCTTGGCCACCCGCTTCACCGATTCCGCATCGGCTACCGAGGACCCGCCAAACTTCTGGACGACTATGCTCACTGCAGTCTCTTCCTTATCGCTGATAAGTTCCGTGCCGGGCGATCGATTCCATGCTTCCAAACATGGTTGTCTCGTGCTTGCATCGATCAGGATTTCAGCCGTGTCGGCTCTCCGGCACCTTGACCATTGTATGAGGTCAGCCGTTTCACTTCACCCCCGCCCGTCATTCAGACGGTGCTCAGGTTCCCTGGATTTGCCCCCTGGATCCGCTGAGATCCCCGAGCTGTTGACGATCTCGGGTCCTCAAGCGACGAGGGGTCCTGCTCGTCTCAGCCGAGTCGAACGTTGACGGTGAACAGGTCCCCCGGCTGGCAATCCAGAACCTGGCAGAGTGCGATGAGTGTTGAGTATCTGATGGCCTTGGCCCGGTTGTTCTTGAGAACTGAGAGGTTCGCCAAGGACACATCAACAAGCTTCGAGAGCTCAGTCAGGCTCAGACCCCGCTGAGTCAGCAATGAGTCAAGGTGACAGACGACGTGAAGTGATTCGAATTCCTCGACCATCAGACGAGACCGTCCAGCTCTTCCTGGGCCTTCTGTCCCGACTTGTAGCACCTGCGCAGCAGCTCGATTCCTCCGACGACGCCCAACAGTGTGAACGCCAGCACGGTCGTCACTCCGGGACCGACCTCATCGGCGATATCGAGGTCTCGTGAGACCATGTTGCTGCCCAGCACCATTGCGCCGAAGTACACCAGCCACCCGACGGCGATGAAGCTCTCAAGCACTCCGAGCGCTGTGATCGAACGGCCGGTGAACGGGTCACCTTTGGCGATGTCTCTGATGATGGGAACGATCGATATCGCCGCAACGATGAAGGTGAGGATCAGAGTGATCTTCGCAATGAGAAGGAGCACCAACGTCGCGGTGGCCAGATCTGTGGTCGCCACCGTAATCTGCGTCAGACCGCTCAGCGTGGCATCCGCTCCCGGAAAGTCGAGCGTGGCCACAGCCTCCGACTCGAACTCAAGCGGCAGCCTGATCTTCTCATGAGCGAGGTCAGTGATCAGCTCCGTTACGGCATAGATGACGTAGAAACCGATCGCCAGTCCGACCCAGAGTTCGTAACCAGTGCCGAAGGCCTTCCGCTTGGCAGCCTCGTCGGGCAGTTCACCCTGCCCGTTTCCCTGTGTCATGATTCTGCCTTCCCTCTTCGGCGAACCTTTCGGAACCGGCAAGCAGTCGACCTCGATTTCGCCGTCTCGATCTGCGATTTCTTATCGTTTCTCGATATATCGATAAACAATATACTTCACGATAATCGATACGGTGTCAACGGGACGGTCGATACTTTCTCCAGAAGCGGGAGACGATCGGCAGAGAAAGCTCAGTCCATTGCGCGGCGGCCGGAGAAGGCTCGCCCGAGAGTGACCTCGTCGGCGTATTCCAGGTCTCCCCCGACGGGCAGTCCCGAGGCCAGCCTGGTCACGGTGACTCCCAAAGAGTTGAGCAGCCGCACGAGGTAGGTGGCTGTTGCTTCTCCCTCGAGGTTGGGGTCGGTGGCGATGACACATTCCTTGACCTCGCCGTCCTGCAGACGCGGCATCAGCTCTTTGATGCGCAGATTGTCGGGACCGACTCCTGCCATGGGATCGATCGCGCCGCCGAGGACGTGATAGAGGCCCCTGTATTCGCGGGTGCGTTCGATAGCGACGACATCCTTCGGCTCCTCGACGACGCAGATCATCGAACGATCACGACGCGGATCCTGACAGACGGTGCACTCTGCCTCCTCAGAGACATTGCCGCAGATATCGCAGAAGCGCACGCGCTTCTTCACTTCGATCAGGGCCTGAGCCAGGGCGCTGACGTCGGCGGATTCAGATTGGAGAATGTGGAACGCCAGCCGCTGCGCAGACTTCGGACCGATGCCCGGAAGCTTGCCGAATTCTTCGACCAGGTCCTGCAGGGCACCTTCGTAAACCGCGCTCATACTTCTCTTTCGTCAATGATCTCGCCGCCGAGGACGCGTGCGATCACGGCCACGCCGATCTGTGGAGCTTCCGAGACGTCGAGGTCCGTCTCCGGATCATATTCGTCTTCGTCGGCTCCGGAGCGTTGGGGCTGAGCAGCTGCGCTTTCGTCCACCACACCGTTTCCGGGCATTGAGCCGTTGGCATCCTGCGGGTACGCGTTTGTTCCGGTCTGGGCCGGCTGCTGTGGGGTGGCGCCTCCGTGCTTCTCGGCTAGAGCAGCGAAACGGGATTTGAACGGCTTCGCGCCACCGTGTCCCTGAGGTCGCGAAGACTGTGCCGGTTGAGTCTGTTGCTGCGACTGCGCAGTTGGCTGTGCCGCAGAATCCGCCAGTCCCATATCCCCTTCCGCGTAGTCGCCGAGGAAGTCGAGATCATCATCCTCTGGAGGAGGCACCACCAGCGCTCCGACTTCCACAGCTCCCGAACCCGCGCTCGTGAACTCGTCGATCGGATCGCTCGACGATACCTCGCCGTCGGGGAAACCACCGAGGTTCGGGGCACCAGCGCTCGGCCCATCGTGCCAGGTCGGCTCCTCCCACCGTGGCTGCACATACTCCATCGGTGCATCCGGAGTCGCCGGTGAAGTGGTGTGCGCCAGTGGATCGACTTCCGATTGCTGATCAGACGCATCGTCGGAAGGGCCGCTGAAGAAGTCATCGTCCGAGAGATCGGGCACGACGATATCCGAATCCGCCGCTGGCTCGTCTGGCTTCGGTGCCTCCGCAGCGGGTTCTTCGATCATCGGCTCGTCGGACGCCGATGGTCCCTGGGATTCTGCTTCTTCCTCTGGACCTTCGGGCACCGTCGGCTCGTCGACCAGTTGCGCTTGATCGACCGACCCGGCGAGGCCGTCCGGACCCGGTTCTCCAACTGGGCCAGCGTGGCTGCCTGAATCGTCGTAGGCCTGATGGTCGACATCCGTTGGGGCGTCGGGTTCGGAGTCAGTCGGTGATTCTGAAGCTACGTGTGACGCTGGCTGTTCTCCCTCCTCGTCGTCGTCGGACCAAGGACCTTGAGGAGAGCCGCTCGTCTCCCAGAATTTCTCGTGATCAACCTGCGGCTTGTCGACCTCGCGAGTGCCGACGACCGCGGCGACTTCCTGAGGGCTGGGTCGCCTCTGCGCGGGGGCCAGCCCCCGATTGCCGGGGGCCTCATTCGCCACCGGTGCCGAGGCGCCCTTGCCGCCGGTTCCGCGCCCGGCATCCGCCTGACTCGAATTTCCACCTATACGACCGACGTCGCCGATATCGATGCGAGCTTGGATGCCGAGGACATCATTGATCGCCATCGCCAGCTTCGCTGCGTGGTCTCTCTGCTGGAAGCCCTGGACGGAACCGGCGTTGTTGAATCCGAGATAGACGACACCCTCCGAGTACGACTGCGGGATCGCATTCGCAGCAATGATCGCCCTGGTCAGGCGACTGCGCTTCTCGACGGCCGCGAGGATGCTCGGCCAGGCTCGTCGAATAGCTTCGATCTCGCCGCCGATGTTGCCCGCACCGGCCACGGCCTCGCTTTCCGGAGCAGAGCCAGCATCTGGGGCTGATTCCTGCAGTGGTGCACTGACTTCCGGCTCACGTTGCGCTCGAGGTTCCTGTGCAGCTCGGGCCTGCCCCGCCTGATCAGGAGGCGCCGGAGCGTGGTTCTGCGGTTCAGCGTCGACCGCGGGCTGTTGGGAAGGTTCTGTTTCTGCGGCTGCGTTCGCTGACGGTGATGGATCTGGAGTCGAGCGCGGCGGCTCGTTGAGCATGGATTCCGCGGCGACAGCCATTTCGGCGAGGTCGTCGAAATCATCACGAGGTGCTTGGTTTGAGGGCTGTGCAGCAGGCGCCTGCGCAGGCTGTGCCGAAGCTGCCTGAGTCGAACTCGACGGCGCAGCTTCTCGCTGCTGGGCACCGGCAACCGGCTCGGCGGTGTTGTCCAGCACTCCATCCTGCGGGGCGGGCGGAATGTTTGCGGCTGTGCCCGATGCGGACATCCCGATCCGGCGTTCCATCCGTTCGACACGGCTGAGCACGGCATCGCGGCTGCGGCCCGAACCAGGCAGAAGGATACGCGCGCAGATCAGCTCGAGCTGCAGCCTCGGCGAGGTCGCTCCTGACATTTCGGTCAGACCCTGGTTGAGAAGGTCGGCGGCACGCGAAAGTTCGCCCTGGCCGAACCCTCTGGCCTGCAGAGTCAGTCGTTCGAGGCGGTCGGGTGGGACCTCCGGCAGGAAGGCGTGAGCGGCTTCAGGAGCAGCATTGATGACGATGAGGTCTCGCATGCGCTCGAGCAGGTCCTCGACGAAGCGACGCGGATCCTGACCGGACTCGATGACACGTTCGACGGCCCGGTACACCCCGCCGCCGTCACCGGCGGAGAACGCATCGACGATGTCGCTGAGCAGGGAGTCAGGGGTGTAGCCCAACAGTGCGATGGCTCCGGCGTAGTCGACACCGTCCGGACCCGAACCGGCAATGAGCTGGTCGAGGACGGACAGTGTGTCACGCACGGAACCACCGCCGGCGCGCACGACGAGCGGCAGCACACCCTTGGCGACCTGCACACCTTCGCGGTTGCACAGATCCTCCATGTAGTTGCCCAGTGCCTCGGGCGGAACCAACCGGAACGGGTAATGATGGGTCCGCGAGCGGATCGTGCCGATGACCTTCTCAGGCTCGGTCGTCGCGAAGATGAACTTGATGTGAGGCGGCGGCTCTTCGACGATCTTGAGCAGAGCATTGAAGCCCTGCGAGGTCACCATATGAGCCTCATCGAGGATGAAGACCTTGTACCGGTCGCGTGCCGGGGCATAGATCGCACGCTCACGCAGGTCACGGGCATCGTCGACACCGTTGTGGCTGGCCGCGTCGATCTCCACGACGTCAAGGGATCCCGGACCGCCGTTGGCCAGGTCCTCACAGCTCGGGCACTCACCGCAGGGCACAGGAGTCGGGCCCTTGGCACAGTTGAGGCACCTCGCCAGAATCCGAGCCGAGGTGGTCTTGCCGCAGCCTCGGGGGCCGGAGAACAGATAGGCATGGTTGATGCGGCCACGTTCGATCGCGGCCTTCAGCGGATCGGTCACATGCTCTTGACCGATGACCTCATCGAAGGTCTCTGGGCGGTATCTTCTGTACAGTGCGGTGGACACTCTCCTAGCCTAATGCCAACGGCTGACACGACACACGGACCGCTCTTCGACCGCCGTGGTGACCTGCAGCCCATCGCCGCGCCCGATGCCCGGTGCAGTCCGTTGTAAGCGGCGGTGTGATCGGGCACGATAGAGACTATGAGCGACTCCACCCCCGATTCCCCCGACAGCTCCCCTGCCGAAAACGACCCCGCGAAGACCTACCGCATCGGACACAAAGAGCGCGATGAAGCGATCGAAGTCCTGCGCGAAGCCGCCGGCGACGGCCGGATCACGGTTGAGGAACTCGACGAGCGCATGGAGAAGGTCCATACCGCCCGGTTCCCGATCGATCTTGACGAGGTTCTCTCCGACCTCACCACTGATCTGCCCTCCGATCGCTTCCGTCCAGGCTCACCTCTCACCCGATCGACCCCCGCAGGGCAGGCCATCGAGACAGGAGAGCCATTGGTCATCAAGGCCGGCTGGGAGAACGAGCTCCGCCGCGCCAAATGGCAGGTTCCTCCCTATATCCGGTGTCACCCGACAGGGGCGAACATCGAACTGAACTTCCTCGAGGTCGAGACCGGCCTCGCGGTCATCGATGTCGAAGTCGTCGCCGGCATGGGGTCTGTGATCGTCGTCATCCCCGATGACTGGGCCGTCAACATCGACTCCCTATCGAAGTCATGGGGTTCGGTGAAGTCCGTGGTCAACGCCGTCCCAGAGGGACGCAAGCCGATCATCCGAGTCACCGGTTCGATCGGCATGGGTTCCTTCCGCGCCCGTTTCGCGAATTTCCTCGACCGTCGTCGGATGGCCAAGTGATGGAACCTGGTCTCGGCGCGGTCATCTTCCTCATCCTGGTCATCATCGTGGTCGTCAGTGTGGGGGCTTTCCTCGTCTACCGAGTGATGAATCGTCCCGATGCGCACATCGGCTCTCGCCTTCCCAAAGACGATCCCGCCGCCGAGGCAGGACCTGAGGACGGCAAAGACTGGCACCGGAATCCTTGAAATCCGAATCGGGCCATGGTCGACTCGTGACATGGTCGATGTCCGGATCACCCGCATCGAGCCCGACGATGTCGTCGGACTCACGCGTTGGCACGGCCTCATGCGTGAGGCCTACACTGCTAATCGAACCGCACCCTGGTGGCAGAGTCTCGAATCCACCCTCACCCAGTTCGCCCACCCACGGTCGGACAAGGTGGACATCGCACTCCTGGCCCACCTCGGCGAGGAGGCCATCGGCGGTGCGGAGATCAACATCGTCACCGATGCTCCCGCCGCTGTCGAGATCGGAGTTGTGCCCGCCCGCCGGCGCCGAGGCCACGGCACCTCGATAGCCGGAGTCGTCGAGGAGCTGCTGCGCGGGCGCGCGGACCTCGTCCAGACCGAGACCTACTGCCCGGAAGGCGTGGCCTTCGCTCAAACCCAGGGCCTGCGCATCGGCAACCAGGAACATCGCCTCCTACTCGACCTGCCGGCCTACCTGCACGAGGATGCGAACCGCTACAAGAACCCGGATGCGAAGTCGCGTCTGACCGCAGCGCCCGATCCTTCCATGTCGATCACCTCGTGGATCGGCGGCTGCCCGGACGGAGTGGTCGAGGATTGGGCGAGGCTGCGGGAACAGATGGACGAGGATGTCCCCGTCGGCGAACTGACCCGCACCCTCAAACATGCCGGTGCGAGCGCGATTCGCACCCATGAGGAGCGGATGGCGGAGCAGGGCTGGATCCTCGTCAGCTCGATCGCGCACATCGACGACGACTCCATCGGCCCCGCCCCTGTCGGCTATACGGAGATCATGGTCTCGGGCCACGAACCGGACATCATCATCCAGGAGGACACCTTCGTCGACGGTGCGTATCGCGGTCGCGGCATCGGACGCGGACTCAAGGTCGCAAACATGCGCCAGCTCCACGACATCCCGGAGGCCGCCCAGGCTTCATGGGTCCAGACCTACACAGCCACGAGCAACGGGCCGATGCACGCGCTCAACCGGGATCTCGGTTTCCTCCCTGCGGATTCCATGACCGCGCTCGAGGGACGTTTCGACTACAGTTGAGTATGAAAGTTCCGGCTAACTGAGTGAAGCAGGCACCCGTGTCGTCCAACATCCTCATCACCGTCTTGGTGTTCATCGTCGTCATCATCGTCACGGTGATCATCGTCCGCAGGCGCGCCGCGAGCCGCCGCAAGTTCGACGAGAATGCGGCCGCACCCCGCCGACCGCAGGATCCGTTCGCCCCCGAACAGAACACCGGCGGAGATCCGGAGACGATCAAGGCCGGCGACCTGCTCGAATTCGGCAATGAGAAGTTCTTCGTCCGCGGCACCCTGCGCATCTCCGAGGGCGGCTACGACTGGGCCGAGCACTTCTTCCAGGCAGACCAGTCCGCCACCCGCCTGTGGCTGACCGTCGAGAAGGATCCCGACCTGCAGGTCTCCCGGTGGAGTGATCGGCCCGAGCTCGACATCGAGCCCAAGGCGAAGACCATCACGATCGAGGGCACCGAGTACAAACTCGTCGAGCACGGGACCGCCTCCTACCGCTCCGAGGGCACCACCGGCCTCAATGAGAAGGGCGGCGTGGACTATGTCGACTACGAGTCCGATGACCACAAGCTGCTGGCCTTCGAACGCTTCGACCACGGCCGCTGGGAAGTGAGCACCGGAGAATCGATCCCGGTCGGCTCCTTCACCATCTATTCGGGCAGCTGATGACGCTCACTCCCCCATTGACCGGGCCGGTGCCGGCCCAGCACGTGAGCGTCGACGTGGCATTCGCCGATACGTCTGCCCAGGCGCTGACCTTCAGCCTCGACCACGGCCGCATCACCCCTCTGGCCTCAGACGTCATCGACCTGCCGTCGGCGAATGGGCATGACCGCTCGCGTCTCGAACTCCACGTCATCGGCTCATCCCACCAGGTGATCGTGAGCGAGAGCGACACCGACTCGTTCATCGAAACCTTCGCCTGCCTCGGCGAGGATGAGCGTCCCGCCTGGGACACGACTCGCACCACCGCTGGAATCTGGTCGAGTTTCACCCGACATCAGTTCCGGTGTGGACTCACGGATGTGGCCGGCAGCTTCAGCGATGCCGCCGCCGAGGTGGTGGCCCGTTCGAGTACCCACGACCGTCATCTCGTCGTCGACTTCCCCGGTGAACCGGGTGCGCTCACAGCATTGGCGCTCACTGACATGACGTCGGAGCAGGTCTCTTGGCAGAGCTGGCACTGCTATCCGCAGCACCGGCAGATCGTGCACAGCCAGAGTCAGCTGAGGAGGAGATCATGAGTCACGGTCCCAACGTCTCCATGGGCGGAGGCTCCTTCAACTTCGACGCCGAGAACGGGCGCGCATCCGGCGGCGGAGACCGCGGGTCCGGGGGCAATCGCGGCTCCGGGCCCTCGAACAACAACTCCGGCGGCCCGAGGAAGCGCTCCGGCTGCGGCACCGTCGTCATCCTCATCGTCATCGTCCTGATCCTCGGCAACATCATGAATGGCTGCACGGATGACTCGGACGGCTCGGGTGGCGGTGGCGGAGGATTCTTCTTCCTGCCTTTCTTCGGCGGCAGCTCCAGCAGCACCGGATCGAACTACGGCGACGGCTCGGGATTCCGCGGCGGCGGACCCGGCACCGGCAAATGACAGCGTTCGCGGCAAATGACAGCACCGACAGCACTCTGAAAGGCAATCATGTTGGCAGAACTCTTCCTTGAGATCGGGATCGTCCTCTCCTACGCTGTGAGCGGCCTTGCGCTCATGCTCGTCGGCTACTTCGTCGTCGATCTCCTCACTCCCGGAAAGCTGCACGTCATCCTCTGGGAGCAGAAGTCACGGAACGCCGCGGTCCTCGTCGCATCCGACCTCGCCGGCGTCGCGATCATCGTCATCGCCGCGATCCGAGCCAGCTCCGATGACTTCCTCTTCGGCATCATCTCCACCCTGGTCTTCGGCCTCGTCGGCATCATCCTCATGGCCCTGAGCTTCCTGCTCATCGACGCCTTCACCCCGGGCAAGCTCGGCGACATCGTCAATGCCGATCAACTTCATCCTGAGGTCTGGGTCAATGCCACGGCTCACGTGGGCATCGCGGGCATCATGGCCGCAGCACTCCTTTGAGTTCATCGACCGAAACCGGTGACGCCGATTCGATCAGCGGCAGCAGACCGATCACGCTGCCGCTGAAGCCAGGACCTGCCCGCTTCTTCGTGCTCCTGGCCGTCTTCATCTGCGCCAGCTGCGGCATGGTCTACGAGCTCGCGCTCGTCGCTCTGGGCTCCTACCTCCTGGGCGACACGATCGTCCAGGCCTCGATCGTCCTCTCCGTCATGGTCTTCGCGATGGGCATCGGGTCCCTGGCCACGAAGCGCCTGACCGAATTCGCCGCCGTCGCCTTCGCCCTCATCGAGGCGGCCCTTGGCATCATCGGCGGGCTCTCGGTCATCCTGCTCTACCTCGCCTTCGCCTTCGCCGACGTCTACACCGTGGCGATGGTCGTCCTCGCCTTCGTCATCGGTGCCCTCATCGGCGCGGAGATCCCCCTGCTCATGGAGCTCGTCCAGCGCATCCGTGCGCAGAAGGCCTCCAGCGCCGTGGCCGATCTCTTCGCCGCGGACTACGTCGGCGGGCTGGTCGGCGGGCTCGCCTTCCCCTTCATCCTGCTTCCGATCTTCGGTCTGCCCAGAGGCGCTCTGGTTGTGGGGATCACGAACGCCGTCGTCGGCATCCTCATCGTCCTCTGGCTCTTCCGCACCGAGATCCGCACCCGCACACAGGTGATCCTGGCGGGTCTGCTCGTCCTCATCGTCGGCGGACTCACCGTGGTCTGGGTGTTCACCGACGACATCGAGATGACCACCCGCCAGCGTCTGTACCGCGACCCGATCGTGTACTCCCAGCGCACGGACTACCAGGAGATCGTGCTCACCGAGTCGCAGAAGACCGGGGACACAAGGCTCTATCTCAATGGGGACCTCCAGTTCGCCTCGGCCGACGAATACCGTTATCACGAGTCCCTCGTCCATCCGCTCATGGACGGCCCCAAGCGCAACGTCCTCGTCCTCGGCGGCGGGGACGGCCTGGCCGTGCGGGAGATCCTCAAGTACCCCGACGTCGAATCGGTGACGCTCGTCGACCTCGACCCACGCGTCCTCGAGCTCGCGAAGACCTCGGATCACTTCACCGACTTCAACGAGGATTCCCTTGACGATCCCCGAGTGAGAACCATCGCCGCGGACGCCTTCACCTGGCTGCGTGAAGCCAAACACACCGCCTACGATGCGATCATCGCCGATCTGCCCGACCCTGACGATGTGGCCACCTCGAAGCTCTACAGCATCGAGTTCTACGGTCTGATCAAGCAGGTGATGTCCCCCGAGGCCCGCCTCGTCGTCCAGGCCGGCTCCCCGTACTTCGCGCCGGAGGCGTATTGGGGCATCGGAGAGGCCGTCGCCGAGGCGGGCCTGACGACCACGCCCTATCACGTCGATGTCCCCAGCTTCGGTGACTGGGGCTACTTCCTCGCCGATGTCTCTGGACACGATGGTTCCAGCGAGAAGGGTCCGGACGTCACAATGCCTGCGGATGCTCCCGGGGGATTGAAATTCGCGACGCCTGAGGTGCTCGCCTCCTCCACCACGTTCCCGCCCGATCGTGATCGGGCCTCCGTCGGTGACGTTGAGGCATCGACCCTGCTCCACCCTCGCGTGCTCGATCAGGAGCGCGGAGCCTGGGTCGGATACTGAATCTCAGCCTGTCTGAGACTCAGGCTCCCAACAGACCGGCGAGTCCGGCGAAGCCTGCGATGGACAGGCCGAGCAGTCCCCCCAGTGCTGCCACCGAGAGGAACACGATGCCGAGGATGAAGCCCCATTTGCCCATCTCGTTGTCGGCGAAGCCTGCGCCGCGTGAGTTCTTGCGTGCCATGTGACCGGTGATGATGCCGATGATCGGGCCGAGGAAATTGAAACCGAGGAACGTCGACAGGGTCGCGACCAGGGAGATGATCCCGAGGACCTTACCCGGATCCTCCTCGGCTCGAGGACGGTATGACTGCGGCGGCTGAGGCTGCGCGCCTGTGCCGTAGTTCTCGGTCGGATCGTAGTAGCTCCGGCTGCCGGAGGGCTGGTTGCTGTCAAGGTTGGGGGTGTAGTTGGTGTCCATGATTCTGCCTCTGCTCGTCTCTGTGCTGTTGGTACCAGCCTAGGAACTCTGCGCGGCGGGGTGAATGATATAAACCGTTGCGCTGCTCGGGGGTTTTCCCCCGTTTCGCCGAAGCAGCCGTTTCACTTCACGTCGACGAGGGCACGCCGCTCACGCCCCATGAGGTAGAGCAGGATCTCCACAGGTTCGCCCGTGATGGTGATTCCGCCGGCCCTCCCGTTGCTTCCGCCAGATTGCCTGCCAGCGCTGCGCTGGCCGAAGCCTGGGCTGGAGATCTCCACACGGCCTTCAGCCTTGGCTACGAAGGGCAGGAGTGCGGTTCGGCACGCGGCCCACACCGCACGGTTCTCCGGCAGCGACAGCCTGCGTGGGATCCACTCGATCGCAGCACGGCGGATGTCCTCATGGTGGACAACGTATTCGGCGGTGTTCATCACCGATTCGACGCCGGGCCACCCGCCAGGGGTCCACCTCGGCGGGGATGCCACCAGACCCAGCAGATGCGAATACGGCATCGAGGCATACGCGTGCTCCTGCTCCTCGCGCTTGCCCTCGAACTTCGGCATGAAGATGCCGAGGGCGGCAGCGGGATGACGCTCACGAATCACAAGGTGTGTGGCCAGGTCACGTGTCGTCCAGCCCTCGCACAGAGTCGGGGCGTCTTCACCGGCCCTGTGAGCTGTATCGACGAGGCGGAGGCGTTCAGTTCGCGCAAGATTGGTCATGTCTGAAGCTTGTCATCATCGCCTTGGATTCCTCTGAGTGCCCAGTCCTGCACGAAATCGGCAACGCGGGAGATCGAGCGGTAGTCGGCGAGCTCATCGCCCCTGGTAGGACCGTCAGTGACGATGACGACCGGCTTCGACGCTTTAGCGGCCGCACGGACGAATCGCAGCCCGGAAAGCACCGCGAGAGAGGATCCGAGCACGACGATTCCGCTCGCCTCATCGCAGATGCGATTCGCTTGCTGCAGCCGCGCCGGCGGCACGGAGTCACCGAAGTACACGACGTCAGGCTTGAGCAATCCGCCGCAGCGGGGGCAATCGGCCACGATGAAGTCCGCCGTCTCCTCCAGATCCACGTCACCGTCGGGCGCCGTCTCGACATCGATCGGGTCGATTCCCACGAGTTCTGCGAAGTCGGGGTTGAGCTCACTGAGTCTGGTCTGGACCCAGTCGCGGTCGAACATGTGCCCCTGGTCAAGGCAGATGACGCGATCAAGGCTGCCATGCAGGTCGATGACCGGACTGTCGCTGCCCATCTGCCTCGCCGCGGCCTGGTGGAGTCCGTCAACGTTCTGCGTGACGATTCCGGCAACGGGCAGCGCCGCGAGCCCCAGATGGCCCGCGTTCGGACGCGCCGAGCGCATGCGCGGCCAGCCCACCCAGGAGCGCGCCCAATAGCGGGCCCGCTGATCGGGGTGGGACAGGAAGGTCTGGATCGTCATCGGCTGCCGTGGCACCGCGTCTGGTCCCCGATAGTCGGGAACTCCCGAGTCCGTGCTCATCCCGGCCCCAGTCAGCACCGCCCACCCGGGGGTGTCGACTCCCACGGTCTCATCGGCGCCGGTGAGCACGTCGATGATCTCCTCATCACTGTGGCTGGCCGCGGGCCGCGTCCGCCCTCGAAGCGGATCAAAGATGACTGCCACGAATCCTCCCTCGTCGAACTGCTGCAGGGTTAGTCTGGTCCCATGGTCAGCATATTGCTCGTTCATCATTCTCCAACACAGGCAACGGCTGAAATCGCCGAGGCGGCGCTGTCCGGACTGCGCATGCCGGAGCTGGGTGCCGTCGACGTGACGGTCCGTCCCGCACTGGAGGCGACGTCCGCGGACGTGCTCGCCGCCGATGGCTTCGTCCTCGGCACGACCGCGAACTTCGGCTACATCTCCGGTGCCCTCAAGCACTTCTTCGATACCACATACGACGAGGTCAGGGATCCGACCGCCGGCCGCCCGTTCTCCTATTGGATTCACGGAGGCTATGACACGACCGGAGCGGAGACCGCGATGAAGCAGATCACCACTGGCCTGGGCTGGAAACTCGCCTTCGACCCTCTCATCGTCACCGGCGAGGTCACCGACGACCACCTCGCCGGTGCGACCGAACTCGCGGCCACCGTGGCGGCTGCGGCCATGTGAGCGCAGGGCAGCACCGGCAATCTCCGACGCTCAGGTCCAAGCACTGCGGGAACTGGCCGGGGGTGGATCTGACCAGCAGTGATTTTCCGGACTTTCCCCGATAGCATGAGGAAAACCGATGCAAGGAGGCGTCCATGGTCAGAAGCACAACCTCGGCGAACAGCGGACTCGAGTTCCGCGAACTGCACGAAGTATCGGAACTCATCAGGTCCGGGCGGCTGAGCTCCAGAGACGCCACGCAGGCCATGTTCGATCGGATCGCCGAGCTCGACTCCCACCTTCTGTCCTTCGTCACCCTGATGCGGGATTCGGCACTGGCCGAAGCCGATGCCCTCGATGCGCGTCTGGCTCGCGGGGACTGGCTGGGACCGCTGCACGGCGTGCCGCTGGCGATCAAGGACCTGGCCTACACTCACGACGCACCGACGGGCGCTGGCACCACGATCCACGCCGACTTCCGGCCAGACTACGATGCCACCGTCGTCGCGCGGCTGCGGGCGGCCGGGGCCGTGATCCTCGGGAAGCTGCGACTGACCGAAGGTGCATTCACCGGCCATCACCCCGACCTGCCGACTCCGATCAATCCCTGGGAGCCGAACACCTGGTCGGGAGTCTCCTCGTCCGGCTCGGGCGTCGCGACTGCCGCCGGCCTCTGCTACGGCTCACTGGGTTCGGACACAGGCGGATCGATCCGACTGCCGTCCTCGGCGAATGGGGTCACCGGACTCAAACCCACATGGGGCCGGGTCTCGCGCAACGGCGTCTTCCCGCTGGCGCCGAGCCTCGACCACATCGGCCCGATGACGCGCAGCGCACGGGACGCCTCCATCATCCTCGAGGCCATCGCCGGGCACGATCCCAACGACCCGACCTCTGCCCTCGAACCGGTCCCCCGCTACAGCCAGCAGCTCGAACTCGACCACGCTCCGGTCGTCGGCTTCGACCGCGAACTGGCCGCCGAACATTTCGATGACGTGACCAATGAAATGCTGGAGTCCACAATCGAGGTGCTCATCGACCTCGGCTGGCGCGTCCTCGACGTACGCACCCCGGGGTTTCCCGAAGCGGCACAAGAATGGACGGCGCTGTGCGGAATCGAGACCGCGGGCGTTCATGCAGAGAACTACCCGTCGAGATCAGCCGAGTACGGACCCGATCTCGCCGGACTCATCGAGGTGGGGCGCAGACTGAGCGCCCTCGACTACCACGAACTGCTCGAATCCAGGCGGGCATTCACCGGTCGCATGCGTGGGCTCATGGCCGACATCGACCTGCTCCTGCTTCCGGGCATCGGAGCCGCCTCACCGACGATCACGCAGATGGAGAATCTCGGCTCGGATGCCGAGCTGTTTGCCGCGGTGACGGTTCCGACGGCCCCCATCGACAACTGCGGGATGCCCTCGATCACCCTGCCCGCCGGATTCTCCGAGCGCGGCACTCCGCTGGCCGCTCAGTTCGTCGCCGGTGACTTTCAGGAGAGTCTGCTGTTGGCCGCGGGGCATGCGTTCCAACAGGCCACCGACTTCCACCGACAGCACCCGCACATCGTGGCTGTCTAGACGACGCTTACTGCGCCTCTCGGCGGGCCACGATCTCTGTGATCCAGGTCGGCGCGAAGGGGGAGGTGCAGTTCGGCGGGGTCGGATAGTCCTTGAGGACACCGAGGCGGTTGCCGATGACGATGGCACGTGGCCGCAGGTGTTCGTTCTCGATGCCGATGTAGGACAGGGTTTCATTCATCGCCCATTGCAGGCGCTCTTCGGCTCCGAGCATCTGCGCCTCGATGATGTCGAGGAGACCGGGCAGGTCAAGGCCTTCGGGCGACTTGTTCACACGCTCGCTGGTCAATGCCCACCCGGCTGAAGCTACGACCTGGTCGGGGTCGATCATCCAGCTCAGGCGCAGTGTTTCGGCATGCTTCGACTTCTTGACGATGTAGTTGACCAGCCAGGCGTGGACCTTCGGCACACGTGCATCGCGCAGCATGGCATCGAGGCCCTCCGCATCATAGCTGCGGGGGCGCATGATGAGGATCGCGACGAGACGCGCCGCGGTATCCCCGGTGTCCCACAGTTCGACGGCGAGGCCGTCGTTCTTCTTCAGCTCCTTGGCCACGGCCCGCAGCTTCGTCAGATTCACACCGTGATCGTCACCATGCTTCTCGTTGACAGCACGGGCCTTGGGATCCTCCATTGTCGCCAGTGTCTCCATGACGCTGTGCACGGTTGCCTCAACCATGCGATCATACTACCGCGAGTTCGGTACTCAGGTCTCAGCGCTCAGAGTTCAGCCGGGCCGCCTGACGCATGAGGTGGTCGCGCTCGGCGAGGTTGCCGGCTTTGGCGGCGGCCTTGACGTAGAGCTTCGCCGCCGCCTCGTCTTCTCCCGCTCGTTCTCGCAGGTGGGCTTCGACGGCGAAGTAGCGCGGCAGAGTCTCATCGAGTCTGTCCAGTTGGGCCAGTCCGGCCGCTGGCCCCTCAGCTTCACCGATCGCGACTGCCCGGTTGAGGGATGCGATCGGGCTGTCGTGGAATTTGAGCAGTTCGTCGTACCATTCGACGATCTGCGGCCAGTCGGTGTCCTCGACACGTTGTGCATCGGCGTGGAGAGCTCCGATGGCGGCCTGGACCTGGAATTCGCCGAGTTCCTCGCGGGCGAGCGCGGTCTGCAGAATGGCGATGCCCTCGGCGATCAGTTCGGTCTCCCACAGGGACCGATCCTGGTCGGCGAGGGCGATCAGGGCCCCTTCGGCGGTGAATCGGGCTCGACGTCGGGCATGGTGGATGAGCATGAGGGCCAGCAGCCCGGAGACCTCTGGGTGGTCGATCGATGCGGCCAGCGCCCGGGCGAGACGGATGGCTTCTGCTGCGAGGTCGACATCACCCGAGTAGCCCTCGTTGAAGACGAGATAGAGGACCGTGAGGACCGCGGAGATGTTTCCCGGGCGGTTGAGTCTGCGTCCGGACAGGGTGCGCTTGGCCCGAGAGATGCGCTGAGCCATCGTCGCCTCCGGCACCAGGTAGGCCTCGGCGATCTGTCGGGTCGTCAGCCCGCCGACGGCCCGCAGAGTCAGTGCCACCGCCGAGGCTGGGCTGAGGTCCGGATGGGCGCACAGGAAATAGAGATCGACGGTGTCATCGGCCGAGGTCGTCGCCGCATCCGTGTCCAGCGTAAAGGCGTGTTCCTCCCGCGCAGTGCGCGCGGACTCCGCACGGATGCGGTCGAGGAACTTGCGCCAGGCGACCGTGATCAGCCACCCCTTTCTGTCCCGGGGTTCGTTCTCCGGCCACGTGCGAAACGCCTCGATCAGGGCATCCTGAACGGCATCCTCGGCGGTGGCGAAGTCTGCTCCCCTCCGCTCGAGGATGCCGATCACGATGGGAACGAGCTCCCTCAGTCCGTCGTAGACGGGGTCACTCCCATGAACGGACGGAGTTCGAGCCACTCCCGGATCGGCTCGCCGCCGACACCCGGTGCCGCCGAGAGTTCACCCGCAAGTTCGAGCGCCCGATCGTAGGACTCGACGTCGATGACCATCCAGCCGGCGATGAGATCCTTGGTCTCGGGGAAGGGGCCGTCAGTGACCGGCGGCTTGCCCGCTCCGTCGAAACGGACAAACGTCCCTTCGGGCGACAGGGCCTGGGAGTCGACGAATTCGCCGCTGATCTTCAACCTCGTCGCGAAGTCGTTCATGTAGCCGATGTGCGCGTCGACTTCGCCCGGTGTCCACTCCTCCATCGGGGTGTACTGCATGTACTCGGGGGCCATCTTGTAGTGCTTGAGCATCAGGTACTTAGCCATGATCTTCTCCTCTTATCATCTGCTCGTCGCGAACTTCGCTGACATCCCTGGGACGGAGCCACATGCGCATTCTCGACATCCTCGGCGAGATATCCTTCGATTCTTCCACGGATAGTCGCCGATGTCCGGTTGTAACCGACCTGGAACACAAGTCCCCGAATGCGAACACAAGCACGCCCACCTCGGCGGATCCTGTTGACAGAGTTGTCCTATACACACCAACTCACGTCACCAGGAGTCACCATGAAGACCACGAAGATCATTCGGTCCATCACCGTCGCCGGCGCAGTTGCGGCAGCACTGTCACTATCGGCCTGCGACATGAACATCTCCTTCGGCACTCCCGAACAGGAGCAGACGCAGGGCCAGGAAGGATCCGAGACGTCAGCGAATCCTGCCGAGCAGCAAGAGGCCGCAACTCCTGCACAGGAAGCGCCGGAGGAGACTGAGTCGAACACCGCCACCGGGGATTCCCCTGATTCCTCGTCGAGTCAGGGCTCATCATCAGGTGGCGGTTACGGCAGCTCGTCCTCCGATTCAGACTCGTCAGCGACGTCGGATGCTGCGTCATCATCGTCGGGCACATCCACCTCGGCGGGTGAAGGATCATCGAGTTCTGGCGGCGAACATGCCAGCGCCGATGACCCCGGATTCGAAATCGATGAGCAGGGCAACGGCACCATTCCCGCCGCCCTCCTCGAGAGGGACATTGAGAAGGCATACTCCAAGCAGGGGACGACCGTCGACGAGGTCGAATGCCTCAACGACCTGGTGGTCATCTCCAAGAGAGGTTCAGCCTCCTGCAACGTCACCGCATACGGCGAGAAGCGCTACGGAACGGTCAGGGTCACATCGGTCTCAGGCAGCTACGTCGGCTACAAACTCGACTTCCCCAGCTTCAACTGAGCCTGGCAGCGGCCAGCATGGCTGGTGTCGACCAGGCTGCGGAACAACTCGCGACCGCAGATGGTTATGGCAGATGCACACTTTGACAGCTCATGCACCTGCCACATCGACCAGCGAGGAGCATTCCCATCATGCGCAGTGTCCAGTACACCCAGAACGGCGATATCGACCAGCTCCACATCGCCGAGGCGAACGCCCCCTCAGTCGGGCCAGGTGAGGTTCGTGTCGCTGTCCGCTATGCCGGACTCAACCCCGTCGATCTCGCCGTCATCGGCGGAGCCTTCGGGCAGGCCACCGGCACGAAGGGCAACGGCGCCGACTTCTCGGGAGTCATCGACAAGGTCGGTGAGGGTATCACCGACTTCTCCCCCGGCGATCTCGTCTTCGGGGGACGGCCACATCGCACGCAGACGACTCATCTGCTCATCCGGGACCCGGCAGAAAGACTCGACAAGATACCTCGCGGTCTCGGCATCGATACAGCCGGGGGCCTCTACATCGCCGGGCGCACCGCCATCGCGGGCATCCGCGCCCTGGCGATCACCGAAGGTGAGACGGTTCTCATCACCGGCGCCTCGGGCGGAGTCGGAATCATCGCAGCCCAATTGGCGGTCAACTTGGGCGCCCGCGTCATCGGCACTGCCAGCGAAGCCAACCATGAAGCTCTGCGCAATCTCGGCCTCGAACCCATCACCTATGGTGAGGGGCTCGAGGCCCGCCTGCGGGAGGCAGCCCCCGAGGGCATCGCTGCCGCGTTCTCGACCCAGGACGAGGCCGAGATCAAGCAGCTGCTGAGTCTCGACATTCCCGCCGGACGCATCAATTCGATCGGAGCGGGTTCACAGGTCGCCGACACGTACGGGGTGAGCATCGCAGGCGAGACTGCGGCTGAGCGCGGTGACCTCGCGTGGCTTGCCAAAGCGATCGCCTACGGACATGTGCACGTGCCCGTCGCCGGGGTCTTCTCGCTCGACGAGGTCCAGAGCGCCTACCGTTTCCTCAAGGGCTCACGCCCGGCCGGCAAGGTGGTTCTCCGCGTCGACGCCGATTCCCTCACCAACGACCAGCGCGCGTTCCTCAGCAGCTGATCCGAGTGCGCATCCGATGGTGGGCGGTCAGGAATACTGTGCCCGGGTCGGTGCGTTCTCCCTGACGACACCGACGAACAGCACCTGGTGCTGAGAGATCGCGTACGACGATGTCAGATCGTCTGCGACGCGTCGGATCCGACAACTGACTAGGAGTAAGCATCATGGCAATCTCAGACAAGAAGGTCGCATTCCTCCTCACCCGCGGAGTCGAGCAGGTCGAGCTCACCAGCCCCCGCGGAGCACTTGACGAAGCCGGAGCCACGACGGTCATCGTCTCGCCGTCCGAAGGCACATTGCAGGCGATGAACGGTGACTGGGACCATGCCGATGAGTTCACCGTCGACGTCCCCGTCGCTGCAGCCGACGTTGATGACTTCGATGCGCTCGTGATTCCAGGCGGTACCCTCAATGCCGATGCCCTGCGCCTCGACGAGGACGCGGTGGAACTGGTGAAAGCGTTCTTCGCGGCCGACAAGCCTGTGGCCGCGATCTGCCACGCACCATGGATCCTCGCCGAATCAGGCGTCGCCAAGGGCCGGAAGCTGACCTCATTCGTCTCGACGAAGACCGATCTGGTCAACGCCGGAGCAGAGTGGGAGGATTCCGAGGTCGTCGTCGACGGCAATCTCATCACATCGCGCAACCCCGGAGACCTCGACGCGTTCAACGCAGCCATCGCGAACGCACTGGGCTGAGGCACTGAGCTGAAGCAATGTGTTCACGCAAGTGGCTGAATACGCCCCGAACCAGATCGGTTCGGGGCGTATTTCGTCTCTGTGACAGGCGCTGCCTGTCCTCGCGGCCGAGAGCGGGTCAGACACCCGCTGCAGTCAGCATGCCCTTGTCCGTCAGCTCGGCTTCCTTCTCACGCACAATCGGGATGACGGTCTTGCCGAAGGCCTCGAGCTCCTCTTGGAAGTGGAGGAAGCCAGTGAGGATGAGGTCGACGCCGATCTTCTTGTATTCGATGATCCGGTCGGCGACCTGCTCGGGAGTGCCAATCAGCTGGGTGCGGAACCCATCGTTGTATTGGACGAGATCTTCGAAGCTGGAGTCGGCCCACATGCCCTTCTTATCGGACGTTGATGCGCCGGCTTCCTGAACTGATCTGCGGAACCCTTCCACTGATTCTCTGTCCGCGTGCGCGATGATCTCCCGCAGCTGCTCGCGGGCTTCGGCTTCGGTGTCACGCACGATCGCGAACCCATTGAGCCCAAAGCGAACCTTGCGGTTGTGGGCCTCGGCCACCTGTGTCACCTCGGCGTGCTGTTCACGGAAGCCGTCGAAGTCCTTGCCATTGGAGAAGTACCAGTCCGCGTGACGGCCACCGTTGAGTCGTGCTGCGGTGGAGTTGCCGCCTTGGAATATCTCCGGATACGGTCGCCCTTCCACAGGATAGGGACCCGGGCGCAAAGTGAAGTCGTTGACCGTGTAGAAGTTTCCACGGAACTCCACATTCTCTTCGGTGAAGAGCTTCCGCACGACCTCGATGAACTCCGCTGAGCGGCGGTAGCGTTCGCCGTGCTCCAGCCACGGAAGCCCCAGGCGAGTGTATTCGTCCTTAAACCAGCCCGAGACCACGTTGATGGCAGCGCGACCCTGCGAGAACTGGTCCGCGGTGAGAATGTACTTCGCCAACACGGCGGGCTCCCAGATGCCTGGATGAATGGCCGCGATGACCTTGAGCTTCTCGGTGGCCAATGTCAGGGCCAGCGATGTCGCAGTGGATTCGTGCTGCTGAGCGGCTCCATAGCTGGAGAGGTAGCGGACCTGGGTGAGCGCGTATTCGAATCCCACATTCTCCGCCGTCTGTGCGAGTCTGACGTTGTAGTCATAACCCCAGTCGGTGCGCTGCTCCACGTTCGAGACCACGAGACCGCCCGAGACATTGGGCACCCAGTAGGCGAATTTGAGATCCTCAGGTTCACCGGTCCAGATCGGGTTGGCGTTGCGTTCAGTCATGGCGTATGGCCCCTTTCCATCGAAACTGGCATGAGCACCGTGTCCATCCGCCTCCATGACGTGCGACCGGTTGCTGCGACGTCCTCGGGCCAGATCCCTCGGTCGCTCGTGATGTTGAGTCGCTCTTGATGTTCTGAAGTCAGCGTACTTATTTCCCGGGTCTTCGCCGGTCGCAATGACTCGAGGCTTCGGTTTGCGTCACAATGACTCACTTCGCCATCCGGGTTCATGCGATTTGCCATATGTCGGTGCAATGCGAATGGGTGTCGATGATCAGAATGAGTGATCAGCGAGGGGCGCGCGAAATGAAAAAGTCCTGGTCCCCGCATTGCAGCGGAGACCAGGACCAGCGGCGGAGGATAGGGGATTCGAACCCCTGAGGGCGTTAACCCAACCCGCGTTCCAGGCGAGCGCCATAGGCCACTAGGCGAATCCTCCGCGAGCCAGCCTATCCGAGTCGTGTCGACAATGCGAAATCCTGACGGTCGAGTGTGAACCATCACACTAAGTGCAGGTGAAATCGCTTCTCAGCTGCTCTTGCCCTCACCTGCCTGACGCAGGTCGACCCGGTAGAGAGCATGCGGGCACAGAAAAATCTTCCCGCCGTGTGTCGATGCGGCATAAACTTGTTCGACGTAGTGCATGAGAGGGTCTCGACCGAGACTCTCTGAAACATTGCTGACTAAGGAGTCATCATGAAGTTCATGCTCATCATGCGCGCAGTCGACCAGGCCGCCGTGGACGCCTTCGAAGCCGCCGATTTCGAGAAGATCATCGCCGACATGGGCGCCTACAACGAATCCATGGTCAACGCCGGCGTCATGGCCGACGGCGCCGGACTCTCCGATGCCTCCGAAGGGGCAGTCGTCGATTTCAGTGAGGACGATCCCGTCGTCACGGACGGCCCCTATGGAGAATTGCGGGAGCTGTTCAACGGCTTCTGGATGGTCGAGGTCTCCTCACAGGAGGAAGCGATCGAGTGGGCCAAGCGGGCCCCTTTGGGCACCGGATCCCAGATCGAGGTGCGACGCGTCAATGGACCGGAGGACTTCCCTCAGGACAATGAGTGGATCCAGAAGGAACAGGAATGGATCACCGAAGGGAAACTGGCCGGCAGTTGACCAGTGCCCCAGCCGATGACACCGATGCGGTTCACCGGGCCATCGCCGCGACGTGGCGGATCGAGGCAGCGAAGATCATCGCGGCTCTGACCCGCTACGTCGGCGATTTCGGGCTCGCCGAGGATCTCGCCCAGGAAGCAGTGACCGATGCGCTGTCCCAGTGGCCGAAATCCGGAGTTCCGGCTAACCCGGCCGCGTGGCTGACCACGGTTGCCAAACGTCGGGCAATCGATTCGTGGCGAAGGCGAGAGCGACTCGACGCTCGTCTGGCGAAGCTTGCCGGGGAGCTCGAAAGCCGTCAGGACGCGGACGTGGGCGGTCTCCCCTGGGATCCGGACGACATCGAGGACGATGTACTCCGTCTCGTCTTCATCGCCTGTCATCCAGTACTCGGTCGCGGCGCCCAGCTCGCGCTCACCCTGCGGGTTGTGGGCGGCCTCTCCAGCGAACAGATCGCCCGGGCGTTCCTCATTCCAGTCTCGACAGTGCAGCAGCGCATCGTCCGGGCGAAGCGGGCCCTGGCAGATGCCCAGGTTCCCTTCGAGCTTCCAGCGGCCGACGAGCAGCCGGAGCGGCTGAAGGGAGTGCTCGGGGTCCTCTATCTCATGTTCGCAGAGGGACACGTGACAACCTCCGGACCCGACTGGATGCGTCCAGAACTGGCGATGGAGGCTCTCCGCCTGACCCGTGTGACTGCCGGTCTGCTCCCACACGATCCGGAGGTCCACGGTCTCGTCGCCCTCATGGCCTTCACCGCGGCCAGATTCCCTGCCCGCCTGGGGGCAGATGGTGAGCCGATCCTGCTAGCCGATCAGGACCGATCGAAATGGGATCGCTCGCTCATACGCCTCGGCTCTCGCAGTCTTGGGACCGCACAGGGTCTCCGCACTGCACTCGGCCCCTATACGCTCCAAGCCATGATCGCTTGGTGCCATGCCGAAGCCAGAAGCATTGAGGCCACCGATTGGGTGCGCATTGCGTCCCTCTATGACATGCTCAACCGAGCCGTCCCCTCACCTGTCACTCAACTCAACCAGGCGATCGCGATCGCCGAAGCGCATGGCCCAGCACGCGCTCTCAGCCTCGTCGATGACATCGACTCCACCGGAGCACTTGGGAAATTTCACCTTGTTTCCAGCGTGCGCGGTGAGCTCCTGTCGCGCCTCGGCAGGGATCAGGAGGCGCGAGGCGAATTCGAACGCGCGGCGTCCCTGACGACCAATGGCCGAGAACGCGAGGTCCTCCTCGCCAAGATTCGCAGAATTGAGAGCCGGCCGGCAGAGAGCACCGACAAGGCCGATCGTGGACGTCGATGAAGCACTGGCAACTGATCCAGCCGCCTCGTTTTGTGCCTCGAGGATGCTCTCGACTACACTGATCGATGGCTCCCCGTGCGGCGTCATCTTGTGAACTCCCCCAGGGCCGGAAGGCAGCAAGGGTAAGCGAGCTCTGGCGGGTGCACGGGGAGTCCTTCGTTTCTCAAGGTCACAATTCCACAACTCCCCCTCCCCTATGTCAGTCCAGGTCAGGACCACTCTCAACGGCGAGAAATGGGCAGTTCCCGAGGATTTCAGGCAGTGCTTTAATACTTTCGTGATTTGGCTTCACTAACATGGTCGGCAGCTCTCATCCCTTTGCTCGAACGAGGATCCCTGTTTTGTCACCCAAGAAGATTCACGGGGCGCTTGCTGCCCTATCGGCACTCGCTCTGCTCACAGCCTGTACCCCCTCTGGCTCTGACCCTGATGCCACCCGCGATGCTGAGAAATCCGCCCAGGCCGTTGCCGAACCCATCTTCCGAGTCGGCACCGTCTCCGAGGGCGAGGCAGCGAAGTCCTCTGCGCAGGGATCTTCAGCGAAGACGTCCGGATCCACCTCGTCGGCCGAGCCGACCGACACCAAGTCTCCCGGCCCGGGACAGAACGGCGAAGTCGTCGAATCCGGAGCAGACTCCACAGCTGCACCGGGTGAGCGCGTCAGTCTCAGCGTCGAGAACGCGACGCTCAGCGATATTTCGATCATCGAGTCCGAACACCCCAGAATCACGTCTGACCTCGGTGTCTTCTTCGACACAGCTGGGGCCGAACTCAAGGCAGCCGATCAGAGCCAGAAGTCCTCTGATGAGGCGGGCACCTCGTCGCCGAGCGAAAGCGCTGCAACCGAGGCCGCTGCGAAGAAGGACTACGCCAAGGACAAACACTCCGTCATCGCTCCCGACGACGCTGCGGCTTGGGTTTCGGCCTACGACCTGGTCGCTGACAGCACCTACGAGTTATCGGCCACAGCCACCTCGGCGGATGGAGAGGAACACGACTTCACGTCCACGGTCAAGGTAGCAGCCGGCGACGCCTCACCGATGTCCGTGCGCACGACCCTCTCAGATGACCAGACCGTGGGCGTCGGCGCCCCGATCATCCTCAGCTTCGGCTCCACTGTGAGCAAGCAGTACCGTGACGATGTCGAGCGCCGCCTGACGGTCGATGTCACCGACAACGACGGCAAGAAGCGCAAGGTCGAGGGCTCATGGGCTTGGCTGCCCGATGATCCGCAGTCTCGTCTGCACTTCCGCCCCAAGGACTTCTGGCCCGCGCATTCGAAGGTCTCCGTCGATGCGCCCCTGAAGAACGTCCCCACCACGGCGAAGACGGTGGGCCAGAACGACCTCACACTCGACTTCGACATCGGCCGCAAGCAGATCGTCAAGGCCGATGCCAAGTCTCACCGCATGGTCGTCACCCGCGATGGCAAAGAGGTGATGAACTTCCCCGCCTCACTGGGTGCGGCGAAGTCTCCGTCCTACAACGGAACCCATGTGGTCATGTCGAAGTCGGCAGACTACACGATGACCTCCGAACAGTGGGACTACGAAACCGACGTGCGCTGGGCCGTGCGCATCCACAACAACGGAGAATTCGTTCACGCCGCTCCCTGGTCGACAGGGGTCCAAGGATCGGCGAACGTCTCCCACGGCTGCATCAACCTGTCGACAGCGCGCGCCAAGCAGTACTACGACTCGGCGATCTTCGGCGATCCGGTCGAGATCACAGGTTCGAATGTCAGCCTGTCCACCGCCGCCAGCGACATCTCCGACTGGGTCTACGACTGGGACGACTGGAAGAAGATGAGCGCACTCGACTGATTGTCTGCAGTGCGCCCACCTGGGGTCCCCGTGTGAGTTCTACTTCTTGGCCTTCTTCGCCGCCTTGTCAATCATCGGGACGTAGCGTTCGAGCGCCCAGGGAACGGTGAGCGGATTGATGATCGAGGAAGCGGTGACGAAAGCCTGTTCTTCGGGAACGACTACCGCACCGGACTTGATTGCCGGAATATTGGAGTACACACTCTGTGACTCGATCTCCTTCCTGCTCTTCTCATCGGAGTAGAAGGTGAAGATGAGATCAGAGTCGTCGAGCTTGTCGGCGTTCTCGAGTCCGATGAGAGCCGAGTCCGTGCCCGGAGCATCGTAGTTCTTCTTGAGCTTGTTGATGATGGGATCGGGGGTCAGGCCCAGCGCCGAGACCATCGCCACCCGCTGCTCATCGGGGTAGAAGACGCCGAGGGTACCCGGTCCGTCATTGTAGATGTAGGAGAATGTGAGTCCCTCGTATTCGGACCGCTTGGCCTCGGAGAGCTGCGTCTTGATGTCGTCGACAAGCCCCTCGGACTCCTTCTCCTGACCCAGTGCCTTGCCGATGGTGGTGATCTGCTCATCCCATTCGATGGTCCAGGGCTGCTTGGGGTAGGCAACCGTGGGTGCGATGGCGTCGAGCTGCTTGTACTGATCGGCGGTGACGCCGGACCACGGCGCGAGGATCACATCAGGTTCGAGCTCGGCGACGGCTTCGACGTCAAGCTCCGTATCTCCCTGGAACTGTGTGGGAAGCTTGTCCCCCTTCTCCTTCACCGCCTCATGGATCCACGGCATATAGCCGGTGTCATCGCTGCCCCAGGCGTATTCCTCCATGCCGACGGGGGTCTTGCCCAAAGCAATGGCTGTCTCGGTCGAACCCTGGCCGAGGGTCACGACGCGCTTCGGTTCGGCCTCGATGACGGCCTTGCCCAGCGCATGTTCGATCGTGACGGTCTGGAAGTCGCTTGAGGCCGACTTCTCCGCATCCGCCGGTCCCTGGCTGCAGGCGCTCGCGCTGAAGGCGAGTGTGACGATGGTGCCTATGGCCATGGCCCGGCGAGAGAGATGAGCTGACATTCCTGCCCTTTCGACTGTGGGGATCGCGGTCGACCCCTCGACATGAACATAGGACAGCCTAACTTAACCTTGTGGTGTCGGTGCAACTCGACTGGCTCAGCGGCAATTCGTCTGCTCAGAGCAGAAACCCGTGCCACTGCAGCCGAACGCTCCTAGGATCGCATCATGGAACCACTTCGAGTCACGGACGGACAAGGTGATCAGGCCCCGGCACTGCTGTGGCGCGAGACTCTCGGACGGGTGCTGCGGCTGCGGCGCACCGAGCTGGCCCTGACCTTGGCACAGGTGTCGCGACGCTCGGGAGTGTCAACCCAATACCTGTCAGAGGTCGAGCGCGGCCTCAAGGATCCATCGTCGGAGGTCATCGAGGCGATCGCCGTGGTTCTCGGCCTCGCACTCCCTCAGGTCCTCGTTCTCGCTGCGTCGTCCATGACGAGAGCTGCGCCCGCGTTCGCAGTCAACGGGCACTCAGTCCCGCTCAGCGGTGGGCGGGCGCAGCTCTCACTCGTCGCCTGATCCCACAGACCGGTCAGCTCAGTTCATCGGCTCAACTCGTCCCGGAATCGAGCTGGTTGGTTCTCAGCACTTCGAGCCGTGCCCGATACTCGGCCTCGTCGATATCGCCTTGGGCGAACCGCTCAGACAGGGTCGCCTCCGCGTTCTTCGTCGATCCGAAACGGCCCTGAGCATCTGCCCAGGGTGGTCCCCCTGCTTGGCGCCAGCGACGCCGGTTGAGCGTGACGATGAGGGTGACGACCAATCCGATGATGAGCACCCAGAAGATCGGGATGAGGAAGAAGAGCGGCCAGGCCGCGGGTCCGTGTTCCATGTGCATGATGCCTCCTTGTCAGGAATCCACGTCGCTCGTGGATATGGCATCCATCCTTCGCCGGCGGGCGCCACGGCGAATCCCCCACCGGGAGTCACTTCGAGTACTCGCTGGGGATGAGCTTCTACTGGTCGCGCATCCACCCCGGGGAGACCAACCCGGATTCATAGGCGAGCACGACCAGATGGACCCTGTCTCGTACGGCAGTTTTGGTCATGATGCGCGAGACATGAGTCTTCGCCGTCAGCGGGGAGAGGACCAGCCGGCCGGCGATCTCGTCGTTCGACAGCCCCTGGCCGACAAGGGTGAGGACCTCGCGTTCTCGCTGTGTCAGCACGTCGAGATGCTTTGCCGGCTCCGCCCGCAGGCCCAGGGACATCCTCGACAAGAGGTATCTGGTCACCTCGGGCGAGAGCAGCGCCTCACCCTCGGCAACGACACGCACCGCTCTGATCAGGTCGACCGGCTCAGTGTCCTTGAGCAGGAATCCGCTGGCACCTGCCCTGACCGCGCGCACGATGTACTCGTCGAGGCCGAAGGTCGTCACCAGCACGACCCGCACGTGGCCGAGGCCTGGATCGGCTGCGATCGCCTCGGTAGCCCACAGTCCGTCACCGCCTGGCATCCGGATGTCCATGAGCACGACGTCGACCGGCGTCGCTGCCAGCTTCTCCAGCAACTCTTCCCCACCGGAGGCCTGCACGCGCACGCTGATGCCCGGTTCCGCGTCCAACAGCGAGGCGAAGCCGGCGCGGACCAGCTGGTGGTCATCGGCGATCGCCACCGAGATATCGCTCATACCTGAGCCTGCCGATCCGATCGTCCGTGTCTGCTGGTCCAGGGCAGCTGGACGCTGATGTGCGTGCCCTCCCCGCCTGCCGAGGTGATCTCGAAGGTTCCGTCGAGGAGCTTGGTCCGCTCCCGCATCCCAATGATTCCGGTGCCCGAGTCGTCGTTTCGCCCGAGGCCTGCTTCGTCGGTTCCGTGGCCATCGTCGCCGATCTCGATGTGCAGGTACTCGCCGTCACGGGAAACTCTGACGTGCGCCTGAGTGGCGTGAGCGTGGCGGACCACATTCGTCAGCGCCTCCTGCACGATCCGGTAGGCAGCCGCATCGGTCGCACTGCCGGGGTTCTCTCGAGTGCCGTCGGCTCTGAGTTCGCGCCTGTCATCGAGGTGGATGGATGGTCGCCCCGTCATCGCCACGATGAGTGCCGGCAGATCGTCGAGTCCAGGCACTGGAGCCAGCGGCTTGGCCCTCCCTTCGCCGACTGTGCCTTCGCCGATGCTGACCGAGCCGGGCTCGGCGGCGTCCGAGCGCATCGTGTGGAGCACGGAGCGGACCTCGTTGAGTCCCGTTCGGCTCAGCTCCTTGATCGCGGCGAGCGCGCGTCTGGCCTGCTCAGGGTCGCGGTCGATGAGATGTTCGCCCACACCAGCCTGCACGTTGATCTGAGACAGCGAATGGCCCAGCACATCGTGCAGGTCTCTGGCGATGCGCAGCCTTTCGGCCTCAATCACCTCGTGGTGTCGGGCCTGCGCTTCCTCGGCCGCAATCCTCCGGCGCTCGCGCCTGCGTCGGGCGAAGGCTCCGATGCTCAGAGCAATGAGCAGACCGATCGTCGCGGAGGCCACACGCCCCACCGACCAGTCGACGTCGAGGAAGGAGCCGAGCAGCAGGGCGCCCAACCAGACACTCGTGGCCGAGGCGATGGCCCAGATCTGATGGCCTCGGACCATGGCCACGACGAGAGCGAAGAGGAACGCCGCATAGAACGGTGTCATCTCAGGTCCGGTGAGCCCCTGCTCCCACGTTCCGTCCGGGCCCTCCCCTGACCAGGGACGATTGCGTGGACCGTGGGCCCACACACCGGAAAGGCTGGATCGTGCCAGTACGGCCCACACGACGATGTCGACCAGCGTCAGCCCGGCGATGATCGCGACTCTCGGGCCCGGCCAGCGTGCGCACAACAGGAAGATCACTGGGGACAGCAGGGCCACTGCGATGCGCACACCGCCGCCCAGAGCATCGGCACCCCCATACGTGGCCATGAACACGGCGACGGGCAGCTGCAGCAGCAGGGTCAGGACGCTGAGTGCAACCAGGCGCAGTCGAGGTCGGACACGACGATCGAAATCGGGGTCGCTCGCCTCAGCGGGGGCACGCCTGGATCGGCTCATCCTCCGATCGTAGTCACTGTTGCCGGATTCGGCGTCGTACCACGGGAGTATCCGACTGGACTTCCCGCGGAGTACGGCTGCCCGGGAACACCTCAGAGGATCTGGTCGACGAGGCCGAAGTCCCGGGCCGCCTGCGCATCGAGGACGAGGTCCCGGTCGAGGTCGGCATGGATCTGCTCCACGCTGCGCCCGGTCCCCTGCGCCAGCATCTGCTCGACCTCACGTCGTTGCCGGGCGATCTCGTCGGCAGCGACGATGAGATCGGGGATTGCTCCGCGTGCACCCTCGGCATGGGGTTGGCGCAGCACCGCTCGAGCATGTCCGAGCATCGAACGCTGACCGGGTTCTCCGGCTGCCAGGAGCACTGCGGCATCAGCGGCCGCCTGCCCCACACAGATAGTCGCCACCGGTGCCCCGATGTGGTGCATCGCATCGTAGATGGCGGTCATGGCCGTCAGCGATCCGCCCGGTGAGTTGATGTACAACTGGATCGGAAGTTCGCGGCTGCTGGCCTCGAGGTGGAGCAGCTGCGCGATGACGGTGTTGGCCACCCCGTCGTCGATCGGCACACCCAGGTAGATGATGCGGTTGCCGAGGAGGTGGGAATACACATCGACGATCTTCTCCCCGCCACCTGAGCGGTCAACGACATTCGGAATCGTGTACTGGCTCATGGCGCACCGATACCGCCGCGCAGATCGGCTGGGGAGTCGACGACGCGGTCGATGAGCCCGTAGTCGAGCGCCTGCTCGGCGGTGAACCATCGATCACGCAGGGAATCCTCGAAGATGCGCTCATAGGTCTTCCCCGTCGCCTCGGCGATGCGGTGCAGGACCGAGTCGCGGACGTTGCGCAGATCCCCGGACTGCAGTTCGATGTCGGCGGCGGCACCCCCGATGCCCGAAGACCCCTGGTGCAGGAGGATCCTGGCGTGGGGCAGGGCGAGTCGCCTGCCGGGCGTGCCCATCATGAGCACGAACTGCCCCGCCGAGGCGGCCCACCCGAACGCCACCGTGACCACATCATTGGGCAGAGTTTCGATCGTGTCGGCGATCGCGTGCATCATCGGCACCGACCCGCCGGGCGAGTTGATCCACAGGTGGATGTCGCTGTGAGGATCCTCTGCGGAGAGGAGGACGAGGCGGGAGATGATCTCCATGCCGTTCTCATCACGCAGCTCCCCGTTGAAGACGACCGAGCGATAGGCGTAGAGCATTCTCTGGGATTCGGGGATGAGCGTCGGTGTGGGGGCGTCCTCCTGGTCGCCCCACCTCGGCGGGCTGGGGAGATTTCTGGTGTCGATTCGTGTGTTCATGTCACCACTGTGGCCCTCGCTTCGCCGGGAGGGAAGGTGTGTCCGCTCCAAGCGGGAGTGTGCCGCTGTGAGCGGACAGCGCCGCCTTCCCCGACGACGTACAGTGCCGTCGTGATAAAATCAAGCGACGATTTCAACTGGAAGGTCGACCGGAATGCTGCTGAACCTGTGGATGACAGTTCAGTTCATCGTGGTGCTGTTGAGCGCCGATGTCGATTCGGTCATTCCCCAGTCGTCCATGCATCTGATCGTCCTCGTGCTTCTGGGCGCGGTACTGCTGTCACCGGTAGCGCCCTGGGCGGCAAACGCTCTCATCAGGTCTCTGTCCCTAGCTCCCCACGGCCCCTGGATGCGACGTGAGCGAACCGAAGTTCGCGAATTCCGCATACCTGAGGAACCCGGGACTCCGGGCACCGCGCAAGCCAGGGCTCCTTCCTTCGTCGTTCGCTCCTTCGCCTGAACGACGACTCCATCGCCCTGCTCTGAAGCACGGTCTCTGACGTCACTCCTGTCTGCTCCTTGAGAGTCTGCCCCTGGTGTCGCCATGCGTCGTTCCGTCCATGAACCCCCATGACGACATCACCACTGCTGCCTGCATGCTTATGCGCATCGGCGGCGCCCAGGAGGGCCCTCACCATGAACATCTACGAATTTCCACCCATTGAACTGCTCGTCAACGCCGCCTATTGGGTCGTCACCTGGCTCACGACCCTGCTCGAACCACTGGCGGGCAGCGCAAGCGCCGCGTTGGCCATCGTGGTGCTGACACTCGTCGTCCGCGCCGTCCTCATCCCCGTTGGCCTGTCACAGGTCAGGGCCGGAATCACTCGACGTCGACTGGCGCCGAAGATCTCCGAGCTGCAGACCCGACACAAGAAGAATCCCGATCTCATGCAGCAGAAGATCATGGAGCTCTACAAGGAGGAGAAGGCCTCCCCGATGGCCGGCTGCCTGCCCGTGCTCGCTCAGATGCCGGTGCTCATGGCCGTCTACGGCATCTTCATCCAATCCACGATCGGCGGGCATGCGAATGAACTCCTCGATCATTCGCTGCTGGGCATCCCCCTCAATGCCGGCTTCGTCGGTCTCCTGGGAGACGGGGATCTGACGGTGGTCAGCATTGCGGTCTTCGCAGTCATCGTCGTGACCATCACTGTCGTCGCCGCCCTGTCGCGGCATCTTCTGACCCCTGACATGCCGCAGACGCCGCCGGTCCAGGCTTCGACTTCCGATGGACCCGCTATGCCGGACCTCTCAGGCGTGACGAGGATGCTGAGCTTCTTGCCGTTCATGACGGCGGTCATCGCCCTGTTCGTGCCGCTGGCGGCCACACTCTATCTCATGACGACGACAGCATGGACCTTGGCAGAGCGTCTCGTACTCAACCGCGCCTTCAAGGTCGACGAGCAGGACGAGACCCTGCCGAAGGCGCAGAGCAGCTCGGCTGCCTGAGCGAACCGCTGCACGGTCACGAGACGGAAACAGGGCCGGACCGGAAGACATCGCTTCCGATCCGGCCCTGTGCCGTGCAGGTGATCACCCTGCAGGCGGCTCTGACTCAGGCTGCCACGGGGACCTCGGCAGGGCCCGCGATCACGCGCAGCGCTCCGTCTTCAACGGTGGCGCTGACGGTTCCGCCCTCTGACACCGCCTCGTTGACGAGAAGTTCCGCGATGCGGTCGTCGAGCTCACGCTGAATCACACGCCGCAGCGGACGAGCACCGAACTCGGGTTCGTATCCGGCGTCGGCCAGCCATTCCACAGCATCCTCGGACACGCTCAGGCTGATGTCCTGGTGTGCCAGACGCTGCACCGACTGCTCCAGCTGGAGTCGGACGATGACGCGCAGCTGCTCACGGTCGAGCCGAGAGAACATCACGGTCTCGTCGATCCGGTTGAGGAACTCGGGGCGCATGACTTCCTTGAGCTTGCCCATCACCTTCGCACTCAGGTCCTTCTCCGTGACCTTCGCATCGGTGGAGCTGAAGCCCAGCGGGGTGCTGCCGGCCATGAACTCGGAGCCCAGATTACTCGTCATGATGACGACGGTGTTCCGGAAGTCCACGGTTCTCCCCTGTCCGTCGGTCAGACGACCGTCGTCGAGGACCTGGAGCAGCAGATTGAATGCGTCCGGGTGGGCCTTCTCGACCTCGTCGAGCAGGATCACCGAATACGGCTTCCGCCGGACCTGTTCGGTGAGCTGACCAGCTTCGTCGTAGCCGACGTAGCCCGGAGGCGAACCTACCAGGCGCGATACGGTGTGACGCTCGCCGAACTCACTCATATCGAACCGGATCATCGCCGACTCGTCGTCGAAGAGGGTCGCGGCCAGAGACTTGGCCAATTCTGTCTTGCCCACGCCCGTGGGACCCAGGAAGAGGAAGCTGCCGATGGGACGGTTCGGGTCCCCCATGCCCATCTGTGACCGGCGAACGGCCTTGGACACTGCGGTCACCGCATCGTCCTGGCCGATGACTCGACCATGCAGGACCTCTTCGAGTTTAGCCAGTTTGGCCTTCTGTCCCTGAGTCATGTTTCCTGCCGGGATTCCCGTGGCACGGGACACGACCTGTGCGATCTGGTCAGCGTCGACGACGCCGGGATCGGCGTGGGCCTGCGCCTGCGCCGCGGCTTCGTCCGAGTTCTCGGCTGCATGCAGCTTCTCCCCAAGACTCATGATCTCGTCGCGGAGTTCCCCTGCGCGCTCGTAGTTCTCTTCGCCGATGGCGGTGCTCTTCTCGGTTTCGAGCCGCTCGATCTCTGTCCGCAGAGCGCGGGCATCGATCGTGGGACCACGACGCAGCGACAGACGAGCTCCCGCCTGATCGATGAGGTCGATCGCCTTGTCCGGCAGGAACCGATCGTTGATGTAGCGGTCGGAGAGCTCCACCGAAGCGCGGATCGCCTCAGGTGTGTACGTCACATTGTGGTGTTCGGCGTAGCGACCTTTGAGCCCGTCGAGGATGGCCACAGCATCCTCGATGTTCGGTTCTCCCACGCGCACCGGCTGGAATCGACGTTCGAGAGCTGTGTCCTTCTCGATCGTGCGGTATTCCTTGAGAGTGGTCGCACCGAGCAGGTGCAGATCTCCTCGGGCCAGCCTGGGCTTGAGGATGTTGCCGGCGTCCATCGAGTTGGATTCGCCGTTGCCGCCGGCACCGACGAGGGTGTGGAGCTCATCGACGAAGACGATCATCTCGCCGTCTTCGGCGATCTCGTCGAGTGCACCTGTCAGACGCTCCTCGAAGTCGCCGCGGTAGCGTGTGCCTGCGAGCATTCCCGGCAGATCGAGTGCGATGACCCGTTTGCCAGACAGCTGCGCCGGGATTTCGCCGCTGTGGATGGCCTGAGCCAGTCCTTCGGCGATCGCGGTCTTGCCGACACCTGCCTCGCCGAGGAGCACCGGGTTGTTCTTGGTGCGGCGGGCCAGGATCTCGATCGTCTCCTGAATCTCATCAGCTCGTCCGATCACCGGGTCGAGCTCACCATCAGCAGCCAGAGCCGTGAGATCCGTGCCGAAGCGCTGGAGCATGGTCTCTTCCGACTGGCCTGCTCCGGGACCGCCTTGCGGATCGCCGGCCTCTGCAGCTTCGGCTCCGGCCTGCAGCCGCTCCTGCGTCACGCCTGCCTGGGCGAGGATGCGACCGGCAGGCATCTCATGGTTGAGCACGAAGGCGAAGAACAGGTGCTCCGGGTCGACATAGGTCGAACCGAATGCCCGAGCCACCTGATAGGCGTCGAGCAGCGCACGCTGGCCCGAGCCGGTGAGAGTGAGCGCACCCTCGGACCTCGTGTTCGATGATGCGGGCAGGCGCTCCTCCACGGCGTGGGCGACCTGTTCGGGGTCTGCTCCCGCCTGGCGGATGGCGGTGACGCCCGGTTCGTTCTCAGCCATAGTGCGCAGAATGTGGAGCGCATCGACCTCGGACTGACCATGCTCTCTGGCATAGTCGGCGGCGTTGTCGATGACCTCATGACTGCGCTTGCTCAGCAGCTTGTTGATGTCGACGCTGCGCCCCTGGCGTGAACCCTGCTGTCCCTGCAGGAAGCGAGCGAGGAACTCGTCGAACGAGTCGCCGCCGGAACCCGCGGGTCCGAAGAATGTGGCCAATCTGACCTCCTGTTGAAACTTGAGCGTGTACGACTCAATCAACGATGAAGGCGATGGTCTTATTCCCGAGTGCCGTCCTCGACTTCCCGACTAGCCCTTCGAGGGCCAGCCATTGGGCTCACAGCCTTGCAGTCCCTTGGTCTGCTGCTGCATGAGCGGAGCGGTCTCACCCGGCCCCGGGCAGGATTCATGGCCGTGGCCCAGCGCGTGGCCGACCTCATGGTTGATGAGGTACTGGCGATACTGAGTGGTGTCATCGAACTCATCGGTGGCAGACACCCAGCGCTTGGCGTTGAGGATGACGTCATTGCCGTTGCGGCAGGAGAGTTTGCCCAGGGTCCGCAGCGGCAGGCACATCGAGTCCACGGTGTCGGGGCTGGCGATGGAGATCATCGCATCCTCACCCTCGTCGACCATTTCAATCGACACATCGTCCAGATCCTGCCAGCCGCGTTCGTCCTGGAGCGTCTTGATGATGAAGGCGCCAGCCTCGTCGACGTCGATCGGCAGATTGTCCTCAACGCGCAGCGCGACCTTGAAGGTCTTGCCCTGATCCCGGTTGGGTCCGGCCTCCTTCTTCGGTCGGTCCCACTCGCCGCTGCCCGTCATATCGATGTCGGACTCACTCACACCGGCGGCACCCGCGGAATCAACGTCGGGCTCAGCGGACTTGCTGGGCGCCGGAGACGTCGCCGGCGACGTCGACTCACTCGGCTGCGCAGAGGCCGAGTTCCCACCGGACGCGACCGTCTCGCTCGAGGACGGTGCAGACCTGGCCTCCTGCCCCGAGTCCGGCGCGCAGGCACTGAGCACGATGAGCAGGGATGCAGCAACGGCCGCCGAGGAGGCCCTCAGCCGACGCGAGGCGCCCGACGACGATCGAGGCAAGTGCAGTGGACCTAGTGAGTTGCGAGGAGTTGGCGACACTCTGCCGAGTCTAGCGTTTCACCACGCAATCCCTGCTGACTTTCGCTCAGAACTCGAGCACACCGCCGGGACCGCGCAGACGTGCGTGCAGCCGGTACTCCTTGCCTTCGACGACCTGAGCATCACCGGCACCGAGCACATCGAGGACACGACGGGTATCCTCGGCGTCTGGGGATTCGATGGTGAACTCGAGGAGCTCCACCGACGGCAGGGACGCCTCGGCGGGGTGGGTCGACTCGCCCCAGTCGATGAGGAAGGGCTGGGTGCCCGTGCTCGGCAACGGAGACCGAGAAGTCAGACGCCATTCGAGCAGCGTGCCGTCAGCGGTCTCTCGGGACATGTCACGGACCTCGCCGAAGTCGATCCCTTCGGTATTGGCCCCGGCAACCTTCGCGAGGAAGGCATGTGGGTGGATCGCCCAGGTCTGCAGCGTCAGGCCCTGCGCCAGATGCGCATCCAAAGGCAGGATGCCGTCTGCCGGTGGCTTCTGCTGTGCGTCCGGACCCAGAATCTCAAGGTAGGTATGAGCGCCGGCGTCCCAGCCTGCTGGGACGAGACCGACAAGATAGTTCGCGGTTCCACGGCCGGGGTGACTTCCGCCGGCGACCGCGCGGACTCCGGTGAGGCGCTCGAATTCAGCTGCCCCGGCTTCGAGCTCAGGCACCGTGATGATGAGGTGGTCAAGATTGGCGGGAATCGTACTCAGATCGTCCATGATCCACCGGGACCTTTCAATGTGGCGTGCAGGGTTTCTGTGACTCCTGCCTCAACCTCGATGGTAGCCCCCAAGGATCGCAGAACTCTGGATGTTGTGTCCACATCTGGGCTCGTCGCCCAGAACCGCTCGAGGCGAACAGCGGGCATCGCCTGCCGTGCGGGATGCGGAGAATCCTTCCAATCGATGAGGAAGGGCTGGATTCCACCCAGTGCCAGCGGTGTCCGCCGCGTCAGCCTCCATTCGAGAAGCATGCCCTCAGGGGTGCGGCGGGACATGTCGTGAACCTCGCCGAGGTCGATGTGCGGTTCGATTGATCGTGCGGCTGAGGTGACGAGTCCGTCGAAGTCGGCCGGGTGGATCGCCCACCGCTGCACAGTGGGCTCGGTGATCCCCGTCAGACGCGAAGCCGCGAGCGCTGGATCCTGTTCGGGGTCGGGGCCGAGGATCTCAAGGTAGATATCGCGGCTGACTCCTGCACCGACCCCCTCGAGACCAAGCAGAGCATTAGCCGTACCCAGGCCCGGATGAGCACCCCCAGGAATAGCTTCCACACCGAGTATGTTGTGATATTGCTCAACACTTTCAGCGAGATTGGGCACGGCAATGACGAGATGATCGAATTCCGAAGGCAGCGACATGACTCAATGTTAAGCGATCAGATTGACGCTCAGCATGCCGATGCGCTTAACTCAAAATATGCAGACACTCCCAGGGGCTCGAATGCTGTGGCGTCGGATCCACATAGATCTCAAAAGGCTCACCAGCTCCAATTGTTGAGCACCTGACCAGACCCCAAGCTCGGTTTCATCTGCACAAAGGACCACATCCCATGACGGACCTCCGTCCAGCCACCTCGGCGAACCTCAGTCGAGCCTACGGGCGACGCAACTTCCTCAGCCTCGGGCTGGGGCTGGGCACGATCATCACGCTCAGCGCCTGCACCCCCACCGATGATGCTCCGCTGCCCGAGGGCGGCGACCCGGTGCAGGGCGGAGTCCTCACCTACTTCGAGCCCCAGACCTGGACGCTTCTCTACCCGCCCTCGGTCGGGTTCTATCCCAACGGCGGCATCATGAACAACATCTCCGCGCGTCTGCTGTGGCAGGACCCGGAGACTCTCGAACTCCACCCCTGGCTCGCCACGCAGCTGCCGGAGATCAACGGCGATGCCACCCAATTCACGTTCACGATCCGCCGCGGCGTGACCTACTCCGACGGATCAGCGCTGACTCCGGAGAACGTGGCGAAGAACTTCGACCTCTTCGGACGCGGAGACGAGACCCGCACTCTCCCGGTCTCCGAGCAGATCTCGAACTATGAGAGCAGCGAGGTCCTCGACGATCAGCGGGTCCGCTTCCACTTCAGCGCCCCTTCTCCCGGATTCGCCCAGGCGACATCGACGATGAATGCCGGTCTCCTCGCCGATTCGACGCTGGGACTCGACGCTGAGGGATTCGGTCCCGGCGGTGCCACACAGATCCACACCTGCGGTCCGTTCCACATCACCGAGGAGACGATCGGAACGAAGCTGTCCGTGCGCGTCCGTGAGGACTACGACTGGGCGCCACCGCACTTCGACCACCAAGGCCGAGCCCACCTCGACGGCATCGACTACCTGGCCAACAATGAGTACTCGGTGCGCATCGGAGCCGTGCTCTCCGGGCAGGCCGACGGTGTCCGCGACGTCCAGGCCCCTGACGAACCTCGGGTGAAGGAACAGGGCCTGAGCCTCTATGCCAAGGCCACGAACGGCATCAACAACAGCATCAACTTCCGTTTCCGGCACGAGCTGCTGTCCGACCTCAAGGTCAGGCAGGCCATCATCGCCGCCGTTGACCGGCAGGAGATCGTCGACAAGCTCTTCACCCCCAACTACCCGTTGGCCACCGGGCTCTTGGCCAAGGGAGCCATGGGCTACAAGGACCAGTCCGGCTCCTGGGTCCATGACCCCGAGGAGGCGAACCGGCTGTTCGATGACGCGGGCTGGTCCGAACGCAACGCCGCCGGCTTCCGCGTCAAGGACGGCCAGGTCCTGGAGCTGGCCGTCAACATCGCGCTGCCGCAGCCACGGTCAAACGAGGTGCAGACCCTCATCCAGCAGCAGCTGCGCCACGTCGGCGTGCGCCTGTCCATCAACCCCGGCGACCAGTCCAAGCAGACCTTGGACGCCCTCGATCTCGATCGCGTGCAGATCTACCATTCGATGGTCGCCCGTGCCGACTTCGACAATCTGCGGTCGAACTACTCCTCGGTCAATCGAGATGTCTTCCTCAACGGGAAGGGCCGCGAGGACGCCGACGATGAGAGCATCGATCCCGAGGTCGACCGCCTGCTGGACGAACTCGCCTCGGAACCTGTGACGAAGAATCGGCAGAAGGCCGCGGAGAAGGTCCAGGACTACCTCGTTGAGAACGCCTATGTGCTGCCGTTCTTCGAAGAGCCCCAAGTCTTCGCCTTCCGCCGCCGCGTCAACGGCTTCGCAACCGAACCAGTGGGCCGCCCCGACTTCTACAGCACATGGTTGGCAGGTCAGAAATGATCCTCGACGTCCGATACCTGTTCCTGCGCCTGGGGCAGGCTGTTCTCGTCCTCCTCCTCGCATTCACCGCGGCCTTCATACTGCTCAGCCTCATCCCGGGCGACGGCGTCACCGCCAGGTTCGCCGACCCGGCACTGGGCCTCTCAGCCGATCAGATCGCCACGATCCGGTCCGAGACCGGGGCCGATGAATCCTGGGTCAGCCGCTACTTCCTCAGCCTGGGCGGGTTCCTCACCGGCAACTTCGGGTTCTCCGTTCAGACAGGGGCCGCCGTGTCGACGATCATCACCGCGGCCCTGCCCTCGACGGCGATCCTCGCTCTGTCCGGATTCGTCTCAGCCTTGGTCCTGGCCGTGATCATCGCGGTGCTGGCCACCTACGGGCCTTTTCGCTGGCTGCGGAAGATCCTCGATTCCGTGCCCAGCCTGTTCATCTCGATTCCCGTGTTCTGGCTCGGCATCCTGCTCATCCAGATCTTCTCCTTCCAGCTCGGATTCGTCTCCGTGGTCTCCCCCAGCCCCGCCGAGGCGCTCGTCCTCCCCACCCTGACCGTGGCGGTTCCGCTGTCGGCTCCGATCACGCAGGTCCTCATCCGCTCCATCACCGATGTCAAGGCCTCCGGATTCGTCAAAGTCACCTCGGCGAAGGGCGCGAGTGAACTGTGGATCCTCGTCCACTCCGTCGCCCGCAATGCCATCCTGCCCGGGCTGACGATCATCGGCCTGGTCTTCGGCGAACTCGTCGCCGGAGCCGTGGTCACCGAAACCGTGTTCGGACGCAACGGCATCGGACAGATCACTGCCCAGGCCGTGACCCACCGCGACAATCCGATCCTCCTGGCCGTCGTCGTCATCGCGACCCTGACGTACGTGATCATCAACCTCATCGTCGATCTCCTCTATCCCGTCATCGACGTGCGCCTGCGCTCCGGGGCCGGGACCACCTCGGCTGGGAAGAAGCCTGCCGACGAACCCACTCGCCGAGCGCTGACGGCGACCGCTGCCAGCGTCGGAGTCGACCTCGACTGGGACGAGAAGGACACTCACTCATGAGCCTCATCGACACCTTCGCCCGCACCCCAGGCACCGGCACCCCGCGTCCGGCATCGAAGCGGCGCAGCCGCACCCGCGCGAGCCTCGGGCCCGCCACCATCCTCTCGGGGCTGGTCCTGCTCATCGCCGTCCTGTGGGCACTCTTCCCGGGGCTGTTCACCCACCATGATCCCAATGACGGCGGAACCACTCCGGCGCTGCTGGCCCCGAGTCTCGACCATTGGTTCGGGACCGACCAGACTGGCCGCGATGCCTTCACCCGCGTCGTCTACGGCGCATCTCAGTCCCTGCTGGCCGCGCTCGTGGCAGTGGGCGTCGGCCTTGTCGTGGGAACGGCGATCGGGCTCATCGCCGGCACCCGCCGCGGTTGGCTCGACGATGTGCTCATGCGCTTCATCGACGTGCTGCTCTCGATCCCCGCGATCCTGCTCAGCCTCTCGATCGTCATCGTCTTGGGCTTCGGCACCATCAACGCGGCCATCGCCGTCGGTGTCACGGCCATCGCCCAATTTGCACGCCTGTCGAGGTCAGAGGCAGTGCGGATCAACACAAGCGACTTCGTGGCAGCGGCCTATGGCTCGGGCGGCACCTTCTTCTCCGTCCTCTTCCGCCACATCCTGCCCAACTCGATCTCGCCCGTCCTGTCCCTGGCCGTGCTGCAGATCGGATCCGCGATTCTCCAGATCTCGACGCTGGGCTTCCTGGGCTACGGCACTCCCCCGCCGACACCTGAATGGGGCCTCATCATCGCCGAGGGTCGCAACTTCGTGGCCACCGCCTGGTGGCTGACCGTCCTGCCCGGCTTCGTCGTCATGGCCATCGTCCTGGCCACCCATCAGATCGGCAACACCCTGCGAAAGGCGACATCATGACCGAGAGCGCCCCGCTGCTGTCCGTCCAGGATCTCAGTGTCGCCTACTCCCGCCGAGGTGACTTCGCGGCCCCAGCCGTCGACGGCGTCTCGTTCGCCGTTGGTGCCGGGTCGATGACCGCGGTCGTCGGCGAATCCGGGTCCGGCAAGTCGACGACCGCGAACGCGGTCATCGGTCTGCTCCCGGACTCCGCGCAGATCACAGGTGGGCGCATCCGCTTAGGCGAGGTCGATCTCGGTGCGCTGGGCGCCAGCGCCTGGCGGGGAGTCCGCGGCAGTCAGATCGGCTATGTTCCCCAGGACCCCGGCAGTTCTCTCAACCCGCTGCAGACCATCGGGAAATCCGTCGCCGAGGCGCTGCGCATCCACAAGCGTGCCGACCGGAAGTCCGCCCGCGCCCAGGTCATCGACCTGCTGGCCAAGGTCGGCATCGATCGTCCGCAGATGCGTGCCGACCAGTTCCCGCACGAGCTCTCCGGAGGCATGCGTCAGCGGGTGCTCATCGCATCGGCCATCGCGCTGCGTCCGCGTCTGCTCATCGCCGATGAGCCGACCTCGGCGCTTGACGTGACCGTGCAGAAGCAGGTCCTCGATCTCCTCGATGGGCTGCGAGCCGAGAGCGGAATGGGCGTCCTCTTCATCACTCACGACCTGGCTGTCGCCGGGGAACGCGCCGATGATGTCGTCGTCATGCAGTCTGGACAGGTCGTCGAGGCCGGTCCGGCAGCTCGGATCTTCTCCCGCCCTGAGACCGAATACACCGCCCGACTTCTCGCCGATGCTCCGGCACTGAAGACGAAAGCGCGCCACACCGCGTCCGCCGAGGACTCGCAGGCAGACTCGTCGTCGGCAGCCTTCGTCGCCGTCGAGGGACTGACTCAGGTCTATGCTCGCAACGAGGATCAGGTCATCGGCGTCGACGACGTCTCGTTGCGCGTTCAACGCGGGACCACACACGGCATCGTGGGCGAATCCGGGTCCGGCAAGACCACGACCGGCAAGGCATTGGCCGGGTTCCTCACCCCGCAGTCCGGGCGCATTCGCATCGGCGATTTCGACACCGCTGATTTCGTGAAAGGCAATGCCGCACGCATCCGCCGTCGAGACTTCCGGCGCAGAGTCCAACTGGTGCACCAGAACCCGTATTCGGCGTTGGATCCGAAGCACTCGATCCGGCAGATCCTGACCGAGCCCCTGCGCAATTTCCGCATCGGGACCAGAACTTCGCGCCCCGGACTCGTCTCCGAGGCCCTTGACCGGGTGTCACTGCCGGCAGAATTCCTCGATCGGCGGCCGCAGGAACTCTCCGGCGGTCAGCTGCAGCGCGTGGCGATCGCCCGAGCGCTCATCGCCGGTCCGGAGCTCGTCGTCTTCGATGAAGCGGTCTCTGCCCTCGACGTCACCGTGCAGGCCCAGATTCTGGACCTCCTCGACGAGCTGCAAGTGGAGCTTGGTCTGACATATGTCTTCATCTCCCACGATCTTGCCGTCGTGCGTCAGATCGCTGATACGGTGTCGGTGATGTCGCAGGGACGACTGATGGAGAACGGACTGACGGAGGACCTCTTCGCCCGCCCGCAGACTCACTACACTCGCACCCTCCTCGACGCGATCCCACACCCCGTGATGCTCCACGGCGGCGAGGACGCGAAGAATCCGACACCGCTTGCAGCCGCAGAAAGATGAGACCACCACGATGACGAACAATTCCTCCGGGCCCCGGCTCGGATTCTTCACACGTCTGCTCGAGGACGCTCCGGCTGATCAGCGCTACCGGTTCGCGCTCGAACAGATCCAGGCGGCGGAGACCCACGGCTTCGATTCGGCCTGGGTCGCCCAGCACCACTTCTCCGCGGCCGAGGGTGGGCTTCCCTCCCCGCTCGTGTTCCTCGCCCATGCTGCGGCGCAGACGTCTCGGATTCGACTGGGCACGGCGATCATCACCCTGCCGATGGAGAACGGTGTGCGGGTGGCCGAAGACGTCGCAGTCACTGATGTGCTCTCCGGCGGGCGCCTTGAGATCGGACTCGGTTCGGGCGGAAACCCCAAGTCGTTCCCGGCCTTCGGCACCAGTTTCGATGTTCGCCGCGAAGTCTTCGCCGACAACCTCGCCGCGCTGAAGACTCTGCTGGCAGGGAAATCGCTGGAGACCGGCCATACCCTCTATCCGCAGACCTCCGGCCGATCTGACGGTCGCGGACTCTCCGAACGTCTCTGGCAGGCCACATTCTCCTCCGGCGGTGCCGGAGCGGCCGGTGCCGCGGGCGATGGCCTCATGCTCTCTCGCACGCAGCCCCGTGCACAGGACAATCCGGGGGCGCCCCTCGACGAAGTGCAGCTGCCGGTCATCGACACCTATCTGTCGAACCTGCCGGCAGGGATCGAGCCACGCATCCTCGCCTCCCGCACGGCCGTCGTCGCCGAGACCAAGGATCTGCCGGCGCTGCGTGCGCTGACGGAACCGGCGCTGCGCTCCGAAGCAGACCGCCTCGTCGGCTACGACACCTCCGGCTTGAGCCTCGAGGAGCTGCTCGTCGCCACGGATACGTTCCTGGGCACCCCCGAGCAGGTCATCGAACGCCTCTCGACAGACCGTGTCCTCTCACAGGCCACCGACGTCAGCTTCCAGGTGCACTCGGTGCCCGCGACGAATGAGACCACCCTGCGATCCATCGAGCTGCTGGCCACCGAGGTGGCACCGGCTCTGGGACTGACATTGACGACAGAACAGGCGGCCTGACATGACCGACATCATCAACGCCCTTGCGGGAATCGCCGCGCAGGATCCCCTCGATGCTCTCCGCGATCACCGCGCACAGGCCAAGGAGAATGCGCAGCTCAGCTTCGAAGCTCTCCTGGAACCTGCCGAGGCCGAGGGGTTCTCCCAGCGAGATCGCTACGCCGTCGCCGCCTTCACCGCCGGGCTGCTGGGATCTCCCGCCGCCGAGGAGTTCTACCGCGACCTCCTTCGCGACGAGGACGAGGTCGCCTCCTGGGCGATTGCCGAACTCCTCGACGAGGCTCTGCTCGAACTCGACTCCCGGCCATCCGGGCACGGTCCCTACGGAATCTTCGAATCCGCTGCACTCGCTGACGAGAACGTCGTCGGACCATGGTTGTCGGTGGAGAAGAAGTCCACCGAAGTGCTTGGTCCGCAGCTGGCCGCCGGGCTCGAATTCGCTCATCTCCTGGTCCTGCATCCGCGTGATTCTCGTCCCGAACATATGGCACTGCTCCTCGATTCCGGATGGGACGAGGATTCGATCGTCACTCTCGCGCAGCTTGTATCGTTCCTCAACTTCCAGATCCGCATCAGCACCGGACTGACGGCACTGATCCACGCCCCGGCCGCGGCCCTGGCCCCCGCCGCTGACGAGACTCAGGTAGCGGTCGACGATGACGGCGGGACCACCTCGGCGAGGGAGCCGGCTGCCTCGCCGAAAGGCAGCGAAGCTCTGTCCCGGGTAGGCGATCGTGTCAGCTCCTACCCCGACCTCAAACGGCCCGCATTGTTCCAGCAGTCCGGATTGGGGTGGGTGCCCTGGATCGCGCCCGTCGCCGAGGCGGAGCTGAGCGATGTCCAGCGCGAGGCTCTGATCGAGGCGGGGCGGGCGAAGAACCCCTACTTCCGTTTGCTGGCCAGGGATCCTGCGGCTCTGCGGGCCCGGACGCTGACCGACCTCGACATCTTCTTCAACACCACCGACGGAATCGGCCGGGCCGAACGCGAGCTTGCCGCGACCGTGGCCTCACGTCTCAACGGGTGCCTGTTCTGCGCCTCGATCCACTCGGACCGGGCCACGGAGGAATCCGGGCGCCGCGACCTGGTGCAGTCGCTGCTGGATACTGGCATTCACACACCGTCGAACCTCGGCGACCCGGTCTGGGACGCTGTCGTCAACGCCTCCGCGGCGCTCACCCTCACGCCTCAGGCGTTCGGCCCGGTGCATGTGGACGCACTGCGCGAGGCCGGTCTCGAGGACGGGGACATCGTCGACGTCCTCAACTGCGCGGCCTTCTTCAACTGGGCTAACCGGCTCATGCTCTCACTGGGAGAGCCGGAGGTGCTGGCGCCCGGAAAGTGACCCGGCTCAACGGCCGCGGCCAGCCTTCACCACAACGTCGTCGACGGTGATCGTGCGGCCTCCAGGTCCGACCAACGTCCGTTGTGACTCCTCGGCGGTGACGACAGTCCAGACAGTTGGATCGAGACGATCCGTGATGGAGGCGGCGGTGGCTGAGGCTTCTGCAGGTGGATGAGATTCGCCATGGCCGCGGTGGAGGTGGCCGACGATGAGCAGGGTTCCGCCGGGTGCCACCCAGGAGGCGATGCGGTCGTAGAAGTCCAGCTGCCCCATCGCAGGATGCGCATAGTGGGTGGTGACCAGATCAAACTGCGTCTCCGGTTCCCAGACGGACAGGTCGGCCTGGACCCATGCGATTCGTCCGGCCATCCCGGCAGCGGCCGCACGATCTTCGGCATAGTTCAGCGCAGAGTCAGCGACGTCGGCGCCGGTGACATCCCACCCCTTGTCCGCCAACCAGATGGCTTCTGCTCCGGCACCGCAGCCTGCATCGAGGGCAGTCCCGGGTTCGAGCTCACCGATCTCGTGGATCAGGTGGGGATTCGGAACGCCTGAACTCATCATGGGGGCTCGTTCGCCGTCCCAGATGTCATCCCAGTAGTTCTTATCGAATGAGTGAGTCATCAGCTTGCCTTCCCGGCCGGCTCGTCGTTCAGCTCTGCCACTGCACGGTCGAGGTCCTTGAAGATGAGATCGGTGTTGATGTGCTGGGCAGCGAGCGCTCCGGCTGCCGCCGCACCGCTGACCTGTGCTCCGATGTCGGTGGCGTTGCCGGCAACCCAGACGCCCGGGACGGAGGTCAGTCCGAATGATTCGGTTTCGATGAAAGCTCCTGCTGGATGTGGCGTGGGTTCGAGACCGATGCCCGCGAACAGTTCGCTGCGCGCGACCATCGGTGTGGCCACGACCGCCGCGTCCACAGCAACGACCTGCCCATCGTTCAGGCGTACACCGGTGAGTGTGTCGTCGATGATCTCGAGGCCCTCGATGCCGCCTTCGATCACTGGGATGTCGAGTGCCTGCAGCTTGATCTGCTCCTCTTCGCTCAGCTCGTAGTCTCCGGCGAAGAGCACCACCTGATCACTCCACTGGCGGAACATGAATGCCTTGTGCACGGCCATGGGGGCGGTGACGAGGACTGCGATGCGGCCATCTCGAACTTCCCACCCATGGCAGTACGGGCAATGGAGCACGCCATGGCCCCACTGCTCGCGGACTCCCGGGATCTCAGGCAGCTCGTCGACCAATCCGGTCGCAATGAGCAGGCGCCTGCCTTCGACGGCGTTCCCGTTGCGCAGGGTGAGCGTGAAACCGTCTACAGCACCGCTGACGGCAACGACTTCATCGTCGATGATCTCCCCTCCGTAGCCGAGCACCTCTTCTCGTCCTCGTGTCAGCAGCTCCTGAGGGCTGATGCCTTCGTGGCCCAACAGCCCGTGCACGCCGTCCGCGGGCGCGTTGCGCGGTTGACCCGCGTCGATCACGGTCACACTCCGGCGTGCGCGGGCCGATGTCAGTGCCGCACTGAGGCCTGCTGCTCCCGCTCCCACGATCACGACGTCTCGGATTGCGCTCATATTCCCTGCCATGCTCTCGTCCTCCCAAAAGATCAGGAACTGCCTCTGCGACGTTCCACTACTTCGATGGTGACAAGCACAACTCGCCATTGCAAATGAGTTTGCCAAATGGCAAACTCGTGAGCATGGACGAACTTATGGACCGCACCCTCGATGCTGTCGGACCACGCTTGAAGCAGCTGCGACAGCGCCGCGACATCACTCTCACCGATCTTTCCGAAGAGACCGGCATCTCGATCAGCACACTCTCCCGGCTCGAGGCTGGTCACCGCCGCCCCAGCCTCGAACAGCTTCTGCCCTTGGCGCGCGCATTCGGTGCCACTCTCGACGAGCTCGTCGATGCTCCACCGACCGGGGATCCGCGCATCAATCTGCGTCCGATCACCAGTGGTGACGGTCGGACGATCCTGCCTCTGACCCGTCGGGCCGGGGGCATCCAGGCCTACAAGTTCATCCTTCCCGCCGGGGACGACGAGGCAGTGCCTGAGCTGCGCACCCATGACGGCTATGACTGGGCGTTCGTCCTCAACGGCAGACTCCGACTCGTCCTGGGCGAACACGACCTCATCCTCGAACCGGGCGAAGCCGCCGAGTTCGACACTCGCACTCCGCACTGGTTCGGCGCCACCAGCTCAGGACCGGTCGAATTCCTCAGCCTCGTCGGCAAGCAGGGAGAACGAGCTCACATCCGAGCGGCACCGAAGCGCCACCTCGGCGCAGAGGAGAGGCGTCAGGCGACCTGACTGGCGTCAGCCGACGTCCATGAGCGTCGACCGGATGATGAAGCGATTGCCCGTCGGTGACTCGACGCTGAAGCCGCTTCCCCGTCCGGGCACCACATCGACCGTCAGATGCGTGTGCTTCCAGTATTCGAACTGCTCGACCGACATCCAGAAGTCGATGCCGGACTTCTCGCTGTCGTCGATGGGCAGTTCGAAGTGTCCGAGCAGGACGTCCGCCTCGGAGGTGAGGAAGTCGCCTTCCGGGAAGCACATCGGCGAGGACCCGTCGCAGCAGCCACCCGACTGATGGAACATCAGTTGACCGTGTTTGGCGACCAGTTCGCCGAGGAGGTCGACGGCGGCCTGTGTCATGGCCACTCGGGACTTCTCCTCCCCGCCGATGGTGGGAGTGGATTCCAGTGCTGCTGTCTGTGTCGATTCACTCATCAGAAAAATCCTTGTGCGTTCTCCGAGTAGCTGACCAGCAGGTTCTTCGTCTGCTGGTAGTGGTCGAGCATCATCAGGTGGTTCTCTCGGCCGATTCCCGATGATTTGTATCCGCCGAACGCGGCATGTGCCGGATAGGCGTGATAGTTGTTCACCCAGACGCGGCCTGCCTGGATGTCACGGCCGGCACGGTAGGCGATGTTGCCGGTGCGGGCCCAGACGCCGGCCCCCAGACCGTAGAGCGTGTCGTTGGCGGTGGTGATGGCGTCGTCGTAGTCCTTGAACGAGGTCAGCGCTACGACAGGACCGAAGATCTCCTCTTGGAAGATCCGCATGTTGTTCGAGCCCTTGAAGATGGTGGGCTGGACGTAGAAGCCGCCTGAGAGATCTCCTTCGAGTTCGGCCTTGTCACCGCCGATGAGCACCTCAGCACCTTCGTCCTTGCCGATCTGCAGGTACGACATGATCTTCTCGTACTGATCATTAGAGGCCTGCGCGCCCACCTGGGTATCGGTGTCGAGTGGATTGCCCTGCTTGATCGCTCGCACACGCTCGACACCAGCGGCGACGAAGTCATCGAAGATCGACTCCTGGACGAGAGCGCGAGACGGGCAGGTACAGACTTCGCCCTGATTGAGTGCGAACATCGCGAAGCCTTCGAGCGCCTTGTCGCGGTAGCTGTCGTCGGCGGCGAGGACGTCTTCGAAGAAGATGTTCGGTGACTTGCCGCCGAGCTCCAGGGTGACCGGGATGATGTTCTGCGAGGCGTACTGCATGATCAGACGACCGGTCGTGGTCTCACCGGTGAACGCGATCTTCTTGATCCGCTTGTTCGAGGCCAGAGGTTTGCCTGCCTCGACTCCGAAGCCGTTGACGATGTTGAGGACACCGGGTGGCAGCAGATCGCCAACGAGTTCAGCCAGGATGAGGATCGAGGCCGGAGTCTGCTCGGCGGGCTTGAGGACGACGCAGTTGCCTGCGGCGAGCGCCGGTGCCAGCTTCCACGTGGCCATGAGTATGGGGAAGTTCCACGGGATGATCTGTCCGACGACGCCGAGCGGTTCGTGGAAGTGATAGGCAACGGTGTCGTCGTCGATCTGCGACAGGCCGCCTTCTTGGGCCCGGATCGCTGCAGCGAAGTAGCGGAAGTGGTCGATGGCCAGTGGGATGTCGGCGGCCAGTGGTTCGCGGATGCCCTTGCCGTTGTCCCAGGTCTCTGCGACCGCGAGCATCTCAAGATTCTCTTCCATGCGATCAGCGATCTTGAGGAGGATGTTCGAGCGCTCGGTCACCGAGGTCTTCCCCCAAGCAGGTGCTGCTGCCCAGGCCGCATCGAGGGCGGTTTCGATGTCGTCGGCGGTGGAGCTGGGGATCTCTGTGAATGCCTGTCCGGTGACGGGAGTGATGTTGTCGAAGTAGTCGCCGTTCTTCGGCGGCACCCACTCGCCTCCGATGTAGTTCTCGTAGCGCGACTTGAACGTGACGAGCGAACCTTCGGTACCGGGTGCTGAGTAGACTGCCATGACACTCCTTCGTGTGAGTCCATCCGCTCGCATCGCACGCATTTTTTCGCGTGCAGTGCATGGTCGTGGTCGACTGCGCGGAGCGGATGTGTCCGTGTCCTCTCACCTTAGGGTGGAGAGAGTCTGCGAACAATAGCCTGCACGATTTCGAGGTGAACGTGCACGATTTCGAGGTGAAGTTGAGAGAATGACTCCATGCATGCCCGACCGTTCTCTCCTGCTGATTGCGAATCGCGCTCTGCTCTCTTCACAAGAGCAGGCGAGAGATCACCCGGAAACATAATCTGCCTCAGCGTAATGTCATGACTGCGCGCGCGGAAAGTGCCCGTAGAATCTCTGCCGAGATCCACAGACTCGATGATTCACAGGTATGTGCGCTCGTCGACGCCGCCGAGACAGTAGGGGTCGGCATCGGTGGAACCACGAGAACTGCTGAGATCAATGGAGCTCCTGTCTTCATCAAGCAGCTTCCACTCACACACAGCGAAGCGTCGGATCCGACCGCCACCCGCAATCACGCTGGACTGCCGTTTGTCAGCCACTACGGGATCGGGAGCCCGGCGCATGGTGTCGGGCGCGAGCTGGCAGCACACACGCTCACCTCCGATTGGGTCCGCTCCGGGGAGGCAGACTTCTTTCCGCTTCTGCTCGGGTGGAGAGTCGTCGATCTTCCGTGCGAATCCGACCTCAGCGAATTCGACGGAGACGGACCGAAGCACCGATGGGGCACCTCGTGGCCGCACGTTGAGACGAAGCTCGCCGAGATGTCGTCCGCGCCCACAAGTGTGGTGCTCTTCCTTGAACATGTGCCTGAGACCTTGGGGTCCTGTGTGCGCCGAAGCGTGGCCGAAGGCAGCGGATCGACCGTGTTCGCTGAGGCCGTGGGCCAGATCATCGATGCCACGGCGTGGATGGAGAAGCAGGGATTCCACCACTTCGACGTGCATCCGGGAAATATCCTCATCCACGACGGCAGACTGATCTTCACGGATTTCGGACTCTCGCTCCACCGCAATTTCGAGCTCACCGCGGACGAGGAGTCATCGCTGTCCACTCATCGCGGCTTCGACCGTGACACCGGCCTCATGCACCTCTTTCACTGGACGCTGTTCGAACTCGGTTACACCTCCAGGTCCAGGCGGTTGGAGCTGCTGCGTGCTGCAGCAGCTGATCCGGCAGCCTCAGCGCTGAAGCCGGTTCGCGCAGCCCTCGGTGGAAAGGGTGCCGACCTGATCGCTGAGCATGCGAGTGTCGCTGTCCGTATGACGGAGATGTTCGCCGTTCTCATACGGGATGCGTTCGGCACCAGGTACGACAGACGATAACGCTGGTTCTCATCGATTCTGAGTATATTTCGCCGGAGGAGTTCGAGGCTGAAGTCCCACCCGTCGGCGAAGAAGTCCCGCGCTTCGCCTCGGCGTTCGATTGGAATGTCGTCAAAGCAATGCACGATGGTCACCCTCGTCTCCTCGCCATGAGGTTGCAGCGTGATCTCGACACTGTCGGATCGGCCGAAGCGCCCATTCGTCCAACGAAGGATCGCGATGCAGCGCCGCTCGTCGAAGACAGTGATCTCACCAGCGAGCACATACTCGTAGGCACGGTCGCTGTAGTGCTCCTCGTAGGGGCTGCCGACTCGTGGTTCGAAGTCGATCTGCACTGTCGGCGGCGGAGACCACCATCCGCTCAATCGAATCGGGTCTGCCACGTGCGGCCAGACATGGGCAGCCGGCGCTGTGATCACCAGCGATCTGTCGAAGCCCCAATCCGGATTCTTGTCGACCGTAGGCACGTTCTTCAGTGTCTGGCAGCAAGCCGCAAGCATGATTCAGATCAGTCGGTCGTGCTCAGAGGCGGAGACGGTGACCACGATCAAGCTGTACCGATCATTGTTTGAAACCTATAGAAGGCCTGTTGGTCGCAGGGTTCTCATACGGGCGTTCTTCCCGAGATGATCGAACCGTTCGACAGCAAGGCGCCTCTGAACGCAAGGCGCGCAGCCACTACGTGCTCAATGTCGACACGGTCGATCGCTTGGACATGCAGGTGCGGTTGGGTGCTGTTGCCGGAGTTTCCACACCGGCCGATCTCCTCGCCGACCTCTACGTGCTGTCCCACCCGAACCCGTGTGCTGCGATGCTGGAGATGGCAGAGCGAGACTATACCGCCGAGGCATCTGACCATGACGTGATTGCCGGCGAGGGCAAGCCAGCCCGCGCCGACACGGCGGGCCTGTGTCAGCGAGTATCCGATCGAGGGGACACCGCGGTACGAGAGATGATCGCGCTCCGTGTCATGAGAAGCCACGACAGTTCCTGCGACCGGAGAGAGCACCGGACGGCCGAAGCCGACAAAGTTCTCCGGAGGTTCCGGACGGAGGAGGGAGTCGAAGGTGAAGGGCGCCGATCTCCCAGAGCCATCGACCGGCACGAAGTCGATTGCGTATGAGGTCGCGAAGAGGGTCGTGCCGTGACTCGGCACCCGGTCGGCGGGACTGTTCTGGACCAGCCATCGGCCGGTGAATGGGTAGTCCATATCGAGCAAGTCGGTCATGGGGTGGGTCACCTCGTGGAGTGCCCCCGCCGTACCGAGGAATACAGGATCATGTCGCGACGTTCGCCGCCGACCAGCTGACGGCTGACCAGGAGTTCCTCCCGAACATAGCCAGTTCGCTCGGCGGTGCGAATCGATGCGATGTTCCACGGTTCGATGAACAGGTCGATCCGCTGTACTCCCCGAACAGTCCACCCGAACTCGGTCAGGGCCGCGAGCGCCTCGGCCGCGTAGCCGCACCCGCGCTCGGACGGCGCAAGGGCATATCCGGCGCTCGCCCGCCCCTCGTTGAGTTCCTTCAGCCAGAGACCGCAGTGACCGATCGCGAAATCATCGGTTCGACGCGCAATCGTGAAGGAGAAGCCAGCTCCCTCTGCATGACGACCCTGCTGGCGTTCGACCCAGTCACTGGCTTCCTGCATGGTGGCGTCTCCTGGCAGTGAACCCGTCTGCGGCACATAGGGATCGGTCGACAGCTGCCGAGCCATTGCGACGTCCCGCGCGTCCACTGCTCGCAGCAGAACCTGCCCAGAGACCAGTGCCTCCGCGGGCCAGGGTGGCAGCGTCATCCGCCCTCGGTGATCGGAACTTCGGCAGCCTTCGGGAACAGCAGGTTATAGGTGAGTCCGGCCACGGCGGCACCAGCGAGCGGTGCGAGGAAGAACACCCACACCTGACCGAGCGCGTCTCCACCGGCGAATACCGCGACACCGAAGGAACGTGCCGGATTGACCGAGGTGTTCGACACCGGAATGGCCACGAGGTGGATGAGTGTGAGTGAGAGGCCGATCGCCAGAGGAGCCATTCCGACCGGGGACCTGTCGTCGGTCGACCCGAGGATGACGTAGAGGAAGATGGCGGTGAGGACGAACTCGGCGACGAGGACGCTGACCAAGGAGAATCCGTTCGGGGAGAATTCGCCATAGCCGTTCGTCGCCAGTCCGTCCTTCGCAAGCGAATAGTCGGGATTGCCCGAAGCGATGAGGAGTACGACTCCGCCGGCGGCGATTCCGGCGACCAGCTGTGTGATCCAGTAGGGAACGGCGTCCTTGATCGGGGTCCTGCCCGCTAGTACACAGCCCAACGTCACTGCGGGATTGAAGTGTCCACCGGAGACATGTCCGACGGCGTAGGCCATGACGACGACGGTGAGGCCGAAGGCCAGCGCGACGCCGAGGAATCCGATGCCCATATTGATGCCGTCATCACCGACGACCTTTGCTGCGAATACGGCCGCGCCGCAGCCGCCGAAGACGAGGACGAAGGTGCCGAGGAATTCGGCGAAGATCTTTGAGACTAGGGTGGGTTTCTGCTGGAGTGCCATGATGACTGTTCCCATCTGTGATGTGTGCCACATATCATGCCGTTTTCCATACTACAGTCACGTCTCAGCAGCTGAGCCCGAGTCGCACTGTCGTTTCCTCTGACCGGGTGCGACGCGAGCTCATACCAACGGCATGACCATGATCAGGCAGGGCGTCCTCGGCGAGGGGACCGGCAATTGGTACGCTGACGAACATGAGCGACGTCGACAGCCCGGTTCTCCGCCTGATTCCCTATCTCGGGGCATTCACGGTCGCGGTGTTCGTCGGCCTGCCTGTGATGGGCAACGGAGACCTGTTGACGGCCGTCGTCGTCATCGCAGTCGCCTACTTCGTGACCTACTACCTTGTCAGGTATGTCATCGGACTCATCGTCCGCAACCGCCGCAGCAGCACCGACGAGCAGGACTAGCCGCTACCGCTTATCCTGCGCGGGCACGACGACTTTGCGGATGATGATCATTCCCGAAGCGGCCACGGGCACAGCGACCACGGCGCCGAGGACTCCGCCCAGGGTGCCGCCGGCGATGGCCGCGATGATGACGAGCGCACCGGGCACATTGACCGCGGTCTTCATGATGCGAGGGCTGAGCAGATACGCCTCCACCTGCATGTACACGAGGTAGTAGATGCCGACGGCGATCCCCAGGCCGGGTGAGACCATGAGGCAGGATCCGGTGATGATGATCGCACCGGTGATCGGGCCGACGAGCGGGATGAGCGAGGCGAGGAACGCGATGAACGCCAACAGCGCCGGCAGCGGGGCACCGATGATGGTGAGGAAGATCGCCGAGCACACGCCGTTGACGATGCCCAAGGACACCTGTCCCAGAACGTAGCGTCCGATGGATCGGGTGACTTCCTCAGTGACGGATTCGACGGTCGGTCGGGAGCTCGCAGCGACGATGGAGAGCATGGCCGACTTGATCGTCGGCATCGTCACAGCGAAGTAGATGGTGAGGATGACGACGATGACGACACCGGCGAGGAAGCTGAGAATGCCGGCTCCGATGGACACGACCCCGCCGCCCAACGACACCACGTTCTTCGGGTCGGATGCCCACTCGCCGAGGTTGGCGAAGATCTTGTCGAGATCGACGGCTCCGGTGAACCTCTGTTCGAGGTCGGCGACCCACCCTGTAGCCGCCAGGCTCGCGACGATGTCCGGAAGATCGCCGATGAACTGCTGGATCTGGCTGATGACGGCAGGGGCGATGAGCAGCACGGCCCCGGCGACGATGGCGATGAACGCCAGAACGACGAGGACGACCGACAGGGACCGGGGCAGCTTGCGCTCGACCAGCCACAGCACGATCGGTTCGAGGCCGAGGGCAAGGAACAGGGCCAGGCCGATGTAGATGATGACGGTCGCCACGGACTGCAGGGCCGTGATCAGCCCGAATGCGAGTCCCACTCCGAGCGTTCCGGTGAAGCCGACCCGGAATGCGCTGTGGAGAGTCAGCGTCTTTCCCTGCCCTTTGCCCATGGTGACAAGTGTAACCAGCGACCATGCGCTTCAGCGTGTTCACGCGTTAGGATCGAGGGCGAGACCTGGCACAATCCTTCAACCGTGTAGAAAGTGGTACGTCGACGATGAGCTCCGATCCGAACAGCATCGATGTCTGGGAGGCTTTCCTCGACCCACAGGGCGACTTCTCACTGCCCGACTTCTCCGCGGTCACTCCAGCATCACTGATCGCTGCGGTCAGGGCGGCCACCGACTTCGCGCGGTCCGAGGTCGAAGACATCATCGGTGATGAGAACGATCCGACGTTCGTGTCGACAACCGTGCGCTTCGAATCCGCGACCATTCCCATGGCCCGGATCGCGGCCGTGGTGAGCGCCGTGGAGTCGAATCATTTCCGTCCCGAACTCGCCGATGCCGTCGCCGAGGTGTGGGATCGCCTGTCCGCGGCACGGACCCGGATCTTCCTCGACGTCGATCTCTTCCACCGCATCGAACAGGTCCCCTCCACCGATCTCAACCCCGAGGACAAACGTCAGCAGGAGCTCACGATCGAAGAGTTCGTGCGTGCAGGAGCCCGCCTCGGCGAAGAGGAGCGGGATCAGATGAGCACGATCGCGGCCGAACTCACGACCTTGGCGACGTCGTTCTCCCGTGCACTGCAGAAGGACACCCTGGATCTCGCAGTCCACCTCCGCGACGCGCAGCAGCTGGCAGGCATGAGCGAGGACCAGGTCTCCGCCGCCGCGAGCCGGGCCGCCGAACGCGGCACGGACGGGTATCTGCTGCCACTGAACAACTTCACTCAGCAACTCGTCCTCGAGTCCCTGGAATCCGCTGAGACCCGCAGACTGGTGCTCGGCAATTCGACCTCGCGCGGCGCTCGAGGCGGCGAAGGCGACACCCGCACCCAGGTCGCCGACACCACTGCGCTGCGAGCGCTGCAGGCGAAACTGCTGGGATACCCCTCGTACTCATCATTCGCAGTCGACAACCAGACAGCCGGCGGACCGGATGCGGCCGCGGACATCGTCTCCTCACTCATCGCCCCGGCCAATGCTCAACTGGCGGCGGAGCTGGCGCAGGTCAAGGACCGCTACGGCCTCGATGATGTCGCATCCGAGGATGTCAAACACCAGCTAGCGCGATACCGGGCGGATGAGTTCGGCATCGATGCCGACGAGGTGGCCAAGTACTTCGAGTTCGACACTGTCCTCAATGAGGGCGTCTTCCGCGCCGCAACGGGCCTCTACGGAATCACCTTCGCCCCGCGCGAGTCAGTCATCGGCTGGCACGAAGACGTTCGCTCCTTCGAGGTCACGGACGCCAATGAACGCACTCTGGGACTCATCCTCCTCGACCCGTATTCCCGGGACACGAAGCGCGGCGGCGCCTGGATGGGCGAGTTGGTCACGAGTTCACGACTGACCGGACACCTGCCCGTCGTCACCCTCTCACTCAACCTGGCCAAACCCGGCGAGGGCCGACCGACGCTGCTCAACCCCACCGAGCTCAACACCTTCTTCCACGAATTCGGCCACGTCCTCCACGGCCTGTTCGCGAACTCGACCTACCCGTCGACAGCCGGCACCGCCGTTCCACGCGACTACGTGGAATTCCCATCCCAGCTCAATGAGATGTGGCGCTTCCACCCACAGGTCCTCCCCCACTACGCCAAACACGTCGACACGGGCGAGCCGATGCCCGAGTCTCTGGTCACAGCCCTCATCGAAAGTGAGAAGTTCGGGCAGGGATTCGACACGACCGAATATCTCGCCGCGGCCATGCTCGACCTGTCGTGGCATTCCCTTGAAGCCGGCGAGCACATCACCGACGTCCTCTCCTTCGAATCCGAGGTCCTCGCCGCTGCCGGGTTCTCCACTCTCGTTCCACCCCGTTATCGCACCACCTACTTCGGCCACATCTTCGCCTCCGGCTATGCCGCCGGCTATTATTCCTACCTCTATTCGGAGGTCATTGCGGCCTGGGTCAGCGAATGGTTCGACGCTCAAGGCGGACTCAACCGTGAGGCCGGGGATGCGTTCCGCGAAGCGATACTGGCCCCCGGCTTCTCCATCGATCCGATGAGCGCGATCGAACGGTTCTTCGGCAAGCGCCCTGATGTGGCGCCGCTGCTGCGCCGCCGCGGACTGGCGGAGCCGGTGGATGAACCGGCCGAAGCCGTCGAAGAGCCCACCGCGGTCGAAGCCGTCGAACCACAGGAACACCGCAACCATGCTGAAGTCGCCAAGGTCCTCGAGGGGAAGGGAATCGAGCCGCAGATCAGACTGTTCACCGATGCCACGCCCACGGCAGCCTCGGCGGCGGAGAAGGTCGGTGTCGAGGTCGGCGCGATCGCCAACAGCCTGATCTTCGCCTCCGGCGGGGAGCCGGTGCTCATCATGACCTCCGGGCGTCACCGCGTGGACACGCAGCATGTGGCCGGGCTCATCGGCGCCGACTCCCTTGACCGAGCCGACAAGGATCTGGTGCGCACCGCAACGGGCCAGGTCATCGGCGGTGTCGCACCCTGTGGACACCCGCAGCCGATTCCCACGTATGTCGACACAGCGCTGAAGGACTATCCTGTTCTCTGGGCTGCCGCCGGCACACCGAATTCGGTGATGCCGCTGACATACGAGCAGCTGCTGGCGATCACCGGAGGGAAGGAAATCACTGTTGTCGAAGAAGGTGCCGAAGGCTGAGGGCTCGGAAGAGCCGAGCCCTGAAGGCTCGAATGCGCTGAGCGCTGCGAGCAGATTTGCAGCCTTCGCCTCCTCCAGGGGTCGCTACTACGCTGTGATCCTCGCCGTGTTCTCGGCGATCCTCATCATCTCCAACATCTCCGCGACGAAGGTCATCGGCTTCGGCCCAGTAGTCACCGACGGCGGTGCCTTCCTGTTCCCCATCGCCTACATCCTCGGCGACGTGATCAGCGAAGTCTACGGTTTCAAGGCCGCCCGCAAGGCCGTCATCACCGGCTTCGGGCTGCAGATCCTGGCGACCTTCGTGTTCTGGCTCGTCCTCATCTCACCGCCGGGACCTGGCTATGAGAACCAGGACGCGTTCGCCGCCGTCCTCGGCTTCTACCCGCGCATCGTCGCAGCATCCCTGGTCGGATACTTCTTCGGGCAGCTGCTCAATTCCTATGTGCTCGTGGCCGTGAAGAAGCGGATGGGCGAGCAGAAGCTATGGGTCCGTCTGCTGACTTCGACGGGCGTCGGTGAGTTCGTCGACACCCTGCTGTTCTGCGTCATCGCCTTCGCCGGAGTTATCCCCGGCCTCGACTTCATCAACTACATCGTCTTCGGCTTCGTCTACAAGGTCGCCGTCGAAGTCATCCTCATGCCCGTCACCTATCGGGTGATCAAGCTGGTGAAGAAGCACGAACCCAGCTACGAACTGCCCGGTGGCGGCAAGGCAGCCTAGCTGCGCTGCTTCGCGTAGTAGCGGCCGAGCACCTCGGTCTCGAGTTCGAAGAAGCGGCCCTCTTCCATGGACCGACGGATCTCGGCGACGAGATTGACGACGAAGTACTCGTTGTGGATCGTGCACAGGGTGGAGAAGAGCATCTCCTTCGCCTTGTACAGATGCCGCAGGTAGGCCCGCGAGTAGTTCTCACAGGTGTAGCACTTGCAGTCCGGGTCAAGCGGGCCGAAGTCCCGGCGATACTTCGCTCCGGTGAGGTTGTAGCGCCCGTCGCGCGTGTAGATGGCCGCATTGCGGGCAACACGCGAGGGTGAGACGCAGTCGAAGGTGTCAGCACCGGTCTTGATCGCCTCGAACAGGTCATCGGGCTCCGAGATGCCCAGCAGGTGACGGGGCTTGTTCTCCGGCAGCTCCTCGCACACCCAGCGGATGATCGTGCCGAGGTTCTCCTTCTCCAAGGCTCCTCCGATGCCGAAGCCGTCGAAGTCCATCGCGCCCAGGTCGCTCGCGGCCTTGCGTCGCAGGTCCTCATACTGTGCGCCCTGGAGCACGCCGAACAGCGCCTGGTAGGGCCGGTGCGTGCGCGCTTCGGTCTGGCGCTTGTGCTCCTCGATGCAGCGCAGTGCCCACTGGCGGGTGCGCTCCAAGGACAGCACCTGGTAGCCGCGGGTGTTGACCAGCGTCGTCAGCTCGTCGAAGGCGAACATGATGTCGGCGCCCAGTTCGTGCTGGACCCGCATGGAGACCTCGGGGGTGAAGCGGTGCATGCTGCCGTCAAGATGGGATTTGAAGGTCACGCCGTCGTCGTCGACATTCGACATGCGTTCCTTGCCGACGGCAACGAGATCATCGTTCTGCTCCCCCGTCGACTCCATCGAGATGACCTTCTTGAAGCCCGAGCCCAGGCTCATGACCTGGAATCCGCCCGAGTCGGTGAACGTCGGGCCGGGCCAGTTCATGAACTTCCCCAGCCCGCCTGCCTCGTCGACGAGCTCGGACCCTGGCTGCAGGTAGAGGTGGTAGGCGTTGGAGAGGACCGCCTGACCGCCGAGTTCTTCCACCTCGTCGGGGCGCACGGCCTTGACCGTGGCTTTCGTGCCGACGGGAATGAATGCGGGAGTCGCGATGTCGCCGTGCGGGGTGTGGATGACGCCGGTGCGCCCACCCTCGTCGAGGCGAGTTCCGATCTCGAACCCGAATCGGGAGCGGTCGTTGATGGCCGAGGCGTCGGCGGCGCCGTCGTTTGAGGAGGCTGTCTCAGATTCTGCGGAGGATTCGATTCGGGTCACCCGACAAGTTTAACTGGGAGCATGTCGACAACCTTCATCCAGATGCTCCGGGCCGCGGAAGTCAGCGGCGAACCCATCATCATCGACGGTGGCCTGGGCACTGCGCTCGAGTCCCGCGGAATCGATCTGCGCCATGAGCTGTGGTCGGCGGCCCTGCTCCGGGATTCCCCTGACACGCTCGCAGAGGTGCACGCCGACTTCATCCGCGCGGGTGCCCGAATCGTCACGACCGCCAGCTATCAGGCGACGCCCTTGGGTTTCGAGCGGGCATCGATCTCCGCCGAGGAGGGGCGTGGACTCATCGTGACCAGCGTGGAGGTTGCCGCCCGAACTGGCGCTGCCCTCGTCGCCGGTTCCGTCGGCCCGTACGGGGCCGCTATCGGCAATGGCGCCGAGTACACCGGCGACTACAGCTTGAGCGATGCCGAGTTCACTGACTTTCACCGCTCGCGCATCGAGGCCCTGGTCAGTGCTGGTGCCGATCTGCTGGCCATCGAGACTCAGCCCTCACTTCCGGAAGCCCGGGTGCTCGCGGACCTGGCCGCAGAGTTCGGTATTCCTGCCTGGTTGAGCGTGACCTTGGCCGATGGTCATCACATGGCCGACGGGACACCCCTGATCGACCTCGCCGAGGCGGTTGTCGGTTCACCGATGATCCGCGCACTGGGCGTCAACTGCGTGCGACCATCGTTGGTCTCACCCGCACTGAAAGCCCTGGCGAGTGCCACGGACCTTCCGCTCATCGCCTATCCGAATTCGGGTGAGACCTACGATGCGGCCGCGATGGAATGGCGCGACGGTGCGGCCTTCGACTCGAACCCGACGACCCTGTCATCGTGGGTGTCCTCCGGTGCCCGCATCATCGGCGGCTGCTGCCGGACGACGCCGGGCGACATCGCCGGTCTCGTCGCCTCGGCGAGAGAGCTCAGCCGAGCATCTTCCCCGGATTGAGGATCCCCGCAGGGTCAATGGCATCCTTGATCTGCTGATGCATCAGCAGTGCCCCGGCATCGAGCTCGTTGCTCAACCACTCGCGCTTGAGGTACCCGACTCCATGCTCACCGGTGATCGTGCCACCCAGATCGAGACCGAGCTGCATGATCGCGGCGAACGCCTCCTGTGCCTGCGACACCTGATCCTCATCACCGGCGTCGAAGACGACAGAGGGATGCATGTTCCCATCGCCGGCGTGACCTGCCGTGGCGACCTCAACGTCGAATCGAGCATCGATGAGGCGCAGCTTCTCGAAGAACTCCCCGAGAGCCGAACGCGGCACGCAGACATCGTCGATGAGCTCTCCCCCACCACGCGTGTGCGCATACTTCTCCATCGCCGGCCCCACCGCACGACGGGCAGCGACAAGCATCTCGGAATCGGCCGGGTCATCGGAGACGAAGACCTCACTGCTGCCGTTGGCTTCGGCGACGCGCTGGAAGGCTTCGAGCTCCTCAACAGCTCCGGCGCCCTTGGCATTCGATTGGACAAGCAGCAGCGCACCGACATCGTCAGGCAGTCCGAAGTCACCGTAGGCGTTGACCATCTTCACTGTGGGGCCGTCGAGGAGTTCGAGCAGCGACGGGCTGGCCCCTGACCCCATGAACTCCGTGACTGTACGACCGGCGGACTCAGTATCGGGAAACATTCCGACTGCGGTGATCGGCGAGGGCAGTGCCGGTTTCAGGGCCAGCGTCACCTCGACGATGGTGCCCAAAGTACCTTCGGAGCCGACGAACAGGGCCGCCAGGTCCAGTCCGGCAACACCCTTGGCCGTCTGTCTCCCCAGCTTCGTCACGGTGCCGTCGGCGAGCACCACGGTCATGGCGCGCACGTAATCCTTGGTCACCCCGTACTTCACGCAGCACATTCCGCCGGCGTTGGTGGCGACATTGCCGCCGATCGTCGAGATCGCCACCGACCCGGGATCGGGAGGATAGGACAATCCGTGTTCGGCCAGCGCCGTTTTGAGGTCCTGATTGATGACTCCGGGCTGGACCCGACAGGTCTGGTTGACCGCGTCGATCTCGAGGATCTCGTCCATCCCGGCGACATTGAGCAGCAGGCAGCCATCGACTGCGTTGGCGGCACCCGAAAGCCCGGTCCGTGCACCCTGAGTGACCACAGGAATGCGATGCTCGGTGGCGAAGACCATCACCGCCGCGACATCGTCGACCGTTCGCGCCCGCACCAAGGCCAGTGCCTGCCCGGCCGGGCAGAACAGGGCCCTGTCGACGGCATAGCTGTCGATGATATCGCGGTCAGTGACAAGGGCGCCGGGGCTCAACCGAGCCTCGAGGTCCTGCGTCGGAGTCTGGGCTGTGATGCTCATGCGGTTCTGGACTCTGCGAAGGACTTGGCCACCTCACGCACTCTCTCGAGCGCTTCGTCGGCGCCGATGCTGATCCGCACTCCCCCACTCAGGCGTCGGATGGCGACGGCCTGCTCGGCACACGCGGCTTCGAATGCCTGTGCATCCTCTGCGCCGAGGCTGACCCACACATAGTTTCCCTGGGAGTCGGAGACGGTGAGCCCGGCATCTCGCAGGTCCTGTTCGAGCTGGTCACGGGTGGCCGCGACCTCCTTGGCTCGGACGAGGACCTCGTCATTGCGCGACAGCGATTCCACGGCAGCGACCTGTGCCGCCGAGGTGACGCTGAAGGGTGCGATCACCTGACGCAGTGCGCTGGCGATCGTCGGGTCGGCGACGCCGTAGCCCACACGCAGACCGGCCAGGCCATGTGCCTTGGAGAAGGTCCGTGCCAGCACCAGATTCGGGAACTTCCGGTAGGCGTCCACCCCATCGACCACCTCGGCGGCAGTGGCGAACTCGAAGTAGGCCTCGTCGAGGACGACGATGACCTCGGCGGGGACCTCGGCCATGAAACCGTCGAGCTCGGTCGTCGAGACCGACGGTCCGGTCGGGTTGTTGGGCGAGCAGAGCAGGATGAGTCGGGTGGTGTCATCGATGGCGGCGACCAGTCCCTGAAAGTCGTGCCGACCGTCTTCGAGCAGGGGCACGGGGCGCTTCTCCGCACCGCGCGCCGAGGCGAGGATCGGGTACATCTCGAACGAGGGCCACGGGTAGACCACCGAGGTCCCGGACTCGAGCGTGATGTTCGTCAGCGCAGACAGGATCTCCGAGGCTCCGGCGCCGGGGACGATCTCGGCCTCATCGACGTCGAGGTGGGCCGCGATAGCGCTCACCAGCTTCGACGCCTTCGGGTCGGGGTAGTTCGCGGGTACCCGCCCGGCGTCTGCGATCGCGTCTGTGACACCCGGCAGCGGTGCCAGATGGTTCTCGTTCGAGGACAGCTTGTACGGTTTCAGGCCCGGCGCGCTGGCCGGGGGTTTGCCCGGCACATAGGGCGGGAATTCGGCCAGGGCATCACGAAGAAGGAAGTGATTCGACATGTGCCCATATTTGCACATCCTGTGGCGGGCGACACAAGGCGTCCAGGGGCTAAAAGTCCGAATGGTCGGAAAATGTCTCGGACCGCGGACGAACATCGGCTGTGAGGTTCCTCGCATGGGACTCCTGTGCCTGGGGGCGGGTTACTGGTTCGCCTGACGCGCAGAGTAGTCTGTGAGTCGAATACATGTAGTCAGTGACGAAGGATGAGAGTCGAAATGCCCTCAACGCAGGAAAAGGTTGACGTTGTCTTGATCGGCGGCGGCATCATGAGCTCCACTCTTGGTGCCATGCTGACCGAACTTCAGCCCGAATGGGATATCCGGGTCTACGAGAAGCTCGACTATGTCGCCGAGGAGAGTTCCGATCCGTGGAACAACGCCGGCACCGGACACGCCGCCCTGTGCGAGCTCAACTACACTCCTGAGGACGAGAACGGCCACATCGACCTCGCGAAGGCCTCGCAGATCAACGAGCAGTTCCATCACTCACGCCAGTACTGGTCGCACCTCGTCGACAACGGCGTCCTGGCCCAGCCGAAGTCCTTCATCAACCAGGTCCCTCACATCAGCTACGGCCGTGGTGAGAAGGGACGCGACTACATCAAGAACCGCTACGAGCAGATGGTCCGCAATCCACTGTTCTCCGAGATGGAGTACACCGACGATCCGGACACCCAGGCCGAGTGGCTGCCGCTGATGTTCGAGGGCCGCGGACCCGGCCAGGTCAACGGCATCTCGCGCACGAAGATCGGCTCGGACGTCGACTTCGGTTCGCTGTCGCATCAGCTGCTGAACTATGTCGGCGACAAGGGTGCCACGATCCGCACCAGCCATCAGGTCACCGACCTCGAACGCTCCTCCGACGGCTGGGTCGTCACCGTCAAGGACCTGCTCTCCCATGAGACCCACAAGGTCAACGCGAAGTTCGTCTTCGTCGGCGCCGGCGGCGGTGCTCTGCCGCTGCTGCAGAAGTCGGGTATCCCCGAGGGCCGCGGCTACGGCGGCTTCCCTGTCTCCGGCATCTTCCTGCGGACCTCGAATCCCGACCTCGTCGCCCGCCACCATGCCAAGGTCTACGGCCAGGCATCATTCGGCGCCCCGGCAATGTCGGTGCCCCACCTCGACACGCGTGTCGTCGACGGCAAGGACTACCTGCTGTTCGGACCCTACGCCGGCTTCTCCCCCAAGTTCCTCAAGGGCGGCCGCTTCACCGACCTGCCCTTCTCAGTGCGCGGGAACAACCTGCCCACGATGCTCAACGTAGCCAAGGACAACACCGACCTCGTCACCTACCTCGTCTCCGAGCTGGCCGCGTCGAAGAAGGCCCGCTTCGAATCGATGCACGAGTTCATCCCGAACATCGACCCCAGCGACTGGGAGTTCATCCAGGCCGGTCAGCGCGTGCAGGTGATGAAGAAGGATTCGAACAAGGGCGGTGTGCTCAGCTTCGGCACTGAGCTCATCTCGTCCGCCGATGGCTCGATCGCCGCTCTGCTGGGCGCCTCGCCCGGTGCATCGACGGCAGTGTCCATCATGCTCAACCTGCTCAAGACCTGCTTCCCTCGCCAGTACAGCAGCTGGGAGCCTTCCATCAAGGACATGGTGCCTTCGCTGGGCCACAACCTCGCCGACGATGAGACCCTGCTCAAGGAGCTCTCCGAATACACGGCGCGCACCCTGCAGCTGATCTGATCGGCTGACAGCCGGCAACACCCGGCCGTGCAGCCGGTCGAATGCAGTAACCGCTTGCCAGAAGTGCCAGAGCACGTCACTTGTGCTCTACCAAGGCACTTCCGGCAAGCGGTTACTGCATTCACCCCAAGTCGAGCTGCAGCTACAGCTCGACTTGGCGGTTGACGTCCTTGTAGAGCAGGTAGCGGAATCGGCCCGGTCCACCGGCGTAGCAGGCCTGCGGGCAGAAGGCGCGCATCGAGATGAAGTCACCCTCCTGGACCTCGACCCAGTCGCCGTTGACACGGTAGACGGCCTTGCCCTCGAGCACGTAGAGGCCGTGCTCCATCTCATGGGTCTCGGCGAAAGGGATCACGGCACCGGGTTCGAAGGTCACGATGTTGACATGCATGTCATAGGCCAGATTGTCGGGATCCAACGGACGCGTCGTGCGCCACCGGTTGTCGGTGCCCGGCATCGCTGCGGGCTCGACATCGGACTCCTGGCCGAACTTGGCCTCCGGGTTCAGGCCGGCCACGGGCTGGTAGCGCTTACGGATCCAATGGAAGCGTGCCGCCTCGGCGCCGGTGGACTTCACGCTCCACGTCGAACCGGCGGGCAGGAAACCGTAGCCGCCCGGCGTCAGGGTGTGTGCCTGGCCCTCGTGGGTGATCGCGAGCTCGCCGGCCATGAGGAAGATGAACCCCTCGACCTCGACCTGCGGCTCCGGCTTCTCGGCGCCTCCGCCCGGAGCGACTTCGAGGATGGTCTGTGAGAACGTCACCGCACCCCCTGCCACCGGCTTGCTCAGCACCCAGGAACGGGTCCCCGTCCATTCGGGCAGATTCGAGGTCACGATGTCGCGCATGACTCCGCGTGGGATCACCGTGTAGGCCTCGGTGACGATCGCACGGTCCGTGAGCAGGTCCGTCTGCGGCGGGTGCCCGCCGGTCGGTGCGAAGTAGGTGTAGGGCTCGGTCGTCGTCATATGTGCGTGTTCTCCTTCGGATCGGGGCTGGTCAGCACCAGGTGGATGTGTGTCGCCGAGGTTCGCGGCAGGTCACTCGGCCGCGCCGGTGGCGGCGATGTGGTTGAGGGTCGGGATCGACATCTTCGTCCGGTCCGTCACGAATTCCTCGGTGTGGGCACCGCAGGACAGTCCACGGCCCAGGTAGCGGGCCAGCGCCCGTGCCGTCGCCGGCTCGTCGAGGACGGCCGAGTCCTCCTGGAACACGTAGTTGCGCAGTCGGGTCGCCGCACGCTCCGCGCCTTCGCGGTAGAAGCGGAAGGTAGCGAGGAAGCGTGTGGGCAGCTGGTGCGGATGCATATCCCACCCTTGGTAGATGCCGCGCTTGAGATGCCTGCGGACCAGTCCGGCGTGCAGACTCCAGGCTCGCTGGATCTCCTCGGGCTCGCCGAGGGGCATGATGTTCGTCGAACCGTCGGAGAGGTGGACGCCGGTGCCGGCGACCGCGAGCATCATCTGGTTCTTGGCGAAGTCGGCCACCGGGTGGTCCATGGCCTGATAGGCAGCGGCAACTCCCATCGAAGCCGAATAGTCATAGGTGCCGTAGTGCAGGGAGGTGATGCGCCCGGCACCGGCGTCGAGGACCGGAGCCAGCGGCACAGTGCCGTCGGCGCCGAGGATGAGCTGCGGGGTCTCGACCTGCACCTCGAAGGTGATCGACCCCTCGGCGAGCCCGTGCTGGGCCTCGAGACCACGACAGGCAAGGACCATGGCGGACACCTGATCAACGGTGCTCACCTTCGGCAGAGTGAGGACCAGCGCCGTGGGCAGGGATCCATGGGCGGCGATCACCTCGGCGAGGAACAGGTCCAAGGTGCGCAGACCGCGCGCCCGGGTATCGGCCTCCATGCATTTGAACCGGATGCCGAAGAACGCCGGTGCACCCGTCTCACTCTGTCCTGCGATCGCGTTGCGAGCGGCCTGACGGACACAATCGTCCTCGGTCGCATCACCACGATCTCCGAACCCGTCTTCGAAGTCCATCCGCAGGTCCTCGATCGGTTCGACGGCAAGCTTCTTGGTGACCGCCTCGGCGAGCATCTCCGCTTCCCGGGCGACCTGGTGCAGATTGGGCATCGACTGGCTGTCGTGGGCCAACGTCTCCTTGCGGGAGGCGATGATGACGCGTTCGGCCAGCTGGACCATCCCTCCGTTGGCCTCGACGCATTCGAGCGCCTGCTCACCCCATTCTCGGGGCAGGGCCGGGGACGAGAGGTACCCGGGGACGTAGACGGTGTGCACGGGCTGCCTGACCTCGCGCTCGCCGGGATACCGCGTGCTCAGCAGCTCGTCCGTGTCCGCCAGGAGTGAGTCGATGTCGGCCAACGTTGATTGATCCAATTTCACATTCTCTTTCGTAGCATCATTGCGCGGGAGGACTGGTCTTCCAATATTGTCTCTCATAAAACAGCGACCGGCCCCCTGTTTCAGGAGACCGGTCGAAGATCAGGAGGAGACAGCGGCGACCGCCTCAGCTACCTTCTTCGCCACTTCGGGGTCGAAGACCGACGGAACGACGTAGCCCGGATGGAGTTCGTCTTCGGGAATGCACGAAGCGATCGCGTCCGCCGCGGCGACCATGATGTTCTCGTCGATGTCGGTCGCCTCGGCGTCGAGGAGTCCGCGGAAGATGCCCGGGAAGGCCAGCACATTGTTGATCTGGTTCGGGTAGTCGCTGCGTCCGGTGGCCACGACGGCGGCGTACTTGAGCGCCTCGGCGGGTTCGACCTCCGGGTCGGGGTTGGCCATCGCAAAGACGAGGGCGTCCTTGTTCATGGCCTGGATGTCAGCGCCGTCGAGCACGTTCGGAGCGGAGACGCCGATGAACACATCAGCGCCGACGACGGCTTCCTTCAGAGTGCCGTCGAAGCCCTCGGGGTTCGTGTTGCGCTGCAGCCACACCTTGTGCTCCGTGTCGACGGTGGACTTCGGTCCGATCGCGCCGTCACGGCCGCAGGCGATGATGTTCGCAGCACCGGCGACCTGGAGCAGCCGGATGATCGCATTGCCGGCAGCACCGACGCCGGAGACGACGATGCGTTGATCTTCGAGCTTGCGGCCCACGACCTTGAGCGCGTTCTTCAGCGCGGCGAGCGTGACGATGCCTGTGCCGTGCTGGTCATCGTGGAAGACCGGAATGTCGAGCTCGGCACGGAGCCTGGCCTCGATCTCGAAGCAGCGCGGGGCGGAGATGTCCTCGAGGTTGATGCCGCCGTAGGCCGGGGCGATGGCCTTGCAGATCGAGATGATCTCCTCGGTGTCCTTGGTATCCAGTGCCACGGGCCAAGCGTCGACACCGGCGAACTGCTTGAACAGGACAGCCTTGCCCTCCATCACCGGCATCGCCGCTTCGGGCCCGATGTCTCCGAGACCCAGGACTGCGGTGCCGTCGGTGACGACAGCAACGGTGTTGCGCTTGATCGTGAGACGACGGGCATCGGCCTTGTTCTCCGCGATGGCCATGCACACGCGGGCCACGCCCGGGGTGTAGGCACGAGAGAGGTCGTCGCGGTTGCGCAGAGGCACCTTGGGCGTGGACTCGAGCTTGCCGCCGAGGTGGAGCAGGAAGGTCCGGTCGGAGACCTTGTGGACCTCGACTCCATCAAGTGTGTCGAGTGCAGCCGATACCTCGTCGGCGTGTGCGACATCGCGGGTATCGGCGCTGACGTCGATCATCACCGTATGCGGGGTGGATTCGACGACGTCGAGCGCGGTGATCGCTGCGCCGGTGGCTGCAGCGGCGGCTACGAGGTCGGACGTCGATGTCCGACCGACCGCAGTCTCCACTCGAAGAGTGATTGAGTATCCGGGGCTTGGAACAGCCATGGGAGTTATCCTCTCTGATAAGTCATTTCCGTATTACGGATAATATCTTCTGTATAGTGGAAAATCTAGCCAGAACTGCCACCAGCGGAAACTTTCTTCCATTTCAGGACTAGACTGAGGGGCAGTTTCGCGCAGCGATGCTGGTTTTCATGTCGTCGGCACTCATCGTCGAGCTGCCACACACGTCAATGAAGACGAACTCAATGAACACGAAGCCGATGGACGAGGAAGAGGAACTGGGATGACCAGCAATGATACGAAGGCCCCCGCGATCCGCCAGACAAAGGGCGGCGTCCAGTCCGTCGAGCGCGCCTTCGGGCTGCTCGAGTGCATCGCGAACTCCTCCGGCTCTGCCACGCTGAGTCATATCGCCGCCGAGGTGAGCCTTCCTCTCCCGACGATTCACCGCCTGCTCAATACTCTGGTCAACCTCGGCGTGGTGCGGCAGCTGCCCAACCGCGGCTATGCGCTGGGACCGGGACTGATCCGCCTGGGCAACCTCGCCGGCGCCCAACTGGGCGCCATCGCCCGCCCCTACCTGCGCACCCTTGTGGACGAACTCGGCGAGTCCGCGAACGTTGCAACCATCGACGGAGACATGGTCGTCTACGTCGATCAGGTGGCTTCGCAGCACCAGATGCGGATGTTCACCGAGGTGGGCCGGCGTGCCCATATGCACGACACCGGAGTGGGCAAGGCGATGCTCGCCGGCCTCGATTCCGAGCAGGTGCGTCACATCGTGACCACCGCCGGGATGCCCACGCCCACGCAGTACAGCATCGGCACAGTCGCAGATCTCGAGGCCGAGCTCGTGCGGATCCGCGACCGCGGGTACTCGATCGACGAGCAGGAGCAGGAGCTGGGTGTGCGCTGCTTCGCGATGTCGATCCCCGAGGCCCCCGCTCCCCTGGCGATCTCCGTGTCCGGCCCCATCAGCCGCGTCGACCAGGCCTTCTCAGATCGCGCCATCCCGCTGCTGCGATCGGCCGCCGAGGCAATCTCAGCAGACATGCGCGGCGGCTCCTAACTCAGTCCTTCACCCACCCCACCCAGCCGCCCCACTTTCTTCGAGACAACGCCGGAGCGCCGAGACCCCTGTGCACACACAGTTGTCTCGGCGCTCCGGCGTTGCCTCGGCAGCTCATGCCTCAGGAATCGCCTCCGGCGGTGCCTGAGGTTCCTGCGTTGACCTCATTCAGGCGATACTTCTTCGCCGCCTCAACCGGCACCCAGCGAGCGATCTCACCGCGGTCGGCGAGCAGCTGCAGACTCCGGACGACCATCGAGTGCGCATCGATCTTGAAATGGCGCCGGGCGGCGGCACGCGTGTCCGAGAACCCGAAGCCGTCAGCACCCAGGGTCGCGAAGTCCTGGCTGAGGAACGGACGGATGAGGTCAGGCTGCGTGGAGTCGAAGTCGCTGGTAGCGACGATCGGACCCGCCTCGGCGCCCAGGCGCTCGCGCACATAAGGCGTACGCGGCTCGGCTTCGAAGTTCTCGAGCTTCTCGGCCTCGCACTTCAGCGCATCGCGGCGCAGCTCGGCCCATGAGGTCACCGACCAGACGGCCGCATCCACGCCCCATTCCTGAGCCAGCAGACCACGGGCTTCCAATGCCCACGGGACTGCGACTCCCGATGCGAGGAGCTGAGCCTGCGGACGATCGCCGGCCCCCGCCTCGGCGCCGGTGCCTGCATCTGCCACTCGATGGATGCCGCGCAGGATCCCATCGACGTCGACATCCTCGGGTTCGGCCGGCTGGAGCATCGGCTCGTTGTAGACGGTCAGGTAGTACATGACGTTGCGGGCGTCATCGCCGAGGTCGTGCTCGCCGTACATGCGGTGCAGGCCATCACGCATGATGTGGCCGATCTCGTATCCGTAGGCCGGGTCGTAGATCCGCACCGCAGGGTTGGTCGCGGCCAGCACGGGTGAGTGTCCGTCGGCGTGCTGCAGGCCCTCACCGGTCAGCGTCGTTCGACCGGCTGTGGCGCCGATGATGAACCCGCGGGTCATCTGGTCCCCGGCGGCCCAGAAGGCGTCGCCGGTGCGTTGGAACCCGAACATCGAGTAGAAGACGTAGATCGGGATCATCGGCTCGCCGTGCGTCGAATACGAGGTGCCGGCGGCGGTGAATCCTGCGGCCGCACCGGCCTCGTTGATGCCGACGTGGAGCAGCTGACCCGAGGTCGCCTCCTTGTAGGACAGGAACAGTTCCCGGTCGACTGCCAGGTAGTTCTGTCCGTTCGGGTTGTAGATCTTCGCGGTCGGGAAGAAGGCATCGATGCCGAAGGTCCGGGCCTCATCGGGGATGATGGGCACGATCCTGTTGCCGATGCCTTTCTCGCGCATGAGGTCCTTGAGCAGGCGCACGAAGGCCATCGTGGTCGCGGCCTGCTGATGGCCCGAGCCCTTCTTGGTCTGCGAGAAGGCCTTGTCGGAGACGGCAGGCAGGGTCTTCTTGCTGTTCTCGGGCTTGCGATTGGGCAGGAATCCGCCCAGCTTGGACCGCTTCTCCAGCATGTATTGGACTTCTTCAGCGTCGTTGCCCGGGTGGTAGTAGGGCACCGCGTAGGGATCGTCGTCGATGACCTTATCGGTGATCGGGATGTCCATCCGGTCGCGGAAGGCCTTGACGTCGGCGGCCGTGAACTTCTTCATCTGGTGCGTGGCATTGCGCGACTCGAAGCTCGTGCCCAAACCGTAGCCCTTGACCGTCTGGACGAGGACGACTGTCGGCTTGCCCTTCGTGTTCACGGCCTGCTCGTAGGCGGCGTAGACCTTATGGTAGTCGTGACCGCCGCGCTTGAGGTTCCAGATGTCGTCGTCGCTCAGGTGCTCGACGAGGCCCTTCGTCACCGGTGAGCGGCCGAAGAAGTTGTCGCGGATGAATCCGCCGGACTCGGCCTTGAAGGTCTGGTAGTCGCCGTCGAGGGTCTCGTTCATGATCCGGACCAGCTCGCCGGTGTGGTCGGCGTCGAGCAGGGAGTCCCATTCGCGGCCCCAGAGGACCTTGATGACGTTCCAGCCGGCGCCGGTGAAGACCGCTTCGAGTTCCTGCACGATCTTGCCGTTGCCGCGCACCGGTCCGTCGAGTCGCTGCAGGTTGCAGTTGATGACGTAGGTGAGGTTGTCGAGGCCCTCGTTCGCGGCCAGCTGGAGCGCGCCGCGTGATTCCGGCTCGTCCATCTCGCCGTCGCCGAGGAAGGCCCAGACGCGCTGATCGGAGGTGTCTTTGATGCCGCGGTTGTGCAGGTAGCGGTTCATCTGCGCCTGGTAGATCGAGTTGATCGGGCCCAGACCCATCGACACTGTCGGGAACTGCCAGAAGTCGGGCATCAGTCGCGGGTGCGGGTAGGAGCTCAACCCGTCGGGGGCCTTCGAGGCCTCCTGCCGGAAGCCGTCGAGCTGCTTGTCGCTCAGGCGGTTTTCGAGGTATGCCCTGGCGTACATTCCGGGTGAGGCGTGCCCCTGGAAGAAGACCTGGTCGCCGCCGCCGGAATGGTCCTGCCCGCGGAAGAAGTTGTTGAACCCGATCTCGTAGAGGGTCGCAGCACCGGCGTAGGTCGAGATGTGTCCGCCGACGGAGATCTCGGGACGCTGAGCTCGGTGGACGAGCATCGCGGCGTTCCAGCGCAGCCATTTGCGGTACTTGCGCTCGAGGCGCTCATCGCCCGGGTAGGCAGGTTCCTGATCGGCCGGGATCGTGTTGACGTAGTCGGTGGTCGTGACCTTGGGCTGGGCCACCGAGTTCGACGCGGCACGTCGGCGCAGGGCCTCCATGATCTCGGCCGCACGCAGAGTTCCACGCTGGTTGACAAGCCCCTCCCAGGACTCGAGCCACTCGTCGATCTCTTCGTCACCGGTTCCCCTCGGGATCGCCGAGGTTGTGTCCTGGGTCATAGTTCTCCCTCTCAAACACGTCAGGCCCACGGGAAGGTGTTCCCGTGGACCCGACTATGGAAATTATCAGCAGAAGCCGGCGATCTGCGCCCAGGCGTCCTTGTTCTCCTCCACCCCGTCACGGGTGAAGGTGGCCTCGATCAACCCGTAGGGCCGATCAGCGACGATGAGCACTTCGTTCGGGTTCTCCAAGCCGAAGCGTTCGACGTCGTAGAGGAAATGGTGCTTGTTCGGGCACGAGAAGCGGATCTCGTCGATCTCCGGCACAGCCTCGATGACCTTCTCACCCATCTGGTACAGAGTGTGCTGCAGGGCATGCGAGTAGTGGTCGGTGAACGAGTCGAGGATGATCTCCTTGACTCGTGAGTACACGCCCTCGAAGTCGAGATCCGTGGAGTTGTAGATCCAGCGGGTCGCGATGTCGGTGGCGAGGATGCGGTCGTCGGTCTCCGGCAGGGTCGTGTACTTGTCCTTCGGGTAGCCGACGAAGCCTGATTCGGTGGTCTTGAGCACGGTCAGCCCGTAGAAGCCCGATATCAGGGTGGTGGTGTCGCCGTCGCGGGTGAGCACCGCGGTGCGGGTCTCCGGCGCTGACTTGTAGAAAGAGTGATTGTGATCGTTGATGCGCGACCAGCCGTACTCTTCGGCCGCCCAGCGTCCGCCGGTGACCCAGTCGAAGCTGGAGGTGAAGTGCTCGCCGAGCCCGAGGAGGAACTGCTCGGGTGAACTCACTCCGAGTTCCTTGGCCTTGGCGAAGATCGTGTTCTTCTGGGTGTCGGTGGCGACGACGTGTTCGTTGTTGCCCTCGGTGTGGGCGGTCTCGAAGTCGCCCCACAGCTGGGAGGTGACGTTGAGGTCGCGGATCTCGTGACGTTCGGAGTCACGGTAGACCCGCATCAGACGATTCTCCGCCTTGCCGTACTGATTCGTCGTCAGTTTCACCTTGCTCATCTTCTTGCTCCTGTTGCCTATGCCAACGACCGCGCCGCACTCGTCACCGAGTCCGACATGGCCGCTGTGACCAATTGATTTGCGAGGTCACCGGGCATCGAACCCGGCGAACTTCGGCGGTTTGTTGAGGATCATGATCCTGCAGGGGGCCTGCTTCCCCTGATGTCTTATGGGTGGGGCCGTCCGCTCAGCTTCCCCGGTAGGTGCTGTAGGCGAAGGGACTCAGCAACAATGGTATGTGATAGTGCGCCTCGCCTGCTTTGACCGTGAAGTCGATCGTCACCTGTGGGTGGAAGTGATCCTGCCCCTGGGCCTCGAAGTAGGCACCGGTACCAAATACGATCCGATAATCACCGGCGCCGAGGTGGTCCGGTCCGAATTCCGAGACACGACCGTTGCCATCGGTGCGGGCGTTGGCGAGCACTTCGGTGCCAGAGTAGAGCGTGACCTCGAGGTCGGCGGCAGGGGTGCCGAGCGTGGAGTCGAGAGCGTGGGCGGAGATGAAGCTCATGCAAGGAGTCCTTCGAGTCTGAGTGCGGCGATCTGGATCAGCTGCTCGCCGACCTCGGCGAGTTCGTCGGTGTCGGTGTTGGCCATGCGGCGCTGAAGTTCGGCGAGGATCTCCTCGGGACTGCGACCGGCTGCGCGGATGAGGAAGACGCGGTCGAAGCGCTCTTCGTAGGCGGCGTTGCCCGCGGCGAGACGCTCCTGGATGTCACCGTCGAGGGAGCCAAGGCCGGCCTGTTCGCGGGCGGAATGAGCCGCCTCGGCGGAAGAGCCTTCGGCCTTCTCACCGATCCTGGGATGGTGGGACATGGCCTGGTTGATCTCGTCGTCGGTCAGTGGGGTCGCACTGGTGCGGGCAGCCGCGAGGGCTGCTTCCACAGTGGAGAACGGCCGCGCTGCGACGACCCCGTCGATCCACCGGTCGACGTCGAGGCACGGACGCAGTCTCGCGCGGGCATCATCCGTCGACAGCTGGTTGAACTCGCCTAGGTCCACATTGACCTCCTGAGAAAATCGAGATGCACAACCACTGAGAATGTGTTTCACATCACGGAAGATTGTTTCCATTTAACTGCTTCGAGTTTGACCCCAGGTCCGCGCTAAGTCAAATTCCGTGGTCGACGTCGGCGGCTTTCGCCGAAGGATTTGGAAAAGTTATTCCACAAAGCGGATAATGGTGGAAGAGTCCCCGCGCAGTCCGCGTTCTGGGCACTTGGCCATCGTTTTCTCGACAATGAGGTTGAATGACGTCATGAGCATGGAAGCACCCACGATCGTCTGCGCACCTGATTCCTTCAAGGGCTCTGCCGGCGCCCCCGCTGCCGCTGCCGCCCTGGCTCGCGGTGCCCGCCAAGTGTTCCCCGACTCGCAGATCACCGACCTGCCCTTCGCCGACGGCGGTGAGGGAACGCTCGACGCCCTGCTGGCCGTGTGGGACACCCCGGCTCGCTCAATCGAGGTCGTCGATGCCCTGGGCCGGCCGACGACCGCCTTGTTCGGCATCTCCGCTGATGGGAAGACCGCGGTCATCGAGGCGGCTCAGGCCAATGGCCTCCCCCAGGTCTCCGACGTCGCCCTCGCGCCCGAGCGCGCAGATACATACGGCGTTGGCCTCATCGCCCGCCACGTCCTTGACCAGGGGGTGGAGGAGATCCTGCTGTGCATCGGCGGCTCAGCGAGCACCGATGGCGGCGTCGGCCTCGCCGCGGCCTTGGGCGTGACCTTCGCCGACTCCTCAGGTGCGCCCATCGCTCCCGGTGGCGGCGGACTGTCCTCCTTGACCGGAGTCGATGTCTCCGCGTTGGATCCGCGTGCCCGCGAGGTCCGCTGGCGCATCGCCGTCGACGTCGACAATCCGCTCACCGGGCCTCGAGGTGCCGCCGCGGTCTTCGGTCCGCAGAAGGGCGCCGATGCGGCGTCCGTTGCCGTCCTCAACTCCGGACTGGCCCACCTCGCCGAGGTGCTCGCCGGATCGGCCGCTCAGGCTGAGTCCTTGGCGGCGACGCCGGGGTTCGGTGCCGCCGGCGGAATCCCTCTGGCCCTGACGAGTCTTCTGGGTGCCGAGGTCGTGCCCGGGTCGACGATGGTCGCCGAGGCTGTGGGCCTGGCCGAGGCCCTGGCCGCCGCCGACATCGTGCTCACGGGCGAAGGATCCTTCGATTCCCAGTCTCTGGGCGGGAAGGTCGTCGCGGCCGTACGCGACTATGCCCCCGCCTCGGCGAAGATCATCGTCATCGCAGGCCGCGTCGCCCTCAGCCCAGCCGAATGCCGCGAGGCCGGCATCACTGCGGCTCTCTCAATCGCACCGGGCCCCGCCGACCTCGCCGAGCTCTCCGGCCGCGCCGAGGAACTCATCGAAGCCACCGCCGCCCACGCGTGCGCGCTCGTGGGCGCGGGCGCAGGCGCAGGCGTCGCGGGCGCGCAACGGAACTGACCACCAAGGACACCAGCAGTCACCCACGAAAGGACTCACCACCATGAGCACACAGCTCGAAGTCGGACAGACCGCACCGGACTTCTCCCTGGCCGATGCCAGCGGAAAGACCTACTCGAAGGCGGACTTCGCCGGACAGAAGGTCATCCTCTACTTCTACCCGAAGGCTGCGACGCCTGGCTGCACCACCGAGGCCTGCGACTTCCGCGACAACCTCTCATCACTGGCCGCTGCCGGGTTTCAGGTGCTCGGAGTCTCCCCCGATGACGCCGAGGCGCTGCAGGCGTTCACCGACGACCAGAACCTGACCTTCCCACTGCTCTCGGATCCGGGTGCGGAGCTGGCGAAGGCGTACGGCTCGTTCGGTGAGAAGACGGTGGGCGGCAACACCTTCGACGGCACCCTGCGCTCAACCTTCGTCATCGCCGAAGACGGAACTCTCTCCGACGTCGAATACAACGTCGACGCCGAAGGCCACGTCGCCCGCCTCCGCGAGAAGCTCGGCGCCTGAACTTCAGATCTCCCTCAACCTCCCCGACGTCACTAATACCGCGCGGCGCCGCGAGCCTTTAGTGACGTCGGGGAGGTTCAGCGTGCAACAACTCGTTCCGACACGATCCGCTTGATGTCCTCGAAGGGCGTCGCGAGGAAGAGCTGCTTCCACGTCAGATGGACGACCCTGTATCCGAGTGCGGCCAATTGCGCATCACGAACCTTTTCATCCTCAAGCGCCTTCCGAGGAGTTCTGGGACCCATGGAGTACTTCGCGAGGCCGTCGACTTCGATGATCACCTTCGCCCCACGGTGACAGAAATCGACCCGGGCGAATACACGACCGTCCCGGTCCTTGAACTCCACCTGCGGATCAAATCCACCGATGCCATGTTCGAAGAATCGTGCGGCGGCGACTGACTCTGCCGGTGACTCGCGCCGCGCATCCGATAGATCCAGCGCACACCGCGCCCTCCTCTGAGCACGCGCTGCGTCGCGTTCCGCAAACGCTGTATGAATCTCTTCCATCGATGTCAGTCCCCGGCGCAGAGCATGATCGATCATCGCCACCGCCGTTGCCAGCTCATAGGTCAGCGCGACGTCGACAATCGTCCGCTCAAGTGTGGTCACCCTGTAGATGCCGATCGTCATGACGCTCCCGGGCGTCAGAGGGGTGTTTCGGACTCGAAGATGACGATGCTTACGCGAAGCACCGCACCTGATGACCTCCACCCGCCGTTCGGCCACGACGACAATCGGAAGCCCGTGAATGAGAGCGGCTGAGAGGTGCGAGAATACTTCGCGTCGCCGCTTCGACCGGCCTGATGACTCTTCCTCGTTGACCTTCTCTGCCCGAGCGCGCACTAGAGCCTTGAGATACTGCTCAGCGTCTCTGCGGTCATCGAAGAGCTCGAATTCCTGGGCGTGCCCCTCACGCACGGCAGCCCAGATGCCCTCATGCTCGACTTTCTCGCATGTTCGCTCGACCGCATAGCGACCCCGAGCGACTCGGCGGACACAGCACCGCTCAGCGCGCGCCAGCTCGCGTTTGGTGAATCCAGAACGCAACAGTCGCGCCGTTGTCATGATCGAATACATACTGCAGATAATGACAACAAACAGCACCATTCGCCACACCAGCGTAGAAAATGTGGATAAACCTGTGGATGACTCTGGCAGCGAATCCACTAAACCTCCCCGACGTCACTAATGACTCGCGGCGCCGGGCGCAGATAGTGACGTCGGGGAGGTTGAGGGAGGGAGACGGGTCTCAGCGGGCGCGGAGGAGGCGACCCTGGGGCTCGTCGAAGTCCACGGGTGCGCCGCGGAGGATCGTCTGCTTGACGGCGCCGCGGACGGCACGCGTGTCGTAGGCGCTGATCTGGTTGCGGTGGTAGAGCTCTGTGGCGTGAACGGTCCACTCTTCATCGGGGGCGAAGACTGCGAAGTCCGCGTCGTTGCCGAGTGCGATAGCACCCTTGTTCTTCACTCCGGCCACGGATGCGGGGGCACTGGACATCCAGGTCACCACCTCGGCGAGGTCGATTCCGCGCTCTGCAGCCTCGGTCCACACGAGCGAGAGGCCCAGCTGCAGGGAGGAGATTCCGCCCCAGGCCGCGCCGAAGTCACCGGTGTCGAGGAGTTTGAGCTCGGCCGTCGAGGGCGAGTGGTCGGAGACGATGCAGTCGATCGTGCCGTCGAGGAGCCCCTGCCACAGCGCTTCGCGGTTGGATTCCTCGCGGATGGGCGGGCAGCACTTATGCGTCGTCGCGCCGTCCGGGATCTCCTCGGCGGAGAAGACGAGGTAGTGGGGGCAGGTCTCGACCGTGAGCTTGACACCCTCGGCCTTGGCCTCCGCAATCTGAGGCAGTGCGTCGGCCGATGACAGGTGCAGGATGTGGGCGCGGGCGCCGGTCTCGCGGGCGGCGTCGATGACGCGGGCGATCGCGACGTTCTCGGCCTCACGCGGGCGGGAGGCGAGGAAGTCGCTGAATTTGCGCCCCGAGTTCTTCGGGGCCTCGGCCATGACCGAGTGGTCCTCTGCGTGGACGATGAGCAGGCCGTCGTACTTCGCGAGTTCCGCCAGGTCGGCGCGCAGCTCTTCGGGCTCCAGCGGTGGGAACTCATCGACCCCTGAGTCTTCGAGGAAGCACTTGAAACCGTAGACCCCGGCGTCGAAGAGAGGCTTGAGGTCACCGGTATTGCCGGGGATCGCTCCGCCCCAGAAGCCCACGTCGATGAATGCCTTGGACGCCGCGACCTCGCGCTTGATGTCGAGTGATTCGACGTTGACCGTCGGCGGCAGGGAGTTCAGCGGCATGTCGACGATCGTCGTCACGCCCCCGGCGGCTGCCGCGCGGGTGGCGCTGGCGAAGCCTTCCCATTCGCTGCGGCCGGGGTCATTGACGTGCACGTGCGAATCGACGAGGCCTGGCAGCAGCACCTGTGAAGCGTCGAGCTCGACGACCTGTGCATTCGCCGAGGCGGTCCCGCTGAGTGCAGCTCCCCTGGTGGCGATCTCGACGATTGCGCCCTCACGCACACCGACCTCGGCGGCGCTGACGCCCTCGGGCAGAACGGCCCGCTGCGCCCTGATGACCAGGTCAAAAGCTTGATCGGTGACCTGTGTACCGGCGTCATCGACGTTCATGCATCCTCCTCATTCACCCAACCGGGACGGCCGGGTCAGTTCACCCGGCCATGCCAGCCGGGGCCATTGTCCTCGGCATCTGCGCCGAGCATGTCATACAAGTCCCCGAGGGGTCGGAATCGCGCATCCGACTCCCTCGGGGTCATGGTATACCAATTGTGACTTGGCCGACATCGGCCCTCCGACGACGAGCGCCGACACCCGGCCTCCGTCGACCGGCAGCCTACTTCGCCGCGGCCAGTTCGCCCATCGGCGTCAGCGCCGTAGGCGCATCAGCCGGAGTCTGGGCGAGGACGTCGAACTCATTGATGCTGTCCAGTGCCGCCCCCATCGAGATGTTCGTGACGCGCTCGAGGATGACCTCGACGACAACGGGCACCTGGTGCTCGTCCATGAGCTCCTTGGCCACCCGCAGGCCCTCGCCGATGAGCTCAGGATCCTCGACACGCAGCGCCTTGCACCCCAGTCCCTGTGCGACGGCCACATGGTCGACGCCGTAGCTCGCGGCCTCTCCCGACGAGTTGATGTTGTCGAAGGCCAACGACACCTGGTAGTCCATGTCGAAGCCGCGCTGCGACTGTCGGATGAGCCCCAGGTAGGAGTTGTTCACGACGACGTGCAGATAGGGGATCTTGTGCTGCGCACCGACGGCCAGCTCCTCGATCATGAACTGGAAGTCGTAGTCACCGGAGAGCGCAACAACCGTCTCCTCCGGCTTGGCCTTCGCCACCCCCAGCGCAGCCGGTCCGGTCCAGCCCAAGGGCCCGGCCTGACCTGCATTGATCCAGTGGCGCGGCTTGTAGACGTGGAGCATCTGCGCACCGGCGATCTGGCTCAGGCCGATCGTCGACACATAGGTCACGTCCTCGTCGAAGGCGGAGTTCATCTCCTGGTAGACACGCTGCGGTTTGATCGGCATATCGGTGTAGTTGGTCTTGCGATGCTCGGTCGACTTGCGCGCCGTGCACTCGCGGGCCCAGCCGGTGAAGTCAGGCAGGCCCGCCGCCTCAGCCCGACCGCGCGCCGCGGACAGCAGAGCGTCGAGCGCGGCACCGGCATCGGAGACGACACCGTAGTCGGGTGAGAACACACGCCCGATCTGCGTGGGCTCGATGTCGATATGGACGAATTTCCGACCGTTGCGGTAGACCCCGAGGTCCCCGGTGTGACGGTTGGCCCAGCGATTGCCGATGCCGATGACCAGATCGGATTCCAGGAATGAGGCGTTGCCGTAGCGCACGTGGGTCTGGATGCCGACCATGCCCGCCTGCAGCGGGTGGTCGTCCGGGATCGCACCCCATCCCATCAGCGTCGGGGAGACCGGGATCGAGGTCGCCTCGGCGAATTCGACGAGTCTGTCCGCGGCATCGGCGTTGAGGATTCCGCCGCCGGCGATGATGAGTGGGTGCGATGCGGCGGCGATGAGATCGAGGACCTTCTCCGCCTGCGCCGAGGTGGCCGCAGGCTTCGATGGAACCAACGGCTCGTAGGTGTCGATGTCGAAGTCGATCTCGGTCTGCTGGACGTCGATCGGCAGGTCGATGAGGACCGGGCCGGGCCGAGCCGAGCGCATGAGCTGGAAGGCCGACTGGAAGACGCCGGGGACCTGTCCAGCCTCGAGCACGGTCGTGGCCATCTTGGTCACGGGCTTCGCGATCGAGGCGATGTCCACGGCCTGGAAGTCCTCCTTGTCCAGGACCGCGACGGGAGCCTGTCCGGTGATGCACAGGATGGGCTGCGAGTCCGCGGCTGCGGCGTAGAGGCCGGTGATCATGTCGGTCCCGGCAGGCCCCGAGGTGCCGAGGCAGATGCCGATGTTCCCCGCCGCCGCCCGCGTGTACCCGTCGGCCATGTGTGAGGCCCCTTCGACGTGGCGGGCCAGCGTATGGCGGATTCCGCCGTGGGCCTTCATCGCTGAGTACAGCGGGTTGATGGCCGCGCCCGGCAGGCCGAATGTCTGGGTGGCGCCTTCCTTTTCGAGGATGAGCACCACCGCGTCAACTGCGCGCATACGTGTCATTGTTCTTCCTTCGCTCAAGCGGCCCACGTTCGAGCGGACCGGGTTCAGCGGCCCACAATGGGCCGAGTTCAGTGAGCCGGCGACGACGCTGTCGCCGGCTCGGTTCGTGGTGGTGTCTACTTCTTCCCTGAGAGCTGCTCGACGACAGTGAACAGGCCCGAGTGGTCGAGTCCCCCATTGCCCTGCTGGACGGTCGAGGCGACGAGCTGCGCGACGGCCGATCCGAGTGGGATCGCGACGCCGACCTCACGGGCTGCGGCGGTGACGATGCCCATGTCCTTGTGGTGCAGCGCCAGTCGGAACCCGGGGTCGAAGGAGCGGTCGAGCATCTTCTGCCCCTTCTGCTCGAGGACCTTTGATCCGGCCAATCCCCCGCCGAGGACCTGCAGCGCCGAGGTGGTCTCGACCCCGTAGGCCTCGAGGAAGACGACAGCCTCGGCGAGGAGTTCGATGTTTCCGGCGACGATGAGCTGGTTCGCAGCCTTCACCGTCTGGCCCGAGCCCGAGGGTCCAACGAGGACGATGGTCTTGCCGACCGCGTCGAAGACATCGGCTACTGCATCGAAGTCAGCCTGAGCGCCGCCGACCATGATCGACAGTGCGCCGTTGATCGCTCCCGCCTCGCCACCGGAGACCGGTGCATCGAGAGGCTTGAGGCCCTTCGCCGCTGCCTGAGAGGAGAGGCTCTTGGCGACATCGGGACGGATGGTCGAGTTGTCGATCCAGTACGCGCCGGCCTCGGCGTGGGCGAGGATTCCGTCCTCGCCAGTCAACACGTCTTCGACGTCTGGGGAATCCGGGACCATGGTGATGATGACATCGGCACCGTCGACCGCCTCGGCGATGGTGCCTGCGGCCTGGCCGCCGGCTTTCGCGAGTTCGGCGGCCTTCTCAGGTGAGCGGTTGTACCCGCGGACGGTGAAGCCGGCGCTGACGAGATTCTTGGCCATCGGCAGGCCCATGATTCCGAGTCCGATGAATGCGATTGTCTTGCTCATGTTCGTGTCCTATCTGGTGCGGAGAGCTGGAGGTGGAGGCAGATTCAGTTCGCGAGCCATTCGAATGCGGTGGCGCGGTCCTGCTTGTATTCGAGGGCGATGGAGCCGGTGTAGCCGAGTTCGTAGGAGCGGTTGATCCAGTCCTGCAAGGGCAGCTCACCCGTCCCTGGTGCTCCGCGGCCGGCAGCATCGGCGATCTGGATGTGTCCGAACTTCGCGGCGTCGGCTTCGATGACCGCGGCCACGTCGTCGCCGTTGATCGACATGTGAAAGAAGTCGGCGAGGACGGCGATGTTGGCAACGCCCTGAGCACGGACTCGCTGGACCACCTCGGCGGCATCTGAGGCGCGCTTGAGCGGGTAGTCATCGGCTCCGGAGACGGGTTCGACAAGGACGGTTCCCTCGATGGCGGCCACGGCGTCGGCCGCAAGCTTGAGGTTCTCGAGTCCGATCTCGTCCTGCTCCTCGGGCGTCTGGCCTTCGGTGCGCAGACCGTAGAGGGCGTTGAAGGCTCGGCAGCCTGTACGGCGGCCGATCTCGACGACGATATCGACGTTGGCCGCGAAGTCGGCTTCTGCGCCCTTGATCGAGACCATGCCCCGGTCGCCGGCGGCCATGTTCCCGGCCCAGAAGTTCAGCCCCTTGAGTTCGACTCCGGCCTTGTCGAGTGAGGCGATGAACTCGTCAACCTCCGCCGAGGTGGGCCTCGGGCTGCCGTCGAAGGGCCACCAGAACTCGACCTGGCTGAAACCGGCGTCCTTAGCGGCCTGGGCCCGCTCCATCACGGGCAGTTCGGTGAGCAGGGTGGAGCAGTTGAGGATGTAGCTGTCGGCATTGGTGAAATCGAATGTCGTCATGGGGTTCTCCTTCGCGTCGCTGCGAGTGCGGATTCATTTTTTTCCGTATTGCGGAAACTCATTTCCGTTTGATGAAATCAAGCATAGGCAGGCAATTGAGATGGAGTCAACCCTCCTGCAGAAATCTTCGGAACCGGCACGCCACTCGACACTTGCTCCGAATGCCGAAATCAGCTGCCCGAATCAGCTATTTGACGTCATGGAAATGGAGGCACACCGTCGTGCACATCACAATTTATGGACGAGTGAATCCACGATACGAAAGAGCAAAGAGGCCGACTCCGAATCAGCTTCGTCGTCGCTCCGTTCTTCGCGGGGAGCATCCGCTTCCTCCCACCTGTGATCCCAGGGCTGCTGCCCTTCGGCGCCGCCGGTCTGCGCGCTGACATGGCCTCATAGGTGCAGGCGATCGTCCACTCGGGAATCTCCTCGGCCGCGCTCATGGCGGTGCCGCGGTTCTTCCTGTTCAACGAGCTGCGCTTCGGAAACTCGACCGCCCCTTCCGTCGACGCCGCGAAACCGGCACGCTTCCTCACACCCTCGAAACTCAAGGACCTGCGCGAGGGCGATCAGTCCATCAACGGAGTCTTCGTCGACACCGCCGAGGTGAAGCGGCTCGCGCACTGCCGTTCCTGACGAAGGCTCGTCCCCTGAGGGCGGCTCAGCCCTTGACGAGCTCCCCATCGACCCACACCTGGGCGATGTCGGCAGGGGTGCCCATGGCGAAGATCTTCGCCAAGGCGTCGTCATCGCTGCTGGCGTGCTCCAGCCCCACGGCCAGAGGCTCGCCAGCGCTCGGCTGGATGTAGGCGGCGTCGAAGCGCTTGCCCACGGACAGGTCCCCGACCTGATCTGACAGCTCCAGGGCCTCGGCGCCGGCGGCCGTTGCCAGGTGCAGAAGGTGTGCCGAACTCAGCGGCAGTCCGCCAGACGGGTCCAACTGCTGCATGAAATAGGCTTGGACGCCCTCCTTGAGGAGGGAGAATCCCGTCCCCGCTCCCACATCGGAGCCGAGTGCCACACGCACCCCGGCCTCGATGTGTCGGCGCAGTGGGAAGAAGCCGCTGGCCAGATTCGAGTTCGACGTCGGACAGTGCGCCGAGGCGGCCCCCACTTCTGCCATCCGCGCCAGTTCGCGATCGCTCGGGTGGACGTTGTGGGCCAGGACCGTCTGCCTCCCCAGCAGTCCTGCCCGATCATAGGTATCGAGGTAGTCGAGTGCCTCCGGGAACATCTCGGCGACACCGGCGATCTCGTCGCGGTTCTCATTGAGGTGAGAAGTCACCCAGATGCCCGGGTTGTCCGCGACCAGTTGGCCGCCGGCGGCCAACAGCTCCTGACCGGCAGAGAACGAGAAGCGCGGGGTCACCGCATACCGGAGATGGCCCTTCCCATGCCAGCGATCGATGAGGTCCTGGCTCTCGGACGCGGACCTCTCCACGCTCGTCAGCAGCGGTTCTGGGAGCATCTTGTCACTGGTGACCAGTCCCGATGTGATCCGCAGACCCACCTCGGCGGCCTGGGTGAAGAAGGAGTCCATCGCGGTGGCGAAGTGCGAACCGAAGACCATCGCCGAGGTGGTCCCCGCCGAGGTCAGCCCGGTGAGGAACTCGCCGGCCACGACTGCCGCATAGGCCTCGTCACCGAGCTTGGCCTCTTCGGGCAGGGCACAGTGGTCGAGCCACTCGAGCAGCGGCTTGCCGAGGTAGCCGATGGCGCGGACCTGCGGGTAGTGGACGTGGGTGTCGATGAGGCCGGGGATGAGGACACCGGCACGGAGGTCGACCACCTCGGCGTCGGGATGGTCCGCGGCCGCACTCGCATAATCGGTGCGGGCGATGATCAGTCCGTCATCGACGACGAGAGCGACGTCCGAGTCGGAGCGCAGGGTGCCCCCGGCGAAGGGGCTGGTCGGTGTGTCGAAGACACGGGCGCGGCAGATGAACATGGTGGTGCTCCTTGCAGGTGAAGAATGATGAGGTCAGTGGTTCAGACCATGCGGCTCAGCAGGTCGGCGGCGACGCTGAGAGCGATCGTCGCCGGCTGCTTGCCGGGCAGGTCAGGCAGGCCGATGGGGCAGTCGATGGTGTCGACGACCTCGGGTGCATGGCCTTCGGCGATGAGGTTCTTCCGAAACCGCTGCCATTTGGCGCTCGAGCCGATGAGCCCGATGGAGCCGAGGTCACCGCGGGCCAGCGCCGCATCGCAGAGGTGAAGATCCTCGGCGTGGTCGTGGGTCATGATGAGTACATGGGTGCCCGGGGGCAGCCCGAGGAGCACCTCTTCGCCGATGACGGCGAACTCGCGATGAACCTGGGCGACAGGCGGCTCCAATCGGTCGAGCGCTTCGAGGTGCTCGGGACGGGAATCGCTGACGTGGACGTCGATGTCGTGGCGGGCCAGGATGCGGGTCAATTCGAGTCCGATGTTGCCGATCCCGAAGATCGCCACCGAGGCGGGAACGGGCAGCGATTCGAGCAGAACGCTGACCTCTCCCCCGCAGCATTGGCGTCCGTATCTGGCAGGTGCCTTGTCGTTGAGCCGCAGCGTGAGCATCTCGGGTTCGGAGTCCGACCCGGATGCGAGGATCTCGCGGGCGCGGGTGACGGCCGTCATCTCCAGATTGCCGCCGCCGATGGTCCCATGCAGGTCATCGGCAGTGACGATCAGCTTCGCTCCGGCCTCACGTGGGGCGTGCCCGCGAACCGAGGCGAGAGTGACGAGGACGGCCGGCACCCGAGTCTTCCGAAGCTCGGCCGCTGTGTCCATCCACGTCATGATGGGACACTGAGGCCTTCCGCTGCCGTCGCGGCAGCAGCATCCCCCGATGCAGCCGCGTCGCCGATGACAGGTGGGCGCACCGATTCGATGGCCCAGAACACGGCTTCGGGTGTTGCCGGCGACGCCAGCTCAACCGATGGACCGTGCACGCCGAAGGTCTCCGAACCGAACGCGGCCACGGCTGCCCGCAGGGCCTCCCGGACCGAGAAGGCGAGCATGAGCGGAGGTTCGCCCACAGCTTTGGAACCGTAGACGGCGCCCTCTTCGTGCGCCTTGTCCAGCAGCGAGACGTTGAAGACCTCCGGGGCCTCGGAGAAGCTAGGGATCTTGTACGTGCTCGCAGCCTGGGTCGCCAGGCGCCCGCGGCTGGGCTTGTCTGATTCGTCCCACCGTAGGTCTTCCAGGGTCAGCCATCCGGCACCCTGGACGAATCCGCCCTCGATCTGGCCGAGGTCGATCAGCGGTGAGAGCGAATCGCCGACGTCATGGACGATGTCGACCCGACGCAATCTGTAGGAGCCGTCGAAGCGGTTGACCTCGACCTCGCTCGCCGCCACTCCGTAGGCGAAGTATTTGAAGGGCTCGCCGGTCATGATCGACAGGTCCCAGTGCAGTCCCTCAGTCCGGTAGAACCCTGAGGCCGAGAGCTGGATCCGCTGGAAGTAGGCGGCGTTGATGAGCTCTTCCCAGGTGATGGTCTTCTTCGATGACAGCGCGCTGACGATGCCGCGGGTGACGCTGACTTCGTGCGCGGGCGCCCCGAGGATTCCGGCGGCCACCTGTGTCAGACGGCCCAGAATCTGTTCGCAGGCGTCTTTGACCGCACCGCCGTTGAGGTCGGTGCCGGAGCTCGCCGCCGTCGCCGAGGTGTTGGGGACCTTATCTGTGCGCGTGGGCGCAAGCCGCACCGTGGACAGAGGCACACCCAACGTCGTAGCCGCGACCTGCAGCATCTTCATGTGCAGGCCCTGGCCCATCTCTGTGCCGCCGTGGGTGACGAGGACGGAACCGTCCTTGTACACGAGCACGAGGGCCCCGCCCTGGTTGAAGGCCGTGAGATTGAACGAAATCCCGAACTTCACCGGGGTCAGCGCGAGTCCGCGTTTGACGTTCTCGCTGCCCGCGTTGAACCGGTCGATCTCAGCTTCCCTGGCCTCCACCTCGGCAGTGGACACGACCTGGTCCCAGGCCGCCTCCATCCTCTCGGGGTGACGCACAGGCTGGTAGTACGGGGTGTCCTGACCGGCGGTGTAGAAGTTGCGGCGGCGCAGCTCACGGGCGGACAGGCCCAGCTTCGGAGCGACCCGGCCGAGGATGTCCTCCATCACCAGCATGCCCTGGGGTCCGCCGAACCCGCGGAAGGCGGTCTGCGAGGTCTTGTTGCATTTCGCAATGCGCCCGGCCACGCGGATGTTGGGCACCCAGTAGGCGTTGTCGATGTGGCACATGGCCCTGGTGAGCACGGGCTCGGACAGGTCGAGACTCCACCCGCCGTCAGCGGTCAGCGTGGCGTCGAGGGCGAGGATCTTGCCCTCGGCGGTGAATCCGATCTTCCAGGACGAGTGGAATCCGTGGCGCTTGCCTGTCATGGTGATGTCGAGAGTGCGGTTGAGCCGCAGACGCACGGGGCGCCCGGTGAGCTTCGCGCCGAGGGCCGCAAGAGCCGCGTACCCATGGGGCTGCATCTCCTTGCCGCCGAAGCCTCCACCCATTCGCAGGCACTGCACGGTCACCTCGTGGGCGGGAACCCCGAGGACATGGGAGACGATGTCCTGCGTTTCGGTGGGATGCTGGGTCGAGCACTGGACGAAGACCTGTCCGCTCTCGTCGACGTGGGCCAGCGAGGCCTGGGTCTCGAGGTAGAAGTGCTCCTGACCGGCGAACTCGAATTCGCCCTCGAACACGTGAGCGGCATCGGCGAAGGCTCCGGTGGCGTCGCCCTTGTCGATGACGGGCTGGATGCCGTGGAAGCTCTCCGCCTCGATCGCTTCACGCACGGTGACGAGTGAGGGCAGCGTTTCGTATTCGACGACAACGGACGCGGCTCCGGCTTTCGCGGCTTCGAGATTATCACCCAGGACCCAGGCGATGGGCTGGCCGTAGAACATCACCTCGTCGACGGGCAGCATCGGCTCGTCGTGTTTGACGCCCTGGTCGTTGACGCCGGGGATGTCTGCCGCGGTGATCACGCGGACGACTCCGGGCACCTGATAGGCGGGCTCGATGTCGACCTTGCGAAGTTTCGCGTGCGCTTGAGTGGACTGCACCGGGAAGGCGTGGAGGACTCCTGCGAGGCGTCCCACGAGGTCATCGGTGTAGAGGGCCGCTCCGGTGACGTGTCCGAAGGCGCTTTCGTGGTGGTGGGACTCACCGACGATGGGGTCGGTGGGACGCTGTGAGAGGTGGCTCATCGTCCTGCCTCCTGTTCGGCATAGAAGCGTTCCAAGGAGGACCGCAGCATCGCGGTCCGATATTTCGCACTCGCCCTGTGGTCGTCCATCGGGGTGCCTTCGGCGGCCAAAGTCTCTGCCGCACCGTGGATGGTTTCCAGAGTCCAGGGTGAGCCTTCGAGCTGGGCTTCGGTAGCTGTGGCGCGCAGCGGGGTGGCTGCGACTCCCCCGAGTCCCAGTCTGGCTTTGGTCACGATCCCGTCATCGACGGTGACCGCGTAGCCGATGGCGACCGAGGAGATGTCGTCGAAGCGGCGCTTCGCGATCTTCTGGAATGAGGTCATGGGTGCCAGCGGCAGCGGGATGCGGATGGCGGTGATGAGTTCACCGGCCTCGCGCACGGTCTGCCGGTAGCCGGTGAAGTACTCGGCCAGCTCCACGACCCGAGACCCCATCGCCGAGGTGAGCACGAGCTGCGCATCCAAGGCGAGAAGTGCCGGCGGGGTGTCGCCGATGGGTGAGCCCGTGCCGAGGTTGCCTCCGATGGTGGCCGCGTTGCGGATGAGGCGGGAGGCGAACTGCGGGATCAGTTTGCCCAGCAGCGGGATCGAGCCGGCGAGTTCGCGTTCGAGTTCGCTCAAGGTGTGGGCGGCACCGAGTTCGATGTATTCGGGAGTGCGGCGGATGCCGCGCAGCTCAGGCAGACGGTCGATGGCGAGCATCGACTTCGCCCGTGCTCCCTTGATGTTGACCTCGACTCCCCAGTCGGTGGCACCGGCGACGACGAGAACCTCGGGTTCGCTGGCGAGGATGTCGAGCGCCTCGGCGAGGGTCGAGGGGCGACGGAAGCGTCCGGTCTCGCCTGTTGCTGTGTCCGGGCGGTAGATGTCGGTGCTCGCCGAGGCGGGTGCCGGCTTCTCGGTGCGCGCGGCGATCGTGTCGCCGGGTTCGGGCTGGCCGAGGGCGTAGGCGGCGTCGCGGATGGGGCGGTAGCCAGTGCAGCGGCAGAGGTTGCCGGACAGGGAGTGGATGTCGAAGCCGTTGGGGCCGCAGTGGTGGTCGGCGTCTGCGGTGGCCTCTGCAGCATCGTCGGCGCGTTCGGGCCGGTAGTATTCGGCGGCCATGGAGCAGATGAAGCCGGGGGTGCAGTATCCGCATTGGGATCCGCCGCGCACAGCCATCTCTTCCTGGACGGGGTGGACGGACTCATCATCGGCGAGGCCTTCGGCCGTGATGACTTCCTGGCCATCGAGTGCCGCAGCTGGCAGCAGGCACGAGTTGATCGATGTCCAGCGGGTTGATCCATCGGCATCGGGGCGGGCGACCATGATCGCGCAGGCCCCACATTCGCCTTCGGCGCAGCCTTCTTTGGCTGCGGTGAGACCGACTCCGCGGAGGAAGTCGAGAGCATTTGTATGTGGTGGCCCGTCGAATTCGTGAACGTCTGAGTTCACGCAAACCTGGGCGGTGGAACGTTGAGTTGCCGGAGCAGACATCGCACTTACCTCCTGCGCCTCGTCTATGCGGCGCACAGTGCATGGTTAGAACATTTGCTTCGTTCTTCGAAACTTCTGGTTATCCATGCGAACAGCAGCGAAGAACGTGGTGTCGAGTTGACGAGGTGGCCCGGTTGGCTGGGCGGCCCGTCAGTGCAGCGACTGACAGGGCTTCAGTCGCCGTGTGCGATCTGGCCCTTTCCCCACGCAAGATGTCCCAACATTTCGTTCATCCTCCCAAGATAGCCGAAATCGGTCCGCGAACGAAGTACAGCACGAATCCGGCGGAGACGACCCAGAGAAGCCAGTGCACGTCGCGGCCGCGCTTGCTCATCGCGTGGATGAGTGCCCAGGAGATGAATCCGACGCCGATTCCGTTGGCGATCGAATAGGTCAGCGGCATGGTGACCATGGTCAGGAACACCGGCAGCGAAGTCCTGAAGTCACTCATGTCGATCTCGCGGATCTGCGTGACCATCATGGCGCCGACGACGACGAGGGCGGCGGCTCCGGCTTCCATCGGGATGACGCCGATGAGCGGTGCGAAGAACATCGACACCAGGAACAGCACGCCCGTGATGCAGGCGGCAAGTCCCGTTCGAGCACCTTCGGCGATGCCGGCTGCCGCGTCGACGAACACAGTGTTCGATGAGGCGGAGGCTCCACCACCGGCGACGGCGCCGATGCCTTCGACGATGAACGCACCGCGGATGCGGGGGAACATTCCGTCCTTCGTCTGCAGACCGGCACTGCGGGCCAGACCGGTCATCGTGCCCATGGCGTCGAAGAAGTTCGTGAACACCAGGGTGAAGACGAGCATTGTGGCCGCAAGGACACCGATGCGCTCGAAGGCTCCGAACAGGTCGAAGGCTCCGACGAGGGAGAAGTCGGGCAATGCGACGACCTGGGCAGGGATCTCAGGCGCGGCGAGGTTCCAGCCCTTCGGATCCGGACTGACCGGGTCGCCCACGGTGCCCAGCTTCGCAAATGCCTGGATGATCATGGCCAGGATCGTGGCCACGATGATGCCGATGAGGATTCCGCCCGGAACGTTGCGTGCGACGAGGATGCCGATGAGGATCAGCGCCACGACGAACACCAGAGTCGGCAACGATGCGATCGACCCGTCCTGTCCCAGTTGGACGGGAGGTCCTGCCGGGGTGCGGGTGACGAAGCCGGAGTTGACGAAGCCGATGAACGCGATGAACAAGCCGATGCCGACCGTGATCGCCACCTTCAGCGCGTGGGGCACAGCATTGAAGATCGCGGTCCGGATGCCGGTGGCTCCGAGGACGACGATGATGACACCGTTGATGACCACGAGCCCCATGGCTTCGACCCAGGTGACTTCCTGGACCACGGAGACCGCCAGGAAGCTGTTCATGCCCAGCCCCGCGGCGAGCGCGAAGGGGAGCTTCGCGACGACGCCGAAGAGGATCGTGATGACGCCGGCGACGAGGCCGGTGACAGCGGTCAGTTGGGCGAAGTCGAGTGAGTTGCCGGCGACATCCTGTGATCCGCCCAAGATGAGCGGGTTGAGGACGACGATGTAGGCCATCGCCACGAAGGCGACGATGCCTCCGCGGATCTCTTGTCTGATCGAGGACCCACGTGATGTGATTTCGAAGAATCTGTCGAGCAGACCGGGACTCCCGCTGCTGTTGTCAGCGGTCTTCGTGTCCCGCTGTTGGTCGTTGTCAGCCATTTTCATGGACCACCTCAAGTTGTTCGATTTGATCAGTCACCGACATCATCGTCAGCGACCATGCGCCTTGAACATGCGCAGAGAAACAGACACAGCTTCCACAACAGAAATTTCTTTTCGCATCATGGAAAGACACTTCCGTTCCGACTGACCAGTTAAGTCTGTTTTGCATAATGTGTCAACGATCACAATCTGATCGCGGCACCTGACCGGGGACAGCTCACGCGTTTCAACCACACGCAATCATCGCAAACGTCGTGGTCGATTCCGTCATCGGGGTGGTTGTCCGCGGCCCTCGGAGGCGGGGTCCGCATTCGGTACCGAGGGGTGAATGACGATCACCAGTCGCCTCCGCGCACAAAAATGCCTGAGTCGCGACACCGTTTGCAAACGATATCGCGACTCAGGCAAAACGCGGTGGCGGTGGGATTTGAACCCACGGTAGGGGGTTACCCTACACAACATTTCGAGTGTTGCACCTTCGGCCGCTCGGACACGCCACCGCGGACAACATTACAGTCAGCCCCAGGCGGCGTCCAAATCGAGTGGGCGTGACCTGAGCCACTGTGCCGACTCACTCCCTCGGCGCGCTTCGGCCACCGGGATCCACCCGTTTCGCGGCGAAGAAATCACTGAGCAGGTTCCGGCACTTCGTCGCCGCAACTCCGGAGTAGACCTCTGGGTGATGCAGTGCGGCGCGATCTCGCAGCAGATCCCAGACCGAACCGGCGGCTCCGGCCTTCTCATCGAAGGCTCCATAGACGACTCGCGCAACCCGCGACCCGACCACAGCCCCTGCACACATTGCGCAGGGCTCGAGGGTGACGACAAGGGTGGCGTCGTCGAGGCGCCACCGTCCGGTCGTCTCGGCGGCATTGCGCAGCGCCATGAGCTCGGCATGCCCGAGCGGATCCTGATCGACTTCGCGTCGGTTGTGACCGCGGCCGATCACCGCACCTTCACCGCTGAGCACCACAGCCCCGACGGGAACGTCGTCATGCGCACTCGCCAGCGCCGCCTCGGCGAGGGCGAGTGCCATCCAATCCTGGAAGTGCGCGTGGGCGCCGAAGCCGAGATCCGCACTCTCCTCCGGCGAAGACCCTTCCGGTGAATTCAGCGGGCGGCCTGGAGCTGATCGGCGAACCCGACGGTCTCACCGACATGGGCTACGACTCGGGCAGGGTCCGAGCGGTACTTCTCCACCTGCTCGATGAGGTCGGCAGCGAGGACTCCGCGGTCGGCGTAGATCTCGGCATCGCCGCCCCATTCGGCGTCGACGTCGAACTCGAGCATCGCAACCTCTTCATCCTCGTCATCGTCATCGGTCTCGGTGACCGCGTCGTCTTCGAGACCGAACTCTTCCTCCGGCTCGGCCTCGTAGGCATCGGGCTGCGAATCGAGGAAGTCGGCGAAGATCTCTGCGAAGGGGCTGAGCTCGACGGCACGCAGGTCAGACAGGAAGACGCGGATCTCGTTGTCCGTGCAGACTCGAACGAGGCCGAACCATTCGTCCTCGTGCTCGATGACCGCGACCGATTCGCCGTCTTCCGACCCGGCGGCCTGCATCATCTCGACAAGGCTGTCGAGATCCGAGGCATCCCGAACATCGACATCGAGCGCACGAAAACCATCGCTTGTTTCGGCAAGGATCTCAGTGAAGTAGGACATGCTCCTATTGTGACTCCTCGGCCGATCATTCACCACAGCTCCACGCGCGAAGATGAAAAGTTCCGTACCATTTCTCTTATGCGCCTTCATGTAGCCGATCACCCGCTCATCGCCCACAAACTCAGTGTCCTGCGTGACCAGAGCACGGATTCTGCTCGCTTCCGTCAGCTCACCGAGGAGCTCGTCATGCTCCTCGCCTACGAGGCCACCCGCTCAGTTGCGGTCGAGGACAAAGAGATCACGACCCCGGTCACGACGTTCACCGGCACCCGCCTGGCCGAACCGCGCCCGGTCGTCGTTCCGATCCTGCGCGCGGGCCTGGGCATGCTCGACGGCATGCTGCGCATCCTCCCCACCGCCGAAGTCGGTTTCTTGGGGATGGTCCGCGACGAGGAGACATTTGAGCCCAGCGCCTACGCAGATCGTCTGCCCGATGACCTCAGCGGTCGGCAGATCTTCGTCGTCGATCCGATGCTGGCAACGGGTGGGACCTTGGCCATGGCCATCGATTTCCTCCTCGCCCGAGGCGCAAGGGACGTCACAGCAGTCTGCCTCGTCAGTGCCCCAGAGGGCGTTGCGCGCATCGAGAAGGACTACGCGCAGTCGGCGGACGTCGAGATCTACACGGCGGCACTCGACGAGAAGCTCAACGAGAAGGGATACATCGTCCCCGGGCTCGGCGATGCCGGTGACCGAATGTACGGAATCGTCGACTGACCAAAACTGGATGACGCCGGATGACGATGAATTCGACGTCATATTTCGTCACACTCGTCTCATTTTCGAGCTTTCCTTTGCAACCGGCGAGTTTTGTGACAAATAATGAAGGCATGACTTCTTCGACGCACCCAAAGCGAATGTGTTCCGCAGGCATGTGTATGCCCTGCGTTCGTTGTCGGTGACCGTCCCTCCGCTGTCCGGCTTCGAACGAGTACACGCAGACTCCGCAGCGGACTCATTCAGTCACAACGGCCTGACAGGTCGAAGCAAAGGACAGCCATGTCGAATCCAGAACCAGCGTACGCACATCCACGCAGCGCAGCTGCCATCCGACGCGCAGGAGCCCGGTTGAGTGCAGTAGATCCGCAGAACCCGCCCCACACCTTCGGCCCCGCCGGCGTCGTGCCGTCTCCGAAGGCGGCCCGCGGAATCATCGTCTACGTCGGCCTTGATGAGTCCAAGGCGGCTGCCGATGGGACCAACCTCTCTGCAATCGCCGGTGAGCTGCAGGCCTACGCGAGGGAGCTGGCCTCCCAAGCCGAGACCCAAGCGGTCATCGCCCTGGCACCCGAGGGTCGCGGCAACGACATCGATGCCGTTCGTGCCGTGGCCAACGGCTCCCCCGCCGCCACGGGCACTCCAGCTGGATCACACGGCCCGGTCCGCTCGCGCATTCCCAACCGGATCCATCCGCCGACCCTGCGCCGTGAGTCCGAGCAGGGCATCGGCGAAGCCGCCCCCACCGGCGGCTTCGGATCCCGATTCGATGGGAACTTCCAGAACAGAACCGCCGAGCGCCTGCGCATCGACATCCCCCGCCGTGAGGTCCGCATCGACGGCGATCTCGTCGATGTCACCACCAAGGAATTCGACCTCCTGGCGACTCTCGTATCCCATGCCGATGCCACTCTGCCCCGTGAAGATCTCATCACTGCCGTCTGGTCGGGTGGCGAAGTCCCTGATGAGAGGACTGTTGACGTGCACATCCGACGCCTGCGCCGGCGTCTGGGAGAGTACTCTTCTGTGATTCGGACGATGAGAGGCTCCGGCTACCGCTATGACACTCACCCCGATGTCACGGTGTGGTCCGCGACCGCCCACCGGTGACTGATGCTCTTTTTTGGGCAAAAAAGTGAGCCACGTCGCATGGCCCGCCCAGCATGAGGACAGACTCAACGGTTAAGATTCTTAATCGATGAACGAGGACTATTCTCAACCCAGGAAAACGCATAGCCCAGCCAAGGGGATCACCGCACTGATCTTCGGCATCGCCTATGCCGCATTTCTTCTGCTCCACCACCTGCTGCCGACCAGGATGGGCATTGCGCTGCTCATCGAGAGCATTCTGCCGTGGACGGGAATCTTCCTTGCCCTGGTCCTGCTCATGTTCCTCATCCGCTTCTCGCTGCTCTCAGCCATCGGGTTTTTAGTGCCGACAGTGGTCTGGGCCTCGATGTTCGGCTCCGCGGTGATTCCAGCGAGCGACAAAGGCGACCCGGATATCACCGTCGCCACGCACAATGTGGGTGCCAGGTTGTCCGAGCCCACCGCAGCGGCGAAGAATCTCGTATCCGCTGACCCCGACATCGTCACGATTCAGGAGCTCGAGTCCCTGTCGGGCAAGATCATCCACAAGGAACTCGATTCCTCGTTCGAGCATTCGCAGGTCGTCGACACGATCGGCGTGTGGTCGAAATGGCCGATGTCCCCACCCGAAGAGGTGGACCTGGGCCTGCAGTGGCCTCGTGCCTTCGCCACAACCGTCTCCACAGACCACGGCGACATCAGGTTCTACTCCGTACACATGCCTTCGGTGCGACCTGGTCACGAAGCTATGCGCAATGCCGCAATCCGCAGGTTGGCCACAGAGGTCGAAACCGATGACGCCGAGCGTGTCATCGTGGCCGGTGACTTCAACACTGCAACGACGGATACAAATTTCTCGACCCTGTCTCCCCCACTTGAGGATACGCGGGTCGAAACCGGCGGCGGCTTCGGTTTCACTTGGCCTGCCCGCCTCCCCGTCACCCGGCTCGACCATGTTCTCTATCGCGGGTTCGAAGCCACCTCCGACGAGGTGCTCGACCGCGGCTCAAGTGACCACCGCGCCGTCCTCGCTGGCCTTGACGTGAAGTAGTTCGTCACAGCCTTGACGTGAAGTAGTACGTCACAGCCTTGACGTGAAGTAGTACGTCACAGCCTTGACGTGAAACAGTACTCGTCCGCCTGCGTGCTGCCTCAGCCGGTGCAGTGTCCTGTCGACTCCGGAGTCCGGTTCTGTGCTCCTGCTTGCAGCTCGTCGCTGATCTCCGCTCGCGTGAGGGCATACCCTGTCTCCTCATCGGTCGCGGACCTGGCGAAGACCATCCCCACCACGTCACCGTTCGCGTCGAGCAGCGGACCTCCCGAGTTTCCTTCGCGGACGATTCCACGCAGCGAATACACCTCGCGCACCACTGATCCCGAATCGTAGATGTCGAGACCGCGCGCGTCGATCTTCTCGCGCACTCGCGAAGGAGAGATCGTATAAGGCCCGTTCTGAGGGAATCCGGCGACAACTGAGTCATCTCCCGGTCCAAGCCCGCTGCCGAATTCGAGGGCGGGGGCATCGAGCTCGGGAACGCGCAGGACGGCCACGTCGGCCTCGGAGTCGAATTCCACCACCTCGGCGGAATACGGTCTGCCTTTCCCGCCGACCTGGACGGCGAGGTCCGTTGAGCCTGCAACGACGTGGGCGTTGGTGGCGATGAGTCCGTCGCTGAAGACGAACCCAGAACCCTCCGATCCTGTCGGGCAGGTGGTGGCAGTCGTCGTGACCTTGACGACGGATTCCTCCACACCACGACCGACGTCGACCATCGCAGAGTCGGGTTCTCCGACGCCGCGGATCTGCTCTGTCTGCCCCGAGAAGACTTGCGGGAAGCCTGTGGCCTCGAGGCCTTGGGAGATGTCGCCCAGAGCGATCTGCGAAGAGTACGGAATCGTCTTGTCAACGGCCGCTATCACCGTGGAGTCTGCGACCCATCGGTTCGGCTCGACCCACGGCGTGGTTCGAATGAAGCCCGCCGCCAGCCAGATGACGAGGACGTAGACGACGCCCGCGGTGACTGTGCCGCCGATCGAGTCGATGCCCTGCCCGAGCTCCGAGTCCATGGACCGTTTGATCCACACGCCGACCCCGTTGCCGGCGAAGGCGAACAGAACGCTGAGGACGAGCGGCATCGATGCGAGGAGGATGACGACACCGGGATTCTCCATGACCTGCGTGCCTTCGCTCAGGCGTTCGATCAGAGGTGAGAGCAGCCTGCCCACGATCCAGCCGACAACGAAGCCGGCGACGGTGGCGAGGCCGATGATGAAACCCTGGCGGAACCCGGAGAAGAGCGCAGCGATCCCCAGGACGATGATGACGACGTCGACGAGCATCACGAGACTCAGCGCACCACGCTTCCCGATGCGGCAAGAAGGCGATCGCGGGCGGAGGCGAACTTCTTCAGCTGGAAGCTCTCGATGTCACGTTCCTTCTGCCCGCCGACTCCGGCCAGGAGCCGCATGCGCGTGGTCGAGAGATCTCCGGAGGTGCGAATCATGGTGCGCATCTCTTCTTTGCCGCCGGGGAAGGAATCGGCCCAGCGCTTGCCGAATTTGCGTCCCTTCCAGGTTGCGAGCATGTCGACTTCGGAGTGAGTCATCCATCCCGTGTTCGCGTAGTCGCCGAGCATATTCTGTGTGTGGAGTCGCTCGCTGCGCCGCAGAAGTATCCCGAGCACAATCCAGCAAGTGGTGAATATGAAGCTGAGGACGATGAGACCGATGATCGACGCGATGCCGTTGATCTGGCCCAACCCGGTCATCGTGCCGTTCCAGACGGCGTGCAGAAGCATGCCGACGAGAAGGCCGGGCAGCCACATCAGGACAGTCGCCCACCATTTCCACTTGCGGGCAGCGAAGCCGATGGTCACACCAGCACAGGTGCAGAACACAGTGTGCAGCAGCGGTGAGCACAGGCAGCGGAGGATGAATGTTCCCAGGAGGTCCCCGCCGCTCTGTTCCCAGGCTCCGCCGAGGTAGAGGACGTTTTCGGTGAAGGCGAAGCCTGCGCCGATGAGGGCTCCGTAGACGAGTCCGTCGAGGGGACCTTCGAAGTGTCGCCGAGCGGCGAGGACGAGGACGACGAGCAGTACGGTCTTCGTCGTCTCTTCGACGATCGGGGCCTCGACGACTGCGCCGTAGGCATCGGGCAGACTTCCGACGCCGGCGAAATAGAGTGCGACCTTGCCGACGATGGAGAATACGAGCGTGAGGGTGACGGCAGCGACGGCGCCCCAGAGGAGGCAGAGGCCGAGGATGATCTTCGGCTGCGGTTTCCATCGGTCGAGCCAGAGCACATAGGCGATGATTCCGATCAGCGGTATCGCCGACAGCGCGACCAGGGCGAAGAGCCTGAGGCCGAAGCTCAGTCCCCCGAGAAGAGCGAGAACCAACAGCCCGATGAATAGCCCGACCACAGCAAGGATGGCGATGACCAGACGGATGATGTTGGCGGTCGACCCGGGCTCTTCCTCAGGCTGAGATTGGCGCACGGCGCCGGTCCATGGAGTCTCCGAAACCACCTGCTGAGGCGCCTGCAGGCGCGCGCGGACCCGCATCTCCTGGGTCACGGTCGGGGCGAACCGCGCCTGTTCGTAGACGCGTCCCGGCATCGGGGGCTGGCCATACATCTGTGCCTGGCCCTGCATCGGGGGCTGGCCCATCGGGGCGCCGAGGTGGGGGTGGCCCTGGCCTCGTGGCGCGGGGTTCATCCCCGGCTGGGGAATCTGCCGCGGCGGCGGCTGAGGGCCTGGACCCTGCGAACCGGGACCGGGCTGCTGCGGTCGCGGCCGAAACCGGTCGTTGTTCGGGCGCTGTGGCGGCGGACCGTGCATCGATGGCCCCTGTGGCGGCCCCTGCCTCGGCGCTTGCCCTTGCTGCGGCATCCCTTGCTGCGGCATCCCCTGCTGAGGCGGCACGTTGAGGTTCCGGGGGTCGGCGACCCGAGGCGGTTGCGCGCGCGGGGGCACGGAATTGCCCGGGTGCGCGTTCTGCTGCGAGTCGGGGCCGTTTCCGGGGCCCGCCTGATGCGACATATATCGTCCTTCTTGGTATGGAATTCACCGCCTCGCCAAGTTTACGGTCCAATGCTGACGTCAGGCCCAAAACGGTGTTGCCGTACCGCAACAGTTGCCGACTTTCGGTGGCCACTCAAGTTCGCTGCCATGTGGACGGGTCACCGTTATCGGCACCGCCTCGGCGAGGGATAACGGCCACAGAATCGTGCACTGCCTGCCCAATCTCAACGGCACCCATTGTGACCTGGAACGATGCCCCTCCGAGGTCTCGTTTTCCTGTCCACACCCCTGCTGCGATCGCCGTCGACTCATGTTCGTTTTCCTGTGGACGGCGTCGGGTGAATTCACAGGCAGATTTTCTGCTCTGGTCAGGCTCGACTCATCCAGCGTGGAATCGGGGTATGACTACTCGCAGACGCTTCACTCTCCGCTCCGCTCTCTTCATCGTGGTCCTGACTCTGGCATCTCTCATCGGGCTCGGTCCGGCCATGGCCCAAGGGCCGCCCTCCTCGCTTGGGGAGCTGCCGATGCTCAAGGCCAGTGACACCTATGGTCCGGGCATCTGGCATCACGCAGCGCAGGGCAAGACCTGGTACGGCTCCTACAGAACCTTCGATGATACGCAGGCGTACTGCATCGATGCCGGCAAGCAGTCGCCTCTGCCCAAGTACTTCACGAACTCGAAAGCGCAGAAGATCACGACCGCGCAGACCGCGTGGGCGCTGCACGAGTACTCCGGATCCGAATCGGCGGACGTGCAGGCGGCCTTGAGCGCATTGGCACGTCTGGATGAGGCGATCCCGCACGACCACAAGGTTCCACCGCGGGAGCCGGGCGACCTGGGAAAGAAATTCACAGGTGCTGCCAAGCAGTTCTCAAAGATCAGCGCCGAGGCGAAGAAGCTCGCGGGCCCCTATACCCTCGATGTCAGCTTGACCCCCGTCGTGGCCATGCCGGTGCTCGAGCCGTACGGCAAACAGGGACCCGAGGGCGGTGACTTCGAACGAGTCGATGACGATCAGGACGACGATGCGGGACCCCAGTTCCCCACGACGGATACAGTCACGCTCTCGGTGTCCTTGACCAGCTCCTCCGGCACTGCCGTGCCAGGAATTCCCATCACTCTCGACATCGACGGAACCGAGGACGCACCGAAGTCCCTGACCAGCGAGGTGAAACCCGTAGTCACCACCCTCAGACTCAAGGCTCCAGCCGCAGTCACGGCCAAGGCCTCAGCGAGTCTCGCTCCCGAGTCTGTCCTGCTCTACGAACCGCAGAAGACCAAACGTGTCCAACGCGTCATCACCCCTGATAAACCCGTCAAGATCTCTGCTCAGGCGAAGATCGACGTGACCTCGCAGCCTCGTGTGTCCACCGACATCTCTGACCAGAGTCCACAGCCCGGCGATTCGATCACCGACAAGTTCACTGTCTCCGGCCTGGTCGGCGACCATACGGTGACCGTCGAACATCAACTGTGGAAGACGGAATCGGCACCCGAAGCTGGGAAGAAGAACGACGACGCCGAGGTGATTGCAGAGGTGACGTCGGAGGACGTCGGCAACGGCACGCACCGTTCCGACGCGATCACAGTCCCGAAGAACTTCCACGGATGGCTGTACTTCACCGAGACCATCACCGGCGACGAGTCCACCAAGGAATGGAAGGGCGCCCACGGTCAGCCACGAGAGACAGGCTTTGTTCCCTGGACCCCTAATGCCGAGACGTCGGCGGTTCTTGAGGTCAACGCCGTCCACGACGAAGTCACGGTCAGCGGATTGCGCCCGGGCGGTGAAGCTGTGATCACGATGACGGCCTATCACTCAGAGTCAGAGCCGCGACAGTCGAAGGAAGCCAGCGGCACGAAGCTCCATTCTCAGGACATCACCCTTGTCGGAGACCACGATGGAAAGGCAACCGTGAGCTCAGAGCCTGTTGACATGCCCGTCGGCTGGGTCACCTATGTGACCACGATCCAGGGCAATGACGAGCACCAGAAGTGGACGAGCGACTGGGGCATCCCCGCTGAAACAGTGCACAGGCCGCCCGAAGAGACTCCGACGCTGCCACCCGAGGAGCCCACGACGCCACCTGCTCCACCAGAGGCGCCTGAAGTACCTGAGGCGCCAGCAGAACCACCGGTCGAACCTGTCGCTGACAAGCCTGCGCCGCCGGCAGGACCACCGGCCGAGCCCGTCGCTGACAAACCTGCGGCGCCGGCCCCACCGGCACAGCTGCCGCGGACGGGAACCTCTGGCAACGGAATGCTCATCGGTGCCGGGATCTGCCTCATCGGACTCGGAGCCACGGCGCTGCTCATCACCGGCAGCCGACGAAGCAAGGAGTAAGAAGAAGGGAGAAGAGCGGTGGCCCGGAGGACACACGTCCTTCGGGCCACCGCCACGCTGTTCAGCCGTTCAGCTGTTCAGTCGCGCACCCAGGTCTCCGCCCAGGCACGAGCGCCGTTCATCATCAGTCCGACGTCGGCACCGACGAGGACGAATGAGGCACCGGCGTCGAGGTATTTCCGTGCCTGTTCGGGATCGAAGGCATTGACGCCGACGAGTTTGCCGGCCGCCTTGACCGCATCGAAGGTCCGCAGCACCGCATCAGTGACATCGGGATGCGTCTGCTGCCCGAGCAGACCCATCGAAGCAGCAAGGTCAGAAGGCCCGACGAATACTGCATCGATTCCGTCGACTGCAGCGATCTGCGCCGCGTTGTCCACCGCCGTTGCCGATTCGATCTGCACGGTCAGGGACACGAGTTCCTCGGCCCGCGCGAGGTAGTTCGGCACCGCGTTCCAGCGGGAGGCCCGCGCCAGTGCCGATCCCACCCCACGCGCGCCGCGAGGTGGGTAGTACACGGAACGCACAGCCGCCTCGGCGTCGGCAGGGGTATCGATCATCGGCACGAGCAGATTCTGCGCACCGAGGTCGAGGTACTGCTTGATGAGAACCTGGTCGTTCACGGGCACCCGCACGACGGGCGTCGCGGGGTATCCGTTCATGGCCCGCAGCAGACTGGTCGTGGTTTCCAAGCCGATCGGCGAATGCTCGGCGTCGATGAGCACCCACTGCATCCCTGAGGCCGCGGCGATCTCTGCAGCTGCGGGCGAGCCGGAGCAGACCCACATTCCGGCAAGATACTCTCCGTCATCCAGCTCGGTCACGCGCTGGGTGAAGGTCTGCGGCAGCTCTACTCGAAACGACATGTGATGACTCCCAGATCTCCGTAGTCTGCGTGGACGGTGTCGCCCGGGCTGACCCACATAGGGCGGGTGAAGGACCCAGCCAGGACTGTCTCGCCGGCCTGAAGGACATCGCCGTGTTCGGCTAGTTTGTTCGCCAGCCACACGATTCCGCGGGCCGGGTGGTCGAGGACGGCGGCTGCGAGGCCGGAGTCCTCAACCGACTCATTGCGGTACAGCAGCGCACCGACCCGGCGCAGATCAATAGCGTCGACGGCCACCGGATTGCCGCCGAGGACCATGGCCCCCAACGCAGCGTTGTCGGAGATCGTGTCGACGATGGTGCGGCCTTCCATCTCGATCCGCGAGGACAGCACCTCAAGCGCCGGCACCACGTATTCGGTGGCGCGCAGCACATCGATGAGACTGATGCCTGGTCCGCGCAGCTCGTCCTTCAGCACGAAGGCGAGTTCGACCTCGACACGCACGCCCGAATACTGCGAGTGGTCGATGACCGAACCTGTGTCATAGACCTGGTCGGCGAAGATCGCACCGTAGTCGGGTTCGCTGATCCCCGTCGCCTGCTGCATCGGCTTCGAGGTCAGTCCGATCTTGTGTCCGATCAGTCTGCGCCCGGATGCTTCACCGCGGCGACGCCATTCATTCTGCACGGCGTAGGAGTCCTCGACGGTCATGTCGGGGTACGTGGTCGTGAGCAGACCGATCTTCGTCCGGTCCTTCTCCGCTTGCGCCAGATCGTCGGCGATTGCCGCGATCGTTGATTCATCGAGCATGTGCACGTCTCCTCAGAGCTGGTGGCCCAATTTGAACTCGTCTTCTCCGTCGTCAGCACCGGAATGCTCACCGAAGTTCGTCGTCGCGTCCTCACGGCGAGTGTAGGAGAACCCGTCGGCGCCGATCGTGACGTCCATTTCGGAGTCGTCGGTGCGCTGCGTCAGCGACACCGGGTTGCCCTCGAGGTCGAGGACCGTGGAGGCGTCGGTGTACCAGGAGGGCACGACCGGGTTGCCCCACCAGTCACGACGCTGGTTGTCGTGGACGTCCCAAGTCACTCGGGGGTTGTCGGGGTCGCCGGTGTAATAGTCCTGCGTGTAGATCTCGATCCGGTGACCGTCCGGGTCGCGCAGATAGAGGTAGAAGGCGTTCGAGACGCCGTGGCGACCCGGCCCGCGCTCGATTGCGTCGGACAGGCGCAGCGCACCGAGCTTGTCGCAGATGGCGAGGATGTTGTGCTTCTCGTGCGTGGCGAACGCGACGTGATGCATGCGCGGTCCGTCACCGCCGGTCATCGCGGTGTCGTGCACGGTGGGCTTGCGCCGCATCCACGCAGCGAAGACAGTGCCCTCGGAGTCCTGGATGTCCTCGGTGACGCGGAATCCCAGGTTCTCCATGTAGTCCACTGCCTTCGGCACGTCCGGGGTGACCTGGTTGAAGTGGTCGATACGCACGAGTGCACCCGGAGAGTAGAGGTCGTAGCGCCAGGCCAGACGTTCGACGTGGTCGACCTCATAGAAGAACTCGTAGGGGAAGCCGAGAGGATCCTGGACGCGCACCGAATCACCGATGCCGGCGACGAATCCCTCCTTCTTCCGCACAACCGGGCAGCCGAGTTCGCGGTAGTACGCCTCGGCGGCGTCGACGTCTTCGGGGCTGCGCACTCGGTAGGAGAATGCGGCCACAGCGGCAACCGGACCCTGGCGGAGGATCAGGTTGTGGTGGATGAACTCTTCCATGGATCGCAGGTAGACGGTGTTCTCGTCTTCCTCGGTGACCTGCAGGTCGAGCACATCGACGTAGAAGTCGCGCGACTTCTTCAGATCGGTGACGACGAGCTCCATGTAGGCGCACCGCAGAATGTCCGGGGCCGGAACTGTTGGGACTGGAATTGTTTGGGACATGTGGTTTCCTCTCACTGCTTCCCGAAGACTGGATTGTGGACCTCGCCGAGGTTGATGTGCACGGACTGCTGCTCCGTGTAGAAGTCAATCGACCGGTAGCCGCCCTCGTGGCCGAGGCCCGAAGCCTTGACACCGCCGAAGGGGGTGCGGAGGTCGCGGACGTTGTTCGAGTTCAGCCACACCATTCCGGATTCGACGGCCTGTGAGAAGTTGTGCGCCCGTTTGAGGTCGGAGGTCCAGATGTAGGCGGCCAGACCGTACCTGGTGTTGTTGGCCAGCTGCAGCGCCTCCTCATCAGACTTGAAGGGTGTGATCGCGACGACGGGCCCGAAGATCTCCTCCTGGAAGATCCGAGCGTCCGGGGTGACATCGGCGAACACGGTCGGCTCGACGAAGTTGCCGGTATCGAACCCTTCGGGGCGGCCGCCGCCGGCGACGAGGCGAGCTTCCTGCTTGCCGATTTCGACGTAGGACATGACCTTGTCGTAGTGCTCGGGGTGGACCAGTGCGGCCACCTCGGTGCTGGGATCCGACGGCAGGCCCACCTTCACTCGCTTGGCCTGGGCGGCGTAGCGCTCGACGAACTCGTCATAGACGGATTCTTCGACGAGGATGCGCGAGCCGGCGGTGCAGCGTTCGCCGTTGAGGGAGAAGACGCCGAAGACAGTGGCGTTGATCGCAGCGTCGAGGTCAGCATCGGCAAAGACGACGGCTGGTGACTTTCCGCCGAGCTCCATCGACAGGCCCTTGAGCCAAGGAGCAGCGTTGGCGAAGATCGTCTGCCCGGTAGTCGACTCACCGGTGAAGGAGATGAGCGGAACGTCAGGGTGCTTGACGAGGGAGTCTCCGGCGAAGCCCTCTTCGCCGAAGCCGTTGACCATGTTGAACACGCCCTTGGGCAGTCCGGCCTCTTCGAAGATGCCCGGCCACAGCGAGGCCGACAGCGGAGTGAATTCTGCAGGCTTGAGCACGACGGCGTTGCCGGTCGCGATGGCTGGAGCCAATTTCCAGGACTCGAGCATGAACGGCGTGTTCCACGGGGTGATGAGCCCGGCGACGCCGATGGGTTTGCGGTTGACGTAATTGGCCTGGCGTCCGGGAACCTTGAAGGCGTCATCGACCTGGGCGACGATGAGATCGGCGAAGAAGCGGAAGTTCTCCGCGGCTCGATTGGCCTGACCCTTGGCCTGTGTGATCGGCAGACCGGAGTCGAAGGACTCCATCTCGGCGAGTTCCTGGCTGCGGGTCTCGGCGATATCGGCGATCTTGTTGAGCACGCGGGCACGCTCACGTGGGAGCATCGAGGGCCACGGGCCTTCCTCGAAGGCCTGCTTGGCCGAGGCGACGGCTGCGTCGATGTCGGCCTTCTTGCCTGAAGCGGCCTTGATGTAGGGCTCGTTGGTCACCGGGTTGATGACGTCGAATTCCTCGCCGTCGATCGAATCGACGAACTCGCCGTTGATGTAGTGACGGATCTTCTCCGGCAGGTTCGCGGGAGTTGCAGTGGACTCGGTCATGACTTGTCCTCTTCTCTGTCGATGGTTCCTGTGCTTGCAGGGATATCTGGGGTTTTGGCTTGGGCTTCCTGGTAGCTGGCGAGGGTCGTTGAGCGGTGATTCCTCACGACTCGCTCGATCTCCTCCGCCGAGGCGCGGGCCCGGATGAGTGCGACGATCCTGGCGTGCTCGTCGACCGAACCCCGTGCCCGTTCGGGCACGAAGGAGAAGGTCGAGTTCCGCAGGTGCGCAAGACGGTCCCATTCGACGGCGACCAGGGTGTGCAGCCGTTCGTTCGGGCACCGTCGAAACAGTGCCGCATGGAATTCGTGATTGAGGCGGGTGAACTCGGTGGGATCGAAGTCGGCGAGCAGGTCACGCATGCGCTCATTGATCGCATCCGCCTCGGCGAGATCGTGCTCGTCCAGGAACTCAAGAGCCTGCGCGGTCGCGGCTCCCTCGAGGATCGCCACGGCCTCCATCGACTGGGCGTAGGAGCTCTGGTCGACCATGGCGACCCGAGCCCCGACATTGCGTTCGAAGGTCACGAGCCCATCGGCCTCGAGTCGGCGGATGGCCTCCCTGACCGGAACGACGGAGGTATCGAGCTCGAGAGCGATCTGAGCCAGCACCAGTTTGTGCCCGGGCTCGAAGGTCTGGTCCGCGATGCACTTGCGGATCCAACGGTAGGCCGTCTCCGCTTTGCTCAGTGAGCTGGGCTCCGCCGTTGCGTCGACGGCGTCAGCGGTGGTCATCGTGAGGCTTTCCAGGCTTCGAACTTCTCTTTCCATTCGCCCTTGGGCGGGAACAGCGACTCGATCGGGTTGCCGGCGGCCACCTGCTCGGCCACCCATCCGTCTTCGATCTCCTTCGTCAGCGCCGCCTCGGCGACTTCCTCAACGAGATCGCGTGGGATGACGATGACTCCGTCGTCGTCTCCGACGATCACGTCACCGGGCAGCACTGTGGCGTTTCCGCAGGCCACGGCCACGTCGGATTCCCACGGGACGTGCTTGCGCCCGAGTACGGCGGGATTCCTCGACGTTGAGAACACGGGGAGGATCCCGGCCACCTCGGCGGAGTCGCGGACTCCCCCGTCGGTGATGACGCCTGTCGCGCCCTGAGCCTTGGCCCGCAGCGCGAGCACGTCGCCGAGGGTTCCCGAGCCGGACTCACCGCGTGCTTCGATGACGACGACCTCACCGGACTGCAGAGAGTCGAAAGCCCGCTTCTGGGCGTTGTATCCGCCGCCGTGTGATGTGAACAGGTCCTCGCGGTTGGGCACGAAGCGCAGCGTCTTCGCGGTGCCCACGACCTTGCTTCCGGGCACGAGCGGGGAGACGCCTTCGATGACGACGTTGTTGAGTCCTCGTCCGCGCAGCTGCGCGGAGAGACCAGCGGTCGGAGCCTCAGTGAGCTTGGCGCGCAGGTCCTCACTCAGCGGACCGGTGGACGATTCCTCCGCTGCCAGACCAGCCTCCTCACGTGATCCCCAGGCGTCGGCCTGCAGCGCTTCGGTCACGGCTGGGATGCTGCCGAGGTTCGAGTCGAAGGCGCCCGGTCCCTCGACGACATTCGTGACGAGGCGACTCGAGCTGAGCTGTGATCCGGTGCTCGCCGAGGTGGTCGTGACTTCGACCTCGACGGTGTCCCCAGGTACCACAACGGTTGATCCTGCGGGAGTTCCGGTGAGGATGACGTCACCGGGCTCCAGGGTCATGTGCTGGCTGAGATCGGCGATGATCTGGGTCAGGGGGAAGATCAGCTGTGCGGCACTCGTGCCGTCGTCCTGCTTGACCTCGCCGTTGACCCAGGTGCGGATGCGCAGCGACTGAGGGTCAGCCTCGGCGGCGGGGATGATGTCGGGACCCAGCGGCGTGTAGCCGTCACGGCTCTTCGACCGCAGGTTCGACCCCTTGTCGGGGGATTTGATGTCGTAGAGGCCGAAGTCGTTGGACGCCGTCACTCCCTCGACGAAGGTCCAGGCCTCGTCGGGACTGACGGATCGGGCCGTGGTGCCGATGATGACCGCGATCTCGCCTTCGAAGGCAAGCAGCGATGTTCCGGCGGGACGCTCGATCGCCTCACCAGATGCGGCCAGGGAGCTGGTGGCCTTGAGGAAGTAGGACGGCTGGGACGGCCGTTTTCCGCGCTGGGCGGAGCGTGACTCGTACGCCACATGGACGGCAATGATCTTGCCCGGTCGGACTGGGACACCAGCTGGAGTCGACATCGATCTCGCACCTCATTTCGATTGGCTTTCACCCAGATCGTATATGATACGGTTCCGGAGGACAAGTAGTCCGCGTCACATGATTGAGGTCACGTCAGCGTTCCGATACCTGCGTCCTCCTCCCATGGGACAGCGGCACTAACGCAGGAGTCTCAATGCGACACAGGAGTCATGGTGGGTAAAAAGCACACCCAAGGTCGGGTGGCATTCGCGACCGTCGTCGGTACCAGCATCGAGTGGTACGACTACTTCCTCTACGCGGCTGCCTCTGGGCTGATCTTCAACGAGCTGTTCTTCGGCCCGCTGGGTTCGACTCTGTCGACCATGGTCGCCTTCGCCACCGTCGGCATCAGCTTCCTGTTCCGACCCCTGGGCGCCTTCCTGGCCGGACACTACGGCGACAAGCTGGGGCGACGGGTCGTCCTCATCATCACACTCATCGCTATGGGGGCCGCCACCGCTCTGATCGGCTTCCTGCCGACCTACGATTCGATCGGCATCGCCGCTCCCATCCTCCTCATCGTCCTGCGCATCATCCAGGGCGTCTCGGCCGGCGGCGAGTGGGGTGGAGCGGTTCTTCTCGCCGTCGAGCACGCGGAGCCCAAGCATCGCGGACTGCGCGGATCCTTCCCGCAGATCGGCGTCTCCATCGGACTCATCCTCTCCTCGGGCGTGCTCGCGCTCATGACCACGATCGCACCTGGAGAGGCCTTCCTCGAGTGGGGCTGGCGGGTGCCGTTCTTCCTCTCGATCCTGCTCGTCGCCGTGGGCTACTGGATCCGCCGCGGGGTCGAAGAGTCCCCGGTCTTCCACGAGATCGCCGAGCGCAAGGAGCAGGTGACCAACCCTCTGGGTAAACTGCTCAAGAGCCACTGGCTGCTCGTCATCCTGGCCTCGCTGCTCTTCGTCGGCAATAATGCCGCCGGCTACATGACCACCGGCGGCTACATCCAGAACTACGCCACGGACCCAACCGGACCGGTCGGGCTCGATCGCGGTCCCGTACTCTGGGCGGTCTCCGCCTCGGCGGTGTCATGGCTGATCTTCACGATCATCGCCGGCTCCGTCTCGGACAAGATCGGTCGCAGGAACACCTATCTGCTGGGCTGGATGCTGCTGCTGATCGGCATCTTCTCACTCTTCCCACTGGTCAACACCGGCAGCATCTGGATGCTCTTCCTGGGACTGATCATCCTCACCGTCGGGCTCGGATTCACCTACGGGCAGCAACCGGCGATGTATGCCGAGATCTTCCCCTCCAGCGTGCGATTCTCCGGTGTCTCGGTCTCCTATGCGATCGGGTCGATCCTGGGCGGAGCCTTTGCTCCCACGATCGCAAAAGCACTGGTGGCCTCCACCGGCACAACCACCTCGGTGGCCATCTACCTGGCCATCATCACGCTCATATCTCTGGCCGCAACCTTGGCCCTGCGTGACCGTTCGCGCATCCCGCTGGGTCCCGACCACGAGGAGGAGCAGTCAGTGAGCCCGATCATAGGCATTGGCTCAAGATGACCTGAGTAACACAAGATCGTATATGAACTGCTAATATTGGAAAGTCACGAAGACGTGTGATGAACCGGAGGTTGACATGCATTTTCACCAGCACGGCTATGTGTCCGCAGACCCGCGGATCGAAGCTGCAGCAGGTTACGGAATCGATCGCCCACAGGACCTGCCCGATGAGGTCGATGTCCTCATCGTCGGCAGCGGCCCGGCGGGCATGGTCGCGGCGGCACAGCTGTCTCAGTATCCCGAGGTCAACACCCGGATGATCGAGAAGCGGGACTCACGACTGGTCATCGGTCAGGCCGATGGCATCCAGGCCCGATCGGTCGAGACCTTCCAGGCGTTCGGATTCGCCGAGGAGATCATCCGCGAGGGCTATCACATCATCGACATGTCCTTCTGGAACCCGGACCCGGAGAACCCCGAGCACATCATCCGCACGGGACGGCCGAAGGACGATGAGACCGGAATCAGCGAGTTCCCCCACCTCATCGTCAACCAGGCTCGCGTCCTCGACTACTTCGCTCAGTTCGCCAAGCAGTCCCCTGGACGCGTCGAGCCCGACTACGGCATCGAATTCGTCGATCTGGCGGTCGACGGCGACACCGGTTCCGATCACCCGGTGACGGTGACAGTTCGCTATACCGCGGGAGCGCGCGCAGGCGAAGAGCGCACGATCCGCGCCGGTTATGTCGTGGGCTGCGACGGAGCCCGCTCGGGCGTACGCAGGTCGATCGGTCGCACGATGACCGGAGACCAGGCGAATCACGCCTGGGGCGTCATGGATGTGCTCGCCAACTCCGACTTCCCCGATATCCGCAATAAATGCGCCATCTCCTCCAAGCATGGCAACATCCTTCACATCCCCCGCGAGGGCGGGCACCTGTTCCGCATGTACGTCGACCTCGGCGAGGTCCCAGAGGACGATGCACGCAAGGTGCGGCAGACGAGCGTCGACGAGATCATCGATCGCGCGAACGCCATCATCAAGCCCTACAGCATCGACGTGAAGAACGTCGCCTGGCACAGTGTCTACGAGGTCGGACACCGGCTCACCGATGCCTTCGACGACACCGACGACACGACTCCCGGATCACCATGTCCGCGCGTGTTCATCACCGGCGATGCCTGCCACACACACTCGGCGAAGGCCGGTCAGGGCATGAACGTATCGATGCAGGACGGGTTCAACATCTCGTGGAAGCTCGGCCAGGTGCTGTCCGGACGATCCTCACAGGAGCTGCTGCGGACCTATTCCGCCGAGCGTCAGGTCACGGCGAAGAACCTCATCGACTTCGACAAAGAATGGTCGACGCTGATGGCCACTCCGCAGGAGGAGCTGCCGGATGAGACCTACCTGCAGGACTTCTATGTCAAGACCGCTGAGTTCCCGGCAGGGTTCATGACCGAATACACCGAGTCGATGATCACCGCGTCCACCGCGCACCAGGAGCTGGCCACCGGCTTCCCTGTGGGCAAGAGGTTCAAGTCTGCTCGGGTCCAGCGCAACTGCGACGCCAACTACATCCACCTCGGCCACAGGGCACGGGCCGACGGCCGCTGGCGCGTCTATGTCTTCGCCGATGCTCCGGCACCGGGTAGCAGCGCTTCGTCCAAGGTCACCCAGTTGGCCGACTGGCTCAACGCGGATCCGGCCTCGCCGTTGGTCAAGTACCGTCGTGCAGGTGAGGACCTCGACAGCCTCCTCGAGCTCAGCGTCATCTACCAGCAGGGACACACCGAGTTCTCCTTCCCCGATGTGCCGACGGTCTTCCGTCCGCATGTGGGCGAGTTCGACCTTGAGTATGTGGAGAAGATCTACGCGACGCTGGCCGATGAGGACATCTTCGACGTGCGCGGCATCAGCCGTGACGGTGCCGTGGTCGTGGTCCGTCCTGATCAGTACGTATCGGGCATCTTCCCGTTGGATGCCCATGATGAGATCGGCAGCTTCTTCGACGGAGTGTTCGTCTCCGAACAGTGACGTCTCGGCTCCACCGACGCCGACGTCCCTCCAGTGTGGGCATACCTCACTTGGAGAGGCGTCGGCGTTGTCATGACTGTCGCCTCGGACGAGATCTGACAGCAGACCATCCGGTGATCCCCGCTGCGCCAAGCGCAGAAGCTCCCACCAAACCTACGACGAAGCCGAAGTCAGGGAGTGCGACTTCCATGCCACCCGTCGGCATTCCCTCAGCAGTCTGACCGTCCCATATCAGAGATGGCGGGTTGAGAGCGGTGAAGACGAGAACGATGATGAGGATCGCGGCGATGATCATCGCTGCGCCAGACCACCAGCGCGAGATCCCGAAGAGCAGCGGGAGAATCGAGAAGACGACCACCAACAGCCAGACTGCGAAGAATCCTGGAACAGCAGTCGTCGGATCAAATGGGATCTCCCCCATCGACGTGATCCTGATCCTCGGCCCGACATCGTTTCCGCTGTCGAGGACGGGCACGAAGATCGTGATCACCCACGCGGCGACAGTGACCAGCGGCAAGAGTGTCGCAATCCGGCGCAAGCGCGTCGTTCGGGGTCCGTGCGAGTTGCCATCGTCAACATTCATACTCTGAATCCTGCGTCGAAACGTGATGTCAGCCGTGTCGGATTTGTTGCAGTCTCAGCACGTCATCCGACGTCGAGCGTCCTTGAGCGCAGCGCCTCCTCAATTGTGCTTCCCGGCGAAGTCTCCGGCACACGCCGCCGGCCAGTCGGCCGAGATCGCCCAGGTCCAAGGGACCGGGGGCGGTATCTCAGACTCAACTTCGGCGGAAGGCGCAGAGGATCGACTACCTTCGCAATCTCGGCGGTCTCGCAATCGATGCTCTCCCCTGCTGGCGCCGCTGCCACGAACTTCCTGGCTTCCGAGGCCGAGATCGGGAGGAACGGCAGCTCCACCTCGCGTTCGTCGACGTCGCCCGGCTCCGAATCGGTATCAGGCGGGTCTCTCTGCGGTTCGAGCAGCCCAGCGAGTTGCAGCCGCCAATCGTCGGCGGCGTTCGCATCCGGTGGTGCCGTACCGGGGCGTGGGTATCTCATTCGTCTGACGAACGGAGGTGTTGCCGCTTCGTAGTCGAGGCCGCTCGGTGTGGTGACCTTCAAACCCTGAGCCGTGGCCTCGTGCATCCACCCCGGGTGTTCCTTGGCATAGTTGCAGGCTGCGCACAGTCCCGAGCCGTTCTCCCACGAGGTCACTCCCCCGGATGCATATCCTTCGGCGTGATCGGCGTGCTTGATCCTGGCATCGCACCACGGCGTCCGGCACACGTCATCGCGGTAGACGACCATCTGCCTGAGCAATCCGGTGAAGGAACGCGAGCGTGATTCCATGCCCACCAGCTGGCCATCGGTGACCTGAGTGAACATGCGGCGGATGAAGACCTCCGCCTCATTTGCGGCGATGAAGCTGCGAGCCGTCTTGGCAGGCAGGGGGCCGAATCCGGGCAGCCACGCGGGAACCATACCGTCGGAGAACAGGGATTCCGCCTCGACGACCAGGTGGACTTCGGTGGGAACTGCCTCGGCACCTGCCTGACCGGTGAGCCGCTCGACGAAGGTATCGGCCATGAGCTGATTGTGCCTGCGCCCCTGTGCCGTCCCGGCCGCCAGAGCTGAATCTGTCGCCTCTCGCAGTCCTTCATGGACCGCGACTGCCTGTTGGATGGGCAGAATCGCAGAGACACGTCCCATCCCGTCGTCGAGCGGAGTCATCGTCACACGCCGATTGGCTGTTGCCCTCTTCACTCGTTCGGCAGCGGCTTCGTCATTCATCTCTTCTGCCAGGGCTCGCGCTTCGGTCCGCAGACTCCGCAGTCCCGATGGCCCCATACTCGATTTCATCCGAGTGTCGACCTTGCGTCGGTCGGCGGAAGGCAGGCATGCTGTCTCGTCGACCATGATGCGTGCCTTGTCCTCGGAGATCTCACCCGAGGACAGTGCCTTGAATGTGTTGGGCAATTCGCCGACGATGGTACGCGAGACTGAGAGGAACTTCCGACCGCTGCCTGGGGAGACTCTCTTCGCCAAGGCGATCTCCTCGGCAGCGTGGATACCGCAGTCGCGGTCCGGGACCTGGTTGAGCACATCTCGACGCCGACGCAGCACCTCGAAGGCCACGGCTTCGGTCGACTGCACGGAAGCAATCGTCGCTTTGAGGGACTCAAGTGCGCCGATCCGAGCGAGCGCTGCGGACTCGGTCACCGCAGACGCGCCACCACGCAGCATGGAGGCGAAGCGGTCGATCTCAGCGAGCAGATCATGATCCGCCGGTGGCGTCTCCGGAACGATGGTCGCGTCCATGTCAGTACACTACGAGTCGCTACTGACACGAGATCTCTCAATCAATCAGGAAACTAACCGACGTCCCTCTGAATTCGGTTGAGCACCATGTCCATGGCCACGATGTTGTGCCCACCATCAGGGATGATGATGTCTGCATTGCGCTTCGAAGGCTCGACGTAGAGTTCATGCATCGGCTTGACAGTTCCCAGATACTGGTCCTCGACCGACTGCAGGGTGCGGCCTCGTTCGACGACATCCCGCTTGATCCGTCGCAGCAGACGAACATCGGCGTCCGTGTCGACGAAGAGTTTGATGTCCAGCAGTTCGCAGATCCGGGGCTCTGCGAAGATGAGGATTCCCTCGACGATGATCACCGGCGATGGTTGGACCAGCGTCGTGCGATCGCTGCGATTGTGGATCGAGAAGTCATAGACCGGGCTCTCGACCGATCGCGAGGACCGCAGTGCGCGCAGGTGCTCGACGAAGAGGTCGTTGTCGAAGGCGTCGAGATCGTCGTAGTTGACCTTCTCCCGTTCTTCGTAGGTCAGTTCGTCTCGCCGCCGATAGTAGTTGTCGTGAAACAGCACCGAGGGTGGGCCCGCGCACTTGTCCAGCAGCGCCTGGGTCAAGGTCGTCTTTCCGCTGCCGGTGCCACCGGCCACGCCTACAATCAAGGTCTCCACGTTTCAACTATCCCTCTCGGCTGTGCGGACTCAAGCACTGACTTTCCCCAAATTTATACCAGTCACCCTCGCCGAGGTTGTCCGGCGGGGCCGTTCAACGCCGCCGGGTGAGCTGTGCCCAGAGGTCCTGGTCGAACCTGCGGCGAGCAAAAAGCCCAGCCATGTGCCTGACCGCGTTGTCGACCTTGCCCCGCCAGGCGCTCACAGCGGTGTCGGCATCCCCCAGCGACAGCGCCTTGAAGATGGCACGGTCGTCGATGAGGATGCGATCGCTGGCCGGTGAGTAGTCAAGCTGCAGCACAGAGATGAACAGACGCAGACGCAGCGTCAGGGCTTCGAAGGCGCGTGTGCTCTGCCGCAGCCCGGAGGCACGAGCCAGTTCCTGCTGGAAGTGGAGGTCGGCGTCCTCGACGTCGATGCCGCTCTTCGTCGCCGCCGATGCCTCCACCTGCCGCAGCGCCAGCTGCACCGGCACGAAGTAGCGTTTCGGCCGGAGCGCCAGAGACCGCAGCAGAACCTCCCCCACCGCCATACGCCCGGCATAGAGGTCGAGCACGTCGAGGGTGGTGATCAGCGGAATTCTCGAACCACCACGTGAGCCGTCAAGCAGCTTGTCATCGACCATGCGCCGGAGCGCGGCATCCACCGACGATCGGGGCACCTGCATACGGCGTGACAGGAGACGCGGGTTGATTCTGTCCCCGGGCTCATAGCCGGAGTCGATGATCTCCTCTCGCAGCGCGATCGCCAGATGCTCGGTGATGGATCGAGTCTCCTTCGGCAGCCACGAAGAGATCTCCATTGAGTCAGAAATCATGGAACTTCTCCGAGGGTCTGCTTGACTCGACTGCCGCCACATCACGCCTTCGAAACCATGCCGCACGCGAGCTGCGAGCATGTCGAGCAGAGACCCGGGAATATCGCGGCAGGCTGCGAGGGCAGATTTCGCGTCATCGAGAAACTCGGCGAACTCACGGTGGACGGCGATGTTCGCGCTCTCGGACGTACCGCTCGTCTCTCCGAAGGGATCGAAGACGACGAAGCGCTCGCGGTCGCCGCCTGCCTGCAGCAGCTCGAGCATCGCCGCCGCATCGGTCTGGCGGTGCTCACTGTCGAATCGCTGCGGCCAATGTCGGACCCCTGCCGAACGCAGACCGGCCACGATGCCGGCGATGCGGCGCTGAACCCGCCGCGCCGAGACTGCGCTCGCACCTCCACCTCGTTGATCGGCAACGCGAATGCCGATGATGACCAAGGGGAATCCTCCCGCGACGACGGTGATCTCATCGCCGCCGTGCACCTGATCCCGCGGCACGGTCATCCCCCTCATCGCACGGGAGACGATGCTCTGGCTCAGGCCAGTGGCATCGGCCAGCGCCCGGGTCGAATAGTCCTTCCCCGAGATCCTCGCCCCTGCCGTGCTCACCAGCGCTTCCACCACCTGATCGGCCGTGCTCTGGATCTGCGGACGGCCGCTTCGGGGACGATCCTCGAGATCGGATCTCACCAACCACCGACGCAGACTCGACGGTGAGACGTCCAGCTCAGCTGCCACCTCGGCGATGGAGGATGAGGCCGTCCTGGCCACGGCATCACGACGCATCTCTGAGGAATACATCACGCCATTCTAGTACTTCTGACTCAACTATGTCTGCGATTGGTCACGAGCCCTTCACCCCGTATTCTCTCCGGCGCATACTGTTCTCAACGATCCCGTCAACGGTCAACGGCGACGCGGGAACTGCTGGTACAGACCCCAGCCAGACTCATCCAGAGTTCGTCCAACAGAAAAGGAACGAGCAGTTGTTGCACACAGACTCCGATCTTGATCAGCTCACCAGTCGCTCAATCGACACCGTTCGCAAATGGCTGCGCGTGGCAACGAGCAAGACCACGGCGAAGAACCCTGCCGCCGAACGCCTCTCGGCAGTGCTCTCCGACCCCAACGGACTCGACTTCACCGTCGGATTCGTCGATAGGGTCGTGCGCACCGATGATGTGCACGCCGCCGCCGATGCCCTGACCGAGGTCGGCAAACTCGCGCCCGAGACGATGTCTGCCCTCGACCGCGCCCAGATCACGACCGGTGCCGCTCTGGCTCGGGTTCTGCCGCAGGTCGTCGTTCCGGCAGCCCGCACCCGCCTGCGTCAGATGGTCGGGCACATGGTCGTCGATGCCCGCGACAAGCAGTTCGGCAAGACAGTGGCCGCACTGACCGCAGACGGTCACCGACTCAACATCAACCTCCTCGGCGAAGCCGTCCTCGGTGATGGCGAAGCCGATCACCACCTCGAGGAGACCCACCGACTCCTGGCCCGTGAAGACGTCGACTACGTCTCCGTCAAGGTCTCCTCTGTCGCTTCTCAGATCTCCATGTGGGCCTTCGACGAGACCGTCGACTACGTAGTCGAACGCCTCCGACCGCTCTACCAGCAGGCGGCGAAGGCACCGACCGGATCCAAGTTCGTCAACCTGGACATGGAGGAGTACCGGGATCTCGAACTCACGATCGCGGTCTTCACCCGCCTGCTCTCCGAACCCGAGTTCAAGAACCTCGAGGCCGGAATCGTCATCCAGGGCTACCAGCCCGATGCACTGGGTGCCGTGCAGCGCCTGAGCGAATTCGCCAACGAGCGTGTCGCCGACGGCGGGGTCGGAATCAAGGTACGCCTCGTCAAGGGCGCGAACCTGGCGATGGAGACCGTTCACGCGGAGATCGCCGGCTGGCCGGCGACAACATGCGATTCGAAGCAGTCCACCGACGCGAACTACAAGCGCGTCCTCCATTGGCTCTTCACTCCCGAACGGATGAAGGGGCTGCGCATCGGCGTGGCAGGTCACAACCTCTTCGATATCGCCTTCGCCCACCACCTCTCGCTCGACCGCGAGGTCACCGACCGTGTGGAATTCGAGATGCTGCAGGGCATGGCCTCGGAACAGGCCGCCGCGGTGACCGAGGACGTCGGAGACCTCCTCCTCTATGTCCCGGCTGTGCATCCGAAGGAATTCGACGTCGCAATCTCCTACCTTGTGCGCAGACTCGAGGAGAACTCTTCTCACGAGAACTTCATGTCAGGCATCTTCGACCTGGCCAACGGCAACGAGGTCTTCGTCCGGGAGGCCGACCGCTTCCAGGACTCCGTCAAACAGCTCGAGGAGATCCTCGCTGCCGATGGCGAGACTGCGCCCAGGCCGAACCGAATCCAGGATCGCTCGACCGAACGCGACGTTTCCGGGGGTGTCCCGACTGAGTTCGTCAATGAACCGGATACCGATCCCTCGCTGCCGGCGAACCAGAAGTGGGCCAAGGAGATCATCGCCGAGGCGACCGCCCCCGGATATCTCGACGACCGTCCGAAGACGCCGAAGGTCGACTCGGCCGCGAAGCTCGATGAGATGATCGCCGATGGCCGCGAGGCTGCCAAGGCCTGGCGTGCGCTGGGTGCCGCCGGTCGTGGAGAGATCCTCCACCGGGCCGCCGAAGTGGTCGCCGCCCGCCGTGGTGAGTTCATCGCCGTCGAGGCCGCCGAGGTCGGGAAGATGCCGTCTCAGTCCGACCCGGAGATCTCCGAAGCCATCGACTTCATCCGCTACTACGCACTCAATGCCGCAGAGCTGGGCAGCCTCGAAGGAGCGAACTTCGTCCCTGATGAGATGGTCGTCGTGACTCCGCCGTGGAACTTCCCCATCGCCATTCCCACCGGCGGCACCGTGGCTGCGTTGGCGGCCGGTTCGGCCGTCATCCACAAACCGTCGAAGCCCACACCTCAGTGTTCGGCCCTCATCATCGATTGCCTGTGGGAAGCCGGCGTCCCGAAGGACGTGCTGCAGCTGTGCACACCGTCCGACCGGGATCTCAGCCGTCATCTCGTCGCCCACCCGGATGTCGACCGTGTCATCCTCACCGGTGCCTCCGAAACGGCGGCCCTGTTCAAGTCCTTCCGTCCTGACCTGCACGTCAACGCGGAGACTTCGGGCAAGAACGCACTGCTCATCACTCCGGCGGCCGACCGCGATCTGGCCGTGGCCGATCTCGTGTATTCCGCCTTCGGCCATGCCGGTCAGAAGTGCTCGGCCGCCTCGTTGGGCATCATGGTCGGCTCGACCTACGACTCCGAGCGCTACCGCAAGCAGCTCATCGATGCTGCTTCCTCGATGGTCGTCGACTGGCCGGCGAACATGTCAGCGACGATGGGACCGCTGACCGAGGATCCCTCCGACAAGCTCGAACGAGCTCTGACCTCCCTCGAACCGGGTGAGTCCTGGCTGCTCGAGCCCAAGCAGCTCGATGACACCGGTCGGCTGTGGAGCCCGGGAATCAAGGACGGCGTCAAGCCTGGATCCTTCTTCCACCTCACCGAGGTGTTCGGTCCGGTGCTCGGTCTCATGCACGCCCGCGACCTCGACGAGGCCATCGAGTTCCAGAATGATGTGGACTTCGGCCTCACCGGCGGCATCCACTCCCTCGACCCCGAGGAGGTGCGCACCTGGCTCGACCGTGTGCAGGTCGGCAACGCCTACGTCAACCGCGGCATCACCGGAGCGATCGTGCGGCGCCAGTCCTTCGGCGGCTGGAAGCAGTCCTCCGTCGGGCTCGGTTCGAAGGCCGGTGGCCCGAACTACCTCATGCTCTTCGGCCACTACACCGACGATCCCTCCACTCTGCCGGGCGCCACTGACGCAAGTCAGAGCCTCGAGCTGGCCAAGGCTGACGATGAGCGTTGGCTGGCACGCGAATTCGGAGCGGCAAAGGATCACACGGGCCTGAAGTCAGAAGCCAACATCTTCCGCTACCGGCCCCGCCCTGTCACACTGCGAGTGACCTCGACGTCGTCGCTGTTCGACCTGGAGAGGTCTTTGCACGCAGCGAAGTGCGTCGGGTCGACCGTGCAGCTGTCCGTCGCCGAGGAGGTGGCCTCCGAGGTGAAGATCGCCGCCACGAACGCGGGTGTCGCAGCTCGGACCGAGTCCGCAGCGACGTTCGCGAATATGGTCGGCGAAGGACGCTACGACGACTCCGTCGGTGCCCGCATCCGCGTGCTCGGACCGCAGGAACCTGAGCTGCTGGCTGCCACAGCACCACGTCCGGAGGTTGCGGTCATCGATGAGCCTGTGACCTCCTCGGCGCGGGTGGAGATGCGGTACTACGTGCAGGAGCAGGCAGTGTCGATGACCCTGCACCGTTTCGGCAATCCCAGCCGTGACTTCCACGAGCTGGCGGCCGAGCTCAAGGCCTGAGCCCCTCGGGTGCGTGATCTGGTCGGGTGCCTGAGCTCAGGTGCCCGACCAGGCGGGAAGCTCGATCGGGTCCCGCAGGCTGCGCCCCATGGCGAGGTTCGCAACGGGCGGCAGACCCATGAGCCTCATCAGTGTGTTTCGCAGCATGAGGCGTAGGCGATTCGGCGGGGCGAACGCCGTGCCGAGGCCCTTGGCCGCGTCCTGTTTGCTGCGCAGCATCGGCATCAGCCGGCGTTCATAAGCAGCGAAGGCTCGGCGATGGTCCTCAGGTGTGGCAGCCAGTTCGGCAGCCAGAACATAGGCCTCGACCATCGCCAGCGCCGATCCCTGACCGGCGAGCAATGACGGGCTCGCCGCCGCATCACCGATCAGTGCGACCCTGCCGCTGGTCCACGAGGGCATCCGGATCTGGTTCGCCCGGTCAAGGTAGAGTGTCCGTGCTCGCGGCAGCTCGTCGAGGATCGTTGGGATCTCCCACCCTGCATCGGCCAGGCTCGTGCGCAGCAGCTCCTGCTGGGCCCCGACGTCATCGGTGGGGACAGGACCATGGTGGCCGAAGGTGAGCATGAACATCGTCAGGTCCTCGCGCAGAGCGACACGGATCGCTTGGAACCCGACTTCGGCATGCATGAGCGCGACGTGTTCATCGCGTGGGCGGTAGCCGACGACATCGAACGCAGCGACGGCGATCCCCAGATCGCGCTCGAACAGGGACTCGTGTCCGAAGGCCAGCTCACGGACGCGAGAGTGCAGCCCGTCGGCACCCACGACGAGGTCGAATTCGCGCGGGGCGCCATGGTCGAATTCGACGCCGATGCTCTGTTCCCCATCGGTGAGTCGGGCGACGGTATCACCGAAGATCGTCTCGACTCCGTCGTCGAGGCTGTCGTATATCGCGGCGGCGAGGTCTGCTCGAAGGATGCTGACATATCGGCCGCCTGCTCCCGCGACGAGGCTTTGGGGATCAAGAGACGCGATCCGGTGTCCGTCTCCTGCGACGTCGCGGGCCTCTATGAGCTCGTATCCGTCTCGGCGCAGCCTGGGGACGAGGCCCATCCGCTCCGCCACGTCGAATCCGGTGCCCCAGAAGTCGATCAGGTATCCACCGCGGCGCAGTCCATGTGAGCGCTCGAGGAGAGTGGGCTCATGCCCCGCTCGCTGCAGCCAATGGGCCAGCGTGGAGCCAGCGATTCCGGCACCGACGATCAGCACACGCATCTTCTGCCTCCCTGCAGATCGATGGTTTGCCATCAGTCTAGATCTTTCAGCGTCAGTGCCAGTGAGACATAGTACAGTCAGTTCACACCGTATTCACAAGATCGTCACCGATGACGCCTCGTCAACGGATAGTGTGCATGCGTCTGCGCCGTCGTCGACTCCGGTGCACAAAACTCCGAAAGGCTCCCATGACAGTCTCCAAGACGGCCTCATCGTGCGCGGCGCTCAGCCTCGTCGCGGCGATCGGCCTCACCTTACCGGCGACGCCGGCAACCGCCGCCGAGGATCCGCACATCAGCGAGATCGGGTACGTGCTCGACACCGACTTCATTGAGATCGCAGCCGAGCCGGGCACCGACGTCTCCGGATGGACGTTCGGGTCCGTGACTCGCGGCGGAAGCGTTCAGGCCGAGGAGAATCTCGCCACCGTTCCCGCTGGCACCACCGTCGGCGACAGCGGAGCGCTGGCCGTCGAAGTGTCGATCACGAACTCCGTGAACTCCGGGACCGCCGCCGACGGCAGCTATGGCTCCTCGGCCTTCATCATCGATGATGAAGGCATGCTCGTGGACTTCGATCAGGTCGGCGGAGTCGTCGACGGCAAGGGAGTCACGGGCAAGGCGAATACGAACACTCCCGAGGCTGTTGTCGGCAAGGATGCCGAACCCACGGGTGCCACCGCCACGGGCGGACAGTCGATCCAACTCATCGACGGCATTTGGAACTCTGCGGCCCCGACCCCCGACGCACTTCCCGGCGACGATGGCGGCGGAGATGATCCGGCCCCTGAGGACGTCACGCCCATCGCCGACATTCAGGGCACCGGCGAGGAGAGTCCCCTGGCAGGCACAACTGTCAAGACTCAGGGAGTCGTCACAGCGTCGTACCCCACCGGTGGGCTGAACGGCTACTACGTGCAGACGCCGGGCACCGGCGGAGCCGAGGACGAGACTCCCGGAGCCTCGGACGGTGTCTTCGTGTACTCCCCCGACTCGGTTGACGATGTCAGCATCGGTGATCACCTCGAACTCACCGGCGCAGTCTCCGAACGCTACGGTCAGACCCAGATCTCCGTCAGCAGCGATGGAGTCGCGGCCCTGGATGAACCCGCCGAGGTGGTCAAGCCCGTCGAAGACGCGTTCCCCACCGTCGCTGCCGCACGTGAGGCGCTCGAGGGAATGCTCCTGCAGCCCAGCGGTAAGATGACCGTGGCCGACAACTACAACACCAACACCTACGGCGAGGTCGTATTGGCCACCGGTGAGGGCACGCTCCCTCAGCCCACCGACGTCGCCCGCCCGGGCAGCGATGAGGCCAGGGCCATCGAGGCCGACAACCTCGAGCGTGAGGTCGTCCTCGACGACGGCGCGACCGTCAACTACCTGCAGAACGACAAAGACGTTCCTCTGCCCTACGTCTCAAACGACGCCCCTGTGCGTGTCGGTGCGAGCGCCACGATGACCTCTCCGGTGGTGCTGGGCTTCGACCATGAGAAGTGGCGCTTCCAGCCCACGACGCGTCTGACCGGGGACAACGCCGAAGCAATTCAGCCAGCGAGTTTCTCGGACACGCGTACAGAGGCTCCGGAAGCTGTCGGCGGACAGATCAGTATGGCCAGCTTCAACGTTCTCAACTACTTCACGACGACTGGCGATCAGCTCTCCGGCTGTGACTACTATTCCGATCGCGAGGGCAACCCGATCACGGTTCGCGGCGGTTGCGATGCTCGCGGTGCTGCCAACGCGCAGAGCCTCAAGCGGCAGGAGACGAAGATCGTCTCGGCCATCAACAAGCTCGACACCTCGGTGGTCTCTCTCATGGAGATCGAGAACTCCGCCGCGTTCGACAAGGACCGCGATGATGCTCTCGCGACGCTGGTCGAACGCCTCAACGAGGCCGCCGGCACCGAGAAGTGGGATTTCGTTCCCTCCCCCGACGACGTTCCCGCAGATGAGGATGTCATCCGCACGGCCCTGATCTATCAGCCCGCCGAGGTGGCCCCGCAGAACGATTCGACGATCCTTGACGATGAGGCCGCGTTCTCGAACGCGCGCGAACCCCTCTCGCAGGCATTCGCGCCGAAGGACGAGTCAGGCGAAACTGACACGGACAAGACCTTCGTGACGATCTCGAACCACTTCAAGTCCAAAGGTTCGGGCTCAGGTCCGGGCAATGAGGACAGCGGCGACGGTCAGGGTGCCTCGAATGCTGACCGTGTGAAGCAGGCGACGTCGCTCGTGGACTTCGCCGGTCAGCAGCAGGAGGCAGCGGATTCCGACCTCGTCTACCTGCTCGGCGACTTCAACGCCTACACGCAGGAAGACCCGATGCAGGTCTTCTACGAAGCAGGGTTCAAGGATGTCGCGTCCGAGATGACGGCCAAGTCGACCTACGTGTTCAAGTCCCGCACCGGCAGCCTCGACCATGTGCTGGCACTGGACTCTTCGGGCTCAACGGGCACTGACGCCGCCGACCAGGCGGCGGCTCCCGGCGCACAGGCGGATCTGCCCTCGAGTGCCTTCGATGCGATCACCGGTGCCGATGTCTGGAACATCAACTCCGTCGAGGCCCTTGCACTCGAATACAGCCGCTTCAATTACAACATCAGCGATTTCTACGCCCCGGATCCGTTCCGTGCCTCGGACCACGATCCTGTGGTCGTCGGGCTCTTCGGGCCCGACGATGAGGACGGCGATGAGGACGGCAACCACAACGCCGGAAAGAACGGCGCCGCCAACGGCAACCACAATGCCGGGAAGAACGGCGGCAAGAATGCTGGCAAGAACGGCACTGCCAAAGGCAACCACAATGCCGGGAAGAACGGCATAGACAAGGGCTTCTGAGCGCCCAGGCCCGCACGGATTCAGACCGTGACGGCGACCTTCCCGACCATGAGCACCCGGGCGGTGCGGAACAGGGAGGTCGCAGTCACGGTCTTCTGCTTGTCATCCCAGACGGCGGAGGCGGTGACAACACCCGAAGGTGTGCCGAGGCGGACCTCGGGGCCGGGCACCGAACACTCAGAACGGGTGATGATGGAGTCGACGATGGTGCCGGGGATCTGCGCGGCCGCGGCCAGACACATTGCTCCGGTACCCGGTACAGCCTTGTGGGTCTGCCCCATCGAGATCATACGGACGACGACATCGGAATCTCTCGCATCCAAGGTGGTGCCGTCGAGAAGGGTCGTCGGCTTCTGTGAGCTCACGACCGCGATCTTGGGTACAACCTGCGGAGCTGTCTCCGGAGTCTCGCACAAGCCCATTCGCACGGCCGCTTTGCGTCTCAGTTCCTCGATCATCAACCTCGTGGGAGCTTCGGCGTCGATGGACTCCGGAGACTCATCGCCGTTGAGACCGATCGCTTCTGCGGGCACGATGACGACGGGCAGCGCCGCATCGACCATGGAGACGTCGACCAAGCGACCGTCGATGTCGATCGATTCCGACGGCGCTCCCGTGGGCAGAATCCCCGAGGTGCGGCTGCCTGCGGGATCGGGGTAGATGAGTTCGATCGGTGCTCCGGTGCCGCTGACACCGGTGAGTTCGAAGTCTCCCGCGACCGCAGCCTGTCCATCGACGACGGTGAGGCCGACGTCGACGAGCTTGCCCGTGTTCGTGTTGTGGAGACGAAAGACGTGCCACCCGTCGGCCGCGGAGATGATCTCGGCCAGCAGGGCGAAGGGCACGACACCGGAGGACAGATTTCCGCAGTTGCCGGAATAGTCCACGACCGCCTCGGCGACATCGACCTGACCGAAGGTGTAGTCGAGGTCGACACCTGTCCGCATCGACGCGGACACCACCATCACCTTCGACAATGACGATATTCCACCACCCATGCCATCAAGCTGACGGCCGAAGGCGTCCGGGGAGCCGAGTGCGGAACAGAAGATCGCATCCCATGCCGAGGTGTCGCCGGCGGCTCCCGGGGCTGGCACCGTGTCCAGCTCGGGCAGGGAATCGGCACGGAAGTAGAGTCCTTTGCTCGTGCCTCCACGGACGAACGCGGCATCGATCCAGTCGGTCATAGACCTAAGATTACGACACCTGCGAATCACCGTCCGGCTGCATCAACAGCCTTCGGAACGATGACCATCGCGGCGAAACCGAGTACGGCGACGACAGCGAAGAGATAGAAGCCCCACGGATAGGCAATGCCTGCCGTGACGAGGGTGCCGGTGATGAACGGTCCGACGATGGCTCCGATGCGGCCGACTGCCGAGGCCATGCCCAGCGCCGTTCCGCGTGCGGTGGGTGGGTAGATCGCTGAGACGAAGGCGTAGACGAGGACCTGGGCGGAGAAGACGAAGACACCGGTGATGAAGACGGCGATGTTGAGCAGGATCTGACTCGTCATCGGGATGCTCAGTGCCGCGAGGAACACGGCTGCCAGGAGGAACCACATGAGCACGATCGGTTTGGTGCCGTGCTTGTCCGCCAGCCAGCCGGCGATGACGAGTCCGACGACGGCACCGAGGTTGAGCACGAAGAGCATGACGAGGGAGTCGGAGACCTCGTAGCCCGCATCGGCCATGATCTTCGGCAGCCAGGTGTTGAGTCCGTAGACGAGCAGCAGACCCATGAAGCTGGCGGCCCAGACGCCGATCGTGACCAGTTTGAACCTGCCGACGAACAAACCGGCCATGCCGGTCTTCGGGGCCACGCCGGTGGATTGCGCAGGTGCCTGCTTCGCCGCCTGAGCCTCGACGAACTCCTGAGATTCCGGCAGCTTCCACCACAGCAGCGGGACGAGGACGAGTCCGGCGACGCCGCCGGCGATGAAGAGCAGGTGCCAGTTGTGCGAGTAGAAGACGGCGAGCAGCGAGATCGCCACGGCACCGGCGTGGTAGCCGGTCATCGTCAGGGTCGTCGCTTTGCCGGTCTTGCCAGATTTGTTGTGCTCGCTGATGTAGGCGAGGCAGCCGGGCATCACTGCACCCAGGGCAAGTCCGGCGATGAACCGGAAGGTGGTGAACAGGGCGACGTTCGGGGAGAACGCGACGAGAATCGTAAAGACGGAGAAGACGAGCACGCAGAAGATGATCGTGTAGCGGCGTCCGAAGCGGTCGGCGATCGGTCCCACCGCCGCAGCACCGAGGCCCACTCCCACCAGGCTCAAGGTCGCGACGAGGGTCGCGGCCTCGGCGGTGAAGCCGATGGCGTTGGTCGCCAGAAGTTCGGGGATCACGGCTCCCAGCACCACGAGGTCGAAGCCTTCGAGTGCGACGGCCAGCCAGCACAGGATCGCCGGCCAGCGGGTATCGCCGGCGCGGGCGGTGTTGGCAGTGCCAGGGGCTGCGGCAGGTGTGGACATCAGTGTCTCCGGTCGTTCAGTAGGTCAGTGTGGTTGGACGGTCAGCGAATCAGAAGGGATACGGCGCGATCTGCGAGCGCATCGTGACCCACTGGGTTTCGGTGAAGGCCTCGATATTGGCTTCGGCCCCACCGAAGCGGGACCCGTTGCCGGAATCCTTGGTGCCGCCGAAGGGCACATTCGCCTCATCGGAGACGGTCTGCTCATTGATGTGGACCTTGCCGGAGTCGACGAGGTCGGCCAAATCTATGGCCATGCCCACATCACCGAGGATGCCCACCGACAGCCCGTATTCGCTGGCATTGATCAGTTCCGCGGCCTCCTCAAGAGTCGAGAAACGACTCACGGGCGCTACTGGTCCGAAGATCTCCTGCGTCCAGGCTGGGTTCGAGGGGCTGAGGTCTGCCAATACCGTCGGCGGCACGAATGCTCCTTCACCGGTTCCGCCGGCGACGAGTCGTGCGCCGTCGGCCTGAGCCTTGTCGATGATGTCGCGGACGTTCGTCCGCTGCTTCTCGTCGATGATCGGCCCCAGCGCGACCTCCTCGGTGGCGGGATTGCCTACCGGCAAGTTCCTGGCGCGCTCGGCCAGCTGCTCGACGTATTCGTCGTAGACGCTGTCGTGGACGAGGTGGCGCCCGGTGGTCATGCAGATCTGTCCCTGATGCATCCATGAGCCGAATGCCCCCGCCGAGGTGGCCGGACCGACGTCTGCCCCGGGGAGGACGACGAGTGCGTTGTTGCCACCCAGTTCCAGGTGGCAGCGCTTGAGGAGACGTCCGGCGGATTCACCGACCGTGCGTCCGGCTGCGGTCGATCCGGTGAAGGAGATGACCGATACCTCGGGTGCCGACACCACTGCTTCGCCGGCTTCCCGACCTCCGGGCAGCACCTGCAGGAGTCCCTCGGGAAGCCCCGCCTCGGCGAAGATCCGGGCCAGGCTCACGCCGCCGCAGACCGCGGTGCGCGGGTCCGGCTTGAGCAGGACCGCATTCCCCAGGGCCAGCGCCGGGGCGACCGAGCGGATGGAGAGGATGAGTGGGAAGTTGAACGGTGCGATGACCGAGACGACCCCGGCGGGCACCCGGCGGGAGAACGACCAGCGGGGTTCGTTCGAGGTCAGGACCTGCCCCTTGGGGTGACTGGGAAGGGCGGAGGATTCGTAGCAGATCTGCTCGGCGGAGCTGACTTCCAGCCCGGCCTTGGCTGGGATCCCACCTGATTCGCGGATGATCCAGCCGGAGATCTCCTCCGCGTGCTCAGCCCACAGTGCGCCAGCCCGGCGAAGGACAGCGGCACGCTCGGCAGGTGGCGTCTTCGCCCACTCCTTCTGTGCCGCGGCCGCGCGGGTGGCGGCCGCGTTCACGTCATCGGCGTTCGCAGCGCCCACGCGCCCCAAGGTCTGGCCTGTGGCGGGTTCGATGACGTCATAGGATGCGTCTGCGCCGTTCGTCCACGCGCCGGTGAAGATCTTGCCGTGCCACTGGGTACCTAGGAAACTGTTCTCGCTCATGTCGTTCTCCCCTATTCCTGCTCTGGTCGGGTTGTGACTGTGTTGACGTTCGAGGTCGGCCATTTCGGGCACAGGTGATCCACGTGACAGCCACGCTTATCGGCCACAATAGTGATGCGGACCACGGGGAGCCATCGGTGGTCCATTGATTGAGAATACAGGTGATCTGGGGATACGATTGCGGACATGGCGAACTCTCAATCGGGCGATTCCATGATCGATCGGCTGGTTCGAGTCCTCGGCTCGTTCGACCCCGATCATCAGAGTCTAAGCACCGACGAGCTCTCCGCACGAGCGGAATTGCCGAAGTCCACGGCCTATCGGCTGATCAACGACATGATGCGGCACAATCTGCTGCAGCGCGACCCCGGCGGGCGGCTGCGAATCGGAGTGGGAATGTGGGAGCTGTCGAACCGCGCCTCCGACGCCGTCGATCTGGCGACCGTGGCCAGACCGCACATGATGGCCGTCCACGATTTCGTCGGCGAGAACACCCAGCTGGGGATCCTGCGCGAACGCGAGGTCCTCATCATCGAGCGGATGTCCAAGCCGACCGCGGTCATCCACCGCTCGAAGACAGCGGGGAGACTCCCTGCGCATGCGTCCTCGTGTGGGCTGGTGCTGCTCGCCCACGCCCCCAAGCACGTGCGGGAGGCCTACCTGCGCGGACCGCTGGCCGCAATCACCGCGAAGACGACGACCGATCCGGCTGTGCTGCGGAAGATGCTGGCCACGATCCGGACCTATCACTTCGCAGAGCTTGCCGGACATATCGATGACGGCACCACCGGTATAGCGGTGCCCGTCTTCGACAGCCATGGGCTGACGATCGCCGGCATCGGCGTCGTCGTCGACTCCGAGCACCATGTGGGTGGACCGGCGATCATGCAGGCCCTGCGCACCGCCTCGGCGGGGATCACGAAGGATCTCGAGGCTCAGGGCAAATCAGTGGTGGACTGATCAGGGCCAGCTCCTGAGCACCGGCTCAGACTGCGATGCCGATGGCGAGGCTCGCCACCGCCAACAGAGGCAGGAGCCCCTGCTTGATCGCCGAAGCAGCGAGGCTCGGTGACGAGGACACGAGCACCAATGCCGCCGCCAGCATCGAGGCGACGCCGGTGAACACGAGAGTCAGGCCGATGACCGGTGCGCCAGCGAGGCAGACGATGATGCCGATGAATACTGCAAGGGCGAGGAAGAGATTGTAGAAGCCCTGGTTGAAGGCCATCGACTTCGTGGCCCCGGCTTCCTCCACGCTGGTGCCGAACGTCGCGCGAGCACGCGGACTCATCCAGGCAATCGATTCCAGATAGAAGATGAAGACGTGCAGAGCCGCAGCAAGACCGGCGAGGATGAGCCCGAGCGCCGTCATGTGCGCGCCTCAAATCTGGCTCGTCGCTTCTCGGCCTCGACCTCACGGTTCTTCGGCGGAGCAGTGGTCACCAATGCGTCGAGGAGATGCTGAGTCGTGTGAGCGATCTCGTCGACGGCCGCTTCGAAGGCCTCCGCATTGGCGTGGGAGGGCTTCGTCGTGCCCGCGATCTTGCGCACGTACTGCAGCGCTGCGGCGTGCACTTCGTCCGAGGTCGCATGGGGTTCGAAGTTATGAAGGGTTCTGATGTTCCTGCACATGTTCCAAAGGTACGCCGCGGGACTGACACAGGATAGGGGTCTGCCCCCGATAGACTGATCGGGCGCCCCTCAACAGCCCAGCTCCCTCAACAGCCCAGCCATGGAGAACGATGACTGATCGAATCCCACCCTCGAGCATGGCGCTGACTCCTGGCCAAGTCTCGAGCGTGCGAGCCCTGCGGCGCGACTTCTCCAGACTGCTCATGGAACACCGCTTCGTCATCGACGAGCTGCTGACCAAGATCTCAATCCTCAGCGAAGAGTCCTCCCACACGCACAGCTACAACCCGATCGAACACATCACCTCGAGAGTGAAATCACCTCGGAGTCTGCTCGAGAAGGTCAATCGCCGTGAGCTTCCCCTCGACCTCGATGTCATCCGCACGAAGATCACCGACATCGCGGGCATCCGTATCACCTGCACCTTCATCGCCGACACCTATCATGTGCTCGACATGCTGACCTCGCAGAATGATGTTCGGGTCGTGGAGATCAAGGACTACATCGCCCACCCCAAGCCCAACGGCTATAAGAGCCTGCATGCGATCCTCGAGGTGCCCGTGTTCCTCAGCGGCGGCCCGACCCCGGTGATCTGCGAGGTCCAGATCCGCACCATCGCCATGGACTTCTGGGCCAGTCTGGAACACAAGATCCACTACAAGTTCGCAGGCGAAGTTCCCGATCGGCTCGTCGAGGAACTCACTCGGGCCGCCGAGGTGGCCGGCCAGCTTGATCGCAAGATGGAACAGCTGCACACCGAGGTCCACGACTCTGAACCCGACGGCTCGTCCAGCGAGGACTTCGATGACGAGGCGATGCGCACTCTGTGGGAGCTGAGCAGGCGCGAGGCCTGAGGCCTGACGCCCCGAGGCCTACGGCTGCTTCGGGCGAAATCTGCGAAACCACGCGTCCTTGTTGGATTCGTCCTCTGCGATGAGTTCCCAATAGACGCGCCTGCCGCCTGGGACGTCGAAGATACGTGTGCCGTCGCCGAGGAAGATGGGCGCAACGAAGACCTGCATCTCGTCGATGAGGTCGACCTCGAGCGCCTGCCGACCGATGTCGGCGCTGATGATCTGGATGTCACGATCTCCGGCGATGGCCCGGGCCCGATCGACCACCTCGGCGATTGAGCAATTCACGGCTGTGATCGTCGAGTCCTCGGCGAGCTCCTCGGGGCGATGGGTGAGGATGAACTCGGTGCCTTCCCACGCTCCGCCATAGGCTTCGGAAGTCAGTTCGTCGCGCTCGGCCGCTTGTGCCTTGGCCGCGTCGTAGCCGCGACGACCGGAGATGATGACGGCGACCTGTGATGCGAGGTCCTCGACGGTGCCGTCTGAGAGCGACCCGAGTCCGGCCATCCAGGACATGTCATGATTCGGGCCGGTGATGAACCCGTCGAGTGAACTCGTGAAACCCCACGTGACTCTTGCCATCGCTCCTCCTTGAGCAGAAGTGATTGCGTTTGACAATCACTTTCTCACCATTGAACCACTGGCGATCGGCAGTGGCAAGGGAAGGCGCAGACGACGTGACCGAGCAGACGGAATTTCGGCACCTTGAGCTTCGTTGGACCAGGTGAGAGCCACAGAGCATGGTTCATCGAAGAATGGAAGAAGGTCATCGCAATGGCAGATTTCACGAACAAGGTCGCGCTCGTCACCGGCGGAGGATCCGGACTCGGCGAGGCCATCAGCAAAGAACTCGCAGCCAAGGGCGCGAAGGTCGTCGTCACCGACATCGATCTCGAGGCAGCCCGGCGAGTCGTCGATGAGATCACCGAGAGCGGTGGAACCGCCTCGGCGATCAAGCAGGACACGGCTGCGAAGGAAGACTCTGAGAAGGTCGTCAGATTCGCCGTCGACACATACGGCGGCCTCAACTATGCCGTGAATAATGCCGGCATCGGCGGAGCGCCCGCGCCCGCAGGGGAGACTGACCTCGATGACTGGGACAAGGTCATCGGCATCAACCTCAACGGCGTGCTCTACGGCATGCGCTACCAGATCCCCGCGATGCTCAAGGCCGGCGCCAAGGACAGTGCCATCGTCAACATGGCCTCGATCCACGGTTCGGTCGCGGCGATCAACAGCGGCGCCTACACCGCCGCGAAGCACGGCGTCGTCGGGATCACGAAGAACGCCGCTGCAGAATATGGCGCACAGGGTCTGCGGATCAACTCCGTCGGACCCGGCTACATCACCACGCCGCTGGTCGAGAGCAGTCTCGACTCGGAGAGTCTCGAAGGACTGAAGGCCAAGCACCCCCTCGGCCGCTTGGGCACCGCCGAGGAGGTCGCCAAGGTCGTGAACTTCCTGCTCTCCGATGACGCGTCGTTCGTCACCGGCGCCTACTACCTCATCGACGGCGGCTATACGGCTGTGTGAGGTCCCATTCTCACTGTCAGCCATGTCTGGAAACGGTGGGCGAGGACCACCGGGTCGACAAGGAGCTTGGGAATGTCGGCGGCATTGCCTGCTTCGATGCTCGCATGCAGCAGCGTCGGCCCTGTCGTCGTCAGCAGACGAGCGAATTCGCCGCGCAGCTGAGATTCGTCCGCGGCTCGGCCGACCGTCCAGCCCGCGGCTTGGGCGAGTGCGCCGAGGTCGACGCGTGAGGAGTAGGTCGGCAGCCCTGCGGTCGATCCGTACACCTGGTTATCGAGGAGGATGAGGAACAGCTTTTCGGCACCGAGGAATCCGCCGGTGGGCAGCACGTTCGGGTTCATCAGCAAGGATCCGTCGCCTTCGAGACCGATGACTTTGGGCAGGTCCGAGTCCTTGGCCGCCAGGGCGAGGCCGGTGGTGATGGAGCCGACGAGGCCCATCGAGTCGAGGACGTAGAAATGGTTGTCCCGGTTCTCCACGGACGCCAGCTCACGGCTGGTCGCGGCACAGGTCACGACGACGGGCAGTTCTGCGGTCAGTTCGTTGAGGACGTCGAGTGCTTCGATGCGTTTCGTCTCAGGCCACCTTCCCATCGGTGCTCCAGAATGAGCCGAGGACGACGACCGGTCGGTAGGTCATACGGGCGTGAACACCCGCCTCGGCGACGGTCTGCTCCCAGTCATCAGCCGAAGATCGCCGGTCGAGCTCGAGAACCTGGAGTCCTGCCGTGCGCAGAATCCTCGGCATGGGCTGGCTGATCGAGTGGATCATCGAGTTGTACTCACCCGGGCCGCCACGGGTATTGGCGAAGATGAGCAGCGGCAGGTGATAGGACATCGAGAATGTCGTCAGCGCCGTGAGGCTGTTGCCGAAGCCGTTGTCCTGCATGATGACGGCCCCGAACTTCCCTGCCAGCGGCAGCGCACCGAGGACTCCGATTGCCTCCTCTTCACGGGAGAGCGGCTTCACTCGCTCCGCGCGTCCAGCGGTCCCGCCGTCAGCGGTGACCAGATGCTCGATGACAGGAGCGATGGTGACGGAGGGAATGTAGCCGATGAGGTCGGCACCTGCGCCCCAGATCCCGTCGGCGACGGCCTGCGTATATGACTTCGTTGTCACGGTTTTCCTCATTCCCTGTCTTCGGTGACTCGGTGTTGGGTGATGTTGATGACGTTGCCGTCAGGATCGCGCACGAAGAAGCGTGTCACGCCCCATTCCTCGGTGGTGAGCGGATGGACGATGTCGAGGCCACGATCAACCGCCTCGGCGAAGGCGGCTTCGATGTCATCGACCTTGAGCGAAAGCACCGGGGTGATGGGAGCGGTGGCGTCCTTCGTGACGAGCTGGACGTGAGCTCCGGTCTCCGCCGAGGTGAACCGGGCCACCCAGCCGAGGTTGAACTCTTCGGTGCCCAGACCGAGGAAGTCCTCGTAGAACCCTCGGGCGGCGTCGATGTCGGATACCGGAATGTCGGGGATGACGTCGTGGACCTTCATTGGATCTTCCTCACCATTGGTCGTGGTCGAATACCTGGCAGAACACGCTCGTCATCGAGTCGCTGAAGAGGACGAAGACCACCTCGGCGATGGACTCCCAGCGCCCGCGTTCGCGGCCGTCGACGATGACGGCGTGGGCCGCCTCGGCAACGCCCCTGGCAGACCAGCCGTAGACTCCCCCACCAATGGCGGGGAACGCCACCGAGGTGGCGCCGAGGTCCTCGGCTGCGTTGAGGCTGGATTCGAAACAGGACTCAAGCACCTCGGGGTCGGCCTCGCCCTGGTTCCGGTTGGGACCGACTGTGTGGATGACCCACTTGGCCTTGAGCGCACCAGCGGTCGTGGCGACGGCCTGACCTGCGGGAAGTCCGCGCGGGTGGCTGGTTCGGCGTACCTCCCGGCAGGCCTCGAGCAGTTCGGGTCCGGCGGCACTGTGGATGGCGCCGTCGACGCCGCCTCCGCCGAGCAGACTTGAGTTGGCGGCATTGACGATCGCGTCCACGGACGCCTCGGTGATGTCTCCCTCGAGTACCGTGATCTTCATGGTTCGAGTCTAGTCATAGCCCTCCTCTTCGTGCGCCGTCAGCGAATGCGTCGAGAACGCTCAGTACGCCGGGCTGCTGCCAGATGCGATTCCTTCTACGTCCGGTCGCCTCGCGCAGAATGCCACGATCGACCAACGTGTCGACCGCACGCATCGCCGTCATCTGATTGGTGCCGAGGGCAACGGCGACGAAACTGAGATTCACTGCTGGTTGCGCAATCAGCATGGGCAGCAAAGTCCATGCTGACGAGTCGCGCCTCACCCCTGCCAGCGCGTGCTCCATCTCATTGAGCACGGTGAGCAACTCGTCCATGAGCTGCCTGCCCGAATGGCTGGCGAAACGAGCGGCACGAGTGAACTGAACAATGATGGGTCCGGCATCACCCGAGCGAAATGCACCGAGGGCGGCGAAGTACGCTCCGATGTCGGTGAGCAACCCTGCCGAAATCGGTATTACCGAGGTGGTGACAAGGCCCTTCTCCTTGAGAATTGCGTGGATCAGAGCGCGACCAGTCCTGCCGTTCCCGTCGGCGAACGGGTGTATGGTCTCGAACTGCGCGTGTGCGACGGCGGCTTGAACCAACACGGGAAGATCCTCCCGCGCGATGAATGCGACGAGATCGTCCATCGCTGGAGGAACTCGGTGGTGCGCCGGCGGTACAAAATCAGCGAGCAACGGCCCACTTCCTCCCGGCCCGATCCATACCTGCTGCTCGCGGAGTGCTCCGGCCTCGGAAGCCATCATTCGATCGCCTTCCAGCAGAGCACGGTGCATGTCGAGAATCGACTCGAGGGACATCTGACCCGACATCCCGATCGCGGTCTCCATGGCATGCACGTTGCCCAGAACTGTTGTGGCATTGGCCTTCGCCGTCTCATCTATGGACGCCAGCGCCAACTGCAGAGCAGATGTTGTCAGCTGTTCAATCTGTGAGCTTGATGCACTCTCGGTCCGCAGCAGTATGGTCGGCATCGGACCGCCCATACGAGCGTTCGGGCCGAGTCGTCCGGACGCGAACCCGTCGACCCGAGCCAAAGCGCCGGTGGCATCGTCGACGTCAGCATGTACTTCAGCCGGCAGACGTCCCTCCCACTGCGCGATCTCCGGCACCAGGGCAGCACGATAGGCCCCAGTCTGGCGCTGAACCTCCCGACGGCTGAGCATGTCCGGATTGACCGGTGACCAGTTCAGTTCCTCACTGCCCATCGACGATATCGGTACCTTGAGATCCGTCATGACGCGAACTCCTTATTAACACTTAAACGTGTATCCGTTAATTAGAGTCTAACTCATTCACACTTGTCAGTCGATAGATCCACCGGCGTAGGCGGACACGACACAGCCGCCTCGGCGAGGCAGACGGCCTGCGGAAGGAAACGACGAACCATGTGCAGACTTCTCGGCTACATCTCCCCCACTCCGGCGAGCGCAGCGGATCTCATCGGTGCCGAGGAATGTCGTCAGTGGCAGAACTTGGGCCGACTCCATGTCGATGGCTGGGGCACCGCGTGGATCTGACCGGAATCTGATTCAGCCGAATCGGCCCGTCCGCAGGGAACCACCTCGGGCACCTTCGACCCCGGCTCCGACGTGCAGGACACCGTGTCTCGGGGAGGACGTCCTGAAAGGTATCGCACCCCGCACGAGGGAGCAGACGACCCTCATCTCACGGAAGTCCTCACCGTCCGTCCGACGGTCGCGCGGATCACTCACTTGCGCATGGCCACGCACGGGACTGTCGACCTCACCGAGAATTCGCACCCGTTCCTCGCCGACAATATCGCCCTGGCGCACAACGGGTCCATCCATCCGATCGAACGCCTACGCGAATACGTCACGACTGCCGAGGCCGAGCGCATCGACGGAACTACGGACACTGCAATCATGTTCGCCCTCATTTTGCGACGCGTGGGCCAGGGCGACACCCTGTTCGACGCCACCATCGCGACCGTCCGGATGCTGCGGGCAGACTTCGACCATCCGGGGATCAATCTGCTCGTCCTCAATGCCGAGGAGATGATCGTCGTCCATGCGACTTCGGGAACACCGATTCCATATAAGAACTTCGACACTTCCGGCACCGGTGGTGAACTGTCGCTCGATCACAAGGATCACTACTACCGGATGAGCTGGCTGCGCTTCGACCACGGAGCGATGATCGTGTCGTCCTCGGGCCTTGACCATAGGGGCTGGAGTCTCGTTGAGCAGAACACGGCGATGCGGCTGACCGTGGCGGATGGTTCGGAGACTGTGGTGGGGGTTTAGGCCGTAAGGTTGCGGCAGGTGCCGCCCAGACCTGCGAGGAGTCCCGCGTTGCTGGCAACCGCAGCAGGTTGAGAACGCCAACCACTTGCGTGCTTGGCGAAGAACGCGATCTCCAGTTCGCTCCCGAGGCCCAGCAGTCCGCCGAGGAGATTGACGGGGACGTCTGTCGTATACGTCCCGCCGCCGGTGGAAGTGGTATTCCCGGTGAGACTGAACCCTGTAATCGGAGCCAGAACTGATCCCAAGCCGCTAGTGGAGGCTTCGACGACGACGTCACTAAGTTGGTAGCCCGCTGGCAGCTTCCAATAGACTTCGATCTTGGCCCCGAGACCCAGAACACCGGGGCTGTACTCGCAGGACTTCGTTAAGGTCGGAGCAGGAACCTTCGCGGCCGTAAACGACCCGTTGGCCCTCTCCGAATCGGTCCAAGCGGCCATCGTCGAACGCACACCAGACAAGCCGAGGACGAGCATGACCAAGGCAAGGGCGGCGATGAGAGCTTGGACTCGGCGGTTCCGGAATAGCGATTGCCTGCGGTTGCTCACAGTCTCCTCCTGCTGCGTGTTCTGTGCACAACTGCTGAACCTGTTGCGATGAGCACCCCGGCAGCAAGGAGGATCCAGAGCCATCCTTCGATGCCGGTGCGCGGGAGGTCGCCGGGGTTGACTGGGTTGTCGGAGTCGCCGGGGTCAGGCTTGCCTGGTGGCCCGGGTTCACCCGGGTCTCCGGGGCCGAGCGAGACTTCTTCTCCTTGGCCGATGGCGGTCAGGCGCACTCCACTGCGGTGACCTGCCACCGCCTCGGCGTCGGCGTTCTTGTTCATGGTGACTGTCACCTGAACTCGGCGCTTCTCATCACTGGGCATTTCGAGCAGTCGCCGGTCATAGTCGGGCGCGGCACCGAGGTCGGTCAGTGCCACGCCGCTGACCGGCTCTGCCGCGCCGCCGGGGCACTCATCCATCGGCACGATCTGGGAACATGTGCGAACGTCAACGAGTAGTTGTGACGCGAGGGCCTCCGACAACTGGCCGGAGCCGATCTCCAGTTCCACTTTTCCAGGGTCGGGAGCATCGGCCCACACGTCGACCGTCCAATCAGCCGAATCACCGGGACTGAGGCTGAGCATTGTCGATTCGTCTCCGGTTGCCCGAATTCGCAGGTACTGTCCGTGCACCTCGGCGGGGGTAGTGGTCTCCGCACCGGAAGCAGCCGATGCCGGCTCAGGGGCTGGGATTGCGGCGAGTTCCTGCGGTAAGGGCCCGAACATTCCTGTTCCGGCGGCGACGATGGCCGCGACGGCGGGAAGCGCCACTGCGTGCTTGGGTGATCGGGTTACGGCTGACTGCGGTTCGGAGTGCGTGGCCGACCTTGCGGGTGCCTCGACGACGTCAACGCGGTCGGCAGCGTCGTCCTCGTCCTCGCGTCGAGGCCAGAACGCCCAGACGACGAGCAGGGACGCTGCGATCGTGATGCCGCCAAGAGCATAGGGATTGCGCAGCTTCTGGATCGCCGGTGCGATCCCCGGGATCGAGAACATGACCTTGCGGACGGTGTCCGCAGTGTACGGCTCGGGGTCCTTCGCCTCGTTGGCGTCGCCCTTCATCTCGAACGTGACGGTGCCGGATGTGGATTCCGTCTCTAGGATCGACGTCACGCGGTGGGTCACGGGCAGGACCTTCTCACCACGGTCGGCGGTGACGATGTCTCCAACTTCCATCTCCTCGGCGGGGATCTCGTGGACGAACGCGATAGATCCAGCGGTGATCGTTGGACTCATCGACCCGGTCTTGAACATCATGATCGACACGTTGAAGACGAAGCTGAGAATGACGAGGACGATGCACACGACACCCAGTGCGGCGAGGACGTTGAGCAGTGCTCCGCCGAGCCACGATGACGAGCTCCTTCTCCGGGAACGGTCGTGAGAATGTGTCACGACGGAGTCTTCGAATTGGCAGTAAATGTCCAAGTATTCGACGCGCTCGTGCCCTGGGCAACGCTCGGAGTGTCCGTCGGAAGGGTGACCTCGAAGCAGTAGGCTCGCACCGAACTGCTGGCTTTTCCGACCAACTGCGAGCCTGCACCTTGGCGGTCTTTCTCTGACAGATTCGTCGTAGCTGAAGTGCCGCCGTAGACATAGTCCGCCGATGCTGTGAATGTCGAGGCACTGCACGTGTACCCACCTGTTGAATAGGAGGACGTCACTGCACGATAGACCAGTGCCCCGGCGATGCCGCTGGTGCTGCCAGTTCCTCCGCTCAAGATCTTCAGCTCACCGTCAATAGTCGTGTCCGGTGTAGTGCGGATGAACACCGGGGCGTAGACCTTCGATCCGGGGTACATCCCGGTGGCGTTGAAGGTCATCGTCGACGTGTTGTTCCAGTTCGAGGCGTCGACCGACAAATCAATGCTGAACGTGCCCGCTTTGAACGACCCGGTCGCTTCCTCGGTGTCGGTCCACGCCGCCAATGTCGCTGCCGCACCGATGCCGAAGACCAATCCTCCGGCGAGGACCGCCTTGATCCGGCGGTTGTACAGTCGGCGTCGGATCTGCTCACGCTCCCGTTTCCGGCGTCGACTCTCTGAGCGGGTCTCGTTCGAGACCCGCTCAGACGGGGTCGGATCGCCAGAGGCATCCGTCGGAAACTGCACGAATTCCGCTGGAGTTATTCAGCAGAAGTTGCGGTGAACTGCCACTGGGCGCTGGCAGCGTCACCCTCGGTCAGGTCGTCGCCGGCAGTGACCTGGAAGCACAGAGCGACGGGGGCGCCTGCCGTGCTGCCTGCACCTGCCGTCAAGTCAAACCCTTGGGCGCCAATGGTCGCATCCAAGGCTGTACCGGCCGGAACGACCGTGGTGCCCGTTGCACCTTCAGTACACGACGCGGCATCGTCGACCGCGACGATCCCGTAGCTCAGGTTCGCTTCGTTAGCACCGCTGCCCGCAGCGGACTCGAGGACAACGCTAGCGTTGTATGTCGTCGCATCATCGAGACGGAGAACGAACGGAGCTGCCACGGTGTCCCCGGGAGTGAGATTATCGCCGCCGTCGAGGTCGAAGGTGAGATCCGCGGCGCCCGCTGAGCTCTCGTGATCGGTGAAGTCGGTTCCATTGGTACTTCCCTGCACGTTGAACGAACCGGCACCGAAGGTCCCTTCGGCCCATTCGTTGTCCGTCCAGGCGGCCAGCGTCACCGCAGCTCCGACACCCAGAACGATGCCACCCGCGAGGATGGCCTTGAACTTGCGAGAACGCGTCGTGGACTGCGTCATTCTGACTCCTTGAAAAAGCACATATGTGCACAAAACACCAGAAGTGGTGACTTGACTATTATCGTATAGTTACTTTCCAATTATAGCCATTTATCACATCTGTGCTTTCCAGCACAGAAGGCAGAGACGCTGCGGCATCTGTAGGGTTAAGAGAAATCCAAACTACGCAGAAGCAGAGGCGGCCCTGCGAATTTCGCAGAGCCGCCTCGACAATGGGGATGGTCGTGTGACTGAGAAGAGATCTGTGGCCGGTCAGGCCTTCTGCACGGTGATCGTCCAACTGGCGTCGCCGGTGCGATCGAAGTGGGTCACGGGGTAGCCGTTCTCGGCCGCCCACTGAGGAATCGCCTCGGTGGCCTGAGTGCAGTCGAAGTTGATGACGAGCTCATCTCCGTTGTCCATTCCACCGATTGCATCCTTGGCCTCAACCAAGGGGAAGGGGCAGACAAGACCGTTTGTCTCCAATACCTGTTTCATACGCTCCTGCTCTCTACGGGCTGCGCGGCACCTGTCCGCGCTCCTGATCTGATGGTGAATTTCGCGGCGACTCCAGCGCCGACGATCATGAAGAAGGTCGCGACCCAGCCCTGATATTCGAACTGTGCGGTCGAGACCATGGCGTTGCCGACGGTGCAGCCGCCGGCGATCGCGGCACCGACGCCCATACCGATTCCACCGAGGATGGACTTGACCACGGTCGACTGATCGGGAACGCGAATCCGGAACTCGCCTGAGGCCTTCGCCGCGATGAACGATCCGAGGAGGATGCCGATGACGAGCATGACGCCCCAGTCGACGAGCGAGGAGTCGCCCGTGCCCAGGAACGTCGTGAGATTCGCCGAGGGGGTCGTGATTCCCAGTCCCGAGTTGCGTCCGGTCGCAGCCGAGAGCGGCCAGGCGACCGTGGCGATGATGCCGATGACGACGGCCGTGACGAACGGGTTCCAGCGCTTCTCCGTGAGGATATGAGCCAGGCCCTTCTTCAGCGGCGGCAGGGTCGCAACGGGTGCGGCGGTCTTCTTGTTGTGGTGGACGGTGATGGCAATGGCCACGGCGGAGATGATCGCAACGAAGACCCACGGGCTCAGCCCCGTCGATGCCTGGAGCGTGCCGCTCTCGATCGTGATCGAGCGCAGCCCCTCCGTCACCGAGGCGAGCGGACCGTTCTTCATCACCGCGGAGACGAGCGCGTAGAAGATCAGTGCGAACCAGCTGCCGACCAAACCTTCACCGGCACGGTAATAGGTGCCGGTGGCACATCCGCCGGCCAGCACCATGGCGAAGCCGAAGATGAGGCCTCCGATGATCGACGCCAACCAGGGGAACGGCGAGGCCTCCAAGGTGATGACGCCAAGTGCGTTGAGCAGGAACAACCCGATCGAGTGCACGGCGATGAGGAGGATGAGCGCCGAGAACCATCGCGTGTTTCCCGTCAGCGTGAGATCGCGGAAGGCTCCGGTCACACAGAAACGTCCCCGCTGGAGGACGAACCCGAGTGCCAAGCCGACGATCAGTCCGGTGATGATCATTCATGAGCTTTCTGCTTGTCGGCAGCTGGCTGCCGTGACGATACATGCATGTGTTGAGCTATCTGCCGACGAGTCTGGTTGAGAAAAACGCTCAGACCTCACCTCGCGAACACAACGCCCTCAATTCTGCTCAACAATCTGACCATTCGTCAACATCACAGCCCGAATCCCCGCCGATACTGGAGTCGGCACAGGTATTCTTCTCATTCATTGAAAACTTCCTCGCCTTGTGTCAGTGACTGGGCGCACACTGAGAGGACAAATACGGCAAGGAGGCCCAGGTGCCAGAATTTCAGACCGACGTCGCCATCGTCGGAGCAGGTCCGGCCGGGCTGCTGCTCGCCCACACGCTGCACAATGCAGGAATCGACTCGGTCGTCATCGACAACCGCAGCCGCGACGACATCGCCCACACTCACCGGGCAGGCATCCTCGAGGCCGGGTCCGTGCGGATGCTCGAGGCCCAAGGCATCGAGTCCCGCGTGCACACCTCCGGCCACCGCCACGACGGCATCGACATCCGCGTCGACGGCGTCAGCCACTCCTTCGACTTCCCGAGCCTCGTCGGCGAATCCGTGTGGCTCTACCCGCAGAACGAGATCTTCGTCGATCTCTCCGCCGCCCGCGAACGCACCGGACGCCCCATCTTCTACTCGGTCACCGACACCGCGATCGGCGATATCGAGACCGAGCAGCCGTGGGTGAGTGCGCGGACCGAGGATGGCGAGGAACTGACGATCAATGCGCGTTACGTCATCGGCACCGACGGCTCCCGCGGGCCCTGCCGGGCGATGATCCCAGCAGACACCAAGCAGCGCTTCTTCCACGAATACCCGTTCGCCTGGTTCGGGATCCTCTGCGAGGCACCGGCCAGCCACGAGGTCCTCATCTACTCCCGTTCCGAACGCGGCTTCGCCCTGATCTCCCAGCGCAGCGAGTCCGTACAGCGCATGTACTTCCAAACCTCCCCCGACACCGAGGTGGCCGATTGGTCCGATGACCGCATCTGGTCAGAGCTGCAGTCCCGAGTCGAGGGACCCGACGGCTTCCAGCTCAAAACGGGTGCGATCATCGACAAGAACATCCTGCCCTTCCGATCGGCCGTGACCGAGCCGATGCAGCATGGTTCCCTGTTCCTCGCCGGCGACAGCGCCCACACCGTTCCTCCCACCGGGGCCAAGGGCCTCAACCTCGCCTTCGCCGATGTGTCCGTGCTTGCCCCGGCGCTGATCTCAGCGCTCAAGAACTCCGACGCCGAGGCTCTGGCCGGGTATTCGCAGACCGCAACGAAACGTGTGTGGAAGGCTCAGAACTTCTCCTACCAGATGACCCGGATGCTCCACTCCGACCCCAGCCAGGATGCGTTCGAAACGAAGCGCAGCCTCGGCGAACTCAATTCGATCCTCGAATCCGAGCATGGCCGGCGCTACCTCGCCGAGTGCTACACGGGCTGGCCCAAGGGCTGAGCAGGCTCAGCACAAAGAACCCCCACACCGAGAAGAAAGGTTCGACATGGGAGCACAGAAACTCTCCGGCCCGGACGACGCGGCCGAGTCACAGCAGACGCTGTCTGCCGAGATCGAAGCCATCGAGACCGAGCATAGGAACGCAGTCGCCGCCGGCACACCGGCCCAGACACAGCCGCGCCTGGACTACCCGCCGTACCGGTCCTCGCTTCTGCGGCACCCGACGAAGGACCCTCGGCACACGGATCCGGAGACCATCGAGCTCTTCTCCCCCGCATTCGGCCACCGCGACTTAGCGAACCTCGAATCCGACCTCACAATTCAGGCCGGCGGGGAGCCGATCGGCGAACGCATCAAGGTCACCGGTCGCATCCTCGACGGCAACGGCCGCCCCGTCCGAAACCAGCTCGTTGAGATCTGGCAGGCCAACTCCGCCGGACGTTACATCCACAAGCGCGACCAGCACCCGGCCCCGATCGACCCGAACTTCACCGGCGTCGGCCGCACCCTGACCGGTGACGACGGCTCCTACTCGTTCACGACGATCAAGCCGGGACCCTACCCGTGGAAGAACCACCACAATGCGTGGCGGCCGGCCCACATCCATTTCTCGCTCTTCGGCTCCGAGTTCACTCAGCGCATGATCACTCAGATGTACTTCCCCAGCGATCCGCTGTTCGCCCTCGACCCGATCTACCAGTCGATCACCGACCAGAAGGCCCGCGACCGCCTCGTCGCCACCTACGATCACACCATCACCGAGCACGAATTCCTCATGGGCTACAACTGGGACATCGTGCTCACCGGAGGCAACCGCACCTGGATGGAAGAAGAGGACGATGACTGACCAGAAGCTCACCGCGACACCCGGCCAGACGGTCGGCCCGTTCTACGGCTACGCCATGCCGTGGCCCGGCGACAATGAACTCGTTCCCCCAGCCAAAGCCGGAGCAGTCCAGCTCCACGGCTATGTCTACGACGGGGCGGGAGCTCCCGTCCCCGATGCGATCCTCGAGATCTGGCAGCCCGATGAGGACGGCAAGGTCTCCCGCAATTCGGGATCGCTGCGCCGTGACGGATTCACCTTCACCGGCTTCGGCCGCAACGAGGTCGACCCGGAGGGCCGATACGTCTTCTCCACCCTCAATCCAGGGCCGACCGAGGCAGGCAAGGCACCATTCATCAGCGTCGTCATCTTCGCCCGCGGGCTGCTGAACAGGCTGTTCACCCGGATCTACCTCCCCGAGGACACCGAGGCTCTGGCGGCCGACCCGCTGCTGTCCTCCCTCGAGGCGACAGAGCGAGACCGTCTCATCGCAACTCGCGGGGCTGACGGATCACTGCGTTTCGACATACGGTTGCAGGGTGAGAGCGAGACCCCATTCCTGCGGTTCCCCAGTCACGAAGACTGACAGGACTCACGAAGACCGAGTCACCGCTGCCGCCACCGGAGAGGACACACAATGACTGACACCGCTGCCCATACGCGCCTCCTGTTCGCCCCGGGCGACCTGCGAGGCGCCGAGGCCATCGACGATGTCGCCCTCGTGTCTGCACTCGGCGATGTGGAGTCGGCTTGGATCAATGCTCAGGCACATGCCGGGCTGATCTCCTCCGATGACCGTGCCGAAGCGGTGGCGGGCATCGAAGCCACCACACGGTCGCTGCTCTCCGACTCCGCCGAGCTCGAGACACTGGCCGCTGACGCCGAATCCGGCGGCAACCCGGTCATTCCGTTCCTCAAGACCGTGCGCTCACGACTCGGTCCGGATGCGTCCCGTGCCCTGCATAAGGGCCTGACCAGTCAGGACGTCATGGATTCGGCGCTAGGACTGCTCATGGCCCGAGTCGCTCGCCAGACTCATGCACGCCTCGACGTCATCGCCGAGGTGCTCGTCGGGCTCTCCGAGGATCACGCCTCGACCGTGTGCTTGGCTCGCACCCTGACCCAACCGGCGCTGCCGACGACCTTCGGGCTCAAGATCGCCTCCTGGGCCGCCGAGGTCCACGAGGTTCAGAGCCTGACTCCGCGCATCGACTATGTGCAGGTCGGAGGTGCTGCGGGCACACGAGCCGCGATCCGCGAGTTCGCGGGAACCCAGACCGAGGCGCTGCTGCGCGAATTCCATGTGCAGCTGCGCGGACCCGACGCCGCGCTCACCAGCATTCCCGTGCCCTGGCACACCGACCGAGTCCGGGTCCTCAACTGGGCCTCTCACCTCACCCAATGTGTGACGGTCGGGGCCTCAATCGCCCGAGACGTGCTCATCGGCACCCGCCCGGAGGTCGGCGAACTGAGCTTGGCTGCGACCGGTGGGTCCTCGGCGATGCCGCAGAAGCTCAACCCCACCTCGGCGGTCCTCCTGCACCGCAACGGCATGCGCGCTCCCGGGCTCATGGCCACACTGACCTCGACCGCGGCCGAGGCGATCGAGGAGCGCTCCGACGGAGCCTGGCACGCCGAATGGCCTGCCCTGTCCGAGCTCATGGGCCTGGCCGTGTCCTCTCTCTTCATGCTCCAGACGATGGTCGAAGGACTGAGCGTCAGGCCTGATGCGATGCGGAAGAACGTGGACGCCGCCAGCCCCGGCATCTATGCCGAACGCCTCAACATCGCCTTCGGCGACCGGCTGACGAAGGCTCAGGTTCAGGACGTCATCGCCCCTGGTGGTGATCCTGTGGCCGCGCTCAAAGAAGCCCTGGGTCAGGCCGACGACGATCTGGAGAGCTACTTCTCTCCGGACAACTACCTCGGCGACGCCGAAGACATCCGACAGTCCATCATTGCCACCATCAACGGACCCGAGCCCGTATCGCCGGGGCTCCTCCCCTTCGCCTCAAGAAAGTGACCTGACGTGGAACTCACCGCAACTGTCCTTGCCGCACCGACCGCCCCTGCCACAGCGAACCCGCGCGTCCTCGTCGTCCTGCCCTCACTGGGCACCTCGGTGAGCGCGCTGTGGCAGTCAGCTGCCACCCACCTCGGCGGCGCGGATCCTGCGACGACGGTCATCGGCATCGACCTGCCCGGCCACGGCCGCTCGACGCCGGTCGACGTCCCCGCGGGCACGTCCGAGGTGCCCAGACTGACGATGAGCGCCCTCGCCGAGGCGGTCCTGACCACCATCGACCGTGTCCTTCCCGACGTGGCCGGTTCTGCTGCGCCCCGCATCAGCCTGGCCGGTGATTCGATCGGCGGCGCGATCACCCTGCAGCTGGCCCTCGACCACGGTGATCGCTTCGATCGTGCCGCCGTGTTCTGCACCGGAGCCAAGATCGGAGAGGCCAGCGGTTGGGAGGAACGCGCGGAGGTCGTCGCCACCTCGGGCACACCCACACAGGTCATCGGTTCGGCCCAGCGCTGGTTCGGTGAGGGCTTCATGGATCGCGAGCCCGATGCTTCGGCTGCCCTGCTGCACTCGCTGCAGGACGCGGACCGCTTCTCCTATGCCGCGCTCTGCCACGCACTGGCCTCCTTCGACGTCCGCTCACGCCTATCGGAGATCACCCTGCCGGTTCTCGCCGTCGCCGGGTCCGAGGATCAGCCGACCCCACCGACCAAACTCGCCGAGATCGCCAATGGCATCTCCGGTGCCCTCCTCGAGGTCATCGAGGGTGCCGCCCACCTCGTGCCTGCCGAAGCTCCGGCGGTCGTCGCGGGTCTGCTCCACGACTTCCTGGGTGGAAACAGCACGGGCGGGAACACTGCGAGCCCACAGAGCTCAGACGCCGCCTCGGCGGACCTGCCCACTGCCTCCGGTCCACGTGAAGCCAGCCGGGACGAGGTGCGCGAGGCCGGAATGACCGTGCGCCGCCAGGTCCTCTCCGACACTCACGTCGACCGCGCGAATGCGAAGGTCGATGATTTCACCGCCGACTTCCAGGACCTCATCACCCGCTACGCTTGGGGCGAGATCTGGACCCGCCCGGGCCTCGAGAAGCGCATGCGATCAGCGATCACGCTGACCGCGATGATCGCCGGCGGCCACGAGGCTGAGCTCGCGATGCACGTCAAGGCCGCCGTGCGCAATGGGCTCAGCCGCGACGAGATCAAGGAAGTCCTCCTCCAATCCGCCATCTACTGCTCCGTGCCCAGCGCGAACACCGCATTCTCCGTGGCTTCGCAGGCACTGGCAGAGATGGACGAAGAAGGCTGACGCTGTTCGAATCGTCACATTGCGTCCGCGGGGCTGTCGGTGGCCGTCGATGGGCAATAGGCTTGTTCGGTTGCAGTGAATCGCCCGATTGAGTCTCCGACCTCGGGCGTCACCGCGGTCCCAATCATTCACTTCGCCCGAAGGAACTCCATGAGCGACGCGCCGTACCCACGCCGGGTCTACAAGTTCGCCGTCTTCGCCTTAGCGATCGGCGCGTTTGCCATCGGTGTGACCGAGTTCGCCACGATGGGCCTGTTGCCCCATATCGCTCGCGAACTCGGCATCACCGTGCCCCAGGCCGGCCACGCCGTGTCGTTCTACGCCATCGGCGTCGTCGTCGGGGCGCCCCTGATCACCACGATCGCTGCGCACATGGACCGCAAGAACCTGCTGCTGGGCCTCATGGGCCTCTTCGCCCTCGGCAATGTCGCCTCCATGCTCGCCCCCGACGCGACCCTGTTCAACATTGCGCGCTTCGCCAGCGGACTGCCCCACGGCGCCTATCTGGGCATCGGCGCCATCGTCGCCTCCTCGCTCGTCGCCCCGAACCGCCGCGGGCGAGCGATGGCACGCGTGATGTTGGGTCTGACGATCGCGAACATCGTCGGCGTCCCCATCGCCACGGCCCTGGGCAACATGCTCGGCTGGCGCAGTGCCTACGCCCTCGTCGCCGCTCTCGGCATCCTCACAGTCATCATGGTCGCCGTCGGCGTCCCCCGCGTGAAGCTTCGCGGCGTGCCCTCGGCCCGCGGTGAGATGAAGGCCCTGGCCCGACCGCAGATCATCCTCACCCTCGTGGCCGGCTCCGTCGGCTTCGGCGGCATGTTCGCCGTCTACACCTACATCGCCCCGACCATGACCGACGTCGCCGGCGTCCCCGAGGTCGCGATCCCCTGGGTTCTCGCCGTCTACGGACTCGGTATGACCGCCGGCTCCCTCATCGCCGGGCCCCTCGTCGACAAGTCCATCGAACGCTCTGGCATCGGCGGCATGATCCTCTCCGCCATCGTGCTCTCCGCGTTCGGCGCCTTCACCCAGATCCCGGCCGTCGCGATCATTGCTCTCTTCCTCATCGGCATCGCCGGCTCGATGATCACGACCGCGCTGCAGATGCGCCTGCTGCGCGACTCCCACGACGCCCCGAGCCTGTCGGCTGCCATGAACCATGCCGCGTTCAACCTCGCCAACGCCCTCGGTGCCTGGCTCGGCGGCATCGTCATCACCGCCGGCCTGGGCTACCGCGCCCCGGCCTGGGTGGGTGTGGGCCTGTGCCTGCTCGGGCTCATCGTCCTCATCATCGCAATCTCCCTCCGCCGAGGCGGCACGACGAACCGCTCGACTCTCGAGCTCTGAGGCTCATGGGGCTCGGCGTCCTGGCGTGACGTGGCGTCTGAGTCGTGCAGATCACTCGGACGTACAAGTAATCTCAACTCCTGATACCTCCCGGTCGCACTGTGTGAGACAGGAGTAGTGTCGAGCAGTCGCCTTTCACACCCGTGTCCGGCGACTTTCATCTGACACGAGCACCAGCCCGCCCGTGCCTTCGTCTCTCGACAACAGCGGAGCACAACAGAACATGTCCACCGATACACAGCCGGGAAACCCGAGCGCTCAGCCGGGCCCGGAGTCCGAATCCGACGTCATCGCAGCGACGCGGAAGAACAACACCCGGGGCAAGGTTCTCACCGCCTCGATGGTCGGCACCACGATCGAATTCTTCGACTTCTATGCCTATGCGACCGCCTCGTCGCTGGTGTTCCCGGCCCTCTTCTTCCCCAACCAGACGTCGACGACCCAGCTGCTGAGCTCCTTCGCGATCTTCGGCGTCGCCTTCGTCGCCCGACCACTGGGTTCGATCATCTTCGGCCATTTCGGCGATCGCATCGGCCGCAAGAAGACACTCATCGCGTCCCTGCTCATCATGGGCATCGGCACCTTCCTCATCGGCCTCCTCCCGACCGCGAGCACTCCGGGCTGGATCGTCCTGGCCCCGCTGCTCCTCGTCCTCCTGCGTTTCTGCCAGGGAGTCGGACTCGGCGGCGAATGGTCGGGTGCGGCACTGCTGGCCACCGAGAACGCTCCGAAGGGCAAACGTGCCATCTGGGGAACCTTCCCGCAGCTGGGCGCCCCTGTCGGCTTCATCATCGCCAACCTTCTCTTCGTCGGCCTCAACAAATGGACCTCCCCCGAGGCGTTCCTCGCCTGGGGCTGGCGCATCCCCTTTCTGCTCTCGGCGCTCCTCGTGGCCGTCGGCCTCTACGTTCGCATGTCCCTCATGGAGACTCCCGCCTTCCAGTTGGTCGCCCAGAAGCAGCAGATCTCCAAGGCCCCGCTCGCTGCCGTCTTCAAGACCAGCTGGAAGCCGCTGATCCTCGGCACCTTCATCATGTTCGCGACCTACGTGATCTTCTACTTCATGACCGCGTTCACCCTCACCTACGGCACCTCACCTGCCACCACCGGTCAGGCAAAGACCGCCGCCGAGGCTGCCGGTACGAGCTTCGATCCCGCCGGATTCGTCGCTGGGCTGGGATACACGAAGAGTGAGTTCCTCACCTACCTCATCATCGGAGTCGTGTTCTTCGGCATCTTCACCGTGGTCTCCGGACCGCTGGCCGAAAAGCTGGGACGACGCACGATGCTCATGGGGGTCACGGTTCTCATCGCCGCCTATGGCCTCGTCGTCAACGTCCTCTTCAATGCAGGAACCCCGGGCGTCATCATCGCCCTGATCGTCGGCTTCATCCTCATGGGACTGACATTCGGTCCGATGGCCGCGTACTTGCCGGAGCTGTTCCCTGCCAATGTGCGCTACACGGGCTCAGCGATCTCCTACAACATGTCCAGCGTCATCGGTGCGGGTCCGGCGCCGTTCGTCATGGTGGCCCTGTGGCAGGCCGAAGGTGGAACGATCTTCTACTGTGGCCTCTACATCATCGGGGCGGCGATCCTCACGCTCATCGCCCTGTTCCTGGCCAAGGACACTTCTGACCTCGACATGGAAGCTCAACTGAGCTGAGCACTCATGCCCCAAGATCGCGACGACGGCAACCGACCCTGGGGAAGACGACCATGGCACGATCGACCGGACTTCGCCGAACTGGCCTCGTGGCCGCCTCGGCGAAGCTCGTGAAGCAACCGCTCGAACCTACCGACTGACGAAGAATCAGAGGCTGATACGGAACTTCAACACTACGATTTGGCAACGACCGCCTCGGCGAGGCTCCGTTCGTCATGCGTGTGATGCAGGACACGGTACGATTCCTTTCAGACGTTGCTCAGGCCATTCCCGCGCGAGCGACACCTTTCTATGACATCGATGTCACTGACTCTCCTGGAGGAACTATGAAACGACGCTTGACTCTGGCCACGGTGGCCGTCGGCGCCATGCTCGCTCTGTCCGCGTGCGGCGGCGGAGGCGAATCAGAGCCGGCAGCGACCGGTGAAGGTGGAGTCCCTCTGGTCAAAGAGGGCAAGCTGACGACCTGCACCCACCTGTCCTACCAGCCCTTCCAGTTCGAGAAGGACAGCGAGGTGGTCGGATTCGACGTCGACATCGTCGATGCCGTAGCGAAGAAGCTCGGCGTGGAGCAGGAGATCATCAACACCTCGTTCGAGACGATCACTTCGGGCGCGGAATTCAACCAGCAGAAGTGCGATGTCGCGGCAGCGGCGACGACGATCACGCCCGAGCGTCAGGAGGCCACCGACTTCTCCGAGGGGTACTTCGCGGCCAACCAGGCGATTCTGACCAAGGGCGACAAGACGGCCAAGGACGAGGCAGCGCTCAAGGGCTTCAAGATCGCAGCTCAGGCCGGCACCACGGGACTCGAGTACGCAACTGAGAACTTCAAGGACTCGGAAGTCATCACCTACGAGGACCTGCCACTGTCCCTCGAAGCGCTCAAAACCGGACAAGTCGACGCCGTGATCAACGACAACGGCGTGCTCTACAACTACAACACCGAGAACAAGGGCTTCGCGATCGGCTTCGATATCAAGACCGATGAGCACTACGGCATCAGCATGAAAAAGGGCAACACCCAGATGAAGAAGGCCGTCGACGACACTCTCAAGGAGATCAAGGACAACGGCGAGTACGACAAGATCTACAAGAAGTGGTTCGGCGAAGCTCCCAAATAGAGATCGCTGATCGGGCGGTCGGCCTCGACTCTCATGTCTGGGCCGGCCGCCCGTTGACCTGAGCAGACTCGGCACACCACGCCACCATCGTTGAAGGACTCACCCATGTCACCAACATCCGAGACCGGACGCGGCGGTCAGACCGGCCCCGCAATCCCTCTCGCCACTGCCACCCCCAAGGCCAAGATGAGCAAACGCCAGAAGGCCAAGCTCTCCCGTGGCATCCAGTACGCGATCCTCATCCTCATCGCCGTCGTCATCGCGCTCGTAGCCGACTGGCCGACGCTCATCGATTCCTTCGGCCGGGTCGACATCGCAGTCGACATGTTTCCTGAAGTCATCACCGGTGCTCTGAAGAACACCGTCATATTCACCGCCCTCGGGTTCGTCCTCGGGCTGGCCATCGCTCTCGTCGTCGCCCTCATGCGACTGTCCTCGGTCGGCGTCTATCGCTGGCTCGCGACGATCTACATCGAATTCTTCCGCGGGCTGCCGGCTCTCGTCGTCTTCCTCGTCATGGGCTTCGGGCTTCCCGTCGCTTTCCCAGGTTTCCGACTCCCCCAGCTGGTCATCATCATGATCGCCCTCGGTCTCGTGTCCTCGGCCTACATGGCGGAGACCATCCGCGCCGGCATTCAAGCTGTGCCCAAGGGACAGGTCGAGGCAGCACGCTCACTGGGCATGTCATCCTCGCGAGCGATGATCACAATCGTGCTGCCCCAGGCGATGCGCATCATCCTCCCGCCGCTGACCAATGAACTCATCCTGCTCACAAAGGACTCCTCACTGGCCTACATCCTCGGGTCCTCGGTCGACGGGCGCGAACTTGCGGCACTCGGCAGGGCAGAGATCGTCAACTCAGCCAACCTCACCCCGTTCATCGTCATCGCGGTCTGCTATCTCATCATCACGATCCCGCTGTCCTATCTCTCACGCGTCCTCGAACGCAAATACGGTTCCGCCGAGCCAGGAGCGAAGTAATGTCCTCAACAGCCACCACCTCGGCGCGGGAGACCGCGTCTCCGATCATCGCGATTCGGAACCTCAAGAAGAGCTTCGGGTCCAATCAGGTCCTCACGGACATCAACCTCGACGTCGACAAGGGCGAAGTCGTCTGCGTCATCGGCCCCTCGGGATCCGGCAAGTCGACGATGCTGCGCTGCATCAACACGCTCGAGACCCCGACTGGCGGCTCGATCGTCGTCGACGGCATGGACATGATGGACCTCGATCTCGACATCGATGCCGCACGCACCCGCATCGGCATGGTCTTCCAGTCCTTCAATCTCTTCGCCCATCTCACCGTGCGCGAGAACCTCACCATCGCGCAGACGAAGGTTCTGGGGCGCTCGAAGGCTGAGGCGAACACCGTCGCCGAGGCGAACCTGGCGAAGGTGGGGCTGTCTGAGAAGATCAATGCCAAGCCCTCGTCCCTGTCCGGTGGCCAGCAGCAGCGAGTGGCAATTGCCAGGGCCCTGAGCATGGACCCTGATGTCATGCTCTTCGACGAGCCCACCTCGGCACTCGATCCAGAGACCGTAGGCGATGTCCTCCAGGTCATGCGCAACCTCGCCGAGGCGGGAATGACGATGGTCGTCGTCACGCATGAGATGGAGTTCGCCCGGCAGGTCGCCGACCGTGTCCTGTTCATGGACGGTGGGTACGTCGTCGAGTCCGGACCCGCCAGGGAGGTCATCGGCAACCCGCAGGAGCAGCGGACGAAGGACTTCCTCTCCCGCGTGCTCAATCCCGGGCAGCTGGGGTAGCCCTGCCTCACCAGTCCTGCGCGTTGACTGCGGACTCGTCTCGACGCTTGATGAGGAAGCCGCATCGTCCCTGTTGGGCGATCTCGCCATGCTGGTTGTACAGGGTGAACTGCCGGTCGAGGAATCCCTTGTCCTCGGCCGAGACCAGCCTCTTGCCGAGGATCTCCATCTCCATGGTCACCGTGTCGCCGATGTAGAGCGGGCGCTTGAACGTCCAGTCGTCGATGCCGGTCATCGCGATCGCGGAACTGGTGAACCAGCCGGCTCTGTCCATCAGTCCGGTGATCACCGCGATCCCCAGTACTCCGTGAAGCAGCCGACCACCGCCTGCCTCCATGTACTCGGCGTCGGAATGCACCTGGTTCCAGTCGCCGGAGACCATGGAGAACAGTGTGAGGTCGGTCTCCGAGAGAGTCCGTGACGAGGATCGATAGATCTGACCGACGTCCATGTCCTCGAAGTAGAGGCTGTGATCGGTGGAGATGAACCTGCCCGTGGAAGCTCCGAACTGCGCGGGATCTTGCGTCATTGCCGACTCCTTCGTTCTGCTGGGCCGGAACGGTCCCTTGCGGATCCCCTATTGCCAGCCCTCATGTGATCTGCCATACTCATCATACAAGAACGAACGTTCTTCCCTGCTCAAAGGAGAGTGCAATGGCCTCAACAATTGAACCGCCCGTCGACTTTGATCTCCCGGAGGAGAGCAAGATGACGAAGCTGGCGAGCGCCTCGGTTCTCGCCACAGCCCTCGAATGGTTCGACTTCCTCATCTACTCCACCGCCTCGGCGCTGGTGTTCGGGCACATCTTCTTCCCCTCCCTCGACGGCGCACTGGGCACCATCGCCTCGTTCGGCACCCTCGCCGTGGGCTTCATCGCACGCCCAGTCGGCGGCATCATCGCCGGCGCCCTCGGCGATCGCTTCGGACGCAAGGGACCCCTTGTCGCTTCGATGGTCATCATGGGCCTTGCGACGGCTTCCATCGGCATGCTGCCCGGGTACGACACCATCGGCATCTGGGCACCCATCCTGCTCATCACCGCACGCCTGGTCCAGGGACTTGGAGTCGGTGCCCAGTGGGGCGGCGCGACACTGCTGCTGACCGAGCACTCCCCCATCAGGCGTCGCGGCTTCTACGGCTCCCTCGTTCAGCTCGGCACCGTCGCGGGCATCATCATCGGCAATGCCTTCTTCCTCTGCATCCTGCTCTTCGTCGATGAAGACGCCTTCATCGCATGGGGCTGGCGTGTGCCGTTCCTCTCCGGACTCCTCCTCGTCGCGGTCGGCATCTTCGTCCAGATGAAGATCGAAGAGACTCCTGTCTTCAAATCGATGCAGGCCAAGGCCCAGGCCGAGACTGCAGGCAAGGAGATGCCCAAGGTGTCTCTGCTGGGTGCCGTGCGCAGGTACTGGCGTCAGATCCTCCAGGCAGCTGGAGCATTCTTCGTCGTCAACGGCACCTTCTACGTCATGATCTCCGGCATGCTCTCCTACGGAACGGCCAACGTCGGTCTGTCCCAGACGACGATGATCATGATCGTCTGCCTGGCCGTTGCCACTCAGATCTTCACGATCCCCTACTTCGGGGCCTGGTCGGACCGCCACGGCCGGCGAAAGATCTTCCTTGTGGGCACCGTGCTCATGGCAGTCTGGGCATTCCCGTTCTTCTGGCTCGTCGACACCGGCAATCCTGTCCTCGTCGGCCTGTCTCTCATCGTCGGCCTCACACTGCATGCAATGATGTTCGGCCCGCAGGCGGCACTGTTCGCGGAGATGTTCCCCGCAGACATCCGCTACTTCGGAGCCTCTCTCGGGTTCCAGCTTGCCAGTGTCTTCGCCGGTGGGCTCGCACCCATGATCATGGTCTCCCTCATCGAGTTCACAGGCACCTCGGCGAGCGTATCGGCCTACATCATCGCCATGGCCATCATCACCTTCATCGCCGTCTACACGATCAAGGAGCGCTTCCAGGCCAACCTGCACGAGACGACTCGTGACATCGAGGAGCGCGAAGCTTCGGAAGCAGCAGGTGTCGAACATGTCTGAGCACAGAACATCACTCGAGGGGCGCATCGCCCGCCTCGAGGACATCCAGGCGATCGGACAGCTGCGCGCCCGCTACTGCCAGGCTCTCGATGACGGTCACTGGAATGCTCTGGCCGACACATTCACCGAAGACGGGGCATTCGTCGGACTCTCGACCGCCCGCGGTCGTGAGGAGATGCTCGAGTTCTTCCCGAAGCTCAATTCGACGACCGTGACCTCGTGGTGGCACTTCAGCTCGAACGAAACCGTCGACCTCGACGGCGACTTCGCCACCGGCACGACCTGGCTGCTCCAGCCCTGCGTCGTCGAGGGCGAATCGCAGCTGGCCGCGGGGCGCTACGACGACACGATGGTCCGCACCACCGCGGGGTGGCGCTTCACCGAACGCAGAGTGTCGTTCTTCTTCTGGTCCTCGCTCGAAGCCGGATGGGACGCAGCACGGTTCTCATTTCCTCCCGCCAGCGGGGCCGCCGACCTGCGCACCATGGAACGAGTCGATCGTGGTCAGTCAGTCTGAGGCCTGCGTCGGACTACCGACCGGCGCTGTCCGGTCGGTTCGCGGCACGCACGAGGCCGAACACCAGGTCGACCTGGAGATCGGCGAGTTCGCCGGGCGAAAGTCTGCCGTCTGGCCGGTACCACGTGGACATCGAGTTGCACAGGGTCACAACACCACGCGTGGCCGAGCCGATGTTGCGCACATCACAGACCCCGGCATCGAGCCCCTCGGCGATGGCGGTACGGAAGACCTTCTCCGTCCGATCACGCTGAGTAACCACCTCGGCGCGGTTCTCGCCTTCGAGGTAACGGAACTCGGTGATTCCCACCACCGAGGCGCGCGGCTTCTCCACGATGAAATCGACGTAGGCCCGCACCGCCGCATCAAGCCTGGCCAACGGCGCTTCACCGGCCGCAGTCACTGCCGCCTCGAGGGAGTCGGCGAGCGTGCGGGCCGTGTCCTCGAGGACGACCTCAAGGATCTCGCTCTTCGAACCGAAGTAGTTGTAGAGGTTCGACAGCGAGGTCCCGGCTGCCTTCGCAATCTCACGCGTCGACGCCCCGTGGAAGCCCTTCGCTGCGAGCACTTCGAGCGCCGCATCGACGACCGTTTCACGGTCGATGAAACGTGGCGCGGCCCGCCGCCTGCCTGACTTGTCCACATGCTCGTCCATTGCCACCAATCTTCTCATAAGCCCCTTCGGAAGGAATCTCCATGACACCGCCTCTCGCCCCCGGACAGCGATTGCTCGCTGCCGCCCCCGCGCTCGCACCGGGTTCGACATTGGCCTCGGCTGACGCTGTGGCGACTGCGCTTCGCACCGAGATCATCGACTCCTCAGACCTGGTCTCAGCGGACGTGGTGTCGGCACACCTCGAGCTGAAGAGGCCTATCGCCGAGCCCCTGACTCCGACTGCGGTCGTCACTGCCATCCTGCCCGATCGGGACGCAGGTGTGCGCGCCGAGGTGACTGCCTACCTCGACGATGACACCGGGGTCGCTGCCGTCCTGCGGTTGGCCTTCACCGGCGCGGTGCCCGACGCCGGGGCCCTCGACCGTCCCGATCCCTACTCCGGCCTGCTGTGCCCCGGCAGCAGGGAGTGGAACGCCGAGCTCCACCGTCTGCTGAGCGAAGACGAGTCATTCGCCGGTCTCATCGAGTCCTACGACGGAACGTTAGGGATCTCGATCGGCGGTCGTCCCGTACACATCCGCTGCTACCGCGGCCAGGTCCTCGAGGTCGTGGCCCGCGCGATCAAGGGTGCCGATTTCGTTCTCGACATTCCTGGCGAGGTCTTCGTCGATCTCATGACCTCGGGCGACAACAGCTTCATGGAGACCGCCATGGTGGGGAAGATGCGATCGGCAGGATCCGGTTACGAATACCTGCGTATGACAAGCGCACTCATCCGCATCATCGACAACGCCCGTGCCCTCGCCGGCACCGCCGGATACGTCGGCGCACACACGACTTCCATCGAGACCCAGCAGGTGGCCTGATATGACGACACTGACCGAAACCACACAGTCAACCGGCCCCACCGCCTCAGCAGTGACCACGCTGCGTGCGCACCAGCTCGTCATCGACGGCCGCTTCGCCTTCGTCGAAGACTGGGGCGACATCCACGCGACCCCGCTGCTGGCTCTGCATACCGCAGGCCAGAGCGGCGTCCAGTACGCCCACGTCGCCGCCGATCTCGCGGCCCTGGGTTATCGCGTCATCGTCCCCGACTTCCCCGGCCACGGACGCAGCGAACCCGCCGCTCATGGACCGGTGACCGACCTCGGCGAATATGCCCGATTCGCACTCACCGTCCTCGATCAGCTGGACATCGACCGCTTCGTCGCCGTCGGATGTTCCATCGGCGGGAAGATCACGATCGACCTCGCTGTGCGGGCAGGGTCCCGCATCCGGGCCGCGGTCGCGATGGCCGCCGGGGCCAGCGGCGGTCACGTCTCCATCCGGGGGCTGACCCGCGAACTCAACGACATCTCGACGCCCTCGCGCAGCGACCGCACCTACTGGGGCACACGCGCCGTCATCGGCTCCGCTGTGAGCGAGGAACGTCGTTCGCTCATCGCCCGCATGCACTGCCGCGAAGATCCCATCATCTCGAACTCGGACCTCATCGGCTGGGGCCGTCACGATATCACCGCAGGATTGCCCGACATCGCCTGCCCCACGATCCTCGTCGCCGGTGAGGATGATCTCTGGATCGACGCCGAGGCGGTCCGCCGTGACGCTGCGTCCATCCCTCGAGGATCGTTCACGTTCCTCCCCGGGATCGGGCATTATCCGATGGAGGAGATGACTGATTTCGCCAGCCAGGTCGACGCATGGGTGCGCACCCTGGAAGCCAGTGACGAAGGAACGGAGACCACCCGATCATGACCGCACAGCCGAGCACTCTCCATGGCCACCTGAAATCGTGGGTCGAGACCGACCCGCAGCGACTGGCCCTCATCGACCCGGTACCTGCCAGCGCTCAGACCGGCGACCTCGACCACGGACACATCCGTGTCAGCGTTGCCGACCTTCTGGCCCGCGCGAACCAGTTCGTCACTCTCCTCACCGAGCAGGAAGTCAGCGAAGGCGACTGCGTGGCCGTCTGGCTGCCCAGTTGGGCGGACACCTACGCCTGGCAGTTCGCGGCTTCGGCCCGCGGAGCCCACGTCATCGGCGTCAACACCCGCTACAACGTCGCCGAGGTCGGCCACGTGCTGTCGAAGGCACAGCCCAAACTCCTCGTGATGGCTCACGGATTCCGCGGCATCGACTTCCTCGCCACCGCGACGAAGGCCGTCGCCGAATCGCGGGACGACGCACCCACCGTTGCCGTCTGGGCCGTGCCGGGGGCATCGGAGGAACCTGTTGCCGCCGACTATGACCTCGGTTCAGGGGCAGTGGTCGTACCTGCGGTCGGTGCCACCACCTCGGCGCCGGACTTGTCGGCTCTCGAACCCAGCGCGGACCGGCTGTCGGTCGCGTTCACGACCTCGGGGTCGACGGGCATGCCGAAGCTGGCCGCCCACAAAGAGACCGCTGTCATCTCCCATTCGCAGCACGTGGCCTCGCGCGTAGGATTCGAACCCGGCGACGTCCTCGTCGAGCCGCTGCCCTACTCCGGTGTCTTCGGATACTCGGCGGGCATGGGTGCACTCTTCGGCGGTGCCGCAGTCCTCCTCCACCCCGTCTTCGACGAGCAGGAACTCGTGTCGGCCTGGGACCACTTCAACGGCTCGCACTTCGTCGGCGCCGACGACATGCTCTCGCGGGTACGCCGTGTATGCGAAAAGACCGGCACGACCATCGGCTCGTGGAAGTGGGCAGGCGTGGCCGACTTCCAGGGTATGTCCGCAGACATCGCGAAATGGGCCGCCGAAGAATTCGGAACACGGACCGTCGGCGTCTACGGATCCTCCGAAGTCTTCGCCCTCACCTCGTTCTGGCCCGTCGACACAGCCGAGGAACTTCGCTACTCCGGTGGTGGACGACTGACCGATCCCGCATACGAGTACCGCATCGTCGATCCGCTCTCAAACCTCGACGTCTCCGAAGGATCAGAGGGCGAAGTACAGCTGCGCGGAGCGAACATCGTCGACAGATACCTCGGCGACACGGGCGAAGGCGCCAAGAACTTCACACCCGACGACTGGTTCGCCACCGGCGACCTCGGCCGCGCTCAGGGACCCGATTCCTTCGAATACGTGTGTCGCATGGGCGACGTCATCCGTCTGCGCGGATTCCTCGTCGACCCGGCCGAGATCGAACTCCACCTCATCACCCACCCCGAGGTCGAGATCGTCAAGGTCGTCGGGCGCAACAGTGAAGCGGGAGCGCCTGAGGTGGTCGCCTTTGTCCAGCCCGTGCCGGGCACGAATCCGGATCCGGCGGAGATCAGGGCGTACTGCAAGGAGCGCTTGGCCAGCTTCAAGATTCCCACCGAGGTTCGCCTCGTCGAGACCATGCCCGTGACCGCCGGAACGAACGGGTCGAAGATCAAAGCAGCTGTCCTGCGCGAATGGGCGGCCAAGCCGCTCGAGACGCAGAAGTGACTTCAAAGCTAGGAGATACTCCATGACGCATAAGCCCAGGCCCAGGCCGAACACCCCGCACTTCATGACCGAGGAACGCCTCGAGATCCAGGCGCTCGCCCGCGAGTTCGCCCACGATGTCGTCCTTCCGCTGGCCAATGAGCTCGACCCCATCGAAGGCCAGTTCCCCGATTGGTTCGTGTCTCAGATGGCCGACATGGGATTCTTCGGCATCCTCATCCCCGAGGAATACGGGGGCCTGGGACTCGGTGTCTTCGAGTACTGCCTCGTCGCCGAAGAACTCTCCAGAGCATGGATGTCCGTCGGTGGTCTGCTGGCTCGGGGCAACGGGATGGGCGGTGGCTTCTCACCCGAACAGGAAGCCCGATTGTTGCCGAAGGTCGCCACCGGTGAATACCTCGGTGCCTTCGCCCTGTCCGAGGCAGAAGCCGGATCCGATGTCGCCAACATCCGGTGCAAGGCCACCCGCGCCGAGGACGGTGGGTGGGTCATCAACGGCACGAAGATGTGGTGCACGTTCGCCGATCAAGCCGATTACATCATTCTCTTCGCGCGCACCTCGACCGATGAGGCCAAGCGCCACCGCGGAATCTCAGCATTCCTCGTGGAGAAGGACCGCGGTTCCTTCCCTGAAGGGATGAGCGGGACTGCTGTGAAGAAGATCGGCTACTTCGGATGGAAGACCTGGGACCTGGCCTTCGACGACTTCCACCTGCCAGCCGAAGCACTGCTGGGGGAGGAAGATCGGGGCTTCTACCAAGCCGTCTCAGGTCTTGAAGTCGGTCGTGCTCACACAGCGGCTCGCTCGATCGGTTTGGCGCAGGCGGCGCTGGAAGACTCGATCGCGTATCTCAAGCAGCGGGTCCAGTTCGGCCACCCCTTGGCCGATTTCCAGCATCTGCGGTTCAAGGTCGCTGACATGGCCGCCCAGATTGAGGCATCGAGGGCGCTCATGTATCACGTGTGTACGCAGATCGATTCCGGTGCACGCTGTGACAAGGAGGCTGCCATGGTGAAGTACCTCGCGGCTGAGATGGCGGAGAAGGTCACCTCGGAGGCGGTGCAGATCCATGGTGGTGCCGGGTACACGAAGGACTTCGCGGTCGAGCGCCACTGGCGAGATGCAAGGTTGACGAAGATCTTCGAGGGCTCGTCTGAGATCCAGATGCGCATCATCTCCGATGAACTGCTCGGTCGCTGAGCCACCCTTCCACGACGCTGAGACCCACCAACCCTTCCAAGGAGGAAGAATGTCGAAGAACATCGTCATCTGTGAGCCCGTGAGATCTGCCGTCGGCGGATTCGGCGGCCAGTTCAAGAATCTGCCACCAGAGGAGCTTGGCCGTCAGGTCCTCGAGGCTCTCATCACGAAGTCCGGGCTGAACGTCGACATCGTCGACGATGTCATCCTCGGCAACTGCTATCCCACGATGGAGGCCCCGGCCATCGGCCGCGTTGTCGCTCTCAACGCCGGACTGCCGATCACCACACCCGGCCGTCAGATCGACCGTCGCTGCGGATCCGGCCTCCAGGCCATCGCCGACGGACATGCGATGATCAACGCCGGATTCGCCGATGTCGTCATCGCCGGCGGCGTCGAGACCATGAGCCGAGGTGCCTTCTTCAACGAAGAGATCCGCTGGGGAGTCAAGGGCTCCGGCATCGACCTCAAAGACAGCCTGGCCCGTGGCCGGGTCACCGCCGGCGGCACAAACTACCCGGTCCCCGGCGGGATGATCGAGACCGCAGAGAACCTGCGCGCCGAATACAGCATCAGCCGCCAGGAGCAGGACGAATTCGCCGTCTCCTCGCACCAGAAGGCAGCCACGGCCCGAGACACCGGCCGCTTCGACGACGAGATCGCACCGATCACGATCCCGGCGACCCGGAAGACCCCGGAGCAGGTCATCACGAGCGATGAGCATATCCGCCCGAACGCGAACGTCGAATCGCTGGCCAAGCTGCGCCCGATCCTCGGGTCCTCAGACGCCGAGGCGACCGTGACGGCTGGCAACGCCTCCGGTCAGAACGACGGAGCCGCATTGTGCATCATCGCCACCGAGGAGAAGGCTCGTGAACTCGGGCTGCGCATCTTCGCCCGGATGGTCGGCTGGGCCGTCGCAGGCGTTCCGCCGAAGACGATGGGAATCGGTCCCGTGCCGGCAGTGGCCAAGGCACTCGAACGCGCCGAGCTGAGTCTCGCCGACATGGACCTCATCGAACTCAATGAGGCTTTCGCAGCCCAGGCGCTGGCCTGCACCCGCGAGTGGAAGCTGAGTGAGTCCGACTTCGCTGAACGCCTCAACGTCAACGGCTCCGGAATCTCACTGGGACACCCGGTCGGCGCAACCGGCGGTCGGATTCTGGCCACCATGCTCCACGAGCTGAAGCGCCGCGATTCGCACTATGGCATCGAGACCATGTGCATCGGCGGCGGCCAGGGCATGGCAGCAGTCTTCGAGAACCTCGCACGCTGAGAGCCTGTCGGCGCGGGGACGCCTCAGATCGTGAAGCCGGCGGGGAACGGGTCGGTGGGATCGAGCGTGTACTGCGCTGTGCCGGTCAGCCAGGAGCGACCCGTGATGGTGGGGACCACGCCCGAGTGTTCGCCCACGCCCGTCTCCTCGACGAGGCGGCCGGTGAACGAGGTGCCGATGAAGGAATCGTTGACGAATTCCTCATTCAGCCCCAACTCACCGCGGGCATGATGGACGGCCATGAGTGCGCTCGTCCCGGTTCCGCCGGGCGAGCGATCCACCCAGCCTGGATGATTGATGAGGATGTGGCGGGTGTGCGCGGCGGTCGACCCTGGGGCCAGGAATACAACGTGCTCGCAGCCGCGGAACCCTGAGACCGGGTGGATAGGTTCGATCTGTTCGTTGACCGCGGCCATGATCGCTCGGCCGGCTCCGGTGAATTCCTCGGCGCGGGTGCGTTCGAAGGGGATGCCGATCTCCTCGGCCTCTACGAACGCATAGTAGTTCCCACCAAAAGCGATGTCGCAGCCTACTGAGCCGTATCCGGGGACATCGACGCTCTGGTCCAACGCATGGGCGTAGGAGGGAACGTTGACGATGGTCACCGATTCAGCTCGACCATCACGGACGGCCGCCTCGGCGATGATGAGCCCGATGGGCGTGTCCAAACGGATGCGCGTCACCGGTTCCTCCACGATCACCATTCCGGTCTCCACGAGGACGGTGGCCACGGCGATGGTGCCGGCACCGCACATCGGGAGCACACCGGTGACCTCGATGAACAGCACGCCCCAATCGGCATCGGACCGTGTCGGAGGCTGCAGGATCGCCCCGGAGAGCCAGCCGTTGCCGCGGGGTTCGCACATGAGGAAGGTACGCAGGTCATCGGAATGGGCGATGAACCAGCCCCGGCGCTCGGCCATCGTGGCGCCGGGTAAGGCCCCGACTCCCCCGGTGACGACCCGCACCGGCAGTCCCTCGGTGTGAGCCTCAACGGTCTGGATGAGCCGATTCGTGTGGATCGTTCTTCAGCCCTTCGAGCTCTGTGACTGCTTGGCCTCGAGCGCATCCTTCGGCAGGATGACACGGTAGCCCAGACGGGCGTCGTAGCCGTGGATCTCCCTGGTGTCGAGAGCGGACATGAAGTCGAGCACCTCGGCGGTGATGATCTGACCGGGCACGAGCACCGGGAATCCCGGCGGGTAGGGTGTGACGAACCCGGCAGAGACCGGCTGATCTCCTGACTCGATCCTACGGCTCAACTCCTCCGGGAGGACGTGTTCGATGTTCCACCGGCGCAGCCCGGCGTAGTAAGCGGTGCGCAGGTCACCATCGGGCAGCTGCTTCGACGAATCCTCAGCCGGTACCTCGGCGGCGTATTCCGGGGCGAAGGCGCTGAAGTCCGGCAGCGGCGGCATGATCTCAGCCGGCTCCTCGAAGGAGTATTCGGCCTGGAGTTCGTGCGGGTCGTTGAACTTCTCGGCCATCTTGACGAGGACCTCGATGAGGTAGGCCACGGCCGACCGAGACGTGCCGATGTTCGTCATAAACAGCACCGTGTTGCGGCTCGTCTTGTTGACCTGGATGCCGTAGCGGTCCATGAGGAAGTCGTGTTTGAAGGTGTCCCCGTCGACTCCGGTGCCGCTGATCTCGATGGTGATACGGCTGGGATCGACGACGAACTCGTCGGTCGACCACGCATGCCAGAACGTCGCCAGACCATCGCGCAGAGGCATCGTGCGTTCGGTCTGCCGGTACTCCTCGGGGATGAGGTCGGCCGCGGTGAGCACGCGGAAGGTCTTCTTCAGCAGAGGATGACGTGAGACGGCAGAGGCCAAGCTCATCGCCAGATCCAGCTGCTTCTGCACCAGGGCGAAGCCCTCCATCTCTACCTGCCGGCGCCCCAAGTCCAAGGACGCGAGGATCTGGTAGTTCGGCGAGGTCGAGGTGTGCGTCATGTACGCCTCGTGGAACGAGTCCTCCGCTCCGTGGGAGAACTCCTGGTCGTAGACGTGGATCATCGAACCCTGCCGCAGCGAGGTCAGCGTCTTGTGCGTCGACTGGGTCGCATACACGCGCAGAACCGCGTCCGGGGGCGGCAGCAGCGACTCGTTCAGCCACACCTCGTCGGGTGCGGGCGCACCGGTCTCTGCATCGAAGAGACGCTCACGCTGCTCGCGATACGCCCTGGCATGGGAGTCGGTGTCGAGGATCGCTTCGAGCCGCTCGGCTGCGACCATGGCGGTGCGCTTGCGGGTGACCGGGTGGAACCGGGCGAAGGCGAACCACGCCTCGTCCCAGAGGAAGACGAGGTCGGGCTTGATCGCCAGGCATTCGGCCATGACCTTCTCCGGGTCGTAGACGATCCCGTCGAAGGTGCAGTTGGTCAGGGTGATCATCCGGACCTCGTCGAGGCGGCCGGCGGCCCGGTAGTCGAGCAGGAGCTGCTTGATCCGATTCAGCGGCACCGCGCCGTAGAAGGCGACGTCGTTGAGCGGGTACGCCTCGAGGTAGGCGGTCCTCGCACCCGTGAGCATGAGCGCATGGTGGTGCGACTTGTGGCAGTTGCGGTCGACCATGACGACCTCGTCGGGTGAGACGACGGCCTGGTGGACGATCTTGTTCGCCGTCGAGGTCCCGTTCGTCACGAAGTAGGTCCGCTTCGCACCGAAGGCCCTGGCCGCCAGGGACTGCGCCTTCTTGATCGTGCCGACCGGCGCCAGCAGGGAGTCCAGCTCACCCGAGGTGGCACTGGTCTCTGCCAGCAGCAGGTTGAGGCCGTAGAAGTCGACGAAGTCACTGATCCACTTCGATCCCACGACCGAGCCGCCACGGGAGACGGGCAGGGCGTGGAAGACACCGGCCGGGCGGCGCGCGTGCTCACGGATCGCGGTGAAGAACGGAGTGTCATAGAGGTGCTGGACACGGCGCAGCAGAGACAGGTGGAGCTCGAACTGGTCCTCACGGCGGAAGACACGACGGAACCGATGGGTCAGGGCACCCGCCAGGCTCTCGATGTGGGCACCGGCCATGAGATAGAGGTCGAGCTCCGGGCGCAGACCGGCCAGCGTGTCTGCCAGACGCAGCACTCGACGGACCGAATTGAGCGGACTCATCGGCATCGTCGGCGAGTCGGTTGTTCCCTGGTGGGCCAGCTCTACGGCGCTGCGCAGATCCCGGCTGAGCACCTGCCGAGTCCGGTCGGTGAAGCCGGGGCGGATGACGCAGGCGAGCAGGTTCGGGTTCGTCAGCGCCGCCGCGACCGCATCGTCTGCGGTGGGGACGATGACGTAGTCGTAGATGAACTGGTCTGAGGCGTGGCGCAACTTGAGCAGGTCGGTATGCAGCTCATCGCGGCCACCCTCTGTGGTCTCATCGACGATGAGGACCTCGAAACGGGGGCGCGAATCCTGACGGTCCTTGTGCTCGGCACGCTCGTCCTCGGTGAGGTCATCCTCGGCGATATCGGGGACCGTGGTTCCGCGCAGGCGGTTGACGGCACGCGTGATCATGTCGTGGGCCTTGTCGAACTCACCGTTGGAGAGCAGCTCGGCGATGTCCTCGACGTAGCGCTGCCCGAAGCCGCCCCAGTACAGTTCGATCGTCTTCAGCGACCGCAGCGAACGCCAGACCTCACCGTCGGCGGCGATCATCGAGAAGTCCCCACCGCTGATGGCCAGACGTTTGATCGCGAACTTCAGGTACTCCCAGGCATCCGAGCGCAGACGCCAGGTGCTCGCAGGCATTCCCGGATCGCGTTCGAGCTGCGACTTCTTCGGCCGAGACCGGAATCCCGTCTCTGTGGATCCCCCAGACGAGTCAGAGTCCAGCCGTTTCCGGGGCGTCCCTCCGGCCGCTGCCGGTCCAGGCATGAATGCTGCCTGTCCCGAATGTTCGTCGGAGTCGATGCCGGTCATACTTGAGCCTCCTGGCGATGAAGTATCTCGATGTCGAGCGATCCCCTGCGGAATCCGTTGTGCCAAGATCATACGGCGTTGCATGACCGAATGTTCAACAGCCCACCCACATGAGACAAAAGAATGATAAGCATGAAGTCATGGACAACTCCGCGCCCCTTTCCGCCGGCCATCTCCTCGTCAAGGAGCTCGAAGCCCACGGCGTCCAGCGTGCCTACCTGGTCCCCGGCGAGTCCTATCTCGACGTGCTCGACGGCCTCCACGACTCGACCATCGCCCCCATCGTCTGCCGCCAAGAGGGCGGGGCCGGCTACATGGCAGTGGCCGAGGGACGCATGACCGGCATCCCCGGAATCGCCATGGTCACCCGCGGTCCCGGTGCCTCGAACGTCATGGTCTCCGTGCACACCGCCTACCAGGACGCGACACCGCTCGTCGTGTTCGTCGGCCTCATCCCCACCGCCCAGCGAGGTCGCGAGTCCTTCCAGGAATTCGATCTGGGCGGTTGGTTCTCGACGACGACCAAGAAGGTCCTGACCCTCGATGACCCGGATCAGGCCGCCGAGGTGGTCGCCGATGCCATGCACACCGCCGTGACCGGCAGGCCGGGTCCCGTCGTCGTCGGTCTGCCCGAGGAGGTGCTCGTCCAGACCAGCGGCGGTCAAGTTCTGGCCCCGCGCACACACGGTTCCGCCGCACCGTATGCCGGCGATGTCACCGAGCTGCGGGCCCGCATCCTGCAGGCCGATTCTCCTGTGCTCATCATCGGCGGCGAGGACTGGTCCCCGGCCACCTCCCGCAGGATCGCCCAATGGTCGCGCGATCGCGGCCTCGGCGTGATCGGCACCTTCCGTGCCTATGACGGTATCGACCACGACAGCCCCAACTTCCTCGGCATGCTCGGCTTCGGCGCTTCCGCGGTGGCCAAGAGAACCTTCGCTTCCGCGGACCTGCATATCTTCCTCGGCTGTGTCCGCACCGATGTGGCCACCGATTCGTTCACGATCGGCACCGAGGCCAAAACTGTCGTCATCGGCCCCGACCCGGACGCCCATGGACACTTCGGCAGCCTCGACCAGCACATCGTCACCTCGGTCAATCGCTTCGCCCAGGCCCTGTTCACCGAGGACGGTGCCCGCGCCTATTCGGTCTCCTCGGACGGGTCCATCGATGAACCCGCCGTCGGCGATGAGCACCTGAGTGGCAACGATGAGCCCGTGCCGCTGCCGGACTGGATCCGCGATGCCCGCGCAGAACTCGAGGAATGGAGGGTGCCGGTCACCACCTCGGCGAGTTCTGGCTCTGATGATGCCGGTGACGGCTTCGTCGACATGGATGAGGCATTCGTCCATGTCAGGGAGCTGCTGCCGGACAACGCGATCATCACCTACGGGGCCGGGAATTTCTCGGGCTGGGCCACCAGGTTCCTGCCCACGCATGGGTTCCCCTCGGCGCTGGGGCCGCGCAACGGCTCGATGGGCTTCGGCCTCCCGGCCGCCGTTGCCGCCGGTCTCGTCCATCCCGAGCGGCCCGTGTTCTGCATCGCCGGAGACGGGGACTTCCTCATGAACGGCCAGGAGCTCGCCACCGCCGCACAGTACGGGGTGAACCTCACCGTCGTCGTCAACGACAACTCGGTCTACGGCACGATCCGCGGGCACCAGGACCGCGAGTATCCGGGCCGCGCAACGGGAACTGCCCTGTCTAGTCCCGACTTCGCGGCCCTAGCCACCGCCTTCGGCGGTATGGGGCTGACGGTCGAACGCACCGCGGACTTCCGGGACGCCTTCGAGAAGGCCCTGGCTCATGAGGGCCCGGCTCTCGTCCGCTGTCTCACGGATCCCGCGATCCGCGGTGCACGGGTGTGATTGGGCCGATGCGCTCCATCCCGCCGGCTGCACAGCCACGGACCCAACGGTTGGTGACTTCTCGTCGACAATTCGCTTCGGATCGACCAGAAGTGACCAACTGTTGGGCGCTCGGACCGCGTTCCGAGATCTCCGACACCGCGGCGGCCTCGGTCTCCGCGAAATCACACGCTCTCTCGCTGTAGCCGATTCCCACGCTCCAACTGATTCTCACGCTGCAAAGGTGACTGACATGAACATCGACGCGATCTTCACCGATCTTGATGCCCACACACTCGACCCGGCACGTCCACGGGCGAAGAAGATCGGCGTCTTCGCTGGCCGCATCATCGGCTTCGACGAGGAACTCGACGGCGTCACCGCAGATCGGGTCGAATCGCTGGGCGGGGCCACCGTGCTTCCTGGCTTCAACGACGTCCACTGCCACACCGCATGGTTCGGACTCACCCTGGCATCCATCGACGTCACAGCACTGCCCGGCGGTCTGCCCGATGTCTACGCTGCGCTCGAGAAAGCGGCAGCGACGACACCGGCCGGCGAGTGGATCAACGCCACCGGCTACGCCCACCGCGACTACGACGGACAGTACCCGGACCTCTCCCGCCTCGACGAGATCACCGGCGACCGGCCCCTGTTCATGCGGCAGACCTCCGGACATGCCGCGATCGTCAACACCGAGGCGATGAAGCGAGCGGGGATCCTCGACCCCGGCTTCAGCGATCCCGTCGGCGGCAAGGTCGTCACCGATGCGGCGGGCCACCCCACAGGTCTGGTCGAAGAGACCGCGCAGGGCCTCGTCCAGGACCTCATCCGCCCCTATTCACTTGACACGATCGTCGAGGCCATCGACCTTGCGACTGCCTACTACGCAAAGGAGGGCATCACATCCTTCGGTGACTGCGGCGTCGCCTACGGGTGGATCGGACACTCCCCCATCGAAGTCAGCGCCTACCTGCGTGCTCGCGAAGAGGGCAAGCTGCGTGCCCGCGCCCAGCTCCTGCCGCAGGCAGATGGTCTCCACGAGATCGCAGCGAACTCCGCCGACGGCTTCGGCATCGGACTCGATGCGGGAGTGCGCACCGGTCTCGGCGATGACCTCGTCTCGCTGGGACCCGTCAAGTTCTTCATGGACGGGGCGCTGAGCGGGGAGACCGCTGCTCTCCGGGAGAACTACGAGGGCAAGGACCATCCCGGCTATCTGCAGGATGACGCCGAGGTGCTGCGCAAGCAGATCCTGGACACCTACGCCTCCGGGTGGTCCGTCGCGGTCCATGCGATCGGCGATGAGGCCGTGGATGCTGCGGTGGCCAACATCGTCGACGCCCAGGCTGAGTATGGTCGCCGAGCCGTTCCCAACCGGATCGAGCACGCTGCCCTCGTCCATGATGAGCACCTGTCCACCTTGGCCGACAACGGCATCGTCGTGACCCCGCAGTCAGCGTTCGCCGAAGGGATCGGCGACGGAATGAACGCCTCACTGGGACCTGCACGCCGCCCACTGATCTACCGCGCGAAGTCCTTTCTCAACGCCGGTGTGCTCCTGGCCGGCAGCTCGGATCGGCCCTGCGCCGACGGCAATGCACTGCGCGGCATCGAAGCCTTTGTGACCAGGAGGACCCGCGACGGCGACATCATGGGCTCGGCCGAGGAATGTCTGAGCGCCGATGAGGCGATCGCCGCCTACACCTCGGTCGCGGCCGAGGCCTCCGGACATGGGGCAGACAAGGGAACCCTCTCACGCGGGAAGCTCGCGGACTTCGTGGCCCTCGATGCCCACCCCGCCGAGGTCGAACCCGAGCAGATCTCACAGATCACGGTCCGCGCCACCGTCCTCGGCGGAGATTTCACCCACGACGCCCGCTAACCCTCCCCGACGTCACTAATAGCGCCCGGCGCCGGGGGTGTTTAGTGACGTCGGGGAGGGTTAGCGGGAGAAGTCGAGGTCGGTGAGGACCTTCTCGAAGACGCCCAGGCCGGTCTCGAGGTCCTCTTCGCTGATGTTGATCGGCGGGACGACGTGAAGACGGTGGTAGTTGTTGAAGGGGACGACGCCGTGTTCCTTGAGTGCAGCAACCACCGAGGCGACTTCGGGCGAGCCTCCACCGTAGGGCGCCAGCGGTTCGCGGGACTCCTTGTCCCAGACCAGTTCGATCGCCCAGAAGGCGCCGACTCCGCGGACCTCGCCAACGTGCTTCGAGTTCTCCGCTATCTGGCGCAGCCGTGGCCCGATGATCTCCTCGCCGATGCGTGCGGCGTGTTCCATCATGCCTTCTTCGTCCATGGCCTTCATCGTGGCCACCGCTGCTGCGCAGGCCAGAGGGTGGCCGGAGTAGGTGAGCCCGCCGGGGTAGGCCCTGCGCGCGAACGAGCTGTAGATCGCATCGTCCATGATCACACCGCCCAAGGGCACGTAGCCGGAGTTCACGCCCTTGGCGAAGGTGATGATGTCGGGCACCACGTCGAAGTGCTCGAAGGCGAACCATCTGCCGGTGCGGCCGAACCCGGCCATCACCTCGTCGGCGATGTAGATGATGTCGTGCTTGTCGCACAGCGCACGGACGCCGCGCATGTAGTCGCTGCCCGGGAGCATGATGCCTGCTGTGCCCGGAATGGTCTCGAGGATGATTGCGGCGATCGTCGACGGCCCCTCGAGTTCGATGGTGCGCTCGAGGTGCCGCAGGGCCCGCTCGGTCTCCTCCGCCTCTGTGGCGGCAGAGAACTCCGACCGGTAGAGGAAAGGCCCGAAGAAGTGGACGACACCTGAGTCGCCGCGATCGTTCGACCAGCGACGCGGGTCGCCGGTGACGTTGACGGCGGTCTCGGTGCCGCCGTGATACGAGCGATAGCGGGAGAGGATCTTATGCTTGCCCGTGTGCAGCCGGGCCATGCGGATCGCGTGCTCGTTCGCGTCGGCTCCGCCGTTGGTGAAGAACACATGGTCGAGCCCGGCCGGGGTGCGATCGGTGATGAGGCGGGCGGCCTCCGAACGAGCGGCGTTGACGTGAGCGGGACTGATCGTGCACAGCAGGTCCGCCTGATCCTTGATGGCCTGGACGACCTTCGGATGCTGGTGCCCGATGTTGGTGTTGACAAGCTGAGAGGAGAAGTCGAGGAATGACTGCCCCTGGCCGTCGATGATGGTCGATCCCTGCGCACGGGAGACGGTCATCGGCTCAAGCAGCTCCTGCGCCGACCAGGAGTGGAAGACGTGCGCCCGATCGAGTTCGTAGGCCCTGGCGGATTCGTCCTTGATCGCTGAGATGTCTGCCTCGCTGAGCTGCTGCACAACGCATCACCCTTTCACCATTGTTCAGGTTCGTCCGATCATCGTAGATCAGATTCCGGTGAAACGGTCCGCGTCCGTGGTTTTCGGTAGAGTGACCGGCATGCCTTACCGCACGCTCGCCGCCGTGTCCGAAGCCGAGATCGAGATCAAGAAGTCACGCTTCATCGGATTCCTCGCACCGGTCGCCGATGAGGCAGAGGCCAGGGAGGTCATCGCCGAGCGCCGCAGCGCCCATCCGAAGGCGCGCCATCACTGCACCGCGTTCGTCCTCGATCCGGATTCGCGCACGCAGCGCTTCAGCGATGACGGCGAACCGGCAGGAACGGCAGGGGCACCGATCCTCGATGTCGTCTCCGGTCACCAGCTGACGTTCGTCGTTGCGGTCGTGACCAGGTACTTCGGGGGAACTCTGCTGGGTGCGGGAGGACTCGTACGCGCCTACGGCCAGGCCATCTCGGCGGCATTGGAGACGGCACGCGTGGTGACGAAGCATGAGCTGGTACCTGTGCGCGCCGAGGTCGACTATGCCCAGGCCAACGCCCTGGATCGGGCGGCCGGGAACAGAGGATGGGCGACGCGGTCGCGCTACGGTGCCGCCGTGGACATCGACATGATGGTCCCCGTCGCCGAGGTGGACGCGGCCCTGGCAATGTACGCAGACCTCACCGCAGGGCAGGCAGAGCCCGCCGTCGGTGACGTCGAATGGGCGTGATCAGTGCTGGACTGATCAGTGCTGGACTGATCAGTCCAGGGCTGCGATCTTTCCGACCTGTGCATTGGTCAGCATGACGAGGTCCTCGGGACGGATCTCTATCTCGAGACCGCGACGACCTGCGGAGACGAAGACCGAGGAGTGCTCGAGTGCGGTGCGGTCGATGACGACCGGCACAGCATGGCGCTGCCCGAACGGGGAGACCCCGCCGACCGGGTAGCCGGTGCGACGTTCAGTCTCGGCCACGCCTGCCAGCTGAGCTTTCTTCGCTCCGCGTGCGGAGGCGAGGCCCTTGAGGTCGAGCTGCCCGGAGACGGGAACCAGGGCGGTGACGGGTTCGCCGTCGACCTGGATCATGAGGGTCTTGAATACCTGGTCGGAGCCCACGCCGAGCTTGTCGGCTGCTTCGGTTCCGTAACGGCGTGTGCTCGGATCGTGATCAAAACTGTGCAGGGTGTAATCGATGCCTGCCAGGTTGAGCACACGGACGGCCGGGGTAGCCGCGCTTGTCGGTTTGGATGCCACTGTCATAAAGGGGTCGTGCCTCCTGCCCGTAAATCTGCGAGGACACGCGGAGCAATTCTGCCCAGGGCATTCGCCCCTGTGTTCCCGCGTCGATACGGACGGAATGTTGTATCGAATGCTGATGGGTACCCGCCCACAATAAGCGAAGTCCCGGCTCAAGCGCCAATCAATGACGGTTGATGAAGTGTCAGATACCACCAACGACCTGGGGTGACGCCGGTGTTGGCGGTCGACTGCGGAGGTTGTAGAGCTCAGCCCCAGCCGATCTCGTGGAGCCGATCGTCATCTATTCCGTAGAAGTGTGCGATCTCGTGGACGATGGTGATGACGATCTCGCTCCGCAGGTGGTCTCGGTCCTCGGCAAAGGCGATGAGGTTGTCGCGGTAGAGGAAGATATTGTCCGGCAGTTCGAGTCCGGAGATGCCGCGCTCCCCCACCGGCGTTCCGTCGTAGAGCCCCAGCAGATGCGTATTGCCATCCTCAGGCCGGTCCTCGACGAAGAGAGCGACATTGTCGAGTTCGTCCGTCACGCCAGCGGGAAGCTGGTCGAGCGCCTCGCCAAGGATCGATTCGAACTCTTCTTCACTGAGGTCTTCCATGCCCACCAGCCTAACGGGACGACCTCCGGAGGGACTGTGGACCGCCCTGCCGATCGCCCTCTCGCGGAGCCCTGAAGCAGTGTGACCGAGGACACGGGTTGCCGGTTTGCACTCTGCGAAATGGTTGGGATAAGCTTAACGTCGTTGCCCCGGGGAATCCGAGGTCAACCTGGGCCCCCATCGTCTAGAGGCCTAGGACACCGCCCTTTCACGGCGGCGACACGGGTTCGAATCCCGTTGGGGGTACGGTGTAGGATTGTAAAGTCCGACATCGGATCAGATGCAACATAGTAAGGCCCTGTAGCGCAGTTGGTTAGCGCGCCGCCCTGTCACGGCGGAGGTCGCCGGTTCGAGTCCGGTCAGGGTCGCGGAGCACAAGGCTCTTCTTCGGAAGGGCCTTTGTTTCTCTCAACATACTTCGGTATGTTTGCGGCCTGGCTCTGTAGCTCAGTTGGTAGAGCGTTCGACTGAAAATCGAAAGGTCACCGGATCGACGCCGGTCGGAGCCACCACACAAGAGAACCCCCGGATTTCCTCAGAAATCCGGGGGTTCTCTGTTATTCCGGACTCAGCCTTCTGCGAGCACCGGCCGGGAGGCCCCGGGCAGCTGCTGCCGATGGCGCGGAGGAAGTATTCTGCGGCGACGATGAGCCGTGACGATGAAGATGGCACCCGCAAGCGTACAGAGGGCAATGGAGAACACGCTGCCTTCGGGACCGAAGTCTCCCCCGGTGATCAGCACCGGTCCAGACATCGTTGCATCCAACAGTCCCTGCGGCGTGTTGGCTCCGGATACCTCAGTGCTGAAGATTCCACCGGCAGCCATGTTCCACCCGAAATGCAGACCGATAGGCACCCACAGTCGTCTCGTCGCCATGTATGCGGCAGTGAGCATGAAGCCGGCCTCGACTGCGATGGCGATCGCACCGAAGAAGGAGGCGTTGGGGTTGAGCAGGTGCATGAGGCCGAACACCAGACCGGTGACCGCCATGGCGATCCATGAGCCTGTCCGCTCTTCGATGACCCGGAACAGGACGCCTCGAAAGATCACTTCCTCAGTGACCGCGACTGCTGCCATGAACCCGAGCATTCCCAGCAGTGCCCCCGGGGATCCGAGGCCGTCAACGGTGTATCCGCCGAGGAGCGCAATGATCACGATGACGAGAGAGAACAGGCCGATGCCGATGAGCGCTCCGAGGCCGAGCGACCGGGCTGCGCCTGCGTGGGACACCTCGGTGACAGTGCGATTCTCCGTGCGCGAAACGACTGCGCGATAGACAACGAGCGTCAGGGTCGCAGTGATGAGCCCGGCCACCAGGGCCAGCACCCCATTCCCTCCGACGAAATCTGTGGCGACGCTTCCGAGGACGGTGACTGCCACGACGGCGATGAGCTGTTTGATGAGACGCACGATTCTGACTCCATTCGCAGGATGACCGGAAGCGTCTGCCTCGGCCATCCACGACGGTAGAGGGTACCTGTCCGGGCCGACATCACTCCTGCGAGTGAAAACGGATGCGACCAACTGGTTACGTATCGGTAACCATGGCATGTAATGTGATGTCTGCAACTGGGTTCCCAATCGAACCATGCGCTCAGACTCACGATGCAAAGGAGCAGACATATGACCCGCGGTACCCAAATCAGAGGTGCACGAGTACTGATCACCGGTGCAGGCAGCGGCATCGGACGCCTGATGGCTCTGGACGCTGCGGCACGTGGAGCCGCAGAGATTCTCATCTGGGACCTCTCTGCCGAGACCGGTCAGGCCGTTCGCGATGAACTCGTGGCAACCGGAGCGAAAGCCCGCTCGTTTGCAGTCAATGTGGGCGACTCCAGCCAGGTCACAGCGGCCGCAGAGGAAACCGGACCGATCGACGTCCTCATCAACTGCGCGGGAATCGTCACCGGCAAGAAGCTGCTGGAAGCCGATGAGGACGCAGTTCGACGCGTCTACGACGTCAATGTCTTCGCCCTGTATTGGACGACACGTGCCTTCCTGCCTGGAATGATCGAACGGAACCGCGGCAGCGTGGTCACCATCGCCAGCGCCGCTGGCCTCACCGGTGTGGCCAAGCAGACCGACTACTCGGCCAGCAAGTTCGCAGCTCTGGGCTTCACCGAGTCCCTGCGCAACGAACTGCGCACCGACGGCAGCAACGTCGGAACTCTCGTCGTGTGTCCCTTCTACATCAACACAGGCATGTTCGAGGGTGTCACGACGAAGTTCCCCCGCCTCCTGCCCATCCTCGAGGAGAACTACGTCGCCACCAAGGTCATCGACTCCATCGAAGCCGGACGTGAGCAGCTGATTATGCCCGCACTGGTCCGTCTGCTGCCAAGTCTGCGTTTGCTGCCGACACGGGCCTTCGACCGAACCTTGGACTTCCTCGGCGTCAACAAGACCATGGAGCACTTCACCGGCCGTCGTCCCGTGGCCGCGGAACCCAACACTGCCTCGCCGGCTGCGGAGCTCAATTCTGCCGACCCCGCCGCTGCCAGGGGCTGACGAGGGACACGAGCTCCTCCTTTCCTTGTCCGCACCCAGCCTGGGTGACAATGAGAGGAGGAACATCGACTCGGAGTTCACAGGCGCACTGAGGCCGCTGAGAAGGAGGACGCTATGCCCCTCACCGATCTGGTCCTCGAAGGCGGAGGAGCAAAACTTCCCGGGCTCGTCGGCGCTGTCAATGCGCTGACCTCGGCCGACTACTCCATCCACCGCATCGCGGGAACCTCAGCCGGCGCGATCGTGGGCGCGTTGGCCACCGCGGGCATTCCACCTGAGCGCCTCACCGAGACGATCCTCGGCAAAGACTTCACCGACTTCGAGGACCTCAGCCCCGCCTTCCGATTCACACCATGGCTCGGAAAGGTCCAGGGGCTGCTGTTCCACAAGGGAATGCACCTCGGCACTGCCCTCCACGACTTCCTCGACGACATCCTCACCGCACAGGGCATCCGCACATGGGCAGACCTCCGCCTGCATGACCCGGAAAGTGCCTTGCCTCCCGAACGGCAGTACCGCCTGGTCGTCATCGTCTCCGATGTCTCCCGTGGTCGAATGCTGCGTCTGCCCTGGGACTACCGCCCGGCGCTCGGCGTCGACCCGGACTCGCAGTCCGTCGCGGACGCTGTCTGCGCCTCAGCGGCGATGCCGTTCTACTTCCGACCCAGATCACTGCCGGCCGATCGCCGCATCGCCGGCGGCTCATCGGTGCTCGGCTCGGACGGGGGCCTGCTGTCGAACTTCCCCGTCGACCTCTTCGACCGAAAGGATCAGCGACCAGCGCGCTGGCCGACTCTGGGAGTGATGCTGTCAGCCAGGACGACGGCAGGCGCACAATGGCGACCGAATGCGAACACCTACCAATACGCCGTTTCTCTCCTGTCGACCATGATCAATGCCCACGACCGACGCCACATCGACGAACCTTCGACCACCGAGCGGACGATCTTCGTCGACACCGACCGCCACAGCAGCACCGATTTCGCCCTGTCACGGGGGGACAAACTCGACCTCATCGACTCGGGGGCGAACGCGGCTCGAACATTCCTCAAACGCTGGGACTGGCTTGAATGGAAAGAGCACCACGGGCGCCGATGAGCGGCGGGGCCTTTGAGCCGCCGCACCACAGGTATCGCCATGGACCCTCTCGGCAAGGCCGAGCTCGCGTGCAACAATGTCCGTGAGAGTTATACCGATCGACCACACGCGAAGGAGAGATCATGAGCGACAATCCCAACGAACCGACGCAGTGGCAGGACCAGCTGGAGGTCGAGGACCCGACGCTCGACGAGCCCACCGCTGATGACTTGGACGACCCAGAGCTCAACGCGGCTGAGGCCGACGCCCTCGACGTCGACAGTGATCTCGACGCTTCGTCCGCTCCCCCTGTCGAACCCGGCGCCGAAGGTCCGGAGGGAACCGGCATCGAAGGCGCCGATAACGAGCTGTTGGATGCCAAAGACATGGAATCGGGAAATGCAGCGCCCGACATACCGGACGAATTCTCCACCGATTCCTCACCTGCGGCCGAACAGGGGAACCGGCGCAGCGATCACATGGTCTCCGAGGACCACGACGATGCAGAGGTAGCCGAACTTTCCGGTGATGACCTCGATGTCGACGCACTCGCCGACGATGGGATCGAGCAACGGGGTCTATGAGTCCACGTCCGAGACCGCGAAATATGACAGGACGTTCGCGGTCTGTGCCGGGCGGCCAGAAGCCAGGCCTTGCAAGGACTGCAGAGCCATAGACACCGCAGTGCGATAGAGCAGTGACCCCGTGCTGATCCTCGCTACGCCCACGTCGGCCAACTGCTCAAGTGAGAAGCGAGGACTGGCGAGGACGTTGACCGGCAGCGGGCAGGCATCGACGATGCCGGCGATGACGTTCAGTTCGAGATCGCCGGGAACGAAGATCCCATCGGCTCCGGAATCAACGTAGCGCCGCATCCGTTCAAGGGTATCGCCGAGGTTGTCGAGCCCTGTCCAATAGGTGTCGATCCGAGCATTGACGAACAGATCCGGAAATTCGTCCTTGATCGCGTTCACCTTGCCAGCGAGCGCCATCGCGGGGAGGAGTCGACCCCGAGCGGAATCCTCGATGTTGATGCCGTCGACGGTGAGGGCACCCTCAGGTGAGGCGCGATGTCCACCCGGTGCAACCGCCGGGGCAGGCAGACTCGGGAACCTCCTTCGCAGAATATCGACGACGCCCTTCGGATCGTCGCTGTATCCATCTTCGAAGTCGCAGGTGAGCAGGCCCTCTGGCAGTGCTCGCCGCATGTTCGCGATGAGAGCGGCCATCGCAGTCAGAGTCTCGCGGTCCTCATCGGCGGCACCGATGCCGGCCGCCACACCGAGACTGGTCGTGCCGACGGCAGGGTGACCAGCCTCGGCGAACAAGCGGGCACTCGCCACGTCCCAAGCGCAGGGCAGAATGAACGGCTCCCCCGGGCGGTGCAGACGGTGGAAGGTAGGGATCGGTGCGGACGCTGTGCTCATAGCTGTGTCACCTCTGCGATCAGGATCCAGTCGAGACTCTCCCGGCCGGCCGGTGTGAGTTTGAGAGCTCGACTGCTCGGTCGGCGCGTGATCCACGTGCGGTCGAGAAATTCTCGGCACAGTTCGTCTCCGAGCCACCCGCCGAGGTGGGTCCGCCGTTCCGTCCAATCGAGGCAGCGGCGTGTGACCGGACGGGCAGATGTCGCTGTGGTCGGCACGTCGATGCCCCACGCCTCCGCGATTGCCTCCCGACCGGAATCGGTCACGGTCACCGCTTCGTCGATCCACCCGTATGCGCTCAGGGCTGCGAACAATCGGACGCCGAGCTTTCCTGCGATGTGCCGGTAACAGGTCCTCGCCTCGAGGAGGTGACGGTCACGAGTCTTCGCAACCAGAGTCGAGGCCGATTCCACCCGCTGGCCTGCCAGGGCTCCGGTGTGCTCGAGCCAATCGGCGATATCTGCCGAGGCGAGCTGGACATAGCGGTGCCGACCCTGACGGCGCTCCGCCAGGACTCCGCGGTCGATGAGGATGCTGACATGTTCCGAGGTCGACGACATCGGCAGCCCGAGTGCACGGGACAACTCGGTCAGCGTCCAGGCTCTGCCGTCGAGGACGCAGGTGCAGATCATCACTCGTGTGGGCTCGGCGATGGCCGATGCGAGTGCGGCGATGTCCGGCGCCGCTTCCTGGTGTGCCCTGCTCATGCCTCCATGCTAGGACTCCAACGGTTCGGGCAGTGCCGAAGTGACCTCGCGCTGTGGCATATGGTGGACAACGACGACAGAGACAGCGGATGTGAGGGGGCAGTCATGACAGACATGACGGTGGACGACTCGGCGGCAGACCGCCTGGAATCCGCACTGTCGGGACGAATCGACCGGTCGGCCATGGACACCGTCGCAAATCTCGCACACCAGGTCTCCCTCCCTGAGCTCACCCGGCTCGTCCACACGACGACCCCGCTGCAGTCGGCGGTCCTGTTCCGAGTACTGGACAAGGACGGGGCCCTCGCGGTGTTCGAGAATCTGACGCCGAGCTATCAGGCGGACCTGATCCAGAACCTCCGCGAACCCGAGATCGCCGATATCGTCGAGGGCCTGGACCCCGACGACCGTGCCGAACTCTTCGGTGAGCTTCCGGCCAATGTCACCCGACGGCTCATGAGCGGACTCGACGCCGAGGAACGGGAGATGACGACGGCCGTTCTCGGGTATCCGAAGTCGGCGATCGGCCGCTACATGTCCCCTGAGGTGCTCAGCCTCCACGAGGATTGGACGGCCGCCGAGGCGATGGAGGTCGTTCACTCCCGCATCGACGGACCCGAAACCGTCTACCTGCTGCCGGTCGTCGGACCTGGCCGTGTGCTCCTCGGTGTCGTGTCGCTGCGCAATCTCATCGCCGCCGACGAGTCGACGGTCATCGGTGAAATCGTCCGCGATTCCATCAGCACCCATGCGCTCACCGACCGTGAGGAGGCATCCCGCCAGTTCCTCTCGCACCGGCTCATCGCGATGCCGGTTGTCGACGAGGAGGAACGGCTCGTGGGCATCTTGACGATGGACGATGTCCTCGACATCGTCGACGAGGAGGACGCGGAGGACATCGCTCGGTCCAGCGGTTCCGAACCCCTCGACCGTTCTTACCTGTCGAGCACCATCGTGCGCCTGGTCAGGAGCCGCATCGTCTGGCTGCTCGTCCTCGCAGTCTCCGCGATCCTCACCGTCCAGGTCCTCGAAGTGTATGAGGACCGGCTCGATCAGGTCGTCATCCTGGCCCTGTTCATCCCCCTGCTGACCGGCACGGGCGGTAACACCGGCAACCAGGCCGCGACGACAGTGACCCGGGCGCTGGCCGTCGGCGAGGTGAGGGTCCGCGACCTCGGCCGGGTCATCTGGAGGGAGCTGCGGGTCGGTGCACTGCTGGGAGCCGTGCTCGGCCTGTTGGGCTTCCTCGTCGCCGGCCTCGTCTACGGGTGGGCGATCGGCCTGGTCATCGGGCTCACCCTGCTGTCCGTGTGCATCATGGCGGCCACCGTGGGCGGACTGATGCCGATCATCGCGAAGAAGGTGGGCGCGGACCCTGCGGTGTTCTCCAACCCCTTCATCTCCACGTTCTGCGATGCCACTGGCCTCATCCTCTACTTCTCGATCGCGACGGCGGTGCTGGGTCTGAGCTGACTCGCAATCCTCGCTGGCGCCCGAGAGCTCAGGCCGACCACGCCTCCCACAGCCGGGCGTAGCGACCGCCCTGGGCGACGAGTTCCTCGTGTGGGCCCTCTTCGACGATCCGTCCGTGCTCCATGACGAGCACGCGATCAGCGGTCTCGGCCTGGCTGAGGCGGTGAGCGACGACGAGGGCTCCACGCCCGGCGAGTGCGGCCCTGGCCGATTGCTCGAGAGTGTGCGCTCCGGCAGATCCCGCCTCGGCGGTGGCCTCGTCGAGGATCGCGAAGTCCGGATTCGCCAGCACCAGACGTGCGAGGGCGATCGTCTGCTCCTGCACCGCGCTCAGACGGGTTCCGCCGTCACCGACCTCGGTGTCGGAACCGTGTGCCAGCTCGCTCACCCAATCGGCTCCCACCATGTCCAAGGCCGCAGCGACCTGTTCGTCCGATGCGTCAGGGACGGGCAGGGCGACGTTGTCGCGCAGGGTGCCGTTGAAGGTATGGACCTCCTGGGCGACCATCGAGATGTGAGAGCGCAGCACGAATTCGGGCAGCGCGGTCAAAGCCGCCGACTGTTCATCTTCGGTGTGCTCTTTCGCCGAGGTGACAGTGCCGGATTCGAGTCGCGCCGATCCGTGCGTGGGTGCTGAGAGTCCGGCCGCGATCCGTGCCAGCGTGGACTTCCCGGCCCCGGTGGTGCCGACGACGGCGACGACTTCGCCCGGCTCCAGTCGCAGATTCACGCCCTTGAGGACGTGGTTGCTCGATTCCGGATCCTCGTCGTAGGTGAACCACAGGTCCTCGAGCACGAGCGCCGGAGAATCCATGATGACGTCGCTCGTCCGCCTCGGCGAACCGGCCGCCTCATCGATGACGCCGACCATGCGCGTGAGCGAAGCTCCGGCGGATTGGATCTGGTCGAAGAGCCCGACCAGCGCCCCGATGGGGTTGAACAAGCGGTGGAAGACCAAGGCAGCGGTCGTGACTGCCCCGGCCGTGGTCTCACCGGTCAAGACCAGAGCGAATCCCGCGACGAGGAGCAGGGAGAGCACAACGGCCTCGGCACGGTTGTTACGTCCGAAGGCGCGGGTCAGGAAGCGGAAGACATTGATCGACAGATCGCGGGCCTCGCCGGAGGCTAAGTCGATGCGGGTCAGCTCGCCGTCCTCGGCGCGGTAGGCACGGAGGGTCTGTGCTCCGGTGAGCCCGCCCAGCAGCCGACCTGCGCGCCTGCCGAACGCCGCCCGCTCCTCCTTGTAGATCGGTTCAGAGCGGGGCAGATACCAGCGCAGGGTGAGCCAGTACATCGGCAGTGCGACCAGGCCCACGAGGCCCAGTCGCCAGTCGATCGCGCCCAGGCCCGCGGCGGAGACGATGACGATGAGCAGCGATTCGACGACGAGAGGCAGCACCTGGGCGGCGGCCTCGCTGATCTTGCGGGAGTCGTCGGCGACGCGGGAGACCAGGTCGCCCGTGCCAGTCCTCTCGATGCGCTGGGAATCCAGTCTGAGTGCGGACTCGACGACCTGAGTGCGCAGCTCGGCGACGACGGGCATGGCGATATGGGCCAGTGACCAAGCGCTGACCCACGTGCTTAGTGCCATGACGATGCCGGCGGCCGCAACAGCGATCGCGCAGGTCCATACGAGGTCCGAGCCGGCGCCGGTGGGCAGTTCGTCGACGAGGCGGCCGATCGCCCAGGGCCCGACGAGCCCGGCACCGGCGTTGGCCAGCCCCGAGACGGCGAGTAGAACCAGCCATCCGGTTCGCGCCCGCAGCAGCGGTGCCAGGTGGGAGAAGGAGCGTCGCCTCGAGGCGATCGACAGAGTAGCGGGCGCGGAGGATGCGGTCATCGGGTCACCGCCTGACGGTAGGATTCTGCGGCCGCGGACTCCCCGGCGAGGAGTTCAGTGTGGCCGCCGATGAGAACCTGTCCGTTCACAGGGACGAAGACAACCGTGTCAGCGGCTGCCAGGAATGCCGGAGAGGTGGTGACGATGACGGTGGCAGCCGATCGGCTTGCTCGACGCAGATCGCTGACTCCGCCCGAGATGCGTGCCTCGGTGACGGCATCGACGGCCGTGGTGGGTTCGTGGAGGACGAGGATGCTCGGATCGGCGTTCAGCGCTCGGGCCAGGGCCACGCGCTGCCGTTGGCCGCCCGAGAGGTTGCCGCCGAGTTCCTGGATTCGGTGCTCGAGTCCCCCGTCGACGAGTCCGAGGAGTTCGTCGACCCCCGATGCGAGGAGCACCTCGGCGGGGACGGGGTGGTCGGTCGTGCCGACGACCATGGTGATGTTGGAGCGGATCGTGCCTTCGTAGAGGTCGACAGCGTGAGGCGAGACGATCATCTGGTCGGGACTCGTTCCGCGGGCATGGGATGCCAACGCCGCGAGGAGTGCCGTCGTCGGCTCGGCGCTCTCGGTGACGATGCACGTCAGTGAGCCGAACTCGGTTGTGAAGTCGACGCTGCGGTCCTCACCGACTGCCCAATCGCGGACGTCGACCGCGGTGTCGCCGATGTGGATCCTGATCGGCCTCCCGCCTCGGCGAGGGGCGCTGTTGTCGGATTCTGTCTCAGTGTCTGCGTCGGTCGATGCGAGTGCCGCGGCCGGGGGAACAGTCTCGGCGGAGTCGATGTCGGTCAGGAGCCTGGCGATCCTGCCTGCCGCGCCGTGCGATTGGGCGAAGAGGCCGACGATGTCGGCGAGCGCGCGCATCGGTTCGGTGAGGAACGCGGTCATACCGAGGATGCCGATGAGTGCGCCGACGCTCATCTGCCCTTCGACGAGCCGCAGGCTTGCAACGACGAGGACGATCGCGAGCACCATCGACATCACGAGAGCACCCAGGCCTGCGAGTCGGCCTGTTCTCTCACCGGTGGCGATGCCGGCTGTCGCGGCCTCGTCGGAGGTCTTCTCGTAGCGGCGGACGGCCCAGGGCTCACCGCCCATGGCCTTGATCACGCGCAGTCCGTGCATGAGGTCGGATGCGGAACGACCGGCTCCGGCGACTGCTTCGAGCTGGGTTGCGGCCTTCGCGGACACGGAGCGGCTGGGAAGGGCGACGATGAGCAGCCCGACGGGTACGGCAATGAGGACGACGAGCCCGGTCACTGGGTCAGCGATGAGGAGGAAGACGGCGGCGGTGACCATGCCCAGCACCGAGGCGATGCCGCGCCCGGCCTGGGCGAACGACTGCGCTGCGGTGTCGGCGTCTGCCGAAGCGATCGAGAGGACCTCACCGGAGGCGCGATCGGGCGGCAGGTTCGCCGAGGTGAGCGCAGCGTGGGTGATCTCGACGCGAAGGGCATGGGCTTCGTGTTCACGGGCGGAGTTGCAGAAGCGGGAGCCGAAACGATACCCGAGGCTGAGCACCGTGAACAGCAGTCCGATGCCGATGATCGAGACCGCGAGCGTCGGCAGGGACAGCGGAATGATCGCGCGGTCGACGACGATTCCGATGGCGACGGGCACGAGCGCCTCACAGACCTGCCACAACGACAGGGTGATGGCTCCGGGCACGAGCAGCGCGAGTCGACGCCGGGCGGCCCTGCGCAGCAGCATCGAACCTGATGAGGGAGTCTTCGGCACGAAGGCTACCCTAACATTTTGCGAGGAGCCATGAACGGCTTGCTTGGGCTTACGATGGCCTTATGGGCAATAGGCTCGATGACAACATCTCCTCAGCGGCGAACCGCACCATCGTCGTCACCGGTGGCAACAGCGGAATCGGTCGGGCAACAGCCTCCATGCTTGCGGGCATGGATGCTCAAGTGGTGCTTGCCGTTCGCGATCCGGCCAAGGGACGAGCCGCAGCTGACGCGATGCGTGGGACCGTCGACGTACGACATCTCGACCTCGCCGATCTCGCCTCGGTGCGCGCCTTCGCTGAGGAATTCACCGAGCCCATAGACATCCTCATCAACAATGCGGGGATCATGGCCCCGCCCTTGGGTCACACCGCCGACGGGTTCGAATCCCAGTTCGGCACGAACCACCTCGGCCATTTCGCCCTGACCAACCTGCTGCTTCCCCAGATCCGAGATCGGGTAGTCACCATCTCTTCGATCGGGCATCGGATGGGGACCATCAACTTCGATGACCTCAATTGGGAACGCAGACCGTATAAGCCGATGGCGGCCTACGGGCAGTCGAAGCTCGCCAACCTTCTCTTCACCTCCGAACTCCAGCGACGGCTCACTGAGGTGAACGCCGGCGTCATTGCGACCGCAGCCCATCCGGGTCTGGCGGCAACGAACCTCTACCGACTGCAAGGGAACCGACTGCTCGCGTCAGTCACCGAGGCCGCGATCGGTCTGATCTCACAGGACGAGCATCAGGGCGCCGTGCCGACCCTGTGCGCAGCCACAGCTGATATCCCGGGCAACAGCTATGTCGGCCCACGCCGTTTCAAGGAGACTTTCGGACAGCCGAAGCTCGTCGGCCGCTCAGCTGCAGCCAAGGACGCCCAGGTTGCCCGACGTCTGTGGACGGTGTCGGAAGAACTGACTGGGGTTGGGTTCCCGGAGCTCTAGAAAGATACGCCCTCTGCCGTGACGGCGATGAAGGTTGGTCACCTGCTCCTTCGCCGGGCACGTGAACGCACGCGCGCCCGAGGGATCTCCGGAGCGGCAACTCGCTTGCCCACGGTGTTGGTGATCTCGCCGATTCCTTCGAAGCTGATGACAACCACGTCACCGGGCTCCAATGCGGCCCGGGTCCTGCCGATGCCCCACAGCTCACCCAAGCAGCCGCCGTTGCCGAGCGTTCCGGAGCCGAGCACATCACCAGGCACGACGCGGGAGTTCCGGGAGGCATAGGCGACGAGTTCGGCAAAGGGCCATCCCATGTTCGACACAAGGTCTTCACCGACGAGTTCGCCGTTGATGTGGACCTCGCCGCGCAGCTCGAGGAATCCATCCTCGTCTGCGAACTCCTCGAGTTCGTCGGCAGTGACGATCCATGGGCCCAGCGTCATACCGAAGTCTTTGCCCTTGCAGGGTCCCAGACGCACCTTCATCTCCCGTGACTGCAGGTCGCGCGCGGACCAGTCATTCATGACCGTGTATCCGAAGATGTGTGCCCCCGCCTGGCCGACGGTGAGGTTCTCTCCCGAGGACCCTGCCACTCCCCCGATGATGGCTGCGAGTTCGGCCTCGAAGTCCATGGCCTGGGTCTGGGGAATCGGCACAGTCGCTGCCGTGGGTGAGACTGTGTGCGGATTCGTGAAGTAGAAGGTGGGAGCCTCGTACCACTCGGGCACGACTTCGCTCTTTCCATCGACTGATCCGCTGATGCCCTCCACGTGCTCTTCGAAGGCGACGAAATCCCGGATGCTCGCCGGTGTCAATGGCACCTGCAGGACTACCTCGGCGAGAGGAACTCCCACCGAGGTTGCCGACTGGGCCAGCAGTCCACGGGCGTAATCGAGCCCGCCGGCCATCACCTCGGCGACGGTGTTTCCCTGTGGGAACGGCACCACCCGATCATCGACGACGAAGCCTTCGCCGATCTGCCCGACCGACGTTTCCCAGCGTGCAATCCTCATTGTCTCGCCCTCTCCTGTGCGGAAACGGTTGTCGGCCTCATCATCGCTGCGGCGTTGCTGCGCAGCAGTGCATCTGAGACCTCGGTGTCGAAGCCCTCGGTGCTCAGCAATCCCTCCACTTCACGCGCGGGATCGTCCAGACCCATATCGAAGGGGTAGTCGCTGCCGAGAACCACACGGTCGGCTCCGACGACTTCGATGAGATGGCGCAGCTGTCTGGCATCGTGGACGACGGTGTCGTACCAGATTCTGCGCAGATAGGACGAGGGCGCTTCGGCACAGCCCTGCGCATCCTCTCTGACGTTCCACGAGTGGTCGGAGCGCCCGATGGTCGTCGGCAGGTAACCGCCACCGTGGGCGGCGACGACTTTCAGCTTCGGGTGTCTGTCGAGGACGCCGGCGAAGATGAGGTGCGACAGAGCTGTGGCGGTTTCCACCGGCTGCCCCACGGTGTTGCTGAGGTAGAACCGGTCGAGACGTTCGTCGAGGCTGCAGCCGAAGGGGTGGAGGAAGACGATGGCGCCCAGTTCCTCCATCCTCGTCCAGAACGGTTCGAGTCTCTCGTCGGAGAGTTCGACCTCTCCGGCAAATGAGGGGATCTCGATGCCGATGAGACCGCGTCCCAGCACCGCGTCGTCGACGCACTCGACGATGCGCTCCGGGTGCTGCATCGGCACCAGCCCCAGACCGAGCAGGCGCTCGGGTGCCTGTGCGACGATCTCGGAGATCCTCAGATTCGCCTCTCTGGCGATCCAGGTCGCCAGGTCCTCGTCCGCCCAGGGATAGTAGTGGTTGGGTGAGGGGCTCACCCACTGCACGTCGACTCCCTGCGCGTCCATGTCGGCGATGCGTGTGTCGAGGCGGGTCAGCTTCGGTATCCGAGAACCGACCATCGGACCGGAGACTGCCGCCGATGCAGCACCGTTGCGTCTGTGGTCCAGTTCCGCGGCGAGCGCGAACTGCTCTGGTGCCCGCTGTCGCACGAACTCCTCGAGCCCGGCGATGATCGCGTGCGCATGGACATCAGTGACGGGGGCGAGGGCTGTGCTGGCGTCATTCGCCTCGGCGCCGGCGCTCATGCGGGTTCTGCCATCGTCTGTGCCACTCCCATGATGAGTACTCCAGGGTCCGCGTCCCGGTTCCCGTCCAGCTGCCACTGCGCCAGTTGACGTGATGCGTCGACGACTGCTGACGCTCGCGGAACTCGGCGAGCGTGGAATTCGTCCCAGAGGGAAGAGTCGAGGCTGTCGTGTTCGAGGAGCAGTTCGGTGAGGACCAATGCGTCTTCGAGCGATTGTGCTGCGCCCTGCGCGATGGTCGGCGGGCAGGAATGGGCCGCATCGCCGATGATGACCACGCGACCGCGGTTCCACGCGCCCTCGACGAGGTGAGAGGTGAATTGCGTGTAGTTCACATGAGCGTTCCCCGCAGCCAAGGATTCCCGGATGTCATTCCAGGGTCCCTGGTAGGCGGCGGACTCTTCGATCATGATGGCCCTCCCCTGTTCACTCGTGACTCCGGTGCGGTCCTGGGCTCGTTCGACGAGGATGGCGTAGAGCGAATCCTGACTCGTCGGGGTGTAGCCGGCGATGAACACGGGCCCGCCGTAGTAGAGCTCGGTGCGCATCACCTCGGTGGGGCGCGGGACGAAAGCACGCCAGATCCCCATGCCATTGGGTACCGGTGCGGTCTCGATTCCCAGCAGCGATCGCACCGAAGAGTTGAGACCATCGGCACCGATGACCACGTCGTAGCGGCCTGCCTGCTCACCGTTCGTTCCAAGGTCGACGCCGCGCTCGTCCTGGGTCAGTCCTGTCACCGTCTTGCCGAAGTGGATTCTGGCCCCGGCCTCGACGGCGGCATCGACCATGATCGACGCCAGATCCGGTCGGTGCATTCCGATCCCTGCGGGGTAATGCGGCCCTCCGGTCTTGACCTCCGGCAGTTCGGCGATGACGGGTGCTCCTGGGCCGGGTGCGCGCAGAGTCAGTCCGTCGAAGGGGAAGCCCTTGGCTCTGATGCTCTCCCAGATTCCCAGATCGTCGAAGACGCGGAGGGCGTTGCCCTGCAGGGTGATGCCGGAGCCCGCGGCAGCGAGTTCCGCCTTGTCTTCGTACAGGTCGACCTGCACGCCTGTGCGTGCGAGTCGGATCGCTGCGGCCAGACCGGCCGCACCCGCACCGACGATGGCTGCGGTATTTACTGCTCGGGTCATGATCGGACCTCCTCGGTTGCGTATTGCTCAGGCATCAGAACACAGCGATCGGGTTGACCGGTGTGCCCACGGCACCGGTGATGGGCAGAGACGGTGCGGTCAGCAGGAATTCCCAGCGGCCCTCGCCGAGGCAGGTCTGAGCCAGTTCGTCGAGTTTCCACATCTCCCCGATCATCAGACCCATGTTGGGAATGGCTACCTGATGCAGCGGCTGGAACGCCTCCACGTCGAATTCGTTGGGGCGGACTTCGAAGCCCCAGGTGTCTGTGGCGATGGCAGCGATCTCCGAGTCGTGGATCCATCCCGCGCTCGTCAAGGACAGCCCCGGTGCTGGGCCGCCCGCGTATTCGCCCCATCCCTCGCACAATGCTCGGGTCAGCTGACCGGTGCGCACGAGGACGATATCGCCCCGGCGAACCTCCACGCCCTGGCTGGCAGCCGTGGCCGCGAGGTGATCGCCCGTGATGGCGAATGAGTCAGGCAGCTCTCCGCTCTCTGGCTCGAGGTACCTGCCTACGTCGAGCAGGATTCCGCGGGTGACGAGGACGTCGGCGGTGTGCTCGATGCCCGTGACCAGGTCACCGTCGCTGGTGACGACACTTCCGGATCGGCGACCGTTCCAAGCCTGTCCGTGATCGAAGATGTGCCCCAACCCATCCCACTGGGTCGAGCACTGCAGCGGCATCGCGATGACATCGTCTGCTCCACCTATTCCGTGGGGGAACCCCTGGTTGCCCGCTTCGGCATCAGTGCCGGTGTCGAGCATCGTGTGCACGGGGTTCGTGCGGCGCCTCCATCCTTTCTGTGGGCCGTCCATATCGAAGGGAAGCGACAGCGACACGGTCTGACCGGTGCGGACGAGAGCCGCGGCTTCGATGCGCTTTGCCTCATCGATGAAGTTGAGTGTTCCTAGGACGTCATCGTCGCCCCAACGGCCCCAATTGCGGTAGGCCTTGGCCCGTCTGCCGACCTCAGCTTCCGGGTCGTTTCGGTCGATCGAAGCGGGATCGTCAAGGGTGCCTTGATTTCCCGCCGCCGAGGTGGTCGTGTCGTTCATGATCGGACTCCGTCCCGTGCGCCATCGGCGGTGCTGGGTTCTTCGACGCAGCGGATGGTCTGTGTGCCCAGTCCTGAGATGTGACCAGTCAGCACATCACCGTCATGCAGGAACCGCTTCCAGTGTTGGCCGTTGCCGGCCGGACTGCCGGTGAGCAGCAGGTCGCCAGGCAGCAGCCGTGCGGTCTGGCTGGCCGTCGACAGCAGCGCGGCGAGGTCGAACATGAGACCTGAGGTGTTCGCGTCCTGTTTGACCTCGCCGTTGAGTTCGAGCCTCACATCCATGTCTGCCGGATCGACGAATCGGTCCGGGACCAGGAATGGGCCCGTGGGCAGGAATCCCGGTGAGTTCTTCGACTTCAGCCAGTCCGATCCGATCTCCTTCATGTCCTTCCTGAAGGTGAATTCTCGGGTGGAGATGTCATTGCAGATCGTAAAGCCGGCCACATGCTCGAGCGCTTCCTCGCGGCTGACCTGGAAAGCCGGTTTGCCGATCACGGCCGCCAGCTCCAGCTCCCAGTCGTGAGTGTCACTCGACGAGGGAAGTTGCAGTGCTTCGTCGTCTCCGACGACGCAGGAAGGCAGTCCGATGAAGATGTAGGGCTCACCGTTGGCAGCGCGAGCATCCATCATCGTCGCTGCCTGATCTCTGGCAGCTTCGAGTGAGAGCTCGGTGTTGGTCGACAGTCCCGAGGCAACGAGCTCGATGACATGATCGCGATAGTTGGCGCCGGCCTGGAGCACCTGGCGTGGTTCGACCGGCGCGGTGAGAGTCACGGAGTCCAGAGGACGCCAGAGCTGACCTCCATCAGCAGAATCCTCCGCCGCCAAGGCCGCCAGCCGGTCCCAGTCCGGGTCTGCGAGGAACTCATTGAGGTTCGCAGCTCCCAGATCGGATGTGCTCAGTGCTCGGATGAGACCGCCGGCGACGAGTCCGAGGGCGGCCGGCTCCTGTCCTGCGACTGAGCCGACGACGGTGGTTGCGGTGGCGCTGGGGCCGGTGTCGCGAAAACGTGCGAGGGCGAATGGTGAGTCAAGTGTCATGGTGTTGCCTCTCCTCTGCGTGGGGATTTCGTTGCGTGTGGATTCCATGTTCTGTTCTGCGAAATCCTTCAGCCGCGACCCTGCTTCGCGTAGGGATTGAGCAGCGCCGACTTGATCTCATCTGGGACACCTTCCTCAGTCGCCGACGGGCCGTCGGCCGGCGGGAAGGACTCGGTCATCGACATCGGCATCTGAGAGTTCTTGTAGAAGTTGTTCGACCCCTGCGAAGGGTGCCAGGTCTGCGCTTCCCAATCCGGGACATAGTTGCGGTACCCACCTGTGTTGAGCTCGATGCGCATTGTGGACGGATCCCGATAGTAGAGGAAGTTCTGCTCGCCGATGCCGTGGATGGATGGTCCGTACTCGATTCCGACGCCGTTCTCGATGAGAGTATCGGCGGCGATGAGCAGTTCCTCACGCGTATCGACCCAGAAGGCGAAGTGGTTGACGCGACCGGGGCGGGACGATCCGTCCATGACGACGCCCAGGTCGTGGGACTTCTCGTTCGTCGTGAGCACCGAGAACACGGACACCGGGGCTTCGTCGAGCTCGGTGCGCGCCATGATCCGAAAGCCCAGGACGTCGCTGTACCACTTGGCGAACGCGTCGACCTCGGGAGTTGCGACTGTGACGTGGTCGAGCTGGCGCGGCGCGCCCGCGAAGCGGCTGCGGCGTGTGGGCCGGTCTGGGTAGACGGAGGCCTCGTCCCCGGTCGCCTCTCGGTAGTGTTCGACGTCCCAGTGGAGGGTCATCGTGTGGCCCCACGGCCCCGTGAAACGCAGGGAGCGACCGGTCGTGTGGCCATCGAACCATTCGGCGTGGACTCCGGCAGCGGCGATGCGGTCGGCGGCCTCACGCAGAGCTTCGGGCGAGGAGGTGCGCCAGGTCATCGACTCCAATGCGGGTTCGGCGCCGGGCACGATCACCAAGCTGTAGCGGTAGTAGTCGCCCCAGCAGCGCAGATACACACGATCGTCGATCCGATCGACGACAGTCATACCGACCTGTGTTTCGTAGAACGTGACCGAGGCCTCGACATCGGGGGCGGCGATGGAGACGGAGGACAGGTGGGAAAGAAGTTTGATCATGGTGGATTCCTTCATCGTTGAGTTGATCTGCACTTCACGCTAGTGACTCCCATCGCATAAATCTAACGGATATCACTGATGCCCCACATAAACGGCAGTGATGTGATTGACTGCCCTCATGACCACATCTCCGCTGATGTCGCGGCTTGATCTCAACCTGCTCGTGGCCCTTGACGCACTGCTCACAGAACGCAACGTCACCCGTGCGGCGGACAGCCTGGGCCTCAGCCAGCCTGCGCTGAGTGCTTCGCTGGCTCGCCTGCGCAGACACTTCGGCGATCCGCTGCTGGTTCGGCGCGGCAATGCAAGCGAGCTGACCCCGATGGCGGTGCGGCTGGCTGCACAGGTGCCCTCTGCCATCGATGCGGTCCGCCGAGTGTTTGAGAGCCAAGCCGAGTGGTCACCGGAGACGTCGACCCGACAGTTCCGGATCTTCGGATCGGACTACGGATTCGCCACGATCGGGCAGTCCGTATCGCGGCTGGCGAAGGAGACCGCACCCGGAGTGAAGTTCCGATTCGAACTGCACACCCCAGGGATCGTCGAGGACCCCAATCGCCTGCGGGCCTCTGACGGGATCATGATCCCTCACGGGCACCTCGAGGAACTCAACCACCTCGATCTGTGGACCGATCATTGGGTGGTCCTCGTCAGCGAGGACCACCCGAGCATCGGCGATGAGCTGACTCTTGCCGACCTGCAGGACAATCCCTGGGTCTTCACATACCAGTCGCGCACGGCTTTCACCTCGGTGAACAAACAGCTCTCAGGGATGGGGATCGAACCGGTCGTCGACTCTGTCGTCGAGAGCTTCCTGGCTCTGCCCTACTTCATCCGCGGCACCGATCGGCTTGGGATCGTCCAGGCCGGGCTGGCCAGCGATTCCCGCTGCTTCGAGGGATTGCGAGCCCTCCGCCCGCCCTTCGAGGCCGTGCCCGTGGTCAATGCGCTCTGGTGGCATCCCGCGCACAAGAACGATCCGGAGCATCAGTGGATGCGTTCGCTCTTCCGGCATGCGGGAAAACAGATGAAACAGTTGGTGGATAGCTCAGCAGAAGTCTGAGCAGGTCGAGTCGCTGTCACCGAAACGCCTGCTCCCCTGTGATGTGACGGCCCAGAATCAGAGTGTGCACCTCATCGGTGCCTTCGTAGGTGCGCACCGACTCGAGGTTGTTGGCGTGACGCAGCGGTGAGTATTCGAGCGTGATGCCGTTGCCGCCGAGCATGGACCTGGCCTCCCGGCAGATGGCGATCGCCTCACGGCAGTTGTTGAGCTTGCCGACCGAAATCTGGACCGGGTCGAGCGTGCCCGCGTCTTTGAGTCGCCCTGTCTGCACGGCCACGAGGATGCCCTTCTGAATCTCAAGGACCATATTCACCAGCTTCTGCTGCGTGATCTGATAGCCGGAGAGAGGTTTGTCGAACTGCATCCTCTCCTGCGCATACTTCAGAGCCACCTCATAGGAGTCACGGGCCGCACCCATCACACCCCACATGATCCCGTAGCGGGCTTCGTTGAGGCAGGAGAAGGGCCCCGTGAGTCCGCGTGCATCGGGCAGGACCGCCTCGGCGGGAAGGCAGACATCATTCAGGTCGATGTCGCATTGGATGGAGGCTCGCATCGACAGCTTCGCCTCGATCGGGGTGGCGGCGAAGCCTGCGGTGTCTGTCGGAACGAGGAACCCGCGGATGCCCTCGTCCGTCGCGGCCCAGATGACCGCGACGTCGGCGATAGATGCCAGGCCGATCCAGCGTTTGGCTCCGTTGAGGGTCCACGAGCCGTCATCATTGCGTGCTGCTGTGGTGGCCATCGATCCTGGGTCGGACCCGGCAGTGGGCTCAGTCAGGCCGAAGCAGCCGATGATCTCACCCTTGGCCATGCCCGGCAGGTAACGATTCTTCTGCTCTTCGGAGCCGAATTTGTGGATCGCGGACATGGCCAGGGATCCCTGCACGGACACGAAGGTCCGCAGTCCCGAGTCACCGGCTTCGAGCTCCATAGCCGCGAGACCGTATTCGACGGCGGATCGCCCCGGGCAGCCGTAGCCGTGCAGGTGCATGCCCAGCAGCCCGAGGTCGCCCATCTCGGCCACGATCTCTCGGGGGAAGACGGCGTTCTCATACCAGTCGGCGATGTTCGGACGGAAACGCTCATCGACGAAGGCCCGCACCATGTCGCGGAGTTCGATCTCGGACTTGCTGAGGAGTCCTTCGAGGTCGAGGAGGTCGGACTTGTCGATGTCGGCGGCATCCTGCGCGGTGGCGGTCGTCGTCATTTCAGGCTCCTGTGGTGGCTGGGTGTGGGTGGGCTGTGGCACCGAGGATCTCGTGAGTATCTGCGCCGAGCTCCGGTGGCGCGGAACGCACGGGTGGCCGGACTCCGTTGAAGTTGACGGGGAAAGCCACCTGTCGCATCGGTCCGGCGGTGGGGTGCTCGACGGTCTGGACCATGCCCAGGGCCTCGGTCTGCGGATCAGCATAGACCTCGTCGAGGTGTTTGATCGGTGCAGCAGGAATTCCGGAGGTCGAGAACAGTGCACACCAGTGGTCGACGGTATTCGTGCGCAGAGTGCGGGAGAGCTCCTCGTTGAGGTAGTCGCGGTTCACGACTCGACCGCGGTTGGCTGACAAGCGTTCGTCACCGCCGAGATCCGGCCGGTCGATGGCGGTGCAGAGGCTTCGCCACAGGGAATCGTTGCCGATTGCGATGACGAAGTAGTCATCGGCGGCAGGATAAGCCTGGTATGGCACGAGGTTGGGATGACCAGAGCCAAGAGCGTGCGGGCGTCTGCCGTCGGCGAAGTAGTTCGTCGCCCAATTCACGTGCAGCGCCAGCTGTCCCTCATAGAGGGAGGTCGTCAGGTACTGGCCCTTGCCGGTCCGACTGCGTTCGAAGAGCGCGGAGACGATGCCGATGATTCCGAACAGTCCCGCACCCAGGTCGCCCATGGCGAAGCCTGACTTCATCGGCGGGCCGCCTGCTTCTCCGGTCAGGGACATGAGCCCGCCGCGGGCCTGGGCGACCATGTCGTAGCCGGGTTCATCGCGCATCGGTCCGTGATCTCCGTAGGCGGAGATGTGGAGGATGACGAGGTGCGGGAACGTCGCCGAGAGCTCCTTGTAGTCGAAGATCGTCTGCAGGGAGCTGCCGGGCCTGAAATTCTCGACGAGGACATCGGCCTCGGCTAGCAGGTCGTGGACCTGTGTCTGTCCACGATCGGATTTGAGGTCGATCGTCACGGACTTCTTGCTGTGGTTGGCGGCGTGGAAGTAGGTGGCATCGGCGCCGACCGTCGGCGGACCCCAGGCTCGGGTCGGGTCTCCACCGTCCGGGTGCTCGACCTTGATCACTTCGGCACCGAGGTCGGCCAGTGACATCGTGGCATAGGGTCCGGCGAGGATCTTCGAGAGGTCGATGACGCGCACACCGGCGAGTGGTCCTTCGAAATTCCCGCCTGCCGCAGTGCTCGCATCGAGGGTGGATTCTGTCTCTGTGTTTCTCATGACTTGCTCCGGTGTTGTCTGTGGTTTCAGGCCACGGGTGCGGATGTTGGGACGACGTCGGCTGGCACAGCGTCGCGGGGCACGGTCGTGCCATCGACGATGTCATCGAAGTGGGACAGGGTGTCGACCACGGTGTGCTCGTCGCCTGTGATGGTGGTGCCGATGAAGGTCCTGGCGACGAGCAGCTTGCGGAAGTTGGCAGCGCGGGTGACTTCGACATCGGCCTGTTCGAGCACCAGGGTCGCCATGATCAGCTGCGCCAGATCGTCGGCATAGCCGCCGATGAGAGCCTCAGCGGCATCGGCCTCGGCATTGAGAATCGCGTCACCGCGATCGACGATCGCGTTCCATCTGGTCAGAAGCTCACGGATCTCAGGGCCCGCCTCGGCGAGGGCGATGGTGCTCAGCTTCTGCGTCATCGTCTCGGCCAGGAGCCTGTGGGCGCCCTGTTTGCGCATGCACCGCAGGACGTCGAGGGCGATGACGTTGCTCGAGCCCTCCCAGATCGAACCCAGGTGTGAGTCGCGGACGAGGCGGGCATCGGGGAATTCCTCGATGTAGCCGCGACCTCCGCGGACCTCCATCGCCTCACCGGTGACGAAGCGGGCGCGTTTGCAGATGTAATGCTTGGCCAGCGGGGTGAGGACGCGGATCTGCGCGGTCGCATCCGCATCGCCGGCGTCGGCTCGTTGGAGGATGTCGCCGGCGTAGAAGACGAGCCCCAGAGCGGCCTCGGCTTCGGCCTGCAGCGGCAGCAGGGTCATGCGCATCAGTGGTGCTTCGCTGAGGGTCTTGCCGAAGACTACGCGTTGGCGGGCGTGGGCGAGCGCTTCGTTGATCGACCTGCGCATGAGGGCGGTGGCGCGCATCGCGTTGGACAGTCGGGAGGTGTTGACCATCTCCGCCATCTGTCGAAATCCGCGTTCAAGTTCGCCGACCTGAATAGCATAGGCACCGTTGAGGGTGACCTCGCCGCTGGGCATCGACCTGGTGCCGAGCTTGTCCTTGAGCCTGTCGATGACATAGGAGTTCTTCGTCCCGTCCGGACGGTGCTTGGGCAGCATGAACAGTCCGACTCCACGTGTGGTGTCATCGCCGCCGGGGAATCTGGCGAGGGTGAGGATGATGTCGGCGTCCGGGTTCGAGGCGAACCACTTGCGGCCGAACAGGGCCCAATTCTCGCCCTCGCGTTCGGCCACGGTCGACGTCTGAGCGATGTCGGTGCCGGCATGGATCTCGGTCATGAACATCGCACCGGTGAACCGACGCTCGGGATCGGTCGAGATGAGACGATCAATCGCCTCGGCGATCTGCTCGCCTTCACCGAACTTCCGCAGGGTCCGCGCCGCGGCATCCGTCATCGACACCGGGCAGGCAAGGCCGAACTCGGCCTGGACGAAGACGTAGGAGAGGATGTATTTGACCAGGTGGGGTGGCACGTCTTCCCAGCCGTGGAGGCCTCGGTGTGAGAGCGCGGAAAGTCCGTACTCTTCGTAGGCGGCTTTCTGCAGCTCCTGATAGCTGTGGTGGTAGTCGATCGTGTCGACGCGATCGCCCTCGCGGTTGAACTGCGCCAGCATCGGCGGGTTCTTGTCTGCGACATCGGCCAGTGGGGCGAGGCGCTGTGCGGCGTCGGCGCCGAGTGCAGTGAGTACCGGGGCCAGCAGCTCCTGATCGCTCGTGTCGAGGTAGGACTCGATGAGGGGCTGCAGAGCGGGATCGAGGTCGATGTAGTTCATGGTTCCTTCTCTGGTCATACGTGGTTGCTGCGCCGAGCGGTCGAATCGGTGGCGATCAGCGGCTCGTTGTGGGTGCCGATTCCTCGGCTTCGCTCACGCTCGCCGAGGTGGTGCTCGCCTCGGCGACGTGCCCGGCTTCTCCTTCGCGATTGATCCAGGACTTTCCGCGCAGCAGGAGAGACATACACACAACGGAGATGAGGACGTAGCCCAGGCCGAGGCAGACGACGACCCAGATCGATCCGGTGGCGCTGAGAAGAGCCTGGCTGAGGAAGGGCGCGGTACCGGCGAACAGAGCCGTCGAAACCTGGTAGGCCACGGAGATCCCGGTGTAGCGGATGGTGGTGGGAAACAGCTGAGCAAGGACGCCTGCCAGTGCTGCGTAGTACATCGCGTGCGGTGCAGTGGCCAGCACCATGCCGAACATCGCCAACCAGAAATTTCCGGTCTGGATGAGGAGGAACATCGCCGGCAGCAGCACCAGCTCAGGCAGAAGCATCATGAGGATCGCCTTCTTCGCGTCGACTTTCGACGCGAGGATAGCTCCGAAGGGCTGGATGATCACCTGAGCGATCAGAGCTGCGGTGATGACTTGGAGGAACTGCGTGCGGCCGAATTCCAATTCGGTCGTCGCCCAGGACAGGGCGAACGTCGTCTTGACGTAGGTGATGGCCACGCCTGCAACGACTGCGCCGATCGCCAAGGAGACCACCTTCCAGTGGTTATGCAGCAGTTCGACGATCGGGGTGCGCTTCTGCGGTGCCTTCTCCGTGGCTGCGATCATCTCGGGAGATTCGGTGATCTTGAGCCGAATGTAGAGACCAACGAGAATGAGGACCGAAGAGGCGAGGAAGGGAATTCTCCACCCCCAGGCACCGAAGTTCTCGGCGCTCATATAGGTCAGGCCAAGGAAGGAGACGGTCGCCAACAAGTTGCCGACCGGTGACCCCTGCTGTGCGAAGGCACCGTAGAGGATCTTCTTGCCCGGGGGCGCGAACTCGGTCGCGATGAGGACCGCGCCGCCCCATTCGCCTCCCATGGCGACTCCCTGGATGACGCGGAGGAGGACAAGCAGGATCGGAGCCATGAACCCGATCTGTTCGTAGGTGGGCAGGAGGCCGACACCGACCGTGGCCGCTCCCATGAGCAGGAGTGTCGTGATGACGGTGTTCTTCCGACCGAATTTGTCGCCGAAGTGACCGAAGACGATACCGCCGAGCGGCCGGGCGATGAAGCCGACGGCGAAGGTGGCGAAGGCAGCGAGTGTGCCCATCGCCGGGCTGACTTCCGGGAAGAAGAGCTTGCCCAGCACCAGCGCCGAGGCGGTGCCGTAGATGTAGAAGTCGAACCATTCGATGGTGGTACCGATGAAGGCAGCGGTGCCGGCTCGGCGCCCCTGCTTGGGATCGACCTTCGGTGCGGGTGTCGCGTCAGAGTCGGGGATCGACGCTGATCCAAGGTTGCTCATGTCTGCTCTCTCGTTGCTGGATGACTCAATCTGTGCTGTCATCACTGTTCCACTTGTATTACGCAGAGTCCAAGACGTAATCTCTACGCTATTAATTGACAATTCTTATTAATGTGCTTTTGTTGGTCGGCGGTGGAGGCCTCACTGGCCTTTGAGAGGAAGGGTGATGGGATGGAGTTACGATACTTCGCGGCGTTCACTGCGGTGGCGCAGGAGCTGCATTTCGGTCGGGCTGCCGAAACACTGCACATCGCTCAACCAGCGCTGAGCCAGATGATCCGCTCGCTGGAGAAGGACATGGGGGTGCAGCTGTTCGAACGGACAACGCGCCGGGTGCGACTGACTTCGTCAGGTGAGGCGCTGCTCGAGCCCGCGCAGGCCATCCAAGCACAGGTCGACGGGGCCCGTCGTATCGCCCGGGCCGCGCAGGAAGGTGCGGTGGGTCGGGTGAAGATCGGCTTCGGCGGCACCAGCGGCTATTCGATCCTGTCACGGCTGTCGAGGGAAGTGGCCCGCCGACAGCCGGGGATCAACCTCGACCTGCACCCGCAGACGTATTCCGGAGAGGCCGCGCTGGCGGCCCGTGACGGGACGATGGATCTGGCTGTGATCAGCCCACCCTCGCCTGCCGGGGTCGATGTCCACATCATCCGGCAGGAGCGGGTGATGGTTGCCGTTCCCACTGGTCATGCTCTTGCCAATCGCGACTTGGTCTCGATGAGCGATCTGGCTGACCAGCCGTTCATCTCCTATGCGCCTTCACACGGCTCCCAGGTTCGTGAGGTGATGATGCGACTGGCTGATGAGGCCGGGTTCCTCCCCCACATCACTCAGGAGGCCCCCGATCCCTACAGCCTGCTCGCACTCGTCGGTGCGCAGGTCGGAATCGCGGTTGTCGTCGAATCCTCAGATCACATCCGCATCGACGGCGTCACCTATGTTCGCCTCGCCGAAGGTGGGGATGCGTTCACCCTCGCGCTGGGCTGGAGGCGCAATAACCCCTCGGAGGCCCTGGCAAGGGTGGTCGAGATCGTGCAGGAGATCCTGCCGGAGGAGCGCACCTCCCGCTAAACCTCCCCGACGTCACTAAACCTCCCCGGCGCCACGCGTGTTTAGTGACGTCAGGGAGGTTTAGCGGGGCGGGAGTTACCAGCTGATCACGTGGGGAACGCTGACGTGCTTGAGGCCCTCGAGACCGAATTCGAGCCCGAAGCCGGATTTCTTCACACCGCCGAAGGGAATCCGCGGGTCCACGGCACCGTGCTTGTTGATCCACGTCGATCCTGCTTCCAGGCGGGCTGCGACCTTCTTGCATTCCTCGAGGTCACTGCCCCAGACCGAGGAGCCGAGACCGACCTCGAGCTCGTTGGCCCACCCGATGGCCTGTTCCAGGTCTGTGTACCTGATGATCGGCAGAACTGGTCCGAACTGTTCTTCGGCGACCAAGGGGTTGTTGTTGTCGATATCTGCCACGAGCGTGGTCGGATAGAAGTAACCGGGCTGATCGGCAGCGGGGTCACCTCCTGTGAGGACTCGAGCTCCACCGTCCTTCGCCGCCTGGACGAGCTTGGCGACGATATCGTACTGCTGCTTGTTCTGCAGCGGCCCGAGCACGTTCTCCTCTTTCAGGCCCACTCCCATCGGTGACTGCTTGGCCACCTCGACGAGGGCATCGCAGACCTGGTCGTAGAGGGATTCGGGCACGTAGAGGCGCTTCATCGCTGCACAGGTCTGACCGGTGTTGATGAATGCACCCCAGAACAGGTCGCCGGCGATGGCCGCAGGATCGGCGTTCTCGAGCACGATTCCCGCGTCGTTGCCGCCCAGCTCCAAGGTCAGACGGGCCAGAGTATCGGCCGCCGAGGCCATGATCGCCTGGCCCGTCTTGGTCGAACCGGTGAACATGATCTTGTCGACATCGGCGTGGGAGGTCAATGCTGCACCGACCTCGCCACCGCCGGGAACCACGGTCAGCACATCGGCGGGCAGGACCTGATTGACCACCGCGACCAGCGCCTGCACGGACAGCGGCGTGTATTCGGAGGGCTTGAGCACTACGGTGTTGCCCATCTTCAGCGAGGGCGCGAACTGCCAGACCGAGATCATCATGGGCCAGTTCCACGGCCCCACAGCGCCGATGACACCCACCGGCGCGTAGTGAAGTTCGGCGTGGGTCTCCTCATCGTCGACGAGAGTTTCGGCGTCGAGCTCGAAGGCAGCATTCGCCCGCAGCCACGCAGCGCAGGCACCTACTTCGAAACGGGCATTGGGTCCGTTGAGCGGCTTGCCCTGCTCACGGGAGAGCAGTTCCGCCAGGGCCTCGGCGGATGCCTCGATCGCGTCGGCGGCCTGATTCAACAGTCCGCTGCGCTCCTGCGAGCTCCGCGCCGCCCAATCGGGCTGGACCTTGCGGGCGGCAGCCACAGCGGTGTCGATGTCGGCGGGGCTGCCCTCACGGGTGCGGCCGACAACCTCGCCTGTGGCGGGGTCGAGCAGCTTGCGACCGTTCGGGTCCTCGATGGACGACAGCAGTCCTGCGTAAGTGGTGACGTCGGTGCTCATGATTCTCCCTTTCTGGAGGTTGACTTGGCTGATCTCGGTGGTTGTCGATGGTTCATGGGGCGGATCGGCAGGGTCATCATCCCAGGCTTCCACCGGTGCCGATGCCTGCATAGAGCTGCGGGCGACTCGACCTCAAGACGAGGGCCCAGATAGTGCCGAAGATCCCGGGAACGAGCACGATGGCCGGCAGCAGCCAGGAGAGCACCGAGGCGCCCTCGAGACCGATGAGGACGTTGAAGTTGATGACGATGGCTACGAAGAGAACGATCAGTCCGATGGCGGAGAGCCCAGGTGCGATCACGCGCGTCCACAGTGAGTAGTCGCTCGAATGCGACCGAAGGAATCCGACGACGGCCAACGCCGTGAACGCCATGAGGAGGACGAGGCCGAAGGCGCCCATATTCGTCAGCCAGGTGAAGAGGGTGACGACGGGAAAGAGCGGGTCGTCACTGCCGGAGCCGACGATGGCGAAGATGATGATGACGATGAGTGCGAGTCCCGACTGGGCCAGGGAGCCGGCGACTGGAGCACCGGTACGCCGCGACGTCGTGGCCAGGATCGTCGGCAGCACCCGATCGCGGCCCAGGGCGAAGAAGTAGCGGGAGACGATGTTGTGGAAGGCCACGAGCGCGGCCAGCAGCGAGGTGAGGAAGAGCAGGTTCGACAGGTCGACGAACCAGACCGGTGTATGTTCGCCGAGGAAGACGAACATCAGGTCGGGACCGAACTCCTGGGAGCGTCCGACGACGTTCGAGGCGCCTTCGCCCACGGTCATCGCCCAGGCTGAGAGGGCGTAGAAGACGGCGATGATGCTCACTGCGATGATCGTCGCTCGGCCGGCTGTGCGCTGAGGGTCCTTGACCTCTTCGTTGTAGATCGCGCCCGACTCGAAGCCCATGAACGCCGCGATCGAGAACGCCAGCGCGGCCCCGACTCCGGGGGCGAAGAGCTGGTCGGGCAGCAGCCCGTCGGCAGTGATGCCTTCGGGGCTGTGGGCGAATCCGACGACGTCGAAGACGATGACGATGAGGAATTCGGTGCCGACGATGATGCCGAGGACCTTCGCGGAGAAGTCGACGCGGCTGATGCCCATGAGACCGACGATCACCCAGGCGATGAGCGCGCAGATCCACCAGGCCGCCTGCAGACCGAACAGCGAATCGAGGAAGGAGGAGAAGACGAAGCCGAACATTCCGGCGATGCCGATCTGCATCGAGTTGTACGCGACGAGCGCGGTGATGGCCGCGCCCATCCCGACGGGCTTGCCCAGACCTTTGGCGATGTAGGCGAAGAAGGCACCGGCGTTGTGCACGTGCCGGCTCATCGCTGCGTAGCCGATGGCGAAGAGAATGAGAATGACGCCGAGGACGATGAAGGACAGTGGGATGCCGAGCAGTTCGGTGACCGCGAAGTTGCTGGGGACGCCGCCGGCAACCACGGTCAGTGGCGCCGAGGCGGCGATGATCATGAAGACGAGAGCGAGAGTGCCGATGCGGCGGGAGTCGAGTCCCGAACTGATCGGTTGATGGGATGCGCTGTCAGGTTCGCTACCAGTGCCGAGATTCACGCCCATGTGATCCCCCTTGCGATAGTGGCTGTATCGTCAGGTTCTCTCATCAGCCTTGCCGGTGTCTTGGCTCTGGAAGCAGGACTCTTGACTTTCGGCGCAGAGAAAGCCGCGTCGTGGATTGCTCGAGTCAGCGCAATGCGCTGCGGCGGAACTGCGCCGGAGGCGATCCCACCAGGCTGCGGAAGAGTCGGGAGAAATGGGCCGGGTCGCTCAGGCCCCACCGAGCTCCGATCGCCGCAACGGGAACCTGCGACTTCTGCGGATCGGCGAGGTCGTGTCGGCAGGCCGCGATTCGGCGACGACGGATTTCCCCGGACACCGTCTCCCCGCTGCCCTCGAATACCTGATGCAGCGTGCGTACCGACATGAAATGAGCGGCGGCGATCGTTGAGGGTGTCAGCTGCGGGTCGGCGAGATTGGCGTCGATGTAGGCGGTGACCTCCGTCCAGAGTCGCTGCCTCTCCCCCGGCGCATCGTCTGACTCTGCGAGCTCATCGGCCATGACGGTGGTGAGCAGGTCGACGACGTTTCCGGCCAACCTGATTCCGACGGACCGGTTGAGCGTGGGCAGCATGGCTCCCGCTTGCGTGATGATCTGCGTGGCAACGGCGCCGAGCTGATGATCGGCGCCGATCGAGGTGGCCGTGAGCCGACCGACGGTGTCGGTGGGCAGGTTCACCCGCGATTGCGGGAACATCATCACGTAGGACGAGAAGTCACAGTCGAAGCTCAGAGTATAGGGACGCGAGGTGTCGTAGATCGCCAAGGAACCGGGCGCCAGAGACACTTCTCGACCATCTTGGATGAGGAGTCCATGCCCGTTGAGCTGGAGTGAGACCTTGTAATAGTTCGTCGACGAGCCCACCTTGAGCCCATCCGCGTCGCCGGACCCGGTTGCGTTGCCGGGTGAATCCGCCCCGATGAGATCCGGGGTTCGCAGCACAGCATGAGGGTTGGCGCTGATGTGGGACATGACGACGGAGTCATAGTCGCGGGCGCTGATCGCTCCTCTGAATCCGCCGCGGCGGGCAGGCTCGGTGTCCAGCGGCACGAACGAGTCCGAGACGAGGGCTTGCCACCCGTCGAAATCAGAGGCTGTGCTCTCAAGTAACATCTTCGTCCTTCTCAGAAACATCCGACGACCGACTGCTGTGTCGACGATCACTTGGCGCCACTCTATCCCCAACCACGCGGGGAGTCACGGCTTCTCAGGCATTTACCGACCATATGGTCATGATTACCTGGAAAGTCGCGCAATCACATGGTCGAACTGCCTGCGAAAACCTGCGAAGTCGAACGATTCACCTCCGATGATGGCTGCGGTCTGGGCACCGAGCAGATATGTGAGGAGAACATCGGCTGCAGACTCAAGCTCGATCTCGGCGGCCAATTCTTCATCGTCGTCGGCCTGGCGAAGCCAGCCTCGGATCCAAGTCCGCCACTGAGCCATGGTCTCGCGGGTGGTCCGGGCATGATCGGGGCTCTGGGCCACCTCGGCGAGAAATGAGAGAACGACGCGGGCCTCATCGTGAAGCTCGGGCGTGACCGGGAGGACCTCGTTCGCGAAGGCCCGCAGGGCAGCAAGGCCGCGCAGGTGCGCCGTGGAGAGCTCGACGCGGCGGTTCGTGGCTTCGTAGACGAAGAGGTAGGTGGCGGCCAGCAGGTCCGACTTGGAGGCGAAATAGGACTTGATCACCCCATTGGCGAATCCGGACTCTGCGGCGATGTCACGCATCGTCGCCCCGGCCAGCCCCTGGTCGACGATGATGCGCAGGGTCGCTTCGACGAGCTCGCGCCGACGCTGATCGTGATCGACGATCTTAGGCATTCTTCCTCCGGTCCCGGCCTTGACTTTATTTTCTACAAGCGTAGGTTATTAAGTGAATCAGCACACATCAATGACGTTGCGAAGGTGCACATATGTCTTGCCATTCCACTCCCGCCGATCCTTCCACACCGACCGCACTCACACCGTTTTCGCTCCCGACCGAGGCAGAGATCGCAACCGTGACCTCGGCGCTGCGCGAGGCCGGGCACTTCCCCACCGAGGCGCGCTTGTCCTACGTCGGACTGCTCGATCCTGTGCGCGGTCATACGCGCACCGCAGCGGAGGCGAACCGGCGCTTCCGTGCTCTCGTCATCGACAAGTCCGCTGGCACATCCCGCGACATCATCGTGTCCGCAACTCATGCCCGAATCGATTCCGTCGCCGAGGTGGATTCGAGGGCCGAAGGTGAGTTCCCGGTCATGGAAGAGGAGTTCGAGATCGTCGAGAACGTCCTCGCAGCGGATCCGAAGTGGCAGCAGATCCTCGCCCGTCGTGGCCTGCCGATCGAACAGGTTCGGGTCGCACCGCTATCGGCCGGTGTCTTCGAATACCCCGAGGAATCGGGGCGGAGGATCCTGCGTGGCCTCGCTTTCCTCCAACCGCACGCGAGCGATTCGGCCTGGGCGCATCCGATCGACGGCCTCGTCGCCTATGTCGATGTGACCAACCGGACCGTCGATCAGATCCTCGATCTCGAGGATGTTCCGGTGCCTGCCGAGCACGGAAACTACACGGATCCGAAGCTCACCGGCCCGGTGCGCACCACCCAGAAGCCGATCGAGATCACGCAGCCGGAGGGGCCCAGCTTCACCCTGTCCGAGGGCAATCACATCGAATGGGAGAAATGGTCATTCGACGTCGGCTTCGACATGCGCGAAGGCCTCATCCTGCACAACATCGCCTTCACCGACAGCGAGGTCACCCGCACGATCCTCGACCGGGCCGCGATTGCAGAGATGGTCGTGCCCTATGGCGACCCGTCTCCGGTGCGGTCCTGGCAGAACTACTTCGACACGGGTGAATACCTCGTCGGGCAGTGGGCGAACTCGCTCGAGCTGGGCTGCGACTGCCTCGGCGACATCACGTACCTGTCCCCGTGGGTGGCGAACAACCTCGGCGAACCCAGGCAGATCAAGAACGGCATCTGCATGCACGAGGAGGACGCCTCGATCCTGGCCAAACATTCGGATCTGTGGTCGGGAGTGGACTACACCAGACGCAACCGGAGGTTCGTCGTCTCCTTCTTCACCACTGTCGGCAACTACGACTACGGCTTCTACTGGTACCTCTACCTCGACGGCACGATCGAGTTCGAGGCCAAGGCCACCGGGGTGGTCTTCACCTCGGCGCTGCCGAACGGATCAAGTGACTTCGCCTCGGAGATCGCCCCCGGCCTGGGTGCACCGTTCCATCAGCATCTATTCGGGGCGCGTCTCGACTTCGCCCTCGACGGCGGCAGATGCCGGGTCGAGGAGGAGGACGTCGTGCGCTTGCCGGTCTCGGAGTCCAATCCGCGCGGCAATGCCTTCAGCCGCAAACGCACCGTACTGGGTACGGAACTGGCCGCTCAGCGCGACGCAGATCAGTCGAAGGCTCGGACCTGGGTGGTGACGAACCCGGACTCGGCCAACCGCCTCGGCGAACCCGTGGGTTACAAGCTCCACCCCACGGGGCTGCCGACCTTACTTGCAGCCGAGGACTCATCGATCCACAAGCGGGCGACGTTCGCATCAAAGGCACTATGGGTCTCGCAGTATCACGAGGACGAGCGCTATCCGACCGGCGACTTCCCTAACCAGCATCCCGGTCACGCAGGTCTGCCCGCATGGACTGCCGCCGATCGCAGCGTCGACGGTGAGGACATCGTGGTGTGGCACAGCTTCGGCCTCACGCACTTCCCCCGGGTCGAGGACTGGCCGATCATGCCCGTGGACACCGTCGGGTTCAAACTGCGCCCTGAGGGATTCTTCGACCGCTCCCCCGTCCTCGACGTCCCCGCTCCGGAGTCCGGTCGACACTGCGGGGGATCCGACGGAGGATGCTGCGAGAGCTGAGGCTCTCACCCAGGACTCCGGCTTCAGAGGTGCGCAGCGCGCAGAGAGCGCAAACGGTCGTCAAGGCTGCCGGAGCCTTCGGCGGCGAATGCAGGAGCATTCCCGGCGGTGCTCGGGTCGATGGCTGCACCGAGACGGCCGAGCTCGACGAGGAGTGGAATGACCTCGAGTCCGCGCTCGGTCAGCGAGTACCGACCCTGCTTGCCGCGACCGACTGCCGACTTGCGGAGGAATCCGGCCGCAGTCAGGTCGGCCAGCCGGCGAGACAGCACCGGCGCACTGATCCCCTCATCGCTGCCTGCGACCAGCTCCCGAAACGAACGACGATCGTGCATCGCGATATCGCGCAGAATCAACAGACTCCACTGGTCGCCGAGCATCTCCAGAGCGCGGTTGATCGGACAATTCGATCGTGGAGTGGTGATCATGGGAACTCCGAAGTGATTGCAAAGTGTTACTGGATAGCTCTAGAGTACTACTGGTAACAGAATGTAATCACCTATGCTGCCAGGAGCTCACTATGAAAGCCTTCGTCCTCGAAAAGTACGGCTCCGCACTTCGGCAGACCGAGATGCCCGTTCCGATCCCCGCACCCCATGAAGTACTGGTGCGTATGGTCGCCGCAGGCCTCAACCATGCCGATGAGAGGCTCCGGGCGGGCGAGTTCAAACTCCTCTTCCCCATCGACCTTCCGAAGGTCATGGGCGGTGAGTTCGCAGGGATCGTCGTCGAGACCGGTTCCGCTGTCACCGATATCACCGTGGGCGAGAAGGTGTATGGATATGTCGGTCTCTTCGCCGCAGGGACTCTTTCGGAGTTCGTCTCCGTCGATGCTCGCGATGTGGCGCGCGCGCCTCAATCGCTGAGTCTGTCGGAGGCTGCCGGCCTCCCTGTCGCGGCACTCACCGCATGGCAGGCCCTGGTGGACATGGGGCACACGGCGCAGGGCGATACGGTTCTCGTGCACGGCGGCACCGGAGGTGTCGGCTCTGTTGCGATCCAGCTCGCCAAGCATCTGGGGGCCACCGTCGCCACCACTGTCTCGACGAAGAACATCGATGCCGCTCGAGAACTCGGCGCAGACATCGTCATCGACTACACGCGCGACGACCTTGCCCAGCGACTCGGCGGCACGTCACTCGACCTCGTCCTCGAAACTCAGGGTGGGACCACACTCCTGAATTCGCTTGAGGTGCTGCGACCCGGCGGCACAGCCATCGGAATCACGGGACCACCCGAGCCGGTGTTCGCGCGCCGCATCGGCGTCAACCGGGTAGTTCGGTTGGCCATCAGGGCCATGAGTGCACGTGTGCGCCGCAGAGCGCGCCGCCTCGGAGTCACATACAGGTTTCTGTTCATCACTCCCGACGGAGCCGCCCTGCAGGAAGTGGCGAAACTCGCCGACGATGGGGTCCTGCGCCCGATCATCGATCATGTACGCGCCTTCGACCAGGCTCAGACGGCACTCGACGATGTCCTCGCCGGTGGAACACGCGGCAAGGTCCTCGTCACCACCGACCCGAACTCGGTGACCACTCATGGATGAGAAGTCCGCTCAGCAGAGTCCGACCGTTTGGACCTCGACACCAACTCGCCGCATCGTCCTGGCCGGCACCGGCCCTTCCGGCGGTGCCGGAATCGACCACCCGGCAGGTGGGACCTACATCTATTGGGATATGCTGCGATCCCTTCTGGCCCGGCTGCGCGAGAGGATCATGAACCGCGATGGCCCCATCGCTGTGTCGCGCGATCTGCATGCTCGCATCCCCGGCAGCACGCTCATCATCTACCCCGGATCCGGGCACGGCGGCGTGTTCCAGCACGTTGACGATTTCGCCGTGGCGGTTCGCTCCCACCTCGACGCCGACGACTGATGCCGGCAGCGAGCAGGCTAGGCAGGGCGGGAGCCTTCTGGACCTCGGCGTCGGTGCTCGCTCTGGTGCTGTGGTCGAGCGGAGCTCCGAGCGTTCTCTACCCGTTGTACGCCCAGAAGTGGGAATTGAGCCTAGCCCTGATCACAATGGTGTTCGCCACCTATCAGCTGGCACTCATCGTCACCCTCCCTCTCTTCGGCAATCTGTCGGATCAGTTCGGGCGACGGCTGGTGATGGTGTGGGGCGTGGCCATGATCGCGGCGTCGGCCGTCGCCTTCGCCATCGCCCCGAACGTCGCGTTCCTGTTTGTCGGACGCGTGCTCCAGGGCGCAGGTTCCGGACTGGCGATGGGGGCCGCGACGGCGTCCCTAGTAGAGAACAACACGACCGGCAACGCCCGATTCGCCAGCTCTCTGGCAACCGTGTCGACCGCAGCCGGACTCACCCTGGCGCTTGTGCTCAGCGGCGTCTTCGCTCGGTACTTCCCCATGCCCCTGTTCTGGAGCTACATCCTCCTGATGGGCCTGGCCGTGACCGCTGTCGTCGCGCTGATTCTGACCCCGGACGACCGCCCCTCGGAATCACGCCGGTGGCGGCCCCAGACCCTGCGTCTCGCCCCCGGACAGCGCGGCAGCTTCTCGATCGCAGCACTGTCGGTCTCTCTCGCCTATTGCGTGGGAGCGATCTTCCTCTCACTCGGCTCGCACATGATCGGCCAATTCACCCACACCACCAATGCGGCAACGGTGGGAGCCCTGCTCGGATGTTCCTCGGCAGCCATCGGCGTCACCGGTCTCCTGCTCGCACGTGTCCGACCAGGTACCTCGGTACTGATGGGTGCACTGCTGACGCTCGTCAGCCTGAGCCTCATGGCCGCGGCGGCGGGATTCGGTTCAATCGAACTGTTCCTGGCCTGGTGCTTCGTCGGCGGAGTCGCCTACGCCTTTGCGTTCACCGGCGGGCTCGGGGTGATCAACCAAGCAGTTCCTGCCCACCACCGCGGCGGGACTCTGTCTCTGCTCTACTTGGCAGCCTATGTACTCCAAGCTGCGACGGCCATCGGCATGGGCGCCCTTGCCACCGCCGGCACATTGGGTTCAGCAGTCAGCGTCGCCAGTGCGATGATCGCCGGCCTGTGCCTCGTCCTGTTGGTGCTGCTCGTCGTCAATGCACGGACGCGACCCTCCGGACCACGCTGATCGAATGTTTCGCCGAGGTGGGGTGAACTTGATTTTCCACGCAGGTCGGCCCCCTCGGCTTGCCAGTTCGCGCACAGTTGCGCCCAGGGTGTGTCGCGACCCGAGCCGTGTCATTAGCCTGTCGGCATGACCACACTCATCGTCACCAACGGCCCCATCTACACCAGCGACCCCGAACGCCCATGGGCCGAGGCCTTCTCTGTCGAAGACGGCAGGATCGGCACGGTCGGAACCCTCGACGAGGTTCGTTCATCGGTGACCGCCGACGCCGGGGTGGTTGATCTCGATGGTCAGTTCGCGATGCCCGGTCTGGTCGACGTGCACGCTCACCTCGGCCTCGGCGGGCGCCAGCTCGCATTCGAACTCCAGGTGCTGCCCAGCGACGATGTCGCCGCGATTGCGGCAAAGGTCAGACAGTGGCGAGCGGAGCTCGAGCCCGGCCAATGGGTGGTCGGCGGTATCGTCGGCTCAACCGTCATGGACGATCTCACCCACCAGGACCTGCTGACCCTCGATGATGCAGCAGAAGGGCATCCCGTGCTGCTGCGCGATGACACGATGCACAACCGATGGGTGAACTCTGCCGCGTTCGAGATCCTCGGCATCACCGAGGGATCACCGAATCCAGAGGGCGGAACGTATGTCCGAGACAGGGCCGGTCTGCACAATGGCGTCCTGACCGAGCTGGCCTGCAGCGCAGCCGAGGCAGCAGTGCTGGAGTCGATCAGCGACGTCGCGAACTTCCATGCACGGGCTATCGGCACCGCAGTACAGACTCTCAATTCGTTCGGAGTCACCGCTGTACAGGAATCTGCAACGATGGACTACGCGCTGACCACGTTGCGCGTCCTCGACGAAGCCGGAATACTGACCGCCCACGTGGTGGCCTCGATGCCTGCACAGCCTTTTCTGGAAGAGGGCATCACCGGCGAAGAGCTCTATCGGGTCGGAGACGCGAACCACACGGCTCATCTGCATCCGACCTTCGCCAAATACGTGCTCGACGGCGTCCCGATGACTCGCACCGCGGCACTGCTCACTCCGTACCAGTGCCACCACCCCGGGGATGATCCGACCTTCACCGGCGAACCGCTCTGGGGCCGCGAAGAGCTCGTCGCTTCGCTGCTCTCCCTGGCCGACCGTGGCCTCAGCGCGAAGCTGCATGCCACCGGCGACGGTGCTGTCCGGATGATCCTCGACGCCGTGGAGACGGTGAGACGTGAACGTGGCTGGGAGACGAAGTTCCACATTGCGCACGTGGAGTATGTCCACGACGATGATCTGGCTCGTTTTGCCGAGCTGCAAGTAGTCCCCGACGCGTCTCCGTACCTGTGGTTCCCCTCGGTGATGCAAGAATCGATGGCCAAGCAGGTGTCAGCCGAGACCTTCGAACGTTCTTGGCCGCTGCGTCGGCTCATCGACTCCGGCGCACAGGTCTCCTGTGGTTCCGACTGGCCCTGCGCTGCTCCGACTCCGGATCCGTGGACCGGGCTGGCAACCCTGATCACCCGAGCCAACCCGGACCCTGCGGTGGCAGGAGAACTCAACCCCGGCGAGGCGCTCTGCGTCGAACAGGCAATCTCAGCATTCACCCGCAACCCAGCTCACGCAATGGGCTTGGGTGAGGTCACCGGAATGCTGCGCCCCGGAATGTCCGCCGACTTCATCGTCCTGGACCGGAACCTGTTCACCGCTGATCCCGCCCATCTGCATGAGACCACGGTCCTCACAACCTATTTCGAAGGTCGCCTGGTTCACGGAACGTGAGCCTCAGAGTTCGCCGAAGAAATCATCCGTGGTTGCGTTGGGGTGCTTCGCCAAGGGCGTGACCTTGACGTTCATATAGGCGAACATCGGGAAGCCTTGGAAGGTCGCGTGCAGGAAGTCGAGGTCATCGACCTCGTACATCGAGTAGTTCGAGTATTCCCCAACCACTCGCCAGATGCCCTTCATGATTCCGCGTTCCTGAAGATCGGCAGAATAGGCCTTCTCCCTGACCTGGAAATCGGCTTTGGTCTCGTCGGTCATCGATTCGGGGAATACGACGTCCATGCGTGCCAAGAAAAGCATGTGTTCCTCCTGCCCTGCGTGTCAGAGCTGCGCTGAGTGAGTGGATGTTCCGAACGCCACTATAGGTGCTCACAGCAGAAGGCGGTGTGGGCGTCCGCGCTTCGCGTACCGAATTGACCCTCCGCGCACACGCAGTGTCCCTGCTTGCCTGTGCGTGCAGAGTTCCGCTCCGCCCCCTGTTGCAGCGTGAGACAGGTCTCTATTCTGACGTCATGAATACCACCGCAGCAGACAACGCAGTCAGCCCAACAGGTTCGATCACCGAGCACAGCGAGACCTTCCCGACCGACCTGCCCGACGAACGCTTCGACTATGTCGTCGTCGGCGCCGGATCTGCCGGGTGCGTGATCACCCGCAGACTCATCGATGCAGGCAAGAAGGTCTGCCTCATCGAGGCCGGCGGAGATGAGACGAACCCGAACATCGATCACCTCAACACCCTCGGCCTGATCTGGCATTCGAAACAGGACTGGGACTACTACACGACCCCACAGCCGGCGGCCATGAATCGCAAGATCCACCTGCCCCGCGGAAAGGTCCTCGGCGGATCGAACGCGCTCAATGCTGTGATCTGGGTTCGCGGCGATGCCTGGGACTACGAGCAGTGGGTGGAATCGGGCTGCCCTGGCTGGTCCTGGGACGAAGTCCTGCCCGTGTTCAAGGCCATCGAGAACTATGACGGCGAACTCACGGACAATCGGGGCACGGACGGGCCCATGGACGTGCGCATCGGCTACGAGCGCAATCCCATCCAGGAGGACATGGTCACCGCCGGTGAGCAGATCGGTCTGAGCTACAACCCGGACTACAACTCCGGCAGCGTCGAGGGCATCTCCCGGATCCAACTCAACGTCCGCGACGGCAAGCGATTGAACACCTGGCGCGCCTACCTCAAGCCCCGCCTCGGCGATGGGAATCTCACGATCCTGACGTCGACGCACGCACGCCGGCTCATCGCCGACGACAAGCAGATCACCGGGGTCGAGGTGGACTTCCGCGGACGGGTGGGCACGATCACCGCCGAGGAGGTCATCCTCACGTCCGGTGCGCTGGCCTCACCCGAGCTGCTCCTGCGCAGCGGCATCGGCCCTACCGAAGAGCTGCGCGAGGTCGAAGTCGATCCCATCCACGACCTGCCAGGGGTGGGCAAGAACCTCCAGGATCATTGGCTCTCCCCGGTCATCTTCACCACCGGCTCCGAGCCCGTGCCGATGGGTGAGATCGCCCCCGCCGAGGTGCATCTGTTCTGGAAATCGAAGCCTGACCTTCCGGTGCCCGACACCCAACCACTGTTCTTCTCAGTACCGATGTATGCCCAGGATTCCGCGCCGAATGTGCAGTCGGGCCCGGACAACGCGTTCACCCTCCAAGGTGGGATCGTTCGTCCCGAGTCCCGTGGCGAGGTCACTCTCAGCGGACCGAACCCGCAGGACCCGACGCTGGTCAACCCGAATGTGCTGACTGAGCAGGCCGATGTCGACGCCCTCGTAGCCTCGGTGAAGCAGTGCCGGGAGATCGGACGCGCCGAGGCGCTGTCAGCGTGGAAGCCGACCGAGATCTTCCCCGGCCCCGAGGTCGCCGATGAGGATCTCGAAGACTATGTCCGAGGATCTGTGGTCACCTACCACCACCAGGTCGGCACCTGCCGAATGGGTCAGGATGATGCTGCCGTCGTCGATCCGCAGTCGTTCAAGGTCCACGGACTGGCTGGCCTGCGGATCGCCGATGCTTCGATCATGCCGCAGGTGCCCACCGGCAACACGAATGCGCCCACGATCATGATCGCCGAGCGTGCAGCCGCCGCCCTGATCGGCTCCACGGTCGAGGGCATCACTGCGCCGGGACAGTAGCAGATCGGCACGTACGCCCTCCTCGCGATTCCGTTCGGATAGGATGAACATCCGAGGCCGTAGAGGAGGGCAGACGCGTGAGCAGCAACGAAACCGATCCCGCGCCCAAGCCCGGCCGCGGAGTTCGATCCCAGACGCTGGAGCGGGCCCTCGACGCGCTTCAGCTCCTTGCCGATGGACGACAGCGCACCAGCAGGGAACTCGCCGCGGAGCTCGACCTGCACAGGTCCATCGTCTATCGAATTCTTCGTACCCTGGAGGACTATTCTCTCGTCACGCGCAATGAAGACGGACGGTTCCGGGTCGGATTGGGCATGACTGCCCTGGCAAAATCTGGAATCGGCGACGTCGAAATCGAAATCACGACGGTCCTGCAGGAACTGTCGAATGTCACCTCGGCGACGGCGATCTTCTGCGCGCGACAGCGCAACGATGCCGTCGTCCTGTCATCGACCCGACCGGGGCAGAGCCCTGCCTCTGTCGCTGTGCGAACGGGCAGTCGCTTCCCAGTGGACAACAGCGCGCCCGGCCTGGCGATCCTGTCCCTGCAGGAGCACAGTGAGCACGATGCCGACGAGGTGGCACTGGCCAGGCAGACGGGCTACGTTCACACCAAGGGGAGACCGTTCGTCGGACTCGAAGCCCTCGCCGCTCCCGTGAGAATGCCCGACGGACAGGAAGCCAGTCTTTCCCTCCTGTTCCCTGTGGGCGACAAAGACGTGCAGCTCATGGTCAACGAACTGCGGATATACAGCGAACGCCTGACGTCTCCCGCGAACGATTGGCAGCTCTGACTGCTCGCGTCCTTGGCCGATGACCGCGTCGATGGCCTGAACCTCCACTATCCGTTTTGCGAAAGATGCCAGCTTTATCCCTGGCACCATTGTGTGCGGTACGCCACTTTCGGTAGATTCATTGCTCACATAGAGAGCAGAAACTTTCAATGTGCTCGATATGCGAACACGCACGAATCTACTGTCGGACATCGACGTCCATCCGAGAGGAATGAATGATGAAGAGCATCGGGATCATCGGCGCAGGAGTTGCCGGACTCCACCTGGGTCTGCAGCTGCGGCAGCATGGAATCGCCACGACCATCTACACCAACCGCACAGCCGAAGAGGTGGCCGATGGCAAGGTGATGAACAGTGTCGCCCATATGCACGTGACTCTCGAGCTGGAAGAGGACCTCGGGATCAACCACTGGACCGAGGACCAGTACTACTACACCCACCACTACCACTACAACGGCTGGGGCGAGGAACGGACCTTCCAGGGTCAGTTCGCGTCACCCTCACGGACGCTGGACTATCGAATCTATCTGCCCCGGCTGATGAAGGATTTCACCGACCGCGGCGGCGTCATCGAATATCGTGATCTTGCAGTCCCCGACATCCAGGACCTCAGCGAAGTCCACGATCTGGTCGTGGTCTCGACCGGCAAAGGCGAAATCGGCGCAATGTTCCCCAAACGCGCAGACAGGTCACCTTACGATCGCCCTCAGCGCAAACTTGCGGTGGGGTTCTGGAAGGGCGTCGAACGCTGCGATCCGAACGGGGTCGGGGTCAGCGTGGTTCCCGGCGTCGGAGAGCTCCTTGCCATTCCGATGTGGTCGTTCTCCGGCGATGTCATGGCCCTCTTGTTCGAAAGCGTGCCCGGCGGCGCACAGGAACCGCTCACCGATCAGCGCTATGCGGATGATCCTGAGGCCTACCGCCAGCTCACGCTCGACATGCTCAAGGAGCATCACCCCACCGTCTACGACCGAGTCGACCACGACGAATTCCGCCTCCAGTCCGACTCAGACAAAGACATCCTCCAGGGTGCATTCACTCCGGTGATGCGCGAAGACTACGCTCGCCTCCCCAACGGCAAGTTCCTTCTGGCATTGGGCGACGTGCACCTGACCATGGACCCTGTACAAGCACAGGGCGCGAACTCAACCGCCTATTCAGCTCGAGTCGTCGGCGATGCGATCATCGAAGACGATGTCTTCGACGAACGTTTCATGAAGAAGGTGGCAGCCCGTCGCAATGAACGCCTCGAGGCCGCCAACGACTGGCTCAATACAATCATCCACACGCCCACCCTTCCGCAGATCCCGAAGCTCTTCAGCGCCATGGTCAACAACCAGGAGCTGACAGATGAGTTCACCGAGAACTTCAACCACCCGATCCGTCAGATTGATCTGCTGGCCAGTGAAGAGCGTGTGGACGCGGCCATTGAGCGCACTTCTGCCTGATTCCCGCACTCACCGAATCGATCCCAAGACTGGAGCCGACCATGCACAAACTTCTCGTCCTCTACCCCGAGCCCACCGACCGGGCCGCGTTCATCGACTACTACACCACGACCCATCTGCCGCTCGCCAAGCAGCTGCCCGGAATGCTGAGCTGGTCGTACTCAGTCGACATCACCGCGGATGAAGACGGCAATTCACCCTATTTCGCGATCTTCGAAGCAGAATTCCCCGACAAGGGCACCTTCGCAAGCGCAATGGCCTCACCGGTAGGACAGGATGTCGCCGCAGATGTGGGCAACTATGCCACGGGCGGGGCCACCATCGTCGATTTCGCACTATCAGGAGGAGAAGAGTCATGAACGACCTCAACGACGTCCAGCAGCAGTTCCGTCAGGCGATGGCGCACCTGGCCGCGGCCGTGAATATCGTGACCACCGAAGGAGACCACGGAAAACTCGGCATCACGGTCAGCGCGGTCTGCTCGGTCACGGACTCTCCGCCCACAGTGCTCGTGTGTGTCAACCAGCGCAGTGCTGCCCATGACGTCTTCACGAGCAACGGAGTGGTGGCGATCAACGTCCTGGCCGCCGAGCAGTGCGAACTGGCTCGTCACTTCTCCGGGGCGACCAAGGTTCCGATGGAGGACCGGTTCGCGTGGGACATCTGGGATGACGACACCACCGCACCGACCCTCAAAGACGCTCGGGTCGCCCTCGTCGGCCACATCCAAAGCACAATGACACAGGGCACCCACTCCGTGCTCTTCGTCGAAATCGACTCGATCCGAGTCAGGGATGACGCAGAGGGGCTGGTCTACTACGGTCGCGGCTTCCACCGGGTCAGCGAGCTGACAGCGATCTGAGATGAACGACAGCTCAGCCGACCGCAGCCCGGACCTCGATCTGTCGCCGAGGCGGCTGCGCGGGCAATCGCCTGAAGAGGCACGGGAAGTCGGCACCGAGCTCTACTACCCGCACCAGCTGCGCATTCGGGGAATCGGCTCTCGATTCGAGATGCGGGCAACGGCGACCAAGGTGGGCCCTTTGTCGATCGGGACGCTGAAGTATACAGCTCCAGTCACAGTCGAGACCGGCCCTTACGAAGACGCCTACCAGGTGAATATCGCGTTGAACGGTTCGTTCCGGACGTCGGCAGGTTCAAACGCCATCGTGGCAAACCGATCACGGTGCGCCGTCTACAGGCCCGATGTCGATACGGCATTCAGCGGCTGGGACTCTCCCTGCACAATGTTCACCGTCAAGATCGAACGATCCGCATTCGAGCGCATCACTGCGCAATACCTCGGCACCCAGGTGTGCTCACCGATCGACTTCGAACTGCCGATGACGATCGATAGGGGTGATGGAGCCGCGTGGATGCAAGCGGTGCGCCTCCTATTGACTCTGCCCCAAAGAGAAGACACCGGTCCTCTGCTCATCGATCACCTCGTCGAAGAGACCGTCGTCGGCCTGCTGTGGACCGGCGAACATTCACTGCGTCCGCAGCTGCACGGGACGTCGCCGGCATCCGTTTCGGCCTTTCGCCGGGGCGTCGATCTCATTCATGCGATTCCGGAGGAGGCGCTGACACTTGAATCCCTCGCCCGATATGCAGGCGTCAGCGGGCGGTCGTTGCAATTGTCGTTTCGACGAGAGCTGGATCTCTCACCGATGAAGTACCTCAAGACTGTCCGCCTGGACCGAGTGGCCGAAGCACTTCGAGAGTCGAGCCCCTGCGACTCTTCCGTCTCCGAGGTGGCTCGACGATTCGGGTTCACCCACCTGGGCCGTTTCGCCGCGGACTACGCCCAGCGACATCGAGAGAAGCCGTCTGAGACGCGCAGACGTCACTCATAGCCCTCTTCAGGCGGCCGGGCACTGCTCGTCGTCGACTCCACCAGCTGGCGATGTTCATCGCCGCGATAGTCGTCTGAAGGACCGCGGCCTTGAACTCACAGGTCCGCTCATCGGCTGAAGAGATCACCGCTGCGAGCCAGTGAATCCCGCTTCGTAGTCCCGACGCTGATCCTTGCGCGCCTGGAGCTGGTTGGGCACAAGGGCGGCGCAGATCCGGTCGTGGATCGGTCTCGGCAGGAGATTCACGACTCGCACTGCTGGGCCGATGAAAGCCGGAACGGTCACCTCGAAGCGGGGCCGGGCGGCGGCTCTCACAACGGCCCGGGCCACCTCGGTGGGAGTGAGCAGTTTGGCTGCCCCGCTCGAAGTACCTGCGGCAAGAGCTGTGTCGACGACGCCGGGCATGATCGATGTGACGTGGACACCCGTTCCGCGCATCTCCGCGCGCACCGCTTTGAGGTAACCGAGGACACCGTGCTTCGTCGCAGCATAACTGGCCTCACCAGGGGTGGGGAGGATGGAGCCTGCTGAGGCCACGGTGATGAGGTGACCCCGCCCCCGGGCCAGCATGCCTGGAGCCACGGCCTTGATGCCGTTGATGACTCCGAGCAGGTTGACCTCGATCTGCGCCCGCGTCGCGGTGGCGGGCTCATCTGTGAAGGACCCGACCCACATCAGCCCCGCGTTGGCGACGTAGATGTCAATGGGGCCGAGCTCCCTTGTCACCTCGGCCAGGAACGCGTTCTGGCAATCCGGGTCCGTGACGTCGAGTCTGCTGGCGTGGACTCCCAGCTCCGCAGCGGCCTCCCGGGCGGCGTCGAGGTCGATATCACCGATGGCCACTCGTGCCCCGGCAGCTGTGAACGTCGCTGCGATCTCTCGGCCGATGCCGTGGGCCCCACCGGTGATCGCCACGACTCGGCCTGTCAATGTCCGTGTTCGGCTCACGCCGCCACCTTTCCTCTGCGCATTTCGCGCTCCAGTTCCAACAGATAGTGATCGAAGTCGACCTGCATCGTGTGCCGGGGCGAATCGTAGAACGCTCGTTTGTTCCTCCGATCGTCCTCGTGCATTCGGCGGGTCACGTCCTGCCGGCTCGGCAGTTCGTACTCGCCTGTGAGCGCTTTGACGACCAGTCTGCTCTGTGCTTCGGCCAGCGGCATGACGGCACCGATCGGCTGGAGGAGACCGATGAAGAACAGGCCGGGTCGATCGGGGTGGATCATGCGCTTGAACAGCGGCAGGTCATTGCCCTCGGCAGAGATGAGTTCCGGATCGAAGAAGGGAAAGTTCACCCGATATCCTGTCGCCCACACGATGAGATCGGCCGGTGCCTCACTTCCATCGGTGAACACCACCCGATCACTCTCGAGTCGTTCGATGCTCGGTTTCACTGTGATCGCACCGGCACCGAGGCGGTCCCTGATGGCGTCCGACTGCACCGGATGCGATTGGCCCGGTGCATGGGGCGGAGTGGGCAGACCGTATTTTCGCAGTCCCCCGGAGAGCATCGCGGCGATGCGCAGGCGAGCGCTCGTGGCCCACCAGGGCGCCCAGCTGGGCAGGGCGATCTGATCGGCGGCCATTCCGAAGAGAGTCTTCTTCAGCACCCATTGGCCGCGGCGGATCGAGAGGTTGACGCTGCGCGCCCGGTGAGATCCCTCGACGGCGATGTCCAGCGCGGAGTTGCCTGCACCGACGACCACAACATCGCGACCCTCGAGCTGGTCTCCGCTGCGGTAGTCGTGGGCGTGGATCTGCTCGCCGTCGAAGCGACCCGGGTACTCGGGCTCGGGCCAACGCGCATCCCAGTGATGGCCGTTGGCGACCATCACGGCGCCATAATGGCGGGTCTGGGTCGACGCAGTCTCGTCAGGTTCGGCGGCGATGCCGGCATCAGCGGAAGAGGCGTTGGTGGAACAGATGTCGACATCCCAACCACCGTGTTCACCTCGTCGAACATGGGTCACCTCGGTGGTGAAGGTGATCGTGTGGCCGAAGCCGAAGTGGGCGACGTAGTCGCGGAAGTAGGCATGGACCTGGTCGTGACTGGCGTAATCGGGGTAGTCGGCTGGCATCGGGAAATCGGAGAAGGCCATGCGGGGGCACGAGGTGTTGATCTGCAGGGTCTCGTAGCAGGCGCTGACACCGTTGGGGTTGTCGTAGAGCCAGTTGCCACCGAATTCAGTGCCCTTCTCGAAGCAGTCGAAGGGAACTCCAGCTGTGTAGAGGGCCTTGGCCGCGGCGAGGCCCGAGGCTCCGGCGCCGATGATGCACACCCGCGGCAGTGCAGGGTTCGGTGCGATCTCCTCGGTGACCGCCGGGGCTCGATGTTTCTGTCTGACACTGTAAGGCATGTCACAATACTGCCATTGAAAATCAATATTTTCACTACACTGGAGTCATGAACTTTCGAGATTCTGCACGGCCCGCCGAAATCTCCGGCACGTCCGCCACGGGACTGTGGCGTGGGACTTCACGAACCGACCGTGATGGGGCCCGCCGGGAAAGGCTTCTTGAGGCCGCCCTCAAACTGTACGGAACGCTGGGCTTTCGCGGAACGTCGATCCAGGCACTGTGTCACGAGTCCGGGGTCTCGAGTCGGTCCTTCTACGAACTCTTCCCTGCCCGCAGATCGGATGCGCAGCAGGAGTCGCTGTCGGCGCAGGAGTCGCTGCTCGAACAGCTCTACATCGTCCTCAACGAGGAGATCGGCGAGGCAATGACGTCATTGACGATCCCGGCCGAATCAGACCTCCTCGACACGACCGTGCGCATCGTCTCCGCCGCGCTCATGCCGATGCTCGCCGATGAGCGCAAGGCTCGCGTCCTCGAAATTGAGGCCGTCGGTGTCAACGAGTCACTCGAGGCGAGGCGGCGTGAAACGATGCGCATGCTTGCAGCCGCGGTCGATGTCGCGTTCACACGCGTGGCCTCGACGTTCGATCTGTCGCTGCCTGGAGCGTCGCCGCGCTGCGACGACGGCGGCCTCACTAGCCTCATCATCGTCGGCGGAATCACCGAAGCCCTGGTTCAGCGTGTGCACACCCCCGTGCCGGAGCGGATGCCCACGGCTGACTTCCTCATGCACGTCTCCAAGGTTGCCCTGCGCGCCTATGGCGCGGGACCGGATATGGTCGCCGGGTCAGCATAGACGTTTCCGCGGAGGTGCGAAGGCGGGCCACCAGTGCGGATGGTGTCACATTCAGGCGAAGGGAGACGAAGCCCGATCGAGGCGCGAGAGCTCCACGGGACTGAGATCAAGGTCCGGGGCCGCCATCAGGGCATCGAGCTGTTCGGGTGTGCGCGCCGAGACGATCGGGGCGGTGACTCCCTTGGCCAGCAGCCAGGCGAGCGCAACGGTTGCCGGTGCCGCGTCATGGACTTCAGACACGGCAACCAGCTCATCGACGACGGTGAGGCCATCGGCGTTGAAGTATCCCTGCACCAGACCGCCCCGGCTGGCTCCCTCGAGATCGTCCTCCGTACGGTATTTTCCGGTGAGGAATCCTGCGGCAAGGCTGAAGTAGGTGAAGACGCCGAGGTTGTGCTCATCGGCCAGCGGCTGCAGCTCGGCCTCGTAGTCGCGGCGGAACACGAGGCTGTACTGAGGTTGGATCGCCACGGGTGTGGCCAGGTTCTCCTGCTCTGCCACGGCCAGCCATTGGGCCAGACGGTCCTTCGAATAGTTGGAGACGGCGACATGCTTGGCCTGACCGGCACACACGATCTCATCGAAGACTCGGGCCACCTCGGCGATGGGGGTCACCTCATCATCGCGGTGGGCGTAGTAGAGGTCGACGTAGTCTGTCTGGAGTCGTTCGAGGGAGGCATCGATGGCGGTGCGGATGTACTCAGGATCCTGTGTCCTGTGATCCGGATGGTCACCGACCTTCGTCGCGATGACGACCTTGTCCCGGTTCCCGCGGGCGGCGAGCCAGGTGCCGATGATGGTCTCGGACTCTCGCCCGGTGTTCCCGGGCACCCATGCCGGGTAGGACTCGGCCGTGTCGAGGAAGTTGCCGCCGGCGGCGACGAACGCGTCGAGCACGGCGTGTGATCCGACTTCGTCAGCGGTCCACCCGAAGGTGTTCGTCCCCAGATTGATGGGGAAGATGGTGAGGTCGGTGCCGGGGATCTGCAGCTGCTGCGTCATGATGGTCCTCTATCGGCTCAGGGTCGGGTTGCCTGCTTCCTGCAACGATGACCGCGGGAGGATTATTTCCCGCGGTCAGGCCACCACACCTGCTGAGGTGCCGCTCAGCTGCGGACTGCATCGAGCGCCGCGAAGACGATCGATTCGGTGTCGATGCCGTGATAGCGGTAGACATCGTCAATGTCGCCCGACTGCCCGAAGGTGCTCACGCCCAGCGCCACATGTTCGACCTGATTGACCGTCGCGAGGAATGACAGCGTGTGCGGGTGGCCGTCGAGGACCGTGACCATGGGCACCGCGTTCGAGGCAGGGAACACCTGATCAAGAACCCAACCATTCCCACCAGCGGCAGACCCTCCAGCGGACTCCATGGCTGGAGAACGGCGCTGCCCAGATCTCAGCGCACGATAGAGCAGACCGGGGCTCGTCACGCACACGACCTCGGCCTCGATTCCCATCTCGGCGAGTCGATCGGCCGCCGCGAGCACCTCGGTCATGAGAGCGCCCATTCCGACGAGCTGCACGACCGGTCGGGTCGAGGACCTGAGCCGGTAGGCCCCGGCGATGACCTGCTGCCGGCGACGCTCCCGAGCGGCAGGATCCGTGGGAACGCGGGCCAAACTCTGGTCGACGGCGCGAGTGGACAGGCGCAGGTAGGCCGATTCGCCGCCGGGCCTTCCCATGAGCGACATCGCGTGCAGCAGCGACCATTCGACGTCCTGCGCGAAGGCCGGTTCATACGTGACCAGCCCCGGCACCTCGATGCCCGTCGACGGAGTGGTGATCGACTGGTGCGCCCCGCCTTCCGGAGCCAGCGTCACTCCGGATGGAGTGCCGACGAGAATCGACTGGCCACCGGCATAGATGCCGAACGTCCACGGCTCAAGCGCCCGATTGACGAACGGGTCGTACATCACCCCGATCGGGAACAGCGGCTCGCCCCAGCGGCTCCACGTCGCACCCAATTCGCCGAGAAGTCCGACGAGGTTGGTCTCGGCGATGCCGAGCTCCATGTGCTGGCCGTGTGCCGATTCGTTCCACTGCAGGATCGTCTCCGCATCGTCGGCGAACCAGTTCTGTGCCGCGTCCGCGCTCCACACACCGACCTTGTTGACCCATCCGCCGAGGTTGGTCGTCGATGACACATCGGGACTGACGGTCACGACCCTGCGTGCTGTCTCCGGCGATTGCCGACTGAGGTCCATGAGGACCCGACCGAGCGCCGACTGCGAGGACGAGGTCCCTTTGTGCCTCCGTTCCAGATCGCGGGGAAGCTCGACCGGTGCGGCCGGCGCGAATTCAGGCCGGGCCAGTCGCTGTGCGGCTTCGGCCACGACTTGACCGGCGGGGGTGTCGGAGTCGAACCGCGACCACGGCGACTGCGGATCCTGGCCGCTGAGTTCGGCCAATGCCGAATACTCGGCCTCGTCGATGAGCGCCGAGTGATTCTGCGGATGGCCGGAGCTCGGCAGCCCGAATCCCTTGATCGTGTAGGCGATGACCGCGGTAGGACGAGAGTCGTCGATCTGCGCGAAGGCCTCGAGCAGGGTCGGAATGTCATGACCACCCAGGTTCCTGATCGCGGCCAAGAGCGTGGCATCGTCGAGGTCGGAGATGAGGGCCCTCAGCGCTTGACCGCTCTCGCTGTCATCGTCACTTCCTGCTTCTCCGGGCAGCCGAGTGCGCAGTTCATCGGCGCTGCAGCGCAGGATCCGCTGATACTCGGGATTGGACATCGTGAGGATGCGCCGGCGCAGCGCGTCCCCGCCCTCACGTGCGAAGAGATCTTCGAGCAGACGCCCGAACTTCACCGTGATGACCTGCCACCCGGCGGCCTCGAACGTCGCCTCGATCCGTCCGGCGGCGATGTCTGGGACGACGCGGTCAAGCGACTGCCGGTTGAGGTCGATGATCCACACGATCTCGCCGAGATGCTTGACTCCGGGATCGTTGACGGCTTCCCAGACGGCTCCTTCGTCGAGTTCGGCATCGCCGACGAGTGAGTACTGCCGTCCGGTGCCGATGTCGCGCAGGCTGGAGTCGACGTAGCGGCGGGCAACGGCTCCCCAGATCGGGGCAGTGGCACCGATGCCCACTGATCCCGTCGAATAGTCGGCCGGGACCGGGTCCTTTGTGCGACTCGGGTAACTCTGGAGGCCGCCGAACTCCCGCAGCGTGGTCATCTGCTCTTCATCGAGTTCGCCGAAGAGATAGTTGATGGCATGCCACACGGGACCGGCATGTGGTTTGATGCTCACGCGGTCCTCGGGCTGAAGTTCGTGGAACCACAGCGCGGTCATGATCGAGGTGATCGATGCGCATGAGGCCTGATGGCCGCCCACTTTGAGGCCGCTCCGGTTGGGCCGGACTCGGTTGGCGTGGTGGATGATCGAGGTCGATAGCCACAGGATGCGGTCATGGATCTCGTCGAGGGCGTCGAGAGCAGAGCGGTCGGACACGTATTCCTCCTTGAATGAACTGTCTGGCGCGTACGCCGGTCCATGTGGCCGTTGGGCACATGGACCGGCGCACGCAGGGCAGCTGCGCCCGAGGGGTGCCGACGGTGTATGTCGAACCGCAGGTCGGTCCAGGTCCGGTCCGACTCACAACGATCCAAACAGGTCTGATCGGAGTGCTCAATATGTCGATTCGAAATTGAGCAGAATGCTCAGTATAGAGTTGTACGATTGAGCAGCTGGTGAGCATTTCGCTGAGGAAAGATGGTGGTGTCATGACCGAGGGGCGACGGCGACGAATCGCAGATGTGCTGGATGCGAGGATCCTCCTCGAACTCATCCGCGAGCCGCGAGCGACGATCGCGGGACTGGCCCATCGTCTGCAGGTGGCCAGGAACACCGCTCAGGCACGGTTGGGCAGGCTTGAGTCCGAGGGGCTTCACCCGTTCGGACATCGTGTCGACACGTCTGGGCTCGGCTATCCGATCCGGGCGCACGTGCTGGCCAACCTCAAACAGTCACGACTCGACGAGGTCGGTGCGGCGCTGAGTCGGATCCCCGAAGTTCTCGAGGTCATCGGCGTCAGCGGAACAGCCGATACCCTCATCCAGATCGTCGCCCGAGACACCGATGACCTCTATCGGGTCGCCGGGCAGATCCTCGGAACTCCCGGCGTCAAACGCACACGCACCCTCGTGTCGATGAAGCAGATGGTCGAATACCGCGTCACTCCCCTGCTGCAGAGGACAGTCGAGAACGGCTGAGCCAACGATTCAGGAGTCCGGGGCTATTTGAGCAGCCGGTCCATCCGGCGATCACTGAGCTTCTTCCCGCCGGTCTGACAACCGGGGCAGTACTGCAGTGACTTGTCGGCATAGGAGACCTCGGCGATGGTCGAACCGCACACCGGGCAGGTCTGACCGGTTCGGCCGTGGACCCGAAGCCCGCGCTTCTTCACTGTCTTGACCTTCGCCGGCGGCAGATCGTTCAGCGCCTCGCGGGCAGCGCCGAGAACCCCACGGATCACCTCGAGCAGCGCCTCCGCATCGACACGGTTGGCCGGGGTGAAGGGAGAGAGCTTGGCCGTGTGGAGGATCTCGTCGGAGTAGGCGTTGCCGATGCCGGCGATGAGCTGCTGTTCCTCGAGCACGGTCTTGATCCGTGAGCTCGAGTCCGCGAGCAGCGCGGCGAACTGGTCGTCATCGATGGACAGGGCATCGGGACCGGCATTCGCGATGGCTGGAACCTCGGTGCGGTCATCGACGAGAGACACCGAGGCGTTCTTCTTCGTTCCCGCTTCGCTGATGTCGAAGCCGGCGCCGGAAGCCAAGTGGATGCGCAGGCCCAGCGGCCCCTTGCCCATCCTCACCGGCCCGGTGGGCACCTGTTCGTGCCAGATCAACCAGCCTGCGCGGGCGAAACGGCACACCAGGTCGAGTCCGTCGAACTCGATGAGGAGGGCCTTGCCCACCCGGGAGACCCCGCTGATCTCAAGCCCGCTGATCGCTTCCAAGGGCGGATCGGCCGTCTTGAGGATGCTCAGTTCACCGATATCGGTTCGGGTGATGAAGTCCCCGACGATACGGGGGCCCATGAAGTGGACGAGAGCGTCGACCTCGGGCAATTCCGGCATGGGTCCAGTATGCGCCCTCGCGCGCGGAGGCGCACTGCTCCCGGGAAAACCGCCCTTGTGAGTTCCCTGAACGAGGACTACCGTGGATTGACCACGTGAGAGCGTGCAGCACCAGCAGTTCGACCACTTCATGAGGAGGGTGACGATGGCTGAGAATGTCGCTCAGAAGCTCATCGGCTCACATCTGGAATCCGGCACGTTTGAACCCGGACACGAGATCGGAGTCCGCATCGATCAGACGCTGACTCAGGACGCGACGGGTACGCTGGTGATGCTCGAGCTCGAAGCACTGGGCATCGACCGGATCCGCACGGACACCTCTGTCCAATACGTCGACCACAACCTTCTGCAGACCGATGAGAAGAACCCCGAGGACCACATGTTCCTGCGCTCTGCCGCGCAGCGCTTCGGTCTGTGGTTCTCCCCCGCCGGCAACGGCGTGTCCCACCCGGTACACCAGTCGCGGTTCGGCAAACCCGGAGTCACGCTCATCGGCTCCGACTCCCACACCTGCGCGGCCGGGGCCTTGGGAATGCTGGCCATCGGCGTCGGCGGTCTCGAGATCGCGATGTCCATGGTCGGCGAACCGCTCTACATCAGTGCACCCCAGATCATGGGAGTCGAACTCACCGGCACGCTGCCGCCGTGGGTGTCGGCCAAGGATGTCATCCTCGAGATGCTGCGTCGTCACGGAGTCAAGGGCGGGGTCGGCACGATCATCGAGTACTACGGCGAGGGCCTCAAGGACCTCACAGCTATGGACCGCCACGTGATCGCGAATATGGGTGCCGAACTCGGTGCCACGGCCACGGTCTTCCCCGCCGACGACGCAGTCCGGGACTTCCTCGAATCCAGCGACCGGGGCGAAGACTTCACCCGGATCGAAGCCGACGAGGGCGCCCGGTACGATCTCCACGATGCCATCGATCTCTCGCAGCTCGAACCGCTCATCGCCGCGCCCTCCTCACCGGGCAATGTCCGCCCCGTGCGTGATGCCGCCGGTGAGGAGGTCTTCCAAGTCGTCATCGGCTCCTCGGCCAACCCGGGTCTGCGGGATTTCGCGGTCGTCGCCGAGACGCTCGAGGGCCGCCGCATCCACGAGCAGATCTCACTCGACGTCAACCCGACATCGCGAGAGATCCTCGCCGACCTCATCGCCGGCGGTTGGCTGACCTCACTGGTCGGATCCGGCGCACGCATCCACCAGTCGGGGTGCATGGGATGCATCGGCATGGGACAAGCCCCAGCGGTGGGCCGCAACAGCCTGCGCACCATGCCGCGAAACTTCCCCGGCCGCTCGGGCACCGACGAAGACGCCGTGTGGCTGTGCTCTCCGGAGACTGCCGCAGCCGCAGCACTGACGGGCAAGATCACAGACCCACGAGAGCTGGGCATCGAATATCCACAGGTCAGACTCCCGGAGAAGTTCTCCGCCAATCGGTCGATGCTGGCCCCACCGCTTCCACTCGACGAGGCGCGGCAGGTCGAGCTTGTCAAAGGATCGAACATCTCCTCACTGCCTGACTTCGATCCGCTGCCCGAAGACATCGATCTCGAGATCATGCTCAAGGTCGGCGACAACGTCTCCACCGACGAGATCATGCCCGCCGGCTCCCGGGTCCTGCCCTATCGGAGCAACATTCCCAAGATCTCCGAATTCGTCTACATCCAGGTCGATCCGAGCTATGCCGAACGGGCAGCGGGCCATGCCGGCGGACATGCGATCATCGGCGGGGAGAACTACGGCCAGGGCTCATCGCGTGAGCACGCCGTGATCGCCCCGCGCTATCTGGGTCTGCGCATCGTCGTCGCCAAATCCTTGGCGCGCATCCACTGGCAGAACCTCGCGAATTTCGGCGTCCTCGCCCTCGAATTCTCAGATGAGAACGACTACGAGACCCTGTCCCAGGGTGATGTCCTTAAGTTCCGGGGACTGCGCGATCAGCTGGCCGACGGCGGGACCGTGAGCGCCGAGGTGGGCGGGCGAGAATTCGAATTCCGCCATACGCTCTCGCCCCGGCAGGTCGACATGGTCCTGGCCGGAGGTCGCATCGCCCAACGTGCCCAGCAGGAGGCCGCCGGGAAGGGGTGAGGCCCGCGCGGGACCGCTCGTGATCAGGGCTCTGCAAGGAAGCCGCGCAGCAATGCTGCAGTGCCGTCGAGATGCTCAGCCATCGCTGTGCGGGCCCCGTCGGCATCTCCAGCGAGGATCGCGTTGTGGACCCGCTGATGCTGTTCGTGCGAATGGGCCAGATTGGGTTCGATCATCGGGATCTGCTCGAGCAGTTTGTTCGCCCGAGTCCGACTCTCGACCATCGAGCGCACGAGGCTCGCAGAGCCTGTCACCTGCGCCCAAGTCAGGTGCAGCTGGGAGTCCAAGCGCCGGTACTCGGCCAGGCTCGACTGGCGACTCGCGTCCATGGCTCCGGCCAGCTGACCTCGCTGGGGTGCGGTGAGATCCTGCCCGGCAGCCACCTCGGCGACTCCCATCTCGATCACACGACGCCAGGTCAGGGTGTCTTCGACCTCAGCTGCGGAGAACCCGGACCCGCGGCCGGTGTCACGGTCATGAGTCGGACAGGGCGCCCAGCCGCCTGCGGGAGTGCGAGCGACGAACGTTCCGCCACCGCGACCTCGGCGGACATTGACCCAGCCGGCGGTCTGCAGCTCCGAGATCGCCTCACGCAGAGTCGCCCGGGAGACCCGCAGCTGCTCGGCGAGCTCCCGTTCGGGTGGGAAACGCTGCCCGGGCGGGATGATCCCGAGGCGGATGATCTGGAGCAGGCACTCGATCGTCTCCTCGAAGATGTTGCCCGACCGGGCGGGAGCGATCGCCCGCAGCGCTGTCACCTGACTGCCCGCGGACTGGCTTGCCTTCATGCCATCGCCACTCACAGCGGGGTCGTGTAGGCGTTGGTCAGGCCGCCGTCGACGGTGAACGACTGTGCGGTGACGAACGACGCATCGTCGCTGGCGAGGAAGGCCACGGCGGCAGCCATTTCGGAAGCGTCGGCGAAGCGTCCCATCGGCACGTGCACCAGCCGCCTGGCCGCCATCTCGGGGTCCTTGGCGAACAGTTCCCGGAGCAGCTCGGTGTTGACCGGCCCCGGGCACAGGGCGTTGACGCGGATGCCTTCCTTCGCGAACTCCACACCGAGTTCCCGCGACATGGCCAGCACCCCGCCCTTCGAGGCAGTGTAGGAGATCTGGGAAGTCGCCGAGCCCATCAGCGCCACGAATGAGGCCGTATTGATGATCGAGCCGCGGCCCTGCTTGCGCATGTGCTTCAGTGCCGCCTTCGAGCACAGATACACCGAAGTCAGGTTGATGTCCTGGACCTTGCGCCACACGTCGAGTCCGGTCTCGGTGATCGAGGCGTCTGCCGGTGGGGAGACTCCCGCATTGTTGAAGGCGACATCCACGCTGCCGTAGGTGTCGAAGGCCGTCTGGAACAGGTTCTCCACCTGGTCGGCATCGGTGACGTCGGTGGACACGAAGAGTCCCCCGACCGCCTCGGCGGCGGCTGTCCCCGAATCTGCGTTGGTGTCGGCGATGACGACGTTCGCGCCTTCGGAGGCGAGGCGCTTCGCGGTGGCCAGGCCGATGCCGCTGGCACCTCCGGTGACGACTGCGGTTCGCCCCGGGAGGCGCCGGCAGATGATCTGGGTCGAGCCCGTCGCTGCTGTCTCGGTCATGGTGTGTCCTTTGCCTGCTGGTGGTGTTCGCGTGGGTGGGTGGGTAGTTGGTTGCGGCGGCCGGTCGATCAGTCCGTGGCGATGAAGAGGTTCTTCGTCTCGGTGAATGAGTCCATCGCGTGGGGTCCGAGTTCGCGGCCGATGCCGGAGCGTTTGAACCCGCCGAAGGGGGTCGAATAGCGCACCGCGGAATGGGAGTTCAGCGACAGCGCCCCCGAGTCCACGCCGCGGGCGACCCGCAGTCCGCGGCCCACATCGCGCGTCCAGATCGAACCCGACAGGCCGTAGGGCGAATCATTGGCCATGGTGATCGCCTCGGCTTCGTCGCGGAAACGCTGCACGGTCACGACGGGCCCGAACACCTCCTCGGTGACGATGCGATCACGCGGTGATGTCGGCAGTACGACCGTCGGCGCCATCCAGTACCCGGCGCCCTCGGGTGCGCTGCCGGTGAACGCGATGTCCACGCCGTCGAGGAATCCGGCCACGCTCTCGTGGTGGGCTGCGGAGATGAGCGGTCCCATCTCTGCCTCCTCGAGGCTGGGATCGGTGACGACCACCCCGGAGACCGCTGGTTCGAGGAGTTCCATGAAGCGGTCGAAGACAGAGTCGTGGACGAGGATGCGCGAGCGGGCGCAGCAGTCCTGGCCGGCATTGTCGAAGACGCCGTAGGGTGCGGTGGCCGCGGCGAGTTCGAGGTCGGCGTCGTCGAAGACGATGTTCGCGGACTTGCCGCCGAGTTCCAGCGTTGTCCGTTTCATCGTCTTCGCCGCGTCGACCATGATCGCCTCGCCCACCGCGCTCGAGCCGGTGAACACGATCTTCGCGACCCGGGGGTCATCGGTGAAGGTCTGGCCGACGACGGATCCTTTGCCGGGGATGACCTGGAAGACATCGGCGGGAAGCCCTGCCTGCAGGGCCAATTCGCCGAGGCGGATCGCCGTCAGCGGGGTCAGCTCGGCGGGCTTGAGGACCACGGTGTTGCCCGCGGCAAGCGCCGGTGCGAAGCCCCAGCCGGCGATCGGCATCGGGAAGTTCCACGGCACGATGATTCCGACGACCCCGAGCGGTTCGTTGAACGTGATGTTCACTCCCCCGGCCACGGGAATCTGATCGCCTAGGTGGCGCTCGACTCCGCCGGCGAAGTAGTTGAGGACATCGCGGACGTTCCCGGCCTCACCCCGGGCATTGCCGATGGTGTGCCCGGCCTCGGCGACCTCGAGTGCGGCAAGGTTGTCGATGTCGGCATCGACGGCGCCGGCGAAGGCGCGCAGCAGTTCGGCCCGCTCGGCCGGCGCTGTGGCCCGCCACCGAGCGAAGGCGTCGGCGGAGCGTCCGATCGCGTCCTTCGTCGCCTCGGCGCTGTGGGCATCGACCGAGGTGATGAGTGCCTCGGTCGCGGGGTTGATCACTTCGGTCATCGGTGGGCCTCCGCATTCGTCTCGGGTGTCGCGGTTTCGGGTGTCGCAGTTTCGGGTGTCGTCAGTGGTGCGCTCATGCGCTGGGTCGCAGCCGCCACAAGGCCTGCGAACAGCCGCAGATCCTCCAGGGTCTCCTCGGGGTGCCACTGAACAGCGAGCATCGACCCGTCTGGTGTCTCGAGGGCCTCGATGCAGCCGTCCTCGGAGCGTGCGCTGACGATCAGTCCATCGCCGAGGCGGTCGATGGCCTGGTGATGATGGCACCTGACCGTGGCACCGGTTCCGAGCAGATCGGATACGGCGGTGTCGGGTACGATTCTCACGGCCACCTCGGCGAATTCGTCCTTCTTCTCTGCCTCATGAGCGCCGTAGCCCTCGACGTCGGGCAGGTGCTGGTGCAGGGAACCGCGGTGGACGGTGTTGACGATCTGCGCGCCGCGGCAGATCGCGACGACCGGCACATTCGCGCAGCGGGCATGCCGGTACAGGGTGGTCTCGAAGGAGTCGCGACGCACGTTGGGCACCTGGGTGCGAGGGTGGGCCTGTGCATCGTAGAGTGCGGGGTCGACGTCGTCGCCGCCGGTGAGGATGATGCCGTCGAGTTCGGCGACCTCGTTGAGAGTCCAGGGATCTTCCGGGGGCAGGAGGACGACGCGGCCACCGGCGCGTGTGACAGCGGTGACGTAGACGCTGGGCAGGAACGCCGCGTCCCGGTCCCAGACTCCGAACTGGCCGCGGCCGTAGTAGGTGGGAAGCCCGATGAGCGGGCGGCGCATCGTCGGGTCGAGGGCCGCGTTGCCGAGCGCCGGGTCAGAGTCGTTCGAAGCCACGCCGGACCTCCCAATCGGTGACTGCGGCGTCGAAGGCCGCCATCTCCACACGACCGGCGTGGGTGTAGTGGTTCACGACCTCGTCGCCGAAGGCATGGCGGGCGACCTCGGAGGATTCGAAGGCCGCGACGGCATCGTGGAGGCGGCGTGGGATGGTCGGGGCATCCTGGGTGTAGGCATTGCCGGCGAGCGCCTCGGGCAGTTCGAGTTGGTTCTCGATTCCGTGTATTCCGGCCGCAATGAGGGCCGCACTCGCAAGGTAGGGGTTGGCGTCTGCGCCGGGGACTCGCTGTTCGAAACGCAGGGCGGGACCGTGGCCGACGATGCGCACGGCACAGGTTCGGTTGTCCCACCCCCAGCCCACTGCGGTGGGGGCGAAGGAGCCGTCGGCAAAGCGTTTGTAGGAGTTGACGTTCGGGGCGTAGAGGTAGGTGAAGTCATGTTGAGTGGCGACGACTCCGGCGACGAAGTGCTGCATCGTCTTCGACATCTCGGTGCCGTGGCCGGCGGGGAAGACCGGTGTGCCGTCCGTGTCGCGCAGGCTCATGTGGATGTGGCAGGAACTGCCTTCGCGGTCATTGGGTTTGGCCATGAAGGTCACCGACTTGCCCTCTTGGTCTGCGATCTCCTTCGCACCGAGCTTGTAGACGACGTGATTGTCGCAGGTGGTGAGCATGTCGGTGTAGCGGAAGCCGACCTCGAGCTGGCCGAGGTTGCATTCGCCCTTCGCGCTTTCGGTGTAGAGACCGGCTTCGTCCATCTCATTGCGCAGACGACGCAGGTACCCTTCGACCTGACCGGTGCCGAAGAGGGAGTAGTCGATGTTGTAGGTGCTGGCGGCTTCGAGGTTGCGGTAGTCGCCGGCCATCGCCTCGCGGTAGCCGGTGTTGTAGAGAGCGAATTCGAGTTCCGTGGCACCGATGGGCGAATAGCCCACCTTCTCGAGTCGCTCCAGCTGAGCCTTGAGCACCTGTCGTGGTGAGACGCTCAGCGGCGAGCCGTCGAGGAAGGCCAAGTCGCATTGGACCATGACCGTCGCCGGGTGCCAGGGAATGCGGCGCAGGGTCGAGTAGTCGGGGACGAACATGAGGTCGCCGTAACCGCGTTCCCAGGAGGTGAGTTCGTAGCCGTCGACGGTGTTCATCTCAACGTCAGCGGCCATGAGGTAGTTGCAGCCTTCGGTCCCGTTGTCCATCACCTCATCGAGGAAGAAGCGGCCGGTGATCCTCTTGCCCTGAAGCCTGCCCTGCATGTCCGTGGCGGCGACGAGGACTGTGTCGACGCGGCCGGCGGCGATCTCTGCCTGCAGCTGCTCCAGGGTCATATCTGATGAAGTCACGCTCATGGTTCCTCTTCTCGGTAGCTCACCCCGGCGATGTGTTCGCATCCTTGCGACGGACTGCATCCCTGCGGTGATCACTCATCGTTGCGGGGTGATTCTGTGCGGCAGTGGCGGTTTGCGGCGGATCAGGATGACTCTCATATTTAAGGTATGCCACTGGACCATTTGTGCGCAATAGCTGGAGCGAAATTGGCGACATCCCCGCTTTGCGGTATGAACAAATACCTATTGACAAACCATAGGCACGGTGACAAGCTCAACGTCAGAACGGATCTGTGAGCTGCATCACGCACAGGTTTCGCGACTTCGGCACACGTTGTACGGTCGCGTTCCCGTTGGAGGTGCAAGCGTCAGCCGCAGCGTCAGCGTCTGGCCGACAGCCGGATGAAGCCGATCGGTCAGCGACGACCGATCCAGCCAGCGAGGCAGCCAGCCAGCCAGCGGAAGCAACCATTTCAAGCAGAACGGTGTTGTCCATGAGCAATGAATCCTCTCCACCCGACGATCCGGCCCCAGCCCTCAGCGCTGACGAGGCCAGTCTTGCCGAGCTCGGCTACAAACAGGAGCTCAAGCGCGGCATGTCGGGTTTCGGCAACTTCGCGGTCTCCTTCTCCATCATCTCGATCCTCGCCGGCTGCATCACCTCCTACAGCATTGCGCTGGGATCGGGCGGCCCGGCAGCGATCACGATCGGGTGGCCTCTGGTCGGCATCTTCGTCCTCTGCGTGGCACTGGCCATGGCCGAAGTCTGCTCGAAGTACCCCACGGCGGGTGGCCTGTACTTCTGGGCCGGTCGCCTAGCCAAACGCAACAAGCGACATTGGGCCTGGTACGTAGGATGGTTCAACTTCCTCGGCGAGGTGGCGGTGACCGCAGCCATCGACTACGGCGCAGCGACGACCATGATGGCCTTTGCGGCACTGACCTTCGGGGTCGTGCCCACTGCACTCAACACCTTCGTCCTGTTCCTCGTCATCATCACCCTGCATGGTCTGCTCAACACCTTCGGCGTCAACCTGGTCAATCTGCTCTCCGGCGTCTCGGCCTGGTGGCACATCGTCGGTGTGCTCGTCATCGTGACAGCCTTGTGGATCATGCCCACGAAGCATCAGTCGTTCAGCTGGACCATGACAGCCTGGCACAACGAAACCGGGTTCACGTTCATGCCGTTCGTGTTCCTCATGGGGCTGCTTATGGCGCAGTACACCTACACCGGCTATGACGCCTCTGCGCACGTGGCCGAGGAGACCAAGAACGCGTCGATCGCAGCCCCCAAGGGCATCGTCATGAGCGTCCTGATCTCGATCATCGGCGGATGGATCCTGCTGTACTCGATCACGGCCGCGATCCAGGACGGCTCCGAGGCGGGGCTCACCGCTCTCAACGCCACCGCAACCGGTCTGCCTCCGGCTCAGGTGTTCCTCGACGCTCTGAACAATCCGACGATGGCGAAGTTCCTGCTCTTCATCGTCTGCGGCGCCCAGTTCTTCTGCGGCATGGCCTCGGTGACGGCGAACTCGCGGATGAGCTACGCATTCTCCCGCGACGATGCGATCCCCGGATCCAAGTACTGGAAGAAGGTCAACCCACGCACCGGCACACCCACGAACTCGATCTGGCTGTGCATTGTGCTGTCCTCGATCCTGACAGTGCCGGCGCTCTTCAATGAGACCGCTTATCTGGCGGTGACGAGTGTGGCGGTGATCGGGCTCTACATCGCCTACGTGGCACCCGTGTTGCTGCGCCGACTCAAGGGCGATGCGTTCAAGCCGGGTCCGTGGAATCTGGGACGGTGGAGCGCAGTCATTGGGTGGATCGCCGTCGTCTGGGTGATCTTCATCTGCATCCTGTTCGTGCTGCCACCGACCCTGCCGATCACCATCTCGACCTTCAACTACTCCCCCATCGCTGTCCTCGCCGTGCTCGTCATCAGCGTTGTGCTCTGGTATGCCCGAGGCAAGAAGCACTTCATGCAGCACCTCGACAAGGAGCAGCTGGCCATCGACGAGAAGAAGCTTCTCGACGAGATCGACGACTGAGCTCGGAGGCCGGAACAGTCACAGAGAAACTCTCCGGGTGCTCGGCAACCTGCAATGGTCGCTCAGCACCCGGAGAGTCTCTGAGTTCTCGGACACTCAGTCAGGGCATCAACGCTGTGCCGATGCCCCGCCCGACGTCATCACGCGGTCTCGGACCTGTACTTGTCCTCGATTGCGCGGCCGACCTCTTCATCGATGTTGCGCCAGTACGCGAAGACGTTGGAGAGCACAGGCTCTTCCACGCCGTCCTTGAGTGCACCGACGACGGTTTCGATGAGTCCCTGGCGCTCCTCTTCGGAGTAGACCTCGCGGACCAGGGTGTGTGCCTGACCGAAGTCGTCGTCCTCTGCGTGGAGAGTGGCGGCACTGCGGACCAGTTCACCATCAGCCTCCCACCGTGCTTCGACCTGAGCCTCCTCGGCCTGGTAGGACCTGCCGTAGGAGTTCGGTGCGTAGACAGGAGCATCACCTGAGTGGTGGTACTCCATCTGACCTTCCTTGTCATAGGAGTTGGTCTTCGTGATGGGTGCGTTGACCGGCAGCTGGTTGAAGTTCGTGCCGATGCGGTTGCGCTGCGCATCCGGGTAGGAGAAGACACGCCCCATCAGCATCTTGTCGGGCGAGATTCCCGTGCCCGGCACGGTGTTCGAGGGGCTGAACGCGGCCTGCTCGATCTGCGCGAAGTGGTTCGACGGATTCTTGTTGAGCGTGAACTTGCCGATCTCCACGAGCGGGTAGTCCTTCTTCGACCAGGTCTTGGTGAGGTCGAAGGGATTGAAGCGGTAGGTCTTGGCCTCTTCGTACGGCATGATCTGGACGTGGACGGTCCACGACGGGTAGTCACCGCGTTCGATCGCATCGAACAGGTCCCGACGGTGGACGTCAGCATCCTCGCCGGCGAGCCTGCCGGCTTCTTCGTTGCTCATGTTCTCCACGCCCTGATCGGTGTGGAAGTGGTACTGGACCCAGAAGCGTTCGCCGGCTTCATTCGCCCACAAGTAGGTGTGCGAGGAGTAGCCGTTCATGTTCCGCCAAGTCCTGGGCAGGCCACGCGGTCCCATCAGGTAGGTGACCTGGTGTGCCGATTCCGGCGAGAGCGACCAGAAGTCCCACTGCATGTTGTTGCTGCGCAGCCCCGAATCGGGGGTGCGCTTCTGCGAGTGGATGAAGTCGGGGAACTTCATGGGGTCGCGAACGAAGAACACGGGGGTGTTGTTGCCCACCATGTCGAAGTTTCCGTCTTCGGTGTAGAACTTGAGTGAGAACCCACGCACATCGCGCCAGGAATCGGGTGAGCCCAGCTCACCGGCGACGGTGGAGAACCGTGCGAGCATCGGGGTCTTGGTGCCCTTCTGCAGGAACTTCGCCCGGGTGTAGGCGGAGACGTCTGCAGTGATCTCCAGTTCACCGAAGGCACCGGAGCCCTTGGCGTGCGGGCTGCGTTCGGGAACGCGTTCGCGGTCGAACCGAGCCAGCTTCTCAACGAGTGCAACATCGTGGAGGAGGAGTGGGCCGTCTGCTCCGACGCTCAGCGAGTGCGCGTCGGACTCTCGTGGAGCACCTGATTCGGTCGTCGACGGCTTCGCACCGTCGAATCCTGGATGTTCATGATCAGCGTGTTTAGTCATTGCTTCTCCTTCAACCGATTGAGCGACGGGGAGTCATGCTTCCCGGTCCACTTCAACCATCATAGGACGAACATCGCTCGCCTGTATGCGATGAAGCGAAGGCCGATCCGGCTCCCCTGATATCGAGTTCCTGGCAGCGTGCTCAAGACTGGCGCAGCCGACTTTCACGCTATCCAGGTTCCTTACTCGATACAACCAAGGCCACCCTGTTCACTATTCCTGCCCCTCAGCCTTCGGCAGTCGCGGCGCTTCCACCGCCTGCAGAGCTCGAGCCGGAACCGCTGCCCACACCGTCACCCGAGCCTCCGCTTGAGCTGGATCCTCCACTCGAACTGCCGGAGCCAGAGCTGCCAGCTCCACCCTGCGAGCCGGAACTCGAGCCCCCGTCCGTCGAAGTTGCGCCCCCGCCCGAGGTGTCCGCTTCGGCACTGCTGGACCCGCTCGAATCGCTGGCGGCTCCTGCGGTGTCGTCGCCGGTGGTTGTGGACGAACTGGCATCGGTGCCCTGATCGGTCCCCGTCTGATCTGCAGTCGAGGAGGTGGTGGTGGAGCTGCCCTCGTTCGCCGAGGTGGACTGTCCTTCACTCGTCGTCGAGCTCTCGGTTCCGCTCCCCTGATTCGGGTTCTGGCCGGGCTGGGAATCGTCCCCGGAAGAGCTGGATTCGGCAGTGCCGCCTCCGTCTTGCGATGTTTCGGAGTCATCCCCGGTGCCGGAGTCTCCGGTCACTGATCGTGAGATCTGTGAGGTCCCTGGCGAGATGTCGGTGTCGGTGAATGATTCGGCCATGACCACGGCACCCAGCCCGATTCCGAATGTCGCCACCCCGATAGCCACCGGGTAGAGGACGCGTTTGCGGCGCAGCTTCTGCCACCACGATTTCGGTTCATCGTTGGCCGCATCGGTGGTATCGGGTGACGGGTGCTGCGCTGACGGGGCGTCGACGGTCGTGGCGGCCTCCGCCTCGTCGCTCAGGCTCCCGAAGGTGCTGGTGGCGCGGGACGGTCCTGTTGTATGGGTTGATGAGACAGCAGAGGATCGCTGAGTCTTGGCACCGAGTGACTTCGCCTTGACTGCCGGAGCGAGCTTCGTGCCGACCTCTCTGATCTTCTCTTTGCCCTTGTCGAGGCTGCTGGTATAGAGCGTCACCGCGAGTCCGGTGATGATGCTCGCGACCCCTGCACCGACGACAGTTCCGGCCACGCCCAGCTGCCCGCCGATGACCGAGGAGGTCGCTGCGGCTGCGGCACCGGCGACGAGCTGGGTCGCCGAGACCCTGCTCTCGCTCTTCTCCTTCTTCTCACCGACGTCGCCCTTCGCATTCTCGGCGACGTCATCCTTCGCTGTAGATTCACCGCCGGCAGTGGTGTTCTCCTGCATCATCCGAGTCGCCGACCCTGCTGACACCGGCTGCTCTTCGCGTCGAATCGGATTCGGCGGCATCACCGGCGTGCTCACGTGCGCGCTCGTCGTCGGTGTCGACTGAGTGCTCCTGGCGTGTGTGGCGGCGAGTTCTTCGGTGATCAGGGGCAGGGTCTGCGATGCCTGCACGGTCGTTTCGGATCCGCCGTCTCCCGATGCTGATCTGCCGTGATCGGACGCTGCGACGTTCTGCCCGTTCTGTCTGCCTGACTCATTCTGATTCGACACCAAAATACCTCCGATGACTGGTCTCTGAGTCCAGTATCGGCCGTCCATTTCCGGAGTTCCTGACCCACCCTCTCAGAAGCTGGGACAACACTGTGAGACGACTGCGCCCCCATGACCGTTGACCTGCAATGATGCCGATCGGTGTGACGCACAGGACAGGCGCTTGGCAGGATACTCGCAGGTCCGAATTCGGCCTCTGCGAGGACCGCCGTCTCAGTGCAGGATGGCCAGGCCGAGGTGATCCGGAAGTACGTCCGTTTCCTCGAGTTCCAGCACCTGAAATCTCGGGTAGCCGGCACCCGATTCCACAGTCACTGCGAAGAAGTCGGAACCGGTCGATCGCGTCGACATCTCCATCCCGACGTGTTCCGATTCTGCCCCGTCGTCCGACTCGACCATGAGGTTGAGGGCGAAGCACGGGGCGCCCAGTTCGATGAGGGAGACAATCTGATCCCCACGGAACCTCTGCGGGTCATCCTGGGCGACACGGTGCACCTGTCCGTCGATCTCAAGGACAACCTCGGCGCCGATAGGAAGGAACGTGCGTGCCAAGCCCGGCAATGGGGAGAACGCAGCCGGACGGTCCAGTCGCGCGATGCTCAGGCGCCACCGTCGTCGGCTCGGGGTCAGAAACTGGGATTCGGTGAGCGAGACGAGCTCGGTCGTCTCCCCCGCACCATTGGCCCATGGAACCGGTTCGAGGTCATCGAATGAGGTGATCACGCGCATGTGATCACTCTAGTTCCGCGTCTGCACCGGCCAGAACCTCAGTTCAGCACGAGGCAGAACGGGTGACCTGCCGGGTCCAAGAAGACGCGGAAGGTCTCACCCGGCTGCTCTGCCGCCTTCCCGGCGCCGAGTTCGACCACGGCCGCCTCGGCGACATCAAGGTCGTCGACGATGACGTCGAGGTGCATCTGCTGTGGGTGGGCTTGGCCCGGCCAGCTGGGTGCGTGATAGTCCTCGACCTGCTGGAAGCAGATCGGCGGCCAGGAATCGGATGTGATCTCTGCCCAGGTGCCGTCGTCATCGACTCTGACCTGCCAGTCGAGGAGCTGACCGTAGAACTCCGCGAGTTCGCGTGCGTCAGGGGCGTCGAGAACGACGACGGGCTGCTTTGCGATTGCCATGCTGGAAGTCTACGCGCCTGTCGATGCTAGGCTCGAAACACCACAGGGGAGCGCTATGAGATGGGCGCTGAGAGTGCGCAAGCAGACCCTTCGAACCTGATCCGGTCAACTCCGGCGGAGGAAGTGAGCTCGGACACCGATGAGCGACGTTGACACGAAACACACCACCAACAGCGGCATTCGACTGACCCCAGAGGGGTTCGTTGCGAGTCTGAGAGCACAAACAGCTCCAGCCTGGGAGGCGGCAGTCGGACACAGGTTCGTCACCGAACTGTTTGCCGGCACGGTCGAAGACTCCGTGATGAGTCGGTACCTGATCCAGGACTACCAGTTCTTCGAATCCTTCCTCTCGATGCTCGGCGCGTGCGTCGCTCACGGCGATGCGCTCGGGCCCAAGCTGCGGTTCGCCAAACAGCTCGGCTTCCTCGAAGCCGACGAGGATTCGTATTTCCTCATGGCCTTCGCCGAGGTGGGTGTCCCTGCCGCCGACTACGCTGACCCCCAGCTGGCTGAGCCGACCGAGGGCTTCCGCGACCTCATGGACGAGGCCATCGACTCGGCCTCCTACGCAGAGCTGCTCGTCGTGCTCGTCATCGCCGAGTGGCTCTACCTCGATTGGGGCGAGCGCTCAGAACCGATGCCTCCACGCCGGGTCCATTCCGGGTGGATCGACCTGCACCGCGGTGACGCCTTCCGGGCCTGGGTGCAGTTCCTCGTCGACGAACTTGAGCGGGTGTTCCCCACCGGCGAGGACGCAGAATCCGCTGCAACACGAGGCCGACTGACTCACATCTGGTACCGCGGCGTCCACCTCGAACTGGCCTTCTTCGATGAGGCGTACGCTGAGGACGAAACCCGGTGAAGCTGGAGCGCACGGTTCACATTCTGCGTCCCTCGCCTCAACGAGGTCGTTCGGATTAGGATTGTTGAGCAGAACAGGTGTGCGGGTGCATCCAGTCACCCTTCGCCGCCGCTGCAGGATGCGAGGTATTACAGATGAGCACACAGCTGCTTCCCGTCACGGATGTTCCAGCGGTCTACATCATTCATGACAATCCCGAATGGATCGCACCGTTTGCGCAGGCCCTTCATCGATCAGACATCCCGTTCGTCGAATGGCTGCTGCCTGAAGTCTCGATCGATCTCACCACAGAGCCGCCGCAGGGCCTGTTCTGGTCGCGACTGTCCGCCTCGGCGCACACTCGCACGGATCCGCACGTCAAGGACTACGGGCGTGCGGTACTCGCCTGGCTCCAGACCGCAGGACGCACGGTCATCAACGGCGCAGACGTCTACGAACTCGAGGTGAGCAAAATCCGCCAGAACCGCGAGCTCGCCATGCGCGACTTCGACACCCCGCGCACCTCGGCGGTCTTCGGCAGTGCTGCGCTGTCCACGGCGGCGCGCGATTTCCTCCCGCCCTTCATCACCAAGCACAACCAGGGCGGCAAGGGACTCGGCGTGCGCCTTTTCGAGTCTCATGCCGAACTCGATGAGGCTGCGAGTGACTTCGCCGCCGGTGGTGCGAACGAGCCGATCGACGGAATCACACTGGTCCAGGAATATGTGCAGCCGGCGCAGCCGTTCGTCACCCGTGCCGAGTTCATCGGCGGCCGGTTCCACTATGCGGTGCGAGTCGATGTCTCCGATGGGTCCTTCGAATTGTGCCCCGCCGAGGCATGCGAGATCCCCTCCGCATCTGCGGCACCACTCGACCCGTTCTCCGTGCGTGAGGACATCACCGCGCACACGCCCCTCATCGGCAGGCTGGAGACGCTCCTGACCGAGCTGCACATCGACATCGCTGGAATTGAGTTCATCGAGACTGCCGATGGCCGCCAGGTCGTCTACGACATCAACACCAACACGAACTACAACCCCAGCGTCGAAGATGGCGAGCGCACGGCCGGACGCACTGCTGCCGCGGACCGGATCGCCGAGTACATCGCCGCTGAGGTTGCCGCCATCTCTGTCTCCCACACGTGATGCCTGACCGTCGCGTAGTTCTCCACCAACTGCTCTCACTGCTGCGCGAGGTCAACATCGGCAAGCGAGTTCTTGTTGCCATTGATGGGGTCGACGGTGCGGGCAAAACAGTCGTGGCCGAAGAACTCGTCGAGGTGGCCGACCAGGACGGGTTGCGCCCCATTTCGTCACTGAGTATCGACGGATTCCATCATCCCCGCTCGATTCGGTACGCGAACGGCCCGGGCCCCGATTCCTTCTATCGGAATTCCTATGACTACGATGCCTTCATTCGATCCGTCGTGACTCCGTTCAGACATGGTCTGTCGATCACGCCAGCGGTCTGGGATGTCGATGCTGACCTAGCCGTCCTACCACCACACGTCTGCCTGCCAGAGGACTGCGTCCTCCTCGTGGATGGGATTTTTCTCCACCGACCCGAACTTCGGGAGCTGTGGGATGCAAGTGTGTGGGTGCAGGTTCCCTTTGCGGTCTCTGTCCCCCGTGGGAACGAACGCTTCGCCGGGCAGTCCGATTCTGATCCCGAGGCGCAGTCGAACCATCGTTATGTCGGCGGACAACGACTCTATTTCGCGCAATGCTCGCCCTGGGACCACGCCACGTGGGTCCTCGACAACGAAGATCTGACTCATCCCGCGATCAGAGGCATCCTCTCACCGGGGTCGTCTCCCTCTCTCCCCTAGACTGAAGCCATGAGCAACTCTGAGGTTGATGCCGTCGTCGTCGGATCCGGCCCCAACGGCATGGCCGCCGCCGTGACCATGGCTCGAGCCGGTCTGTCCGTGCAGGTGTACGAGGCCCAGTCGACCGTCGGCGGTGGTGCTCGCACCCTTGACCTGGGCCTGGCTCCAGGCATCACCCACGACATCTGCTCTGCCGTTCATCCCTTGGCGATCTCGAGTCCCTTCTTCGTCGACTTCGACCTGCGTGCTCGGGGGCTCGAGTTCACCACTCCCGAGGTCTCCTACGCCCAACCGTTGGACGATCAGCCCGCTGCGCTGGCCTTCCACGATCTCGAAACTACGGTCGACCACCTCGGCGCGGCCGGACCCGAATGGCGACGGTTCTTCGCCCCGCTCCTCGAACGTGTCGATGACGCGATCTGGCTCTCCCTCGGTGACAAGCGCTCAGTTCCTCAGACCCTGCGTGATGTTCCCGGGATCGCGAATGTGGTGAAATTCGGACTGCGGCTGCTGTCCCAGGCGAGCCCGGCCTGGAACATTCCGCTCTCGCATGAGACGTCTCAGTCGCTGTTCACCGGTGTTGCCGCACACGCGATCGGCGGGCTGCCGGCCATGGGCACTGCCGCCACGGCCACCATGCTCTCCACCATTGCCCACGCCGGTGGCTGGCCATCGCCTGTGGGTGGTTCGCAGGCGATCATCGACGCCTTGGTCGCCGATCTTGAGGCCCATGGCGGCACGGTGACGACGAATGCGCGCATCGAGCATGTCTCCAATATGCCGCCTGCTCGGGCCTATCTCCTCGACACCTCGGCGCTGAATGCGGCTCAGATCTTCTCCGGCCTCATCCCGGCCAAGGTCGACAAGTCGCTGCGCAGCTTCAAACAGGGCAATGCCGCGGCCAAGGTCGACTTCGTCCTCAACGGGCCCGTGCCCTGGGCCGATCAGAACATCAACTGTGCGGGCACCATCCACGTCGGAGGAACTCGCGCGCAGATGGCTGCCGCCGAGGCCGAGGTCATTGCCGGACGCATGCCGGCCGACCCTGTCTGTCTGGTCTCCGACCCGACCGTGTTCGACCCATCACGTGAGGTGAATGGTCTGCGCCCGCTGTGGACGTACTGCCACGTACCCTTCGACTGCCCGATCGATCCGGCCGAGTACATCATCAGGCAGATAGAACGTTTCGCCCCCGGCTTCCGCGACACCATCGTCACCTACAATTCGATCCCCGCATCGGAGATGGCAAGCCACAACCAGAACTACATCGGAGGCGACATCGCCACCGGGCTCGTCTCCTTCTACCGAATGATGGCCCGTCCGCGCACGAGTTGGGACAACTACAGCCTCGGCGTCCCCGGCGCCTACCTGTGTTCGGCAGCGACCCCACCAGCACCCGGCGTGCACGGAATGAACGGCTGGTTCGCCGCCCAGCGAGCGCTGAAGACTCGGTTCTCAATCACAGAGGCGCCGAGCCTGGCGCCCTGAGCTCGTCCCCTGGACTCCGAGCCGGGCGGGGTCTCGTCCGCAGCCGCCACACCCCGTTGGCGACAGCCACCGCGAGCACAACGAGGCCTGCACCGATCGCCTGCCCCGGGGTGAGCATTTCACCGAGGATGAGCGCCGCGAGCACGAGGGCGAGCACGGGCTGGATGAGCAGCAGGCTTGCCGTCATCGTCGGCACCAGTCGGACGCTGCCCCTGTTGATGAGCAGCCACGCGACCACCTGCCCGAGCAGGGCCAAGGCAATGAGATATATCCACGACTTCGGGCCGATCCCGGTGAGGTGGAGACCGCCGGTGAACTGCGCGATGATCGCCGAAGTCACCGCCGCCGAGGCGGTCGCCCAGGCCAACGGCTGAAGTGTCCCCTCAGCCTTGCGCCTGGTCCCACGGCGAGTGAGGAACATGTACACCCCGTAGCCGATTCCCGCGATCAGACCGAGAACGGTGCCGAGGACGGCACTGTCCCCCACCTCGGTCAGCGTGACGATGCCTCCCACCAGGCCGACCCCGATGAGCATCAGCGGAAGTGCGATGAGGAAACGTGCGCTCACACGCTCACGGTCGACGAGCGACGCGAGCACTGGCAGGACGATGACCTGGACATTGACGAGCACGGTCGAGACGCCCGCGCCCACGAGGTAGATCGACGCCGTCCACGCAATGTAGTCGATGCCCAGCGCGATGCCGGCCGCGATCGCCCAGAGGATCCCTGCTCGAGAGAGCCCACCGTGGCGTCGACGCTCAAACAGAGCCAGGGGCACGAGGGCGATGACGGCGATCGCGCATCGCAGTACGGCCGTCGTCGCCGCATCCACGCCCGCGAGCTTGACCAGGATCGCCGAGATCGACAGGCACAGAGCACCCGCGAGCACCGCCGAGACGGCGAGCGCGGTCGGCGGCTCCGGCGTTGGAGCGGCCCTGGGTATGACGGCCATGAGACGACACTATGCCCACGGAGGCGATTTGGCACCGCTCGTGGGGTGAAGTGACCAGTTCGGCAGTGGGGGATGCATCGCTGTGCTGACTCACGCACGCGCACATGATTGAATCGGGCAGAGATTGTCGGGCGGTGTGCACCGCCTTCGCGGAACCATTGATGAGTGAAGGGAGACACCGTGATCGCTGAACTCAATACGCTCATCGACCTCATCGAGTCGGACCTCGCCGAAACCGGCAGCACTGTCGGAGGCGAAGGGGTTTCGCATCTCGATGTCGAATCGTTGGCACGGACACTCGGCCTGAGCGAATACCATCTACGGCGCATGTTCTCGTCCCTGTCGGGGATGTCGCTGTCGGAATACGTTCGACGTCGCCGGATGACCGTGGCTGCCGCCGATGTCGCGGCCGGTCGGGGCCTGTTGGGCATCGCGGTCCGCTTCGGTTACGGATCGGCTGAGGCCTTCGGGCGAGCGTTCCACTCCGTCCACGGCGTGAGCCCGTCTACGGTTCGGCGCGACGGCGGCCCCCTTCGCAGTCAATCAACCATCAGGTTCCGCCTGACGATCGAAGGGAGTTCTTCCATGGACACTCGAATCACCGACAAACCGGCGTTCTCACTCATCGGCCACGCCAAGCGCGTGCCCCTCATCCACGAGGGAGAGAACCCGCACATCCGCGAGCACATCGAATCTCTGCCTGCGGATGAGCACACTCGTCTCAAATCCCTCAGCGACGCAGAGCCCACCGGAATGCTTCAGGTCACAGCCGATGTCGACCCGGACTACCGGGAAGGCACCGAGCTCACCTACCTGCACGGCGTCGCGGTCGGGACACCCGCTTCGATCCCTGAGGACCTCGACGCCATCGACGTCGAGGCGGGAACTTGGGCGGTCTTCACCACTGCCGGCCGCTTTCCCGAAGCACTGCAGACGACCTGGGCGGCGACGGCGAGTGAGTGGTTTCCGTCGAATCCGTGGCAGCTGCGGCCCGGGCCCTCGATCGTTGCGATCATCGACCGGGCAGCGGACTTCAGCACGGCCACCACCGAGCTCTGGCTGCCGATCGAACGCGCGTGACACGATGCCACTGCCCACAGCAGCGTCCGCCATCACCTCGTGGTTCTCGCTCAGATGTGTTCGTTGAGGATCGCGCCCAGCCGGGTCAGGGCATCGACCATCTCATCATCGGACTGACCCGAGTAGCTGAACCGGGCATAATTGCTGCGTTGTTCGGTTGGGAAGAACGATCCGCCGGGCACGTAGGCGACCCGTGCCTCGGGCAGGGCATGTTCGGCCATGAATGCGGTCGCGTCGAAGCCTTCGGGGAAGGTCACCCAGGTGAAGAGTCCACCTTCGGGCCTGGTCACGGTCACCTCGGCGGGGAAATGTTCGATCATCGTCGAGACCATGAGGTCGCGCTTGGCGCGGTAGACCCCACGCATCGCCGAGACGTGGGCATCAATATCGTAAGTGGCGAGGAAGCGCGTCACCGCTGTCATGTTCAGCGTGGACGACTGGGTGTCGGCGGCGAGCTTGAGCAGACCGAGCTTGTCGAGGATCTCCGGTGCCGCGCTCACCCAGCCCAGCCGCAATCCGGGGGCGAGGATCTTCGAGAAGCTGCCGAGGTGGATGACCCGGTGCTCGGTGTCGAGTGAGGTCAGGGTCGGCAGCTGCTGACCTTCGAACCGGAGTTCACGGTAGGGCGAATCCTCAAGCACGAGAACGTCGTATTCGTTGGCCAGTTCGATGACGCGCTTCCGGCGTTCCAGGCTGAGGCTGACGCCGGTCGGGTTCTGGAAGTCGGGGATGACGTAGATGAACTTGATGTTCTCGGTCGTGGCCAGGGTCGCCTCAAGCGCGTCGACGTCCATGCCCTCGGAGTCCATGTCAACGGCGGCGTACTCGGGCTGGCAGGGGTTGAAGGCGATGAGGGCACCGAGGAACGTCGGGTTCTCCGTGACGATGACGTCGCCCGGGTTGATGAGCAGCTTCGCCACCAGGTCCAGACCCTGCTGGGCGCCCTGGAGGATGAGAACATCGTCAGCATCCGTCGCCGAACCCGCGCTCGACATGCGTTCGGCGATCTGGCCCCGCAATCCGGGCAGTCCCGCCGAGGCCGTGTACTGCAGTGCGGTCGCACTCTCCTTGCTCAGGATCTCGGTGTAGATCTGCTGGAGTTCGGCCGCGGGAAAGAGTGCGGCATCCGGGTACCCGCCGCCGAAGGAGGTGATGGAAGGATCGTCACCGTATCTGAGCAGCTCGCGGATGGCAGACGGCTGAACGCGTGCGATGCGATCGGCGAACTTCGATGACACTGTTTCTCCTTTGAGGAATATTTGCGAGCGCGATCGTCCTGCCTTGTTTCCGCGACTCACCGCTGGTGGTGAAGTGATCGTAGCGTCGAATCATTCGTGCCATGAGCGGTGTCCGATTGGCGGTCTCTGGTCACCATCGCGTCCCCGCGGGGACCTCGGCCACGTCTTCGACGTCTGTGGGCACCACCTCGGCGAGGACTTTCGGTCCTTTCGCCGCACGCATGCCTGCCCCGAGGACGCCCACGATGACCAGCACGGCTCCGCACATCTCCCCCAGTGACACCGTCTCGCCGAGAACGAACCACGCGGCACTCATACCGACGATGGGGACGAGCATCGAGAACGGTGCGACGACTCCAGCAGGGTTGCGCGACATCAGCCACGACCAGATGCCAGAACCGAGGATGGTGGCGATGACGACGGTGTAGGCGAGTCCCGCGAGGCCCAGCCATCCGGTGGGAGTCATGAGCGTCGTCAGCGACTGACCGATAGTGTCTGGCCCTTCGACAACCAGCGCAAGAAAAAGCATCGGCACCGGCGGCACCACCGACATCCACATCGTGAACTTCACCGGCTCGACCGAGTGCGCCTGACGGTTGCAGATGTTGCCGATCGCCCACCCCAGCCCGCCGGCCAGAGTCAGCAGGAACGGCAGGAAGCTCGCGCTCGAGTCCAGTCTCTGCCAGCCCACGACACCGAGTCCGGCCATGGCCACGATGAGGAACGCCATCTGTGATCCGCGGACCCGCTCTCGCAGGACCGTCATCCCCAGCAGCACCGTGAACGGCCCCGAAGCCTGGAGCACGAGTGAGGCCAGACCCGCAGGCATCCCCGCCGCCATCGCCCAGTAGAGGAACAGGAACTGCAGGAGCCCGAACCCCATCCCGTAGCCCACGATCCAGCGGAGCTTCACGTCTGGCTTCGGCACGAACAGCAGCGCCGGAATGGCCAGCACAGCGAAGCGCAGGACGACGAGGAAGAAGGGCGGGAACTGTTCGAGCGAGAAATCGATCGCCAGGAAGTTCAGTCCCCACATCACGGCCACCGAGGCGGCGAGCAAACAATGTTTCAATGACATGACTTCAGTCTCGAGTCGCCAGACAGTTAACACAATCGAAATGTTCTACACATACCTTGTAGCTGAGCTTCAATCTTGTACCATTTGCACATGGACCCCCGGCACCCTGAGCTGCTGCGCCGGCTCGACGAACTCGGCAGCGTGACTGCTGTGGCCAGGGCGACCTATCGCACGCCTTCGGCGATATCGCAGCAGCTCAAACAGGCCACACGGGAACTCGGACACACCCTCGTCGAACCCGAGGGCCGTGGGCTGAAGCTGACCAGCGCGGGCAGACTGCTGGCGGCAGGCGGCAAGGACGTGGCCTCAGCGATCGCCCGCGTGCAGGCTGACTGGGAGGACTACCTCGGCGATCCCTCCGGTGTGGTTCGGGTTGCCGGGCTGCCCAGCGCTCTGGCCTATCTTGTGCCTTCTGCACTGCGACGCCTGCGGGAGACGAGCCCGAGGATCACCTTGCGCACTGTCGATGTGGATCTGGCCGAGCACGAGTTCGCGGGCCTGACCTCCGACGTCGACATCGTCATCGCCCACAGCCTGGTCTCCGAACGTCCGGCCGGGACCGAAGGGGTGAGCGTCGAGTGCCTGGCGACAGAACCCATCGACGTCGCGGTCGCGAATGCCCATCCCCTGGCTCGCCGGGAGCAGCTGAGACCTGAGGACCTCGTCGACGCTCAGTGGATCGGAGTTCCCCACGGATTCCCATTCACCACAATCCTGACGTCGATCGAACACGTCACAGGACGTGAGCTCGAGGTCACCCAGCGCATCCGGGACAACCGGCTCATCGAGGCGATCGTGGCCTCGAGCGACCAGGTAGCCCTGCTGCCGCGATTCACGACCCCGAAAGACGCCGGGCTCACGCTCCTCCCGCTGACAGGAGTCGCAACCACACGTTGGGTCGTGGCGGTCATGACTCCCGATACGGCCGAACGCGCAGCCGTCAAGCGTGTACTGGACGCGCTGCGACAAGACACCGAGCCAGTGGCTGCGAGACAGGTCAGCGAGTCGCGGCGAACCGCTTCGGGATCAGCTTCTCCAGGGGCAGGAACGCCGCCCAGCAGATGACCGTCGGCAGGAAGTGGATGCCCAGGGCGATGTAGGTCATGAGATGGAAGAGCATGAAGAAGATGACGGCACCATAGAGCCACTTGCCCTTGAGGAACAGCACGATCGGTGAGAGGAACTCGAACACCAGAGTCGCCCACTGCCCGGCGATGAGCAGGCCCGGCATCTCAAGGAACGGCTTCGACCATTCGGCCCCGCGGCGCATCAGGGCCCAGATGATCACGGCTCCGTTGGCCCAGTGAGTGATGTTGCCAGAGGCGATCCACTTCATCACCACCGAATAGAAGTAGGTGAGGACGACGGAGATCTGCACGACGCGCAGTGCCCACCCTGCCTTCGCCGAGGTGGTGCCGACATCCCTGAACCGTGCGACTCCGACCGTCGGCAGCACCACGACGGCAATGACGAGCGCCATGTGGTCGTGGGCGACATAGCCATAGCCCTGGGTATAGAACATCCACAGCCCGAAGGTGATCGCGACCATCCAGCCGCTGATTCGCTGGAGGACGCCTGCGGCAGCCATGAGAGCGAAGACGATGATCGCGGCGAGCAGGACCTGCGCACCGAGGACGCTGACCGGTGGGATGTGGAGGAACCTGGCGAGCCACAGCGGTTGATAGAGGTCGGGAGTCCAGCCGTGCGGGATGACATCGGCGGAGATCGTGAGCACGTCAATGATGACGAAGATGTAGACGATGACGCGGAAGACTGCGACGCGAGCCAGAGATATCTGGGGCGTGAACCAGGCGATGATCGGATTGCCGATCTCCGCCTCGGCGGTGGTGGAACTACTCACTTCACCTCCCAGGTCGCCAGGATCTTGTGTTCGGGTTCGCCGACGCTGCGGCCGTTCTCCAACTGGGTCACGGTGCGGCAGAGGATCATCTGCTCCGGCTTCGGCTCGTCCGGATGGAGACGCTCAAAGGAATCGGCCATGGTCTGCAGAAGTTCCGGGTTGGCGATGACCCGATCGAGCTGGGATTCGATGTCGCCGCGTTCGATCCCGACGGTGTCCGTGTTGAAGCCGAGTCGGCGTGGTTCGTCCTCACCGGGGAACTGCGCCTCGATGCACGTCGCGTTCACCGTGCCGTTGAGGTCCTTGGCGGTCGCGTACTGAGTGAGTGACCCGAGCGGGAAGAAGTCGTTGGTGTTGAGGAACTGTCCGCAGGTGAGGATGACGAGGGCCATGACGGTTGCTCCGAGACGCCATACGATCGACCACGTCGTCATCGGCTTCGGTTCCGTGCCAGTCGCAGACTCGGCTGCCGTCGTTGGTTCGTCGGCGGTCGTTGACTCCTCAGCGGATACCGACGGCGGTTTCCTCTTCGTCACAAGTCGACGCTTCTTCTCATCCATGCGCTGTGTGGTTCATTCTCTCGACGCCGCGGGTACGCAGACTATCGTAGCCGCCGCTCACGTACTGGAGACTCAGGAGCTCAACGGCTCAGCTCAGGAGCTGCGCGCGTAGAGATTGAGCTGTTCCCACATCGCCGCGTACTTCTGGAAGGATGCGACCGCGGTTTCAGGATCGTCGTTGCTCAGCGCGGTCACCCACGAATCGACGAGCTCCGGCGCCTCGTTGGGCCAGAGCACATCGCTCATCCCGCCCAAGTCGAGTTCGAGCACGGAGTTCATGTCGAAGCCGTCGACCCACTGGGCCAGAATCGATGTCTGCTCGACCATGTCGACGACTTTGGACTTATCGGCCACGGTCTCCGCTGCCCATTCCATCCTCGCCGAGGCTGCCAGGATGTCCGTACGGATGAGCACTCTCAGCCCGGCATCGGTTTCATTTGTGATGATCTGGTCTTCGCTCAGCGAGAAGAACAGCCACCATGACGGCGGCACATCCCACGCCGAGACTCGGGTGAAGACGCGAGTATCCTTGGTGTCCTGGAGCCACTCCGCGCGACGACTGGCCGCACGCCTGCGCGCCGACTTCGGAGCGATGATGTCCAGCGTCGCCTTCGAGGTGTGCTCGCTCAGTGCCTCGAGTGCCTCCCACCCGCGAATGTCCTCCTGGGCGGGGCAGTACCGATCCACGCCGTCCGAAGTCTGAGACGCCGGGAGGAAGATCGGCGTGTTGCGAAAGGACTCGGCCACAGGGCTCGGCGGCAGTGAGATCAAGCGCTGATCCGCGTCTTCGGAGATCTGCTCCTCAACAACAGAACGGTTGTCTTCCACCTGCTCGTCTTGCAATACGGAATGGACTACGGTGGGTTCGAAGATCCGCAGAGAGACAACATAATCGCGACTGTAGGACATGGGTTCACCCTATCCAAGGTCGGGCCTCAAAATGGAACTTCCCACTACGAACAGGTAGGATTTAAGCGCATAGCAGAGATCTAGTCCGGGGCGCTTCGCCCCACATGACGACGGAGGGGGTCACGCCAGTGGGTCGCGGCCGCGCAAAGGCAAAGCAGATCAAGGTTGCCCGGAAGCTGAAATACTACAGCCCGGACACCGACCTGAATAGACTCCAGCAGGAACTGGGTTCCGAGTCGCAAGCGTCCGGTTCGTCAGATCCGTACGACAACGAGCCGGACTATTCGGATTACGCCGACAAGTACAACGTCGACGATGACAACGAAGAAGACGACTATACACAGCGCGAATCTTGACCGATCAGCACTGATGTGATCGACGCTCAGATACGCCGAGCATCGGATTCGCTCAAGCAAGAAGGCGGAGGCTGCGGCCTCCGCCTTCTGCTTTGCCTGCTCGCTGCATGGACTGCTCGTTGCAAAAGATGTCTGCCTGACTTCGTTCACCCTACCGCGAGCAGCAACTCATCACCTTGCGCGCCAACTCCTACAGGTACTCGACCACCACACCCCGGCAGCTGCACTGACAACCTCAGCAACGAGACGCTTCAGAGCTGACGGGACGTTTCAGTGCCGCCTAGCCGTTGCATCAACGGCAGCTGGCCCCGCTGCACCCTCGGCCTTGCGCCCACACAGCCTTACGCGAGGATTGCGGCTCCGCCGTCGACGCCCTTGGCGCCCTGGACGTAGTCGAGTTCGGAGGCCAGTGAACCGTCGTCGACCCTGACTTCACCGAGCACCCATGCGCCTAGGGAGGCTGCGAGCACACTGTCAACGGACTCAGCCGAGGCCACGAGGACCATGCCGACGCCGAGGTTCCAGGTCCGTTCACGGTCTTCCTGCGGGACTCCGCCCAGATCGCCGAGGGTGGAGAAGACCGGAGGGATCTCCCACGAAGCTCGGGACATCTTCGCCACGAGGCCCTTCGGCAGCACGCGCGCCACATTGGCAGACAGTCCCCCGCCGGTGACATGCGAGACCGCATGCACGGCATCGGGCAGAGCAGAGAAGAGGGCGTTGAGTTCGCCGGTGTAGACATGGGTGGGCACGAGGAGCTCTTCACCCAGGGTGCGGCCGAATTCCGGCACGTTGCGATCCAGACCCCAACCCGCCTCGGCGATGATGTGCCTGACCAGGGAGTACCCGTTCGAGTGGATGCCAGAGGATGGCAACCCGATGAGCACGTCACCAGCGGCAACCTTCTCAGGTCCCAGCAGTTTGGAGGCCTCGACGACACCTGTGGCGGCACCGGCGACATCGTAGTCATCGACCCCGAGCAGGCCCGGGTGTTCGGCGGTCTCGCCTCCGACGAGGGCGACGTCGGCACTGGCACACGCCTCGGCGATGCCCCGGACGATGTCCGCGATGCGCTCGGCCACGACCTTGCCGCAGGCGATGTAGTCGGTCATGAACAGGGGCTTGGCACCGCACACGATGATGTCATCGACGACCATGCCCACCAGGTCATATCCGATGGTGTCGTGCTTGTCGAGAGCCTGCGCGATCGCGACCTTCGTGCCGACGCCGTCGGTCGATGAGGCCAGCAGCGGGCGTTCGAAGTCCTTGAGCACTGAGACGTCGAAGAGTCCGGCGAAACCGCCCACTTCGCCGACGACGTTCGCGTTGTGTGTGGCGCCGACCGCTGACTTCATCAGTTCGACGGCGCGGTCACCGGCCTCGACGTCGACGCCGGCAGCGGCATAGGTGGTGGACTTAGATGGATCGGTGCTCAACTCAACATCCTTTGTCGGCGGGGGTGTTGTTGACTGGGATCGGGTAAACGCCTGAGAAGCAGGCGGTGCACAGCTGGCTGCGCTCCTGCTGGGTGGCCTCGACCATCCCGTCGAGGGAGATGTATCCCAGGGAATCGGCGCCGAGGTTGTCGCGGATTTCGTCCATGTTCAGGCCGTTGGCGATGAGCTCGGCCCGGGTCGCGAAGTCGATGCCGTAGAAGCAGGGCCATTTGACCGGTGGAGAGGAGATGCGCACATGGATCTCTTTCGCCCCCGCTTCGCGGAGCATTCGCACGAGCGCGCGCTGAGTGTTGCCGCGCACGATCGAGTCGTCGACGACGACGAGGCGTTTGCCCTCGATGTTCTCACGCAGCGGATTGAGTTTGAGTCGGATGCCGCGCTGTCGCAGGGTGTCCGAGGGCTGGATGAATGTGCGCCCGACATAGGCGTTCTTCATCAGCCCCTGGCCGAAGGGTATGCCTGACTGTTCGGCATAGCCGACGGCGGCCGGTGTTCCCGATTCCGGTGTGGCGATGACGAGATCGGCATCGACGGGGAACTCGTCGGCCAGCTGGCGGCCCATCTGAGTCCTGGCCGCATGCACGGTCTTGCCGTTGAGCACACTGTCTGGCCGGGCCAGATACACGTACTCGAAGACGCAGCGAGCCTGGTCCTGTTCGGCGAAGCGGAAGGAGCGCAGACCGTCTTCGTCGATGGCGATGAGTTCGCCGGGTTCGACGTCGCGCACGAAGGAGGCACCGACGATGTCGAGAGCAGAGGTCTCGGATGCCACGACCCAGCCGTTCTCCATCCGGCCCAGCGACAGCGGCCGCACACCATGACGATCACGTGCGGCGTAGAGGGTGTTCTCGTCCATGAAGGCCAGGGAGAATGCACCGTCGACCTTGGGCAGGAGGTTGAGCGCGGCCTCGGTGAGGTTCTCGCCCTCTTCGGTGGCGAAGAGCTCGGTGACCAGGGAGGTGTCGTTGGACGAGTCCCGGAACGGTCGAGTCCGACTGACCTTCTTCGTCGCGTCCTTGACGACCTGGTCGGCGTCGTCACGACGGCCGTCGGCAAGAGCTTCGAGCTCATCGAAGTTCGTCAGATTGCCGTTGTGCGCCAGTGCCACTGTCCCGAACGGGGTGGGTCCCAAAGTGGGCTGGGCGTTCTCGAACGAGGGCGAGCCCGTCGTCGAATACCGCGTATGCCCGAGCGCGATGTGTCCCTGCAGAAGTTCGAGATCCCGCTCATGGAAGACCTGCGAGACCAGGCCCATATCGCGGTAGATCAGGATCTGCTTGCCGTTGCTGGCAGCGATGCCCGCGGACTCCTGTCCGCGGTGCTGCAGAGCGTAGAGCCCGAAGTAGGTGAGTTTGGCTATCTCCTCGCCCGGCGCCCAGACTCCGAATACTCCACAAGCATCCTGAGGTCCGCGGTCCAGGGGGTCGATTTCGTGCGTTAGTTGCCCGTCTCCTCTTGCCACGTGAAAGATTGTCTCACATCGGTGAGCCCTACTTCACAAGTGGATCAGACTCCGGAACTCGGGGCTTCGTTTCGGGGCTCGTCCTCGGCACTGTCGCTGTCGGTGCGGTTGTCGCCGGCCGCTTCCCCTGCCGAGGTGTCGCCCGAGGTGACATCGGCATCGGGATCTTCGCCGTTGGCTTCGGCGATGCGACGACGCGCGATCTCCTTCGGATCATCGACCATGTCGATCTCCGCGTCGACGCGGTACTTGCGGGACTTCCTCCGACCTATCCAATCGAGGAGCACCGCCAGCAGACCGCCGAGGAACAGTCCGCCCACGGCGAGGACGAGCAGCAGCAGCCCCGCTCCCTTGGCCACTGTGTAGCCGGTGGGCATCGCTTCGGGATCGACGAAGAGGGTGAGCACACCCGCGACGAGTACGCCGAGGATCGCGCCCAGTCCCATGAATACCGAGTACTTGGGGCTGCGACGAACGGCGACGTCGATCTGGTCCTTCATGATCTCCTTGGGCAGCAGTGTCGGTGGCGGGCCGTTGGTGCCCGCATTTCACGTCGCGGACAGTCTAGTCGAGAACTCTTTCGCCGACTCCCAGGCAGTTATGCGGCCGATCCCATAAGGTGGAAGCAGACACAGTAAGGCTTCTCACATAGGGGTGGACATGTCTCATACGATCATCGTCGGAGTCGACGGCTCCGCCAACAGTCAATGCGCACTGCAGTGGGCGATCAAACACGCACAGCTGACCTCCTCCGAGATTCGCCTCGTGGCGGCATACACCGTGCCCGGCGTCAATATGACCCAAGCGGATATCGTCTACCCGGCCGACTTCGACACGGAGGTCAAGCGGTCGGTGCAGAAGCTCGTCGACGACAACGCACGAACCGTCACCGATGCCTCGGTGCCGGTGTCGACCGTGGTCTTCCCGGGAGATGCCTCTGGGGCTTTGGTCGACAACTCGAAGAATGCCGATCTCGCGGTCATCGGCGCTCGTGGTCGCGGCGGGTTCGCCGGCCGCCTGCTGGGGTCCGTGGCCTTGGCGATGCCCGCGCACGGTCATTGCCCCACTGTGGTCATCCCCAGCACCTGGCCCCAACGCCCGATGCCCGAGCGGCCCCTGCCGATCGACCTGCCTGTGCGTTCCTCCGATGTGCAGACGGCCACCGCCGAATCCGGTGACAGGCGCCCCGACTTCACCGGTGAGATCGTCGCCGCGATCGATCCTTTCGAGACCGATGGGCCGGTCCTGCGTGAAGCCGCGCTGCAGGCTCGGATCTATGACCAGCCGCTGCACCTGGTCGGCATCACCGCGGCCCACGTGCTCTCGCCGGAATGGATGCCCAGCGAAACGCATCTCGAGAAGATGTACGACGAAGCCGTGACCTCTCGAGAAGAAGCCGTGCAGTCCCTCCAAGAGGAGTTCCCCGAGGTTGACGTTCGCTGGTCGATCTTCGATGCCCCCGCCACCGAGGTGCTCATCAGTGCCACCTACACCGCCGAACTCATGATCATCGGCTCCCGCGGCCGCGGCGGTTTCGTGTCGACGATCCTCGGGTCGACTTCCCAGGCCGTCCTCTCACACGCTGTGTGCCCGACCCGAGTGGTGCGCGTGCTCCGCCGGAAGGCGGCGAAGAAGCGCTGAAGCTGCGCCGCCACTACCGCGCTGTGACTCCCACTCCATTGCCGCTGGGTGAAAGTGCTGGCGTAGGGCACAAGTGCTCAACCTCAGCACTTCTGCCCAGCGGTGGCCTGGGGTGGGAATCTGGGAATCTCACCCGAGGGCGATGAGGCCGATGCCGGCGACGACGACCACCGCGCCGGTCAGCTTCATGCCGATGTTCTTCTCCCCGAAGATCCACCAGGCCAGCAGTGTGCCGACGATGATGGAGGTCTCCCGCACGGGAGCGACAAGGGACACCGGCGCCTGCTGCATCGCATACAGGACGAGCAGGTACGCCAGCGGGGAGAGGATGGCGACGGTGAGCAGGGCCCGTTTGTGTCCGACCAGGATCGCTGTGAAGTCCGCGCGACGTCCTGCACCTCCAGGGATCGTCACGATGCCCAACGCCATGATGGTCGCGACGCAGATTTCGGAGAGGGCGAAGTAGAGCAGCGGTGAGTCGGTGATGTGGTTGACGGAGAAGTCGTCCCACAGGGTGTACGAGGCGATGAAGGTTCCGATCAGGCCGCCCCAGGCCAGACCACGTCCCACGCCGTGGCTGTTTGTCCCGTAACCTCCGTTCGTCGTCCGGCCTCCGCCCACCCGCTTCGGGTGCACGGTCACGACCGCGATGCCGGCGAGGACGATGAAGGCGCCGATGGTCTCCGGTGCTGTGGGCCGCTCACCCAGGAACAGCACTGCGACGATGATCGTGATGATCGGCCCGACCCCGCGAGCCGTGGGATAGACGACGCCCAAAGGGGCATGGTCATAGCCGGACTGCAGGGACACAGAATAGGCGATGTGGAAGACCGCGCTGAGGGCGGCGGCGCCCAGCAGGCTCAGACTGAACTCATGTGTTCCGGAGACGAGCAGCCAGATCGCGATGGGGGCCAGCAGGATCGCCGACAGCCCGTGATAGGCCAGCACGAAGGCATAGCCCTTGCCGGACACCGACTTCGCCGCGATGTTCCACAGGGCATGGGCGAGTGAGGCGAAGAGCACCAGCCCGAGGACGGCAGGAGTCATCGACGACCGTGACCAGTCCGCATCACAGCGTCAGAACCTCACAGCTTCACGACAACGGTCTTCGTCTGCGTGTACTCATCGAAGGCTTCGATGGACTTCTCACGGCCGTAGCCGGACTTCTTGAACCCGCCGAAGGGCAGCTCCACGCCCCCGCCGGCACCGTAGGTGTTGATGAAGACCTGCCCGGCTTCGACCTCGGCGGCGACTCGGTGAGCCCGGGAGATGTTCTGCGTCCACAGGGCCGAGACCAAGCCATAGTCGGTGCCGTTGGCCAAAGAGATCGCCTCCTCTTCGTCGCCGAAGGTCATGGCCACGACGACGGGGCCGAAGACCTCCTCCTGCGCGATCCTCGACCCCGGGGACACATTGTCCACGAGCGTCGGAGTGATGAAGGCGCCGCCGGTGAGGTCCTCGGCGAGACCTTCGGGCCTGGTCCCTCCGGTGATGATCTGGGCGTTGCCGATGTCGGAGAGGAACCCTTCGACGCGGGACTGCTGCTTCTTCGAGATGAGGGGTCCGAGCATCGGGTCGTCGATGCCGTAGCCGATGGTGACTTTCTCCATCGCGGCTGCCATCTTCTCCACCACCTCGGCGTGGATGTCCTGGGCGACGATGAGTCGGGACCCGGCCGAGCAGGTCTGGCCGGCGTTCTGGATGATCGAACGCATCAGGGACGGGACCGCCGCGTCGACATCGGCATCGGAGAAGACGACGTTCGCGGACTTTCCGCCCAGTTCGAGCACCGTCGGGATGACCCGTTCGGCGGCGGCATGGGCGATCTGCGAACCGATCTGAGTCGAGCCGACGAATCCCAGGTGAGCGATGCCCGGGTGGGCTGCCAACGCGGCCCCCGCCTCGGCGCCCAGGCCTGTGACCACGTTGAACGCACCGGCAGGAAAACCAACGGAATGGATGAGTTCGGCCAGGCGGACCGTGGAGCGCGGCGTCTCGTCGGCGGGTTTGGCCACCGCGCAGTTGCCGGTGGCCAGCGAGGTCGCGGCGGCGCGTCCGATAAGTTGGAGCGGGTAGTTCCAGGCAACGATGTGCCCTGTCACGCCGTAGGGTTCGCGGCGCGTGTAGACGTGCATGTCCTCGGCCATGGGGATCGAGTGCCCGTAGTAGGACTCGATGGTGTGGCCGTAGAACTCGAAGTAGCGGGCGCAGACGTCAACATCGGCGTAGGCCTGGGTCAGCGGTTTGCCGGTGTCCTCGGATTCCAGTGCGGCCATCTCGTCGCGGTTGGCTCGGATCACTTCGGCGGTGGTGACGAGCAGCTTCGACCGCTGCTCGGTGCTCGAGCGCCTCCATTCCCTCTGCGCCCGGGCCGCTGCCTTGACCGCACGGTCGACCTCGTCGGCTCCGCCGCGGGAGACATCGCCGAGGTGTTCGCCAGTGGCCGGGTCGACGTTGGCGTAGGTGGTCAGGGAGGGAACATGGCGACCGCCGATGAATGAGGTGGTCTGGGTGATCTGGGCGTTCATCGCCGACCTTCCAATTCTGCTGAGGTGTACAGGGGAACGAAGTCGCTGATGTCGGCGCGTGTGCCCGAGGCATCAACCGCACCCTCGGCGAGCGCGGCGGAGAATTCGGTCGTGCCGGTCACGATCTCCAACCACACCTGCGCCGAGGTTTCGACGACGTTGGGCGGTGTGCCGCGGGTGTGCCGGGGCCCGGGAATGCACTGGGTGACACCGAAGGGCGGGACGCGGACTTCGACGCTGTTGCCCTCCGCCCGTGACGCGAGCTCCTCTAACGTGAACCGCACAGCCGTGGCCAGCGTCGACCGGTCTGCCGGTGCCGCGTCGGCCTCGGAGTGGGCCACCCACATCTCGAGTGCGTTGCGCCCCTCGTCGGGGTCAATCCTTCTGCGAATCGCCATCAGTGACTCTCCCTCTTACCTGATCTTCGCTACATCTTCGCCCAGCCCAAGCCTGCCCACAATGCCCGTCCGTCCCTCGGAATCGGTGCCGCCGGTGATCGGGTCGACGATGTGCGGGTACAAGTCCTCGAGTGTGCATTCGCTCATCGCGGAGACCCGGTGCTTGTCGTCGAACGCGCCGGCCAGCTCCAGCAGGTTGAGCGCGACCCACGTCGTGGGTCGCGAAGATCCGTCGAGGCATTTCAGAGCGACCGAGTACCCGGATTTCGTCGACATCGCGATGACGCCTTCGGCCCCGCCCTTAGAGAAGACGCCGAGGCTTTCGATGACCGTCGTATTCGGTTTGCCGTGGCCTTCGATCGCCCAGGGTTCAGCGAAGACGGCGTGCATGAGCGTGCGGGCCTCGCTGGCGTAGGAGGCATACGGCTCCCTCGCCGAGGTGGTCCTCGGGTCCTCGTCTGCAGTGGCAGCGTCTGCACTGCCCAGTCGCACCACACGACCGATCGCTCGGGCCAGCCCGGTGAGGCTGAGTGCGAAGACTGGGGCACCGCAGCCGTCCGTGCCCACGGCTGCCGGCGCCTCACCGGCGAAGGCTTCGACCACCTCGGCGACCCTCTTCTGCACGGGATGGTTCGGGTCGAGGTAACTTGCGGACTCCGCACCGATGGCCGTCGCGGCCATGAGGAACGCCGCATGCTTACCGGAGCAGTTGAAGTACAGGGGCGATGCCGGATCAGCGTCGTGTCGCCCGAGATGACGTGCGGTCTCCTGGAGGCTCCGACGGAAGGCACCATCGGCGGGGTGAGCGGACGGGCACTGCAGGTCATCCACACTCAAGCCGGCGGATTCGAGCATCCCGGCAACCGCCTCGGCGTGGCCGGCCTCGCATTTGTGGGACGCGGTCGCCAGTGCCGCCCAGGTGCCGGACACCTGCGCTCCGAGACTCATCGCGGCAATGGCCTGCAGCGGTTTGAGGCTCGACCGGGTGAACACCGGAGCCTCCGGCGCACCCAGGCTGATCAGGGGTGATCCATCCGGGTCGAGGACGACGGCGGAACCGATGTGGCGGGATTCGACGAACCCGCTGCGCTCGACGACGGCCAACTCGGCGGCGTCGGCGGAAACGAAAGTGGAACGAGTCACGCACTCAAGCCTACGACCTTATAGGCTGGTGGGGTGAAGGTTCTTGTCATCGGTTCGGGCTCCCGCGAACACGCCCTCGTCCTTGCTCTCAGTCGCGACCCCCAGGTCGACGCCGTCATCGCCGCACCCGGCAACCCGGGAATCGCAGCGATCGCGCACACCGAAGCCGTCGATATGAACGACTCCACCGCAGTCACGGCACTGGCGGAGGAACTCGACGTCGACCTCGTGGTCATCGGCCCCGAAGCGCCACTGGTCGCCGGGGTCGCCGACGCCCTGCGTGAGTCCTCGTTCCCGGTCTTCGGGCCCAGTTCCCAGGCCGCGGTCCTCGAAGGCTCGAAGGCGTTCGCCAAGGAGGTCATGGAGTCCGCGAATGTGCCCACCGCACGCACCGTGGTCGCCTATACCTCCGAAGAGGCGGCCGCCGCTCTGGATGACTTCGGTGCTCCGTACGTGGTCAAGGCCGATGGCCTGGCCGCGGGCAAGGGCGTCGTCGTGACCTCCGACCGCGCCGAGGCCCTGGCCCACGCCAGCTCCTGCCTCGAGGTCTCAGACAGGGTCGTCATCGAGGATTATCTCGACGGCCCCGAGGTCTCCCTCTTCGTCCTCTGCGACGGCCAGCACACTCTGCCGCTGGCTCCCGCTCAGGATTTCAAGCGCATCGGCGATGGTGACAGCGGCCCGAACACCGGTGGCATGGGCGCCTACTCACCGCTGCCGTGGCTCCCGGCCGGCACGGTCGACGACATCGTCAACACAGTCGCCCAGCCGGTCGTCGATGAGATGACCCGCCGCGGCACCCCGTTCGTCGGACTTCTCTACTGCGGGCTCGCCCTGACCTCGAAGGGCATGCGGGTCGTCGAGTTCAACGTCCGCTTCGGCGATCCAGAGACCCAGTCCGTGCTCTCACGTCTGCGCAGCCCGCTGGGCCAGACCATGCTCGCCGCCGCCGAGGGACGCCTCGACGAGGTCGGTGAACTCGACTGGGATCCGCGCACCTCGGTGACCGTGGTCATGGCCGCCGAGAACTACCCGAACACACCGCGCACCGGCGACATCATCCGCGGCCTCAACACGGCCGATGGGCTCGAGGACGTCCACATCCTCCACGCCGGGACCGCTCGTGCCACAGACACGGGCGCCGGATTCGCCCCCGAGGACACCGTCATCTCCGAGGACGTCGCCGAGACCGGAGACATCGTCACCGCCGGCGGACGCGTGCTCTCCGTCGTCTCGCTGGGCACAGGACTCCATGAAGCCCGGGCCAAGGCCTACGCGGCTGTGGACGAGGTCAAGTGGGACGGTGAGCAGCACCGCACCGACATCGCCGAGGTGGCCGCTCGCGGGCAGATCACCGTGGCCGACATCTACCCTGCACCCGAAGAGGCAACGGCCGCGGCGGGGCTCGACTCCACGGCGCCCGAACTTCCGGGGTGGACGCATGTCTACTCGGGCAAGGTCCGCGACCTCTACATTCCCGACACGGCCGCCGATGCGGCTTCGGCGAAGCAGCTGCTCATGGTCGCCTCGGATCGCATCTCCGCCTATGACTGGGTTCTCGACTCCGAGATCCCGGACAAGGGGAAGGTGCTGACCGGGCTGAGCCTGTGGTGGTTCGACCAGCTCTCCGAGGTCATCGGCAACCATGTCATCAGCTCCGATGTTCCTGAGGCAGTGGCCGGTCGCGGCCTCATCGTCAAGAACCTGTCGATGCTGCCCATCGAATGCGTGGCCCGCGGCTACCTCACCGGCTCCGGGATGGCTGACTACAAGGCCACGGGCTCCGTGTGCGGAATCCAGCTGCCGGCGGGCCTCATCGAAGCCGACCGCTTGGAGCCTGCGATCTTCACGCCCGCGACCAAGGCTGATCTGGGAGACCACGACGAGAACGTCAGCTTCGCCCAGATCACAGAGACCATCGGCACCGAGGCAGCCGAGAAGGTCCGCGACCTGACGATCGAGATCTACCAGCGGGCCGAAGCGATCGCCCGTGAACGCGGCATCATCCTCGCCGACACGAAGTTCGAGTTCGGGACACTGCCTGACGGGACGATGGTCCTCGGCGACGAGGTGCTGACCCCGGATTCCTCGCGCTTCTGGGATGCGGCGAGCTACGAATCGGGTCAGCCGCAGGCGAGCTTCGACAAGCAGTTCGTCCGCGACTGGCTGACTGGTGAGTCCGGCTGGGACAAGTCCTCGGACACTCCCCCACCGCCCCTTCCCGCCGAGGTGGTCGACAAGACCCGCGCCCGCTACATCGAGGCCTTCGAGAAGCTCACCGGCCAGAAGTTCCCCGGCTGAGGCTGGTCACAGCCGGGCCGCCTCTCACACCGACACACCGCCGCACCGAGACAACGCCGCACCGCCGATACAACACTGCATGAACAGTGGTGTCGGCGGTGCGGCGTTGCCTCGAGGCGCGTGCTGACCCCGGCTGCAAGCAACGACATAGCGCGAAAATCGCAGGCGCGACCACTGATTCAGCAGGGGAATATGCTGGGTGGTAATTGTTTTCAGCTCGAATCCGTCTCACACAACGGAATCGGTGGATTCAACCCACTGATTCCGATACTCTGTGTGATCAGGCCCACACTGGTCCGCGCAGGCTCACACACAGACGTGCAACTCGGTTGGAAGTGACGACATGCATTATTGGAACGGCACCTATCACGAAGGCAGCGGTGACAGCTTCAGCCTCATCAACCCCGCCACCGGTGAGACGATCGGTGAGTACGCGCTCGCCAACGCCGAGGATGTCAATGAAGCCGTCGCCTCGGCGAAGGCCGCCTATCCCGCCTTCAAAGCACTCACCCCTGGCGAGCGCGCGGAGCTGATGCTCGGCCTCGCCACCCAGCTCGAGGCTCGCGCCGACGAACTCGCCGAACTCGAGTCGCAGCAGACAGGCAAGTCCATCCGCCTGGCCAAGGAATTCGATGTGCCCGGCTCAATCGACAACGCGAAGTTCTTCGCCGGGGCCGCCCGGCAGCTCACCGGTTTGGCCGCCGGCACCTATTGGGAGAAGTCGACGTCGATGACCAGGCGCGAACCCCTCGGCGTGGTCGGCTCCATCGCCCCGTGGAACTACCCGCTGCAGATGGCCGCATGGAAGATCTTCCCCGCCGTCGCAGCCGGCAACACGATCGTGCTCAAGACCTCGGAGATGACTCCCGGAACCTCACTCATCCTCGCCGAGGCTGCCACCGCCGCCGGCTTCGCCCCCGGTGTCATCAACGTCATCGCCGGTGATGGGCTCGAGGCCGGCGAAGCACTCATCACCCACCCCGATGTCGTCATGTCCTCGTTCACAGGATCGACGAAGGTGGGCCGACGCATCATGGAACTCGCCGCGGCGAAGGGCTCTCGCGTCCACCTCGAACTCGGCGGCAAGGCCCCGTTCGTCGTCTTCGACGATGCCGACATCGAAGCCGCCGCCCGCGGTGCCGTGGCCGGGTCGCTCATCAACTCCGGCCAGGACTGCACCGCGGCGACCAGGGCCATCGTCGCCCGCGAACACTTCGAAGCCTTCACAACCCGCGTCACCGAACTCATGGACGGCGTCCGCGTGGGCAACCCGTCGAACCCTGCCACGGACATGGGCTCCCTCATCTCGCTGACCCACCGCTCACGTGTCGCCGACATGGTCGACCGCGCCCGCACCGCCGGGGCCACGATCCACTGCGGCGGCGAGATTCCGACGACGAACCACCTCGGCGAGTCTCTGCCCGGGGACACCGACTCAACGGCGTACTACGCACCCACCCTCATCAGCGGAATCGACACCGACGCCGAGGTGTGGCGGGAGGAGATCTTCGGCCCCGTCCTCGTCGCGATCGCCTTCGACACCGATGACGAGGCCATCGAACTGGCCAACGACACCCCCTACGGGTTGGCGGCGAGCGCCTGGACGACGACCACGAACCGGACGCTGCGTGCCGCGGCCGACATCGAAGCCGGATGCGTGTGGATCAACGAGCACATCCCGATCGTCTCCGACATGCCTCACGGCGGATACAAGGCCTCCGGATTCGGAAAGGACATGAGCCAGTACTCGTTCGATGAGTACACGCAGGTCAAGCACGTCTTCATCGACCAACACGAGGATCCGCACCACGAATGGCAGGACACCATCTTCACGTCCTGACATTCTGCCGCGGGCTGCCGGTCACGGGCTCGGGCACGAACGGATAACAGCGAGCCCGAACCCTGTGGCCCGATGCCCCGGTGGACATACAATGACATCCTGCCAAGTGCGTCCAGCGCGCTCGGCCTCACCTTCGACAAGGAAGTCGGGAGGAACATGAACCTCGACGTTCTCGACGTCAGCATCTTCGACGGACACTCGGTCCTGCCTGCGAACCGCATCAGCATCCGCGAGGGAATCATCACCGAGATCGGCACCGGAGCGGCCGCGGACCCTTCCGAACGCACCATCACGGCCACGGGAAAGCTGATCACACCCGGATTCGTCGACGCCCATGTGCACACCACCTTCGGCGGACAGGAGTCCCTGGCCTGCGATCTCAGCGAAGCACAGGGCCTCGAGGCCTCGCTTGAGGCGATTCGCGACTATGTGACCGCGACAGACGACAGTTGGGTCACCGGCGGCGGCTGGTCGATGGCCGACTTCCCCGGGGGTGCACCGACCGCTGTGATCCTCGACGAGCTGAGCCCGGACCGGCCCGTCATCCTGCTCAGCGCGGACCATCACTCGGCGTGGGTGAACACGCGGGCCATGGATCTCGCCGGTCTCGATGCCTCCACACCCACCCCGCCCGATGGCGTCATCGAGAAGGACGAAGCGGGGGCACCGACCGGGTGCCTGCACGAATCGGCCATGGATCTCGTCTCCGTCCATGTCCCGGCCGCCACCGACGCCGACATCCGCGCCGGACTCCTCGCCGGACAGTCCTCCCTCCATGCGTTCGGCGTCACCGCCTGGATGGACGCCATCGTCGGCGACTACTCCGGCCACCGCTCCCCCTTCGACGCCTACATCGAAGCAGAGGACACGGGCGATCTGACCGCCGAGGTTGTCGGTAGCCTGTGGTGGCCCCGTGACGTCGACGACATCGATGCCCAGGTCGCAGCCCTGCTCGAACAGCGGCGAACTCACGGGGCCTTCCGCACCACCTCGGTGAAGTTCATGCTCGACGGCATCGTCGAATCCCGGACCGCCGCGATGAGTGCCGAATACAGCTGCGCCTGCGGCGGATTCGGCACCAGCTACTTCACCCGTGAGCACCTGCACCGGGCCTTCGCCGCCCTCGACGCGGCAGGCTTCGACATCCACTGCCATGCGATCGGTGATGCGGCGAACAAGGCGGCCCTCGACGCCTTCGAAGCCATCGGGAACAGCGTTCGCCGACACCACATCGCCCACGTTCAGGTCGTCGATCCCGTCGACATCGGCCGATTCGCTCAACTCGGAATCACCGCGAACCTGCAGGCGCTGTGGGCCTGCCACGACCAGCAGCTGCTCGACCTCAACCTCCCCTACCTCGGGACCGAACGCTCCCGCTGGCTCTATCCGTTCAAGTCCTTCGCCGATGCCGGCACACACTTGGCGATGGGGTCGGATTGGCCGGTCTCGACGCCGAACCCGTGGGAGGCCATCCACGTGGCAGTCAACCGCTCACATCCCGACGCCGGCGACCCGGCTCCGCTGCTGCCCGAGCAGGCCATCGACCTGTCGACGGCGCTGCGAGCCTACACGTCGGGTTCCGCGCATCTGCTGCGCTCGGAAGCCAACGGATCGATCCGCACCGGCCAGATCGCGAACCTCGCGCTGGCCAGCGTCGACCCCTTCACCCTCGACCCCGGCAGGCTCGCCTGGGTGCACAACGAAATGACGATCGCAGGCGGCCGCATCGTCCACGACGCCATCGCCGCTGAAAGGCAATCATGACCACGACAGCCACTCCCGATGCACCGACGCCCACACAGCTTCAGCACTTGGAAGTCCAAGGGGTGAAGAAGGTCTTCGGCAACAACACCGCGATCGAAAGGCTCGATCTGTCGGTGCGCAAGGGCGAGTTCCTCTCACTGCTGGGGCCCTCCGGCTGCGGCAAGACGACCCTGCTGCGCATGATCGCCGGTTTCGAAGCCCCCACCGACGGCGCGATCCTGCTCTCGGGCCAGGACATCGTCAGCCTCCCGCCGCACCGCCGGCCGGTCAATACGGTGTTCCAGTCCTATCTGCTCTTCCCGCATATGAACATCGCCGACAACATCGCCTACGGCCTCAAACAGTCCAAGACTCCGAAGTCGGAGATCGCGGAGAGGGTCCGTGAGGTTCTCGCCCTGGTCCAGATGGAGGACTTCGCCGGGCGCAAACCCGAACAGCTCTCCGGCGGTCAGCAGCAGCGCATCGCGCTGGCCCGCGCCCTGGTCAACCGTCCGCAGGTCCTTCTCCTCGACGAACCGATGTCAGCTCTGGACCGGAAGCTGCGTGAGGAGATGCAGCTCGAGCTCAAACGCCTCCACACCCGCCTGGACACGACCTTCGTCTTCGTCACCCACGATCAGGACGAGGCGCTGGCGATGAGCGACCGGATCGTCGTCATGTACAACGGCGTGATCCAGCAGATCGGCTCCGGCGAAGACATCTACGCCAATCCAGTCAACGGCTTCGTGGCCGGCTTCATCGGCAAACAGAACTTCGTCCCCGCCGAGGTGACCGACATCAACGGTTCCACCGCGACGCTGAGAACGGCGAACGCAGTCATGGAGACGCCCACCCTCGACATCCGACCCGCCTCGGCGTCAGGGACGGCTTCGACGCTGAGCGTCGGAGACAAGGTGCGCGCTGCCATTCGTCCCGAGCGCATGCGCGTCGCCCCTGCCGGGACCGATGGCTTGGCCGCGAACTCCGCTCGTGGTCGGATCCTGTCGGTGTCATTTCTCGGCGACGTCATCCAGTACATGCTTGTGGCCGGGGACAACGATGAGCTCCTGGCTCGGGTGCCGGCCGCCGGCAACGACGTGCTTGCCGCCGACGCCGAGGTGGATCTGAGTTGGAATGCCGACGACGTGGCCGTCTATGACTATGAGAGCGGTGTCTGAGATGGCGGGCAGGATCCCCGATGTGCATTTCCTGGCGCCCCGGGCCGCCTCGACGAGGCTGAGCAGGCGAGCGCTCCTAGCCGGGTTCGGTGTCGTCGGTCTGGGCGCTCTGAGCGCCTGTGGCCGCAACACGACGATGGCCGCTTCACCTCCCACGGACGGTGAGCTCGAGTCGAAGCTCAACCTCTACTCCTGGGGCGACTACGACAACCCTGAACTCATCGAAGCATTCAAAGCGAAGAACGACGTGCTCGTCCAAGTCGACTCCTACGGGTCGAACGAGGAGCTCATCGCGAAGCTCTCCACCTCGCGCGGAACCTCGGGCTATGACGTGGTGGTGCCGACGGGATCGAACATTCCGCAGATGCTCAAACATGATCTGCTCCAGGAGCTCGACCTCGATCTCATCCCGAACTTCACACACATGGACCCGAACTTCACACACCAGTACTTCGATCCCGACAACACGTATTCGATCTGCAAGGCATGGGGGACCACGGGCTTCGTCTACAACACGAAGAAGATCACTCACGAGATGACGAGTTGGCAGGACTTCATCGACACCGCACAGAAGGAGGCGGCCGGGACCACCTCGCTGCTCGAGGACCCGTGGGAAGTCTCAGCCATCGCCCTGGCGGCTCTGGGCTACAGCCTCAACACCCAGGACGAGAAAGAACTCGAGGAGGCACGCAGCATCGTCCTCGACAAGCTCGCACCGAACACGAAAGCCTATATCGGCAATGTCGCCACGGGCATGATCCAGGGCAGCTTCACCTTGCTGCAGGCCTTCAACGGCGATGCCCGACAGGGACTGTCCGAGGCAGCCGATCCGGAGAACTGGAAGTTCGTGTTCCCGACTCCCTCGGCGAATCTGTGGATGGACTGCTGGGCCATCGCCACCGGCGCTCAGCATCCCGACTCCGCCCATGCCTTCATCAATCAGATGATCTCTCCCGAGACCGCGGTCGAACAGCTCGACTACATCGGCTACCCGATCGGTACGAAGGGCCTGGCGGAACAGGCGAAGAAGGCCGATCTCGACGAGCAGGACCTCATCTTCCCAGCTCAGAAGGTCCTCGACCGTCTTGAACCCAGCAAGCAGACCCCGGCCGATCAGATCCGCACGAAGATCTACGCCGATGCGCAGGCAAGGAGCGGAGCATGAGCACGCACGCAGCCAAATCAACGCCCGCGAAGAAGCCAGGAGGCATGTCCGCGAGGTTCTTCGGCGCCTCGGCCATGTCGTTCCCAACCTGGGCGTATGCGCTGTTCTTCTTCATCATTCCCGTGGCGCTGGTCATCTTCTACAGCTTCGGCTACAAACCCGACGAGTTCACGGCTGTGGCCACCGATCGTCTCTCCTTCGACCGGTATCCCGAGGCCATGTCGGCCAGCTTCGTGTCGACGTTCTTCGCGACCCTGCGGATCTCCATCGTCGGCACTATCCTGTGTCTGATCATCTCCCTGCCCTTCGCCTACTGGTTGGCCATCAAGGTGTCGCCGGCCCGCAGATCCTTGGCGCTGGCCCTGGTCATGGTTCCGTTCTGGACGAACTTCCTCGTCCGCACCCTGGGGTGGCAGATCATGCTCTCCCCCGATGGATTCCTCTCGAAGTGGATGCAGGGCCTGGGAATGCTCGACGGACCGCTCGACATCCTCTACACGCGATCGGCGGTCCAGATCGGCGTCGTCTACAACTATCTGCCGCTGATGATCCTGCCGCTCTTCGTCGCCATCGATGCCTCGGGACAGAAGCTGCGCGAAGCCAGCTACGACCTCGGCGCTGGCAAGGTCACGACGTTCCTGCGGGTGACGCTGCCGATGGCGATGCCAGGAGTCGTCTCGGGCTGCCTGCTCGTGTTCATCCCACTCAACGGTGACTACGTCACGGCGACCGTCCTCGGCGGGGCCAGTGGTTCGATGATCGGGCAGCTCATCGCCAACCAATTCAACACGGCCCAGAACTGGGCGGTCGGCGCGGCCATGGCGGTGATCTTGATCCTCGCGACTCTGGCGGTCGTCGGGGTCGGATTCGGCCTGCTCAAACTGGGGCAGACAATCGCGGCCAGACTGAACAGTGTGCCGCTGAAAGATGGGAGGGCCTGAGAAGATGTCGAAGAAGAATACGTTCGCCCGCCGAACCCCGACAGACATCGGACTCCACGTCTGGGGGATCCTGGTCTTCGCCTACCTGTTCATCCCGATCGCAGTCATCATCGCGTACTCGTTCAACACCGGCAAGGTGCTCGCGAACTTCCGCGGCTTCGGTCTCGACGCCTATGTCTCCGGGATCAACAACGACATCATCATCTCCTCGGTCGTCACGAGCCTCCAAGCCGCTGTGGGTGCCGCACTCGTCTCAACGATCTTCGGCACTCTCGGCGGTGTGGCTTTGGCCAGGGCACCGAAGGGCGCCTGGTGGGCGCTGGGCCTGACCGCGATTCTGGGCCTCACCCTAGTCACCCCTGAGATCGTCGACGGCATCTCGTTCCTCCCGTGGTTCGTCACCGTCGGGGTCGACTGGGGCATCACACCGCTGAACAACGGCCTGGTCAGGCTCATCATCTCCCACGCGATGTTCTCCATGGCGATCGTGACGTTCATCGTGCGCGCCCGACTGGCCGGCATCGACACCCAGCTCGAAGATGCAGCCGCGGACCTGGGGGCGACGCCGTGGAACCGGTTCAAGGACATCACCTTGCCGATCGCGGCTCCCGGCATCCTCGCCGGTGCGCTGATGTCGTTCACGGTCAGCCTCGACAACACGATCCTCTCGAGCTTCGTCCAGCAGCCCGGCTACACCCCGTGGCCGGTCTACATCTTCTCTGCCGTCAGGGTGGCGCTGCGTCCAGAAGTCGCGGCGATCTCAACCCTGATGTTCTTCCTCACCCTCCTGGCCTTGGCCTTCGTCGGCTTCGTATTGCGCAAGGCGGGTGGAAGTCCGACAGAGATCATCAAGACGATGGCCGGATGACCCCCTCACCGAAGCAGGCGGGCGGCCTCGCCGAGGTGGCTCCTGGGACTCGAGGGCTGCCACCACTGCAATGATTGCCGCAAAGCAGAATACGAATGCCGACAGTTGGCAGATGAATGCCGTCGGGCCGCAGACGAATGCGGTCAGACAGAAGGAGAGATGACATGGACGTCAATGCCGCACTGGCCGACGCCTCCACCGTGCCGTTCTGGCTCGATTCCGCGCAGCGCCCGGATCCCCTGCCGCCGCTGACTCACGACGTTGAGGCCGATCTCGTCATCGTCGGGGGTGGTTTCACCGGGCTGTGGACGGCACTGCAGGCAAAGGAGCGTGACCCGAAGCGCCATGTCGTCCTGGTCGAGGCCAATTCGATCGGTTGGGCCGCCTCTGGCCGCAACGGCGGGTTCTGCGCGGCCAGCCTGACCCACGGCTATGACAACGGTGAGTCCCATCTGCCGAATGAGAACGAACGCCTGGCACAGTTGGGGCGGGAGAACCTCGATGCGATCGGCGCGGCCGTGACCAGATACGGCATGGACGTCGAGTTCGAACGCACCGGTGAACTCGACGTCGCGACCGAGGACTACCAGGTCCAGGAGCTGCGAGAAGCACATGACCCAGAGGCCGGTTTCATCTTCTACAACCAGCAAGAGCTGGCTCAGATCGTGAAGTCCCCGACCTACAAGGGCGCCCTCTGGGACTCGCGCGAGGTCGCCATGGTCAACCCTGCCAAGCTGTGCTGGGAGCTGCTGCGGGTCATCAGGGAGCTCGGCGTCGAGGTCTTCGAAGGTACGAAGGTCACGGATGTCAGTGACCGGAAGTCGACGATCCAGATCACGACTCTGGTGACTGCCCAGAGTTCGGAGGACTGCAGAGCCGCTGCCTGCAGCATCATCACAGCCGATCGCGTTGCCTTGGCCACGAACGTCTTCCCGTCGCTGCTCAAGCGAGCCAGTCTCCATACCGTCCCCGTCTACGACTATGCCCTGATGACCGAACCGCTCAGCGATGAGCAGCTGGAGTCCATCGGCTGGAGCGGACGGCAGGGCATCGGCGACTGCGCGAACCGGTTCCACTACTACCGGCTCTCGGCCGACAATCGCATCCTCTTCGGCGGATGGGACGCCGTCTACCACTACGGGAGGCAGGTGTCGTGGAAGTACGACCAGCGCCCCGAGACCTTCGAGACCCTGGCCGAGCACTTCTACGAGACCTTCCCCCAGCTGTCTGATCTGACGTTCAGCCACAAATGGGGTGGGCCGATCGACACCTGCTCGCGCTTCTTCTCCTTCTTCACCACGGCCTACGGCAAGAAGGTCGCGATGGCCGCCGGCTTCACCGGACTGGGCGTGGGCGCGTCACGATTCGCCGGTACGGTCATGCTCGACCTGCTGTCCGGGCAGGACACCGAGCTGACCCAGCTGGAGATGGTGCGCAAGCTGCCACTGCCCTTCCCGCCCGAACCGGTGGCCTGGCTGGGCATCCAGATGACGACGAATGCGATGATCAAAGCCGACAACAACGAAGGCCGACGAGGTCCGCTGCTCAAAGCTCTCGATGCTGTGGGCATGGGCTTCGACTCCTGACGCAACCGGTGGCGTCCGGGCAACCGGTGGCGTCCGGGCAACCGGTGGCGTCCGCAGCTCGGACCGAAGGCGGGAGTTCCTTCCGCGCTTGATAGACTTTCAGCGAGCGCGGGAGGAACTCCCGAACACTTTCTTGAAGGAGCAGAACACGCATGGCACGTGTCGTCGTTGAGGTGATGCCCAAACCCGAGATTCTTGACCCTCAGGGTAAGGCGATCTCCGGTGGAATGTCCCGACTCGGCTTCACCGGTTTCGGTGAGGTCCGGCAGGGGAAGCGCTTCGAACTCGAGGTCGCGGGTGAGGTCACCGAGGAGGTTCTCGCGCAGGCTCGTGAGGCGGCGGAGAAGCTCCTGTCCAACCCGGTCATCGAGAACGTCGTGGCCGTTCGCGCCGTCGAGGAAGCCTGATGACCGCAGTCGTCACCGACCCAACCATCGCCGAGGCGGGTGCTGAGTCCGGAATCTCGATCGGTGTAGTGACGTTCCCCGGCACCCTCGACGATCGTGATGCCGCACGTGCGGTTCGTCTTGCGGGGGCGAAGCCGGTCAACCTGTGGCATGCCGATTCCACTCTTGCCGGTGTCGACGGTGTCATTCTGCCCGGTGGGTTCTCCTATGGGGACTACCTGCGCTGCGGCGCGATCGCGGGCTTCGCTCCGATCATGGAGGCCGTCGTCTCCGCCGCCAACGCCGGAATGCCGGTCCTGGGCATCTGCAACGGATTCCAGATCCTGTGCGAATCGCACCTGCTGCCTGGCGCCCTCATCCGCAATGACCACCAGCATTTCATCTGCCGTGACCAGGAACTGGTCGTGGAGAACACGAATACTGCCTGGACCGGTGACTACTCACAGGGGCAGACCATTCGCATTCCGCTGAAGAACGGTGAAGGCGGGTTCGTTGCCACCGACGAGGTTCTCGACGAACTCGAGGGCTCCGGCCGCGTGGTCTTCCGCTATCAGGGGTTCAACCCCAACGGTTCTCTGCGTGACATCGCCGGCATCACGAATGAAGCCGGAAACGTCGTGGGGCTCATGCCTCACCCCGAACACGCTGTCGAGGCAGGTTTCGGACCCGAAGACGGCGGCGGCATCGACGGTCAGGGGTTCTTCTCTTCGGCCGTACGCACTCTGGTCAGGGGCTGAGCTCACAGACCGGTGTACGAATGGGTCCCGAGGTCTGGCATGACGCCGCGCCTCGGGACCCTCAGCAGTTCGTGCCTCGTTGCCGGCCGGAGTGACCTCACTCCTGCGGTTCGGTCGGGTTGACCGTCACTGATGCCGTGTCCTCGAGATCACCGCACGTGGCGACGGCCTCGTATCTGCCCGTGTCGGGCATGCCGTCCCTTGGCATGTATCTCACGGATGCGGACTCGTCTTCACCGGCGAGCTGGCTCTTCTCCCAGACCTTTGACCTGCCTTCCTCGTCCTTCTTGAACACCTGGAACAGGACTTCGTCCTTGCTCGAGCAGTTGACCATCGTCAGGTTGAGTCCCTCTTGGTAGAGCGACTCGTCGAGCGTCGTCGATTCCGGGTTCATCACAAGAGTGCCGTCATCGTAGTCACCCCGATCTCCCTCGATGATGTGGACGCGCGCGTCAAACACGCGGTCCGGCTCATCACCGCGTTCGACCGTAACTGTGAACTTCACGTTCGTATCGTCGGGCTTCTCATCCATGACAACCGCCCCGTCGTACGGTCCGTCCTTCTCCGCTGTCCGCAGCTCGTTGTCCAGGCTCGTGGTGACTTCGTCTCCCTTCTTGAGCCCGTCGATCGTGAACTCGATGCCCTTGCCGTGGGTGACCTCGAGGGCCGTCATCTCCCGGTATTTCAACGCCAAGTCCGCTTCCTTCATCACCGAATCCTGATTCGAGCCATCTTCGCCCGACGGAGCGGAGCCCGGAATCGTCGTGCCGAGTCCTGAGGCCGTCGCCGGTACCACTCCGAAGGCGGAGAGGCCAAGAGCGATGGAAGCTGCCAGTGCGAGCTTCTTCATTGTGATCATCCTTCTTTCGCAGCAAAGGGTCGTAACAGCCATATTCGGTTATGCCAGTCACACTACGAAGGGTGGATGACGGTTGTGGAGTTGTGTTCGTTGTGGTCATGACAGGCCTGTCATGACAGATCTGTCACTCCGTGATGACAACGAAACTTGCTCGTTCGTTGAGCTGAGTCGATGCTGAGACTGCTGAAGCTGAGCTGGCTCGCACAGCCGTCCGAAGCACATCGTCGTTCCTGTTCAGTGCGTTCCAGCGGTCGTGAGTACGAGGTGGAACTCTGCTTCTGCCCGGCGACGGACCTGAACCGGGCACGGTTGGTGTCCAGCTGGTGCTCAGTTTCAGTGTCACGCATCGGTGTCGGCGCGTGCCGCGCGCGATCCGATCGTTATGGGCTGTCTCGGGTCGCCGAGCAGCTCCCGACTGAACCTGAGTCAGTCCTCAACCCATTTGAGGCCGACGGCCGTTTCGAGAGTCGCGGATGCCGCATGCATCTCGACCGACCACGTCTCGTCTCCGACGACGCCGTCAACCTCGGCCTCGCCCCATTTCTGGAAGCCCTCCACAGCAGCCTTCGTCTCGGCTCCGAAGTTGCCGTCGGGCTCCCCGGGTGAGGTCCAGTCTCCCTCAACCGAGCCGTTTTTCAACACTTCCTGCAGGTCAGCGACGGCTTTATGGGTCGAACCTTCCTTGAGCACAGGCATCGGCCCGCCGTCCGGCAGGGCGGCCCAGGTCGTGTCCCCGACGATGCCGTCATCGTCCAGCCCGGCTTCTCGCTGGAAGTTCTTCACTGCTTCTTCCGTGGCGGCTCCGAATATTCCGTCGACCGCCACTGAATGATCCGGCACCCTGCGCAGTGCTCGCTGTGCCCTCTTCACGGCGTCACCTTGTGACCCCTTTTCGATGATCGGCTGACCGGGGTTCGACATGTCTCCTCCTCTGTCGGTGCCGGTGGACCTCATCGAGAGAAGCACCGGCGGTGGATATTTGTGGAAGCATCCTTGCCGCCACAAGCGTCAATCTATGACCGCAGTCCCCTGTGCGACAAGGGTCCAACGGTACTCAGAGGCCATGCCCGCGAGTTGGTGCCAACACAGGTTCGCCGCTTGGGTCATGGCACGCAGTCGACCCCGGCCCCCTGGCTCATCTGCAGATCTGATGAGACCGTGCACCGGGGCCGAACGCCCTTCTGCCAGAGTCGATTCGCACCGACGGGCCGGGATGGGTATTCACCAGCCCGTCGGGTCACCGATCACTGCCCGGGCTGTGAGCGGCGGCGGGCGAAGAGAACTGTCGCAGCACCTCCCACGATCAACACTGCTCCTGCGCCGAGGCCGGTGATTTCTGCACCGGTACGCGGCATCGAGCCGGCGTTGCCGGGATCGTCCGCTGGGTCCACATCGCCGGCCTCGCCGCCGTTGCCGCCATCTGTGCCGCCACCGTTGCCGGCGACGAGGAATTCGCCTTCCATCTCCGTTTGATCCGCGCACATCGCAAACACCTTGTAGGTGCCGACGTAGGGTGCGGGATCGTCGCCGAGTCCGTAGATCTGGACCGAGGCCGCTGCGTTCTCATTCGCCTCGGCGCTCTGTTCGTAGAGCTTCCCACTGGGTTCGAATCCCCAGACCTCGAATTTGACCTCGCTGCCAGGTTCACATTCGGTGACAGTGATCGTCACTCCCTTGTCTCGGTTGATGAAGTCGACTGCAGAGATCTTCTCCGGATTGATGGAGAGCTTCGCTTCGGAGCCGGTGTCGTCGTCGGTCACGGTGAAGGTCGTCTCTGCGCTCTGATTCCCACACGAAGCCAGGACGAGGTACTCGTCGACCCACGCCTTGCCACCTTCTCCGTGGGGCATGAACTTCGCGTGCCCGGCTGCGTCTTCACCGGCCTGCTGCGTCGCTTCCCAGATGATGGTGTCGGGGTCGTTCTTGGTGCTCACGGTGAACGTCACCTCTTCGTCCACGTGGCAGTTGACGACTGTCATATGGACTCCGTCGTTGAGGAACTCCTCCAGGTCCTGAGTCTTGGGCGACACGGTGAGATCCGAGTTCACATCGTCGCCGTCACCATCGGTCACAGTGAAGGTCGTCTCCGCGCTCTTGTCGCCGCACGATCCTGTGACCACGAAGTCACCGACCCAGCCGCCACCGCCCGCGCCGGGGATGAACCTGGTGGATCCTGCAGCATCTTCACCGGCCATCTGCGAGTCCTCCCAGATGGTGGTGTCTGGGTCGCCCTTGCGAGCGATGCGGAGATTGACCTCTTCGTCCATCACGCAGTTGACGAGGGTGATCTGGACGCCGTCGTTCATGAAGTCGTCCAAGTCCTGAGTCTCCGGCGAAACTGTCAGGTCTGCCTCCTGCTGCTCACCATCGGGAGCCACGACCTCGACGCTGCCGCTGAAGGTCTTCGAATCCGCTCCCTCACGCTTGACGGTGAGTGTGACATCGAGCGTGTCACCGGTCTTGAGCTCTGTGTTGCCGAGGATCGTCCCGGTGAATGCACCATCGTTCTCGACCGTCGTCGAGGTGCCTTCACCGGGCTCAGCGGTGACGACGTCCCCAGCTTTGAGGGAATCGATGGTGTACCGGATGCCCTGATTGGGGTCACCGATCTCTTCGGCTGTCATCTCTGTCTTCTCGAGGGAGAAGCTGGCATCGATCGCCTCGGTTTCCACTGCACGATCGGCGGCTCCGTCCTTGTCCGCTCCGTCTTCGGCTGCATCCGGATCGGCTGTCTCATCCGCTGGCGGCTTGGTGGACGCGGCATCATCCTCTGCTTCATTCATGTCTGTGCCCGGGGCGGCTGTGTCAACGCCGGGATCGGCTGCTTCACCGGGATCGGCGGCGTCTTCGTTCGGAGACGCCGTGCCCTTTTGCGCAGCCAGTGCTTCAGTTGTCGTCAATGTGCTCGCGACCGCCGGACCGACTCCGAGCGTGGAGATCGCCAGTGCGATGCTTGCTGCAAGTGCCAGCCGTTTCATGATGATCCTTCCAGAGATCTGCGTGGCTGCCCTGATCGGTGATGAAATGGACCATACGTCCGTAGTTAGCAGGTAGCGACTTTTGGTCTTTTAGTTCATGACGGAAATGTGATTGAGAAACTCCAGAATGTTTATCCGTTTGAGACATCGTCCCGGCGCGGAGAATGGCCCGTGCTGCCTATCTCGGTGGTGGTTCCTCCACCCACCACGGCTTTCTCTCCCAATACAGCACCACGGACAGCGTGAGAGCAGAGTCGAGTCCCATGTCACGATTGCGCAGGGGCAGGTGCCTGCGGCCGATAATCGTTACTTTCGAGGTGAATTGATTTCGACCCCCACAGCCGAAGCTGCGGGGGCCGATTCGCCAGTTGCGACCATGTCAACAGTCGCAATGGGTTCAGGTGTCCGTGGCCATGTCGCCCTTCAGCCCCCTCGGAGCCGGCCCGCTGTGGTGACCTCCTTGCGCAGACTCGGCGTCGTCAGCGGCATCGGCTTCGTCAGCGCCGTCCATGTCCGTACGATCTTCGACGACGATTCCGATCTCGGTCTCTGACTCAGCGAGCACTTCGGCGGTGAATTGCTCCTCCGCATCCTCCCCGCGGAACTGTGACATGTAGAGGCGGTAGTACGCTCCTTCCGCGTTCAGCAGCTCCTCGTGGTTTCCGTGTTCGACGATGGCTCCGTCCTCCATCACCAGAATGGTGTGGGCATCACGGATCGTCGACAGGCGATGTGCGATGACAAACGATGTTCTGTCCGTTCTCAGAGCAGCCATGGCTTGTTGGACGAGAACTTCGGTACGGGTGTCGACCGACGATGTCGCCTCATCGAGGATGAGCAGCGACGGGTCGGCGAGGAACGCCCGCGCGATCGTGATGAGCTGGCGTTCACCGGCAGAGACGCTGCCACCGTCGGAGTCGATGACCGTGTCGTATCCATCGGGAAGCTGTCGCACGAAGCGATCGACCATGGTTGCCTGCGCAGCAGCCATGACCTCGTCGTCGGTCGCGTCGAGTCTGCCGTACCGGATGTTCTCTCGAATGGTGCCTTCGAACAGCCATGCGTCCTGGAGCACCATGCCCACGTGGGATCGCAGGTCTGCTCGGGTCAGGTCCTGGGTGTCGGTGCCGTCGAGGTAGATGTGTCCGCCGGTGATTTCGTAGAAGCGCATCACCAGGTTGACCAAGGTGGTCTTGCCTGCCCCGGTCGGTCCGACGATGGCCACTGTGTGACCGGGTTCTGCCGTGAACGAGACCTTCTCGATGAGCGGGGTGTCCTCGGTGTAGCGGAAGCTGACCTCGGAGAACTCGACCCGGCCCGGGGTGCGCTGCGGCAGCGTCTCCTGCGCGTCGTCGGGTTCTTCCTCCTCGGCATCCAGCAGTTCGAATGTCCTCTCAGCCGAGGCGACACCGGACTGCAGCATGTTCGCCACTCCGGCCATCTCGGAGATCGGCTGGGAGAACTCACGGGAGTACTGGATGAATGCGGTCGCGTCACCCAACGTCATCTGCCCCGAGGCCACTTTCAGACCGCCTGCGACGGCGATGAGCACGTAGCTGAGGTAGGACACGAACTGCATAGCCGGCATGATCATGCCCGACACGAACTGCGCACCTGCCGAGGCTTTGTACAGGGACTCGTTGCGACGGTCGAACTCTTCGAGCATGATCTCGTCGCGGCCGAAGGCCCGGACCACATCGAGGCCGGAGAACGATTCTTCGACGTGTCCGTTGACCTCGCCGGTGTGTTTCCACTGTGCCTTGAACATCTTCTGCGACCGGGTGCCGATGACTCCGGCGATCACCGCGGAAAGCGGAAGCGCGATGAGTGCCAGCAGCGCCAGCTGCCAGGACACGATGAACATCATCACGCCGATTCCCACAATAGTCAGTGCGGACTGGACGAGTTGAGAGAAGGCCTGCTGCAGTGCCTGCTGGATGTTGTCGACGTCGTTGGTCACCCGCGACATCACGTCGCCGCGCTGCCTGGTGTCGAAGTATCGCAGCGGGAGCTTGTTGATGGTGCGTTCGATATCTTCGCGGAGCCGGTAGACGACCCGCATGACGAGGGCGTTGAGGATGTAGCCCTGCGCCCACATGAGCATCGAGGCCACGAGGTACATGAGGAGGACGATGATGATGATCTGGCCGAGAGCGGTGAAGTCGATGCCCTGGCCGGGAACGACCTCTGCGGTGGCCAGCATATTGGCGAAGTCGTCTCTGCCTTCCGCGCGGGCACCGGCGATGATGTCGTCGATGTCGGCTCCGGCCGGCAGCTGTGATCCGATGACACCTGAATAGACGATGTCCATCGCCTTGCCCAGGACCTTCGGTGCGATGACGGTGAGGACGACCGAACCGATGACGAGCAGGACGACGTTGACGAGTCCGAGCTTCTCCGTTGCCATCAGTCCGAACAGTCGTTTGACCGAGGGCCAGAAGTGCTTCGCCTTCCTCGCCGGGGTGTCGCCGAACATGTCCCCGTCGCCGCCCTGCGGCAAGTAGTCCTCGTCGGCGACCTGCGCTGTGTCGGGGTCGGCAGTCGTCGTTGCCGCCGATGCGTGTGACGTCGTTGACTCGTTGGTCTCCTGGTGCGTCATGTCAGTTCACCCCTTCCGTGGCCAGCTGGGATTCGACGATCTCCTGGTAGGTCTCATTCGCATCCACAAGTTCGTCGTGAGTTCCCCGGCCGACGATCTTGCCCTCGTCGAGGACGATGATCTGGTCGGCATCTCGAATCGTGGAGACTCGCTGAGCCACGACCACGACTGTCGAATCGGCGGTAGTCTGCTCCAGGGCGCTGCGCAGCCGGCCGTCGGTGGCGACGTCCAGAGCTGAGAACGAGTCATCGAAGACGAAGATCTTCGGCTTGGCAGCCAGAGCTCTCGCGATGCAGAGCCGTTGCCGCTGTCCGCCGGAGAAGTTCGTTCCGCCCTGGGCGACGACTGCCTCAAGCTGATCGGTCTTATCGGTCACAAAGTCCGTTGCCTGGGCCGTCGTCAGCGCCTCCCACAGTTCGGAGTCATCGGCGAACTCGTTACCGAACCGAAGGTTGGAGGCGATAGTGCCGGAGAACAGATACGGCTTCTGCGGCACCAGACCCACCAGCTGTGCCAGCTGGTGCCGGTTGAATGCGCTGACGGGAACACCGTCGATGAGCACGTCTCCTGTCTGTGGGTCGAGCAGACGGGGGATGAGGTTGACGATGGTGGACTTGCCGGCACCTGTGGCGCCGATGATCGCAGTCGTCGTGCCCGGCTGTGCGGTGAAGCTGAGGTTCTCAAGAACGGGGACCTCGGCCCCGGGATAGCCGAAGGTGACATTGCGGAACTCAAGCTCACCTCGGCGCGGGAGTTCGTCGACGCCCTTCGGGATGATCATGGACGAGGTGGAATCGAGGACTTCGGAGATGCGCTCAGCGCAGACGACGGCGCGGGGAATCATCATCATCATGAACACACCCATCATGACGGCCACGAGGATCTGCAGGAGGTACTGCAGGAAGGCTGTGAGTGAACCGACTTCCATCTGGCCTGCGTCTACTCGGTGGCCGCCGAACCACAGCACGGCGGCGGTGGCGAGGTGGAGGATCATCATGATCGCCGGGAACATGAGCACGAAGAGGTTGCCGACCTTGACCGAGGTCTCTGTCAGTGCCCGGTTGGCGTCGGCATAGCGGTCGGCCTCGAAGGGTTCGCGCACGAACGCACGCACGACCCTGATGCCGGTGATCTGTTCGCGGAGGACTCCGTTGATGTCATCGACCTGTTCCTGCATCCGTCGGAACAGCGGCATGAGCAGGTAGACGAGGATGCCGACGACGATGAACAGCGCTGGCACGGACACCCATACCAGCCAGGACAGCCCCACGTCCTCGCGCAGTGCCATGATGATTCCACCGATGCACATGATCGGCGTGGAGACCATGAAGTTCAGGGTCATGAGCACCAGCATCTGGACCTGTTGGACGTCGTTGGTGTTACGGGTGATGAGTGTGGCGCTGCCGAACTTGCCGACTTCCAGCGTCGAGAGCTCGTCGACCTTGCTGTAGATGGCCCGACGCAGGTCGCGTCCGACGCCCATGCCCGTGCGGGCACCGAAGAAGATGGCAGTCACGGCGGTGACGACCTGGACAAGGCAGACGATGATCATCGTCATTCCAGTCGACCAGATGAAGTCGGTATCGCCCTTGGCGACTCCCTGGTCGATGATCTGCGCATTCAGGCTCGGCAGGAATAGAGCCGCGATGGTCGCGGCCAGTTGAAGGACGACGACGAAGACGATGTAGAGCCAATAGGATCGAGCGTATTTCAGGGACAGGCGTAATAGGGCCACGGTGGACATCCAGAGATGTGAGTAGTTCGCGAAAAGGCGTTGAGAAATTCAAAAGCGCAACAGACAATCTTACATACATTCTCCTCCCTGGCAATAGGTCGAACCCGACTCTCAATTCGTCACAGTTCACCACACGCCACTGACACGACCCGGCGAAACCAGCTCCGACCTGGACGGTGGCTCCGCGTGCCTCCTCGATAATCGGGCGCACACCTCTAGTCTTGAAATCATGAGCACAACTTTGCAGGACCTCGTCAATCGCGCCGTCTTCTTCTCCACAGAGATGCAGACGCACTTCGGCGCACTCATCGCCGATGCCGAATGGGAGGTCGATTTCACCTCCGACCCACATCTGACCTTCACCTCCTCAGAAGGGACTGTCCTACGTGGTCGCCCGCATCTGCTCGGCTCAGAGTCCAGCGGGCAGAGCACGTGGCTGTGGGGATGGGAGAACATCAATGAGTTCCCCGAGCCCGTCGTCGGTCTCGCCCACGACGTGCGCAAGTTCGGCGCCGCCGAGGATGTCGCTGAGCTGATCACGGAGGAACTCCCCCTCGATGAGGAGCTGGCGCTGCGCTTGACCCTGGCAGCGAAGGAGATCACCGGAAAATGGGCGCACTACCCGGCCGGAGCAGGGGCCGGTACGACTGTCTGGCTCCTTGTCGATGCTCCGGAGCTCGCCCTTCCCGAGCCGCAGGTCAAAACCACAGTGCGCGCCCTGATGCAGGGGCTGACACAGACAACGGTGACTGACCATCGCGCAGCCGTTGTGGCGTATGTGAGCAAGCGGGGCATCCCCACCGCGGAGCTACCCGAGGGCGGCCTGCGTCTGCTCTTCGCCGATGGCTCGGCCGACCTGTCCTTTGACGAGGAACGCCGGATCTCCAACTGCGAGATGGGTGCACCGCTCGTGGGCGAGGCTGCCCAGCAGTATGCACAGGCCACCGGGGCTTCCTTGACAGACCAAGAATCCGTTGCGACTCCTGCCGCCGAGACCGCCGCCGCACAGCCGGCCACCCCTGCGCCGAACCCAGTTCCTGAGACCGCTGCCTCCGACGCAGGTGCGGCCGCGTCCTCATCGATGGATTCGACACCTGCGTCGCCGCCAGCGGAGTCCGCCACCGATGCCTCCCACGAGACCGCCCCGACCCCATCCCCCGCCGAGGCGGGTCCGGGTGACCAGCGCGACTCCGATTCTTCTCATCCCACAGCTGAGACCGGGTCCGAGCAGCCGCCGGTCTCCGAACCACAGCCCGCGGCTTCCTCATCGGCGGACAAGGCGCAGGACAGCGATCGCCAGCCGGACGAGCTGCAGACCAACGCTGAGGAGCCGAAAAAGAAGAAGGGGCTGTTCTCGAAGCTCTTCGGACGTTGATCTGCGGGTAGCGCGTGCCCATCACCGATCGATCGGCACGCGTGGTTCCCAACTGAAGTCGCGGTCGAAGAATGACCTTCGTTCCGGATCAGGGGTCGGAGCTGCGTGAAGACGGGAATCCGGTGAGTTAAACCTCGCCGGATTCCCGTCTTCGTATTGCAGACCAACGGTCACTGACCCGTGATCGCCGGGAAGATGCGGTTCGTCGATATCAGCCGTGCCCTGGTCGATCCAGACTGCTTGCACACGAGGAAGCGGAAGAGCCTTGGCAGGTTGAAGTCGACAAGGCTGGCCCCCTCCCAAGCCTATGAGCCAGGAGAGCCGCATGACGGGCACGTCGAAGGTCAGGTTGAGCAGGAACACCGCAGTCACGTCAAACACGGCGAGGAGGGCTCCCAGTCGCGTTTGA
>NZ_JAFEMW010000005.1 GCF_016892625.1 Brevibacterium sp. RIT 803
GCCATCAAACATGGCGGTCTACACCGGGGGTGTCAGTTTCAATTTTCGTTGTCATCTCGCATCCTGTGATGATCCGGCTCAAACTGTGTTTGTGCTGGTCATACCGGGTGAAAACTGTTCTCGAAGAGTTCGTTTTCTGCGGGGCAACGAGATACAACTCTAGACCAGGCTGGCTGGTGCGTGCAACTCGAAACCGGAAAACTCGGCGTGACGCCCACCACACGTCGCCGGACCGCCCTGAGAGCGTCTGTGAAGGCCTGCCGGTGCCAGTGGTCAGAGTCGTCGTCGGAGGGGTGATCCCGTGGCTGCAGCACGCGCTCCTCTATGCACGTGGGCCCCGCGTACGAAGTTCGGCCGAGTCAGCACCGTCCACTAGGCTGGATGCATGACCTCGGCACCCACGACCTCTCCGCTCGACGTCCTCCACGATGTCTTCGGCTATGACGAGTTCCGGGGCCAGCAGCAAGCGGTCGTTGATCAGATCGTGGGCGGTGGTGACGCAGTCGTCCTCATGCCCACCGGCGGCGGAAAGTCTCTCTGCTATCAGATACCGAGTCTCGTCAGGCCCGGCGCCGGCGTCGTGATCTCTCCGCTGATCGCGCTCATGGCCGATCAGGTCGCTGCCCTGGAGAACCTCGGCGTGCGAGCGGCTTACCTCAACTCAACCCTCGACTTCGAGGAAGCGCAGAACGTCGAACGTGCGCTCCTGGACGGTGAACTCGATCTGCTCTACCTGGCACCTGAACGCCTCGTCCTGCCGCGCACAATGGCGCTGCTCGAACGTGCACAGGTCGCTTTGTTCGCAATCGACGAAGCCCACTGTGTTTCACAGTGGGGCCATGACTTCCGCAGCGACTACCTGGGCCTGGGAGTGCTGGCCGAACGATTCCCTGACGTTCCACGCATCGCACTCACCGCCACCGCCACCCCCGCCACACATGCCGAACTCACCGAGCGTCTTCACCTCGGCGAGGCCCAGCATTTCGTCGCCAGCTTCGACCGCCCGAACATCACCTATCGCATCGAGCCGAAGCAATCTGGCCGCTCTCAGCTCATCAACTTCATCACCACCGAACACTCTGGTGACTCGGGCATCGTCTACTGTCTGTCCCGGCGCGGTGTCGAACAGCTCTCCGAGGCGCTCGTGGCCCGAGGAATCAATGCCCTGCCCTATCACGCAGGGCTGCCATCCGAAGTACGCGCCGATCATCAGGCCAGGTTCCTCCGCGAGGACGGCGTGGTCATGGTCGCGACGATCGCCTTCGGCATGGGCATCGACAAACCTGATGTCCGCTTCGTCGCCCACCTCGACCTTCCGCGCAGCGTCGAAGGCTACTACCAGGAGACCGGTCGCGCCGGACGTGACGGACTGCCGGCCGATGCGTGGATGGTCTACGGTCTCGGCGATGTCGTCTCCCAACGCCGGCTCATCGAGTCAGGCGACGGCGATCGCACCTACCAGCGGCGTGCGATGTCGCACCTCGACTCCATGCTGGCCCTGTGCGAGACCGTCGATTGCAGGCGCGTGCAGCTGCTGCGCTACTTCGACGAGGAATCCGCTCCCTGCGGCAACTGCGACACCTGCATCACTCCCCCAGTGACCTGGGACGCAACGGTGGCCGTCCAGAAACTCCTCTCGGCCGTCATCCGCCTCGACCGTGAACGAGGCCAGCGCTTCGGCTCGGGCCAGGTCATCGACGTCCTGCGCGGCAACGACAATGAGCGTTCCCGCGCGGCCGATCACGAAAGCCTCAGTGTCTGGGGAATCGGCGAAGACCTCAGTGAAACGCAGTGGAAGACTGTGGTCCGCCAGGTCCTCGCCCGCGGGCTCCTGGAATCCCACGGCGATTACGGCGTGCTTGTCGTCGGTGAGGACGCTGGCCCGGTTCTGCGCAGCGAAGTGGAAGTGTCGCTGCGAGTGGACCCCGTCAAGAAGTCCGGATCCAAGAAGGCAGGAGCCAAGCGCCGAGGCGGCCCCGAAGTCGAACTCGGGACCGCGGACACAGCCCTATTCGAGGCTCTGCGGTCTTGGCGTGCCGATCAGGCCAAAGAGCAGAGCGTCCCTGCCTACGTCGTGTTCCCCGATGCCACTCTGTACGGAATCGTCGAAGCCAAGCCGAGCTCAATCGACGAACTCGGCAAGGTCAGCGGTGTGGGCCTGAAGAAGCTCGAACGCTATGGACCCGGGGTTCTCGAGGTCTTGGAGTCCGGCACCGGCTGATCCTGGTGGCCGCCAGATGACTATCGGCACCTGAGGTCAGCTCTGTTCTGCGGTGTATGCCTCGGGACCCTGTTCGGCTGCGACAGGATCCATCCACATGAATTCGAGAATATTGCCATCCGGGTCGGCCATGCTGATGGAATACATGAATCCGTAGTCCTGTGGTTCCTTGTTCTCCGAGCCACCACCGTCGAGAACCTTCGCCCGCGTGGCATCAACATCTTCACGTGACTCGCGGCTCAATGCGGTGAGCACCTGCGCGGTCGAATGCGGATCGGCGATCGGCTTATCGGTGAAGGTCGCGAGATACTCCCTCGTCAGCACCATGAAGAAGATGCTCTCGTCCCACTTCAGACAAGCTGCATTCTCATCAGTGAACTCGGGGACGACTTCGGCCCCCAGAGAGGCATAGAACTCTTTCGACCGGTTGAGGTCGGTGGTCGGAAAATTGACGAAGATCTGGGTCATGACTGCTCCTGGGCAGTTGGTGGCCAGCTATGGAGTCCAAATCTTCGTCTTCGGCCACAGGAAAGTCAATGGTCCGACGAGACTCGCCTCAATGCCTTGACGTGGTGCTCAGCTGTCGTGGCGCTCAGTTCTTCTTCGTCACGATGACGTCGATGGGCGTGGGGTTTGTGAAGATGTCGAAGACAGGGCAGTGAGCGTCGACGGTCTTCTGCAGCTCCTGGTAGGCCTCGTCACTATCGGGCCCCGTGATCTCCACGTTGACGCGAACCGTTGAGAATCCCGGTCGCACGGTGTCATCGGCTCCGAAGAGTCCCTGCACATCGAGGTCGCCCTCTGCGCTGACGTCAAGGCTCTCGATCGTCAGTCCCAGGTTGTGGGCGTAGAGGCGGTAGACGACGATCTGGCAGGAGATGAGCGCACCGAGCGCATACTCGACGGGGTTCGGTGCCACATCGTCGCCGGCCAGTGGGGTCGGCTCATCGACAGTGAAGGTGTGCTTACCGGCGGTGATGACCGAGGACACCGAGCCCTGGGCGCTGCCCTTCGCGGAGAAGGTCAGCTGTGCGTTCTTCGCCGAGGCGGCGATCCGTTCGTTCCACGCCTGACCTGCTGAGGTGAGGCGCTCGGCCCGATCCTCGGCGCTGATCGCGACGGTCGAACCAGGGGTGAAGTCTGCTGTACTGGTGGAGTCTGTGGTGGTGCCGGCTGTGACGGTCATGGGACGTCTCCTTCGATTGGGTGGTCCCCAGACTAGGAAGCCCAACCGATCTCCCGGAGCGCCCTCGTCAGATTCCGACTCAGACTGTCATACCCCCGCCATACGGCGACGCATATCGACACGTCGACTGGCTCGGATGAACGAACTAGAAGGGCCAGATGAGGGGGACATAGAGGACTGCAATCCCCAGATAGACGACCATCAGCGGCAGTCCCAATTTCCAGTAATCGCCGAAATGGTAACCACCGGCCCGCATGACGATGAGGTTGCCGGCAGTCGCCACCGGGGTGATGAAAGAGGCTGCGCCGCATACGGCCAAGCCCATCATGAAGGGTTGGATGCTTGCCCCGGTGCTCCCGGCAATGGCGACCGCGATCGGCAGCATGACCAACACTGTTGCCAGGTTCGACATGAACTGTCCGAGCACCATTGAGATCACGCAGATGACGAGGAGCGCCAGATACGGCGACGCCGCACCGAGGTTGCCCAGGACGAGATCAGCGACGATGTCGGCGGAACCGGTGTCGACGAATGCTCGGGACAGGGGAATCATTCCTCCGACCAGGATGACGATGCTCCACGGAACGGCCCTGTACACCGTCGGCAGTCTCACCACCTTCGTGACGATCAGTGCCCCGGCCGCCAGCATGGTGGCGATCGCGGTCGGCACTACCCCGGTGACCAGCAGCAGGATCATCGCCGCGAAGATGAAGAGGGTGCGCTTGTACTTCCTGCTCAGAGGCACTGCACGCTGCAGAGACTGCGGCGGAGTCACCGCGATGACATCCTGCGAACCCGCATACCGTTCGAGTGCTGCCCACGGACCCTGCACGAGCACGGCGTCACCCGCCCGAAGCTCGAACCTCTCCTCGGTCTCCTCCGACTCGCGCACCAACGGACCGGCGTGGTCCCCACGACGAACACCGAGGACGACGAGTCCGTCATCTGGTGTCGTCATGCCGGGCAGCACATGGCGGCCGATCAGGGAGGAATGGGGAGCGACGAGCACCTCGGCGACACCCTCTTCGACGGTGTACAGCGCGCCAGTGCTCACATCCATTCGATAGTCCTCGCGCAGGCGCTTCGCATGGGCGGTCGGATCCGGTGCGGCAATCGACTCCGGGCTTCTGTCGGGAAGCAGCCGATCGCCGGCGAGGAGGACGATGAGAATCGTGATGACCACCAGAGGAATGCCTGCCAGGGCGAATTCGAAATAGCCGAACTGACGTCCTCCGTGGTCGCTGGCAGCCTGTGAGACGACGATATTCACCGGCGACGCGGTGAGTGTGAGCACCGAGCCGCCGCTGGCGAGGAAGGCGAGCGGAATGAGCATCTTCGACGGCAGCATTCCCGCCTTCTTCGTCACGATGACGACCACGGGGAGTAGGGCACCGACCGTTCCGCTGACGCTGATGAACGCGCCGAGCATCCCAGCGGCGACGCCGATGACGAGGACCAGACGCGTTCTGCTGGTGCCGGCTCGGTTGACCACGAAATTCGCGAGCCAGGCGGTGATTCCCGAAGCCTCGAGCGACTCGATGACGATGAACAGCGAGACGATGAAGACCACGGTCGGATCAGCGAAGCCCTCGAACACTTCGGGCAGGCTGCGCACGCCGGTGGCCCACAGTGCGAGGACCACGCCTCCGGCGACGACGGCAAGCGGCACCTTTGAGGAGATGAAGGCGATCATCGCCGCACCTAGGATGATGAAGGTCCAGGTTGCCGGTTCCACGCTCACAGCATAGCCAGTGCCCAACAGCAGAGACTTTTCGTCTCAGGAACGGTGCTCCTGTGCTTCAGGGGCGGTGATGCCCGAACACGAGGCTCGTCTGAGTATGGGCGATCCTCGGATCTGAGAGATGCTCTGCGATGAAGGAATTCAACCCGGTCGGATGGGCGGTGGCGATGTGCACAAGCAGGTCTCGCTCTCCCGAGACTTGGAAGACGTCGAGGGTCTCTGGCGCCCGGAGCAGTCCAGCGATGACGTCGCTCATCTTCGACCGCCCGACCGGGGACATCCTCACCGAGATCATGCCGAACACGTGCAGACCGAGCGCGTCGAAGTCGATCTGGGCATGAAATCCTCGGATGATTCCCCGCGACCTCAGTGCACTGACGCGCCCCGAACATGTGGATGGAGCCAATCCCACTCGGCCGGCGAGCTCCTTGTTGGAGATCCGGGCATCGGTACTGAGCTCGCGCAGAATCGCCAGGTCCACCTCGGCGAGGTGGGAATCGTTCGCTTCAGAACGATGATCGACGATCAGATCCGAATTCACCACAAGAATCACTCCCAGTTTCCGTCTTCTGTTCGGATGGGTTCGATGATATCCGTGATCTGAGTATTCTGTGAGGAGATCCGCCATCAGCAGCACCGGCATTCCCGCTCCGACGAAGGTGACCAATGACGAGCCCCGAACACAGCACCCCACGTGATCGCACCGACTGCGAACGCCTCGATGCCGAGGATCCGCTGCGCGGTTTCAAGGACGAGTTCGTCCTTCCCTCCGACACGATCTACCTCGACGGGAACTCACTCGGCGCGCGGACGAAGGGGGCGGCCGAGCGCGCTCAGGAGGTTATCGCCGACGAATGGGGCACCGGGCTCATCCGCTCCTGGAACACCGCCGGGTGGTTCGATCTGCCGGCGACGCTGGGCGAGAAGGTTGCAGGCATCATCGGCGGTGGGACCGGCAGCACCGTCGTCACAGACACCACCTCGATCAACCTGTTCAAAGCCGCCTCGGCCGCACTGAAGATGCAGACCGCAGATGCGCCCGAGCGTCGGGTCATCCTCACTCAGCGGGAGAACTTCCCCTCCGACATCTACATGCTGCAGGGCCTGGCCGATCAGCTGAATGCCGGATACGAGGTGCGTCTCGTCGATGACGCCGAGGTGACCGCTGGGTTCCCGAACACGCTGACCGACGAGGTGGCCCTCGTCGTCCTCACCCACGTGAACTACCGCACCGGCCGACTCTTCGACATGGCCACAACCACCTCGGCGATCCATGACGGCGACGCCATGGTGATCTGGGACCTGTGCCATTCGGCGGGCGCCCTGGAGATCGACCTGGCTGGGTCGGGCGCGGACATGGCCATCGGGTGCACCTACAAGTTCCTCAACGGCGGGCCGGGCTCTCCCGCTTTCATCTGGGTCTCCGAGGCGCTGCAGAACCGTTTCACACAACCGCTCTCGGGCTGGTGGGGGCACGCGAGGCCCTTCGAGATGTCGCCGGACTATGCTCCGGCCGAAGGCATCCGCCGGTATCTGACCGGCACGCAGGGCGTCATCTCACTGGCGGTCGCAGAGCTGGGCCTCGATATCGCCAACACGGTCGATATGGCCGCGGTGCGGCAGAAGTCCCTGCAGCTGTCCGACCTCTTCATCGAACTCGTCGAATCTCGCCTGGCCGATCACCCGGTCGCACTCGTCACTCCACGCGAGCACGACCATCGGGGTTCACAGGTCTCGATTACTCACCCCGAGGGCTTCGCAATCATGAGTGCGCTCATCGAGCGCGGAATCATCGGCGACTATCGCGAGCCTGAAGTTCTGCGGTTCGGACTGACTCCGCTCTACCTCGGCTTCACCGATGTCTGGGACACGGTCGAGGCTCTGCGCGACATCCTCGACAACCGGATCTGGGACGCCCCTGCGCACAAGGTCCGTGGCGCCGTCACCTGAGGCTCGGAGCTCGGTTCCGCCCCGCTCCTCACCTGCACTGCGGCCTGATACAAGCGCGGTCAGCCGACTGGGCGCCCGCGTCCGGTCACCGCGTATGCGCCGATTCCCACTGCGCCGATCGCCAGGACCGCGCCGCCGATCGTCACGGCCTGCGGGATCGTCGCGATCGTGCCGAGCACGCCGACGGTCACGCCGGAGAAAGTCTGCATTCCGGGCCCGAACATCGAATAGGAGCCGATGACGCGTCCGCGGATCTCGGGCGGCGCCTCGAGTTGGATGATGGCCATCTCGGTCGATTCGGCGGTGATCTTACAGACCCCCGCAAGCACGAGGACGGTCAGCGCCAGCCACAGGTGCGTGGTCAGCGCGAAGACGATCGAGCTGGCACCGAGTCCAGCTGCGGCGACCGCTGCCGCCGCAGGGATCGGTCGCACCCACCCCGTCGCCTCGAGGAAGAAGCCGCCGAGCACACCGCCGGCGCCGAGCGCGAAGAGCAGCAGCCCGTAGGTGAAGTCACTGTCTCCTCCGGGGCCTGTCAGGAGGCCGCCGAAGACCGGCATCGCCGTCTGCAGCACAGCGCCGATCGTGATCGAGGCCAGTGCGGCCAGCAGCAGCATGCCGATGATCGAGCGGTTGTGTCGAACGTCGATGAGCACTCGCAGCGACTGCACCAGAGTCGTGCGTGTCTTGTTCGGACTCCCGCTCCTGGTGTGCCCGGTGAAGGGTGTGCGCGTCAGGAAGATCGTCAGCGGCAGGTAGAAGATGATGTTGATGAAGATGCCCCAGGTCGGTCCGAACGACAGCAGGAGCGCCGAGCCGACGACGGGTCCGAACAGGATCCCGAGACTGCGGAAGGTCGCATTCATCCGCACGGCGCTCGGCAACTCCTTGCGGTCGACGAAGTCATGCAGCATCATCTGCTCGGCCGGTCCCCACAGGCATCCTGCGAGGCCGTGGATGACGAGCAGCACGCACGCCTGCCACAGCTGGAGCGAATCGGTGAGGAAGAGGATGCCCCAACACAGGGACACGACCATGAACATGACCTGTCCGATCTGGATCAGGCGCCGGCAGTCGAATCGTTCGGCCAGGGATCCTGCGTAGACCGAGAGCAGGAGGAACGGCAGCCAATGGCTGATGAGCTGGAATCCCACGAGCGCCGGCGATTCGAACTGCTGCCACAGCACCCAGTACGTGATGACGTGCTCGATGTTGTCGCCCATCATTGCCAGCCCCGTTCCCACCAGGTACGGAGCCGTCGCCCAGCTGCGCAGCACCCCGAAGCGGCGGGGACTCGGGGTGTTCTTCGCCGAACCGTCTCGTGTCTCGTTCACCCGCCCATTCTGGCACCACGTTCACATGCGCCCCTTCCGCTTCCGCACCGTGGAACCTGATTCCTCTCCGCCGAGGCGGCTCTGGACATGGTCGTCTCCCACACGAATCTCAACCGGGGCTCCGAATCGTGCCCCCACACGCAGCGCGAGTGCAGAAATCAGCATAGACCGACTTCACTGCAGCGTGATTCCTGACATCATGGGGTCATGAGTGAAGACACCCGCAGCATCGAACTGACCAGGCTCGCCGAGAACCACTACCGGGCTACCGCACCAAGTGGGGCGAGCATCGAATTCGGCCGAGGAGAGGGCCTGATGACACCCGTCGAACTGCTGCTCGCAGCCGTCGCCGGGTGTTCGTCCATCGATGTCGACACTGTGACCAGCAGGCACACCGAGCCGACGCGCTTCGACGTCTCGGCAGTGGCCGACAAGATCGACGAGGACGGTGCGTCCCGGGTGGACAACGTCCACCTCGACTTCGACCTCGCCTTTCCCGACGACGAGGAGGGCCGCAAGGCCGACTCGCGCATCGAGAAGCTCGTCGGCCTCTCCCATGACAAGTACTGCACAGTCTCCCGCACGGTCGAGCAGGAGACGAAGGTCGACTTCAGCATCCGCCGCGACTGACCTCCGGCGTCAGCGCCGGGTCACGCAAACGGCACGGATGCTCTCGAACATCAGTCCTGCGACAGGATCGTCGAGGCGATCGCCTCGCCAAGTGATGAGGTCGAGCCCCGACCTCCCAGATCGGGAGTGAGAATGCTCGCGTCCCCGCTCCTCAGCACCGATTCGATGCCCTTGAGGACGTCCGCGCTTGCCGCGGTCTCGCCGAAGTGGTCGAGCATCATCGCACCCGACCAGATCTGGCCGATCGGGTTGGCGATGCCCTGACCCGCAATATCAGGAGCCGAGCCGTGCACCGGTTCGAACAGACTCGGGAAGGTTCCTTCAGGGTTGATGTTCGCGCTCGGCGCGACCCCGATGGTTCCCGTGCAGGCCGGTCCCAGATCAGAGAGGATGTCGCCGAAGAGGTTGCTCGCGACGACGACGTCGAAATGATTCGGTTTGAGGACGAAGTTGGCGGTGAGGATGTCAATGTGGAACTGATCTTGCTTCACCTCGGGGTAATTCTCAGACATGTTCTTCACACGCTCGTCCCAATAGGGCATTGTGATGGAGATTCCGTTGCTCTTCGTTGCCGAGGTGAGGTGTTGATTCGGACGGGAATCGGCCAGGTCGAAGGCGAACTTGAGCACCCTGTCGACTCCTGTCCGAGTCATCACGGTCTCCTGAACAACGATCTCCCGGTCGGTGCCCTCGAACATCTTTCCGCCGATCGACGAGTACTCGCCCTCGGTGTTCTCCCGCACCACGTAGAAGTCGACGTCACCTGGGCCGTAGCCGACCAGCGGGCTCTTCACACCGGGCAGCAGACGGCATGGCCTGAGGTTGATGTACTGGTCGAAAGACCTCCTGAATTGCAGCAGGCTGCCCCATAGAGAGATGTGGTCGGGCACGACGTCCGGCCAGCCGACCGCCCCGAAGAAGATTGCGTCGAAGCCGCGCAGACTGTCGAACCAGTCCTCGGGCAGCATGGTTCCATGAGCCTGGAAGTAGTCGGCACTCGCGAAGTCGAAATCGACGAATTCGAGATCGATTCCGTGTTTCTGTGAGACTGCCTGCAACACCCGACGCCCCTCGGGAACCACTTCCTTCCCGATCCCGTCGCCTGGGATGACTGCGATCGCCTTCTGTAAGCTCATTGAGCACCTGCTTCCGTTCTCTGACTGTCCGTGGGATCGGTTGGACTCTGAGTCTCCGATTCGGGATGATGACAGGCCGCTCGAGTCCCGTCTGCCATCGTACGCAGCAGCGGAATCTCGGTGGCACAGCGTTCGGTGGCCTTCCAACACCGGGTTCGGAACCGGCATCCGCTCGGAGGGTTCAAAGGGCTGGGCACATCACCGCTGAGGGTGATCCGCTCTCTGCTCCGCTCGACGATCGGATCGGGGATCGGAACTGCAGACAGCAGCGCCTTGGTATACGGATGCTCGGGTGCCGCGAACAGCCTGCCCGTCGGCGCGGTCTCGACGATTCTGCCGAGATACATCACGGCCACCTCGTCGCTGAGGTATCTCACGACGGAGAGGTCGTGGGCGATGAACACGTAGGTGAGTCCGAGCAGATCCTGGAGTTCCTTGAGCTGGTTGAGGACGCCGGCCTGCACACTGACGTCGAGGGCGCTGACCGGTTCATCGAGCACGATCACCTCGGGTTCGACGGCGAGCGCTCGGGCGATGCCGATGCGCTGCCGCTGACCACCGGAGAATTCATGGGGGTAGCGCTGGACGAACTCGGGACGCAGACCCACCATCTCCAGCAGTTCCTGCGCCCGTTCCGAACGGCGACCGGCCGCCAAGCCGTGGATCTCGAGGGCTTCGATGAGGGCGCTGCCGATCGTCAGACGCGGATTGAGGGAGGCATAGGGGTCCTGGAACACCATCTGCACGCGTCGCCGCAGGGAGCGCAGGTCCTGACCGGAGGCCGACTCGACCGACTCGCCGTCCAAGCGGATGCTGCCGCTGTCGATGTCGTGGAGCCGGACGATCGAGCGTCCCAGCGTGGACTTTCCGCAGCCGGACTCACCGACGATGCCGAGCGTCTTTCCCTTCGGCACCTCGAGGCTGACCCCCGAAAGCGCGTGGACCGTCCCCGTGCGTCTGCGGAAGAGACCCGAGCGAACCGGGTACTCCTTGACGACATCGATTGCTTCGAGTGTGCTGCTCATGAGGACGCCTCCTGTCGAACGGCGGCGACCTCGTCGATCCTCAGGCAGGCCGCCACATGGCGATCGGTGATGAACTGTTCGGGAACGGGTGTTCGATCACACGTGCCGAGCATCGCGTACCGGCACCTGGGCGCGAATCGACAGCCCGGCGGAAGCTCGGTTGGATCCGGAGGGGCCCCGGGGATCGAGTACAGGCGCGAATCGCCAGAATTGCCATCGAGTCGGGGCATCGCGGCCAGCAGATCCAAGGTGTACGGGTGGGAAGGACGGTAGAAGACATCCTCGACGTCGGCTTCCTCCACCTTCTTCCCGGAATACATCACGAGGACCCTGTCGGCAAGCCCTGCGACCACGCCCAGATCGTGGGTGATGATCAGCAGGGCCGAGTTGGTCCGTCTCTGAACCCGACGCAGCACGTCGAGCACCTGCGCTTGGACCGTGACATCGAGGGCTGTCGTCGGCTCGTCGGCGATGAGCACATCCGGATCGTTGGCGATGCTCATGGCGATCATGATGCGCTGGCGCATTCCCCCGGAGAATTCGTGAGGGAATTGGTCGACACGCTGCTCGGGGGTGGGAATGCCGACGATGTCGAGGAGTTCGATCGCCCTGGCTCGCATCTCTCGGCGGCTGCGGTCCGAGGAATGGACTCGCACCGCCTCCATGAGCTGATTGCCCACTGACTTCACCGGATTGAGTGCGGCGAGCGCGTCCTGGAACACCATGGAGATCCGTCGACCGCGCAGGTCCCGCAGCTGATCGTCGGTTTTGGTCAGCAGTTCCTCTCCGCGGAACCTGATCGATCCGGTCACAGCAGCTGTGCGCGGAAGCAGTCCCATGATCGCCATCGAGGTGATGGATTTTCCTGAACCGGATTCACCGACCACGCCGAGGGTCTCGTTCGCATTCAGTTCGAAGCTCAGCCCCTCCACCGAGGTGGCCGGGCCGTTGTCCGTGGAGAAGACGACGCTGAGGTTGTCGACCGTGAGCAGCGGCTGTTGGTTGAGTGTCATGGCGGGCCTCATCGTTTCGTCTGTGGATCGAGGGCGTCACGGAGCCCGTCGCCGATGAAGTTCACCGACAGCACCGTGATCAGTATGAGCAGGCCGGGGTAGAGCAGCAGATGCACCTGCGGGGTGCCGAGCAGACCGGCGGCCTGGCTGAGCATGTTGCCCCAGCTCGAGTCCGGGGGTTGGACTCCGAATCCGAGGAAGCTCAGGGTCGATTCCGTGATGATCGCCGCCGCTACTGCGAGGGAGACATTCACGGCGATGACTCCGGCGAGGTTGGGGATCATGTGTCTCACGATCACTCGCAGGGGAGAGGCTCCGAGAACGATCGCCGCATCGACGAACTCCTTCTCCCGCAATGAGAGCACCTGAGATCTCGCGACACGTGCGATAACGGTCCAGCCCAGTGCGCTCAGGGCCAGCACGATTGTCGCCGATGAACTGCCGAATCCCTGGAGCAGGAGAGCGAGGATCGCGATCGGTGGGACGACGAGGAAGAGATCGACGAGGCGCATGATGAGTTCGTCCACCCAGCCGCCGAAGTATCCCGCCAGGGAGCCGAGGAGGACACCCACAATGGTTGAGAGCACGCCCACACCAAGGCCGACCGACATCGATATCCGCCCGGCATAGAGCAGTTGGCTGAGGAAGTCTCGACCCAGTTCGTCCGTTCCCAGCCAATGCACCGGACTCGGGCCAGTGGACCCGGTGATGAGGTCCTGGTGATTCTCCTGGAAGGGGGCGATCCAGGGAGCGCCGAAACAGGCGATGACGAGCATCGCCAGCACCACGAGTCCGCTGACGGCGAGCCTATGCCGGAGGAACCGGCGTCGGAAGAGAGTCCACTGACCGACGAATGATCTGGTCGTCTTGGTGGTCGCGGCCACTGATTGTGCTCTCATGACAATTTCACTCTCGGGTCGAGGTAGGCATAGCTGAGATCCGCCAGAAGATTGAAGACGACGATGGTGATGGCGACGAGCATCATCCACGGCAACAGCAGCTGCGCATCGCCGGCGAGCAGGGAATCGAGAAGGAGCTTGCCCATCCCTGGGATCGAGAAGATCTGTTCGGTGACGACGAGCCCGCCGAGGAGGATGCCCGCATCGAGGAACACCACGGTGACGAAGGGTGCCAGGGAGTTGCGGAGGGCATGGTTGATGACAACCTGACGTTTCGGCACCCCTTTTGCCCGCGCCGTGCGCACATAATCACTGGTGAGCGAATCAAGCATCGAAGCTCGCCCGTATCTGCTCCAACTGGCGACGAGAGTGATCGTCATTGTCACCACGGGAAGGGCGAGGTGGCGTAGGTAATCCCCGAAATCGGAATGGCCCACCGAGTGAAGACCCACGAAGTACAGCGGCGGCTCGGCCAGGTTCCATATCTGCACCGGCCACACCCCGAATATCTGGATGAGAAGGAGCCCGAACCAGAACGCGGGGAGGGCGATTCCGATGTAGGACACTCCGGTGAACACATAGTCGGCTGCGCTGTACTGCTTGACCGCCGAGTACGTTCCCACCGCTATCGCTATGACCGCACCGAGGAGGACTCCCCAGAAGATGAGCTGGATGGTCGGCCCGGCGGCGCCGGCTATCATGTCGAGAACGTCACGGCCTGTGCGGGTGCTGGTCCCCCAGTCCCCTGTCACAAAGTCCTTGAACCAGAGGAGATACTGCTCCGGGATCGGTTTGTCGAGACCCAGTCGTTCGGTCTCTCGGGCGATCGCCGTCGGATCCTGGTTCAGCCGGAGCTTGCTCAACGGGTCGAAGGCTCGACGGACAGCCCAGAAGAGCAGGAACGAGGCGATGAGGATGACCGGGATCGAGTAGGCCAGTCGGCGCAGGGCATAGGTGATCATGATGATTCCCGGGCCTTTCCGGTTCCAGGACGGTCGAGTGCGATGCCGGCTCTGATCCTTGTGGCTTCACAAATAGCTGAGCGCTCAATCAAGGGTCCACTCCTCCAGGTTCCAGAAGGGGCCCTCTGCGGGATTGACCTCGACCGGCCCCTTGACCTTGCTGCTGGTCATGACGATGTTCGGCACCGTGTCGATGGGGATTCCGGGAACAGCCTCGGCGATGAGCTTTTCGGCTGCATGGGACTTCGTGATCCGTTCCTTGTCGTCCGTCGTGCGGGCTACGGTGTTGAGGAGTCCATCAGCTCCTGGGATGCTCGCTCGGGTGAAGTTGATGCCTGAGAATCCGTTGTCGTCACCGGGGATGGCGTCCGACCTGAATGAGGAGCCGAGATCGGGTTCGGGGACGGTGTCGATGATCGTCCATAATCCGACCTCGAAGTCCCCCTTCGGCGCGACGCTTGAAAACAGGTCGGCGCCTGCGACGTTGGCGATCTTCATGGAGAAACCGGCCTCACCTGCCTGCTTCTGAAGAATCTGTTCGGCCAGTTCGCGTCGCTGGTTCCCGGACTGCGTGGTGATGCGGAACTCAGCGGGTTTCCCGTTCTTCTCCCAGATTCCCTCGTCGTTCCTGCGCCACCCGTCATCCGTCATGAGTTCCTCAACCTTCTCGAGGTCTCTGGTGTATCGGGAGAAGTCTTCCCGGGCGTAGATTCCGTTGAGTGGGGTGAGGAAGCTTTGCTGCACCTGCTCGACCCCGATCTGTCCGTAGAGTCGCTCAACGATCGCGGGCCTGTCGATCGAATGGGCGAAGGCTTGTCGCACCGCCAAGCTGTCGAAGGGAAAAGCCGCATTGTTGATCCACAGGGCCTCCAGGTTTCCAGAATCGGTGTCGACGTCGATGTTCGTATTCGGGACGCCGGCCTTGATCTGACTCATCGCGTCGAGTTGCGGCGTCGGATACAGCGCCTGGACCTGACCGCTCTTGAGCGCGAGGAAGGCAGCCGCGGTGTCGGTGATGAACTGGAACGTGACCTTCTTGAGTTTCGGCTTCTCGCCCCAATAGTTGTCGTTGGGCACCAGTGTCACTGAGACCCCTTTGACCCAGGACTCGATCTTCCAGGGGCCACCGGAGAAGTCATAGCCGTCCTTCATCATCTCCGCGCGGTCCTCGCTCTTGAGGATGTGACTGGGCAGGACAGAGTAGTCGCCGCTGAAGAGCTTCTTCCATGAGCCGGTCGAGGTCTTGAGCGTGACGACTGCGGTCCTCTCGTTCGGAGCGTCGATAGATTCGATTTGCGAGTACCCGCTCTTGTCGAAGATGTCATCGCCGTCCCGGATCTGGAGGCCGGTGTACACGAAGTCTTCACCGGTGATGGGTTCTCCATCGGACCACCGAGCTTCGGGATTGATGCGATAGGTGATCGTCTGCTTCCCGTCCTCTGCTATGGCTACCCTCGGTTCACCGGTCAGCAGATCAGAGGGGACCAGCTCCCAGGAACCATCGGTCTTCCGGGACTCGAAGGCGCGTGGAAGTGTGGGGATCCGCATCGTGTAGGAGCCCCAGATGTTTGCGGCACACGTAGCGATCCAGTCTGCGCAGTCGGGTTCCTGTTCGGCACCGATGACGATCTGTTCGTCGTCCGAGATGTTCTGGTCAAGACCGCCGTCGCCAGTCGAACACGCGGTGAGACCGAGCGCGAACGCGAGGCCTGCGGCCGCTGCTGCACGAAGATGTCTCCTGCCTCGCGGTCGGGTGAAACTCGTCATTGAAGTTCCTTTCCACCATGGCCCCACTGCTTACAGTGCCATGTCGTAGCAACAGATTAATCCCGAATCGAAGAGATAGCAATAGTGTTAGTCAACAGAATTGACTATCTATTGGGCAAGCGATCTTCGTGTTCATCCCGACTGCGGTTATCCTTGAGGACACACACGACGATGGGAGAACCTTGACGAATCCCGGCACATCCGCGGACGGCACTCGATCGACATCCGATGCCCCGGTCCGCACAAGGCGCAAACGCGATTCGCTCAACCGCACCGTCATTCTCGACGCCGCAAAGGTGATTTCTGAGCGCGACGGCCTCGAAGGACTGACATTCCAATCGCTGGGAGCCGAACTCGGGGCCCACCCAACATCGATGTACCGTCATTTCAAGGACAAGGACGAACTCGTCCTCGCGCTGATCGATTCCCTGCGCGACCGTTCCTATCTCGGTGCCCTTGTGCCCACCGGGGACTGGAGAGAGAATCTGCGGATTGCTGCACGTGTCGTCCACGAACACTACTTGCGCTATCCTCAACTCGCTTCGCAGATGGCGGCCAGAACCACTCGCATGCCTCGCGAGTTCAGCAATATGGAATACACGCTCAAGGCGTTCTTCGATGCTGGATTCGACAATGAGGACGCGCTCAAATACCAACGCGTCTTCGGCAACTATGTGCGCGCGCTTTCAAGCATCGAAGCGACCTCCCACTGCCTGCCGGAGCAGGTGCAGCGAGAGGACGAGCTGGCCTGGAGAATACAGTTCGAACGCCTCGATCCCGAAGAGTATCCCGCCATCACTGCAGCTGGTCAACCTCCTCTGGGCATCGGGGATGCCAGTACGTTCGACGCCGGTCTCGAAGTGCTCATCAAGGGTCTCGAAGCACTTGCAGAGAGTGCTCCCGGCGCCGGAAGCTGATAGCGGGCGCGGTCAAGGGACTCAGCCGAGACGAACGGCAGCTGAGTTCCGATCACACCCCCAGCAGCGTCGAAATCCGTCGCTTGAAGGAATTCGACACAGCGATCAGGGCGTGTCGGACCACCTCGCTGAGGACTCGGTGAGCGCAACGAACCCCAGCTCACGCTCCAACCATTCGTGTTCGATGGCCAGACCCGCAGGTGTGTGACCGGCATCGAACCATTCGATGGAGACGTCTCCCCCGCTTGCCCGCAGCTGTTCGATGTACTTCCTCGCCTGTGCCGGTGGAGTGCGAGAGTCACGCGCTCCCTGAAACAGCACGACTGACCCTTGTACCTGATCCACGTAGCTCGTGGACGAGAGCTTCGCACAGGCCTCCTCGAAGCTCAGTTCACCGTTGGACAGCACCTTTTCCCACACGGGCCTGAGTGCGGCGTTCATCTCCTCAAAGGCAGTGGCCCAATCGGCCATCGCCACCACGGCGAAACCTCCAGCGAAGTACTCGGGCAGCCGGCCCATTGACAACAGCGTGAGGTGACCGCCGTAGGAGGCCCCGGTGACGAACGTCGATGCCGGATCCGCCACGCCAAGTCGCCGCAGGCGGTCCATCACCGCCTGAATATCTGCGATCTCGCGGTCGCCGTATCCGGTCCAGAAGCCTTCTCTGAATTCCCTGCCGAATGTCACCGAACCCCGATAATTGAGCGAAGCGAAGGCGAAGCCCTCTGCCAGCCAGGCCTGCGCCTCGGGAGCGTAGTGGTCGGTGGTGACCAAGTTGGGCCCGCCGTGGATGGACAGGATAGTGCCGCGCACCTCACCTACCGGAATCGCCCACCATAACTGAACAGGTGTGCCATCGGCGCTGGTGACGAGTTCAGAATTGAATGGCACACCCGCGGGCAGCTGGGGTGCATCGATGACGGGAATCGATTCGCCGTGGTGATCGATTCTGACGAGCGCTGGAGGAGTGTTCCACGACTGCTCGAATACAAATACTCCGCCAGCTTGATCGAGGTAGGACTGCGCGCTGTAGGCGAATTCTGCGGCCACATCGGGGTCGGCATAGCTGCCGGTACCCTCACGCACAACGGCGATGCCCCCGCCATCGGTGTCGAGGAGCAGGAGGCGATGAATCCCCTCGTCGACGTGGAGCAGGAGGATCTGCGAATATTCCGGGGCCCAGTCGAGCGCGAGCACTTCACCAGCCAACTCAGTCAAGGGGTAGTCTGTCCGGTCTCCAGTGGACGGTGACCACAGCGCTGGCCTGGCGAAGCCGCTCTTCTCAGTGCTCAACAGCACTCGATCGTCTCCCCGCCGCGGAGAGAAGCGTACGGCCCGGACCGGCCCGCCTTCGCCCATATCGTTGCACACGGCGATCTCCTCACCGGAGTGTGCGTCGACGATGGTGACAGCTGTCCGACGCCAACCCGGATTATGATTCGTCGAGTCAACGGAGAAGAGGCTGGCATCGGCGGAGACGTGCCCGTACCAGGCTTCGTTCTGTGAGGACCAGATGACCTCCGCCTCGCCCCAGGGATGCGCGGGAATCGACAGCAGGTGAAAGCCCTCATCATCGACGATGGTGGCGAGAAGCGTCGACCCATCGGCGGAGAACTCCATTCCTCTGATGACGTAGGGATCACGGTCTGGAGTCAGATGAACACTCGTCGTACCGTCGACCGATTGGGCCACGAGTCCGCCGACCTCAGAACCTCCGTCATCATCGAGGGAGACGATCCAGCGAGAATCGGGTGACAGAAAGGACTCGAAGCTCACGTCACCGGGAAGGATATCGGAGAGCACTGGATCGGCGTTCCCTGCCTCGGGCATGAGCAGACGCCCCTTGACCCCATGGCGATGGTTTTCGATAACAAGGCCAGTGCGCGGGTTTCCCATCGCCGGTCTCACCGTGTGCAGATACGGCGTGTTGAAGCGCATCTCCCATGTCGATGTCTTGCGTCCATTGGTCGATGCGGTGGAGTCGGTGTGAGCGGTCATTGCTTCTCCCCTGTGGTCATAGTGGCGTGATTCTCAGTAATAAGTGATATCTGTGTGGTTCTGAGTCACAGATGCGCGAGTCAGATCTGCAGCTCAGTTGTCGCGAGGACGCATCGGCTACGTGTCCGTCTGCTCGCGAATGCGCCGAATAAGCTCAGCGACGAGGTCGGTCCTTTCGATGATCGATTCGAGATTCGCCCATTCGTGTTCGGCATGGGCACCGTCTCCCAGCGGCCCGAGTCCGTCGAGGGTAGGCGTGCCGAGTGCCGCTGTGAAGTTGCCATCGGATGCACCCCCGACCTCGACACCGTCAAGCGGGGTCTGCCCGAGGTCTGCGGCGACCTCCCGGGCGAGGAGATAGAGCGCCTCGGCGTGCTCACGCTCAAGGGGCGGCCTGTTGATTCCCCCGTCCAGGGCCAGTGCGATCTCGGGATTGCGCGGGAGAATCGACCGGAAAGCGGCGTCGACGCGTTCGAGTTCCCTGAGGGACCAGGCACGGACATCGAAGGCCACCTCGGCGAGTTCCGGGATGGTGTTCACGGCACTACCGGCCGTGGCGAATGTCGGCGACACTGTTGTGCCGAGCGACTTGTCCGACTGGAGCGCGAGCCGCTGGAGGACATCGGCCATCTCTGCGAGGGCATTGGCGCCCTTTTCGGGCTCAAGGCCCGCGTGTGCTGCCCGCCCCTTGATCCCGACGCGGTAGATTCCGGCGCCTCGGCGAGCGATCTTCACCGCCCCATCGAGGCTCGGTTCGAGGATGAGCACGGCACGTGAGCGCGCCGCCGCCTCCTCGATGAGCCCCCGGGAGGTGATCGATCCGGTTTCCTCATCGCCCGTGATCAGGAGAGAGACGTCGTCGCGTCCGCTCCGCCCCTCGGCGGCCAGTCTTTCGAGAGCACCGATGGCCGCCACGAGCCCCGACTTCATGTCGAAGACGCCGGGGCCGCGAGCGCGCCCGTTCTCGACCGTGAAAGGCAGCCGGTCCAGAGTGCCCACTGGCCATACGGTATCGACGTGGCCGAGCAGGAGCATTCCCCCCGGAGCGGTGGCCTCGAAGTACAGATGGTCGACGCCGTCGATCTCTCGGATCTCGCCCTGCCAATCGAGTGCCGCACCGGCCCAGTGCCTGATGAGGGAGAAGCATTCGGCAATCCCTTCCCGGTGCCCGGTGGGAGATTCCACTTCGACCAACGATCGCAAGCGTGCGTGAACGAGCTCGGATTCAGTTTTCTTCTCGCCTACGCGGCCGCCGTGAGTGCTGTTCACGAGCTCCGCCGTCCGTTGGCGGCAGCAAGCGGATGAAAGAACTTCGTGAGTTCGGCGATGACGAACTCTGAAGTCTCTTCTGCCAAGTAGTGATCGGATTGTGCCGCCGCACCTTCGACTGCGGCGGCATACCCCTTCCACACGTCGACGACATCGAAGTTCATGCCGACGTATCCCTGCTCTCCCCACAGAGCCAGCAGCGGCATCCTCAGGCGCAGGTCGCGATCACGGTCGGCGCGATCATGGTCGAGATCGATGGTAGCCGCGGACTGATAGTCGGCCGTGGACGCTTCAACTCCTCCCGGGCTCGTGAAGCACCGTGCATATTCCTCATATGCGTCCGGATCGATCTGGCGACCCCCGGCGTTGCGGCCTTCGAATCGACTGCGCAGCCAGGTGAGAGGGTCTGCCCTGATGAGAGCCTCGGGCATCCCATTCTCCAGGGCGAGGAAGAACCAGTGGAAATAGGAGCTCGCCATAGCGCGGTTCACGTTGTCGAACATGTGCAGAGTCGGAACGATGTCAAGCACGGCCAAGCGTTCGACGGCCTCCGGGTGGTCGAGGCCCAAGCGATGCGCAACGCGGCCGCCTCGGTCATGCCCGACGACGGAGTACTTCTCGAAACCGAGCGACGCCATCAGGGCATGCTGGTCGGCAGCCATCTCCCGCTTGGAATAGGTGCTGCGGTCGTTCGTCTGCTCCGGCTTGTCGGAGTCACCGTACCCGCGCAGATCCCCAAGCACGACGGTGTGGTGCTTTGCCAGCTCAGGGGCCACCAGATGCCACATGTGCTTCGTCTGGGGATATCCGTGCAATAGCAGCACCGGGGGACCGGAACCGGCAATCAATCCGCTGACTCGCACACCTGAGCGCGAATTGCCGATCGGATCGAATCCTTCGAGCATGATGCATGCGCCTTCCGTCTTTGGAAAAACCTTTAGTCAATTCCTTAGACTATCTCAATTGCGCATGGGCAGGAAGGGGTCAGGGCAGGTGAAGACAGGGAGCCTGCAACGCTCAACTGCACCGGAGCACCACCGAGCCCGAGGGCTTCCAGAACCCAAGCCTCAGCTCTCGGCCAGTCGCTCCCGTTCGACGTCGATATCGAAGTCCGCAGCCGGCCACTGGGGGGCGATGTTCCGCAGCGCATTCAGCAGGAGCTGCTGGATCGCCAATCGTGCATACCATTTGCGGTCAGCGGGGACGACGTACCAAGGAGCCGCCTCGGTCGAGGTGCGCTCGAACACCGCCTGATAAGCCTTCATGTAGTCGGGCCACAGGAGACGTTCGTCCACGTCACCCGGGTTGTACTTCCAGTACTTATCCGGACGGTCCAGGCGCTCCATCAGCCTGTCCTTCTGCTCATCCGGGGAGATGTTGAGCATGACCTTGATCATGCGCACACCCGCGTCGGCGAGCTCGGCCTCGAAGTCATTGATGGCGGCGTAGCGCCGCTCGATCTCTTCGTCATCGGCAAGCTCGCGGACCTTGCCGATGAGCACATCCTCGTAGTGAGAGCGATCGAAGACGCCGATCATGCCAGGCCCGGGCACGCGCGATCGGATGCGCCAGAGGAAATCGTGGGAGAGCTCATCCTTCGTCGGCGCCTTGAACGCAGCGAGCTCCACGCCCTGTGGATCGACCGATCCGACGACGTGGCGCACGATCCCGCCCTTGCCTGCCGTGTCCATCGCTTGGAGGACGAGGAGAACCGCTGGCCCCGACTCCTCCTCATGATGGGCCGCGAAGAGTCGTTCCTGAAGATCGTCGAGTTCGGGGATGCAGGCTTTGAGGTCCTTGCGTCCGGATTTCTTGTTGCCTTCGTAGCCGGGGGTCGAACGCGGATCAACATCATCGAGCCGAAACCCTTTGCCTGCCCGCAGCAGCGGCTCCGGATCCTCGGTCCAACTCTGCGTCGTCTTCTCGCTCATGAGTTCATCTTTGCAGGCAGGAGGGTCAGCGTCTATATCTGTGATGATCTCCGAGGGCTCTGCGCCTTCAATCGGGTTTCCGGAAAACCGAAGGCAGCCTCTTCATCTTCCGCTCGGTCTCCCGATACGACCACTGCCGCATCGGCTGCGGTACCCGCCACTGCAGCCTCCAGGCCACCATTCGGAAAGTGAACGCGAGCCCGGCGATGATCAGCGACACCACGTTGCCCAGAATGCCTGTCGCATCGGCGATGAGCGTGACACCGGCTCCGAAGAGTGCAGGGATCAGGTAGAGGTCGGTGCCGGTGAAGATCGCCGGATCCTCACTGGCCACAGCATCGCGCATGAGACCGCCGCCGCAGGCCGTGAGCGCCCCCATGAGCAGCGCCGCCGGATAGGTCGCACCGGCGCCGAGGGCGATCGTCGTACCGGTGACGCTGAAGATGGCGAGCCCGATCGCGTCGAAGGCCACGATCCAGATCCGAGCCCGCGAGACATGCTTGCCGATGAGGTAGATGAGCAGCGTGGCGATGAGGGGCGGGGCCAGATAGATCGGCTGACCGAGCGCGTTCGGCACTCGATCGAGCAGGACGTCACGGATCATGCCCCCACCGATGCCGGTCATCGTCCCGAGGACCAACCCTCCGGTGATGTCGAAGCCGCGTCTGGCGGCCAGCAGAACTCCGGATACCGCGAAGACGAAGGTTCCGGTGAGGTCGAGAGCGAGAAAGACTGCTTCCTGTACGTCCACGACTGACTTCCCTTCCGGCCCATCAACGGCACACCCGACACCGATCGGCGTGCGGTCAGCATTTCCCGACGCCGATTCTCCAACCTCGGCGCCTGGTCACCACTGTAGTATCAGCGCGCCGAGGCGGAGCGTGCCGTCCTCATCCGGGCAGGAATCGGACTCAGCTGAGCTGGAAGTTGTCCGGGTTCTTGTATTCTTCGATCTCGACGCTCGGGTTGCCCTGTCCTTTGAGCAGCTTCGAGATCGGGCACCTGGCATGGGCCCGCCCGGCATACTTCTCCGCGTCTGCGGCAGAGACACCATCGATGGAGATGTAGGCCCGGGGCACGAAGTAGAACCCGGCGTTGGACTCACCGTGCAGGTCGACCTCGACGCGGACGCGGGACTGGGCTTCAACGTCGTTGACCGCCAGCACCACCTTGAGGGTTTCGCCGAGGCAGGTGCTCCACGCCATGGCGAGGAACTGCTCGGGATTGCTGCCCTGATCGGTGTGAGAGGTAGGGGCCGTCGACAGTGTCATACCATCGTCGACTCGCACTTCACCCGAGGTCCCGCCGAGGTTCTCGACCTTGGCGGTATAGATAGGAGCGCTTGCGCTTCTTGGTTCGTCCGAGTCTCCGCTTGGCGCCTGCGGCTCGGCGTATCCTGGGTTCTCAGTCATTGCACTATGCTACGTCAGCTTGACGGCAAGTTCACTGACAATTTCGTGAATGAGGCGCGGCACAGGAACGAATCTTCGCACCCTGATCGTCCATCCGGATCGTCGCCCGCTCCGAATATCTGTACATGAGAAGACCATTTCGCGCCGCCCTCGCTGGGACCGTCGCCACCCTTGTCCTGTTCGGTGCCGCCGACTTGATCGCCCGCGCGTTCGGTCCACCGGCGGCACCCCTGCTGGCATTGGGGCAGACGATCATTCCGCTGGCACCGACTGGCCTCGTCAAACCCGTCATCGACCTCTTCGGCACCAATGACAAGCTCTTCCTCATTCTCACCACAGGTCTCGGCGCGCTGGTGCTCGGAGGGCTCATCGGATGGCTGGCTTCTCAACGGCTCCGTCTGGCCACGGCGCTGCTGTGTGTGGCCGGGCTTGTTCCCATCATCGTCATTCTCATCCGCCCCGAGTCCAGTGTCGTCGACATCATCCCGACGCTTATCGGGCTCGCCCTTGGCTTGGCCGTCTTCCGACTCCTGATGAGCTTTGGAACGAGCCGCACTGAGACAGGGACGGCTCCAGCAGCAGAGCCATCTCGTCGCCGTTTCTTCATCATCACCGGCATCATCGGGACCGCGGGTGCCGCTGCGATGGCGGCCGGACAGACCGTGGCCGCATTGACTCTGGATGCGGGAGCCGCGGTGGCCAAACTGGTGCTCCCGAAGCCGGCGACGACAGCCCCTCCGATTCCCACCTCGGCGCATCCCGATGTCAAGGGTCTTGCGCCCTTTCTCACGGACCCCAAAGACTTCTATCGCATCGACACGGCACTGGCGCCCCCGGTCATCGACCCACAGGAATGGTCGCTGAGAATCCACGGCATGGTCGAGACCGAAGTGACTCTGACGATGGACGATCTGCTCGGCCTTCCTCTCGACGAACACCACATCACGCTCACCTGTGTCTCCAACCCCGTCGGTGGTGACCTGGTCGGCAATGCCACCTGGTTGGGCTATCCCGTGCGTGAGCTGCTGCGACGGGCGAACCCGAACAGGGACGCAGACATGGTCCTTTCCCATTCCATCGACGGGTTTTCGGCCTCGACGCCGATCGAAGCCCTCACCGATGACCGGGACTCCCTGCTGGCGGTTGGAATGAACGGCAGTCCGCTTCCTCCCGAACACGGCTTCCCCGCCCGCCTCGTCGTTCCCGGACTCTACGGTTTCGTCTCGGCGACAAAGTGGGTCACCGAACTCGAAGTCACTCGTTTCGATGAGAAGACGGCCTATTGGACTGATCGGGGGTGGGATGCCAAGGCGCCCATCCTCGTCGCGTCGAGGGTCGAAGTGCCGAAGCCGTTGGCCAAGGTGCCTGCCGGTGATGTGTCCGTCGCTGGCACGGCATGGGCGCAGCGCAGCGGCATCAAGCGAGTCGATGTGAAACTCGACGATGGGGAATGGACCTCGGCAGAACTCGGCGATGAGGTCACCATCGATACCTGGCGCCAGTGGAAGACGGGTTTCAGCGACGTCGATTCCGGATTGCACACCGTCACGGTCCGTGCGATCGATCAGGACGGAAACGTCCAGACCCCGAAGCGCAGGAAGTCCATTCCCAACTCCGCGACCGGTCACCACCACATCCAGTTCAGTGTCGAGTAGAGCGACCCTCAGTCACGCACCGAACTACACCGTTACGGCCCCAGACTCCCCATTCAGGCGGAGCCTGGGGCCGATCTGCGCGGGTCCGAGGATTTTGCAGAGGGCTCCGGGAAAAGAAGTCCAAAGAATCTTTGAAAATCACCCATCCAGAACCAGACGGGCTGCGAATACCAGGTACACAGCGAGCAATGAAGGCAACTTCAAAGCTGTGCGCTGATACGCACCACCGTTGATGCATGACCTCAATTAGGAGAAGAACGATGAAAACGCTGCTTCGCACTCGCACCACCACCATCCTGGCCGCCGGCGCAATCGGTCTTATGGCTCTGAGCGGCTGCTCGGACATGGGCTCCGACTCCGAGTCAGGTGATACCGAGACCAAGTCCAGTGACACCGCAGAAAGCCCTGCGGCATCGGAAGAGTCAGGCGACGACGCCATGGCCGGCGGGGATCTCGTCGGACCGGACTGTGCTGCCTACGCCGAGGCCAATCCCAAGGGCGGAGGATCGGTCGAAGGTATGGCACAGGATCCTGTCGCCACAGCGGCATCGAACAACCCGATGCTCAAGACCCTGACCAAGGCCGTTTCGGGCAAGCTCAATCCCGACGTCGACCTCGTCGACACTCTCAACGGAGACGAGTTCACCGTCATCGCACCCACCGATGATGCCTTCGGCGACGTCCCCAAGGACGACTTGGATGCGCTGGCCAAGGATTCGGACATGCTGACCAAGGTTCTCACCTATCACGTCATCCCAGGAAAGCTGGCGCCCGACGAGATCGCCGGTGAGCACGAGACCGTCGAAGGTTCGAAGGTGACCATTTCCGGTGAAGGAGACGACCTCAAGTTCGACGATGCCGGTCTGGTCTGTGGTGGCGTGGCCACCTCGAATGCCACCGTGTACATGGTCGACAGTGTGATGATGCCCTCTCAGTGACACCAGAGTTTGACGAGGCAGTGGCCAAGGACCGATTTCGACAGCTCGGATCGGCCCTTGGCCACCACCTTTTTCATACGATGCGTGGACAACCGACGAACAGAAGCCGATCGAATGACATGATTGGACAATGAGTTCAGATGATCCTACGGCTCCAGGCCATGGACCCCCGGGATATGATGCCCGAGCGTCAGAGGGCACCGTCGCCACAGCAGCAGACCCGAGCAGCGCCCAGCTGCTGCGGATCGCAGCCGGTGACAGGTCCGCTTTCGAAGAACTCTTCGTGGCGCAATCGCGCATACTCATGGCCGTGATCCTGCGGATTGTGAGAAGTCAGTCGCTTGCTGAGGAGGTGCTCCAGGAATGCTTCGCCGAAGTGTGGACCCGGTGCTCAGGATTCGACCCACAACGCGGGACGGGCAGGGCATGGCTGATCACGCTGGCTCGTCGGAGAGCCATCGACTGTGTCCGCAGTGTTCAGGCCCAACAGGATCGCGACTACGCCGACGGCCTGAGATCGTCGGCGGGAGAGGGCGAGCAGGTCGAACAGACGGTCATCGACAGATCCGAGTCGGAAAGAACCGTCACAGCGCTGAAGATACTTCCCCCGGACCAAGCACAACCCATCGTCATGGCCTTCTACCAAGGCCTGACCCACGCTGAGATTTCGGAGAATCTCAAGGTGCCCCTCGGCACCATCAAGTCACGAATCAGAGACGGAATGAAAAAGCTGCGAGAAGAGTTGGAGGTAAGCCGATGAGTGCCGATCGCGACTATCTGGCTGCCGGGCTGGCTCTGGGCGGACTCAGCGAAGCTGAGCTTGCCGAGGCGCAGGCTCTCGCAGACACCGACGCTGATTTCCGTTCCGAAGTCGCCGAGTATGAAGACACTATGGCGCTCATGGCCGAATCCGATGCAGGAGCATCTGAATCCTCAACCACAGATGCCTCTGAACCCATCAGTGCAGCCACCTGGAACGCAATTCTCGCCATCCCGAACACACATGATCAAGAGGATGCCGCCGCGAAACCACCGAGCCTGGAACAGGCTGGTTCTGAACAACAGCAGGCTCAGTCATCAGTACCGACCCAACTCAACGCTCCGGCTCAACCCGCATCGCAGGCAGACGATCAGCCGGCCTCGGACGTGCCACCGCCTGCAGACCTGGCCGAGCGCCGTCGGAAACGCAGCGCCTGGGTGCCGATGGCGGCAGCCGCTGCCGCTGTCATCGTCGCCGCCGGCGTCGGAGTGAGTTCCTGGCAGAAGCAGAACGAGCTGGAAGACGACCTGGCAGCTGCTCAGCAACAGCTCGACGACTCGGCTCGTCTCATGGAAGCCGGCGATCTGAAGACCAGCACTGCCGAGCTTCCCGAGGGCGGATCAGTCACTGTGGCCTCGTCCGAGAAGGAACAGCTCATTCGCCTCAGTCCTCGCGACGTCGAAGTCTCTCCTGCAGGAAAATCCCTGCAGATGTGGGTGATCGGCGATGAGGGCCCGGAGAGTGTGGGGCTGATGACGAACGCACCGGTGACCATCGCCGATGAGCCTTTCGCCAAAGGAAGCCTGTTCGGCGTCACTGTGGAACCCAAGGGCGGGTCGGAACAGCCGACCACCGATCCAATCGTGGCCATCGGCCTGTAGGCAGTGGCCATTGTCGAGATGCCTGGAGGCATCGGGCCTTCGTGACGTTCGGAAGGCTGAAACCTCAGAGCGACGGATGGGTCCGAGCGTGGTTGGTGACGTTCTCGAAGGCCTGTGCCACCTCGAGCACTCGCTTATCGGCACCGACGGGGCCGATGATCTGCAGTCCCACCGGCAGCCCCGTTGCGGAGAATCCAGCCGGCACGCTGATCGCCGGGCATCCCGTTGCTGAGATCAGGCTTGTCGCGTGGACCCACGCCATGTAATCACTGATCGGTTGGCCACAGAGGCTGTCCGGATGGTCGAGTTCGGCTGCAAAAGGTTCCACCTGACTTGTGGTCGTCACCAGCACGTCGTGACGCGAAAAATAGTCCTGCATCGCCACCCACAGCCGAGCACGAGCGTCGTCAAATGCGAAGAGCTCCTCCACACCCAAGTTCAACCCAGCTTGAATGTTGTCCCGGAGCGAACTTTTCATCTCGTGCGCATGGCCCCCAACGAGTTGCCCATAGTTCTGAGCGAATTCGTAGGCCCTGGCCACGCGGAACACCTCGACAGCATCGTCGAGTGCTGGGGCTTCGTGACTCAGTCGGGCACCCAACCCGGCCAGCACAGGACCTGCTGCTCCGACAACCTCAGCTACCTCGTCTTCGACCTCGACCTGGCCACCCAGATTCGGCGCGAATCCGATCGCCCATCCCGACAAGTCCTTCCCCGAATCCAGCGTCGAGAACCCTCCCGACTCCACGCGCGCAGCCGGTCCCATGCGATCAGGTCCGCTGCAGAGATCCATGAGCATGGCGATATCGGCAACCCTGCGAGCCATGAATCCCGGTTGGCTCAGCCACTCCCACGGGTTGCCTGGAGACACATGCGGTATCCAGCCGTTGGAAGGGCGCAGGCCCACAATATTGTTGAATCCAGCTGGCAGACGCAGTGACCCTCCCGTATCCGAGCCGTCTCCCGCTGCCTGGACCCCGCAGGCGATCGCTGCCGCGGCGCCGCCGGACGAACCGGAGGCGGACAGAGCGGTGTCATAAGGGTTACGTGTCGTCCCGAACACGGGGTTGGTGGTGTGGGCGCCCGCCGCGAATTCAGGCACATTGGTTTTGCCTGTGCTGATCACGCCTGCCGACTTCAGTCTGGACACGATGAGGGCATCCCGGTTCGGCACGTTCTCAGCAAAGATCGGGGAACCGAATGTCGTCCGCATCCCAGCGGTCTCGTGAGTGTCCTTATGCGTCATCGGGATGCCTGACAAAAGAGGAAGGGCCGATCCTCGGGCTCTGAGCTCATCTACCTCCGCCGCCGAGGCGAGCGCACCGTCTGCATCGACTGTGATCACCGCGTTGACAAAAGGATTGATCTCGTCAATGCGGAGGAGGTGCGCCTCGACAAGTTCTCGAGAACTCAGTTGACGAGTCGCAAGTGCATCCGCAAGTTCAGCGAGGGACATCCATCGGATGTCCGATTCTGCACCAAGCGACACTAGCGGCGTCCGGCCAACAGCCCGACGCAGACTCCGAGCAGGGCCGCACCGGCGCCGACGGCTGCACCCGCCAAGAACTCGCTGCCTCGCACAGACGTCCCGAGCACTGACCCGGCAGGCTCAGTCACCGGCGTTGCCGGACCTGCAGCCGCTGCAAGACCTGACGATGCTGCGGGCACTGCAAGGACATCAGGGGCATCGGCTGTGGCTGTAACGGCTGGCTCCTCGACTCCTTCGTGAATGGCCCGATCGATGTCTTTGAAGAATTTTGTGGCGATGCGTTTTGCCACGCCGGACAGCATTCGCTGGCCGACGCCGCCGATGGCTCCGCCCAGAACGGCGTCGGCTTCCCAGGTGACCTCGGTACCACCGGCTTCGCCAGGTGCCAGCGCCACGGTGATATCGGCACCGATGGTCCCCGGCCCGCCAGAACCCTTGGCAGTGAGGACGAACGACGTCGGTGGCTGCTCTTGCGAGAACGCCACCGAGCCTTTGTAAGTGCCTTTGATCGCCGCCACACCCATGGTCAGAATCACGTGATAGGTGTGGTCGTCTACCGGAGTGAAGCCTTCGACTCCAGGAATGGTGGCCGCGAGGATCCGGGGGTCGTGGAACGCAGCATATGCGGTGTCAGGATCGGCAGTCATCTGAGCGACGGAAGAGATGTGCATGTGGCGCAGTCCTTACTTGTGTCCGGCAGTGGATGGGGGTGCAGAATCGGCAGATCCGAGGCCTCCGGCTTTCGGGCCAGGTACTTCACCGGCCGCATGCTTATTCCGCAGTTCCCAGAGTGTGGAAGGATCAAGTGGCATGGCACGGATGGGGAAGCCTTCGGCGTCTTCGATGGCCGATGCGATTGTCGTGGCTGTCGGAATTGTTCCGGCCTCTCCTGCACCTTTGATGCCCAGGGGGTTGAGCGGGCTGGGAGTCTCCAGATGATCGGTCTCAACATAGGGAATCTCAGACGCGAAGGGCATCAGGAAGTCCATGAAGGAAGCATTGAGCAGCTGCCCGTCCTCGTCGTAGGCCATCCGTTCGTAGAGCGCTCCTCCCACACCTTGGGCGACACCGCCATGGACCTGTCCTTCGACGACCATCGGGTTGATCATCGGCCCGCAGTCGTGGACGACGCAGTAGCGAAGGATCGTGATGTCGGCAGTCTCTGGATCGGTTTCGACGATCGCGGCATGCATGCCGTTGGCCACGGTGGACCGCAGCGGCGAGAAGAACTCCTGCTCTTCCAGGCCCGGCTGCTCGCCCGGCTTCACTGAGGGTTCCTCTGCGTTGGACTCCTTGGCGAACTGGGTTGCGGCCTTGGCACTCTCATCAAACGCGTATCGCAGGGGATTCGACAGAACCGACACCGCGGCCAAGGGCATGGCGGCACTGGGGTCGCCTTTGACGGAGATGATCCCATCAATGATCTCCAGATCCTCCGGATCAGCCTCCAGAGACTCACCGGCAATCGTCAATGCCTTGGCCTTGACCTTCTGAGCCGTCAGGTGCAGGGCGTTGCCTGCCATCACGGCTCCTCGCGATCCCCACGTCCCGACCGAGTACGGAAGTTTGCGGGTGTCTCCTGTCGCCACATGCACTGTGTCGATGGGCACGCCGAGAGCATCGGCGACGATCTGAGCGAATACAGTCGCATGCGCCTGTCCGTGGGTTGTCAGCCCAGTCCAGACGTTCACCCGTCCAGAGGATTCGACCTCGATATGACCGCCTTCATAGGGTCCGGCACCGGTGCTCTCCACATAGCATCCGATCCCCAGACCGACTGTGCGGCCCTCGGCTCTGGCCTGGTCCCGATAGGCTTCGAAATCGTCCCAACCGACGAGGGCTTTGAGCTTGTCGAGGGAGGTCACGAAGTCACCCGAGTCCAGACAGCCTTCCGCACCGTCTTGCATGGTCACTCCCATCGGATGGGGGAACTCGCGGACGAAGTTGTTCAGTCGTACCTGTGTGCGATCCATTCCAAGTTCGTCGGCGATGGCGTCGACGGTGCGCTCCATCATGAACACCGCATGGGCGCGACCGGCGCCTCGATAGGGAGTGACCATGACAGTGTTGGTGTACAGAGACCAGTATTCGACTCGATAGTTAGCGATGTTGTAGGGGCCCGTGACATGCGTCGACGTGTTGAGCGGGACGATGACGCCGTAAGGAATGTAGGCCCCGTTGTCGTGCCAGAACTTCACATCCAGGCTGAGAATCCGACCGTCATCGTCGAACCCGACTTTCACACTCTGAGTCTGTGCTCTCTCATGCGCCGAGGAAATGAAGTGTTCGCGCCGGTCCTCGGTCCATTTCACCGTCGTTCCAAGTGCCCTGGCGGCACACGCCACGGCCAGTTCTTCCGGCCAGGGGTGGTTGATCTTGACTCCGAAGGCACCGCCGACATCGGGGGTGATGACTTCGACGCGAGTCAGGGGGATCTCCAGCCTCGCTGCCAACGCAGCTCGCAACCCGGTGCTGGTCTGGGTTGAGGAATGGACCTGGAGACTTTCGTCCTCCCGGTTCCAGGCTGCGATGACGCCTTTGCCTTCCATCGGCATGCAGGCGCTGCGCTCGAACTCCAGGTCAAGGTCGAGAGTATGTGGGGCCCGGTCCAACCCCGAAGCAACGTCCCCGACCTCTTGGACGTAGTGGGCTGCCACGTTATCGTCCATTCCGGCGTGAACGATTCGCTGCCCTTCACGTGACTGTTCGACACCGACGATCGGGTCGAGGAACTCATAGTCGACCTCGATCCTCCCAGCCGCGTCTTCAGCGATGTAGCGGTCGCGGGCGATGACCATGACGATCGGTTCGCCGACGAAGTTCACGTGGTCTTGGGCCAGGGCGAAACCGGTGTGAGGTGCCACGATGGATGGGTGGGGGATCAACATGGGCAGGCGATCTGCTGCCTGACCGGGCAGATCTTCGTGGGTCCAGACAGCGATGACGCCTTCGACGTCGATGGCACCTGTGACGTCGATATCGACGATGTCGGCGTGGGCATGGGGGCTGCGCACGAAGGCCGCGGCCACGCTGCCGTTGGCCAGATCATCAAGATATCGACCATTACCGGTGACCAGTCGCGGATCTTCGCGACGTTTGATCTTCTGGCCGAACATACGCGTGGTCATTGAGACACCTCCGGGGCGTCCTTGCCACAGCAATCCTGGCCACAGCCGCCACGCAGTTCGGCCGTACGCTGCACTGCCTTGACGATGTTCTGGTAGCCGGTGCACCGGCAGAGGTTGCCGGAGATCGCCTCCCGAGCCTCTTCTTCGCTCGGGTGCGGGTTTTCGTTCACGAAGGCGTCGATGGTGGTGATGAAGCCCGGAGTGCAGAAGCCGCATTGCAGCCCATGGGAATCGATGAAGGCCTGCTGCACGTCGGCAGGGTTCTCCGGATCGTCTCCGATTCCTTCAACGGTGGTGACCTCATGACTCTGTGCGCTGGCGGCAAAGATCAGACAGGACCGGATCGGATCACCGTCAAGCTGCACTGTGCAGGCACCGCAGACCCCGTGCTCGCAGCCGACGTGGGTACCGGTCAGTTCCAGATCCTGACGCAGCACGTCGGAGAGAAGTTTGCGATCCGGCACATCGAGGACATGGTCTTTGCCGTTGACGCTCAACCGGATGGTCGATCTCGGTTCGGCCGCTGCCTCAGCAGCGCTCATCTGGGTCATCGTGCTTCCTTCTCCTTGCCTGTCGCTGCTCACTGTCCACCGCTGAGGACTGACACACCACGCGCGTTCTTGGGCCTGCTCAATCGCTTGAGCAGGCGTCCAGCGAGGACTCCGGTGAGATGCCGGCGATAATCGGCGCTGGCGTGGATGTCTCCCTCCGGGTCAATGAAATCCTTGATCGCCGAGGCGACAGCGTCGACGATCGTATCCACACGATCCACGGGGGTGCCCGCGACGACGTCGTCGAGTTCAATGATGTCCGGGGTGTCCGTGACTGACACGAATCCCGCCTTCAGCCCTGTGATCGTGGCCGCTGTGCCTGCAGCCCCGGAACTGGCAGGGTCGACATTGTCGACATAGTCTGCTCGGTCGGAAGTGCTGGCAAAGTCAGTGTTGTCGGTCGACATGATCAGTCCGACCCCGGCCAGCCCGTAGTCACCGCTGCGGCGCGCCAGTTCGTCGAATCCGGCCCTCTGTCCTGGCTGCAGGGAGGGGAAGCTCGCCTCGGTGATGAGCTCCTCGGGTTCCAGACTGGTCTCCAAGGGACCGACGTTGAGTTCGTCTGCGGTGAGTGTGCGGGTACCGGTCAGACTCCTGACCTTCACGCGGCCACCCGTCAGCGCCAGAATCATCGGCATCTCACCGTTCGGGTCGGCATGGGCAATCGAGCCGACTGTGGTTCCCCGGTTCCTTATCGCCGGGTGAGCGACGTGTCCGAGCGCTTCACCGAGAACCGGATTCGCGCAGGCGGCACCCGGGTCGCGCTCGAGTCGTCGGTGACTCACGAGCGCACCGACCGTGATCTCCGTCTCCGTTGCTGTCAGTCCGTCGAGCCCCTCGACGGCAGTGATGTCGATGAGGTTCTTCGGAGATGCCAGGCGCATATTGAGGACCGGAACCAGGCTCTGTCCCCCGGCGATGATCTTTCCATCTGATGCATGCGCTGCAAGCAGCTCCAGGGTGTCCTCAACGGTCTTCGGACGGTGAATCCTCAGAGGAGAAGGCTTCATTGTCTCAGTCACTCATCTTTCGTTCTGCGAAGCTTGCGATCTTGTTCGAGGTCAGCGGTGACCCGGGCCCTCTGCCCTTCGCCTCCAATGTTGAGCCCAGCACCATCAGCCGGATCATCCAGCAGTTCTTTCGGCGCCAGCCAACGCGCAACATGGTACATGACCAGCATCGATATCGTACCCAGGGCAATTCCGGAGAGGACGAAGTCGTCAGTGAACTCCAGGCTGACGTCACCGATGGCGATGATCAGTCCAGCCGCGACCGGAACGATGTTGAGCGGGTTGGCGAAGTTGACTCGGTTCTCGATCCAGATCTTCGCACCCAGCATGCCGATCATTCCGTAGAGGACCACCGTGATGCCGCCGAGGACTCCGCCCGGAACCGATGATATGAGTGCGCCGAACTTCGGTGAGAAGCCGAAGCAGATGGCAACAAGGGCAGCCACCCAGTAGGCAGCGGTGGAGTAGACGCGTGTGGCCGCCATGACTCCGATGTTCTCAGCATAGGTTGTCGTCGGTGAGCCTCCGACCGAGGTGGCGACGACAGTGGCGACACCGTCGCCCAGGACCGCGCGACCCATGTATTTGTCGAGCTTCTCACCGGTCATCTCCTCGACGGCTTTGACGTGTCCGGCGTTCTCGGCGACAAGGGCGATGATGCCCGGCAGCATGACGACGATCGCTGCCGCGTTGAAGACAGGAAGGTGAACTCCGACGACACCTGCAGCAGTGTCGGTCATGGGCGGGAACCCGATCCACGCGGCTGACTCGATGGCGGAGAAGTCGACGCGGAAGTGCGTGGTCACTTCCCCGGCTGCTGCGCTGAACGAGGTGATCTGACCGAACATCTTGTCGAAGAGCCAGGAGACTCCGTAGCCGAGGATGAGGCCGAGGAACACTGCGATGCGACCAAGGAATCCTCGCGCCCAGACGGAGAGGAAGACGATGAAGACCATGACGATGACCGCGACCCACTGGTCCTGGGGCCAGTAGGTGTTCGCGACGACCGGGGCCAGGTTGAAGCCGATGAGCATGACCACTCCGCCGGTGACGACGGGTGGGAGAACCTTCGTCAGCGCGGATGCCCCGATGTAGTGGATGAACACACCGACGAGAGCGAGGATGACGCCAGAGATCATGATCGCACCGGTCACCTCGGCGGGGGTGCCGCCCTGTGCGGTGACAGCGGTGACGCCTCCGACGAATGCGGCGGAGGTGCCGACGTAGCTGGGCACCTTGCCCTTGACGATGAGAAGGAAGATGATGGTGCCGAATCCCGACATCATGACGGCCAGCTGGGGGTTGAGCCCCATGATGATGGGGAACACGAAGGTGGCCCCGAACATGGCTACCACGTGCTGAGCGCCAAGGCCGATCGTTCGACCCCAGGTCAGACGCTCGTTGGGTTTGACGAACTCGCCTGGGGCGACAGTCTTGCCATCCCCGTGCAACGTCCATGAAAACATCGACATGTGTTTCTCCTCATCGTTGAGAAAGGCCCGGTGCAGACATTTCGACACGTGTGTTCCTGCAGCCGCCGGTCACGAAACATCTCGACTCACACCCCGACTCTATTGGGATGCTGAGGCACACATCACGTCAGATCCTGCCAAATATACCCATGGCTCGTCGGCAGTCTTTGCTAAGGAAGCTTCACGATCTGCAAGGCCAAGGACAGCGAGAGGCGGAGGTTGGGATCCTCGGTGAACGGACCGAGCATGTGTTCGAGCTTGGTGATCCGGTATCTCAGCGTGTTGTAGTGGAAGAACAGCGACCGCGCCGTTTCGGCCACATTGAGGTTGTGATCGAGCAGCGCCTGCAACGTGGTGCGCAGTCCTTCGTACTCTTCTTTGTCGTCTCCTGCCAGTGGGCCGAGGACCTCGCGCGCAAAGCTGCGCAGCTCGTCCTTCTTCGTCACCTGAAGGAGCAGCCGGTAGACGCCGAGGGAGTCGTAGTGGCTGAGTCCCTGACCACGCTCCAACTGGCGTCCGACCTCGAGTGCGCGCATCGCCTCCTGATAGGCCGCCGCCAGGCCGGACACGTCTGCCGCGGGACGTGAGATACCGACCGAGAACTGCCTCCTGCCTCCCCCACCGTATCCGCGCACATCCGTGATGAAGGACTTCAGTCGTGCTGTGATCTTGTCCGCACTCTCTGCCGAGAGCAGCAGGATGACCTGATCTCCTGACCCGACGACCGCAGCCGCGGGATCGTCCTGGGACACGACTTTCGTCCAGGCGTCGGCGAAGAGGGACTGCATCGTCCGCTTGTTCTCAGCATCCGTCTGGTCCGCCTCCGAATCCACCTCGGCGACTGCCACATTGATGGGTCGGGCCAGGTCCCAACCCAGCGAGTCGGCATGGGAGAGCACTCGGTCTGTGGAAGCAATATGGCCTCGCAGCACCTCGAGGACGAAGTCTGTGCGGTACTTGCTTTCGACCGCAGTGATCGCCTGCTCCCGGGTGATGACAAGCGCCGCAGCTGCGGCGGCCTGTTCTATGAGCCGGAACTCGGGAGCCTTGAGCGCGCCTTCGCCGAAGGCAACGATGCGGCCCAGAGTCTTGTCTCCACCTTCGATGGTGCAGTTGCCCCACACAGATGTCCGGCCCGCGCGGGTCCGGCCCCTGCGCTCCAGGCCCGCGGGTTCGTCCTCAACTCGGAAACGGCCAGACTTGTCGAAGCAGACCAAGCTCACCAGATCCTCGTCAAACGCTGATTGAGCCTCGGTGTACATCGAATGAAGCCGCAGGCAGCGCACCCGACCGTCCAATGTGGTGACCGCGGCGGCCACACCAATCCGTTCTGCCACCATCTGACAGACGTCTTTGAGGTCACCGTCGTTGATGACGACGTCGACGAGCTCCCGCATCGTCTGCTCCGTCTTCCGGATCAGTTCGGCCCGGCGATCAAGGTTGCTCGACAGCACTTCATGCATGATCTCGTCGAACCCGACACCGTCACCGAGGTGGATGATCGGCAAACCGAGCCGGTTGGCTTCCGCGAGAGCAGCGTCGGGAATCTCGGTGAGATATCGTCCCGGCTTGATGCAGACGGCGGACACGCCGCTGCCCTCAAGGGTCGTCAGGAGCTGGGCGATCTCCTCGGGCCGGTCCCGCAGCGGATAGGCGGTGGTGAGGAGCAGTTCGCGGGGCTTCACCCAGGGAATGATGTCAGGGACTTCCATCACATTGGTCAGTTCGACCAGCCGATCAAGCCCCTGTTCCCCCGCAACGATCTCGCCGCTGCGCATACTCGGCAATCCGAGCACGTCACGTACGGACAGGCAGGCTGAAATGGAGGCACCCTCATCGACTGGCAAATTTTGATGCACATCTAGGCCATCCTTGGCACTATTTGACATGCATTGACGATAGCAGGTCACGATAACCTGTCGAAATGAGGTCCATGTCACGCACTCTTCCGGCAGCGGCTTCGCCCCTGCCGTTGCTGGACCACGACGACGTCACCGCGCTGGAGTCGATTCTCTCGAGCTCACCCGAGGTGACCTCATCAGAGATGACCGTTGACGCAACGGTCATCGGACTGTTTCCGACTGGCTTCTACCTCGGAGTCGATGCACACCGGCGCGGGACACAAGTGCTTCCCGTGATGGGCCCGGATGCCCTGCAACTGCCCACGGGACTTCAGGTACCCCAGCTGACTGCGGACCACCTCGGCGGGCTCCGGCCCGGGATGCCTGCCACCGTCACTTTCTCGACGGCACCGGCCCACCCGAGAGTGGAACAGATCGAAGCTGCGAATCTCAGGTGCGCAGCCGTGAGAACATGGCGTCCCAGCCGAATCGAGCCCCCGGATCTCAGCGGTCCTCGACGATGTTCGCTCGGGGTGGTCGCCTCAGTCCAAGATCGCCTGAACCCGGGTCTCAACGATCTTGCCCTCCGGTCGGTCAATCTCGTCCGGGCCCTGAAATCCGGTGCTGCTGAGGACGTCGACTCCTTCGCCCGCGCCCTCCTGGGTTACGGTCCCGGAAGCACCCCATCCGGTGATGACGCACTGTGCGGAATCGCCCTTGCCTTGCGCTGGACATCGCAGTCAGAGTTCAGCTCGTGCCAGCACTCGCTGCTGGCCAGCAGTCTGGTCGGCCTTGCTCTCGAAGAGCGAACCACAGCCGTCTCCGCCTCACTTCTGCGTGCCGCACTCGATGGCTACTGCATTCCGGAGATCGAGCGCGCCGTCGCCGACATCGCCCGACTGATCCGCGCCGAGAAGATCTCCGGCAACGGCCACCGCACCACACCGCCGCTTCACTCGTTCGACGAAGCTCACGGTCTCGATGAAGTGTTCGCGAACATCAGTCGGATCGGTCATCACTCCGGCCATGATCTCCTGACCGGATTCCTCGCGGTACTCACACCTCCCGAGCTCACTCTCGCTTCACCACTGGAAGGAACCATCCATGCCGACGACTCTTGATATCAGGTCAGGCCTCTACTACGACTCCGTAGCTCTCATGCAGGTCTCTGCGCAGGTCAAGGCCACCGAAGGTGTAGACGCGGCACTCATCGGCATGGGCACCGAGCTCAATGTCGGGCTCATGCGCGATGCCGGTTTCGACATTCCCGATTCGACTGCCCCCAACGATCTGGTCATCGCGATCAGCGGCAGCGACGAAGCTGCGCTCACGTCCGGTCTCGCCGCTGTCGATGAAGCCTTCACCCGCATTGCCGACACCGCCGCACGCTCGCTCGGGCCAACGGGAGCGGAACAGTCTCCCCTGACTGTCGAGTCAGCGGTCGAGCGCACCAGCTCCACCCTGGTCGTGGTCTCCGTGCCCGGCGACTATGCAGGCATCGAGACCATTGCCGCTCTGGATGCGGGCAACTCGGTGCTGCTCTTCAGCGACAACGTCGATGTCGACACCGAGGTCGCACTCAAGCACAGAGCCGCCGAGGCGGGGCTCATCGTCATGGGGCCCGACTGCGGGACGGCCATCGTCGCCGGGGCCGGGCTCGGTTTCGCCAACGAGGTGAGGCCGGGTCGAATCGGGATTGTCGCCGCTTCGGGCACTGGCGCGCAGCAGGTCTCGACCCTGCTCGATGCCGCGGGGGCAGGGATCTCCCAGCTGATCGGCACCGGCGGACGCGATCTGGCACGCGAGGTCGGCGGACTCAGTGCCAAACAGGCACTCAAGGCTCTGGCCGGCGACGAAGACACCGATCATGTCATCATCGTATCGAAGCCCGCCGACGCCGAGGTGGTCGCAGAGATAGAGGTGTTGGCAGCTGATCTGGGCATCGATGTCAGCTGGGCTGTGCTCGGTCCCGAGCGCACCGATCTCACAGCAAGCGTCGAAGCTGCCCTGGACAGGTGCGGCTTCACCGTCCCCACCTGGCCCTCCTGGGGAACGACCGGCACCTCAGAGGACCTGCAGCAGGGACCTCTGGTGGGACTGTTCTGCGGGGGCACCATGGCCGATGAAGCCATGCTCATCGCGGCCGAAACCCTGGGACCTATCACCTCGAACATCCCCCTCGGCGGGGCTGAGAAGATGACTGGCGCCGAACTGCCCACGTCCGCGCACACGGTCATCGACTTCGGTGACGATGGGATGACTCAGGGCCGCGCCCACCCGATGATCGACCCCAGCCTCCGTCTCGGGGCCATCGCCGAGGCGGGAGGCAGCGCCGGGGTCCTCCTCCTCGATCTGGTCCTCGGTCATGGGGCCCACGCGGCTCCAGCGGAAGGTCTCGCTGAAGCCATTTCCGCAGCTCGCTTGGCCGCAGCACAGGCCGGTCGGGAGTTGCCGGTCATCGTCAGCCTCATCGGCACCCAGTCTGATCCTCAGGATTTCTCCGCCACGGTCGGATCGCTCGTTGGGGCCGGCGCTGAGGTCTACGTCTCAAATGCTCAGGCGACGCGGCGGGCGGTCTCCCTCATCGCCCCACTCAACCAGCCCGAGAGCGACAACGCTCCCGTACGGCCGGGCCCCTCTACCCACGGGGCACCAGCGAACACGAAGGCGGCAGCGAACTCTGCAGCGACGAGCGATGTGTCGGCGAGTGATGCGTCGGCGACGAAGCTGGGCGAGCTGCTCTCGGCCGAGCCGAAAGTCGTCAGTGTCGGCCTGTCACTCTTCGCCGATGCGCTGCGCGCCCAGGCCGTTCCCGTCGTCGAAGTACCGTGGCAGCCACCCGTCGGTGATGCGAGCCGGCTGTTCTCCGTGATGAGCGACCCTCGTCGACTGACCGCCAATGCCCAAGCGTTGGAGGCCATGCTCAAGGCCGGCGCCCAGCTCGTCGGCCTACGACCGGCCCGTGAGTGTCTGGGCCTTGCCGACAACGAGTTCCTGCATTCGGGACCGCCCCTGGATTTCGAACGCGCCTCGGGGCCCATGCGCGGAGCATTGGCCGGCGCTGTGGTCTTCGAAGGGCTGACCGACACCCTCGAAGAGGCTGAAGCCGGGCTCGCCGATGGACGATTCAGCATGGCGCCGTGTCATTCGAAGGATGCTGTCGGGCCGATGGCCGGAGTGATCAGCCCGTCGATGTGGATGTTCGAACTCATCGACCCTGTGTACGGCAATCGCGCCTACTGCTCCCTCAACGAGGGCTTGGGCAAGGTGCTGCGGTACGGTGCGAACAACGACGAGGTGCTTGACCGCCTGCGCTGGATGCGCGACATCTTGGGCCCCGTGCTCGCACAGGCGGTCGCCGCACACGGACCCATCGACACGAAGTACTATGTTTCGCAGATGTTGGCATCCGGCGATGAAGGCCACAATCGCAATCGCACCGCGACACTGCTGTTCCTCCGAGATCTGATGCCGGATCTGCTGGCACTGGACTTCGCAACCGATGACCTCGCCGAGGTGTGCAGTTTCCTGGGCGCCAACGACTACTTCGCGCTCAACCTGGTCATGCCGACCTGCAAACTGGCGATGGCAGCGGCGAAGGGCATTCCCGGATCCTCACTGGTCGTGACCATGGCCCGCAACGGCACCGATTTCGGCATCCAACTTTCTGGTACCGGCGACGAATGGTTCACCGGACCGGCCCAGATCGCTGAGGGACTGTACCTGGGCGACTTCGGTCCAGAAGACGCCAATCCCGACATCGGTGACTCGGCGATCACCGAGACCGCCGGCATCGGAGGACTGGCCATGGCCGCGGCTCCGGCAGTGGTGCGTCTCGTCGGTGGCGATGTGGCCTTCGCTGTGGAGACGACGCGGAGAATGTACGAGATCACCGCTGGTGAGCACCCGATCAACCAGATTCCGATCCTCGAATTCCGCGGAGTTCCCAGCGGAATCGACCTGGTCAAGGTGCTGCGAACGAAGGTGCTTCCGCAGATCAACACGGGCATGGCCGGTCGCATAGCCGGTGTCGGCCAGGTGGGTGCCGGACTCGTCAACCCTCCGATGGACTGCTTCACCAATGGTCTCGAGTCGCTCGGACAGTAATTCGCTTCAACCTCGGTCACCGGACCCAGAGAGCATTCGCTGGGTCCGGTGGCTAAGAGTGAATGGGTCCGGATGTCCTCCGCAGCGAAAGGCCGCTGCCTTGGGCGAACTCAAGCAGCACCTCGGCGAAGATGGACACTGCAGTGGCCTCCGGCGAACGGGCGCCGAGATCGAGGCCGATCGGACCATGGATTCGGTCGATCTCTGCAGCGCTCGCCCCCGCCAGTGACATAGCCTCGACTCGCAGCCTGTGGGTGCGACGACTTCCCAACGCACCGATGTATCCGGCCACAGACCGTGCCGCTTCGAGGAGCACTGGAACGTCGAACTTCAAATCGTGGGTGAGCACCGCGATGACCGTGGATCCTTCGATTCGCCCGGCCCGGACCTCTTCAGCCAAGTATCGATGCGGCCACGAGACGATGACCTCATCGGCATCGGGGAACCTCTCCGGAGTTGCGAAGATCGGTCGCGCATCGCACACCGTCACCTGATAGCCGAGGAACTTCCCGAGCTGAGACAAGGCCGCCGCATAGTCGATCGCCCCGAAGATGATGAGACGCGGAGGCGGATCCGAGGTGGTGACGAAGATCCGTGTTCCCGCGCCGAGGCGCATTCCAGTTGAGTCGTATTCGCGCACTCCCGATCGGCCTTGGGCGATCATCGCACCCGCATCGGTGGTGACGTGCTCATCGAGTCGCGGGTGCCCGAGAGTTCCGCTCGTGCGCCACTCAGCTCCAGCCTCGGCGGCCGCACTATCTCGGCCGGCAGAAGAGGGCACGCCGGCCGCACCCTCTGCGGGTTCGATGAACAACATGCGGCCCGTGCCACCGATGCCCTCGGACGCGCCGGAGTCTTCGGCCGCCCGGCCGAACACCTCGTCGGCTGAAGTCTCACGGATCACCGGGAGTTCCAGGGCGAGCGCAGCCGGTCGAGATTCCTCAAGCGCACGCATATAGGCAGCCAGCGGCACCCTCCTTGCCTCATCGACGACGGGGATCACCAGCGCCTCGATCTGCCCGCCGCAGGCAAGGCCCACAGCGTAGGCCTCGTCGTCGCTGGTGCCGTAGTGCGACAACTTGGCCTGACCTGTGGCCAGTACCTCGAGAGCGAGTTCGTGGACGGCGGATTCGACGCACCCCCCGGACAGGCTGCCGACCGTCTGACCATCGGAGGCCACCGCCATCATCGATCCGGCCGGGCGGGGTGCCGATGCCCAGGTTTCGACGACGATGGCAACTGAGAACCGGCGGCCGGCCTGCAGCCAATTCAGCAGTGTCTGTTCCAGCTCAGCCATTCGTCATCGTCTCCTTCACTGCGCTCTGGCCCAGGCTTGCCGGATCCGGATGTCGGCTCATTCCATCCTTGCTCGTTCCATCCCGGCTCTGCCTCGCCGTATCCCGTCTCACGCTGGAAGCGATGTTCTCTGCCACTGCCTGCCACCCGTCAACTGTGGTGGCGGGAAGCATCACCTGCGCATATTCCTCCGCGATCCGCATACCTCGCACCTCCGGAGTGAAGCCGGCACGCCCCGCACGAGGATTCACCCAGATGAATCGGTGGCTCAGTCTCCTCAGCCGTGCGCACGCGCGGCGCAGTTCGGAGCAGTCGCCCTGTTCCCAGCCATCGCTGATGAGGACGAGCACCGATCCGCGGATCGCCTCTCGATGTCCCCCGTTGAGCAGGGTGAGCAGTCCTTCTCCGAGGCGGGTCCCGCCGGCCAGGTCGGGAATCATCTCCTGCGCCGCCAGCAATTCACGGTCATTCAACGGTGCACAGAAGTGATGGTCGACTCGAGTCAGACGAGTTCCCAGAGTGAAGCTTCGTGCCTTGAGTCTTGGCGTGGCTCGAGCCAGGAATCGGATGAGTGCCGGCAGCCATTGCTTCATTGAGGCTGAGACATCGACGATGATCGTGGCATCTCGATCGCGTTCTCGGCGGGTTGACCGCGGCAGACGAGAGAGTTCTTCCTGCCGAATCAGGGTCTTCACGATCTGGTTCGCATCGATTCTTCCGAAACTGCTGCGCCTGTCTGCATACGCACTGCGACGTGGGTTGTGAAAAGACAGGCCATCGATCAGACGTACCGCCTCCGCCGCATGTTCTCCGTTGCCGAGGTCGGTGGTGCGCAGGACCTCGAGCCGGCTGGCAGCGGCTTGGAGCGCCATTGTCTGGTCTTCGACGTGATCCCATTTCGCCGAGTCACTCGACTCTTCGCTGGGCTCCGGAGTCGGGATCAACACCTCGTGAGGGCTCGGTGCCGCTCGGTGTCGCCCGGTGAGACCGAAATGCTGGTTGAAGAGGGCATCGTGGATCGGAATATGTTTCTGCTCCGTGCAGATCAATGACCGCGAGGCAGCACGAACCTGGGTTGGGTCCAGCGGGTCGATGAGGGCGAGTGCGCCGGCCAGAGTCCGGATCCTGTCTGCACCGGCAGGCAGTCCATGTCGGCGCAGACGTGAGCCGAAGCGCATCAGCTCGGCGGGCAGGTCGCTCATCACTGGTCGACCAGACTGTTCGGACTCAGATCGCTGAGATCATCGGCATCTTTGAGAACTGCGGAAATCGTCGACCGCACGGCCGCCTCATCGAGTTCACTGATTCCCAGCGCCGCGAGCGCGCGGATCCAGTCGATGGTCTCCGAGGTCCCCGGAGGTTTGATCAGGGTCTGCGCCCGCAGACGAGTCGCAGCTCGAACCACGGCGGCTCGCAGCGCTTGGGAAGAAGCTGGGACATGATGAGCGAGTATTCTCTCCTCCGTCTGGGCATCAGGTTGTGAGAACCAGTGGTAGACGCAGCGGCGTTTGAGCGCGTCGTGAAGTTCACGCGTGCGGTTGGAGGTCAGGATCACCAAGGGCGGGGTCGGCGTGTGAATGGTGCCCAGCTCGGGAACTGTCACAGACCAATCCGAAAGGACCTCAAGCAGGAGAGCATCGAATTCGTCGCCGGCACGGTCGATCTCATCGATGAGCAGCACAGGACGCCGAGGTTGAGCATCAGCTCCTTCGTTTCGTGAACTTTCGATCGCCTGGAGGATAGGTCGTCTGAGCAGAAATGGCAGGCTGTGGAGTTCATCGTCGAGGCGTGTGGCATCGAGCCGTTGAGCCGATGCCTTCGCCGCTGCTTCGATGGTCCGGACGTGGAGAATCTGTTTGGCGAAGTCCCAGTCGTAGAGTGCATGGGTCGCGTCGAGCCCCTCGTAGCACTGCAGACGGATCAGTTCGGTGCCGTGGACTTCGGCCAGCGCCTTGGCCAGGCTGGTCTTGCCCACTCCGGGCGCTCCTTCGCACAAGAGCGGCTTGTCGAGTGCTCCCGCGAGGAAGCTTGCGGTGGCAAGGGAATCGTCGGCCATGTACCCCACGTCTCCCAGGGCCTTCGCCAGGTCGATGGCGCCGGTGTATTCAGGCATGATCACTCATTCCGGTGGTGGGCAGAACCAATCCTTGTGCTTGTGCATCTGCCGGAGTGTCGACATCCCTGTTCCCCGTGACTCCAGGCGCCAACAGATCTCCGCACTCGATGTCGAGGACCTGACACGACCGTTCTCTGAACAGACTCCTCGCCCCTCTATCCTCGTGACAGGCCGCGATCGCTTCCGAGATCAGGTCCCTGCCGATCATCACAGGGTGCCCGAGTGCCGTGTTCCACGTGCAGCGCGCCAAAACCTCGGTGCCGGAGTGCTCAACCAATCGACGGTAGGCCTCGACAGGAGTCTCGGGTAGGTCGACCAAGGTCACGATGGCCGCTTCGGCATCGGCGGCGACTGCCCGCAAGCCCACCTGCAGCGATGACCCCATCCCCGAGGCGAAGTCAGGGTTCTCGACCACACGTGCTTTGGCCGGCACCAGGGGTCTCGCCACATCGGCAGACGCCCCGAGAACCACGATGATCTCCAGCGAGTCCTCGGACTGCTGCACCTCGCCCCAAGCATGCGCCGCAGCCATCGTGTGCACATGGTGTTCGAGCACCGAGGTCCCCGAACGCAGTCGCAGCAGCGCCTTGGGCGCACCCATCCGGCTGCCGCTGCCTGCCGCCAACACGATCATGCTGACCTTGCGCTTCATCGCCCTCACCATGGATATCGATTCTAGGCGTGTTCTGCCAAGGTCGAATCTCGGGCAGCCCCGGTCACATCGTCGTCAACAGGTGTGACCACGGTTCCGGAGCTGCCTGCCACAGCCTCGGGGAGATTGCCGAGAGCAGCGATGACACCCATCGGTCCACCGTCGTCGACGAAGTTGAGAACAGCATCGACCTTGGGGCCCATCGAACCCGAGGCGAAGGTGCCTGTGTCCTTGAGCTCGCGCAGCTGGGCGTTCGTGACTTTCGTGATGTCACGGGCCTCGGGAGTGCCGAACCCCGCGACGGCACAGGGCACATCGGTGGCGATGATGAGTCGATCGGCCTTCACCGAGCGTGCCAGCTGCGCCGCGCTGAGGTCCTTGTCGATGACCGCGGAGACTCCGTTGAATCCTTTCTCATCGGGGATGACTGGGATTCCGCCACCGCCTGCCGCGACGACGACCACCCCGGAATCCGCCAGGAACTCGATCGTCGGGGTCTCGAGGATCCGCACCGGGCGAGGCGATGCGACAACCCGACGCCACCCTCTGCTGCCGAAGTCCTTCCATGTCTGCCCCAGCTCCTCCATCGCAGCCGCATAGTTCCGAGGCTGATAGGAGCCGATCGGTTTGACCGGATCCGTGAAGGCCGGATCGTCAGGGTCGACGACGGTGCGGGTAATCAGTGCAACGACGCTCTTGGCAATCCCTCGAGAATTCAGCTCCTTCTCGATCCTGCTCACGATAGTGAAGCCGATGGTGCCCTGGGTCTGGGCCCCGCACCAGTCGAGGCTGACTGGGGGCAGTTCCGCGACGGCAAGCTCGTTCTTGCGCATGATGTTGCCGACCTGCGGCCCATTCCCATGGGCGACGACGAGTTCGTGTCCGTCGTCGATGATATCGGCGAGATGGACGGCCGCCTGGGCGATGGCACGGCGCTGGCTCTCCGGTGACGCGTCACCATCAGAGGAGGTCATCGCGTTGCCGCCGAGGGCGACGAGGACTCTCACAGCCAGTCCACCTCGGGTGCACTGGCACCGTCACCAGCCAACTCGGCGTAGCCGGGCCCTCTGTCGAAGAAGGGTTCGTTCTCTCCACGTTCGGTGAGCAGGCGTGCACGCAGCGACTCCGAAGCCGCCGCGTCGACGGTGGCGTTCTCGATTCCCTCCGGGCCCTCGGTGACGATGACACCATAGGACTCTTCGGCCGCTGCGATACTCACCTTGCCCCACTGGACGTCGCGGACGACTTCGGCGAAGGGACGCTGGAGCGGGTCTCCCCAACCGCCGCCGCCGGTCGTGCGGATCCGCACGACCTCGCCGGCGCTGATCGGCTCGTCATCGGCCAGCGCATCGATTTCGCGTTCGTTCGCACCACCCGGGTCGATGGTGACTTGGAAGGGCTGTCCGGCCTTACCACCTTTGACTCCCCAGCAGGCGAGGATCGATCGGTCGGCGATCGACATGAAGTGACCATCGCGCAGCATCCTGATGTGCTTCTCGTAGCCGAGTCCGCCACGGTAGCGACCAGCCCCGCCGGAGTCGACAGACAGGCCGAGGCGTTCAACGCGAAACGGGAACCTGGACTCCGTGAACTCTGTCGGCAGATTCCGGGAGTCGGGGACCACGTGGATCGTATCTTCACCGTCGGAGTAGTAGCGTCCACCGGAGCCGCCGCCGAGGACCTCGCGCATGAGGTAATCGTTGCCGTCGCGGTCCTTGCCGTAGACGCCGGTGTAGCGGATGGTCTCCTGGTCAGCAGGCATCTGCCCGTCGACTGCCTTCGCCACCACGCCGGCCAGCACGCCGAGAAGGCGCAGAATGACGAAGGTGCGTGCGTTCGTAGGACCTGGGAACTCGGGCGTAAGCAGGGTCCCCTTCTCCGGGAAGCGCATCTCGATGAGGGGGACGATTCCCTCGTTGACGTCGAGTTCACCCATGCGTTCGGGGCTGTCGGCGAGGTTGCGCAGGATCGGTGCCAACCACTTCTTGAGGAAGTTTCCGCCCACATAGTCACCACAGTGGTTGATCGGCCCTGCAGCCTGAGCCGCGGTGCCGGTGAAGTCGATGATGAGACGTGGACCGTCGTCGGGGCCGCCGGTTGAGGTCTTGGTCAGGGTGATCCTCTGTGTGTGCAGCATCGGGTCGGAGACTCCGTCGTGTTCGGCGTAGTCCTCCCATACGTACTGGCCATCGGGGATCTTCGACAGGATCTCGCGGCGGTAGATCTCCGTGGAGTTATCGAGGATGGTGTCGAAGGCGGCCTCGACGGTGTCGACGCCGTAGCGGGTGAACAGTTCGGTCAGACGCCTGGCGCCCATGAGGCAGGCAGAGCATTCCGCATCGAGATCTGCCGAGAGCGAGTCGGGCATGCGCGAGTTGCGCGTCATGATGGCCAGTGCCGACTTGTTCGGCTTCCCCGCGTCCCAGAGTTTGATCGGGGGGATCATCAGGCCCTCTTCGAAGACGCTGGTAGCACCAGAGGGCATCGATCCGGGGCAGGCTCCGCCGATGTCATCGTGGTGGCCGAACGCCTGGACGAAGCAGACGACCTCACCGTCGGCGAAGACCGGCACGGTCACGCACATATCTGGAAGGTGGCCGATTCCGCCCTCAGAGGCGTAGACGTCGTTGTGGAAGAAGACATCGCCTTCCTGCATCTCCTCGATCGGGAAGTCGCGGACGATGGGATGGACGAGTGCCGAATATGAGCGACCTGTGAGCTTGCGCAGCTGCCGGTCATGGATTCCCGCTCGGAAATCGTGAGCGTCGCGGATCATCGGTGACCGCGAGGTTCGGGCAATCGCGGTCTCGACCTCCATTTCGACACTGGCCAAGGTGCCTTCGACGATCTCGACGATGATCGGGTCAACCGTCGAAGCCTTCTGCCTCGATGTCAGACGGTTGCCATGTTCATAAGCCGTTGGCAGACCTGCGGGGTTGATCGGGTCAGCGTTGATGTAATCGGTCAGCGCCTGCCCTGTCAACGGAGTGAGGCTGAGCATCGACCCGGAGTCGGGTGCTGCGGTCTGGTCAGTGATCGTCATTTGCCTGCCTCCTGGCGTTTGCGGCGAGTGGTGATGATGTTGCCGCCGGCATCGATGCGAGCGGTGAATCCCGGGTGCAGCGGGAAGGTCGAGCCGAACTCTTCGACGATGGCCGGACCTTCCAGGGTGTCTCCTGCCAGGAGACTCTCACGCCAGTACACGGCGGTGTCGACGTATCCGTCCTCGGCGTCGAAGCAGACTGGTCGCACAGCGGTCTGTGCACGTTCGGACTTATCCGGCGCACCCTCGGCTGATGCGATGTGGCGAAGCTCCGGACGGGTGATCGGACCGATGCCTGAGACCCGGACATTGACCCATTCCACGTGCTGGTCCGACGCATCGGCGAAGTCATAGCCGTAGAGCTGCCTGTGCTCGGCGTGGAATGCCCGTGTCACCTCGTCGGCCCATTCTCGGGTGATCGTGCCCGAAGGAGCGGGCACGCGGACCTCGAAGGCCTGACCGAAGTAACGGAGGTCGACGGAGCGGTCGAACTGATGGCGTTCTGGCGTGAATCCCTCGTTGATCAGGGCCTCGGTTGCCCGAGTCTGGAGACGTTCGAAGAGGCCTGCGACCTCAGCGATGTCCAATCCGTCATCGCGTGCGACGTTCGTCTGAACATAGTCGTTCTTGACGTCGACGGTGAGGAGACCGAAGGCGGAGACGTTTCCAGGGTTAGGCGGAACGACGACGCCGGCAAGGTCGAGGATGTCGACGAGCGTGCAGGCCAGCAGCGAGCCGGAGCCTCCGAAGGTGGTGAGCATGAAGTCACGGACGTCGAGGCCACGTTGGACCGAGATCTGGCGTAGGGCGTTGGCTTGGTTCCAGGCAGAGATCTCGAGGATTCCGGTCGCGGCCTTCTCCGTGCTCAGGCCGAGCTTTGCGGCGATTTCGCTGATGCCGCGACCAGCGGCATCAGCGTCGAGGGGGATCTCTCCGCCGAGGAGGTGGGGCGGGATCCGCCCGAGGAAGACGTGGGCATCGGTGATGGTCGGTTCCACCCCGCCGTTGCCATAGCAGATGGGCCCCGGGTCTGCTCCTGCCGACTGAGGACCGACCTTGAGCTGTCCTTCGGCCGTGGTCCAGGCGATCGAGCCGCCGCCGGCACCGACGGTGACGACGTCGATCATGGGGATCTTGGACGGATAGACACCGACCGAGCCTTCGGTCGTCAGAGCAGGCTCTCCGTCGACGACAACGGTGACGTCCGTCGAGGTGCCGCCGCCGTCGCAGGTCAGGACCTTGTCGAATCCGGCTTCCCGCGCGATGAGTCCGGCACCCAGTGCACCGGCGGCAGGGCCGGAGAGCACCGTGGTGATGGGCTGGTTGACGACCTCATCTGCGGAGAGGACGCCGCCGTTGGACTTCATGATGTAGAACGGCAGCTTGGCATCCTTGTCGGTGCCGGTATAGGCCTCGAGGCGCTCATGGATGTTCTTGACGTACGTGGAGACTTTGGGTTTGACTGCGGCGTCAACCAAGGTCGTCATCGATCGTTCGTATTCGCGGTATTCGCGCAGCACTTCCGAACTCAGGGACACAATGACGTCGGGGTGCTCTTCGAGGAGGATCTCGCGCATCCTCTGCTCATGGGCGGGGTTCGCGTAGGCGTGGAGGAAGTTGACTCCCAATGTGCTGATTCCCTGGTCCCGGAACCAGCGGGCGACCTTGCGTGCCTCGACTTCGTCGAAGGGACGCACTTCGTTGCCTTCGAAGTCCATGCGGCCGGTCACAGTCTTGACGAGGTCCGCGGGTACGATGCGGTCGGGCTTGACCCAGAAATAGGAGTTTCCGTACCCGTCGGGTACTGCCTGTCGGGCGATTTCGAGCACGAATTCGTAGCCCTCGGTGGTGATGAAGCCGAGACGATCGAGCTTGCCTTCGAGCAGCTGATTGGTAGCGACGGTGGTTCCATGGCTGACCGCACTGATATCGGAGGCCGTGATCGTCGCGGAGTCCTGATCGGTGCCCAACATGTCGAGTACCTTGTCAATGCCGTTGATGAAGCCATCAGCGGGATTCGACGGTGTCGAGGGAGTCTTCGTCGTGGTGAGCTCACCGGTGGCTTCGTTGAAGGCCACCACATCTGTGAACGTGCCGCCGGTGTCGATACCGATACGGATTCGTGGGCTTTGAGTCGACATCAATGTCCTTCCCAGGTCTGCTGACCCCAGGTCTGCTGAGCGTTTGAATCCATTTTTGCCGGTGACTCACATCACTGAACCGGCAAAAGATGCCAAACAACCCATGAGCCGTTGGTAAATGTCTCCAATTACGACAGCTCCGAGCACAGCACTTCTTCAACAGATCGCGCGGGGCGGCCCAAGATGGCCCGCGCTGGAAGCGCTCCACACGGCAATCCGTGGTTGTCGTAGTAGGAGAACATCGCTGCCAGCCATTCGATCTCGCGCAGGTCGAGGCTCGTGCCAGACGTCGAGTCGGCGCCAGCGCTTCTGTGCGCGGCGACCCACTGCTGCGGAGTTGATGCTTCGAGTTCAACCGCTCGACCCAGCACTTGTTCCGCGGCGGCAGCATAGTCGCGAACAGTCAGCTGCTGCGGGCCGCCGAGTTCATAGCTCGCCCCGATATGGGAGTCATCAAGCAGCACTGCGGCCGCGATCTCCCCGAGGTCGGCGAGACTGATCAGTCCGAATCGGGTGTCGACGCTGTAGGGCACAGCAACGTGCGGATTCTGTCCTCGCAGGCCCGGCAGGAGATTGTCGATATATGCGCACGGCTGGAGAATCGACCACTGAAGTCCGCTCCGCCGCACCAGGTCCTCAGATGCAGCCTTGGCCACATGGTGAGGCATGTCCGGAGCATAGGGTGCCGCCACCGAATGGTAGACGACGCGATCCACTCCTGCCTCGCGGCAGGCCCCGAGCAGTGTGGAGATGAAATCACGCTCATCTGGGTGAAGGTTCGGCGCCATGAGATAGGCGGCACGACAACCCTTCAGCGCCTCGACGGGGTTCGTCATTTCGCTTCGCCCAATCGGAATGGTGGGAACTGCTCGGTCCTTGAGCGCCGATGAAATTGCCCGTCCTGTCTTTCCTCGCGCGCCCACAACAGCGACAGATTCTCCTGCCGCCGGATCGATGGTTGTCCTTGTGATCTCCGTCATCAACGTACTTCTTTCTGATCGATAGTTCTGCAGATTGGGCGGCGCAGTCACGCCTGGCCCCGAACTTACACACGAGAGACATGCGCAGATACGGCGAATACTGCCAAACCCTCCAGCCACGTCTCCACCCCGCGCCGGAGGGTGCACGCACCAGATCCCCACAGCGGCGGATATCCCAACACGCCTCTGCTGTCTAAGCTGGAGGGATGGCAGAGAATCCGACATCGCTGAGACCTACGCGCGGCGACGTATATCTGGTCATCGCCCTGGCCGCAGGTTCTGTAGTCTTCGCCATCCTGTATGTCACGACAAGCTACTGGCCGTTCGAGGCCCCGCTATGGGTTCTGTGCCTGGCTTCGGTGGCGGTCACAGTGCCCCTCATCTGGAGGCGGCGCTACCCCAGCCAAGTCGCCTGGATCCAGACCGCGATCTTCGTCGGCGCACAGATCGGCGGCGCCATGGAACCTGGGGTCACCCAGGTCATCCTCTTCATGGGCGTGTACTCGATCGGTGCGTGGCAGAGCAATCGCCGGGCGGCTCTCTTCTCCAGGGCGCTGTTGTGCACGGCCATCTTCATCTACCTAGTGGCCTCCGTATTCTTCCAGTCCAACGGTCTCTCGGACTTGACAGTCCTGCAGATCACCGCGAGCTTCGGCGTCAGCCTGCTGACGAATGTCGCCTATTTCGGCGGCGCCTGGCTCTTCGGCAACCGAGCCTGGAAGCAGCGGCTGATCCTCGACGATCTGCGCTCCGCCAACGCCGAGGTCCGCGCCCAGGAACAGCAGCTGACTCGTCAGGCTCTCGATCTTGAGCGGGTGCGCATCGCTCGTGAACTCCACGATGGCATCGCCCACCACATCACCGGCGTCGGCATCCACGCCGCAGCCGCCCGCCGCAGCCTCGAGAAGAACCCCGACAAGGCCCGAAAGTCCCTCAAGACCATCGAGTCCTCCACCCGAGAAACCGTCGATGAACTGCGTGCGCTCGTCTACACCCTCCGGGATACGGACGACGCCAGCACCAGTGATCACAACACAAAGGGCAACCCCGGCCTCGGCGACATTCCCGAACTCATCGACGCCTCACGTCGATCGGGACAGCAGATCGACGTTGTCACGATCGGTGAGCCCAGACCGCTGACACCGATCACGGAGATGTCGATCTACCGGGTGATCCAGGAGTCCCTGACCAACTGTCGTCGCTATGCGGGATCGCACGCCGAGGTGGATGTCCGCCTGCGGTACGGCACCACCGATCTCGAGGTCGAGATCAGCGACACCCGGTCTCCCGGCGGGCTCCACGAGGAGGCGCACCCCAACTCCGAACCTCCGGCGAAGCAACCGGGCCTGGGCCTCGGCATCGTCGGCATGCGCGAACGGATGAGCGCCATGGGCGGCTCCCTCGAAGCCGGTCCGAAGTCCCGTGGCGGCTGGCTGGTGCGGGCACAGATTCCCTACCCTCGGAACGTCGCCGGACCAGAGGTCGACCCCGCCGCGCCTGCTGATCTCGGGACAGAGACCGCCACCGGTACCGACATGGATACGGACGATCTCCCAACTGCTTCCTCCTTCACCGACTCCACAGCAAAGGCCTGAACCGTGATCCGAGTCCTCCTCGTCGACGACCAGTCGATGGTCCGCACCGGCTTCCGCACGATCCTCGAGAGCGAGGACGGCATCGTGGTCGTCGGGGAGGCTGAAAACGGTCAGGTCGCGATCGACCGCGCGCTCGAGCTGGCGCCGGATGTGATCTGCATGGACGTCCAGATGCCTGTCATGGACGGGCTCGAATCCACCGCGGAGATCGTGCGCCGAGGAGCGGCCGGCGCCGTCCTCATGCTCACCACCTTCGACCGCGACGACTTCCTGTTCCAGGCGCTGGCCGCTGGCGCCAGCGGATTCCTGCTCAAGACCGCCGAGGCGGAGCAGCTCATCGACGCGGTCACCGCGCTGGCGGGCGGCGATGGACTCCTGTCCCCCGAGGTGACCCGACGCGTCATCGAACGCTCCGTCCGCAGCCCTGTCGCCACCACCTCGGCGGCTCCCGAACTGGAACTCCTCACCGACCGGGAACTCGAGGTCCTCCACCTCGTGGCCAAGGGGCTGAGCAATTCCGAAATCGCAGGAACGCTCTTCGTCGGCGAGGCCACCGTCAAGACACATGTCTCCAACCTGCTGACCAAGCTCGACATCCGCGACCGCATCCACGTCGTCATCTTCGCCTACGAGAACGGACTCGTCGGGAACTGAAAGTTCTCATTCCCAGTGTCAGGCTTATTCCCAGTGTCAGACCTCGGCCTCCCCCACACTGCCGATGCCGAAATAGCCCGAACGACGGATTCGCATCGGCGCAGCACCACATAGCGTTGAACCATGATCACCTTGGACTCGATTTCACGCAGCTTCGGCGACAAACAGGTTCTCCACGACCTGTCCTTCAGCATCGGCTCGGGCAGGATGACAGGATTCGTGGGCTCCAACGGATCCGGCAAGACGACGACCATGCGCATCATCCTCGGCGTACTCGCTGCCGACTCCGGTCGCATCACCGTCGACGGCGAAACCATCACCGCCGCACATCGCAGTGCGATCGGGTACATGCCCGAGGAACGGGGCCTCTACCCGAAGATGCCGATCATCGATCAGCTCATCTACCTCGCCCGCTTCCACGGTCTCAGCCGCCATTCGGCCCGTCGTCGCGGATTAGAACTCCTCGAGCAGCTCGACCTGGGCGGCAGACCCAGCGACAACCTCGAAGCCGTCAGCCTGGGCAACCAGCAGAAGGTCCAGATCGCTGCCGCGCTCATCCACCGCCCGCGTGCCCTCGTGCTCGACGAGCCCTTCTCCGGACTCGACCCGGTCGCCGTCGAACGCACCCTCGAGGTCCTCAAGGATTTCGCCGACACCGGTGCACCCGTCCTCTTCTCCAGCCACCAGCTCGACCTGGTCGAACGCCTCGTCGACGACCTCGTCATCATCGACGGCGGCCGGCTTGTTGCGGGCGGCACCGCCGATGAGCTGCGGCGTCAGCGCAGCACACCTGAGTGGATTCTGCAGACCGATTCGGACATGGGCTGGGTGCGCGAGATCCCCGACATCCGAGTCGTCGAATTCGACGGCAACTGGGTGCGCTTCGCCGCACCGAACGCCGATATCGCCGAGACGGTCCTGCACCAGGCCATCACCGTGTCCTCAGTGAAGTCATTCGCCCCGCACACCGTCGCCCTCAACCGACTCTTCCAGGAGGTCACGCAGGCATGAGCACCCAACAGGATTCGAACTCCGTCGACACGAGGCCTCCCGCTACGAACGCCCCCAGGAAATCCGGATTGGCGACGACAGCACAGACACAGCGTGCCAGCTTCACCACCGCCATCGGTCTCGTCATCGAACGAGAGGTCATGGTCCGCCTGAAATCCAAGGCCTTCATGGTCTCGACGCTGCTGAGCATCGTCCTCTTCGGGGCACTCGTGGCAGTCTCCGGGTCGCTGCCCACACTGTTCTCCTCCACGGACAAGGTGGCGGTCACCTCGGCGGGGGCGCAGGCTGTTGAGGGAATCGACGGAATCGAACTCGTCTCCGTCGACAGCACAGATGAGGCGAAGACCCTGGTGACGTCCGAAGAGGTCGCGGCCGCCGTCGTCGAAGACCCTGCGTCCCCTGTCGGCGTCACCGTCATCGCCGAACGCTCCGCCCCCGAGTCGCTCACCGGCGCTCTCAGCCAAGTGCCCACCGTTGAACTCCTCGACCCGCACGCACCGGATCCCGGACTCACGTACCTGATCGGGCTGGGCCTCGGGCTCGTGTTCTTCATGTCGGCGGTGACCTTCGGGACAACCATCGCCTCCTCGGTGGTGGAGGAGAAGCAGTCACGGATTGTGGAGATCCTGCTCGCCTCCACCTCGGCGAAGGTGCTGATGTTCGGCAAGGTTCTCGCGTGTTCGATCCTCGCCTTCGCACAGATAGGCCTGACTGCACTCTCCGTCCTCATCGGGGCCGCCATCAGCGGAAACGACCTGGTGCTCGGCAAGGTCACGGAACCGATCGCCTGGTTCATCCCGCTCTTCATCGTCGGCTTCGTCATGATCGCCTCCCTCTACGCCGCGGCCGCTTCAATGGTCTCCCGGACTGAGGACCTGGGCTCGACGTCCAGCCCGATCATGATGCTCATCTTCCTGCCCTATATGGCCGTCATCCTCTTCTCATCCAACGAGACGGTGATGGCGGTGATGTCCTACATCCCCTTCTCCGCAGCGGTCGCGGTCCCGATGCGCGTCTTCCTCGGCACGATCGAATGGTGGGAGCCGCTGGTCTCCCTCCTCATCCTCGCGATCACCACGATCCTGGCTCTGCTGCTGGCGACCCGGATCTTCGAGCGTTCCATCCTCCAGTCGGGTCCGAAGGTGTCGTGGAGACAGGCCCTGACCAGGTCGAAGAAATAGTTTCGGCAGGATCAGTGCTCGTCGGCACAGCAGACAGGCGGGAATGTCTCGCAGCGCCCGTCATGCGGCGTCAGCCGTATCATTGCGTGCGCCGGCGCAGCGTCAGCGAACCGATGACGATCGCGCCGAGGATCCACCATCCGATGAAGAGGATGCGCAGCCAGATGTAGCTGGAATCCTCATCGCCGCTCGCGACTGCTGTGAGCGCGTCGATCGCGTGTGAGAGCGGCAGCCAATCGCCGATGGTCTCGAGCACCTCTGGCAGCTGATCACGGGGCAGGAAGATGCCTCCGAGGAGGATCTGGGGGAAAACGAGCGCCGGCATGAACTGCACAACCTGGAATTCGGTGCGGGCGAAGGCACTTGCGAGCAGTCCCAGCGACGTACCCAGCAGGGCATCAGCGATCGCGACAATGAAGAGCATCCATATGGACCCCTCGATCTCGAGACCGCACACCAGTGTGGCATAGGCGACGGCGACCGCAGTCTGGACCACAGCGAGGATCCCGAAGGCGAGTGTGTAGCCGAGGATGAAGTCACCGCGGCCCAAGGGCATCGACAGCAGTCGCTCGAGCGTGCCGCTGCGGCGTTCGCGCAGAGTGGAGATGCTCGTGACGAGGAACATCACGATGAAGGGAAAGAGCGCGAGCATCGCCGGGCCGATTGTCGCGAAGACCTTGGTCTCATCGAAGATCCAGGCCACGAGCCCGATGAGGAGGCTGGGTACGATGAGGAGCAGGGCAATGGTGCGCGGATCATTGCGGATCTGAAGCAGCACGCGTCCGGCCGTGGCCAGGGTTCGCACCGGAGTCATTGTGGGCCCCTCTTCCGCTCGGCCCGGCTTTTTCCGACGGTGAGCAGATGTGTGGGAGACAGACGTCTTGATCGCCGGGCACCACGGTCACGGCGACCAATGAGCGAGGCGCCCGAACCCGAATCGTGGGTCTCGATGATCCGCAGAAACGCGTCTTCGGCCGTGTCCGCACCAGTGGTCGACAGAAGCTGTTCGGGGGTCGTATCCGCGATGAGATCGCCCTCACGCATGAGCAGGAGCCGATCGCAGCGAGTCGCCTCGTCCATCACGTGACTCGACACGAGGAGGGTCGTCCCATCCTCGGCGAGTCTGCGGAAGATGGCCCACAGATCCCCGCGCAGGACCGGGTCGAGGCCGACGGTCGGTTCATCGAGTACGAGCAGGTCCGGCGAGCCGAGCATCGCCGCCGCCAGCGAGACTCGGCTGGCCTGCCCACCGGACAGGGTCCTGGCCAAACGATCGGCCTGCCCGGACAGATCCGCGCGATCGATGACTCTTTCGACATCCGAACGGGGAGCGCCCTGAACGCGAGCGAAGTAGCGGAGGTTCTGCCGCACGGACAGATCCTCATAGATGCTGGCCTGCTGGGTCATGTAACCGACTCTGTGCCGAAGCGATGCGCTCCCTGCGCTCTGACCGAAGACATTCACCGATCCGCCGGCCAGGACCTGTACCCCGACGACGGCCCGCATGAGAGTCGTCTTGCCGCTTCCGCTGGGTCCGAGCAGACCGACGATCGCGCCACCGGGCACTGTGAGGTTGAGGCAGTCGATGACCATCGTTGGGCCCCGAGAAATTCGCAGACCGCGGGTTTCGATCGCATTATTCATCATATGATGAATTAGACGCTTCCACGCCGCCCACGTCAAGGGCTCAACCCGAGCACTGATGGTCCCGGGTGAGACCGAGAAGGGGTGCTCGCTACGAGCCCTTGTCAGCCATCTACGTTGTCAGCACTCTGCCCGGAGCCCGTCGATATGACCCTGCACCGCGGGAACGACATGAGCGATGACCTCCTCGATCGGGCTGGAGGCCAGGGGTTCGGCCATGACGACATGCCTGAGGATGAGCACCCCGGCTATCTGAGAAAGCACCATCGAGGCCCGCTGCTGCGCCGACGCGGCCTCAATCCCCACATCCTCGAGGCGCTGGGCAATCGCGGACATGAGTTCGCGCAGCAGGAACTGACGGACGAGTTTTCCGGCCGCCGATCCGTTGACGACCGAGCGCAGAATCGTCACACCCACGGGTTTGACCTTCGGGTCCTCCCACGCGAGCAGCACCGTGCGGGCGATCGAAGCACCGAGTTCGGCAAGGGGCGCATCGAGGGCAGCAGCGATGATCTTGTCGGGCCGGACCGGGAGCTTGACGACGTCGGCGAACAGGGCCGCTTTCGTGTCGAAATAGTGGTGGACGAGCGCCGGATCGACTTCGGCGCGGCGGGCGATGCCGCGCATACTCGCCGTCTCATATCCCTTTTCGGAGAATTCGGCGGCGGCCGCCTCGGCGATCATCGTCCGGGTGTCCCCGCTCTGTCCCTTCCGTGGACGCCCCCTGCGACGGGGCGCGGATTCTGGCTCGACCATGCTCCTCAGCTTAGCGGGGAGGACTCACAGCCAGTCGGGCATAATGATGCCATTTGTCACCGATGCGCAACCCTTGCCAAGGGCTCTCTGACGCCCAACGAATCTTGCGCACACCCGAGACACGTGATTTCGTTATTGACATGAATCCGCAGGAGCTGTCTCTGCCGCTGACCACCGACCGACTGCGCCTCCGTGCGTATCGGGACTCCGACGCCGAGGCTCTGCTGCCCATCTACTCCCGCGAAGATGTCGCGCGGTTCCTTCTCTGCGAGCCGTGGACCGCCGAGGTGGCGCGGGCCGAGGTATCCAAGCGCATTCCGAGAACCGGCCTGGACACCGAGGCTCGCGCACTCGCATTGGTCATCGAAACCGCGGACGGGCTGGAGAGCATCGAAGGCTCGGTCGTCATCGGCGACATCGCGATCTGGTTCGACGCAGAGTCATCGGAGAAGGCCGAGATCGGCTGGGTTCTCAACCCGGCGGCAGGCGGGCACGGATTCGCCACCGAGGCGGCCATCGCCATGCTCAACGCCGCCTTTGCCCACGACGGCCTCCATCGAATCATCGCTCAGATGGATGCCAGAAACAGTGCCTCGGCGAGGATGGCCTCGCGCATCGGCATGCGGCAGGAGGCTCACCTGCGGCAGGACTGGTGGTCAAAGGGCGAATGGAGCGACACGCTCATCTTCGGCATGCTGCGCAGCGACCGGCAGCGGGCATGAGGGTTCGCCCCCTCGATACTGGCCCACGTCATGTGACCCGTGTGACGAAAGGTCTGGGAAACAATCCGAAAACCCGGTCAAAGGTTCACGAAACGGGCCTCTGTGTGGTCGGAACCACCTCGGCGGTGGCCATAGCGTGGTAATAGCGGTATCAGCAATCGTCGCATCGAAAGGTCCTCAGGGTTCCCATGTACAGGCAGTCGTCGAAATTGGCCAACGTCCTCTATGACATTCGGGGACCCGTCCTCGAAGAGGCCGAGGCGATGGAGGCCAAGGGCCACACCATCCTCAAGCTCAACATCGGCAACCCCGCCCCCTTCGGATTCGAAGCCCCCGAGGCGATCGTCCATGACATGGTCAAGCAGCTTCCCGTTGCGCAGGGCTATTCCGATTCGCGCGGAATCCTCTCCGGGCGCCGGGCCGTGGTCCAGTACTACGAGACCCGAGGCATCCACAATCTGGACACCTCCGAGGTGTTCCTGGGCAACGGAGTCAGCGAACTCATCACCCTGTCCCTGCAGGCGCTGTGCAATCCCGGCGATGAGATCCTCGTTCCCAGCCCGGACTACCCCCTGTGGACGGCATCGGTTGCGCTCTCCGGCGGCACGCCCAAGCACTACCTGTGCGACGAAGCCACCGCCTGGCAGCCCGACCTCGACGACCTCGAATCGAAGATCACCGAGAACACCCGCGGCATCGTCGTCATCAACCCGAACAACCCCACCGGCGCCGTCTATTCGCGTGAGACCCTGAACAAGATCGTCGACATCGCACGTCGTCACGGCCTCATCATCTTCGCCGACGAGATCTACGAGAAGATCACCTACGACGATGTCGACATGGTCAATATGGCCACGCTCACCGGCGACGATGTGCTGTGCCTGACCTACTCTGGCCTGTCGAAGGCCTACCGGATCGCCGGATACCGCGCTGGCTGGCTGGCCATCACCGGACCGCTGTCCGAGGCGAAGAGCTACCTCGAGGGGATCAAGCTCCTGGCCAATATGCGCATGTGTGCGAACGTTCCCGCTCAGCACGCGATCCAGGCTGCCCTGGGCGGCAAGCAGTCAATCGATGACCTCGTCCTGCCGCAGGGTCGCCTGGGTGCACAGATGGACGTCGCCCACACGGGCCTGAACTCCATCGACGGCGTCTCTGCACATCGGGCCAGCGGTGCGCTCTACATGTTCGCCAAACTCGATGTCGAGAAGTTCGGGATCACCGACGATGAACAGTTCGCCCTCGATCTGCTGCGCGAGCAGAAGATCCTCGTCTCCCACGGTTCGGCTTTCAATTGGTCACGACCGGACCATTTCCGGCTCGTCACCCTGCCCTCCGTCGAGGTGCTGGACGAATCGATCAACCGCCTCGGCGAGTTCCTCTCCGGGTATCAGCAGAAGGCGAGCAGCACCTGCGAACTGCCGACCGTCAAGGAGATGTCCCCCGCAGCGGGGTGAAACCGCCGGGGCACGTGGTCTGGTGATCCGGGCTGAGATAATGGCCCCATGACGGAGCGCGCAGCAGGGCCAGAGACAGCAGCGGTGGATTCCGTCGCACGGGCGATCAGCCTGATCGCGCGGGGCAACCCCGTCGATCGCAGCTCGTTGGAATCAGAACTCGGGCGGCAGTCGGCCCTCATCGACTCGCTGCTCGATCTGTCCACGACCATGGTTCGCTGGCGCCAGAAGGACCATGAACGCGCCGCCCTGCTCGAAAGCGCCTCTGAGCTCATCCAGGTCAGAGACACGAAGCGCCTTCTGCAGAAGCTCGTCGACAGAGCCAAGTCGCTGATCGGCTGCGACATCGCCTACCTCTCCGAATACAACCCCGAAACCGACGAGCTCAACGTCAGAGCCAGTCGCGGGGCGATCTCACTCCAACTCCCAGCTCTCCGGGTGCCGCCGGGAGTCGGACTTGCAGGCCGGGTTGTCCGCGACCGAGCGGCCCACTGGACCTCGGACTACGACCTGACCCAGCTGCCTCATGAGCGGCGTGTGGACTCAGCGGTCAAGGCCGAAGGCATGGAGTCGCTCCTCGGGGTGCCGATGGTCGTCGACGGTGAAGTACTCGGCGCCCTGTTCGCGGCGAATCGCTACCCTCATGACTTCGGAGCAGATGAGATCACTCTGCTCTCCGCCTTGGCAGACCATGCCTCGGTGATTCTCAAGACCGCTCGACTCATGGGCGAACTCGCCGAGGCTGCGGCGCTGTCAGCTGCCGCAGAAGAGCTGGCTGCGGCCAAGGCGAACACCTTGCAGCGACTCGTCGAGATCGAAGAGCAGCTGACCCAGCTGGTGCTGCAGGGCCACGGCGCACCAGCCGTCACCAACGTCATCTCCAAAACTCTCCGCGCCGAGGTGCTCATCGTCGACAGCTGGAGGCTGGACTCCCCCGACTTCCCAGCGGACGAGGGCTTCCTCGCCGAGGGCGACATGAGTCGAGAAGACATTCTTGCGGCCGTAGACATCAGTCGCCGCACCGGACGGAGCATTCAGATTGCTCACGCCAAGCGACTCATCGCCGCTTCGGTGGCGTCGAACAGACGTCAGCACAGCGGACTGTTCGTGCGCTTCCACAACGACCCGAAAGACGGCGACCACAGCATCGTCGCTCAGGCCGCACAGTCCTTGGCCCTCATCCAGATGAACGAGCAGTCACGCGCCGACGCCGAGAACCGTGTGCGCGGCGAACTGGCCGTCGATCTGATCGCCGACACCAGAAGTCTCGACGAGCTGCGAGCGCGAGCACGCTCCAGCAACTTCACCCTCCTCGGCCCTTGGCAGCTGATAGTGGTCCAAGCCGGCCCCAACGAATTCGACCGCATCGGCTCGTACCTGGCTCGGATCGAGCCGCGGATTCTCATGACCCAGCGCTCCCCTGGGCTGACAGTGCTGCTGCCCCGTTCGGCTCATCGCACCCGGATACAGCTGGAAGAGCTGCTCACCGCCTCAGAAGTCCTGCGCAACTGCCTGATCGTCGTCTCCGACACCGGTTTCCAACGTTCGGAGCTGCGCACCGCAGAGGACGAGCTGTGGTCGTGCGTGCGCGTCCTCAATTCGCTTTCGATCACCAGCGGCGTCGCACCTGCCGAGGACTTCGCCCCCTACACAGCCATGTTCGGCTCAGCTCCCGAACACGTCGGACGGTTCATGGAGCGCATGCTCGGCCCCCTCCGACGGTGGGATCGGAGACAATCCGCCGATCTGGTCACCACACTGCGCACCTACTTCGAACACAGCAGCAGCATCAGCCGCACCGCCGCCGCTCTCTCGGTTCACGTCAACACCGTCAAGCTGCGCCTGGAGCGCATCGACGCGGTGCTCGACAACGATTGGCGTGCACCCGAATATGCGTTCCGCCTCCACGTCGCACTCCGTCTGGATCAGCTCCAGCAGAAGATCTGAATGCAGCCAGGCACGAGCCACCCACCCTGGCCGATCCAGCCAGTGGGAGGAGATATCAATGGCCATTACGGCCATAGGTGATCGAGCCCCGAAGTGTTTGACTGAACTCTGCGCGGAATTACTCCGCGCGAACGGTCTGACCGGCTCTGCTCGGCCGCTTTCGGCAGCCGCAGGCGGCAGACACAGACTCGAAGAAGACTCGACAGGAGACACACAATGGCAGAGAACAGTCGCATCGCCGACTTCCGCAATATGTCGGTCAACGATCGTCGCACGGCAGTAGCCGAGGCAACCGGGCTCGACACCGAGGTGTTCGCCCAGATCGATGCGACTGCATTCGGCCCCGAACAGGCCGCGAACCTGAGTGAGAACGTCTTCGGCGTCTTCTCCCTGCCCTTGGGCGCCGCCACCAACTTCACGATCAACGGCACCGATGTCCTCGTACCCATGGCCACCGAAGAGGCTTCGGTCATCGCCGCTGCCAGCAACGCCGCCCGGATGGCGCGCCCACAGGGTGGGTTCTTCACCAGCTCGACCCAGCCGATCATGCAGGCGCAGATCCAGCTCATCAATGTGGCAGACCCCCATGCCGCTCGGTCTCGCATCTTCGAACGCCAGGACGAGATCATCGACCTGGCCAATGCACAGGATCCGAAGCTCGTCGAGGTCGGCGGAGGCGTCAAGGGCCTCGATGTCCGCCTCGTCGAAGCGAAGTCGGCAACCTACGTCGTCGTCCACCTTCATGTCGACGTCCGCGACGCCATGGGCGCGAACGCGGTGAATACCATGGCAGAGGCCGTCTCAAGCAGTCTCGCGGCGATCGCCGAAGGTGACGCACTCCTGCGAATCCTGACGAACAAGGCCGATCTGCGTCTGAGCCGAGCACACGCCGTCTTCGACAAGGAGCTGCTGGGAGGCGCCGAGGTCGTCGACAACATCCTCCACGCCTATGAGTTGGCCGCAGCCGACCCCTACCGTGCCGCCACCCACAACAAAGGCATCATGAACGGCATCTCCGCCGTCGTCCTGGCCACCGGCAATGACACTCGCGCTGTGGAAGCCGGCGCCCATTCACATGCCCTCAGCGACGGTCGTTACACCTCACTGTCCACGTTCGAAAAGAATGCCGAGGGCAACCTCGTCGGCAACCTCGAGATGCCGATGCCCGTCGGTCTCGTGGGCGGTGCCACGAAGGTCCACCCTGCGGCCAGAACCGCGCTCCAGATCGCCGAGGTGAGCACGGCGAAAGATCTGGCCGAAATCATCGTCGCCGCAGGGCTGGCGCAGAATCTGGCGGCCCTGCGAGTCCTTGCCACCGAAGGTGTGCAGCGCGGCCACATGTCGCTGCATGCGAAGAACCTCGCCGTGTCTGCCGGCGCCACTGCCGAAGAATCCAAGACCATCGTCACGAGGCTCATCGAAGAGAAGGCCTTCCGCTTCGACCGAGTTCAGGCCATCCTCGCCGAGCTTCGCTCAGGTGGATCGAAATGATGGACTCACTCCCTCAGGTGTTCACCCATGACACGCTGCCGACTCAGGTCAGGGTCTACGAGGTCAGCGCACGGGACGGCCTCCAAGCCGAATCGCTCACCCTGCCCGCCCAGACGCGTGCGCAGCTCATCTCCCGACTGGCAGGTGCCGGTCTGAGAACCATCGAAGCAGGCAGCTTCGTGTCTCCACGGGCCGTTCCGCAGATGGCCGACACCCGCTCAGTTCTCGACGGGCTCGACCTCGACTCGGACATCTCCTATCCGGTCCTGGTTCCCAACCGACGCGGACTCGACGAGGCCAGGGCGGCTGGGGCCAAGGACATCGCCGTCTTCGTCAGTGTCACGGAATCGTTCTCTCGGGCCAACCTCGGCGACAGCCTCGAAGTGACCACAGCACGCAATCTTGATGTGGCAGCGGCGGCCACCTCGGCGGGGATGCGGGTCCGCGGGTATCTGTCCATGGTCTTCGGCGACCCCTGGGAGGGTCCAGTGGATCCGCAGCGCGTGGTCACTGCGGCTGCGCAGCTGCTGGAGGCAGGGTGCGCGTCGATCTCGCTCGGAGATACGATCGGCACTGCAACACCTGGACACGTGACTGCAGTCCTGCAGTCCCTGATCGAAAGCGGTGTCCCCGTCGACGCGATCGCGCTGCACACTCACAACACCTACGGTCAGGCGCTGGCGAACGTCTTCGCCGCCCTCCAACTCGGAGTGAGTGAGTTCGACGCTTCTGCCGGAGGAGTCGGAGGCTGCCCGTTCGCGGGTTCGGCAACCGGAAATCTGGCAACCGAGGATCTCCTGTGGATGCTCAACGGCTTGGGAATCTCGACAGGAGTCGACATCCGCACAGTCGCAGAGACGAGCCAGTGGCTGAGCCGGCAGCTCGACAAACCACTGGCTTCTGCCACATCCGCTGCCATCGTCAATCAGTAGCACCACCGTTCATCAACAGACCGTTCATCAACAGAAGGTAGGCGAAGATGCCACAGCTGCTCGAAGTCTGGAATGATACCGTCGACTCGAAACACCTTGTCGGCAGCATTGCCATCGGAATCGGGGTGGCGGTACCGGCGTTCCTCATTTCCGACCACTTCTTCACGACCACCGGCGATCCGGAACTGGGGCATTCCTATGCCCTCCTGATCGGGATCGTGGGCTGCATCGTCGGTGCCGTGATCTCCGGAATACTGTTCAAGCCCAAGCGAGTGATCACTGAATCAGAGGCTGACACGCGCAACAGGCAGGAGGTCATCGACGAAGTCGTCGAAGAGTACGGAGACCTAGGCGACCCACGCGATCTCAAACCGGCAGTGCAGGAAGAGATCCGAGCACTCGGGCTCTTCGACGCTCTGGTCGAGAATCATGAGAACCGAGCGAAGGGTGCACAGCTGTGAGCGCGGACCTCATCGAACCGATCCTGTGGGCAATCGGCATGGCTCTGCTGGCTGCAGTGCTCTTCACCGGAATCGGTCTCATCTCAGGCACCGACGAGACAGCGATCGTCGCACCCCTGGCACTGCTTGTCATCCTCATCGGTGTGCCGCCGGCCGGTGTCATCGCCTTCTTCCTCGCAGCGATCATCGCCAAGCACATCTCTCACGCCGTGCCCACAACACTGCTGGGGATACCCGGCGACACCACTGCAGTGCCGATGCTGCGCGAGGCACAGCTGCTGCGTTCTCTCGGAGTGCCCCATATCGCGCTGCAGAAGGCCATCTCGGGTGGCGTCATCTCGGTGATCATCGCGATTCCGCTGTCAATTCTCTTCGCTCTTGTCCTTACTCCGTTCGCTGAGGCCATCGGTGCCGCAGCACCGTGGATCTTCATCGCGGCGGCGATTCTCGTCGCGTACACCTCGAAGGGAAAGCTCGCGGCAGTTCTCGCTCTGATCCCCTTCGTCCTCATCATCGTCGGGCTGCAGGCATTCATCCTCGAACAGAAGGATGCGACGTTCACGACATCCTTCTTCCTGGGCATCGCGACCGGCCCGCTCATCTACGATCTGTTCTCTGCCCTATCCCCCGCAGGCCGTCGCTCGATGACGCAGACAGGCAAGCGGGAATTCGATCTTGCTCCCGATGTGCGGCCCGCCGGTGGCACGAGGCTGCCGAACCCATTCACGGTCCTGGACCGGCAGCAGCTGGCCTACACCAGCGGTTCGGCCGTCATCACCAGCGCAACCTTCGTCTTCTCACCCGTCGCCATGGCGGTGCTCATGGGTGAGATCGCGGGCAGCCGGATCAAGAACGGCTTCCATCGGCTGACAACGGTCGTGTCCGTGAGGAACGGAACCACCGAGTCGACCTATATCGCCGAGACCCTGATCCCGCTGATCGCCATCGGGCTTCCGCTCTCACCCATGGCAGCGGGCCCGGCCGCACCCCTCTTCAACGCGCCTCCCGTCTACACTCTTGATGCCAAGACAGGTGAGACGAACAACCTGCACGATCTGCTGTCGACCGGTGAGTTCGCGCTCTTCTCGGTCATCGCCGCGGTCATCGCCGTTGCGGTCGCCTATCCGTTCGTGATGAGAAACGCCCATCGGGCTGCTACTTGGGTGATGAAATCTGTCTCCCACGAGGCGATCATCGCAGGCTTCGCCGCACTCATCTGTGTCATCTGCCTCTACGAGGGCGGGCTGCTCGCACTCGGTGTGACCATCACCGTGGGCCTGGTCGGCGGCCTGTTCAATCGCATGATCGGCATGCACGCCGGCGTCCAGTTCATGGGCTACTACGTCGCCGTCCTCACCGTTCCGGCGGTCTTGGCACTGTGACGCACAAGGTCCGGAAACGTCACAGAAATTCATAGTCTAGTAATCGGATGGACTTAGTGGGTATTGTTGGCATCGATCGAATTGCTCAACAATTTTCGGCATGCTGAAAGGTCCCCACCATGCGCCAACTCATCGTCCTCGGACTCGTCGGGCTCCTTGCCCAACTCATCGACGGTTCCCTCGGCATGGCCTATGGGGTGACGTCGACGACCCTGCTGCTCGCGGCCGGGATCGCCCCGGCCACCGCCTCGGCGGCGGTCCACTTCTCCGAGATCGGCACCTCGCTGGTCTCCGGAATCTCGCACCACAAGTTCGGCAATGTCGACTGGAAGACGGTCTCGATCCTCGCGGTACCCGGCTTCATCGGAGCCTTCGCCGGCGCCACGTTCCTCGCCGGCCTCAGCGGTGACGCGGCCACTCCGTGGATCTCAGGCATTCTGCTGCTCCTCGGCGTCTATGTGATCTGGCGATTCCTCGCCCTCGGCGGCCGCCGCCCCACCTTCAAGGGACGCCCGGGCCCGAAGCTCCTCGTTCCCGTCGGTCTCATCGGCGGCGCACTCGACTCCATCGGCGGAGGCGGCTGGGGGCCAGTCGGAACCACGACGCTCCTGTCGTCTGGTCGGATCGAGCCGCGCAAGGTCGTCGGCTCGATCGATACCAGCGAATTCGTCGTCGCGGTCGGCGGCTCGCTCGGGTTCCTGTTCGCCCTCGGCTCCTCGGGCATCGAGTGGTCCATCGCCGCCGCCCTTCTGATCGGCGGAATCATCGCCGCCCCTTTCGCTGCCTGGCTGGTCAAGATCCTGCCTGCTCGGATCCTCGCCATCGCAGCCGGTGGCATCATCATCCTCACCAACGCACGCACCATCGCCCTGGCACTCGGTGCCTCGACGACCACCGTCTCAACTATCCTCTTGGTGCTCGCCGCTGCCTGGATCGCCCTCATCGTTCAGGCTGCACGGAACGAACGCAGGGCTCGGCGCGCAGAAGCTGCCCAGGAGGCCGAGGTCGAGGTCGGCGCGGGCAGCTGAGGCTCAACCCGCTGTTACTATGACGGCATGCGGGTCACCACGAAATCCGACTATGCGCTTCGCGCCCTGATCGAGATCGCCAACGTCAGCGACGGTGGCCCCATCAGCGCCGATGAACTGGGAAAGCGACAGGGCATCCCCAAGGGATTCCTCCAGGCGATCCTCGCTGACCTCCGCAGGGTCGAGATCGTGGCCTCCATCCGCGGCAAGTCCGGGGGCTGGAAACTGACGAAGCCAGCGAGCGCCACCACAATCGCCGACGTGATCCGAGCCGTCGACGGCCCCCTGGTCTCGATCTACGGGCAGCGCCCGGAGGTCGTCGAGTACGACGATGCCGCCGAGTCACTCCAGCAGGTGTGGATTGCGGCCAGGTTCGCCCTGCGCGATGTCCTCGAACAGGTGACCATCGAGGCGCTGGCCTCGAAGTCCCTGCCCGCCGAGGTGACCGAGAGGGTCGCGATCGAAGACGCCTGGCAGCCGCACTGACCAATCACAATCGCGCTACGATCGTCACCGCCACTGCGCGGTGACGACCCCGAGGTCGGCGACCACCTCGGCGATGGCGGCATTGTGGGCGGCGACGATCGGGTCATGCCGCGAGACCTTCTTACTCGACTCCGCCGTCCGGGCACGGGACACGAGGAGCACGTCGCGGCGGCAGGCGTCCATCGGCATCGGGATGATCTCGACCGTCGGGTCCTCCGGCACCGAGGAATCAGGGATCACCGCGACCGCCAACCCAGCGGCGATCATGCGGATGATCGCCGCATAGTCATCCATCCTCATCCCCACCCGGGGCTCGAATCCGGCGGCGACACAGAACGATCTGACCACCTCGTCGATGGCGTCACCGGGATCGATGCTGAATGCCCACGTCTGGGACACGAGTGAGGTGAGGTCGGGCATGCCGTGGGCGTCAAGTGCGGTCGGGCCCACGGACTTCGGCACGCAGAGGAAGAGCTGCTCCGAATACAGGTGCCGCGCGGTCAGGGTCGAGGGAATCCAGGTTCTGTCGATGTCGGTCGAGACGAGCAGCGCCAGATCGAGATCCCCGGCCTCCAATCTGGCGACGAGCTTCGCATGCTCATCCATGGTCACGTCGAGAGCAGCCGTGGTCGTGTCTGCCGGGTCCGGATTCGCGGCGGCCATCTCGTCATGGGCCCGCCAGCGCGGTCGCCTCTGCAACTGGTTGTGCAGCTTCGGGATCACCCGGGCGCCGACTGTGGGTACGGCCCCGATGCGAACAGGGACTGCCTGATCTTCGCGCCACAGTGCCACCTCGTCACCGAGGCGATCGCACAGCCCCAGGATCTCGATGGCACGGGAGACGACGAGGCTGCCGACCACTGTCGGACGCGATCCCCGAGGGCTCTTCTCGATCAAGGTCGACCCCAGAGCCTTCTCCAGATTGCGCAGGTGATGATTGACCGTCGGCTGGCTCCACCCCAGTGTGGTCGCCGCGGCGGCAACCGAACCGGACTCGGCGATCACGCGCAGGGCCATGAGTCCACGGGTATCGAGGGTTTCCATTATCCTCCGACTTCGAGATCAATAGTGCGTATTCATCAGTTTAGGAAACTTGGTATTCTCCCGGCAAGGGTCCGTTCCCTAATCTGGATTCATGACCGTGCACCAAGACTCCCCCATGACATCCACCTCAGATCAGTCGGCATTCCCGGGAACCGCGAAGACCTACGCACCCTATGCCGATGCACTGCAGGCGGCGGCCCAGCGTGACTCGCTGTTCCTGTCCACCCCCGGGCACGGCGGCACCACCATGGGAATCTCTGCAGGTCAGGCCGAGTTCTTCGGCGAGCACACCCTCTCCCTGGACATCCCCCCGCTCTTCGAGGGCATCGACCTCGGTGTCGATACCCCGAAGGACGAAGCCTTGCAATTAGCTGCCGAGGCCTGGGGCGCGCGGCGCACCTGGTTCCTCACCAACGGCTCCTCGCAGGGCAACCGCATGGCAGCACTGGCGATCGGCACCCTGGGTACGGGCGTCGTCACCCAGCGCAGCGCCCATTCGAGCTTCATCGACGGCATCGTTCTGGCCGGACTCAACCCCGGCTTCGTCTCTCCCAACGTCGACGAGGTCAACGGCATCGCCCACGGAGTCACCCCAGACTCGCTGCGCCATGCCATCGCAGCCCATCCCGAGAAGGTTTCCGCGGTCTACCTGGTGACCCCCAGCTACTTCGGTGCCGTCGCCGATGTCAGGGCACTCGCCGAGGTGGCCCATGAAGCCGGCGCTGCCCTCATCATCGACGCCGCATGGGGCGCGCACTTCGGATTCCATCCTGATCTGCCGGAATCCCCGGTCACGCTGGGCGCCGACATCGTCATCATGAGCACTCACAAGCTCGCCGGGTCGTTCACGCAGTCAGCTCTGCTCCACCTCGGCGACACCGAGTTCGCAAACAGACTCGAACCGGCCTTGGCCCGCGCCTTCATGATGACGGCCTCGACCAGTGAGAACGCCCACCTGATGGCGTCGATCGACATCGCCCGCCGGGATCTTGTGAACTCATATGTCGCGATCTCCGATTCTCTGGAGAACATCCGTCAGATCCGTGCCCGGATCGAGGGCTCCGAGCACTATCACCTGCTCTCCGGGGACTTCATGAACCATGCCGATGTCGTCGACATCGATCCCTTCCGCCTGCCCATCGACATCACCTCGACAGGACTCGACGGCCATGCTGTGCGCAAGCGCTTGACCGAGGAATTCGACATCTTCGCCGAGATGGCGACGGCCACGACGATCGTCGCCCTCATCGGCATCGGCAAGTCCCCCGACCTCAGCCGACTCTTCGATGCCCTGGACCAGATGCGCCTCGAACACGAAGATGACAGGCTTGCAGACGCCCTGAACGCTTCGGCCGGGATCCCGGCGCTGCCGAGCCCTGGAAAGCTGGTGGCCCTGCCGCGTGATGCGTACTTCGCGGACTCCGAGCTCGTCCCCGCCGCCGAGGCTGTCGGCCGAACCAGCGTCAGCTCGCTGGCCGCGTACCCACCCGGAATCCCGAATGTTCTCCCCGGTGAGGAGATCACCGCGGAGACCGTCGAGTTCCTGCAAGCCGTGGCTGCGAGCCCATCGGGACACGTCCGCGGCGGAGTCGATCCGAAACTGAGCACGTTCCGAGTGCTCAAAGACTGACTTCCAGTCTGGCGCTTCTCCGTTGCCGCCAGCCGGTCTGCTGTAGTCAGCCGGTCCGTTGCCTCAAAGAGGAATGTTGCCTCGAAGGGCCCCGTTTACTCTGATCGGACCCTCTCATCGTCCCCATGAGACTGGTTGATTGTTCAAATAGCGATACTGGATGCAAAAGGACGTCTTGTCGGATACAGTCACCGCTGAGGATAGATTTCACACGGATTGTGCTTCCCTTATTCTCGCTGTTCGACCAGATGCAGTCTGCAATGACGAGCTGCAGACTGCATGACGCTACCGAATGATTCAGGACCGGATGGACGTGCACGCACATCAGCCAGGGGAAGAACTCGCCGATTTCACGGAGAGCGAGCTCCTCTCGCTCATCGAGGCCGGAACTGCCGGTGCCTATTCCGAGATCTACCGCCGCTACCGCGATGACGCCGTAGCAAGAGCATCATCTTCTCTGCCCGACGCGAAGGCCAGACAGGTCACAGATGATGCATTCCTCAGTGTGCTCAGGTCCCTGCTCAACAGGTCCTCCGACACAGCCGAGGGTCTCCGCTCAATGGTGGACACCGAGATCGACGTACATCTCGCGAATCTGACGTCCACAGAGCGGACGTCAGCGAGTGGTTCGGACGCAGAGGCTCCAGAGGCTGCGCTTGTCTCACAGGCGCTGTCGAACCTGCCCGATAACTGGCAGCGGATCCTGTGGTTGCGCGAAGTCGAACGGCTCTCACCCGAGGCTATTGCCGAGCAGCTGAATATCAAAGCGTCGACAGTCGACAGGCTGACTGGCCGCGCCCGTCATGGCCTGCAGGACGAATGGCAGCAGGTCCGCCCCAGGGATAGCAAGGCAACCGCCGATCACCGTACCGCACTCATTCCTGCGCTTCTGACCTCACCGATCGTCATCGAGCGCCTCTCTTCCACCCTGGCACAGGCAATTCCAGAACCAGGTCCCGCTGTTGCCGAAATGACTGCAGTCGAAGAGCCAACTGGTGCGGAGCCCGACACTGAAACCACGATGGCCGAGGGTACAGACGTCGCAAGCGGAAGCGCCGGCGCCAATGACGACGACACCGCCACTGCTGTCCTGCCCGCTCCTGTCCCGGCTGGCGCAGTCACGGGCATCGACAACGCGCCGGCACTCAAACCTGCCGCAGGGGCCGAAGACAACTCGGCGACAGAGTCGGCGGCCGAGGCAGATTCTGCACCCGAATCCATCCCTGCGGCAACCGGCTCCTCCGCAGCCGATGATTCTGCCGAGGCTTCAGATGCATCCACTGAACCTGCGAACGCGGCAGCTGGCGCTGCGAGCATTTCTGCTGGCGCTGCGGGTGCAGCCGCAGACGACACAAATACCGTCGAACCCGTGTCGCTCGCCGCGTTCGACGCACAGTCAGCAGCCGCGCAGACTTCGACCCTGACGCCTGAAGCAACTCGGTTCAGCATGCCGAAACCCGTTCTGATCCCTGTGGTCGCCGCGTGCGTCGGGCTCCTGGGAACGCTCGTCGGTGTGGCCATCGTGCCGCAACACGACGAGCAGACGGGGCTTCGTCCAGGCAACGCCAGCAGCGCGGTCTCACCTGCAGATTCTTCCTCGAAGAAGCACGACAAGAACAGCAGCTCCCAGTCTCCGGATGACACGTACTCGGACAAGGCAGACCAAGAGTCGGGACCCGAGAATTCGAAGGCATCTGACTCCGACAGGGACGAGGACGAGAAGTCACCACGAACACCAGGGCACGATGGCAGTCGGGCGGACGACAGTCCATCAACCGAGGACGATCCCGGCGACACAGGTGACACAGGTGACAGCAACGATCGCCCGTCAGCAGATGAACCTGACGAACCCAGCCCGTCGGATTCTGACAAGCCAGCCCCAGAGTCACCGTCGGAGCCGACGCCACCATCTTCCGACGACCCCGAAACACCTTCGGACCCACCGCCGTCGGATGAGCCGTCTGACGAGCCAAGCGAGGAACCGTCAGAAGAGCCGTCGGATGAGCCGTCTGACGAGCCAAGCGAGGAACCGTCAGATGAGTCGCCTGAAGAGCCAAGCGAGGAACCGTCAGATGAGTCGCCTGAAGAGCCGTCCGCACCAGGCTCTGAAACCCCCGCCCCGTGATCCGACACAGAACGGCACGTCGTACTGAGCGCAGGCTCTTCAGCGAAGTGGGCGCTGGACACTGAGGCACTCCTCAGGCTGGTTGCACCTCCGATTGGGCTGACTGCACCACAAATTGAAGCGTCAGCTGACGCGCAACACCCATACGCACGCCCAAAACCCCACTCCTGAGACTGCTCCTAATAACCACAGGGTCGCCTGAGGTAAATACCCCGGTCGCCGTCGCCAGACCCATAGATTACTTATCCGAGCGGCATTTCATCGTGATCTGGAACACCAAATTTGTTGACATGGGTGTTTAATCGAGTAAAGATGTTCAGCATTGTCGAAAACCGAACGCCCTGGAACCCCCAGGTTCGACGGGCGGTAGAAAATCGAATTGCATCTGAAACGAGGAACCACTGATGTCAGAAGGCCAAGCACACCCGATTCCGGATGGGACGAAGTTGCCCCGCAGGGAGCGGAAAGCTCTCAAGAAGAAGCGCTTGGAGGCCGACCACTGCATCGTGATCGAGAAGAAGTCCATTCGCACCGCAATCGGCGGCACAACGGTCGGCAACTTCATGGAATGGTTCGACTTCGGCGTCTACGGATACCTGGCCGTCACCATGACCACGGTCTTCACGGAAGGCATGGACAGGCAGATGGGTCTGCTCGTCACCCTGTTCGGCTTCGCGGTCTCCTTCCTCGTCCGTCCACTCGGCGGCATGGTCCTCGGACCACTGGGTGACAAGATCGGGCGCCAGAAGGTCCTCTTCTTCACCATGGCCACCATGGCTACTGCCACTGCGCTCATCGGCGTCCTGCCCACCGCGGCCCAGATCGGTCTGTGGGTGATCATTCCTCTTTACCTGCTCAAGATGATCCAGGGATTCTCAACCGGCGGCGAATACGCCGGCGCAACCACCTACGTGTCCGAGTTCGCGCCAGACAAGTCGCGTGGATTCTGGGCTTCCTGGCTCGACGTCGGCTCCTACCTCGGCTTCGCAGCCGGTGCAGGCACCGTCGCCATCACCACCGTCATCTCGACGAGCATCGCCGGAGAGAGCGCGATGATCGACGGCGGCTGGAGGATCCCGTTCCTCATCGCAATCCCACTCGGCGCCGTCGCCATCTGGTTCCGGCTGAAGATCCCCGAGACGCCCAGCTTCGAAGCCTCCGTGGCCGAGGGCCTCGATGTGAAGGTCAAGGACGACAAATACGCTCGCCACGGCCTCATCGGCGTCGTCCGTCATTTCTGGAAAGAGATCCTCATCGGCATCGCCATCGTCGCCGGATCGCAGACGGTGGGCTACGCCCTCACAAGCTTCATGCCGACCTACCTCGAGGAGACGGTCAAGGTCTCGAACGTTCAAGCGGCAGTAGCCACCATTCCGGTGCTCATCATCATGTCACTGTGCCTGCCGCTGATCGGGCGCCTTTCCGACAAGATCGGACGTAAGCGGGTCTTCCTCATTGCTGCGGGAATGACGATCGTACTGATGGTCCCGGCATTCGCGGTCATGCAGATCGGCCAGATGTGGGCCGTCATCGTCGCGCTGTTCATGGTCGCTCTGCCTGCCGGCTTCTACATCGCCTGCCTCGCGTCGACGCTGCCGGCACTGTTCCCGACAGCGTCGCGCTATGGCGCCATGGGCCTGACCTTCAACATCGGGGTCTCCCTGTTCGGCGGCACGACGCCGCTGTTCAGCCAGGCGCTCATCGATCTCACCGGGAACTCGTACATGCCGGCGTTCTACATCATGTTCTTCTCGGTCATCGCCTTCGTAGCGGTGCTCCTGATGAAGGAATCGGCGCACAGGCCGCTGCTCGGATCATTCCCGACTGTGGAAACTCACGAGGAAGCCGTTGAACTCGCGGCCGGCCAGGATGACAACCCGGATCTCGATCCGGACACCATGCCGATCCCGGTGGTGAAGGTATGATCTCGGATCGTGAAGGTGTATTCCCAGTCATCTGCAGGCCTGACCGACTAGCCTGACCAACAGCTCAGACCATCGCCGAGGCGGTCGTCCCCTGACCGGGGCCGGCCGCTTCGCCGTCTGTGTCGCTTGGCCGGTGCTCGTCCGCGGCTAAACATCTGTCCCCATTCGCCCTCTGTGTCCATTCGCCCTCTGTGTCGCTCGGGCTAGAGGTCCTCGGCCCGCCTGAAGTAGAAGAGGTTGTCGATGACCAGGGCCCGAGCCTCGGCGCAACGGCTGGCCTCGATGAGCCCGACGAGGTCGACGATCTGCTGTGCCGATTCGGCATCGACGGTGGCAGCGATCTGATGAGCCGCGAAGACTCGCGACTGGTCGCGCAGCCGCAGACTGATGTCGGCCGCCCGGCGACCCAGACCGTGTTCGAGCAGATGCTCATGAAAGAGTCGATCGGCAGTCATGAAGCCGATCGTATCCTCCTCAAGCGCCGCTGCCAGCGCAGCTTCGGCGTGCCGGCGAAGATCGCCGAGCGCGGACGCACTCGCTGCCGGATCCTCACCTGCCCTGGCGCACAGGGCTTCGACTGCGGGCCCTGCGAGCAGGGCCCTGATCCCGATGATCTCCTCCAAGTCCTCTCGCGTGACCGGCACTAGGCGGAAGCCGCGGTTCGGCACGGCTTCAACTGTCCCCTCGGCAACGAGAGACATCATTGCCTCTCGGACGGGGCTCAGGGACATACCCAGCTGCTTGGCCAATCCCGCGGCCGAATAGATCGTGTCCTCGGCGAGATCCCCGGTCGTGATCGCATGGCGGATGACGACGAGTGCGTGCTCCCTCAGCGTCGGGGCCGTCTCGGGACGAGCCGGGATCGATGTCTGAGTGCCCGATGCGTGACTGCCCGCCGCCGGGCGCTTCGCTTCAGGTACTCCGGATTCGCTGGTGACCAAGATTCTCCTTCGATGACTATTGACAGCATAACCACGACGGCTCACGATTGAGTGAAGTAATCGGTTATCGACTACTCTCCTTTCGATCGAGTCGGAATGAGCTCGTCGACACCTCGGTGTGGTTCCTGCGAAGTGACCACTGTCGTTCCTGCGAAGAAGGAGGAACCATGTCCCACGATCCTCTGCTCCAGCCCTTCACCTTGGGCCCGGTGCAGCTCAAGAACCGCATCGTCTCCACCGCGCATGAGCCGGCCTACACCGAGCTCGGCATGCCCAAGGACCGCTACCGTCTCTACCACCGGGCGAAGGCCCGCGGTGGGGTGGGACTGACGATGACGGCCGGTTCGGCCATCGTGTCCAAGGACTCCCCCGCCGCCTTCGGCAATGTCGACCTCTCCACCGACGAGGTGATCCCCTGGTTGTCCGCGATCGCCGATGACTGCCATGCCGAAGGCACCGCAGTGATGATCCAGCTGACCCACCTCGGCCCGCGCAACTCGAACTTCACCGCCGATTGGCTACCACTCATCTCCTCGAGCCGCCACCGCGAACCCACCCACCGGTCATTCACCAAGGCCATGGAGGACTTCGACATCGAGCGGGTGGTCGAGGACTTCGCGGCGGCCACGACTCGAGTCAAGGCCGCCGGCTTCGACGGTCTGGAGTTCCTCCACACCGGCCACCTCATCGACTACTTCTTCGCCTCCCGCTTCAATGAGCGCGAAGATGAGTACAACGGCGACCTCGCGGCCCGGATGCGCTTCCCGCTCCAGATCATCGACGCGATGCGCGACGCTTCGGAGGGACTCGCCCTCGGCGTCCGCATGTCAGTCCTCGAACAGATCGAGGACGGCATCACCGAAGAAGCCTCCATTGCGGTGCTCAAGGAGTATGCCGCCCATGGCGTCGACTTCCTCAACCTCAACGTCGGAAGCATCAGCTCCGACAAAGAACTCGCGGAAGCGATCCCGGGCATGGGCACCCCCTCGGCACCCTGGCTCGAGACCTGCCGTCGCATCCGCGAAGCGATCGACATTCCCGTCCTCCACGCCGCTCGGATCGCCGATGCGCCCACGGCCCGGTTTGCGATCGAGGACGGCTGCGTCGACCTCGTGGGCATGACCCGGGCCCAGCTTGCCGACCCCTATCTGGTGAAGAAGATCGAGGAGAAGCGGGAGGATGACATCCGCCCGTGCGTGGGGGCGAACATGTGCCTCGACAGCATCTACACCTCGGGCGCTGCGACGTGCATCCACAATCCCGCCAGCGGGCGCGAGGCCGATCTGCCACAGGAGATCACCCGCGACGTCGAGTCCGGCCCCAAACACGTCGTCATCGTCGGCGCCGGTCCCGCCGGCCTCGAAGCCGCGCGAGTCGCTTCGGTCCGCGGTCATCGGGTCACCCTTCTCGAAGCCGACTCTGCGGTGGGCGGTCAGGTGAAGATCGCCGCTCGCTCCCAGCGCCGCCGTGACCTCATCGGCATCATCGACTGGCGTGAGCAGCAGTGCCGCAAGCACGGCGTGGACATCCGCGTGGATACCTTCGCCGAGGCGGACGAGATCCTCGCGCTCGCACCCGATGTCGTCATCGTCGCCACCGGAGGCGTCCCCGATGCCGGCTACCCCTTCCGCGAGGAGGGACCATCATTCGATGTCTGGGACGTCATGGATGACAACCTGCGCAATAAGTCCCGTGTCCTCGTCTTCGACGACCATGGCTTCTATCCGGCCCTCGACGCCGTCGAACACCTGGCCCGCAACGGTCAGGAAGTGACCTACGTCAGCCCCGAACGCACCATCGGCGTGGACGTCGGATCGATGAATTCCCCCGCTTATCTGCAGGTGTTCTCCGAATTCGGAGTCACGGTCCACCTCGGCGAAAGGCTCGCGGCGAAGCCGACGATCAACGGCAAGCTGATCACCGCACGACTGCGCAATGACTACTCGGGCATCGAGACCGAGCTCGAGACCGACGCCGTGGTCGTCGATTTCGGAACCACACCCAACGATGATGTCTACTTCGATCTCAAACCGCATTCGAGCAATCACGGTGAGATCGACATCGATTCCTGGATCCACGGTCGCACCCAGCCGGATCGCGAAAGCGGAGCGATCCCACCCTCCACAGCAGGAACTGCCTCCGCAGGCACCGCCGACGAGGCGAGCGTCCCCTTCGCGCTCTATCGGATCGGAGATGCCGTCGCCTCCCGCAATGTCCACGCCGCCGTACTCGAGGGACTGCGCGTGGGAATGGGGCTCTAGGCAGATGAGCGGACAAACCACGATCACCACGATCGACTATCACACCGGAGGGGAGCCTTTCCGGATCGTCGCCGATCCCCCGGTGGAGATCCCGGGTTCCACTGTGGCCGAGAAGCGAATGAACGCGATCGGCAGCGAGGCGATCGACGGACTGCGCCGACTGCTGGTCTTCGAGCCGCGTGGACATGCCGATATGTACGGCGGATTCGTCACTGCTCCCGATGACGACGGTGCCGACCTCGGAGTCCTGTTCTGGCACAAGGACGGATTCTCCACTGCCTGCGGCCACGGGACGATCGCTTTGGGAACATGGGCAGTCGAATCCGGATTGGTGAGCGCTGCCGAATCGGGGGTCACCGATGTCGTCATCGACGTCCCGTCGGGACGTGTCACCGCCACCGTCCACACCGACCCCGACGGCGAAGTCACCTCGGTCGACTTCATCAACGTCGCCTGTCGAGTCATCGCATCCGACATCGAAATCGATATCAGCTGCGATGACGAGGCGCAGAAGAGCACGATGGGCAGAGAAGAGTCCAACTCCGGTCGACAATCGATCAGCGTCGATCTCGCATGGGGAGGCGCGATCTATGCCTGCCTCGACGCGGACCGAATCGGCCTCACCGTCGTGCCGGAGAATCTCAACGAACTCATCAGTCTCGGACGTCAGGTGAAGACGGCGTTGGCCGATCATCCGCTGTCTCAGCATCGCAGCGACAGCAGACTGAGCGGGGTATACGGCACCATCATCGTCAATCGCCTCGGCCTAGGGCCGGGTGGTGAGCTCCACCAGCGGAACGTGACCGTCTTCGCCGACGGCCAGGTCGACCGCTCTCCCTGCGGGTCCGGGACGGCAGCGCGAATCGGCATTCTCCACGCCAGCGGAGAACTGGCAGCCAGCCAGACGCTTCTCCACGAGTCGATCATCGGCACTCGATTCCGAGCCAGTGTCCTCGCCGAGGCGAAGGACGGCGTCATCGCGACCATCGAGGCGAGCGCGCACAAGATCTCCACCTGCACGTTCGTCGTCGATCCCCGCGATGAGCTGGTTCCGGGCTTCGTTCTGCGCTGAATGATCCCGACCGTCTCCTGTCGGAAGATCAGCGACACTGCGCGCATGACCCCCTCGGCAAGCCCATCTGCCGGTAAAGTTCTTCCGGCGGAGCATTGTGAGCCGCGTCATATAAAGGTAGATTGAACATACCTTTACGCATCGATGGAGAGAGTGACCGTGGGCAAATACATCGCCAGGCGCATATTTCTCATGGTTCCCATCGTCCTCGGCGTTGCCACACTCTCGTTCGTACTCATGCAGCTCGCTCCCGGCGATCCTGCCGCTGCCTACCTCGGTGACAAAGCCACTCCGGAGGCGGTTGCCCAGCTGCGGCACGCATGGGGACTCGACCAGCCGTTCCTCATTCAGTACTTCCAGTTCCTCGGCGGACTGGTCGTCGGCGACTTCGGCCCGTCATTCATCTTCCAGACCTCCGTGCTCGAGCTGCTCAAGCTGCGCATGCCTGCGACCCTCATGCTCATGCTGGTCTCGGTCATCTTCGCCCTCGCCATCTCCATCCCGATCTCGCTGTGGGTGGCAGCGACCAAGAGCCCAACCGCGGCGATCATCTCCCGATTCTTCACCGCCACGGTCCAGGGGATGCCCGCATTCTTCGTCGGCACCCTGTTGATCTTGGTTCTCGGAGTAAATACGGGACTGTTCCCTGTCGGCGGATATGGGCGCAACCTGGGCGAGCATCTCTACTCTCTGGTGCTGCCCGGGATCGCGGTCGCACTCACAATCTGTCCCGTCCTCATCCGCAGCCTGACCGCGGCGCTCAACGACTCGTTGTCGGCCGAGTACACGAACTTCGCGATGTCCAAGGGGCTGAGCCGGTCGAAGACTGTGACGAACTATGCGTTCCGCAATGCAGGAATCACGGGGATCTCGATCCTCGGCATCCAGGTCGGACATCTTGTCGGCGGTGCTCTCATCGTCGAGAACGTGTTCGCGATTCCGGGCGCCGGTTCGCTGCTCATGCAGTCGGTACTGGCCCGCGACTACAACGTCGTCCAGGCACTGACCGTCGTCTTCGGCGTGCTCGTCGTCCTCGTCTATCTGCTCACCGACATCATCTACAGCGTCGTCGATCCGCGCGTACGGCTGGGAGGCTGAGCATGTCCGTCGAACCTCTTGCGTCCCAGACCACACCACAGGCCCGTTTCACATTGCCGCTGCCGGCGTTCCTGCGGCGGCACAATCTGCAGCTGTGGATCGGCCTGGCCATTATGAGCATCATCGTCGCGATCCTGGCGATCGGGCCGCTGTTCGTCACTGCCGATCCGAACCGGCAGGACCTCCTCAACGCCTTCGGCCCGTCCTCTCTCGCCCACCCTATGGGCACGGATCAGCTGGGTCGCGACATCCTCTCCCGCTTTCTCAACGGCGGACGAGTCGATCTCATGGTCGCCGTCATCGCCGTCATCGTGCCGTTCATCCTGGGCACCGTGCTGGGGGCCCTGGCAGGCTATTTCGGCAGGTGGGTCGATGTCGTCATCATGCGCCTGGCCGATATCGTCTCGGCCTTCCCCTTCTACGTCCTCGTCATCGTGCTCGTGTTCGTCATGGGCAACGGCATGGCCAGCATCTTCGTCGCCATCAGCCTCGTGTCCTGGGTCGCCTACGCCCGCATCGTCCGCGGTGAGGTCCTTGTGCTGCGAGAGGAGGAGTTCATCTCCGCCTGTCGCGCCAGCGGACTCTCGACTCCGCGCATTCTCGCCCGACACGTCGTCCCGAACACCGTCAGCCAGGGAATCATCTACGGAATGAGTGACATCGTCCTCAACATCGGCGTCGTCGTCACCCTCAGCTTCTTCGGCATGGGCATCGTCCCGCCGACAGCGGACTGGGGGCAGATGATGAATGACGGCCAACAGTACATGGGCACCGGCAACTACGGACTCATCCTCTGGCCCGGCTTCGCCGTCGTCCTCGTATCCCTGGCCTTGGCGCTCATCGGTGACGGCCTGACCAACATCCTGAAGCCGAAGAGGTGAACCATATGAGTCCCGAATCCGCGCCGCCCCAGCCTAATCAGTCACAACCCGGGCAGCCCCTGCTCGAGGTCGACTCGCTCACCGTCGACATCGACGGGGAGGTCGGCAAGCACCGGATCCTCGACGATGTTTCGATCACCCTTGAGCCGGGAGAGCCGATGGGCCTCGTCGGCGAATCGGGGTCAGGGAAGTCGATGACCCTGCGCACGATTCTCGGGATGCTGCCGCCGGCGGCCACTGTCGTCGAAGGGGAGGTCAGATTCCGAGGGAGGAACATCCTCACTTTGGGCAGCGACAGACGCTACGACCAGAAGGTGCGCGGCACCGGAATCTCGATGGTGTTCCAGGAGCCGGCGATCGCGCTCAATCCCGTGATGAAGGTCGGACGCCAGATCACCGATGCCATTGCCGAGCACAAGGGCCTGTCGAAGCGTGCGTCTCATGACCTCGCGATCGAGCTGATGGACCGAGTCGGCATTGCGAACCCGGAACGTCGTGTCTCGGACTACCCGTTCCAGCTCTCCGGGGGCATGCGACAGCGCGTGATGATCGCGGCCGCCCTCGCGCAGGAGCCGGAGATACTCCTCTGCGATGAACCCACGACGGCATTGGATGTCACGATCCAGGCTCAGGTGCTCGATCTGTTTCGTACGATGCAGCAGGAGAAGGGTCTGGGTCTGCTCTACGTCACGCATGATCTCGCCGTCGTCGCCCAGCTGTGCACGAGCATCAGCGTGATGAAGAGCGGAAAGATCATCGAACACGGGAATCTGCAGAGAATCTTCGACGAGCCGCAGGAGGACTACACACGCAGACTCCTGTCGGCGACTCCACGCATCGACGATGGAGTGCAGCTGGAGAGGGCGACATGACCACACGACTGCTGTCACAGGGCGATGACGACTCCCGCCGAGACACAGGTTCCCGGCCGGTCTCACCTTCGGGTTCCGGGCTCAGAGCCGAGAACATCACCGTCACCTTCGGTCGGGGCGAGCGATCATTCACTGCCGTCGATGACGTGAGCATCGACGTCGCCCCGGGCGAGATCGTCGGCCTCGTCGGAGAATCCGGCTCCGGAAAGTCCACGGTCTCCCGGGTCATCTGCGGGCTGCAGCGCGATTATTCGGGCACGGTCTCCTTCAACGGCCAGGAGCTAGAGCCGAAACGCAGCGCTCAGCAGTGGCGGGTCGTCCAGATGGTGTTCCAGGATCCCTTCGCCTCCCTTGATCCCCGGTACACGGTGCGCAGCACCCTCTCCGAGGTGATCAGGCACCATAAGCTCGCCTCGGGAGCAGCCCTGAAGCGCAGGTGCGCCGAACTCATGGACATGGTTCGCCTGCCGGTCGAATTCCTCGACCGGACTCCCACTGCCATGTCCGGCGGTCAGCGCCAACGCGTGGCCATCGCCCGAGCACTCGCGGTCCAGCCCGAGGTGATCGTGGCCGACGAGGCGGTGTCCGCCCTTGATGTCAGCGTGCAGGCAGAGATCATCGCTCTCTTCGCTCGGCTGCGTGAAGAGCTGGGACTGTCGATCCTCTTCATCTCCCATGACCTGGCGGTGGTGAAGAGCCTGTGCGAGCGTGTCTGCGTCATCCACAACGGAGTCCTTGTCGAGAACGGTTCGACAGCCGAGATCTTCCATCACCCTCGTGAGGACTACACGAAGACCCTGCTCCGCGCCATCCCCCGGTTCGACAGTGCCTTCCTCGATCAGACTCCGGAACGGCGAACCACCTCGGCGAGCGAAGGAGGCCGTTGATGTTCGGCAAGCGCACGTCCAGATTCCTCGCCGTCGTCGCCACGTCGCTGCTGATACTCACCGGCTGCGGATCGGGCAATGAGGAGGCGCCTGCCAACGGGGGCGACCTCATCTTCGCTCGCGGCAAGGACGCCACCACCCTGCTGCCGCCGACCACGACGCAGAATGCCGATATCTGGACTCTGCAGCAGGTGTACGAGACGCTGACGCTGAACAAACCCGATGGGACCGGAGTCGTTCCGGGTCTCGCGACGGACTGGAAGGAGTCGAAGGACAAGCTCTCGTGGACGTTCGATCTGCGTGAGAACGTGAAGTTCCACAGCGGCAAGGAGCTCACGGCCGATGATGTCGTCTTCTCACTCAACTACGCGCGGGACGCAAGCGACGACGCCAATCTCTGGGCCGGGGAATTCACCCTCATCGACGACGTCAAGAAGGTCGACGACTCCACGGTCAAGATTGAGCTGTCCAAACCATGGGGACCGCTGCCCAGCTATATGGCGCTGTTCGCCGCCGCGATCTACCCGAAGGACTTCGGCGGTCACGATGCCGAATACATGGCAACGCATGCCGACGGCACGGGACCCTTCAAGGTCGACTCCTGGTCCAAGGGGCAGAGCCTCAAGCTCGTGCGCAACGACGACTACTGGGAAGAGGGCGTGCCGAATCTGCACTCGGTGACGTTCAATGTGGTCTCCGAGGACAACACCCGAAGACTCCAGCTCCAGGGCGGACAGGCCCACATCAATGAGGAGCCTGCCCCCTTGAGCATGAGCACCATGGACCGGTCGCAGGATGTCTCGGCTACCGCCTTCGAATCGACGAAGATCCTCTACTTCAACCTCAACAACACCGTCAAGGGTCTCGACGACCCGAAGGTTCGCCGGGCGATGTCCTACGCCGTCGACCGGAAATCCGTCGTCGATGTCGTCTATGCCGGCTATGCGGATCCGGCAAGCTCCTTCATCTCCCCTGGTCTGACGGGCCATGCCGAAGGCATCACCGGCGGCGAGTACACCATGGACAAGGCCAAGAAGCTCATGGCCGAATCCGATCACGCGGAGGGGCTGGAGATCACTATCCAGATCCCTTCCGGCGTGGCAGACCGTGAACTGCTCGCACAGATCGCCCAGCAGTCGTGGCAGGACCTCGGGATCACGGTCCATGTGCAGAAGCTCGACGATGCGACCCTGGTGACCAACCGCACCAACGGCGACTTCGAAGTACAGGTCGGCTATGCGACCTCGGACGTCTCCGACACCTCGCAGATGATCAACTTCCTCGCGGTCACCGACGACTCGGGCATCCGCTCCGGTTACGGCGATCCCGACGTCAAGAAATGGTCGACGCAGGCTCTGGCCGAACCCGATCCGGACAAGCAGAACGAGCTCTACGCGAAGATCCAACAGAAGGTCGCCGACGACGCCCCGATCATCCCGGTCGCCTACCAGAAGGCGCTGTACGGAATCAGCAGCGACGTCGTCGACTTCAAACCCTATGTGCTCGGCACCTACGGGCTGCGGGAGGCGACTCTGAATCGGTAGTGTCTTGTCGAGCAGCACACCGCGCTGTCGACGTTGTCCCGAGGGCAGCGTGTCCCTTCACATGTAGAGATACGACCGGGCTACCCGCCTCGGTCATGTGCGGGATGCATCGCGAAGCGAGCCAGTCGGCCACCATACAATCGCGATGCCGACAAGCCCCAGAACGGCAAGGACGAGGTAACTGGTGACGAACCCGGAGTCCCCGACCATGGCTGACAGCAGTATGCCGATCACGGCGAGCAGCGCGGCAGTTCCCATGCTCTCCGACGCCTGCAACGACGCACTGTACCTCCCATGTTCGTCCGAATTCGTGATCCGCAGGGTCGCCGAGGCGATGCGCGGGTAGGCGATACCCATCCCAGCGCCCATGAGCACACATCCGAGAATGACCGCCGGAAGGCTGAGGAGATCGAGAGTGTAGCCGACGACGATCACGGGCCCGAAGGAGACCAGCGGTGCAGCTAGAGCAAGGAGTCGACCGTCACGCGTCCTGTCGGCGTCGAATCTGCCCTGAATCCATGAACCTGCTGCCCAGCCCGCTGCTCCGCTGGCAATGACGAGGCCCGCCGTCGAAGACGCGAAACCGCGTTGATCTTGGAGGTAGAGAGTCAGGTGAACATCGCTGGCTGTGGTTATGGCTCCCAAGATCGCTCGTAGTCCCACCAGCCGCGGAGCCCCCGTCCGCAGGGTGAATGTTCCCGCAGGCAGGAGCATACGAGCCGCCGGGAGGAGAATAAGGCTGCCAAGGAGGAGAAGCACAAGGCCCTCCACGACCGAAAGCTGACCGGCGAAGTGAAGAGAGACGAGGGCACCAGCAGCCATCAGTGCGACTATGACGTTCCTGTGCGGTGATTTCACCGCAGGTCCCTCAGATCTATCCGGGAAGTCGGCTCCGGCGAATGAGCTGAGGCTCGAAGATGCAGAGGGTCTGGCCCCCGCGATCAGCAGAGCGACGATCGCTATCGCCGACCCGCCCGCGGCTACGCAGAAGACGGTCCGCCATGTGGTGAGCTCGGTGAGATGCCCCGCGGCGAGAGGGCCCACGAGCGAGGGCAGAAGCCAGGCCGCACTGAGCAGAGCGAACATGCGCGGACGCATGTCAACGGTCATCGTGCGAGCGATGAGCACGTAGATGACGACGGAATCGACTCCTCCGCCGAAGCCCTGAATCAGCCTTCCGAGGACGAACATGGGTGCGCTCGGGGCCAATGCGCACACGGCGATGCCGAGGACGAACAGGGCACCGCCGATGGCAAGCGGTTTCCGCACTCCGTGGGCGTCGATCCACATTCCGGCGATAACATAGCCGACGAGCCCGGTCGTGATCGTCGCTGCGTAGGACATCGAGTACCAGTTCTGCCCGTCAAGATCGGTCATGGCAACCGGAAGGACGGTGGTGACGGCGAAGGATTCGAATGCGATGAAGCCCATCAATGCCAGGGCGCTGAGAATGATTGGCGCCCTCTGAACCGACCAGAGCTTTTCACGTCGCGACGTTGCGGTCCTTCTCATCGCAGTTCGGCAATGCGAAGAACTACCTTGCCGCGGCCGTGGCCGGTCTCCACATCGCGGTGTGCTTCGCTGGCTTCATCCAGGTCGAAGCTGCGACGGATGTGCACGCGGAGTCTGTTGTCGGACACCAGCCGGGCCAGCCCTGCCAGACGGTCGGCGGACCTCCTGCTCCGCACAACACGGCATCCGAGTTCATCGGCGAGTGGCATGTCCACTATGGTCGCAATACGCCTTCTGTCGGTCACGATCTGGACGGCAGTCAGCAGGTTCTCATGACCGGCAGCGTCGAAGGCCACGTCATATCCTCCCGGCAGTTCGCGAATCCTCTCCAGCTGTCCCGGACCGTAGGCAATTGGTTCGGCACCCAGAGATCGCAGATAGTCGTGGTTCCCGACGCTCGCTGTTCCGACGACCTCGGCACCGGCCAGCACGGCAAGCTGGGTGAAGATCGTCCCCACGCCTCCGGCCGCACCGTGGACAAGAACACGATCACGGCTGGTGATCTCCAGATCTTCGAATGCGGTCAGTGCCGTCTGCCCCGACGCCGATAACGCGCCAGCCTGTTGCCAATCGAGATCCGGTGGTTTGGCAGTGACCTGGTGTTCCGGAACTGCGACGAACTCCGCATAGCTGCCGAGCATTGAGTAGCCGAGAACCTCATCGCCGACGCGCACGCCCGAAACGCCAGATCCGACCTCTTCTACGATCCCGGAGAATTCGTTTCCCGGCACCTGTGGGAATGTGATCGTCGCACCGGGAGGAGTCCAGCCGGCGCGAATCGCGGCGTCGGTCAACTGCACTCCTGCTCGGATGATACGCACGAGCACGTCCCCGGTTCCAGCACGGGGGCGAAACAGCAGCTGAGCCCGGAGGACTTCAGCGGAGCCGAATTCGTCGAAGGCCGCCGCCTTCATCGTAAGATCCGTCATTGTGGACCACTCGCTTTCTGCAGAAAGGAGGTCAGTTCCTCCACCGAGGCGGCCCCAGAGATCGAATGGTCACCGATCAGAAACGCCGGTACCGAGGGAAATCTTCGATCCACCGCTTCCCGATGATCGTCTCGGACCATGGCTGCCAGGTGGTCGCTGGCGATTGCCGCGTGGACCTCGGTCGCATTCAGCCCCATGTCGATACCCAGCTGCTGCAACACGTCAGGATCCGAGACGTCGAGATTGCCACGCAGATGCGCCTCGAAAGCACGTTCCCACGCACCGTCGACGTCTAGTCCCCTCTCCTGCGCCGATCTGAGCACTCGATGAACCGCTCGGGAGTCGGTCCGGAGAGCGGTGTCGATCGAGATGTCGAGTCCGACGTCCTGCCCTGCCTCTCTGATCCTCTGCGAGAGCGAGGCCCATTCATCCGATTTCATGCCCCACTCACTCGTCGCCACCTCGGGCAGCAGCTGTCCATGAATCGGTGGCCCTTCGGGCTCAAGCAGAAAACTCCTGTGGCTCAACACGAGGTCTACGCCGATTTCGCGGGCAGCCCGCTCGAGTCTGCGGTGTCCGATCCAACACCAAGGGCACCGCACATCTGCCCATATCTGCACATCGGTCATCTTCTGGTCTCCTTGTCAGTCGAGGTGTTCATGTACAGTCGACTACATGAAGTGGACTTGACGTCAAGGAGGTCGTTGCCGATGCCGCAGATCCCAGAGGACGTGGTATGGCTGAAGCCTGGCCAGGTCGCCGAGCGAGCGGGAGTAGCAGTCTCCGCGCTCCATTACTACGAGAAGCTAGGGCTAATCCACAGTCGACGGACCGCAGGGAATCGACGCGAGTATCGACGTGACACGCTCAGGGTCATCGCCTTCATTCGCGCTTCCCAACGCGTGGGCATCGGGCTCGATCGCATCAATGATGCCCTGGAAGGTCTGCCGGAGGAAGGGATTCCGACGAAACGCGACTGGGCACGGATCTCACGTGAATGGCACGACGACCTCACTGAGAGAATCGACCACCTCACCGCACTGAGAGATTCTTTCTCGAACTGCATCGGATGCGGCTGCCTGTCACTGCGTTCCTGCCCCTATTCCAACCCGAACGACATTCTCGGAACCGGCGGAGCGGGAGCTCGTCGTCTCGGGAACGACGCATCGGACCGGAACAATCCGCGGGGTGAATGACACTGCGCGACTCAGTGCTCGAGGATGATCTTTCCGGTCGTCGCCCGGGATTCGAGTGCCGTGAAGGCCTCGGCCACCTCGGCGATGGAATAGCGGGCGCCGATGCTCACCTTGAGGTCTCCGCTGCGAATCCACGCGAAGATCTCATCGGTGCGACCGCGGATCTCATCTGCGGTGCGGACGTGGTCGGCGACGGTGGGGCGGGTGAGGAAGAGCGAGCCCGAGGTGTTGAGCGTGTTGACGTCGACCGGATCGACCGGACCGCTGGCGTTGCCGACGACGACGATCGTGCCCCGGGTGCGCACGGCCTTGAGATCATCGTCGAAGGTGGTCGCTCCGACGCCGTCATAGATGACGGTGGCGCCGATACCGTCGGTGACCTCCAGGGTCTTATCGGCGAAGTCCTCGTAGCCGAAGACATGGCTCGCTCCGTTCGCCCGGGCGATCTCGGCCTTCTCCTCTGACGAGGTCGTGCCGATCACCGTCGCGCCCTTGAGCACGGCGACCTGAGTGAGCAGCTGACCGAGACCCCCGGCCGCCGCGTGGACCACAACGACGTCGCCCGAAGTCACCGCGTGCGTGTCCGTGGTCAGGTAGTGCGCGGTGATGCCCTGCATGAGAGCGGCCACTCCGGTCTCATCGTCGATGTCATCGGGGATCGGGACCGCTTTGGCCGCCTGGACGAGGGCGAACTGCGAGAAGCTTCCCTGCCCACCGGCCATCCAGCCCACGCGCGTTCCGACCTCGAACCCCGTGACACCGTCACCGGTGGACACGACCCGACCGACCCCTTCGACTCCGGCACGAAAGGGCGTGGGCAGAGCCGCGCGACGTTGGACGACATCGAGGAAGTTGACGCCTGAGATACTCAGCTCGACGAGAATCTGGCCCTCGGCGGGTACCAGTTCCTCGTTGTCCACCTGCGCGTACGCTTCTGGACCACCATGCTGCTCAACCTTGATGAATGTCATCTTTGCCCCCTTGAAGTCGGTGTCTGGGTCTAGGCGCGGAGCTTTCGTCCGCATGTGCATCCGGACTATAGTCCGTATATGAGCGAGCATACCGGAACGCAGTCCGCTTTTGGAAGAGCCCTTCTTCCCATGGCGACTCCAGAGCAGCCGCTGCGCGCCGACGCACAGCGGAATCGACGTCGAATCCTCGACTCTGCCACGCAGCTCCTGGCTGATGAGGGAGTCGGTGGACTGACCATGGACGAACTGGCCAAGCGCGCTCAGGTCGGCAAGGGCACGCTGTACCGGAACTTCACCGATAAAGCGGGAATCGCCTCGGCGCTGCTCGACGATCGCGTCCGAGACATGCACTCGCGGATGCTGCAGGGGCCACCTCCGCTGGGGCCGGGCGCACCCGGCGACGAGCGCCTGGCAGCCTTCACCGAGGCATATATGAGGCACATCTCGGGCAACCTCGACCTCGTCCTCCTCACCGAGGCATCGAGCCCCCGGGGGCGTTTCGACAGAGTGGGCTACCCTTTCTGGCGTCGACACGTCGAAACCCTCGTCGCCGAGGTGCGCAGAGAAGACCACGCCGAGAATGCACGACTGCACGCCGAGGCGGTCATGTCCGTGCTCTCGGCCGCTCAGCTGGAGCAGTGGATCCGCATTGAGGGGCACGACCTCGACGAGCTCATCCCCCGAGTGCAGAAGATCGTCGTCAGCATCGCCGTCGGCTGAGTTCAGTCACCGCTCCACAACGAGGTCGCTCAAAGGCGTCGAACAGCAGGGCAGAAACTTCCCGGCCGCGATCTCCTTGGGGCGGATGCCTCCTGCGTGGTTCATCTCGACCTCGCCGCTGACCAGGACTGACTTGCAGGTTCCACACATCCCCTCTTCGCAGGAAGACGGGAAGACCATACCGGCCTCGACTGCTGCGTCGAGAACCGTGGTCTCAGGATCGCATTCGACATGCTTGCCGCTGCCGGTGAAGTCGATGCCGAATCTCCTCAGCGGAGACGCCCCGCACACAGACGGTGGACCAACAGGCTCCGCTCCCCGCCCCGAAACTGCCTCGGTCGCGGCCTCGACTTCGGCGAACTGGGCCCGCTTGGCCAGCCGTTCGGCTGGAGAGGTCGCGAAGACGAAAGACTCCTCGTGCACCCGGCTCCCCAGCACGCCGAGCTCGTCGAGCATCACCCGGACTGCGGCCATGTAATCGGCAGGACCGCAGACAAAGGTCTCACGATCTGCCAACTCGGGGACCACCTCGGCGAGGGCCTCGCAGGTGATGCGACCACGGCGACCGGCCCACACCTCAGTGGCGGAGTCTCTCGAGCACATCGTCACCACATTCACACCGGGGACCTCGGCCAGCTGCTCGAGTTCGGGCCGGAAGATGATGTCGGCCGGGGTAGCCGCGTTGTGAATGAGCACGATGTCGGTCGGGGCACCGGCAGGCCGCGCTAGCAGGGACCGCACCATCGACATAATCGGGGAGAGACCCGAGCCGCCGGAGACGAACAGGTGCTTCGCGGCCGGGTGGAAACTGGTGCTGAACAGACCGTACGGACCGTCGACGTGGACTCGGTCGCCGACCCTGAGCACGTCGTGCAGGTAGGTCGAGACCGCGCCGCCGTCCACGCGTTTGACGGTGAGGGTGAATGTGTTCGTCCCGAACGGTGCCGAGGCGATCGAATAGCAGCGCTCACACTCGAGTTCGGGGATGCGCACCGTCACGTACTGTCCGGGTTCGAAGTCGATCCGAGCCATCCAGGGGGCAAAGAGCTCGAAGCTCCTGACGTTGTGCGTGACATCGGTGATGGACACGCATTCGACCATCCCGGTCAGTTCCGCGTCGGCATCGGGTGCTGCCGCGTCAAAGCCGGGGGCCGTCGCAGCATAGCCGGGGGCTGCCGCGTCAAAGCCGGCGTTCAGTGTCTCCTGGTCGATCGTCATCAGCCCTGTCCTCCCTGGCCAGCCTGCCGTACGTCGGTCTGCACCCTGTGAGCCTGCAGCCGTTCGATGTACCACGTGCAGAATTCTTCGAGGTCGCTCTCCGTGGGCGCATAGGGTCCCGGAATGTAGGCCGGCGACGAGATCCCGCGGTGGGCCTTCGCGCACAGCGCCGCATCCTGCTCGTTCGTCTTCACCCACACGGTCGTGAGGTTCTCAACGTCATAGTCGACGCCTTCGACCGCATCCTCATGGACCAGCCAGGTCGAGCGCACCCGCGTGGTGTCGGGCCCCAGGGGAATGAGGGAGAAGGTGACCGCGTGGTCGCCCATGAAGTGGAACCAGGCGTTGGGCTGAGTGTGCATGGATAGTCGCCCGAGCTCAGGGGTATCGAGTTCACCGAGGAGCTTCGCCGAGGCGGCCCCGCCGTCCATCGTGTACGACTCCCCCTTTCCGTCGAGAGCCGCCCGTTCGATGCGGAAGCCGGTGGCTCGGCCGCTGAGCTCTGCGATGAGCTGCGTGGGCAGGTTGTTGCGTTCGCTGTTGACCCGCAGTCTCTCCTCGGCGTCGAGGTAGCGCTGATAGGCGGGCTTGAGCCGTTTGGGGATCTCGTCCGGGGCGTAGCCATAGGTTGGGAAGAATGTGCAGGTCAGCTCCGGGTGCCCGGCCTCGCAGTGATAGCACTCGCGGTTGTTCTCCATGACGAGCTTCCAATTGGCGTGCTCGATGAGATCGACCTGAGCGGCGACCTTGGTCTTGTTCAGGGCGTGCGGTTCGATGTAGGGCGAGATCCGCTCGGCCACCTCGGCGAAGTCCTCCGGCGGATTGTGCGCCAGGCAGATGAAGACCAGGCCAGCGACGACGCGGACGTTGACCGAGCGCAGGGAGAAGCAGGTCCGGTCGAAGCCGGGAGCCTGGACACCTGCGGACATGAGGTCGCCCTCGGGTGAGTAGGTCCACTGGTGGTAGCTGCAGACGATGTTGCCCACGGACCCATTGGTCTCGGACAGGAGGCGAGCGCCTCTGTGGCGGCAGACGTTGTGGTGGGCGCGGATCTCCTCGTCGTCATCGCGGATGATGATGACCGAATAGTCGCCGATGTCGATGGTGACGAAATCGCCGGGCTCGGGCACCTCGGCAGCTGCCGCTGCGAAGATCCATGTCGCGGCGAATACCGCGTCGATGTCCCTGCGATAGAACTCATCGGAGAGATAGAAGGGGGCCTCAAGACAGTAGCCGGGTCGACGCTCGTCGATGAGCCTGTCTGGTTTGTCTGTTCTGGGATCGACTTCGGGTGCCAAAGTCATCGGTGTCACCGCCTCGCTGCGATTGCTGTTGCCTAAGGCCAGTGTCCGCCGGAAAACCTGCGAAGAAAAGCGAATCTTTTTCCACTGGATCGTGCAACAATATTGCATGATCGATCAGCGTCTCCAGGTGCTCCGAGTGCTCTCCGAGGTCGGAACTCTCACCGAGGCCGCACACCGCCTCGGATATACCCCTTCCGCCGTGTCTCATCAGCTGCGATCCCTGTCCAAGGACCTCGGTCTGCCCATCCTCGAACAGCGCGGAAGAGGCCTCGTTCTGACCCCTGTGGGCCAGCTCCTCCTTGAGCGGACACAGGAGCTCTTCACCCGGTGGGAGGAGATTCGCGGCGAACTCGCCGAGGCCGATGCGGGCAGCCCCATGCAGCAGAGGCGACTGCGCCTGTGCGGCTTCTCGACGGCTGCGGCGGCGCTGCTGCCACCGACTGCGGAGAAGGTGAACGAACTTTTCCCCGATTCTCAGGTCACCATCATCGAGGCCGAGCCGGAGGAGTGCTTCGAACTCCTCGTCACCGAGCAGGCAGATATCGCCGTCGTCGTGGCCACGGACCCGCTGCCGCCGCGCAGCGACATCCGGTTCGAGCAGAATGCGCTGGTCAGCGACCGGCTCGACCTCCTCGTCCGCAGCGATCACCGCTTGGCCACTCGCTCGGCGGTGTCACTGAGTGAGGCTGCTGAGGAGAGTTGGATCCTCGACCGCCCGGGTTCGCCCTACTACCGGCTGGTGCGAACAGCCTGCGCGGCCGCCGGCTTCTTCCCCGAGAACGCCCATCAGTCGCGGGAGTGGGAGACCGGAGCGGCCCTGGTCTCTGCCGGATTGGGGGTGGCGCTCATCCCCCGCCTGGCCAGACTGCCCGAGGGCTACGATGTGGCCCGCGTGCCCTTGCGCGGAGATCCGGTACCGTCCCGGAAGATCCTCACCGGGGTACGCAGCGGGTCTGCCGGCCAGCCGATCATCGCCGCCGCGCTCGGGATCCTCCACGAGGTCGCAGCCTCGGTGGCTCACCGCGGGGTGTGAACCTCACCGGTACGACGGCCAGCCCATGGCCGCGTGCCTGATGCGACGACGCTTCTTCGCGGTGCGGACCGCGAGGACGATTCCGGTGACGAGAGCCGCCAGTGACACCACGCCCACAATGACTGCGGTGATGACGAAACCGGAGGCGAAGTCATTGAAGGCATCGACGTTGCCGCCACCACCGAACAGGAACAGCACGCCGGGAATCATGATGATTCCGATCGCCAGCAGCACACCGAGGGCTCCCGCCATAATCAACAGAATCCCCGGAACCACCGAGGGCAGCCGTGGCATGGGGTGCTGCGGAGCGACGTACCGCGACCTCGGGTGCTGTGCCACCGGCTGCTGCGGCACCGGCCGCTGCGGCATTCCGAAATTCTCCCGAGCCATCGTCACATTCACCCTTCGCCTTCACCTGGCCGACCACCAGTCTTCGACCATTGACCACTGTCGCTCTCCATCGTAGACGCGCCTCGACGCTGGACACCCGTGCTCATGTGACGAGATGGTGACGCGCTCACCCGGACTTTCGCATCCTGAAGAGCATTCACACGCCGACCGGGGGTGGCATAAGGTCGATGGCAAGAAGCCAGCCCCCAGGCCCAATCACGAAGGATGTGCTCACCGATGGACGAAGTGAAGAACCTCGATGCCGAAGCTGTCTTCGCCGCACTCTCCCCCGCCGAGGCGGTCGCCGCCCTGCGTGCAGCGTTGGCGAGCGATTTCGACCCCGCCGATGACATCCCGCGCACGATCACCGACATCTCTGCCGGGAACATGATCTTCATGCCCTCGGAGATCGGCGACTGGGTCGGCGTCAAACTCGCCGGCGTCTCCGTCGGCAATCCCGAACGCGGCCTCCCCCGAATCATGGCCCAGTACCTCATGTACGACAGCGCGACCCTCGAGCTGCGAACCGTCATCGATGGTGCGGCGCTGACGACCCTGCGCACCCCGGCGGTCTCCGTCGCTGCGATCGAACCTGCCCTGACCAGGTTCACTCGGCCGGTCAAAGTCGTGGTCTTCGGCGCCGGCCCGCAGGGTGTGGGGCATGTCGACACGATCGCCGATGTCCTCGATGTCGAGCTCGCCGATGTCGCCTTCGTCGTCCGCTCCCCCGATCAGGTCACCTCCGATGCCCGTGACCGCGGCAGGGTGCTCGAAGCGCAGACCGCCGAGGTGGACTCAGCACTGCGCGCCGCCGACATCATCGTCACCGCCACCACCGCGAGCGAACCCCTGTTCTCATCAGATCTGGTCAGACCCGGTGCTGTGGTCATGGCGTGCGGATCCCACGATCCCCATTCGCGTGAGCTGCCAGCTGAGCTCTTCACCTCGGCGATGGTCGTGGTCGAAGACCTCAGCACAGTGCTGCGGGAGGGCGGGGACGTCGTCCTCGCGATCTCCGATGGGGCGCTGGATGCGGATTCGCTCGTGACGATGAAGCGCTTCAGCAACGGCGAGGTCAGCGCCGATGCGGGTCAGACGGTCATCTTCAAGGGCTCCGGCATGTCGTGGGAGGACCTGGCTGTGGCCACGGAACTGGCAGGCAAAGCATGAGCACGTCTGCCGAAGGATCCGGAGGATCCACCGACGGTACAGGATCCACCGGCGGTACAGGATCCACTGGATCAGCAGGGAAAGCGGGTGAACTTCGCCGCAGCATCGGACTGACCGAACTCGTCTTCATCGGCCTGGTATTCATCGGACCGGCGGCTGCGGTCGGCGTCTTCGGCACGCTCGACGCGAACTCGGGCGGTGCCGTTGCGCTCGTCTATATCGTGGCCACGATCGTCATGTCGTTCACTGCGGTCAGCTATATGCGGATGTCGCGGGAGATTCCGCGGGCAGGAACGGTCTTCGCCTACGCCTCGGCGGGAATCGGCCCGCGTGCAGGATTCACCGCCGGATGGATGATCCTCCTCGACTACCTGTTCATTCCATCCGTGGCGTATCTGTTCACGGGCATCGCTCTGAACTCGATCTTTCCGAGCATTTCCGTGTGGCTGTTCACCGGCATCGCCGTCATTCTCACCACCGGCCTCAACCTTGCCGGCGTGAAGATCGCCTCACGGGTGATCACGCTCGTGGTGGTCATCGAAGTGCTCGTGCTCGGGCTGGTCCTCGTTCTCGGCATCATCTATCTGGCAGCCAACGGGCCCAGCCGAGATTGGCTGTCCCCGCTCACGGGCGTGGGCGCGTTCTCGATCACTGCAGTTCTGGCCGCAGTGTCCGTGGCTGTTCTGTCCTATCTCGGCTTCGATTCTCTGGCGACATTCGCCGAGGAGGCCAAGGGCGGGCCGAAGATCGTCGGACGCGCCACCTTGGTGTGCCTTGTTCTGGCCGGCGTCTTCTTCGTGGCGCAGACCTGGGTGGGTAGTCTGCTCTCGCCGGTGTCTCCTGCCGAGCTGCAGGCCAACCCTGAGTTGGAGGGCGCAGCGTATTACGATGCCGTCGATGCCACCCTCGGGACGTGGGTGCAGTGGCTGCTGGCCCTGGCCAAGGCCGTCGGTGCGGCGTTCTCCGCCATGATCGGACAGGCCGCCGGATCACGAATCCTCATGGACATGGGCCGCAACGGCCAGGTGCCGAAGTTCCTTGGTCAGGTGTCGCCGCGGACCGGTGTTCCGTGGAAGGGAATCCTCGTCGCGGCCGTCGGCAATGTCATCGTCGCCGGCTGGGCGACGACCCGCGCGGACGGTCTCGACCAACTCACGTCCATCGTCAACGTCGGCGCTCTGAGCGCGTTCATATTCGTACAGGCCTCAGTGGTCGGCTACTTCCTCGTCAAACGCCAGGGTTCCGAGACTCCGAGCTGGTTCACCCATGGGGCGATTCCGATCATCGGCGCCGTCCTGCTCGCCATCGTCCTCGTCAGCGCGAATCCCCTCGCCCTGATCATCGGTGCGGTGTGGCTGGCCATCGGTATCGTCGTGTACCTGGTGCGCAACCACCGACGGGCCTGACTGCGCAGACGGGCCCGACTGCTGGTCGGGGTCCGACTGCCGGGCCCAGCTTCGACCGGGCAGTGACACGGTCAGTCAGTGTCACTGTCAGTCAGGGTCGCCACGGTCGCTCAGGGTCACGCTCAGTCTTGGAGCCGGGTTGTGCCATCAATCCCACCTGAGGTGTTGAGCTGCTTGGCATAGCAGTAGTCGGCGCCAAGACCGTGCGATGAGCACCAGGACAGTGCCTCCTCCGGATCGTCGTATCCGATTCCCACGACCGTGACCCAGAAGTCGTCTTCTTTGAAGCTGGCGAAATCACCAGACCACACCAGCTGCACGCGAGGGAACTCCTCCCGCAGCCCTTGGTGTTCGGCGAGGATGTCCTTTTCCTTCCAGGTCTTCCCTTCGGCCTCAAGACCCAGCTTCTTCGAACTCAGCTGCGGCACCCATTTCCCGTTGAGGTCAGCCTTGACGCTGGGTCTGTCTTTTTCGATCAGCTGCTCAAGTGCCTTCGCCGGGTCATCCGACAGGGCTGGTGATTCCGAGGGATCGGGACTCTCTGAGGGACCTTGGCTTGATGAGGCCTCGCTTCCCGGGCTCTGCGCCTCCGATGCGGCGGGTGCGGCGACCGTGTCGCCGTCAGAGCCCTTGCCGAACAGAGTCGCTGCGCCCCATCCGATTCCGAGAGCGACAACGACGATGAGAACCACGCCCATCGCGATATGCCCTCTCCGACTGCGGGACTTCCCAGCCGGTGCAGCGGCATCAGGCCCTTGCGCATAGTGGGCATTGGAGTTCTGTGACGGTGCCTGTTGGTGATTTGGGTACTGCTGGTGGTGTGGGTACTGCTGGTGCTGTGGATACTGTTGATACTGGCCATGTGGGGCCTGGGCCGAAGCGGATTCGCTCTGCGGGCGCTTCGGCCTGGGGTACGGGGACGCGGTGGGAGCCACAGGAGGCCCTTCGCCCCAACCATTGCTGACACGCTCTTCCGGCTGACCCCAGCCAGTATCGGGCTGTTGGTTCCAGCCCGCTTCCGACTGCTGATTCCACCCTGTGTTGGGTTGCCGCTGCGGTGGGTTCGCCCCGTGTCCTTGCTGACCGTTGCCGTTCCACGCAGGGTCGCGGCCACTCCCGGGTGGAGGTGGAATCTCACTCATCAGCGGCTCTCGATCCTTCTTTGCGAAATGAGTCCTTGAGGACAACGTCCATGGTTTCACAAGCCTAATATAGGATTGCCACTACAAAATGAATATGCGCTCGCATATTGGCTTATATCCAAATACACACCCCTCGCCTGCATCGAAGCAGACCCACACGGATGAAGGACCACTCATGAGCGACTCATCTCACGACGCCAAAGACAACGGAGCCGCAGAAGAGTCGGACAGCACTGCCGTTGACGAGCCGGACAGCACTAACTCAGAAGAGCCGAAGAGCACAGAGACTTCACCCGCCACGAAGAGGCCCGAGCCCTCCCTTTCTGCGGCGTCTGGCTCGGAGACGCCCTCCCCTGCAGCCGGGCTTGACTCGAACAACGACGATTCGGACTCCACAGCGCGGTTCGCGCCTGGCTGGAACCAGAGCAACCAGCAGCAGTCCCACCTCTATGACTCAGAACCGCAGACGCAATCCCCAGCTCCATCCCCATCCCCATTTCCAGAAATGGGATCACCCCACCCGGGCCAGCACTCCCCAGCCTCTAGCCAGGGCTCGCCAGCCTCTAGCCAGGACTCGCCATATCCTGCGTACGGCGCTCCCATCGGGCAGCAGCATCCCGACCCGAACTCGTACTACTCTCGCTCGGGCAGTCAGTCGAATGGGCACCCGGGAAGCCAACCGAGTGGATACTCCGGCAGCCAACCGGGTGGGCACATGGGCAACCAGCCCGGCGGCCACCTCGGCGGTCAGCCGCAAGGAGTTCCCTATCCTCAGCTTCCCCAATACCCTCAGCCTCAGATGTCTCCGTCGGCGGCGAAGTACCTGTCTGCGTTGAGCCAGGGAGCCACATGGCGCAGCGCCCTGATCCCGCCTGGGCTGGCCCTGCTGGCTGGAATCATCGTCTCGATCATCATCTCGGCGCTGCTCACCTCGATGAGCGACTTCACCACTCTCGCTGAAGAGACCGGTTTCAACACCGACGGAATCAGCTACGCGCTGCCCTTCGTCCTGCTGGCAATGTCCCTGTTCGGTTCGGCTGTATTCCGCTTCAACGTGCAGGCCGGAGACATGGGTCAGGCGTCGGGCAGCCTCTTCGCCTCGGGAGCACCGCTGCTCATCACCATCATCGTCATCGGTGTGCTGTGGTGGTTCACGAAGCGCAGCGAGCTCAAATCGCCGTCACCCAATCGCGGCGTCACCTGGATCCGCATCGGGATCACGACCTTGTCGATGGCTTTCGTTCTGCTTCTTCTCGAACTGATCTTTGCGGCGCGCTTCTCCATCACAGAAAGCGGCGGGGTGGTCGATCTCGAGTTCTCCGCCGTGACCGTCCGTTCGTTCTTCCTGCCGCTGCTCACCGTCCTCATCACCAGCATCTGCGCAAGGATCGCCGGGCACTTCAAGGGCAGCGAGGCCATCGGTGCTCCCTTCCTGCGGTGGCTCGTCCCGCCCATTCTCGTGACGTGGACCCACCTCATTGTCGCCACCCTTGCCCTGTCGATCGTCGCAGTCTTCATCATTCCGCTGTCCTTTGACATGCCCTGGCAGACGATTCCAGCGCTCTTCATCAATGTGGGTCTGATCCTCACCATGCTTGTCCACCTCGGCGGAGTCAGCGCCTCGGCTCAGGGAGACATGATGGGCTTCGACTCCCGCGGGTTCTCGGAGTCACTGACCATCTTCAGCCGCGAGGCACCCGGGCAACTGTGGATCGGGCTGCTGGCGGTCGTGGCCGCCGTCCTTGTCGCAACCCTTGTCGCCACCGTGACTCGCCGTCCCTATTGGACAGTCGCCGGGGAGGACAAGGCGCAATGGTCCACTGCGTGGAAGATTCCGTTGGCGTTCTGCGCTATCTGGGGACTGGTCTCCGTGCTGGCTGTCCCCCTCCGCATCCATCTGGAGGGGTCAGCCGCGGCTGCGTCGATGTTCGATGGCTTCGGCACCGCCCGCGCTGGTGTCGGCCCTCTGGCCTGGTCGTTCCTCCTCTTCGCCCTCTGGGGCGTTGTCATCGAGGTTCTATCGAGGACCCTCGGCCCGCGGCTTGTCCTGACCGTTCCGGCCCTCGCGAAATTCTTCGCCGGACGGGCCGTCCACCCACACTGGGGTCAGGCGCTGGGTATGAGCGAACCACGCCATCCCCTCATCCATCCAGACGCCGTCGCTGGCCCTGGTGCCGGAGCCGGTACGACAACTGCCGGCGCTGGTGCCGTTGCTGCTGCCGGTACCGGGGCCGCTGCTTCGGCCGACCCAAGCGTCCCGCAGTCAGGGCCCTCAGCGCACGCGGAACCTGGCGCGTATCCACCTCCAGGGGAACTTAGCGCGTATCCACCTCCAGGGGAACTTAGCGCGTATCCACCTGCAGGTGCCACCTATCCGATGCCCGCTCCCCCGAACGGCGCCTATGCCGGGCCCGGCTCGCCCCCGCCTCCGGGAACCGCACCTGCCCAACCCTTCAACAAGAAGAAGGCGACTCTGGTCGGCGTGATCAGCGGCTCGGCCGTACTCGCGATCGTCGCGGCACTCATCGTCGTCACGCAGGTCAACGGGAACACCTTCAGTCCTGAGGCCGCCGTAGAGAAGTATTTCTCCGAACTCTCCGATGGCGATGCCGAGGGCGCGCTGAAGATGGCCGATGTCGACGTGCCCACAGAGCAGCGGCAGCTGCTGACGAACGACGTCCTTGGCGCCGCAAAGGCCCTGCCGAAGGACGTCACCGTCGACGATGCCGATGTCAACGGGAACTCGGCGACAGTGACCGCGACCTACGACGTCGGGGGAAGCAAGGGCACGACGAACTTCTCTCTGCATAAGGCGGGCAAGAAGGCCTTGTTCTTCGACGACTGGAGGCTGCAGGCGCCCGAGCTCTTCTACCTCTCCGTCGAGACTCCCGGTCTGAGCAAGGTCAAGATCAACGGCATCGATATCGAGACCAGCGAATACGGCATCGCCCTTCCCGCTTTCCCGGGAATGTACACCATCGGACTCTCTGAAGTGACCGAACTGGTATCTGCAGACGAGATCGAGGCCCGAGCATTCTTCGCCGAGGAAGGCGACATGGAAGGGTACGAGCCTGCGCTGCTCGCGGCCCAGCCCACCGATGCCTTCCGCACCGAGGTGAACAAGCAGATCAAGACTCTCATCGACAGCTGCGCCAAGAAGACCGTCGCACAGCCCGATGGCTGCCCCTTCGGCTCCTACAGCGCCGAGAGCTACGACGCGACGAACATCAAATGGTCGATCTCCTCGTATCCGACGGCCAGCGTGGGCGATCCTTCGGGCGAAGGCTACTTCGACCCCGAGGAATCCACCGGGCCCAACGCCGGACCCGCCTGGCCGATCTCGACAGAGACGACAGGTGAGGCGTTTGTGACGGGAAAGTACGACTCGTTCTTCGATGAATCAGACACCTTTGACGACACGGTGACGTTCTCGGTCGACGGCACCGCTGAGATCGTCGACGGCAAGGTCGTGATCAACATCGAGGGCGACCCGTACGACTTCTGATCAGGGCCGGGTCGCTCCGGTCAGGGCTGGCTCCCTCTACTCACGGTTGGGTGGCACTGCTCAGGGCTGGATCGTCGACAGCAGGTTCAGCCCCTCAGCCACATAGTGTTCGCGCTCCTCGCTGGGCACCATGGCCCCTCCGGTCACCCAGACCAAGTGAGTGGCATCGGCATGGCGCGACCCCTCGCCGAGGTGGTCCATCGTTCGCCAGGGAACGGTGAGTCCCGCCGTCGCAGAAGGCTCGACATCGAGCCCCTCGGTCTGGTGGAGCACACCGACGCCTGCCTTGATGGCCTCGTCGGAGACAGTGGCGAATCCGGAGATCAGAGGGCTGATGACCGGACCGATGAAGCGCGAGGGGCGCGCCACAGCCAAACCGTCGGCGGCCGTGGCCCCGCTGAGGCTGATGTCCTGGACGCAGATCTCGCTGTGCAGACCGGTACGAACGCCGAGGAACATGGCGGGTGCTTGGCTCGGCTCCACGAAGATGCAGTGCACATCGTCACCGAAGACTTGTTTGAGTCCATAGGTCACGCCGCCGGGGCCGCCGCCGATTCCGCACGGTAAGTACACGACGAGAGGGTGTTCAGCGTCGACTGTCACTTGTGCGGCTTCGAACTGGTCTCTGAGACGCAGAGCGGCCACCGAGTACCCGGCGAAGAGACTGCGTGAGTCTTCGTCGTCGACGAAGTGAGTGCGCGGTGCCCCTTCGGCGGACGCTCTGCCTGCCGACACTGCCTCGACGAAGTCTCCAGAGTGTTCGATGACGTCGACACCATGACTGCGCAAGAGCTCCTTCTTCCACTCTCGAGCGTCGGCCGACATGTGCACCGAGGCGGCGAAGCCGAGTGCCGCACTGAGAATGCCGATCGACAGTCCCAGGTTTCCGGTGGAACCGACGACGATCCGGTGAGTTGCGGCGAGCGCGCGAAACTCCTCGGCGCTGTAGGTGGCGGGATCGTTCGGGTTCAGTCTGTGGCCGGCGGCGACCACCTCGGCGTATTCGAGGACCTCGTGGAAACCACCACGCGCTTTGATCGATCCGCTGATCGGAAGAGCATCGTCGCGTTTGAGCCACAGTCTGCCGGGCAGTTCGACACCGAGGCGCTCGTTGAGATCCGCCTGCGCAGCATCGGCAGGGACGAGCGGGGATTCGATGATTCCTTCGGCGGCAGCAGTCTCCGGGAAGGTTTCGGCGAACCACGGCGCGAACCGTTCGAAGCGCTGGGCGGCTCGATTCATAACGGTCGGGTCTACATCGGCGTGGTGTTCCACTCCAGTTTCTTCGTTCGCGGCCATATTCTGCAGTACGTCGGCACTGGGATCGAGGTCGGTGCGCAACCAGAAAGTCGGTTCACCAGCAGCCAGGGACCGGATTATCGGGTCGGCAGCATCGAAATCGACCCCCGGCTGCGGTGGAGGCTGCGGCCGCGGCTGAGGTTGCGGTTGATGCTGTGATTGAGAGGGCATGTTGGCAGACTCCGATTCGCGTTGGTGTGGACCATTTCAGTACTGGGCGGCAATGTACTTTCCCGCCCTTCGACCCATCCATTGGCCATTCTCGACCACGTGCTCGCCAGAAACGAGAACTTCGTCAATGCCCAATGGTGCCAGCGTCGGCTGAGTGAATGTGGCGTTGTCGACCACTGTCTCGGGGTCGAAGAGAACAAGGTCGGCCACATGGCCAACCCGGACACGACCGCGGTTGACCAAACCGAATACATCCGCTGGCAGCGCGGTCATCTTCCGTACCGCATCTGCGAGAGAGATGACGGACTGCTGGCGCACATAGTGGTCAAGGACGCGTGGAAACGACCCATACCCACGAGGATGCGGTCTTCCACCAGTACCCACAGGAAGGCCATCCGTGCCGATCATCGTGAGTGGATGGCGCAGCGCCGTCTCCACATCTGATTCATTCATCGCGTGCACAATCATCGTCGCCTTCAGATTCTCCTCGCGAAGTATGGACGCCACGGTAGAAACCGGGTCGAGCCGAAGGCTGTGCGACAGGGATTCGATGGACTGACCTTCAAATCGGTGCGACCCAGTGCTCGCGATGACGACGTTGTCCCAGCCGGCCTGCAGTCCGTAGTTCTCGAACGTCGATTGAGGGTCACCGATCTGTCGGCTCGCCGCCTGCACAAGTTCAGGTGAATTCAGTCGATCCAGCAGAACGCGCGATCCGCCATCATGCATCCACGGGGGCAACAGCGCTGCCAGCATCGTGCTGGCAGCCGTGTAAGGATAGATATCTTGAGTGACACGCACACCTTGAACTCGGTTGGAGTCGATCTCGGCAAGCACCTCAGCGAGCTTTCCGGGCTGCCGTCGATCGGCCATCTTCAGATGCGAAATGTGGCACTTGGTGCCCGCAGACTCGGCGATGGCAAGAGTCTCACGCACACTTTCAGACAGGTATCGGCTCTCATTGCGCATGTGGCTCGCGTAGACGGCGTTCGGAGGCAGTCGTTTCGCCAAGCGGGTGATCTCCTCCGAACTGCTGAACACTCCAGGGGGATAGATCAACCCAGTGGACAGACCGGCAACACCCATCTCGAGCGCCTCATCGACCAAGCGCTCCATCGTCGCCATCTCGGCCGTCGAGGGATCTCGGTCTTCCGCTCCCATCGCGGCGACTCGGATCGTGTTGTGCCCGATCAGCGACGCGAAATTCGTCACGAATTCGCCCTCTTCGAGAGCAGCTACATAACTGGAAAAATCGCTCCAAGTACATTCCTGAGGCGGAAATATTCTCTCAACCAGCGAGTTGAAATCGTCCGAGTGGAGTTCGTTGATGGGTGCCATGCTGAAGCCGCAATTGCCGTTGATCTCGGTTGTCACACCCTGCAGGATCTTGGAGGTGTCATCCTCTGCCCGGAGCGGAGAGTGATCCGCGTGGGCGTGAGTATCGATAAATCCTGGCGCCAGCAACCGACCATCAGCATTGATATGGTGTTCACCCAGCCGGGCGCCCAGAGTTCCGGCGCGCGCGATATGAGCGATAGTCTGGCCTTCGATGAGAACGTCTTTCGGCTCTGTCGATAGGTTCTCTCCGTCGGCGAGAAATGCGTGGGTGATGAGTGTTCGCATGTTCAGATCCCCCCGAGTTTCTGGACTTCGCGATTCATTGCACGCGGCAGGACGGCCAGTCCCACCACAGAAACCACGAGCAGGCCGACCATTGTGAGGAGTCCACCCTGAGTGCTGCCGGTTGCTTCCTTGACCAACCCCATGATCGTGGGGGCGACGAATCCTCCCAGGATTCCGACTGTATTGATGAAGGCGATTCCACCTGCAGCAGCCGTTCCGCCGAAATGCTGGGCAGGCACGGCCCAAAAGACCGTGTACGCACCCCAGACTGCGGCAATCGCGACGATGAGCGCGATGAACGACACCCCGAAATTCGATGCGGTGTAGGCAGCGACCGTGAGTCCGAGGATCGCGACGATCGTGGGCACAATACTGTGCCAAGTCCGCTCGCCGAAGCGATCGGAGCTACGGGTCAGAACGATCATCACAGGGATGGTAACGAGATACGGAATCGATGATAGGAGGCCGTTGGAGAAGGTGTCGGTGATGCCGTTCTCCAACAGGATCGTCGGCAGCCAGAAGCTGACCGCATAGATCCCGCACATGATTCCAAAATAGGCGACCGCCATGATGTAGACAGTCGGGTTCTTCAACGCCACCAGGAAGCTGCTCGTATGCTGCGAGGACTGGCTCCGCGACAGTTGGTCTCGTATGATCTGACGCTCGCCGTCGTTGAGCCACTTGGCCTGTTCGGGTCGATCGACCATGAACAGCCAGAATATCGCTCCGAGCAGAACACACGGCAGACCTTGGACGAGGAACATCCACTGCCACCCTGAAAGCCCGCCCAAGTTGTCTGTCGCTGCAATGATCATGGCGGATCCGGCCGATCCGATGATCGCCCCGATGGGTCCCGCAAGCATATAGATGCCCATCACCGAAGCCATCTTCCGAGCGGGGTACCAATACGTCAGATAGAGAATGATCCCCGGAGCGAATCCGGCCTCGAAGATGCCGAGCAGAATGCGAATGACATAGAACATCGTTTCGTTCGTCACGAAGAGCATGGATGCCGAGGTGATTCCCCACAGCACCATGATTCGGGTAATGGTCTTGCGAGCGCCGACCCTATTCATGAGCAGATTGCTTGGGATCTCGAGGCTGGCATAGGCGAGGAAGAACAGGCCTGCGCCGATTCCGAAGACAGCCTCGGTCAGTCCAGGTATTTCGGCTTGCATATGCAGCTTCGCATACCCGATATTCACCCGATCGAGATATGCGAATGTGTAGCAGATCAATAGGAAGGGCAGAAGACGACGGTTGATCTTCTTGAATACAGCGACTTCCTTGTCACTGGCAATTCCATTCGTGGCAGCGGTTCCTGTGTTCGACATGGATTCTCCTCTCAACACTGATGACACAGTAGTGTTGAGTCATTACGATTGATCAAATCGTTGGAAATCGCTATTTTGGGGCATCTGTTTGCATCTATTTGCAGCTGGAAGCCAGCTCTAGGAGAGGACTTGCTCAGATGGCCGGTCCCACTGTCGACGCCGTGGATCTCGACATCACCGATGCCCTCCAGATTGATCCTCGAGTGCCATGGCCGGTGATCGGCGAACTGGTTGAGCGATCCGAAGTCTCAGTTTCGCGACGCTGGCGGAGCCTGAACGAAATGGGACTCGCGTGGACCGGAGTCGCCTTGCACCCGGCGGCCTCACAAGGAGCATTCATTGAGATGGGCTGCTGGTCAGACAAATTTCAGCCGCTGATCGACCAGCTCTGCGAACACCCTGATGTCATCACAGTCGGTTCGACGACCGGCGACTTCAACCTGTATTGCATTGTCATCGGGGTTTCTCTGGAAGGAGTTCTCAATCGCATCGACCAAGGACTCCCAGAACTTCGACTGTGCGAACGAGTTCGGATCAATCTCTTTCATCAGATTGCAGGAGGAGTCGACTGGAGGCAGGGCATCATCGACGTGGAATCGTGGCGTCGCAAAGGCGGCTCGCGATCGATTGCAGTCAAAGAACTTCAACGTGCACGAAACTCTGCGAGTGAGTCGCCCGTGGCCCCGTCCGTCCGTTTTCGCCGCCTCTTCCTCGAATTGGGAGCCGACGCAAGGAGACCGCTGACAGAGGTGGCACAAGCGCTGGAGACGACTGCACCGGTCGTCAAGCGGATGATCAGCAGACTCGTCGATCAGCGGCAGATCGTCTTTCGCTGCGATATCGCCCGGCCGGTATTCGACTTTCCCATCGCGATGGTTCTTTCGTTGAAGACCGCCCCGGAGCACGCTGAACAACTCGCATTTCGCATAGGCGCCTGGAAGGAGACCCGGTTCTGCGCCTCGGTCGCCAGCACTGCCAATCTCATCGTTGTTGCAGGGTTGAGAGACCTGATCGACGGGGACAATTTCATGTCTAAGCTGACGGATCTCGAGCATCCAGTTGATGTTGTCCAGCGCGCGATCAACACCCACACGTTCAAGGTCTATGGGCGCCTGCTCGACGACTCCGGAAAGTCGCTCCGTCACATTTCGGTCGACCCCTGGGCTGCTGAATACTGAGAGACAAAGTCGGTTCGACACTGACTCACCAACGTCTCAGCAGCGTTCCTACAAGCATTCTTACCGGCTGTTTCACCGAACCGGATTGAGCGAACCGTGATGCCTCTATCGAGAATGCCTCCGATGGGCACACTCTCCTGGACGCAGAACATCCCCACGCCTCATCTAAGTGCGGGCGCAGCCTGCCACTTCGACAGACTCAGTCCTTGTGGACGTCCTTCGCACTCTCCAACACGTCCGCGAGCTCGCCGAGCCACTGCGTGTATCCGTCGTAGGTGTAGGCACGTTTGTCGTCCCAGGTGCCGAGTTGCCTGTGCTTGACCGGGAGCAGGCTCTTGAAGACGGGATTGTCCTCGTAGTCCGTCGATGCATCGTGGATAAGCATGACGTCTGCCGGGTAGTCGCTGATCTTCTCCCAGGAGACTTCGGCCCAACTGGTGTCCGCCCCTGACTCCGGTCCGACGAGGTTCAGGCCGTCGTCAGTGAGCATCTTCGCGACTCCCAGCTCTTTGGCTGTGTAGTTGATCTCGGCGCTGAAGTTCGCGAGCAGCACGGTCAGCCAGTCCCTGTCGGCGGTGATGTCGCGGATTCTCTGTCGAGCAGCCTCGAACCGCTTGCGCTGCCGAGCAATCTCTCCGGTTTCGGTGTCTTTGCCGAGCGCACGGGCGATCGCGGCATACTGGGCGAACATGTCATCCGGCGTTCCTCCGTCGAGCTTGACCGGCACAAACGGAACGAGCTTCGCCACTTGGTCTTTGAGCTTGTCGTCCCACCATGTCCACCCATCGCCCTTGTCGTTGCCATAGGCGATGATGACGTCGGGATTCGTCGCCGCGAGAGCTTCGAGATCGAACTCCATATCGGTGCCGACGATCTCCACACCCGTCTGGTCGAACGACTTCCCCGGGGACTCATCCTGGCCGAACCCATAGACGGCTACCGGTTTGATTCCGTACGGGGCGAGTGCGGCTGCGGAGTAGAAGTCCATGGCGACCCGTTCAGCCGGATGGTCCAACTCAATGGTGAGTCCGTCATAGCCCTTCGGGCTGTAGGAGAAACCTTTCGCCCCGGTTGTCGTTGCGGCTTCGCTCTCGGGGCTGCCGCATGCGGCTAGGGCAAATGGGGCAAGTACGGACAACGCGAGCAACTGGCGGCGGCGCATGGATGACCTTCCGGTATTCGTCTGTGTTGGGATCGTGGGAATCGGTTGAGGATTGGATCAATATTCACTTGGGCTGCTCACCGCCGACTCACTTCCTTGATGGCGCCGACCTAATTACTTGAAGGCGCTGTTCAGTGACGGCGCATGAGCACATGTTTCGGCCTCGGCACGAAGGTGATGACCTCGTATGGCGCGCAGCCGATCTTCACCGAATTGCGCGCTCTGGACCCGTCGAGAACACCGTAGCACCATTTGGACAGGCTATCCTTACTAACTTCGCGTAGACTGGTCTATGAACGTTGCACCACATCGCCTGCAGGAAGAGTCTTTCGGCAGGCGACCGTACCGAGTTCCTCGCCACAACGAGGGCACAAGGAGCACCTGTGTCACAAGCACCCATCACCGCCTTCGACGCCACCGTCGTCGGCGTCGAAGATCTGAGCCCCATTTTCCGTCGCGTCACATTCGGCGGAGAGGGTCTCAGGGAATTCGGATGCAGCGGCCACCCGCGTGATCTGCGATTCAAACTCATCATTCCCTCGGCCGGAGAAACGAAGCCGAAGTTCGATCTTCTTCGCTTCCTCGATGAACAGGACCCCGATTCCGGTGTGTCCTGGTATCAGGCATGGCTGCAGCTCAACCCGGATGAACGCGGTCAGATGCGCACCTACACGGTGCGCGAATGGCGCGAGGAGACGCGCGAACTCGTCGTCGACATGGTCCGCCACACCGACGATCAGGGCCACTCTGGGCCTGCTGCCGCCTGGGCACAGAACGCTCAAGTCGGTCACAGACTGCACGTCATCGGTCCTTCGCGCCACGCCGAAGGGCCCACGGCCGGAATCGAGTTCGCGCCGGAGGATGCTGACACCATCCTCCTCGCCGGTGACGAGACTGCAATACCCGCGATCGCTTCGATCCTCGAATCACTCAAGGGCTCCGAGGTACAGGGCAAGGCGATTCTCGAGGTCCCTACCGCCGAGGATGCTCTTGAGCTGGAGGCTCCCGCAGGGTTCGAGATCCAGTGGCTCCCCCGCGGCAGCGCTGACCATGGTCAGCTGCTCGAGCTGGCCGTCCGTGACGCTGTCCGTGTCGAGAACCGAGTCCTCGCCGGAGTGGGTGCGGGAGCCTCGGGTACTGCACCCATTGACCTCGACGACGTCAACATCGACGAACAGATCCTGTGGGACGTCCCGACGGCACTCACGCAGGCCGCTCAGAGCAGTTCCAGTGGCACCGATAAGAATGCCCGCCCGTTCTACGCCTGGATCGCGGGTGAGGCTGGACCGGTCAAACGCCTGCGTCGCTATCTTGTCCAGGAGGTCGGAGTCGATCGTCAGCAGATTGCCTTCATGGGCTATTGGCGTCAGGGCAAAGCCGAGGGCTGATCGATCCCGCCTGGTTACTCGGATCCAGGCGACGCCATACGACTCAGGCGGCTCCACGCCGCTCCAGGCTGCTCACTTGGAGACAGCTCAACTGTGCCCGGTTCGCTTCGAGGACGAACTCCTCGAAGACGATCGCAGCATCTGCGGAACAATCGTGAAGGCCGCACCGAGGAGGCACAACGTTCCACCGAGGGCAGCCAGCAGCGGTGGAACCTCGCCGAGGACCAACCAGGCAAGAACGACGACGAGCGCCGGAACGAGCAGACTCGAGGAACTGAGCACACCGGCGGGCAGGAAACGGATCGCGTATCCCCACAGGTTGAAGGCGATCGCGGTCGGCACAACACCGAGATAGATGACCTGCAAGGTGATGTTCATCGGCGCATCGGCTACCTCGGTGATGAGATCAGGGGTGAAGACAAGGCAGGCAATCGTTCCTGCCATAATCCCCGCCCAGGTGACCGTCACCGAATCATCCCGGGACAGGAAGTGCTTCTGAAGTAGGACGCTGGCTGCATAGAGGATTGCGGCCGCAAGGCTCAGGAGCAGGCCGCCAATGGTGACAACGCCGGAGAAGCTGGCGATCGTGATCAGCACGATCCCTGCCAAGGACACAGCGATTCCTACGACGAGCTTCCAGGGGAGACCTTCGCCGAGAAACAAGCCTGCGAATATCGCCACGATGAGCGGGGCAATATTGACGATCATTGCCGCAGTGCCAGCGTCGATCGACCGCTCCGCAGCGTTGAGAAGAACCGTGTAGCCGGCGAACCACGCTACTCCCCAGATGAGCGTGATCACCCACGCCCTCGTCGATGTCGGGAACTTCGGCCTGCGGAAAAGCATCCAGGCGGAGAGTACGACGACAGCGGCGCTCATGCGCAGCAATGACATTGGTCCCGGTGTGTAGTGATCGGCCGCATCACGGATGACGACGAACGAGGAAGCCCAAAAGACCATGGTCAGCAGTGCCGCGATCCACGGCAGGATCCGCGGAGAAGACGCTGACCCCGTGGGCGGCGTTGCTCCGCTCGCATTCTCTGCAGTCGCAGTCAGTACAGTCGCCGCAGTCGGTACAGTCGCCGCAGTCAGCGAAGTCGTCGAAGTCGTCTCAGCCAAGGAAGTCGTGGCAGTCGCGACCCTCGGCTCGTCCGCCGAGGGCGAATTGCCGGGGAAGTCCGATTCGGGTGACGAGTCCGATTCGGATGATAAGTCCATGCTGGTGGGCACGGCCGACTGCATCGACGGGCAATTTCCGGAAGCTGAGTTGTCCTTCATGCTTACGATTATTCTGCCGGCGAGTGTCAATGAAAAGCGCACACCATTGCACATATGTACAGAATTCTCGTACATTAGACGGATGACTAACGTCGTCCAGCTGCAATCATTCAAGTCAGTCGCGACTACCGGCTCGGTGCGATCAGCGGCACTGCACCTCGGCCTGTCTCCTTCGGCGGTCAGCCATCATCTCAAGCTCCTCGAACAGGACTCTGGCCTGACTCTCTTTCAAAGACAGGGCCGTGGCCTGTGTCTGACTGACACCGGATCTGCCATCATGGGTGAGGTCGACGGCGTGCTCGACTCATCAAGCCGGCTGCAGCAACGCATCACGGATCTGAAGGACAGTCGAGTCAACCGCCTTTCGATCAGCTATTTCAGCAGCGCTGGAAACCGATGGATGCCGGAGCTGGTCCTCTTCCTCGAGCACAGACACCCGCATACTGCCGTCCAACTGAGCCTGGCGGAGGGCCAGTGGCATGAATCTCGATCCGATATTCAGATCGTCATCACAGAGACCAGGGAACCTGCACTGCCGCCTCAGATCAACTGCAGCTTCCTGCTGGAAGATCCGTATGTCGTCGCAGTTCCCGAGGGGCACGAGCTCGCAACTCGCAGTGAGGTATCCCTGACCGAGATCGAGAGACTTCCCTGGATCGACAACGAACAAGGCGATGGCCCGTGCCGTACGATCCTTTTCGACGCCTGCGCCAGGGCCGGGATTCGAGTGCAATTCAAACATGAGGCACACACCTTCGTCGCCGCACTCCACATGGTCAGCCGCGGGTTGGGAGTCACGCTTCTCCCCCGCCTCGGCATCGATCAGCTTCCCGAGGGGGTTGTTATCGTTCCCCTGGCAGCGCCCGAGCCGATCCGTTATGTCCACGCCATCAGCGACCCGGACCATCCTCAACAGGATGCTATCGACGATGCGCTCACGGCCCTCCGTGAACTTGCAAGCAGTGACGCCGTCGCACTGGCGTGAATTCGAACTCACCAGTCCAATGATTGCCAGCGAAGCGCCCAGAAATTCTGCAGAATCGCCTCTCTCGCAGCCCGACGAATTTCGATTTACAGTTTAGTAACTGCGTGGCATCCCAAGAACGTGCGAGCCAAGGTAATTGAGCACCATTTCCTGACTCACTGGCGCAATCTTCATCAAACGGACCTCACGCAGGTACCGACCCACATGGTATTCCTCGGAATAACCCATTCCACCGTGGACCTGAACAGCACGATCTGCTGCGTCAACACCCGCCTCAGCACAGAGGTACTTCGCAGTATTCGCTTCACGGCCACTGGACAGCCCTTGGTCATAGGTCCAGGTGGCTTTCCTTAGGGCAAGCTCGGCAGCGTCAAGTTTCGCCAAGGAATCTGCCAGGGGGAACTGAATCCCCTGATTCATACCGATCGGCCGATCGAAGACGACTCGCTCATTTGCATATTTGACCGCCTTAGCGAGCGAAGCACGACCGATCCCCAAAGCCTCGGCCGCAATAAGCATTCGCTCCGGATTCAGTCCATCCAGAAGGTACTGGAATCCCTTCCCCTCTTCACCCACTCGATGCGAGTCCGGGATGACGAGATCCTCGATGACAAGTTCATTCGAGGACACAGCATTGCGCCCGATCTTCCTGATCGGATTGATCTGAACATGGTCTCTATCCAGATCGGTGAAAAATAGTGTCATGCCGTCGGTCGGCTTCGCGACATCCTCCCGTTTCGTCGTGCGCGCCAACAAGAGAATCTTGTCTGATTCCATGGCTTTCGAAACCCAGACCTTTCGACCCGACACGACGTACTCGTCCCCACGTCGTTTCGCGAAAGTGGTCACTCTGGTCGTATCTAGTCCCGCATCAGGTTCCGTCACACCGAAGCACACATGTATCTTGCCCTCAGCAATCTGAGGCAGATTGGCCCTTTTGAGTTCCTCGCTGCCGTGCTTGATGACTGGATGCAGACCGAAGATCGTCATATGTATTGAACTTGCCGCATTCATCGCACCTCCAGCAGCAGCAACTGATTCCAACAGCAGCGTCGCTTCAGTGATACCGAGGCCGTGACCGCCGTACTCGGTCGGCGTCGTCAACCCGAGCCACCCCTTTTCCGCCAACAGGTTGTAGAACTCGGTCGGAAACTCATGGTTGGCATCCTTATCAGCCCAGTACTCGTCGTCAAACCGACCGACGATCTCCTGGGCGGCTTCGCGCACCATCAACTGATCATCGGTCAAGGCGAAATCCGCCATCGTCATCTCCTCGATTAGTTCGCTGCCATACAGTCGGTCAAGGCGACGTATGCGATTGCCACATGCGAATCGTGCTCGGCGCCTAGATTCGAACCTCTCATCCGGGCGTCCGTGCCATCCGGACCTCCGTACATTTCGTGGCGCGTTGTGCTCCGCTACGTATTATTTGGTAGGACCAATATAGAATGTAACCGAGGATATCGTCAGACTCAAGAGAGACCCTATGAAAACAACCGAGACATCGAGATTCGTCGCCGAGCTACGATCACGAATTCTCGACGGCACCCTGCCCGCGGGGACCAGGCTCGACGCAGAACGTGAGCTCGCCGTGCACTACGAACTCAGCCGCAGCACAATCCGCGCTGGGCTACAGGCCCTAGCCTCCGAAGGGATGATCCAGAGAAAGATCGGCAGAAACGGCGGTAGCTTCGTCACCACCCCGAAAGGGGACTCAATCACGAGCTCTCTACAACTGGTCATCGGTACCGGAGGAATCGCGGAGCGTGATCTGATGGAAACTCGATTAGCCATTGAGCCCCACTGCGCCGAACTCGCTGCAACCAGGATGAGCGGGGAGGAAATTGACAAGCTCTCGGCAATCCAATCAGAGATGACCGCAGCCATTCGCCCAGTGGGCAACCCAACAGATCGACCAGCGTTCCTGCGGGCTAATGCAGACTTCCATCTTCATATCGCGCTGGGAAGTCACAATCAGGCCCTATCTGCCATCCTCAAAGGACTCATCGGCCCTATCGAAGCGCTCACCGACGACCCCCACCTTCTCGGACCAGGTCAGCTTCGGGAGCTAGTACAGGCCCATGAGCACATCTTCTCTGCGGTGAAGTCCCGTGACGGCTTCCGCGCCGCAGACGTAATGCGCAAGCACCTACGGGCTCACATCCAACTGTCCTCCGAGCGCTGAAACCACTGACCACCCGAATACCAGCCAGCGAGAATACTCTTGTTGGCTGGTCGCTTTTCGTCTACAGTGTTCGTTTATACGTACTCCTCGTGCGCATATACCAATGGAGGTGTAATGAAGTCACGTACGCGGGCCATAGCGGCACTGTTATCCGTCCTCATTCTTGCGTCAACGGCACTGAGCTCTTGTGCCCCGGCGGCAACTACGGAGAAGACAACCCTGTCACTGGCCGACAGCTATGCGCCCACCCATATTTTCGCGGACTCCGGGGTCAGCGTCTTCATGGACGAAGTCTCACACCGAGGCACCGGATCTCACGGCGCTTCAAAAGAGACGGCCGACTTCTCGTATTACCCGGCCGGACAAATGGGAACCCCGCGAGATCTGGTGTCTCTCAACCGATCGGGAGTTCTTGACATCACACCCGCCTCGGCGGCATATCTCTCTGATCAACTTCCGTTGTCGAGTGTCTCCGATCTGCCAGGGATGGTTGAGGATTCTTGCGTGGGCGCACAAGCACTGTTCGACATGATGTCCCCGGGAGGAATCCTCTACGAAGAGGAATATGCGCCGCGCGGCCTGCGTCCTCTCTGGGTCTCTGTTCTTCCCAGCTACGAGATTCTGACGGTCAGCCGCCAGATCAATTCTCCTTCGGATCTCCGCGGGCTCAACATCAGAACTTCCGGCGGAGCGCTCGACGCGACACTCTCTGACCTCGGCGCGGCAGCCGTCAGCATGCCTGCATCCGAAGCGTACGAAGCGCTGTCCCGGAAAACTGTTGACGGCGTGGCTTTCCCCTTCATCAGCGTGCTTCCGTACAAGTTGCAGGAGGTTCTCGGCCACTCGACGACAGGGCTGAACATCGGTGCATTCGCGATCCCATATGTCATCAGCGAAGAAACATGGACCGATCTTGACCCTGCTCTACAGAACCGAATCGAAAAAGCTGGCCACGATGCCCAGAACAGCCTGTGCCGGGCGGTGAATAGCGAGACTCCGGCGGCAATCGACACGATCGGCGAGGACGGGGTCGACTTCAATCAACCGCATGCACAGGGAGTGAAGGAGTTCGACGACAAGCTGGCGCCTGTGCGCAAGCAGTGGGCGGAGAACATGGATTCGATCGGCAAGCCGGGTTCACAGGTGCTCTCCGATTACGAAGCCCTCATCGCTCGATACGAAGGGAACTCGAAATGAATAGTGACCACGGGTCGGCGATGCAGAGGACGATCCACACCGTCAAGGTCATCAGCGTGACACTTGCCGGTGTGGCGATCGTGGCCATGGCGCTGGTCATGCTGACCGAAACCTTGATGCGCTATGTCTTCACCAATCCTCTTGGCTGGAATATCAGCGCAGTTGAGCGGATCTTCATGCCTATGTCCGTCTTCCTTGCGCTGCCGTGGCTATATCTGACCGCGGGGCACGTCACTGCGGAGCTCATCTACGACAGGCTTCCAGTCGCATGGCGCACTGGTGCCCGAATTATCGGTCATCTACTACTCCTCCTCATTGCTGCGGCGCTTACCTACGGCGGAATGGTGACGGTTGTCGATTCTTTCACTCTCGGCGATGCCCCGCCACCGGGTTCAAGCGAGATGCCGATTCCGACATGGATATGGCAACTAAGTCAGCCAGTGGGCGCTGCAGCCCTGTTCTTCGTCGCTATCCTCGACACCCCCAACGTCATTTCAGATTCACAATCAACCAATGCCCCTGCTACCGAGGGTGAAGACTCATGATCGCCATCACTATCAGTGTCATTCTCCTGGTTCTCATCCTCAGCAAGGTCCCTATTCCTTTCGCGATCCTCGGCGCTGCTGGTATCGGTCTGCTGTGGTTGGGCGGTGGCGAGAACCTCATCGGAGTCTTCGAAGTCATACCAATGAGCTCGGTCGGCAGCAATTCGCTCGCAGCGATCCCGCTCTTCATCCTCATGGCCCATCTCGTTCTCAAGAGTGGGGTCTTGGACACCCTTTTCAATTCGGCGAGCACACTGATCGGCCGTATTCGCGGAGGAACCGGTATCGCAGCGGTGCTGGCGGGCGCAGGATTCGCAGCGGTGTCTGGATCTTCAACTGCCGCGGCTGCCACACTTGCCCACACTTCTACAGGAACAATGCTCAAGCAGGGGTACAGTGCCAGACTTGCCAGTGGAACGGTCGCAAGCGCAGGCACACTTGCCGCGATGATTCCGCCGAGTATCCTGCTGGTCTTCTACGCCATTACCGCTGAAACCAGCGTCGGCAAGACCCTGCTCGCAGGCGTCGTACCCGGCATACTCATGAGCTTGGGACTGGCAATCACAGTCTGGGTGATGGGTCTGCGTGGGCATGCTCCTGCAACCGATCCCACTTCATGGAAAGCGAAGCTCGTGGCCTTGAAGGGTCTACTGCCGATTGCCTTCCTCTTCGCCGTTGTCGTAGGAACGGTCTTTCTCGGGATCGCCACCGCCACCGAAGCCGCAGCCCTCGGATGCTTAGGCGGGTTCCTCCTCATGGTGTGGATGAAGGCAGCAACCTGGTCAAACCTGAGGTCCGCTGTTGTGGGCAGCGTCTCCAGCAGTGCGATGATTCTCTCCATCGTCTTCGCGGCACATGTGTTCGGGATCTTCCTTACACAAACTCAGGTCGCTCCGACAGTTGTGGAATTTGTCCAGGGTCTAGCGATCGCCCCGATCCTCATCATCGTCATCTTTGCTTTCATATATCTAGTGCTCGGGTTCTTCATGGACCAGATGGCAATCATCGCTCTGACGGTTCCGGTGACGCTTCCAGTCGTCGAAGCACTCGGCTTCGACCCGATTTGGTTCGGCGTGATCGTCATACTTCTTGCAGAGATCGGGCTGATCACACCGCCACTGGGACTCAACGCGTTTGTTGTGTCTCGCGCAGCTGCGATCAGAGTCGAGACAGTATTCATGGGCTCGGTTCCCTTCATCATCGCAATGCTCATCGTCACGACTCTGATTTTCGTGTTTCCCGATCTGTCATTGTTTCTGACAACAAGCGTGAAATGAGGAATTAGCCAGTGAACAACGCTCCAACTCGATCGACTCCGGAGAAGTCTGATCAGTCAGCATCTCGCGGCCCTGTCTTGGACGGCCTGAAGGTTCTTGAAATGGGAACGGTCATCATGGCGCCGTATGCAGGAAAGATCCTCACCGATCTTGGCGCCACGGTGATCAAAGCCGAGCAACCGGGCGGGGACATCGGCAGAAGAATCGGCCTTGGCGGGGGTTCCGGAGACAGCGTGTTATCAATGAACCTCAACGCGTCAAAGCACAGTATTGAGATAGATGCCGGAGCCGAATCAGATCAGCCGGCCCTCGAACACCTGATCAGTTGGTCAGATGTCATCATCACCAATCTGCTTCCTCGCCGACGTCGTCGCTACGGGCTGAATTGGGAGAATGTCCGACGGCTGAACCCTCGAGCTATTCTTTGCACGGCACAGGGTTTCTCTTCTCATACCGACATGGGAGATCGACCAGCCTATGACGACATCATCCAAGCAGGGTCTGGTGTCGCAGATACGTACCGATTGCGGGATGGAAGGCCAAGCTATTCTCCCTATGTCGTGGCCGACAAAGTCTGCGGAATGACCATGGTCCAAGCCGTCTTGGCGGCTCTGTTCAAGACGCAGGCGAGCGGACAGGGCACGTGGGTCGATGTTCCGATGGTCGAAACCATGGCGGCGTTCACGTTGGTCGAACACCTTGGCGGCCAGACTTACTCCCCGCCCCGCGGAGATGTCGGATGGTCGCGTGTGCTCTCCCCCGAACACAGGCCTCATCAGGCTCTCGACGGCTTCATGTGTGTCATGCCCTATACAGATAAGAACTGGTCTGATTTTTGCAAGATAATCGACCGGCCCGACTATCTGAACCACCCAGATCTACTTTCAAATCAAGCAAGAACTCGTCACCCGCGAGTCTATGAGTCTGTAATCGCCGAGTATGCCGCGACACGTACATGCACGCAGATCCGGGAAGAATGCGAACCCTACTCAATCCCTGTTCAAAAAGTCATGAGGGTCGAGGACATACCAACTGACGAATATCTGGGGGCCTCGTCAATGTTCTCCCGTGCTTCACATTCGAAGGAAGGCGACTTCGTCCACGTAGGATCACCACTCACCTTCGTCGACCATCCACGCCCCCCGGTCAAAGAGACATCGGCAATCGATGCTGATCGCGCCGAGGTCTTCAAAATGATCGGCTATTCGAATTGACTCTGTACGCTGTTTCTCACACCACTATCTGGTAAGAGAGAGTCCATGACATCGACACATCGTACGGTGAATCGTATTGTTCGAATTCTTGAGTCGGTCGCCCGATCGGGAGCCACCGCAGTGAGCCTGGCGGCTCTCGCACGTGAGCTCGACGCTCCCAAGAGCAGCGTCTACGGTTTCGTAAGAGGATTATGCGCGGAAGGATATCTCGATGAAGTCCACGACGGCTTCGTCCTCGGCACTGGCGTCGCGCATGTCCTTGGTCCAGCAGAGAACTCGGTTGTGCTGCTCATTGAGGATGTACTAGAAGAGATATCAGCTCGTACCGGTGAGACCGTGACCGTTGCTGTTCGTGTTGCCAGTTCCGTTGTCTACGTTCACAGTCTGCCCGCCGACTATGAAGTCTGCTATGTCCCGCAACTCAAGGTCAGACGGCCCCTCTTACCGACCTCTGCAGGGAAGCTGTTTTTCGCATTGCAACCAAAACCTGGAGACGAGGAACTGCTCGCTGGATTCGAGCCCGACCAACGGTCCAATTTGCAGGCAGAACTGCCTGGAATCAGGTCCTCCGGAACCGCGCTCAATCGTGGAGAGACCGTACCCGACGTGGCGGCTACCGCAGTAGGAGTATTCGTCGACTCCGTGCTCAATGCAGCGATCACAATCGCTGGCCCATTCACCCGAACTGAACCACACCTCCGGCACTACGGAGAAATTGCGCGTGAGCTGCTCAACGGCGCGGGATTCGGACAACCCTAAACCTATGGTCGTCTAATTCCACATGAAGTACGACCAGACAGACGGGATGAAGACCATATGTCTCGTGAATGCGGAGCTCACTCCCAGCTCACTCATTCGTTGAAGAGGTTGTCGATGACTTCCTGAGCCACGAACCTCGCATGCAATAACGGTGCCCTGGCCGGATCAATCGATGCCGGAGGCACCCACGCAGGACGCCCGTCTTTGAGCATCACCGTCTCCCACTCCGACCGATCCAAGAGATGGTGGTGGGCAGAACAACTCAACATCATATTATTGACATCAGTGCGACCGCCTTGTGCCCACTCAACAATATGGTGGACATCGCACCACCCCGGCGGTGCATCACACCCGGGGAACGTACACCCCTGATCACGAGCAGTGAGAACCGCGATCTGCTTGGCATTCGCGAACCGATTCTCCGTGACCACCTGCATCGTCTTCGCCTTGTCAGAGATGAGGTCGAAGAACACAGCCCCGTTCAAACCATGACGGACAAGCTCGCTCATCGGGACCGGATTCTCAGCCCCCGTCACCCCAACACCAGTACCGTTGGCAATATCGTCAGCCTTCGCCGTGACCACTAGAGCGTATGGTGAGCCGTGACCGGTCCGCGTCATATCGATCCTGGCGATGAGAGTCGCGAAGCGTTCGTAGATCCACTCCTGGGCAGACAACCTCTGACCCGTCATATCAACGAGAGTTCCATCTTCGAGGACACCAGACTCATCCACGTCCGCGCCACTGTTGGTACTGTTCGCGATCTTCGTTCTCTGCGTCAGCAACCCATTGAGGACACCACCCGTGACCGGGTCCAAGAGACCACAGATCTCCCAATCACCATTGTCACGAGCATGCATGCTGACCTTGTACATGGACCGATCCGTGGCACCGACTGGCTCTTGACCATCGGGATCGATATGGGCCAGGATCCGTGCGAAGATCGCCCTCAGGTCATGGACTCGCACACTCGGGGCCTTGTCCACGAGAGTCGATTCAGCATAATCACGATCATCCTGACTGACCCACGTGGGCAGCTTCGTCAAACAGTCCTTGATGACTCTGGCCTGATCGGCTGACAGGCGGCCCTCGTTGAAGGCATCAGCGACCATCGGGAACAGGGGTGGCTGCGCCTGCCCAGTCAGCGTGACTCTCCCGCCAAGGCTTTTGGCCATATCGGTCCGCCGGTTGGCCTCCCGGGCGGTGATGTTCAGCCTGTCCTGGATGAGGGCCTTCGTCGTCTTCGCCCCGTAATCAGACGGTGTTCCCACGCGTTCGCACACGGCCAGAGCCAGAGTCGACAACGCCTCGTTGACCCGGCCCAGGGCCTCGAGGCCATCGATGAGTGTGATCGCATCATCGGGACCCATCGGACGCTCGAAGGTCCGCAGCCCGTCCTTGAGTCCACTGAGCGCGGTGAGGCTGGTCGTGACTTCGGGCGCGAATCGCGACAGATCCGCCCACTCCTGGCTCGAGAGCAGAGGATGAGGACTCGGGCTGCTGGGACCAGAGGCACTGCTACCGGGAACAGCCGGACCTGAGTCGTCACACGAAGTAGTGGCGACTGGAGTGCTGGAAGCCTCGACAGTCCTGCCGTTGTCCGCAGTCACAGCGACCTCACCGGTTTCGTTGGCACCACCAGTATCGCGGGATCCTTTGGCTTCGCTTGTGTCGCTGGCTTCCGAAACACGAGCCTCTGACTCACCGTGGCCATCAACGTCATCGCGATCATTCGATACCTCTGATTGGCCTGTGGGTACGGCCGCGAGGGATTCGAACTTGCCCGCGAGTGGGTGGCCGGTGAGGTCGAGGTTGGAGTCTTTGAGCTGGTCGAACAGAGATTGCGGTCCCCCTGTCGCAGTCGACGGCCCTCCCACCGACGGTGAAGCATCAGTCGTGTCATCGCCCGTGGCAGCACCATCGGGTCCGGGGCGTGGTTCACGCTCGTCTGGGTTTCCTGGGGTGCGGTCGGGGGTGAGAGTCATGGTGTTGAAGTCCATTCGTCAACATCGTCGTTGCTCTTCTCTCAATTATACATTCATTTCACCTCTTTGCGCTATGAGTTTCGATTTATCGTCGATCATTATTTCATTACCGTAGTAATTGGTGGCTCGATGATCGGACAGGACCCGCAACTCCCCGGGTCAGGACGTAGAACCACAAACGTTCCCCGATAGCCGGACCGCCGCGAAGACTGAGCACACGACAACGAGCCGGGACATTGTGTGATCACAACGTCCCGGCTCGGAAGAAACCGGATTCAATCCCTCAGATCGCGCTGAGCATCTTCCCTGGGTTGAGGATCCCCTGGGGGTCAAGAGCATTCTTCACAGCGATCTGGATCCGCCTCGAGCCCTCATCAAGCTCGTTGTTGAGCCAATCGCGCTTGAGGAAGCCCACGCCATGTTCACCGGTGATCGTGCCGCCCAACTCGAGGCCGATGCGCATGATCTCGCCGAAGACCTCCTGCGCCTTCGCGGTCTGGTCCACGTCGCCGGCGTCGAAGAACACTGAAGGGTGAGTATTGCCGTCACCAGCATGGGCCACCAGCGCAATCATCAGACCCGAAGACTCCTGCAGCTCCTTCAACCGGTCGCAGAACTCGGGCATCGCCACGCGTGGCAGACACACATCGTCGAGCAGCTGGCCTCCGCCATGGGCATTGGCGAATTTCTCGTAGGCGGGCTGAATCATCCGTCGTGCAGCGATGAGCGCCGCCGAGTCGCTCGGATCGTCGGAGTACGCGACGTCGAGTGCACCGCAGGTCTCGGCCACCTCGGCGAACTGGGACATGACCGCTTCGGAATCCGCAGGATTCTGGTCGACCTGCATGATGAGCATCGATCCGGCATCTCCGTCGAGGCCGAAGTCGCCGAAGTCGTTGAGCATCTTCAGACTCGACGAATCGAGGAACTCCAGCAGGCTCGGCACACCGCCGGCGGCCATGAAATCCGCAACGGTCTGCAAGCCGGAGCGCTCGTCGGGGAAGGTCGCGACAGCGGTGAATGGATCGGGCAGCTTCGGGATCAGGCGCAGGGTCGCCTCGACGACGATGCCCAGCGTGCCCTCGGAGCCGACGAACAGGTGGCGCATGTCGAGCCCGGCGACGCCCTTGGCCGTCTGCGGACCCAACTTCGTGAGCGTGCCATCGGCCAGAACCACCGTGAGGCTGCGAACGTAATCCCTGGTCACTCCGTATTTCACGCAGCACAGGCCACCGGCGTTGGTGGCGATGTTGCCGCCGATCGACGACAACGCGACCGACCCCGGATCGGGTGGGTAGGACAGGCCGAAAGGAGCGAGGTGATCCTTCAGGTCCTGATTGATGATGCCAGGCTGGACGGTGACGAGCCGTTCGGCCTCATCGACGGACACGACGTCCTTCATCCGCGAGACATTGAGCAGGATCGCCCCAGGCGAGCCGTTCGCCCCACCTGAGATCCCCGATCGAGCACCCTGCGGGACGACGGGGACGCCGTGCTCTGTTGCGAATCGCATGACCTCCTGCACATCGCTCGCCGAGGTGGCCCTGACCAGAGCGATCGCCCCTTCGTGGGGGCAGAACAGAGCTTCATCGCGAGCGTGAGCTTCGATGACGTCGGGATCTGTCGTCAGCACCCCGTTGCTCAACCGTGCCGCGAGCGTATCGAGTTCAGCCGCACCGACTGCAGTCTGGTCCTGTACTGTCATGGCGTCCTTCCCAACGGAATTGCCGGGGTGGTCACGACCGCCTCGGCGACTGTCTTTTGGTGACGATCGGGCACGTGTTCTCCCCTACTTCACCATCTCCGGATTCACCTTATCCGGCGCGGGAGCGGCCTTGAGGATGAGGGTGACGATTCCGGCGGCGACCATGGCGGCGCCGACGACCCACATGCCAGCGTTCTGGGTTCCGGTGAGCTCCGCGAGTCCGCCGGTGATGTAGGGCGCGAAGAATCCGGCGGAGTTGCCCAGCGAATTGATCAGCGCGAGGCCTGCGGCAGCTCCGGCACCGGCGAGGAAGGTCTGCGGTAGGGGCCAGAAGGTCGGCAGTGCCGCACAGATGGCCATGCAGGTGATGGTCACAGCGATCATCGTGGTGAACGGCGAGCTCAGGTAAAGCGCGATCGGAATGGTCACACCGCCGATGAAGAGCGGGAGCGCAACGTGCCATACACGCTCATTGGTCCTGTCGCCGTGACGGGACCAGAAGTACATGGCCAGCGCACCGAAGACGTACGGAATCGCGGTGATGAAGCCGATCTCGACAATCGAGTATTCGACGCCGAAGGTCTCCTGGAAGCCGGAGATGATTGTCGGCAGGAAGAAGCTCATCGCGTAGAGGCCGTAGACCATGCCGAAGTAGACGAAGGACAGCGCCCACACGCGTGGCTGCAGAAGGGAACGGCGGACCGGGTAGTGAAAGTTGTCAGCCTTGTCCTTCTCTTCTGCGTCCATCCTCGACTGCAGCCAGTTCCGCTCCTCGGAAGTCAGCCATTTGGCGTCGCGTGGGTGATCAGTGAGGTAGAAGATGCACATGATGCCGAGCAGGACCGCAGGCACGCCTTCGACGACGAACATGAAGCGCCAGCCTGCGAAGTTCTCGAAGATCGAGTTGCCGCTCGAGATCAGCCACGAGGACAGTGGAGAGCCGATGACGCTGGACATCGGGATCGCGAGCATGAACAGCGCGGTGGCCCGTGCCCGCATCGATGATGGGAACCAGTACGTGAGGTAGAGGATGACGCCCGGGAAGAATCCCGCCTCGGCGACGCCCAGAAGGAAGCGCAGGAAATAGAGCCATCCGTGGCTGGGCACAAACGCCATCGCCGCGGCCACGATGCCCCAACTGATGAGAATGCGCGCGAGCCAGATCCGAGCGCCGAACTTGTGCAGCGCAAGGTTCGAAGGCACCTCGAGGAGGAGGTAGCCGAAGAAGAAGATACCCGCCGCGAAACCAAACTGGGTAGCCGTCATCGCGAGGTCCTCGTTCATGCCACCAGGGCCCGCGATGCCGAGATTGGTGCGGTCGAGGTAGTTGATGAAGTACATCGCGATGATGAACGGAATCAGCCGGACAGTGACCTTCCTCAGGGTCCGCTTCTCCATTGCTGAATCGCTCGACGGTTGCTGGCTCACAGGTGGGTTCACCTCGGATGACATGTGATCTCCCTCGATCAGGCTGAAGCCGCGGTGACGGCTCTCGGCACACTACTGACACACAGTACGTCAGCTTTCGCTCAGGTTCCTAGAGATCGGTCTCAAAGTACCGAATATCGGGACGCAGGTGCCGACGACTGCCAGGCCTAGGATTGACCCAAGAGCCAGAGGAGGACTCCATGCAGCCCATGACCGAGCTCGCGGCAGAGTCGCTGCGTGACTACTACGTGAAGTTCGCACGCTATGAGGCGAGTGACACTTCACCGACCTACGCTGCGTGGGCACGAGGCATAGCGGAGGACGAGGAGATCATCGAACTGCTCCTCGAGCTTCCTCGGCAGAAGCGCCAGGCCAACCTGCTGTTCGCCGCTGCCCGCCACCTCGGCGCCGGTGACGACCACCTCATGGCCGGTGACCACGGTTCCGCGAGCCTGCGCACCAGGCTGAAGGAGAACTGGCCGGCTACACGGGCACTCATGACTGCGCGGTCGACTCAGACCAATGAAGCCGGACGCTGTGCCGTGATCCTGCCAGCGCTGGACCGAATCGCCGCGCCTCTGTCGCTCATCGAGGTCGGCGCTTCTGCGGGACTGTGCCTCTGCCCCGATCGTTACAGCTACATGTACACCACAGAGTCAGGGCCACTGGCCCTTCACCCCGAGGATGGCCCGAGCACTGTCGAACTCGCCTGCGAAATGACGAATGCAACGCCGCCCGAGCGGATCCCCGACGTCGCGTGGCGAGCCGGAATCGATCTCAATCCGATCGACATCGCCGATGATGACCAGCAGGAATGGCTACGCTCCCTGGTCTGGCCGGAGCACGGACTGCGCCGGGATCGCTTGACTGCCGCGGCCGCCCTTGTGTCCGCTGACCCGCCGAGGCTGGTGCCGGGCGATCTGCTCGAGACCGTCGAATCCGTGCTGGCCGAGGCTCCCGCGCAGACGCAGAAAGTCGTATTCCACAGCGCAGTGCTCGCCTATGTCGAACCGGCCGAACGCGAAGGTTTCGCCGCTCTCATGCGATCGCGTGATGATGTCGTGTGGATCAGCAATGAGGGAGGCAGAGTGCTGCCCGATATCGGAGCTCAGCTTGACCGCGAACCGGACGGACGATTCGTGCTCGCTGTCAACGGACAGGCGATTGCGCTGACCGGGCCGCATGGGCAGAGCTTCGAGGGTCTGGGATGACGAAGTGGTTCATCAGGCTATCGAAGAGCTGGTCGTATACAGCTTGCACATCCGCAGTGAGAACACCGCGCTGACGAGCTCTGCTACGCACAGCGGATCTTTCAGCGAGCGGCCCGTAAGTTCGTGCACCCGGCGGAGTCGATAGCGGACAGTGTTGGAGTGGCAGTACAGCTGTTCGGCGGCGCGCTCGGCCGACCCTTCATTGTCGAAATAGGCAACGAGCGTGTCAAGCATCATCGACCGGTCCGCGGCCGGCAATTCCAAGACCCCACTGAGCACCTCATAGGCCAGCCGGCGCCCCTCATTCGGCTCACATGCGAGGAGCGCAGCCAAAGGACTCGAATTGAACTCACGCACCTCTGTCTGACCTGGTCGCAATGTCGACAGAGCTGTACGTGCCAGCTGAAGAGCACGCGGCGTCTCAGACAACGCCCTGTAAGGCGGGCTCACTCCTGCACGTACGCCGATGCTTGTCAGAACACCCAGGGCGGCTTCGTGCTGCTCGGAGTGCAGTGACACAACCCCGAGCTGCAGCGTCGGCGTCAGCTGCCAGCCAGAGACAATGCCCTGGTCCGCAAGCTTCCGTTCCACGTCGGCCAGATCTCCGCCCGCCTGGTGACGTTTGTCGACAGCAACCACGATGAGATCCGCACCCGGGGCCAGGCCGAGCAATGTGGCCATTTCCCAGGAGCTGCAGTCCGGACTCGGCCGGCCTGCGAGCAGCGACTCGACCAGAGCAGATCGTCGGCGCCCCTCTTCGGCGAGAAGCTCAGCTGATGCCGCCCGATAGGAATCAGTCAACGCCGATGCGTGCGCATCCGCGACTGACCACAGCCGAGTTGCCACTGCGAAGATGGCTTCCGGGGCTTCACAATCGCCACCAGGCCTCGCCGCCTCAACCAGCGCGTCCCACAGAACGCCGAAGCTCAGATGGTTCGCCTGCAGGATCTCGGCCAGAGGAATTCCCTGCTGGGCTCGACGTCTGCCTGTCTCATGGGGCGCCGTCATCTGCAACGAGTTGTGACATTGGTTCATCGCGTTGACCGCGGCCCTCAGATTGTCCTCGATCGATCGGTGAAGGTCCTTCTGAAGAAGCGGATCTGCGCGTTCGTAGAGCGGAATTCGTTCGAGAATCAGGTCGTGGGCATCTGTGACAATGCGCGGCATCTGCGAATCAGCCCAATACACGAGTTGATCGGCATCCGACATCGTCAGCGCTCCCGCCGGCCAGCTCATCTCTGAAAGGTGCAACTCTGTACCCATTCCTCAACCTCGCGTCCAACCGATGTGTACCGATAGTACAAGTTTCAAGCTAGTCATGCACGCATGATCCCGGGTTACCGTCACATTCGACCCAAGGACAATTCACCTTGATTTCCCCTGCAGAAAAGCCGTTATCTGTGTACGTACTTTACGTACGCGAAAAACACCGGAAGGACGGTCACGAAAATACCTCGATTCAGGTGGATAAATCAATGAGAAAGATCAACTATGACGCAGAATCTGAGATCTCCGGTCGCTACCCAACAATTGTTGCACATCACAATCAGGCTTGTTCTTCGTGTCAAAGTTGAATGGAACTCTCAAAATCTCTGGACACGGCCTGAGTGTTTCGGAAGTATGTCCTGTGGGTAACGCTCGTTGGTGCATATGCCGACATCTGAGGGGGCGGTCCAAACAACGAGCGGTACTTTGGAGGTAAATTCGTGTCTCACCACGTGCAATCACGTCCCCACGATGGTCATCGAAAGAGAAAGATGGTTCTCAGGCGAATTCTGCCTGGCGTGGCCGTCGGAGTCGCGGGTACATTGCTGGCTTCGACCGCCGTATCGGCACAGGGCGTGAAAGCCAATGAGCCGACGGAAGCCGGAGCCAGCGTCGCAGGCATGACTCTAGACTCGAAAGAACTTGTCGCACTGGGTAAGTCCAAGGCCGCGTCCATATCGGATCCGGGCCCGAACCGAGAGGCTTTCAACGGCGCCATCGGCGGCGACGAGGTCGTCGATTTCGGTGCAGGCTACGAGATCCCGCTCGATGATTTTCTCAGCTTCGGTGAAGCCGGCGCCATCCACAGCGAATCCACCGCCGCCGACTCCAAGAACGGCAAGGCCGTCACCGGAATCGTCGGCGCCGACGGTGGGCTCACACTCGACGGCAAAGACAGCGACTTCGGCACCGCGAGCGTCGACCTCCTTTCGCTGGTCGATGCCACCGGAAAGTCTGATGTCACCGACGGACTCATCGACCAGGCTGACTTGAACTTCGGTCTCGGCGGCGCCTGGGTCGAGGCAGTGGACGGCGAACTCCAGGATCCAGACGGTGTGGGCGGATACGGGCAGTACCGCGTCGGTGACGCAAAGCTCAATCTGCACTCCCCCGCCATCGAAGATGCCGGCGACGGAGTGTCGGACGCCGCAGGTCAGATGGAAGACGAAGTGGCCGACAAGGTCAACGACGCGCTCGGACTCGGCAAAGCCCTCCCGGGAATGAAGGTCGACACGACCGTCACCTCCAACATCGAGGAAGACGTCCTCGATGCGATCCTGCGTGAACCGATCAAGACCGATGACGGACTCGCCACAATCGACCTTGGAAAGGGCTCGGTGGAGGTCGACCTCGCCCGCCTCGGCGGCAACGACGACGGCGTGACCGATCGTCCGGTCGGAATCAACAACCAGGACCCGAACTCCGAGCTGATCGACGATGAGACATACCCGCTCATCGCCAGCAGCATCCATGACGCCATTGAGAAGGTCATCGACGTCGCAGTGGACACAGCGATCGAATCGTTGCGCAGCGCGAAAGTGAACGTTGATATCACCGCTATCGATGGAACCACCGCCGGATGGGACATGGACCTCACCGGAAAGGTCAGCAACTACGACTGCAAACCTTCGGGTGCAACAGGATCGGTATCCTGCACAACGATCGACGGCGTGATGAACACGATGAAGACCGTCACAGGCCCGATCTATGACAAACTCTCGGACCCATCAGGCCTGCTGTACAAGGCATTCACCACGATCAAGACCGACATGATGACGGTCCCGATCCGCGCGGCAGTTGATCCATTCCTCGAGCTGCTGGCTGATAACCTCGTTTCGCTGCAGATCAACCACCAGGAGACAACTGAGTGCACGACCGCGGACGGTGAAAAGGTCGTCAGCGGCGTGGACGTCTCCGCCCTGAGCCTCGGCGTTGCCGGCGGCAAGTCACGGATGGGCTTCGGCAACGCTGGAGTCCGCACCGACCCTTGCGGCGAGTCAGCAGACGCCGTCGAGCCGGGACCGGTCGAGCCGCACAGCGACAGGTCGATGTTCGACCCACGCAATCTGTTCCCTGGCTTGTGAGACTCGAGACAGCTGCTGATCGCGATGCCAGCCATCGCTTTCGACACAGATGCAGTACACGCGTTCACGAACACAGCGAATGCATGACGCTCATCGCACGATGAGCACCCGAGTGGTGGCGACACATTCCATGTGCCGCCACCACTCCCATTTGTCCATCAGATACCGCCGGGAAAGACGAGCTGAGCACCCTTGAGTAGACATGCCTACACGTACAGACGTCTGCTGCGAATCGTGGCAGGGGGACTCTGTCTCATCTTCTTCGTCACGGCGTGCACTCGAGGTGACACCTCACCGAAAGATGCGAAGACCGCGGATTCCTCTGCAGTCGCCTCAAGCAGCTGCAAGGAGCCCGCGAAGAAGGTCTCACAGACCTTATCCAGCGGAGCGACCTGGACGATGTGCTGGGGTGTCCATCCCGACTTCGGCCTCAGTCTCTCCGAAGTCTTCATCGCACCCCCCGGCAAGGACCCGATCAGAATCATCGATTCTGCCTCCATCGCTCAACTGGAAGTCCCGTACGACACAGGAAAGCGCAATACATCCGATATCACTGCGGCCGGCTTCGGCGGCCGCAAGATGAAGACGCTGAAAGCCGATGCTTGTGCGGGAGACCTGAATTCGATGGAGATCCCGAAGATCGGCGACGGCAAGTACGGAGAAAGTGAGACACGCAATGTCCTGTGCACCGAGGTCATCGACGACGGACTCGCCTATCATTCGAGTGATCTCGTAGCACCTGCCTCCGACCGAAAGAACGCCTTGCGACTGTCGACGGTTTCGCGGGTGGGCTGGTACGAGTACGTCTCTCAGTACACGTTCGGCTCGGATGGATCCATCGACGTGCAGCTTGGAGCAACCGGCGACCTCTCCCCTGCCGACTACACGGACAAGGACCACGGCTGGGACGTCGGAGACGATGAACATGCGGCAAGTCATTCGCATAACGCCGTCTGGAAAGTCCGTTGGGGACTCGGAGGCGAAGGCGGAATGAAGGCGCAGCAGTTCGACGCCACACCGACGGGCGAATCCGGACCGGAATCACCGATCATGACCGGAAAGCTCAAGGATATCGAGCACCCGGCCCTCGCACGATGGCAGGACCGCCGTTGGTGGCGAGTCCTCAACCCCGATGTACTCAACGACGACGGCCATCCCATCTCCTACGAGATCGATACCGGAAAGTCGGACTCATTCGAGTTCGTCGATGACGTCGAACATGCCCACTCCCACGGGGAAGAACCCGGGTACGACGTCGGCTTCACGAACTTCAACGATTGCGAACAGTATGCGACGAACAATCGAGGAGATTGCGGCCGTGGAGTCCCTGAGTTCGTCGATGACGGCAAGGGGCAGAAGCTCGATGACGTCGTGTCGTGGGTCGCTGTCGGATTCCATCATGTCCCCCGTGATGAAGAGCAGTCGCCCATGGAGATGCACTGGCAGGGGTTCAAACTGCTCCCCCGTGATCTCACCGCGCAACGATTCGACATTCCCGAAGGACATGAAGAGGTGAATGGCGTTCCCGACTCCGAATGGAATCAGGAACCGACGAATTAATTAGCTACTGTTTAGTAGATAATGGAGAATTTGCCGCTTGGGGCCTGGTGGATTGACTGGGGGAGATCGTCTTGAGGAACGAGATTAGTATTGCGCGGAAATTGCGTTACAAGGTAGGCTGATTTTGCTGACTTAGCATATTAGCTACTTGGCAATCGCATGAAAGTACCTCAGAGCGGAAATGCGATAACTCCTGAGCGCACGCAGCTTCCCGTGCGCTCAGGAGTCCTAATTTTTATTAACTACATCCGATTTATACCAATGATGTGGAAAGACCAGAGCTACGAGAGGCCCTGACCGCCGAGGCGGGCCCGCATTCTGACACTGGCATCGTTGAGCCCCACAATCTCTACGTGCTTTCCATAGTGTTCGTACTTATCGGTCACAGAGTCCAATGCAGCGATCGTCGACGCATCCCAGAGATGGGACTGGTGCATGTCGATGACGACGTGCTCAGGGTCTTCGGCGTAGTCGAACATCGTGTACAGGTCGTTGGAGGATGCAAAGAACAGTTCACCGTTGACGGTGTAGCGGGCACTCGGACGTCCATCAGATTCCACGATCTCACGGTTGACGCTGACGAAGTGCGCCACCCGATTGGCGAAGGCGACCATGGCCACGAGCACACCGAGAATCACTCCGATTGCCAGGTTGTTCGTCCATACAGTCGCAATCACGGTGACCAGCATGACGGTGATCTCTGACTTCGGCATCCGCTTGAGAGTGCTGGGGCGGATGGAGTGCCAGTCGAAGGTCGCCCAGCACACGAAGATCATGACCGCTACCAGCGCGGCCATGGGAATCAGCGCAACGATGTCGCCGAGGACGACGACGAGGATGAGCAGGAAGACACCGGCGCAGAACGTCGAGATCCGTGTCCGAGCCCCCGAGGCACGCACGTTGATCATGGTCTGACCGATCATCGCGCAGCCGCCCATGCCGCCGAAGAGCCCGGTGACGATGTTGGCCACGCCCTGCGCCCAGGACTCACGAGTCTTGTCCGAACGGGTATCGGTGACATCGTCGACGAGTTTGGCCGTCATCAGTGATTCGAGCAGACCGACCAGGGCCATCGCCACCGCATAGGGGGCGATGATCTTCAGCGTCTCAAGTGTCAGCGGCACCTGCGGAACAAGGAGGGTCGGCAGCGACTCAGGCAGCTGGCCCTTGTCACCCACATTGGGAACATCCCAGGCGAAGAGCACGACGAGAAGGGTCAAGACGACGATGGCGACCAGGGGCGCCGGCACGATGGACGTGAACTTCGGGAGGACGAAGACGATGATGAGGCCGAGCAGGCACAGCGGGTAGACCAGCCACGGGACGTCGAGGAGTTCGGGCACCTGGGCCATGAAGATGAGAATGGCCAGGGCGTTGACGAATCCGACCATGACTTGTCGCGGGATGAATCGCATGAGACGGGCGACCCCGACCAGTGCCAGAATTACCTGAATCAGACCTGCCAGGATGACGGTGGCGATGAAGTAATCGGTGCCGTGCGAGGCCACCAAGGGCGCGATGACGAGCGCCACTGCACCGGTCGCCGCGGAGATCATTGCCGGGCGACCGCCGAGGATCGCCACGGTCACGGCCATCGTGAATGATGCGAAGAGTCCGACTCGCGGGTCCACCCCGGCGATGACGGAGAAGGCGATCGCTTCGGGGATGAGCGCCAGACCGACGACGAGCCCGCCCAGAATCTCGGTCTTGAGCCAACCGGGTCGCTTCAGCGTCCGGAGCACACTTTGGCGCTCCTCCGGTGTCGGAGTGTGCCGTGCACTGTCTGGGGGCAGGGTGGTGGGCACAAGGGGCTCCTACAGGCAGGAAGAAGACGGGAAATGAGTTGGTACCGGGAGTCGTCACGAACCTTCACGGGACGTCAGAGTTCGAAACCAACATTAACGTTGCGTTAAGGTTGGTGCAAACCAGTTCCTGCGGCTGGCACAGGACTGGAGCGTGACCACAGCGAGTCGGGCACAACGCTGGAGCGAGACCGGAGGCGAAGAAAGGGTGCGTGGCATGCACATCGGCGAGATGACGGAGAAGTCGGGCCTGTCCTCACGGACTCTGCGACATTACGAAGACATCGGGCTCATTCCTGCCACGGGCAGGACCGAGGGTGGTTTCCGCGTCTACACCGATGAGGACTTCCGTCGCCTGATGACGATTCGGCGGATGAAGGCCCTCAGCTATTCCACCGTCGAGATGGGTGAGCTGCTGGCCCACCTGGACATCCTGGAGGGCGACTCTCCCGAGGAACAGCGAATCGAGGCTCGGCGAATACTGATGGCACTGCTCGACGATGCCGATGCCAGACGTGAGAAACTCGCCCGACAGGTCGAACGCGCCGACGAGTTCCTCGGCATCCTCCGTCATCGCCTCGGCTGAGCAACCACTGCTCGCGACTGACTTAGCAGGGATCCCCCGGCCCCGACTCACTCACCTATCCGGCGTCCACCCCAGCTTCGGGCCGATCTCGGTCGCGAGTTGGTGCAGGATGTGCTTCCAATCCTCGAGTTCGAACTCGAAGGGCAGCTCGAAGAGGTAGTCATCGGACTGCCCGAACGCCGGATCGCTGAGCAGCCGATCGACGATCTCCTCGTTCGACCCCAGCACATCGGTGGCGATGATCGTATTCTTCCCGTGGATCTTCTTCGTCCGCGGAGTCCTGGCCTCCGCATAGTCGCGATACTTCCTCACCTGATGGGGGTTGGCACCATCGGTGGGGACGATGACCCGGGCAATGCTGACTCGACCTTCGCCAGCCGAGCCTTCAGCTCCGGTGCCACCGGTCCTGGCCTTGCGGAAGGTCTCGATCTGGTTGGCCTGGTTGAGCGAGAAGTCCTCGATGCCGTCCTCGGCGGAGGAGATGTTGCTCATCAGCCAGTTGAGCCCGGCACCTCCGGCCCAGGTGGCTGATTTCAGAGAACCACCGCCATACCAGAGCCTGTCCGAGAGCCCTGGTGAGTTCGGTTCGACGCGTTCGGAATCGATGTCTCCCCCGAACCCCTGGTACTCGGGCTTCTCTCGCACTGGAGCTCCGGCAAGGAAGTCCCTCAGCCGTTCGATGCGTCTGTAGCTGAAATCGCTGCCACGCCAACCCTCATCGAAGACCAGGTCGTTGACCTCCTCGGCGAATGCAGGAGGATGCACACTCAGCCCGGGAAGCACTCGCCCTCCGGAGAGCACATCGGCGACAGCGAGGTCTTCGGCCAGGCGGTACGGGTTCTCATGTCCGACGGGAATCACTGCGCTCCCCAAGCCGATGCGCTCCGTATGCTGGGCCAGCGCGGAGAAGTACACCGCTGGAGACGGCAGACCGTACTGCATATGCCGGGTGCGCACCCACCCACTGTCGAGGCCCAGCTCCTCTGCAAACCTGAAGAGTTCGATGCCCTCCTGCAGCCCCCGTGTCGGGTCGCTGCGATCAAAGGGAACCAGATGGATGAAGCCCAGGTGATCGAATGGCCGTGTCGTCTGTGTGCTCACGATATCTCCCCATGACGTCTCGCTGAGGCGCCCACCTCAGGTAGTTGAACTATCAATTCATACCAGCATCGCCTGAACATCGACCGTCATACCGACGCATTCGCGAGCTCGCATCCTCATCTCCGTGACGGCGCCGGCGTTCACGCCCAACCGACAACGAGGCGGGCCGCCTCGGCGGGGATCATCGGGTCCACCCCGGTCAGGTCGGCGAATCGGCGCAGTCGGTTGGCCACCGTATTGCGATGGCAGAACAGCTCGGCGGCACTCGCCCCGATGCTCCCCGAGCGCAGGTAGGTGTGCACGGCCTCGACGAGGCGCTCACGTTCGCCCTCTCCGCAGACGGCGAGCGCCCGTTCGACGTCGGTGACGATGGAGTTCCCCGCCGCGTTCAGCGCCTGAGCGGCCAATCTGGCCCAGCCGCGCTCCCAGGTCATCGCCCCCGCCTCCGCGGCGGTGAGCACCTGCGCCAGATCCCGAGCGGTCAATGCTGACCTGCGCAGGGACCCGATTCCCCGGGTATTGACCAGGCCCACCCGCGCCTCGGCGAGCCGACGTTCGACCGTTTCCAATCGCGACCCGGAGAGCTCGGATGACCCGGCGAAGGCAATGAGGACATCGCCGAGGTGGTGCGTGAACATGGTCCCGCCCGCGCGCTCATGATCGGACACGAGAACCCGCAGCGCCGAGGTGTCCTCACCGCGCGCGGCCACGACGAGCAGCGGACCGTCAGGGTCGAGACCCAGCGCCGAGGCGATCGTGGCCAGGCGCTCGTCCGTCGGGTTGAGGTCATCGAAGAGTCCCGCGATGAGTCCCTGCCGGACGGAGGATTCCTCCTCGCGCATGCGCTCTCGCTCTGCCGTGTAGGCATGCTGAACCTGGGAGACGTATTCGTCGACGGTGGAGAGCACGATCCCGGTGTGCCGGATGACGAGTTCCGCATCATCCTGTGTCGCGACCCTGGTCAGGGCCTCCCACAGGACGTTGAAGTCGTGCCGGATCGCCGTCATCAGCGCCTCCAGCGGAATCCCGGCACGAGCGCGAGAGACCCCGACCTCCGTGGACACCGCGACCGGGCCGTCGAAACCGCCGGCGCGCAGGCCCTCGACGAGAGACTGGAATGAGACGAGCCCGGTCCGTCTCAGCTCCGAGACCGGAATCGGGGCAGGATCGTAGCCTGGCACCCTGACGACTCGGGACATGAACCGTTCGGTGAGCAGCTCGAGATCGAGGGCGTCGAGGAGTTCGATCCAGCGCTGACGGTCACCGGTCAACGGCTGATCCTTGAGCTGTCTCTCGTGTGTTGGCGGCATCGTCCTAGACTATGTGCGGAAGGCTGTGCAGATGCACAATCGGCAACCGAGATCTCGGGGCAAAAGATACTCGAAATCGTGCGATCTCACTCTGTAGTGTTCTAAGTTACAGGTTGAATGCCCTAGCCGACCATGCCCTTCAACCCAGTCCTGCCACCCAGTCCTGCACTCGATGGAGAGAAACATGAGCCACACCGACCCCACAGCTGCGGCAGAATACTCCGCAACTCATGAACTCAGCGTCAAAGACGCCAACAAGGTCGCGCTCGGCGCCCTCCTTGGCACCGCGCTCGAATGGTACGACTTCTTCCTCTTCAGCGCGGCTGCGGCACTGGTCTTCAACGTGCAGTACTTCACCAGCGAGAACGCCACTGCCGCTGCATTGGCATCCTTCGCAACCTTCGGCGTCGGACTCGCCGCCCGTCCCATCGGCGGACTGATCTTCGGCCGCATCGGCGACAAGCTCGGGCGCCGTCAGGTCCTCATGGTCACGATCGTGGGCATCGGCATCGTCACCGGCCTCATCGGTGCGCTCCCGACCTACGCCGCGATCGGCTTCGCGGCACCTGTCCTGCTCGTGCTCCTGCGCATCCTGCAGGGACTCTTCGTCGGCGGCGAATGGTCTGGCGCCATGACGCTCGTCGTCGAGAACGCCCCGCTTCACCTGCGCGCACGCTACGCCGCAATCCCGCAGATCGGCTCGCCCATCGGCACGATCCTCTCCTCCGGCGGCTTCTTCGTCATGACCCTGATCCTGTCGGCGGACAGCTTCAGCGCCTGGGGCTGGCGCATCCCGTTCCTCGCCGCCATTCCACTCCTCCTCGTCGCCGTCTACATCCGCAGCCGCCTCGAAGAATCCCCGGTCTTCCGCCAGCTCGAGGATTCCGGCGAGCTCGAGAAGAGCCCCGTGCGCACCACCTTCCGCGACAGCTGGAAGCAGATCATCGTCGGCATGGCCGCGGCCCTCCTCGGCGTCGGCGGCTTCTACCTCGTCACCGCATTCTGCGTCTGGTACGGCGTCAACGTCCTCGGCTACGACGATTCGCTTCTGCTGTTGGGCAGCATGGTCGCCGCCGCTGTCGAGATCTTCGCCCTCATCTGGGGCGGAGCGCTCGGAACGAAGTTCGGGGCCAGCAAGGTCATCCTGTGGGGCGGCATCGCCTCGGCGGTGGTCTCGGTTCCTGCCTTCCTCATGTTCGCATCCGGGAACCCGGTTCTCGTCGTCCTCGCGATGACCCTGGCCGTCGGCACGCTGTCACTGCCCTACGCCGCCTCGGGCACAGTCATGACCGGTCTGTTCCCGGCCAGCACCCGCTACACCGGTGTCGCCCTGGCACAGAACGTCGCCGGCATGATCTCCGGATTCATTCCGCTGCTCGCCACCGGGTTCGTCGCCGCGGCGGCCGATCATTGGTGGCCGGCCGCAGCGATGCTTGCCTTCCTGTCTCTCTTCACGGCCTTCGCCGGAGCCATCGCACCGCGCCTGAGCGTCGACCTGCCCGGCTTCAAGCACTGACAGGCAGCGCAGCACCAGCGCTCCCGCCACCAGTAATCCCACCACCAGCACCCAGCTGCTCTCACTCTCACGAAAGGGCCCACACGCATGTCCCGCTCGGCCGGTCACCTCATCGTCAACACTCTGGAGAACGCCGGAATCGAGCGGATCTACGCGGTCCCCGGCGAAAGCTACCTCGATGTCCTCGACGGGCTCTACGACTCTCCCATCGAGACCGTCGTGTGCCGACAGGAGGGCGGCGCAGGGTTCATGGCTCTGTCCGAATCACGGCTGACGGGGCGGCCCGGAATCGCCATGGTCACCCGTGGTCCGGGCGCCGCGAACGCGATGATCTCCGTGCACACCGCCTACCAGGACGCCACCGCGCTCGTCCTCTTCGTCGGACTCGTGCCCATCGCGGACCGCGCCCGGGAATCGTTCCAGGAGTTCAGCCTGCCCGAGTGGTTCTCCTCCACCGCGAAGAAGGTCATCATCGTCGACGACGAGCACCGTGCCGGTGACCTCACTGCCGATGCCCTGCGCATCGCCGCATCCGGTCGCCCCGGCCCCGTCGTCGTGGGTCTGCCCGAGGACGTCCTCGTCCGCCTGACCGACTCACCAGCAGCGACACCTGCTCCGATCGCCGAACCTCAGCCCTCGGCCATCGACCTCGAATCGCTTGGCGCCCGCTTCGCCGCCGCGCAGAAGCCGGCCTTCGTCCTCGGTGGGGACGGGTGGCACGAAGGCCACGGCCGCGCACTGCTCGACCTGGCCGCCTCGGCGGGAATCCCGGTCTTCTGCGATTGGCGCGCCTACGACGCCGTCCCCCACACCGGACCCGCCTGGGCCGGTTGGTTGGGATATGGCCGCACCGAGGCGGTCGCAGCCGGATTCGGTGATGCCGACCTCCTCGTCTTCGTCGGCGCCACCCGATCCGATGTCGCCAGCGACGGCTACACCCGCGGTTTCGACGCGGAGACCGTCGTCGTGGGGCTCGATCCGGAGGCGACCCAGCATGCCGGGCGCATCGACCAGCAGATCCTGGCCTCCCCACGCAGCTTCGTCACGGCTCTGAGCTCGATCGATGCCTCAGACCTGCGCGGAGAACGCAACGACGCGTGGATGCAGTCGCGTTCAGACGTGCAGTCCCAGGTCGCCGAGCACAGGCCCGACGCCGAGGTGGCTGGTGCTCGTCCTCGAATTGGGGTCGATCTCGGGGTCGCGTTCGGGATCCTCGACGACCGCCTCGGCGGCTCCGCGGTTCTGACATACGGAGCCGGCAATGCCACGATCTGGGGCCACAGGTTCATCCGGCATCTTGAGCCGGCGAGCCTCGTCGGCGCCCGAAACGGGGCCATGGGCCTTGCCGTTCCCGGTGCAGTCGCGGCCTCGCTCGTCTTCCCAGAGCGTCGCGCGGTCGCGATCTGCGGTGACGGTGACTTCCTCATGAATGGGCAGGAGCTGGCTACGGCCTTCGCTCACGGGGCGAAGCCGCTGGTCATCGTCGTCGACAACGGGGTGTACGGCACAATCGTCCAACACCAGGTCAACCACTATCCCGGGCGTCCCTCTGGCACCCGCATGGTCAACCCCGACTTCGCAGTATGGATGTCCTCGTTCGGCGGGCACGGCGAACAGGTGGAGAGGACCGAGGACTTCGAGGCCGCGCTCGACCGAGCCCTGGCTGCTCACGGTCCGGCGCTCGTCCACGTCCTCATCGACCCCGAGCTCATGCCCCCGGCCGTCGACGAGATCCCGGCCGTCGACGAGATCTCGGCCTGACGAGATTCCGGCCTGACGATTCCCCGACCATCCACGACAGTCCCCACAACCCCGCCAAGGACGAACAATGACGCAGACTCCCCACTCGCAGACTCCTGCTACTTCACCAGCGACTACACAGACAGATAGGGACGATGAGTTCCTCGCCGACTGGTCGGTGCATTCGCGCTTCGGCGCCGTCGAGGGAACGAACGGCGTGGATCGTCAGGCGGCGAGCGCCGCCGACGGTGAGCAGCGCAGATGGTTCGCCGAGCTGCTGAACAAGCACGGGTTCAGCGTGCACCGGGATCCGATCGGCAATCAGTTCGGTCTGCTCGAACTCGTTCCCGGCGCCCCGTATGTCCTCACCGGATCGCACATGGATTCGCAGCCGACCGCCGGCCGCTTCGACGGGGCGTATGGCGTCATGTCCTCGGCTCACGCCTGCTTCGCCGTCGCCGATGAGCTTCGCGCCGACCCAGCAAGGGCGAAGTACAACCTCGCCGTCATCAACTGGTTCAACGAAGAGGGCTCGCGCTTCAAGCCGTCGATGATGGGCAGCAATGTCTTCACCGGCAAGGCCGAGCTCGAGGCGGCACTGGCCACCACCGATCCTCATGGCGTCACCGTCGCCGAGGCGCTCGATGCGATCGGTGAGCGCGGAGACTTCACCGCGCCGGAGATCGCTGCCTATGCCGAAATCCATGTCCAGCAGGGCCGCAGCATGGAGGAGGACGGTGTCACGATCGGCCTCGTCAACGCCACGTGGGCTGCTCATAAGTTCGAGTTCCGCGTCACCGGCGAGCAGGCCCATAGCGGTTCGACGCTGATGGGTGATCGTCGCGATGCACTGCTGGGTGCCGCCCGGCTCGTGGTCGCCGCGCGCGAACTCGTCGACGAATTCGAGCCCGGGGCGCTGCACACGGCGTGCGGTGAGCTCAACGTCTACCCCAACTCCCCGGTCGTCGTCGCCAGTGAGGTCGGCCTGCTGCTCGACCTGCGCTCCCCCAGCGCCGAGGTGATCGCCGCCGCCCACGAATCCCTCATGTCCACCGTCGCCCGGGTCCGCGACGAGGTCGGTGTCGAGATCGAGATCGTCGCCGAACACAGTTGGGATCAGAACCCGTACTCCGAGGACGGAGTCGAGCTGGCACGGTCGGCTGCCGAGGACCTGGGTCTCACCTCGGCGCGGGTGATGACCGTGGCCGGACACGACTCGACGAACATGAAGGACACCGTGCCCACTGTGATGCTCTTCGTGCCCAGCGTCGGCGGCGTCTCCCACAGTCTTCAGGAATTCACGAAGGACGAGGACCTCGTGTCCGGCCTTCACCACCTCACCGAAGTGGTGCGACGGCTGGCTGCTGGCGCGCTGGGCTGAGCTGAGCTCGCCCCTCTCGCTTCCGCTAGCCAAAAGTGCACTGGTAGAGCACAAATGCTCTACGTGAGCACTTTTGGCTAGCGGTCAGGGTTCGAAGCACCCGGGACACATACGTGCGTCAATTGATGGGCTCGACGTCCTGGTTCTCATCGACGAGCTCTTCGGCCAGCGTCTCCCACTTGTCATAGGCGTCGGGATGTCCTGAGCCTTGGACTGCCTGGGCCGCGGCACCGGGATCCATCGTCTCCCACCCCGTGATCTGGAGCAGTCCCGGGTTCGGGCACTCTGGATTGACTCCGTAGAAGGACTTCGAGGCGTACACCGCATCGGTGATCTGACCGTGGGTCCCCCACCCGTATGACGGCCGCTGTTGGAACAGTCCGGCAGAGTCTTTGTCGCCGCTGTCGAGATTCCGCAGACTCGATTCCTGTAGCGCTGTCATGACAGCGATCTTCTGAGCCTGCGCCGAGAGATCAGAGCCCTTGCCGACGGCGATGATGGTGCGAGCATTGTCGATCTTCTCCTGCGAGAGCTGGCTGGTGTCCTGGGGCCTGGCACCTTCACCGCCAACAGAGGCGGTGCTCGCAGGAGTCGAGGCCTTGCCCGTAGGAGGAAGGGTCTCCGCAGGCACTGCGGTCGCCGCAGACGCGCCACCGGCGAGGAGGCCTGCGGAAAGAGCTGTCACCGCTAATGCTCGTGCAAGTTTCATCGGTTCTGATTCTCCTGAAGTCCGCTCAATAGAGCAATGGGCATTGTGTTGAGCGGTAAGCCCGCGCACAATATCCTCACTCGAGAAAGACACGGCCCTCTGAAAACTCGCCCACGCCCCAGCCTCTCGAAGGGACAACGTCGCCTGCAACGAACACGGAGCTAACGGCTGTTGAATTGTGCCGATCCGGCGGCGTGTCGACGCCGCAACGCGGTTGACGCACTGCGGCCGACGCTGTACCACGGTTGGCGCGCTGCAGCCGAAGCCGCACTGCGGTTGACGCACTGCGGTTGACGCCGTACCACGGCCGAAGTTGCACTGCGGGCGAGGCCGACGCAGTACTCTTGCCCCATGGACTCGAGACTGCCAGAGGAAGCTGCCCGAGCAGTCGAGTCGTATCTGCGAATCGCCGACAGGCTGCTGCCGGGTGCGGTCACCGCATGCGCAGTCGGTGGGTCCATCGCCCTTGATGCCTACCGACCGGGCCGCAGCGATATCGATGTCATCGCCGTCCTCAGCGATGAGTGGAAAGACCACCAGAGCCTTATGGCACGCTTGAGGCTTCTGCATCTCGCTCAGGTGCCCCGCCTGACCGTCCGTGCTGCACGCGGTATGGGGTTCAGCGCATGTTGCAACACGGTGTTCGTCTGGCAGTCCGAGATCACCCGTGCGGTGACCGAGATCAACCCGGTCGCGTCCCACGTAGGCGAGGTCTTTGACTCTCAGGGTGCTTTCGACGTCAATCCGGTGATCTGGAAGGAACTCGTCGACGGCGGCGTCTCCGTCCGGGGCAGCCCTGTCTCGGATTGGAATCTCGACTCCGAGCCGGGTGAACTCCGCAACTGGGTGGAGCGCAACATCCGCGAGTATTGGGCACCGCTGGCTGAAAGCGCACGCAGAGTTAGACGCCCCTTGTCAGCTGGAGCTGTGGAGTGGTGCCTGCTGGGGCCGGCGCGAATGCACTACACCCTCCTGACCCGGGAGATCATCAGCAAGGAGGATGCCGGACGGCACGCGCTTGAGGCCTTCCCTGACCACTCGGCGATCATCGAGGTTGCCCTCGCCCGACTGCGAAGCGATCCGCTTCCGACAACCCCACCTCGTGATCAGTGGCGTGCGCTGACTGCATCGGCGATGAGGTCGATCATCGCCGACTCCCCAGCGAACGACCTCATTTGATGACGTCGACGTCCTGGTTGTCATCGACGAGCTGCGCGGCAAGGGGTTCCCACTTCGCGTATTCGTCAGGGAAAGCCGAGGACTGCACGTCCTGCGCGGCCTGGCCCGGGTCGATGTTCTCCCAGTTGTCGATCTGAGTCAGGCCCGGATTGGGGGTGTCGGGGTTGACTCCATAGAACGACTTGGAGGCGAAGACGGGATCCTCCACCTGCTCGGCCGATCCCCAGTTCATCGAGGGACGCTGCTGGAACGCTCCGACGGAGTCACGATCCCCGCCGTCGAGATTCTGCAGGCTCGACTCCTGCAGTGCGGTCATCACGGCGATCTTCTGGGCCTTCTCCGACAAGCCTGCGCCCTTACCGACGCCGATGATGGTGCGGGCATTGTCGATCTGCTCGGAGCTGAGCTCGCCCGGATCGTCGATGCCCACGGCTGTGCCGTCGCCCTGGTCCTGGCCGGCGCCCCAGGCGTTCTCGCTCGACTGGTCGACGGCCCCTGAGATCGGACCTGCCGCGGCGGAGGTCGCCGCCCCCAGGGAGAGACCCCCTGCGATGACGGCAGCGGACAGTGCAGTCACCGCAAATTTGCGCACGCTTTTCATCTGTTCTCACTTTCGTGTTGGATCGGGCGAGCTGCCCGGACGGCGTCCTGATCGGATTCGGCACACATCTGCTTCCTGCTTTCGGCACAGGGATGCTCCGGTAATCGCCTCACACCACACTGTCGGACGCAGGAAGGCAGTTCAATGCCGAGACGCTCATAGGTGGCTTAGGTTCGCCGCAACGAATCGGAAGGGACTGGTGAGCATCAGCTCAGAATTCGCTGGATGCTCTGCGGCACCATGCGGCGCCCGCACGCACCCGTGACCCGGGTCTCGGCTCGCCCATCGGGCCACTCGAAGGTGCGGGTCAGGCTCCATTCAGGCGCGCGTCTGCCTATCTCACGACCTCGCGTGATGTGTTGTCGATACGGCGGGTCCAACCGCGACCGTCGAGGTGTTCGAGCAGAGGAATGACGACGCGCCGCGTGGTACCCAGCGCCTTCCTGGCCGCACTCGTCGTGAACGGCTGGTCCAGTCCGGCCAGCAGTCGCATCGCCTGTGCCGGTGTCCGTGGTGACACGACCACACCGTCGCCGAGGCGCAGCAGCCGTCCCGCGGATTCGGCGACTGCAAGCTCCCGCGCTCCCAGTCGGAGTTCTCGCAGGTCATCGGCCTCTGGAGCTGCGAAGGGATTGGCAGCCAAGCGTCGTTCCACCTCGGCGACGCCTGCCTCGGCCGGACCCAGATCGGCGGTGTGACCGGGCGGGCGGACCATTCCCTTGACCGTATCGAGGCCGGCGCGAGAGGCGATGGCAGCCACGAGTTCCTGACCGCCGGTGCCAGGCAATGGAGGGTCGACGCGGCGCAGTTCTTCGGCCAGTGCCTTCTCGGGGACACCAGCGGCCAGAGGCTCTGCCGCCAGCTTCGCCTTCACGATGGTCTCCGCGTTCTCGACCCACTTCTCGAGTGTCGGCCGGTGGACGAGCCATCCTCCGGCGATCTCTTCAACCCCCTCGACGGCGTCGGGAAGCGTCAGTCCGAAGCGCACCAATCTGGCCCGTTCCACGGCTCCCCGGCGGGCCACCTCGGCGAGGATGTCTCCGGTCTCCGGACGATCGGTCAGCGCGCGAGCCCGCCTGGTTCCAGCACCTCGGCGGCTCAGTTCCGGCGGGTCGACGTCAAGGATGATGACTCCCGCGAAGACGTTGCGGCTGCCGGGGCTGCGCAGCACGATCCGGTCCGTGACCTGCAGCGGCAGCGGACGTTCGAGTGTGAGGCGGGCGTGGTCGCCGTCGAAGGGCCTCATGTGCACCGGGACCGCGGCGGTTCCGATGTGGAGCATGAGTCCGTGCACGCCCTCGTCGAGCGGCTGGCCCATGGTTCGGCGAACGTCGATGATCTCGACGATCGGCCAAGCATCGTCGGTGATGAGAGCGTCACCGCGGTGGATGTCATCGGCTGCGACCTCACGCAGATTCACGGCGACACGGGCGCTGGGGGCGACCACCTCGGCGGAGGAGTTCCGGCTCTGCAGACCACGGACGGCCGTCGACTCGTCCGAGGTCTCCCCGACGAGGCGCAGACGATCACCGGTGCGCAGGGTTCCGGCCGTGAGCGTGCCGGTGACGACGGTGCCGGCGCCCTTGATCGTGAAGGCACGATCGACCCACAGCCGCAGTCGGGCCCGCGCGTCGGGGGCCGGCGCTTCGGCGGTGACCTGGTCCAACGTTGTGATGAGCGCGTCGATGCCGTCCCCGCTGGTTGCCGACACCGTCAGCACGGGAGCATCGGCCAGCGGTGTGCCCCGCAGTTCGGCTCTGATCTGGGACTCAGTCGCTGTGACCGACTCGGGGGCGAGGTCAGCACGGGTGATGACGACGAGGCCGCGGGTGATGCCCAGCGCGGTGATCGCGTCCCGGTGGTCACTCGACTGGGCCTGCCACCCCTTGTCCGCTGCAACGACGAGGCACACGATGGGGGCCGGGCCGACGCCTGCGAGCATGTTCGCGAGGAACTTCTCATGCCCGGGAACGTCGACGAAGGCGAGTTCCCTCCCGGACGGCAGAGTCGTCCAGGCGAAGCCGAGGTCGATCGTCAGACCCCTCTTCCTCTCCTCGTCCCACCGGTCTGGTTCCATCCCGGTCAGGGCGTTGACCAGAGTGGACTTCCCGTGATCGACGTGGCCGGCGGTTGCGAGAACGTACATCTCAGGCATGGTTCGCGAAGTCCGGATCATCGCCGAAACCCACACCATCGTCGCCGAGGCGGCTCCGCGTGTTCGCACGAACCCGGTTCACGGCCTCGCCGATTCGATCGTCATCGGCTTCGGGAACGCAGCGCAGGTCGACGAGGCATCGTCCCTGGTGAACTCGGGCGACGACTGCCGGGTCACCGAGGCGCAGCGGGCGGGCGAGCTCCTCGGGCAGTTCGATGGCCCATCCGGGAAGGGGAACGCCGGGTGCTCCCCCGCCGCCGACGCGCCCGTCGTGGGCGACAACGGTTCCGGAGACGAGGCCGGCCAGGCGCTCGGAGCGTTCCCTGAGCCGATCGACGTCGATGTGCAGGGCCTGACGGACGGGATTCTCGGTGTTCGCGACCGTGGCCTCGATCGCCGCCAGCGTGAGTTTGTCGGTGCGCATCGCCCTGGCAAGGGGGTGCTTCGCGATGCGCTGCACGGCGTCGCTGCGGCCGAGGATGAGTCCGGCCTGCGGACCGCCGAGGAGTTTGTCGCCACTGACGATGACGACATCAGCTCCGGCGGCAAGCGCACCGGCAATGTCGGGCTCATCGGGCAGGGAGGGGTCGGGTTCGAAGAGTCCGCTGCCCAGATCGGCGATCAGTGGGAGTTCATGGTCGTCGGCGAGTTCACGCAGCGCAGCGATCTCGACGGAGGCGGTGAAGCCTTCGACTCGGAAATTGCTCGTGTGGACCTTGAGCAGACTCGCAGTCTGATCGTTGATGGCCCGGGCGTAGTCGTCGAGATGGGTGCGGTTCGTCATGCCGACCTCCCGGATCCGGGACCCAGTCGTCGCCATGAGATCGGGCAGGCGGAAGCCAGCACCGATCTCGATGAGCTCCCCGCGACTGACGATGATCTCGCCTGCCGCCTTCGCACCGCTCACACCGGCCGAACCGTCATTTCCTGATACCGCGTCACCGCGCAGCGCGGTGACGGCGAGCAGCAGCGCAGCGGCACCGTTGTTGACGACCAGCGCGTCCTCGGCACCCGGGCAGGCACGCAGAAGCGCCCGCTTCGCGCCAGTCCCCCGCTTGCTGCGCTGACCGGAGTCCAGATCCATCTCCACGTCGACATAGCCGGTTGCATCGGCCACGGCCCGCCGGGCGGCAGCAGACAGTGGGGCGCGGCCGAGGTTGGTGTGGACGATGATTCCGGTGGCGTTGAGCACCGGGGTCAGAGTGGAGGCCGAACGGGAACTCAGGTGTTCGATGACGGTGGGGACCACCTCGGCGACGGGGATCTCACCGGAGCGAGCGGCGGCCTGAGCCTCGACGATGATCGCCCTGATCGTCGACTGGCTCAGCCTCTCACCTGCGGTGATGACCTCAGGGAGGGCGAGGAGATGATCGGTGCGCGGAATGTAGCGCCGCGGATCCGTGTCGGCCAAGACTGCGTTCTCCTTCGCTGCGGTCGGGCCCTGCTGCGGACGCGAGCTCCGAGGTTGCAGGTGCGGCGACGATGCTGGTGGCGGAGGCGGACGGGAATCGAACCCGCCAGACCGAGATACTCGGTCTCACCGGTTTTGAAGACCGGGGAGCCCACCAGGACTCGGACGCCTCCACGAAGAATCCTACCGTGCCTGGTGAGGATCCCACCCCTCAGATCAGGAGTCACACGCGCCGTCCGCTGTTGCGAGACGGAGATCATCGAGTCAGAGATGGTGCTTCATGACGTGATCTCAAGTGCCGCTTCCAGATCTTCCAGGAGGTCGGACGAGTCTTCGATTCCCACAGACAGCCGGATGGTGCCTGGCAGAATTCCGAGTTGCTGGCGTTGTCCTTCCGACACAGCCGAATGTGAGGTCCTACTTGGCAGGCATGCAAGCGATTCGACACTGCCCAAGCTTGAAGCTTCGTGAATGACGCTGAGACCGGCAACCAGCTGTGCCGCGCGATCGTCGCCGCCTCTGACACGGAAAGTGACGATGGCTGCGCCCTTCAGTCCCAGCTCGTCAGCGAGGTCCTTATCAGCATAAGAGCTGATCGTGGGATGCGTAACAGCCTCCACTTCAGATTTGGATTCGAGATAGTCAGTGACGATCTCTGCGTTCAAACATGCTCGCTCGGTTCTGATGACCAGGGTCTTCAAACCACGGTCCAGCAGAGCGGCTCCCTGTGGAAGAAGAGTGCTTCCAAAGACCACCGACGACTGACGAACAACATCGATCGTCTCCTTGTCCCCGGAGGCCACACCCGCGGTAACATCCGAGTGCCCGTTGAGGTATTTGGTTGCCGAATGCAGGACGACGTCGAAGCCATGTTCCAAGGGCTTGAGCATCGGCGGTGGGGTGAAGGTTGCGTCGACGACGGCTTTCGCTCCCACATCGTGGGCGAGTGAGGCCAGCGCGGTGAGGTTCGCCAGTCGCAGCATCGGATTCGACAGGGACTCGACAAAGAGGAGGGAAGGAGAGTCGGCGAGCGCCCGTTTCCACCCGGCCAAGTCATCCACCGCGACAAAGCGGACCGTGCGCCCGAAGTCGGAAAACTGCTGACGTAAGAATGCCGATGTCTCTCCGTAGAGTTCTTCGGCAGCAACCAGGATTCCCCCCGGCGGGACCAATGACAACAATGTCGTGGTGATTGCAGCCATGCCGGAGGAGAACAGAACCGCGCTCTCAGCCCCTTCGAGGGCAGCGATCTTCTCTTCGACTGATTCGACAGTCGGGTTTCGATTTCGGCTGTAATACCACGATCTCTCACCTCCGGTTTCTTGGATGTCACGATAGTCATCGTCGTCAAGATCGAAATTCACCGATGTATAGATTGCATCCACGATCGGCCTTGGTCCGGAACCGGCGAAGCGCCGCCCCTGGGATACGGCAGTTGTCGACAATTCGAATTGTGGTCGGATCTGCTTCATTCTTCTTCCCTGCTGGAGTACGAAAACTCGCGAAAGGTGACTCAGCGATTTCTACAGACCAGTAACGTGTCAATGAGGGAAGTCACGGCCACCTCCACCGTCGGAAGTGACTGAACGACCACCCACTGGGGGCTCCAATCGTCTCCGATCCTACCGCGCCAGGTGAGGATCCTGTCGCCCGGATCTGTGCGTATGGGCAGTGCTAAGCTGATTTCGGAGACGCACCGAGGTCATCCGATGTCGAGGGAGACATCCATGCCGATCGGCTATATCATCACCATTGTCATTATCGGGGTATGCACATTCACTGCCCTGATCAGGGCCACACGGCTTGGAATCCTTGCCTTCTATGTCAGCGTGGTCATCAACGAAATCCCGCATCTGGCTGCATTCTTCCTCGTGCTGTCCACTGCGCTGGCCCTGGTCGAGGGAGATCTGCAGGGAACCGGCGGCATCATACTTCTCGTCATCGCCGCACTCGAGCTTGTGGGCCTGCTCGAACTGACCAGGCGATCGATCCGCGCCCACGCGGTGGTCAACGCGGTTGCGGCCAGTCACGGGGCTGAGATAAGCGGTGGCGGTGTTCGACTCTGGCTGCGGCCACTCGTCTTTCCCGTACCTCTCCGGCCCGGGAACGTCAGACGAATCGGTGGTCTTTCCTACGGCGAGCATCCCAAACAACGTCTCGATGTCTATCGGCACAGGAACAGCGAGCTCACTGGTCCCGTTCTCGTCTATTTCCACGGCGGTGGCTATTCGTCGGGAACCAACCGGAACGAAGGACGGGTACTGCTGCACCGTCTGGCCGCCCAAGGATGGGCGTGCATCAGCGCGAACTATCGCCTGCGCCCGGAGGCAGGATTCGACGAGCACCTCGCCGACGCACGCTCGGTGCTCCAGTGGGCTCACAGCAACGCCGGCATCCACGGCGGAGACGTCTCGAGGATCGTCATGGCCGGCAGCTCCGCCGGTGCGCACATGACCGCGTTGACGGTCCTCACTCCCCCGAAGCCACTTTCCCCTCCTCCTTACTCGAAGTCGCGCCCAGAGCCAGCCGACGCCGAGGCGGTTCCCCGGATCGCTGCTGCCGTGTGCCTGTACCCGTGGATCGGCCGGTACTTCGGTCGGGGCGAGGACGAGAGCCAACCGTCGACGCCCTTGGCGCTCGACCCCTCGAATGCACCACCGATAATCATCGCCCACGGCGACCACGATTCCTGGGTTCCGGTCGAAGCGGCTCGAGAGCTCCACGAGCATGTGCGCGCGGGATCATCGAACGCGACATGGTATGTCGAACTGCCCGGTGCCCAGCACTCATTCGACGCTCTGCATTCCTGGCGCAATGCCGCAGTGGTCGAAGGGATCGTCGCGTTCCTGCGTCCCATCGGCGATGTCGCTGAACTGACCGATTCGTCACGATGAAAGGACACGTCATGTCGGACTTCACCTGGGATCCCGACACCTATCTCGACGTCATGGCGAAGGAGATCCCCGACTACCGGCGGCTGCAGACCGAACTTGCCGCAGCCGTCGCCGAGGCGGATCCGCGCACACTCCTCGACCTCGGCGTGGGCAGCGGTGTGACGGCTCATCGGGTTCTTGAGTCGCTGCCGGAAGCGCATATCCACGGCATCGACGAGAGCGAGGAGATGCTGGCCGGCGCCAGGAAGGTTCTCGATCATCACCGCAGCACGCTGAGCCTTGGGCGGCTGGAGGATTCGCTGCCGGACGGTCCCTTCGACCTCGTCATGTCGACGCTTGCGGTGCATCACCTCGGCGGAGAGGGGAAGGCCGATCTGTTCTCACGGATCGCACGGGTCCTCGTCGCCGGCGGCCGGTTCGTCCTGGCCGATCTCATCGTCCCAGCCGATCCGGCAGATGTGGTCACGCCCATCGACGGAGTCATTGATGTGCCGAGCTCGCTCGCTGACCAGCTGGAATGGCTGAATGCGGCGGGATTCTCCACTCGAGTGACCTGGCAGCACCGGGACCTCGCTGTGGTCGCAGCAGACACGGTCGATTGACTGACGGCGCGCCCTTCACTCCCCGCTTTCACTCTTCTGACCGAGTTCACTCAGGGTTTGCTCAGGTGTTGTCATGGTCGCCTTAGGCTAGCCGGGTCTCCCCGCTGTCTTTCCAGAAAGACCCCATGCCTTCACGCACCCTGCCTTCGTCGAGTAATGCCACTTTCACCAGGTCATTCGTTCTCGTTCTCGCAGTGATCGCTGCACTCCTCGCTCCCGGGACGATGGGTCCGGGCGGACTCCTGGCCACCTCGGTGCCGGCGAGCGCTGCCCCGCCCAGCGATGAGGATCTGGGCAAAGACGGGTCGGTCCTCCGCTCCTCCGAGACGAAGCGGGTCGCACCGGGCCTCGAGGTCACGGACTTCTCGCGTCTTGAGGACGGCGGCTGGAACAACGGAAACGTTCTCACCGCTGATCTCACCACGGCATCTCTGTCCCTCGACATCCGCGACACCGGCACGGTCGCCGGTCATGACACCACGAGCGCAATCATGAAGGGGGGCAAGAACGGTGCGAAGGCAGTCGCAGCGGTCAACGGTACGTTCTTCGATATCAACCACTCCTATGCCCCCATCTACACCTCGGTGAGCAGGAGCGGAATGCGGATCGGCTCTCAGACTCCCAAACCGGCGTTCACCCTCGCCGACAAGAAGGCCGCTGTGACGATGCTCTCGGCGGCGGGCACACTGACCGCCGACGGGGAGGAGACGGACCTCGGTGGGTTGAACAATCCGAACCTGTCCAGCGATGCGATCGGCGTCTACAACGAGGCCTGGGGTGACTACTCCCTCAACCGACCCGTCGGCGGACCTGATGCGATGGCAGAGGAAGTCGCGCGGGTCACCGTCGTCGACGGCGCCGTCACGAAGTCCTCCGGGATGATCGACGAGGCCGGGGATCCGGACGTGCCCGAGAACGGTCAGGTCCTCCTCGGACGTGACTCGGGAGCGAAGACTCTGTCTGAGCTCGAGGTCGGCGACGAGGTGGAGATCGAGATCGGTCCCAGCGAGGACGTCGACCTGGGCATCGGGGGAAGCCACCAGGTCCTCAAGGACGGCGAAGTCCCCGATATGGGCAAGGACAGCTTGGTGACCACCGCGCATCCACGCACAGCCGTAGGCATCAGCAAGGATGGATCCGAACTGTTCGTGACCACGATCGACGGACGCAGCGAATCATCGGGGGGAATGAGCCTCGACGATATGGGCGAGTTCTTCTCCGACATCGGCGCTCACAACGCCATCAACCTCGATGGCGGCGGTTCGACGACGATGCTCGCGCGCGAAGCCGGAGCGGACGCGCCTGCGCTGCAGAATGACCCCTCCGATGGAGAGGAACGCTCGGTCGGCAATGCCCTCGTCTTCTACTCCGATGCCCCCGCACAGATGATCGCCGATGCGCAGATCGATACCACCATCGAAGGCGAGGACTCCGTGTTCAAGGGACTGCACCGGAGTCTCACAGGCACAGCTCTGGGCGCGAACCTCGAACCGATCGCCGCCTCAGGTTCCTTCTCCGCCGAGGGAGGCGTCTCGCTCGCCGATGAGGATGAGGACAACGCTCGTGTGGCCGGCGACTCGACAGGGACCGGACGGGTCTCCTACCAAGTCGGCGGTCACACTGCGCGGCAGGACCTGCGGGTGCTGAGTGAGGCCATCGGCCTGCAGCCGAGCACTCGCGCGATCAACCTCGAGAAGACTGGAGCGAGCGAGAAGGTGCGCGTCCACGGCTTCGACTCAGAGGGTCGGCGCGCGCTCATCGAGCCACGGGACATCGATATCGAGACCTCGGAGGGGCTCTCGACTGAGGACGACGGAACGGGCGGCCTCGTCGTCACTGCCGAAGGCGATTCGCCCACGGGATCGATCGCACTCACCGTGGGCGAGGCCACGACGACGATTCCGGTGACGATCGGCACGGAATCCACTGAGGTGCTCGACTTCTCCGACCTCTCCGGGTTCACCGACGCCTCGGACCGTGCGACAGGCTCCTTCACGGCAGGAGAACCCACCGACGACGGCAAGGCGAGCATCGACCTCTCCTATGACTTCACCACCTCCTCGGCGACCAGGGGCTACTACCTCGTCCCGAAGGATCCGGTGCCGATCAAGGGCAACACCCTGGCCTTCGAGATGATGATCCGCGGCGACGGCTCGGGCGCCTGGCCCCGACTGCAGGTGAAGACCGCCGACGGGACGACGACGAACATCGACGGGGACCATCTCACCTTCGACGGCTGGCAGAAGGTGCGCTTCACCGTGCCCGCCGGCCTCTCACAGCCGCTGACCCTCGAACGGATCCGCATGATGGAGACCCGATCGGCCGAGAAGTACATGGGCGAGATCTCGATCGCCGGCCTGCGCGCGGTCTCCATGCCGCAGACCGATGACCCGAAGACGCAGGCGATCCACGATCCGGCCCTGCTGAGCACCGGCTCAGTCGCGGGCCGACCGCAGCAGGTTGCCGTGATGAGCGATGCCCAGTTCGTCGCCACGGATCCCGACTCAGAATCGGTCGAGGGCGCGCGGCGGACCTTGCGTGAGATCCGCAAGGCCGACCCGGATCTTCTCGTCATCAACGGCGATTTCGTCGACGAGGCCTCACCTGCCGACTTCGAGCTCGCCGAGTCGATCATCGCCGACGAGTGGACCGAGGACATCCCCTACGTCTACGTCCCCGGCAACCACGAGATCATGGGCGGCGAGATCGAGAACTTCGAATCCGCGTTCGGATCGCCGACGACTGCGAGGATCCTCGGACGCACGAAGGTGCTCACCTTGAATTCCTCGGCCGGGTCCCTGCACGGCAGCGACAGCGAGCAGCTTCGTGCACTTGAGGATGCCCTCGCCGAGGTGGATGAGAGTGATCATCTCACCGGCATCGCCGTGTTCTTCCACCATCCTCCGCAGGATCCGCTGCCGTCGAAGACGAGCCAGCTCGGCGACCGTCGTGAAGCCGCGGAGTTGGAGAAGAAGCTCGGAGAATTCCGGGAGAGCAGCGGAAAGTCTGCCGCGGTGATCAACGGCCACGTCGGAGTCTTCCATGGGGCTGCCGTCGAAGGAGTCTCGTACCTCATCAACGGCAACTCAGGGAAGAATCCGGCGGGCACGCCTGCCAACGGCGGATTCACCGGATGGACGATGCTCGGCATCGACCCCGGCGTGGGTGAGGTCGGAGCCAATCCGAGCACCGCCGACCGCGTGAGTTGGCTGGCCGCAGAGACGAGGCCGCAGGTGGACTCCATCTCAGTCGATGCACCGGCATCGATGGTGGCCGGACAGTCAGCTGATATCTCCGCGACGTTCACCCAGGGCGAGCGCACAGTGCCCGTCGGCTGGCCGGCAACGGCACAGTGGGGCGGAGACGGTGTCGTCATCGATGCCGGTGCCGAGGTGGATATGCAGAAGGCGACTGGGGCGAAGATTCACGCCGAGGCGGCTGGATCCTCGGCACCCGAGGCAGCCTCCGAAGTGATCCGGATCAATCCGGCCACTGGAGAGATCACCGCCGAGAACCCCGGCACCGCGGTCGTGGAGGTGACTGTCAACGGCAAGACCGCGAAGACCACGGTCGAGGTCGCCGGAGACGAACCGCCTCCCGGACCAGGCGATGACGAGGGTGATGAAGACGCCGAAGGGTCTGGCAACGGAGCCAATGAGGACGGAGCTTCGGCAACCTCGGATGACGGCGGTGACGAGGCGAACGGTTCAGGCAGTGCGGACGGCTCGGACTCTGAAGTGTCTGTTGGCGGCTCGGATGACAGCAACTCATCCGACGATGGCTCCGATCAGTCCGGCAACAGGGACGGTTCGGCGAATGATGGCTCCACTGCGAGCGGCGGCGCCGATCCAGGGTCGAATTCGGACGGTTCGGGCGATGGAGGCGGCGATCTGCCGAGAACCGGCGGACCGGTGCTGCTGACGGCCGCTGCGGGCGCTCTGCTGGTCATCGGCGGACTCGTCATTGCGAGGTTCGCCCGTGGCCGTCTCGTCGGTCGGTCGGGGATCCGACACTGATGGATCGTCGGCGCTGCCTCGGCGATCGGGCGGCGCCCGATCATGGTCGAATGAGCACCTGTAGCACTGCTCTCACCTCGGTGTTAGTCTCGCGGTATGACTGCCACCCAGGAACGTCTGACCTCATTCGCCCACGGCGGAGGCTGTGCCTGCAAGATCCCGCCCGGCGAACTCGAAGAGGCGGTCAAGGGCTTGACCGGCCAGCCCGGTGCCGATGTCCTCGTCGGTCTCGACGACGGTGATGATGCCTCCGCCGTGCGGGTCCGCGACGACCTCGCGGTGCTCTCGACCGCGGACTTCTTCACCCCTGTCGTCGACGATGCCTACGACTGGGGTCGGATAGCGGCGGCGAACGCTCTGTCCGACATCTACGCGATGGGCGGGACGCCGATCACGGCGATCAACCTCGTCGGATGGCCGCGCGAGAAACTGCCGATGGAGCTGCTCACCGAGGTGCTGCGCGGCGGACTCGATGTCGCCGCCCAGGCGAAGTGCCCCGTCGCCGGTGGGCATTCGATCGACGATCCCGAACCGAAGTACGGCATGGCCGTGACCGGCATCGCTCATCCCGATGAGCTCATGCGCAATGATTCCGCCGAGGCGGGCCTGCCGTTGACCCTGACCAAACCCATCGGAGTCGGCATCCTCAACAACCGGCACAAACAAACCGGCGAATACTTCGCCGAGGCCGTCGCGACGATGACCGAGCTCAACCGCGGCGCTGCGCAGACGGCGGTGGCTGCTGGTGTGCGCGCGGCCACCGATGTCACCGGCTTCGGGCTGCTTGGCCACCTGTTCAAGATGTGCCGCGCTTCAGGCGTGGGAGCGGTCATCGACGTGGCCGCAGTCCCCCGCCTCGGCGGAGTCGATGAGTCGATCGCCAACGGGTATGTCTCAGGCGGAACTCGCCGGAACCTCGACTGGGTGCGTCCCAGCCTCACCGCCGACGACTCAGTGAGTGAGGATGACCTGCTCCTCCTCGCCGATGCGCAGACCTCTGGCGGACTGCTCGTCGTCGGCGAGATCCCGGGACAGCCGATCATCGGTGAGATCGTCGTCGGGTCCGGTGTCCACGTGCGCTGAGTCCGTCCGATTGTCAGCACGGATCACTTCGACGGTACGCGCGCCGCAATACCGGTGAGGATTATGTCGATGCCCTTTTCGTAGAGCAGCTGATTGCGTGCGCTTCCACTTGAATGCTCGTCGAGGAGCGCACCCATCTCGGAACGTGAATCGCCTGGGGAGAAGATCCGCGTCGGCGACAGTGCGTCGAGTGCTGCACCGAAGGCAAACGCATCGAGCACTTCGACAGTGGTCAGGAGCTCGTCGCGTGGGACTCCTGCGCGTTTGAGCGTCGTGATCAGCGATTCGTAGAGAGCTAAGGTTGCGGGTTCGTCTACGGTGACGCCGAGGAGATGGATCATGACTCGAGGGTGGTCAGAATACAGCCGCCACAGTGCATGAACGCCGGCTTTGAGCGTGTCCCTCCACCCCAGTCCGGTGGGTGCATCGAATTCGTACCTGCTGCTCAACACCTCTCGCATCGCATGAACGATGCCGTCGCGACCGTCCACATGATGGTAGAGCGATGAGAGGCTGACTCCGAGCTTCTTAGCCAGCGGTTGGATCTTGAGTTCGTCGCCCTGGTCGATCATCTCGATTGCTGCAAGCGCGATCTTCTCACGGCTGAGAATCGGTGAACTTGGTCGTGCCATTTACTGCCCACTCCAGGTTGAACGACGATGAAACGCGATTGACAAGTTCTCATCCTACGTGCACTATTCTAGTTAACCGAAAACATTTCGATTAACTGGTGAGCTTCACTCCACGGTAAAGGGGCCGTCCACATGAGTTCTGCACAGATATCGTCCGCAGCTGAAGTCGAGGACCCGAGAGTTCCCTTACAGCTGCGCAACGGCACCGCCGTGTTCCTGGTGTCGCTGGCTGGACTCATGATGGCCAACCTTGCTCCACTCATCATGTCGGTGCTTGAAGAGATCGGATTCGACGTCGTGGCCTCCGGCAACATACTGACGTGGACGCTCTTCGCATCTGCCATCGTCGGCTTGGGAACCTCACGACTCGCAGCAGGATCACGACGTCGAATGCTCGCCGCGTCGGGTCTCATCGTCGCGGTGCTCGGATTCTCATCGGCGGCTCTTCTCTCGTCACCCAACTTCGTCGTCGCTGGCTTCGTCATCGGTGGGGCAGGCGTGGGTACCGCGATCTCTACCTCGGGCGCAGCCATTGCCGCATTGAGGAATCCCAATCGGGTCAGCGCGACGAGCGGCGTCGTCAACCGCCTTCTCGTCATGGTTGTGCTTGCAGTCATTCCCCTGATCGGCTTGGCGCAGGTCACCGTATTCGGAGCCCTCGCACTGCTGTCGCTCCTCAGCCTCGTCGTGACGCTCTGGTTGCCCAGTACTCCTGAGTTCGCTCCGTCCGATGTCGGCACCGCCTTGCCTGCCGAGATGGCGACGACCGCGATACCTGGTCGCATCAAGTTCGCGGGATTTGCGGTGCTCCTCGTCTTTCCTCTGTGGGGCACGAGCGAAGACGCAGTATGGACGCTGGCGCCAGTTCTCGGCGAAGCTGTCGGCATGGGCGAGCAAGCACTCGGATTCGCCCTCAGCGCGGCCGCCGGTGTGGGAGCCGCTGCCATGCTCGTCGTGACCGTGTTCGGCAGGCGGATCGGCCGGGCCGTTCCCCTTGCCATCGCCCTCGTCCTCGGTGGTGCTGCCAAGATCTGGATCGGCGTGACTGACGACCCGACGACCCTCGCAGTGCTCATCGTCGTCGTCAATACGATCTACGCCTTCACCTTCGTTCTCTTCATCGCGACCGCCGCTGGACTCGATGCTCGCGGGACCTGGTCAGGTCCTCTCATCGGCGCATACATCGTCGGATCGAGTTTCGCTCCGATCATCGGCGCCTGGCTCATCGACGGAGTCGGCATACCGGCGTTCGGACTCATCGTCGGAATCGTCAGCTTCGTACTCGTCGTTCCGACCATGCTCATTGCCCACGAGTCGACGAAAGTCGAGAAGGCTCTCAACCACCTAGATCCTGCCCAGGTATCTCAGTAGCCCTGCCGCACACCCTCGAAGGGGAGTCATGACCACCATCTTCACAAATGCCACGGTCTTCTCCGGTCGCGAGCATGAACCGCTTCACGAGGCGGTAGCTGTCAGCTCCGGCCGCATTATCGCGACCGGCGATGCAGAGACAGTCAGATCCGTCGTCGGCCCGGGGGCGCAGTCTGTTGACCTCAACGGGGCACTGCTCGCGCCCGGATTCGTCGAGGCTCATACTCACATGACCATGTTGGGACGGGCTGTGGACAAGGTTCAGCTACGCGACTGCTCGAACCTTGACGAGATCACAGACAGACTCCTCCAAGCTCGAAGGCGCGCGCCCAACGCCAAGTTCCTCTTGGGCGCCGGGTGGATGTTCGCCGCGTTGCCCGGTGGTATTCCGCTGGCAGCAATGCTCGACGCAGCGATCCCCGATATTCCGGTACTTCTCGATTCCAATGACGTGCACTCATCGTGGGTGAACACCGCCGCGCTGAATGCCATGGGCATCGATGCGGCGACTCCGAACCCTCCAGGAGGGGAGATCGTACGCGGGAGTGATGGTGAAGCTACAGGGTTTCTCCTTGAGAACGCAGCGGTGGAATACGCCTGGACCTATCTCGATGAGATCGCGACCGATGATGACCGCGACCGGTTCCTCGACAATGCATTCCAGGTCTACCTGCAGAATGGGGTGACCGCTGCCAGCGATATGGGTTTGAACGAGGCCGATCTCGCCACATTCCACCGTCGGCTGGAACGTGATGGCAGGCTGCCATTCCCTGTCACCGCTTACTGGCTGCTCCGACCGACCGGAGATCATGCAGAGGACCTGAAGAGCCTTGACCGAGCGATCGAAGTCAGGGATCTGGCCGCTCAGTGGCAGGGTGCAGATTGGTTCCGGATCGTCGGGGTCAAGTTCATCTTGGATGGCGTCATCGATGCTTGCACCGCTGCCATGCGAAGTCCGTACGCCAATGGTTCGGATCCGGAACCGATCTGGTCGCTCGAGACAGCGGGGCCGATCGCCGTGGCCGCAGACGCCCACGGGCTGCAGTTGGCAATGCATGCGATCGGTGACCACGCGAGTGAGATTGCCGTCGACATCGTCGAAAAGTGCATTGAACGAAATGGCCCCAAGCGCCGGGCACCACGGATCGAGCACCTTGAGTCGGTGACTGATGCGACGATCAAGCGTGCAGCAGCATTGGGTGTCTTCGCATCGATGCAACCCGTCCACTGCGATCCGATGATCATGGGCAACTGGATGGAGATGTTGGGCGATGAGCGTGCGGAAGCAGGCTTCCCCTGGCAGAAGTTCCGTGATGCAGGGGTGAGAATCGCGCTCGGAACTGATGCCCCAACAGCTCCTCACCAAACGGCGCACAACCTCTTCATCGCACTGACCACTCGCTCCGCACTCATGCCGGGGCCGGAGACCTATCACGTGGAGAGAGCATTCACGCCTGGGCAAGCCCTCGCGGGGCTGACTCAGCATGCGGCCGACGCCGGCGGATTCGACGATGGCATCGGAGCGATCGTTCCCGGGGGTCGTGCGAACTTGGTCGTACTCGACGCCAACCCCTTCAATGACGGCACCGATAAGCTGCTCGAATCTGCAGTGCTGAGAACCCTGGTCGATGGAGAGCAGGTCTGGCCCCATGACCCTGAGAAGAAGTAGGCATCCCTGTGCTCAGCCATGAGGTTCGTTTCGAACGCCTCACCCTCGGGTCTGGTGTCCACGTGCGCTGAGTCCGTCACCGCGCCTGATCACAGGCTGCGTCGGTCCTTGGGCAGCTCCCTCAGTGCGTCCTCCATAGTCTTCTCGCCCTACTTAGTGGGCGGTCTGCTGCTCAAAAATCTGCCACAACCTACCTCGACCGTCGAGACCTACACCCCGGTCGTGATCGAGTCGCCTGTGATTCCGCGGGCGCGGCGTTCTTCGAGGCGAGCGCGCTGCGGTTCGACCACGTGGCGCGGATCCTTCGTGGACTCGATGCCGGCTTCGAGGACCCCGAATCGCGTGTACGCCGAGGCGGCTGCAAGTGCCGCACCGCTGACCGCTGAGACGGTACGTAGTGCAGCTCGAGTCTTCCACCCCGCACCCTTCCCCAGCTTCTTTGCAAACACCCTGGCCCCCACCTCGGCGGCGGCTGTTCCGATTGCACCGGCGATGAGCAGCTTCTCCGCCCGGTGGAGCTTGTGGCCGGGTTCGCCCTCTTCGAGAGGATCCACCTCGGCGGGGTGCATGCCCTTCTTCATCCGATCCATCGTGATCGCCTCTCCGGCGGCACCGACCAGAGCGAGCAGGCGCGCCGGTCCGGTCTCCCGCACGGGAGCCAGAGCCATCGCGGTGCCTCCGGCAGCCACTGCGGCCGAGGACACGAAGACGTAGGAGAGACCGTTGCGGCCAGCAGCGTTCCAAGTGGGGACCGCGGTGTCACCGAGGAGTGCTCCGGTGTACGCGGCCAGAGGAGTGGCGAAGAGTGCCGACTCGAGCGCGGCAGGAGTCTCGAAAGCATGGAGAACACGACGCAGCGGACCCAGCGGAAGCCGCAGACCGGTCAGCCGGTCGACTTCGATCGCGGCAAGTACTCCTGAGCCGACGCCGAATCCGGAGAGGATCCAGGTGCCCAGGCTCATGGGCGAGCTGACTTTGAACACGCGCATCATGTTGAGGAAGCGTTCGGGGCGGCCGAGGTCGGCCACGAGTGCCGCTCCCCCGACGCCGGTTGCGGTGATCGCCGTGAGCCTGGTGGCGATGCGCAGACCCGGGCGGTCGCTGAACTGGGCGCCGAGGCCCAAGAGGCTCGAGCCGCCGGCTAGGCCGCCGAGAAACAGGTAGAGCGCGATCTCATCGCCCCATGGTGGAGCCTTGACGATGGCACGTCCGTAGTAGGAGGAGAATTCGACATCCTCGACCATCGGCATCTCACGGTTGCCGTCGGCCCCACGGTTCTTCCAACCCTGACCACCGCCACGGCCAGAACCATCAGGTCCACCGGAGCCGCCACCGGGACGACCACCTCGGCGACGCTTCTTCCGTGAGCGATCGAGCTCAGGTGGGCGGTAGGAATCGTATTCGGATGTGCTCAACGCCGGCTCCCGAGAAACGCGAGTCCGGCGGCAGCGACCATGCCGAGTGCGGCCATGCCTGCCTTGGCATACATCTGGGGCAGGTCCTTCGTCGGCACCCGCGGATCCGGGGGAAGACCGTAGACCTCCGGCTCGTCGAGGATGAGGAAGACAGATCCGGTTCCGCCGACGCCGTCGTTCGGGTTGGCGCCGTAGAGACGGGCCTCGGTCATGCCCTTCGCGTGGAGGTCGGCGACGCGGGTGTGGGCTTTGTCGACCATGTCGTCGTGGTCGCCGAACTTGATCGACTCGGTCGGGCAGGTCTGCGCACAGGCTGGAGTGTCACCCTCGACGAGGCGGTCGTAGCAGAGCGTGCACTTGTTGGCCGTGTTCTTGTTCGGCACGTCCATATCCGCGGCCTTGCGGTCGTCGCGGTCGGTGGGCGTGTTGATCGTGCCGTCATCACGGCGTTCGATGACACCGAAGGGGCAGCCGGCCACGCAGGTGCCGCAGCCGTTGCAGACATCGTTCTGCACGACGACGGTGTCGAATTCCGTGCGAAAGAGTGCTCCCGTGGGGCACACGTCAAGACAGCCGGCGTGGGTGCAGTGCTTGCACACGTCCGAGGACATCAGCCAGCGGAAATCCGCGGTGTCCGGCGGCGTGGTGTCGAGTTTGGCGATGTCCTCCGGGTCGCTCGGGTTCAGGGCTCCGGGTGCCAGCAGGTCGATGCCCATCGGCGGTGTCGACGGCAGACCGCCACCCGACGCTCCGGCCCCATTCGACCCGGACTCTGCGGCACCGAGTGCTCCGCCCAAAGGCTTGGCACCCGCGGACTCGTTCGAACGGGGACGGATCGTCGGCATGCCGAGGTTGACGAGTTTCCGTCCGGACTCACGGGCGGCTTCGATCCGATCGGAGTCCTGTTCGATGAAGGCGACGTGTCGCCACGTGTTGGCGCCGAGGCTGCCCGTGTTGTCGTACGAGGAGCCGAGGAGTTCGAATGTCCCGTCCTGCGGGTTGTTGTTCCACTCCTTGCAGGCGACCTCGCAGGCCTTGCAGCCTATGCAGATCGACGTATCGGTGAAGAACCCTTTGCGCTCGTGCGCGGAACCGTGCCAGTGTCCGTCAGCAACAGCATCGTCCTCGACAGTCGTTGTCGACATCAGTCCTCCTCCTCGTGTCCTCTATTGTCCACGCTTGTCGTGTCAGCGCCCTCGTCGTTTCGGCCGCTGAAGTCACGTGGACCCTCGCCGAGGTTGCCCTTCTCAGCGCTGTCAGCATCCTTGCCGATGTCGCCGCGGTCCGGATCCCCGTCGGTCGGGTCCCCGTCGTCCGCGCGGTTCGCGTCCACGGTCTCGGTCCTGTTCTCGTCGATGGAATCGGCGGGTCGAAGATCGACGCGACCCGAGCGATCGTCGGCATTGTCAACGACGCTGGAAGCGTCATCGGGTGCCGAACCACCGGTCGCCTCGGCGTCGTCCGATTCGCCACTGTCCGTCGCTTCGTCTCCGAAGGTGCGCCCGGGGGTGACACCGACGGCAGAGTCGCCGCCGCGATGCGGATGTCCGCCCTTGCTGGCTTCAGAATCCGCGGCGTGGGACTCGGCGACCACCTCATCGGAAACGGTGACGAGCTGGTTGCCTGATTCGGGGCTCAGTCCCGCCTCGCGTTGGTACTTCTCGACGAAGTCGACGAGTTCGGGACCGCGCGGGCGCCTGCCCGGCATGATCGTTCCGGCCACGTACTTGCTGTTCTGGATGAACACGTTGGGATCCATCGTGACACCCAGCAGATCGTTCGCGGAGTCGCCTTCGACGGTGGCGTCCCCGCCCACACCCCAGTGATAGGGCAGGCCGATCTGGTGGATGGTCTTCCCGCCGATCGTCAGCGGCGTCATCCTCTTCGTCACGAGCACGCGCGCCTCGATGGCAGCCCGTGGGGAGACCAGAGTCGCCCACCCGTAAGGCTCAAGACCCACCTCGGCGGCAAGCTCCGGTGAGATCTCGCAGAACATCTCGGGCTGCAGTTCTGACAGGTACGGCAGCCACCGGGACATGCCACCGGCGGTGTGGTGTTCTGTCAGGCGGTAGGTCGTGAACACGTAGGGGTAGACATCGGTACCGGGATTGCCGGCTCCTGGCGCGGACAGGTTGTCCTCACGGCGCATGACCAGGCGCGTCGGTGAGCTCTGCTGATCGTAGAGCGGGTTGTCAACCGTCGATTCCTGCGGCTCGTAGTGTGTGGGCATCGGTCCGTCGACCATGCCGCTGGGCGCGAACAGCCACCCCTTGCCGTCGGCCTGCATGATGAACGGATCATCGCCGTCGAGGTTGGCAGGACCGCCATGGGCCTGATCCGATCGGGCCGAGGGTGCTCGGTCGATCGGGAAGTCGGGCACATCCTTGCCCGTCCACTTGCCGGAGTCCTCGTCCCACCAGACGAATTTCTTCCGCTCCGACCACGGTGTGCCATCCGGTGCCGCCGAAGCGCGGTTGTAGAGGATACGGCGGTTCGCCGGCCACGCCCATGCCCATTCGGCGGCGGTCTCGTCCTGATCAGCACGGGGTTTGCGCCGGGCGGCCATGTTCTGCCCGCCTGCGTAGATGCCCGCGTAGATCCAACAGCCACCGGCGGTGGTGCCGTCGTCGGTCATCTGGTTGAAGTTGTCGAGCGGCTGCCCGTCCTTCTCTCCGCCGACGTAATAGCCGTTGATCTCGGCCAACACCGATTCGGGGTCGACCTCGCCCTCGTCGTCGACCGGATAGTCCCAGGTCATGTCGAGGAGCGGACGGTCGCGAGGATCCTCGGAGTCCTTCAGCTTCTCGCGCACACGCTTTCCGAGTTCGAAGAAGAAGTCGAGTTCGCTCTGTGCGTCGCCGGGCGGGTTGACGGCCTTGTGGCGCCACTGCACCAGGCGCTGCGTCTGCGTGAAGGTGCCGGCCTTCTCCGTGTGGTTGGCGGCGGGCATGAAGAACATCTCGGTCTCGATGTCCTCGGTTGTGAGCTCACCGCTGGCGATCTCCGGGCCGTCCTTCCACCAGGTGGCGGACTCGATGAGCCGGAAGTCGCGGACCACCATCCACTTCAGGTGGCTCATCGCCATGCGCTGCATCCGACCGTTGGCTGATCCCACGGCCGGGTTCTGGCCCAGCAGGAAGTAGCCGTCGACACCGTCATTGAGCATGCGGACCTGGGTCTGATAGGTGCCGTGGGCGCCGTTGATCTTCGGCAGATAGTCGTAGGCGAAGTTGTTGTCCTTCGTCGCCGCATCGCCCCACCACGCCTTGAGCAGATTGGTGGCGTAGCTGCGCCCGTTGGCCCAATAGCCCTTGTGGGTCTCCGGGGTACCGACGGCGGCGACGTAGTCGTCGAAGGTCTCGTGAACTCCGGCGCTGGGCATCGGCAGGTAGCCGGGCAGCAGATTGAACAGGGTCGGAATGTCGGTCGAGCCCTGGATCGTGGCGTGCCCGCGCAGTGCCATGATGCCGCCGCCGGGTCGGCCCATATTGCCCAGCAGGAGTTGGAGGATCGAGGCGGTGCGGATGAACTGCGCGCCCAGGGAGTGCTGGGTCCAGCCCACCGCATAGGCGAAGCAGGTCGTACGTTCGCGCCCGGAGTTCTGGGTCACGGACTCGACCAGATACTCGAAGTCGGCGGGTTTGATCCCGCAGTTCTCGGCCACCATCTCGGGCGTGTACCGGGAGTAGTGACGCTTGAGAATCTGGAACACCGACCTGGGGTTGCTCAGGCTCTCATCCCTGACCGCACGACCTGCTTCGTCGGTCTGGTAGGACCAGGTCGAGTTGTCGTAGGAGTTCGTGTCCGGGTCGAATCCGGAGAACAGACCGTCCAGGTCCTCCGTGTCCTGATAGTTCTCGCTGATGAGGTTCGCGGCGTTCGTGTACGCACGCACGTACTCGTCGAAGTGCAGACCCTCGGTCAGGACACGGTTGATGAGCGCACCGAGCAGGACGATGTCGGAGCCGGCCCGGATCGGGACGTGCTTGTCGGCAATCGCGGTGGTGCGCGTGAAACGAGGATCGACGTGGATGACGCGTGCACCCCGGGCCTTGGCCTCGGTCACCCATTGGAAGCCCACTGGATGGCACTCGGCCATATTGGATCCCTGGATGATGATGCAGTCGGCATTCGCCATATCCTGGACGGGTTGTGTGGCGCCGCCTCGCCCAAACGAGGTTCCCAAACTGGGAACCGTGGCGGAGTGTCAAATACGCGCCTGGTTCTCGATCTGTATCGCGCCCGCCGCCGTGTAGAGCTTCTTCGCGAGGTAGTTCTCCTCGTTGTCGATGGTCGCCCCGCCGAGGCTGGCGATCCCCATCGTGCGACGCAGAGGGTGGCCCTTGTCGTCGAAGTCCTCCCAGTGATTGCGGCGGGCTTCGATGAAGCGGTCGGCGACCATGTCGATGGCGGTGCCGAGATCGAGCTTCTGCCAGTCCTTGGCTCGTGGTGCTCGGTAGAGGACGTCGGTGATGCGTCCGTTGGCGTTGACCAGCTGTTCGCTGGCCGCGCCCTTGGGGCAGAGGCGTCCGCGGGAGATGGGTGAGTCCGGGTCGCCTTCGATCTGGATGACCTTGTCATCCTTGACGAAGACCTTCTGACCACAGCCGACGGCGCAGTACGGGCAGACCGACTGCACAACCTTGTCCGCGGTGGCATTGCGTGAGGTGGTGTCGCGCGTCTTTCGGGACACCACTGATTCGCCGCGCCCCGACGCATCGGAGGATCGCAGCTGCCGGATCACCGGCCACTCGAGAGGACTGAACCGAGCCATGGCTCAATCCTAGCCCTTCTCGGTGGCCGATGGTGACCAAATCGCCCACGATCACTCGCAGTGTTTCACGAGGTGAGAAGCGGTGATCTCATTCGCCGAGGTGGTCCTCAGTCGGTGATCCTGTGTGCCAGGAGCACACTGTCGTCGAGCTCGGCGGGCTGACCGTCGGGGCCTTCGACCTCACGGGTGCGCAGTTCGGCGAGTTCGATCTCCCAGCGGACGGGGCTGCCGCCGATGAGCAAGGCGAAATCGCCGTTCGGGGTCACCGGTTCATGATGATGACCGAGGCCGTGGCCAAGTTCCTCGTCAAGGTTCTCCGCCCACGGAGGCATTTCGGCGTGGGAGATGAGCAGCAGTCGGCCATCGGGCGCGACGTGCTCGGCGACCTTTCCGACGAGCTCCTCACGAGTGTCGGGCAACCGGGTGTGGAGGAAGCAGCCGATGACAAGGTCATAGCCGCCTCGGCGAGGGTGCTCTTCGTCAAAATTCGCACCCGAGGGATCCCAGGTGGAGACGTCAGCGACCTCGAAGGAGACGGTGGCACCCTTCGCTGCGGCTGCTTCCGCGGCCCGGTCGACGGCAGTCTGCGACAGGTCGATTCCGGTGGCATCCCAACCGTGTTCTGCCAACCAGATGGCGTCAGCGCCCTCACCGCAGCCGACGTCGAGGACGCGGCCGGGGGTGAGGCTGTCGACTGCGGCGACGAGCGCCTCGTTCGGGTTGCCCGACCAGATCGGATCGCTGCCGGCATATCGCTCTTCCCAGGCCGCGACGGAGTCTGGGACTCCCGTCGTTGCGACCTGTTGGGGTTCGGTCACTGCTTCGTTCCCGGTTCGGGAGACACCTCGGTGGCCTCGGATTGCACGGTGTCGTCCGAGCCTTCGGCTGCCTCGACGCCGGCTTCCTGCTTGGCCAGTTCCTCGCGGACCTCGTTCATGTCGAGTTCTTTGACCGCGGTGATGACCTGTTCGAGCTGAGGTGCGGCGAGCGCACCTGGCTGAGCGAAGACGACGATGCCCTCACGGAAGGCGACGAGGGTCGGGATGGAGGAGATCGCGAAGAGTCCCGCGAGTTCCTGCTGCGCCTCGGTGTCGACCTTTCCGAAGACCACGTCCGAGTACTGTTCGGAGGCCTCTTCGTACACGGGGGCGAACTGCTTGCAGGGGCCGCACCAGTCGGCCCAGAAGTCGAGAAGAAGGATCGAGCTGTCGGTGATTGTTGACTCGAAGTTGTCTTTGGTGATTTCGATCGTAGACATTCGGGCAGTCTAAACGCCGACTATGAACACTGTCTGGACACTTTCGCAGTCTGGACAGCAGCGCGGCCCGCGGCGCGTTCACGAGGCACACCAGTGACCTCGGCTCGCCGAAATCGCGTGTGGGCCCGACCTCACGAAGCTCAGTCCACGAGGTCGACGATCGGCGCATCTGCGGAGATAGCAGAGAAGACAGCATCGGCGGCAGATGATTTCACGACGCGGTTCTCATTGTCCGGTGCCGGCTGCCACGGCATGATCGCAAAGGTGATCGAGTCCTTGGGCACTGAAGACACGGTCGCGGCCAGCGAGGCGAGGGAGGAGACCGAATCGAGGCCGTCATCGACGCGCAGCGAAGAGGTGACCGCGTCAAGGAAACTGTAGAGCCGGTCGGGCCTCGACAATGTGTGGGAGCTCTTGGCTCTGTCGATGATGGAGTCCATGACCATCTGCTGATTGCCCATGCGCGAGATGTCGCTGCCATCTCCGACGGCGTGCCGGGTCCGCGCCAGGGCGAGAGCATCCGTGCCGCCCAGGGTCTGCTCCCCTGCGGGCAGGTCGAGGTTCGCCTTGTCGTCGTGCAGCGGTTCGTCGAGATCAACAGTGATCCCATCCAGTGCGTCGACGATGGTGGCGAAGCCGTCGAAGTTGACTTCGACGAAGTGGTCGACGCGAACTCCCGTGAGCTCTTCGGCCGCAGAGACCGAGCATGCAGGACCCTGGTTGAGTGCCGAATTGATCATTCCGCGCTGAGCCGGCGAAGCACCGGACCCGGTGTCGTCGCAGGCAGGCATGTCCATCATCGTGTCTCGCGGAATCTGGACGGCATCGATACGAGAGGAGTCATCGGAGACATGGGCGAGAATCATCGCGTCACTGCGCGCACCATCGCCTAAGCCGTAATCATTCGTGTCCAGCGCCCTGGTATCGGAGCCGAGGATGAGGACGTTCAGCTCATCCGTGATCTTCTCGGGTGCCTCACCGTCCCCTGCGCGCAGGGCCGAGGAGGTGATGTTCCCCTTGAGGTTGTGGACAACGGCGACGATCGTGACCGGGACTCCGATGACGAGGACCGCGAGGATGGCGACGATGGTGCGGCGACGTCGGTACTTCATGGCAAGGCGGCGCTGGCGTCGTGGACCGACTTCGGAATACGGCATAGAACTTCAATTCGCGATCGGCGATGGATTGCATACAATCCTAAACATAATTTCTCTGAACTTTCTGTCACCGATGGGCGATACATTCTGTTAGAGTTGAATTGTTCCCGTACGAAACAGTGCGGAACGTGCGGTGCCGCGAGCGTAGGTAGATTCGCTTGGCACCGTGCTGTTGCCTGTTGGCGCGTGTCTACCATCCGCGCCTCTCTAACTTTCTGACTTTTCAATCCAGCCGTTCTTCGGCTTCCGTCCAGCACCTTCGAGTGCCCTACCGAGACCGCACTTCCCGCTTTCGCCTGAGATGAGGATTCTTCACTTCAGCACGAATCTCGGAACTTCGGTTTCTCCACATTTTTCTGCCGGGCCTGCGTTCAATGCGCAGATCATCCGACAGGAAGTCACATCTTCAGACGATCAGCTGATCGGCAATGTCGTTCAGTTCAGGTCTCTGACAATGTGAACAGCCGGGCCCTCAAAGGGTCCGACCATCCAGACCGCTCCGGCGGTCACCAGTTTAAAATAAGGATACAAAGATTATGGCTACAGGTACCGTGAAATGGTTCAACTCGGAAAAAGGTTTCGGATTCATCCAGCCTGACGATGGTTCAGCAGACGTCTTCACTCACTTCTCCGCGATCGAATCGACCGGCTACCGTGAGCTCGCCGAGGGCCAGAATGTTGAATTCGACTCGGAAATGGGCTCCAAGGGCCTTCAGGCCACAAGCGTTCGTCCCCTCTGAGACTTCCGTAACTTTCCGGTCCCGGCCGGATCGCGATTGATTCGTCAATAGCGAGCACCTGCCGGGAACGCAGTTGCACTGAGTTACACCAAAAGCGTGTGTTCGCGTTTGGAGTTTGTGTTTTCACTTGCTCCGAATGCGGTCACACGCTTTTCGGCGTCCGCAGGCTCTCAGCGGTGTCGACGCCAGGCACCAAGCGCCTACCCATCGGTCCGCACCCCTACACACTCACAGGCGCACGAGCTGCTTCCCCAGATTGGCACCGGCGAACAGTCCGTCCAGGGCTCCCGGCGCAGCCTCCAGACCCTCGGCAATCGTGTCGGCGATGGCCAATTCGCCACGACCGAACATTCCAGACAGATGCGCCAAGGCCTCAGGGAATCTGTTGAGGTAGTCGAAGAAGACGAAGCCTTCCATCCTCGCTCGACGCAGACCAAGCTGCATGTAGTTGCGGATTCCGGCAGTCGGCAGATCACCCTCATAGCCTGTGGCCACTGCTCCGCAGAGCACGATCCGGCCATGGTCGGCGAGGTTGTCGATGGCGGTCTCGAGCAGCTCGCCTCCGACATTGTCGAAATAGATGTCAATGCCGTCCGGGGCCAGATTCCTGAGCTGCTCCGTGACGCTGTCCGACCGGTAGTCGATGCACGCGTCCAATCCCGCCGCCTCGCGCACCCAGTCGCATTTCTCCTGCCCGCCGGCGATCCCGATGGTGTGACACCCGAGGGATCGAGCGATTTGGCTCGCAATCGAACCAGTGGCACCAGCCGCTGCAGACACCACCACTGTCTCTCCAGGAGAAGGCCGCCCGATTTCCATCATTCCGAAGTAGGCCGTCAGACCGTTGGTGCCGAAGATACTGAGCATGTGGCGGGGCTCGATTCCGTCGGGAACGACATTGACTCCGAAGAGTCCCTGCCCGGAAGCCGTCGCATACGACTGCCACCCCAGCTCGCCGTACACCTGGGCACCTACAGGAAGCGCCACATCATTCGATTCCACGATGGTGCCGACACCTGCTCCCCTCATCACCGCGCCGATCTCGACAGGTGCTCGGTAGTTCGCTCCAGGGTTGAGCCACCCGCGCTGAGTCGGATCGATGCTCAGCCACTCGACTCGTACTCGCGCCTCACCCGGCTGCAGAGGGCTCAGCTGCTCCTCCTGTATGTCGAAGCAGGAGGCAAGCGACTCGCCTTGCGGCCTCTTCATCAGGACGCAGCGCCGGTTTCGAGTGGGAACGTCCGCCGACATCAGTTCTCACCCGACACTGGCCGCCGAGCGAATGACGGCGCCAGACGCCCCAGCAGCTTAGTCAGCTGTTCCTGCTCTGCGGAATCGAAGACGTCGCCCAGAAGGGTGGTGGCCTTCTCCTCGGCGACCTTGACGGCATCGTGATAGAGCGCGGCACCGACCTCGGTCAGGCAGACGAGTGAGACCCTCGCATCGTGCGGGTCGGAGTCCCGTGACAGATATCCGAGCTTTTCCAGCGGTGCGACCAAGCGGGCGATTCCAGATGGAGTGATTCCCAGGCTCTCTGCCAATTCGACTCGGCGCAGTCGTCGACCCGGCGCAGAGCATAGGCTCTGCAGAACTGTCAGATCATTGAGGGAGAGGCCTTGGACCTCAAGCTTTCGCCGGATCTCAGTATCGGCCCGGACAAGACGCATGCACAGCTCCAGCACGAAGAACAACCTTTCATTGTTAACTCATTGAGTACTCAATGATATGTCATACACATGCCATTCCAAAGCCTGCTCTGGGGGTAATGAGCTGGAGGTCATGAGAATGATGCTCGCCGTACGGGGGCAATGAACGGAGGATCGACGAGCCCTCGCCGAACATCTGCATCATATGCGGGCGCGGCTCTCCGAGAGTAGCGTTGGAATCCTCGAGGTCCCCACACAGAACAGGTGATGCCACGATGACTCGTCCGACCGACCTGCGCCCGACCACCGTCGTCTTCGACTTAGGCAACGTCCTCATAGGTTGGGATCAGACCGGGCCTCTTGCCGATCGGATGACCAGGGAGGAGTGGAATGATTTTGCCGCCGAGGCGGACTTCGGCATGCTGAATACGCTGGCTGATCGCGGGGTGCCGATCACAGAGGTGATCGCACGGGCGGCTGAATCCGATTCGCGTCACGGTGAGATCGTCGCCGCCTACTATGATCGCTTCGACCTGTCCCTGACGGGACCGATTCAGGGAATGACCGAGCTCGTCGCCGAGCTCAAGGCCTCAGAAGTCAGACTGCTGGGTCTCTCGAACTGGTCGGCAGAGACCTTCCACCATGCGCCGAAGGTCGCGCCGGCGATCAATGAGCTCGAAGATATCGTGGTCTCGGGACGGGAGAAGCTGATCAAACCCGCCCCTGAGATCTTCCACCTCCTGAGCCGACGCTTCGACCTAGTCCCCGAACAGACGGTCTTCGTCGATGACCTGCCGGCGAACATCGGTGCCGCCGAACAGCTCGGCTTCATCGGCCTGCTCTTCACCGATGCCCGGCAGCTGCGAGACGACCTTATAGGCCTTGGGCTCCTCTCCTCCCCTGCTGCCGTTGAAAACTGACGACGGGTCGTTCCCGTTCACACTCGAACTCGAGGAGAAGTGATGGCGAGGCCCGATTTCCTGGACACCATCGATTCTCAGCTGGATTGGCAGCGTGGCCTCTACAAGGATTTCCACCGCCAGCCCGAACTCGGCCTCGAGGAGCACAAGACTTCTGAGCGAATCGAATCCGAGCTCAAGGACCTCGGTCTGGAGTCCAAACACATCTCGAAGACGGGCCTCGTCGCTGTCATCGAGAACGGTCAGGGCCCGACAGTCCTCGCCCGGGCCGACATCGACGCCCTCCCGGTGAGCGAGGACACCGGCTTGGACTACTCCTCCACCGTCGATGGAGTCATGCACGCTTGCGGACACGATATGCACATCACCGCACTGCTGGGCGCAGTCCGTCTGCTGAATGAGAACCTCGAGGACGGCCTCACTTCGAAGATCCCCACACCCGATGTCGCCTACGCTCAGCACGTCATGCCGCTGCCTACGGGAACGGTCAGCACAAAGGCAGGCCCAGTGCTCTCAGCTGGAGATTCCGTGAAGATCACCGTGCACGGTCGTGGAGCACACGGATCGATGCCGCACCTGACGGTGGACCCCGTGGTCCTCGCCGCCACGATCGTCTTGCGTCTGCAGACCATCGTCTCCCGTGAGGTCGAACCCGGTGAGTTCGCCGTCGTCACGGTCGGCGCCTCGAATTCGGGATCCAGGTCCAACATCATCCCTGATCGAGCGGAGCTTCTGCTCAACCTGCGCACCTATGACATGGGAGTCCGCGACCGGATCATCGCCTCGATCGAACGCATCGTCAAGGGCGAGTGCCAGGCCGCAGGATCCCAGAAGGAACCGAGCTTCGAGTATTACGACCAGTTCCCGCTGACCGACAACGATGAAGACGCGAACGAGGCGGTCACCAAGGCATTCGAAGACTACTTCGATGACGGAGTCGTCCAACCGGCCAATCCCGCCACAGCCTCGGAGGACTTCAGCGAGATCCCCGATGCCTTCGAGATTCCCTACGCATACTGGATGATCGGATCCAGCGATGCGGTCAAATACAAGAAGGCAGCCGAAGCGGGAACCGTGAACACGGACATCCCGGCCAATCACTCAACGCAGTTCGCTCCCGTCATCGATCCGACGCTCGAAATCGCCACGAAGGCACAGGTCGTCGCTGCGCTATCGCAGTTGGGCAGGTAGGGAACTGCCACCCTCATCAGATGGCGGCGCCGGATGGATCTGGTCCGCTTCGGCAGGCTCGACCTGGTCATGGTCGGAACCGCTCAGGACGGCAGGAAGTCTCCGGTTGCGACTCTGCGCAACTTCGGGATAGCTATTCGATAACCGACGGCGGCGGCCGACTGCGCGTCACCACTCCAGCGCAGCAGGAGCGCGTCTGGATTGGCCTTCTGTCCGCGAGCGACGACTTCGGGTTCGCCATGAACGGGGAAGTCGCCGGAGACGCGGATGGTGAGTCCGAACTGTTCGGTCCAAAAGTACGATTGAAAGTCCAGCGGTGGGGCTTCATCACCGACGAGCAGAGCAAGGCTTGCGGTTTTCGCCTGTTCAATCGCGGCCGTCCACAGGGGCTGTCGTTCGTGACTGTCTGCAGTCGGCAGCCACGCGATATCACCGGCTGCCACTATGTGCTCATTCACTCGCCCACGAGTGTCCACTTTGAGTCGCCCATCGGTCAACAAGCCGGAGTCGGCAAGCCAATCCCCTTCGGGAGCGTCACCGATCGTAGAGACGATGACATCCCCACCGACCTCCTGTCCGCTGTCGAGGCAAATCGTGATCGGTCCGTCAGCAGAATCGGGGGCGCAGACCTCGGCGACCCTTCCATCGATGAGCTCAACACCGTGAGCACGGGCGGCCTCGCTGCACCGGCTGCCCAGATAGGGGCCAAGATGGCTGGCCATAGGAGTTCCTTGGTGCACCAGCGTTACGGCACAGCCGATATTCCGGGCCGCGGAGGCGATCTCCATTCCGAGCGGGCCCCCGCCCAGAATCACCACATTCGGCTGGTCGTGCAGGCGCGTTCGCAGTCGGAGCGCATCGTCATGGCTGCGAACCGAGAATTCGCGGGGATGATCGGTGAACCGCTTGGCACTGGAGCCGCTGGCAATGACGAGTCCGTCGAAGTCGATGTGCTCACCGTTGTCGAGCGTGATCGAGCTCCGCTTCACATCCAGTGCCACAGCACGGTTGCCCAGGAGCACTCTCGCACCGTGGTCGGACGCCGGCAGATACTGCGGCTCGATCGTGCCGACGTCGGCCAGCATGGCCTTGGACAGAGCGGGCCGCGAATACGGTTCATGCGGCTCCCCGCCAACGATGGCCAGCCGGCCCTGATACCCGTGAGAGCGGAGTGTATCTGCCGCTGTCATCCCCGCGATGCCGTAGCCGACGATCACGATATTCTCATAATTGCGGTCCACGTGCATTCCCCTCTGCTCGGTCCCTCGAGTATCAGTGTGTGAATCTCACCTGAGCGACAGTGCAGTCACCGGGCAGATGCGAACTGCCTCGTGAGCATGCTGTTCCGCATCGGTTCCGACCTCGATCTCTGCGACATCGATGATCAGTTCGCCTTCGTCATCGAGGTGGACCAGATCAGGGGCTACCTCTTCACAGAGTCCATGACCTTCACAGCGTGGTTGGTCGAGTTCAATGCGCATTTCTACCTCCGAAGAATCGATTATCGGCGCCCAGTTTCGGTACATACGAAACGCACCAGTTCCAGTGTCATGGCACACGGCCATGAGTTCCATTCGGATGCTCTCATGCCGCGTATTCGCGTCAAGAGTACACCGAGGTCATGAGTGATTCATCGATGCCAGATCGGCAGACTCCTTCCTCCGCGATGCCGGCTCAGTCAGTCACGGATCGCACCATACGTGCCGGTGAGCCCACTACGACAGTCCCTCCACGCACGTCCTTGGTCACGACCGAGGCCGCCGCGACCACGGCGTTGTCGCCGATGGTCACGCCGGGCAGAACGGTCACATTCGAACCGATCCACACGTTTCGGCCGATGATGATGTGGCCAGGATGCATGTCGGCGCGACGCTCCGGGTTGATGTCATGGTTGAGGGTCGCCAGAACTGTGTTGTGGCCGATGAGGCTGTCGTCCCCGATCCTGATGCCGCCCTGGTCCTGGAAGCTGCATCCGGAATTGATGAAGACCCGTCGACCTATCGTCGTATTCTTTCCGAAGTCGGTGTGGAACGGCGGGAACATCGTGACGGTCTTGTCCACTGGTTTCCCGATCAGCGAGGCCAACAGCTGCCGAACCTCATCGGGCTCGTGATACGAACCGTTGAGTTCGGCGGTGATGCGCAGTGCCTCTTGGCTGGTGCGGTGCATCACCTCGTGAAGGGGCGAATCGCCGACAATGGTTTCACCGTTGTTGAGTGCTTTGACCAGATCTTTGAGTTCCATGCTGACCATCCTTTCGCGTTTCTCGCTTTCCTGCACTTTCGGCGGGACTGATGCTCAGGGTCTGAGCAGAACCTTGTGCGCCTCACGCATGCCCATTGCGGCATATGCCTCGGCGGCTCGATCCAGCGACATCGTCTGGTCGAAGACCTTGCCCACGTGGCCTCCGGGATATGAGGAGCGGATCGCCTGCATCATCGATTCCTGTGAGTCGACAGCTTCGATGGGGCTGTCGCTGCCGAATCCGACCGAGTGTTGGGGGTGGTGCGCAGAAAGCTGCGGATGCATCTTTACCTTCCGGTTGGTATAGTTCCGTGTATGGCTAAGGGATCGAAAGACCGTATCGTGGAGGCCGGCCTGGCTCTAGCGGCCTCTGGTGCGCCGGTGACACTGGAATCGGCAGCGCGCGAGGCAGGACTGACCAAGCCCGGGCTCATGTATCACTTCCCCACAAAGCAAGCATTGATGCTCGGGCTCGTCGATCACGTGATCGACGACTGGCAACGCCGACTCCAGCAGGAGATCGGGCAGCCACCCGAAGCCGTGACTACGGCCGAGCGGATCCGTGCATATCTCAACTGCGTGCTGTCAGATGAACTGGACCGGACGGATGTGGTGATGTGCACCGATGTTCGCTACAGCGAGTTGATGACTGCTCGATGGGTGGAGCGAATGCAGCCCTGGCTCGGCATTTCGGAGAACCTGGATGCAGCCGCCCAGGGAAATCTCCTCACCGCACGCCTGGTTGCCGACGGCGTCTGGTACTCCACTGCCTTCTGCACATTCCCCTTGGACACCGCGGCAACCGAGAGCGTACGTGCCACGGCAATGGCACTCCTGGCGGATACGTGACTAGGTGGACGGCGTTGATCGGATCCATCGTCGCAGAGGTCACCGCCACACTTTCTCTGCGGGGCGCGCTCGAGACTTTGTGGCTATATGCAATCGTAGTCACCGGCTACCTCGCCGCTTTCTACCTGCTCTCCCGTGCCCTGCGCGCCGGGATGCCCATCGGCGCAGCGTATGGCATCTGGGGAGCATCAGGGGTCGCATTGACCGCAGTGTTCTCTACCGTGTTCTTCGACGAGCCGCTGACCGGCATGATGACGCTAGGACTGGCACTGATCATCTCCGGGGTCCTGGTCATCGAATTCGGCTCCCAGACCGCAGCCCGCAACCGAGCCTCGACGGAGAACGGATCATGATTTCCGCTGCAGCCCTGACAGGTGCGGTCATCACAGAGGTCGCCGGCACTCTTTCGCTACGTGCCGCCGTGCAAGGAACCAGAGCGTGGTATATCGCGGCCGTTGCCAGCTATCTGGTCGCGTTCACCTTGCTGACCGTCTGCCTTGCTCAGGGCATGGCACTCGGGGTGGCCTACGGAATTTGGACGGCCGCAGGGGTGGTGGTCACAGCAATTCTGAGCCGGTGGCTATTCCAGGAACCGCTCACCGTAGTGATGGCGGCCGGTATGGCCCTGGTGGTCGGCGGGGTCCTGTTCGTCGAATTGGGCGCCGCCCACTGACTGGCACTTCTACCGATTGGGCAATACACAACCCTACGAAGAGAACGGAGCATCACAATGCATCTCGTCACCGTATACGCGCATCCAGTACCAGGTGCGTTCACTGCCAGCATCCTCGAATCATTCGAGCAGGCATTTAAAGAAGCCGGTCACACCGTGGACCGGATTGATCTGCACGCCGAAAGATTCGACCCCCGATTCACCGTCGAAGACCACGAACACTACTACGGCGGACCCGTGCCTCCCGGTATTGGCGAAATGCACCGACGCGTCGAGAAGGCCGACCGGCTGGCATTCGTCTTCCCCATTTACTGGTGGGGCCTGCCAGCGATGATGCGTGGCTGGATCGAACGCGTGTTCACTGGTGGATGGGCATTTGGTGAAGATGCCATGGACTATGCCACCCAGGACCAGCCAGACCCACTCCTGCCGAGCATACCGACCATGCTGCTGGCAACTGGCGCCACCGCACAGCCGACTTACTCCAAGTATGGGTACGACGAAGCAATGTACACGCAACTCGATGTGGGTACATTCGCCTACTGCGGACTGACGGACGTTGAAAGCCATTTCATCTACGACGTCGAGGGTGATGCAATCACCCGTGAACAGGGTCTTTGTGAAGTTCCGGCATTCGCACGCCAGTTCATGTCCAATGAACGGGAAGTACGCAATGTGAAGGACGATCATCTGGCTCGACGCTTCAGAATTGCTTCCCGGTGAATGAGTCTGAAGACTGAGGTGAGTTCGAACTCGATAAGTTCGGAGCGCAGCCGCCTGATCACGCAATCGATCGCTCGTGGGGTGGGTTGACACCGCAAGCCATAGCGCGTGGCCATGCTCGCAGATACGCACGCCGCCCTGGCAGGGAGATGGAGGCGGCCTTAGAATTGCAAGATGCCGCAAGTTCTCTCCGTGAGTCGTTCGTCCGGACGATCATTGACCGGCCTCATCTATGGTCCTGAAGAAGGGACGCCGGTCCTGTTCATCGCCGGGGCGGGAACCGGCAAGTCCATGGTGTTCGGTGAAGATCTGCTCGATACCCGCGGTATTCGACTGATCACGATGGATCGTCCCGGCATGGGCGGTTCGGACCCCGATCGCACACGCACGCCGGCTTCGACAGCAGCCGACTATTACTACTTCGTTGCTGCCGCGCTCGACGTGGCCAACCCCAGCGTTCCCATCATTGCAAACTCGCAAGGTGCGCTGTTCGGTCTCGCTGCGGCCGCCCAGGGTTGGGCACAGACTCTTGTCTTAGTCTCACCAGCAGACGAAGTAGCCAACCCGTCAGTGCGCCAGTTGCTCCCCGAGACCGCACGCGCTCTACCCGATCTCGTGCAGAGCGCACCGGCCGTCGCTCAGGATCTCCTGAGGTCCTTCACGCCCAATGCCATGCTCACCATGGTCCTCGACGGGTCCGATGCACACGATCGCGCCGTCTACATGACTCCCACCTTCGATGCCCTTTACCGGACTGCTCTTGCAGAGGGCTTCGTTGGAGATGGCAGCGGGTACGTCGCGGACACGATGATGGCGGCTGCGCGCTGGCCCATCGATCTGGCCGCGATCACAGTTCCTGTCACCGTACTGTTCGGAGTCCGCGATCAGGTGCACTCGCCCGATCACGGCGCACTCCTCACATCCCGGTTCCCGCACGCGCGACGAAGAGTGATAGACGAAGCTGGCGGCGCGCTTCTCTGGACCCATGCCGAGCTAGTGTTCGATACGGCGCTCAGGCAATCCGACGCTCGTGAGCAACACGCCTCAGACAGGGGTGTCCCTGACAAAGCACCCAGTTGACCTCGGGTTCAGGCTCTCGGGCTACCGTGGGGGCATGACATACGTGATCGCTCGGCCTTGTGTTGACGTCAAGGATCGATCCTGTGTGGACGAATGCCCTGTGGACTGCATCTACGAAGGGGATCGGATGCTCTATATCCACCCCGACGAATGCATTGACTGCGGGGCCTGCGAACCAGTCTGTCCTGTGGAGGCGATCTTCTACGAAGACGACACTCCTGAGGAATGGTCCGCCTACTACCAGGCGAATGTCGAGTTCTTCGATGACATCGGTTCGCCGGGCGGGGCCGCCGTCCACGGGGTGATTCCTAAGGACCACCCGATCATTGCCTCGTTGCCGCCGCAGAATCAGTAAGCGGTCGACAGGATCTGACAAGGTCCCGAGTCATCAGGTCCTCTGTTCGAACTCATCCTTCATCGCAGTCAGCGTTCTGTGGATGTTCAACCGCTGAAAGTCGGCAAAGGTGGTGCCTCCGGTGACGACACGATCGAATGCCACTGCCACCCAGTTCGGCCATGTGATGCGGTCATCGTTCCAGGTTTCGGTGACACATGTCTTTCCCCCAACTTCTTCAAAGGTGTAGGACCAGGTGGCGTTGTTGCCTGTGAGAGTCGGCGAGCGCGGTCCGATCTTGCGCACGGTGAACGCGAATCGAGAACCTGGAACCGAGTCGATGACGACGCATTCGGTCACCCAGGTGGCTCGACCACGACGGTTGGTGCCGTCGAAGACCTCACCCACGCGCAGCGGTCGTGGTCCTACCGATGTGCTGGCTCCCGTGTTCTCTGAACTCCACCGAGGCATCTGCGTCGGATCTGCGACCTGCTCCCAAATGGCGTCGGCACCGCAGTTGATCACGATGCTGTCGCTGACCTGCATGGTGCGTTTCATCGAGTTCCCTTCATCCGTCATGCTCAGCCTAAGCTGTCGATCGCCTGGCCTGCACCACGCTGTTACCCAGTCGGCTATCACGACCCGTGGGTTCTTCGGACGACGCGTAGTGTGAAGAGCATGACTCCGAACGAGACACGGCGCTTGAGACTCCGTGAGATGTCACCGGAGGATCTCGACGACATGGCGGACCTCCTCGGCGATCCCCGGGTCATGGAGTACTACCCGCGCCCGAAGAATCGCACTGAAGCCGCTGGGTGGATCGATTGGAACGTGCACAACTATGCCGAGTACTGTCACGGGCTCTGGGCCATAGAGACCCATGCCGGCGAATTCATCGGAGACTGCGGCCTGACCTGGCAGAAGGTCGATGGGACACCCGCCCTGGAACTCGGATACCACGTGAAGAGTTCAGCCCAGAAGTTCGGCTATGCCACCGAGGCGGCCGTTGCCTGTCGCGACTACGCCGGTTCACATGCGCTGGCGTCTCGTTTGGTCTCGATCATCCACCAGGACAACAGACCCTCCCAGCGGGTGGCTGAGAAGGTCGGCATGAGACTCGATCGAGCACTGCGCCATGCATCGCCGGCCCACCTCGTCTTTGCCATGGACCTGTGAGGATTCGGGTTCCACAGCATCCCGGTGGAATTGACCCGAGATATCACGCTGACGTCGGTTGAGTGCCGCGTTCTCCCAGAAGAGCCTTCTCATGAGCAACCGTCTGATCCCGCAGGGCCTGGACGACGGCGGCAACGGCGGGGCGGCGCATCGAGTCTGGCCGCAGGACCATCCAATAGGGAAGCCGTTCCGACAGGGTCTCCGGCATGAGTCGGACCAGGTCGGCATGCAGGTCACCCATGAAACAGGGCAGGAAGCCGATGCCGGCACTGGCGCGGGTGGCTTCCACATGGACGAACACATTGGTCGAGGACAATCCGTCCTTCATCGTGGGAACCAGCCGACGCGGGGCGTCGAGATCGTCGACTTGGAGCATGGAGTCCACGAAGTAGACCAATCGATGGTCAACCAGTTCCTCGACCGTTGCCGGTGTGCCATGTTCAGCCAGATAGTCCCTTGAGGCGTACATGCCTAACTCGTAGTCACCGAGTTTGAACGCTTGAGCACGATGCACCTGCGGCTCACCCACGACGACTTCGATATCCAAGCCAGATCGCTGCTGCAGAGCTTGGCGGGTCACTGTCACGATCTCCACGCTGAGTCCGGGATGTCGACTCCGCAGTTTTGCCACGGCCGGGGCCGCCACATAGGCGCTGAAGCCGTCCGTGGCAGTCATTCGGACCACTCCGGTGATCGGGTCGGGGGCACGGCCCGGTTCGCCGAGGCTGCGCACCGCATCCTCCACCTGTTCCGCCACCCGCACTGCCTCTTCACCCAATTCGGTGAGTTCCCAACCGCCGGATGCTCGAGACAGAACACGTCCGCCCAAGGCCTTCTCCAGAGCCGCGATGCGACGCGAGATGGTCGTGTGGTTCAGCCCCAACGTCGCCGCCGCAGTCGTGAACTTCGCTGATCGGGAAACCGTGAGCAGCACAAGCAGATCGTTCGGCTTCATGTCCATATCTGCAATATTGGGCAGAGAGGACTCCGAAATGGGGCGAAGAGCCGCAACGTCTGTGCATGAATGCTCACCATCCGCGCAGAACGATCGGACTCAACTGTTCAGAATCGGTACTGTTCAGAATCGGTCAAAGGGACCTGCGTACTGGAATGTTCCGCCCTGACCGTCATAGTCCGAGAGTGTGCGGATCTGGAAGTAGTCGCCCCACTCGGATTCCGGTGAGGAGACTGCCGTCCCCGAGGCTGGGACGAAACCGAAGCGCGCGTAGTAGGCAGGTTCTCCGAGCAGGCCGACGACTGTCTCACCTCGTGCATCTGCAGCACCGAGCACCGCATGCATCAGCGCGGAACCGACGCCCCTTCCCTGCTGCCCCGGCTGGACACTGACCGGTCCGATGCCAAGAGCTGGGGAGGAATCGACGTGAGCACGCGTGGCCACAACGTGCCCGATGATCTCGTCTTCTTCGACGGCGACGAGAGAGAACTCAGGGATCCACGCGGCGTCGTCTCGAAGCCATGAGATCAGCGTCGCTTCCCCAGGATCTCCTCCCGGCTCCACCGGCGGAGCACTGTGCTCTGCACCGCGAAATGCGGCCGCAGCGACGGCGCGGATCGCTTCGATATCGCCTGAACGTTCTCGTCTCATCAGCATGAAAGTCAGACTACCGTGCACCGATGAGCACTCGGGCACTCAACGCCTTGTCTCGTATCGCGTCAGGAGAACACCGTTGGGAAACGACTGCGTCCCCACCAGATTCACGTTCACCCACCTGTCCAGGTGTGTGAAGAACGGCGTACCGCCGCCCACCAGTACGGGGTAGGTGAGAAGAATGTATTCATCGATCAGTCCGGCCCGCATGGCCGCGGAAGCGAGCGTGGCGCCGACGATGTCCATGGGACCACCATCGTCTGACTTGAGTCGAGTGATCTCAGCGGCGGCATCACCGGAGAACAGTCGTGCGTTCCAGTCGACCGCGGTGATCGTCGAGGAGAACACCACCTTCGGCATGTCCAGCCACCTGCGCGCATACTCAGATTCTGCTGGTGTGACCCCCGGCTGCTGGGCTGCGATCGGCCAGTGGGAACTCATTGCCTCCCACAGTCGCCGACCGTACAGAGCCAGCTCAGTCGCACCCACCCGATCGGACCACCACTGGAACACCTCGTCGTTCGGCGTAGTCCAGCCAAGATCATCTCCGGGAGCGGCGACGTAGCCGTCCAGGCTCACATTCATCGCAAAGGTCAGTTTCCGCATGACATCGGCTCCTTTCAAGTCGGCAGCCGTTGGTGCAGAAGAGTCTACTGCGGCATATTGACGAAGCGGGACTTCGCGCCCTGGAATGCCGACTACGCAGCGATCGCTGGCCAATCCTGAACGCGTCTCTACCGAATTCGAGGTTCGAGGCGTCAATCTTCCGGTTCTGCATGAACGCAGGCGAAAAGTCTGACTAGAGACTCCTACTAAAGGTAGACATCAACAGATTGCAACCACATAGCAGGTACCGCGACTGCTGGCTTGGCGACACCTGGGTCTGGCCGTACCTGCGCTCGGAGTGCCTTATAGGTGATGGTTCTCATGCCCTTCCGGTGCTGAACTTAGTACACGGCCAGCAGGCCCGTGCTGCGCCACGACAACCACGTTCATCGATCAGCCCTGGCCGAACTGGGGCAGGCACTTCTATTGAACGCCCAGATGTCGTTCTATCGAAAGGTAATCTCAATGCTTGCTTCCAGCGAAGTAGATCGCTTATTCCATGGACTTCGCTCCCAGCGCCGCGCGATGCGTCATACCTCAGCCCGAGAGCGAATCACCCGGCTGGAACGATTACGGGCCGAGCTCGTCGCCCGACAAGAAGACATTGGTCAGGCGATTCACACCGATCTCGGGCGCCCCGCCGAGGATCGTTTCGAAGTCGAGATGCTTTTCAAGAACATCGATACTGCTCGAGAGGAGCTGGCCGGGTGGATGAAGCCACAACCGATCGAGAAGTCGGTGTCGGCTCCGGCCGAGCGCGTTTTCGTCACGTACGAGCCCCGTGGGGTCGTCCTGTTGTTCTCGACATGGAACTTCCCCCTGAGTCTGTTCTTCTCTCCGCTGATCCAGGCAGTCAGCGCAGGGAACGTGGTGTTGGCCAAGCCGAACACATCGGCACCCGCTGTAGGGGATGTGATTGAAAAGATCATCCACGCCGTCTTCGACGAGCGAGAGGTGGCCATAGTAAACGCCGAAGAGGTCACCACCCCCGACGGCGTTCGCGACGCGAACGACGTGCTCCTTGACCTCCCGGTCGATCACATCTTCCTGACTGGCAGTCCGCGAGTCGGCAAAATCGTCGTTGAGAAGGCCGCTCAGCACCTATCCTCTTTCACTTTGGAGTTGGGCGGCAAGAACCCGGCGATCATCGACCAGACGGCAGATCTCGGCAGTGTCGCCGACATGTTCGTCCCGGGCAAGGTCTTCAACCAGGGTCAGAATTGCCTCGCCGTCGACTACGCTTGGGTGCCCCAGGCCCACCGCGACGAGCTGGTCGAGAAATTCGCTGCCGCAGTGAAGAAGAACTATTATTCCGACGACCGTTTCCAGTGGGAACGCGACGCCCGGTTCGTCAACCGCCGTAACTTCGACCGCGTAAAGAGCTACCTCGACGAGGCGGTCGCCGGCGGCGCGAAGGTCGCCTTCGGTGGCGGAAGCGATCCGGAGAACCTCGTGATCGAGCCGACCGTCCTCATCGACGTACCCGCCGACGCAAAGATCCTCCACGAGGAGATCTTTGGACCGATCCTGCCCGTTCTGACATACACAGACGAGGAGCAGGTCTTCGACCACGTAGAGGCGGCAGGCAAACCGCTCGCAGTGTCCATCTATTCCCGCGATCAGGCGTTCATTGACCGTGTCCTCGAAAATACCGTGTCCGGCGGCGTGAGCATCAACGCCAGCAACCAACATTGGTTCGAAGATAACCTCCCTTTCGGCGGCGTCAACATGTCCGGCTACGGCGCTTACCACGGCATCTGGGGGTTTCGCGAGCTATCGCACGCACGAGCCGTCTTCCACATGCCTGCCGAACCGCAGCAGTAGTGACCAACAGGCCTATCCACCCCGTTTCAAGAAGTATGCATCTGGTTCAAAGCGTTCTGCCTACGGTGTGAGCTTGGTCGACACCCCTGCGGCCGACTGATTCCTTCTCGTGGAGAGGTCGGCGCCGCGACGCGGGCCCCGTGGAATTGAATGGAGGGATCAATCATCCCGGATCAATGGTTCCTTCACGACGCTCCCAGAGTGCTAGAGACTTGAGTTCAAGCTGTCGACTCAGGGGCGACCTTAGACGTATATCGATAGTTGCTTGACAGGAGAAGTATTTATGAAAGAACAGAGAATCGCTCTCGTAACTGGCGGAAACCGAGGGTTGGGTAGGGCTAGTGTCCTCAAACTCGCCGAGAATGGAATCGACGTTATCTTCACTTACCGCTCGAATAGGGACGAGGCCTTCAAGGTTGCCGAGACGGTAGCGGCGCAAGGACGTATCGGTGTGCCGTTGGAACTTGACGTCGAGGGCTTCGGTGACTTCCCGGTGTTTGCAGAGATGGTTCGAGACGCACTCAGCAGCAGGTGGAATCGTGACACTTTCGACTTCCTTATCAATAACGCTGGCTCCGCAGAAAACACCCCTGTGGGGGCGACAACACCAGATGCTGTCGACTTTCTGGTCGATGTGCATTTCAAGGGTGTCGTGCTCCTGACACAAGCGCTCTTGCCGCAGCTGGCTGATGGAGGCCGAATTGTGAACCTGTCGACTTCGCTGACTCGACACGTGAGCCCGGGCTCCTCAGTTTATGCATCGGTTAAGGGTGCCGTTGAGGTTTACAGTAAATACTTGGCCAGTGAGCTGGGACAGCGTGGCATCAGAGTCAACAGCGTGGCCCCTGGACCGATCGGCACGGATTTTAGTGGCGGGGCACTGCGTGACGACGCGGCACTGCGCGAGGTGCTGGCGGGACAAGCGGCATTGGGAGGAGTCGGCGAGCCAGATGATGTCGGCGGCGTAATCGCCGCGTTATGTGGACCGGATACCGGGTGGATGACAGCACAGCGAGTCGAGGTCTCCGGAGGCATGAACCTCTGAAATCGTAGACGCGCCCACACCCGAATTGATCGGTGACCTGACCCTGCGTACTCGCACACAGTAGGCGGTGAGTTCTTTCGTGCCACTGTGGAATATTGAATTTCATGGATCGGGAGCAACTAGCGCATTTCCTACGTACTCGTCGAGAGGCGCTTCAGCCCGAGGAAGTTGGCCTCGTCCGTGGCACTTATCGGCGCGTGCGTGGGCTACGGCGCGAGAAAATTGCTTACCTGAGTGGCATGTCTGCCGACTACTACACCCGGATCGAACAGCAACGGGGCCCAGCTCCCTCCGGGCCCGTGGTGGCTCGACTTGCAAAGGCGTTGCGCCTGAGTTGGGAAGAGCGCGAGCATCTTCTGCGTCTGTCCGGCCGAGCAGCCTCACGCGGGCCAGCAAGTCGTCACGGTGTCTCACCAGGAATGATGCGACTTTTTGATCACCTGAGGAACACGCCAGCACAAATAGTTACTCCCACGATGGAGACTCTCGCTCAAACTGACGCTTCCGTTTAACTCGTCGGAGACGAGACACGTCACACCGGATATGAGCGCAGTCTCGGTTACCGGTGGTTTACCGATCCGAGTGTGCGGCGCCTGTACCCGGAGGCAGACTATGTCTGACACAGCCGAGCCTTCACTGCGCAACTGCGTGCTGTGCACTCGTTACAGGGCGCCGATTCCGAAGCTGGCCACCTCGTGCAGATTATCGCCGAGCGCAGTTCGGAGTTTGCTCATTTGTGGAATCGCCACGAGATCACGGTCAATTACGACGGCTACCACAAGCCGATTTACCACCACGAGCTGGGACGGATCGACCTGTACTGCCAAATTTTGTTCGACTCTGACAAATCCCAGGCACTCCTGACCTACACCGCTTTGCCCGGAACGGCGAGCTCCGACGTATTAGAGCGGATGCACCACAACACCCGATCACGCTGATCCCCAGTGCTGTAGTGCATCCGCATTTGGACGCCTGGCATCCTGCAAATTGAGTGGTTCGATGGAGCCTCATATCGGATGCTTCCATCGTCCCGTCGAGGTTAGCGGTCCGTGCCTGCTGGAGCGTCAATGCCGTCGCGGGACCCAGCGATTTCGGTGTCCGGAACGGCCTCGACCAGCGCGCGACGCTGGTCCTTGGTCAATTGGACCTCGACCGCGGCCGCATTCTCGTCGAGCCGTGTTCGCCGTCGCGTTCCGGGAATCGGCACCACGCCTTCCGCTAGAACCCAGGCCAGCGCGATTTGGGCGGTGGTGGCATCGAGATCAGCGGCTATCCGCTCGACCCGCTCAACGAGACGTCGATTCGCCGCGAATGCGTCGGGTTGAAAACGTGGGAGCCCGCGGCGGGCATCGTTGGGTGAGAGGTCATCGAGGCTTCGCACGCCCTCAGAGAGAACACCGCGGCCCAGCGGGGAAAATGCCACGAAGCCGATTCCCAACTCATCCGCGACGGCCTTCTCGCCGTTGGACACGATGTCGCGAGAGAACAGTGAGAACTCCGACTGAACGGCCGCGATGGGGTGGACTACGTGTGCGCGGCGAAGCGTGGGTGCTGCTACCTCGGACAGGCCAATGTGTCGGACCTTTCCTGCTGTTACCAATTCTCCCAGGGCCCCGACGCTTTCCTCGATCGGGACGGCGGGGTCTACTCGGTGCAGGTAATACAGATCGATGGTGTCGATGCCGAGGTGGCGCAACGACCGGTCACAGGCACGGCGGATGTACTCCGCAGAGCCGTTTCGGCTACGTACAGTACCGTCGTCGTCAGTCTCTGTAGAGGCTTTGGTCGCGATGGTGATCTCATCGCGGCGGCCGGCGAGAGCTCGCCCGATGAGTTGTTCGTTGGTAAACGGGCCGTACGCTTCCGCCGTGTCGATGAAAGTGACGCCGATGTCAACGGCGTGTTGCAGTGTCGCGATGGACTCCTGTTCATCGCTGGGGCCGTGGAAGGCGTTCATGCCCATCGCGCCGAGACCGATGGCGGAGACGGTCAACCCGTCACCGAGGGTACGTTGTTGCATCATCAGAAGTCCTTTCCTGGACGATCGCGCGATAGGTCGCGATCTTCTGTTCGATGGCAGCGAGATGCCGCCGTGTGCGTGCGAGATCGGCAAGAACCCGTTGGCGGTGCTCCTCGAACACCGCCAGACGTGCAGCTTCTGTACCGGGCTGTCGGCTGATTTCAGCGATTTTCCGGATGTCAGCGATAGTCATTCCCGTTGCGCGCAGCATGATCAGGCCGCCCAGCCAATCAAGATCGGCCTGCCGGTACCTACGCTGACCGGAGGCGTTTCGAGGCGTCGGATCCAACATCAGTCCAGCACGGTCGTAATACCGCAGGGTCTCCATCGGCAATCCAAGAGCGGCAGCTGCTTGTCCGATCGTCAGGCCATCCGATGACATCTCGGCATCAATTTGAGGAAGTGGAAGATCACGCATGTCCTCATCCTCACCCCCGGAGCGTGCTCCGGGTCAAACTTGCTGTGGTCGTCACTGAGCAGACGTTACCGCGAGACACCTGACAGGCCCTGCCCGGGAAAGTAAGAAATTGACAAGGCAACGGGATCCTTCAAGCATTATGGCTCCATACGTGACGAGCATCGGAGAAATACTTCCCTCTTCCTTCATTCCCAGATCGCACCAGACTCATCCTGATCTCATCGCGATGTCGAAGAACCCACCCTTCTTGATACACGCGTGGCTAGCACCCCTTCATGCTGGAGGCCGGCCACACGTTCGCTGTTCTCAGTTGACGGTACATAAGAGTTCGAACTCTTCGGCCAGTCACTGGTCACCGAGGTATCGAAATGAAGTTCCCCGCAGCTTACAGAGGGCGGACAGCCCTTAAGCTTGTTCGCTGGGGCGGATCACGATCTCATTGACCGCGACATGACGAGGGTTCTGCACGATGTAACTCACGGCCTCAGCAATATCGTCTGGCTGGAGATAATCGATCTGACCGAACATGGCTGTGAAGCCCTCGGCGGAGCCCTCACGATGGTCGAAGAGCTCTGTGTCAACACGACCAGGCTCGATCACCGACACTCGTAGATGACGTTGCGCGAATTCCTGACGGAGCGCCTCGGAGAATGCGGTCACGGCGAATTTTGAGGCGTTGTAACCAGCAGTGCTCGCGGCTGCGAAACGCCCAGCTACCGAGGAAATGTTGACCAGGTCCGCGATCCTCCGTGGGCTGTCTTCGGCTGCAGCCACCAGGTGTGTAAGCGCGGGTTTGGTGACATTCATCAAGCCATGAAGGTTGATGTCGACCATCCGCTCCCAATCTCTAAGGGTCAGCTCCTCGGTCGGACCGTTGAGCATGAGGCCAGCTGCATTCACGACGGTATCCAAACGCCCGAATTCCTCCACAGTTCGGTCGATGGCGGCCTCAGCGGCTGCAGCATCAGTGAGATCGGCGGTAATCTTCAACACTGTGCCGCCGTCTGTGCGGACCCTGGCCGCCAACTTCTCAAGCCGGTCGTCGCGGCGTGCGACGACCGCCACGCTTGCGCCGGCGGAGGACAATCGCAGCGCGGTAGCGCGACCGATGCCACTGGATGCACCGGTAATGAGTGCGACTGTACCGTTCAAGTTCTCTGCCATGGGATAGTCCCTCCATATATCTGTTCGTTTGCTCCTCCATGACACCATCAGAGAAGCCGATTGCGACTGAGTTAGTGCGCCTCCCAGCAGCTAGTAGTCACAGTGCCCGCTAAGGTCTCCCCAAATGTGGTTCGCATAATAGACAATTGCCCCATGGATTCTTCTACGTCGCTCGGTGAGTTTCTTCGCTCGCGTCGCGCACGCCTAGAGCCACACACAGTCGGGTTGCCACCCTCGCCAATCCCACGTCGCGGGAAGGGACTTCGCCGGGAGGAGGTGGCCACTCTCTCTGGTGTCAGCGTTGACTACTACGCGCGCCTCGAGCAGGGCAGGATCGGCAATGTCTCCGACCAAGTCCTTTCCGCCATCGAAGATGCCCTGCGCTTAGACCCTTTGGAGCGTGAACATCTTCGCGGCCTCGTGGGCACGACACCGGCCAAACCCCATCGGCGCGCACCAGCCAAGGCAAGGGTACGGGTGGGTTTGCGGACATACATCGACGCTATCGACCCCATCCCAGCGATGTTGCAGGGACCACGGATGGAGGTTCTTGCTTGGAACCGCGCCGCGACGATCTTGTTGGCTGATTTCGCCGCCATGCCTTCGGAAGATCGCAACATCGCTCGTTGGCTGTTCCTTGATCCGAGCAACCGGAGTCGTTACCCGGACTGGGAAGAGATCGCCGCCCCGACAGTCGCCGCATTGCGTGCCTTCCAGAACCCACACGTTCCAGACGAGGAACTTGAACGCCTCGTTGGCGAATTATCCGTGGCCAGTGAGGAGTTCGCCCGCTATTGGGCCGACTACCGGCTGTTTCAGCACACCCACGGCACCAAGCGCATCTTCCATCCGGCTGTCGGCGTGATGACTCTCAATTACGAGACCCTCCACATCCCCGACTCCGGCGGTCAGTTCATCTCTACCTATACCGCCGACGTCGGTTCTCCATCGGAGGAAATGCTGAGCATTCTGATGAGCTGGGGCGATGAGCAGCCAGTCGACTCCGCTGAATGGATGAGCGAGTCCACGAAAAATGAATCACCCCGCCGCGACTGACCACGATCTGATTTGGCGGGAATTCCAGGACCAAAGATCCCAACATCCGCTAACGCGATACATGAGATCTTTCTAGGCTTATCGCTGTGCATTTGGTTTGGAATCAGTTGAGTTCAGTTCTTGGTAAATCTGTCGTGCGAGATACTGATTGAGGCATTGACGCAATACTGAACATGCGGCGGAACCAGGTGCAACATCCGAGGCCGTCACAATCATTGATTCTGGCACCTCGAAAATTGCTGAGTGCAACTGTCGACTGGCAATGTGCACAGATGCTTCCGACTTTGCGCGAGAAGCACAGGTGTACTTTGCGCAAAACCGACTACGTAGCGATCGCGGGGCAATCGTGAACGCTTCTCCGCAGCAGAAGAGTCTACTGCGGCATGTTGACGAAGCGGGACTTCGCGCCCTGGAAGGCCACGGAGATGTCGGCTGTCGGACCCGCACGGTGTTTGGCGACGATGATGTCGGCCTCGCCGGCACGTTCGTGTTCCTTGTCGTACATGTCGTCACGGTGGATGAGCAGCACCATATCGGCGTCCTGCTCGATCGAACCGGACTCACGCAGGTCCGAGATCATCGGTCGCTTGTCAGTCCTCTGCTCGCTGCCACGGTTGAGCTGCGATAGGGCAATGACCGGGATCTCAAGCTCTTTGGCCAAGAGCTTGAGCGAACGTGAGAACTCGGAGACCTCCTGCTGACGCGATTCGACCTTCTTGCCGGAGCTCATCAGCTGCAGGTAGTCGACGCAGACCATCTTGAGATCGTGCTGCTGTTTCAGACGACGGCACTTGGCGCGGATCTCGGTGAGCGCCATGTTCGGGGAATCGTCGACGAACAGCGGGGCGTCGTTGATGCGCGACTCCGTCGCGGCCAGCGTCGTCCAGTCGTGAGGGGACAGTTCACCTCGGCGCAGGTTCTGGAGAGGAATCTCCGACTCCGCGGACAGCAGACGCATGACGAGTTCGTTCTTGCCCATCTCCAAGGAGAAGAAGACGGCGGCCTGGCCGTGGTGGATCGCCGCCGAGCGCATGAAGTCCAACGCCAGGGTGGACTTGCCGACACCGGGACGAGCCGCGATGACGATCATCGTGCCAGGGTGGAACCCGTTGGTCAGCGCATCGAATTCGGTGAATCCGGTCGGCACGCCGGCGGTCTGGCCGTCGGTGTCGCCATTGCGTTCGATCTCCTGAGCGACATCGCTGAGGATGTCAGAGAGGATCACATAATCCTCTGTGGTGTGACGCTCGGTGACCTGGTAGATCTCCGCCTGGGCCGAGTTCACGACCTCATCGGTGTCGCCTTCCGCGTCATAGCCCATCTGTACGATGCGAGTGCCGGCCTCGACAAGGCGGCGCAGGACGGCCTGCTCGCGCACGATCGCAGCATAGTAGCCGGCGTTGGCGGCAGTCGGAACGGAGGAGATGAGCGTATGCAGGTACGCTGCGCCACCGACTCGGGACAGGTCACCGGTCTTCGTGAGGTAGTTGGCCACCGTCACCGAATCCGCAGGCTCACCGCGCGAATACAGGTCGAGGACGGCCTCGTAGATAGTCTCGTGAGCAGGCTTGTAGAAGTCATCGCCGGTCATGGATTCGACGCAGTCGGCGATCGCATCCTTGGACAGAAGCATCGCACCGAGGACGCTCTGCTCGGCCTCGACGTCCTGCGGCGGGGTCCTCATCCCGTCAAACCCCTGATTGTTGCTCAATCGTCTTCCTCTTCCTCGAACCTTGCCGGCGGACACCCGCTTTCAACGCCCTCCAACTGTACCTGGATCGAGAAGCCGCAGACCCACCTCGGCGGGGATATCCGAGTGTGAGTACACGCTCACTCCGGCATGCTCACAACACCCTCCTCATGCCCGTGAACGGCCTGCGGTCGCCACGGTCACGAGGATCGGCTTCGCCAGCTGCAATCCCGATCTGATGATGAGGATACCGAGGACCACTGACGCAAGAATCGTTGAGAACGTGATCGGTTTGAGCACGAGCGCTGCCCCGGCCAAAGGCAGAACGAGAAGCAGACCGAGCCCGCCTGCCAGCAGCGACACCCAGATGACCGGCCCCAGAACTGCTCTCACCATGGCTTTGTGCATGGTCTCCGGATCCATTCCCGCGGCATAGAGATCTTGGAATGTGTCGGCTCGATCGTAGATGTCGGCGACCTGGTTGATCAGCGCGGATACGGCGATCAACAGGATCGAGATTCCCATCACCAGCATGACTCCGGTGAAGATGTCCTGCAGGAGGAACCGGTCGGCGTCGTGCATCCGGGCGCCCGGCTCATCCCCCGCGTCGAGGCCGAGCTGCATGAGCGAGATGCCGGTTCCGCCCACTGCGGCGACGAACGCAGTCATGGCCAACCCGGAGACTCTGCGCCAGAACCGCTTGGGTTCGTCGGAGACCAACCGCGCGGCGATGAGTCGTTCCGGGGTCTGCGCCCTATTCCCGCTCAGATGGGCAAACCACCTGATCAGAAGCCCGCCGAGGAGGTCGACCACGATCAGACCGAGGATGAAGGTTGCGATGACCGTAGAGAGGACGATTCCCAGACCGAGCCCTCCGCTCTTCGTCAGCATCACGACAACCGGCAGAGCCAGGATCACAAGGGACGCCAGAACCACCTGAACGACGGGGAACTTCCGTTCCAAGGCCTTGGTGCGCACACCCAGTGGTGAGATCGCGACCCTGCGCAGGCCCATCAGCGAGGCCGCGATGCACACGAGGATGAGGAACACGACCACCGAGGCCACCAACCAGGCGGGCATGAGCATGTTCGCGTATCCGATGGAATGTCCCATGAAGTGGATCAGGCTCACCGGCCAGGACAGGCCCAGGTAGCCGAGGACGCCGAGGACGATTCCGCAGATCGCCGGCACCAGCGGTTCGGCCACCGCGAGGGTGACGATGGACGAGCGCCTCGCCCCGAGCAGCGACAGCGTGGACAGCCGCTCATCCTGTCGCCGGGCGGACAGAGTCGCCGAAGCCGACGCCAGTGTGCTCGCGGGAATCACGAGCAGGATGGTCGCGAAGCTCGCGAGGAACTTGTACATGAAGTCCATCCCAGCCATACCCGGGTCCGGGCTGGGTGGGATCTGGAAGAACATCCAGGCTCCGGCAGCAACGGTGAGGAACAGGGAGGTACAGGCGAAGAACGCGCTCATCACCAGCAGCGAACTCGACGAGGTCAGCGTCTTGCGCCCCAGGACGAGGGGAACGACGCGGGTTGCTGTGGGCAGAACGGTGGGCATGTCGATCTCCTTCTCAGGCCGCAGCGTTCACAGCGGTCACGCTGCGCACGAGCGGACGGGTGAACTGCAGCCCCAGCCACACCATCGCCACGCCGCCGACGAGCACTGCTGCGACAACCCCAATGGTCAGCGGATCGCCGAGGTCACTGACCGAGGCCATGAGTCCGGCAAGCATTCCACCCAGTACCAGGGACACGAGGGTGACGAGGACGATGGGCGACATGACCGCGTTGACAGTGACTCGGTGCATCATCTTCTGCGTCATTCCCGCCGAGTGCAGCTCACGGTAGGTCGATGCCCGGTCGAGGATGTCTGCTGCCTGGTTGATCGTCGCGGAGATGACGATGAAGACGAAGGCGATAGCCAGGGTGAGGGTGAGTCCGGTGAAGATGTCATCGGCCATGTACTGGAAGGGGCCCATGATCGCCTTGTCCTCGGCGGTGAGATCTCCCTGATTCGCCCGCATCATCGCCGTGCCGGCACCACCGACGACCGCGATGAAGATGATCATCGCCAGACCTGCCACGCGACGCCAGTACTGTGCCGGTGCATCGGCGATCATCGACGCCGCGATCATCGACGTGGGTGTGCGGGCGATCCGGTGACTGAACCAGCCGTGGATGCGCATGACGAGAACACCGATGACGTTGATGAGCAGGAGCGCGATGCCGATCGTGATGATGCTCGCAATCGTATAGGTCATCCTCGGCTGGTCCCGGTTGAGGGAGAAGACGAGGGCGCCGATCATTCCGACCGCGAGCACGACCACGGAAATGATGCGAGCCACGGGGAACTTCCTGGCCAAGGACCTGGTCCGCACGCCCAACGGCGAAACCGTGATCCTGCGCAGGCCGAGCAGTGCGGAGATGAGGCAGACGAACAGCAGTCCGATGACGACTGCGGCGAGCAGCCACGCCGGCATCATCAGTGCGGAGTACCCCAACGGTTCACCGGTGAAGACGAGGAGGCTGAGTGGGTAGGCGAGCAGGAAGTAGCCGACGATCCCGGCGATGATGCCGGTCGCGGCGGGGATGAAGGGTTCGGCGACCGCCAGCAGCCGGACAGTGCCGGGCCTCGCGCCCAGCAGGGAGAGTGTGGACAGGCGCTCATCCTGCCGCCGGGCACTCAACTTCGCCGAGGCGACCCCCAAGCTGATCGCGGGAACGACGAGGAAGACCGTGGCCAAGATCGCGAGCATGCGATAGAGGTCGGCCACCTCGGCGTATCCGGAGACATCGGGTCGGTCGTTGAATGCCCAGGCACCGCCGGCGACGGTGAGGAAGAGCGTCGAGCATGCGAAGAATGCGATGGCGACGAGCTTCGAAGTCGACGAGGTGAAAGATTTCTTGGTCAGTACGACGGGAAGGATATTCATGGTCGGCATCACCGGTTGTTCTGAACGTACTGGCTGCTCTGCACGAGCTGGTCGTTCCCCATAGGCTGGTTCGCGGAGTCGGAGACGATCCGACCGTCTGCAAGGCGGACGATGCGCGAGCAGCGAGCGGCCACCGTCTCATCGTGGGTGACCACGACCAGAGTGGAGCCCCGTCCGGTCGTGGATGCCAGGAGTTCGGAGAGCACCTCGCTGGAGGTGGAGGAGTCCAGGGCGCCGGTGGGTTCGTCGGCGAAGGTGACCACGGGCTGGGTGACCTGGGCGCGGGCGATGGCCACGCGCTGAGCCTGCCCGCCGGAGAGTTGTCCGATGCGTTTGTTCAGGTGCTCGGCCAGTCCCAGGCGCTGGAGCCACGCGCGGGCATGTTCGGTTGCATCGGTGCGCTTCAAGCCTGAGAGCATGGCGGCGAGCGCGACATTGTCAAGAGCGGTGAGTTCGGGCAGGAGCAGACCCTGCTGGAAGACAAAGCCGAAGACCTCGCGGCGCAGTGCAGTGCGGCCCTTCTCCTTCAGTGACGTGATCTCGGCGGCAGCGCTGCGGTCGGTGGGCAGGAGGCGGATATTTCCCTCATCAGGACGGATGATGCCGGCCAAGCAGTGCAGGAGGGTCGTCTTTCCGGAACCGGAGGGCCCCATGATGGCCAAAGATTCGCCGAGGCCGATGGTGAGGTCGACTCCGGCGAGCGCATAGGTCTGGTTGTAGTGCTTGGTCACGTTCGTTGATGTGATGATTGCGGGAAGCTGTGTGTTTGTCATGTCTCTATATTTTCGCAATCGGACTTGCCCGACTATGAAGACCTCCCACCACCTCGGCGAGGAAAACCCGACACTTGGGAGGGGGATTGCAGATCCGGCGAATCACTTGGTGATTGGCACGGGGCCGGACCCGCCGATAGACCAATCGGCGATCAGCCGCCTATTGTGAATGCGCAGCGGACGCCCGATAGCTCCGCTTCCAATGAACCACTTCGCGTGAACCACTCTGGGTGGACTCGCGACGAGGACGAACCAAGACACGTCTACTACTGAGGAGTCATCATGAAGGCACAGTGGATCAGCATTCCGGTCGACGATCAGGCTCGTGCTCTGAAGTTCTACACGGATCGGCTCGGCTTCATTCCAAAGGTCGATGTGCCGGTCGGCGAGGACTTCCGCTGGCTGACAGTCGTCTCACCAGAGGATCCCGATGGCGTGGAAGTCGTCCTCGAACCCAAGGGACACCCCGCCGCGAACGACTTCACTTCTGCGCTGAAGGCAGACGGAATCCCCATCAACCAGTTCTCCGTCGACGACGTCCAAGCAGAATACGATCGACTCACCGCGCTCGGCGTGACCTTCACTCAGGAACCGACGACCATGGGCCCGGTCACCACGGCGGTTCTCGACGACACGGTCGGCAACCTCATCCAGCTCATCCACCAAGAAGAGGGCGAGGGGCCTCAGCTCTGAAGTGAGCGGCAGATTCCGTCGAGAACAAATCCGGTTCGTCGATCGTAGGCCGCTCTGGAAGGGCGAACCCCGTACTTGAGTGCAAGTGAGTTGTCGACGGCCATCGCTTGAAAGTCATCCGGCGTGACCTCTTCGGCCAAGGCGTTGGCCGCATGCCCATCCTGCACAAGCTCCTCGTGGAAGCTTCCCCCAAGGTGACAGAGCTCCATGAGTGGACCCGAGGCAGGAAACGCCCGCAGGAGAACATCGTTGACCGCCGGCAGTCGGTATTGAAGGTCGCGGATGGCACCGACGTAGAATCGAATCCGCTCACTGATACCGGAAACTGAGCGGGCGTCATCGATCACGGACTTCAGCCCAGTCGCGACAACCTCGTCGATGACGGAATCGATCAGTCCGATCCGCCCGCCGAACCTATTGAAGATCGTCGCCTTGCTCACCTGGGCGGCAGCGGCAACGTTCTCCAGAGGTGCCGAAAGTCCCTCGACGCGAAACACCTCGATTGCGGCAGCGCGGATCCTCTCGACATTACGGCGGGCATCAGTGCGCAACATCGGCCCAGAATTCCTATCAGCCACCCTCAGCTCTTCCCTGTTCTCTCCATAACTTGACTCTACTGGTCACTTTACCGCAGGATGGATGTCGGCACTAAGTTGACCATTCCAGTCAACTTGAAAGGGGTGCCTCCATCAGCACCGGTCTCGGACCGGCTTCAGCGAAAGGTCGCCGTAATGATCATCGTGACCGGAGCAACGGGCGCTCTCAACGGATTAACTGTGGAACATCTCCTCAACCGGATTCCGCCGAGTGACATCGGCGTCAGCGTCCGCGATCCTAAACGCGCGCAGCATCTGGCTGACAGAGGAGTCCGCGTCAGACAAGGAAGCTACGACGAGCCGGCCGCGCTCCGCGATTCGTTCGCCGATGCCGAGCAGGTGCTGCTGGTCTCATCGAGCGACGTCACCGCGGACGTCAACTCTCAGCACAGGACCGCCATCGACGCCGCAGTCGAGGCCGGGGCCAAACGGATCCTCTACACCAGCGCTCACGGAACAGGCTTCAATACGCCCTATCCCCCGCTGGCAATCAACGCTGCTGCGGAGCAGTACCTCGCCGAGTCTGGCGTGGCATGGACGGCTCTGCGCAACGGCTTTTATGGTCACCTCGAGCAGCTCCTCGGACCATGGCAGGCAACGGGCACGATCGCCAAGCCGGCCGATGGCCCCTTCGCATGGGTCGATCGACGCGACGCCGGCGAAGCGGCCGCGACGATCCTCACCAGCGCTGAGGCGTTCGAGGGCCCAGTCAATCTCACTCCGGCTTCTCCGGTGACTCTCACCGACTTCGCTGCACAGGCTTCCGAACTGTCGGGCCGCCCCGTCGAACGTATCGTTGTCGATGACGAGGAATGGGTTGCTGGTGAGATTGCCGACGGGGTACCCGAGTCGGCAGCACGCTTCACTTTGGCAATGTTCCAAGCAACGCGAAGCAACCACTTCGCTCAACCCGACCACACGCTGTCTCGCCTTCTCGGACGGGAGCCCCGCAGCATCGCTGACCAGCTCGCGGACCAGCCCGTGCGCGCCGTGTGATCCTCCACGAGAACGCAGTGCTCCGCGCGGTTCAGGAACTCGAAACGGCAGTTTCGCTTTTGAGAAGCTCGTCACGGATTTCGACCTTGAGGACCTTGCCTACCTTGGATCGGGGCAGATCGTTCCAAGCATCGATGCGTTTCGGTGTTTTGATGCTTCCGACCAGTCCTTTCACATGGACCCGCAGTTCATCCATGGTCACCTCACCGCCTCGGCGAAGTTGGACGACAGCGGTGACCATCTCACCCCAATGCTCGTCCGGAAGCCCGATGACAGCGCAGTCCTGCACATCAGGATGGGAGAGCAGTGCCTGTTCCACCTCGGTGGAATAGACGTTGAAACCTCCGGTGATGATCATGTCCTTGGCTCGATCGACGACGTAGAGGAGATTCTCCTCGTCGAGGTAGCCGATGTCGCCGGTGTGATGCCAGCCGAATCGCGTCGCCTCCTCGGTCGCCTCGGGATTCTTGTAGTAGCCCTCCATGACGAGAGATCCGCGCACGACGATCTCGCCGCGTTCTCCTCTGGGGAGGATCTCGCCGTCGGAAGACATCACCTCCACCGTGCACAGAGGGGAAGGTCTGCCCGCCGAACTCAGGCGGTTCTTAGCCAATGTTCCGTCAGGCAGGAAATGATCCTCCGGTGCCAAGGTCGAAATCATCATGGGTGCCTCCGTCTGCCCGAACAGCTGCGCCATGACCGGGCCGATCCTTTCGATCGCCTCCTCCAAACGCACAGGCGACATGGGCGCAGCCCCGTACCACAGGCACTCGAGAGAACTGAGATCGGTGGTCTCCAGCCCCGCCTCGGCGAGGATCATGTATACGATCGTCGGGGGCAGGAACGAGTGAGTCACCCCATGCTCTTCGACATTGATCAGGAACTGCCCGACGTCGGCACCGCGCATGATGACTATCTCACCGCCGAGGGAGAGGATCGGAAAGCACAGGACCCCGGCAGCGTGTGTCAGCGGTGCCATCGCCAGGTACACGGGCTTCTTCCTGAACGGATAAGACATCAAGGTGAGCGCGGTCATCGTTTCGAGATTTTGATTCGATAACATCACCCCCTTGGGCCGTCCGGTCGTGCCCCCGGTGCCGACGACCATCGCCAGATCGCCCACAGGTGCGCCCGAAGCTTGCCGGTCCCCGCCAGCTTCGAGGAACGCTCCCCAGCTGACCACCCCTCCGGGCTCGGCATCCAGGCATACCCAGGTATGGACCATGGGCAGATCGCCTCGAATACGGTCGACGAGTTCCGTGTAGGCATTCGCGAAGATCACGACCTTGCAGTCAGAGAGCTCCAGCAACTCGCGATTCTCCTGAGCTTCGTTGCGAGGGTTGATCGGACACCAGACGGCTCCGATCCGGCTGATTCCGAAGACACAGGTGAAAGCTGTCGGATCATTGCCTGAGATGATGGCGACCTTGTCTCCCGGCTTGACCCGCCTGGCTGCGAGTCCGGCAGCGATCTCACGCGAGGTGGCCTGCACCTGTGCGTAGCTCAGGGTGTCGCCATCGGTCGTCAAGCATGGTGCCTTCGGGTCGATGGAAGCACCCTTGTCGAGATAGTCGAAAAGTCTCATGATCGTCGTTCCTTCAATCCTGTGTCTTCGGTTCTGAATCTCAGTCCTGTACGGTCAGCACGGGCTTGGCAACCAGCCCGAACTCCCGCAGGACGCCCAGCAGCTCCTGATGGCCAAGTGCCTGGCATCCGGAGGCGAACCCCACCCGCCGAGGTGCCTGCTGGGTCAGGTGGTAGGCGAAGTAGGCCTGCAGCAGTCCGGTCTGCTGATAATTGCTGTTTCCGTGGATGACACAATGTGCCCGCCCCAGAGGTCCACTGGCGTGGACCGAGTCGAGTGACTTGTTCACCAACGGGTTCTCCCTCGGCGGCATCTCGCTCATCACCTGGGCAGCAGTCTCGATGAGCACCTTGTCGCGGTCTTCATCTGACATGTCCTTGGTCTGTTCGAGCGCATTGGCCACAATGACCGGAACACCCCGCATCAGGGGCGTATTGAACACGCCACCTTGAGCCTTCACATTGGCAACGCGAGGGTCGTTCTTGAACCAGACCGGGTGGCTGGTTCCGCCCCAGGGCAGGGACTGCGCCAGTTCGTGCTGGCCGGGAACGACAAGTGGAACCAGCCCCTCATTCGGATCGAATTCGGTGTACGCATTGCGTTCGAGGTAGTACGCCTTCGAGGTCGCGGCATTGACGAGGATCGTCTGCGTCGAGGCGATCGTCGGGCTTCCACCCCAGAACACGGCGATGTCCAAGGTGTCGAGTCCAGGTTTCTCAAGACACAGGTTCGCTGCGATCTCGCCGATTGTGTACATCTGAGCGAGACCAGGTGAGAGGAGCAGCCCCTTGGCGGCGTATTTCTCTCCGAACTGCGTCTCACAGGTGAGCAGCCAATCCTGCTCACCGGAGGTATCCGTGTAATGAGCTCCTGCGGCCAGTGCCGCCTCGACGACGGTGGGACTGTACTTGGTGAAGGGACCCACCGTGTTGAGCACAACGCTGGCTCCGCTGAAGAGCTCAGTCAGTGCCTCGACGGTGTGATCGACGGCTCGGACCTCATAATCGGCGGTCTCGATCCCAGGGACGTTGGACTGCATCGACTTCCGAACACGGTCCTCGTTGCGGCCGGCTGCCACGAAAGGCACACCGTACTGGCGAAGGTATTCGCAGATGATGCGGCCCGTATATCCGCTGGCTCCGTATACGACGACGGGCTTGTTCTGCTCAGGCATAATTTTCTCCTACTCGTGAATGGCGTTCAGGTGCACATGGGTATGGGCATGCAGATCTCAAATGGTTGGAAGCGTAATTACGGGTCACATGCCCATTCCCCCATCGACCTGCAGGGCGGCTCCGTTGACGAATCGTGATTCATCCGAGGCCAGGAACATCAAGGCATCCGTAATGTCTTCCTCCTCGCCCAAGCGACCCGAGGGAGTCAGATCGACGACTGCACCGACGGCAGCTTCCGGTGACTCGAAAAGACCCAGCTCGGAGACATCGTTGGCCAACCCGGCTCCCATCGCGTTGGGGACCAGACCAGGGAAGATGCAGTTCACGCGGACCCCGTATCCCAGTTTTCCGCTCTCCATTGCGGCCACTCTTGTCAAGCGATCGATCGCTGACTTGGTCGCGGAATAGACGGAGATTCCGGGAAAGGCGATGGTCGCCGCCACAGAGGCGACGTTGATGATCGTTCCGCCGCCTTCTGCGGGCCCACCCGGTCGCATAGCACGCATTCCGTGTTTGAGGCCCAGGACCGTACCGAGAACATTGACGTCGAGCATCTTCTTGGCGTCAGCAGGATCGATATCGGTGATCAGACTGGTGATCTCCAGACCGGCATTGTTGATGACAATGTCCAATCCTCCGAGTGCACCGACCGTTGAGTCGATCGCGGCCTGCCACGACGCATCGTCTGTGACATCGAGTTTGACGAAGTGGTTGCCCTCACCCAGTTCCGAGGCAACCTCGGCGCCGCGGTCCTGCAGGTCGGCGATCGCCACCGTGGCCCCTGCAGCGGAGAGTGCACGAGCGTATGACTCACCAAGGCCCTGTGCGCCACCTGTGACCAAAGCCCTGCGCCCGGTCAGATCGTATGTTGACATTTTCGGCTCCTTTGCCTGTGATTTATCTGGTGCGACCAGCGTCACATTCATTCTTGACAAGTGTCAAGACCAATTGTCCAAACCATTGATCCAGGTTCGGTCACCAGCTAGCATGGAAGCGTGGCAAGCACTCAGACTGAGCAGAAGTCTGCCCGCAGCAGGAGGGGCACGGGCAGCTACGACGAACGTCGGATCAAGCTCGCAGAATCCGCCTTGCGGACCCTCGGCCAGCTCGGCTATGCGCGAACGAGCCTGCGCGATATCGCGGCGAACTCTGAATTCAGCCACGGCGTGGTTCATTACTATTTCCGCGATAAGACCGAACTCATCATCTTCTGCGTCAAGCACTACAAGACCCAGTGCATGCACCGTTATGACTCGGTCGTGTCAGAGTCCACCACAGCGGATGGACTGCTCACCGGATTCGCTGACAAGCTCGTGCAGACGCTGTCGGAAGAGCCGTCGATGCACCGTCTCTGGTACGATCTGCGATCGCAGAGCATGTTTCAGGAGGCGCTTCGCGTCGATGTGTACGACATCGATCGTGGACTCGAGGACATGATCTGGCGGGTGGTGACCCGATACGCGGAGTTGAGCGAGAGTCGACCGATGATCGAATCGCGTGCCGCCTACACCATGTTCGATGGCATCTTCGAAAGCGCGCTGCGGGATTTCCTTGCCGATCGAGCGGGCACGGTCGAGTGGATCAGAGCTCAGGTGACAAGCCTTCTTCCGGCGCTGTGCACACCCGTGGACTCAACCTCGAGCTGATCGCCTGGCTGCTGCGGGCAACGGCGATTTCCAGGGTCGCGACAGCATGATCGCCCTCACCCGGGCAGCAGCACGATGATCGTGTGGATGAGAAGTCCGACCAGGGCTCCGATCACGGTTCCGTTGATACGGATGTACTGCAGATCCCGGCCGACGTAGAGCTCGATACGCTCGGCGGCTTCCTTCGCGTCCCAGCGTTCGATCGTGTCGGAGATGACGCTGGCGATCTCGGGGCCGAAGCTCTCGGCCAGGTCTCCGGCCGTGGTGGCGATCCTGTCATCGATCTTGGCGGCGAACTTCGAGTCAGCCTGCAGCCGCTGGGCGAATTCTCCGATGAGTTCCGAGATGCGTCCGCGCACCTCGCCATTGGGGTCGATGATGGCTTGGCGCAGGAGCTGCTTAAGGCTGCTCCAGATCTCGAGCACGGAGTCGACGACCCCTGACTGGCTGAGCAGGTCGTTGATGATGACCTCTGCCTTCTCCGACAGCGGAGTCTCCCCATTGAGGTCGTCGGAGAGGTCGACGAGCCAGGCGTCGAGGGCCTGACGGGCCTTGTGGTATTCGTTGTCGCGGACGTCGGCGACCCAACCGAGCACCTCTCGCTGCAGCCGGTTCGACAGCTGCTCGTTGACGAAATCGGGGACCCAGGACGGTGCCCGATTGTGGACGATCTCATCGATGACCTGCGGATTGTCGCTCAACCAGGAGTACGCCTCGGCGACGATGAGGTCGACAAGTTTGTGGTGCGCACCGTCGAGGACGATCTGGCGCAGCAGCTGCGCCAGCACCGGGGTCTTGCGGGTCGCGACCAGGCGCGGAATGATGACGTTCTTGGTCAGAGCCACGACGGATCCGTCGTCGATGCGAGCCAGCACATATTCGAGCCCACCGGCCGCGCGGTCGACCACGAGGTCACGGTTGGCGGATCTGCTCAACCACTCACCGGCACGATGGGAAACCTGAGCGGACCGGATCTTTGTCGACACCGCCTCGGCGTGGAGGAAGTTCGCGGCGACGAATGCGGACAGGCTCGCGCCCAGGGTGTCCTTCTTGCGCGGAATGATCGCGGTGTGCGGGATCGGCAGACCGAGCGGGTGGCGGAAGAGGGCGGTGACGGCGAACCAGTCGGCGATCGCACCGATCATCGCGGCCTCGGACGCGCGCGAGACGAAGCCCCAGACCCCGGTGTTGTCGGTGAAGATGTGGGTGATAAGGAAGACGATGGTGGCGAGGATGAGCAGCGACAGTGCCAGTGTGCGCATCTTGCGCAGACCCCGTCCCCGCTCCTGATCTTCCGGCGTCAGTTCGCTCGGACCGCCGAAGCGCGGCACGGACGGTACTTTTTCGATCGACATCGTTCCCCCCTTGTCATCTGTCATCGACTTTAGCGAAGTCCCCGCCCAAGATGGTCATCGGCAGGCTGTGCCGAGGCTGGGAACCTGAATCGCGGCCCCGCTTCCTCCGTCACGGCCCCGGTTTCTGAAACCGTACATGAAACCGCAACTGAGGCCGCGAGAGCGGTCCGCCCTGTTGCCGATGGCCTCATCGTGTTTGTATGGGAGAGACGACATTCGACGAATTGAGAAGGATGACATGGCGGAGAACTTTGCCGTCGGCGATCACGTGGGGTGGAACTCGGAGGCCGGCGAAGTCTCAGGCACGATCACAAAGGTCCACACCACAGACTTCGAATACAAGGGCCACAATCGTCGCGCTTCGAAGGATGAGCCGCAGTACGAAATCAAGAGCGACAAGACCGACCACATCGCCGCCCACAAGGGCACGGCTCTCCACCGGATCGACAAGAATTGAGCAGCTCGCGGTTCCTCACCATCGGCCATTCGAATCATTCCCTCTCGGAGTTCATCGACCTCCTGACCGAGAATTCCGCCGAGGTGGTTGTCGACGTCCGCAAATTGCCCGGATCGAAGAAGAACCCCCAGTTCAACGCGGATACTCTCTTCGATGACCTTGCCGAGTCGGGGGTGGAGCTGCGTCGGCTCGAAGGGCTGACCGGCAGGCGACCCGTGAACCATGACATCGGGTTCGAGGTCAATGGGTGGTGGAAGAACCGCAGTTTCCACAACTATGCCGATCATGCCCTGACGGAGGAGTTCCGCGACGATTTCGACCGGCTGCTTGAGTGGGGCGCGAACAGCCGCAGTGTGCTGATGTGCTCGGAGGCCGTGTGGTGGCGCTGCCATCGGCGCATCATCGCCGATAACCTGCTCGCCCACGACTTCCCAGTCACCCACATCATGGGCAAGAACCAGACCACTGCGGCCGAACTCAGCGCGGGGGCCACCGTCGCCAAGGACGGAACGGTCACGTACCCAGCTACCGACGAGGCGTGAGGCAGTAGTCTCAATTGACGAGACCAAACAGTCTCACCAACATTTCGGACGTAGTGTGTCGGGGTCTGGTCACCGCTGTCCCGCACGGGAGGGATCCGACCAGGTTCCGCTTCAGGCTGACCAGACGGTTCATCCCCGTACAGTCAGGAGCAGCCGTGTCCGCACTACCGGCCGAGGCCACCATTTCCGAGATCACCGATCTCATCACCTTCGACACCACGAGCCGGGACACGAATCTCCCACTCATCGATCACGTCGTCGAACGCCTCAAGGCCGCGGGCATCGAATCTCAGCTTGTGCCCAACGCCGAAGGCACCAAGGCGAATCTGCTGGCCACTCTGCCGGCCGCCGACGGTTCCACCAGCGGAGGCATCGTCCTGTCCGGGCACACCGATGTCGTACCTGTCGACGGTCAGGACTGGTCGAGCGATCCCTTCACCCCGCAGGTCAGGGACGGCAAGCTCTACGCGCGCGGCAGCGCAGACATGAAATCCTTCATCGGCGTCATCCTCGCCAAACTGCCCGAGCTGGCAGCCGCGAAGCTCAAGGAGCCCATCCACCTCGCCTTCTCCTATGACGAAGAGGTCGGCTGTGTGGGCGCGATCGACCTCGTGGACACAATCACCGAGGCGGGTCTGGCCCCTCGCGGCTGCATCGTCGGTGAGCCCTCGAGCATGCGGGTCGTGCGCGGACACAAGTCGATGAACGTCTTCCGCGTCGACTTCCACGGCGTTGCGGCCCATTCCTCCCTGACCCCGGAAGGTGTGAACTCGATTGCCTACGCCGCCGAGTTCGTCACCTTCGTCCATGCGGTCGCCGCCGAATTCCGCAGCGAGGGACCTTTCGATGAGAACTACGTCGTGCCCTTCACCACGGTGACAGCGAATACGATCAGCGGCGGCATCGCCGTCAACACGATCCCCGCCGAGGCGAGCGTGCAGTTCGAATTCCGATCCCTGGGATCCGTCGACCGTGAGGCCCTGGTTGAACGGTTCCGTGCCGAGGCGGCTCGTCTCGAACGCATGATGCGCGCGGAGAACGACAGCGCCCGAGTCGACTTCACCGTTGAGGCAGCCGCCCCCGGCTGCGAAACTCCGGCGGAGGCCGACATCGTCTCCCTGGCTGGTCAGTGGGGCGGAGAGATCAGCGACGACAAGGTCACCTACGGCACCGAGGCGGGGCTGTTCTCCAATGCCGGCATCCCCACTGTCGTCTGCGGCCCCGGGGACATCGCCCAGGCACACGCTCCCGATGAATTCATCGAACTCGAACAGATCGCCGCCTGCGAAGCGTTCATCGGCAACCTCATCACCGATCTCAGCGCAGAAGCCGACCCCAGCGCAGCAGGAAAGTAGGCACCATGAGTTCCTCCACCGCGAATCCGCAGCAAGAGCCCGTGCTCGAGGCGACTCCGGAACGTCTCCTTGCCGCACGCAAGGCCGTCATCTCCAGCTCGATCGGTGCAGCCCTCGAATGGTTCGACATCATCGTCTTCGCGTCGTTCGCCGTCGTGATCTCGGAGATCTTCTACCCCGAGGGTGATCCGGTCTTCTCCCTCATCCTCACGTTCGCCACGTTCGCGATCTCCTACCTGGTCCGCCCCATCGGTGGTCTGGTCCTGGGCCGGTTCGCCGATCGACGCGGACGTAAGCCGGCGCTGACACTGACACTGTTCCTCATGATGCTCGGCACGCTGCTCATGGCGATTGCCCCGACCTATTCGCAGATCGGTATCTGGGGCGCGCTCATCATCCTGACTTCCCGACTGCTGCAGGGATTCTCCGCCGGCGGCGAGTTCGGCACAGCGACGACCTTCCTTGTGGAGACCGCTCCGCACCGGAAGATGTACTACGCCTCCTGGCAGATCGCCAGCCAGGGCGCGTCGATGGCCTTGGCCTCGGCCTTCGGATTCGCCCTCAATACCTATCTCTCCGATGAAGCTCTCCATTCGTGGGGGTGGAGGGTGCCGTTCCTCATCGGTCTCCTCGTCGGACCCGTCGGACTCTACATCCGCTCCAAGCTCGACGAGACCGAGGAGTTCACGTCGAGGCCCCCGGCGAAGTCGCCCCTACGCACGCTCTTCGCCAACCACTGGGGTCGCATCCTCGCAGCCTCCGCATCGGTCGGTGTCGCCACGATCTCCGTGTACATGATCCTCTTCATGCCGACATTCGCAATGTCGAACCTGGGCATCTCACCGACGGCGGCCTACCTCGGCGGCATTCTGGCCGGTCTGATCTGCCTGATCGGCTCACCGCTGGTGGGTCGCCTTGCCGATCGCGTCGGTCCCGCGCGGATCATGACCTATGCTGCGGTCGCGGCCCTGGTGCTCGCGTGGCCGCTGTTCCAGCTCATCGTCACCCAGCGCAGCGTGCCCGCGTTCATCTTCGTCATCGCCGTGCTCGGTGTGATCATGGCGTTCTACTTCGCGCCGATGCCCGGAATGCTCTCCGTGCTGTTCCCTGCCGAGATCAGGGGCACCGGTCTGTCCACGGCATACAACATCGGTGTGACGCTCCTCGGTGGCATTGCTCCCTTGGTGCTCACGTGGCTGCTCGATATCACCGGTTCACTGAACTCGCCGAGCGTCTACTATATGGGAGTCGCCGTGCTCTCCCTCATCGGCCTGTCCTTCGTCCGCAGGCACTACGGCCAGCGCTGAGGCAGATGGCAGGGCCCGACTGACTCCGGCGACCGGCCTTCCGGCTTGCCGGCATGCCTCCCCGTCATCGCGCCCTGCCCTCAGAAGGCCCGCGCAGAATGTGGCCTCGGGGTCCAGCCTCGCTTCGCGCCCCAGTCGTCGAGAGCAGACAAAAACGTCGAGGGGACACTCTGTAGAGTGTCCCCTCGACGTTCAGCTCTGCTTTCGACTACGAGTCGAACTGACCAATGGCCAGCCGGACTCGCTGCGGAAGCATCAGGCCTTGCCGACGACCTCGAACTTGGCGTTCGCGGTGATCTCGTCGTTGACGCGCACGGTAGCGGTGTAGCTGCCGGAGGTCTTGACGTGAGCAGGCAGTGCAACCTGACGACGATCGAAGTCGTGTCCGGTTGCGGTGTTCAGCGCCTCGGCCACAAGTGCCGGGGTCACGGCGCCGAAGAGGCGACCGTTCTTGCCGGACTTGAGCTCGATGCGAGCGCTGGAGGATTCCAGCTGAGCCTTGACCTTGACTGCTTCATCGTGGTCGGCGATCTGCTTGGCCTGGCGGGTCTTGCGGAGAGCAAGGACATGCTTCTCTGCACCGGCGGACCATGCGGATGCCCAGCCACGGGGCAGCAGCAGGTTACGTGCGTATCCGGCCCGAACCTCGACGATGTCGCCGGCGGCTCCCAGACCATCAACTTCCTGGTTAAGAATTACTTTACGGTTTGACATGTTCTCACCCTCCGATCAGCGAGCAGTGCTCGAGTAGGGCAGAAGTGCCATCTCGCGGGCGTTCTTAACGGCCTTCGCGATGACGCGCTGTTCCTGCACGGTCACGCCGGTGACGCGACGGGCACGGATCTTGCCGCGGTCGGAAATGAACTTACGGAGCGTAGCGGTGTCCTTGTAGTGGATCTTCGCCGCTTCGCCCTTCTTGAGCGGATTAGCCTTCTTCTTGATAGGCTTCCGGATCTCTGGCTTGGCCATGAGTATCTCCTGATTTACGAAATGTCTTGAACGTGTTTAGAACGGTGGCTCATCGGCGCCCGGGTTGCCCCAGCCGCCGTTGCCGCCCTGTGGACTCGATGATGCCCACGGGTCGTTTGCCGGTGCATTGTTCCCCTGGCCGTAACCGCCCTGGCGCTGACCACCCTGCTGCGAGCCACCCTGTTGCGGGTTGCCCTGCTGTGGGTTGTTGCCCCAGCCCGACGACTGCTGCTGAGAGAAGCCACCCTGTTGGGAGCCTCCGCCCTGCTGCGCTCCGCCGAAGTTACCGCCACCGGAGAATCCGCCTCCGCTGCGTTCATTCTTCGTCACCTGAGCGGTGGCGCGTCGCAGGCTGGGGCCGACTTCGTCGACGTCCAGTTCCATGACGGTGCGCTTTTCGCCTTCTTTGGTTTCGAAGGACCGCGACTTGAGGCGGCCCTGAACGACGACCCGAGTACCACGCTGCAAGGATTCGGCTACGTTTTCGCCCATCTCACGCCACACCGAGCAGCGAAGGAACAGGGTTTCCCCGTCCTTGAACTCGTTGGACTGACGGTCGAACATACGCGGCGTCGAAGCCACGGTGAAGTTTGCGACCGCAGCACCGTTAGGTGTGAAGCGCAGTTCGGGATCACTTGTCAGGTTCCCGACGACCGTGATGACTGTTTCGCCTGCCATTGACTGCTCCTTGAAACGAGGTGCTTGACGCTATTACTTGGCGTCTGGGCGGAGGATCTTGGTGCGCAGGACGGACTCGTTGAGTCCGAGCTGACGATCGAGTTCCTTGGTCGTTGCAGGCTCTGCGTGGAAATCAACCACGACGTAGAAGCCTTCGGACTTCTTCTGGATGTCGTAGGCGAAGCGCCTGCGTCCCCAGATGTCCACGTTGTCGACGGTTCCGTTTTCAGCCGGGACAACCTTCATCAGTTTGTCCACGGTGTCAGCCAACGTCCGCTCTTCGGTTTCGTTGTCAAGAATGAGCATGAGCTCGTAATGACGCATCTGTCACCCACCTCCTCTGGTCTTTGCGGCCATGGTCGTTCCATGGCAGGAGGGCATATGCATGTCCGTTCCAGCCCCCACGATGGTCGTGAAATGGGAACAGACCTCCACAGTCTAGTGGACGCGCACCGGTGGTGTCATGTCGGATTCCCGTGCCCTTGGACACGGACCGTGGGATGGTCATCGTCGACTCGCCGAGGAGGTCCTGTCCTGAGCAGTCGACCGCGGATCCGTCGCCGGTACAGATTCTCACCCGCGCAGATGACGACAGCGACGAGGACGAGCAGTCGCAGGAGAGTCAGGAGTGCGACGAATGTCGGTTCAAGGCCTTTGTCCGCTTCGATCGCGGTGACTTCGCCGAGGTGGACGGCAATGGCGAAGGCCGCCTCCGCCAGTGCCCAGAAGATGAGCACCCACCAGCGACGGACTGTGAGCGCGAAGAACGGCAGGATCCAGAGACTGTCCCAGGGCATCATCCCCGGCGCCAGCAGCAGGCAGCCACCGATGAGGAGGCAGGCGGAGACGGCTGGGTCGAGTCCTGCTCTGCGCACCATGTACAGCGCGATGGTGACCGCGGCGATGACACCCGCACTGGCGATGATCCACACCGGCGCCCACACCTCGGCGGTTCCCAGGCGCGCCATGACGAGGATCGAGGCGAAAGACCCACCGTCGACGGCGTCGCCCATCCAGTCCACGATCCGTTCGACGGCGCTGCCGTCGATGACCAGGATGAGCGCCGAGGTGATTGTGAGCGCGGCGAGCATCATCCGCGGATCCCGGGGGCGCAGCCTTCCGGCCGGGTGCGGCCCAGCGAGACACAGCGCGAGCACGACCAGAAGGGCCAGCGGGTTGACGAATGAGGCTATGCCGAGCAGGACCCCGGACAGCCACGGTCGAGGGGTCACCGGCGACGATCCGACGAAGATGACCATGGCCCACACGCTCAGCGCCAAAGCCACCGGGTCCAGGGTCGAGCCCAAGGTGAAGAGGATGACCGGGGAGGCGAAGGCCGCGACCAGCCAAGCTCGCTGCCTGGCGAGGACCAGGAGTGCGACGCCGAGAGCGGCGAAGGCGATGACGTTGACGAGTAGAACGAACGTCATGAAGACGGAGACGTCGTCGGTCACGAGCTTCATCAGCTGGACGAAGCGGGCATCGATCACCGACAGTCCGGCCATCCCTCCGTGGGAGCGACCCAGGGCCTCCTCAGGATTGGTCTGACCGAGGAATGCCGTGGACAGAGGTCCGGAGCACATCCTCGCCGAGGCGGATGGCTGTGCGTAGCCCGAACTCAGACAGGGGCCCTGCAGGGCGAGAGCGAGAAAGGTCATCAGGCCGAGGATTCCGGCGAAGATGTAGGCCTGGCCACGCCTGTAACGTGCTCCCGCAGATGCGAGATGAATGCCGTCCGGACCGCCGAGCAGAGGCTCGGCGATCCGGGTGCTGGACAGAGAAGGCATGACTAGAGGTTACTAGTCGTCGACTCCGGGGCCTGTCGGTGGCTTAACGGGCAACCCGCCTGACCCCTCATCATCAGACGATCCGCCATCTTCAGCGGCTCCACCGCCCCCGGTGTCGGAACCATTGCCATCCTTGGAACCGCCGGTGTCGGAACCATTGCCATCCTCGGAACCGCCGGTATCGCTGCTGTTGCCGTCTTTCGAACCGCTGTCATCGTTCGACGAGCCATTGTCCTCGCGACCGTCGGCGGAGTCCTTGGAGTCCTTGGAGCCGTCCTCCGAATCCTTCGAACCGTCGGCGTCCTTATCCTTGTCCTTGTCGTCGTCGTCCTTCGGCTTCTCGCTCGGCTCGTCGACTGGGGCCTTCTCGTCGGACCCGTCGCCGCCATCGCTGCCGCTCGGAGCCTCGGGTTCCGGCGCCTTGGGTTCGGGTTTCGGAACTGCCGGTGCGTTGGTGTTCTTAGGCTTCGGCTTGTCCGGCAGTTCGCCACGCTCGGGGAACTGTTCGACCTTGGTTCCCTGGAGCGCGTCCTGCATGTACTCAGTCCACACTTGAACAGGGAAAGACCCGCCCGTGACCTCGCCGCGGCCGCCGTAGGAGCCGATCGACATCTGCTTGCCGTCGACCTCACGGTAGAGGACCACTGATGTCGCAAGGTTCGGGGTGTAGCCCGAGAACCAGGCCGCCGTGTTGTTGTTCGTCGTACCGGTCTTGCCCGCTGCTGGTCGTCCGAGCTGCTGGGCATAGCTGCCCGAGCCGCCGTTGATGACCTGCTGCAGAGCGAAGGAGGTCTCAGCTCCCACCGCTTTGTCGAAGACGCGCTTGCCCTTGGTCTCGCCCTTGTAGACCTCCGTGTCGTCGGCCCCCTGAGTGACCTTCTTGATCGTGTGCGTGTCATGGTGGACACCGTTGGCGGCGAAGGTCGCGTAGGCCGAGGCCATGTCGATCGGCTTCACGCTCGGTGTTCCCAACACGTTCGAGGGGTTCGGGGTGAGTCCGATGGAGCATCCGCCCGTGTCACCGGACTCCATCTCCTTGTCCGTGCAGTTGCCGCTCAGGCCCGCTCGCTGTGCCACGTCGACAGTCTTGTCCGGACCGACCTGGACATTGAGCGCGGCATAGGCCGTGTTGATCGAGGACTGGGTGGCCTTGAGCAGACTCACGGGACCGTAGCTCGTATTGCCGAAGTTCGACAGCTCCCATGGAGTGCCGTCGTTGTTCAGAGTCGTCGGACTCGTACCGGGGTAGGTATCGGTGAGTCGCACACCGTTCTCAAGCCCAGCCACCAAGGCGAAGGGCTTGAAGGTCGAACCGGCCTGCACATGGCTCTGCGTCGACGCGTTGAATGCCTGATCGAGGTAGTTCTTACCGCCGTAGAAGGCCTCAATTCCACCGTTGTCAGGATTGATCGAGACCAATCCCGTCTGCAGCCCCTCCGGCTGATCGGACGGCAGGTTCTTGATGGCCTTCTCGGCCTGCTTCATCCGGTCCTCGTCGAAGGTAGTCGTGATGTTATAGCCACCACGGTCAAGCTGCGCCTCGGTGATGTCGAGCTTGCGCAGGGCCTCACGGCGGACGAAGTCCCACATGTAGCCCTTCTGGCCGGACAGTGAAGATTCCTTGTTCTGCTTCTTCACCTTCGGCATCTCGATCTTGGCTGCCTGCTCCTCAGTGATGAAGCCCTCATCGACCATCGACTTCACGACGTAGTCGAAACGATCCTGGTAGACCTCAGGGTTGTCCGAGGGATCGGCCGCTCCTGGGCGCTGGATCATCGCTGCCAGCAAGGCCGACTCGCTGACGTCGAGGTCCTTCGCCGACTTATCGAAGTAGTTCTGGCTGGCAACCTCGATGCCATAAGACCGACGTCCGAGGTAGATGGTGTTGAGGTAATTGGCAAGGATGTCGTCCTTGCTTTGCTGCTGATCGATCTTCAGCGAGATGAACATCTCCTTGACCTTACGATCGAAGGAGTGCTCGTTCGTCAGGTAGAAGTTCTTCACGTACTGCTGCGTGATGGTCGATCCACCGCCGGCGTACTGATTGGTCGCCACACCGACGACTGCGCGGGAGAGTCCCTTGATGGAGATTCCGCGATTCTCGTAGAACGAGGTGTCTTCCGCAGCTACCGCAGCCTTCTGCATCGGCTCGGAGATCTCATCGATTCTGACCGACTTCCGGTCCTCGACCTTGTACTGCCCGATGGGCGTCTTGCCATCGTTGTAGTAGATGGTCGAGGTCTGACCTGTGGCCTCTTGATTGGGTTCGGGGACGTCTGTGGTCGCATATCCGATCGAGAACAGCACGCAGAGGAGAATGACGATGCTGAGTCCGCCGACGACGAGCAGCCGGATGCTGGGCAGAAAACGCGTCCATCCGTGCACGCCTGAGCGCGGATAGTTGAGAATATTCTTCGTCTTCTTGCCTCTGGTTTTGGCTTGTCTTTGTCCCTTAGCCACCCAAGGTCCTCCAGGTCAGTTTGCCTGCCGCATTGCGTGGCGACGAGGTTCGATAAGGTCACACTTGAGCTTCAGTCTGGCACGCGTTCTTTGGAACAGAGTGAAAATCCCCTGAATCCAGCGCCAAGTCACCCCAGTTGTTACTTGCAAGCACATATGAGTAGCGATGTATGCCCACTCTCACCAGCGATTTTACCGTTCCACCTAGGGATCGACCACACCAAGTGGCGAATTGCTCACATTTAGCCGTTTTTTCAACTATTAGTCGCCTGTCGGCCCAACTTCGTGCATAGAACTGTGCACTCCAGACCCGAACTGCTCATTGAGAGTAGGCCGCCGACGAATACTTTCCGTGCAGATTCGCCCTCAGCAATCGCCGAGGGCGGTCAGCTCTTGAGGTCGAAGTCCGTGTCTGCGTACTCCTTGCCTTCGACAGCCGGCTCACCGCTGAACGGATGCAGCTGGTCCTCACGGGCACGAAGTTCGACACGGCGGATCTTGCCGGAGATGGTCTTCGGCAGCTCGGAGAACTCGAGCCGGCGGATGCGCTTATAAGGGGCCAGGTGCTCACGGCAGTAGGCGAGGATCTCCCGAGCGGTGTCCGCGTTGGGCTCGAAACCACCCGCCACGACGACATAGGCCTTGGGAACAGCGAGACGGACAGGATCCGGCGAGGGGACCACAGCCGCCTCGGCGACGGCCTCGTGCTCGATGAGCACACTCTCAAGCTCGAACGGCGAGAGTCGATAGTCACTGGCCTTGAACACGTCGTCGGCGCGCCCGACATAGGTGATGTAACCGTTCTCGTCGCGTTCGGCCACGTCACCGGTGTGATAGACGCCGCCTTCGAAGGCTTCAGCGGTCTTCTCCTCATTGGACCAATATCCGCTGGTCAGTCCCAAGGGTCGCGGGTCGAGGCGAAGGCAGATCTCGCCTTCGTTGCCCTCTTCACCGGTCGCGGGATCGATGAGGACCACGTCGTAGCCGGGGAGCACCTTGCCCATGGAGCCGTATTTGAGCTCCTGATCAGGCGAGTTGCCGACCTGCAGCGTGGTCTCCGTCTGACCGTAGCCGTCGCGGATGAGCACATCCCATTCCTGCTTGACCCGGTCGATGACCTCCGGATTGAGGGGCTCGCCGGCACCCAGGGCGATCTTCGGCGGAGTCTTGAGATGGCTGAGGTCTGCCTGGATGAGCATGCGCCACACCGTCGGAGGAGCACAGAAGCTGGTCACGCCGACCCGGTCCATGGTCTCCATCAGGGCATTCGCGTCGAAGCGCGAGTAGTTGTAGAGGAAGACACAGGATTCGGCGATCCAGGGAGTGAAGATATTCGACCAGGCGTGCTTGGCCCAGCCGGGCGAGGCGACATTGAGGTGGACGTCGCCGGGCCTCAGCCCCATCCAGTACATCGTGGACAGGTGGCCGACGGGGTAGGACACGTGAGAATGGGCGACCATCTTCGCCTTCGAGGTCGTGCCCGAGGTGAAGTAGAGGAGGAGAAGGTCATCAGCGCGGGAGGTGCCCTGCGGGTCGAAGCGTGAGTCTTCATCGTCGGCATCGACATAGCTGTAGTCCTGCTGGCGCGTCGCATCGTCACCGACGACGATGCGCACCACCTCGGCGTCGACATCGTCGAACTTCGCGGCATCCTCAGATCCGGCGATGACGAACTCGGCCCTGCCGCGATCGACACGATCATTGAGGTCGATCGGACCCAACTGGGTGGTTGTCGGCAGAAGGACCGCGCCGAGCTTGATGCCGGCGAGCATGGTCTCCCACAGCTCGACCTGGTTGTTGAGCATGATCATGACGTGGTCGCCGCGCTTCACGCCTGACCGACGGAGGAAGTTGGCCACCTGATTCGAACGACGGGAGAGCTCCGCATAGCTCCACTTGCCCTCCGACCCGTCCTGCTCGACGATCCACAGGGCTGGGCTGTCGTTGCCCTCGGCAACCTTGTCGAACCAGTCGATGCCGAAGTTGAAGTGATCGAACCGCGGCCATTCGAAGCCGTCACCGGCCGCCGCGGCATCGCTGCGCAACTCGATCAGCTTGTCTCTGGCTGCACGGAACTCATCGGTCACAGTCATCAGGATCTCCTCACATCGTCGCCTGCGCCACACCATGTGACCGCAAGCACAAACATACGCGAATTACGAAGTTATCAGTTGGTGTGAGGACGACAACAGGCGGGGGTGGAGACTTAGGACTGCTCCCCGGGCTCGCTGGGCCCAGCTTCTCCGGGATCAACTTCCGCGGGCCCGTGCTCGGCCCACCACTGACGCAGAACCTCTTCGGCGCGATCAGGTCCCAGCGGACCGTGCTCCATCCGCTCCTCGAGAAGGTGCTTGTAGGCCTTGCCCACCAGCGGCGAGGGTTTGATGTCGAGGATGGCCATGATCTGCCGACCGTCGAGGTCAGGGCGGATCGCGGCGAGCTCCTCCTGTTCGCTGAGCTTCTCGATCCGGTGCTCCAGGTCGTCGTAGGCGAATGCGAGCCGATCAGCTTTCTTCTTGTTCCGTGTGGTCACGTCTGCGCGGGTGAGGATGTGCAGTCGCGAGAGCAGCGGGCCGGCGTCAGTGACGTAGCGCCGCACCGCAGAATCGGTCCATCCGGCGTCACCGTAGCCGTAGAAGCGCAGATGCAGTTCGACCAGACGGCCAACGGCCTTCGTGGTGTCCTTGTCGAAGCGCAGCGCCTTCATCCGCTTCGCGGTCAGCTTCGCACCGACGGCATCATGGTGATAGAAGGTGACTGCCCCACCGGGTAGGAATCTGCGTGTCGCAGGTTTGCCCACATCGTGCATGAGCGCAGCGAAGCGAACGGTGAAATCGGGCACGACGAGATGGTTGGGGTCATCAGCGCTCAACCCGGCTTCGCGCTGTTTGGCCGCATACTGCTCTTCGAGCTCCACAGCCTGGCGCAGCACGGTCAGCGAGTGCTGATAGACGTCCTTGTGGCGGTGGTGTTCATCGGTCTCCAGCCGCAGACCTGCGACTTCGGGCAGGACGTGATCGGCGACATCGGTGCGCACCAGCACATCGATGCCCGCGGCCGGGTCGATGCCGGTCATCAGTTTGAACAGCTCCACCTGGATGCGTTCGGCGGAGATGATCGCAATCCGATCGGCCATGTCACGCATCGCCGCTTCCACCTCGGCGACGGGAGCGAGACCCAGCTGAGCGGTGAAACGCGCGGCGCGCATCATGCGCAGCGGATCATCAGAGAACGAATCCGCGGCCGTGCCCGGGGTGCGGATGACACCCTCGACGAGGTCGGTGAAGCCATCGAACGGGTCGACGAAGCTCATTGCGGGCAGGCGAATCGCCATCGCACCGATGGTGAAATCGCGTCGGATCAGGTCAGCGTCGAGATCTGTGCCGAATTTCACGGTAGGTTTGCGCGAATCCGGGTCGTAGGCTTCGGCACGGTAGGTCGTGATCTCGATCTGCACACCGGACTTGATCGCGCCGATGGTGCCGAATTCCCGCCCGATGTCCCAATGTGTGTCGACCCAGTCGGAGATGAGGGAGAGGATGTCGTCGGGGCGCGCATCCGTGGTGAAGTCGAGATCGGGCATCGGACGGCCCAGAAGTGCATCGCGAACGGATCCGCCGACGAGCGCGAGTTCGAATCCGGCCGCGGCGAAGCGCTTGCCCAGGGGCCCGAGAATGTTCTCGAGCTCATCGAGCTTGTCGTACAGACGGGCGTGCGCAGTCTTCGGGTCCACCGAGCTCCTTCGTGTTCTACCGTGCCGTTCCGATCGGAGACGACTCATCTACAGCCGAGTCCAGCCTACCGGGAGCGCGCCCAACGACACTTCCAAGAATCGCCTACTAAGGTAGGAGAATGACCACACCGATGCCCAAGCCGGGACCCAGAGCGTCTCGTCGCACCACGGTAGAGGAGATATCCGCCGGGGGCATCATCGTCGACTTCACACGCCCGGAACTGACCGTGGCCGTGATCGCCCGGATCAACCGGGCAGGACGGATCGAATGGTGCCTTCCCAAGGGTCACCTCGAAGGAATTGAGACCCCCGCCGAGGCGGCTCGCCGTGAGGTGGAAGAGGAGACAGGTATCCTCGGGCAGATAGTCTGCCCCCTCGGCACCGTCGACTACTGGTTCACGGTGACCGGAATCCGCATCCATAAACTCGTCCACCACTTCCTGTTGCGTGCACGGTCTGGGACGTTGACCGTGGATAATGATCCTGACCAGGAAGCGATCGACGCTGCGTGGATTCCGTTCAACGATCTGCGCTCCCGGCTCTCATTCGCCAATGAGCGTCGCATCGTTGCCGCCGCCCGTCCGATGGTCGCCCGATTGGAGCAGTGAAACCCATCAGCCATATGCGTTTCCTCCTCGCCCTGCTGAGCACAGTCCTTCTGCTCGCAGGGTCAGTTTTCGTCGTCCCGCTCATGGAATCGAAGCCGGCAGTCGCCGCCGGTTCGTCTGCCGCCGATGGCTCCTCAGCGAGCGGCGGCTCCTCAGCGGACGGCGGCAAGTCCGGTGACTCCGAAGTCGCCATCACCCTCGACGAGGTGACGCCCTGGGTCGATGCAAAGGGCACACTCAAGGTGCGCGGCACGATCGCGAACCCCACGGATGATGCGATCTCCGATCCTGACCTGCATCTGGCGATGTCGATGCAGAAGCTCGATTCCGGACGCAAGATCGAGAGCTGGAAGACCGACCAGTCCCAGAACCGCAGCATCGCCGACCTCGAGAACAACGGTCCCGACGCCCGTAAGAAGGCCAAGGAGGGCTCAAACGGAGACTCCGACCCGATGACTGCGGTGGACACCACGTTCGAGGATGAGATCGCGGCCGGGTCCTCCGCAGAATTCACGATCTCCGTCCCCGCAGATGATCTCGGACTGCAGAAGTCCTCTCCGGTCGCGAACTGGGGCCCGCGTGGACTGAGCGTGCAGCTCGGCGATGCCACCGGGCGACTCGCCTCCGAAGTCGGCTTCTCCACCTGGTACCCGAGCCCGAAGTTCGACAAGACCAAGATCAGTATGCTTGCCCCGGTGACGATTCCGGCTCACACCTCTGACGGCATCATCGCCCCCGACGTCCTCGACAAGGCGATCGGCAAGAACGGCTCTCTGACGTCGATCATGAACGTTCTCGACACGCCCGGAGTGGGAATCGCCCTCGACCCCCGGATCATCGCCTCCTTCGAATCGGCTGTAGCCGAACCACCGCCAGACGATGACGGGTCAGATCCCCAGGAGTCGGAAGAGCCCTCCCCGCAGGGCACGGAAACGGCAACTACGGGTCCCGATGCCCAGGGCCCCGATCCCGGCGCGAATTCCAATGACGAGGGCGGCGACGACGAGTCGGAAGCCCAGGAAGAGCAGCGCAAGCGCCTCGACACCTGGTATCAGGACTTCCTTGCCGAAGCGGACTCGCACACCGTCATCGCTCTGCCCTATGGCGACCCCGACCAGGCGTCGCTGGTGGACAGTGACCTGGAGAGTCTTGGCACGTTCGCGCAGAAACAGAAGCAGATCGTCAAGGATGTCCTGCCGAAGGCCAAGACCGACATCGCCTGGCCAGTCGCCGGCTCCGCACAGCGCGAGCATCTCGCTGACTTCGCCAAGGCCGGTGATCAGACCGTGATCCTCAGCAACAACCAGCAGCCATCTCTGGCAGGGGTCCACGACGACGCCCACTCGAAGACTCGCATCACCGCCGATGCACAGTCATCGATCGACACTCTGATCACCGATACGGCTCTGTCGCAGCAGAGCGCCAAGATCATCGGTTCCGATCATCCCGCTTCGGGCATCTCAGAACTGGTCGCGACAACCGCCGCGATCCAAGCGGAGTCCCCCTACCGGACACGACATCTGCTCTTGCCCATGCCGCGCACGGCAGCCTCGGCGAACTGGGAGGGTACGGTCAAGTCCGTCGCGGACGCTCCCTGGGTCGATCCGTCCGGCATCGATGATCTCCTCGACACCGACCCCGTGCCGCGCGGGCTGCTGCAGTCAGGAGCGGGTCCGAAGGCGATCGGAACCAAGGCAGTGCACAGCCTCGCAGAGACCCGGACGACGCAGAGGAAGTTCAACAGTGTGTTCTCTGACCCGGCGAGTGCGAATACACGGCTGGACCGTGAGCTGCTCAGCTGCACCTCGGTCGCGTGGACCCTGGAGGGCAGTGCGAAGAGCTGTGCCGACGATGCCCAGGCTTCGAGTGAGAAGGTGAGGAACAGCCTCTACCTCGAGAAGGGCTCCTCAGTGCTGCTAGTCACCGGTGAGGAGACAACCATCCCGGTGACGATCGTCAACGATTCACCCGCCGAGGCGAGCATGAGCATCCGGATGAAGCCGAAGACCCCCCAGCTGCGGGCCGAGCCCACCGAGACAGTCGTCGTGCCCTCCCAGGAGACCATGCGCGTCGACGTTCCCGTCGAAGGCCTGGCCAACGCAGACGTCCCGACGACGATCGAGATGGTCGCCACCGACGACGTCGTCCTGCCGAAGAACGAGACGCTGCTCGTCAGGGTGCGCGCCGACTGGGAGAACATCGGTACGGCCGTAGTCGGATTCGCACTGGCCGCCGTGTTCGTGATCGGCTTGATCAAGACGATCTCCCGCGGACGCAGGAAGATCCCCGAACAGCAGCTGGCCGATGCGATGGCCCGCGCGCAGAACGACGAATCGGAAACGAGGTAAAGCGTGTCCAGTTTCTCAGCGCTGGCCAAGTCCTCGGCCATTATGACCGCAGGCACACTGACTTCGCGTGTGCTGGGCCTGGTCAAGGCCTCACTGCTCGCGACGGCGATTGGAATCACCGCAGTCCAGGCGGACGCCTTCGATGTCGCCAACAAGGTGCCCAACACCTTGTACATGCTGCTGGCCGGAGGTGTGGTCAACGCCGTCCTCGTCCCGCAGCTGGTCCGGGCGTCGAAGCGCAAGGACGGAGGCGAGGACTATACGAACCGTCTGCTGACTCTGGCGTTCATGATCCTTGCGGTGGTCAGCATCGTCGCCACAATCGCTGCTCCGGTCCTCGTGTGGCTCTATTCCTCCGGGTGGGGGCCGGATCAGATGGCCCTGGCAACGGCCTTCGCATTCTGGTGCCTGCCGCAGCTGTTCTTCTACGGTCTCTACACGCTCTTGGGCCAGGTGCTCAACGCGAAGTCCTCATTCGGTCCATATATGTGGGCACCGGTGCTCAACAATGTCGTCGCCATCGTTGGACTTCTCGTCTTCATCCTTGTCTTCGGCACGAACAATGCTTCCCCTCATCATTTGAGCACCTGGACTCCGGACAAGATCGCCCTCATCGGAGGATCAGCCACACTGGGTGTCGCCGCTCAGGCTCTCATCCTGATCTGGCCGCTCAAACGCATCGGCTTCAAGTACAGGCCGACGTTCGGGTTCCGTGGGGTCGGCCTCGGCACCGCTGGCAAGGTGGCGTTCTGGACCTTCTCCGCGATGCTCATCGGCCAGATCGGATTCCTGATCATTTCCCGCGTCGCCGCTGGTGCCTCGGTTCCGGGAGAGGGCAATGCCTCGAACGCCGCCTACACTAACGGCTACCTGGTGTTCATGCTCCCGCACTCGCTCATCGCAGTGTCGCTAGCCACGGCACTCTTCACCTCGCTGAGCAGAGATGCCGCCAACAACGACACCAAAGCTGTTGTCGGTGACTTCTCCATGGGCATACGCATGGTCGGATTTGTGAATTCGTTCGCTGTCGCTGCACTCGTCGTCCTCGCGTCGCCTGTGGCGATGATCATCGCCGGCGATGGCCGCGAACAAGCGATGGCCGTGGGATTAGTGATCATCACGATGGTCTTCGGCCTCATCCCCTTCAGCGCCAACTACCTGGCACAGAGGGTCTTCTACGCCTATGAGGACGCGAAGACACCGTTCCTCATCCAGCTCCCGCAGGTGATCTTCCAGTCCTTGGCGGTGCTATCTGCATCGATCTTCCCGAAATCGGTCACGGTCGCCATCATCGGACTGACGATGAGTCTGGGCTACCTGTTCGCGATGATCCTCTCGTTCGCGCTCCTGTCGAAGCGCCTCGGCGGGATTGATCTCCGCACGATCCTCGGCGCCCATGTGAAGTTCTTCGTAGCAGCGTTGCTTGCCGGATTGGCCGGTTATGGGCTGCTCTTCTTCTTCCCGGACTTCGCATTGTCCGGCAGGTGGCAGGCATTCGTCTGCGCCGCTGGCGTCGGCACTCTCATGCTCGTCATCTTCCTGGGAGCATCTTATTTGCTGAAAGTCAGAGAGTTGCATTCGATTATTGGCGTGGTTGCTGGAAAACTAAGAAGATAGCCTGCGCATCGAAGCCCCTATGGAGGTGGTCACCCTGATCGATATCGAACCCGGCATGGTAGTTGCCGGTCGTTACGTCGTATCAACGGTCGACCGTCGGTGGCTCGAGGACAATCCACAGGCGGGCGCCGTGTGCACGGCCCTTGACGCCATTCTCGACGAACCCGTCCTCATCCACGTCGCCGATGCCGACGGGTCCACGGATGTTCTCGAAGCAGCGCGACGGGTCTCCATCCTCGGCGATCATCGCATTGCCCCGACGTTGGACGTCGGTCATGCGAACGGACTCGACTATGTCGTGTCCAAGCGCATTGCCGTCACCTCGCTCAGCGAGATCCTGCCCAAGTCACCGCTTCCCATCGATGCCGCCCGCGCTCTCATCGGCGAGATCGGAACAGTTCTCGTCACGGCTGCCCGACGCGGCCTGTTCCACATGTTCCTGCGTCCGAACACGGTGGGCATCACGACCAAGGGCACCGTCCTGGTCTCCGGCATCGGCATCGATGCCGCTCTGGCGCTGGGCACCGGAGTCATCCGCCCCGAGGACTACACGCCGACGAAGGCATCTCGAGAGGATGCCCTGGGCCTCATCCGGCTTTTCTACGCCGCCGTCACCGGCTACTGGCCCACCGATGAGCCGTTCAACGGCATCCCCGCAGCAGGACGCGAGAATTCCCGCATTGCGAGGGCCAAGAGCCTCAATCCCGAGATCTCCAACGAACTCGATGACTTCGTCAGCGGCATCCTCACCGGGACCGATCCAGGACCTGGCTCGGTAGCCGAAGTACTGGGCTACCTGGACGAGTGGGATGCCGAGCTTCTGCGCTACGTCAACCGTGCTCCGGTACCCGACAACGACAGTGTCTTCAACCATTCGCCTCGCAGCTTCGACGAGGCGACGAGCCTACCTGCACCACGATCAACGTCGATGGGTACGTCCACTGCGAACACAGCCAGCGACGATCAGGTCAAAGCGGCTCTGGTTCGCATCGGCATCACCCGTCCGGGAACTCGCGGACTGGCTGTGGGAGTCGTCGGCAAGACGACGGGGCAGTATGCCGACCGTATGCAGATGCGTGAGGCCTCGAGCTTCCCGATCGGCAAGGATCAGCTCGACAACGCCACCCAGGACTGGGAGGAGTGGGAACCTGAACAGACCTATTCGGAGTACTCCGCATATGCCGACCACGAATATGACGAGAATCTGACGTCTCCGATCATGAATCGTGACGCCCAGGATTCGGACCCCGACACCCAGGCCATCGACGTGGTGTCTGAGGACGACCTTGACGAGATCGAGGACGATAACGATACCCGCGTCATCATGGATGACGAGGACGACGGGTCGTGGTTCCTCGGCGGAATGTTCGAGACTCATGAGCAGCAGCGCGAGCATCAGCTGCGCGAGTACGAACGCGAACGACGCATCGCCAAGGCCAAGGAAGACGAAGCACGCCGGCGCATCGCCGCGCTCGAGGCCGCCTCGACATCCAAACGACAAGAGGCGAACCCCGTAACGCCACCCAAACAGGTGCGTAGGCTTTCGCCCACTGCTGTCGATGAGTCACCAACCGATTCGTCTCGTCCGACCGCGCCCGTTGCCGCAGTCTCGCCCAAGCAGAGGTCGGACGACAGCTCTGGAGCTGCATCGGCCGGAACTGCTGGCGTCGCAGGGACTGCCGCTGTCGGGGCAGCTGGAGCTTCCAAGTCCTCTGACTCCGGGAACAAGAAGAAGACTTCAAGCACAACACAGTCAGCTTCCGCCGGAGCAGCGACAGGTGGTGCGGGTGCCGGTGCATCCGGCGCTGCGGCTACTGGCGGTTCAGGTGCCGGTGCGGCAGCAGGCGCTGGATCTGCCAACAACGATGGCGACCCGAATGGTGATCCGGCGAGTTCGCGAAAACCGTTCGCCTGGTTGGTCCTTGCGCTGATAGTCATCGCGGCCATCGTGATCTCGATTGCGGTCTTCAACTTCACTTCCGGCGACGACGAGCCTGAAACGGTAGCCGAAACCTCGGCCCCAGCCAAGACTGAAGACGGCAAAGACAAGAAGACAGAAGAGCCCAAGGCAGATCCGCCGAAGATCGATACGGTCAAGGCGTTGGACCCCGAGGGCGACGATGAGGAGAACGACGACAAGGCCCAAGACGTCGTCCCCAATACGGACGGGTCGTGGCGGACCGACCGCTACAATTCGGCATCGTTCGGCAACCTGAAGTCCGGCGTTGGACTGCACTTCGAACTCGAAGACAAGACTACGGTGAAGGAAGTCAAGGTCAAGTCCTCGAACTCGGGCGGGTCCTTCGAGATTCGCAATGGTTCCGATCCTGAAGATGCGAAGAAGGTCGGCGAGGGCAAGTTCGACTCCGACGGCGTCACCATCAAACTCGATGATGACGTTGAGACGGACAACCTGATTCTCTGGGTCACCGAGCTTCCTCAAGACGATGGCGGCTTCCGTGCCATCATCAACACAGTCGACTTCAAGTAAGAGGCCGGTCCAGGCCTATGGTCCTCGCTGACCCTGGAAGACATCAGCCTGAGAGATCGACACCGGGTCTGGGAGTAGCGGGGCACATCGTTTCAGGCCAGATGCGGAATAGTCGCAACCGCCGTACCGTTACACGTACGATAGTCAATCCGTGCCGCCATCGAGCGGGACTCTGAGTACACAGCGAGCAGAAACAGGGAATTTTCACATGACTGATACACAATTGGTGATCATCGGGTCGGGTCCGGCCGGATACACCGCGGCCGTCTACGCGGCTCGTGCGAATCTGTCGCCCGTGGTCATTGCAGGTTCTGTGACAGCAGGCGGTGAGCTCATGAACACCACCGACGTTGAGAATTACCCCGGTTTCCCCGCCGGAGTGCAAGGTCCAGAACTCATGGAGAGCATGCGCGAGCAGGCTGAGAAGTTCGGCGCCGAGGTGATCTACGACGACGTCGCAACCCTCAAGCTGGAGCCCGGTGCCCATCAGATCGAGACTGCGCTGGGAGCCAGGTACACGGCTCAGGCAGTCATCCTCGCCACCGGCTCGGCATACCGCGAGCTCAACCTTCCCAATGAGAAGAAACTCTCTGGCCATGGAGTCAGCTGGTGTGCCACCTGCGACGGGTTCTTCTTCCGAAACCAGCACATCGCTGTTGTCGGCGGGGGCGACTCGGCCCTCGAAGAGGCAACATTCCTCACTCGATTCGCCTCCAAAGTAACCCTCATTCACCGTCGTCAAGAGCTTCGGGCTTCGCAGGCGATGCAGGATCGGGCAGCCGCCGATGAGAAGCTCGAATACCTTCTCGACAGCGAAGTCACCGAGATCCACGGCGAAGACTCACTCACTGGTCTCACAGTCCGCAACACTGTCTCAGGCGAAACGGCTGAGCTGCCGGTCACCGGTTTGTTCGTGGCAATCGGCTCGGATCCCCGCACCAGTCTCTTCGCCGATCAGCTCTCGCTGCGTTCCGATGGCTATCTCAACGTCGAAGGGCGAACCTCCAAGACCGCTGTCGAAGGCGTCTTCGCTGCGGGCGACGTCATCGACTCCGTCTACAGGCAGGCCATTACGGCTGCGGGATCAGGCTGCTCGGCAGCCCTCGATGCCGAGCACTACCTGGCCGATCTCGATGCAGTGACAAAACAGGCCGAGGCCGTAGCAGCCGAGGCTTCACAGGCCCCAGCACCAATTGCGTCCTGACAGACACCAGTCGACTGACACCGACTGCCGCTGAACACACGCTTCACCTGACCCACCGAAGGTCTACGCGCGACGGGCGGGGAATGAAATCTGCGCAACGGCTGTTTCCGCTAGAGAACATTGTTAAGAGAAAGGTTGCTCATGTCGACAGAAGTCACTGATGCCACGTTCGAAGAGACCGTTTTGAAGTCCGACAAGCCAGTGCTCGTCGATTTCTGGGCTCCATGGTGCGGCCCTTGCCGCATGGTCAGCCCGATTGTTGACCAGATCGCTGAAGAGAACACCGAGAAGCTCAAAGTGGTCAAGGTCAACACCGACGAAAACCTCGAGACCGCGAGCAAGTACGGAATCACCTCGATTCCTGCGCTCTACGTCTTCAAGGATGGTGAGGTAGCAAAGAGCATCATCGGCGCACGCCCCAAACCGGCGCTTGAGGATGAGCTCTCCGACTTCATCTGATCATGTTCTAAGGCGCCTGTTGTACGATCAACAGGCGCCTTAGGTCTATCCAGATGGCAGACAGGAACACGTTCAGAACTTCGCACAGCAGATTGGCATCGCATTGACTCACAACCCACACCCGCCGTTTTCACGCGGGAAAAGCTCTGAGGTGCTACCCAACATCAAATCTCAGATGGCTCGTCTGGGGCTCAATGTCGGTCAAGCCGAATCTGTCGAGTTCGATCGGACCTTCGAACTCGCCGTCCGGCAGTTCCAACAGGTGCGGGGGATTCTCTGTGACGGTGTGATGGGCACAGAGACCTTTTCAGAGCTCGAACGGGCTCGGTATCAACTCGGTGACCGTGTGCTCCGCTATGACCCTGTGAGAGTCCTTACAGGGGACGATGTGCTCAGACTGCAGCGCACCCTCGCCGGTCTCGGGTTCTACGCGGGCCGCATGGACGCAGAGTACTCAGCAGTCACTGACGCCGCCGTCAAAGAGCTGCAGATGAGTCTCGGCACCAAGGTCGACGGAGTAGCAGGACCACAGACATTGCGTGGACTCGACGCAATTGACCGCAAACAGGACACCGGGAATCTCTTTGCTCTTGAAGAGCGCGCCCGAGTTGCAGCAACTGGGACCTCGCTTGCCGGACGCACCTTCGTCATCGAGGCTGCAACTACAGTTGTAGATTTCGAGACTCTTCCAATGACGGATACCCAAGCGGACACCGAACGGCGTATCACCACTGATATAGCAACTCGCCTTGCCGGACGACTGGAGGCTGTCGGTGCAGGAGCGGTCCTTCTCGCCGGAGATGCCGTCGAGGTCAACAAGGCCGACCAACTCGGTGCCTCCGCCGTCATCACAGTCACCGCAGACGTCAACAAGTCCAAAGACGCAAACGGAATCGCAACCTTCTTCTTCGGGCACGAGACCCACTCCGACATCAATTCCCCGACCGGCGCACGTCTGGCTGAACTCATTCAGAGCGAACTCGCTGCCCGTACGGGAATGAGAGACTGCAGGAGCCATGCTCGCACTTGGTCGTCTCTGAAGCGGCTCCGCACTCCAAAGGTTCACGTAGTCGCCGGCTACCTCACTAACGCGGATGATCTCGATAACCTCGAGGACGCCAACGTTCGAGATGCGATTGCTGACGGCATCGCGGCTGGCCTTCAGAGACTATACGTGCGCGAGGACTCTGACCCCGAAACGGGGACCCTCAGCCTCGCACAGATTAAGGCGTACAGCTAAAAGCTCAGTGCCTGACGTTTCACGTGAAACGCGTGTTCGAGAGACCTCAAACTTCGAGAGACCTCGACGCAGCTTGGTAGTCCACGCCTGTTCCGACAGTGGCTGCGATCGAGCAACTCCAACCACTCGCAGATTGCTGTCCTCTTAGCCTGAAGACTCTTCGTTGCGTCGTGCCCGCGATCCTGCGTTGTGCCCGCGATCTTGCGTTGTGTATCGCAACATACGCATTTTCGTTAAGCCGGGACGATCACTATCGCGATCAGCGAAACGGTACACAGACCCATTTGTCACTCGCCCCCGTTCAGCACGGTTAAAGGCCATTTCGCGAATACGGCGCACCAGCCTGGATCCGAGGAGCTGATCTTTAAACGTCAACTACTCGGATTCGGTCAACTTGGTCACCACCGGCACTCCGCTGTCAGTCCGGTTCGCGACCCGTACCGTGTCAAGCGACAGCACTACTACGGCGAATCCATTCGGTGCACCGATGACAACTCGCCGCACGAGTACGGAACCATAGATCGATGCTGCCCAAATTGATCTACCGACTGACCCGAGAGAGGTTTCACGTGAAACATGCATCGACTACAACACACGGGCGGCGAGTCTGAGTCCAAGAACGCCTAGCAAGTAGTCCAACCCAAATCTCTGCATCGAGGGATGGCGGTCTCTGAATGCGACGAGCGAGCATCGACCAATCTAGCCTCTCCATACAGCAACACGACGACTGAGCATCTGCGAACGTCGTTAGGCGACTAAACGCTGCACGAGATAGCTTCCGTTTCACGTGAAACCTCGGCCCACACATGAGGACAAAACCCTATTGATCACGAACACCGTTTGCCTTAGCATCTCGGCAGCCGAATCGGGGTTCACAACCGATGATGGCTACTCGACCGGGGCAGAGTTGCCGATGCGGAACACACCAGACCAAGGAGCGACTTGTGCTCACTCCAAGGACGAGCCAACGCTGAACTGTGTGATCGAGGCGGCCTGTTCACCAATGTTTCACGTGAAACTGCACTGCCTGCCTACGGATGACAATGTGCGAGTCGGCACTCGGGTAGGAGTTCGGTGGTAGACGGCGACTGCCCGAGCTAGGCACGAGGAACAGGCTTCTGGACGTTCCGATGAGTTGCCACTAATCCTGCATTCGTCGGTCATTTCGCGAGCGAACCCAGATGGAAACTCATACTCGTCGGATGCGCGCCGACAAACGGTAGTGAGCCAAATGGTTCCACGTGAAACATAAACAAGTCCCAATCGGGACTGCGGTGTATTGGACCGCGCCCAGCGACAATTGGGGCTACTTGCGCAAGCAGTAACCGAACTGAGTACTGATCGCAGCGAATGCGCTGCACCTCAGCCGCATATACGGCAAGCTTGCTCTCTGACGAGCTATGGGCACTCACCGCGAATCGACGGGCGGTTGGGCGCGAGAACTGGTCGACACTCAACTCCTGAGGCAGCCCCTCGTCGGTGTTGTTTCACGTGAAACGACTAACAGAATACTGTCGGCATCTTCCATAAGTGCACACCTTGAAACTAGTGGACGGCGTTTCATAGGTCGTGCTCGGTTGTCAGATTCACAAGCGCGAAGAGTCTCAACCGCGTAATGGAACGTCGTTGAGAACCGACCACATATCCATCCCCAAGCAGGAGCAACAGCTGCTGGTCGCTGACGCGGATGACACCTATATATACGATCAATCGGCAGAAGGAGACACAGAACCCAACTTTCAAGACAGGATCCTCATCGATAGTGGCGAAACACGAAGGGTCGACGATCGGAGAATAGGTATCCGTTTCACGTGAAACAAGAGCCGAAGGACAGCACGGTGAACGACCAGCGAACCTGGGTCCGACTCCAGCCATCGCCCATGTTCAGAGTTCGCCAACCCGTAACCCCGCATTCGCGAGCACGATGACCACACATGTACTCCCGACCCTCAATCAAACCTTCACGGCTGACTCACTGTAGCTGAGGTTGCGTTGAAGAGGTGAACGACCCCGCAGCAACGAGTATGCCGATGGAGAATGTGATGCGGCCCGCTTCACGGGGAACTATCATCTCCCGCGGACCACTGCGCTCACTGCCGAGGTACAACCTTCAAGTTGGCCATTCGGAAAGCCATCCCCTTACCTGGAAGGCACTCTATGTTTGTGCTGGCAATTCCTTACCGAGAATTTGCCGCTGAAGTGCACATCTTGCGCACCCCCTATCGGGAGTCTCCAACCATGCTGGCCTCGGGACTATTGCAACCGATGGGAGCCTCCTGCCTAGTTGGGAGTAACGACACTATTGATCAGTGGTTTCACGTGAAACCTCTTCGAGAAGAAGAAGATTGTCATCAGCCACCCAGTAGTCGAGGTTCAGGCAAACGACCATATGCGGAACTCCTACTTGGAGCTCCTTATGCTGCAAGAATCCTTCACGATCGAAGCCGCACGCCTGAAGTTCAACACTACCGGTCACTTTCATATCGATCTCGCCACTCGACTACCATCCGCTGCTTGACAGTACAAGGTCTTGCCTGCATAATCGCCAAACGGCGAATGGAATGGTGGATGTTTCACGTGAAACCAACGGCCATCGCCCGCCTAGCAGACACATGTAGGACCGGATTCGACAGTGCCGGCATCGGGGTCATATGCCGCGGAATTCGTATCCTCGCTCGTCAACCCTGGTCAACAGTTGGATACGGAAGGCCCGGTTCGTCCTTAACAGGGACCCCTACTACCGACTTCACGCTATCCTGCGCACCATGAGCAGATACGAATCACCCTTGGCCTCGATGCCCGGGCAATCGGAGTGTTCCGTGGTTTCACGTGAAACAAGTGCTCCGGAGTGTACGCACGTGGGTGTCGATGCAGATGAGGTAGATCCATCGCTGAGAACGAATCAACCACCATGGCAGCCGCATGACGAAATCACGCTGACCCGCCTCAACGAGCGATGACACATTGGCCGACACGTGGAAGCTTTGAGAAACTCAGCCACGATTGCCGAACGATGACCAGTGGATAACGTGAAACAACCGTGAAAGGACGGACCGGACGCGCCGGCCTGACGACCACGGGTGGTCTTCCCCGACTACCCAGACCATGCGGGAGGCCAAATACGGAGGGCCCGATTCTCAGGTGCTCGGGGTGACAGTCAACGGACCCAAGAGCCGCGTCACACCCTCACGGAATAGGGACCGATCAACTACCGACATGAACTGCCTACACCGACACCACAAAGTAGCAACTCTTGAATACAAGTTGGGCGGGTGACGATGAACAATGTCATCATCACCCGCCCAACTTCAAACGACCAGAGGCAGCTATTCCGCCGGCGCCTCAACTCCAAGCAAGGTGAGGATGCGATCGAGATCGTCTTGGTTCGCGAACTCCACGCTCAGCTTGCCCTTCTTCTTTCCGACCGTGATGTTGACCTTGGTGTCAAGACGATCGCCCAGGCGTTCAGCAACTTCAATGAACTGAGGGGCAACACGGGTGGTTGCACGTGAAACATTCATCGAGTCGCCACGGTTAAGAAGTACTACAGCTTCTTCCGACGCTCTCACAGAGAGGCCCTCAGCAACTATGCGCTGAGCAAGAATCTCCATGTGCTCCGGTTCGCGAAGACCGAGGATCGCACGAGCGTGTCCTGCCGATATGACGCCAGCAGCTACACGCCGTTGGACCAACGGGGGCAACCGAAGCAGGCGAAGCGTATTGGAGATCTGAGGGCGAGAACGTCCGATACGTTCGGAAAGCTCCTCCTGTGTGCACCCGAAGTCCTCGAGCAGCTGGCCGTAGGCAGCAGCCTCTTCCAATGGGTTCAGCTCCGCTCGGTGCAAGTTCTCAAGCAGAGCATCCCGCAAGAGGTCTGTGTCATCGACGTAGCGAATGATTGCAGGGATGGTTGAAAGACCTGCGTCTTTCGTCGCCCGAAGACGACGTTCGCCCATGATGAGTTCGAAGCGTTCGTGATCGCTTGGCTTCTGCCGGACAACGACCGGCTGCAGCACACCGATCTCGCGGATGCTGTGGACAAGTTCACTGAGCTGATCTTCGTCAAAGAAGGTACGTGGCTGACGAGGGTTGGCATCAATACGGTCGACGTCGATCTCGCCGAATTCCGTATCAGGGATCGAGTCAACTCCGGCAGTCCCTGTATCCTCGTCCGGTACTGAGTCCTCGTCTTCGTTAACGGAGGCTGGGCTCGACGAGGCCGTCGAAGGCGTCGAGGCTGGATCTACTTCATCTGTAGTTGCCGGGTCGTCTGACGCGGTCTCTTGTCGAGCCTCATCGAAGATCTCATGACCCGACCTGTACACCCCGGGATGTGTCTCCAGAACATCGTCGGCCAGTGTCGACTCCTCGTCCTTTTGATCCGCGGTCAAGTCCACGGGTGTCGCTTCGACGTCGGGCTCAGCAGTACCAACGCCAGAAACCTCCAAACCAGCTGTGCCGGCGAACTCCGATTCAGGAGTCCGATCGACACCGGCAGTCGCGGGTGCGTCCCTCTTCGCCTTGGTGTTCGAAGCACGGCTTGCAGTCTTGGTTGCTGTCGAGGTCTGAGCACTCGATTCCGCAGTCGCCGACTTCACTGAAGAGCTTCCTGTCGCCATGGTGTTCGCTGCGCTGGTTTCGGCAGTTGCGGACTTCGTCCCTGAAGCGGCCTTCTTCTTCGTCGTCCGAGACCCGGCAGGCTTCGAGGAGGTTGACCCAGTTGCTTTCTTCGCAGACGCACTCTTGGCTGGCCCACTCTTTGGAGCCGTGCTCTTAGAAGTGGTGCTCTTCGACGGCGACGACTTAGGCGCAGATGCATCCGCCTTAGCGGTCTTCGAACTTGAAGACGTGGATGAAGATCCGGCCTTAGGCTTACGCCTTCGTGAGGACTGCATGGAGGCTGCAGGATCCGTCCGAGCGGACCGAGGTGCTTTCGGCTCTTCCGAGGTCTGCGTGGCCTCTTCAGGCTCGCCACCGGAGAAGAACACGTCAACTGGTCGATCGCTCGACGCCGCATCCGGAATCAAAGCGCCTAAGCCACGACCCAATCCACGCTTCCTGCGTTCAGCCACGATTTACTCCTCGTTGTGCGATTTCTTCGGCTGCTTCCCGATAGGACAAAGCGCCACTGGAATGGGGGTCGTACGAAATGACAGTCTGTCCGTAGCTCGGAGCCTCTGAAATGCGCACAGAGCGTGGAATCGAGGATGACAGGACCTGCTCGGGGAAATGAGTCCGGACGTCATCCGCCACTTGGGCACTGAGGTTGGTCCGCCCGTCATACATCGTCAGAAGGATTGTGGAGATCGACAATTTAGGATTGAGATGCTTCTGGATCAGCTGAATATTCTTCAGCAACTGGCTCAAGCCTTCAAGCGCATAGTATTCGCACTGAATCGGGATGAGCACTTCACGGGCGGCGACGAAGGCGTTGACTGTCAGAAGACCTAAGCTCGGGGGGCAGTCCACGATGACGTAGTCCACTCGGCTTCCCGCAGCCGCCTGTTCATCGAGATAGACATTCAGGGACCTCTGCAGGCGCTGCTCTCGGGCGACGAGAGACACCAGTTCGATCTCGGCCCCGGCCAGATCAATGGTCGCCGGAACACATTTGAGAGTCTCGAAGTCCGGGCACTGCGCTACAGCTTCACGCATGGGTACGTCATCGATGATCACATCGTAGATGCTGGTGACGTCCGAATAGTGGTCAATGCCTAGAGCGGTGCTGGCGTTGCCCTGGGGATCGATGTCGATGAGCAGGACGTTGAGATTCTGATTCGCCAGTGCAGCGGCGATATTCACAGCGGTCGTGGTTTTCCCGACGCCGCCCTTCTGGTTGGCGATCGTGAAGATCCGGGTAGAGTCTGGTTGTGGAAAACTCACCTGCGACAGTCGATCGGCGCGTCGATTGTCGCGCGCGATTGCAGCACCTATGGGAGACGACTCGTCCATGATCGGCATTCGGCGCACTCCATCATCCATTGGTTTCACAAAGCTATACTCAGCCTAGACCAAATCTACTTCGTACTATTTCTTGACTATCTCGACGACACGGCTAGGCACTTCGAGGATTCCGCCGTCGACGATGTGAATCTTCGGCTGAGACAGTCGGTATCGCTTCAGCAGCTTCTTCGTCTTCGCCAGTTCAGCCTCGACAGAGGCACCTTTGAGCGCGAGGATCCGTCCATCAGGGCCCATCACTTCATGAGTCCATTCGATGAGAGTCGTCATCGCCTTGACCGCCCTCGATGTCACAACAGTGAACATCTCCTCGTCAACGAGTTCCTCGACGCGGGCTCGGACGATACGAACATTGTCCAGTTGAAGATCGTCGACGACCATCTTCAGCCATTCGACCCGCCGCTCCATCGGTTCGATGAGGACCACGGCCGCTTCAGGACGAAGCAGGGCGATCGGAATTCCTGGCAGCCCGGCGCCACTGCCAACGTCGCCGACGACATCACTGTCATCGATGAACTCAGCCACAACAGCACAGTTGAGGATGTGTCTGGTCCAGAGTCGGTCGATCTCGCGGGGACCGATCAGTCCCCATTCGATTCCAGTAGTCGCCAGATGCTGCGCATACCGGGTAGCTGCGGGATAGGCGGCCCCGAAGAATTCTTCGGTACCTGCCGGGGGAATTTCGAGAGCGGAAATGTCAGTCATGGGCAGGACGGACGAGTACGTGCCGGCCGTCACCCTCACCTTCGGACTCCGAAACCAAACCGGCCTGAGCAACCTGGTCGTGGATGATCTTGCGCTCAAAGCTGTTCATGGGTTTGAAGGCGAATTCATTGCCCGATTCTTTGACGTCCTCGATCGCGCGCTTCGCCTGCTTGATGAGTTCGTCGCGACGGCTGTTGCGGAAGCCATCGATGTCGAGCATCAGCCACGATCGCTGACCTGTGCTGGTCTGGACTGCCAACCGGCTCAGCTCCTGGAGTGCGCCGAGGGTTTTGCCGTCTCGGCCGACCAACGTGCGCAGGTTGGAATCATCGTCGTCTTCGCAGACGATCGACAGTTGTGCGCGTCCGTCTCCGACATCAATGTCGATGTCGCCGTCGATGTCGGCAAGGTCCATCAGTTCTTCGAGGTAGTCCGCTGCGATCTCGCCCTCTTCTTCGAGGAGCTCGGCTCTCGTCGGCTTCGCATCTCTTTCGACGCCGCTGTCTGCGGCACCTGCGTCGGCAACCTCATCGACGGTCTCTTCAACAGTCGTGTCGACATTCTCTTCAGTCATGGTTCTTCCTCAGCGCTTCTTGTTCTTCTTGCGGTTCTTGCTCACCGGCTGCTGCCGTTGACGGCTCTGGTTCGAGGTCTGCTCAACAGCAGTGGCGGTGCCGCCCTTGGTCTCAGGCTGCTGCACGGGCTTGCCCTTGCGAGCCTTCCGCTCCAGCATCTCCTTCTCGGCCTTGGAGCCGGGGGCTGGCATATTGCGGATGACCACGTGCTGCTGGCACATCGTCCAGGTGTTCGAGACGAGCCAGTAGAAGAGAACGCCGAGCGGGAAGTAGATACCGCCGATGCCGAAGACGAGGGGCATCACGTAGAGGAGCATCTTCTGCGACTGCATCATCGGGTTCGCCATCGCGGACTCCGACATGTTCTTCGCCATCATCTGCTTCTGCGTGATGAACATGGTCGCCGCCATGATGACGATCAGGATGCCAGTGAGGAACTTGACGGCGATACCCGGGTCGGTGAAGACCGCAGACAGCGAAATTCCGAAGACAGACGACTTTTCCGCCTGAATCGCAAGCTCCTGAGTGAATCCACCGATTGCGTTGATCTTCCCCGAGGCCACATCCGGCATGTTGTGGATGACGCGGAACAGGGAGAAGAAGATCGGCATCTGCACGAGGAGAGGCAGACACGAGGCCCACGGGCTCGTCTTGTTGTCGCGGAACAGGCTCATCTGCTCTTCGGCCATGGCCTGACGCGAGTACTGGTCCTTCTTGCCCTTGTACTTAGCCTGCAGGCGCTGAATCTGAGGCTGCAGCAGCTGCATCTTCCGCTGGGACTTGATCTGATAGACGAACAGCGGAATGAGGATTGCACGGATCACCAGGGTCAGCCCGGCGATCGACAGAACCCAAGTCCAGCCATTGGCTGCTGGCAGACCGATCGCAGTGAAGATCTCGTGGAAGATCGCGAGGATCCAAGCAACTACCCACTGCAGCGGGTAGAGCAGCTTGTCCATCCAGTCCATTCAGTACTCCTCGTTACAACGATTCTTCACGATCGTTCATTTTGCCATTGTTCGCGGGTCTTCGCGACACAGAACCACGGGTCCTGCTCTCGCGTGTACCGGAGGTGTCAACCACCGGATTGTCGTGATGCACAGACGCGCTGAACATCTGCTGCGCGCACGACACAATTGTCAGCGGCCATCTTCGTCATGCATTGAAACTGAGCGGGCCCGGCGCGCTGAACCGGGAACATGGTCCACCCCGCCATGGGAAAAAGGATTGCATCGCAGTATTCGCCACCCAGTTAACACCATTCCCTTGAGAACTCCGTGTATCTCGAAGGCCTCCAGGCCGTACATAGAGCAACTGGGATAGTACCGACACACCTGTCCGTACAGTGGAGACACCACGACTCGATAAGCTCTGATGAACCACACGAACGGCATGCGCGGCCCGATTCGGATCACCCACCAGACCGTGGGCCAGAAACCGGCCGGTCTGCGGGGCACCTCCGAGGGGTGTTTCAGATCATGTTCGGCGTCCACGGCTCTCTAGTTTCTTCTGCGCTTTGTCCATCAGCATCGTGACCTCGGACTCAAGTACGGAGAATTCCGCTTCTGATGCGTGGGGCAATGCTCTGATCACGAACAGTGCACCGGGATCAAGGCTGTCGAGCCGGACTCGCATGATCTCTCGAAGACGACGTTTCACTCGGTTCCGTCGAACGGCGTTTCCAACGGCCTTGGATACGATGAAACCCACGCGTGCAGCGTGGGAATCATCACTATCAATCAGGCTGTGTGCCATCAAATGGTCCGAGCGCACACGGACGCCAGCTTTGAAGACTCTTCTGAAGTCGTCTCCGCTGCGGATCCGGTGAGCCGCGGTGATCACACTTATGCCGAAACTTCGGCACGTCCCTTGCGACGACGTGCGGCCAGGATCGAACGGCCGGCGCGAGTGCGCATGCGCAGACGGAAGCCGTGCTTCTTGGCGCGCTTGCGGTTATTGGGCTGGAAAGTACGCTTACTCACTTCAAGTCTCCGATTTCTAGGTTGCGGTCGAACGACGGTGCGTTCTCACAAAAAACGGCGGTACGAGTCTCGACCGCCGAGCACTCCTGTGCATAAGAGCCAAAAGATATTCAAGATAATCGGATGAAGCCCGGTACACAGGACACTCCATCTTAGCCAAGGTCAAAGTTCCTGGTCAAACTCGAAGTCAATGTTTCACGTCACTGTTGTGAACTGTTCGCCGGAATTCATCGTCTGCACATCTGCGGTCGTCCACAAGTAACAAGGGTGTAGTTTTCCACATGGTTATCCACCAGTGTGGAGGATTACAGGGATGACTCGTCAGTTCTCCACAAACTGTGGAAAACTATGTGGAAGTCATACACAGGTGTGGACCATGCCAATAAGAAACTACGAAAACGGAGGAAGATTGACGGTGTCGAATTCCAAGAATGAGCTCATCAGCCAATGGCGGACGGTGGTCTCGACCCTGGATCAGGACCCCAGTCTCACCGCTCATCAGAGGGGCTTCCTCTCGCTTGCTGTGCCCAAGGCTCTCGTCGACAACGCATTGGTCCTGCTTGCTGTCCGGGATGAACACACGCGCAGAACCATCGAGACTCGTCTCCTCGGGCCTTTGACCCGGGAGTTCTCTCATGTTCTTGGTTTCGAGGTGACCTTCGGGTTCGTCGTCGATCCCGAACTCGACGTTCCGATCAGGTTCGAAGATCTCATCGGGGAACCCACACCGGGATCACCCATTGAAATCGATCCCGAGACATCCACCTCGGCGATGGGATCTACCGGGTCTGCAGCCTATGCACCGTCGCAGACCGCGAACGCTCAGCCTCAGACTCCGGCGCCCTACAACCGCGCTCCACATCCGCAGCCGCAGATGCCCAGGTACGAAGACACCGGGCCAGCGCCCAGCAACGGGGCACCTGTGGAAAGAACGACGCGAGAGATGAAGATCGCCGAGGCAACCGCCGCCCAGCCGACTCCACCGGTCGAGGTCCCCGGCGTCGCCCAGCTCAACCCCAAGTACACCTTCGACACCTTCGTCATCGGGGCGTCCAACCGCTTCGCCCATGCTGCGGCCTTCGCCGTGGCCGAGGCACCGGCCAAGGCCTACAACCCACTGTTCATCTACGGCGATTCGGGGCTGGGAAAGACACACCTCCTGCACGCGATCGGGTATTACGCGACGCAGCTGTTCCCCGAGATCAGAGTGAAATACGTCTCGAGCGAAGAGTTCGTCAACGACTTCATCAATACGATCGGTTCGTCGAAGACTTCGAACTCCCTGCGACCAGCATTTCAGCGTCGCTACCGCGAGGTCGACATCCTGATGATCGATGACATCCAGTTCCTGCAGGGCAAGGATGCGACGGTCGAAGAGTTCTTCCACACATTCAATGCTCTGCACAATGAGGTCAAACAGGTCGTCATCACCTCCGACCAGCCCCCGAAGATGCTCAAAGGCTTCGAGGAGCGACTGCGCTCACGCTTCGAGTGGGGCCTCCTGACAGATGTGCAGCCCCCGGACATGGAGACGCGCTTTGCGATTCTGCGTCGGAAGGCAGCCGGCGAACAGCTCGATGTTCCCAATGACGTGCTCGAATACATCGCCTCGCGGATCTCCTCGAACATCCGCGAGCTCGAAGGTGCTCTCATCCGTGTGACGGCCTTCGCCAACCTCAACGATCAACAGGTCGACGTCAGTCTGGCCGAGACCGTCCTCAAGGACTTCATCACCCAAGACGACACCCCAGCCATCACTGCTGCCGACATCATGGGCCAGACCGCTGCCTACTTCAGCCTCACCCTCGATGATCTGTGCGGCACGTCCCGATCAAGGACACTGACCACTGCTCGCCAGATCGCCATGTACCTGTGCCGTGAGCTCACGGAGCTGTCGCTGCCGAAGATCGGACAGGCATTCGGCGGCCGCGATCACACCACCGTGATGCACGCGAACAAGAAGATTCGAACTCAGATGGCTGAACGACGGGCGGTCTACACTCAGGTCACCGAGTTAACAAACCGCATTAAACAGCAACATCGCCTATAGAAGACGGTATACACATCTGTGGATAACCATGGGGACAAGCCACGTAACCTGGGGATAGAATGGTGGATAACTTCACGAAGTGAGTGGAGGGATGTGAACTACATGGATGTGCTTACCCAGGCGCCCACCGAAGCATGTGTGGCCGTGCACAGGGGATCCACACCCTCGGAGGTCGCTCAGCCCTTGATTACTAGGGCGTAACAGTTGGTTGTCCACAAACTCCACAGGTGCTAATACTTCTACTCCATGAATTGAAGTTGTAAGAGGGTGACCGCCACCGACTGCACCGGCTCGGTTGGGAAGCTCTCGAAGGAGAGCTCGACACAGGCTGTGACCGCGATCAGTTATTCGAACACATGGTCACAGCCGATTCTCGAATGCGAGATCTTGAAGGTCCTGGTCTGAGCAGAACCTGTGGCTCATCATGTTGTCGTCAGCTCGATGCCCCGACGCTGAGATTTCCGCTAGGCTGTGTAGAGTTTTCCGAGCAACGTCAAGCCAGTGTCTTGAAGACGTCGGGTGGTCGCCCCGAAGGAGTAAAGTGAACGCCGAAGCATCTCCCCTGAAGTTCAAAGTCAACCGCGATGTCCTTGCCGATGCGGTGACTTGGGCAACCAAGACCCTCCCCAGTCGTCCTTCCGCACCAGTGCTCACAGGCATTCTCATCACCGCCGAGGCTGGTGGGACCGTTCGTCTCTCCGTCTTCGACTACGAAGTCTCGTCCCGAGTCGAGATCTCAGCCGAGGTCGTCACCGCCGGCACCGTCCTCGTCTCCGGCCGGCTCCTTGCCGACATCTCCAAGGCCCTCCCGAACCAGGAAGTCACCCTCGAACAGATCGATTCGAAGGTCGACGTCACCTGTAGCTCGTCTCGGTTCTCACTGATGACGATGCCTGTCGGCGAATACCCTGCCTTGCCTCAGGTCCCCGAGGCCTCAGGAACCGTGGCGGCCGGTGAATTCCAGAACGCCGTCTCCCAGGTCACGATCGCAACGTCGAAAGACGACACCCTCCCGATCCTGACCAGCGTTCGTGTCGAGATCGAGGGCGAAAAGGTCACACTCCTGGCCACCGACCGCTACCGGCTCGCTGTCCGGGAGTTCACCTGGAACCCCGGACGTCCCGACGTCTCCGCTGTCGCACTTCTGCGCGGACGCACTCTCTCCGATGTCTCGAAGTCACTCGGCGGTGATGTCACGATCGGTCTGAGCAACGATGCAGGCAAGGATCTCATCTCCTTCACCTCGGCGGGCCGTGTCACAACCTCACTCCTCGTCGAAGGCGAGTACCCCAAGGTTCGTTCGCTGTTCCCTGATTCCGTGCCGATCCACGCGATCGTCGAAACCGGCGTTCTGCGTGAAGCTGTCCGCCGTGTCTCCCTCGTGGCCGAACGGAACACCCCGCTGCGCTTCGAGGTCAGCGACGGAATGCTCACACTCCACGCCGGAACCGGCGACGATGCCCAAGCGTCGGAAGCCGTCGAGGCAGTGCTCCAAGGTGACCCGATCACCGTGGGCTTCAACCCTCACTACATCGCCGAAGGTCTCGCTGCCATCGAGAGCCCCTACGTGAACTTCTCGTTCACCCAGCCGATGAAGCCCGTCATCATCTCGGGGCAGAAGGATCTGGAATCCTCGGCGGACGAATCGTATCGGTACTTGCTCATGCCAACACGTATCTGAATGTGGATATCCCGACTTTCGCTGCGTAACTACCGGTCGTATCCCGAACTCGACCTCGAGTTCGAACCCGGGGTCACCACATTCGTGGCCGACAACGGGACCGGCAAGACCAATATCGTCGAAGCCATCGGGTATCTTGCTCATCTGCGCTCTCATCGAGTTGCCTTCGATGCGCCGCTGGTCAATGAGTCCGCCCAGACGGCAACCGTGTCCGCTCTCGTCAATCGCGATCAGCGACATGCCACGGTCGAAGTCTCGATCCAGTCCAAGGGCGCGAACCGGGCACGGGTCAACCGCTCGCCGGTGAAGATGAAGGAGATACTCGGGCTCGTCTCCTGTGTCGTCTTCGCACCAGAGGATCTCAGCCTTGTCCGGGGCGAACCTGCAGAACGACGATCGTGGATCGACACCCTGGTAGTGTCCCGCAACCCTCGCTATTCCTCGGTGATCACAGATTTCGAACGTGCTCTCAAGCAGCGCAACGCGCTGCTCAAACGTCTGCGCGAGGATCGCGACCCCGGCCTCGAGGCGACGTTGGACATCTGGAACATGGCCTATGCGGACTCCGCCTCCGAGCTGGTGTACGGCAGGCAGAGGATCCTCGCCGATATCGTCGAGCCGCTGCAGAAGAACTTCGCCTATATCGCTGCCGATGCTCGACTGGAACGCCAGGGAATCAAGGCTCGCTACGATTCGCGCATCGACTATTCTCAGGCCGGATCCGCTGCCGAATGCCGGGAGCTGCTGCTGGCCGCCCTCGAACGCAGACGCACAACGGAGATCGAAAGGGGTCTGACCCTGCACGGTCCCGGTCGTGACGATCTGGCTCTGACCATCGGCGATCATCCAGCGAAGGGCTACGCCTCACACGGTGAGACATGGTCGTTGGCTCTTGCCATGCAGCTGGCCGGATGGGATCTGCTGAGCTCCGATGCCGGGTCGGCCGCCGAACAGCCGGTCCTTGTCCTGGATGATGTCTTCGCCGAACTCGACACTGGGCGTCGGAACCGTCTGGCCTCTCGGATCACTGAAGCTGAGCAGGTATTCATCACCGCAGCCGTCGATGGAGATCTGCCAGCAGAGCTTGAGGGCCGAAGAATCGGTCAGGAGCGTCTGCTCCCATGAGTGGGATCGAGAAGGACACCTCAACTCCGGTTGCGGCACTTGAAGCTCTTGATCGGGTGCGTCGGATGGAAGCGACCGAGGCGAAGTTCGTCCGCAGCCGGCGCCGGTCACGACTGCGAGGCGAAGCCATCTACTCCTCGCCGGGCAAGGACAAACGTGACCCTGCGGCGATCTCATCTGCGCTGGGAAAGCTGATCTCAGCCCGAGGCTGGTCTTCTTCCATCGACATCGGCAAGGTGCTGGGCCGGTGGCCCGATCTTGTGGGAGAGCAGGTCGCAATGCACTGCAAACCCGTCGACTTCTCTCCTCCGCTGCTGATCATCGCCGCTGACTCGACGACATGGGCGACTCAGCTGCGCGTGCTCAAGCCCACGATCCTCAGTGCGTTGGAGGCTGGTCTCGGCTCGCAGACGATCACGGAGATTGAGATCCGCGGGCCACGGGGACGCAGTTTCAAGAAGGGTCGGCGCAGTGTGTCCGGTCGTGGGCCACGGGACACCTTCGGCTGAGGAGTTTCTGAGTCTGCATCTCGGCAGATCTGAAAAACCATAGAGGGCCTTAAACGGCGATAGCCGGTCCCGTTCGTGCCCGGGGGTACATCTGAGGCTTCAGAAATCCGCAAATGCACCTTAATGGGCCGCTTACGGGCATTTCAGGGCGTGGCGCGGTAGAATAGGAAGCTGTTAGCGCCCACCCGCACTAGGAGTCATATGACGACCGAGGATCTACCCCATTACGATGCCGGGGATATTACGGTACTTGAGGGTCTCGAAGCAGTTCGCAAACGACCTGGCATGTATATCGGTTCGACTTCGGAACGCGGTCTCCACCACCTGGTTCAGGAAATCGTCGACAACTCCGTCGATGAGGCGATGGCCGGGTACTGCGATCACATCGAGGTGACGATCCTCGCCGACGGCGGTGTGAGAGTCGTCGATGACGGGCGCGGAATGCCCGTGGCGATGCACCCCACAGAGGGGAAGCCCACCGTTGAGGTGATTCTGACCATTCTGCACGCCGGCGGTAAGTTCGGCGGAGGCGGCTATGCTGTGGCCGGCGGTCTGCACGGTGTGGGCTCGACAGTGGTCAATGCGCTGTCGGAGCGCCTGGATGTCGAGGTCCGACGTGACGGCTATGTGTGGAGCATGGACTTTGAGAAGGGTGTTCCCACAGGGGAGCTTCGCCGCGGCGACGAGACTTCCGAGACCGGCACGATGGTGACGTTCTGGCCGGACTCGACGATCTTCGAGACCACCGACTTCTCGTATGAGTATCTGCGGGCGCGCTTCCAGCAGATGGCGTTCCTCAACAAGGGCCTGAAAATCAGCCTGACCGATGAACGGCACGTTCAGATCGATGACGACAACGTCCAGATCGACGAGGACGAAGAGACAGACGCCAAACCGCGTGAGGCGACGTATCACTACGAGCACGGTCTGCTCGACTACGTGCAGTACCTGAATGCGACGAAGAAGGCCGATCTCATCCACCCGGATGTCATCGTCTTCGAGTCCGAGGAGCCCGGCGAGACGCTCTCTCTCGAGATCGCGATGCAGTGGACGACGTCCTACAGCGAATCGGTCCACACCTACGCCAACGTCATCAACACTCATGAGGGCGGCACGCACGAAGAGGGCTTCCGCACGGCACTGACCTCGCTGATCAACAACTACGCTCGGGAACAGAAACTCCTGCGGGAGAAAGACGCGAACCTCACCGGTGACGACATCCGTGAGGGGCTGACAGCTGTCATCTCGGTCAAGCTCGGCGATCCGCAGTTCGAAGGTCAGACGAAGACGAAATTGGGCAACTCCGAGGTCAAAGGCTTCGTCCAGCGCGTTGTCCGCGATGAACTCGGCCACTGGATGGAATCCAACCCGGCTCAGGCCAAGGACGTTGTACGCAAGGGTCTCCAGGCATCCCAGGCGAGACTGGCAGCACGCAAGGCCCGTGAAGCCACAAGACGCAAGGGACTGCTCGAATCCTCGGGCATGCCCGGCAAACTCAAGGACTGCCAGTCCAAAGACCCGACGATCTCCGAAGTCTTCATCGTCGAGGGTGACTCCGCAGGCGGCTCCGCAACACAGGGGCGCAACCCGAACACCCAGGCGATTCTGCCGCTGCGCGGCAAGATCCTCAATGTGGAGAAGGCTCGACTCGACCGGGCGCTGGGCAACAACGAGGTCCAGGCCATGATCACGGCCTTCGGCACCGGTATCGGCGAAGAGTTCGATCTTGACAAGCTGCGCTACCACAAGATCGTGCTCATGGCCGACGCGGATGTCGACGGCCAGCACATCACGACGCTGCTGCTGACCTTGATCTTCCGTTACATGAAGCCGCTCGTCGAACACGGCTACGTCTACCTGGCGACTCCTCCCCTGTACCGGCTCAAGTGGTCGAACGCCCCGCACCAGTTCGCCTACACCGACAATGAGCGCGATGGTCTGCTCGAAACCGGACGAGCCTCCGGTAAGCGTCTGCCCAAGGACATGGCGATTCAGCGCTACAAGGGTCTGGGCGAGATGAACTATGAGGAGCTGTGGGAGACCACGATGGATCCTGACCACCGGCTGCTCAAGCAGGTGTCGCTCGACGATGCGATTGTGGCCGATGAGATCTTCACGGTGCTCATGGGCGATGACGTGGATTCGCGTCGACGCTTCATCCAAGAGAACGCGAAAGACGTTCGCTTCCTCGATATCTGATCCTCACCGTCGGTTCCCGGCCACTGCCGGGAACCGACGGTCACACAGACTCTCACGAATTCACTCACCGCCGTGCTGCGCGGGTTAAGACACAAGGGAAGAGCCCACATTGGCTGACGAAAACGATATCGGAACCGAAATCAACCGTGTCGAACAGGTTGATCTCAATCTGGAGATGCAGAGGTCATACCTCGATTACGCGATGAGCGTGATCGTCGGCCGTGCCCTGCCGGATGTCCGCGATGGACTCAAGCCTGTCCACCGGCGCGTGCTGTACGCGATGTTCGACGGCGGCTACCGCCCGGATCGAAACTTCTCGAAGTGCTCACGCGTCGTCGGCGACGTCATGGGCCAGTACCACCCGCACGGCGATACTGCGATCTACGATGCGATGGTCCGCCTCGTGCAGCCGTGGACTATGCGCTACCCGCTCGTCGCCGGACAGGGGAACTTCGGGTCACCAGGAGATGACGGTGCTGCCGCGCCTCGTTACACCGAGTGCAAGATGGCCCCACTGGCTCTTGAGATGGTCAGGGACATCGAAGAGGGCACTGTCGACTTCCAAGACAACTACGACGGCCGGAACCAAGAGCCGACGGTTCTGCCCTCGCGGTTCCCGAACCTGCTGGTCAACGGCTCCTCTGGTATCGCCGTGGGTATGGCCACGAACATTCCGCCGCACAACCTTCGTGAGGTCGCCGCCGGAGCTCAGTGGCTCCTGGCCCACCCCGAAGTCAGCAAGGAAGAGGCACTGGAGGCGCTGCTGGGCATCGTCAAGGGCCCCGACTTCCCGATGGCCGCGACGATCCTGGGCCGCAAGGGCATCGAGGACATGTACCGCACCGGCCGCGGTTCGATCACGCAGCGTGCCGTCGTCGAGGTTGAGGAGATCCAGGGACGCACCTGCTTGGTCGTCACGGAGCTGCCGCATATGGTCAACCCCGACACCTTGGCAGCGAAGATCGCCTCCTACGTCAAGGACGGCAAGGTCGCCGGCATCGCAGACCTCCGAGACGAGTCATCGGGACGCACCGGACAGCGTCTTGTCATCGTTCTCAAGCGCGATGCTGTGGCGAAGGTCGTACTCAACAACCTCTACAAGCACACCTCGCTGCAGGAGAACTTCTCTGCGAACATGCTGGCGATCGTCGACAGCGTGCCGCGCACCCTCAGCCTGGACTCGTTCCTGCGCCTGTGGGTCAAGCACCAGATCGAAGTCATCGTCCGACGCACCGAATTCCGTCTGCGCAAGGCCGAGGAGCGCGCACATATCCTGCGCGGCTACCTCAAGGCACTCGATGCCCTCGACGAGGTCATTGCTCTGATCCGTCGTTCACCTTCATCAGACGAAGCTCGCACGGGTCTGATGGAGCTCCTCGAGGTCGATGAGATTCAGGCCAACGCCATTCTCGATCTGCAGCTGCGTCGTCTCGCAGCCCTGGAACGCCTGAAGATCCAGGAAGAGGCCGAGAAGATCGAACAGCAGATCGCTGAGTTCAAATACATCCTCGCAACTCCCGCCCGCCAGCGTGAGATCGTCTCGGAAGAGCTCGACGAGATCGTCGATCGCTACGGTGACGACCGCCGGACCAAGATCCTGGCCGGATTCGACGGAGATGTGTCGATGGAAGACCTGATTCCTGAGGAAGAGGTCGTCGTCACCATCACCCGCGGCGGATATGCCAAGCGCACCCAGAACCACCTGTACCGGGCACAGCACCGGGGTGGAAAGGGCATCAAGGGTGCAAACCTGCGCGGCGACGATGTGGTCGAGCAGTTCTTCGTCACCTCCACACACAACTGGCTGCTGTTCTTCACGAACACCGGTCGTGTGTACCGCGCCAAGGCCTACGAGCTCCCAGAAGGATCACGGGATGCCAAGGGCCAGCACGTGGCGAATCTGCTTGCTCTGCAGCCGGGTGAGACGATCGCCAAGGTGCTCTCCATCCGAGACTACGAAGAGGCTGACTTCCTCATCCTGGCCACGATGTCCGGTGTGGTCAAGAAGACCCGTCTGAGCGAGTACGACTCGAACCGTACGGGCGGTGTCATCGCGATCAACCTCCGTGAGTACAAGGGTCAGCCGGATGAGCTGGTCTCGGCACGGATCGTCAGCTCTGAGGATCACCTCCTGATGATCTCCCGCAAGGGAATGTCGATCCGGTTCGCAGCCGACGACGACTCGATTCGCCCACTGGGACGAGTCACCGGCGGTGTGACAGGAATGAAGTTCAAGGGTGATGACGAGCTGCTGACCATGGATGTCATCCAGCCCGACACCTTCGTCTTCGTCGTGACAGAAGGTGGCTATGCCAAGCGGACTCCGGTCGACGAATACCGTCTGCAGGGCCGTGGCGGCCTGGGAATCCGGGTTGCCAAGATCACCGAGCAGCGCGGAGACTTGGTGGGTGGACTGATCGTCGATGAGGGAGAAGAAGTCCTCGTCGTCATGGAGCGCGGTAAGATCGTTCGGTCGAATATCGATGAAGTTCCGGCTAAGGGACGCAACACGATGGGTGTGGTGTTCGCGAAACCGGGCAAGAATGATCGTATTATCGCAGTAACGCGTGGACCCGAGACCGTGGTCGAAGAACTTGACGAAGAAGCTGAGGAACCGGAGGGTGAGGACGTAGAGCCTCAGACCGGCAGCGAGGATGTGGAAGAGTGAGCGACAACAAACAGCCAGGCTCAGGCAAGATCATACGCACGTCCAGTGGTTCCACCCGCTTGACGGCAGGATCGTCGAAGAACGGGGAGAAGGCTGATCCTTCGGCCGGCTCCGGAAACTCGGCGGGTTCGGGCAACTCCGGGAATTCGGGCAAGTCATCCGATAAGACCCGAGTGGTGGCTCCTCCTGCTCCCAAAGCCTCGCCGAAGCCCAACCGGGCTCCTTCGGCCGGACAGTCCTCAGGAGGTGCGGCTGCGGCCGGACAGTCCTCGTCCGGAACTGCCGCAGGCGGCTCCGCGCCTTCGAGCAAGGCAACCGGGTCACAGAAGGCCTCGTCCGGAAGCGGCCCTGCCACCTCGGCGATGGGATCAGCGGCCAACACCGTTCGTGCCAGCTCCGGCAGCGTGAAAATGGGCGTCAAGAACATGGTCGACAGCGGCAAGGGCAATAAAAAGAAGAAGGGCCCGCGTACTGTTCGCCTCACCGTGTCAGCGGTGGACCCATGGTCGGTCATGAAGATGTCGTTCCTCATGTCCGTGGCCATCGGCATCGCCACCATCGTGGCTTTCGTCGTGCTCTGGGTCGTCCTCCAGGCCACCGGCGTCATGAGCGGTCTGGAAACGACTATTTCCGAAGTTGCTGGCGCGGAATCGGCTGAGAAGATCGTCGGGATCTTCGGGTTCGGCCGAGTCGTGGCAGCCGGCTTCATCATCGCGGTCATCAACATCGTGCTGATGACCGCACTGTCGACTTTGGCTGCGTTCATCTACAACATCGGATCCCTCATCGCGGGTGGATTCCATCTCACACTGACCGACGACTGAGAACCGACGACTGAGCCCTGCAGCAGCCTGCTTCGGGGCTCATCTGCCCCACCCTGACTCCAGAAGCCGACGGCGGCTCGGAATCCCAACTCGGGAATTCCGAGCCGTTGTCAGTCGGTTCAGGGCCGATCTCAGAGTATGATGAGGTCATGTGAGGCGAGTCACTGTCAGCCGATTTGTGTTGGAATGAGCCGTTGGGTATCGTTTTACTTCGGGTTCACCCCCTGAAAAGGGCCTATAGCTCAGGCGGTTAGAGCGCTTCGCTGATAACGAAGAGGTCCCTGGTTCAAGTCCAGGTAGGCCCACATCCTTTCGAGGAGGATCATGAAGAAATGGATTCTCAGCAGTCTCACTCTGGTGGGGCTCGGTGCATTCTTCGGGTGGCGGCACAAGAATCAAAGTGCCCAAGCCGAATGGTCCGAACACACCGATTCGGTGTGAAGGTGAATCCCTTCTGGGGGTATGGCGCAATTGGTAGCGCACCTGCTTTGCAAGCAGGGGGTTAGGGGTTCGAGTCCCCTTACCTCCACCATCGAACGAAGGCTCCGAACCATCATGGTTCGGAGCCTTCGTTGTATCACTGCGGCGATGACCAGAGTGGAACCGGATGCCATTTCCCCCCTGTTCTGATGCCGGCCCTGCCGAGTTCGACTTCGGGAAACAGGCGCTTGAGTACCTTGGCAGCGAGTTCCACGTCCGGCCGAAAGTCCAGCCCCAGCCCATCAATCGCATCTCAGGTATGCGTCGATCTCACGGTCTTAGGCATGGAGGGCCCGGTCGCCTCTGTAGTTCTGCTGACAGGCATAGACGGCCGTAAGAGAGTTGAATCACGATACTGTCAGATTGAGGTTTTCCCCACCGACAATTCGGAACTGACGGAATAAGCTGGAGTGTATCCTCGTTGACCTATTTGTCTGCACGCACAGTTGGCTGCTGTGAGCAGTTTCCCGCCCACTCCGGGCGATGACATACCTTTTGATCGGAGCACCCCCTTGTCCAGCGACACCTCTCACTCACGTGCGAACGACGCACAGGCTGAATCCATCGATCCTGCCGGAATGCGGGTGATCTGGCTGCTCCTGGTGGCCGCCTTCGTCGCGATCCTCAACGAAACGACGATGGCCATTGCAATCCCGGAGCTCAACGCGTCGCTCGGGATCCCTCCGGAGCTCGGCCAGTGGCTGACCAGTGCGTTCATGCTCACCATGGCCGTCGTCATTCCGACGACCGGATTCCTCCTGCAGCGCTTCACCACCCGCCAGATCTTCCTGGCGGCGATGATCCTGTTCTCCGCGGGCACCCTGATCTGCCTCGTGGCTCCCGGATTCACCGTCCTGCTCGTCGGACGGGTCGTCCAGGCAGCGGGCACCGGCATCATGATGCCCCTGCTGATGACGACCATGATGAATGTCGTCCCAGCGCACTCGCGCGGTCGCATGATGGGCCGAGTCGGCCTTGTCATCTCCCTCGCACCGGCAATCGGTCCGACGATGTCGGGCATCGTGCTCGACTCTCTGGGTTGGCGCTGGCTGTTCGCCATCGTCCTGCCTATCGCGCTCATCGCACTCGGCCTCGGTGCAAAGTGGATGACGAACCTGGGTGAGAGCACCCATGTACCGATCGACTACCTCTCCGTTGTTCTTTCTGTCTTCGCCTTCGGCGGTATCGTCTTCGGCCTCAGCCAGTTCGGCGGAGGACATGGCGGCGACGCGGGAGGAAGCTCGTCAACCGGCTTTGCGTGGACTGCGATCGCCGCCGGACTCGTCTTCCTGGCCCTGTTCGCCTGGCGACAGCTGATGCTGCAGAAGGAAGATCGGGCACTGCTCGACCTGCGCGTCTTCTCCGCGAAGAACTATGTCATCGCGGTCATCATCATGGCCGTCGTCGCACTGGCTATGTTCGGTACCTTCTCCCTGCTTCCGCTGTACCTGCAGAACGTTGCCGGGCTCAACGCCACTCAGTCGGGTCTCGTCCTGCTGCCGGGATCGATCCTCATGGGCGTCCTTGCTCCCGTCATGGGCCGCATCTACGACGCACGAGGACCCAGAACCCTGCTGGTGCCGGGATCGATCATGATCGCTGCATCGATGTTCGCGTACTCCATGGTCGGGGTGGGTACTCCGACCTGGGTGCTCGTTGTCATCCAGACCGTGATGTCGTTGGGACTGGCCGGGTCCTTCACGCCCCTGTTCTCCGCCTCCCTTGGGTCGCTCGAGCGCAAGCTGTACTCGCATGGATCCGCTGCGCTCAACACCATGCAGCAGGTGGCAGGAGCGGCCGGTACAGCGCTTCTCATCTCGATCTATTCCTCCGCTCTGCACTCGGGCGAGGCTGCGGGACGCTCCGTTGCGGAGTCGGGTGCGCCGGGAGCGCACAATGCGTTCCTGTTGGCCGCAATCATCGCTCTGGTGCCCGTGGTGCTCTCGTTCTTCATCAAGAAGCCTGAAGATCAGGAAGAGGGCCACGCCGAGGTGGTCGACTCGGCTGCGGAAACGTTGGCCGAATGATGTGAACTGAGATTCGATGCGGCCCAGGTGGGCTGGCCCTGATGGGTCAGCCGACCTGGGCCGCATCGCTGTGTGGAGACAGGCAGGGTCAGGCGGACTGCCCGGTCTGCGCAGTCGCATTTGAGGCGGACACAGTCTGTGGCTCCCCGACTGCCGCTTGCTGCCCGGCATCCGGCGCGGTTGAGCTGCGGCGCAGCTCTCCGCCCCGGCTGAGACCGGCGATGACGAGAACGACGAGGCCGGCGGCTGTGACCAGAGACCCTGCCCACAGCGGAGATGCGTAGCCGAGGCCAGCGGCGATGGTGATTCCGCCGATCCAGGCACCGAAGGCGTTGCCCACGTTGAAGGCCGCGATGTTGGCACCCGATCCCAGCGTCTGAGCCTCTTTGGAGTGACGCATGATGCGCATCTGCATGGCCGGAACTGTGGCGAAGCCGAATGCGCCCATGAGCACCAGTGCGATGATCGTGGCGGCCTGGCTTCCGGCGACCTGGGAGAACACAGCCAGGATGATGACGAGTCCGATGAGCAGGGTGATCAGCGTGGCCCCGAGGCTCTTGTCTGCGGCCCGTCCCCCGATGAAGTTGCCGATGAACAGGCCGACTCCGAAGAGGACGAGAAGCCAGGGCACTGATGAGCTGGCAAATCCCGAGACCCCCGTCAGAGTGAAGGCCATATAGCTGAAGGCCCCGAACATCCCCCCGTAGCCAAGGATCGTGATGAGAATCGATGCCCATACCTGGCCGGACCGGAAAATGCGGAACTCGCCGAGGATGCTGCCGGTGCCGCTCGCCTGTGCAGCGGTCGCCGGGATGAGAAGGACGATGCCGACGAGTGCGATGACCCCGATGATGGAGATCACCCAGAATGTCGATCGCCAGCCGGCGGCCTGACCGAAAAAGGTGCCCAGGGGCACGCCGAGAACGTTGGCACTGGTGAGACCGGCGAACATCATTGAAATCGCGGCGGCTTGGCGATGTGGTGCAACGAGGCCAGCGGCGACAACGGAGCCGATTCCGAAGAAGGCGCCGTGGCAGAGTGCGGCGACGATTCGACCGATCATCATCATGTCGTAGCTCGGTGCGAGAGCGGAGAGGACGTTGCCGATGATGAACAGAACCATGAGCACGACGAGTGCGACCTTGCGGTTGACGCGGGTCAGAGCCACAGTGATGAGGATGGCGCCGACGGCGACAGCGAGGGCATATCCCGAGATGAGATAGCCGGCGACGGTCTCGGAGACCCCGAAGTCCGCGGACACCTCGGGCAGCAGGCCCATGATGACGAACTCCGTGAGTCCGATTCCGAACCCGCCGATGGCGAGAGCGAGAAGTGCGAGTGGCATGGTGTGTATCTCCCTTCGCACCAAGACGGCGGACCACCTCGGCGCGTGTGCAATAGAAAGCGTATGCAGTAGTTGCAAACGCAACGGTATAAATACTTGCACACGCGTTCTATCCGCGCAAGTGGTGTATTCTGTGATGAAGACGATCTGAAGGAGAGACACATGGGCATCAGAGATGACGCAGTCGAGATCCGGTCTCGTGGCTGGCGTACTCTTGCTGCTCTGCACGCATTGATCGAGACCGAACTGGAGCGCTCTCTGCAGCGCGAGCATCAGCTTTCGGTCGTCGAATACACGGTCCTGGACGCGCTCAGCCGGCAGGACGGCTGGCACATGCGGATGCGGCAGCTGGCCCGTGCGGCAGCCCTGTCGAGCAGCGCCACGACGCGTCTCGTCACCCGTCTTGAGGATCGCGGACTCCTGACGAGGATCCTCTGCGATGACGACCGTCGGGGAATCTACACTGAGCTCACCGAGTCCGGATGGAAACTGTTCGCCGCCGCTCGCCCGACGCATGATCGGGTACTCGAAGCGGCGCTGGCCGATGCCGGCGAAGTGCCGGAGCTGGAGCCTCTGGTCACTGCTCTGCACTCCGAGGTGGCCCAGGCTTAGACTGCTGCGTGCGCGGGCCTCTGGGCCGATGAGAGTCGGCACTGTAGTCACGTCGCAGGTGCGGGAGTAGTGTGTCCGACACAGTTCGGAATCAGGAGGGGCTCATGGACGCTCAGATACTCCCCGCCACAGCAGAGCGCTTCGATGACGTGGAGACGATGCTCGGGCCCAAACGCGGCCCCGACGCCATCGCCTGCTGGTGTCTGACCTATCGGCTCGGCGGCAGAGCATCCTCGAGGCTCGATGCCGTCGAGAGGAGGGACGCCGTTTACGATCTGTGCTCCCAGTCGCCGTCACCGGGGATTCTGGCCTATCTCGAGGATGAGGTCGTCGGCTGGTCATCGGTGGCTCCTCGCTCACAGGTTGCGGAATTGGCCGATCCCAAGACGTATCCGAGAGTCGATGACGTCGAACCCTGGTCGATCTTCTGTCTGCGCACACGCGGAGGAAAGCGGCGGCAGGGAATCGGGCAGCAGATTCTCCGAGGCGCAATCGATTTCGCCTGGGCCAACGGCGCCGAGGTGATCGAAGCCTACCCGCTCGACACCACGGAGAAGCTGGCACCGATCTTCACCTATCCCGGACTGCGGTCGATGTTCGAGAAGGAGGGATTCACGAAGGTCGCTGACACCGATTCCGAGGTGGGAGGTGCGAGGCGCGTAGTGATGCGGCTGGAGTCCGCGTGAGCAGCAGAACCTTCGCTCTTGCCTCCGATTGCGCAGTCAGCGTCTGAGCGGGTAATATCGGCCTGTACTCCCGGGGGTATGGCGCAATTGGTAGCGCACCTGCTTTGCAAGCAGGGGGTTAGGGGTTCGAGTCCCCTTACCTCCACTCGAGAAGCTATTGAGACAGCACTCGTAAAAGAAGATCCCGCCGACAGCGATATGGACGCTGTCGGCGGGATCTTTGTCTGTGCTCTTATCCGTGTGTCCGAACCGAAGACCAAGGCCTGGAGCTCAGGCCTTGGTCTCTCAGTTTCAAGCGTGAACGCGGATCAGGTGTTCGTTCGTGAAGGCCTGGAAAGCCCACTGAGCGTTCTCGCGGCCGTAGCCCGAGCGGTTGATACCGCCGAATGGGTATTCCGGTCCCGATTCCATGTGTCCGTTGATGAGAGTCATTCCTGCGTTGATCTTGGCGCCGAATTCCTCTCCCTTTTCGAGGTCGTCGGTCCACACTGAGCTCATGAGTCCGTATTCGGTGTCGTTGGCCAGGCGCAGCGCATCCTCTTCGTCCTTGGCCCGGTAGATCATGACCGCGGGACCGAAGAGCTCATTGCAGCCGAGGTCTGACTTCGGGTCGATGTCGGAGATGACTGCTGGCGACATGAACCAACCCGGACGGTCGAGCTTCTTACCACCGGTGTGCAGAGTGGCACCATCGGACACAGCTTTGTCGATCATGGCGACGATCTCATCAAGTGCACCCTCGGAGGAGACAGGGCCCATTCCGACATCCGGGTCGTCGAAGGTCGAGACCTTCGTCGCTTCGGCGGCCTTGACAGCCTCGGCGAGGAACTCGTCGTAGAGATCATCGACGACGATCATGCGCTTCGGCGAGGTGCAGACCTGACCGGCGTTTGCCAGACGCAGGCCCACGAGCTTCTTGGCCACAGCCGGCACGTCCTTCGAGTCGAGGACGACAGCCGGGTCGTTGCCGCCGAGTTCGAGGACGGCGCGCTTGTAGTACTTCGCAGCGATAGAGGCCACGGAGGCACCTGCTCCTTCAGAGCCGGTGAGGGAGAAGCCCTTGACGCGGAAGTCCTTGAGGACCTCCTCGGCGTGGGAGCTGTCGAGGTAGATGTTCTGGTACACGCCCTTGGGCAGACCTGCTTCGGTGAGGAGATCTTCGAAGTACTGCGAGGACTTCGGGCAGATCGAGGCCTGCTTCATGATGATCGCGTTGCCGACCATGAGGTTGGGCAGCACGAAGCGGGCGATCTGGTTATAGGGGAAGTTCCACGGCATGATGCCCAGCAGAACGCCCAGCGGCTGGTGGCGGACATAGCTGCTGGCCGCACCCGCTGCTGCGAGGTGTGTGGGTGCCAGGTGGGTGGCGGCGTTGCCGGCCATCCAACGTGCCGTGCGAGCGACCTTGTCCACCTCGCCGAGGCCCTGTTTCTTGACCTTGCCCATCTCGCGGCCGATGATGTCGCTCATCTCATCGGCATTGGCATCGACGAGGTCGGCGAACTTCCGGAGGATCGTCGCGCGCTCATGGAGCGGCGTCTCCTTCCACGATAGGTGGGCCTCGTGGGCACGATCGATGTAACCGGGGATCTCTTCCTTCGTGACGGAAGCGAATTCTTCCTCAACCTCACCGGTGTTGGCGTTTGTCACTGCGAACTTGCTCATAGGACGTCCTCTCGTGAATAGATTCACCTAAGTATGACAACACGCGGAAAGGCCCGGCAATTCCCTCTCCATCGTGAGACAAGAGGGCAATCGCGTCGAACTGTGGGGCCCGTCTTCGCGTAAAACGCACGGGGCTCAGTCCTCGGTCGGCGTTGCCGCCTGAGCAGCCGCCTCGGCGGGGATGGCTGTCCTCTCACGTGTCTGACGATTGCGTCTGACCGCGAATGACAAGGCGGCAGCGACCGCGCACATCACGGCCCCGCCCCACCAGGCATACGTGTACTCGCCGAAGACATCGCGGATGACACCGGCGCCGAAGGCGGCAGCCGCGGCGCCGAGCTGGTGCGCTGCGAAGACCCAGCCGAAGACGATCGTGCCTCGCTCGCCGAAGACCTCACGGCACAGCGCCGAGGTGGGCGGAACGGTCGCGACCCAGTCGAGGCCGTAGATGACGATGAAGAGCACCATGGACGGATGCACGACGTCCGAGAGCAGCCAGGGCAGGAGCAGGAGCCCGACGCCGCGGAAGGTGTAGTAGGTGAGCAAGAGGATGCGCGGGTCGAATTTGTCGGTCAGCCACCCGGAGAACACGGTTCCGGCGATGTCGAAGATCCCGACGACCGCGAGCAGACCTGCCGCAGTGGTCGTCGGCATGCCGTGGTCGTGTGCGGACGGGATGAAGTGAATGCCGATGAGACCGTTGGTCGTCGCCCCGCAGATGGCGAACGCAACGGCCAGAGCCCAGAACGATCGATGTCGAGCAGCGAAGGCCAGGCCGGCGAAGGCGCGCTTGGCGGCTCCAACTGTGGGCCGCTCGTCGGGCACATAGGTCTCGGGGTCGGCGCCATAGGGCAGGACACCGCGGTCCTCCGGATGGTCGCGGAGGACGAACCACACGACCGGCACGGCCACGAGAGCCGCCGCAGCGATGAGCAGGGAAGCCGGACGCCACCCGGTCGACTCCGCGATCGCGGCGACAGGAGGCAGGAAGATCAGCTGGCCGGTGGCCGACCCGGCGGTGAGTATGCCCATGACCAGTCCTCGGCGGCGGATGAACCACCGATTGGCGATGGTTGCGGCGAAGACCATAGCCATCGACCCCGTGCCCAGCCCGATGAGCAGCCCCCAGAAGACGAGCAGCTGCCACGAAGCGGTCATGATCACGCTGCCCCCGGCGCCCGCTGCGACGAGGATGAGAGCAAGCGCCACGATCTGGCGGATTCCGAAGCGATCCATGAGTGCGGCGGCGAATGGCGCCGTGAGCCCGTAGAGGATGAGATTGACGCTGACCGCCAGGGACATGACGCTCATCGACCAGCCGAAGTCATTGTGGAGCGGGATCATGAGCGCCCCCGGGGCTGCCCGGAAACCTGCTGCGGCGAGCAGCGCGAGGAACGCGACGGCGGCCACCCACCAGGCGGGGTGGATGCGGTGACGCTTGCCCGCCTTGGCGTCAGGGGGACGCACTGGAGTGGTCGACATCGATCCCTCATACTTTCTTGAAAGAAGTTAGACTGGAGGCAGTATAACCACACTTCTCTGAAGAAAGGTAACGCTCATGGCGTTGAGATCCGATTGGTCCGAAGCGCTCTGCCCCGTCGGGCGCTCCCTTGACGTGCTCGGCGATCCATGGGTGCTGCTCATCGTCCGCGACGTGCTCCACGGGCGCGGACGCTTCGACACGCTGCGTGAGAGTCTGCGGATCTCCGAGGCGGTCCTCAGCAGACGTCTGCACTCGATGGTCGAGGCAGGTCTGTTGGAGAGAGTCGACTATCAGGACGGGGCACGTACCCGTCAGGGCTACGCCGCCACCGAGGCCGCGGCCGATCTGCTGCCGATCCTTCAGCAGCTCGCGGTCTGGGGCGAAAAGCACACCATGATGCCGACCGGCGGCGCACACATGCCGATGATCCACGATACCTGCGGGCAGGAGACGACCCAGGGTGAAGTCTGCAGCTCCTGCGGCGAAGTCCTCGTGTCCGAGGCGATGACCTGGGTCAAGCCCTGGAAGGTCGAGAAGGGCGAGGGTCAGGAGGGACAGAAAGGCACCCGTGAGAAGCTCCAGCCCGCGGGGACGCTGGTCTAGACTGATTGAGAGTCGCCGAACTGAATCAGAGACGCCGAGGAGCAACGATGCCCCAGCACCGCAGACTGAAGTACTTCGTCGCACTCTCGATCGACGGCTTCATCGCCGGCCCGGATGGCGGCGACCCCAGCGGATGGTGGCCCATCACCGAGGACTATATCGACTTCATTCGCACCGAGTATCCCGAAACCCTGCCCGGACCAGCCAGGGACGCGATGGGCATTACGGGCCCGGGACTCCACTTCGACACAGTCATCGAGGGCCGCCGGTCCTTCGAACTCGGCCTGGCCGCAGGACTGCCCGACGCCTACCCTCATCTGCGGCATCTCGTGGTCTCTTCGACCCTCGGGGCCGACCCGGAGTCCGCTGTCGAAGTCGTCAGCGATGATCCCGTAGGACGGATCCGTGATCTCAAGGGTGAGCAGGGCAAGGACATCTGGCTCGTCGGCGGCGGGACGCTGGCCTCGAGCGTGCGTTCCGAGATCGATGAGCTCATCATCAAGCTTGGTCCTCTCACCCTCGGCACGGGTGTGCCGCTGTGGGGCTCTGGGTCCGACTTCAACACGCAGACCTGGACGACTTCCGAGGTGCGAGCGTTTCCCGGCGGAATGACCGTGTTGCGGTTTGAGCGGGCCGGGGACGATCGACAGACGGTCGTCGGCTGAGTTGACTCAAGACGCGTCCGGGGCGATGTGCACTGTGAATGGTCGAGTAGCTGAGTCATAGGCAGCTGTCGTGCCGGTGACTCCCATGCCGCTGGCTCGGGCCGGCTCATAGGTCCGTACGCCGCTACCGCCCTGCCACCGATTGACCCACACGACGCCCGCGGGGATGCTGGCAGCCAGATCGATGTGATCGGCATTGCGCGAGTACACCGTGGCAGCCAGTCCGAATGATGATTCCGACGCACGCTCGAGCCCCTGGGCGAATGAGGACACGACCGAGACCGGAGCGATGGGACCGAAGGTCTCCTCACTCATGACTGACATCGACGAGTCGACATCGGTGATGACAGTTGCCGGATAGAAGAACCCGTGCCCGGCGGGGACTTCACCTCCTGTTCGCACCGTGGCACCTTTCGCTACGGCATCTCTCACCTGGTCACCGACGATGTTCCGCTGCCTCTCGTCGACCAGGGGTCCCATCATGACGTCCGCCTGCAGGCCATCGCCGAAGGCGTACGCTTCGGCAGCCTTGACCAACTCGACGACGAATTCCTCAGCAATGGCCTGATGCACGTAGATGCGCTCCATCGATGTGCAGATCTGTCCCGTATTGACGAACGAGCCGAAGGCCACCGCCTCAGCGGTCGCCCGAACATCGACGTCTTCGTCGACGATGACGGGATCCTTTCCACCCAGTTCGAGAACCGCACGGTGCAGTGCCTGTCCTGACGCGGCACCGACCTTCCTCCCGGCGGACACTGAACCGGTGAAGTGGACCAGGTCGATGTCGTCATGGCCTGCTAACGGTTCACCGGCGTGGACGTCGCCGAGCACAAGATTGAGGACGCCCTCGGGAAGGTCGAGCAGTTCGAACAGTCGCACTGTCGACAGTGGTGAGCGTTCCGAGGGCTTGATCACTACGGTGTTTCCGGCCGCGAGCAGGGGGCCCAGAGCACCTAGAACCATCGTGACGGGGAAGTTCCACGGTGTCACGACAGCGGCCACGCCCACAGGCTGGCGGATGACTCGAGTGCGACCTCCGTCGGGATCGTCGGTGGAGGTTTCGAATGCGTATGTCAGCGCCTCCCGTGCGGAGGCCTTCAGCCCGTCAACGCCGGCCGCGATGAAGTTGCGGCCGATGCCCACGGGTTTGCCCATCTCGCGGCATTCGAGTTGGGCCAGTTCGTCGGTGTGTTCCTCGATCCGATCCGCCCATCGGATGATCCGGGCCACGCGGTCCTCGACGGTCAGTGCCATCCACGCGGATTGGGCTGTCTTCGCCGAGGCGACCGCCAGGTCGACGTCGGCTGCCGCCCCTTGTGGGAATTCGGCGACCGATTCCTCGGTCGATGGATTGATCACAGTCAATCGGTTCGGGTCCTGGGAGCTGGTCCAGGTGCCGCCGATGTAGTTCTGCAGTGTCTTCACAATTGTCGTGTCTCCTCTGAAGATGGGAAAAGGTCGGTGGCTGCGCCGGAGCCAGCCCGTGCCTTGGTCAGTCGATGCGGTCGGCCATCAGCTCGCCGACCATGATCGATGCCAGGTTCGTGTTGGCCCGCGGCACCGAGGGGAAGATCGATGCGTCGACGATGTAGAGGTTCTCGATCCCGTGCACTCGGCAGCCGGAATCGACGACGGTGGTCGGATCATCGGCACGTCCCATGCGGCAGGTGCTCGTTCCGTGCTGAGCATCGGCGACAGTGGTCAGCAGGTGGGCATCCAGTGCGTCATCGTCGTCGAGGACAGAGAAGAGCTCCTCATTGCAGTCCTTCACGGATCCTCCGAGGATGGCCTGCGTCGCGTCCTGTTCGAGCAGTTTCACTGCGGCCCGGATACCGGCACGGAGTCGGGCACGGTCGCCAGTCTCGGAGAGCATCCGTTCTGCGACCGCAGGTTGTGCGTGGGGGTCAGCCGAAGTCAGCGTGACCGTGCCGCGGGAGTCGGCCTGGTTGAGCCAGACCCCGAAGGCGCCGTATTCGGCGCCCGTGTTCGCCGTGGCCATAGAGATCACGCTCTGGTTCATCGAGACGAACATCAGATCGTTGTATCTAACTGTCTCGGTCCCCTCTTCTGGGCCGCTGGACCAGCGCACGCACACATTCGTGTGGCGATCGTCCGGTGACGAGATGCCCGAGGAGTCATTGAGCGGAAGGGTGATAGACGCCATCGCATGGTCCTGCAGGCCCTGCCCCACAGGAAGGTCGGCGAGGACGTCGATGCCCAGAGACTCCAGCTGGTGGTGTGGGCCGATGCCAGATCGTAGGAGGATCGTCGGTGAGTGGATGACCCCGGCGCTGAGGACGACGGTGTCCGCATACCGGGTCTCGGAGTTCTCCCCGGTGAGCAGGCTGACACCGACAGCGCGCGAGTTCTCGAAGAGGATGCGGTCGACGGTCGCCTCGCCGAGGATGGTGAGAGTCGGCAGCCCACGTGCGCCTTCGAGGTAGGCGTCGTTGACGCTGACGCGGCGCGAATCATGAGAATTGATGGGGTAGGGAGAGACTCCTGTCGCCTGCGGTGCATTGACATCGGCGGCCCAGGGGTAGCCGGCGGCCAACGCTGAGTCGGCCAGTGCCGTGTCCACTGCGCCCCACCTGTTGCGCGGCGCGCGGTAGATGGGAGTGGGCCCGGAGTCGCCGTGAAATTCGGCAGTGCCGAAGTCTTCGTCGTTCTCGAGTTTGGAGAAGTAGGGCAGGACCTCAGCACCCGACCAGCCCTCGCACCCGGACCTCGACCATTCGTCGAAATCCTCGAGCGGCGGACGGATCGCAATCTGCCCGTTGACCGATGAGCTTCCTCCCACGCCCTTTCCTCTCCAATAGATTGCTTCGGGCTGAGAATCGGTGCGGGTTGCGTTGAGATCGGTCCACATCATTCCTGCTATGGCGTCGGGTTCCATGATCGCGACTGCAGGGTTCGGTGATCTCCACGCCTCATGCATCTCTGCCGACCGATAGTCATGCCCGGCTTCGATGAGGAGGACACGCTTCCCCTTCTCCGCCGATCGAACCGCGAATGCCGCCCCTGCGGAGCCGGCGCCGATGACGATGATGTCCCAGTTGTCTTCTTTCACGTCACATCTTCCTTGAGAACGGGTAGCTTGGGAGTGGGTGGCGGACTGTTCCGCACTTCCACTACAATGACGTACATCACAATATTCAGTCAATAGTGAATGTTCATTCAAGAATGAATTGTTATGAAGGAGTTCGAAGTGGCGGCGCTCGCAGACACAGATGACCGGGCAGCGAAGGCGTCGCTGATCGAGAGTTTCAGTCGTCGGATCGGCGAGGCCATGAACTGGCCCCCGATGGCAGGTCGCGCGGCGGGCGTTCTCATGCTCAGTGATTCACCGCTGAGCATGGCCCAGCTCCAAGACGCTCTCGACGCGAGCAAAGGCTCTGTCTCGGAGACCACGAGGTTGCTCATCGACAACGGCGTGATCGAACGGTTCAAAGAACCAGGACAGCGGCAGTTTGTCTATCGCTGGAGGTCAGATGCGTGGATCGGATGCCTGGACCACCAGTATCGGGCAACGACTCAACTGCTGGATTTCGCGGAGTCGGTGCGCGATCAGGGCAGAACGTTGCCACATGTCCAGCGTCGGCGAGTTGAACAGATGGAGGCGTACTACCGCTTCATGACTGATCGGCTTGAGAAGCTGCTCCGGGAATACTGTGAATCGGAGGCGTCAGGCGACAGCGTCTGAGGACTCTTCGAGCGTCGCGACACCGGTACGAGCTGTCCAGACCCGTTCGACTCGGATCGCAGCCGCGACGACGACGAGTGAGGCCAGCGCGAGGACGATCGCGACGGCGACGGGAGCCTTGAACCCCCAGCCGAGTGCGATGACTGCGGCGCCGAGGGCCGGCCCGACGGCATTGCCGACGTTGAACGCCGAGGTATTCACGCTGGCCGCTAGGGTCGGCGCCTGTGTGGCGATCTGGAATACCCGAGCATTGAGCGCCCCCGCAATCGAGAAGCCGCTGGCACCGATGAGGACGATCACGACAATCGCCGCCCAGCCGGTGTCGGCCACCAGCCATAGAGCGAAGAGACTGAGTGCCAGGGCCGCGAGGCTGCCGATGATGTTGCCGAAGATGTTCCTGTCGGCGAAGCGTCCGCCCACGATGACTCCGACGAAGGCACCGATGCCGAAGGCAGCCAGGACTCCGGGGACCTGATCGTGGGAGATCCCCGCCACCCGGGTGAGCAGGGGCGAGAAATAGGAGAATGCGGCGAAGACCGAGGCTTGGAAGAGAGCGGTCGTTGCCAGAGCCAGCCAGATTCGTGGACCCTTGAACGCTGCGAGCTCGGCCTTGAGAAGAGTGGGCAGATGCTGGCTTGACCCGGTGTCTTCATTCGTCGGGTTCCGCACTGTGAGCGCGATGAGGACGGCGGCGAGTGCGGTGACGATGGCGACGGCCCAGAAGGTCGCTCGCCATCCGTACTGCGTGCCCACCCAGGTACCCAAGGGCACACCCACGAGGTTGGCAACGGTCAGCCCGCCGACGAGGCTGGCCAGGGCACGGCCATGCACCTCGGCGGGTGCGATGCGCGTCGTATGGACAGCGGCCACTGCCCAGAACCCTCCGCAGGCGATGGCCGCCAGGACGCGGGTGACCATGAGGAGCGAATAGCTCGGCGACAGCGCGGCCAGGATGTGCAGTGCGGAGAATGCAATGATCGAGATGATCATCGTGGCCCGACGCGGAAGCTTGAGCGTCAGCAGCGCCATGGCCGGTGCCCCGCCGATCATCCCCACGGCGAATCCGGTGATGAGCAGGCCTGCCTGTGGGATGCTGACCTGCAGATCCGCACTGATGGGCTCGAGGATTCCGGCGATCATGAACTCGCTGGTGCCGAGGCAGAAGATCACCGTTGCCAGGAGGTAGACCTGAGCCGGGACACGGACTCTTGTCTGAGTCGAAGTCGTCACTGTGCGCTGCCTTCGGTAGAGATGAGGTGTCCGGGCGCGCTGCCGACATATGCGTGGGGTGGCATGTGGTTGTGCAGTGCTGTGATTCCCGCGGGGGTGCACAGTGCTTCGATGAACGCGCTCGCCTGAGCCTGGACGTTGTCAGCAGGCATCACCCGAGCAGTGATCCTCAGTCCGGCAAGCACGCTGTGGATGAGCTCCGCGTGCACTTTCGTGTCGACTTCGGGGCGGACGTGTCCCTCGACCTGTCCGCGCTCGAGGACGATGCTGTAAACCTCCAGCCAGGCCTGGCGGTCGGGATCGAGGATCGTGCACACCGCGTCGACTTCGCGTCCGAGTTCGGCCGCGGTGTTGGCCGACAGGCATCCGATCCGCTTGTCGTCCTCGCACTGTTTGGCCAGTTCCCCGCCGAGGCGGTGCATGATGAGCGTCGGGGCCGGTGCTGTTCCTGTGCGCAGCTCCTCACGAAGCGAGGTTCCGGACGCTGTGTATTCGCGCAGTGCCCGCAGGAACAGGGCATCGAGGCTGTCGAAGGTGTTGTAGAAGCTTGAGCGGCCGATGTTCGCACGCTCGCAGACCAGGCCGACGTCGGTGCCGGTGTATCCGTGCTCGCTGAAGACGGCGATGGCGGCCTTGATCACCGCCTGCTCCTCGAAGCTCTTCTTTCTGCCCATGGTGCGAGCCTAGAGTATTTTGGACACTTCTGTCCAATAAAGTGATCGGAGCACACTCTGGGCCGTTCTGACCTCGCTGGACGCTGACAACAGGTGTAACGTGACGGCAAGGAACGATGGCACTATTCCGAGCGGGACGCGCAGGCGAGCTGTCCGCTGCGAAGAAGGGAACACGCATGAGCCCAGTGAGCAAGGAACGTCGGAAGCGTGTTCGCGATGATGATGCGAACTGGAAGCTCGGAATCTTCTGCATCTGTCCTCAGGACCCTTCGTTCCTCATTCCGAAGCGCGTCGGCATCGGATGGTCGCTCAACTTCGGGAGTCCGTGGTCGCTGGTGTTCTTCCTCGTCGTCATCGCTGTTCTGGTGTGGGGCGTCTTCTTCTGAGGAAGAGCTCGGGCGCCGAAGGCGTCGGGCAGCCAGAAGCCAAGAGATTCCTGCGCTGCGAGATTCCTGCGCTGCGAGATTCCTGCGCTGCGCGCATGCACTACTTCCGGCGTGATGAGAGCACGCAGAACTCGTTGCCTTCCGGATCGGCCAGGACAACCCAGGGTTCTTCCTCGGTCTGTCCCACATCGGCTCGGTGGGCGCCGAGCGCGAGGAGCCGATCGACTTCGGCGGCCTGGTCGTCGGGACGGAAGTCGAGGTGAAGGCGATTCTTCACGGCCTTGGTCGCCGGGTCGACTCCGAAGAGGAGGCCTGGGAGAGTGTGTTCCCCGGCTCTGATCTCCACTTCGTCCTCGTCCTCATAGATGACAATCCATCCGAGGGCCTTCGCCCACCAGTGGCCGAGCACATGCGGATCGTGTGCATCGACGACGAGCTGCTCCCATTCCAGTCCCATGTCCACAGACTAATGTGTCCATACTCGGCTGTGAATGGCACTATGCCGGTTCAGGCACCGACATCGTGCAGGTGGTGCCTGAGTTCGTGAATTCCATAGCGCGTCAATGAGGTCACCGTGAACTCGCGTCCATCGGAGCGGTAGCCGGTGCGTTCCCACTGTTCGGCGGTGATCTGAGCCAGAGCGGCAGCATAGGCAAGCGCTGCCGCTCTCAGGTCAAGGGCCACCTCGGCGGGATTCTGGTGGCGGCAGTCGGATGCGATGGCGACTGCGTCGCCCTCGAAGTTCGGCAGGGTTCCGGACGGGCACGAAAACCGGCATTCGGCCTGGTCAGCATCTCACTCCAGGCATCAGCGGAAGCCGAGACATAGTCGGCGACTATGTCTCATCCAGAACTTGTTTGAGTACCGTCGCGTCGCTGATGTCGTCGCGCTTCGATGCCGTGATGAGGGTCAGTTTGCCCTTCTTCGCGTACTCCTTGAGCTGCTTGAGCGCCGCGGAGTGGTCCTCGTCCTTGAGCTCGTCGCGGTAGCGCCGCGAGAACTCCTCGAACTTTTCTGGATCGTGGGAATACCACCTGCGCAGATCGCTCGAAGGCGCAAGGTCCTTGAGCCAGTCGTCGAGTTCGGCCTTGTCCTTGCTCACTCCGCGTGGCCATATCCGATCGACGAGGATCCGCGTGCGGTCGTTCTCAGCCGGGTCGTCGTAGGCCCGCCGAACCTGTACCTGATGCTTCTGCGTCATGATCGGCCTCCATGTAGTCGTGCTGGCCCCAGCACTGTCGTCCTGACCCCAGTGTAGGACAGGAGAAGTGAGCGGCAAGGGGCACGATCGCGGTTGTCGAAAACGGATATTTCCCGTTGTCAGAAGGTTGCCGACCGTTGTCACGGGGGGCGTATACTGACCAGCCAGGCACCATTGCGATGATGCAGTTCACCTCGATGATCATTCGTGCGAACGAGGAGATGATGGCGTGACGGCACAGAATGCGGCGCTTCCGAACGGAAGGACCCCGCAGCACGTCGTGGACCCGCCTGCCCCCTTCGCGATCTGCCTCGCCGCCACCGTCCACCCGGGCCCGGACTCTGAGGTCAAGGACTTCATCGGTGTTGTCAGCGGACTCGTGCGGAGAAGTGCCGTAGATGGGTGACCCACCAGCCGATGCTCCAACCGAGGCTCCGAACGTGAACAGGCTGTTGCCCGCGCCACTGGCGACGGTGACTCTGCCTGAGGCCTTCGCCTTTCCCGAAGATGTCGACCAGTGGGTGCGTGCAGTGTTCGTGGCCTCGGTCGATGGGGCTGCGACCATCGCCGGTCACGCCGGAGGTCTTGGCAATGACATCGACAAGCAGCTCTTCGCCCTCAATCGGGCATCGGCAGATGTCATCCTCGTCGGCGCCGGCACTGCCAGGACGGAGGTCTACGGCCCCGCCGAGGACGATGCGCAATGGCGGCATCTGCGTGAGAACCGCAGCCCCACGGCACCGATGGCGGTGGTCTCACACAGTCTGGATCTCGATTTCTCAGCCTCGCTGTTCACCGAGGCTCCCCGCTCTGCCCGGACCATCCTCATCACCTGCGCAGACGCACCCGCTCGGGCACATGCACAGGCTGCTGAGGTCGCCGAGGTGATCGTGGCCGGTCAATCGTCGGTGGACCTGAGCGCGGCGATCGCTGAACTCCGCTCGCGTGGATTCGCCCGGATCGTGTGCGAGGGTGGACCCCAGCTGTTTGCCGACCTGCTGCAGGCAGGAGGCGTCGACGAACTGTGTCTGACCCGCAGCCCGACTCTGGTCGCCGGGACTGAGACGAGGATCCTGCGCGGTGCCCAGTTCGATCCACCGGTCGAACTCGAGCTGAAGACCCTCTACGGCACCGACGACGGATTTCTCTATCTGCTCTACCAACCTGCAGATTGCTAGGGGCACGCTGAGTCCACTGGAACAGTGATCACTAGTTCAGCTTCACTCTCTTCCGTGCGCCGTCGCTGAGGTTGCTCAGCACCACGGTGCGAACCTGCCGGTCGATGTACTGATTGAGGCTGACCTGCGTCTGCTGGAAATACCAGTGCTTGAGGGCCCACATATGAGCCAGGGTCATGAGGTTGTGTCCGATCGTACTGGCATCGACCTCGTGCAGGTCACCCTTGTCGGCAGCCTCGGCGACGACATCGATGAGCGGCTGCAGTGTGGCCAGCTCCTGCGATTGGATGGACGCCAGCCCGGCGCGTGAGAGCGACCTGGAAGTCTGATACGTGAGGACGACGGCCTGACGATGATCATCGACGACCTGACAGAACTCGGTGAAAGCCGCAATGATCCGATGCACGGGATCGTCGGTCGCCTCGATCACCGCCGGCACGCGCAGTCGGAAGTCCTCGAGAACCCGGGTGATCGCTGCCAGCACGATCTGCTCCCGATCCGAGAAGTACTTGTACAGCAGTCCGACGCTGACACCGGCCGACTTGGCGATCGCCTGCATCGACACGGCATGTGAGCCCTTCGTCTGCATGAGGCTGACGGCGGCATCGACGATCTGCCTCTCACGGAATTCCGCGCGAGCACCGCGAACTACGGCGTTGACGTCCTGAGTCTCACTTGTCATGTCTGCTGACCACTTCCTCCCGCAGCTTGAACTTCTGAATCTTACCGCTCGGGGTCCGCGGGAACTCATCGAGGCACTGCAGTGTCTCCGGCCAATAGTGTTTGGTGACGCCCTTGGAAGCGAAGAATTCGCGCAGGTCATCCATGGTGAACGTGTGGCCTTCTCGCAGTGTGACCACGGCACACGCGATCTCCTGCAGGCGGGGGTGGGGCACCGCCACGATCGCCACTTGGGAGGTGGCGGGATGCTCGTACAGGATGTTCTCGACGTAGGCGACGGGAATGTTCTCTCCACCGCGGATGATGATGTCCTTCGATCGACCGCCGATCTTGATGAAGCCCTCGTCGTCCATCTCTGCGATATCGCCGGTGTCCAGCCAGTCGCCGTCGAAGGCTTCGTCGGTGAGCTTCGGTTCGCTGAGATACCCGACGAACAGGAACGGGCCCTTGACCTGCACCTTTCCTTCAGTTCCGGCGGGGACCGGTTCGCCGAGCGGATCGACGATTCGCACCTGCATATCGCCGAGCTCACGACCGTCTGTGCTCGTGACCTTGTCATCGGAATCGCCAGGGGCGGTCATGGTGACCAGTCCGCATTCGGTCTGCCCCCAACCGCCGAAGACGTTGAGGTTGGGGAGCAGCTCCTTGGCCTCGTGGACCATGACGCGTGGAATCGGAGCGCCCATGCAGCAGAAGTGTCTGAGACTGGAGAGATCACGATCCGTGGTCTTGGCGGCCTCGATGAGATCGTGCAGGAACGGGGTGGCGCCCGAAGTGTGCTCGATGCCGAACTCTTCGATCAGTCGCGCGAACTCCTCGCCGTTCCAGACGTCCTGGAACACACCGGTCCCGCCGATGAGCAGCGGCAGGCAGACTCCGTACATATACCCGGTGAGATGGCCGAAGGTCGAGGCCATGTGGATGACGGAGCCGTTCCCGAGGCCCAGGTGATCGGGCCAGGGCAGTGACGCGGAGAGCACCGAATTGTGTGTATGCATGACCCCCTTGGGATCACCCGTCGTCCCCGAGGTGAAGAGGATCAGACCGACATCATTGGGATTGGGCCTCCGCGTCTCCCAGTCGATGCTTGCAGCTGCCTCGGCCGATCCTGACGAACCAGCCGAGCCCGGTGAGCTTCCCGTCCCGCGATCTAGGAAGTCCGTCCATCGTTCGAAGCCCTCACGGGAGGTGAATGGATCTTCTCCGGGAGCGTCGAGAACGATCGTATGCCGCAGATCAGGCAGTTTGTCCCTGAGGCGGTCGACCATGTCCGGGTAGTCGAACTTGCGGAACCGGTTGGGGACGAAGAGAACCGTGACTGCGGCCTTCTTCGCCATGTATCCGATCTCGCGGTCGCGGTAGATCGGGATGAGACCGTTCGTGACCGCCCCCGCCTTGAGAGCGCCCAGGTGGATGACCAACCATTCGTACCAATTGGGCAGGTGGATGCCCACCACCTCACCCGGTTGCACACCGAGGTCGACGAGGGCCCTGGCACACGCCTCGGCGTCGGCGGAGAGCTGTCGATATGTGTGGCTTCCATAGGGGTCTCGAGACACGACCGAATCGGGAGTCTCGCTCGTCCAGCGGTCCAGATGATCGAGCAGCGTCTCGTTCTTCCAGGCACCTGTCGCGGTGTGCTTGTCGATGAGGGAGTCGGTGAGGATCGTGTCGAATCGGGTTGGCATGTCAGGGCTCCTTTGCTCTGGTCTCGTGCCGGTGATTGTGGAACGTTGAGGTGAATCGGTGGGAGAGGTTCAGGCCATGGTGAGCCCGCCGGAGACGGAGAGCGTCTGACCCGTGACGTAGGTGGATTCGGGGCTGGCGAAGAAGGCAACGGCATTCGCCAGATCGTCAGGCTGTGCCAGGCGGCGCATCGGGATCGCCTTCTCCAGTGCTGTGCGCAGCTTCGGATTGTCCTCGGAGATCTCAGCGAACAGCGGAGTGTCGGCCGGTCCCGGGCACACGCAGTTGGAGGTGATGTTGTGCCGTGCGACCTCGCGGGCGAAGGTCTTGGAGAAGGAGATGATGCCTCCCTTGGCCGCCGAGTACACGGCCTCCCCGCTCGAGCCCACGCGTCCGGCATCGGAGCCGATGCTGATCACGGCCCCGGATTCGGCGGCGATCATGTGTGAGGCGACCGACTGCGTGCAGTTGAGGGTGCCGATCAGGTTGATCGCGATGACTCGGTCCCAGGTCTCGGCTGTCGAGTCCATGAAGGGCTCGACCTTGTCCCAGCCGGCATTGTTGACGAGGACGTCGATGCGGCCGAACGTCTCGACCACCTGGGCGGTCATGGCATCGACCTTGGCCCGATCGGTGACATCGACGGCGACGCCGATGGAATCATTTCCCAGCGCCGAGGCGGTCTCCTGTGACTTCGTTTCGTCGAGGTCGGCGACGACGACGGTGGCTCCGTCTGCGGCCAGGCGGGTGGCGATGCCTCTGCCGATCCCCGAGGCGGCGCCGGTGACGATGATGATGCGATTGTCCAGTGCAGACATGATGTGTGGTCCCTTCGGATGGTGCTGGTCTCAGTTGTGCTTGTCAGCTGCCGATGTCGGATGTGTGCTGGTCAGGGGGCGAAGGCGCGTCCGGCCGACTCCCTGGCGATGACGAGTTTCATGATCTGTGCGGTTCCGTCCCCGATCTGCATGCCGAGCACGTCCCGGAGACGCTTCTCCACGTCACGATCCTGCTTGTAGCCGTTCTGGCCGTGCAGAAGGAGGCATTGATGGATGGCGTGATAGGACTCCAGAGGAGCCCACCACTTGCACATCGCCGCCTGTGAGGTGTGGGGCAGGCCTTCGTCACCGAGCCACAGGGTGTTCAGACACAGCAGCCTGGCGGCGGCCATCTTCGTCTCCGCCTCGGCAAGGGGAAATGAGACGCCCTGGAACTTCGACAGCGGCTGGTCGAATGCCTCCCGACCCTTCACATAGTCCCAGGCGTCCTCGATCGCTCTGGTGGCACTGCCCGTGCACTGCAGACCGATGAGAGCACGGGAGAAGTCGAAGCCCTGCATGACCTGGGAGAACGCTGCTCCCTCCGCGCCGAGGAGGTGATCGCCCGGAACCCTGACATCGGTGAAGTCCACCGAGCCACGAGCCACCGCGGACTGTCCCATATCGGTGATTGGGGTGCGGGCGACCCCTGGGGCATCGAGGTCGACGAGGAAGGCGGAGATGCCCTTGCCTCGTTTCGCGTTCGGATCGGTCCTCGCGAAGATGACTGCGGCCGTCGAGGTCAGCGCCAGTGACATCGATTTCGTGCCGTTGATGATCCAATCCCCACCGTCACGCTTGGCGGTGCTCTGGGGATTGCCGGCATCTGAGCCGGCGTCGGGTTCGGAGAGGCCGATGGCCACTGTTTCGGCACCGGAAGTGATGAGGCGGCAATAGTGTTCGGCTACCTCGGCGCTCGCGTTCCGCGCGATGACCTGACCCATCAATGAGCCCACCACCTGCAGATACGCCACGTTGAGGTCGCCGCGAGCTATGGCCTCGGTCACCAGTCCCGCGGTCACCTTCGTCTGGCCCTGCCCGCCGAGGTGGGGCGAGAGTTCGGGGGCGATGAGACCGGCGCTGCCCATCTCCAGTGTCAGATCGGTGCCGATCCTTCCGGCATTCTCCCGGTCACGTGCCTCGGAGATGAGGCGTTCCTCGAAGGCCGCTGCAGTGTCGAGCAGCGACTGGGCCTCTGGAGTGATTGCGAAGTCCACTGTGATCCTCTGTTCTGGTGGGCTGATCCGCCTGATTGCCTGTGGTTCAGTACGCGTTGTCGAAGGTGCTGAAGTCGGGATCGCGCTTCTCGGCGAAGGCGGCAGCGCCCTCATGTGACTCGGGTGAGTGCGCGTACAGGTCGAGGGCGCTCATTGCCAGATTGGTGAAACCGGTCTGCATCTCGGAGTCGGCATTGAACGACTGCTTGAGGAAGCGCAGGGCCGTCGGCGCCTTGAGACCCAGTGCTCGGGCTCGTTCCTTGGCTCGGGGCATGAGCTGGTCGGCTTCGACGACTTCATTGGCCAAGCCCCACATCTCGGCCTTCTGGGCGTCGATGAGTTCGCAGAAGTACCACATCTCGCGTGCCCGCTTCTCACCCACGATTCGGGCCAGGAACGCCGTGCCGTAGCCGGCGTCGAAGGATCCGACCTTGGGTCCGGCCTGCCCGAAGCGGGCGTGGGAGGCGGCAATCGTGATGTCGCACAGCGTGTTGAGGACATTGCCGCCGCCGACGGCGACGCCGTTGACGGCGGCGATGATGGGCTTCGGCACGGATCGCATGGTCTTGTGGAGTTCAGAGATGCGGAACATCCCGTAGCGGCTGGGGCCGTAGTCGCCGGTCTTCGCTTTCTGCTTGACGTCCCCTCCGGCACAGAATGCCTTCTGCCCGGAACCGGTGAGGATGATCGAGCGGACTTGAATATCGCCCCAGGCCAGAGTCAGCGCCTCGATGAGCTCGTCAACTGTCTGTGATCGGAAGGAATTGAACGACTCTGGGCGGTTGATGGTGATGACCGCATAGGACTCCTCAACCTCGTAGAGGATGTCGGCGAACTCCTGCGCAGCGGCCGCGGATCCGTGTGTAGCTGGCATCTTTGCCTCCTCAAGCTGGTGTTCTTCGGGCGGCGGCAGCCGATCCCGAAAGAAAGTGAATCAACGTTCACCTCAAGTGAACACCAGTTCAGCGCGAAGGTCAATACCCTTGAACCGGTGAGGTCTGGGCGCTGAAGTCGGAATCGTGAATCGCCATCGTTTCTGCGCGTTCACGGGAACATCCGGTGCGGAGTGCGAGAATGTGAGGGTAGAACCGATCCTCGTATTCCCGTGGAATCCATGCACACTCGAGAGGGCAGTGATGACTCAACCCCGTAAGTCCCGACCGCAACCGGCTGCCGGTGCGGAGGTCGGCTCCCTCATCGGAGGAGCATTCGGCTTGGTGTTCCTCATCATCAACAGCGCATCGTTTTCGACCCTGGGCCGTATCCTCGTCCTCGTCACGGGGACTGCGGCCTTCGCCGTCATCGTGTTCTTCGCGATTCGTTCACTGAGCCGCATGAAGCGCGCCGAGGTCTCGTCCGCTGCGTCCGTCGAATTCGCTGAGTCCGGCGAATCCGTCGAGTCGGCCGAGGGGCAGGCTGAGTCAGCCGGGCACACTGAGCCAGTCCAGCACGCGGCGGTCGCTGAGTCAGCCCAGTCAGCCCAGGGGCAGGTTGCGGCCGGATCGCGTCGGACCGTTCCCTTCGGACGCAGCTACTGGATCATCGTCGGGATCGAAGCGCTGGCGCTCTTCGGAGGCACGCGCCTGCTAAGCGGTTTAGGACATCCAGAACTCGGCGTGGCCTGGGTGGCGTTCGTCGTCGGCACCCACTTCTATGCTCTCGGCCACGTGTTCAAACTCGACCGGTTCCATATTCTCGCCACGGTCGTCACCCTGTGCGGCATTGCCGGCTTCATCGCCTTCTTCGCCTCGGTCCCAGCATTCATCCCCGTCTTCAGCGGGATCATCTCCGGGTTCGTGCTCCTGGCGTTCGGCCTCTGGGCGCTCGTTACTGTCGACGGTGAGCGTGCGTGAAACGCCGATTTGCTGTCCACAAACGGTCGCCAGGTGACTCTACGGCGAACGTTTGCAGACAGTAAAAACCGTTTGCGGACAGTAATCGGCTGACGCGAAAGCCCCTGGGCGCCGCGGGGAGTAGCCCGTGGGCGCGGCCGGGGCTACTCCGTGGGCGCGATCGGGGCCTGGGGCTTCGGGGGTGTCTGCACGCGCGGGGCCGGGAATTCCGGGGGCGTGGCCGCAGAGGTCTTCTCCAGGCCGGAGAGCACCTCGGCGATGGCGCGGTCGAGTTGCAGATCGTCCTCACTGAACAGCTGTGAGGGATCATGCTCGACCTCGATATCAGGTTCGACACCGTAGTTCTCAACATCCCAGCCTTTGCCCTCAAGCCAGAAGGAGTAGCGCGGCTGAGTCACACCGGTGCCGTCGACGAGGTCGTAGCGGCCGTCGATGCCGACAACTCCGCCCCAGGTGCGCACACCGATGACGGGACCCAAGCCCTTGGCCTGAGCACGGGCATTGATGATGTCACCGTCGGAGCCCGAGAACTCGTTCGCGACGAAGGCCACGGGGCCTCGGCGTGCGTCTTCGGGGTCGGCGATCATGGCATCGTAGTTGCGCACAGCGTTCCAGGCGATGACACGATCGGCGAAGCGTTCGGCCACCAGGGCGCTGGTATGACCGCCCCGGTTGAATCGGACATCGACGATGACAGCGTCGGCCGACATCGCCTGCCTGAGGTCGCGATGCAGCTGCGCCCAACCGTTGGGCATCATATCCGGGATGTGCACATACCCGACACGTCCCTCGGACTTCGACCTCACATACTCCCGCCTCGATCGCACCCAGTCCTGGTACCTCAGCTTCTCCTCGCTGGTCAGCGGCACGATTGCCACCACTCGGTCCTTGCGACCACGGCGCAGGGTGAGTTCGACGATCCTGTTGCCGGCTCCCTGCAGGTGGGCGGCGGGGCCGCGCACCTCATCGACCCGTTGGCCATCGACAGCCAGGATGATGTCGCCCTCCTGAGCTCCGACACCTGCCTGACGCAATGGCGATCTGGCGGCGGGTTCGCTGCTCTCACCGGGCAGAATCCGTGCGATCTGCCATCCGCTCGGTGTCCGTTCCAGGTCAGCGCCGAGGAACCCGAGTCGCTTCGACGGGTTGCCCAAGGCATTCGAGGGCGTGACATAGGCATGAGACGTGTTGAGTTCCCCGACCGTCTCCCACAGCACATCGACGAGATCATCATGGGTCAGCGCCTTCGCGGCGACTCGGCGCCACCGCAGGGTGATCCCTTCCCAGTTCACGCCGTTCATGTCTGCACGCCAATAGTGATCGCGCATGATGCGCGAGTTCTCTTCGAACATCTGCAGCCACTCGGCACGCTGGTCGAGTTCGAAGCGCAGCCGGGAGAGATCCACCGCGACGCACTCGTCATCGTCGTCTTCGACCTTGCGGTTGCTGGGACGCACAGTCACGTCGCCGTCATCGTAGACGACCATGAGCTTGCCATCCCCACTCACCCAATAGGCATCTGCCTTGTCGACGATGGTGACGAGTTTGCGTTTGGCGAAGTCGAAGTACTGGATCGACTCTGTGGGAGGGGCATCAAGGTCGGTGCCGAGCACGCCGTCCTCCGATTCCCCGGCACGGATCCACAGGACTCCGCCGACAGCGGCTTCAAGCTTCCGGAAGACACCGGCAGAGACGGGGAACGCGAGGATCCGCTCTTCGGCGCCCTCGACCTCCAACTCGACGGTGGTGACCTTGGACTTCTCCGCCTTGGTCTTCTCTGCCTTCGACGCCTCATCGGTCAGTTCGCTGATCGCCCACCCGCTTGAGGTCGGTCCGAATGGAGCCGGCTCAGTGGCGCTCAACGGCAGCAGCCACGGTCTGGTCACACCGTTGAACGACAGGTCGAAGGAGTGCTGATTGTAGGCAGGATCGAAAGTCCGGTCAGACAGGAACACCACGTATTTGCCGTCGGCGGTGAATGTGGGGGAGTAGTCGTTGTACTTCCCGCTGGTCAGCGCCAGCGCCTCATGGTCTGATTTGGTGTCGATGAGCATGAGCTGCGCCAGCTGCTCCTCACCCTGAGTGGGCTGTGACCAGATGAGGTACCGTCCGTCCGGTGAGAACTCGGGAGACCTGGCCTCGCCGAAGCCCGAATGTCCTACCAGTCGGATCTTGCCGTTGCCGACCTCGACGAGACGGACGCTTCCGTCGTGGGAGATCGTGGCTAAGGTCTTTCCGGACGGATCGGAGGTCATGTGCAGAACTCGTCCGAGGGCGCCAGCCCCTATCCGACGTTCCGTCGCCGTCGCCGAGGTGGCGCGAACCTCGATGGCATCGTCGCCTTCGACGTCGGTGACGTAGGCCGCCTGTCCGGTCTGTCCGAGCACCACCGGGAGGCGTGTGCGGATCGAAGAGTCCGCGCACAACGCTCGTGCGGGGCCCTCACGATGAGCCAACCAGAAGGTCTTTCCCCGCCATTCGATGAGGGAGGCGTTACCCTCATGATCTGGGGCGATGTTGCCGATCCTGGACTTCGAGTCGAGGTTGAGCGGTTGCACTTGGGTACCTGGAAGCTGCACCTCGAGGGTCCGGATGCTGGCATCGAGGCTGTCGAGGATGCGGATCTCGCCGCGGCTGTGCCACACGATGCGCGTCCGGTCGGTCGTCGCATTGCGGACGTACCCTTCGGCTTCGGTCTGGAACGTCAGCTGTCGAGGCTCACCCGGATCCCCATCGCTGCGTGTGGCCAGACCGTCCCAGATCCAGAGGTTGGCCTGCTCATTGGCATGGTGGGGGAAGCTCGCGGCCTTGTCAGAAGTGATGACCAGTGAGTCTCCCACCCACAGCGGGTCGGTCAGCGACGCCTCTTCGTTGCGCAGCAGCCGCTGCCACTGGACTCCGCTGCCCGTGGCGTCTGCGCTGCGATCAAGCCAGAGTCGGGGCGCGGTTCCCCCTCGGTAGCGCTTCCAGTGCGCGGGTTCACGACTGTAGGGAGTGGCCAGGGCGGTCACCGATGAGTGATGATGGGCCATTCCCGAGGCTCTGCCCCACGACAGGCGTTCGACGCTGCCGTCGATTCCCACTGACCTGACCACGTGATTGCGTGACTCGAACTCGCCGGCGTTTGAGCCGATGAGGACGCGCTCATCGTCGGCCCAACCGAGCATCGTCATCGCCGTCGACCCCAGCCAGGTGAGCCGACGCAGAGAACCGGAAGCCACCTCGGCGAGCATGAGCTCAGGGTGGCCATCGCGGTGCGAGACATAGGCGATACGGGAGCCATCGGGGGAGAACCTCGGGCTGCGCGCGGGAGCATGATCCGAGGTCAGACGCCAAGCGCGCCCACCCTCGGCGGCGGCGAGCCACACGTCATCGTCGGCAATGAAAGTGATGAGATCACCGTGGATGTGCGGGTACCGGAGGTAAGTGTTGGAATTCACGTGACCCACATTACAAGCATGCACGGACACGGAGCTGTGAAAGAGGAGGATGCCCAGCCAATTTGCACGCTCTGCGAGATCTCGTCGGCGCGGATGCTCGGATTCGGGCGTCGAGGTGACGCGGCCCATGCGGCGCAGTCGGGCCCTGACCAATAGAATGGTGGCATGCCATCTTTGACTTCGCTTCTCAACGATCGTTTCGCACTCGCCCTCGAACAGTCCTTCGGCGAGGATTTCACGCGACGCGACCCTGTGATCAGGAGCAGCCAGTTCGCCGACTTCCAGGCCAACGTGGCTCTGCCCTTGGCGAAGGAGCTGAAGTCCAAACCGCGCGACATCGCGACCACGATCGTGGCCAACCTCGACCTTGAGGGGATCTGTGAGACCCCGGAGATCTCCGGTCCGGGCTTCATCAACCTCACCTTCACCCCCGAGTTCCTGGCATCGACCCTGAACCAGGGAACCGCCACCGAGGTCGAGCCAGAGACGAGCGGAGCGCGCATAGTCATCGACTATTCGGCCCCCAACGTCGCCAAGGAGATGCACGTCGGCCACCTGCGGACCACCGTCGTCGGCGACGCGCTGGCCCGGACCCACGAATACTTCGGCAACACGGTCGTGCGCCAGAACCACATCGGTGACTGGGGCACTCCCTTCGGCATGCTCATCGAACACCTCCTTGACGTCGGCATCGAATCGGAGACGGCCCAGGACATCTCGGCCAACCCGAATGCCTTCTACCAGGCCGCGCGGGCGAAGTTCGACAGCGATGAGGCCTTCGCCACTCGCGCACGTGCCCGAGTGGTCGCACTGCAGGGCGGCGATGAGCAGACCTTCGAACTCTGGGAGCGCCTCGTCGGGTTCTCACGGATCTACTTCAACAATATCTACTCGCTCCTCGAGGTGACCTTGACCGATGAGGACTTGGCAGGTGAGAGCATCTACAACGATGACCTTGCCGCGGTCTGCGCAGAGCTCGAGGAGAAGGGCCTGGCCCGCATCAGCGACGGTGCCCTGTGCGTCTTCCCCGAGGGGTTCACCGGTCGTGAGGGCGAACCTCTGCCGCTCATCATCCGCAAGTCCGACGGCGGCTACGGCTACGCCACGACGGACCTCGCGGCCGTCCGTCATCGGGTGCGCACACTCAGGGCCGATCGTGCCCTCTACGTCGTCGGCACCCCGCAGGCGATGCACTTCGAAATGATCTTCTCCATCGCTCGAGCCGCTGGCTGGCTGCCCGAGGAGGTCGCGGTCGAGCACGTGAAGATCGGAAATGTGCTCGGTGACGACGGGAAGATCCTGCGCACCCGCAGCGGTTCCCCCGTGCGCCTGGCCGAACTCCTCAATGAAGCCGTCGCCCGCGCGAAGACCACACTGCAGGAGTCGAACGCCGAATTCAGCCCCGAAGAGGAAGCCGAGGTCGCACAGATCGTGGGCATCGGCGCTGTGAAGTACGCCGACCTCTCCGTCGCCCACGACACGAGCTACACCTTCGACCTCGACCGGATGCTCGCCCCGATCGGCAACACCGCACCCTATCTCCAGTACGCCGGAGCCCGGATCCGCTCGATCTTGCGCAAGGCGGACGGGGATGCGTTCACGGCTGCGCCGATCCACCTCGGCGAGGCTGCCGAACGTGATCTTGCTCTGGCGATCCTCGGGTTCTCCGATGTCCTCGCCGAGGTGGTCGCCGGCTCCACGCCGCACCGGCTGTGCACGTACCTCTTCGACCTCGCCCAGTCGTTCACCTCGTTCTACGAGCAGTGCCCGGTCCTCATCGCCGAATCCGTCGAGGTGCGCGATTCCCGGCTCCGTCTGAGCCAGACGGTCCTCGAGGTGCTTGAAGCCGGTCTCGGCGTCCTGGGCATCCGCGTGCCCGAGCGCATGTGAACCAGCAGGACCCTTCCGTCGCCCGGCGGATGCTGCCGTGGATGGTCGTGGGCATCGTCGTTCTGGCGATCAACCTGCGGGCACCGATCATCGCACCGACCGCCGTCCTCGGTGACATTCAGGACGACACCGGGCTGAGCGCTGCAGGGGTGGGCCTCCTCACCGGTCTGCCGGTCCTGCTGTTCGCCCTCGTCACCCCTGTTGCCGGGAAGACCATCGGACGCTTCGGTGCGGAGGCGACGGTGCTGTCCTGCCTCACCGGTGTGCTCCTCGGAACCGTGCTGCGCTCGCTCGGTCCGCCCTGGCTCGTGCTCGCGGGCACGGGAATCATCGGCTTCGCCATCGCTCTGGGCAATATCGCGGTGCCGGTGATCATCCGGCGCGAAGTCCCATGGAGCCAGGTGTCGATGGTGACGGGCCTGTACTCGGCCACAATGAATGTCGGCTCCATGATCACCCTGCTCGGCACGGGTCCCCTGGCTGCAGCGGTCGGGTGGCGGTGGGCCGTGGCCATCTGGGGTGCTCTGGCCGTGATCGGACTCTTCTACTGGCTGTTCGTGATCCGGCTGCGGATCCGACGCAACGCGATCCTCGCAGCCTCGACGGATGCGCCAACGTCACCTGCACCCACACCGGTACGTCGTCCTTGGCGCGAGGCACCTCCCGAATTCCGTGCCATCATCGCACTGCTCGTGATCACCTTCAGCGGACAGTCGATTGCCTACTACACGACCACCACCTGGCTGCCCTCGATCCTCTCCGACACAGGAGGGCTGGACTCGGCAGCCTCGGGCGGGACCGCCTCGCTGTTCCAGGTCGCAGCCATCCTCGGCGCATTCGGTGTGCCGCTGCTGGCGGCCAGAACCAAGCCCTGGGTGCCTGTGGCGATCATCGCCGCGCTGTGGCTCTCGCTCCCGACAGGACTGCTGCTCGCTCCGAGCTCATACGTGCTGTGGGCGATCACCGGCGGAATCGCTCAGGGCGGCGGATTCACCGCGATCTTCTCCATCATCGCCCGCACCGCCGGAAGCGACCGGGAAACCGCCTCGGCCTCGGCACGGGTGCAGGGAGGCGGTTACCTCGCCGCCACATTGGCCCCGCCGTTCGCAGGGTGGCTGGGCAACGTCACCGATGGATGGACGGCCCCGATTCTGCTCATCCTCGCAGCGACACTTGCCTTCACGATCGCGGGACTGCTGGCAGTCCGCATCTCGGGTCGCTTCCGGGGCGGTGGGCCGGCCAACAGACGTGAGGTTCTGGGTGAATGACGAACAGCTCCCGCCGCTGTTGTTCTCACGTCTTCACGTGAGCGAACTTCAGCGGCGGGAGCTGTTCTCTCTGTCTGGGTCGGTCGATCGCCCGGTCAGCTGACCATGTCAGTCGACCCCTCCCGACAGATCAGTGCTTGGCGTTCTTGTCGTCCGCCGTCTCGGTGGCTGACTTCGAATCCTCGGCAGGCTTGACGATGGTCGCCGGCGTTGCCTTGGTGTCCTTGGCCTCGGTTGCAGGCTTCGGAGTCGGTGCTGCCGTGGGGGCGGCGGCAGTCTTCGACTCGGGCACTGCGGTCTGCGAGACCTCGGGTGCTGTTCCCTGGCGGGATGCGGGGGTCGAGCCGACCGGGCGAGCATCTTCCGGACGGTTGTTGGGCAGCGGTGTCGACCATGGGTCCTCGACCGGCTGCGCCTTCTTCCACACGTAGTAGCCGATTCCGGCTGCCGAGCCGATGACCAAGGTCCACACGACAGCGGCCTTGCCGCCACCGGACTTGCGTGCGGTGTCCTTCTGGATTCGCTTTCCGGCGTTCGTGAGGGCCTTGCGGGCCTTCTTCACTGCCTTCTTGTCGCCGGTCAGGCGCACAGCGAGATCGTCGACGAGCTGAGGGGTCTCAACTGCTGCAAGCGAGTTGGCGGCGTTGCTCGCAAACTTACCGGCGCGTTCGGTGGCCTCGGGGCGGTAGGCATCGAGCTTGTCCGCCCAGGCGTGAACCTGGTCATTCGCCTTGTCGGCGAATGCTTCGACCTGAGGGCGGGCCTTGACGGCAAGACCTTCGGCCCGATCGGCCAGTGCTTCGACCTGCGGTCGAGCCTTCTCTGCAAGCGCCTCGACCTGAGGGCGTGCCTTGTCAGCGGCTTCGCGGAGTTTTGGACTTGCGGCCCCGCTGGCATCGGCCAGGACTCGGAGTGACGTCTTCTTCGCGGAATCGAGCTTCGAAGTGAACGGATCTCGAGCTGACTTCTTCGACATGAACATTCCCAATCCTCTTTGTCGGGGTCAATTGATCAGTCTCAGTCTACGGCCTAGGTGCAAGCCGCCGGACATCACGCCGTCATGAAATTGTCTGCAGAAACGCTGACAGAGTCTGCAAACCGAGCTGGCGGAATCTGCGGAAGCCCCCGGGGCGTGGAAGAATGGCCCTATGACTACAGCTTCTACGCACACAGCAGTCCTGCACACCAACCATGGTGACATCACCATCAACCTCTTCGGCAACCACGCGCCGAAGACTGTTGCCAACTTCGTGGAACTGGCCAAGGGTGAGCGCGAATTCACCGACCCTGCCACCGGCGAACCCACCAAGCGCCCCTTCTACGACGGCCTCAACTTCCACCGCATCATCTCGGACTTCATGATCCAGGGCGGCTGTCCGCTGGGCACCGGCACCGGCGGCCCGGGCTACACCTTCGATGATGAGATCCACCCGGAACTCCAGTTCGATCGCAAGTACCTGTTGGCCATGGCCAACGCCGGCAAGCAGATGGGACGCGGCACCAACGGTTCGCAGTTCTTCATCACAACCGCTGAGACCCCATGGCTCAACGGCAAGCACACCATCTTCGGCGAGGTCGCCGACGAATCCTCGCAGAAGGTCGTCGACGAGATCAACAACGTCCGCACCGCTGCCATGGACAAGCCAGTCGAGCCAGTCGTCCTGGAATCGGTCGACATCAACGGCTGACTCCGATTCGCCGGTGAGCAACGGTACCTGCTGTGCAGGAGTACTGAGGCTGACTGAACTGAGTACCATGGTGTGATGGACACACCTCAGGAGGGCTCGGCCCGGGAGACCGGCCGGGCCCTTTCTGTCACCCCTCCGCTGGTCACCAGTGTGATCATGATCCTCACAGGCGTGGTCTTCCTGGCCCAACTGCTGCCCAGCCTGGATCTGACCCATCGGCTGAGCTTCGTACCCGCCCTCGTGCTCGAACAGCCGTGGCGGGTTCTCACAGTGGCTCTGGTGCACGAACAGCCCTCACCGTTCCATCTCCTGGCCAATATGATCGGCCTGTTCTTCTTCGGATCATTCGTCGAGCGAGCTCTTGGCCGCTGGCGATTCCTCGTCCTCTATCTGCTGGGAGCGATCGGTGGATCAGTCATGGTTCTCGTTCTTGCGAAGCCGTTCTCTGTGGATTGGGTGACGAACAACATCGGTGCCTCCGGTGCGGTCTTTGCGATCATCGGCGTGCTGCTGGTGCCGACCCGGAAGCTCGACCGCAACATTACGGGGGTCGTGCTGTTCGTTGCCCTCAACTTCGGATACGGATTCCTCGTCGCAGGAGTGTCCTGGCAGGCCCACCTCGGAGGGCTCATCGCCGGTTTCGTGCTCGGCTGCGGTGCTCTGCTGGTGCCGAAGAAGCAGTCGACTCTGATGTTCGCACTTGCGGCCCTCGGGCTGCTTCTCCTGATGCTCGCCGCCAGCGCGTGGCAGATCAACGACGCCTGGCAGATCACCGCCCTGTGAAGAGCATCGCCTTGTGAAGAGCACAGATGACCATCCACACAGGTGGGCGCAATGACTCTCAGGCCTATATCAGACTTCCGTGAATAATTAGCGCCTTCGCGGTTTGAATCTAGTTGTCCACAACCTTTATCCACATGGTGGATAACTTACATATGTGTATTTCGCCAGGTCACAGGCTCAAAATAAGTTATACACAAGCGACATTCCCGGCTTGGGTATAACTTCGTTCCTGTGGACAAGTGCCAGTAGAGGCCGTTGAAACGTCAATTGCGGGCTAACACTCTACCCGCAGGTGACCGCCGTGCGGCCTGGTCTGACGACGGGAACGTCAACGAAAAACGGGGGTAGCGTCGACCTGCGGGTGCGCACACCCGGTTGTCGCCGCAACCCCCGTCATTCGTCAGCAGGCGTGGTGCCTGCCGACTACCTCCAGCGCGTGGACATGATCAGCCCCGCGACGAAGAAGGCGAAGCCGATGAGGATGTTCCAGTTCTGCCAAGCCTCGACTGGGAACGCTCCCTGCGAGACATAGAAGGTCACGAGCCAGATCAGGCCGATGAGCAGGAGGCCGATGAGCACTGGCAGGAACCAGCGAGGATTGGGCTTGATCGTCTGCTGACCGGACTGCGAGGTGTAAGAGGCGGTCTTGCGACCCTGAGGGCGTTTGGCTGGATTGCCCGAACGCGAGGTGCGCTTGGCCGATGACGCCTTGGCAGCAGAGCCCTTGGCCGACGAGCCCTTAGCGGAGGCACCCTTGGTGGTCCTGCTCTTGTCGGCAGATGTGCTGTCCTTGTCGGACTTGGCTGCCTTGTCGACCTTCTCGGACTTCTCAGTCTTCTTGACGTCGGCGGTGGACTCGTCGGCTGTGTCGGCTGCATCAGCCTCATCAGCGGCGGCAGTCTTCTTGGCCCCGGAGCCCTTCGATGTGGACTTCTTGCCGGTGGCCGCTGCCGCTGCCGTGGACTTCTCGGCCGACTCATCATCTGCAGCGTTGTCGTCGACAGTGGAGGCATCGGCGTCGGCAACTTCGGCGTCGGCGACTTCAGCGTCGCCGTCGATGTCATCATCGTCGGCAAGCACGTCGGATTTGTCGGAGGAGTCATCCAGATTGAGGAGGTCACCCTCGAGGCTCTCGTCCCCCGGGCCCTCCGTCTGTTCGACCTGCGAGTCCTCTACTGCCTCGACATCGTCGTTCGGCTGGGTCTTGGTTTCGACATTGGCCTTCGACGAGTTGCGAGAAGTGCGCTGGGGGCGCTGGGTCCGTCCGTTGGACTTGGCCACGAGTACTCCTTATACGGCCGACCATTGCTGAGGTCACCGATTGATGAATAGGGACAATCGGACATCAGTCTACTCGTGACATCCGGCAGTTTTAAAAACTCCAACTACCCTGAGAACGACCTGTTTGTGCAGTTTCATGCGATAAAGTGCAATACGGTGTCCCCGCTTGCCCTCTGGGCGAGCCCCGGATTCGAAACAATAGGCACGGTGCAGCAGTGGTGAATGGTCCCTTCCCGGGTAACGAATCAGACGCAGACGCGTCATCGCGACCCACTATTCGTCCTGCTCAGAGGCAGAATTCCTCGCATCACCCGGCGAATGAACGACACCAATCACAGGGTGGATACGGCGGTGACGGAGCGAACCCGTCCACAGAACCCATGGCCTCGGCACCCGACCTCGGCGGGGCACCGAATTCAGGCGCAGGTTCGAACCCCGGATCCGGGTCGCTTTCAGCGGCCGATCAACCACTTCCCAGCCGCCGTGAACTCCGACGTCGCGAGGCTGAAGCTGCGGCCGCCAGCGGGGCTCCGACCGCCGTCTACTCCGATGCGCCGCTCGGTTACTCGGACTCGACTCAGGTCATGCCCGCGGTCAACAGCGCAACGGATCCCAACCTCGGCGCCCATGCGGGTGCGGACGCTGCGAACTACAGCGCACAGAACTACAGTGCACAGAACGGCGGCGGACACCACGACGGAGGTCGTCGCACCAACCGTCGGAGGCAGAAGCCGGAGCGTGAGCCGCTGGGCCCAGTTCGCGGCACCATCCGCACCTTCGGCGAGCTCTGCATCACCGCCGGAATGGTTCTCATCCTGTTCGTGGTCTGGCAGCTGTGGTGGACCGATATCGAAGCCAACCGCGACAACGAGGTGCTGGCCGACCAGCTCACCGATGACTGGCAGAACCAGGACCCCAACGAGCTTCCGGACGACCCGGACGAGCCTGTCGTGTCGGATCCGGTGGAGAAGAACGAAGCGTTCGGCATCTTCTACATTCCGCGCTTCGGCGACGACTACTACCGCACGGTCGCCGAGGGCGTCGATCTCGAACCCGTCCTCAACCGGATGGGCGTGGGTCGGTACCCGAACTCTGCGATGCCGGGCGAAGTCGGCAACTTCTCGATCGCCGGCCACCGCGTCACCTACGGTAAACCGCTCAACCAGATCGCGCAGCTGCGTCCCGGCGATGAGATCATCGTCCAGACCAAGGACGGCTTCTACACCTATACGTTCCGCAACTTCGACATCATCCTCCCCGATGCCGTCGAGGTGCTCGCACCGGTCCCCAACGAGCCGGAATTCAAGGGCAAGGACCGGATCCTCACGATGACGGCCTGCAACCCGATGTTCTCGGCCCGAGAGCGCTATGTCGCCTACGCCGAGCTCACCGACTGGACTCCGGCCGGCGACGGTGCACCGGAGAACATCAAAGATTCGAAAGCCTACGACAAGGTCAGCAAGAACGGTGGTGCCTGAGAATGTACGGTCTGATCTGGCGACTGCTTCCGGGCAACTGGTTCATCAAACTCATCTTCGCCCTCATCCTCATCGCGGCCGTGGTGCTGCTGCTCATGCAGTACGTCTTTCCGGTCGTCGCCCCCTACATGCCCTTCAACAATGCAACTGTGACTGATGGAAGCGGTGGCCAATGACAAAGATCCTCGTCATCGACAACTACGACAGCTTCGTCTACACGCTCGTGTCCTACGTCCGTGAGCTCGGAGCCGAAACTCATGTCATCCGCAATGACGACCTGAGCGCCGAGGCCGTCGTGGCCCTGGCATCGGAGTACGACGGTGTCCTGCTGTCGCCGGGCCCGGGAGTGCCGGCCGAATCGGGAGTGTGCCCGGACCTCATCGCCTGGGCGGAGACGTCTGGCACCCCGGTGTTCGGAGTCTGCCTGGGCCATCAGGCGCTGGGAGAGGTCTTCGGTGCCACAGTGACCCACTCGCCGGTGCTGATGCACGGAAAGACCTCGGTGATCACTCACGACAGTCAGGGCATCTTCTTCGGTTGCAAGAACCCGCTGACCGTAACCCGCTATCACTCGCTGGCGATCGTTGATGAGACCATCGATCTCGAGAAGTTCCTGGTCACCGCCCGCACCGATGATGGAGTCGTGATGGCCATCGAACACCGTGAGAAGCCATTGTTCGGTGTTCAGTTCCACCCGGAGTCCGTGCTCACGGAATGCGGCTATCTGATGCTGGGGAACTGGCTCGAGGTCTGCGGTATCGACGGTGCCGCCGCGCGGGCCGCCGCGATGTCTCCGATGGCCTCGGCGATTGCGGCGAAGCCCGTCCCGGCCGCCACTCCGGCTTAAGCTGCGGCTCCGACTTACGCGGCCGCCACTCCGGCTCGAACCGCCACTCCGGCTCAGACGGCCACGACAGCCAGGCAATCGCGCTCAGACTCTTCCTGTGGCCCTACTGGGCATATTAGGATCGTGAGACACACCGAGAGGACCCACTGATGTCAGAGTCGAGTATCAACCGGAGCGAACCATTCCCCGAACTCACCGTGTTCGAGGCGACGCCGGTCCCCACCGCCGTCGTCGAGGTCAGGAATGTCGCCATGGAGGACCTTCCAAGCCACTTCGACGCCGCCTTCTCCGGGCTGTTCCCTGCCCTGGCCGAGGCTGAGCAGGAGATCGCTGGTCCCGCATTCGCGCTGTACACGCGCCAACCCAGCGACACCGTCGACCTGGAGATCGGCCTTCCGCTCACCTCGGGGCTGAAGCAGGCCCTGCCACTGGGCGAAGGCCTCATCGCGGTCCCGTCCCAGCTGCCCGGAGGATCGATCGCCGCACTGACCCATGCCGGTGGATACGACGGATTGGGTGAGGCCTGGGCGGGGTTGATGAAGGCGGTCGTCGATGCCGGACACCACCCGGACCTGCCGTTCTTCGAGGTCTACGTGACAGAGCCGAACCCCGATATGGATCCAGCGGATCTGCGTACCGACCTCTTCCTCACTCTGTCCTGAGAAGACGAACTGAGGCCGCCACCGAGACTTCTCGATGGCGGCCCCAGCCGTTTCAGACCTTGGGTCTGGTCGGACTCACTCAGCGGTTGCCGTCGGCGCCTGAGTCGGAGAAGCCGTCGAACCAGTTGCCTCCGCCTCCGCCGATGGCCTCGGCATCCGAGTCACTGTCCTTGTCCTGCTCGTCGCCACCGGTGTCATCGCCGCTGTCGTCGCTGCCACCGTCGTCAGACGGCGACGTGGGGACTCCTCCGGGGATGGACGGAATGCTTGGCGACGATGGCTCCTCCGGCGGCTTCTTGGCCACCTTGACAGTGATCTCCGAGCCCTGCTTGACCTCGCTGCCGCCAGCTGAAGACTGTTCGAAGACCTTCTTCGCGGGTTCGTCTGCGGTCTCGACCTCTTCGGTCGTGCACCCCAGCTGGTAGTCGTCGCCCTCGAGGATCTCACATGCTTCCTGCGCGGATTTGCCCGTCACATCGGGGACCTCGACCATTCCCGAGGACACGACGAGGTCGACGTTCGAGTCCACGTCCACCTCGGAGCCGTTGCCTGGCTTCGTTTCGATGACGACGCCCTTCTCCACGTCCGGAGAGTTCTGGGAGATGTGCGTGCCTGCCTGGAGCTTGGCGTCGTTGAGGATCTTGCGGGCACTTTCCTCGGATTTGCCGGAGACATCGGGGACCTTGACGCTTTCGGGGCCGGAGGAGATGACCAGCTTCACGACGCTGTCCTGCTCCACTCGCTGGCCGCCGGCGGGATCGGTCTTGATGGCTTTGCCCTCGTCGACGTCCTCGCTGTACGACTCGTCTCTGTCGACTCTCAGGCCCTGTTGGATGAGGGCGGACTCGGCCTCATCGGCGTCCATATTGGCCACGTCCGTGACCTCGACCTGGATGATGTCCGGTGGTTTGTTGATCTCGTAGACCCACAAAGCGATGGCGGCAAGAGCCAACAGCACGAAGATGCTGCCGATCCAGATCCAGGCGCGCGAACGCCTCGGCGGCGGTGGCTCGTCCTGCTTGGCCATGATCGTCGACACGGCACCCGTCTCAGGCTCCACCTCGGCATCCTGAGCATACTGCGGAGGACCCATCATGGCCCCGGCCATCGGGAACGCCTGGGTGCGATCCATGTCGTCGTCGAAGCTCAGGGGACGACCGTCACGGGCCGCGAGGACATCCTCACGGAAGATATAGGCGTCCTGGTAGCGCTCGTCACGATCCTTCAGCAGCGAATGCATGAGGAGGCGGTCGACCTCAGGGGGAACATTGGGATTGTAGAAACTCGGCGGCTTCGGCGTCTCGCCCACGTGCTGGTAGGCGACTGCCAGCTGCGAATCTCCGACGAACGGGGGCCGGCCGACGAGGAGCTCATAGAGCAGGCAGGCCGTCGAATACAGGTCGGAACGGGCGTCGACGACCTCACCGCGGGCCTGCTCGGGGGACAGGTACTGGGCGGTGCCCACGACCGACTGGGTCTGGGTCAGCCCGCTGTTGTCCTTGAGCGCGCGGGCGATGCCGAAGTCCATGACCTTGATGTCACCCTCGGGGGTGAGCATGACGTTGGCTGGCTTGATATCGCGGTGGACGATTCCGTTGCGGTGGGAGTACTCGAGTGGGGCGAGCACACCGGCGACGACGTTGAGCGCCTCGTCGATGGTCAGGGTGCCGTGCTCGTTGAGGACCTCGCGCAGCGTCTGGCCCTCGACATACTCCATGACGATGAAGGGCACGGAGACACTGGAGCCTCCGGTCTCCACGAAGTCCTCTTCACCCGAGTCGTAGACAGCGACGATACCCGGGTGGTTCAGCCCTGCCGCGGACTGCGCCTCACGCTTGAGACGTGTGTGGAACGAAGGATCACGAGCGAGATCGGACCGCAGAAGCTTGATCGCGACGCGCCGGCCGAGCCGGTTGTCGACGCCCTCGTGCACTTCTGCCATTCCCCCACGGCCGAGGAGCGCACGAACCTCGTACCGCCCCGACAGCACCTTGGGTTCATTCATTCTGGTCCTCCGCTTGGTTCACCCACGTCGTGGGAAAGTACTCCGCATGTCAAGTAGATTACTCGTCTTCTCAGCGCATGGTGTCAGCCAAAGATCGACTCGTCCAGGTCTGTGCCGGCACTGGGATCTTCGCCGCCGCCGTTTCCGGACGGGTTTCCGCCGTCGTCGTCGGAGCTGTTGGACCCGCTGTTCGAGTTCGAACCGCTGTTGTCATTGCCGTTCTGGCCGCCGTTCGGATCGCTGCTCGAACCCGAGTCGGTGTCAGCTCCGTCGTCGGTGCTGCTCGAGTCGCTGCCCTCGGAACCACTGTTCGAATCACTGCTCGAACCACTGTCGGAATTCGACGAGCCGGTGTCGTTGGAGCTGCTGCTCTCGTTGCTCGAGGAGCCCCCGTCGTCGTTGCTGCTCGAGCCCGAACCCTCGTCGCCGCTGGTCTCTGACGGTGTGGGAGTGCTCGAAGGTTCAGGTTCCTCCGTCTCCACCGGCTCTTCGGCCGGGCCAGAGGAGATGTAGAGCGTGACGGTGTCGCCCTCTTCGAAGGTGTAGCCGTTGTCGCCCTCACCCACATCGGCGACCGTGCCCGCTGCGCGGGAGGACTCGATGGTCTGGGTCTCGGCTTCCAGTCCCTGCCGTTCGAGGTTCTGAGTCGCCGAGGATTCGGTCAGTCCGATGTAATCGCTCTTGTCGATTTCGATCGTCTTCGCTGCCTGCGAAGTCGTGGGGGCGCTGGTGCTGGGGTCCGGCTCGGGCTCGGCGTTGCCTCCTCCGAGGAAGAACCACAGCAGCGAACCGACGGCGATGAGTGCGACGATCGCGAGGATCCAGATGAGGGCGCGGCCCTTCTTCGACTGCTTCTCGTCGAGTTCCCTGTCCTCTGCATTCTCCGCGTCGAGTTCGCTGCCGTTCGCAGCCTCGGCGCCCGCTGCACCGGCCGCACCGGCACCAGCAACACCTGCGGCAGCTGCACCCGGATAGACACGAGTCTCCTCGTTGGACGCCGTGACCGGCATCGCCTTGGTCGTCGGCACGGGCTCGGGGCTGTTGAAGACCTGGGTCAGCGCATCGGAGGCGGCGCTGCCCAGTCGCATCTGCGGCAGAATCTCTTCGGCACCTGCGACATCGCCTGCGGCCAGCGCATCGGCGGCCCTGGACACCGCCATGGCATCCGAGGGCCTGCGTTCGGGCTTCTTCTCAAGCAGGCAGTCAACGAAGCGGCGCAAGGGTTCGGAGACCGTGTCCGGCAGCGGCGGATGCTGCTGATTGACCTGGGCGATGGCGATCGCGACCTGCGAGTCACCGGTGAACGGACGCTGCCCTGCCAGTGCCTCATAGGCGATGATGCCCAGAGCGTAGAGGTCGGAGCCGGACCCCGAACCCTTGCCTGTGGCCTGCTCCGGTGCCAGGTACTGGGCGGTGCCCATCACCTGGCCGGTCTTCGTCAGCGGAGCCTGGTCGGTGACGCGGGCGATGCCGAAGTCCGTGATCTTGACCCGGAAGTCCGGGGTCATGAGGATGTTGCCGGGTTTGATGTCGCGGTGGATGACTCCGACCTTGTGGGCCGCCCCCAGCGCCTGCGCGGACTGGGAGACGATGCTCAGAGTGTCCGTCTCCGACAGGGGTGCGCTGCGCTCGATGATCGCCGACAGTGCCTCACCTGGAACGTACTCCATGACGAGATAAGGGGATCCCTGCTCGTCGCCGTAGTCGAAGACACCGGCGATTCCGGGGTCCGATGCGCGTCCCATGTTCTGTGCCTCGGCGCGGAACCGCGCGAGGAAGGTCGTATCCGACAGGTATTCGTCCTTGAGGATCTTCGCCGCAATCTCACGGCCGAGCACGGAGTCGACGCCCTTCCAGACCTCGCCCATACCGCCCACGGCAATGCGAGAGGTGAGCTTGTATCGGTTTCCCAACAGGGTGCCTTCGACGGGTCTCATTTTTCGACCACCGCTTCCATCATGTCCTTGGCGATCGGTCCTGCGACCGTCGCTCCATAAGCTTCGTTGCCCGCGTTTCCGCCGTTCTCCACGACGACCGCGACTGCGATCTTCGGATCATCGGCTGGGGCGAATGATATGAACCACGCGTGCGGTGCCGCACCGGGTCCGTGCTGTGCGGTACCGGTCTTCGCGGCGACCTTCGTGCCGTTCATCTTGGCCACCGAGCCGGTTCCGTCCTCGACCACGCCTTCCATCATCGTCGTCAGCTGATCGGCGGTCTTACCCGAAACGGGACGTGACATCTGCGCAGGGCGCATCTCCTTGATGGGTTCGAGGGTGCTCGCGTTCAGAACCCGGTCGACGAGCTGCGGCTTCATCATCTTGCCGCCGTTGGCGATTCCCGCCGTCATCATCGCCATCTGCATCGGCGTGGACCTGACCTCGTACTGTCCCAGCGAGGACTGAGCCAACTGGGGTGGATCGAGGTCCTCCGGGAACGTGGATGCACTGACGTTGAGCGGAATCTCCATCTTCTGGCCGAATCCGAACTTCTCCGCCTGTTCCTTGATCGCATCCTCGCCCAGATCCATTCCGAGTGAGGCGAACGAGGTGTTGCAGGACTCGGCGAGCGAATCGGCCAGCGACGGGCTTCCGCCGTTGCGGCAGGCGCCCGGATGGGAGTTGCCGATCGTAGAGGTGGTCTGTGGCAGGTCGAGCTCTGCCGGACCGTTCAGTGTCGAATCCGGCTTGTAATCGCCTGATTCCAGCGCGGCCGCAGCCACGAGGACCTTGAAGGTCGAGCCCGGTGGGTACAGGTTGCCGCCGATGGCGCGGTTATAGGCTGGCTTGTCCTCAGCGTTGTTGAGCGTCTCGAAGGCGGACTGCGCCGTCGAGGAGTCATGACTGGCGATGGGGTTGGGGTCCCAGCCGGGTGTCGAGGCCATGGCGAGGATCTTGCCGGTCTTCGGATCGAGTGCGACCGCTGCACCGTTCTGGTCCCCCAGACCGTCCCAGGCGGCCTTCTGCACCTTCGGGTCGATGCTCAGCTCCACGGCCGCACCGCGGGGCTGCTCACCGGTGACCAGGCTGCCGACCTTGTCGTAGAACAGAGCATCGGAGTCCCCGGAGAGATACTCGCCGGAGGCACGCTCCATGCCTGAAGCTCCCGACACGATGGAGTAGTATCCGGTCATCGAGGCGTAGGCACGGGGGTCGAGACCCTCCGAGCCGTACTTGCGCTGGAACTTGTATTTATCGTCGACCGGCTCGGAGTAGGCGATCTTCTTGCCGTCGACGAGGATCGGACCCCGGTCGCGAGCCAGCTGGTCGAGGACCTTGCGGTTGTTGAGCGCATTGTTGTTCAGTGAGTCGGCGGTGACGAACTGAACCCAGCTGGTGGAGCTGAACAGGAGCGCGAACATGACGAATCCGACGATGCTGATGTGTTTCAGTGGGTTCTTCATCGTTCACCTCCGGTAGTGCCCAGATTGGTCGTCGGGTCCTCATCTGACCGGTTCGTCTCAAGATCGGCGGCGCCGAAGTTGGTCGTCGGCGCATCGTCGCTGGTGGCGCGATTCGTGGCGAGACCGCCAGTCGCGTGTTCGCGTGCTCCCTCGACACGTCTCGTGTCATTGCGATTCCCGGCAGCCCGCGCCGAGGCGGTGGCGTCGTCGGGATCCTCCGTGATCTTGAGGACGCCGGTGTGGAACTCCTCCACCGGTCGCCTGGCATTGTCGGAGATGCGCAGGAGCAGCGCGATGATCATCCAGTTTGCGATCAGGGACGACCCGCCTTGGGCGAGGAACGGCGTGGTCAGACCCGTGAGCGGAATGAGGCGGGTGACGCCGCCGACGACGACGAAGACCTGTAGGGCGATCGTGAAGCTCAGGCCCGTGGCCAGCAGGGTGCCGAAACCGTCGCGCAGCTGCTGGGCGGTCTTGATGCCGCGTTGGAAGATGAACAGGTAGCAGAGCAGGATGACGAAGAGTCCCGCCATGCCCAGTTCTTCGCCGAGGCTGGCGTAGATGAAGTCGGATTCGGCATAGGGGACCATATTTGGTCGGCCCTCACCGAGTCCGGTTCCGGTCAGCCCGCCGTTGGACATGCCGAACAGACCTTGGACCAGCTGGTACGAACCACCAGGGGTTTTGTTGTACTCCTCGGCAGTGAGTGCGTTGAGCCAACCGTCGACTCGCTGCCCGACGTGGGAGAAGAGGAAGGTCGCTGCGACAGCGCCGGCTGCGAAGAAGCCGAGTCCGAGGATGATCCAGGAGACCTTGCTCGTCGCGACATAGAGCATGGCGACGAACAGGCCGAAGAACAGCAGCGAGGTGCCCAGGTCCCTCTCGAATACGAGGATGCCGACGCTGGCCACCCATGCGATGATGATCGGACCGAAGTCACGCAGGCGCGGGAAGCGGATGCCGAGGATCTTCGGGCCGGCCAGAACCAACTGGTCACGATAGGACACGAGGTAGCCGGCGAAGAAGATGGCCAGCAGGATCTTCGCGATCTCACCGGGCTGGAAGGACATCGGGCCGACGCCGATCCAGATGCGCGCACCGTTGACCGTCTTGCCGAGGCCGGGAAGCAGCGGGAGCATGAGGAAGATGAGCGCAGCGAACCCCGAGAGGAAGGTGTAGCGGCGCAGCCACCTGTGGTCACCTAAGAAGATGATGATGCCGACGGCCAGAGCGACACCCAAGGTCATCCAGATCAGCTGGGTGACTCCGCTGTTCTGATATTCGTCCCGGCCCAGGTCGACCCGGTAGATCATCGCCAGGCCCAGGCCGTTGAGCAGGACTGCGATCGGGATGAGAACAGGGTCGGCGTACTTGGCCTTCCACCACACGACGATGTGGATGATGAGGCCGAGTGCGGCCAACCACGCAGCGTACTGGTAGACATTGGCGGGGATCGTGTCCTCGGTGCCGAGTCCGACGAGGGCATAGGCGCTCGTGGATACGGCGATGGCGAGGATGAGGAGGCCGAGTTCAGCCAAGCGATAAGGCCGTGGCCGCGCGCCTTGGTTGGGGTTCGCGGACATTACTGTGACTCCTCAGTGATGGCATCACTGGGATCGACCGCTTGGGAACTCGGTGGTGACGGTGCGGGATCGCTGGGGCTCGCGGCGTCTTCAGCATTGCCCGAGACAGTGCCGGACTTGTCGGCTTCCTGACGCAGGTTCTCGATGATGCGATCGGCCTCGTCGCGGGAGTCAGCCTGGATGGAGCCGCGCAGACGATCCTGCGAAAAGCTGTTGAGGGTCCCGACCTCGATGTCGGTGGTGTCCTCGAGCTGGCTGAGCTCGATGGGTCCCAAGGTGGTGTCGAGGCCACGGTAGAGGGTGACTTTCCCGTCGAGATTCGTCAGGTAGTAGTGGTTGTTCATGTAGTTGTAGGCGAAGAATCCGCCTACGGCGATCGCGACGATGACGATGGCCGCGATGATCCACCCCAGGTAGGACCGCTTTTCGACCTCGTCGTCGTCAGCGTCGAGGTCATCCTCCTCGGTGGGTTCGTCCCTGTGGGATGTCTCCGTGTCGGTGCGCTGGGAGGGTGGGACCACCTCGGCGGTGGGCTCCTGCTTATCGGAGTCGGACACCGCCTGCAGGGGAACGGTGTCGGTGGGGATGTCGCCGTTGCCGTAGTGGGGCTGTGTCTCCGTGGTGGCTTCGTCGACGTCGGGGTTCGTGCCGATCGTGGCGTACTTCGGGTTGAGGTGGACGGAACCGACGGAGCTGCCGTGCACGGTGTCGACGGTGCCTTCGAGCACGTCGCCGATGACGACGGTGACGTTGTCGGCACCGCCCCCTGCCAGGGCCAGGTCGATGAGCTGACGGCAGCATTCGTCGGGATCTGAGACCTCGGCGAGGATGCGGGCGATGTCGTCGATGTCCGCGAAGCCGGTCAGTCCATCCGAGCACAGCATCCAGCGGTCGCCGACGTGGGCTTCGCGCAGGGTGAGGTCGAGATCGGGGGAGGCTCCGACGTCGCCGAGGACCTTCATGACGACCGATCGCTGCGGGTGGGTCTCCGCCTCGTCAGCGGTGATGCGTCCTTCGTCGACGAGCATCTGGACGAAGGTGTGGTCGTGGGTGACGGTCTGAAGTTCCCCGTCGCGCAGCACGTAACCGCGGGAGTCGCCGATGTGGGCGAGTGCGAACCGGTTGCCCGGTGCCCTCAGCAGAGCGGTGACCGTGGTGCCCATGCCTGCGAGCTCGGGCTGCTCGGCGACACCGCGGCAGATGCGGTCATTGGCCTCGAGGATCGAGGTGCGCAGGATCTCCAGAGCGTCCTCGCCGCTGGGCTCGCGATCGAGGTCGGCGAGGCGGGAGACGGTGATCGCCGAGGCGACGTCGCCGCCTGCGTGACCGCCCATTCCGTCAGCGATGAGCAAGAAATTCGGACCCGCATAGCCGGAATCCTGGTTGTTCTTACGCACCAGCCCGGTGTGAGACCGGGCTGCTGAACGGAGGGTGATCGTACCGTCGGTCGTCACGATTGGGTCTCCAGCGTCGTATGGCCGATGGTGATCTGGGTGCCGATCCGCAGACTGATGGGCGAATGCATGGGCGAGCCGTCGACGATCGTCCCGTTCGTCGAGCCCAGGTCCTCAAGGACCCAGGAGCCGTTGGCGGCCACGATTCGCGCATGATGGCTGGAAGCGAAATCGTCATTGATGACGATCGAGTTGTCCGGCGCACGCCCGAAGGTCACCGGCGCCCCGGAGAGCGTGATCAAGGTCCCGGTCAAGGGCCCACCGGTGACGCGAACGGATCCCGGATGCGCCTGAGACCTCGCGGGGGCAGGCGTCGGCGCGGGGACCGGCGCTGGTCTGCTCGGTGCCGGACTCGGAGCTGCGTTACGGGAGGCTCTGCCGCCTCGGCGAGACTTCCTGGGGGCCTTTTTGGCACCGAAGATGTCGCGCCTGAGGACACCGGCCACTCCGAGCACGAAAAGCCAGAGGATGATGAAGAAGGCGAACCGGAAGACGGTGACGGTGAATTCACTCACTGGGCGTCCTGTTCGATCTCGTGGTAGCGCACCTCTGCATCTCCGGCCATGAGGACATCACCGTCGGAGAGGTTCGCCGAGGTGAGCTTGCGGCCGCGCAGAAGTGTTCCGTTGGTCGATCCGAGGTCGTTGGCGACCGCGTGATCGCGCTCGACGGTGATCTCGAAGTGTCGGCGGGAGACGCCGGGGTCGTCGATGACGTAATCGGAGCTGGATGAGGACCGGCCGAAGACGTTCGTGCCCTGGTGCAGTGCGTAGTCCTGTCCGTGGATGGTGACGCTCGCATCGATCGTGCGCGACCTGGACGGTGCGGCCTGGCGCACTGGCGCTGGGGTGGGTTCCGGGGTGCGCCTGGGCGGGACCGGACGGGAACCGGAGTTGGCCTGTCCTTCACCCACGATGTTGTGTGAACGGGACACGGGGTCGTAGCCGCCGCGGTTGGCCGGTTGGGCTGCGGGCGATCCGTCGGGACGCTGGGTGCTGGAGACGACACGGTACATTCCGGTGTCGAGATCTTCTGCTTCGACGAATTCGACGGAGACGGGACCGACGAAGCTGTAGGCCTGCTCGACCGCGTGATCACCGATCACCTGTCGCAGGTCCGAGCGGAGTTCGTTCTCGAGGCCCGAGAGCCGGTCGAAATCTGTGGGTGACAGCTCGATGCTGTAGTGGTTGGCGGTCAGTGTCCGTCCGCGCGAGACGACTGCGGCCTTGTTATCGGCTTCGCGTCGCAGTGAGCCGGCCAGTTCGACCGGTTCCACCTGTGAGCGGAATGCTTTGGCGAAGGCGCCGTTGACGACATTCTCCAATCCCTTCTCGAAACGATCGAGAATCCCCATGGCACCTCCTCATTCAGGTGTCGTGCGCGTGACGAACGTTTCGCCACCAGCCCGGACTATGCGTCCGAGCGAGTCTGTCTAGGTGAGTCCACGCTCGGCAAAGGACACCGAGATGGAGACACCAACACCCAATCCTAACGCGGTGAAGCTCTCAACTCACGTCACTGGGTATTTCGGGGCCGAGGTCTGCTCGGATTCCCGGCGGCCGTCCAGCTTAGGGGTTGTCGCTGAGTACTCCTTGAGCCTCTGACGAGCGCCGATGTCATGGGAGATGAGGCGTGCGTCACCTCAGACGCGAGATGGACGGGCAGCAAATGTGAACGTCGACACGTTTCGGGCGTTTCGGCTGACCTCGGTTTCACTCTTCGGGTCCGCGATGCTAGAGTTTTCTCTTGTTCGCGCGAGTGGCGGAATTGGTAGACGCGCTGGCTTCAGGTGCCAGTGATCGCAAGGTCGTGGGGGTTCAAGTCCCCCCTCGCGCACAGTGAACAACAGCCCTTCACCGGGACCCTTCGGGGCCGAGGTGGAGGGCTGTTTCGTGTGTGGGAGCGTTCGGAGGCGTGGACCTGGGTCAGCTTCCCGAGCGTCGGGACAGCTCCTCGACATTGATTCCGCGCAGACGGCAGAATTCGCCGAGGCGGCCCCGCGTGAGCAGGTCTGTGCGGGTGAGGTCTTCTGCCGTCTCGGCTCCGAGCAGGGCGAAGAGGGCCCTGGTCTGTGACTGCCACGTGTTCACCACGTCAATGAGACGGTCCGCGCCTCCATCGAGCACGGCCTGCAGGAACGTGCCGGCAACCCCGACGGCCCGCGCACCGCAGGCAAGGGCCTTGACGACGTCATAGGGGTTGCGCACCCCGCCGGACGCGAGGAGCACGGGCCCCTGGGTGGGGGAATCGAGCAGGCAGGCCAGGGCGGATTGGCCGAATCCGGTGAGCATGGAGAAGTCCTCGGCGCCGGCGCGGTCGTTCTCGATACGGAGGAAGTCCGTGCCGCCGGCGCCGCTGACATCGGCGAATCGGACGTCGATCGAGGCCAGCAATTCCAGCGTGCGACGGCTGAGGCCGAAACCGACCTCCTTGACGATGACCGGAACGGGGCAGGATGCGACAATCTGTTCGAGCCCGTGTGCCCATTCGGAGAAGTCGCGGGTGCCCTCGGACATTGCTGTCTCCTGCACCGGGTTGATGTGGATCTGAAGGGCGTCGGCGTGCAGCAGGTCGACGGCGCGGCGGGAGTCCTCCGCGCTGCGACCGGCACCGAGGTTGGCCATGACGAAGCCGTGCGGGTTCTCCTCACGGATGATCGTGAAGCCCTTCACCGTGTCTGAATCGTCGAGTGCCACGCTCATCGAACCGCAGGCCATCGGCAGCCCGGTCTCGGCGGCCGCGATCGCAAGGTCGCGGTTGATCGCCGCCGTCGTGTCGGTGCCTCCGGTCATGCCATTGACATAGAAGGGCGTCGGCCAGGTCCACTCGCCGAGGCGGACGCTGAGGTCGACCCGTTCCGGGTTCGTGCCGCCGAGGGCATGATGGACGAACTCGAGATCGTCGAAATCAGTGCGCCGCGGCGCTTCGGCCTGCTGCTGGGAGGCCAGCTGGACATGGTCGTCCTTGCGTGTCGCGCGGGCGGAACGGGCCTCGGGGCTCTCAGAAGTCATCAATGCTGCCTTCGGGTCGGTGCGGGGTCAGGCTGAGTCGGCGGATGCCGTGGCGCTCCCACTCGCGGAGGATGTCGATCGTGGGCAGTTCGGCGTCGGAGAGGGCGATGCCGCAGTCTCCTCCGCCGGCGCCCGAGGGTTTGGCCGCGGCACCGTAGGTTTCGGCGATATCGCACAGTGCGGCCAGCTGTTCGGTCTCGATCTGGCTGCCGGAGGACTCGCCGAGTCGCTGCAGCAGTCGCCGTGCCTGCCGGATGCGGTCGAGGGCGCCGATCGCATCATCCTCGTCGAAGGCGGCGACGAGTGCGTTGACCCCGAGCCGGCTCTCGTCAGTGAACGACTCGAAGGGGCGGGCCTTCCCCCTGCCCGGCGTGTGCACGCGTTTGACGAGATGGTCCGTCGAGGCCGGGGAACCGGTCCAGCCGACGAGCAGGTGCAGGGAGTCAGGTGGGCTGATGCGGGTGACCCCTGCCCCGACCCATTCGCTGCAGTGCAGGGCCGAGGCGACTCCGTGGACTTCGCGATGGAGCTTCAGGGCCGCGCGGTCGGGTGAGGAGTAGCGGATCCACCCTCCGAAGGCGCTCGCTGCGAGATCCCCGCCCGAGGCGTTGGGAGAGATGGCGATCGTGGCCAGAAGGGCGAGCTTATAGCGTTCGGTCCGAGTCAAGCCCAATGTGTAGAAATCGTCGAGGGCGGCGATCGCGGCAGTCGTGACCGCGGCCGAAGAGCCGAGACCGAATTTCCGTCCGCTGGCATCGTCGAGCTCGCTGGAGATGTCGAGGTCGAAGTACCGTGGCGGTGTCCCCATCTCTGCCCGCAGCTCTTCGACGACCGAGATCGCGGCGAGCACATAGTCTGCGGGCCGGTGGTCGAGCACGATGCTCTGACTGTCTGCCTCGCGGAACCAGACCAGCGGGGTCTGACCGTATTCGCTGGAGTGGATGCGGCCGGCATCTCGGCTTTCGGTGAGCCGGACGGTGATATACCGGTCCACGGCGACGAGCACGGCGGGTTGGCCGGGTTCGACGACGGCATATTCGCCGGCGACGAAGAGCTTGCCCGGTGCACGCGTCTCGATCATGAGATCCCCTCTGTCGCTGCGGGCACCTCGGAACCCTCGGGCAGCAGGTGGGCTCCCGGTCCGGGGCCGACGATTCGGAGATCACCGAGTCCCTCGAGGGCCCCTGCCACGGCCTCGGCGTCTTCTGGTCGGACGAGGACGACGACATTGGGCCCTGCATCTGCTGTGGAGTAGGCCTCCAGTCCGTTCTCGCGTAACTTCTCGACCGCGTCGAAGATGGCCACGCTCTGAGGTCGGAGGAACCGGATGGGCGGTGTCGTCGACTGAATGAGAGCATGCATTCTCAGCGCATGCGACTCCGTGAGCTCACCGATTCTCGTGAAATCGCCTTCTCGACAGGCGTCGATCATTGCCGCCAGGCTGTCCTCGGTCGAACTCACCCAGGCATCGTAGAAGGGAGAGGTAGCGGCGGTCAGTCTCATGGCTGCGCGACTCGACACCGGTTTTCGACCCCGGTCAACGGTGACGACCACCATCCGCATATCCGGTGCGTCGACGGGCTCGGCGCACGAATCCTGATCATCACCCGCGTGCCACACGGCCACCCCGGGCACGACGGAGCGGCAGGCCGAGCCCGAGCCGAGCCGGGCGAGCCTACTGAGAGCGCGAGTGTCGAGGTCGAGCTCGAAGGCAGCGGCGGCCGCAGTCGCAAGGGCGGCGAACCCGGATGCAGATGAAGCCAGGCCAGCTCCCGTGGGCACGGAATTGCGCGAACGAACGATCACCGGCTTCTCAGAGCCGGCGAGGGAACGGACGTGGTCGAGGAACGCGGTAGTGCGTCGTGTCTGCTCCTCGTCGGCGGGTTGACCGTCGAGTTCCAAGCAGTCGGCATCACCGTCAGGATTCGGCACGACCGTGGTCGTCGTTTCGAACGCGTCGAGTGTCATCGACAGGCTGCCCGCCGCCGGGAGGATGCGGGACTCGTCGCGCTTGCCCCAATATTTGATGAGGGCGATGTTCGGGTAGGCGCGAGCGGTTGTGGTTCTCATGTCGTGGATACCTCCGTTGTCCAGGTGCGCGGTGCGCCGGCGGCGCGAAGTGCGAGCGCCAAGTGTTCGGCCTGTTCGTCCGAGTCGGCGAGAGCGAGGACGCAGCCCCCGAGGCCGCCTCCGGTGAGTTTGGCGCCGCGAGCTCCGGCTCCAAGGGCTGCCTCGACGAGCGCATCGAGGGCTAGGCTGCTGACTCCGATGCTCGTCAGCAGTTTGTGTGCATCGAGCATTCGCGACCCGAGCGTGGCGAGGTCGCCGGACCGAACGTCATCGACCGCGTCCTCCGTGAGTTCCGCGAGGCGGGAGATCGCGGCCTCGACGTTCTTCGGCTGTGCGGCGCGCAGTTGGCGAACACCGGCGACCGCCTCGGCGGTGGAGCCTTGCTGACCGGAGTCTGCGACCACGAAGATCAGTCGCCTGCCGACGTCGATCGCTGTGGCCCGACCGTTGTGGAACCTGATGGGGACCTCAGTTGCGACGGCCCATGCGTCGATTCCGCTGGGGCGACCGTGCGCAACAGATTCCGCCTGCGCCACGACTGCGTGGAGAGCGTCACGGTCGAGGACCTTCCCGCGGAGATCAGCCACTGCCCGTGCGATCGCGGTGGCGACTGCGGCGCTCGATCCGAGGCCGCGACTGTGGGGAATCGCACTGCGAATGCCGACCTGGACCTCGGCGTTCTCATCACCTGTGGCGGCGAAGGCCGCGCGCAGTCCGGCGACCACGGGCCCCATCTGCTGTGGTGCCGCCTGGGCGGTGCCGGAGAACAGTTGGCTGTCGATGCGCGTCTCCCGCCCTGGGGTGAGGCGGATGTCTGCCTGTGCCCCGAGTCCGTGAAGAGGGACGGCGAGTGCAGGGGCTCCGTAGACCACGGCGTGTTCGCCGAAGAGTATCGCCTTTGCGTGGGCGTGGCCCTGTGCGGGATGTCTGGACCCAGCGCCTCGCGTATTGGAGGTGGCGCGCGGGTCGGTTGGAGAGGACTTGTGCATGCGGCGCGAAGTCAGTGGGCGTCGTCGCGGACGAGGTTGATCACTGACAGCCTCATGCAAGGGACGTGGTTCTGTGTTTCGGTCATGGTGGTTCCATCCTATGCCGTACTCCGATTCCGCTGTCGGGCGGAGGGCTCGGAGACGAAACAGTCTGCCGAGGTCAATCCTGACAGCGATCGCCAGTACAGCCATCGGCCTCGTGCTCGCCGCTGAGCACAGACACTGGTGCCGCACAGCAGGCATCTCCGCGCCACGCCTCGATGCCCTCTCTGATGGCGAAGACGGCGATCACGAGAGCGGCGAGGGAGTCCGCCCATGCCCACCCGAGGATGCTGTTGAGCAGCAATCCTGCGAGCAGAGCGGCAGAGAGATACGTGCAGAGCAGGGTCTGTTTGGAATCTGCGATCGCCGAGGCGGACCCGAGTTCGCGACCCGTGCGGCGTTCGAACCAGCTGAGGAACGGCATGACGAGAAGGCTCAGGGCGGCGATGACGATGCCGACGGTGGAATGCTCTGGATCACGCCAACCGGTCAGGGAGGCGATCGCATCGACGCTGACGTAGATTGCCAGGGCGAAGAAGGACACCGCGATCACGCGCAGGGCCGTCTTCTCCCTCCGCTCGGGGTCGGGCGCTGCGAATTGCCATGCCACGGCTGCCGCAGAGAGGACTTCGACGATCGAGTCGAGCCCGAATCCGATGAGAGCCGCCGAGGAGGCTGCCCCACCTGCGATGAGAGCCACAACGGCCTCGATGACGTTCCACGTGATGGTAATGGCCACGACGATCCTGATGCGTCGACGCAGAACCCGTCGGCGCGGTTGAGCTGTGGGAACAGCCGTGCTGCTCACGCCGTGGCCCTCCTGTCACGATCGTCGGCAGGTTCGCGATCGCAGCACCCGGGCATGGTGCAGGAGGGGTTGAGGCAGGGGGCGCTCTCGTCGACTGCGAGAGTGACGTCGAGCAGACTGTTGAGGGCCGAACTGATGTGGGGATCCGCGATCTTGTATCTGGTCTGTCGCCCCTGCGCCTCGGCCACAACTATTGCGCATCCGCGCAGACAGGCGAGATGATTTGAGACGTTCGTCCTGGTCAGATCCAGATCGCGAGCGAGCTGCGCAGGATATCCGGGAGTGTCCAACAGTGAGAGCAGGATTCGCGAGCGGGTTGAATCGGCCATGGCTCGACCCAGACGATTCATCACGTCGACGCGAGAAGAAATGGTCAGCATATGCTGACCATACAGTAATCGCTGACCTATATCGATAGGGCTGAACGTCTGTGTCGGCCTCTCGGATCACCTTCCTGATCGGTTCTCGAACGACCGGTTCTCGAGATAGGCGCGTTCGGCGGGGTCGGTGGTCAGCTCGATGGCGCGGCGATAGGCCCGCTGGGCCTCCTGCTCATGACCGGTGCGGGTGTGCAGATGCGCGCGCAGCGCCCACGTCGGCTGGAACGCGTCGACACGTGCGGGGGACACTGCAGGCCCTTCGACAGGGGGCCGCCCACGACGACTTGAGCCTTCCAGGGCATCGAGTTGCGCAAGTCCCGCCTCAGGACCGTCGATCTCAGCAATGACCGCGGCCCTCGATACAGCTCCGCCGAGGCTGGGCGCCATCCGCTCCACATCGTCGTGGAGGCGCAGCAGCATCGGCCAATCGGTGCTTCCACGGCGTACACCGGACATGTGGAGGATCTGGATCGCAGCCAGGAGACCGAAGCGACCGATCTCGCCGCTGTGCTGCACTGAGCGCAGATGATCCTCGCCCCTGGCGATGAGCACGGCATCCCAGATGCCCGGGTCCTGATCGTCGAGGGGAACGAACAGTCCCTCCCGGCTGCGGCGGGCCGGGAACCGGGCGGCGGAGAGATGGACGAGGGCCGCGAGCCCGTGTGATTCTCCATCACTTGGACACAGTTCCGCGAGCAGCCGAGAGAGATAGAGGGTCTCGCCGATAGTGCCATCGCGCGGCTGGGCCGGCGCATGCACCCAGTCGATGGCGAAGGCACCGTAGATCGCCTCTTGGATGTCGGGGAGCCGAACGTCGAGATCGGAGCGATCAGGAAGGCCGAAACCGATACCCACGGCAGCGATGCGCTTCTTCGCCCTGGTCAATCGTGCGGCGACTGTCGCGACCGGAAGTGCCATTCCCGCGGCAATCTGCTTCCCCGTCATGCCCATGACCGCAGAGAGCATGAGCAGCGGTCGGGCTGGCGGATCGATGTCCGGATGAGCGCACGCCCCCAGCAATTCGAGGCGCCGATCGGGAAGAGCACCCGGATCGGGTGGATCTGCGGATCCAGGATGCAGTGCGGATCCAGGGTGCACCGAGTCACTTGAGCCGTCGTGGACCTCGGGATCCCAGACCGCCGAGGTGCGGGTCGCCGCCGACTTCCACACATCGCGTCGTGCATTGAGGGCAACCCGATAGAGCCAGCCCTCGGGATTGGCCGGTACTCCCTGTTCCCGCCACACGCGAACGCCGGTTTCGAGGGCCGAGCTCAGGGCATCCTCGGCGCCGGCGATATCCCCGTCAGCGGACGCGATGAGGGCGATGATCCGCCCCCAGCTGTCCTGGGAGAGAGCCATCGCCGTCTCGCTTGGATCCGAATTCTCGGTCACACAAGAACCCTCAGCGCCGCCGCTGCGCCGACAGTCACTGACTGCCTCAGGCCGGCACCCAGCGTCCCTCGATATAGGAGACTGCCGCCGCTCGAACCTCGAGGACCCCGTAGTTCGTTCCGGGGAACCTCTCTGCCCAGGCCAGCGCCGCGTCTCGGCTCTCGACGTCGATGACGAAGACTCCGGCCAGTGCTTCCTTCGTCGCGGCGAAGGGTCCGTCCTCGATGACGACAGAGCCACCTCGGCGGGTGACGGTGGTGGTCTTCTGTTGCGGTTCGAGCATCTCGGCGGCGATGAAGACTCCCGCCGAATAGAGAGCGTCGGCATAGTCGGACATGAGTCTCTGCATCTCCTCCATGACCTCGGGGGAGGGCTGGGGGCCGCCGTCGTGAAGTTCGGGTGCGTGGAAGACCAGTGAGTAGCGCATTGTCGTGCTCCATTCATCTCATGAGCGACCGTGTTTCGGTCGTTCACCATCGAGACGACCGAGATCGCGCCGATTCGACACGTACGGGAAGATTATCGTGAGAACTGCTGCACGACAACGGATTTCACCGGGTTCGGACAGCGCAGAACACGAGATTTCGGGGCCAGATCTCACTTCGTCCTGCACAGGCAGTAGTTTGGTTCCATGACCTCACCCGATTCCGCCCCCGCCGCGTGGTGTGTGATCGGACGTGCGCCCGATCGCGCTCTTGGCGGCGTTCGGGGTATGGGGTCGATGATCGCCGTCGTCGACCTCGACGATGCCAGGCAGCGGATCGGGCGCCACCACCTCGGCGTGGATGAGCTGCCGGAATTCGTGCGAAGCCGAGAAGCAGAGGGCCGGCCGAGGTGGGTCTTCAGCGACACTCCGAATTGGTACCCGGCCCTGTTGGCCGCCGGGGTGCAGATCGAACGCTGCTATGACCTGCGGCTGACCCACGCGATACTCATGCGCTCGGAACTCGTCACGGATCACAGTGCCCTCATGACTGCGCAGGAGTGGGACGCGGGTCCCGTGAGTGCACCGACCGCGCCCGAGGCTGAGGCGCTCTTCGAAGTCACCGAACGACGCAGCCACATCAAAACGGTCCCGCACGACATCGAGTCTGCGCTCGCCGAATTCTCCCGTCAGTCCACCGCCTTGCAGACTGCCACAGATCCCGGCCGCCTGCGTCTGCTGCTCGCCGCGGAGTCCGCCGGTGGGCTCGTGGCAGCGGAGATGCAGGCGGCCGGGGTGCCCTGGGATGTCGTCGAACACGACCGGATCCTCGCTGAGGAACTCGGGCCCCGACCGGCGCGGGATGCGAAGCCTGCGAAGATGCTCGCCGTCGCCGAGGAGGTCCGGGCCGCTCTCGACGACCCGCGGGCCAATCTCGATTCCCACCTCAAACTCCTCCACTCCCTTCATGCCGCCGGAATCAATGTCGCCTCGACGTCGAAATGGGAGCTCGAGCAGAGCGAACACTCCGCCATCGCACCCTTGCTGCAGTACAAGAAGCAGTCACGTCTGCTCACTGCCAACGGTTGGCATTGGCTCGACGAATGGGTCTCCGAGGGCAGGTACCGTCCCGTCTACGTGCCCGGAGGAGTCGTCACCGGCCGCTGGGCAGCCAGCGGCGGCGGTGCTCTCCAGATTCCCCGTCAGCTGCGACCGGCCCTGCGCGCGGACCCCGGCTGGCGGCTGATCTCAGCCGATGTCGCCCAGCTGGAGCCACGGGCGCTCGCCGCCATGTCCGGGGATGCAGCCATGGCCGAGGCCGGTCGTGGTCGTGACCTGTACTCCGGCCTCGTCGACGAAGGCATCGTCGGCACCCGACAGGAGGCGAAGATCGCCGTGCTCGGCGCGATGTACGGTTCCACGACCGGTGACAGCGGCAGACTCGTGCCCCGCCTGCGCACGAGCTTTCCCGCTGCCATGGGCTTGGTCGATTCCGCCGCCGAGAAGGGTTCTCGTGGAGGGGTCGTGTCCACTTGGTTGGGCAGGACCTCCCCGATGCCAGGCGAAGGATGGCGCCGAGTTCAGTCGGCGGCGAACCAGTTCGACGCCACCTCGCAGGACGAGAACCGTGCCCGGCGCGCCGCCGGTGACCAGGGACGCTTCACCCGCAACTTCGTCGTCCAGGGGACCGCCGCCGAATGGGCACTGGCCTGGCTGGCCGACCTGAGACTGCGGCTGTCACGGCTGCCGGCCATCGATGACCGGAGCCCTGGAGCCACCTCGACGGTCGGGAGCGACGGGGGGACGGCCTCGGCGGGGGAGGCGATGGGGAGCGTGGCCATGGCCTCAGGACCGGTGTTCTCACGACGGGCTCACCTGGTGTTCTTCCTCCACGATGAGGTCATCGTGCATGCCCCGGCCCAGCAGGCCGAAGCCGCGGCGGAGGCGATCAGGGAAGCGGCCGCCTCGGCGGGGAAGCTGCTGTTCGGCACGGCACCGGTCGACTTTCCTCTCGATCTCACGATCTCCGAGCGGGCGGCCAAGGGCTAGGGGTTGGCGAGGGGGCGCAAGCCGATTCAGCGGGTGCCTCTGTTGCAGAGATCACGGGTGAGCCCGGAATAACCGACAGATAAGCGGTGCTGCATGTAGTGTATCTGCGGCCCCGTTACGGAGCCGCGAGAACATCCGGAGTCGTCACAGCACAGAGGAGTTTCCATGACCTTCACCGTCAAGGCACTGCAGAAGACCGGCCCCGACCAGCCGTTCCAGGTCGCCGACATCGAACGCCGCGACCCACGAGCCGATGACGTGGTCATCGACATCAAGGCCGCCGGAATCTGCCACAGCGACATCCACACCATCCGCAACGAATGGGGCGAGGCGCACTTCCCCCTGACCGTCGGCCACGAGATCGCCGGCGTCGTCGAGGCCGTCGGCTCCGACGTCACCGACTGGAAGGTCGGCGATCGCGTAGGCGTGGGCTGCATGGTCAACTCGTGCGGAGAGTGTGAGGAATGCCGGGCAGGGCAGGAGCAGAACTGCCTCAACGGCCAGGTCGGGACCTACAATTCCACCGACGTCGACGACACCATCACCCAGGGCGGCTACGCCGAGAAGGTCGTCGTCAACGAGCGCTTCGTCTGCCGCATCCCCGACGCTCTCGACTTCGACGTCGCGGCCCCGCTGCTCTGCGCCGGCATCACCACCTATGCGCCGCTCAACCGCTGGGGCGCAGGTGAGAGCAAGGACGGAGCACCGAAGAAGGTCGCCATTCTGGGACTCGGCGGACTCGGCCACATGGGCGTCCAGATCGCCGTCGCCATGGGCGCCGACGTCACCGTCCTCTCCCGCACCCTGAATAAGGAGGAGGCGGCACTCGAGCTCGGCGCGAAGCAGATGCTCGCGACGACAGAGGAGGACTTCTTCAGCAAGCACCGCGGAGAATTCGACCTCATCCTCAATACGATCAGCGCGGACATTCCCGTCGACAAGTACCTGAGTCTGCTCAAAGCCCGAGGGGTCATGACCGTCGTCGGTATGCCTCCGGAGAAGCAGCAGCTGTCCTTCGCCTCCGTGATCGGCGGAGCCAAGGTGCTGGCCGGATCGATGATCGGCGGCATCGCCGAGACACAGGAGATGCTCGACTTCTGTGCGAAGCACGACATCGCCGCCACAATCGAGACCGTGAGCATCGACGAAGCGGATGCGACCTATGACCGCGTCGTCGCCGGCGACGTCTACTTCCGTGCCGTCATCGACACCGCCACATTCGAGGGCGCCGAGGTGATCGCGCTCGCCTGATCACTGAGGTCAAGGGGCCGTTTCGCTGATCATTTCGCGAGGCGGCCCCTTTTTGGCACTGCAGTCTCTCTCAGCTCTGGAATCACTCTCGCCAGTCCTCGGAATGGTCGCCCGCGATGAGGGGCGACGAGCTCAGCGCCCGATTCGTCGGCGCAACGGGCTGGGACACGGATTGCGGATTACCGCAGCCCGGGCGCTGCCATCAGGTATCGGCGGTAGTCTGAGCCGCATGGCGAGTCAGCAGAGACAGATGGGCGATATGCCCCTGGTGCTGCTGATCCTCTACACCGTCTTCATCGGCTTCATGACGCTGACTCCCTACCAGCTCGACGTCAGCCCTGCGGGTCCGATCGGCAGGCTGCTCCAGTTCTTCGCCGATCATCAGGTGACGTCGTGGCTGACCTATACACTCGTCGAGAAGCTGGCGAATGTCGCCATGTTCGTCCCGTTCGGATTCCTGCTCGCCCTGCATATGGGGCGTCGGCGCTGGTGGGTCGGCGCGGCGGTGGGCGCGGCCTTCACGTGCCTGATCGAGGGGGCCCAGGTGACTCTGCTCTCGCCCACTCGCTACGGTACGATCAGCGATCTCATCACGAACACGCTCGGTGCCGCGATCGGTGCCGTCCTCGCGCTGGTCCTCATGATCCTGCTGCCACCTCGAGATGAGCCGGAGGAGGTCGAACGCGTCGTGCGTTGAGGGCTCCCACCTCAGCGACCTCACCTCTCGGGTGCGCCCTTTGTGTCCTCATCCTCGAGGGCGCCGATACATAGATCGAGAGCCTCGCCGAGGTGGCGTTTGAGTTCCTCGTCGAGCGAGGAGACCATGAGTGCTGAGATCCTCTCAACCCTTTCGACGGCCTGGTCGAGGGTCCTCCCTCCCTCATCGGTCAGGGTCGTGGGCAGGGCCCTGCCGGTTTCAGCTTTCGCCGCGCGAGTCACAAGACCCCGGTCCTGCAGGCCCTTGAGCAGTGTATTCATCGTCTGCCGGGTGACGAAGGCCCCGCGGGCGAGTTCCGAGTTCGATGCTCCCGGAGCCCGGCGCAGCAGCTCGAGGCAGGCGTACTGCGGTGTTGAGATGCCCAGCGGACGCAGCGCCTCGTCCATGCGCGAGCGCAGCACCGACTGCAGGTGCTTGAGCTGATATCCGATCAGGGATTCGAGTGCATCTGGTGGCTGCGGCTCTTGACTCATGTAAGTATTCTGACATACATTGTTGATGTCAGAATACTGACATATATTTCAGTGGCAAGAGATGGGAACGAACATGACTGTGACAGGACCGGATTTCCTCGCACTGCAGGTGCGAGACCTAGCGAAGTCGGCCGAATTCTACGAGGAGACGATCGGTCTGACGCGGGCGCCGGCAGGGCCGCCCGGAGCGGTGGTCTTCGCGACCTCACCGATACCGTTCGCCGTGCGTGAGCCATTGCCCGACATTGATCTCGACTCGGTCGATCGCCCCGGAATCGGAGTGGCGCTGTGGTTCAACTGCGATGACGCTCAGTCTCTGCACGACCGCCTCGTCGAATCAGGGGTCGAGATCCTGCGTTCCCCGGCGCGAAGTCCCTTCGGCCTGACGTTCACCTTCGTCGATCCCGAGGGCTACGCGGTGACCATGCACGACGCCCGGTGAGTCTTCGGCACCCGGCAGGCTGAGGAGTGCCTGACGGTGACCTGGGATGTTGACCTCTCGCAGGGTGCTCACCTCAGGGAATCGACGATCTTCGCGATCCGGCGCTCCCGCGTGGCCTCGGCCTTTGCCGATTCGACCTGACGCACATGCTCCTTGCGCTTCGAAGGGGCCAGCCCATCAAAGACTTCACGGACGCCGGCACTGTCGAGCGCCTCGGCGAGGTCATCGGGAACCGGGGTCTCGCGTGATGAAGTGTCGTGGGTCAGCGTCACCTCGTGGGTCTCGTTGCCGGACACACCCGCCGCCTCACGATGTTCCTTGGCCAATGGGAGGAGGAACTTTCCGCCCATCACTGCGGTCGTGGAGGGATAGGAGTACTCGGCGATCGTGACGATGACCGGGACTCGTTTGCCGACTCCGAAGCCGAGCACGATGTCCTCGGGCACCTCGATGCCGACATTATTGCCCAGCTGCAGGAGAGTCGTTGTGAAGGTGACCATGGCCGAAGCCTACGCCCGGATGGGCGCGTGCTCTAGTAGTCGTTGCGGCGGGCGCGGGCCCCGTCGGCGTCGGCGTCGACGTTGATGTTGGCGGCGCGGTCCTGTTCGGCCGCAGCGTGGTTATGATCGTTCGCGGCGTGGTCATGTTCGACCTCGGCATGGTCCGCATCCGAATCGGCCTCGTCCTCATCGTCATAGTCCTCATCGGCCTGTGAGAATGTCGGGATCCAGCAGGAGACTCGTGCGGCGTAGTCGTCGTACTCGGCCCCGAAGCGCTGATGCAGGTCGGCTTCCTCGTGCGGGCGGATCAGCCAGTTCCACAGCAGAGAACCGGCGATGGCGTAGGCGATGACCATCCATGATCCGATGAAGAGCCCGATCGCCACACCCTGGACGATGCCGGCGATGGCCATGGGATTGCGAACGAAGGCATAAGGCCCCCTCTTGACGAAATGGTGGGCCATCGCGGCGGGCAGGGGGGTACCGGATCCGAAGTTCGCGATCGCCCGTGCAGACCACACGCCGAGGACGGTGCCGAAGGCGAGAAGGGCGAAACCGGCGACGATCACAAGGATCGGGAACTTCACGGACAGGTCCCAGCGTTCCTCGAACGAATTGATGATCCCCGGAATGACGATGAGGAACACGCCCCAGAAGACCATGATCTGGATCGTGGTTCTGATGAGGAGCTGAGACCTCACGCGTGTGTGAGAGCTGCGGAATGCGAACGGGCCGGTGATGAGACGTTCGGACGGGATCCTGCCCAGGATCATGAGTGTCCCGGCGAGGATGCTGCCCACTGCGGCGGCCACCATGAGGACGGCGCCCAGGCCAGCGTCGGTGGTGACGGTGGCATAGATGACCATGCAGAGGGCGACGAGAGTCGTCCAGGCAGTGGCCACCCAGACGGCCCAGCGGAAGTTGAGTGCTGCCAGAGCCGAGCCGATGACGAACAGCGGGATGTCGACGATGGCGACGAGCAGCGGGCTGAGACCACCCAGCGTCGCCTCACGCAGTGCTGGAAGCGTGATGGTGCCGAGCCACCACGCGGCGCCTGCGAGTGCCTGGAGGGCGAAGTACATTCGGCCATGGAAGATCCGCACCGGCGTGTTCTGTGTGGTGGGCTTTTTGTGCCTGCTCGGCATCTTCATCGATCGGCTCATGCGAACGCCGTCCCTCGGAAGCACACGGTCGTGGATCCGCCGACCCAGACCTCATCGTTTTCATGGGAGATCGAGACGACACCGGCTCGTCCGAGTGCGGTGCCCTGCGTGACGGTGTACTTCTCGGGCGCAAGGCCGGAAGCGATGAGCCACTGCGCGACTGAGGCATTGAGGCTGCCCGTCACGGGATCCTCGGCCACGCCTGCGCCGGGGACGAACGCTCGGATCTCAAACTCATGCTCGTTCTCATCCGGGTGGGAACCCAGGACGCCGAGCTTGGCGTCGGGAATCTGCGAGAAGTCAGGTTCGAGGTCGAGGACCTGCTGCGCATTCGTCAGTCTCACTGCGGCCCAGCCTGGTCCGTTGTCGACCCACTGATGCCCGAGGATCTCTGCGCGGTCGATGCGGAGGGCTGCGGCGATCTGTTCGACGAAGCCTTCGTCGAGGTCACCGGTGCGGATCGGGTCGGGAGCGGCGAACGACAGGGTCTGGCCACCTCGGCGAAGGTTGACGAGTCCGGCACCACACTCCTGGACCACGGTCGACTCGCTGCGCGGGACGCCTCCTGCTTCCAGCCATGCGGCCGCCGAACCGAGTGTGGGGTGCCCAGCGAAGGGGAGCTCGCGGGCAGGTGTGAAGATTCGCAGACGGTAGTCGGCGCGTGGGTCGCTGGGTGGGAGGACGAATGTGGTCTCCGAAAGGTTCGTCCAATTCGCGATCCGAGCCATGTCCTGGTCGGTCAGCCCCTCTGCGTCGAGGATCACGGCCACAGGGTTGCCGCGAAAGGGCTCGCTGGAGAAGACATCGACCTGGGCGAATGCTCGATTATGAGGCAAGAGGGGGAACTCCTTCGTTGAAAGGGCGCTGTTTGGGGGTGCGCACTTCCCATGGTAATGGGGTGAAGCTTCAGGTGGGGGATCAGGTCCTGTTGCGTCGGAGTGTCAGAACCGCTGTGGGCACCAAATGTGACAAGTGAGTTTGCCATCTGATTTGAGGTGGTTCTCGTGTGTCGAGTCGTCGTCAACGGTTGAGGGCGGCTGCGATCCGGTCGGGAGACAGGGCCGCATCGATGGCCAGGTGCGCCGCGCCCAGTATGGCGGCATCGCCGGCTGCGCGTGAGGGGGCGATCGTCAGGTGTTCGGTCGACAGGGGGATGGAGCGCGCATAGACGACTTCGCGAACACCGGCCACAAGGTGTTCGGCCGCCTGCGCCATGGTCCCGCCGATGAGGATGAGGGAAGGATTCATCAGGCTCACGCACGTGGTGAGGACCTCGCCGAGGTCACGGCCGGCCTGACGGACGGCCTGGATCGCCTGCAGATCACCGGCCTTGACGAGCCCCACCACGTCGGCGGGAGTCCGCGTCGCCAGCCCCGACCGCGCAAGCTCGCGCGCGATCGCACGACCCGAGGCGACCGCTTCCAGGCAGCCGCGATTGCCGCAGGCGCACGGAACGTCGGCCGCGCGAGGCAGGGCGACGTGGCCGATGTCGCCTGCGGCTCCGTGCGAGCCGCGGCGCAGTGAGCCGCCGGAGATGATGCCTGCTCCTATTCCCGTGGCGACCTTGACGAAGATGAGATCCGTGGTGTCGGGCCAGGCTGAGCTGCGTTCGCCGAGGCCCATGATGTTGACGTCGTTGTCGACAAGGACAGGTGCGGAGAACGTCTCCTTGAGGGCACCCGGCAGATCGAACCGGTCCCAGCCGGGCATGATCGGCGGATTGATCGGGCGCCCGGACGAGAACTCGACCGGACCGGGCAGGCCGATGCCCACCCCGACGACATCCACGGCACTGCGATCAGCCTCGGCGAGCAGGCGCAGCGCCGAAGTGGTCAGCCACTCGATGGCGCTGACGGGACCATCGGAGATCTCGCGTTCCTCCCCGAGTTCTGCGAGGACGGTGCCGGTCAGATCCGTCACTGCCAGCCGAGCGTGTGAGGCGCCGAAGTCCGCGGCGACGACCACTCTGGCTCGAGGATTGAAGGCGAACTGCGAGCTCGGCCGGCCGCCTGTCGACACGGCGTCGCTGACGGGAGTGATGAGCCCGAGGCTGAGAAGCTGGTCGATTCTCTGCGCGACGGTGGGACGTGAGAGGCCGGTCGACTTCGCCAGATCGGCCCGAGTCCGCGGCTGACCGTCGCGCAGGAGCTGGAAGAGCCCGCCGGCATGCGACAGGTCAGGGGCTTGCGAAACTGTCACCTGGCTCATCCCTTCAGTAAAGCACATTCGGTAAACTGCATTGTCCAAAGGTGACGATTGATCACTTACTTTTAAAAAATGCTTGACAGAAGTAGGCAAGCTGACATCAGAATGGTGCATGGACACTGTCGCCCAGGCTTCCGCCCCTCCACCTCGAATCGGGATGGTGGGTGGCGGCTTCATGGCCCGCACGCATACCCGTGCCGCTCGCGCCGCCGGAGCTCACCTCGAGGTGATCGCAAGCTCAAGCGCAGCCGGCAGCCGCAGCGCTGCAGCTGAACTCGGCTACCGGGCAGCCGCGACCGGCGACGAACTCTTCGACCACGAACTCGACGTCGTCCATGTCTGCACCCCGAACAGCACCCACGCCGAACACTCACGGCGGGCCCTCGACTCGGGCTCCCACATCATCTGCGAGAAGCCGCTGGCCGTTGACGCGGCCACCGCACGCTCCATCCTCGAGCATGCGACATCGTTGGGACTGGGTGGAACCGTTCCGTTCGTCTACCGCTATCACCCGATGGTGCGTGAGGCCCGCGCCCGGATCCGGCGAGGAGACACCGGGGCCCTGCTGACCATCGATGCCAGCTATCTTCAGGATTGGATGCTCAGTGCTGATGACGACAACTGGCGTGTCGATGCCGGCTCCGGCGGTCCCTCCCGCGCCTTCGCGGACATCGGCTCTCACCTCGTCGATCTCATCGAGTTCATCACCGACGAACGCATCGTGTCCCTGGTCGCAACGACGAGAACCGTCCACCCCCGCCGAGGCGGAGCGAGAGTGACCACGGAAGACACAGTTGCGATGACGGTCGAGATGAGCGGCGGTGGAATCGGCTCGGTCCTCATCTCCCAGCTCGCGCCGGGACGGAAGAACGGCCTCGTCATCGAGGTCGCGGGATCCAAGGAAAGTCTGCGATTCGCCCAAGAGCACCCGGAAGAGCTGTGGGTGGGCCGTCGAGCCGGCAGTCTGTTCTTGGTGCGCGACCCAGAGGTCCTGTCGGCCGATGCCGCCCGGCTGTGCAGGGTCCCGGCAGGACATCCGCAGGGCTATCAGGATGCATTCAATGCGTTCGTCGCCGATTCCTATGCTGTCTTCGCCGGTGAGGAGCGTGAAGGTGTGCCGACCTTGGCCGACGGCGTTCGCGCGGCATTCGTGACAGAGGCCGTGCTCAAATCGGCAGCCGAGCGCACGTGGGTCGAGGTCGAAGCGCCATGACCGATGCACCGGTGCTGCGCGCCACGGGGATCAGCAAACAGTTCTTCGGAGTCGAAGTGCTGCACGATATCGCGCTCGAGGTGCGCGCCGGCACGGTCCACGGCCTCGTCGGGGAGAACGGAGCCGGAAAGTCCACGCTGATGAAGATCATCGCTGGTGTCTACCGCAGGGACGGCGGGGAGGTGCGCATCGATGGCCAGGTCGTCGACTTCTCCCATCCCGTCGATGCCGGCAGGGCAGGCGTGGCCACGGTCTTTCAGGAATTCAATCTGCTGCCCGATCGCACCGTCGCGCAGAACGTCTTCTTGGGACGAGAGCCCCGAAGGCGCGGCCTTGTCGATGTGCGCACGATGCGGTCGAAGACCCAGACCCTCCTCGACGAACTGGATGTGGAGGGAATCACCCCCGATGCGAAGGTCGGCTGGCTGACCGTGGCCGAGCAGCAGATCGTCGAGATCATCAAAGCACTCTCCGTCGATGCCCGGGTGATCTCCATGGACGAACCCACCGCGGCGCTGTCAGACAATGAGGTTGCAGTCCTCTACCGGGTCATCGAGACTCTCAAATCCAAGGGCGTGGCGATCATCTACGTCTCGCACCGACTGCAGGAGGTCTTCGACCTCTGCGACACGATCACCGTGATGAAGGACGGCGCTCTCGTCACCAGCGAACCGGCGTCCCAGATGGATCAGGCGGGGCTCGTGCGCGCCATGGTCGGCAGGCCCATCAGCACGTTCTTTCCTGAGGCCGAGACGGGAACGGAGATCGGTGACACCGTGCTCTCGGTGACCGGCGGAGGCAACGAACAGCTTGACGGCATCGCCCTCGACCTGCGCGCCGGTGAGATCCTCGGGCTGGCCGGCCTGCAGGGTTCGGGGCGGTCGGAGCTGCTGTCTGCGATCTTCGGCGCCGAGCCGTTCACCCGCGGTACGCTGCACCTCGACGGCGAGGCAGTGCGCATCGCGTCCGCTCGACAGGGCGTCCGGCGGGGTCTGGCCCTGGTCACGGAGGACCGCAAGGGCACAGGTCTGGTGCTCTCCCAATCCATTCTCGACAATGCGCTGCTGGCGATCCGCGCTGTCTTCCCCTCCCGCACTTCGGGTATGCGCGCCGAGATTCCGGGGATCCTCGAATCTCTCGAGGTCATCAGCCGCAATGCGGACCAGGAGGTCCGAGCACTGTCGGGAGGCAATCAGCAGAAGGTCGTTCTGGCCAAATGGTTGGCCACCTCCCCACGTGTGGTGCTGCTCGACGAACCGACTCGAGGAATCGACGTCGGTGCGAAGGTCGCGGTCTACACGCTGATCCGCAGCCTCGCCCGCCGAGGTGTGGCGATCGTCCTCGTCTCCAGCGAACTTCCCGAGGTCCTGGGAATGTCCGATCGGGTTCTCGTCATGTCGGATGGCCGGATCGCCGGGGAGCTTCCTCCGAGTTCGACGGAGGAAGAGGTCCTGGCCCTGGCCACCGGCACCGAGGCCCACGTGGTCAGTGATGACACGCACGTCAGCGCTGACTCCAGGGTGGTGGGGGACCGATGAGAACCCAGCTGCGTCGCCTGGACACCACCGCACTCGTCTATCTCGCGCTCATCGGAGTGCTCATCATCGGTGCCGTCCTTGTGGCCACGACCGGTCGCAACTTCTTCAGCCCGGGCAATGTCCGCGACATTCTCACCGGAATGAGCGTCCTGGGATTCGTCGCCATCGGACAGACGCTCGTGATCCTCGGAGCATCCCTGGACCTCTCCGTTCCCTATGTCATGAGCCTGGCCAGTCTGGTCGCAGCGCAGACGATGAACGGCAGCGATGCGATGGTCCTCCCCGCGGTGCTGCTGACCTTGGTGGTCACTGCCTGCATCGGTCTGGCCAACGGTCTCATCGTCACCGTCCTGGGAGTCCACGGTTTCGTTGCGACTCTGGGAGTTGGTCTCATCCTCAAGGGGTATCTGGACACGAACTACCAGGGCACAGAAGGCAGTGTTCCCTGGTCGTTCCAGCTCTTCGGCGCCACCGGCGTCGGACCGGTGCCGGTCTCGACGATCGTCATGCTCGCCCTCGCCGGCCTCGTGGCATTCCTCCTGGTCCGGACCAGATTCGGCCACCACCTGTTCGCCGTCGGCGGCAACTCGGAGGTCGCCAGACTCTCCGGCGTCCGGCAGCGCCTGCCACTGATCGGAGCGCACATCGGCAGCTCCGTCTGTGCAGGATTGGCGGGTCTGCTGCTGGCGAGTCGCCTGGGTGTAGGAAGCCCGACCGTCGGCTCACAGGGCAGCTACGATCTGCTCTCGATCGCCGCGGTGGTCCTCGGCGGAACGGTACTCATGGGCGGACGCGGTTCGATCTGGGGGACCATCGGCGGCGTCGCGATCTTCGCAGTCCTCGACAATCTCATGAGCGTCATGCAGTTCAACCCCTTCCTCAAGGACGTCATCCGCGGACTCGTCATCATCATCGCCGTGGCGCTCTACGCTCGCCGCCGGGTCATCGCCCGCAGAATCCGTTTTGCCGATGGGCCACCAGGACCGAACATCGCCACCGGGGCCGTGCCCGACCGTGATCCCGAGACCGACCGTGATCCCGAGACCGACCGTGACCCCGACCCCGAGACCGCCCGTGGCCCCGAGCGTGACCTTGAAACCGACCGTGAAGGGAGCCGAGGATGATTCCGAGAACTCCCGAGACCCGCCTCGGCGATGGGGGACTTCGTCGACTGATCGAACGGGCTGTGGATCCGCGGGGAGCCGTGGTCGTCCTCCTCGTCGTCATCCTGATCGCCATCGTCGTCCTCAACCCGAGCTTCGCAGAGCCGGGAGCGCTCATGCGCTTCATCCAGCGGGTCTCGCCGGTGGTCATCGTCGCCATCGGCCAGTACTTCGTCATCGTCAGCGGCGAATTCGACCTGTCGATGGGCGCAGTGGTCACCGCGCAGGTGATGACAGCGGGCCATCTCATCGGCGAAGACGACTCGAAGACGGTGCCGGTGCTCATCATCATGCTGGTCATCGGCGTCGTCGTCGGCATCGTCAACGGACTGGCCACGACGCTGCTCAAGGTCCCCTCGTTCATCGTCACCCTCGGCACGATGCTCGTCATCCACGGCGCAGTCATGTGGTGGACGGGCGGAGCGGCGACAGGCAATCCCGCCGAATCCTTCCGGCAACTCGGCCGGGGCGGAATCGAGGGGATCCCGATCCTCGGCCTCCTGCCCTATGCCGTCCTGATTCTGGTGGCAGTCATCGTCTTCGCCGTGTGGATCTCCCGGAGACCCTTCGGCAGGACCGTGGTCGCCATCGGCGACAACGCAGAGGCTGTGACCTTCGCCGGAGCGAACGTGTGGAGGACGAAGACTCTCGCCTTCGTCCTGTCCTCCCTCGCAGCGACAGTGGCAGGAGTGCTCCTCGCCGGCTATGCCGGGGTCCATCCCTCAGTCGGTCAGGGCTACGAATTCACCGCCATCACGGCAGTCGTTCTGGGAGGCGTGGTCCTCGGCGGCGGACGGGGAACCGTCCTCGGCGCACTGATCGGAGCCTTCACTCTCGAGTCGCTGTTCACCCTGCTCAACTTCACTTCGGTGCCGGCGACGATGCGCGACGCGATCCAAGGAGCCATCATCATCGCTGCGGTCGCATACTCCGGTGTGGCCTTCGCGAAGAAGCGCAGACGACCTGCCACCTCGGCGACCACGAGCCCGACGAATGAACAGACCGACCCAAGCACAACCTCGGCGGGGACATCTTCGCCGATCCAACTCACCGGCGGCGACGAAGCCGAACGGAAATGACAAGGGAGAGAACATCATGAGAAGAGGACTGAGGAGCGCGCTCGGCATTGCCAGTGCCGCCGCTCTCATCGCGTTGGCAGGGTGCACGACCGACCCGTCTGTGGAACCGGCGGACGAAGGCGATGGTGCGCAGGAGGAGGCACCGGCCGAGGAGTGGTTCGACCAGGAGCTCTACGACCAGCAGCTCAAGCAGCGTGAGGTCGATCCGGAGGGCCCGGAGGACAAGCCCTACCTGCAGATGATCAACCCCAAGATGGGCGACACCTCGGAGTTCAAGTCCGATGGTGGGAAGAAGATGTGCTTCGCGAATGCGTCGATCTCCAACCCCTGGCGCCAGACCGGGTGGATCACGATGAACGAGCAGCTCAAGGAGCTCAAGAAGGACGGCGTCATCACTGAGATGGAGACCCGTGATGCTCAGGACAACGATGATACGCAGATTGCCGACATCGACTACTTCATCGCCGAAGGCAACTGCGATGGCTTCATCATCTCGCCCAACTCGACGGCCGCAATCACACCCGCCGTCGAACGCGCATGCAAGACAGACAAGCCCGTGATCGTCTTCGACCGTGGTGTCGAAACGGACTGCGCCGTGTCGTTCATCCACCCGATCGGCGGATTCGCCTGGGGCATCGACACCTCGCAGTTCCTCATCGACAATCTCAGCAAGGGCGACAAGGTCGTGGCGCTGCGGATTCTGCCCGGTGTCGACGTGCTCGAACAGCGCTGGGCAGCAGCGGACAAGCTCTTCGGTGAGGCCGGAATCGAGGTCGTCGACTACTTCACGGAGGGTGACCCGGCCGAGATCAAGAAGGTCGTCTCCGATGAGCTCGCGAAGGGCGACGTCCAGGGCATCTGGATGGATGCGGGAGACGGTGCCGTGTCCGCGATCGAAGCATTCGAGGATGCTGGCAAGGACTATCCGGTGATGACCGGTGAGGACGAGCTGAGCTTCCTGCGGAAGTGGAAGGACACCGAGATGACCGCTCTGGCGCCCGTGTACACGAACTTCCAGTGGCGGACCCCGCTGCTGGCCGCGGAGAAGATCTTCCAAGGTGAGGAAGTCCCGACCGAATGGGTGCTGCCGCAGAGCCCGATCACGGCCGAGGACCTCGACGAGTACCTTGACCGGAACAAGGGAATGCCCGATGGCCACTATGCGAAGTTCGGCGGCGAGGACATGGCCGGGTATCCGCAGGTGTGGCAGGACCGAGTCATCCCCTGATCGGGGAATGGGGATGATCGGCGTGTGCAGATGAACGGCGTTTGCGGACGGACGGCGTGCGCGGATGTTCGGCGTGCGTGGATGAACGGGAGTGAGAACATGACGGGAGTGAGAACATGATCGGACCCCGTGAGATCGGCGTCAACACCTGGGTGTGGACGTCTCCGCTGAGGACGGCGAACCTCGGCGATCTGGCGGACCGAGCCCGACGATTCGGGTTCGGTCTGCTGGAACTGCCCGTGGAGAGCCCGGGTGATTGGAACCCGAACACCGCCGCCGAGGTGCTGGCCGGGTATGAAATGGGTGCGCGGATCGTGGGGGCGATGGGTCCCGGTCGTGACCTCATCGACCCGCTCTATCGTGCGGATACTCAGGACTACCTCCGGCACTGTGTGGATGTGGCTCTCGCCGTGGGGTCGCCCACCGTAGCCGGTCCGTTCACGGCCGCGACCGGCCGAGTGTGGAGGATGGATGCGGGCGAGCGGAGCCGGGTCGTGGAGACACTTCGCGAGGCACTGCGCCCCGTTGCCGACTATGCCGCTGAACGCAGCGTGGCCCTGGCTGTGGAACCGCTCAACCGGTACGAGACGAGCATCATCAACACGGTCGACCAGGCCCTTGATGTTCTCGAACCCCTGCTGGACCGTGGAGTCGGGTTGGCTCTGGACAGCTATCACCTCAACATCGAGGAGCGCTCGCCGGCGGCCGCGATCCGGGCCGCCGGGGACCATTGTCGGGTCGTGCAGGTATGCGGCAACGATCGCGGGCCCGTGGGTGGGGACCACACCGACTGGGACTCCTTCTTCGATGCCCTCGATGACATCGCCTACGCGGGACCGCTGACGCTGGAGAGCTTCACCGCAGGCAACGACACTATCGCCGCGGCTGCATCCATCTGGCGTCCCCTGGCAAGGACCCAAGACGAACTGGCACGGACCAGCGCAGAATTCCTCACTGAACTGCAGCTTTCGCGGGTTTCCGGCATGGCGGCGGGCAGGAGCTCGGTCGTCGGGGACGCGGCTGACACAGGCCCGGCGGACACGGGCCCGGCGGACACGGCCCCGGAGGACACGGCCCCGGCGGACAGGGCAGCGAATACGACTGCAAGGGAGCAGCAATGACCGATTCATCTCATCCAGTCACTCTATTCACTGGTCAATGGGCCGATATGCCGTTCGAGGAGGTGGCTCGGCTGGCGGCGTCCTGGGGTTATGACGGGCTGGAGATCGCGTGCTCCGGCGATCATCTGGACCTCGCCAGGGCCGAAGAGGATCCTGCGTACCTGCAGTCACGCCTCGATGTTCTGGACAGGTACGGTCTCAAGGTGTGGGCGATCTCGAACCACCTGGCAGGCCAGGCCGTGTGCGACGACCCGATCGACTTCCGCCATCAGGCGATCGTGCGTGACTATGTCTGGGGTGACGGCGATGCGGAAGGGGTGCGCCGACGAGCCGCCGAAGATATGAAGCGGGCAGCCCGGGTGGCCCGAAAGCTCGGCGTGGACACGGTCGTCGGGTTCACGGGATCGAAGATCTGGCCGTATGTGGCGATGTTCCCACCTGTGCCTGCCGAGGTCATCGATGCCGGCTACGAGGACTTCGCTACTCGGTGGAATCCGATCCTCGACGTCTTCGACGGCGAAGGGGTGCGCTTTGCTCACGAGGTTCATCCGTCCGAGATCGCCTACGACTACTGGACGACGGTGCGGGCACTGGAGTGCATCGACCATCGGGAAGCCTTCGGCCTCAACTGGGACCCGAGCCACTTGCTGTGGCAGGGCCTGGACACGATCGGCTTCATCACCGACTTCGCCGATCGCATCTACCATGTCGACTGCAAAGACACACGACTTCGGCCTGCGAGCGGGCGAAGCGGCATCCTCGGTTCGCATCTGCCCTGGGGCGATCCTCGGCGAGGGTGGGATTTCGTGTCGACGGGACACGGGGACATGCATTGGGAAGATGCGTTTCGAGCACTGAGGTCGATCGGCTACGCCGGGCCGATCTCCATCGAATGGGAAGATGCCGGGATGGATCGTCTCCACGGTGCCGCCGAGGCGGTCGTGCGCATCCGTGAACTGCTGTGGAAGAAGCCCGACGCGTCCTTCGACGCCGCATTCTCGAACCAGTAGCTGCTGCTCGGATGCCTGAGAGCAGCGACCCGGCCCAGTGGGCGCTGCGACTCGGGTCAGTAGGCGCAGCGGTATCTGCCTTCTGGCTGGCTATGCTTACTGGCTGGTGATGCTTACCGGCTGGCGAAGGCCAGCGTTCCGCCCAAGCCGATGAGCATGCCGCCGCCGATTCCACGGATGCGCGACATCCGCCTCGGCGAGCGAGCGAACCAGCTGCGCGCGGTACCGGCGACGAAGGCCCACGACCCGTCCGAGAACAGGGCAAGAGCCTGGAAGAGGAGACCGAGGAAGATCATCTGCAACGGCACATGCCCGGCCTCGATCGAGACGAACTGGGGGAGGGCCGCGACGAAGAAGATGATGGTCTTCGGATTCGAGATGCCGACGATGAAGCCCTGCATGAACATCGATCGATAGGTGACTTCACGACCAGCGGGGACGAAGGAATCCGCTTCGCTCTCAGCCTCCAGCGCCGTTGATGGGTCCTCGGGCACCTCATTGCCGACCTTGCGGTGTCGGATGCCCTGGACGCCCAAGTATACGAGGTAACCGGCGCCGAGGATCTTGACGATCGTGAAGATGACGACCGATTGGGCGACGATGGTGCCCACCCCGAAGGCCACGGCCACGATGATCGGGATGATGCCGACGCTGCCGCCGAGCACGCTCGTCAGGCCCGAACGCCTGCCGTGGGAGAGCGATTGGCCGACGACGAAGAGCACCGTCGGCCCGGGAATCACAATGATGACGAGGGCTGCGGCGAGAAAGGCGAGAAGAGCGTCGGTGGTCGGCACTGAAGAATTCTATGGTCGCGACTCAACCGCAGGTAAGGGTCTGAGGTGGAGAGTTCGATCACATGACCGACGACCTGTGCGGGTCCGCAGGTTGGCCCTGCTGGGGTGCCGGCTTCGCGCTGAGAACCGACCGAGTGGACGGACTCGTACGGACTCTCGGAACCGACCCTGAAGACGTCACTCAGGGTCGGTTCATAGACTGGGCGGCTATGAGTGAGCAATTGACGACGGAGGTGCGTGCATGGACCTGAAGCAGGGAGTTTCAACCTGGTGGGAGGCCATCACGTCCGGGTTCGGTCGCCAGGACGGGCTTGAACCCGATGTCGTGCAGCTGCTCCTCGTCATCGGCATCCCTCTTCTCGTCACGCTGACGCCGGGAATCTGGCGATTCTTCGGCATGTTCGTCACCTTCGTGCACGAACTCGGCCACGCCTTCGCCGCATTGATGACGGGTCGGGTCGTCAAGGGAATCTCCCTGAACTTCGACCATTCCGGTCAGATGAACTCCTTTGGCAAGGTCGGATTCTCGGCGACGTGGTCGGGCTTTTGGGGATATCCGGCACCCGGTGTCCTTGGATTGGTCCTCATCACCTCGGCGACTCAGGGGTGGGCGCCATTGGCGCTGTCGGTCGGTGCGCTCATCCTCCTGGTTGCGCTCATCTTCATCCGGAACCTCGCTGGTGCCATGATCGCAGTGGTCACGGCTGTGGCCGCGCAGCTCGTCGTCGTATTCCTGCCGGTCGAATGGCTCGCTGTGTTCGTCGCCGGCCTGGGAACGGCCCTGGTGATCGGCTCGCTCAAGGACCTCGTCAAGGTGTTCCGCGTCCATACCCGCAGGCGCCACATCCAACAGTCGGATGCCTACATTCTCGCCCAGGGTTCGAGCCTGCCGGCGGGAGCCTGGCTGAGCCTGTTCGCACTGGTCATCATCGTCTGCGCGCTCGCCTCCGCATACATCCTGTACTCGGCGTCCACGATTGCGATCGGCTGATCTGAGCTCACGCAGGGTCGCTGGGGGCAGTTCGGATCTGGGGTGACAGCAGTCGGGCTGGGTTTGAAGCATTCGGACCAGGTTTGAAGCAGTTGGGTCGGGGCTGGAGGCGGCCCGCGCCCAGGGGCGGGAGCAGTCGGGTCAGTGCCGGATGGCAGAATCGGAGTATGAATCCGAGCCCGAAGTATGCTGCTGTATTGTTCGATTGCGACGGGGTGCTCGTCGATTCTGAGCGCCTCACGAATACGGTTCTCTGGGAAATGCTCAATGAGCTGGGTTGGCAGATCTCGCGAGAGGAATGTGTGTCCCGGTTCGTCGGGAAGATGCTCCGCGACGAGGTGGATGTCATCGAGGAGCATTCCGGTTTCCGTATCGACGCTGAGTGGCTGAGTGTGTTCCGTGGGCGTCGCAATGATGCTCTCGAGGCTTCATTGGAAGCAATACCGGGAGTCGCCGAGGCTGTCCGCGCCCTTGACGCGGCTTACCCCGGCCGGCTCGCGTGCGCGTCGAGCGCTGACCGCCCCAAGATCAACCTGCAGCTGCAGAAGATCGGGCTCTTCGACGTCTTCGACGGTCGGATCTTCTCCGGAATGGAGCTGCCTCAGTCGAAGCCGGCGCCGGACGTGTACCTGGCGGCCGCCGCTGTTCTCGGCGTCGATCCTGTGGAGACAGCAGTGATCGAGGATTCGCCGACCGGTGTGACAGCCGGCGTTGCGGCTGGCGCACACGTGCTCGGTTTCTGCCCCGACTCGCCAGTCCATCAGAGACCCGAGGCGCTCGAAGGCGTGGGAGCCCACGAGATCTTCACCGCGATGGAGCAGCTGCCGAGCCTGCTTTTGAGCTGAGGTGTGCTCAGGACCGCGCGGGATGCTCCGGACCGCGGTGTCAGGTGGTTGGCTGGTTGATGGAGCAGGTGACGATTGAAAATGTCCTTCCTATCGCGTCCATCATGACTGAATGATCGAATAAAGATCGAACAATACTATCGTTTGTTATCGAATTGTGATGTCAATCGCTGGCGATCACGATTAGAATTGAGGTAGGCACTCACATCGACGTGAAGATCAGGTGACCACCAGTGAAGTTCCCCTCCGAATCCGACAGCTCCGGTTCCGAACCTGCTCGTGACTCCGATGGAACCTCTCATCCCACTGAGAAGCCTCAATCCAATGCGACTTCAAACTCCAAAGGGCCCACTTCGGGCGACGAGGCTGACCCGGCTTCTACCGCTGGCGCTGCCGCTGGCGCTGGTGCTGATACGGATGCCGATGCCGATACCGATACAGGTGCTGATGCTGGCGGAGCGGCCCGCGGACCGACACATTCCTCTCGCCGCCTCCGCATTGATGCGGATTCACCTTTTGCTGACGCAGCGAAAGTATTTGCCGCGAGCGATCAGGCGCAGCTATCGGCATTGGATGTCTCTGCTGAACTCTTCTTCAACGAAACCGTAGAGAATCTGCGCCTCCACAATCCCCACCCCGGGCAGCCATATGCTCACGCGACGATCGCTGAAACCGTTCGCCGGTTCCAGCGTGACCGCCGCTCTTCCGCAGTTGCGAAGTCCAAGGACCCCGAAAGCCCCAAGAAGGGCCAGAAGCAACTCCCGCCCTTTCCTCGATTCAGGCTGGACCAGACCTTTTACGGCTGGGTTCACGAACTCTCCCAGGCCGAAGACATCGCGGAGTTCACAACGGTTCTGGGGACGACGACAGCGCGGGCGTATTCTCAGATAACCTCGGCGATGATTCTCCTGCATGGTCTACCCAAATTCTTCGCGCGCTGCCTCGCCGGTGAGTTCACGATCGAACACGTCCATGCCACCGCTCATGCCTGCAGGGACATCAAGTTCGAGAACCTTCCGCTCATCGACGACTACCTTTCGGATCGTCGCGCGGACATCACGCTCGAAACCTTCAAGAAGTCCTTGGGCATGAAGATCGCAGTTGTCGAACCTCTCGAGGAACGTGTGGAAGAGGCGAGCAAGCGTCGACGTGTCGATATAACGACGACCGCCGATGGAACGGCGTTCCTCACCCTGGCTGGACCAGCGCCTGAACTGCAGGCCTGCTATCTGCGAATAGCCGCCTTTGCGCGAGCGATACGGTCCGGGCACATCGCGGCCTTCAGTGACCAGCTGGCGCCGGGCACCGAGATCGACGATGACCGGGGACTTGACGCACTCATGTTCGACATTCTCACGCGAACCATCCCGCAGCTGAGTATTCAGGTCACTGCGACCGATACGACGACGGGGGAGACGTCAACACACGACATTCCTCTCGAGATGCCCGCTGAGCTTCTGATGAGCCCGGCTTCTGTCATCAACGCTGTGAACGAAGGTATCACCGAGGCTGGTGACGCCAGCGCCGCCACCTCCAGCGCCGCGACCTCCGGCGCCAGCGACGCCGCCGCCACCACCGTCAGCAGGTCCGGTTCGGAAACCGACGAAGTGGCGAGCAGAGTGGAAGTCGTTCTCACGATGCCCACTCACGAGCAGTGGCTGGGCTCGCAGGCCAAGATGATCACCACAGTCCCCTTCCTCACGCTCGCTGGCTCCTCGGAACTTCCTGGCACGTTCTCCGACGGCTCTCCGATCCCAGCAGATACTGCGCGTCGCGTCGCGAGACATGCGAAGTCATGGACGCGGATTCTCACAGACCCTGCCAGCGGCACACCGGTCGATGCCAAGGCTACGACCTACCAAATACCCGAGAATGTCCGTCAGACCTTGATTGCCAAATGGCAGGCATGCACGATTCCCGGTTGCACACGCAGGGCAGAGAGCACAGAGATCGATCACATTGTGCCCTTCGACCATGATCATCCGGCAGAAGGCGGGCTTACCCGATTCGGCAATCTCCACCCGCTGTGCAAGCTGCATCACCAGGCGAAAACTGATCGCAAATACTCGGTTCGGATGAACCGCGCAGGTTTCCTGCAGTACGTCTTTCGACACGGAATGAGAACCGAGGTGGCGGCTGGAGATCATCCGATCAATGCCGCTCACGCGAAGATGTTCGTTGAGATGCAGCGACAGGCTGCCCGCACATCTGATCCACCGAAAACGACAACACGTGAGGCAGATGAGCCGTGGCATGGCGACAAGCGAATATCTCAAGAATGTCCTGGACCACCCGCTGCCGACGGTCAGGCCGGGTGGGTGGAGAGCACCAAAATGCTCAACGACCGCGCGAAGGAAAACGAATGGATCTGGGACGCCGGCGGTCCACCGCCATTCTGAACTTGCGATTCCAGTAGAAAGCCGTCGGTGGTGGGCGCGCAGGCACCACCACCGACGGCTGGAACTGAGTGTCTAAGCGGAACCTCTAGGCGGAACCTCTAGGCGGAACCTCTAGGCGGAACCTCTGGACGGAACTGCTTGTTCAGCCGGAGAGCGTCAATCGTCGGTCTCGTTGATCACTCGACGTATATCGTCTTGAGTCTGCGCTTCGCCATTTTTGATCGCCTCCACAACCTTTTCGTGCTGCTGTTCCGTGACGACAGGAACTTCTTCACCATTGCAGTCGACGATCTTTCCGTCCTTGACGGTGTCGCCTTCGGCCAGCAGCGCCTCATGGTTGATGAGTCGTTCGAGCTCGTCCCTGCGGATGACTCGCCCGGTGCCTGCAACGAAGACCGAACGTTCGGTGCGGTCCTTGCTCCTTACCCCGATGTGGTTGAAGACCAGGTTGAGCAGCACAGCCATAAGTGTGGCCGAGGAGATTCCCGAGTGCAGGATGATGCCGACCCACGATGGGAAGGAGTTGTAGAAATCGGGCTGGACGACCGGGATGATGCCGAACGCCAAGGACACCGCCACCAGGATCATATTGAGGTTGCCCTCGTACTCGACCTTCGACAGGGTGCGGATGCCCGAAGCAGCCACGGTGCCGAAGAGGACGATCCCTGCGCCGCCGAGGACGGGGGAGGGTATCGCGGCAACGACTCCTCCCATGACCGGGAGCAGGCCGAGGACGACGAGAATGACACCGCCGGCTGTGACCACGAAACGAGACTTCACCCCGGTGATCGCCACAAGTCCGACGTTCTGGGCGAAGGCTGACTGGGTGAAGGAGTTGAAGATCGGTGACACTGCCGAGGACAGCATGTCCGCGCGCAGGCCATTGGAGATGCGCTTGGAGTCGACCTTGGTCTTGACGATTTCGCCCACCGCGATGATGTCGGCAGTGGTCTCTGCGAAGGTGACGATGATGACGATGAACATCGAGATGATCGCCGCAGCAGAGAAGGTCGGCATTCCGAAGGCAAACGGTTCGGGGAACGCGAACACGCCCCGATCAAACACGTGGGAGAAATCGGCCCAGCCGAAGATGAGGCAGATGACAGTTCCGACCACGATTGCCAGAAGGATGGACAGGCGGGAGATCGCGGCCACAGGAATTCGGCTGAGAATGAGGACGACCGCAAGGGTACCGACGGCGATGAGGATATTGCGACCGCTGCCGTAATCAGGTGCCTCGGCGTTTCCGCCCATCGCCCAACCGGCAGCCACAGGCATGAGGGACAAGCCGATCGTCGTGATGACGGTGCCTGTGACGACGGGTGGGAAGAACTTCACAATGAGCGCGAAGCCTGGAGCGACGATGAGGCCGATCACCGAGGCGACCAGGACAGCCCCGAATACCTCCGGAAGTCCTTCGCCTCCCGCGAGGATCGAAGTCATGGTGGCGACGCCGGCAAATGACACTCCCTGCACCAGAGGCAGTTGTGAGCCGAAGAACGGAACGCCGAACGACTGCAGAATCGTGGCCAATCCGCCCACGAACAGGCATGATGCGATCAGCACGCTGATTCCGGCACCATCGAGGCCGGCGGCCTTTCCGATGATGAGGGGGACGGCGATGATGCCGCCGTACATGGTCAGAACGTGCTGAAGACCGTAGGCAAATGAGGTGCCTACCGGAAGCCGTTCATCCTCCGGACGGGCCGCTTCTGCCCGGGAATTCTTGGGCGTCTGCTTTGATGTCGACATCTATCTCTCCGTTGAGTTCTTCCCTGAGTAACAGCCTCGGGGCCCTCGCTTGGATAAGCGATTCGGGTGGTCGACTGAATGTGAGGGAACTATTTCAATGCTTCCAGGATGCGAAAGTTTATTTCCTTATCGCAAAATGCTAGGCGAATCCTTTGAGGATGGCAAACTCATTTCGTGATCTGCCGCACATGCTAGAGTGCAGTCTTGCCGGTGGATGCCTCGGAGGACAAATAAGTCCCACCTGAGGTGCAGCACCTGGAGCTGGGCGGTAGAGCGCGGTATCACCTCGAGTGCGGAACACACTCACGGATCCGCGTCCCGTACACCTTCACCGGACGGCGGAGCAGCAGACGCCGAGAAACCTGAGCTGGCGGCGATTCGCCCCAGTCGTGTCGCCGCACAACGGCCGATGTGATGATTCGGCCGAATCAGCATTGAAAGGCGGCAGATATGACCACAGGTATCGAACTCCCAGCGGCCGGCGCCCCGACAGACGGCACAGCGACAGCCACCTCCCCGACAGCTGGCACTCCGGCAGCCACATCCCCGACAGCTGGCACTGCGACAGCCAGCACCTCGACGGCTCGCGCTGCGAAGGGCTCCACCATGTGGCTGCGCAATCCCATGGCCGTCCACCTCGGCCGCGACACAGATCCGGCGCAAGCGTCCGGCGGAATTGTCGTGGACACCCAGTCCGGGTTGATCGTCGAACTTGTTCCTGCAGGTGGCGAGCCCACCGGAGGGGCACAGTCCGTCGCCGAGGTGGTCGATGCGAGTGCGCATGTCATCACTCCGGGGCTCATCAACACCCACCATCACTTCTACCAGACCCTGACACGAGCGTGGGCTCCCGTAGCGGACCTGCCGCTGTTCGGGTGGCTGACAAACCTGTATCCGGTCTGGGCTCGACTGACGCCGAAGGCCCTCGAGCTGGCCACGACGGTCGCGATGGCCGAACTCCTTGAGTCCGGGTGCACAACAGCCGCCGACCACCACTACCTGTTCCCGACCGGTATGGACGATGCAATCGACATCCAGGTCGAGGTGACCAGGAAGCTCGGCATGCGCGCCATGCTCACCCGCGGATCCATGTCCCTGGGCGAAAAGGACGGCGGTCTGCCGCCGCAGCAGACCGTGCAGGATGCCGACGTGATCCTCGCCGACTCCCGCCGGCTCGTCGAGGCCTATCACGAACGGGGCGCCGGGGCGCAGGTGCAGATCGGATTCGCCCCCTGCTCGCCCTTCTCCGTGACCACCGAACTCATGCGTGATAGCGCGATCCTCGCCGAGGAGCTCGATGTCCGACTCCACACCCACCTTGCAGAGACCCTCGACGAAGAGGAATTCTGCCGCGAACGATTCGGGCTGCGCACCGTCGACTATCTCGAGTCCGTGGGGTGGCTGAGTGACCGATCGTGGCTGGCCCACGGTGTCCACTTCGATACGGATGAGATCACCCGCCTCGGCGAGGCAGGTGCCTCCGTGGCACACTGCCCGACGTCGAACATGCGCCTGGCCTCAGGCATCGCTCGGGCTGTCGAGCTCGAAGATGCCGGCGTCAACGTCGGTCTCGGTGTCGACGGATCGGCATCGAACGATGCCTCGAACCTCATCCGTGAAGTCCGGCAGGCACTCTACATCCAGCGCCTGCGCTACGGCTCGGTTGATGTCACCTGCGCCCGCGTGCTCGATTGGGCCACTCGCGGGTCCGCGGCGGCCCTGGGGCGTGAAGACATCGGACGCATCGAGGTTGGCAAGCAGGCGGACCTGGCGATGTTCCGCCTCGACGGTCTCGCCTTCTCCGGCTCACACGATCCGATTCCTGCCCTCGTGCTCTGCGGAGCGGAGAAGGCGGACAGAGTCATGGTCGCCGGTCAATGGCGAGTGCTCGACGGCAACGCGATCGGCAGCAACGGTGGACAGCTCGATAAGGAAGCTCTCATCGCGGCCCACCAGGAGGAGGCTCGCAAGCTCGTGGCCGGCTGAGACGCAGCCCAACCCGCCCTCAGCCCAACCTGCCCTCGCCCAGCCCGACCTCAGCCCAACCCGACCTCAGCTCTCGGGCTTCCGGAACACCTCGCGCATATGATCGCTGGTGAGGAAATCACCGACACCGATCATGATGAGACTGAAGACGATCTGCTCAGTGATCATCCAGACCGGATAGAGGCCGGGGATGGCCGCCATGACGAGGGTGATCACCGGGAAGATCTGGGCGAAGAGGCGCAGTCGCTGGTAGCCCCAGTAGTAGCCCTTCGTCGAGCGCCAGAAGAAGTAGAACAGGGTGGCGGTCATTCCGAGAACGACGACGGTACGCATCCAGACTGCGAACGGCACGGGTTCGCCCGCGCGGGCGATGATGACAGCGAAGACCACAGCACCGACGCCGAGGACCAGCTCGAAGGCGAGCAGCCCTGTGATCCATGCGAACGCGCGCGTCGTCTTCGGGTGGGCGAGTCCTTCGGCAGGAACGATGAGTCCTGCCTTGCTGCCTCCCGCGATGCGGTCGATCTTTGCGAACAGATTCTCCATGGACATGCTTTCAGGCTAACCGCCAGTGGGCCGGATTCCCTGCGAAATGGGGAGGTTTGAGGGTGTGAGGCCGAACATCAATCAAAAGTTGGGATCAGAGTTCAATCCTCTGGGTCAGGATTCGAATGCCGGATCTTGATGAAGTAGAAGCATGAAGAAGATATTCAACGCGGCATTCGCCTACATGATCATCGGCGTCCTCTCTGGCCTGTTCTACCGGGAGTTCACCAAGGCCAACGATTTCCCAGAAGGAGGCTTCACGCAGCTCAGCGTCGTCCACACCCATCTGCTCACGCTCGGCTTCATCGTCCTGCTCATCGTCCTCGTCCTCGACAAAGTCTTCGGACTCTCGGGCACCACGATGTTCTCCTGGTTCTTCTGGACCTACAACGCCGGCATCATCCTCACCGCAGGCACCATGGTCTGGCACGGCATGCTCACCGTCCTCGGCCAGGAGTCCAGCGCTATGATCTCCGGCATCGCCGGACTCGGACACATCGCTCTCTCCGTCGGCATGGTTCTGCTCTTCCTGTCACTGCGCAAAGCCATCGTCGCCGACAAGGCCGTCACCACGTCCACAGCTCGGTCGATCGCCGGCTGACCATCCCTCGGATCTCAGCTCAGTTCTCACTTCGAAATAACCACTCAAATAGGAATAACCACTCAGACACCGCCGCCGAGGTGGTTCCGGGGTCCGTGCTCAACGACGTCATCGTTGAGCACGGACCCCGCTTCGTCTGCCTATCTGTCACGTTGTCGGCTTCGCGGTTCTGTTGCATTCGAGACCTTGTCGGCTTCATCCCATTCTCGAATTCGAGACCCTGTCGACGCCTCCGGTTCGCATCGGTGACAATGGTCGGCATGAGCGAAGTGAGAATCCTGGTCATCGAACACGAGAGCGGCGCCGGCCCGAAGAGGTTCGGCGAGTGGCTGAGCGAAGCTGGCGCCGAGGTCGTTGTCATTCGTCCCTACCTCGGCGATGAGATTCCTTCCGCTCTCGATGGCTCGGCTGCGCCTGTCGGCTCCGCTGATAGTGACCGCTATTCCGCTCTTCTCGTCCTCGGCGGGTCTGCCGGGCCACTCGAGGACACCGTCAATCCATGGCTGCCCCAGGTCAGGGACCTGTTGCAGCGATCGGCGGCGGGGGAGTTCCCGAGCTTCAACATCTGCCTCGGCGGGGAGCTCCTGGCAGCGGCCACCTCGGCGAAGATCATCCGCCGGGAGCACCCGCAGATCGGGATCTACGATCTGCACACCACCTCGGCGGGGGAGGAAGATCCAGTGTTCTGCGCCATCGCTGGAGAGACATTTCCCGCGGTCCTCTTCCACCAGGAGGAGATGGAGCTGCCAGACGGCGGTGAACTCCTGGTCACCGGGTCCGATGCTCCGGTCCAGGGTTACCGGGTAGGGGAATTCGCGTGGGGGACGCAGTTCCATCCCGAATCCGACGCCGCGCAGGTTCAGCAGTGGCTGAGCTCGGACCCGTTACGGCTGCCCGACGGAAAAACCAATGACTCCATTAAGACCGAGGTAGCCGAGGCGGACGCCGATCTGATCCGGATCAACCGGACACTTGCGCACGGCTTCGTTGACTTCCTGCGCGGACGGCAGTGACTGGTGGATGAGGGCGGTGGCCCCACGCATCGTTGAAAGCTGAATATCAGCTGACAGCGTGTGGTGTTGTTGCTAGGTTGTCTTCAGGCGCCGGTGCCGGACCGATCCTCCGGACGAATCGCAACCAAGCGCCCGTGAGAATGAATCCCATAATTGAAAATTCTGACCAGATCCACGACATCGCGGTCCTGGATTCCATCCCGATCAGTGCCGACCGGATGACCACTGCTTCCCCAGCCCTTGACGTTTCAGTGGCCCCCGAAATCACAGCAAGCCCTGTAGTCACAGCAAGCACTGACATCACAGCAAGCACTGACATCGCAGCGTCAGGCGTCGACCAGGCAATCGAATCGTTCTTCGGTCCGATCGCGCAGGTCTTCAGCAACATCGTCTTCTTCGAGCTCACGATCGGCGACCTGGCCATTCCGCTCATCGTTGTGTGGCTCATGGCAGCCGCCGTCTTCCTCACCGTCTATCTGAGATTTCAGCCGGTCACAGGGTTGAAGTACTCGGTCGGAATCATCCGCGGGCGCTTCACACGCAAGACCGACCCCGGTCAGGTATCGAGCTTCCAGGCGCTCGCCACAGAGCTCTCCGGCACGGTGGGCCTGGGCAATATCGCCGGTGTGGCCGTCGCCATCACCATCGGCGGACCCGGGGCCGCTCTGTGGATCATCATCTTCGGCTTCTTCGCCATGACCGTGAAGATGGCCGAGGCGACCCTGGGCGTGAAGTACCGAAAGGTCCATGCCGATGGGACAGTCTCCGGTGGCCCCATGTACTACCTGCGTGACGGGCTGGCCGAGATCGGCCGCCCCAAGCTGGGAAAATTCCTCGCAGTCTTCTACGCCGCAACCACGGTGATCGGTGTGATCGGAGCAGGCAACCTGTTCCAGGCCAATCAGGCCGCCTCGATCCTCGTCAAGGCCACCGGTGGTGAAGGCAGCTTCCTCGACGGAAAATCGTGGCTCATCGGTACCGTGTTCGCGGCTCTCACAGCTCTGGTCATCCTCGGCGGAATCAAGAAGATCGGGCAGTGGACCTCGAAGCTCACCCCGATGATGGCGATCCTCTACTTCCTCAGCGTCCTCGTCATCCTCACTATGAATGCCAGCGAGATCCCGCACGCATTCGTGCTGATGTTCACCGGTGCATTCAGCCCCGACGGTGTCGCCGGCGGAATCATCGGCGTCGCCATCGTCGGCATCCAGCGTGCCCTGTTCTCAAATGCGGCAGGCGTCGGCTCCGCCGGTATGGCCCATGCCGCATCGAAGACGACGAAGCCGGCGACCGAGGGCTTCGTTGCGATGTGGGAGCCGCTCATTGACTCCGTCATCGTCTGCACCCTGACTTCCCTGGCCATCATCACCACCGGCCTCTACGATTCGACGTCCGAGGATGGAATCGGCTTGACGTCCGAGGCCTTCGCGAGTGTCGCCGGGTGGTTCCCGGTCCTGCTCACGATCTGTGTCGTGCTCTTCGCCTTCTCAACGATCCTTGCCTATGGCTATTACGGCCAGCAGGCTCTGGGGTACCTGACGGGGAACTCGAAGAAGGCAGACAAGGCATACCAGGTCTTCTGGATCCTGGCCGTCATTGTGGGCGCGTCGATGTCGCTGGAGTCTGTCATTGCGTTCTCAGACGCGATCTTCTTCCTCATGGCCTTCCCCAACCTTCTGGGCCTGTACTTCCTGTCCAGGATCCTGCGCCTTGAGATTCTGCGGCTGCGCAAGCGCATCGACGTCGGCATCATGCGTGAGATCACACCCGCCGAGCTGCAGGTCGGCATGGGGGATCATGAGCCGACGATGGAGCAGATCAGAGCCGCGGAGGCAGGCCGTCGTCGTAAGCGCGACAAGTTGCGTGAGGTGCGGGATTCGCTCAGAGCCAAGAAGCTGGCGCGTGCCCAGAAGGACAGCTGAAGAACGGCAGCTGAAGAACGGCGGCTGAGGAACGGCACCTGAAAAGTTCCGCGTATCCTGACGCCGAAGAGGCCCGTCGTTTCCCAGCAGTATGCAGTGCTGGGAAACGACGGGCCTCTGTTGGGTGACGCGCCTGCGACGAACGAGTCAACGCGGGAGTGATCAGGCTTTCTTGAGCTCCTGGTCGGTGTTCGAGTAGTTGATCGAATCGGCTGTGGTACCGACCAATCCCATCGTGACTCGCAGGAGTCCCGGTTCGACATCGTCCATGGTCGGCGGCGTTTCGGGACCCAGGGTCAGCGAATCGCCGTTCTTCGTCGTGGCGGTGATCGAACCGATGTACACCGTGACATCGCCCTTGAGCGTCATCGTATCGGCCAGGGTCAACAGCCCTTCTTTCTCCTCCGGCGGGCGCACCGTGAGTGAGAACCCGGAAATTGTTATCTCGTCAGCCTGGATCTTCAACGTGGTGATCTTTCCGCCGTCGGCGGTCGGAACAGCGGCGAACGAGATCCCTTTGAGCCCCTTGAAGGAGAGTGACTCAGACCCCATCGCCGCGGGAGTCTTCGTGAAGATCGGAGCATCCTCATCAAGCTGAGCATCCTTCGGGAAGTCACCGTTGAGCTCTTCATCCGACTTCTCGTCCGGGTCTTTGACCCCCAACCCACCGGGGTCGGTGGGCTCCGTCGTCGGTTCATCCGTCGGCGTCTCAGTCGGTTCGTCCGTAGGTGTCTCGGACGGTCCGTCTGTGGGCGTCTCAGTCGGTTCGTCCGTAGGCCCCGGCGATGCCGGGGTCTTCGGCTTCACCGGAACCTCCGGAGAGATCGGTGCTTTGGGCTTCGTGTCATCCGGACCCGGCTCAGTCGAATCCGAACTTTCACATCCGAGCAGCGGAGTGCACAGCGGAGAAGAGTGAGCGGGTGCTGCTGCTGTCACTCCCACGGCCGAGGGGACGACGAGGGCAGCTGCCGCCAAGAGCGACGCCGTGCGGCGGCTGGGCGCCCTCATGCAACGTCCTTGTCACCTGCGGATTGAGTGTCTTCCCTCCGCCCGGCAGCTGGTGCCTGAGCGTCCGAGCTGTGAGCGTCGGACTTCGGCGCCCGCGGTCCCATCCAGGCGACAATGAGGATCGATCCGATGGAGGACAGCAGCATTCCGAGGATGAATCCGCCGAGGTTGACCCCGACGAGCGAGTAGACCGCAAGAACGAGAGCGATGATCCCGTAGAACACGTGATGCGTTGGCCTGAAAATCGACAAGAGCGCGAGCACCACGAGAGCGATCGGAATGACCGTGGCCTGCAATCCTTCGATGCCGAACTGGATCTGGAGGTTGCCAGTGTCGAGCTGCCCGGAGAAGAAGAGCTCGATTCCTCCGAGTGCGGCCAGCACTCCGCCGATGAAGGGGCGCTGCCGACGCCATTTCCGGAAGCGGCGACGCTTTGGGGCATCCTCATGACCGGCTTCTTCGCGCGCGGCGTTCTCACGACCGGCGCCTTCGCTACTGGCATCCTCACGACCGGCCGTGGCAGCGTCGAATTCGGCCGTCTCAACGGTCGATTCGGGCCTGGCCTCCTCGCGCTCACTATCACGGCGCGACCGGCGGGACAGCGCGAGCAGGCTCGTTCGCTGCTCGGAGCCCTCCTGCTTGTCGGTCTGCTGATCGTTGATTGCGGCCTCCTTCATCAGAAGCACTTCTCGGATCCGTCAGTGAGCTTCAGCTCCATGTCCTTCAGGGTGAACACCGAGGCCGTGGTGCTCCATGAGTCCTGTTTCAAGTCCTTGATCGAGACCGTGTCGGCGTCCTGGGCGAAGTCACCCTTGGACCCTTTTTCCTTGGTGTTGACGTCGGAAGCGTCCACGCCGATGCGGATGTTCTTGAACTCGGCGTCGCCCTTGAGTCCCGTCATGCCGATCTGAAGGTTCTTGGCCGATGCCGGCTCGCCTTTTCCGCCAGCCTTGATGAGAACGCCCACCTTGCCCATCGGGGTGTCCGCGACTGCAGACTGGCAGAGATTTTCGAGCGTGGCGTTGCCGATGTTGGCGGTCACGACGGAGTGCTTCGCACCCTCTGCGTCCTTGGCGACCCCGCTGTACTGGGAGAAATCTGTTCCCTCGAGCTGTGTGGAGCTGATCTTGAACTGGCTTCCCGATATGGCGAATGAAACAGGTACTGCACCCTGAGCAACCCCACCCATAAGGATGGCGGAGACAACGCCGGTAGGAATCGCTACCAAAGCGATCCGCCCCGCGTGGGATTTGCCGACCGCGCTGATGCTGCTGGCGAGCTTTGGGAACTTCATTGATCCTCCTCCGGATGCCGACAGCTATGTCAGCATCGCATCGTGACGTATCTCGTCGCGTTGTGATGTATGTTACTGCGGGGTATTACCGACGAGTATATCGGTCAATTGTGTCGAGTCAATAACTTTTTCTTCACACGGTTTCACGGCGATCTGTTGAAAGGACCCTTGAGCTCTGGCTGATCGCCGAGGATGCAGAACATGTGACCAGGTCATGGACCCGTGACCAGCGAGGTGAGTACATCACAGGCTGGGCGAAGTTCACCGTACCGGAGCATCTGGTCCCAGCGGTATGCCCAGGCCCCACCAGAGGAAGAAGAGCAGGCTCCACATGATCGTCATGCACACCGCCAGCGGCAGGGTGTGTGAGGCAAGGGTGCCGATGCCGGCGGACTTCTGATAACGCTGCATGAAGCCGAGGGCAAGGATGAAGTAGGGGCTCATCGGAGTGATCGCAGTCGAGCCCGAATCAGCGATGCGGAAGATCGCCTGCGAGGTCTCAGGCGGAACGTCGAGGAGCATGAGCATCGGCACGATGACCGGGGCCATGATCGCCCACATGGCCGATCCGGAGGTGATGAGGACGTTGACGACGGAGAGGACGAGCAGCACGAGGATGAAGATGACCCATGTCGGCAGGCCGAGGCCGGTGAACAGTTCCGAGCTCGACACGGAAACCAGCATGCCGATGTTCGTCCACTCGAAGTACTCGAGGAACTGCGCGATCGCAAAGAACAGGACGAGGACCGGGGCCATGGACACGATGCCCTGGCTCATGAGCTTGGGGACGTCGGCGAACTTCTCGATCGTGCCCTCACGGAACCCGTAGACCATGCCGCCGACGCCGAAGAGCATGGCGATGATGAACGCGATGCCGGTCAGGAATGGGGACTCCCCGATGGGGCCGTCTCCGCGCAGGGGAGCATTGTCCGGGACCACCAGGACGACGACGAAGAGGAGCATCGCGATCACTGCGAACATCGAGTACCGCAGGGCTGAGCGTTCCCTGTCGGTGATGACGAGGTCTTCGTGCTCGGCGTCCTCGTCGGCCTCGAGGTTCTGCCGCTTCGTGAGCACGAGCTCGGTGACGATGGTGATGACGATGGCCAACAGGATGGAGCTGGCGATGTTGAAGTACCAATTGCCGATCGGGGTGACCAGATAGTCGGGGTCGATGATGTGGGCAGCCGCCGAGGTGATTCCCGCGAAGATCGCATCATTGGGAGTCGGGATCGGGCTGGCGTCATATCCCGAGGCGATCGAGGTGTACGCGACGATGACGCCGAGGACGGGGGAGCGGCCGACCGCCTTGAACACCATGCCGCCGAGCGGGACGAGGATGACGTAGGCCGCGGCCGAAGCAACGTGGGAGACCGTTCCCATGAACGCGACGGTGAAGACGATGAGGGATGCGGGCACCCGTGCGATCGAGACCTTCATCGCCGTGGACAGGAGTCCGGTGCGCTCTGCCAGGGCCACGCCCATGATGACGACCATGATCGTGATCAGCGGTGGGAAGGACTGGTAGGCGTCGAGCGAGGTGCTCACCGCCATCGCGATCCCGTCGCCGCTGAGCAGGTTGTTCACCGGTGTCCATTCCCCGGTGCCGGGGTCGTTGACCCCGACTCCCATGAAGGAGAGGACGAGGCTGAGGACGGCGAGGATGCCTGCCAGGATCCAGAACAGCCAGAAGGGGTGCGGGAGTCGGTTGCCGACGTTCTCGATGACGTTGAGGAATCGGATGACGCCCGGGAGTCGTTCCTGAGTGGGTTTGTCGGTGGTGGTCGTTTCCATGGCTGGCTCCTGTTTATCCAGGTGATGAAGGAGCATTTGGGCACGACTCGGCGCTACCCGTGAACTCCATTGGTCAGAGAGGTGGGACTGAGATGGGGAAGATGTGGCGGTGGCGGAAGTCTGTTGGGGCAGACGACCGCTGAGATCAGGCGGCGAAGGCTGTCATAGGCGCAGCATCTCCCGGGAGTAGGCGACGAGTGCAGAGATGACCTCGCCGAGGATGTCGTGCCCGGCCGCGGCTGTGGCGGTGCGTGGATCCCCGAGGACCCCGTTGTCGGAATATTGGTCGAAGGTGACGGCACTCGACGGTGATTTGGTCCGGGTCAGTCGCGCCCGCGGAGACAGCTCGTCGAGAGCTGTGGCTCCGGCGCTCAGATGGGCCGAGTCGACGAGGCGGTCGTCGATGGCCAGCATCTGCGAGGTCTCTGATTCCCCGGAGTGTCCGCTGACCTCGGTGCGGGGCAGTGCCGCCGTGGTCTCGGTGGCCAGGCCGCTGACCGGTGAATAGGCGAAGGCGAGATTCGGGTGGGAGCTCAGCAGCACCTGTTGGGCGACGCCGAGGGCGGCGATATTGCCCCCGTGGCCGGTGATCACCAGGATGCGGGTGAAACCGGAGTCGCAGAGCTGGCCGGCGACCGTGGTGACGATGTCGACGAAGGTCCGCGGATCGAGGCTGACCGTGCCGGGCAGATTCCCGTGATGAGGAGACACCCCGTAGTCGATGCTCGGGAGGACGAAGGCCCGGCCAGGCACGGTTCTTTTACCGCCGACCAGATCTTCGGCCACTGCTGGTTCTTTGGCCACTGCCAGTTCTTCGGCTACTGCCATGGCCACATGGTCGGCTCGGATGCTGTCGGTGCTCAGGGGGAGTCCGTCGCCGTGCTGCTCGCAGGCACCGACGGGCAGGATGAGGAGAGCGTTGTCCTCCTTCGCGACTTCGACCTCGAGCGAGGTCAGCTGCCCGTACGTGCGCACCTGTGGTCGGATCTCGGTCACGCTCTGACGGGTCACTGTTCGGTTCTTTCGGTGAGTGCGGGCGATTCGGTCGCCGCGAGGGACTCGGCGGCCGTGGCCTCCTCGGCGTCGGTGCGTTCCGACCAATCGGCGAGGACGGCGGCCCTGATGCTCTCGAGGTGCTTGCGGGTCCGATGTGAGGCTTCGAGTCCGTCGCCGCGCTTGATGGCATCGAGGATGTCGGCGTGCTCATCGTGGTCGCGGAGGCGGTCGTAGGTGAACCGGGCCGCCTGCTGAGTGCGGGAATGAATGGCCAGCAGCGAGACGAGCATCTCGTGTAGGGCCCGGTTCCCCGAGGCCTTGGCCAGCTCCACGTGGAAGTGGCCCGCAGGGACCTCGGTGTGCAGCTGCAGGGCATTGTCGACCGCGGTCTCCATCGTCTGCACGGCATCCTTGCCCTGGACGCTCGCCGCAAGTTCTGCGATGCCGGGTTCGATGGCGATGCGAGCATCGAGCAGCTCGATGGCGGCGGCGAGGTCGACGGGCACGTAGTGCGGGTTGTCGAGGATCCGCCGGTTGATCGCCTCCCGCACATAGGTCCCGGAACCGTGCTTGAGTTCGACCGATCCGGTGGCCTCGAGGCGGCGCAGGGCCTCGCGGACGGTGGGGACTGTGACCTCGAACCGTTCAGCCAGAGCTTTGGCCGAGGGCAGGGTCTGGCCGGGTTGCAGGTTCTGTGAGCGAATGGTCTCGACGATCTCACGAGTGAGTCGTTCGACGAGTCCGATGGGTGCTGTCATGGCACTCTCCTTCAAGTGTTTAAGTCATCTAATCACTTAGTGAATCGAGTGTCAAGGGTCACTCATCGATGCGTGGGTGATTCTCGAAGAAGGCCCATATCGTCTCTGTGGCGGAGAAGTGCTCGGTGACATAACCGCCTCCGCTGTACATGGTCTCACCTGGCCAGACGTGCCCTCCGTCGGCAACAGAATAGAGTTCGACATCGGCCCCGTCCTGGCAGTTCTGCCACTGGGTGTGTACGACTTCCTCACCCTTCTTGCCGACCTTCCTGTCCTTCGAACCTGTGCAGCCTGCGGCCTCTGTCCACGGCTCCAGCCACGTTCGCACTGCCGGATAGATCTCACCCTGGCGCTCGCCTCCCTCATAGTGCATGGTGGCGTCGCCGGTGCCGTGGATGGCGAGCATCGGCGTCGGCTCGGAGTAATCACATCCCGCGAAGGACTGCGGGTAGTAGGCACCGGCGACGGTGGCGAAGGCGGAGAATCTGTCCCGCAGCTGGCAGGCGAGGACCGAGACCATCCCACCGCCGTTGGACTTTCCGGTTGCGAAGACGCGATCGAGATCGATGCAGTATTCGCTCTCGATCGAATCCAGCAGATCGGCGACGAAGCGCACGTCGTCGGCTCCGCTGGCGTACGGCGCGCCCTGCCAGGCACGTTTTCCGTCCTCAGCGATGCCATCGGGGAAGACCGTGATGGCAGGCAGTGCGGGGAGTCCGGTGTAGTTCTGAAACTCCGCTCCGTCGGAGCCCCTGCCGTGGAAGCCGAGGATCAGCGGCAGCGGGGCGGTGAAGTCGTAGTCGCGGGGGATGTTGACCCGATAGGTTCGTTCGTCGCCCGCCGAGGTGATCGTGCCCTGGTCGTTCCCAGACTTCTTCTCGACCCCGCACCCCGCCGAGGGCCGACTCTCGACTTGGCTGGGCGGGGAAGCGGCGGCGTCGGTTCGCGGTGTGAGCGCAAGTGCCAGGCTGAACACGAGGGCCAGGACCAGGCTGATGGGCAGTATGCGTTTCATCATCGAATGCAATGTTCTTCCTTTGATCGTCGGTGATCGTGGGCAATACAATACACGAGTCATCTAATCACTTGATGAATTATTTCGAGCGCGCACTGTCGCGGTCGGGTCAGCAGGCGGGGTCAGTCGGCCCTATCGCTGGTGAGTGTTGACCAGTTCTCGCACGTGAGCGCCATGGCCCGGTCGGCGTCGCCGGCGCGGACGGCGGCAACGATCTCCGCGTGCTGCTCGGGCGAGGCGGATCCCTTGACGGAGTCGAAATGCAGGTATTCGGCTCGCCGCAGTGTCGCCGTGACGACCTCAAGATGATCGGGAATGAGCGGATTGCCGCTGCGAGCCAGGGCGACCTCATGGAATGCATCATCGGCGGTGATGGCCGCGTCGATGTCGGCATTGCGCAGGGCTGATCTCAGCTCTTCGTTGGCGGCTTCCATTTCGGAGACATCGGATGCGTTGAGGTGCGGGAATGCGAGGCTCATGGCTAGAGCGTGCAGCTGAGCTGCGATCTGGCGGGCGTGGATGACTGCCTCGGGATTCTCCGGTGCCACGCGGGTCATGCGCCCCGGCTCGGCGACGACCAATCCGGCCTGCCCCAGGCGCTGAAGAGCCTCGCGGACGGGAGTGCGCGAGACCTGCAGCCATGCGCCCAGCTCCTGGTCACGCAGCTGTTCCCCGGGGGCCAGTTGGCCCCGAACGATGGCATCGCGGATCGAGCGATAGACGTCATCGCGCAGCAGCCTGCGCTGGGGGATCGGCGCATTCGTGGGAATCGGCACTCTCGACCTCTCGATCCTGATCTATGGGGTGGACATCTGTGGGGTGGACGCGCCCGGCAGTCCTGGCATGTGGGATGCAGCGCTTTTGCCATTGTAGTCCTCACCAGAATGCAATATATTGCATATCGTCGGCACTTATCGGCAGCGGCTTGAAGCAGCTGCTCTCCAGCTTCCAGCACGACCAGACGAAGAGGACACAATGCCAATCACTGATTTCGAACGCTACCCGCTGACCTTCGGGCCCAGCCCGGTCCACGAGCTGAAGCGACTGAGCGACCACCTCGGTGGGGCTCGGGTGTGGGCCAAGCGGGAGGACGTGAACTCCGGTCTCGCGTTCGGGGGCAACAAGACCCGCAAGCTCGAATACATCGTTCCCGACATCCTCGCCTCCGGCGCGGACACGCTCGTCTCGATCGGTGGTTACCAGTCGAACCACACTCGCCAGGTCGCTGCCGTCGCGGCGCACCTGGGACTGAAGTCGCGCCTCGTGCAGGAGCGCTGGGTCGACTGGGATGACCCGGTCAACGACAAGGTCGGCAACATCGAACTCTCCCGCATCATGGGCGCCGATGTGCATCTCGACTCGGCCGGATTCGACATCGGCATCCGGTCCAGCTGGGAGAATGCCATCGCCGAGGTCGAAGCCGCGGGAGGCAGGCCCTACCCCATCCCGGCCGGTGCCTCTGAGCACAAGTTCGGTGCACTCGGATTCGTCAACTGGGCCTATGAGGTCGCCGAGCAGGAGAAGGAGCTCGGCGTCTTCTTCGACACGATCATCGTATGCACGGTCACCGGCTCCACCCACGCGGGAATGATCGCGGGCTTCGCCGCACTCGAGGCGGCAGGAGGTCCACATCGCCAGGTCATCGGCATCGACGCCTCTGCAACCCTGGACAAGACCCGTGATCAGGTCAAACGCATCGCGAACAACGCAGCAGGTCTCATCGGACTCGGTCGGGAGATCACCGATGAGGATGTCGACATCCGCTCCGGCTGGGAAGGCCCGGCCTACGGCATCCCCGACGAATCGACCATCAACGCGATCCGCACAACCGCGGAACTCGAAGGTGTCATCCTCGACCCTGTCTACGAGGGTAAGTCGATGGCTGGCCTCCTCGACCTCGTCGGCCCAGCTGGTGCCGACGGTCAGGCTGAAGACGAAGGCCAGGTTGATGCCGGAGACCGGGGCGCAGTGGCGAAGGATTCGACGGTTCTCTACGCTCACCTCGGCGGACAGCTGGCGCTCAATGCCTACAGCTCGATCTTCTGAGCCGTTCCGTCACAACGAAGGGTTGGCCGCCTCGTTCAACGCTGAGTCAGAATTTCGCTGTTGCCTTGACGCAAAATCCTGACTCGGCCTTGAATGAGCGCCGCGGCGCGGTGCAGATATCGTGAGCGCGTCGTGCCGTGGATGCGGATTTCGTGACATCACCCGCGAAATCCGCACAACCTCGGCGAGGGTGGTCCGGGCTGTCGCGAACTGATGATTCCCCCAGGTTCCGCCACTTGTTGCGCACGTCACGTGTTGATAGCGTGAGAGGCAGGCATACGCGATCCGTCGATTTCGGCGGTGAACAGCGATGCAAACGCCTTATCCGGCGCCACCAGGGCGCCACTAGTCAAAGGAGTCTGGAATGAGCAATGTAGGCAGTGCTGCAGGCGGCTACCGTGTCGAGAACCCAGCCACGGGCGAGGTCGTCGAGAGATTCGACAACGCCACTGACGCGCAGATCGAGGAGACTCTCGACGCGGCTCACAAGGGCTTCCTGAGCTGGCGCGAGAAGACGATTGAGGAGCGCGGTGCGATCGTGAACAAGGTCGCCGCCCTGTTCGGTGAGCGCAAGGAAGAACTCGCGACGGTCATCGCCTTGGAGATGGGTAAGCCCGTCGCCGAAGGCATCGAGGAGGCCGAGTTCTGCGAGGCCATCTTCAACTACTACGCGGACAACGGCCCGAAGTTCGCCGCGGACGAGCCGATCGAATCGATGTCGGGCGGCAAGGCATTCATCCAGCGCCGACCCGTCGGCGCACTCCTGGGCATCATGCCCTGGAACTTCCCGTACTACCAGGTCGCCCGCTTCGCGGCGCCCAACCTGGTGTTGGGAAACACGATCATCCTCAAGCATGCGGAGATCTGCCCCCGTTCATCGGCGATCATCGCCGACATGATGAAGGAAGCCGGCATTCCCGAGGGCGTGTACAACAATATCTACGCCACGCATGAGCAGATCGAAACCGTCATCGCCGATGATCGGGTCGAAGGCGTATCGCTGACAGGCTCCGAGCGTGCCGGTTCGGCCGTGGCCGCCACCGCAGGCAAGAACCTGAAGAAGGCTGTCCTCGAGCTCGGCGGCTCCGATCCCTACATCGTCCTCGACACTGACAACATGGACGAAGCTGTGGACACCGCCTGGGGCACCCGCCTCTATAACACCGGCCAGGTCTGCAACGCGAACAAGCGGATGATCGTCATGAATGACATCTACGATGACTTCGTGTCCGGACTGACCAAGCGCGCCCAGGATTGGACGAAGGGCACCCCCGACGAGGCGGGCGACGGCAAGTATTCGCCCATGTCCTCACGTGGTGCTGCGGAGAACCTGCGCAAGCAGCTCGACCGTGCAGTCGAGCAGGGAGCGAAACTCGTCGGCGGCGAGCTCGCCAGCGACGGTTCCGCCTACGTATCGCCGGCCGTGCTGACCGGGATCACCTCGGACATGGACGCCTACCGCGAGGAGCTCTTCGGACCCGTGGCCACCGTGTACAAGGTGAGCAGCGACGACGAAGCTCTCAAGCTTGCCAATGACACCCGCTTCGGTCTCGGCGGCGCCGTGTTCTCGAAGGACGAAGAGCGTGCTGCGAAGCTGGCTCAGCGTCTCGATGTGGGCATGTCGAACGTCAACACTCCAGGCGGCGAAGGTGCGGAGATTCCGTTCGGCGGCACCAAGCGTTCGGGCTTCGGCCGCGAGCTCGGCCCCTACGGCATGGACGAGTTCGTCAACAAGCGCATGTACTACGTCGCTGACTGACTCTGACTGGGCAGTCCCAGCTGGACACCGAAACACGGTCGTCCTGCCGAGGCACTGCCGCCAAGTCTGAGGCGAGATCGAGACGCGGGCGTTGCGTCGAGAATGACGGGGAGAACCCGATTTTTCGGCACAGCGCCCGCGTTCTGCTGTGCCGGGGTGAGTGCGCGGGTGAGAGTGGGAGCAATGCGTTTCGCGGGCACGATGTGAGTCTCGTCGAACCCTCGACTCCCAGGCACAGGGTCGATAGCGTCAATGGATGCCGAAACTGCTCGTACTCGGCCTGTGCGCCGGGTATTTCCTCGTCCTCCTCGATGTGACAGTCGTCAACGTCGCACTGCCGCAGATCAACGCTGATCTGCAGGCGGGCCAATCGGGGATGGCAGGAGTGATCAACGCCTACACCTTCGTCCTCGCCGCACTGCTGCTTGCCTTCGGAGCGATCGGGGACCGATGGGGTCATCGCCGGATCGTGGTGTTCGGTTTCCTCTGCTTCTTCCTCGGTTCGCTGGCCTGCTCGCTGGCGCCGACGATCGAGTTCCTCGTTGCCTCCCGTGCTCTGCAGGGTGTTGGCGCCGCCGCAACGATGACCGGCACCCTGGCGATGCTCTCGGAGTCGGCTGCCGATGACCGCGAGCGAAACAAGCTCGTCGGGCTGTGGGCGGCACTGGGTGGGGTCGCCCTTCCGGTGGGACCTCTGCTGGGAGGACTGCTTGTCGAGCTGGGCAACTGGAGGGCAGTGTTCTGGTTGAACCTGCCCGTCATTGTCGCCGCACTCATTCCCATCCTGATGCACTCCACGCCGAGGCGGGCGTTGGCCAGAAGTGGTGGGCCAGCCAAGGGCACGGTGCCCGATCACGTCTCTGGCCGGGTCGGGTCTTCGGATCACGCTGAGTCTCCAAAGTTTCCGGGCTCTACCCGGTTTTCGGTCTCTTCGCGAGCGAGGCTCCTGTTTGCCTGCATCGTCGCAGCGCTCATGAACTTCTGTGTTCTCGGGTCTCTGTTCCTGCTCACCCAGTTCTTCCAGGACGATCGGGGACTGAGTCCGCTGCAGGCTGGGCTGGCCACTCTTCCTGCTCTGCTCCCGATGCCGGTATTCGGTGCGCTGTCGGGAAAGGTCAGCAACCGCCTCGGCGTGTGGAGAACGAGTGCGATGGGACTCATCGTGGCTGGTGTGGGGCTCGGACTGATGGGTCTGACTGTGTCAGGGACGAGTTTGTGGGGTCTGTGGCTCGCACTGTTCGTGTGGGCGATCGGGGTAGGGATCCTCACGCCCGCGATCGTGGCGGCGGCGATGCATGCATTACCGCAGCGGCCGGGATTCGCCTCCGGCGCAGGAAGCACGGCCCGCAACGTCGGCGGCGCAACGGGCGTGACGGTCTTCGCCGTTCTGTACACGGTCGACACCGGAATCCTCATGGCCGGTGCAGGGGTCGTGATGCTCGCCGCCTCATTCATCTGCCTGGAAGTGGGGCGGCGGACACAGGGTGGACGGTCGGAGGGCGGGCAGGCTGCGGCGCGAGTTCCTGCTGCCAAGTCGCGAGACCCTGATCCATACTCGGTTGGAGGCACTGGCCGACCCGATCTGTGACCTAGGGGGCAATCACAGATCAGGTGACTCAGACGGGCGCGTCAGGCCCCGGTTGACTGCGCGGCCTTGGCAGCGGCGCGCTCCTCGGCGGTTGGGATCTGAATGATCGGGCCGAGCACCACAGTGTAGAAGAAGATGCCGATGCCCAGGATGACTCCGCAGACGATGAACGCGGCACCGAAACCGCCGGTGGCTTGAACAACGAAGCCGGTGACGATCGGCGCCGAGACGCCGATGAGGTTGTTCACCGAGTTCATGATCGAGCCTGTCGCACCGACCCCGCCCTCGGGGGCGATGAGCGCAGGCAGGGAGTTGGTGACGCAGAAGGAGACCGTGATCCCGCTGGTGCCCAGGGTGATCCAGAACAGGGCCCAGCCCGGGTCCTCGGTGAAGGCCGCCCCCATCACCGTCATGGCCAGGAGCATGCCCGCAACGATGAAGGTCTTGCGGACAGCCGTGCCTGACTTGCCGATCCGCATCAGGTGGTCAAGCAGCCAGCCGGGGAAGATGAACTCGACGGCCACGGCGACGAGCCAAGGCAGGGCAGTGAAGATACCCGAGGACATCACGCTCATGCCCATCTCCGACTGCAGGTAACCAGGCAGCCACGTCAGGAGCATCCACTGCGTATAGCCGGCGCAACCGAGGCCAAGGGACATACCCCAGACCTTGCGCTGCTTGAGGATGTAGCCGAGATTGGCCAGAGGGTTGGGGCGAGGTGCGTCCTCGTCCTGCGCTCCACCCTCACGGATGTATTCGAGCTCAGAGTCCTTGAGCTTGCCAAGACGGTTCATCTCCTTGGGGTCGCGGTACTTCCAGAAGAAGACGAACACATAGGCAAGGCTGAGGAGGCCCATGGCCACGAAGGCTCCGCGCCAGCCGAAGGATACAACTGCCATGGCCACGAGTGGGAAGCCGATGACATTGGACAGGCGCTGACCGGAGTCGAAGATCGCTGTTGCCGTTCCGCGTTCGGAGCGCGGGAACCAATAGCCCGTTGCCTTCATCGCTCCGGGGAAGATCGGTGATTCGGCCATGCCGAGGATGATGCGGGCCAGAATGAGCAGGCCGGTGCCGCTGATGATCGCAGTGATGAAACAGGAGACGCTCCACATGATCGTCGCGACCCTGAAGACCCACTTGATGCCGATCTTGTCGAGGAGGAGACCGGCAGGAATCTGCATGAGCACGTAGGACCAGCCGAAGCTGGACAGGACGATGCCCATCTGACCGGCACTGAGTCCGAAGTCCTCGCGAATATGGCCCTCTGCCACAGCGATCGAGCTGCGATCGATGTAGTTGATGAGCACACCGAAGAACAGCAGAATCGCAATCGCCCACCGCATCTTGCCGATGCCCGACCGGTTGGGTTTCACCCCCGGAGTGTGGGTTTCCTGCGGGGTGAACTTGAGCTCGTCCGGATCGGCGCTGTTCGCCTGAGGCTGAGGCTCCACAGTGAGTCCCTTCGTTGGTATCTCGGTATTGGTATCTCGGTCGCCGATGACCGAGCGACATGGGAATGGACTCCGGGCGGCAACGCCCATGATTCCACGATATGGAAATAGTATTTCGTAAGAGCCAGGTCAACGTATAAAGGCGGTTAGCGGAATGTCAAAGAGCCTGCATTGCTGAGTAGTTCCGGGCGGTTACCGAAAGCAAGGGAAAATGGATGATACGCCACGTCTGCGCAGGTAGCAGGGTCAGGCCGAAATTTAATCCGATATTTCGGATTGTCGACTCCGGTTAGACAAATGGGTGTTTTCGCGCCAGTTGGCCGAAGCCCGATAATTGAATGATTACAGATTAAGAATTGAAACCGGTGACTCCTATACTGAGGAAGCGGCCCAGACCGGGCCCACCGGCCAGCTGAGGACGCACCCGGATCCAGCCAGGCCGCAGCTATCTGGAGGTCATACGTGCCGATCACCTCGACGATCCTCGACGTCGCTGGGAACAATCCTGAGCAGCTCGCCCTCGTCGGCGCTGACGAGCGGCTGACCTACTCCGAGCTCGTCGACGACTCTCGCCGGATGTTCGCCGTCGTCGATGAACTTCATCGAGCGCAGGCCGACTCGCCGATGCCCGCGCCGGAGACCGACGGCATCCCCATCACCGCCATCAGCATCACCTCGGCGTTTCACACCTCGCGCATCATCGCCGGGCTTGCCGGGTACCGCACCGTGTCTGCGACCATCGATCCGCGCTGGCCGCTGACCCACCAGGTCGATGTCATCCGGGCCACCGGAATCGGTGTGATCATCAGTGACTCACCCACCCTCGCCGAGGCGCTCGCCTCCTCCTCTTGGACCGGCACAGTCATCAGCCTCGCCGACTTCCGCGCCCGCGAAGCCGCCCGCACACACGAGGCCGCCCTCACGCACGAGACAGCCGCCACACACCAGACAGCCCCCTCGCACGGCACAGCCTCCATACACGAGACAGCCTCCACACACGAGACCGTCGCCGCCGGTGAGTCGCCCGCGAGTCCGACCCCCGCACCCGCCGTCCGCGATGCGTCCGAGCCCTTCCTGATGCTCTTCTCCTCGGGCACGACGAGCAACCCGAAGGCCTTCATCAAGACGCGGCAGCAGTATCGCGACAATGTCGCCGTCTCCTCAGCCCACCTCGAACCGCTGCCCGGAGTCGCGACACTGGCACCGGGCCCGGTGTCCTACAGCCTCACGCTCTACGCGGTCATCGAGAGCCTCGCGACCGGGGGCAGCGTGCACGTCGCCGACGAGTTCGACCCGATCACGATGGGTCGGCGCATCGAATCCGAGGCCATCTCCCGTGTCGTCGCAGTTCCCGCAGTCGTCCGCGCCCTCGCCGAGGCGGCCCGTCGTGACCCCGAACGTTTCACCCACCTCGACCTCGTCGTCACCGGCGGAGCCAATCTGCCGGCGAGCATCCGCGACCGCCTCGCCGAGATCCTCCCGGAAACACGACTGATCAGCTACTACGGTGCCGCAGAGATCGGTTTCATCGGCGACAGCCGTGATGGTGACGGCACCTGGATCACCGTCTATCCGACCATCGGTGCTCAGATTCGGGACGAGTCCGGCGCCGAGGTTCCCGAGGGAGAACTCGGCACGCTGTGGATCCGGGCCGCGGCCTGCTCATACGGCTACGTCACCGACACCACCGACGCGGTGCTGCGTGGAGCAGACGGTTGGGCCACAGTCGATGACCAGGGGCGGATCGAGAACGGCAGGCTGCAGCTGGCCGGTCGGGCCGGCGATATCGCCATCACCGGTGGTCACAAGGTCTCGTTGCCGGAAGTCGAGCGGGCATTCGAAACGTACGACAACCTCGGCGAGGTATGCGCCATCGCCCTCGAGGACCCGGCGTTGGGCAGCCTCATCGCCCTCGTCATCGAAGTGAGCGCAGACAAGACCGCGCTGCTGAAACATGCACGTGCCCGCCTGGCGCCGCAGTTCGTTCCCCGTCGCGTCTATCGGCTCCAGCACCTGCCAAGGACGGTCGGCGGGAAGATTCGGCGCGTCGAAACCGTTGACCTCATTATGGACGGACAAGGACAGCGACTGTGAGCGGACAGGTCTCCACAGGCCGGGGCGCACCGACCACCGAAGGCAGCCGCGTCGTCATCACCGGAATGGGCGCGATCACGCCGAGCGGCAACGACGTCGACGAGCTGTGGGATTCTGTGGTCACCGGCCGCAGCGCAATCAGTCGACTCGAGGGGGAGCAGTTTGCGGATCTGGCCGTGCGCATCGGCGGCCAGGTGACAGGTTTCGACGCTGAGGCGGTCCTGCCCCGCTCTCTCGCTCGCCGACTCAGCCCGGTCCAGCACTGGGCCATCGCCGCCGCAGACCAGGCTCTGACGCAGGCAGGGATCGCACGCCCGGACACGGGGGCGAAAACGGACACGGGGGCGAAAACGGATGCAGGAGCGCAGGCCGATGACGCTGACGGCCTCCCTTGGGACCGATCCCGCGCAGCCGTCATCGCTGCCACCGGCTCCGGCCCCGTCGATGCCATGCAGAAGGCCACACGCTCACTGCTCGACGGCGGCCCCCGCTCGGTTCCCCTGACATTGGCGATCCACGGTGCACCCGACTCGGCCGCGGCGCTGCTGAGCCAGCGCTACGATTTCCGCGGGCCCGGGCAGGGAATCTCGGCCACCTGCGCCAGCGGGGCCATCGCCCTCGGCGAAGCAATGCGCCGCATCCGTCACGGATACGCCGATGCGGTGCTCGTCGTCGGAATGGAGGACTGCCTCAACGCGGTCAACCTGGCCTCGAACGCGAACATGCGAGCGCTCGCCGCCGGCTTCGAAGACGATCCCACATCCGCCAGCCGGCCCTTCGACAGTGCGCGATCCGGGTTCGTCATGAGCCAAGGCGCCGGTGCGATCCTCCTCGAATCCGAGGCCGGAGCCGCCGCCCGCGGGACCACCGTGCTCGCCGAGCTGGCAGGATTCGGAGCCGCCAGCGACGCCCACCACCCGACGAACCCGCACCCCGATGGCCGAGGTGCCGCCTCAGCGATGAGCCAGGCCCTGGCCGACGCTGGGCTGGACCCGGAGGGTATCGACCACATCAACGCCCACGCCACCGGCACCCCCGCCGGCGATGCGGCAGAGCTCAAGGCCTTCGACGCCGCACTCGGCGCCACCGCCCACTCGATTCCGATCAGCGCCACGAAGTCGTCCACGGGCCACCTCCTCGGTGCCTCGGGGGTCGTCGAAGCCATGATTGCCGTCCGAACGATGATGGAGCAGACGCTGCCCCCGACTGTCAACCTCGAGACCTGCGAATTCGACGGATGGAACATTGTTTCAGGTCAAGCACGCAACATCGGCCGTGACGGTGTCGACGATGCGCCGATCGCCACAGTCCTGTCGACCTCGTTCGGATTCGGCGGGCACAACGGTGCGATCATTCTGCGTCGGCCCCGCTGATCAACGTGGGACTTCGACTCGCTGCCCCCGATCCAATGGGGAATCTGACCCCGTCCGCTAGGAGACATGATGACCGACCGTGAGACCCGCCTCGGCGAACTGGCCGAGAAATACCTTCCCGCCGAGTTGTGTGAGCGTTTCCGCGAACGTGCGGGCGTCTACGACCGTGAGAACCGCTTCTTCGACGAAGACCTCGAGGAGCTGAAGTCTCTGGGCTACCTCACTCTGTTCGTTCCGGACGCCTACGGAGGTCCGGGGCTGAGCCTGCACGAGGTTTCGCGTCTGCAGCAGCGCCTGGCCTCGGCGGCTCCGGCCACGGCATTGGCGATCAACATGCACCTCATGTGCACCGGTGTCGTCAAGGCACTCAACGACCGCGGCGATGCCTCATTGAACTGGGTGTTCGACGAGGCGATGGCGGGGGAGATCTTCGCCTTCGGCATCTCCGAACCCTCCAACGACTGGGTCATGCAGGGGTCGAACACGGAGGCTGAACCGACCACTGACGGCGGCTACCTGCTCACCGGCGTGAAGATCTTCACCTCACTCTCACCCGTGTGGACGCGCCTCATCGTCCACGGGGCGATCGCCTCCGATGAGGAGGGAATCGCCGGCCCCGATGCAGACCAGCCAGCCGAGGGTCAGTTGGTCTACGGCTTCATCGAACGCGGAGCCGAGGGCATCACGGTCTCCGACCACTGGGACGTCATGGGAATGCGGGCCTCCCAGTCACGGGCGACGATCCTTCACCAGGTGCCCATGCGCCCCGAACGGGTCTCGCGCACCATCCCGGCAGGCAAGCACCCCGACCCTCTGACCTTCGCGATCACCAGCAACTTCCAACTGCTCATCGCCTCTGTGTATGCCGGCGTGGCCGCCCGCGCGCTCGAACTCGGCGCTGCCGGGCTGAAGAAGCGGAAGTCTGCGAAGTCCGGGACCACTTTCGCTGAGGTGCCCGAGACTCGGGCTCGCCTCGCCGACGCGCACCTGGACTACCTCGCCGTCCCCGCCATGCTCGACGCCTACACCAGGGACTTCGACGCACTGGTCGACCACGGGGCCGGTTGGCCGCTGCGACTGGTGGGAGCCCGGATCAAGGCCTCCGATGCGGCCAGGAACGCGGCTGAGACGGCTCTCATGTGTTCCGGTGGCGGCGGCTTCGACAACAGCCACGAACTCTCGCGCCTCTACCGGGATGCGACCGCGGGTCTGTTCCATCCGCCGAGCGCCGACGCCGCCCGCCCGATGTACGCGGCAGCCCTCCTCGACGACTGAAGGGTGGCCATCGGCTCTCGTTCGATACATACTGCCCGTCGTTCAACGCTGAGTCAGGTTTTCGCCGTTGTCTCGAGGTGAAAACCTGACTCAGCGTTGAACGAGAGTCTCAGGCTCCGAGTCGTTCGGACGGGACGTGATGGGACGTGGCACCATGGCCGCAACCATAAGAGCTGCAAGGACGGAGCATCCGATGGACGAGAGAACACCGACGATCGTGCGCGCGAACTCGATCGTGTCGCAGGCGAGGACGAGGCCGGGCGCCCAAAAGTCCCTAGCAACGCCTGATCCGACCGCCAGCTCGGCTCTCGAGCCTGAGGCGCTGGCGATCACCGGAGAGACAATCAGTGCGACCGGAACTCTGACTGAACTGCGAGACAGGTTCCCCGCCGCCGAGGTGCTCGACTTCGGTGACTCGACCATCATCCCCGGCCTTAACGACGCCCACATCCACCTCGCCCTGACCGCCGGTGACGCCCTCCACCTCGACCTGTCCCATGAAGCGGTGAGAGACGTTCCCACCCTGTTGGACACGATCGCCGCGGAGGTGGGGACAACCTCGGCGGGGGCATGGGTCAAGGGCAGCCGCTATGACGATGAGAAGACCGGGATCGTCCTCCGCGACGAACTCGACCGGATCGCGCCCGAGACCCCGGTTCTCGTCAATCACGTCGCCGGACACTGGGGCGTGGTCAATTCGGCCGGACTGCGATTCCTCGGCATCGACGAGTCTTCACCCGACCCGGACGGCGGCCGCAATGACCGCTATTCCGACGGTCGGCTCAACGGGAAACTCATCGAGCGGGCGCTGATGAACGTCCTCATGCCGGCCACTGCCCGCGGGGAGCGTTTCATTCCCGGGGACACGGTCGAGGACCTGCAGCTCGGTGCCGCGCGAACGATCGCGAAGTGGAATGCCGCGGGCCTGACCTCGATCTGCGACGCACTCATCAGCCCCCAGGACATCGGGATCCTCTCAGCATTGCGCGCCGACGATGCACTCGGCCTGCGCATCGGCATGCTTCTGTCCATCGACCACTATGACAAGGCCGCCGAGGTCGGAATCGGCAGCGGTTTCGGAGACGATCGTCTTAAGCTCATCGGTGTCAAAGCCTTCCTCGACGGGGCGATCGGTGGGCGGACCTGCCTGCTCTCCGAGCCGTTCACCGACCCGAGCTATCAGGGTGTGCAGACCACTTCGACCGAGGAGCTGCGAGTCAACGTCGAACGCGTCCATACCGACGGCAACCGCATCGGCGTCCACGCGAACGGCGACGCCGCGATCCGCCTCGTCCTCGATGCCTTCGAAGACGTTGCTGCCCGGATCCCGCGCCCTGGCCTGCGGCACCGGATCGAACACTGCAGCCTCATCGACGACGACATCCTGAATCGGATGAACCGCCTCGGCGCCGTTGCTATCCCCTTCGCCGGATATCCGGGCTATCACGGTGGGGCGCTGAACTCCTGGTACGGCGAGGAGAGGATGGAGCGGATGTTCGCCCACCGCTCGTTCCTCGACGCCGGAGTCACGGTGGCCGGATCATCGGACTATCCGTGCGGGCCCTATCAGCCGCTTTTCGGACTGCAGTCGCTGGTGACGAGGACCGGCGTCGACGACGGGATCACCGTCGGAGCCTCGCAGAAGGTCACAGCAGCCGAGGCGCTGTCGATCTTCACTCTCGGATCCGCCGAGGCCTCAGGGGAGGAGTCCTACAAGGGCAGACTGGCACCGGGATACCTCGCCGACTTCACCGTCCTCGGAGACAACCCACTGACCATCGACCCTCACGGAATTGCGGACATCGACGTGCGCGCGACGTATGTCGGTGGGAGTGAGGTGTACAGGGGCTGAGGTTTCCATCGACCTGCCTGCTGGCGCCGCTGTTCTGCCTCAGGCATTCACCTTCGCTCGCTCCGCTGCCGGAACCCACCGTGTATCCGGCTTCGCCACGGTGACGATGACGACGATGATGAGGTTGACCGCGACTGCCCACAGGCCGCCGTTGATGCCCAACAGCGGATCGTGGCCCGTGTAGTGCAGGGCCACCATGGTCACCGAGCCGACGATGAGGCCGGCGGCAGCGGCCTGTTTGCTCATCCGCGGCCAATAGAGTGCGAGCAGTGCGGCGGGAACAACCTGTGCGAGACCTTCGTAGCTGAGCACCGAGAGCTCGACGAGGGCATCGGGCATGAGCAGGCTCATCACCAGCGCAATCACACCGACGATGAGGCACACCCACTGGGACAGCGCCTTCTGCCGCAGACCCCGAGCGGCAAGCTGGTCCTTCGTCATCGACGCGGAGTTCTTCGGGCCAGACAGCCCTCCACCGAGGACCGTGCGACCCCACATCGAACCGATCGAGAGCATGTACACGCTCATCGGCACGATGGCTGAGAGTGCACCGGCGACACCGATGACGGCGACGAGCGGGGCCGGCAGTGAGTCGATGACCACGGAGAACAAAGCCAGGTCCGCATCCTTGAGGGCGGGAATGACGAAGAGCGCGGCCACGCCGACCATCATCGGCACGAGGAGCAGCAGCTGATACCAGGGCAGGATGATGGAATTGCGACGCAGGGTGTTCGCCGAGGTGCCGGACAGGTATCCGGCGATCGAGGTGGGGAAGACGGTGATCGTGATCCCGTTGAGGATGATCGTCGAGATGAACCAGGCGCTTCCATACGTTCCTTCGCCGGCACCGGGGAAGGTCAGCCATTGAGACTTCTCACTCACGAGCCGGTCGAGGAGTTCGCCTAACCCGTCGAAGTAGTGCAAAGGCACGTAGATGGCGAGGAAGGCGACGGCGAGGATGACGAGGCCGTCTTTGAGGGCGCTGACCCACGCGGAACCGCGCAGACCGGAGAAGAGGATGAACGCCTCGGCGACGATGAAGGAGATGATGGCGGCGACTTTGAGGTCGATCGCCCCGTAGCTCATGGCATTGACGACGGCACCCATGCCCTGGATCTGCAGCTGGATGTAGGGCACGATGAACACGGTCGCGAGCACCGCGACGAGGATCGCCAGACCCCGCGAGCGGAAGCGGTGCTCGACGATGTCGGAGAGGCTGACGAGCTTGTGCCTGGCCGCATAGGTCCAGAACAGCGGGCCGACGAGGTAGGCGACGACGAGTCCGACGCTGAGATAGCCGATGAGGTAGAGGATCGGCACGCCGTAGGAGTACGACCAGCCGGCCGTGCCGAGGAACGAGAAGCTCGTATAGGTCTCTCCTGCCATGAGCAGTAGGATGAAGACGAACCCGAGTCCGCGCCCGGAGACCGACCATTCGTCGAGTGACTTCTCACGCCCGCGTCCCGACCAGATGCCGATGCCGATGGTCGCGAGCATGGCAACGCCGAAGATGATGCAGGCGATGATCGCTGAAGTGCTCATTTCCCGGCCTCCTCGATCGGGTGATCCTCACCGAAAGCGACATCGGCTGGGACGTATTCGGCCTTGTCACCGCGGTAGTAATGATCACCGCGGGCGGCCATCCACACGAAGAACCAGGTGAGGATCGTGACGCCGATCGTGTAGGTGAGGATGAACGGCATCCCGAAGATGCGCGGCTCGATCGAATTCGCGACGAAGGGCGTCAGGACGTAGCCCACGACGGGAACGATGAGGAGCAGCAATGAGTACCGCCGCCGAGGTGGCCTCGACGGCGGTGGTGAATCGTGAACTCCCGACATGGGCGACCTCTTCCTCTTCGCATGGACACCGCAGGTGAGCGGCCTGCGCCAGGCTAGTGGTGCGTGTCACGGAAGGTGGAGGTCAGTCCGAAATGTGGAATCGGCGGGCCGCCGTCACAGCTCCGGCAGCAGGGAGATCGGGTTTTCGATGCAGTCGGCGACGAAGGTGAGGAACTGGCTCGGTTCGGCACCGTCGCAGGCACGGTGGTCGAAGACGAATGACAGGAACATGACCTTGCGAACGGTGAGCTCGCCGTCGACGACCCAAGGGCGGTCCTTGATCCGTCCCAGGCCGAGCATCGCGACCTCAGGCAAGTTGATGATCGGCGCAGAGCCGTCGACTCCGAACACACCGTAGTTGTTGAGCGTGAACGTGCCGCCGGTCAGCTCCGCGGTGTTGAATCTGCCGGTCGATGCCTTGCCGACCGTTTCGGACACCGAGTCGCGCAGCTGCCGCAGGCTCATCTGGTCGGCGCCGTGGACGACTGGAACCATGAGTCCACGCGGGGTCTGCGCGGCCAGGCCCAGGTTGATGTCACCGTGGGTCACGATCTCCTTGGCCTCGGTGTCGATCGAGGAGTTGATGATCGGGTGCTTCTTCAGCCCCGCGACGACGAAGCGAGCCACCAGTGAGAGAAGAGAGTACTTTTCTCCGGTCCTCGCTTCGAGAGTGCGCTTGGTGCTCAGCAGCTCTGTGGCGTCGACGTCGAGCCAGATGGTGGCCTCGGGAATCTCCTGCCGCGACTTCGTCAGTCGTTCGGACACGACCTTGCGCAGTCCGGTGATCGGGGTCCGGGTATCGCGACTGACTTCTGCCCCGGAAGGGGCCACGCCCGTCGAGGTCGTCGTGCCCGATTCGATGGCTTTGAGCACATCTGCCCTGGTGACAATGCCGCCAGGGCCGGTTCCCAGAAGATGTTTGGCACTGAGTCCATGATCCTTCGCAAGCTTGCGAACGAGAGGAGAGGACACCGGTGAGATGACGGACCCGGACCCGGACCCGGATACGGCACCGGACTGGGGTGCGGGCTCGGAATCGGAGGCCGGGGGAGTGGCCGCCGACGGTGGTGTCGTCGGGCCCGCCGAGGGCGGTTTCGGCGCTGAGGACGCTGTCGCCCCACTGCTCTTCGTCTCACTGTTCTTCACACCGAAGGACCGCTGCTTCGTCGACCGTGCTTTGGGCTCGGACGTTCCGTAGCCGATGAGGTTCGCACCGCCGCTGTTTGTCGCTGCCCCCGCAACTGATGCCTCGCTCGGGACAGTCCCGGCACCGGAGTCCACGTCCGCGCTCGGACCAGCACCCGCCTCGGCGACGGAGAGCAGGGCCTGACCTGCGGACACGGTGTCACCGGCGTTCGCATGCAGCGCTTCGATCCGACCGGCGAACGGGCAGGGCAGCTCGACGACGGACTTCGCAGACTCGACCTCGACGACCATCTGGTCGACGTGGACCTCGTCGCCGACGTCGACTAACCAGCTGATGAGCTCGGCCTCGGTCAGACCCTCGCCCAGGTCGGGCAAGATGAAATCGCGGGCGCTTGTCGTGCGTGCGGAATTCCCGGTGCCGGTGGCACCGGACACACTCGTCTCGGCACTCATCACAGCTCCCAATCCCAGGATTCGAGAGCATCGAGAATGCGTTCGGCGGTCGGCAAGAAGTACTCCTCGAGCTTCGGGGACGGGTAGGGCACATCGAACCCGGTGATCCGCAGGATCGGGGCCGACAAATGGGTGAAGTTGGCTTCGGTGACCCGGGCGGCCACCTCGGCGCCGTAGCCTCCGAACTGGGCGGCCTCATGGATGATCGCGGCACGGGTCGTCTTGCGCACCGATGCGGACACGGTCTCATCGTCGAAGGGGGACAGCGACCGCAGGTCGATGACCTCGATCGCCAGTCCGTGCTCGGCACCTTCCTCGGCTGCGGCCAGTGCGGTGCGCACGGTGGGACCGTAGGCCAGAAGAGTCACGTCGGACCCAACGCGGACAACCTGGGCTCGATCCATCGGCGCGGTCTGCACGGGCAGGCTGAGCTCGTCCTTCATCCAGTATCGCGACTTCGGCTCCATGAAGATCACCGGATCCTCGGAGGCGATGGAATCGCGCAGCAGGGAATAGGCGTCGGCCGGGTTCGAGGGGGTGACGACGGTCAGGCCCGGGGTCGAACACCAATAGGCCTCGGACGAGTCCGAGTGGTGCTCGACGCCGCCGATATCGCCCGCATAGGGAATCCGGATCGTCAACGGCAGGCTGACCTTGCCCTTCGTGCGGTTGCGCATCTTCGCCACGTGGGACACGATCTGTTCGAACGCAGGATAGGCGTAGGCGTCGAACTGCATCTCGACGACCGGGCGCATCCCGGCCATCGCCATGCCGATCGCGGTGCCGACGATCCCCGACTCCGCAAGCGGAGAATCCCAGACCCGTTCGGGACCGAATTCCTTCCGCAGGCCCTCGGTGACACGGAATACCCCGCCGAGGCGGCCGACGTCCTCTCCGAAGACCAGGACGTTCTCGTCGTCGCTCAGGCTGTCGCGCAGAGCCTGGTTGAGCGCCTTGGTCATCGTCACCGAGACCGGCGTCGGAGCGTCTTCTGCCGTGGTGGCAGTGGTGACGGTCATGGCTGTGCCGCCGTTGCCAGCTCGGCCTCGAGCTTCTCCTGCTGTGTGGCAAGGTTCGCGCGCGGGTTCGCATAGACGTAGGCGAAGAGTTCGCTCGGATCGACCTCGGCATCGGTATTCATGGCGTCACGGACGGAGGTGGCAAGCTCTTCGGCGCTCGCCGTGATGTCTGCGGCGGTCGCGTCATCGAGGATCCTGGCTGTGCGCAGGTGCTTCTCGAGGCGGTCGATGGGATCGAACTGCTTCCAGTGTTCGACCTCTTCGGCGTCACGGTACTTCGTGGGATCGTCGGAGTTCGTGTGCGATTCCATCCGGTAGGTCAGGCACTCGATGAGGGTCGGGCCCTCGCCGTTGCGGGCGCGTTCGAGAGCTGCTGTGACGGCGGCGAACACGGCGGCGATGTCGTTGCCGTCGACCCGGATGCCGGGCATTCCGTATCCGGCGGCGCGGTCGGCGAGCATCGTCGCATTCGACTGTTCACGCAGCGGTGTCGAGATCGCATATTGGTTGTTCGCCAGCACGAAGACGGTCGGGGTCTGCCATACCGAAGCGAAGTTGAAAGCCTCATGAGTGTCACCCTCACTGCTGGCGCCGTCGCCGAGGAAGGTCAGGGTGCAGGCGTCTTCGCCCTTGAGCTTGGCGGCCATGGCGTAGCCGGTCGCGTGCAGAGTCTGCGTTGCCAGCGGTGTTGCCGCAGGTGAGGTGTGATATTCGTTCGGGTCGAATCCGCAGTGCCAGTCGCCGCGGAAGGCGGAGAGGATCTCGGTCACGGGGACCCCGCGGGTCAGCAGCGAAGCAGAGTCGCGGTAGGTGGGGAACAGCCAATCGCCCGGTGCCAGAGCAGTGGTGGCACCGACCTCGATGGCTTCCTGGCCGGCGGCGGACGGGTAGGTCGCGAGTCGCCCCTGCCTGGTCAGGTGGGTGACCTGAGCCTCGAATCGTCGGACTTGCACCATCTTCTGGTACAGACCCAGGAGGGTGCGATCGCTCGGGATCGTCAGTCCATCGGTGGGAACGCCGGTGGGCTGACCGTCTGCACCGATGAAGCTGATTGGCTGCAGCTGGGGCAATGAACGGTGAGAGCGGGAGGTGGGAACGTCAATGGTCATGAGCCCATGGTGGCGTGAGCCGGGTCACCGATCCAGGGTCTGCGAGCAGGCCCGGACGTGTTGTCGTTTGTGTCGGCAAGAGTGGACGAAGTGCTCGGTTGCCCCGTGGGCAGAGGGACGTTTGGCCCGGGTGGTGGGCGCAGGTTTCGGGGATCGAACTCAGTCTTCGGTGGTCAGATCTCGCCCCACCGGTAGCCGCGTGAGGTGAATGCCTCGGCGACCTTGTCCTTCTTCCCTTCGACGTCGCCCCTGTACGCCTGGTGTCCCCCTTCTGTGAGGATGGTCAGCTTGCCGTCGTCGAAATAGGCGGTCGAGAACGAGGCCCGGGTGATCCGCAATGGGTGATCATCGGATCTGCCGATGACGATCTCGTCATCGGCGACCGACAGAGGAGTGGTCGAGACGCTGATGACGACAGCGGTGATCACGCCGAGGACGGCGCCGATGATCGGACGGGCGATGACGACCCAGGCCTGGTCGAACTGGCTCAGCTTCTCGATGACGTCTCCGAACGGGATCGGGAACCTCGCCGCGAAGGCCCCCACTGCCGGAAGGAAGAATCCGAGGGCGATGCCGACGCCCACGCAGACGACGCCGACGACGAGGATGTCGGCCCGGCTCAGTGCGAACACCTCGGCGGACGTGCGCGCTGCGGAACTGCTGGTCCTGGTGTTCCCTGCGGAGCCGCCGTTCGAGGTCGGATCCCTGTGTGTCTCTGTGTGATCGGTGTCGTGATCGCGCTCTGCCATGGTCCTACTCCGAGCTGTGCTCCAGCGCTTCTCGATGTCGTCGAGCTCGAGGAGTGCTGGTATGTCGAATTCCTATGTGGGATAAAATTGTACCAAAGTGGAACACGCATGTACCACAATGAATGTGATCGGGCATGATGGGTTGAAGCCAAGGCTGGCCGAAGGGGTGAGTGGTTGTGGTGAGTTCAGGGGGCAGGGGAATGCGCCGGCTGGGGAAAGATGCCCTGGTAGCAGAGGCGATGTCGGTGCTGGCCGAGAACTCTCAGGCGTCGATGATCGAGATTGCGAATGACATCGGCGTCGGGCGAACGACTCTCTACCGGCACTTCGGTGACCGCGAAACCTTGATCGCCGAGGTGGCGCGGCAGGGGGCGCGTCAGTTCATGGATGCCCTCGTGAGCGCTCGCCCTCACGTCGGCCCCGGTCTCGAGGCCGTGGAGCGCGTATGTGCACAGCTGTTCACCATCCCCGATGCCCTCACCCTCATGTTTGCCGACAACCCGATCATCACCGATGACTCCTTCGCCGAGGCTGCACCTGAGCGTCAGGGTGAGGCGGACGGCGAACCGAGCGCCGATGCTGCGGGCTTCGACACGTCGACGCCGGGTGAGCGGGACCCCCTGGAGGCGGTGATCGGCAGGGGCCAGGCCGATGGGTCCATCGCCCCTGATCTGCCGGTCGAATGGGCCGCGATGTATGTCTTCCTGACCATCGGCTCGGGGCATCTCTTCGATGTGAGTTCTCGTTCTGGACGTCGAGACCCAGGAAACCGCGCCCTAGCTCTTGACCTGACGATCCGGGCAGTCAGGAAAACACTGAGCGCAACGTAGGGCCTCCTCGGCGACGGACATCGCGGTGTTGGGCGACGAAAGCCGCGAATGATCAGTTGTGAGCCGCTTCTAACTTAGGTTAGGCTGACCTATGAGACTCAATGGGCATCTGTGTGCATGAAGGCGGTTGACACCTGCTTGAAGCTGCGAACCCCTGGTCTCGATGTTTCATCCGTCAAGAGACCCTCGGAGCCGAATTCATGCCGCGTACTTCCAGGCCCATGCAGGTGTTGCCGATCGTCCTGCGTGAGGTGGAAGTCACCGGCATCGCGGATATCACGCCGAACATGCGGCGCCTGACAGTAGCGGGCGACCAATTGTCGGCAGGTGTGGTGAACGGGATGCCGCGGCCGCAATTCCTCTCCGAGGGTTTCGACGATCACGTGAAGCTCGTCATACCGACTCCCGAGACCGAATCCCTCGACATCGGTGAGCAGGGGGATTTCCGGTTCAATTGGAACCGAGAAGCTCTCCGTTTCACCCGCGATTACACGGTCAGCAGTGTCGATGCAGATTCGAATTCGTTTACCGTCGACGTAGTCCGTCACGACTCGGGCCTTGCCGCTGAGTGGGCCTTCAGCGCCTCTGTCGGCGACTCTCTGAAGTTCGCGGGCCCGAAGTCCAGCGCCGGCATCAGCGAAGGCATCGACTTCCACCTGCTCGTGGCCGATGAGACCGCCCTGCCCGCAGTTCGCCGCTGGCTCGAGACTGCACCTGTCGGCACAAGCGGACACGTCATCGTCGAGGTCCCGACCGCCGAGGACATCCAGGAGATCTCCACCGCCGCAGACGTCGAGATCGATTGGCTGATCCGCAGCGGCACCTCTCCTGGGGGCTCCACCCTCATGTATGAGGCCGTGAAGAACCTGGTTCTCCCGGTCGGGCGAACCTACGCGTGGTGCGCAGGCGAGGCCCTGACCATCGCGCCCATCCGCCGTCACCTGCGCCGCGAACTCGGCCTGCCCAAGGAGGACGTCGAAGTGATCGGGTACTGGCGCAAGGTATCCGCCGTCACGAAGACCGGGTCGGCATCGGGCGAGATTGCTGGAGATGCCACGAGCGAAACCGTCACCTCTCAAACCGCTGCCTCCCAGGCCGCCACCTCCCAAGCCGCTGCGTCCGACGGTGTGACCACCGCAGGCGGCGATGAGGTCGCGGACGTGTCCGAAAGCAGCCAGAGCATCGTCGGCAACGTCCACGAGATGACCGAGATCCTGCCCCCGATCATCACTCGGATCGCGGTCACTCTCGGCATCGGCGATCTCGTGGCAGGAGGAATCACCACCGCCGAGGCGATCGCCACGGCGGCCGGCATCGATACCGAAGGCGCACGCGTCGTCCTCACTGCGATGTGTGCCCTCGGACTCCTCGAACGTGACGGTGCAGCGTATCGCAACACCCAGGCCGGCGCGGTGCTCATCGGTGACGGCGCAGGGGACGGACTCAATCTCGACGATCCAGCAATTCGAGATCTGTTCTCAATCGTCAATCTGCTCGACGTTCTCAGGAACGGACATGGCGCCAAGCCCGCACCCGCCTCGGCGGGCAAGGCTCTGACCCTGGCGGGCGAGGCTCTGACCCTGGCGGGCGAGGCTCCCACCTGGAGGGCCCAGCGTGGAGTCGATGCCGCCCTCGACACCGCTCACCGATCTCACACCCTCGATCACCTGCGCTACGTCCTCGATATCATCCTCGAGCTCGAGCCCATTGCCACAGCTGCAAGCGTTGCCCTGGCGGGTGATGCCGGAGCCGAGGTGTCGGCCGCCCTCACGCGCAAGGCACCGGAGTCCGGCCGGAGCGTCTACATTCCCGGCACCGCCAGCGTCGGCGGCGATCAGCCCTGGCCAGTCGTCGACTGCACCCTGATGCTCGCGGGCCTGACCGGACGCTGCCGCACAGAAGCACAGGCTCTCCTGGCACGCATTCTCGAATCCAGCGCCAGCATCGTGATCGTCGAACCCCTCACCGACGAGGCCGAGCTCGATGATCATCAGGCAGAAGAGCTCGTCGCAACATACGCCATGACAGGCAATGCGTCATGGACGAGCGAGGAGCTGCGCGAATGTCTCAGCGATCTCGGTGTCGCTGCGGTCGAGGTCGTCGACATCGGGTGGGGGTTCGGACGCTTCCGCAGCGCCGTCATCGCCCGCAGGGCCTGAATCTTCCCTCTGCCCTAGAGGGTTCATCAGTCGCGAGCCGCAGGCTCGACGTTGAAAGGAACACATGAAACTCAATCGCATCATCACAGCTGTGATCGCGTCAGTGGCGAGCGTCGGCCTCCTCGCCGGGTGCTCAGGCGATGGAAAAGGTGACTCCGAGGCCTCTGGCGGCGCCGAGACGCGCACTGTCACTGATTCCAGCGGCGCCGACGTCGAAGTCCCTGCCGACCCGAAGAATGTGGCGACCCTGCACTACGCTGCGACCGAGACCCTCATGGACCTCGAACTGCCTCCCGTCGGGCAGGGCAGCTACCAAGAGCCCACCGTTCCCAAGGACTGGGTGGATGAACTCAGTGACATTCCGGTCGTGGCCCAGGAAGAGCCCGACCTGGAGAAGCTCGCCGAGGTGTCGCCCGACCTCATCCTCGCCCCCAACATCCTTGAGCCGGACATGATCACGCAGATGGAGGAGATCGCGCCGGTCTACCAATTCACCCTGCGCGGCGGCGACCGGGCGAACTGGCAGCAGCGAGTCCAAGAAGTCGCCGACGCCATCAACCAGACCGACCAGCTCGAGAAGCTCGATGCCGACTTCGAAGCCGAACAGAAGCGGATCGCGAAGGAATACGGTGACGCCATCGAGGGCACGAAGCTCGGCGTCGTCTCCTCCTACGAAGACAACTCCGCCTATCTGTGGGGCAGTGAGAACATGGTCGGTTCCCTTTTCACGCCACTCGGATTCGACTGGTCGGCCAAAGAGGATGAGTCCATCAAGAAGTACGCGAAAGCCACTCAGGGCGGAAATAAGTCGGGCATCAAAGAGCCGGAGGCACAGATCTCGATGGAGGTCCTCGACAAGAGCCTGTCCGATGCCGACATCATCTTCGTCACCTCGAATATGCGCGGAGAGTACGACGAACTGACACAGAAGATGCTCGACTCTGCGGTGTTCAAAGATCTGCCTGCAGCCAAGGCTGGGCACGTCTACCCGCACGGCAAGGCCACGATCGCCGGATACGCCGATGCGAAGTACGGAGTGGACATGGCCGAGAAGGCGATCCGGGACTACCAGAAGGGCTGAGCCCGAGGATCAGTGACCCGAACCGGGACGGTGTCCTTCCGCCTCATCGAGGATGAGCAGCGAGCGGGAGGAGACCACACCCGGGACTTCGTGGATCCTGCGCAGAATCACCTGGGACAGTGCAGTGTTGTCGGGGGCATTCACGGTCACCAGGGCATCGATGTCACCGCTGACGGCCTGGACCTTCTCGACGAACGGCAGTTCGGCGAGGTCGTCTCGCACCCCTGGCCATGGCCGATCACCGATCTTGACGACGACCACCGCCGTCACGGTCATGCCGAGTGCACTGCGGTCCACCTCGGCGGTGAATTTTCTGATCGCCCCGGACTCGACGAGAACGGAGAAGCGCTTGTGGGCGGCCGAGCGTGAGATGTGCACCTGCTCGGCCAGCTGGCGGACGCTCAGGCGCGAGTCGTCGACAAGAGCAGCGATGATGCTGCGGTCGATGTCGTCGAGGTCGAATGCCACGAGGCGCTCCTTCAGCGTTGATGCGGGCGTCGGACTCACCGGGTCACTTCCGTTCCCAAGGGCAGTCGTTGCCTGGTCACAGTCGGTGGCTCCATTCTAGGGCCCGTTCCTTGAGCGCGCGCTCACTCCTTCTGCAATCGCTTGAGTCGCCACGATGAGGGCGCAATCGGTCTGTGCGGGTAGAATTTGTTCGAACGTTCGTACAATAAGCATGTTAGCTGCGGCACACAGGAAGTAGGATGTCTGACTGAGTACTTTTCCGGGCTGCCTCGCGGACCCGGGTGTCGGACGAGAACGTGCTAACTGTAGATTATGAGGCAGAAGTCTCATTTGCAGATGAATTGCCTCACGGAATAGGAGTCATCCTTGAAGATCGCGGTGTTGGTCAAAGAGGTCCCGGACACATATGGGGATCGGAAACTGAATGTGGAGACCGGTTTGGCGGATCGTTCCGCTTCGGAAGCGGTCCTCGACGAAATCGGCGAGCGTGCCCTCGAAGTCGCTCTCTCGTATAAGGATGGCAGCGATGGAACCGAGGTGACCGTCATTTCGATGGCACCCGACACCGCGACCGCCACGATCCGCAAGGGCCTGGCCATGGGCGCGGACAACGCAGTGCATGTGTCTGACGAGGAGCTCCTCGGTGCCGATCTCGGCCTCACTGCCGAGGTCCTGGCAGCAGCCATTCGCCGTGGCGGCTTCGACCTCGTCGTGACCGGCAACGTCTCCACCGACGGCAACGGCGGCATGATTCCCGCGATGCTCGGCGAGCATCTGGACTTCCCGCACGTGACCGGCCTGACCGCGGTCGAGATCAGCGACGGCAAGGTGGCAGGAACCCGCGGAGTCGAGGGCGGCAAGCAGGAAGTCAGCGCGGAGCTTCCAGCCGTCATCTCCATCACCGAGGCGCTTCCCGAGGCCCGGTTCCCGAACTTCAAGGGGATCATGGCGGCGAAGAAGAAGCCGTTCGAGGTCATCAGCCTGTCCGACCTCGAGGTCGATGCCAACGACCAGTCCACAGCACGATCGATCATGGTCACGGTAGCCGAGAAACCGCCGCGTGAAGCCGGAGAGAAGATCGTCGACGAAGGAAACGGCGGAGCAGAGCTCGCCGAATACCTCATCAAGAACCGCTTGGCCTAAGGAGAATCGATATGTCCGAATTCCCACAAGACTCCATTCTCGCCGTCCTCACCGCCGATGCCGAAGGTCAGCTGGAGAAGCCTGCTGGTGAGCTGCTCGGCGGCGCCGGTGAGATCGGTTCGCCCGTCGCACTGGTCCTCGCACCTGCCGGTCAGGGCGAGGCGGCTGCGCAGCAGGCCGCATCATTGGGTGCCGTGCAGGTGCTCACAGCCGAGGTCCCCGAGGGCAACTCTTCTCTCGGAACCTTCGCCGTCGACGCCCTGAGCGCCGCCAGCGATCTCGTTGCCCCCGACGCCGTCCTCCTCTCGCACTCGATCGACGGGCGCGACATCGCCGGACGATTCGCGGTCCGCAGCGGTTCGGCACTGTCCGTCGATGCCCTGGGTATCGAGCGTGACAGCGAAGGCGTCGTGGCCAACCACTCCGTCTACGGTGGTGGCTACACCGCCTCGTCGGCACCGACTTTCGGTGCCCCGGTCATCACCGTCCGTCAGGGATCCATCGAGACCCGTGGCGAAGCGCAGTCGGCGAACTCCCAGGCCCTCGAGGTTGCCGATTCCGGCAAACGCTCGGCCCAGATCGACTCCTTTGATGCTGTCGTCGAGACGTCATCTCGTCCTGAGCTGCGCGGTGCCTCGAAGGTCGTTTCCGGTGGCCGCGGTGTCGGCTCAGAGGAGTCCTTCGAGCTCGTCGGCGAACTCGCCGATGTCCTCGGTGCCGCAGTCGGTGCCTCACGCGCTGCTGTCGACGCCGGTTACATCGCCCAGTCCCACCAGGTCGGACAGACCGGTGTCTCTGTGTCGCCGCAGCTCTACGTGGCACTCGGCATCTCCGGTGCGATCCAGCACAAGGCCGGCATGCAGACCTCGAAGACCATCGTCGCTGTGAACAAGGACGGCGAAGCGCCGATCTTCGACATCGCCGATTACGGCGTCGTCGGCGACCTGTTCAAGGTCGTCCCGCAGTCGATCGAGACCTTGAAAGCGAAACAGTCCTGATATGGCCACCTATTCCAGTTCGCTGCGCTCGGGTCTGCCCAGAGTTGAGGGCGGTGATCCATGGCCACCTGAAGGTGTCATCGGTGAGCCGCTCGAGCCGGGCACCTCAGTTGTGTCGGAAGAGTCCTTCGAGCCGGAAGATTCGGCTGCCCCGGACGAATCCGTCGAGCCGGATTCCACTGACGCCAGCGCCGAGGTGGATAGCTCGGTAGACGCGGATGAACCCGCAGTCGCCGAGCAGGCCGTTGAGACCGAAGGGCCCGCCGACGATTCCGGTTCCGTCGGGACCGGTGCTGCCGTTGGAACTGGTGCTGCCGTTGGCGCGGTGGGTGCAGCTGCTGGTACGGCCGCCTTTGCCACCGATTCGAATGCGGAAGCGGATTCAGTTGATGGCTCGGGGTCCGATGAGAGCCCAGGATCCTTTGAGAGCTCAGCGCCCGTTGAGACGTTGGAGCAGCCGTCTGAGTCGACCGAATCTGTCGCCGAGGCGAGCCGTGAGGTTCCGCTGCGCCGTGGTCTGCCCCGCGTCGAAGGCGGCGAACCGTGGCCGCCGGAAGGCCTTGCACCTGCTGGTGTGAAGGCTCCTTCCAGCAGCTCTGATGCAACTGACTCAGCCGACTCTGTCTCCGGGCAGCCGCCAGCCGCTTCGGATGCCGAGAGCGAGTCGGAAGCTCACTCGAAGTCCTCTGCTGCTCCGGCCGCCGTTGTCGCGACCGCGGGTGCAGGAGCCGCTGTCGGCACAGCCGCAGCGGCATCTGGCTCCGGCGCTCAGGACGCAGCCGCTTCCGATGAACCTGCTGCAGTTGAGCCTGCGCCGACTGAGTCCGCACCTGCTGAGTCCGCAGCGACCGAGCCCGCAGGGACCGAGCCTGCGCCTGCTGGCGACGTTCCTCTGCGTCGGGGACTGCCTCGTGTTTCCGGGGGAGATCCGTGGCCACCAGAAGGTCTGGCTCCGGCTGGGGCGAAAGCCGCCTCGGCCACATCTGCATCCTCATCGGCGCCGGCAGCTGCGGCTGCTCCGGCCGCCGACACCTCAAGCGCATCGACAGATCAAGTAGCTCCACCAGCAGGTGAACAGCCTGCTGAGGCCGATAAGTCGTCGGCGGCTCCAGCCGCTGCGGCAACTGCCGGTGTCGCCGGTGGTGCTGTCGGCGCTGGTGCGGCGGTTGCCGCGTCCGGGAAGAAGTCCTCCGGCGAACTCAGCGACACACCGCTTCGCCGCGGATTGCCGCGCGTCGCCGGTGGCGACCCATGGCCGCCCGAGGGCTTCGCTCCGGCAAGTGCCGGCACCACCTCTGCTTCTGCAGCTGCCTCGACTTCTGGCTCGGCTGGCGCGAACACATCAAGTGCAGACTCCGCCGACAGCACGTCGACCGGCGCCGCTTCGACGCCGCCTGCCACAGACGCGGACTCTGCTGCCCAGGCTGAGAAGCCAGCAGCAGACTCGTCTGCCCAGGCAGGTACTTCCGCCCAGTCGGATTCCGACTCCTCCTCGGCAGCTCCGGCCGCCGCCGCGGGAGCCGCAGCCGTGGGTGCAGGTGCGGCCGGTGCCGCGGCTGCCTCGTCGAGCTCAGATGAGAAGCCGGGCGCCACCTCGGCGGAAGACAAGCCTTCCCGATCCGGACTGCCGAAGTCCACAGGACCGGCGCAGCGGAAGCCGATGGCTAAGCCTGCCGCCAAGGCCACGGACAAGCCGACTGCGAAGCCAGCAGCCAAGGTCACCGACAAGCCGGCAGCCAAGACTGCCGCGAAATCGAGCTCCGCACCGGCGAAATCGGCCTCTGCTTCGAGCTCGGCCGCAGCCAAGCCTGCTGCCGCGAAGAAGAAGGAACCGACGATGATCGGTTCGAAGTCCGTGGGTCAGTGGGCGAAGCTCGGTGGCCTCGGGCTCGGGGGACTCATCGTGGCTGCAGGGATCATCATCCTCGCGGCTCGCGGAGTCACGACTCTGCCCGGTGTGCCCGAGTTCCTCGAACGCTACCCGGGCGAATACCACCTGCCCGAGTTCGTCGACCCAGGGTTCCCCGCGTGGGCCCGCTGGACTCACTTCCTCAACATCTTCTTCATCGTGCTCATCATCCGTTCGGGTCTGCAGGTACGTCACCAGCAGAAGCCGCCGGCCTTCTACACCCCGAAGAAGGGTGGTAAGAAGGTCAGCATCAACCTGTGGCTGCACACGAGCCTGGACCTGCTGTGGTTGGCCAACGGTGTTGTCTTCGTCGTCCTGCTGTTCATCTCCGGACACTGGGCGCGGATCGTGCCGACCAGCTGGGAAGTCTTCCCGAATGCGGTATCCGCGATGCTGCAGTACATGACTCTCGAGTGGCCCGCTGAGAACGCGTGGGTCAACTACAACTCGCTCCAGCAGCTCATGTACTTCATCGTCATCTTCATCGCGGCTCCCCTTGCTGCGATCACCGGCGTGCGGATGAGCGAATGGTGGCCGAAGGATGCCACCAAGCTCAACAAGTTCTACCCCGCACCGCTGGCTCGTGCGATCCACTTCCCGACGATGATCTTCTTCGTCGTGTTCGTCCTCATCCACGTGTTCCTCGTGTTCACCACGGGGATCCTGCAGAATCTCAACCACATGTTCGCAGGCACGCACGCGGACAACTGGGTCGGATTCATCTGGTTCGTGGTCTCGCTGGCAGTCGTCGTCGGTGGCTGGTTCGCCGCCAGGCCGATGCTGCTGGCACCGATCGCAAATATGTTCGGCCGCGTCTCCAGCCGGTAGCGAACCCGGCTCCGGCCGACTGGCTGCGGCGGCGCGATCCGGTATCGGGTCGCGCAGCACGCTGGCAGGAAAACGCGGCATTGGCGAAGGCCCTGCGGGACGATCAAGTCCCGCAGGGCCTTTTCGCACCTTCTGGCAGGGCGTTGGTACAACGGTTGGTAAGTTCGTGTCGATCAAGAGCGATTTTTCGAAGCGAACTTGCCAACCGTTGACGCGGGGCGGGACGCGAGGCGGTTGGCGGCGGCGCATGGCGCATGGCGCGGGGCGGCTGGCGGCAGTGCCGTTGGCCCGGGCGCGGGGCGGCTGGCGGTTGGCGGCTCCCTTGGGAGCTGACTCCCGAGCCTCAGCGTAACTCAGTGCGGGGCGGCACAATTCAGCGCAGGGCGGCGCACAGCTCAGCGCAACTCAGCGCAGGGCGGCGCGCAGGGTTTTGTCGAACTCGCGGACATGCTCAGCGGCGTGAGCTTCGACGGCCGACTCCTTGCCCTCCAGGATCGCTTCGAGCAGATCGATGTGCTCGCGGATGTGGCCGATGAGGTCTGGAATTCGCGGGATGACAAGGCACCAGATCCGAGTCGCCAAGTCGTCGAGGCGCACCAGGGTCTCCATGAGATGCGGGTTGTCGACCGAGGAATAGATGAGGCGGTGAACCTCGAGGTCGCGCTCCATGAGGGCTCGCGGCTCATCGGTCTCCTTCAGCGCACGCAGATCGGCGATCGTCGCTTCGAACTCCTGCCGACGTTCGGGAGTGAGGTTGCGGGCGGCCTTGCGGGCGGCGATGGGTTCGAGGACCTCCCGCATCTCAGAGATCGTCGACAGGTCTTTGAGGTCGACATTGCTCGCGAAGGTTCCGCGTCTGGAGTAGGAGACGACGAGATGGTCGCTCTCCAGACGCTTGAGCGCTTCCCTGATCGGGGTTCGTCCGACCTCGAGCTCTGCGCTCAGGGCCGCCTCGTTGATGGGGTCACCGGGGGCGATGTCGAGCATGATGAGGCGGTGCCGAAGGATCTCATAGGCGCGTTCGGCCAGGGACAACCTCGGTGACGCTGCGGTAGCCGACGACGACATTCTCACTCTCCTGAAATCACCCATTGCACTTTCGTGTTTTCTCGTCATAGACTACAGGAACGCATCTGATATATTAGTTGACGATCAAATGGTCGAAGGAGATCACATGACAGAACAGCTCGTCGAGCCTCTCGAGTCGCTCAGCCAGTCGCAGGCACAGCCGTCTGCTCAGTCGCTCGCGCCCTCGTCCGTGGACTTCGCCAGCAGAGAGCCCGTCGAGCTGAGCACCTCCCTCGCCGAGCTTGATCCGCAGATCGCCGGATTCATCGATGCGGAGCTTGCTCGTCAGCGCGAGGGACTCGAGATGATCGCCTCGGAGAACCACACAGCCTCCGCCGTCATGGCCGCGCAGGGGTCAGTGTTGACCAACAAATACGCAGAGGGCTACCCCGGTCGTCGTTACTACGGCGGCTGCGAGCACGTCGACGAGGTCGAGCGTCTCGCCATCGCCCGCGTCAAGTCACTCTTCGGCGCCGAATTCGCCAACGTGCAGCCCCACTCCGGGGCTCAGGCAAACGCCTCTGTCATGCACGCACTCATCCGGCCAGGAGACACCGTGCTCGGTCTCGACCTCGCCGCCGGCGGGCATCTCACCCACGGCATGAAGATCAACTTCTCCGGTCGTCTCTACAACATCGCCGCCTACGGTGTGCGCGAGGATACGAACCGCATCGATATGGCCGAGGTCGATCGCCTCGCCCAGGAACACCAGCCCAAACTCATCGTCGCCGGCTGGTCGGCCTACTCCCGCCAGCTCGACTTCGCCGAATTCCGCCGTATTGCCGATTCCGTCGGTGCCTACCTCATGGTCGACATGGCTCACTTCGCCGGGCTCGTCGCGGCAGGGCTGCATCCCTCTCCGGTCCCACATGCCCACGTCGTGACCTCGACGACGCACAAGACCCTCGGCGGTCCCCGCGGCGGGATCATCCTCACCAACGACGCTGACATCGCGAAGAAGGTCAACTCCGCCGTCTTCCCCGGTCAGCAGGGTGGGCCGCTTGAGCACGTCATCGCAGGCAAGGCCGTGGCCTTCGGCCTCGCCGCCACCGAGACCTTCGTCGAGAAGCAGCAGCGGACTCTGTCCGGTGCAGCGGAACTCGCTCGACGCCTCGGCGAATCCGATGTCGCCGACCTCGGAATCACCGTCCTCACCGGCGGCACCGACGTCCACCTCGTTCTCGTCGACCTGCGCAACTCCGTCCTCGACGGTGGACAGGCTGAAGACCTGCTCGCCTCGATCGGCATCACCGTCAACCGCAATGCCGTGCCGAACGATCCGCGTCCGCCGATGGTCACCTCCGGTCTGCGGATCGGCACCCCGGCCCTGGCTAGCCGTGGATTCGGTTCCGCTGCCTTCGCCGAGGTGGCCGACATCATCGCCGAGGTGCTCACGGCCGGTGCTGCCCAGACCGGTGCCGAACCGCAGGTCATCGCCGAGCTCAGCGACCGTGTGTCGGCTCTGGCGACCGCCCACCCGCTCTACCCCACCATGAACGAAATCGGAGCACGCTGATGGCTGATCAACTCCCTGAACACCCCGACTTCCTGTGGCGCAACCCGGAACCAAAGAAGTCCTACGAGGCCGTCATCATCGGCGGAGGCGGGCACGGTCTGGCCACTGCCTACTACCTGGCCAAGAACCACGGCATGACCAACATCGCGATCCTCGAACGCGGTTGGCTGGCCGGCGGCAACATGGCCCGCAATACGACGATCATCCGCTCGAACTACCTGTGGGATGAGTCCGCAGCCATGTACGAGAAGTCGCTCAAACTCTGGGAACAGCTGCCCGAGGAACTCGACTACGACTTCCTCTTCTCCCAGCGCGGCGTGCTCAATCTCGCCCATACCCTGCAGGACGTGCGTGAGTCCCAGCGACGGGTGAATGCGAACGCACTCAACGGAGTCGACGCCGAGTGGCTCGATCCTCAGCAGGTCAAGGAAGTCTGCCCGATCATCAACATCGGCGATGATCTGCGCTACCCGGTGATGGGAGCGACCTATCAGGCGCGCGCAGGCATCGCCAAGCACGACCACGTTGCTTGGGCATTCGCCCGCAAGTGCGATGAGATGGGCGTCGATATCATCCAGAACTGCGAAGTCACCGGGATCGAGCGCATCGGCGACAAGGTCGTCGGTGTCGAGACCACCCGCGGCCACATCGCCACCGAGAAGGTCGCCATGTGCGTGGCCGGAGATTCCTCGGTGCTCGCTGACATGGCCGGCATCCGGCTGCCGATCCAGTCCCACCCGCTGCAGGCCCTCGTGTCCGAGCTCTTTGAACCCGTGCACCCGACGGTGGTCATGTCCAACCATGTCCACGTCTACGTCTCCCAGGCGCATAAGGGCGAACTCGTCATGGGTGCCGGGGTTGATTCCTACAACGGCTACGGCCAACGAGGCGGCTTCCACGTCATCGAGGAACAGCTGGCCGCCGCAGTCGAACTCTTCCCGATCTTCGCCCGGGCCCACGTGCTGCGCACCTGGGGCGGCATCGTCGACGTCACCCTCGACGCCTCGCCCATCGTGTCGAAGACCGAAGTCCAGGGCCTCTATGCCAACTGCGGCTGGGGCACCGGCGGCTTCAAGGGCACGCCCGCCGCCGGACTGACCTTCGCGCACACGATCGCCAACGATGAACCCCACCCGCTCAACGCCCCCTACGCCCTCGACCGGTTCGAAACCGGCCACCTCATCGACGAGCACGGCGCCGCAGCCGTGGCGCACTGAGCGAACACGAGACAGAAGGACCTGCCATGCTTCTCATCAGTTGCCCGCACTGCGGGCCACGCGACGAAACCGAATTCCACTACGGCGGCCAGGCACACGTCGCTTACCCGGCCGATCCCCACGCGCTCAGCGACAAAGAGTGGGCCGAATTCCTCTTCTACCGCGACAACGACCGCGGTGCCTACGCCGAACGGTGGAGTCACAGCCTCGGGTGCCGCAAATGGTTCAACGCCATCCGCGACACCGTGACCTATGACTTCACAGCCATCTATCCCATGGGCGAGGCCCGCCCGACGGCTGCGGACCCTGCGACGCAGCAGCCGGTGACCGCGGAACCGACTCCAGCAGAAGCGGAAACGACTCCAGCAGAAGGCGAGGGTGCACGATGACCACCGCAGATACGAACACGCGCCTCGAGAACGCGAACGGCATCGACCGTACGCGTCCCATCCGCTTCAGCGTCGACGGTCGGCAGTACTCGGGTTTCGCCGGTGACACGATCGCCAGCGCGCTCATTGCCGCCGGACGCATCGACTGCGGCAACTCGACCTACCTGGGCCGAGCCCGCGGCATCCTCGGCGCCGGAATCGAGGAGTCGAACGCCCTCGTCCGGGTCAAGGGTCGCATCCCCGGCGATGTCAGCGAATCCATGCTGCCCGCCACTCGCGTGCCGATCACCGAAGGACTCGAGGCCGACTACCTCTCCGGTCTCGGCATCCTCGATCCCGGCCAGGACGAACTGGTCTACGAACACAAGCACGTCCACACCGATGTGCTCGTCATCGGCGCGGGTCCCGCCGGACTCGCCGCGGCACGTGAGGCTGGAAAGTCGGGGGCCAGAACGCTGCTGCTCGACGACAGGTCCGCTCCCGGTGGGTCGCTGCTGTCGAGTTCGGCAGTCAGCGTCGACGGCATGCCCGCCGCCGAGTGGATCGAGTCCACCGTCGCCTCGTTCGCCGAGGCGGAGGAACTGACCTACCGGGCGAACACGACCGTCTTCGGCAGCTACGACTCGAACTACTTCGTCGCCCTCGAAGACCGCACTCTTGAGCTCGTTGAAAACGGGGGAGCGGGTGCACGGGGCAGCGACAATGCCAAGGGTGCGTCCGCAGCCAGCGGCGGTCCTTCCCGCCCGGGCACCCGCCAGCGGGTCTGGCATATCCGCGCCCAGCAGGTCGTGCTGGCCACCGGAGCCCATGAACGCCCGATCGTCTTCGCCAACAACGACCGTCCGGGCATCATGCTCGCCTCGGCCGTGCGCACCTACCTCAACCGCTATGGCGTCGCCGCAGGACGCTCCGTCGCGATCGCTGCGACGAACGACTCGGCATACGAACTGCTCGCCGATCTGCACACGGCAGGCATCGAGGTGCCGGCGATCATCGACTCGCGGACAACCGCCTCGGCGATGGCAGAGTACGTTGCCAGGGAAACCGGAACCCGGCTCATCCTCGCATCTGCAGTCAGTGACACCGCAGGGGACGGGCCTGCCGGACGCATCAGTGCGATCACGGTCTCGGGCCTCGACGAAGACGGTGTGGCCACCGGCGACACCGAGGTCATCGACGTGGACCTGCTGGCCGTGGCGGGCGGATTCTCTCCCGTCATCCACCTGCACGGGCAGCGCAAAGGGTCCATCGAATGGCGAGCCGACATCGCTGCCTTCGTTCCGACTGCACCTGTGCGCGATCAGTTCACCGTCGGTGCGATCAACGGCGACTACTCGCTGGATGCGGCCCTCCGGCAGGGCGCCGAAGCCGGCAATGCGGCCGCTGAGCACACCGGATTCCCTGCCGTGATCGACCTCCCGACCTCAGCGTCGGTGCCCTATGCCGATGCCCGCCCACTGTGGTTGGTCACCTCTGCAGGCGCCGACCACACCGAACTGACCACGCATTTCATCGACTTCCAGCGTGATCAGTCCGTTGCCGATGTGCAGCGGGCGATGAACGCGGGCATGCGCTCGGTTGAGCACATCAAGCGCTACACCTCGATCTCGACGGCCAATGATCAGGGCAAGACGAGCGCGGTCAACGCCATCGGTGCGATCGCGCAGGTGCTGGGAGAATCCGACCTGGGCTCGGTCGGCCACACGACCTTCCGTGCGCCCTTCGCGCCCGTGCCGTTCGCGGCGCTGGCCGGCAGGCGCAAGGGCGAGCTCTTCGACCCGGCGCGGGTCACCTCGATCCACCCCTGGCACATCGCCCACGGTGCCGAATTCGAAGACGTCGGTCAGTGGAAGCGGCCCTGGTACTACCCTGCCGACGGGGAGGACATGGACGCGGCGGTGCTGCGCGAATGCAAGGCTGTGCGCGAATCGGTCGGCTTCCAGGATGCCTCGACTCTGGGCAAGATTGAGATCCGCGGTACCGACGCCGGCACGTTCCTCGGCCAGATCTACACCAACGGCTTCGCCAAGCTCAAGGTCGGCAAGGGACGCTACGGACTCATGTGCAAGCCCGACGGGATGGTCTTCGACGATGGTGTGACCCTGCGTGTGGCCGAGGACCGCTACTACATGACCACGACCACCGGCGGCGCAGCGACCGTGCTGGAGTGGCTCGAGGAATGGCACCAGACCGAATGGCCCGAACTCGACGTCGTCTTCACCTCGGTGACGGAAGAATGGTCGACCGTTGCGGTCGCCGGCCCGAAGTCCCGCGAAGTCATCGCCACACTGGCCCCGCATCTGGACGTGTCCAATGAGGCCTTCGAATTCATGGGATTCAGGGAGACCACACTGGCCAACGGCATCCCGGCTCGCATCTGCCGCATCTCGTTCTCCGGGGAGCTCGCTTTCGAGATCAACGTCGAGAACTTCTACGGACTGACCGTCTGGGAAGCCGTCGCCGAGGCGGGCGCCGAGTTCGGCATCACCCCCTACGGAACCGAGACCATGCACGTTCTCCGTGCTGAGAAGGGCTTCATCATCGTCGGCCAGGACACCGATGGGACCGTCACCCCGCAGGACGCGGGCATGGACTGGATCGTTTCGAAGCTCAAGGACTTCATCGGCAAACGTTCCTACTCACGGGTCGATACATCCCGTGAGGACCGCAAGCACCTCGTCGGGGTGCTCCCGGTCGACGGCACGACACGACTGGCCGAGGGTGCCCAGCTCATCACCTCAGGCACCCCGGTGACCCCCGAGGCGGGACCGGTCCCGATGATCGGCCATGTCACCTCCTCCTACATCTCCCCGAGCATGGACCGGCCCTTCGGCCTCGCGCTCGTCGAGAACGGCCGGAACCGGATGGGCGAGATCGCACAGTCTCCGGTCGGCGGCGAACTCGTCGATGTCGAGATCACCTCACCCGTCTTCTACGATCCAGAAGGGAACCGCCGCGATGGCTGACACCACCCAGAGAACCCAGCAGAACTTCGACACCCCCGCCGAGGTGCTCGATGCACTCCGCGTCTCACCGGCAGCCCACCTCGCCGAAGACATGGCCACCTCCACCGCCAACGGCGGACAGGCCGTTGGCCTGCGAGAACGATGCTTCGCTGTCCAACTCGGATTGCGCGCCACCCCCGGAACCGCCTCGGCGGAGGCGCTCGAATCTGCGCTCGGAATCACCCTGCCGCAGCGGGTGGGCGAGGTCACCGGCGACGCCGCGAGCCTGCACACACTGTGGCTGAGCCCTGATGAATTCCTCACCGTCGACGTCTCCCGACAGCAGCGGCCCGGGGAGACCCTCGTCGCCGAGGCGGCCCTCGAAGGTCTGCCAGGACAGGCCGTGGATCTCTCGGCCAACCGCACGATCCTCGAACTGACCGGGACGAAGGCAAGAGAGGTCCTTGAGAAGAGCATCCGCGCCGATCTGCACCCGCGTGTCTTCGGCATCGGCACTGCGATCTCGACCCAGATGGGCCCTGTTCCGATCATCGTGCACCACTCATCGGAGCTCGAATATCGGATCTACCCGCGGGCCAGCTTCGCGGACTTCGCGGTCCGCTGGCTGCTCGACGGCATGGCGGAGTTCGTCGCCGACGTCTGAAATTGACCACGGTGAGCTTCTCACCCAATGATTGAGTACACCCATCGAGCAAGGAAGCAGTGGATATGCAGGATTACGTCTTCACCCTGGAATGCGACGAACGGCCGGGAATTCTCCATTCCGTCACCGGAGCCCTTCTCACCCACGGCGGTGACATCAAGGAGCTCAAGCAGTTCGACGACCAATTCGCCGAGCGCCTGTTCCTCAGGATCGACTTCAGTCTCCAGGACGAGTCGAGGGCCTCGATCGATGCTCTGCGCACGGACTTCGAAGGCATCGGCTCCGAGTTCGAGGCGACGTGGAAGCTGTGGCCGCAGGGGGAGAAGCGTCGGGTCCTCATCATGGTCTCGAAGTTCGAGCACTGCCTCAATGACCTGCTGTTCCGGTCCCAGATCGGTGAGCTGCCCATCGAGATCGCGGCCGTGGTGTCCAATCACCCCGACCACCGTGAACTCGTCGAATGGCACCACATCCCGTTCTTCCGCATCCCGGTGACCAAGGAGACGAAGCCGGAGGCAGAGGCGAAGCTGCTCGATCTCGTCGACCGCTTCGAGATCGATCTCGTCGTCCTCGCCCGCTATATGCAGGTCCTCTCCGATGACCTGGCGCGTGAGCTGACGGGCAAGGCCATCAACATCCACCACTCGTTCCTGCCATCGTTCAAGGGCGCCAAGCCCTACCATCAGGCATGGGAGCGGGGAGTCAAGACTGTCGGGGCGACCGCACACTTCGTCGACAGCGAACTCGACGAGGGCCCGATCATCGCCCAGCAGGTCGTCGACGTCGACCACTCCTTCGGGCCCAAAGACCTCGTTGCCGCTGGCCGTGACGCCGAGTGCAAGGCGCTGTCCAATGCCGTGAAGTGGCACTGCGACGGCCGCGTGTTCCTGTCGGGAAAGCGCACCGTCGTCCTGCGGTGAGTTTGTGGGGCCGGGGCGCAGCCCCGCTGCATGTCATCGTGGGGCGACCCTAGCCTCGAGAGCAGACTCTGGGGAGTGTGCTCTCGACGCTCAGCTGTGCTCTCGACGCTCAGCTGTACCCTCGACGCCAACCTGTACCGGGGTAGTCCATGAGACGGCCGCGGATCTAGCGAGCGGCCCGCTCGAGCAGTGCCGCGTGGGTGTCTCGGGGCAGGTCGATGACTGCGTCGTCGCGCTTGCGCCCGAAGTCGATTCCGAAATCCTGCTCGAGTCTCGCCAGATGCTCTTCGACCCGGAACGGGTACTCCGAGTCGAAGGCATCAGCGCTGATTGCGATCACGAAGAGTCCGGTTCCGGGAGTCGTCGTTCCCTCGTCGATAGATGGTGCATCCACCGAGAAATTCGCGCCTCCGTGTGCTGCGAGGAGTTCGATCATCAGGGCAAGATTGCTGCCCTTGACCCCGCCGAAGGGAAGCAGCGAGCCGGCCAGTCCCTGCTCAGGATCGGTCGTCGCAGTCCCATCCGGAGCCTGCGCCCACCCCTCGGGGATCGACGCCCCACGCTCGGCGGCTCCGCGAACGTTTACCCAGGCCGTGGCGCTGCTGGCCTGATCGAACATGCGCGGCCCCTGCGAGTGAGGGAGCGCGAAGGAGAACGGGTTCGTCCCGGCGACCGTGTCGCGGCTGCCGAAGAGTGACATGAGCGCTGACGAATTCGCTCCGGCCATGGCAATGAGACCACGATGGGCCAAACGCATCGTGTAATAGCCGAGCTCACCGGCGGGAAACGCATTCATGACGTTGAGGATCGAGATGCCCAGGCTGGCGGCTGAGTCCGCGAAGCAATCGAACACCTCGTCGAAGGCGAGCTGGGCGATGCCTCCATCGGCGTCGACAAGATGGGTCGCCGGCAATCGGTTGACGGACTTCGGACTGGCGGCACCGTTGATCCGACCGGACTCGAGACCGTCGAGGTAGTCGAAGAGGTGCGACGTACCGACCTGGATCTTGCCGCGCCGATCCGCCGCGACCGTGGCAGCTGCCAGTGATGCCGCCAAACGGTCTGATCCGCCCGCAGCGAGAATCGCAGCGAAGCACAGGCGCTCCAGCTCGTCTGCGGGCAGGGAAACGGAAGCGGGTTCGTCGGCAACAGGCATGCTCCTCACGCTACCGCAGGAGGTTCAGTCCGACTCAGCCACGACGTTGAAGGTGTCCATCCTCGAATCCTGTGCTCCGCGGACATAGCCGGACGGTGCCGCGGCCGTGGCGCGAAGGAAGTCGACGACTTCGGCGCTGAGCACCTCACCGGGCAGAACATTGGGCACGCCGGGCGGGTACGCGGCCAGAGCATCGGCCGAGACCCTGCCGACAGCCTCGGCGAAGGGAACGGTCTGGGGCGCCGCGAAGTAGGCATCGCTGATCTCCAGTCGCTTCTCGCAGCTGCCGGGCAGCACGATGGGACGCTCCGGCTCGGACTCGGAGCGCGGCAGTTCCTGCAGTGCGGTCCAGAATCGTTCGACGTCGACGGGAGATGTCGCGCCGATGAGAAGCAGCAGCGCCGACGGGGTCGCCAGCTCGCAGTAGATCCGGTGGTCGCGGATGAGCTGGTACTGGGCATCAGCGCCGGTGATCCCGGCGCCTCGGGTGTCGATGGCGACCTTGAACGGATCGTTGGCGATCGCATCATGGCCGCCGAGGATATCGGGAGTCGCGTCGCGGAACCTCGAGTCGTTCTGAACTCGAGTTCGGATCTCCTCGGCGGTGGCCAGTGCTTCGTCGATCGCCTCCGGGTGGATGACGAGATGACGGCGTGCCTCGTCGAGGGAGGACAGGAGGATGGCACTGGACGAGGTCGACTGATAGGACTTCACGACTCGATCGACAAGCGTTTCGATGCGCTGTGCCTGCCGCCCGCGGCCGAGGTGGACCATCGCGGACTGCGCCAAAGATCCGGCGCCTTTGTGGGTGCTGGAGATGACGAGATCGGCACCGAGGCGCACAGCGTTGACGGGCAGCTGCGGGTGCATGCCGAAGTGGGAGCCCCAGGCCTCATCGACGATGAGGGGAACATCGTGAGCGTGGGCCACCTCGGCGATGGCGCCGATATCTGCCACAGCGCCGAAGTAGCTGGGGGAGACGAGGTAGACGGCTGCGGACCCCGGATGCTCGGTCAGTGCGTACTCGACCTGGGCCGGCGTCACACCGTGTGAGGAGCCGAGGCCAGGATCGACGCGACCGTGGATGAAGTGCGGGCGCAGTTCGGCGTGAGTGACGCCATCGATGACCGAGGAGTGGACGCTGCGCTGGAGGACGAATTCGCGCCCCAAACCGCGCACAACGGTCGTTGCGATGTGATTGCCGCCGGAGGCGCCATTGGTGATGAACCAGGTGCGGGCTGCGCCCCAGGCCTCGGCGGCGAGCTGCTGGGCGGCCATGATCGGCGTGACCCGATCGTGGTTGATCATCCGCCAGTTCTCCTGGTCCACACCGCTGAAGAGCATGGGGAAGTCGATGCTCATGCCAGCCTCACCGACGACTTCGGCCAGTCCCGGCGCATGGTCGCGGCTGCCCTGGTGGGCGGGCACATGCAGGCGCTGCCAATCCTCGGCGGCCAAGGAGCGCACCGCCTCGGCATACGGCGCGGTGTATTGGCGAGGGTCGATGGCGGTGGCTGTGGTGTCCGGGTGCAGATGGGATTCGGCGAGCATGAGTCCCACGCTAGGCGTCGAAAGCTTTCTAGGATATAGCAAGATATCTATCACCGTGACATAGTGTCTATGCCATGATGAATCTGCAGCAGTTTCGGGTGCTCATAGCGATCAGGGACGAGGGAAGCCTCAACCGGGCCGCCGAGGTGCTCGAACACGGGGTCCCGACCGTGACCCATCACCTGCGTACCCTCGAATCCCATCTGCGGGTCAAGCTCGTCGACCGGGCACGGAACGGAACTCGACTCACGCCCTTGGGCGAGTCCTTTGTCGAAGAGATCGAACCGGTTCTGGCACGCATCGATCGGGCCGAGCAGCTCATCACCGCACAACGCGATGCCGGCGTAGTGTCCCTGCGCGTCGGGTCGTTCTCCTCGATCGGCTCACGACTGCTCCCCGCCGCAATCACAGAGCTCCAGCAGCGGACGTCCGTGCGCGTCGAGGTCGTCGAGGCTGAACCCAGCGAGGTCGTGCGGATGCTCCACAGCGGTGAGGTCCACGCCGGCCTCATCTACGACATTCCCGAGCTGCCTGAATTCGCGGGCCCCGAGCTGCGGCTGCGCACTCTCCTCGACGAGCCCTACCGGGTCATGGTCGCCGACAACGGAGAACTGGCCGGCTACGAGATCCTCGACTTCGCGACGATGAGTGACGTCGACTGGGTGCTCAGCCACAACGAGTCGGAAGCGTCCGTGCGGGTGCTGCGGCGGATCTCCCGGGGACTGGGATACGAGCTGCGCGAACTCATGCGCAGCGACGACCTCTACATGATCCACGGGCTCGTGGCCGAAGGTCTCGGATGCGCCTTGACCACAGAGGTGGCCGTGGACACCGACTTCGACGTCGTCCTCAGGCCGGCCAAGCAGGATCTGGGGCAGCGCCGGGTCTCGTTCGTGACCCGTTCGGGCCCGAATCCTGAGGCCGTGGGTTGGCTGGGCGAGATCCTGAGTGCGGTGGCCACGCGACTGGAGGCCGCCTCGGCGGGATGAGTCGTGGTGTCGGTGCGAAGCCGGTGATCAGGGATCGGCCTGTGTGCCCAGCGCCTCGGCGATGGCCTTGGCCTCGCGACGGAGCAGAGCGACGAGGCGTTCGACGCGGGGGCCGGTGACGCGGTCGGCGATGCTCGCGATCGACAGGGCCGCGCGGGGGCGGCTGCCGCGGATCCGCAGCGGTACGCCCACGGCCCACGACCCCTGGGCGAAGAGGCCTGGATTGTGGACGAAGCCGTCGACTCGGGCCCGGTCGATGATGTCGCGCAGCTGCGTGACCGAGACCTTGGGATACCGTTCGGCGAAGATCTGGGCGTTGGCCTCGAACTGGGCGTCCACCTCGGCAGGGGAGAGTTCGGAGAGAATCGCGAGACTGCCCGCGCCGATGCCCAGCGGGTGGCGATCGCCCACGGACAGGGCGTTGTTCAGAATCTCACCGAAGCCCTCCTCGCGGCGGGCGCAGATCGAGTAGTTGCCGGTGCGCAGAGTCAGAAAGGCTGTGTCCCGGCTCAGCTCGGCCAAGCGCAGCAGGCTCGACTCCGACTCCGTGACCAGCGGATCGACAGATTTCTGAGCAAGCTGGCCGAGGATCTGCGACTGCACGCCGAGGCGGTAGCCACCCTCCTCGAAGCGTTCGACGTATCCCATGGCGATGAGCGCCTGGAGCATTCGGTGGACGCTGGCCTTGGGGCGGCCGCTGATCGAGGCGACCTCGGACAGGCTGGCTCCGCTGCTGCGCTCGCCGGCGATGAGCCCGACGAGGTTGAGCAGGGTCAGCGCTCGCTGGATGCTCTGGGCGCCGGTGCCGGGCTCGAGGTCGTCGACGGCGTGGGCGACGTTGAACGACGCTGACCGTCGCAGGATCTTCCCACGCATCTTCATCCGGTGTTCGTCATTGGGGTCGGCGCCGTTGTGCATGCTTCCATTATGGTCATCTTGCACCCGCGCACGGTACCCGCCGTATCACTGTCGGTTGGCAGGTGCTCGATCACTGTCGGTTGACGGATGCTCGTTGGAGCGGAGAGCCGATCGTGACTGTGGGGCCGATCGTTACCAGGGCACGGGGCCGTCGTTGTCGGTGAATGTTCCGGTCGGGCCGTCGCTGGGGATGGTTGTCATCCGGACTGCTTGGGCAGCTCCCTGCGCTGGGGTGAGCTGGCCGCGGAATCCGTTGAGGTCGGTTGCGACGAATCCCGGGCACACGGCGTTGACGAGGATCTTCTCCGGGGCCAGTCCTCGCGCGTACTGGATTGTCAGCGAAGTGAGTGCCGTTTTGGAAGGGACATATCCGAGAGCGATCGGATCGGGTTGGTTGAAATCCGAGGTCAAGGTCAGCGATCCCGCGCTGCTGGAGACGTTGACGATGCGCGGACTCTCAGAGAGGCGAAGGAGCGGAAGGAATGCGGTTGTCACAGTGACGACTCCGAAGACGTTCGTCTCGAAGATGAAGCGGATGTCGTCGACGTTCGCGGAGGCAGGTGACTGTCCTGCGAAGTCGGCGCCCGGCCGTCCGCTGATCCCGGCATTGTTGACCAGCGCGTCCAGGCGTCCGAACCGGTCCTTGACGGAGTCGGCCGCCGCAGCTGCCGATGCGGCGTCGGTGACGTCGAGGGTCACCGAGGTGACGTCTCCGCCGGCCGCTCGCAGCTCGGCAGCCGTCTCTTCGCCGTTGGCGGCGCTTCTGGCGCCGATCACTACGGTGTGTCCGAGGTCGGCGAGCTGGCGTGCTATCTCGCGGCCGATTCCCTTGTTGCCGCCCGTGACGAGCGCAATCATTGTCTCTGGCATGGAGCTCCTTCGGTGGGGCCACCCGACGGTGGCGAATCTCGGATAGACTTGCGAGGCAAGTGGATAGCTTGTCCACTTAACCTTACCGGAGAGCCTATCCACTTGGAAGAGATGTCACTGAAATCTTCGTCACCGAGCCCGAAGCGCTCCGATGCCAAGCGCAATAGGGACAAGATACTCACCGCGGCGCGAGCAGTCTTCGCAGAATCCGATAACACCGTGTCGCTCGCCGAAGTGTCGCGGCGTGCGGGTGTCGGTATGGCTACCCTGTATCGGAATTTCCCAAGTCGTCTCGACCTCTTGGAAGCGCTCTACGCCAATGAGGCCGACATCGCCTTCGCTCCGCCCGAGTCCCTGCCGAGCTCCGATCCGGGAGCAGCATTTCGGACGTGGCTGCGCCAGTTCTACTGCTTTGCCGCTGGCAAGAAGCAATTTGCCGCGGAACTGCTGACTCAGCTCAACCGAGACAGTCCGATCTTCGATGACACGAGGTCGCGAGTCATCGCTGTGGGTCGACCGCTGTTCGATGCTGCGCTGAGCGCCCGTCAGCTGCGTGAGGACGTTCAACTCGAACAGATACTGGAGATGTTGGTCGCGCTTTCGGCCATTGCAGGCGACGCTGAGTATCGTGAAGCGATGCTCGACGTCGTTCTCGACGGCCTCACTCCCACGCCGGAACGCGGAGGCCCTCTCGGCTGACCGCGCTGGTCAACAGCCCTGGCCCAGTCAACAGCCCTGGCCCAGTCAACGGCCTGGGGAGGACTGGTCAACGGTCTGGGGAGGGCGCACACTGAAGGCACCGCATCCGCTCTGGGAGGAGCAATCATGAGTGCCACATACACCTTCGACGTGTTCTCGAGCCTCGACGGGTTCGCCTCGGTCAGTCCCGACGGCGACTGGGGAGGCTACTGGGGCAAGCAGGGACCTGAACTCCTCGACCACCGACTCGAGCTCTACAGTGGACCCAATCGGCTCGTCCTCGGTGCAACGACTTTCCGCGAGTTCGCCGCCATGCTCGCAAACACCGAGGACTTCCCTGATGTTCTCGATCCCTGGGTCAGTGCAATGCGCAGCCTGCCGACAACTGTCATCTCAACCTCGCTGAGCCAGCCGCTCGACTGGCCGCAGGCCACCGTGGCAGACGGTGACGCGCCCGAGGTGGTGGCACAGATGAAAGAGGAGTCTGATGTGCCGATTCGTTCGCACGGAAGTCTGTCGATGAACCGTGCGCTGATGGGCGCCGGCCTCGTCGACCGGCTGCAGGTGACGATCTATCCGGTGATCACCGGACGCACCGGAACCCAGCCGATCTTCGCCGGATCACAGGACTTCGATCTCGAACTCCTCGACCGCACGTCGCTGGGAGGCGGCGTCGAGGAGCTCGTCTACCGGCCGACGCTGCACTGACCACGGGCACCGTCGGCACCGTCGGCACCGACGTCAGGGCACCCTGGCCCCGACAATGACGCATCGTGAGCGTTGGGCTCGGGCCCGCGGTGGATTGCTGCGGCAGAGCTATCCATGATGTGGAACATCGTCCTGCCCGAGAACGCCCACCTCGGCGAGCGATCGACCTAGAATCGGATCGGCCCCAACCGGGAGCCGGCCCCGACTGGCGCAGGTGGTTCCTGCTGCAGCGACGCGATCATGACGAGGAAAGTGAGTGTGGACAAGGTGGGCACGACGGTCCTTGAACTCAGCGAAGTGACCTTCCGACGTGGAGAGACGAAGATCCTTCACGGCATCGATCTGGCTATCGGGCAAGGCGAGCATTGGGTCCTCATCGGCCCTAATGGAGCGGGGAAGTCGACGATTCTCAGCTTCGCCTCGGCGCAAGTCTTCCCTACCTCCGGGACTGTGGACATCCTCGGCGACCGTATGGGTCGGGTCGAGCTCCAGGCTCTGCGCCGTCATATCGGGCACGTCAATCCGCGCCACCCTCTGCGCTCGAACCTGTCCGTGCGAGAGGTCGTCCTCACCGGCCTGACCGGCACGATCGAACGCCCCCTACGCTGGGAACCCAGCCCAAACGAGATCTCGAGGGCCGATGACCTTATCGCCGAGGTGGGGCTGACCTCCCGTGCGGACGCGGGTTGGAAAGTGCTGTCCCAGGGGGAGCGGGGCCGAGCGCTGGTCGCTCGAGCTCTCATCGCCGAGCCGCAGCTCCTCCTCTTCGACGAACCGACCACCGGCCTCGACGTGGCCGCCCGCGAACAGCTGTTGGAGACGATCGATTCGCTGTCCGTGACCTCGCCGGAGCTCACGACGCTGCTGGTGACCCACCATCTCGAGGAGATCCCGGAGTCCACATCCCACGCGATGCTGATCTCCCACGGGCGGCTCACCGCTGCAGGTGAGATCGCCGAGGTGCTCAGCACCGACCAGGTCAGCGCGGCCTTCGAGCACCCGATCGACGTCGGTTTCGCCGACGGACGCTGGTCGGCTCGGGCGATCCGGGAACGCGTAGTGGCGGTTTCCCAATCGTGCTGAGCAGCGACGACGGTCGGGTGGTGGCAATTGCGCGCTCACACCGCGCCGCCTAATCTTGAGACATGAAGATGAGTACCGTATGGAGCATCGTCGGCGCGATCATTGCGATCATCATCGCGTGGTGGGTCGTCAACGTCGCCTTCTCAATCGCGTGGTTCCTCGTCAAGGCGCTCATCACCGTCATCGTCGCGGTCGGCATCTTCTACCTGATCAAAGCATCACTGAAGTCCAAGGACTGACGGCGCTGACAACTGGCTGATCAACCATGAGCGTCCGCCCAATCCAGCTGTCGGCGGCCGGACGCAATGACCCACACTGGAGGTCAGAGGTCGCCGAGGCTGGTGTTCGCCCCGCACAACACGACGCAGACCTTTTCGTCGGGCTCCGGAACATAGCCTTCGGATTCACCTGAGCCGTGGATGCCGGCCAGCGCCGTTGCTGCCGCATGTTCGACAGCCAGGCGGTGCTCACCCCAGAGATGATGCCGAGCCTCGATGATCTGCGCATCGTCGACGAGCACCGAGGTGACCAGGTCGCTCTGTGCGGCCGCGACCGCCAAGGGTGTGGCTCGTCGGGCACCCAAGGAGTCGGCCGCCACGGAATCGACGGGTACATCGACGGGCTCGCCCGCTTCCAAAGCCGCGTTCAGGGCGCGACAGTTCCTCGGTTCGACGGCAACCGTGCGCACCCCATGGAATGTGGCAGTCGTGGCCACCCCGGCGAACAGGCCGCCTCCGCCTACGGACACGACGACCGTGTCGAGATCGGGGATCTGGGAAAGGATCTCGGTCATCATTGTGCCGGCGCCGGCCGCGATGAGCGGATGATCGTAGGCGTGGGAGGCCAAGGCCCCCGAGGACTCGACGAATTCATGGCAGGCCAGGGCCGCCTCGGCGTATTCAGAACCGACCAGACGTACTTCGGCGCCGTAGCTGTGCAGTCGCTCGACCTTGACGGTCGGGGCGTTGGCCGGCAGGAAAACGGTCGCCCGAACTTCGGCCTCGCGGGCGGCCCAGGCGCAGGCCAGGCCCGCGTTTCCGCCCGAGGCGATCGTGACGCCGGCGTCGGGGAAGGTTCCCTGACCAATGTGCGTCTGAATGAAGTTCTGCGCCCCGCGGGCCTTGAAGGTGCCCGTGTACTGCATGAACTCGAGGGCGAAGTGGACGCCTGAGCCCCTCGGGTCGGTGCTCGGCGGGGCGGACCAAGTTGCTGCCGTCGGACTCGGGGCGTCGGAAGCACTCCCAGGCTGTGCTGATGCCACCGTGACCGGGCGAACGTACCCCGCGATCCGTGCGGCGGCCGCCTCGATGTCGTCGATCGTGAGTTCATTCATCGAACTTCTCCTGCTTCTGTAGGATCTCATCGTCATTTCGTGGGCTCTCCGGGACGAACGGAAGCATCAGATGGAGAGGTCGGCCGCCCTCGTCATGGCACGCCCCTGGACTCGTGGCCGGTGCGGTTGCATAACGAAATGATAACGCACTGTAGATGATGTGATCGGCTCGGTGAGGCGGACTGATGCCCAACCGGGCAACCGTGGCTGCTGAGAAGCTACACGTCATTCGTGTAATAGTTCCGACATGCGCGCTCAGGAGGCTCGGGTTGAGGGTAGCCTGCCGGAGGCGGATTGCGGGGTCGACGGCCCCGCAATCCGCCTTGTGGACGGGATAGGGGCCTCTGATTCTGACAATGATTGTGGTGTGTATGTTAGCGACCGTGTGGCTGGTGACAGCCGTGAGCTTCCTCGTCGGCTTAGCTGTCAAGGCGTCGACTCGAGCAGTTGGCACGGTCTTCGCCACGCTGTGGTTCGTCGCCATCATGGCAGATTCCGCGGTTCCGGAATCGCAGGAAACCCTGATCGCCACCGCGCAGACCTGCGCAGCGACATTCGCCGGCTCACTGGTGGCGTTCTTCGTCGGCTTCGTCTTCCTTGGTCTCCTGCGAGACCGGAGGAACCGAAAGAGCCGAACTGCCTGATCCCCAATGCCGTGGACGCCTGATGCTGGGGAACTCAGCGGCGGCTCACGCCTCTCCGTGGTGCTTGACGACGCCCAGGGGCATGCCCTTCGTCTCTTTGACCAGACTGACTCCGATGAGCGAGATGATGCAGACGACGATCATGTAGGCCGCGATCGACAGTGATGAGCCCGTGCGTGCCAGCAGGGTCTCCGCGATCGTCGGAGCGAAGGCCCCGCCCAGGATCGCGCCCAGGGCGTAGCCGATGGACACGCCCGAGTAGCGGACCTGCGGTGGGAACATCTCCGCGTACATCGCCGACATCGGACCGTAGGACAGGCCCATGCCGACAGTGAGGATGAAGATGCCGATCCCGTACATCCAGATATTGGCCTGATCGATCATGAGGAACGTCGGAACCAGCCACAGGATGAGGAGGACGTAGCCGATCTGGAAGGTGCGCACGCGGCCCAGCTTGTCCGACAGCGCCCCGCCCCACATCGTGAAGACCAGCCAGCCGAAGCTCGCCAGGGTCGTGGCCAGGAGGACGGGTGCTCGGTCGAGCCCGACGGTGCCGCCTTGGTCCAGCGGCCGGGAGGCGTAGGCGGCGAAGAACGCGATGATCATGTAGCCCACGGCGTTGTTGCCGATGAAGATGAGCGCGGAGAGGACGACTTCCTTCGTGTTCTTCTTAAACAGTGTCGACAGCGGAGCCGAGGACTCGGCGCGGCGCTCGGCGAGCTCGGCGAAGACCGGGGACTCCTCGACCTGGCGGCGAATGTAGTAGCCGACGAGGACGAGGACGACGGAGAACAGGAACGGGATCCTCCACCCGAAACTCGCGAACTGCTCGGTGGTGAGCACGGTGGTGAGGATCCAGATCACGCCGGTGGCGAGGATCATGCCCACGGGCACGCCGATCTGCGGGTAGGCACCGAAGAGCCCGCGCTTATTCACCGGCGCGTGCTCGACCGAGAGCAGTGCGGCACCGCCCCATTCGCCGCCGGCAGAGAAGCCCTGAAGGATTCGCAGGAATGTCAGCAGGATGGGTGCTCCGATTCCGATGGCCGCATAGTTGGGCAGCAGCCCGATGAGCGAGGTCGCGGCGCCCATGAGGATGAGCGTGAGGACGAGCATCTTCTTGCGTCCGATGCGGTCGCCGAGGTGGCCGGCGATGATTGCGCCGAGCGGCCTGAACAGGAAGGAGATCCCGAGAGACGCCCAGGCCATGATCTGCCCGAGCGCCGGGTTGTCAGACGCCAGGGGGGCGAAGTACTGGACCGAGAGGATGAGGCCCGCGGCCTGTGCGTAGATGAAGAAGTCATACCACTCGATGGTGGTGCCGACGAGGGTCCCGGCCAGGACCCTGCGTTCCTCGCGAGTGATCGAAGAGGGTGCCGCCGCGGCAGGCGAAGCTGTAGACATGAGAGAACTTTCCTCGGGAGTTGTGCCGGGTTGTGCGCTGCGGATGCGGTGGTCCTCGGCTCTGAGTGATCGCCGGTGCTGTCGCGCAGGTGACTGAATGGTCAGTAATTGGTCTCGATCATAGTGCATGCAGTGATCGGTGTCACTTGCCTAACTCGCACCCTCCCCGTGCAGGCGGCGTCTGGGGCGGGCGGAGGTGACTGAAGGGTCAGGCGAAGACGGCCGCGCAATGACAATAACCGACCGATTGGTTAGTATTGCAGTCAGGAATCGGCAGCGGTGCCGACGTCGGCCGCCGTGCACCCGGAGACATCGTTGAACAGGGAGAGCAGACATGACCGAAATTCTCAGTTCGTATGTGGCAGGCGACTGGCACACTCCGAGTGGGAGCACTGACGGCACCCGAGCCGTCCATGACGCGACCAACGGGCAGCTCCTCCATCATGTCTCCTCTGCAGGCATCGACTTCGCCGCCGTCGACGAGTACGCGCGGAGCACAGGGGTCTCCGAACTGCAGAAGCTGACCTTCCACCAGCGCGGCGTCATCCTCAAGAAGCTCGGCGCCTACCTCATGGAACGCGCGAAGGACTACCACGAGATCTCCTTTTCGACCGGAACAACCAAGCGCGACGGATTCGTCGACATCGAAGGCGGCATCGGCACACTCTTCACCTACTCCGGCGTCGCCCGTCGCCAGATGCCCAACTCCACCGTCCACCTCGACGGAGGAATCGAGCGTCTGTCGAAGAACGGCACCTTCGTCGGCCGTCACATCCTCACCTCCAGGCAGGGGCTGGCGGTCCAGATCAACGCCTTCAACTTCCCCGTCTGGGGCATGCTCGAGAAATTCGGCCCCATGTTCGTCGCCGGTGTCCCCGTCGTCGTCAAACCCGCCACCGACACCGCCCACCTGACCCGGGCAGTGGTGGCCGACATGATCGAATCCGGTCTGCTGCCGGCCGGTTCCATCCAGCTCATCGCCGGTGACGTCACCCCGCTCTTCGACCATCTGGCCGAACAGGATGCGATCGCCTTCACCGGTTCCGCGACAACGGCGAAGCACCTCGGCGGACTGGACTGCGTGCGCGATCGCGGCACCCGATTCTTCGCCGAGGCGGACTCCCTGAACTTCTCCCTTCTGGGCCCGGACGCCGCCCCCGGCACCGAGGAGTTCGACCTCTTTGTCTCCGGCGTCGTCGCCGAGATGACGATCAAGGCCGGCCAGAAGTGCACGGCGATCCGCCGCGCCTTCATTCCCGAACAGCACAAAGAGGCCGTCGCCGAGGCGCTCATCGCACAGCTGGAGACTCAGGGAGTCGGCGACCCACGTGAGAAGTCCACTCGGCTGGGACCCGTCGTGTCTGACAAGCAGCGGACCGACGTACTCGACGCCATCGATGAGATCACCTCGGCGGGGGCACATATCCTCACCGGTGGCCGCGAGGCCTCCGATGAACTGGCGAAGAATCTCGGCGGAGCCTATGTCGCGGCCACCGTGCTCCAGGCCGATGACCCCTGGGTCGACGCCGTCCACGATATCGAGGCCTTCGGTCCGGTGACCTCGCTCATCACCTACTCCTCCACCGAGGAGGCTGTGCGCTTGGCCGCTCGCGGGCGCGGTTCCCTGGTCGGCTCGGTCGTCACCCACGATGCCGAGTTCGCCACCGAATTCATCCGCCAGGTGGCGCCCTGGCACGGACGCATCCTCGTCCTCGACCGCGACGACGCCGAAGAGTCGACCGGACACGGTTCACCGCTGCCCACCCTCATCCACGGTGGCCCAGGACGCGCCGGCGGCGGCGAGGAGATGGGCGGACTGCGCGGCGTCGAGCACTTCATGCAGCGCACCGCGATCCAGGCCTCCCCGGACATGCTCACCGCCATCGGCGGCGAATGGGTCGCAGGAGCGCAGCGCCGGACGGGGCAGCACCCGTTCACAAAGACTCTGGCCGATCTGCGCGTCGGCGATGCCCTCGAATCCGAGTGGCGTGAAGTCACTCTCGAAGACATCGCACACTTCGCGGAGTTCACCGGAGACACCTTCTACGCCCACACCGACGAGGAAGCGGCGGCCGCGAACCCCTTCTTCCCGGGGCGCGTGGCGCATGGCTACCTCATCGTGTCCTTCGCCGCTGGACTCTTCGTCCAGCCGGATCCCGGCCCAGTCCTCGCGAACTACGGCCTCGAAGGATTGACCTTCATTACGCCCGTGTCACCAGGTGATTCGCTCAAGGTGACGCTGACGGCCAAGCGCATCACCCCGCGTGAGACCGATGAGTACGGCGAGGTCCGTTGGGACGCCGAGGTCGTCAACCAGAAGGACGAGCCGGTCGCGAAGTACGACGTGCTCACGCTCGTCGCGAAGGAGTAGCGGCGACGCGGACCCGCAGTGAGGCCGGACGAATCGTGAGACTCGCCGGGGTGTGGGCGATCACATCGCCGTCGGCGATGATCTCGACCGGCTCTGCATCGTCGGGCGCGGCAATATCCACCTCGCGAGCGTGGTTGAATCTGATGTGCGGATGCCACTTGTGCTTGCCGAGGCTGAAGAGGACCACCTCGGCGGCCAGCCTCGGGAGGAATGCGTCCTTGAGCAGCACAACGTCGATGAGGCCGTCGTCGAGTTCAGCCTCGGGTGAGAGCTTGAGGCCGCCGCCATAGCGACCGGAGTTGGCGAATCCCGCTGTGTACCCATGGAAGTCGACACGTTCGCCATCGATGGTGAGCACCAAGCGGAAGCGTCGAGGTTGCATGATCGCCCGGACGACGCCGTACAGATAGACCCAGTGTCCTCTGATGAAGCGGGCCGAATCGGCGTAATTCTGGACCGCGGTGTCGAGACCGAGGCAGACATTGCCGATGCAGATCTTCCCGTCGAGGTCGAGGACGTCGATGGTCTGGTCGCGACCGGAGGCGATGATGGCCGCGGCGGCCTCGATGTCCTTCGGGATGCTGAGCTTGCTGATGAAGTCGTTGCCGCGGCCGCCGGCGATGATTCCCAGCGAGGTGCTCGTGCCGGCGAGCCCTGCGGCGACCGCACGCACCATGCCGTCACCGCCGAGGGACGCCACGATGGGTTCACCCTGTGCTGCGAAGTCCGCGGCAAGGTCGCTCGCATGTTGCTCGCTCGTGCTCGAGACCAGTACCGGCTCAAGGCCGTTGGCGGCGAAGGCCGTCCGCAGGGGTGCGATCCTCTTGCGCACAGCGCCGTTGCGCGCCGACGGGTTGAGGATGACGGGGACGGGGGTGGGAGGCGATTGCGTGCTCACAGCGCGCGTGGCCCGTTCATCAGCTTGCCGGGGTTCATGATGCCCTCCGGATCCACCTCGGCCTTCGCTGCGCGCAGCATCCGCAGCCACAGCTCGCCGGTCTCCCGAGGCAGCCAAGGTGCATGGTCCGCTCCGGCGGCATGGTGGTGGGTGATCGTTCCGCCGTTGTCGACCATGGCATTGCCCGCGGCCGTCTTCAGCGCCTTCCACTGCTCCATCTCCTGCCCTTCCTGCTGTTGGGCGAAGACGGTGTAGTAGAGCGAGCACCCGGCGGTGTAGAGGTGCGATATGTGGCACAGCACCAGGGCCGGTGTGCCGCGATCGGCCATCGCCTTCTCGATGTCGGCCTTGATCGTGTCGTGCAGAGACTCGATCCTGCTCCACGGCGCAGCCGTCTCCATCGTCTCGACGATGACGCCTTCGGTCATCAGCTGGTCGCGCAGGTACGGCGTCGAGAAGCGATGCTTCTCCCACTGGGTCTCGGGCGCACCTCCCATGGTGACGCCCTGATGCTTCCTGGCGATCGCACGTCCGCCTGCCCGGCGGGATTTCGCGTCCGCCTTGCGGCCGTCGTAACGCAGCACCAGCATGCACGGGGTCGTGACTCCTCGGGCGCGCAGAAAGGCGAGGAGGCCCTTGCGCTGGATGTCGCTGCCCAGCTGCGCGAGACCGAACGCCGTCTCGTTGAGGTCGGACAGACGAGCGATATCGGGGCGCAGGCCACTCTGTTCGATCTCGCGCAGCGCAGTCGCGCCCGAGTGGAAGTCGGGGAAGAACCAGGCATCCGGCAGTGTCGTCTCGGGCAGGCGCTTGATGCGCAGCGTGGCCTGGGTGATGATGCCCAACGTGCCCTCCGAGCCGACGAAGACTTGGCGCGGATTGGGCCCAGCTGCCGTGGCAGGAGTCGAGCGCAACTCGACCGGACCGCTCGGCGTCGAGCAGCGCAGACCGAAGACGTTGTCGTCGATACGACCGTAGCCGGTCGACTGCTGACCGGCCGACCGTGTCGCGACCCAACCGCCGACGGTGCTGAACTCGAACGATTGGGGGAAGTGGCCGAGCGTGAAGCCGCTGGCCTGCAGCTTCTCCTCGAGATCGGGGCCGAAGACACCGGCCTGCACGGTCGCCGTCAGCGACTCCTCGTCGATGTCGAGGATCTGGTCAAGGCGGGCCAGACTGATGCAGACGCAGCTGCGGAAGCCCGGGCGAAATGCATCGATGCCGGCGACGACGCTGGTGCCCCCGCCGAAGGGGACGACCGCGATGCCTTCCTGCGCACAGAAGGCCAGCAGTGCGTCAACCTCGGCGTGGGATGCCGGGTAGAGCACGATGTCCGGGGCGAACGGCAAATCTGCGCTGCGCAGACGCAGCAGGTCGGGCAGGCTGCGTCCAGCAGCATGGGAGACGCGGGTCGCGTGATCGTCACGGACGAACTCGGCGCCCAGCAGCTCCTCGAAGCGAGTGCGCGCGTCATCTGGGAGGTCAGCATCGGGCAGTTGGACGGCGTCGAGTTCGACCGGTGGGTTGTTGACGCCTTGGGGCCAGCCGCAGTTCTTGGTCAGCATCTTCTTGGCTCCGGGTTTGATCGGGCCGTCGTTGCCGTCCTCCCCCCAGCCCCACCAGCGCATGCGCGGTTGTGTCTTGTCCATGAGGGTCATCCTTCTTCCTCTGTGGTTTCGTTCAGTTCTGGAGCATGTCTGCGCACTGCGGCGGCAAGGTCGCCGCGGTCGGCGTCGACGAGTCCCCACCGGGTCCGCCGGTCGATCACGTCCTCGACGGTGATGGCGAGTTCATGTTCGACGGCGAAGCGGATCTCCGCACCGGTGAATGGGATCCCCGACCTCACCGGTTCGTTCAGCTCAGGATCGTCGACGCCGTATGCGGCCACCGTTTCGGCGTCGGTGCCGTAGCGCTGGACCAAGTGCTCCGGCAGGCCGGGCCTCGGAGTACCGGCACCGACGAGGCTGAGCATCGTGGTGCTGCAGGGCCGAGCTTTCAGCCCTCCGGCCTCGACCACCGCGTCGACGGCATCTTCGGCCATTCGTCGGTACCCCGTGAGTTTGCCTCCGACGATCGCGAGGGCGCCGGTGCGCGGATCGCGCAGCAGCGCGTGCTTACGCGACAGGTCTGCGCTGGAGTTGCCCTTGCTTTTGAGCAGCGGCCGGAAGCCGGCGTAGCTGCCGACGATGTCGTCGGAGGTGAGAGGATTCTGCAGAACGGCGTTGATGGTCTCGAGCAGGAAGGCCCGCTCGTCCTCGTCCGGGCGGGCTCGCTCGGGGATCGGCCCGTTGTGCGGGTCGTCGGTCAGGCCGATCATGACGAGGCCATCGTGCCACGGCACCGCGAACACGAATCTGCCGAAGTGGCCGGGCACCGGGGCCGTGATCGCGGCGGTCGGCGACCCGATGCGCTCGGCCCGGACCAGCAGGTGGGAGCCTTTGCTCGGGGCGAGTTCGACGTCGTCTGAGAGCGTATCGGCCCAGACTCCGGTGGCGTTGACGATCTGCTTCGCGCGGATCATGCGGCGGTCACCCGAGAGCTGATCGGTGACGTGGACCTGGCCGGACTCGATGCCGGTGGCGGCGGCATACGTGATGATGCGGGCACCATGGGCGGCAGCAGTACGGGCGAGGGCCACAACGAGTCGGGCGTCGTCGACGAGCTGACCGTCCCAGTTGAGCAGGCCGCCGCGCAAACCGGCCGTGGCGGTGGCCGGGGCGAGCTGAAGGACGTCTGCAGCGGACACTCGGCGAGGGTGGGGAAGCAGCGATTTGGGGGTGCGTGCCAGCATTCGCAGCACGTCACCGGCGAGGAAGCCGGCGCCGAGCATCGTGGCGTCCACGAGGCTGACCCCGGAGTGAAGCGGAAGGAGCATCTGCAGCGGCCGGATCAGATGTGGCGCAATCTGGCTCATCAGGTGGCCGCGCTCGACGGCAGATTCCCAGGCGATCGGGACGTCGCCCTTCGCCAGGTAGCGCAGACCGCCATGGGCGAGCTTCGAGCTCCAGCTGCTGGTGCCTGAGGCGAGGTCTCTGCGCTCGATGAGCACGACGCTCAGTCCACGGGCCGCGGCGTCGAGTGCGACGCCGACCCCGGTGAACCCGCCGCCGATCACGACGAGGTCGACGGGCACATCGGCGAGATCCGCGAGGTCCCGCTCACGCCGCGCGTCGTTGAGCGCGGCATCATGTGGGGTGTGTGAAGCCACTTTCGGCCTTTCTGGTACGAAGTCGTACCAGTTTGCATTCCTCACGCTTTGTTGTCAAGATCACACTGTGAGTGATCAGGGACGACCGTATGCGGGTGCGAGCCGCGAGGAGCGTGAGTACGCCCGCCGTGAGCAGCTCGTCGCGGCCGGGATCTCGCTCTTCGGCACTCAGGGCTATCGCGCAGCAACAGTTGGCGCGGTCTGTCAGGAGGCCGGTCTCAACAAGCGCTACTTCTACGAGTCGTTCGCCACCCTGGAGGACCTCCTCTGCGAGGTCTACGAGCGGGTGGTCGCGGACCTGCGCGGCTCAGTCCTCGCCGGTGGCGGAGACGACCCATCGAGGGTGCTGCACGGGTTCATGGCCGGATTTCTGACCTGGGCGCAGGCCAACCCGGTGATGGCACGAGTCCACCTCTTCGAGGTCCTGGGGGTCAGTGAGCGCGTCGACGAGCTGTACCGTTCACACGGGCGGACAATCGGTGACGAACTCGCCAGTCGACTGTCCGCGACAGTAACCGGCCCTCAGCTCACCGCAGGCCAGCAGCGGGTCCTCGGCGACGTGCTCATCGGGGCCGGCTTGCAGATGGCCGTCGACTGGGTCATCAGCGAATATCAGCCCCCACGCGATGAGCTGCTCAACGAGATCGACGCGACCTTGGGGTGGGTCCTGGCAGCCGGACTGGCAGCACTGGGCTGAGAGGTCGCTGACGGTCATCGAAGTGTCTGCGACATCGGGGCCGACGGAGTAGCGTGGGCGACAGACACGACTCGGTCTTCGCCGAGCAGAAGCCCCATCGTCTTGAGCGGAAGCCCGTCGACAGGAGAGCACAGTGAACGCCAACCTCATCATCTTCGGTGCCGCAGGAGACCTTGCCGGGCGGTTTCTGCTTCCGGCACTGGCGGAGCTCGCCGCCATCGAAGCATTGCCGAATGATTTCTCACTCACGGCTTCGGCGACTTCGGAGATGACGAACGAGGCGTACCGCGACCACGCCGAGGAAAAGCTGAACGAGCACGGTGCCGACTATCCAGAGGCTGCTCGCAGCTGGATCCTCGACCGGACGCAGTACAGGACGACGGATGTCACCGACGCTGCCGACATGGCCGATCTCATCGACACGGCAGGCCCTGACCAGAATTCGCCGGTCACCGTCTATCTCGCTCTGCCTACCGGTCTCATGCCCGATGCGCTGCGAGCCCTGGCCGCTGCGGACCTTCCGGCAGGCAGTCGGATCGCGATGGAGAAGCCCTTCGGGGCGGACCTCACCGGCGCACGGGAACTGGACAACCTCCTCGGCGAGCTCTTCGGTGACGATGCCGCGGAGATCGTCTTCAACGTCGACCATGCGCTCGGGATGGCTCCGCTGCAGGCGATGCTGCCGCTGCGGTTCTCCAACCCGCTGCCCGAGGCCGTCTGGAACAGTGAGCACATCGAAGAGGTCCGACTGCTGTGGGATGAAGCCATCGCGCTCGAAGGGCGCGCCCGGTTCTACGACAGCACGGGAGCGCTCAAGGACGTCCTGCAGAACCACCTGATGCAGGTGCTCACGATGAGTGCCATGGAGCGGCCAGAGGGAATCGAATCAGGGTGGCCGAGCGCCGCAGAACTGCGAGCTCGCAAGACGGAGGTTCTGTCCGCCGTTCGGCCGCTGTCGGCCGCTGACGTCCTGACCTCCACCCGCCGGGCTCGATACACGGCAGGAACCCTCGCCGATGAGCCGGAAGCCGCGGGGAAGAAGGTGCCCGACTACATCGCCGAGGACGGTGTCGACGGCGATGGCGATACCGAGACCTTCGCCGAGGTTGTCCTGAATATCGATTCGCCGCGCTGGGCGGGCACCCGGTTCCGACTGCGCACGGCAAAGGCGCTCGATCGCACGCGCAAGGGCATCGAGATCCTGTTCCGGCCGGTCGGTGCCGCCCAACAGGGTGCACGGCTGTGGATCGGCCTCGACGGACCATTCGACGTCGAGCTCGGTCTCAATACGAGCAGCTCCCGCGACCGGCTGGCGTCGATGAGCCTGATCGGTGAGCAGCCGCGGCCGGATTTCTCCCCGTACGGGCACGTACTCAAGGACGTTCTCGAAGGCGAGTCGGATCTGGCGGCAGGGCAGGAGGAATCGACGATAGCCTGGCAGATCCTGACCCCGGTCCTCGAGGCGTGGAAGGCGGGTGCGGTGCCGATGGAAGACTATCGTGCAGGCAGCCCCGGCCCGGACTCGAAGCCCCCGGCCGGGCCGGAGCAGGAACGAGACGCGGAGCCGCCGTCGGACTCACTGCCGCAGCCCGGGGCGAAGCCGCCATCGAACTCACGGCAGCGGCCCGATGTGAGGGGGCGGTCATGAGAGCCGAGCAGATCACCGATCCGATCGCCTACCATGGCGAAGGCCCAGCATGGTCACCGTCATGGGGCGGTCTGCGCTGGGTCGACATGCTCGCCGGGGATATCCTGACGCTGCGTGATGAGCGGGTCGACCGCAGACATATCAGCGAGGTCGTCGCAGCCCTCCGCCCTCGCCGAGGCGGTGGCGCGGTCCTCGGACTCGAGCGCGGATTCGCCCTTGAGTCTCCCGAGGGGCACATCACCGCCCTACCTGAAGTGTGGACCCAGTCGGACATCCGGATGAACGAGGGCGGCTGTGACCCGGAGGGAAACTTCTGGTGCGGATCGATGGCCTATGACCAGAGCCCCGGTGCGGCCTCGCTCTATCGGCTCAGCCCCGAGGGGCGAGTCGACGTCATGCTCGAGGGCGTGACCATCTCCAACGGCCTCGAATGGAGTCACGACGGTTCGCTCGCCTACTACAACGACACACCTACGGGCCAGATTGCCGTCTTCGACTTCGATCCCGATAGGGGACTGCGCAACCCTCGGGCCCTCGTCGAACTCCCTGACGGCGGCCGTCCCGATGGGCTCACCGTCGACAGCGAGGGCTGCGTGTGGGCGGCTGTGGTCAACAGAGGAGCGGTTCACCGCTACCGACCCGACGGCACCCTGGACGGAACCGTCGAGGTCGGCGCCGGCAAAGTCACAGCCTGCGCCTTCGGTGGCGACAACCTCGATCGGCTCTTCATCACCACGTCGCAGGAGAATGTGGACACCGCGGCAGATCCGCTGGCGGGTGCCCTGTTCGTCGCCGAGGTGGGCGTGACCGGAATGCCGCTGCGCGAGTTCGCGGGATAGGGGCTCTCAGGCCTCGGGATAGGGGCTGCGGCCGCAGGATAGGCCGACTCTCAGGCCTCGAGGCCGTTGAAGGCCATCGAGGTGACGGCCTCGGCGATGGTTTCAGGGTCGACGGGGTAGCTGGGGCGATACCACTCGGTGATGGAGTTGACCATGCCGAAGAGCAGACGGGTGATCAGACCCGGGGTGAAGTCCGAGCGCAGGCCGCCGTCCTCGATCGCCGCAGCGACGAGAACGCGTATCTTGTCGTCGATCTTCCGGCGCTGCTCGAGGGCTTCGCGCTCGACGTCCGAGTTTCCGCGCACGCGCAGCAGCAGGGTCACAGAGTGGTGGTATTCGATGAGGATGACGACGCTGGCGTGAACGGCGGCACGCAGGCGCTCGAGCGCGGTGAGGCCGGTGCGCTGGCGTTCGTCCTCGACCGCGGAGTCCAGGGCGCTGATGCCGCGGTTGATCGCCAGATGCAGCAGCTCTTCCTTCGACTTCACGTGATGGTAGATCGCTGACTTGGTGATCCCGAGTTCACGCGCCACGGTGTCCATGGACGTGCCGTCATAGCCGCGCGAGACGAAGACCTCGGTGGCCTTGTTGATCAGAGTCTCCCGGTCATAGCCGGGCCGCCCGCGACGTGTGCGCTTGGGCGCTGAACCCACGGCTGCGCCGACACCTGAGTCAAGGTCAGGTGTCGGCGCAGGTGAAGTCGTTTTCGGCATGCGCACCAGTCTAACCAGCCCGCAGCGCGGACGCCGCGTACGGCACCGCAGTCCACCGCCCGCGGGTGATCATCTGAGACCCTCGCGGCGGTCGATGATGCGCTTGAGTTTGCCGACCGAGCGGGGCAGATCGCCGGGCTGGAGCACGGACACGGTCGATGAGACGCCCAGGCGCTCCTTGATCCGCGCGGCGACCAGACCGTTCAGACCGTCGAGCTCGACAGCTCCGACGCCTTCGCGGGACTCGACCTCGACGGTGACCTCGTCCATGCGTCCGGGGCGGGTGAGCACCAACTGGAAGTGGGGGCTGAGGTGTTCGAACTCGAAGAGCACGGACTCGACATTGGCCGGGTAGACGTTGACTCCGCGGATGATGATGAGGTCATCGGAGCGGCCGGTGATGCGCGAGATGCGGCGGAAGTTCGGGTTCGCGGTGCCCGGCAGCAGGCTCGCCAGATCATGTGTGCGATAGCGGATGATCGGCAGCGCCTCCTTCGTCAGGGAGGTGAAGACCAGTTCGCCCTCCTCACCGTCGGGCAGGGCCTCGCCGGTGTAGGGGTCGACGATCTCCGGATAGAAGTGGTCCTCCCAGATCGTCGGGCCATCTTTGGTCTCCGCAGATTCGCAGGCGACGCCGGGGCCCATGACCTCGGAGAGGCCGTAGATGTCGACGGCATTGATGTTGAAGGACTTCTCGATCTCCTTGCGCATCTCATCGGTCCACGGTTCGGCACCGCAGATCGCAGTCTGCAGGCTTGTGGTCGTGGGGTCGATGCCCTGCTTGTGGAACTCATCGAGGATCGTGAGCAGATAGGTCGGCGTGGCCGTGATGATGTCGGGCTTGAAGTCCTGGATCAGCTGCACCTGCCGCTGCGTCTGACCGCCGGAGATCGGGATGACGGTGAAGCCGTGGCGCTCGGCACCATGGACGCCCAGGCCGCCGGTGAACAGTCCGTAGCCGTACGCGTTGTGCATCATCTGGCCGCGTCTGCCGCCTGCACCGAGGATTGAGCGGGCGATGAGGCTGCCCCACTTGTCGAGGTCACCCAGCGTGTATCCCACGACGGTCGGCAGCCCGGTCGTGCCCGAGGACGCGTGGATTCGAGCGACGTCTTCACGCGGAACGGCGAACATGCCGAATGGGTAGTTGTCGCGCAGGTCCTGCTTGTTCGTGAACGGCAGCTTCGCGATGTCGTCGAGACTCGTGATATCCGCGGGGGTGACGCCGAGATCGTCGAATGCCTTCCGGTAGAACGGCACCTTCTCGTAGACCTTCGTGACAGTGGACTTGAGGTTGGCGAGCTGGTCGGCGCGCAGCTCATCGAGGCTCATGCGCTGGCCGGCGTCGAGTTCAGTGGCAGTCATCGTTGTCTCCTTGGTCAATCCTGTTGTACTTCGCAATTCGTGGGGCGCCGAGGTGGGGCGTTGAGGTGGCGCGTCGGATCAGGTGGACGCGGGCTTCGGTGGAGGCAGGGTGCGGGAGCGGCCGCGGTAAGTCGCCACGATCTCGTCTCCGCGAGTGACTTCGATGTCGTAGATCCCCGAGCGGCCCTGTTTGACGATCTCTTTGCCGCGGGCGACGAGCTCGTCGCCGACGTAGGTGGGTCTGAGGAAGTCGATGTCCCCACCCGAGGCGACGGTGGTGGAGCCGGGATAGTTGCAGGCCATCGCAAAGGTGGTGTCGGCGAAGAGGAAGATATAGCCGCCGTGGGTGATCTCGTGCCCGTTTGCCATGATGTCGGTGACCGTCATCGAGCACTGTGCCCAGCCGGGACCGTGATCATCGACGGTGATGCCCAGATGTTGCGAGGCACGATCGTTGGCGAACATCGCCGCAGCACCGGTCACCTTCTCAGCGTTGTCGCCTTCGGCTGTACCTGTTGCTGCCGCGCTGTCCTGGGGCGCGGGCGCAGCAGTCGGTGTGGTCTCGTGGCTGGGTTCTCCCATGTCAGGCTCCTCCTCGAGTCGCTGGTCGATGGCACGCTCAGCCGTTGAGACTGCACGTGAGTGATGGAGATCGATTCCTCGCGGAACCCGGCAGGAGTGCCCTGGAGCGACGTCGGAGAATAAACGACCATCTGGTCAATAAATATGGTTGTGATCGGCGTCTCTGTCAAGTCGAGCCAGCGGAGCGTCGGAAGCGTGCGTGATGCTCGAGGTGATCTCGAGACGCCGGTGTCGGCGTTGCACCTCGGCGTGGGGTGTGCCACACTGAGAGTGAACAATACAGAACAAATGGTCAGTAAATGATTGTCCCGGGTCGGCGGTCTGAGGATGGTCGAACCGAACGCGCAGTCCTCAGTGGTGCGGCATTCGAAGCCACGCACTGCCGGGAAGGGCGCATCCAAGGGTGGAGTGGTCATGACGACGCAAATGAACGAAACGGAACTCGAGGCGCAGTTCGCCGCGACGATCGAGTCCAAGGACCGGATCGAACCGCGTGACTGGATGCCGGAGAAGTACCGCAAGACTCTCGTGCGACAGGTGGCTCAGCACGCGCACTCGGAGATCATCGGCATGCAGCCCGAAGGCAACTGGATCTCCCGCGCGCCTTCGCTGCGACGCAAGGCGATCCTGCTCGCGAAGGTCCAGGACGAGGCTGGCCACGGACTCTACCTGTACTCCGCCGCCGAGACCCTGGGCGCGACGCGCAACGAGCTCACCGAGAAGCTCATCGCCGGCAAGCAGAAGTACTCCTCGATCTTCAACTACCCGACGTTGGCCTACACCGACGTCGGCACGATCGGCTGGCTCGTCGACGGCGCCGCGATCTGCAACCAGGTGCCCCTGTGCCGCACCTCCTTCGGCCCCTACGGTCGTGCGATGATCCGCGTCTGCAAGGAAGAGTCCTTCCACCAGCGCCAGGGCTACGAACTGCTGATGACGATGATGCGCGGCACCGAAGAGCAGCGAGCCTCGGTCCAGGAATCGGTCAATCGCTTCTGGTGGCCCTCGCTCATGATGTTCGGCCCGCCCGATGACGACTCCCCGAACACCGAGCAGTCGATGGAGTGGGGCATCAAGACCCACACCAACGACGAGCTGCGCCAGAAGTTCGTCGACATGTCCGTCCCGCAGGCCGAGGCCCTGGGCGTGACCTTCCCTGATGAGGGCCTGAAGTGGAACGAAGAGCGCGGCCACTACGACTTCTCGACCCCGGATTGGGACGAGTTCTGGGCCGTCGTCAAGGGCAACGGTCCATGCAACGAGCAGCGTGTGGCCCACCGCAAGCGCGCGTGGGACGAGGGAGCCTGGGTGCGTGAAGCCGCGCTCGCCTTCGCCGAGAACACCGCCGGCGACGCAGCTGACACCGACACCACGAACCCCGCCGCTGACACCACAAACACCGTCGCCGAGGAGACCGCCAAATGAGCGCAGAGACACAGACACCAGCGACTCGCGGCGAATGGCCCCTCTACGAGGTCTTCGTGCGCGGCAAGCGCGGACTCAACCACGTCCACGTCGGATCGCTGCACGCAGCCGATGACCAGATGGCGATCCACCATGCCCGCGACGTCTACACCCGCCGCAATGAAGGAGTGAGCCTGTGGGTTGTCCGCTCCTCGTCGATCACGGCCTCGAGCCCCGACGAGAAGGACCCCATGTTCGCGCCCAGCGGCGACAAGGTCTACCGCCACCCGACCTTCTACGACATCCCCGACGATGTCCCCCACATGTGAGGAGGGCCTGACGATGACCAACGAACCTTCCATCCACGTCGACCACGACGAAGCCGGAGCCAACATCGAGCACGGCGATCACGAAAACGCCTATTCGGGGCTGCTCGTCAATGACGCGCATTGGGCCTTCGGCACAGACTTCGAAGATCCCCTGGCCGGAGTCGACACCACCGTTCCCTCCGGCGTCGACCCGAAGGATCTCGCGGCCTACTGCCTCATGCTCGGTGACGATGCTCTCGTCTTCTCCCAGCGGATCTCCGAATGGTGCTCCAGCGCGCCCGACCTCGAAGAGGACATCGCGCTGGCCAATATCGCCCTGGATCTGCTGGGCCAGTCCCGGCTCCTGCTCGCCCGGAGCGCTGCCGCAGATCCGAGTCTCGTGCCGCAGCTGCCCGAGGGCTCACCGGTGCCTGACGAGGACCGTCTCGCGTTCTTCCGAGAGGACCTGGCGTTCCGCAATGTCCGCCTGGCCGAGGTCCCCAACGGCGATTTCGCCGAGGCGGTTGCGAAGATCCTCATCTACTCCACCTGGCGCCTCGCGATCTTCGAACGACTCCAGTCCAGCAGGGACTCCGTGCTCTCGGCCATCGCGGTCAAGGGTGTGAAGGAGATGTCCTACCACCGTGACTTCGCCGGCCGCTGGGTCCTCACACTTGCCCGCGGCACCGAGGAATCCAAGACTCGTCTGCTCACCGCACTCGAGGGACTCTGGCCGCTGTGGGACGAACTCTTCGAGACCCACCCTGTCGAAGCCTCGGTGGCGGCGGCCGGAATCGGGGTCGATCCTGCTGAGGTGGCCGACGAGGCCGGAGTCATCCTCGACCAGGTCTTCGCCGCAGCCGGCATCGAGCGCCCAGAACGGGGCGCGCTGGCCGGGGTGCGAGGACAGAAAGGCCGCGACGGACTGCACACCGAAGCACTGTCGAAGATGCTCGCCGACATGCAGGTCGTCGCCCGCCAATACCCGGAAGGACAATGGTGACCGCAGCACTTCAGACCCCCGCGTCCACCGTCCGCGGAGACAGTGAGGACCAGCGCACGCAGGTTCCGGCGGCCGACCACCACACCGCCGAGGCGCTCGATCGTGCCCGCGTCGCCGCGGCTCGCGTCACGGACCCGGAGATGCCGATGCTCACGCTCGTCGATCTCGGCGTGCTCCGTGACGTCGCGATCGAAGACGGACGCGTCGTCATGACCATCACCCCCACCTACTCGGGATGTCCGGCGATGGCGACGATGCGCGATGATCTGCAGCGCGAACTCCAGGACGCAGGTTTCGAAGGCGCCGAGGTGCGGGTGTCACTGACTCCGGCCTGGACCAGTGATTGGATCACTGAAGAAGGACGGAAGGCGCTGAAGGGTGCTGGAATCTCCCCACCCGGGCAGGCGCCTCAGCACACGGGGCCTGTGGTTCTGACGCTGATGCCCACGAAGCGGGCCCTGACCTGCACCCTGTGCGGATCGGCCAATGTGAAGCTGTCCTCGGAATTCGGCCCCACGGCATGCAAGGCGATGTACCAGTGCCTCGACTGCCTCGAACCGTTCCAGCATGTGAAGGAGATCTGAGATGACCGAGACGATCAATCAGAGCGCCGAGGCGACCGAGCCGACCGTTTCAGGTGCGGGCGCTCCCAGATCGAGCTTCTACCCGCTGACCGTGAAGTCCGTCGACCACCTCACCGAGGACTCGGCGGCAGTGACCTTCGACGTGCCGGGCGAGTACGCGGAGCTCTTCGACTTCGCCGCAGGGCAGTCCCTGACTCTGCGCCGGATGATCGGCGGTGCCGAGCACCGCCGCTCCTACTCCATCTGCGCCCCGGCCGGAACTGACCCGCGCATCGGTGTCCGTGAGATCCCCGACGGGCTCTTCTCCACATGGCTCGTTCGTGACGTCCGCCCAGGTGAGACCATCGAGGTCCAGCCACCCAGCGGCAGCTTCCAGGCCGACCCTGACCTCGGCGGACGGCACCTGTGCATCGCCGCAGGTTCGGGCATCACCCCGATGCTCTCGATCGCCACGACCGTGCTGTCCAACCCCAAGGCTTCGGTGACGATGCTCTACGGCAACCGCACCACGAACACCGTGATGTTCGCCGAGGAGCTCGCCGACCTCAAGGACTCCCGCAACCAGCAGCTCGACCTCATCCACATCCTCTCCCGCGAACCCCGGGAGGTCGAACTCTTCTCCGGCAGACTTGATGAGGAGAAGCTGCGCGCGCTGCTGACGAACCTGGTGCCCATCGGCGATATGGACCACGTGTGGCTGTGCGGTCCCTTCGGCATGCTCAGCGATGCTCGCGCCGTGCTCGCCGAATTCGGTGTGCCCAAGGACAAGGTCCACTTCGAACTCTTCTACGTCGACGAACCGCCACCGGAGGTCGTCCACGCGGACAAGGTCGTCGAGGGCGCCACCAGCGACGTCACGATCGTCCTCGACGGACGACGGACCACCTCGGCGATGTCGCAGGGCCAGACGATCCTCGATTCCGCACAGGAATCGCGCTCGGATCTGCCCTTCGCCTGCAAAGGCGGAGTCTGCGGTACGTGCCGGGCCAAGGTCTGCGGCGGCGAGGTCGACATGGTGCGCAACTATGCCCTCGAAGACGCCGAGGTGGAGGCGAACTTCGTCCTCACCTGCCAGACCTTCCCCGTCAGCGACGAAGTCACGGTCGACTACGACTCGTGAACGAAATGACGCGAGCGCCGAGACTTCCCAGCGTCCGGCGCTTGCGGTCGCTAGGCTTGAGGATCAGCGACGCTGCACCACACATCACACTTGAGGAGACCCATGCCCGAGGCATTCATCCTGGACGGACTGCGCACACCCATCGGCCGCTACGGCGGAGTCCTCGCTGATCAGCGACCCGACGATCTGGTCGCGAGCACGCTCAAGGCCGTTGTGGACCGGTCGGGAATCGACCCGTCCGACATCGACGAGGTGATCCTCGGCTCGGCCAACCAGGCCGGTGAGGACAACCGCAACGTCGCCCGCATGGCCGTGCTGCTGGCCGGTCTGCCCGAGTCCATTCCCGGATTCACCGTCAACCGCCTGTGCGCCTCGGGGCTGACTGCAATCACGACGGCACGACAGATGATCGCCGCCGGCGACGCCGATGTGGTGGTGGCCGGCGGAGTCGAATCGATGACCCGCGCACCCTGGGTGACGGAGAAGCCCTCACGTCCCTGGGCGAAACCCGGCAAGTCCTGGGACACCTCGATCGGCTGGCGCTTCACCAACCCCTCCTTCGGTGAGGACACGACCCTGTCGATGCCTCAGACCGCCGAGCGTGTGGCCGAACAGTGGAAGCTGAGCCGCGAAGCCCTCGACGAATTCGCCTACGCCTCTCACCAGAAGGCACTCGCGGCACAGGAGGCCGGCAAGTTCGATCCCGAAATCCTGCCCATCGGCGACATCAGCGCCGATGAGGGACCCCGGGCAGACACCACCGTGGAGAAGCTCGCCAAACTGCGCGCGATCCACGGACCCGGCGGCGTCATCACCGCCGGCAACTCCTCCTCCCTCAACGACGGAGCCGCTGTCACGATTCTCGTCAGTGAACGCTACGCCGAGAAGCACGGTCTGAACCCCAGAGCACGAGTCGTCACGGGTGCCAGTGCCGGCGTCTCCCCGGAGATCATGGGCATCGGGCCCGTTCCGGCCACTCGCAAGGTCCTCGACCGAGTCGGCTGGAGCGTCGGCGACCTCGAGGCCGTGGAACTCAACGAGGCCTTCGCCTCACAGTCCCTGGCCTGCATCGGCGACCTGGGCCTGGACCCGGAGACCGTGAACGCCTTCGGCGGAGCGATCGCGCTGGGACACCCACTGGGCTGCTCGGGCGCACGCATCACCCTGACCCTGCTCAATCGCCTCGAACAGGCCGATGCCAAGCGCGGACTGGCGACGATGTGCGTCGGCGTCGGCCAGGGCTCGGCACTGCTGCTGGAGCGGGCATGAGCGCGGGCGGCGGCGCCGAGAGTGCAGGGAGCAGCGCCGAAAGCGCAGGGTCGAACTCCCCGCTGCTCATCGAGCGCCTCGAGGATCGGACGATCATCCGGCTCAATCGGCCCAAGGTGCGCAACGCCATCGACCTCGACATGGTCGAAGCCCTCCACTCGGTGTGCGCCGAACTCGAGGCTACGCCGAAGGTCGCGATCATCACCGGTTCCGACGGAGTCTTCGCTGCCGGCGCAGACATCGGGCAGATGCGCAATCGTGGCCGCGAGGAGGCCCTGGCTGGCATCAACTCGAAGGTGTTCTCTCGCATCCAGGAACTGCCGATGCCCGTCATCGCTCTCGTTGAGGGGTATGCTCTGGGCGGCGGGGCGGAACTCGCATTCGCGTGTGACTTCCGCATCGGCACGCCCACGACTAAGATCGGCAATCCAGAGCCCGGGCTCGGCATCATCGCCTCGGCCGGAGCCGCCTGGCGATTGCGTGAACTCGTGGGAGAGCCACGAGCCAAGGAGATTCTCTTAGCCGGTCGCACCCTCCAGGCCGACGAGGCGAAGTCGATCGGATTGCTCAATGACGTCGTCGACCCTGAGGACCTCGAACTCGCCGGTGAGGCACTTGCCGACCGGATCGTGAGCTTTGCTCCATTGGCTGTGAGACTGAGCAAATCCGCATTCCACGCGCCCCGTGAGGCCCACCCTCTCATCGATAACGTGGCCCAGGCAGTGCTGTTCGAGACCGAGGAGAAATACGCCCGAATGGATGCGTTCCTCGCGAAACGAGAAGCCAAGAAGCGGAAGAAGGCCGGAGCAGTGGCGACGGAGGCCATCGACGAACAGCCCGTGCCGCGAACCGGACAGAAGGGCGACACCGAATGAGCGAGCAGGCCGCGCACGAACCTGACGCAGTTCACACCCCGAACTCGACAACGGACTCAGACAGCGGCCCGCTGGTCCCAGAGACCGTCGGCGTCTACGGCGGAGGGCGGATGGGTGCAGGCATTGCCCACGCCTTCGCCAGCGCCGGAGCACGCGTCATCATCATCGAGAATACCGATGAGACCGTGGCCGCGGCCCAGGAGCGCGTGGACGCCTCAATCGAGAAGTCGAAGTCCAAGGGCCTCGACGTCAAGGGCAGCGTCGAGGTCGTACGCGATCCCACCCTGCTCGACCAGGCTCTCCTCGTCGTCGAGGCCGTCCCGGAGATCGTCGAACTCAAGCAGGAGATCCTGGCGGCCATAGCGAAGTACGCGCCGGCCGCGAGCATCGCCACGAACACCTCGGCCCTGTCGATCGATGAGCTCGCCGCTGCACTGCCACGGCCACACGCCCTCATCGGACTCCACTTCTTCAACCCTGTCCCCGTCAGCGACCTCGTCGAGGTCGTCGTCGGCACCCATACGCAGCCAGCGCTCGTCGAGGTTGCGAAGTCCTGGGTCGCGGGTCTGGGGAAGACGGCGATCACGGTCAAGGACTCACCGGGATTCGCCTCCAGCCGCCTCGGCGTGGCCCTGGCCCTCGAAGCGATGCGGATGGTCGAGGAAGGAGTCGCGAAGCCTGCGGACATCGACAACGCAATGACCCTGGGCTACCGCCACCCGGCGGGACCGCTGAAGACCACGGACATCGTGGGCCTCGACGTCCGCCTCGGCATCGCCGAGCATCTGGAAGCAGAGCTGGGGCCCAGGTTTGAGCCGCCACAGCTGCTCAAAGACAAAGTCGCAGCAGGTCAACTGGGTCGAAAGTCCGGTCAGGGATTCTATACCTGGTGACACAACAGGCAACAAGCCTGCTTGTTACACTGTCATCTCAAACACCGTCAGCTGCAAGGGAGCACACGTGACCGAGATCCAACTGTCCAATCGGGGGAACATCGCAGAGATCGTCCTCGACGGTCCCGATTCCCGCAACGCCCTTGACGCTGACAACCTCCGGGACCTCGCGGCGGCTGTGGCCAAGGTCGCCGAGGCGATCCCGAGCGTTCGTGTGCTCCTGATCAGGGGAGAGGGCAAGGTCTTCAGCTCCGGTCGTGACATCTCGGCCGTCGACGTCGAGACCGATGACGCGCATGCATTCCTCGCCGAGGTCTTCACTCCCGTCTTCCAGGCCATCCGGGCACTGCCGATCCCCGTGATCTCGCAGGTCCAGGGTGCCGCTCTCGGACTGGGGTTCGGGGTTGCAGCGGCAGCTGACATCATCATCGCCGCCGATGACGCGAAGTTCGGTTCGCCGTTCGCCGCGATCGGCGCGATGCTCGACTCGGGCGCCCACCACGTGTTCCTCGATCGGGTGGGCTATCACCGGACGATGGACCTCATCATCACCGGTGACTTCATGACCGGCGCCGAGGCGGCCGCTGCGGGCATCGTGTCCCGTGCTGTCCCAGCCGATGAGCTCTCCGAGTTCGTCGAGTCGAAGCTGGCCACGATCGTCACCGGCCCAGCCGACGCGTTCGCGATGGAGAAGGGCTTCGTGCAGAAACTCGCCGACGAGCGCCCACCCCTGGCGCAGGTGCTTGCGGAAGAGGCCAATCTCCAGGAGACCGCGCGTCAGACTCCGGACTACGCCGAAGGGTTCAAGGCCTTCCAGGAGCGCCGCGCGCCGCAGTTCGACTGAGCCGCCGTTGGGCCCCGGTCTCCGAAGCTGAGGTCATCTGACTGACTGGACCTCGTCCTCGGTGACCCATTTGTGGTTCGTCATCGTCATGTCATCCATGTCGATATCGACCATGTAGACGGTGTCCTCAGTCGACCCCTCGATCGTTGCCTCGGCGCCCCTCATCCCCGGCATGTGGTCTGCGTTGAGAGTCGCCTTCGCACCGTCCTTGAGGGGAGCCTTGCCGGGGTTCTTCAGTTCTTCGTGGACGACCCATCTGTGGTCCTCGACTGGGTCGCCGCCATCGGTGGGCGTGTAGCTGACCGAATAGGTCGTGGTGTCGAAGGCGCCGGAGATCGTCGCCTTCGCGCCGTTCATCCCCGGCATGTGGTCAGCGGTGAGAGTGACTTCATCGCCGGTGGCGTATGTGGGATCGGATGCCTTGTCGATGCCCTTGGGCGGCTGACCGCCGTCCGCGGCGTGCTCATGGCTTTCGCCGTGGTTCTCACCCGATGCCGACTCGGACTGCTTCTCATGCTGTGAGTGCTGAGCACCCTCGTCGCCTTCAGAGCTGGCGCATCCCGACAGCAGCAACGCTGCTGCGGCTGCGACCGCAGCGATGGTCGTCAATGGAGCGGATGTCTTCATTTTCTCTCCCGGGGTATCCCTGGCAACGGCGGTCCGATCGCGGGCTGCACGAAGGCGCCCGAGGTCGACGCTATACCTAGAGGGGGTATTGTTGTCAACGTGATTCAGACTCAGGCGACGCCTGCGGCGAAGCTCAGGAAGTGACTATCGATCTGCCGGAGGAGCAGGCATATGTCTCGATTGCTCCCTACATGGCTACCACCCACGACTGCTTCTATCACAGTCTGACAACCTGTCGCGGAGAGCTCGGCAACGAGGAGCTTGACGTAAAGATCACCGACAGCGCCACCGGCGAATGTGTCGTCGACGATCGGGTGACCACGTTCGAGAACGGCTTCGCCGGATTCTGGGTCCCAAGCGACATCGTAGGAACGATCTCCATCACTCACGAGGGGAAGTCCGGTTCTGTTGACTTCTCGACCGGGGAAGAGGGTGCGACCTGCATCACCGATCTGCGCCTCTCCTGATCTGAAGCCTCGGTTATCCGGGTCTGATCAGTCCTCGGGGTTCGCTTCAGGCTCGTTCTCTGTCGTCGCCGGGTGCTTCTGCTCCGACTTCCAGCGGCGGAAGGTGAGGATCGTCAACACGATGACCAGGGCCCACGAGATGCCGACGGCGATGCCGTTGATGACGCTGGGCCGTCCGATGAAGGCACCGACCGCGACAAGTGACAGCTGACCCGGCAGGGCCGAGATCACGGTCGCGATGAGGAATGTTCGACTCCTGATCCCCAACGCCCCGCTGCCGTAGTTCACCGGCCAGTATGGAAATCCTGGCATGAGGCGAAGGATGCACACCGCATAGAACCCGCCGTTGGTCAGCCGGGCCTCGATCGCCTCTGCGTGAGAGCCCAACAGCTTCATCACGGTGTCGCGACCAAGTCCGCGTGCGACCCAATAGCCGCCGACGCAGCCGGCTACGACTCCGATCATCGACAGGATCGTGCCGAAGATGAGGCCGAAGGCGAGACCGCCGGCTACGGCCATGATGGTCACCGGGATCGGCGTTGCTGCAATGAGCGCATAGACAATGATGAAGATGCCGAAGCCCCAGAAACCGGCATCGGCTATCTGCTTCTGGATTCCGTCTAGAGAGGGCAGGTGCACGTTGAACACCAGCCACAATCCGGCGAGCACAGCCAGCGCCAATGCCACATTGCGCAGGACCGATCCCCACGGCACTCGAGATTCGCCGTGAGAGCTCGGTTGCGGCGCGGAGTTCTCATCATTCGGCATGGAACGATCCTACGTGTCGGCCTCGGCAGGTGATGAATCGACGAGGCCCGCCGACGTGAAGTCGACGGGCCGCCTCGGCGAGGTCCGGATGACCTCAGCCCATTGCCATGACGATGATGCCGTTCGGATGTTCAGCCGGTGAAGATCGCGACGGCCTTGATCACGGTCAGGGTCAGGCCCCAGACGAGGCCGCCGACCACGACAACGGTCAAGGTCGAACCGACCGCCTTATAGGTGCCGCCGACAGGAGACTGAGGTGAGCCCTCGGGCGGGACGTGTGCTGTTGGAGTGGAGTTGCTCATGAGATGTCCTTCCCTGCTTTCAGTTGCCGTCTTCGAGGGCGGCGGCCTGCTTGGCCTTGACGTCCTCTTCGCGTTCGAAGAACTTCTCCTTCACGGGGCGGACGAGGATGTTGGCGACGAAGCCGATTGCGAGTGCACCGACCATGATGTACATGCCCGGAGTGTAGAGCTCGGGGCCTGTCTTTCCGGCCTTCTCTCCTGCCTCGACGACAGAGTTGACGATGAGGGGGCCCGCTACGCCCGCTGCTGACCATGCGGTGAGCAGGGCGCCGTGGATGGCCCCGACCTGATAGACGCCGAAGAGATCCTTGAGGTAGGCAGGAATGGTCGAGAAGCCGCCGCCGTAGAACGAGATGATGACCAGCGTCGCCAGAATGAACAGGACGATCGAGCTGCCTCCGAAGAGTGCCACGACCAGGTAGAGCAGCAGTCCGACGCCGAGATACATCATGTAGTTGTTCTTCCGGCCCAGGTAGTCCGAGGTCGTCGACCAGATGAAGCGGCCGCCCATATTGCCGATCGACAGCAGCCCCACGAAGCCGGCGGCAGCTGCGGCCGTGATGCCGAAATAGGACTGAATCATCGGAGCGGCGTTTTCGAGGATGCCGATGCCGGCAGTGACGTTGAGGAAGAGGACCACCCACAGCAGCCAGAACTGCGGTGTGCGGATCGCATTGCGCACCGAGACATTGCCCGTTGTCTGCATGGGCTTGGTCGTCGCTTTGGCGGGGTCGAAGTTCTTGGGCGTCCACTCGGGGTGGGGCACGCGGATGACGAAGGCGCCGGCGGCGATGACCACGGCGTAGACGATGCCGAGGGTGACGAAGGTCGGCGTCAGACCTGCCACGAGGTTCTCGGGTTCCGGACCGCCTCCGTAGAGGCTCATCAGCTGGTTCGACATCGGGCTGGCGATGAGTGCGCCGCCGCCGAAGCCCATGATGGCCAGGCCGGTGGCCAGCCCCGGGCGGTCCGGGAACCATTTCATCAGCGTCGAGACCGGGGAGATGTAGCCGATGCCCAAGCCGATGCCGCCGATGACGCCGTAGCCGAGGTAGACGAGCCAGAGCTGCCCGGTCATGATTCCCAGTGATGCGACGAAGAAGCCGACCACCCAACAGGTGCCTGCTGCGACCATTGATGCGCGCGGGCCGTTCTTCTCCACCCAGGGGCCGAAGATGGCCGAGGAGATGCCGAGCATGAGGATCGCGAGCGAGAAGATCCAGCCGATTGAGACTTCACCGGCATCGAAGTGCGTCATGAAGGGGATCTTGAAAACGCTGAACGCATAGACCTGTCCGATGCACAGGTGGATGGCAAGCGCGGCCGGCGGGATCAGCCACCGGTTGAAGTTCTTCGGCGCGACGATCGCAGATCGCGTGAGGACGGAAGCCATGGAGGGATCCTTAGATTGGTGTGCTCTGCGTGCGACCGCTATCGGTCGCACGTGCTGTGAGGACGGGCGTGTCAGGACGACACGTTTCTGTTCTCCTACAGGTTAGAGCGCACGCAAGCATTTTGCGAGGAACACTCAGGGATTCCCCAAGAATGAGACTCGGGCCTGTCCGGCCCGAGTCTCTGGCAGTCAGAGCTCGATGGCTCGTGCCTGTGGCGTTCCGGTCAGAGGTTGATCGTGACGTCGCCCTGTTTGCGAAGCTTCTTGGCGTACTTCTGAGTCGCCTCGGTCGACTTCTGGCTCTTCACCTGTTCCTCGAGCTGGGGGCGCATCTTCTCAAGAGGTGGGACTTCCTGAGCCTGCTGGCCGCCCTGCTGTGCCATCTGCTCCTGCTGCGTCTTCGCCTGCTGGTAGGCCTGGCCGATCTCTTCGCCGCTGACCTTGAACTCGCCGTATTCGTCCTTGATGAGGTCTTCGATCGACAGCTGGGTCTTCAGCTCGGAGTGGACCTTCTTCTCGTCCATGCCCTGCTTCTTCATGGCGGCGAGGAAGTCCTTCTTGCTCATCTGGCTGGACTTGGCGGACTCTCCGAGAGCCTTGTCGATGTCCTTGTCGGAGATCGTGATGTCGCGCTTTTCGGCTTCCTGGCTGAGCAGCTCGGTGCTCACCAGGTTCTCAGCCGTCTGAGTCTTGAGCTGCTTCTCATCGACCTGCTGGCCCGACTGCTGAGACTGCATCTGCATCTGCTGGTACTGAGTTTCGTAAAGGGGGACGAAGTCATCCTTGGTGATCTTCTTGCCGTTGACCTCGGCGACGACCTTGGGGATGCCATCAGTGTTCGGCTTGCCTTCTTGGCTCTTGCCCTGGCCTTGTCCCTGGGCTTGGTCTTGCCCCTGCTTCTGCTCAGCCGCGGCGGAGGTCTGCTCGTCCGCTGGTTTGTCCTCGGCTGAACCGCAAGCGGCGAAGGACACCACGGATACGGACAAGGCGAGGCCCAGCAGCCACTTGCTCTTCTGCACATTCACTCCTGAAATCGGGATCAGCCTGTCAGGCTAACAGTCGCGATTCACCGAAGTATGTGTGGAGTATGAATGTCGCTTGGCAAGCCGGATTGTGGAGGTTGGGCGTGAAGGTGCCCATGGCGGTGCTGAGCGCTTCAGGTCGTGTCTGTGCTGGACCTATGTCGAGTCGGCAACGGCAGATAGACTCGGGACGAATCGGATGTGCGGTCGGACCCTACGGAGGCCGGGCTGCGGACGGAGGTGTCCACGGATGCAATCGAAATTTCGCGGAGTATTCCTGACCTGCGACGACGCCGAGGTGACAGCTGACTTCTACAGGAACGTTGCCGGGGTACCCTTGGAGGCCGTCAGCAGCGACGAGTACACCTATTGGATGGTGGATATCGACGGTGTCCAGATTGCTCTTCATGACGCGAAGGCCTTTGCCGACTACAGCTATCCGCCCAACCCGTCGTCCAATCTCACCCACCTCTATTTCCGGATCCCCGATCTGGAGGGGTTCCTTGATCACGTGCAGAGCGTCGGTGCGCCACTCGTCGAAGTCGATGACGTCGTCGTCACGGTCGAGGACCCCGACGGGCGGAAGGTCATGTTCGGCACGGCGTGAGTGGCTTCACTGCTGTGGGCTGTAGGCCGAATAGACGACACCGCTGACGAATGACTTCGAGTCGAGCAGCTGCAGTCGGGGCCGGGCGTCTTCGGGAAAGAAGCCGCGACCACGTCCCTGCCACACCGGATAGGTGAACATTCGGTACTCGTCGACGAGGCCGGCGCCGATCAGTGAATGCGCCAGGGTAATGCTTCCGGTGAGGATGACGTCGCGACCTGGCTCCTCGCGCAGGGCGGCCACAGCCTTGAGCGGATCCTCGCCGATGACGGTTGAGTTCTGCCAATCCGGGTCTGCCAGCGTCGTCGACACCACCCGCTTGTCGGCCTGGTTGAGGTGCTCGGCAACCCCTGTGGTGTCATCGGTCTGCAGCGGCCAGTAGCCCCGGAAGTCCTCGAATGTCCGCCGACCCAGCAGCAGCACATCCTCGTTGGCCGACTGACGCATGAGCTCGGTGGACAACTCCTCATCTTGGGCCTGCGGGTCGAACCAGTCGTCGAGCATTTCGATTCGACCGTCAAGGGTCTGGTTCTGAGTGATGATGATGCGCACGATGGGCTCCTCGTCGAGTGGTGGCGTCACCGTCCACGGTACGCACGGCGCGACCCGAGATCCATAGTTGGGACGACCAGCTTCACCTCAGGCATCGACGCGCTCGGGGACCGGGTCGGTGGCTTCCCTGCGGGCTTGACCCGATTCGTCGCAGCCTCAGACGGCGCGGTCAGGTCGGAATCTCAGTAGAGTCGGATTCACAGCCCATTTTGCCCGAAGGAGAACCGCGTCCATGTCCGCATCACCATCCTCATCCATTCCAGATTTCCGCACCGAGGCTCAGGTGCTGCACGACGATCTTGTGAGACTGCGTCGTACTCTGCACGCCAATCCCGAGCTCGGGTACCAGCTGCCGTTCACCCAGAAGACCGTTCTCGAAGAGATCGCCGATCTGGGACTCGATATCAGCACAGGGGAGTCTCTGACCTCGATCGTGGCGGTGCTCAAGGGAGGACGCCCCGGGCCTGCAGTTCTGTTGCGTGGGGACATGGATGCCCTGCCGGTGGTCGAGGACACCGGACTCGACTACGCCTCGACGAACGGCAATATGCACGCCTGCGGCCATGACATGCATACCGCTGGTCTCGTCGGCGCCGCTCGTCTGCTTGCCGCGCACCGAGACGAGCTGCCCGGGTCCATCGTATTCATGTTCCAACCCGCCGAGGAGGTCGAAGGAGGCGCCGAGCCGATGATCGCCGAGGGTGTGCTCGAGGCGGCAGACGTGCCACTTGTCGCGGCGTACGGAATTCACGTCGAGGCTGATGTGCGCGGACGGTTCACCACCAAGGGCGGGCCGCTGATGGCGGGGTTCGCCGATCTCAATCTGAAGGTCCACGGCGCCGGCGGCCACAGCTCCCAACCGCAGGCCACTCGCGATCCCGTGCCTGCCATCGCCGAGATTGCGCTCGCCCTCAACACGATGGTGTCACGGTCATTCGACATCTTCGACCCGGTCGTCGTGTCCGTGACCCAGTTGGAAGGCTCGCAGGCCAGCAACATCATCCCCGACACCGCGAAGCTCACCGCCTCGGTCCGCTATCTCTCAGCCGATTCGATCGCGCTGCTGCAGGAGCGTGTGCCTGAGATCGCTGAGAACATTGCCCGGGCACACCGGTGCACCGCCGAGGTGGACTTCCGGATCGGATTCCCCGTGACCGTGAACAACCCCGCCGAGACTCAGTTGGCCATCGACCGCCTCGGCGAGGTCTTCGGTTCTGACCATGTTCAGGAGATGGCTGCCCCGCGGATGGGATCCGAGGACTTCTCCTATGTGCTGCAGAATGTGCCGGGTACGTTTGTGTTCCTCGGAGCCACTCCAAAGGGTGTGGACCCGAACGCGGAGACAAACCATTCTCCCAGGGTCGTCTTCGACGACGGGCTGCTTGGGGACCAGGCAGCAGCCCTCGCCCACCTCGCGTTCACACGTCTGCTCGACGAACTCGGCTGACGATGACGTCGGGCCCGCCGTTGGTGCAGCGGGCCCAGCATCGGATCAGTCCTGAGTCAGATCTCCTTCTTGATGGTGGCCCCGGCACGGGCCTCCAGCTCTTCCAGATCCTTCCGCCTGACTTTGCGATAGGCATCGAAGTCGTGATCCTCATGCAGAGTCTTCACGATGCAGAAGCCGAGGATGCCGACGATGACCGCGAACGGCAGCGCTGATAGCATCGCCGCCTGTTGCAGGGCCGCGAGCCCTCCGGCGAAGAAGAGGACCATCGCCGTCGTTCCTGTCAGTGCTCCCCATACCGTGAGTACCCAGCGGCTGGGTTCGAGGGTTCCGCGGGAGGTGAGCATGCTGAGCACGAAGGTGTTCGCGTCAGCGCCTGAAACGAAGTAGAGGACAACGAGGATGATCGCAATCACCGAAGTAAGACCAGCCATCGGAAGATGTTCCAGTGTTTCAAAGAACGCTGAATTCACATCCGCGGCCGCGGCTTTGCCGATGCCGCCGTCACCCTCCATGTCGATCTTGATCGCCGTTCCGCCGAAGATCGTGAACCAGATGAAGAAGACAAGGCTGGGGATACCCATGACCCCGAGGACGAATCCGCGGATCGTTCGACCCTTGGATATCTTGGCGAGGAAGACGCCGACGAAGGCACCCCAGCTCAGCCACCATGCCATCATGAAGTACGTCCAGTACTGATACCACTCAACGTCGCCGGCCACCAGTGGAGTCAGGAGACTGGTCCTGAAGAAGTCATTGAGGTATTCGCCTGTCGAGCGGAAGAAGAGATTTCCGATGAAGCCTGTGGGGCCGACGACGAGAACGAAGAGACCGAGGAAGATCGACAGTACTGCCGTCGTCTGGCTGAGGAACTTGATGCCCCGGTTGACTCCCGACAGTGCAGACAAGGTGAACACGACTGTGATGCCCAAGATGATGATGATCTGAACGAACAATTCGTTCGGAATCCCGAAGACCCGGTTGAGGCCCTCGGTGATCTGTGATGCACCCAGTCCCAGCGAGGTGGTCGTCCCGAACAGCGTGGCGATCACCGCCAGAATGTCGATGAGGTTGCCAAGCCATCTGTCCATGGCTTTGCCGAAGACCGGCTTGAGCATGGGCGAGATCAGTCCGGTGTTTCCTCGCCTATGGGTCGAATAGGCGATGGCGAGGCCGAACACACCGAAGACCGCCCAGGCGTGAGGTCCCCAGTCGAAGTAGGAGAACTGGAGTGCGCGTACCGCTGCCTCGGTGGTGCCAGGGTCAGCGAGTCCGTGGGGTGGAGTCGTGAAATGGCTGATCGGTTCGGCCACACCGTAGCTGATGAGTCCGATGCCCATCACAGCGGAGAGGATCATGGTCAGCCACGCCCAGGTGCTGAACTCTGGTCGGTCGTCATCGGCGCCGAGGCGGACCCGCCCGAACCGGCTGAACCCGAGATAGAGGAGGAGTCCGATGCAGCCGAGAGTGAGGACCAGGTACACCCAGCCGACCTTCGCAGCGACAACGTCCATCGCGGCAGTCATCGCCGTTGCCATGCCGTCGGGCGACAGGGCTCCCCACAGAGTGAATGCGGCGACTCCGACGATGGAGATCCAAAAGACACGACCGGGGCGATGTCTCATTGCGACGGCGTAGGCGACCTCCGGTGTCGGACCGGATTCGGACTCCATGCCGTGGCCCGGCAGCTGTGCTCGGGCGCCCGCGGAGTATCGGGGGCCATCCCGATCCGCATCGGGGTATTGCTCGGAATCGTCGTTCATGGGAACTCCACTTCATTGTGAATCGGGCGTGTGCGCATCGCTCAGGTGAGCGGGGAGAGGTCCTGGCTGTCAAAGAACTTGCCGGCCTTGTAGATCATCGGCTCGTCCTCGGAAGCCTCCGCGCTGCGCACCCGACCGACGAATATCGTATGGGTCAGGGCCTGGAAGCGTTCCTTGATCTCGACTTCGATTGAGGCTGCCGAACCGTCGATAAGTGGTGATCCATGGGGTCCGGAATGCCAGTCGAGCTCAGCGAACTTGTCTGTGGCCTTCGATGCGAAGGTACCGATGGTCCCTCGCTGATTGCGGCTCATGATGTTGATCCCCATGTGGGAGGAGCGGAAGAGTGCAGGGTAGGTCGAGGACGTCTTCTGCACGCAGACGAGGACCAGCGGCGGGTCGAGTGAGATCGAATTGTAGGAATTCACCGCCAGGCCACGAGGCTTTCCGTCTTCGTCCGTGGTCGTCACAACTGTCACCCCGGTGATGAACTGCCTGTTGAAGGACTTGAGCGATGCCGAAGACGGTTCGCCGGAGAAGTCATCGGTGACCACGTCACCTGCGTGGGATTCGAATGCCGAGGACAGGGACTTGAGTCCGAGGTCGGCGAGCAGCGCGTGTGCATCCCAGGTGACCTCTTCTCGGCAGATGACTCCCTGATCGAAGGTGATGAGGTTCGAACCGTGGGTCTTCACCTGCTGCCCGGTGGGAGGAACATCGTTGAGCGGCCGGGTGAAAGTGCCCGTGGAGTGCCAGTAGATGGCTCCCTGATCGCCTTCGATGAGGATGCGGTCGATCGTGGTGGTGAGATCTGGGAAGGCTGCGCGGATCTCGTTGATCTCTGCCTTGGTCTCCTCAACGCTTCTCTCCTTGCCGGAGTTCGCGGAGACGCGCACGTAGTCGTCGGTGAAGAGTGAATCGAGAGCATCGGTGTTTCCGATGTCCCATGCTTCGCGCCAGGTTCCGATGATGGTCGTCTTAACGTCGTCGTAAGGACGTGCTTCTTTGCTCTGTTGCATACTAGAGATCGTAGGATCACTGTGATGTATTAGTCAATAGATTGTAGGAACCTTGATTTATCGGGAGTCTATTGGGGTATTGACTTTCATCTTTGCATGCAAGTAGATTTCTTGTATGCAACAGACTGGAGTTTTGACACGATGAGCACGACGACCGCACGCGAGCAGGATGAGGGCATCGGCCGCCTCGGCGAGCACGAGGAGCTTCCGGCGAATTTCGATGAACTGGCACAGCGACTTGGTGTCCGTTCGATCACCATTCAGCGAGAAGAGATCCTCGCTGAGGCTGGTGTCGGCCTCAGCAAACCGCTGCAGCAGGCGGCTGCGGTGGCCGTGCTGAGGAACCCATGGATCGACAGCATCGATCCACACAGTGATCTGGGTCCGGCGACCGAGAGGATCGCTCCGGTGCTGGCGAAGGTGCTGACCGATCGACTTCTGTCGATGCTCGGTTCCGCAGAGAGCGTCGAAGCTTTCGGCAAGGGTGCAGTGGTCGGGGTCGATGGAGAGATCGAACATGCCGGCGCACTCATCCACACTCCCTATTTCGGCAACATCCTGCGCGAAATGCTCGAAGGCACCTCGGTCATCTGCTTCGCCGACGGCCGATCGGGCCCATCGTCGACGATTCGGGTGCCGATGTGGCACAAGGCCCACGCCACCTCACGTGACCACTACCAGACAATCGACATCCACCTCTCGGACTCACCACGAGCCGATGAGATCTGCGTGATCGCCGCCGCCTCGACCGGCCCCCGACCGTTCGCCCGCATCGGCGACCGCAGAACCGATGGCACAGTCACCACAGAGATCCTGAAAGGACTCGTCAAATGAAGATCCGCAAACTCACCACCGTCGTCGAAGAGATCCTCTCCGAAGGCGGCCGCGAGACCAGCCCCGTCATCACCGTCGCTGCAGTTGCCGCAGTGATCGAGAACCCCTGGCGCGGTCAGGGATTCGTCGAGGACCTCAACCCAGGCATCGACGCCACTGCCAGCGCCCTCGGCGCTGAGCTTGCTCCCCGGGTCATGGAAGCACTCGGCGGCAGCCTCGAAGCCTACGGCAAGGCCGCAATCATCGGCCTCAACGGTGAGATCGAGCACGGCTCCGCACTCATCCACACACTGAAGTTCGGCAACCACTTCCGTGATGCTGCTCAGGCGTCTACCCTGCTTCCGGCCGTCGAGAAACGCGGCGAGGCGGGAGCGGTCTTCGACATTCCGCTCAAGCACTTCACTGACGCAACGATCCGCTCGCACCACCAGACCTTCGAATGGAGGGTTGCCGACGCACCTCATGCCGATGAGATCCTCATTGCGCTCGCGGGGTCGACGGGCGGACGTCCGCAGCAGCGGCTCGCGCCGCTATCGGCCGACAAGTAGGGCGCCGGATCATGCGGGATGACAATGACGTCCCCGTCGTCCTGCTCCATGGGGTCGGACTCGACAGGAACGTTTGGCAGCGGGTGGAACGACTGCTGAGGTCTCCAAGTCTTGCGCTCGATCTTCCAGGACATGGAACTCGGCCACCGTTGCAGGAACCGACCTCGGTGACAGAGATGGCCGCGGATGTGGCGGCCCGGATGCCGCCCGGGCCGGTCCACCTCGTTGGATTCTCCCTGGGATCGCTCATCGCCCAGCAGATCGCCCTCGACCATCTCGAACGTGTGCGCACGCTCACCTGTGTGAGTTCGGTGTGCGCTCGGACCGAGGACGAATCGGCCGCTGTGGCCACCCGGCTGCAGAACGCGCGCCGGGATCTGCCTGCCAGCATGGAAACCGCTCTGCAACGATGGTTCCCCGACGAAGACGGAACCGACTGGCAGGCCCAGCGGGAGGAGACGCGCCCAGTTCTCATGGCCAACAATCCGGTCTCCTATGCGCATGCCTACGCCGTCTTCGCCACAGCCGACAGGGAACTCGCAGACAGGCTGCCCGCGATTGCAGCCCCGACCCTTGCGGTGACCGGAGAATCCGATCCCGGTTCCACACCGGAGATGAGCCACCGGATCGCGGCACGGATTCCCGACACCGAAGTCGTCATCGTCCCCGGGGCCCGGCACATGCTGCCTGTGACCCATCCCGAGGTGCTCGTCGGCCATCTCGACCACCTCATCCACCAGTCAGAAAGGAATCAGCCGTGACTCTCAGACTCGATCACTTCATCGGAGGCACCCACAGTGCTCCTGCCGATGGAGGATACCTGGACAGTACCAATCCGGCCACGTTGGAAACTCTCTACGAGTTCGCCCGTGGGACCGCCGCTGATGTCGATCATGCCGTCGAGGCCGCGCGCCGGACATTCGAATCGGCGGCGTGGCAGAGAACGACACCGACACAGCGAGGTCACCTGCTGCGAAGGTTCGGCGATCTCATCGGGCGCAACGCCGACGACCTCGCTCGCTTCGAGAGTGAAGACAACGGCAAACTCCTGCGCGAGATGAAGGGGCAGCTCAAGGGGCTCCCCGAATACCTCTACTACTATGGCGGCCTGGCCGACAAGGTCCAGGGTTCGCAGATTCCGACGAACTCGCCTGAGGTCATCAACTTCACCCAGCGAGAGGCTCTTGGCGTCGTCGGGCTCATCACCCCGTGGAACTCGCCCATGACTCTCACGATCTCCAAATTGGCACCAGCCCTGGCCGCCGGCAACACTGCCGTCATCAAACCGAGTGAGTACACATCACGGACGATCCTGCGCTTGGCCGAACTCGCTCATGAGGCAGGCTTCCCCGACGGCGCGGTCAACGTCGTCACCGGAATCGGCGCCGAGGCGGGCCAGGCTCTCGTGGATTCGCCGAAGCTCGCGAAGATCTCATTCACCGGATCGACTGGAACGGGTTCTGCGATCGCCGGTGCCGCGGCCTCGCGATTCATCGGCTGCACCCTCGAGTTGGGAGGTAAGAGCCCGAACATCGTCTTCGATGACGCGAATGTGTCGAACGCCGCCATGGGCGTCATCGCAGGCATCTTTGCAGCGGGCGGTCAGACCTGCATCGCCGGCAGCAGAGTCTTCGTGCAGCGGGGCGTCTACGACGAACTGCTCGAAAAGGTCACCCAGCGGGCTTCGTCGATCATCATCGGCGATCCGATGGATCCGAAGACCGAACTCGGCCCATTGGCATTCGAAAGCCAACTGAACAAGGTCGCAGAGTACGTCGACATCGGAGTGTCCGAAGGAGGCAGCATCGCCTACGGCGGGCAGCGCCCCGAGGTCGACCTCCCCGGCTACTTCTTCCAGCCGACGGTGATCACGGATACGACAAACGATATGCGGATCTGCCGTGAGGAGATCTTCGGGCCCGTTGCCGCGATTATGCCCTTCGACACCGAAGACGAAGTACTGGGCCTGGCCAACGACACAGACTACGGTTTGGCTGCGGGAGTCTGGACTTCGAACCTTCAGCGGGCGATGCGGATGTCGCAGAGCATCGACGCAGGCACCGTGTGGATCAACATGTACCGGGCGATGTCTCCGATGTCACCACGTCAGGGATTCAAGAACTCGGGAGTCGGCATCGAACACGGAATCGAGTCGATGCACGAGTACACGAGGCTCAAGAGTATTTGGATCAATACCGACGAAGGTGCCATGGCCGACCCGTTCGTTCTGGGGCGGTGACCACCTGACATGCCTCTCATCGACATCTCAATCGCCAAGGGCCGAGATTCGCGGCAGCTGCGCGACCTCATCGCAGGAGTGCACCGGGTGGCCGAAGAGACTACCGGAGCCGCAGCAGAGAACATCACGGTGATCGTGCGCGAAGTGGAGAAGGACCTCTGGTCGCGCACGAACACGACGATCGGCGAACGCGAAGCCACGAAATAGAGAACACACAGCAAGACCGCTTGAGATCAAAGGAGCACATCATGCGCTTTTCACTCTTCCTGCACTTGGAACGCTGGGACGACTCGATCAGTCCGGAACAGCATTGGAATAACCTCGTCGAGCTGGTGAAACTAGCTGAAGCCGGCGGATTCGGGACGGTGTGGATCGGCGAGCACCACTCCATGGAGTTCGTCTCCTCTCCGAGTCCGATGCCGCAGCTGGCATATCTGGCCTCCCAGACTTCGACGATCAGGCTCGGATCAGGAACGATCATCGCTCCGTTCTGGCATCCGCTCCGCGCCGCCGGAGAAATCGCACTGCTCGATGTCATCAGCGGCGGACGCGCCGAGGTGGGAATCGCTCGCGGCGCCTACCAGTTCGAGTTCAACCGCCTGGCCGACGGCATGGCTGCAGCGGACGGCGGGGAGTACCTGAGAGAACTGGTTCCGGCAGTCCAGAAGCTGCTCCAGGGCGACTACGCTCACGAGGGCAAGCACTGGCAGTTCCCGCTCTCGACGGCTGTACCCAAGCCGATCCAGCAGCCGACCCCGCCGATCTGGTTGGCCGCGAGGAGTCCGGAGACTCATGATTTCGCCGTCGCGAACGGATGCAACGTCCAGGTCACACCGCTGATGAAGGACGACCGTGAGGTCGAGGACCTGATGGAGAAGTTCAACACTGCGATCGCCGCGCACCCCGAGGTCGAGAAACGTCCGGAGATCATGGTCCTGCGGCACACCTACCTTCATTCCCCTCGGGATCCGGAAGGCTGGAAGGTCGGCGCGAACGGCGTCAACAAGTACTACCGCACCTTCTCCTCTTGGGCATTCGGGAAGAGGGATCACGAGAACGGTTTCCTCGATCCGACTCCGGAGGAGAACTTCGCTGATCGCCCCGAGTTCGAGCTCGAAGCGCTGCATAAGTCAGCGATGATCGGTACCCCTGATGAGGTCACCAAGCGGATCCGCCACTACGAGGACCTCGGCTACGACGAATACAGCTTCTGGTCCGACAACGCACTGACTCACGAAGAGAAGAAGGCCTCACTGCAGCTCTTCATCGACGAGGTCGTCCCCAACTTCCGCTGATACGTCGTCGAGTCGCCCGGTCCCGGAGGCCGGGCACATCGAGCCGTCGATCAGCAGGATTGCGCCGGACCGGCAGGGATGTGTCAGGCCTGCAGGGAGGTGTCAGGCCTGCAGGGAGGTGTCAGGCCAGCCGGGATGCGAAAGAAGGCGGGCCTCAGATTCACTAGGAGTCTGAGGCCCGCCTTCAGCTGTGACTAATCGCTTTCAGCCGTGATTGAGTATCGCGGTTGTTCTCAGGGTTCCCGGTCGATGGATAGGGTCGTGCGAGTGCGGGGGACCAACAGTTCCTGAGTCGAGGCGAACACGTGAGATCTCATCGTAGTCTCCGCGCCGAATGGGTCCTTGTTCTGGATCATGGTGAGCACTTGGCGGTGTTCCCTGCTTGAATTGACCGCGCGACCGGGGTGATCCAGGGTCTTGCGCACCAGCGTGTAGAACGACAACTGGTTCATCAGCCGGCCGTATTGTTCGACGAGCTTGTTGTTGTCGGCCCCATCGACGAGTGTCTGATGAAATCCCTGTACCTGGCTGGCATAGGTGTCCGTGTCTCCGGCCTGCGATGTCACCTCTGAAGCAGCGACATTGTCTTCGAGCACATCGAGCTGGTGACAGGGTCCCCGTCGAGCCATAAGGGCCGCGGCCAATCCTTCAAGAACTTCTTTGAGCTGGAACATCTCGACGATCTCCCGGCGAGTCGGCTCTCGGATGAACGTGCCGACTTTCGGGCGAATCTCAATGAGGCCCTCAAGCTGCAGTTGCTTGAGAACTTCTCGAATGGGGGTTCTGGAGACGTCGAACTCATGAGCAAGTGAGACCTCGGAGAGCGGACTCCCGGGCTCGAGGTCGCCGCGTGTGATCTTCGCGCGAAGCCGTTCCAGGAGTGTCGTCGCTGGACCAGTAGGGTCTGTATGCATGCTTCAGATCGTATGTTGCATGCATGTCCGGGTCAAGGATGTGCTTGACCGAGAGGCTTCGCGCTCATCTGATCCTCATCTGGACCGAAATTTCAGGGTGATTGATCAGAACTCAGTGTAGCGAATCTCCAGCATCTGCCATGCAACGATTATCGGATGGCGAGGCAGAGATGGAGATGATGCTGATCCTGAATACGACGATTGCTGCGGAGACCCGGGCTGCTTGGCCCCGAGCTACGGTGCTGCGATGGATCGCCCGCGCCTCGATGGCATGATGGCAAACGGCCGGGAACTCCTGGCCGAAAGATTCCCATTCTTCGAGTACCGGCCGTTGCCGGACGGAGAGTTGCTTCCTCACACTGGCCCCGATGTCCTCCCTCAAGCTCCGTTGCCCATCCTCGGACCGTTGTCCTCCCTTAGGCTCCGTTTTCGGGGAAGGCCAGGCAGCCCTCGCTCACCTCGCGTTCACACGTCTGCTCGACGAAGCAAACTCGAGCTCCGCGTTGGGGCTGAGGGTGAAGCACTGAAGCGCGGGCGCTGTGCCGAGATCTCGGTGCAAAACCCCCTGGTGCTCGTCCCAGCGCCCGCGTTTCGACGAAGAGACGGCGAACGGTTGGTAACTTCTGTTCGAAGAATTTCAGTTCTTCGAGCAGAAGTTACCAACCGTTGCTGGGTGGAAGGTTGTGGCTCCCTCGGGGCCTGAAGACGTTCGCCCCGGGGCCGCCTCAGATTACTCAGGCCCTGATCTGGCACTGATCAGGCTGGGGGCCGCCTGGGCGCTGCTCAGGCCCTGACCAACCCGTGGGGGTCGAGGACGAACTTCTTTGCCACGCCTGAGTCAAACTCCGCGTAGCCCTGCGGGGCATCCTCGAGGGCGATCGGGGTGGCGTTGACGTTCCTCGCGATCGTCACCTTGTCATTGAGGATCGCGTGCATCAGCCCGCGGTTGTACTTCATGACCGGGCACTGGCCGGTGACGAAGACGTGGGACTTCGCGAAGCCGAGCCCGAAGCGCATCGACAGTGATCCCTCTTGGGCCGCCTTGTCGGCAGCCCCCGGGTCGCCGGTGACGTAGAGCCCGGGAATGCCGAGGCTGCCGCCGGCGCGAGTGATGTCCATGAGCGAGTTGAGCACAGTGGCCGGAGCCTCGGTGGCTGCATCCTTGCCGTGTCCACGGGCTTCGAAGCCCACGGCATCGATGCCGCAGTCGACCTCGGGAGTGCCGAGGATCTGCTCGATCTGATCCTTCGGGTCGCCCTTGGAGACATCGACGGTCTCGCATCCGAAGGCACGCGCCTGTGCCAGGCGGTCCTCGTTGAGGTCGCCGACGATGACAACCGATGCACCGAGGAGCTGCGCCGAGGTGGCTGCCGCGATTCCGACCGGACCTGCGCCGGCGACGTAGACCGTCGAACCGATGGTGACGCCGGCCCCGACCGCACCGTGGAACCCGGTGGGGAAGATGTCGGAGAGCATGGCCAGATCGAGGATCTTCTCCATTGCCTGGTCCTTGTCCGGGAACTTCAGGACGTTCCAATCGGCGTAGGGGACGAGCACGTATTCGGCCTGTCCGCCGACCCAACCGCCCATGTCGACATAGCCATAGGCAGAGCCTGGGCGATCAGGGTTGACGTTGAGGCAGATGCCGGTCTGTCGTTCGATGCAGTTCCGGCAGCGACCACAGGAGATGTTGAACGGCACGGAGACGAGATCGCCGACCTTGACGAATTCGACGTCACGTCCGACTTCGACCACTTCGCCGGTGATCTCGTGGCCGAGAACGAGCCCTTCGGGTGCAGTGGTGCGGCCCCGGACCATGTGCTGGTCGGAGCCGCAGATGTTCGTGGCCACGGTCTTGAGGATGACGCCGTGATCGACCTTGCGGCCGACATTGGCTGGATGGACGCCGGGGCCGTCCTTGAGGACGAAATCAGGGTACTCGGTGTCGACGACTTCGACCTTGCCGGGACCTGCGTAGCTGATTGCCTTATTGCTCATCGTTGAGTCTCCATTCGAAAGAATGTGGAAGTGGCGAACCTCAGGAGGGCTGAAAAGCCTCCTGAAATATCAGTCTTTCATCAGACGTGCCTGCAGTCTCGCCTTTCGATGGCGGGTGTGTCAACAGGCGCAGCCTCATTCGCTGAGGCGGGTCGCAAGAATGTGCTGGGAGGTGGCCCGCAGGTGTCGCAGAGACTCCTTGATCAACGGCGAATTGCGGCTGCCGGTGCGGACTGCTGCGACGATCTTCCGGCTGAGTCTGCCCGGCCCGGTCAGGCGGACTCTGGTGACATTGTCCTCCCCGGCGAGGCTGACCAGCCTGGGCAGCAGGCTGACGCCCACCCCGACCCCGACGAGTGCTGCCTGCGTTTCCCATTCGACAGATTCGTGGGAGATCCGCGGGGTCACACCGGCCGCAGTGAACGCGGCGATGAACAGTGCGTGATAGGGCGATCCGGGCGCAGCAGTGATCCAATCTTCGCCGGCCAGCTCGGCCAGAGTCACAGACTCGAATGCGGCGACCGGGTGGTCGGAGGGCACCATGACGTCGAGCGGATCGTCGAGCAGGTCGACCTTCTCGAATCGTGGATCGTCTTCGATCTGGACATCGCCCTGCATGGAGACGACGACGGCAAGGTCGATGCGTTCAGCCACGAGGAGTTCGAAACAGCGCGTGGGACTTGCTTCGGTGACATGGACCGTGGATGTGGGGTGAGACCTCTGCAGGTGGGCCGCAAGTGGTGCGAGCAGATTCGCCGAGGCGGTTGAGAAGCCTCCGATGCCGAAATGCGTCGGCGTCTGATCCCCCGCGGTCAAGGAGGAAGCGCGGATGTCCTCCCATTCGGCGATGAGCCTGTCGGATCGGCGCACGAGATTCTGGCCCGTCGCCGTTAGCCGCAGTCCGCGTCCGTCCTTGACGAGCAGGGTCATACCAAGCGAGTGCTGGAGCTCGCGCAGCTGCCCGGACACGGCCGATGCGGAATAGCCAGTGAGCTCGGCAGTGGCGGAAACGGTGCCGCAGGCGGCGAACGTGCGCAGCGTGATGAGGCGAGGATCGATCATGGCACTATTGTGCCCCAAATCATACGGATATTCCGCACGGAATATGTCAAAATCTCGCGCTTTTCCTGCAGTGTTTCGGTGGCTATTGTCTTCTGTGACAGCGCCGGTCAACTCACGTGCTCCGGCAGAGAGTCGGGGTTGTCACGGGATGCAATGCACCAGCAGCAGACATCAAGGGAGATGGAATTGACCGCAGTGAATCTGGCGCCGACGAAGAAGGGTTTCCCTGCCGGCTTCAGCGAAGAGAGACTCGATGAGATCCGTCAACTGCTCGACACGCGACGTACCGGCTTCTCACTCGAGGCTCCTTTCTACACCGACGACCATCTCTTCAATCTCGACATGCAGGCCATCTTCGGGCAGAACTGGGTCTTCGCCTGCAGCGTCGCAGAGATTCCCGAGCCCGGGGACTACGTCACCCTCGACTTCGGTCCCTATTCCCTTCTCGTGCTGCGTACCGACGACGGCGGAGTCAATGTTCTGCACAATGTGTGCCGCCACCGCGGTGCCCGCGTCCTCACCGAGGCCGCAGGGACCACAGGCAATCTGGTCTGCGGGTACCACTCGTGGACGTACGCGCCCGATGGCCAGCTCATCCACGCCTCGGCGCCGGGTGAGATGGAATTCGACAAGGCCTGCTACTCGCTCAAGCGCGCGCACGGGAAGATCGTCGCGGGACTCGTCTTCCTCTGCTTGGCAGAGGAACCGCCCACCGACTTCGACGACACCGCGGCGATCTTCGCCCCCTACGTCGGACCGCACGAGCTTGCGAAGACCAAAGTGGCCTATCAGCAGAACATCGTGGAGGAGGCCAACTGGAAACTCGTGATGGAGAACAACCGCGAGTGCTACCACTGCGATGGCCACCCGGAGCTTGCCTGCGCCCTGTTCCCGACCTGGGGACTGACCGATGAGACGATCCCGCCTCACCTCGAGGACGTCTGGGATCGCAATCAGCAGGCTCAGGCCGCACTGGAATACCGGTGCCGTCGCTACGGACTGCCCTATGAAGTCGTCGAGGAACTCGACACCCGCATCGCCGGAATCCGGATCTCACGCGAATCCCTGGACGGGCAGGGGGAGTCGTTCTCGGCCGACGGCCGACGGCTGGTGAAGAAGCTCCTCGGGGATCTTCCCGATTTTCGATTGGGTCGCTGCTCGATGCATCTGCAGCCCAACAGCTGGTTCCACCTCCTCGGGGATCATGTGGTGACCTTCACCGTGCTCCCGATCAATGCGCATCAGACTCTCGTGCGCACCACCTGGCTCGTCGCCGACGACGCGGTCGAAGGCGTCGACTACGACCTCGAAACATTGACGCATACGTGGAAGCAGACGAACCTGCAGGACAAGAATTTCGTTGAGCTCTGCCAGCAGGGAGCGACGAGTCCGTTCTACGAGCAGGGTCCGTATATGAAGAGCGAATACCAGGTCGAGGCCTTCATCAACTGGTACACCCAGCGGATGCGGGAGCACGTGGGATGAAGCGCGTCGTCGACCCCACGACTCCGCTGGCGCAGCGGACCCGGGGCCTCGAGATGCCATGGAACAGGGTCCTCTCCAGCACGACGGGACCTGCCGGTGCCGCCACGGCTCTGGGCCCCTGGCATCCGCAGGAGTTCTCCGCCGAGTGCGTGGAGACCATCCCCGAGGCGGGCGACATGATGGTCTTCGTCTTCCGGCGCATGGACGGCGCTCCACTGGCATTCCGGTCCGGTCAGTACATCAACATCGACTTTCCCGTGCATGGTCCGGATGCCGAGCCGGTGTCGAGGAGCTACTCGATCTCGAGTGCCCCGACGGAACCGTGGACATTCTCCATCACGATCAAACGTGACCCGAAGGGACTCGTCTCGCCGTGGGCGCACGAGTCCCTTCGGGTCGGCACCACGCTTGAGATGCTGGGCCCAGTGGGAGCGTTCCACCTCGCTGACTACGATCGGCGAGCCCGTTACCTCCTGCTTGCGGCGGGTGCGGGGATCACTCCGCTGATGTCGATGGTGCGCACGATCCATTCGCTGCCGGGACAGGCCGATGTCGTCCTTCTCTACCACGGCTCTGCCCCAGATCGCTTCGCCTTCGCCGAAGAGCTCAACTTCCTGCAGAAGGCCGACTTCCGCATTGAGGTCATATATACCCTCGGCGATCGGGAGCAGGCCGAGGATTCGGCCGGCGCTGGAAGCGTCTGGGTCGGAAAGACCGGCCGTCTCTCGACCGCGCTCCTCGACGAAGTCGTCCCCGATGCCAACGGGCGGCAGGTGTTCGCATGCGGTCCCGAGGGATATCTCAACACGGCGACGGACTGCTTGCGCGAGGTCGGAGTGGACGACACCTCGGTGTTCATGGAGTTCTTCTCCGGCGACCGGGAGACCCGTGCCGAATACGCCGAGGAAGTGGCGATCGCAGGCGAGATCGCCGAAGAGATCGCCTCGGCCAGCGAGGAATACTACGAAGCGCAGCCCGCCGCCTTGGAGATGTACGAACCCGAATATACGGCCGACGGGCCCGTCGAGGCCACAGGTTCGACGCTCGAGGCCGTCGACGCCTTGGCCGAAGTTCCGGTCGAGCCGGAAGCCGAGGTGGTCGTGGCAGGGATCGAACCAGGGACGGCCGCCGAGGCGGGGGATGAGCCGGTGCTGGACACCCGATCAGACTCCACTGTCGGAAGCTCCCCGGCGACCGCCTCGGCGACGGACGGTGACGGACAAGGTGACGAAGTCACGGTTGTCGATCCGACGACCTTCGCTACCGTTGGCGAAGGCGAGCACCTGATGTCCTTTGTGCGCACCGGACTCAACGTTCGCGTGGATTCGAAGGAATTCGTCCTCGACGCAGCTCGTCGTGCGGGTGTGAAGATCGGTGCGAACTGCCAAGAAGGCATGTGCGGTTCGTGCAAGGTCGTCAAACTCGATGGGGAGGTCGACATGAATCACCAAGGCGGCATCCGCGCCAGAGAGATCGATGCGGGGAAGTTCCTTCCCTGCTGCTCGACGGCGACGAGCGACCTGGTCATCGACGCCTGAGCGATCGCACCAACTCAACCTTTCGCACCATTTGATTTTCCCACTGCACCACAAAGGAGTACACAGTGCCGATTTCCTCACCATCTTCACCTCGCGTGGTCATCATCGGAGCCGGCATCGTCGGAGCCAACCTCGCGGACGAACTCGCCAAACTCGGCTGGACCAACACCCTCGTGCTCGAACAGGGGCCCTTGAATATCCCAGGCGGCTCGACCTCGCATGCCCCCGGCCTTGTCTTCTCCTCGAACGGGTCGAAGTCGATGACCGAGTTCGCGCAGTACACGATTGAGAAGCTCACCTCGCTGACTGGCCCCGATGGTCGCGGTTCGTTCCTGCCCGTCGGCGGACTTGAGATCGCCACCCAGGACGACCGACTCCAGGACCTGCACCGTCGTGCCGGATGGAATCGGTCCTGGGGCGTCGACGCCGAGGTGGTCGATGCTCAGGAATGCCTGCGGTTGTTCCCTATGCTCAATCCGGACAAGGTCCTCGGCGGGCTTCTGACTCCGGGTGATGGGCTGGCGCTCGCCGCTCGTGGCACCCAGCTGGTCATGGAACGCGCTCGGGCCGCTGGTGTCGAGTTCCGCGACCGCACCACCGTCACCGGAATTGAGCAGTCCGGTGGCAAGGTCACCGCAGTGCTGGCCGGCGACGACAGCTTCCCGGCGGACATCGTCGTCTCCTGCGCCGGATTCTGGGGCCCGAAGATCGGTGAGATGGTCGGCACGACGATCCCGCTCCTGCCTCTGGGGCACCAGTTCGCTTGGACGACCGAGGTGCCGAGCCTCGTCGGCAAGAACGAGCAGCCGGCAGGAGCCTCGGCGCCCATTCTTCGCTACCAGGACAAGGACCTCTACTACCGCGAATGGGGTGAGCGGATCGGGATCGGCTCCTATGCTCACCGGCCGATGCCAGTCGACCTCGATACGCTGCGCACCTATTCGCCCGACGAGATCACTGACGAGGTCATGCCCTCGAGCCTCGAGTTCACACCCGAGGACTTCGCCCGAGAGTGGGAGGCCACCAAGGAACTGCTGCCCGAACTGCGCCAGACTCAGGTTCAGCGCGGATTCAACGGCATCTTCTCCTTCACCCCCGACGGCGGATCGCTCGTGGGGCAGTCCCGGGAAGTCGACGGATTCTTCGTCGCCGAGGCGGTCTGGGTCACCCACGGTGCCGGCATCGCGAAGGCCGTCGCCGAACTCATCTCACTTGGGCGTTCGAACACGGACCTGTCGGGCATCGACCTCAACCGCTTCGAGGACGCACTGACGACCCCCGAATACGTCAGCGAGACCTCCCAGCAGAATTTCGTCGAGATCTACGACGTCATCCACCCGCTGCAGCCACGGGTCTCGCCGCGGGACGTGCGGCTCAGTCCCTTCAATGACCGGCAGAAGGAGCTCGGGGCATTCTTCCTCGAGACGAACGGGTGGGAGCGCCCGCACTGGTACGAAGCCAACGCTGCGCTGCTCGACGAACTGCCTGAGGACTGGAAGGCTCCTGAGCGTGAAGGGTGGGCGGATATGTTCCACTCGCCGATCGCGGCAGTGGAGGCGTGGAAGACGCGGACGAATGTGGCCATGTATGACATGACCGCTCTCAAGCGCTTCGAGGTCAAGGGGCCAGGAGCCGGCGAGCTGCTGCACGGGCTGACCACCTCGTCGATGCTGCGCAAGCCGGGAGCTGTCAGCTACACCCTGCTGCTTGATGACGAAGGCGGCATCACCAGCGACATCACCGTCGCGATCCTCGACGAGCAGACCTACCAGGTGGGAGCGAACTCGAACATCGACTTCGCCACCATCACCCGCGCGGCACGGGAACAGTCGGCGGCAGATCCGAGCAAGTGGGCTACCGTGCGCGAGACGACGCAGGGAACCTGCTGCATCGGCCTCTGGGGTCCGCTCGCCCGGGAGGTCATCGGTCAGGTCAGCACCGACGACCTCAGCAACGACGGGCTCAAATACTTCCGTACCAAGCAGATCACCATCGGCGGCATTCCCGTCACGGCGATGCGCCTGTCCTATGTCGGTGAGCTCGGCTGGGAACTCTACACCTCGATGGATCTGGGACACCGGCTCTGGGACGTGCTGTGGGAGGCTGGCCGGGAGTTCGGACTCATCGCGGGTGGCCGTGAAGCCTTCAATTCGATGCGCCTGGAGAAGGGGTTCCGCTCCTTCGGCTCCGATATGACCAGCGAGCACGAGCCCGTCCAGGCGGGACTCGGCTTCGCGGTCAAGGCCTCGAAGACCGACGACTTCAAAGGAAAGGCCGCGCTCGAGGCAAGGGCTGCAGCCACCACGACTAAGCTGACATGCCTGACACTGGATCGGCGCGAGGACGTGGTCCTGGGAACTGAGCCGGTCTACCTGACCGTTGGGGCGGGTAACGGGTCCGATACTGCCAGTTCCAGCGGCGGTACCGGAACCGCCGGCAATGGTGCAGGCAAGGCCGACGGCTACGTCACCTCGGCGGCGTACGGATACTCGATCGGAGCGACCATCGCCTACGCCTGGCTGCCGAACACTCTGAGCGTCGGAGACGGAGTCGAGATCGAGTACTTGGGACGCAGATTGCCTGCGACAGTCACCGCTGAGCCCATCTTCGACCCGGAGATGACCCGGCTGAAGGGGTGAGCGTCGGGTGGTGGGCGCAAAACTGAGACCTCTGCGCCCGTCGCCGCGAGACGAGGCGGAGTTCGAGGCGCGTGCACGTGCGTGCGTCTCGAACCTGCTTCCTACTGTCAGAACAGTACACAGTGAGCTGCGGTCCGATTTCATATTCGAGATCGGACCGCAGCGCACTATGAACGTGTACACCGTGAGCCCCGACCGTCGCCAAGGAGGGTGAAGGTCCGGCTGGGAGGCCGACTTCAGCTGGGAGGTCGACCCCACCGAGCCTGCCCACCGCTATTTCTTGCGTAACCGATTCACCCTGTCGCGGATCTTCTGAACTTCGGCGCTCCGTTCGACTGCGCGAGCCGGGACGAGCCGGGCGAGTTCATAGGCGAGCACATCGATGAGTGCGAACGTGCAGATCATGCGGTTCATTGAGGCATCGTCCTCGCTGGGCAGCGAGAGGTGAAGCAAGTGTTCGGCGACGTCGCGACGAGGAGCTGCAGATGAGATGAGCACGGTCGCATGGCAGCGCTTGAGGGATTCTTCCAGGTGCCACAGAACATCGGTCGTCAACAGTCGAGGAGCGACGATGACGCTGACGTCTTCATGCTGAAGGCGAGGAAACACATCGGCGAGCATGTGGCCGCTTCCCGTGGTCGCTCGCGAGCGTATTCCAGTTCGTTCCAGGCTGAGGCTCAAATACTCGGCGGCGAGAAACCCTGTGCCCAGACCGAAGGTCGTTGCGGTACCCGCCTCTGAGATTGCTCGAACGGCCTCGGCAAAGGTCTCGGTGTCGAGGTGGTCTCCAAGATCGACAAGGGATCGAGCGGACGTCGAGAGAATCCGCTTGATTGCTATTGCCTGCCCTCCCTCTTCATCGCGTTCAGGCAGACGTGAGAGCTGAGTTCGGAGATTGGAATCCAGACCGATGGCGCGATCGACGCTGTCGGCGCAGAGGCGCTTCCACTCTCGGATCCCCGCGTGCCCGAGCTTTCGTGCTGTCCGTGCGACCGTCGCATCGCTTGTCATCGTCTGAGCGGCGATCTCGGCTGCCGTGATCGTGGCAAACCGCAGCGGGTCACGTTGCGCGAAATCGGCAACTCTCTCCTCGCTCGGGGTCAGTGGCTCACGCTGTGCGTCGCCAGTCTTCTCTTTAGAGGTCACGAATCCATTCTCCCATGTAGATTTTCCTACCTATTGACGTCGAATGACGAAAAATCTACACTCGAACGTGATCTGAGTCGCACTATTCAAGGGGAGTTGATCTCGTGGTCTACGAGTTCGTCATTGTCGGAGCAGGCGCCTATGGATGCGCTGTTGCGTATCACCTGGCCAAGAGCGGACACAGTGTCCGCGTCCTGGAAGCCGGCGAGATCGCCGCCGAAGCTTCAGGCGGAGGTGGCAAGCGCGGTGTGCGGGGGAACCGTCGCGATCTCCGTGAACTGCCCTTGATCGGTGAGGCGTATCAGCTGTGGCCGACCTTGGCTGAGGAGCTGGACGCGTCGACGGGCTATGTGCGGACAGGGGGTGTGAATCTGATCGAAAAGGAATCCGTCGGTATGCGCGGAGGCATGGTGGCAGCGGAGGCGATTCGCGCGACACAAACCGAACTGGGAGTGCCCACGGAATTCTGGACTGGAGAGAAGCTGAGGGAAAGACTCCCTCAGGCGAGCACAGCGATTCAAGGTGCGTTGTACGCGCCATTGGACGGTGTCGCCAGCCACCAGGACACCACTCTTGCATATGCCGCTGCAGCGAGAAGATCAGGGGCAGAGATCACCGAGCGTGATCCGGTCGTGCGCATCTTCGATCGGGGCAGCGGGGTTCGCCATGCTGTCGAGACTGCCAATTCGGGGCTCGTCGGGGCGAGTCAAGCGATCCTGATCGCCAGCAATGCTACTGCACGATCTCTTGTCGCCGAGAACTTCGGGTGCAGGCTTCCTACATGGACGGCGTATCCGCAAGCGGTCTGGTTGCGACCCGAGAGCGAGTTTCAGTGTCCGTATCTGGTCGGACACGACAGTCGAACTCTGTCGGTGAAGGTCGACAATGAGGGTGTCATCCAACTCAGCGGCGGGTGGCGGGGACGTTTCGACTCGGCAACCGATTCCGGCACACCGGTGGAAGGCAATGTGGCAGGAAGCATCCGCGAACTGGAGGCGACGTTCCCTAGCTTGGGGTCTCTGACACGCCTCGGGGTCGACACGTCCCGTGCAGAATCCGGTTCGGTCGACCAGCTTCCCATCATCGATACGATCCCAGGTACTCAAGGTGTCGTCGTCGCCACCGGATGGAGCGGGCATGGTTGGGCATTGCTTCCCGCGATGTCAGCCCATATCGCGGACTTCCTGGCGACAGGACGACGACCGCGTCAGATCGACCACACCGCCATTGAACGTTTGAGGGGCTGAAGGCACATGGAAATGATGGAATTCGACAGCGACGGGCTTACTGTGCTGCTGATAGCAGTGGCTGGTTTGGGGGTCCTGCTCATTCTGGGCGTTCTCCTCCGGATCTGGGTGCCGCTGCTGCGGAGGATCTTCCTCCCCGCCTCGCTTGTCGGCGGTGTGATCGGGCTCCTCCTCGGCCCCAATGTCGTGGGTTTGGTGCCCGAGGGGATTTCGGTGACTTGGAGTGGTTTGGCCGGCGTCCTGATATCGGTCGTGTTCGCACCGATGCTGCTTGGTCAGAAGCTGCCTCGCATCAAGGAAGTCGCCGAGGACGCTGGGCCTCATGTCTGGATGGCGTGGTTCAGCACAGCGGCGCAAGTCGCGATTCCGTGTCTTCTGCTGTTCCTGCTCTTCGAGAAGGGAACAGGGACAAATCCGCTGTTCTCGACCATTTTCGAAGCCTCATGGTCGGGCGGTCACGGGACGGCGGCCGGCATGGAGCAGGCATGGTCGGCATTGGGGTGGGAAGAGGGTTCGTCCTTGGCTCTGGGCGCTGCCACGATTAGCCTCATCTTCGGCATTCTCGTGGGAACCATCCTGATCAACATCGGAGCTCGACGAGGGCACCTCAAGTATTTGGGTGAGAAGTCGGATGCAAGCGAGTCCGATGTGCTCGGCAAAGAGGCAGGCGAAGGTCACATGGTGACGCGGTTGAGCCCTCAGTCATTGAGTACTTTGGGTTTCCATTTTGCCCTGATCCTCGTGGCGATTCTCATCGGATTCGGTCTCAAGATGGTCCTTGACCCGATCATCACGGGTATGCCGCTATTCCCTCTGGCGATGATCGGTGGGCTCGTCGTCCACGTGGCCATCTGCCGCACGAGCCTCTATCGACTTGTCGACAAGGCGACGCTTGATGCGATCGCGGCTGTGTTCCTGGACTTCCTCGTCGTATCGGCGGTTGCGAGCCTGTCGATACCTGTGATTGTCGAGAACTGGATTGCGCTTACAGTCATTTCGCTGACCATGGCGGTTCTCAGCCTGTGCATCTTCTATTATCTCGCGCCGCGGATCTTCAAACGGGACTGGTTTGAGAATGGTCTCGTGCAGTTCGGCACTCAGACCGGAGTGGTGGCGACCGCCCTCCTGCTACTTCGCACGGCCGATCCGAATATGCGGTCCAACGGCTATCGGGGGCTTGCCCTCAGCCGACCGTTCATCAGCCCTTTCATCGGTGGAGGTTTGGTTACAGCACTGTTTCCGATACTAGTCATGGAGTACGGCAACCTGTGGGTGGGGCTGGGATGTCTGGGGTTCTGTGTTGCGCTCATGCCTATTGCCAAAATACTCGGCCTATGGGTGCCGTCGAGTTCGCGGAGGCGTGAGAGCTCGGCGAGCGTGGAGGCTGGGAGTGGATTTTGACGTCCCCGCGGCGGGGAGAATCTTCTCGAGCAGGGCACCGGTCGGTCGCCAATGACCCTCGCCGAGGTGGCCCGGTCGCATTCCTATTCCCTCCTTTGGGGGATTGTTCGGTCTGCCGAAGAGCCACAGACTGGAGGACATCATCTAGAGACGCATATCTGAAGGAGTCCTCATGCCGGCGACACAGTTGTCCCGACGGCCCCGCTTCGTGCAGCACCTCGCGGTGGTGGCCGCAGTCGCGGCCGCAGCACCGTACCTGATCTTCAAGGTTCTGTGGTTATCAGGCTCGACTGTTGGCATGACATCGGCGGCTGTCGCAGGACAGATGCATGGAACCCGCTACCTCGTCGGCAACATCGTCACCGTGGCAATGGTGTTCGTCGCCGTCGGCCTTGTCATGTCTCTGACCCGCACGTGGGCTCGGCGAATTCCTGGGCTGGTGATCTTCATCCTCGGTGCCGGGGCTGCCGGGCTCCTGGCACCGATTCTGTTGGGGCTTCCGCTCGGCATCGTTCTTCAGTCACTCACTGGCGCGGGCACGCAGCCGGCCGACCAAGGATTGGCCCCTTGGGTGTTCGGACTTGTCTACGCCGGATTCTGCGTTCTGGCCGTCGCGATGGCCATCTCCGTGGGTGCGCATGTGGTCGATCGCTGGGGGCACCTGCTGGCTGCTCCGCCGTCCGCTCCTTCTGCTTTCGCGGTGGTCTGTGGAGCGGTCGGGATGCTTCCCTTCGCCGGTGCTATGGCCTACTGGGGTGTGATGGGGCCAGGAAGTTCTGGACCGCAGGGCATGGACCTGCCGGCGCAGCGGGCCGTGCTGGTGGTGACAGCCGTGCTTGGCGTGGCCTCGTTCGTCATCCCACTGGTCTCCCACCATCTTGCGCTCTGGCCGCGGACGGCCTGGCTGGTGACGTGGACGGGGTGCTGTGTGGTCATCCTCCAGGGGCCGGCGCAGATCGTTCTGGCTCAAGACGCGGTCGTTCAGCCGCTGGTGGTCGTGCTTGCCCTTGCAGCTGTCCCCGGAGGCAGCATCTACGGTCTCGCCGTGATGCGAAGCTATCTGCAGTCGCCTCCGAACCCCGATGCTGCTGCCCTTGCCCGGCTCTCGCGGAAACCGCTTCTGCCAGATCAAGTGAGTCCGGTCTGATGCCCAGATGGCTGTTCGCACTGCTGGCCGCTGCCTTCGTCCTCTACACCGACGACTACGTCATCGCCGGCATCCTCCCAGAAATCGCCCGTGACCTCGACGTCACCGAGGGGCAGGCGGGTCAGCTCGTCACGGCGTTCTCCGTAACGGTCGCGGTGGGTGCGCCTCTCGCAGCCGTCGTGACGTCACGCCTTCCGCGTCGCAGCCTGTTCGCGATCGCGCTGCTGCTCTTCACCGCTGCGAATCTTCTCGCCGCGGTCGTGGACTCATTTGGCGTGCTGTTGGTGCTGCGCATCGTTGCCGCCTTGGCCACCGCAAGCGCGACCCCGGCGATCTTCGCGTTCGCCGCAAGGCACGCGCCGCCAGAGAAGGCAGGGCGCTTCATCGCGGTCATCTCGCTTGGAGTGACAGGATCGATCGCCGTCGGAGTGCCGCTGGGCACGTGGATCGGTGGCGTCCTCGGGTGGCGAGTGACATTCCTGACCATGGGAGCATGCGGAATCGTGGTGCTGCTCGCCGTCCTCATTGCGCTGCCGAGGGCCCGCACTGAAGATACGAGCACTGGGGTGCGGGACCAGCTGCGCGTCCTCCTGCAGAGACGGATCTCCCTGAGCCTGATCGCGAATTGTTCGCTGATGACCGGATCGATGATGATGCTCACCTATCTCGCTCCCTATCTCACAGCAGTCGCCGGCGCAGACGTCGATGATCGTGCGCTCGCCTTCGGCCTCGCTGGAGTGGCGGGGATCCTCGGTATCTGGTTGGCTGGGGAGGCCGTCGACCGATGGGGAGCAGACCGCACCCTAGCCGTCGGCGTCGGTGCCATCGTCGCCTCGATGCTCGGATTCACGGTGATATGGATGAGCAGACCCGTGCCTCTGTGGCTTATCCTCATCACAACGACCTTCTGGGGCGGGATGGCGATGGGGAATTCGCCTGCCGTTCAGTCGCGCCTGGCCTCGATGGCGGGACCGCTGGCAGGGCAGGCGCTGGCTCTCAACACGTCCAGCACCTACCTGGGCGTCTCATGCGGTGCGGCGATCGGTGGAGTCGCATTGTCCGTTTTCGGCCCGGGGGCCTTACCGTTGGCGTCGGCTGTCTTCGTCCTCGGATCACTCCTGCTGTTCGTGGTCTCCCGCCAGCCGGATTCTCGCTGCGCGGACCCACCTCGGTCGCAGTCGACACAGATGAGGAACGAGAAATGAGGAGAGGAACGACATGCGAGAACGAAACGCGACGTCGCAAGACGCGATTCAGGCCGAATTGGGCTGTGGACCGCTCACCTGCCCGACGCCCCCGATGACCCGCACGATGCTTTCGAGCGCCTGCCCGATGACTGGAGGACACCCCCAATGACCGCCTACGCGATCGCCCATCTGCAAGAGACCGAACCTCATCCCGACGTCATCGAATACATCGAGAGGATCGGCGGAACCTTCCAGCCCTTCGGCGGCCGCTTCCTTGTGCATGGCACTCCGCACGAGGTCAGGGAAGGCGCATGGCCCGGACACGTCGTCATCATCGGATTTCCGAGCCTCGACCAAGCCCGCGCATGGTGGGACTCCCCGGCCTATCAGGAGATCTCTCCGCTGCGGTCACGGCACATCGCCAGTGACATCATCCTCGTCGACGGTGTGCCCGTGGACTATGACCCGGCAGAGACCGCGCGGGCGATGCGCGGCGGATCTGCGTAGCTCCGGCGAACTTGCGATTCCGGCAGCCACGCAGCCGCTCCGGCGACCGGGCAACTCCAGCAACGCAGTGTCGCCGACTGTGGTCGATGCACTCCTTGTTCCATATGGTGGATTCGTATTGACCGATAACTGGGACTGACGAAAGTATGACAGCACGAGTTACTGTCGACTGCCCCACCTCGGTGGCGGACCCAAAGGAGTGTCCATGCCCAAGCCTGCGATCATCGGTTGGTCCCACGGAAAGTTCGGCCGCTCCGAATCGCCTCTTCCCGAGATGATGGCCGAGGTCGCCAGAGGGGCCATTGCCGATGCGGGACTCGAACCGGCCGACATCGACGTCATCCACGTCGGCGTCTACAACAACGGTCTGTCCAAGCAGGGATTCGAAGCAGCGCTTCCCGGGGTCGTCTTCCCCGAACTGGCCCTCACACCAGCGCACCGGCATGAGAATGCCTGTGCCACGGGCTCGACTGCGGTCTTCGCCGCCCATGACTCCATTGCCGCCGGTCGGCATAAGACTGCCTTGGTCATCGGGGCAGAACGTATGACCCAGGCATCGGGTCATGACGTCAACGAGGTTCTGCTCAGTGCCAGCTACCGGGAAGAAGAGGAGCACTTCAAGTCCTTCGCCGGTGTCTTCGGAGAGATCGCCCGCCAGTACTTCGAACGCTACGGCGATCACTCACAGGCCCTGGCGACGATCGCCGCGAAGAACCACGCCAACGGTGCCCGCAATCCGCTTGCCCACATGCAGAAGGACATCGGCTTCGAGTTCTGCAACACGGTCTCGGAGAAGAACCCCTACGTCGCGGAACCGCTGCGCCGCACCGACTGCTCGATGGTCTCCGACGGGGCTGTTGCACTCGTCATGGCCACCGAGGATGTCGCCGCCTCGGCCCCACAGGCGGTGACTTGGCGCGGCATGGGCAACGCCAATGATGTCCTTCCCCTGTCCCAGCGCGACCCTTTGGAGATGGCCGGAGCCCGCCGCGCCATGGCCCAGGCGCTCGACGCCGCGGGAATCGGCATCTACGACCTCGACCTGCTCGAGACCCACGACTGCTTCACCATTGCCGAACTCCTCGAATACGAGGCCTTCGGACTCGCCGAACCCGGCCAGGGACATCGTCTCCTCGCCGAGGGCACAACAGCCGTCGGCGGACGCCTGCCGGTCAACCCCTCGGGCGGACTCAAGGCCAAGGGCCACCCGATCGGCGCCACCGGCGTCTCCATGCACGCGCTCGCCGCCGCCCAGCTCACGGGCCGCTCGCCAGGCATCCAGATTCAGGATCCAGAACTGGCCGGAGTCTTCAACATGGGCGGAGCCGCCGTATCCAACTTCGCCTCGATCCTCGAGCGAGCACGCTGATGCGCGCCATCTCCCAGACCTCGCCGGCCAAGGACTTCACGCCCACACCTCGGCGAGGCGTCAACGTCTCCCGTTTCCTCACTCAGACGGCCCGTCGGATCCCCGACCACACCGCGGTCATCGACGACGACCACTCAGTGCGCTGGACCTGGAACGACCTCGACGAGCGAGCCGAGGCGCTGGCGCTGACCCTCCAGGCCAACGGAGTGGGCAGACGCGACAGCGTCCTCCTCGTCTCGGCCAATCACGCCGAGGTGATCCAATCCTTCTGGGGCATCATCCGAGCCGGAGCCGTCATCGCCCCACCCAATGCCGCACTGTCGACCGAAGAGCTGCTGAGCATCAGCTCCGATGTCGCACCCGCAGCCGTCATCGTCGACCGCGCCCACGTCGACTTCGTCGAGGCTCTGAAACAGACAGGCTTCACCGGCGCCGTGCTGTGGATCGGCGATCTGCCAGATGGATCACCCTCGAACACGGCTGCGGAGAGTGCTGCAGACGTCGGCGACTTCGCGGTCGAGGAGGATGACCCCTGCTGGTACTTCTTCACTTCCGGATCCACGGGCAAACCCAAGGCGGCGACGTTCACGCACCGCCACCTCGGCGCGGTGCTGGCGAACCATCGCTGCGATCTCTTCCCCGTCGAGGACGAGAACGGGGCCTCGCTCGTACTCGCGCCGCTCTCACACGGGGCAGGCATCCATATGCTCGCGCAGGTCTTCGGCGGGACTCCTTCGGTCATCCATCCTGGGGGGAAGGTCGATCCGGTCACCCTGTGGGACTCGATCGACGGCTACCAGATCACCAACGCCTTCACAGTCCCGACCATTCTCAACCGCATCGTCGCAGGCTACCCGGCAGAACGCGGGCCCGCCGAGCACAGCCTCAGACGTGTCGTCTACGCGGGTGCCCCGATGCTCGCAGCCGACCAGTCACGCGCCCTTCAACGCCTTGGTCCCTGCTTAGTGCAGTACTTCGGCCTCGCCGAGGTGACCGGTGCGATCACTGTTCTCCGCCCCGAAGAGCACGGAACGATTCCCGTCGACTCCGCCGGCATCGGCACCTGTGGCAGAGCCCGCACCGGGGTCGACATCATCATCCTCGACGAGTCGGGCCGGGAGCTGGCCGCCGGTGATCAGGGTGAGGTCTGTGTGGCCGGACCCACCGTCTGCGCGGGCTACCTGGGACGCGCCGATGCCAACGCCGAGTCCTTCGCCCACGGCGTCTTCCATACCGGCGACGTCGGCTACCTCGACGAGTCGGGCTTCCTGTTCCTCACCGGCCGCAAATCCGATATGTACATCTCCGGCGGGTCGAACGTCTACCCGCGAGAGATCGAGGAACTCCTCCTCACCGACGCCGAGGTGGCCCAGGCCGTTGTCGTGGGAGTGCCCGACGCACAGTGGGGAGAGATCGGAATCGCGATCATCGAACCAGCGTCGAGTGGTGCGGCGAATGCCAGCGCCGGCTCGAGCGCTGAGCCAGGTGCGGACGCGAGCGCGGGAACTGACCCGAGCGAACGCCTGCGCACCCTGTGCAAGTCAGCGCTCGCGCCGTACAAGGTGCCCAAGGAGATCCACTTCGTCGAGGCGATGCCTGTCACGGCCTACGGCAAGCTGGCGCGCAAGGAGCTCAAGGCTGAGTACTCGGCAGGGCGGGGAAGCGCACGATGAGCGATCTCCACGGAAGAATCGTCATGGCCATCGGCTGCGGCACCCCGGATGGGCAGGTCAACAATGGGTTCGCTGCAGCGAAGGCGTTCCTCGCTGCCGGCGCGAAAGTGTGCATCGTCGACCGCGATCGGGCGGCCCTCAACCACGCACGGGCGACACTCGGGCAGGCCAGCACCCCAGGTGAGACGGCCGGTTCCCCGGACCGCCTCGGCGAGGGTGGCGACCTGGACTCCCGTGTGACCACAGTCGTCGCCGACGTCGGGGACGAGGCCTCCCTGTCTGCGGCCTTCGACCACTGCGCGAGCAGCCTCGGTGAGCCCACGGTGCTGCACTTCAACGTCGGCATCGTCGTCAACGGCGGACTCGACACACTGGAGACAGCGGGGTTCGCGAAGGCCCTCGACATCAACCTCACGGGAGCATTCGCGGCGATGAAGCAGGCACTGCCGTACATGCGCAGGGCTGGTGGCGGATCGATCATCACGGTCTCCTCGGTGGGCGGAATGCGCTACATGGGCTACGACTACCCCGCCTATGCCGCATCGAAGGCCGGACTTATCGAACTCACGAAGGTCGTCGGCGCCCAGTACGCATCCGAGGGCATCCGCGCGAACTCCATCGCACCGGGACTCATCGAGACACCACTCATCCACAACTCGATCAGCGGCCACTACGACTCCGTCGAGGACATGCTCGCAGCCAGACATGCACTGTCGCCGACAGGGAAGATGGGGCACCCAGAGGACATTGCGAAGCTTGCTGTGTTCCTCGCTTCGGATGACTCGAGCTATATCAACTCCACACTCATCCCGGTCGACGGCGGACTCGTCCACTTCGCCGGAACCCCGAAGAGCTGACCCGGAAGACCTGATCAGATTGTGGGCCCGATCAGATTGCGGGCCTGAACGGACCGACAGAACCAGCCGTGACGAAGCAGTCGCGACGATGAACACAGACAGGAACAACTCAATGATGGAGGCAAGGGTGCCGACAACACCGACGAAGAGGACCGTGCTGACGTGGTTCGCCGTGCTGGTCACGCTCGTCCTGCTCGTCAGCGGATGCGGAACGAACTTCGGCACGACCGACGACGGGAAGCAGAAGTACCGGTGGAAGATGACGGTCACGACCGGGTCGACGAGCACCTGGTACATCGCGGCCGAGAAGTTCGCGAAGGACCTTGAAGAGGAGACCGATGGGCGCATCACGCTCAAGATCTTCGCCAACGAACGGCTCTCGGCCGGCGAGGCCACCGCAGGCGTCGAACAGCTCATGGATGGGGCGAAGGACTTCTCCTACAACTCGCCGATCATCTACTCGGCCGTCGACCCGCGCTTCGGCACCGTGACCGCCCCCTTCATCTTCGACAGCGTCGAAGACGGCCAGAAGGCGCTGAAGGGCAAGGGCGGAGAGGTCTACGCCGACTACCTGTCCGAGCACGGCGTCCACCTGCTGGGCTTCGGCGAATCGGGGATGCGTCAGCTCACAAACACCCACCACCCGATCCACACCCCGGAGGACCTGCACGGGCTCAAGTTCCGCATCCCCGGTTTCGGCCTCTACACCGACCTGTACCGGTCACTGGGCTCCAATCCGACGACGATGCCCTTCGGCGAGGTGTTCACCGCACTGCAGCAAGGCGCCATCGACGGACAGGAGAACCCGATCGACGTCATCCACTCCTCGAACCTGCAGGAGGTCCAGCCCTACCTGACCCTGTGGAACTACTCCTATGACCCGCTGGTCTTCGGTGTCAACGAGGACCTCTTCGATTCTCTCGACGCCGAGGATCAGGAACTCGTGAGCCGCCTGGCCAAGGAGAGCAACGAGTTCCAGATCAAGAAGAACCGTGATGGCGAGGAGAAGCTGATCAAGGAGCTCAAGGACAGCGGCATGGAGGTCAACGAACTCACCGAGTCCGAGAAGGACGAGTTCCGCACCACCCTGGAACCGCTGTACGCCCAGTACCGCAAGATCTGGGGCCAGGACATGTCCGAAGCGTTCATTCCGGAAGGACTCTGAGATGAAAATCGTCAAATGGTTCGAAGACTGGGTCGTCATCGCCTCGTTCATGATGATCGTCCTCGTCACCTTCGTCAACGTCGTCTCCCGCTTCACCTTCCAAGCCTCGCTGGCCTTCAGCGAGGAGATCACGATCAACCTCCTCGTCGTGCTCACGATGATGGGAGCGGTTGTCGGCATCCGCCTCGGCGCGCACCTGGGGTTCAGCTACCTCGTGGAGAATGCGAAGGTGAAGACGCGCAGGACTCTCATCATCATCGGCGCGGCTCTGATGATCGTCTTCCTCGCTGTCCTCCTCATCTGGGGCAGCGAAATGATGATCCACCAGATGGTTCGCGGTCGTGCGACCCCGTCCCTTGGCATCCCGCAATGGCTGTTCACGCTGTCCATCCCGCTGGCCGGCCTCCTTGGAATCGTCCGCACACTGCAGGCGGCCCGGGTGTCGCTGCATGAGGACACCTCCGCCGAGGCGGTCGCTGAGCGCATGGCCCAGGAAGCCGCACCCATCATCGACGATTCAGAGCTGAAAACCCACCCCACCGACCGTCAGGGAGGCCGCAAATGATCACGCTGCTGCTGTTCGGAAGCTTCTTCCTGTTCCTCGCCTTGGGTATCCCAGTGGCGTTCGCACTCGGTCTCTCCGCCGTCACCGTCCTCATCACCACCGATGGGCTTCAGGTCCTCGACGTGGTGCCCTCGGTGATGTTCCCGTCGATGAGTTCGGGCACGCTGCTGGCGATCCCGTTCTTCGTCCTCGCCGGCATCGTCATGCAGTACACCGGCATCTCCCAACGCCTCGTCGACCTCGCGTTCCTGGTCTTCGGTCGCTTCAGCCACGGTCTGGCCGCGGTCACGATCATCTCCGCGTTCTTCTTCTCTGCGATCTCCGGATCGGGACCGGCCACTGTGGCCGCGATCGGCGCGATCCTCATCCCGGCCCTGATCCGCAACGGGTACCAGAAGAAGCACGCCGTCTCTCTCGTCGCGGCCTCGGGCTCGATGGGCATCGTCGTGCCACCGTCGATCGCGTTCATCATCTTCGCCGTCGTCGCCTCCGAGTTCGGGTCGATCTCGATCACCCGCCTGTTCATCGCCGGCATCGTGCCCGGCGTGATCATGGCTGTGGCGTTCTTCATCGCCGCGCTCTTCGTCCCCCGCGTCCGTGAGCTCGCGGGTCTGCCCGTGAAATCGGGTCAGGGGCTGCTGGCTGCAGGCAGTGATCCGGGTGCTGCCACCCGCGCCGAGGCGGCCGTGTCCTCGGATTCGACCGCATCGTCGACGACAGCGTCGTCCTCGGCGGCAGGAACCGGTGGCACCGGCGTGGCGAAGACCAGGCTGCTGAAAGCCGGCGCGGCTGGAACGCCCGTGTCGACGAGCGGATCGGCCACCTCGGCGGGCACTGGTATGACGACCGGCTCCGGGAACACAACCGGCGACGTGACCGGCACTGCTGCGCCCGCCGAGGGCAGTTTCGGCGAATTCCTCGCAGCCCTCGTCAAAGCCATTCCGGGTCTGCTCATTCCCGTCATCATCCTCGGCGGCATCTACGGCGGAATCTTCACCCCCACCGAGGCGGGTGCTGTGGCCTCGGTCTTCGCACTGGCCGTCGGCATCTTCGTCTACCGCGAGCTGAAGTGGCCGGATCTGCCGAAGGTGTTCCTCGAATCGGGAGTCTCGACGGCGGTCATCATGTTCATCGTCGGTGTGGCCAGCCTCTTCTCCTACGTCATCACGGTCGAGGGCATCGCCGAGACAGTGTCAGCGGCGGTGCTGGGGATCACTGACAACAAATTCGTCATTCTCGCTGTGATCACGATCATCCTGCTCATCGTGGGTGCCTTCGTCGACGCGATCAGCGCGTTCTACCTGTTCATTCCGATTCTTGTGCCCATTCTGCTGGCGGTGGGTGTGGACATGACGACGATCGGCGTGTTCATGACAGTCAACCTCGCCATCGGCCTGTTCACCCCACCCGTGGGACTCAACCTCTACGTCGGTGCCGGCATCGGCAAGGTCAGACTCGAAGAGGTGGTGCGCGGGATCATGCCGTTCCTCATCTGCGCAATCATCGCGCTGCTGCTCATCACCTACATTCCGGCGATCTCGAACTGGCTGCCCGACCTCCTCGGCGTCGGCTAGATCCTCGACCCACGACAACACCCGAACTGTCTCTCGAATCTTCAAGGAGAATCATGGAACCCTATCTGCTGACGAACAAATCGGCGCTGGTCACAGGCGCCGCCCAGGGCATCGGCCTGGCCATCGCGACCTCGCTGGCCAGACGCGGAGCCTCGGTCGGGATCGTTGACCTCAAGGGTGCCGAAGCGGCTGCCGAGAGTCTGTCGAAGCAGTTCCCCGAACAGACCTTCACCGGGTACGAACTCGATGTCCGCGACGCCGAGGCGGTCACCGCCGCCGTCGGATCCTTCGCACAGGCGTCCGGTGGGATCGACATCCTCGTCAACAACGCCGGCACCGCGGCACGCATCGGAATCGACGAGATCACGGCCGAACAGTGGCAGCGTGACCTGGACACCAACCTCGGCGGGACGTTCAACTTCATCAAGGCCGCCGTTCACCCGCACATGATCGACGCCGGGACCGGGTCGATCATCAACATCTCCTCGATCTCGGGCATCAACGGCGGTGCGGTCTCCGCTGGTGAGGCCGGGGCGCGTTCGGGTCCGGCGTATGCGGCGAGCAAGGGCGGGATCATCGCTCTCACGAAGTGGGTGGCCAAGGAGTACGGGCGGCAGGGAATCCGCTGCAACTCGGTGGCACCAGGTCCAGTGGAGTCTGCACTCACCGCAGGTCAGGACTACGACACCTCGAATCAAGCCCTGGACCGCATGGGCACCCCCGCTGAGATCGCCGAGGCGGCCGCCTACCTCGCCAGCGATGGCGCGGCCTTCACGACCGGTCAGATCCTGCGCATCGACGGCGGGGCCGTGATGTCGTGAGTTCATCAGCGTCACCACGGTCAGCGGACTCGCTCCCGGACGAGGTTCTCGACGTCTGGTCCATCGGGTTCACCCCGATCAAGGGGACTCGGCACCAGTCGCAGCCCGAGGCTTCGTTCGACGAGCACGGACCTGTGGGGGACCGGCGCTACTGCCTCGTCGACACCGAGACACGGCGGGTCCTGCGGACCGTGCAGAACCCGTCGCTGGTCGCGGTCGCTGCGGCATTTCACGGTGCCCAGCTGGAGGTCTCGCTGCCCGACGGTCGGTCGGTCTGCGCTGTACCGGAGACCTCGGGTGAGGTGCTGACCTGCGATTACTGGGGCAGACCCGTCGCAGCTGAACTGATGCAGGGTCCACATGATGCGCTGCTGTCCTCGTGGCTGGGCAGGCCTGTGCGTCTGGCTCATGTTCCACGCGGAGACGTCGTCTTCGGGCAGCCGATCACGATCGTGACCACAGCCTCCGTCCGCGATCTCGGAGAGAGACTCGGGCATCGTGATCTCCTTGCCGAAGCGGCTCGATTCAGAGCGACACTGCTCATCGAGACGGACGTCCCCTATACAGAGGAGACGTGGAACGGCCGGGAGATGACTTTCGGTGAGATTCGGATTCGAGTCGGAGGTCCGATCCCACGCTGTGCGGTCATGGATCTGCATCCCGTCACCGGCGCGCGCGGTTCGCGGCTGCTGAAGTCACTTGCCGCCTACCGACCCAGAAACGACGCTGGTGAACCCCATTTCGGGGTCTATGGGCAGGTCATCGACGCACCCAGAAGATGACCGCAGAACGAGTGTGCCTGCGCAATGAGTGAGGCTTGTCTTTCACATCGACAGCACGAGGAGTTCGAAGGTCACGGCCACAGGGTTCGCCCCGAGGGCCAACTGTCCTGCGTGAACCTCGCCGGCGACATCGACGACTTCGCCTTCGAGCCTCACCTGCGGGTTGTCACCTAGGGCGCCACTGACGGAACCCGTCAGGTGAGTGAACTCCACGGCTGGCCATGGGGCGGAACTATCGGTGAACACGGTGCCGGTGGTGCTGCCGAGACTGGCCCGCACCTCGGCGGTGTCGAAGCCGGCGGCGCGGCAGATGGTCACGATCGCGTCATCGATGAGTTCCCCGGGACGGACACGGGAGATGACCGCCTCGGCCGACGCCGACGCCGACGCCGACGCCGACGCCGACGCTGACGCCGGAGCCGAAAGTTGAGCAGACTCCGAGGCAGGGGAGTCCGTCGCAGTCGGCGCGAACGCGAAGAACCCGGTCTCCGGATCGGCCTCGCTGAACTGCTGCGCATCGGCGAGAGCAAAGACGCGCAGGCGCATACCCTTCGGCCCGACGAGTGTGCCGGGCAGCAGATGGCCGCCCTTGACCGGGCCCTCCTGCGTCAACCAGGAGGCGTGGATATGGGTGAACGGAACACCGTCCTTCTTGCCCACCGTCGCCGAGGCATGCTGCAGCTCTGCTGGCCCATCGTGGTGGAACTCGGAGGTGAAGGACATTGGGTGCTCGGCATCGGGGCCATAGGCCGGATAGACGTAGTCGATCCGACCGAACTCACCCTCAGTGAACTCCACCATGACCCCGGAGACGTCGAGTGATTCCAGGAGGCCGGTCACGGAGGCGAAGAGATCATCGCCGGCGCCGAGATCGATGAGATGCTGGCTTTGACGGGTCGGCACCGAGACGATTCTCGGACTCTGCCGGGGCCCTGCATGGATGACGACGTCACCGGGCTCGCCGAGGCGGTAGCCGGGAGGCTCGTAGGCGCTGGTGTTGCCGTGTGGCTGAACAGTGCTGTCGGTCATGTCTGGTCCTCCATGCTGCTCACAGCCTCGGCGATCTGGCGAGCTTCGTGTTGGAGAAGCTCGGCGAGTTCGAATACACGGCCCCCGGTCATGCGCTCCTCAATGCTGGCGATCGACAGTGCCGCGCGCGGCTTTCTGCCCTTGACTCTGATCGGCACGCCGATCGCCCACGATCCCTGGGCGAAGAGCCCTGGGTTGTGGGCGAACCCGTCGTGACGGCCCCGGCGGATGATCTCCTTGAGTCTGGGCACAGAGACTGCGGGGTAGCGGTCGGCAAATATTCTCGAGTTGGCCTCGAAGGAGGCGTCCACCTCGGCGTCGGAGAATTGGGTCATGATGGCAAGACTTCCTGCGCCGATGCCCAAGGGGTGGCGATCGCCCACGGCCAGGGCGTTGTTGAAGATCGGGCCGAAGCCGTCCTCACGGCGGGCACAGATCGAGTAGCTGCCGGTGCGCATCGTGAGGAAAGCAGTGTCCTGGGTGAGCTCGGCGAGCCTGAGCAGACTCGACTCGGATTCCTCAATCGCGGGGTCGGCGGACTTCTGGGCCAGCTGTCCCATGATCTGGGACTGCACGCCGAGGCGGTAGCCGCCGTCCTCACATCGTTCGACGTATCCCATGGCGATGAGGGCGTTGAGCATGCGATGCACGCTGGCCTTGGGGCGACCGCTGATGGCCACGATCTCGCTGAGAGGCGCGCCGTTGGGATTCTCGCTGCTGATGATGCCGACGAGCCCCAGCAGGGACAGGGCACGCTGGATGCTCTGAGCTCCAGTGCCCGGCCCCAGGTCGTCGACGGCGTGAGCGACGTTGAATGATGCGGAACGGCGCATGATCCGCCCGCGCATCTTCATCCGGTCGAGATCGTGTGCCTGCGCTTCATTGCCCATGCTGACGATTATCGGCTGTTGCTGGTCATGGGCAGAAGTCGGATCCATGATGTGGACCGCGGATGGGGGTGGACTACCGTGCAGTCAGGCCCCTGCGCAGGGACTCGATCATCAGGTCGAGACCGTCTGACTCCCGCAGCGGATCGGCGGCAAGGATCTGGATCGAACGGTCGTCGAGGCCAGGGTCCTCGAGTTCCACGGCAGCGCACCCCGCCTCGGCGAGGTTGTCCGGGATCGTCCGCTCAGCCATCATCGCGACCATCGTCGTTCCGGCGATGGCTCTCATCGTGAGCACGGGACACGTGGCTTCGATCGTCGGGGAGAACACCTGTCCCTGCGCGCGGACAGCCTGTTCGATCCTCATCCGAGCGGTGTTTCCCGACGGCAGCGTGGCGATCGGGAAATCGACCAAGTCACGGATGCGAACCGAGGCTCGCTGGGCAAGAGGGTGCTTCTTGTCGAAGACCGCAAAATTCCGGGCCGGGGTGTGATCGATCCGCCGGACGCCGGGAACCGAGACGAGATCATGGCCGTATACGGAGAAGTTCACGCACAAGTCGGCTTGCCGGTTCTTCAGTACCTGAACAGCCTCGAGTGACGTGGTGTCGATGATCGAGACCTGCACCCGGTCAGTGGTGGTCATGACATCGTTGATGGCGTCGGCGACGACGGTCTGGCCGAGCCCGGTGCTGGTGACGATTGTGATGGTCTCGACCTCGCGGGAGTAGCTGCCGAACGAGTCGGCGAGGAGCTCGGATTCGGCGATCATCCGCCGCGCGAAGTCTGCGAGAGCCAGGCCCTGTCCAGTGGGAACGACTCCGCTCGCCGAGCGATCGAACAGCGTCGTGCCGTAATGCTCCTCAAATGTTTTGATCTGGCGGCTGGCGGTCGAATGGGAGACAAACAGAGCTCGCGCGGCGAGGTGGATGGAGCCGTACTCGACGACTGCCAGCAGGGTCTTCAGGCTGCGCAGGTCGGTCATGCCATTATGCTACTAGGGGTGGTGCATATTATGCACGGGCACCTTGCGAGAAACGCACCGGCATATGGACAGATCAGTCTTCCAATCTGAGCCGGACTGCGACAATCTGAACACATGAGACCAGATCACAGCCCCGGTCAGGGCGAAACGGCACCGAAACGAACAGTGCCGAATGAAATCCGCGAAGTTGTCACTCGAGAGTCCGCCATTCGAGAGTCTGTCACTCGGGCCGCGGGCGAATTCGTCCGCAGCCAAGCCTTCTTCGATCTGCTGGCCACGCGCGTCGCAGAACACACCGAAAGTCAGGCACCGGGCAATGGCCTCGCCGCTCACGCCTACCTCGCCGAGGAGATCGCCCCCGAGCTCACGGCCCTGGGCTTTGTGGCGACGATCCACGACAATCCCGAATCCGATGAGCACCCGCTGCTCATCGCCTCACGCATCGAGGACTCGCAACTGCCGACCGTCCTCCTCTACGGTCACGGCGACGTGCAGTTCGCCCACGACTCGCAATGGTCTGACGGTCTCGACCCGTGGGTGCTCACCCGCGACGGCGACCGTCTCTTCGGTCGAGGCAGCGCCGACAACAAAGGCCAGCACACCGTGAACTCCCTCGCCCTGAAGACCGTGCTCGAGTCACTCGACGCTCCCGGCACAGCCGCTCTGGGCTACAACGTCAAGGTCCTCATGGAAACTGCCGAGGAGGCCGGTTCGCTCGGCCTCAAGGCCTTCGCCGCCGCGCATAGGGCCGAACTTGACGCCGATCTCTTCCTCGCCTCCGACGGCCCGCGGATCGCTGCCGAATATCCGACGCTGTTCCTCGGCTCCCGCGGAGCGCTGAACTTCAGGCTCGTCGTCCATGACCGCGATGGCGACCACCATTCGGGCAACTGGGGTGGGAAGCTGCGCAACTCCGCCACCGTCCTCGCCGCCGCGATCAATTCCCTCGTCGATGGAAACGGCGTCATCAGGATTCCCGCGCTGCGTCCCGACGACCCGCCAGCCTCGGTGCTCGAAGCCGTTGCGAAACTGCCCGAGGTGGTCGAAGACGGATCGCCTGAAGTCGATGTCGATTGGGGAGAGCCGGGGCTCACCTCGGCGGAGAAGGTCTTCGCCTTCAATGTCATCGAGGTCCTCGCCCTCAAGGCCGGGGATCCGGACCAGGTGGTCAACGCGATCCCGGGTGCGGCAGAGGCGCACATGCAGCTGCGATACGTCGTCGGCACCGACGTCGACGACTTCGAAGGCAAGGTGCGGGCGCATCTGGAGGGCGAAGGGATCCACGGAGTCGATGTCGTCTTCGAGCATTGCATGCCGGCGACTCGACTCGACCCGAACGCCCGCGTCGTCGCAGCCGCCGCTGAGTCGATCAGGATGACGACCGGGCTCGAAGCCGCGATCGAACCGAACTTAGGTGGAACCATCCCCAACGACGTATTCGCCGAGGTGCTGGGTCTGCCGACCGTGTGGGTGCCGCATTCCTATCCCGGATGCAATCAGCACGCCCCCGACGAACATGCCCTGACCTCGATCCTTCAACAGGGTGCCGAGATCATGGCCGGAATGTTCTGGGATATGGGGCAGAACCCCGACGACTGGTTCACCTCGAAAGAGGCGACGCCGGATGCGTATTGAGACCACATCGGGCACAGGAGCCGCGAAATGAGTGAGCAGGCGATATCTGCGGAATCCACCTCCGGCACAAGGCCCGTGCGACCGTGGAAGGTGATCGTTGCGGCCTCCGTCGGCAACGCCTTGGAGTGGTATGACATTGCGATCTACGCCTACTTCTCGGTTTACATCTCCGTCGCATTCTTCCCCTCCGAGAGCCACTCGGTCTCAATCATGCTGGCGCTGGGCACCTTCGCCCTGTCCTTCTTCATCCGACCCGTCGGTGCGATCGTGCTTGGAAGCTATGCCGACCGCAAGGGCCGGAAGCCGGCACTGACTCTCACCATCTGGCTGATGTTCCTGGGCACTTTGATGATCGTGATCATGCCCCCGGCTCATGCCATCGGCCTGGCCGCCCCCTTGCTCATTCTGCTCGCCCGCCTCATCCAGGGCTTCGCGGCAGGAGGTGAGTTCGGATCAGCGACCTCGCTCATGGTCGAACATCTGCCCCATCGCAAGGGCTTCGCAGCCAGCTGGCAGTTCACCTCGCAGGCGCTGTCGACGATACTGGCCTCTGTCATCGGTGTGTCCCTGACGACCAGTCTCAGCCAGGAGCAGCTTGAGACCTGGGGTTTCCGTTTGCCCTTCATCGTTGGCCTGCTGGTCGGGCCGGTCGGTCTGTATATCCGCCGTCATGTCCCCGAATCTCCGGAATTCACCGCCGCTGCGGCAAATGCCCCGAAGCAGTCCGCTGCGATCGGTGGAATCGTGCGTCACCACAAGCTGGCTGTGGTCTTGGCTATCGGCGCCATCGCAGTATCGACCTGCCTCAACTACTTCATCACCTACGTCCCCACCTACGCCGTGGAGAACCTGGGCATGACGTCGTCCGCCGGCTTCTGGGCCACCCTGGTCTCCGGCATCGTCCTGCTCCTCTTCACGCCGGTCGTCGGCTACGTCTGCGACAGGGTCGGACGGCTGACGTTCATGATCCCGGCGGCTGTGGCTGTGATGGTGCTGACATGGGTGCTCTTCACCTGGGTTGTCGTGGCCAATGCGTTGAGCGTGCTCATCGTGGTCGTCGCCATCTTCTCGCTGTTCAAGGCCGCCTACTACGGGCCCCTGGCCAGCGTGATGGGCGACATCTTCCCGACCGAGGTCCGCGGTACCGGACTCTCACTGGGCTACAACGTCGGGGTAGCCATCTTCGGCGGGCTGACACCACTCGTTGCCGCGTGGCTGATCGGCGTCACGGGAGATGCCAAAGCGCCCGCCTACTGGGTGCTGCTGGCCGGTGCGCTCAGTGTGGCTGCGATCCTCGTGGTGTGGAAGAAGCTCGGCGTGCGCTGACTCCATGCCGCCTGATGAATGCCGAACACGAGTGCGGATGGGATCAGGCGAGCGCGGGGGAGGCGGCAGTCTCGGCGAGGGCCCGCTTCTTTGCCCCACAGTGACCGATGACGGTCACGACGGCGATCGCCGCGGCGACGAAGGCGATGCCGATCCACTGATTGATCAGCAGCGTCGCGGCACCGGCGATCGCGCCGATGAGGATGAGAAGGACGGCCAGAGCTCGGCGGATCCAGCGGACGCTGTCGCCACCGGCCAGCCGCGAATCAGATGCCAGACCGACGATCGTCGAGGTGACGACGACGGTGGTGACGTCGGCGATCTTCATCCTCCGTGCCGCAGCGGCCTGTGCGCCCATCAGGGCAGAGAGCGCCGAGGTGAAGATGGTTCCGGCCAGCCCCACCTCAGGGTTGGGTATGAGCGCGACATAGACGGCCAGGCCCGCGCAGCCGACGGCCACTCCGGCGTAGATGATCGTGGTGCGCACGTGCCAGTCCTCGCCGATTCGGCCGAGGATGCGCCCGCCCAGGGCCGCTCCCACCATGAAGAACACGAGGGCTAAGGCAGGGCGCAGGACCGGAGTGTCCTCGGCTCCGGCCAGGCCCATGCCGAGGATGACGACATTGCCCGTCATGTTTCCGGTGAAGACCTTGTCGAAGCCCAGGTAGCCGATCGCGTCGACCATTCCCGTTGAGAAAGTCAGTACGAGCAGCATGGCCAAGTCGAGTCGACGTGTCATTGCGTCCCTTTCGCAGAGCCTGCAATCGAGCTCTTTTGATCCCAGAATTCGGGAACTTCACAGTATTTGTATACAAAACGTTAATCAACGATTAGATTGTATGCAAACAAGAGGGCCGGAGTGACTATCGGCCAGCCTCTGAGATGGATACCCACACAGGAGTGCGCGTGAAGAAACGGATAATGGCGGTGCTTGCCAGCGTCGTCCTGCTGGGCGGGTGCACGCCGGTCCAACCGCTCGGCGAACCGCCCGAGCGACCCGACGTGAAGTCGGTCGATGCCGACGCCGGAGCCTTCGAAGAAGGCGGAGATCTCGTCATGGCGCTGTCCTCGGAACCGGATCGCCTCGACCCGACGACATCTTCCTCTCTCTACACCCGATATGTCATGCAGACGATGTGCCAGAAGCTCTACGACATCGATGCGAACGGTGAGATCACGCCGATGCTCGCAACCTCGCTGCCGGATGTCTCCACAGATGGAAAGACCGTGCGCATCCCGGTCAAGGACGGTGTGCGATTCGCCGACGGCACCGACTTCGACGCCGAGGCGGTCAAGACGACCATCGAACGCGGGCTCAACCTCGAAGAGTCATCCCGCTCTGCAGAACTCGGCCCGATCAACGATGTGACCGCCATTGACGATCACACCCTCGAGGTCACGTTCGACGAGCCCTTCGCGCCATTCACCGCGGCCCTGGCCGATCGTGCCGGGATGATCATGTCGCCGGCGGCCCTGGACGAGGCGGGTGAGGACTTCGGCGACCACCCGGTGTGCGTCGGGCCGTTCAAGTTTGAGAAGCGCATCGCGCAGACGTCGATCAAGGTCGTCAAGGACCCCAACTACTACGATGCCGACAAGGTACACCTCGACTCGATCACCTATCAGATCATGTCGGATGCAAACATTCGTGCTGCGAACATCCGCTCCGGCGATGTGCAGGTCGCGGACACGATCTCCCCGCAGGACGTCGACGCTCTCACAGAGGAATCGGGAATCGGACTCCTGCAGTCGAACTCTCTGGGATACCAAGGGCTGACTGTGAACATGGGCTTCGGCGACAATCCGGAGAACTTCGAGACGCCACTGGGCCAGGATCCGAAGGTGCGCAAGGCACTGTCGATGGCCTTCGATCGCAAGGCATTGGTCAACACCGTATTCAACGGGTGGTTCTCACCGGCGTGCTCCGGCATCTCTCCGGACAGCCCCTTCGCAACCAAGGCGAGCGACGAGTGCGTCGACTACGATCCAGCCGGCGCGAAGAAGCTTCTCGAGGATGCGGGAGTCGAACTTCCGCTCAAGGTGAATATGAAGGTTTCGAACACTCAGGACACACTTCGCTTCGCTCAGGCCGTTCAGGCCTCCACCAAGGAAGCAGGCTTCGACATCACGGTCCAGCCGATGGAATACACGGCCCTGCTCGATGCCCAGGACCGCGGCGACTACGAGCTCCTCCAGCTGGGCTGGTCCGGACGCGTCGATCCGCACGGAAACCTCTATACCTTCCACTACCCAGGCGCCGGCAACAACGTCACAGGGGTCGACGACGACAGACTCAGCAATCTGCTCACCCGAGCCAGTGAAGCCACAGACATCGATGAGCGCAAGAAGCTCTACGGCGAAGCCTCACAGCGGATCGGTGAACTCAACTCGATCATCTATCTCTACCGGCAGAAGAACCTCACGGCCTACACCGATGATGTGTCCGGCATCGATGTGTTCTCCGACGGCGTCGTCCATCTCTCCGAAGCCGGATTTTTGAAGAAGGACGCTCAGCGATGACTCGATTCGTGCTCACCAAGATCTTCCACGCCATCATCACCTTCGTGCTCTCAGGCATCGTCATCTTCTTCGGTGTGCGCATGCTTCCCGGCGACCCGGCTCTGGCGATGGCAGGTGAAGAGGCGACCCCTGAACGACTCGACTCGATCCGCGCCGACCTCGGGCTCGACCAGCCTCTGCTCGTCCAGTTCGTCAAGTTCTTGGGCGACATCGTCACCGGCGACCTCGGCGAATCCACGCGGACAGGCTTGGCCGTGACCGAGATGATTGCGACCACCTTGCCAGTGACCCTGTGGCTGTCGCTGTACGCGATCGTGGTCGCTGTCATCGTGGGCATCACCCTGGGCATGGTCGCAGAACGCTTCCGCGGAAAGTGGCCGGAGTTGGGCAGCAACTTCCTCGCTCTCCTCGGCCTTTCGGTTCCGAACTTCTGGCTCGGACTCCTCGCAATCTTGGTCCTTGCCGTCACTCTCGGTTGGTTCCCTGCCTCGGGGTACGTCGACGTCCTCTCCGACCCGATCCGCGGCATCTACTACCTCACCCTGCCTGCCTTGATCCTGGGCACCAGTCTGGCCGCCGTCATCACCAGGCAGACCAGGGCCTCGATGATCGAGAGCATGGGCACCGACTATGTGCGCATGGCACGCGCCAAGGGACTGTCCCGTCCGAGGGTCCTCCTTCGATACGGACTGCGAAACTCGCTCATCGTCCTCGTCACGATCATCGGTCTGCAGCTGGGTGGCCTGATCTCGGGTGCAGTGGTCACGGAGAGGATCTTCGCCCTGCCGGGAATCGGCAAACTCACCCTCGATGCGGTCTTCTCCCGCGACTATCCGGTCATCCAGGCAGTTGTCCTCGTGATCACGGCCTCCTACATTCTCATCAACTTGGCCGTCGACATCCTCTATTCGGTCATCAACCCACAGATCCGAGTCAGCGAGGACGCCTCATGACCACCCCAATCGTCACGAACACCGACAAGAACACGCAGGGACTCGATCCCGAATTCCACGCCTCGAACAACCGGGCCTGGTGGCTGCTGCGCTCCATCCTGTCCAACCCGATGGGGCTCATCGGGTCCGTCATGGTCGCCATCGTGGTGCTCGTCGGACTCTTCGCACCGCTCATCGCCCCCTATGGATTCGCCCAGACGAACTTCCAAGCTCCATTCCAAGTGCCGGGCACGATCGGCTTCGTCCTCGGCACCGACGACCTCGGCAGAGACGTTCTCTCCAGGCTCGCATTCGGTGTTCGCGCCTCGCTCCAGGTGGGGCTCCTGGCAGTTGCGCTGGCCGTCATCGTCGGCACGCCTCTGGGCCTCTTGGCAGGATACTTCCGGGGCCTCGACGCGGTCATCTCCCGACTGACCGATGTCACCCTGGCATTTCCATTCCTCATCATCGCCGTCGGGCTGGCAGCCATTTCCGGGCCCAGCCTGGCCAACGCCGCGATCGCGTTGGGCATCTCCCAGGTACCCACGATGATCAGAGTGGTCAGAGGTGAGACGATGCGGCTGAAATCGGCCGATTTCGTCAAGGCCGCGATCGCCACTGACGCGTCGAAGGCACGTATTCTGGGCATGCATGTCCTACCGAACATCGCTTCGGCGATCATCGTGCAGGCCACCGTCATCATTCCCACCGCAGTGATCGGAGAATCGATCCTCTCCTTCCTCGGCCTGGGTATCCAGCCGCCCTCACCCAGCCTGGGCATCATGCTCTCCGACGCGCAGCAGTACATCTTCCGTGCACCGTCGACCGCGCTGTTCCCCGGGCTGGCGATCCTGGTCATCTGCTTGGCCTTCAACCTCTTCGGGGACGCCCTGCGCGACGCCCTCGACCCCAATTCGAAGAAGGGACACTGATATGTCATTCACCCCACCCGCGGCTTTCACCACTCGGCCCACTCTGGAGGGCCACTTCGGAATGGCCGCCTCCACCCACTGGTTGGCCACTGCTGCTTCACAGGCTGTGCTCGAACGGGGCGGCAACGCCTTCGATGCGGCCGTGGCCGGAGCCTTTCTCCTCCATGTGGTCGAACCCCATCTCAACGGTCCCGGCGGTGACATGACAGGAGTCTTCGCCACCGCCGAGGATCCGGCGAACCCGCAGATCATGATGGGGCAGGGTCCGGCACCGGCAGCTGCAACCATCGAGCACTATCGCAATGAGGGACTCGATATGGTCCCCGGCGCCGGGGCACTCGCCTCTGCGGTGCCCGGCGCCGTCGACTCCTGGCTCAATCTGCTCGAGCACCACGGCTCTTGGGAACTCGCCGACGTCCTCGATTTCGCCATCGACTACGCCGAGAACGGGCACCCCGTTCTCGGTCGAGTCGTGGGCACCATCGAACGCGTTCAAGAGCTCTTCACCGAACACTGGCCCACGTCGGCAGCCCAGTGGATGCCGGAGGGTCAGATCCCGAAAATCGGTGATCTCATCTATAACCGCCCCTATGCCGAGGTCCTGAGGAAGCTCATCGCTGCAGGTGACGGTGTGGAAGGGCGCGCTGCCAGAGTCGCTGCGGCACGTGAGGAATGGAAGTCCGGCTTCGTCGCCGAGGCGGTCGAGAAGTTCATCTCCACCCCGCACAGGCACTCGACTGGAGGCGACCACGCTGGAGTGATGACAGCAGCCGACTTCGCCGGATTCGACGCACATTTCGAGACACCGGTGTCCGTCGATTTCCGCGGCTACTCGATTGCGAAGATCGGAGCCTGGGGGCAGGGCCCGGTGCTGCTCCAGACGCTGAAGATCCTCGAGGGCTTCGACGACGACCGGCTCGATCCTTCGACCGAGATCGGTGCGCATACGATCCTCGAGGCACTCAAACTCGCGATGGCCGACCGCGACACCTATTACGGGGATGCCGATGTCGACCTCGACTGGCTGCTCAGCGAAGAGTACGCCGCAAATCGCCGGGGCCTCATCGCAGATGATGCCTCACTCGAATTCCGACCCGGCACCGACCGGGCGGGTTCTGTCGCGACCTTCACTCCGCCGCTCGTGCTCGAGGGAGCGGACAAGGAAGCCATGGCCAAGGCGGGCATCGGCGAGCCGACTGTGCAGAAGAACGGCGTCAACAACGGCGATACCTGCCACATCGACGTCGTTGACCGTTGGGGCAACATCATCTCAGCCACACCCTCCGGCGGATGGCTGCAGTCCTCGCCGGTCGTCCCCGAGCTCGGATTCTGCCTGGGAACTCGTCTGCAGATGATGTGGCTTGACGAAACAGCTCCCTCGGCGCTGACCCCCGGAAAACGCCCGCGCACCACGCTGACTCCGACTCTGATCTCCACAGGCGGTCAACCGATCATCGCGCTCGGTTCACCCGGCGGTGACCAGCAGGAACAGTGGCAGCTGCTGATGATTCTGCGCATGCTCATCGGCGGCTACGCTCCCCAGCAGGCGATTGATGCTCCCGCACTGCACACCACCTCGTTGGCGGGATCGTTCTGGCCGCGCACCTGGGTTCCCGGCGGAGCTGTGGTCGAGGACCGCCTCGGCGAGGATGTCATCAATGGGCTGATCGCACGTGGCCACATCGTGACGAGGGCCGGCGACTGGGAACTGGGCAGGCTCTCCTGCGTGACCCGGGACCCTGCAACCGGTCGCGTCACCGCAGGTGCGAACCCGCGCGGTGCCCAGGGATACGCGGCAGGCAGATGATGAGCACTGCGACCGGTGGCGGTGTGGAACCGTCAGAATTCGTCCTCGAGGTCGCTGGCCTCGAAGTCTCCTACGAGCACCCGGTGCTCCACGATGTGGGCTTCACGTTGGCACCGGGGGAGCGTCTGGCTCTCGTCGGTCAGTCAGGTTCCGGCAAGTCGACGACGATCAGCGCAGTCCTCGGACTCCTTCCGGGGGCAGGCCATGTCAGTTCCGGCTCTGTGAAGTACCGCGGTGAGGACCTCGTCCACGCCGATCATCAGCGACTCCAAACGCTTCGGGGCCGTTCGATTGCCTTGGTACCGCAGGATCCCATGGCCAGTCTCAACCCGAGCATGCGCGTGGGCGACCAGATCGCCGACGCTCTGCGGACATACGGAATGTCGAATTCCGCCGAGGTGACCCGCAATGTTGTGCGGCTGATGACGGAAGCGGGAATCCCTGACGCGGAGAACCGGCGACGGTCATATCCGCATGAATTCTCCGGTGGTATGCGGCAGAGGATCCTCATCGCAATCGCCCTGTCAGGTGAACCGGACCTCATCATCGCCGACGAACCGACCTCCGCACTGGATGTGACGGTGCAGAAGCAGATCCTTGATCATCTGCAGAAACTCGTCACCGAGCGAGGAACTTCGCTGCTCTTCGTCACGCACGACCTCGGCGTCGCCGGGGAGCGGACGGACACCATCCTCGTCATGAACGAAGGCCGCGTCGTCGAACGCGGGACACCTCAGCAGGTGCTCGGGAATCCTCAGGACGAGTACACGAAGGCCCTGGTCAAAGCCGCGCCCAGCATTGCGGTGGAGCGGGACCCGCAGCAGAGGAATCCGGCCGGTGCTGCGGCTCAAGGTTCCCGGGAGAGCAACGACCGCAGCGCCGGTGGGGACGCCTCGGCGAACGTGCTCGAGGTCGAAGACCTGCACAAGGTGTACAAGCTGCGCGGCCGCAGCAAAGAGGTGCACGCACTCAAGGGCGTGAGCTTCAGCGCACAGCGAGGGCAGACGACGGCGGTGATCGGTGAATCCGGTTCCGGAAAGTCGACGATTGCGAAGATCGTCTTGGGCTTGGAAAAGGCCACGAGCGGCACAGTTCTCACCGGAGGGCGCAATGTCGATGCCACCTCGCGGGCCGAACGCAGCATACTGCGGCGATTCAGTCAGCCTGTGTTCCAGGACCCGTTCTCCTCGCTCAACCCGATGTGGGGCATCGAGCGGATCATCGCTGAGCCCCTCGACGTATTCAAGGTCGGCACACGAGCCGAGAGGAAGGACAAGGTCGCCGAGGTGCTCGACCAAGTGGCTCTGCCCACCTCGATGCTCGAGCGTCGACCCGCCGATCTCTCCGGCGGACAGCGACAGAGGGTTGCGATCGCGCGAGCGCTGATCAGCGAACCTGAGCTCCTCATCTGCGATGAGGCAGTGTCGGCACTCGACGTCCTGGTCCAGGAGCAGATTCTCGACCTGCTGCGTCGGCTGCAGTCGGAGCTCGGCGTGAGCTGCCTGTTCATCACGCACGATCTTGCAGTTGTCGCGAACTTGGCAGACGATGTTGTAGTGATGAAGAACGGAGAGGTCGTCGAAGCGGGCGCGACGAGAGATGTCATCGATCGTCCAGTCGCGGAGTACACGCAGAAGCTGTTGGCCGCTGTGCCAGGTTCCGGTCTGCTCAATGCCTGAGCCCGGTTCTCGATCGCGGTCAAGTTCGGCTGCGAAGCCGAGTGCGGCTTCGCCCTCGAACAGCATCGCGGTCGGGGCGAAGATCCGCCACGACATCATCAAAGGCGTGCATCCGCCCGGAGGCAAGCTCCGCGAGGCGGCCCTGGCGAAGCAGTACGACGTCTCGCGGATCCCGATTCGAGAGGCATTGCGCTCCCTCGAATCTGAAGGGCTCGTCGAGTCTCGGCCCTACAGCGGCAGCATGGTCGCCCCGTCACCGATCGAGGACGCTGAGGATCTGTTCGAGATCCGCATCGTCCTGGAATCCGCGACCGCCAAACGAGCTGCGAAGCGCGCAGCGCAGCAGAGCAGCGGAGGGGTCCCGGATGAGCGTTGGCGGATGATTCGCAAGGAGATCAACGAGATCCTCGCCGCCGGTGACATCGTCATCGGAGAGGAACGCTACGAGGACCTCGCGGTGCTCAACATGCGCTTCCACTTCGCAATCGCCGAACTCAGCGGCAGCCTCTCCTTCGTCAGCCTCCTGCGCCAGATCTCAGGGAAGATCGAATGGCTCTACTCCCTCAACGTCACCCGTCGAGGACCGCAGGCATGGCCCGAGCACCGCGACATCATCGCAGCCATCGATGCCGGACAGGAGACGAAGGCCGCCGAGGTGATGGGACAGCACGTCCGTCGCAGCCGGGATTCGTACTTTGCCATGATGGCCGACAGGCCTGCCTAGACGAGTTCAGCCAAGGCGACCGCTGGCAATGAATTCCGTGAGGCGTTCCCGGTAGGGGACCGTGTCGATGCCTGCCTCTGCGAGCCACTCCGGCGAATAGTACTTGTCGAGGTAGCGCTCGCCCGGGTCGCAGATCAGCGACACCAGACTTCCCCTCTGCCCGGCTGCCTTCATCTGCGACACGATGCGGAATGCGGCCCACAGGCCGGTGCCGGTCGAAGCCCCGGCACGACGCCCCATCAGTTTCTCGAGCAGCTGGATGGAGGCGATGGCGGCAGCATCGGGAACATGCATCATCCGATCGATGCTCGAGGGGATGAAGCTCGCCTCGACCCGCTGTCGTCCGATGCCCTCGATCCGGGATCCCTGATCGGTCGTCGCCGCCGGATCATGGTCGCGCCATCCGGCGAAGAAGGCTGAATTGTCAGGATCGGCTACACAGATGCCGGTGGCCCGACCGGTGTAGCGAACGTATCTGGCCAGGGTCGCCGATGTGCCGCCCGTTCCGGCGGTGGCGATGATCCAGGACGGTTCGGGGTAGGTCTCGCTCGACATCTGATCGAAGATCGACTCGGCGATATTGTTGTTGCCGCGCCAGTCCGTGGCTCGCTCCGCGTAAGTGAATTGATCCATGTAGTGACCGCCGGACTCCGCAGCCAGATCAGCTGCGACTGCGTAGACCTCGTTGGCGTTGTCGACGAAATGGCAGGTGCCGCCGTAGAACTCGATGAGTGAGATCTTCTGGGCGCTCGTCGATCGCGCCATGACTGCGATGAACGGGACGCCGATGAGCTGGGCGAAATACGCCTCGGAGACCGCGGTCGATCCGCTGGAGGCCTCGACGACCGGCCGGCCGGGGCGAATCCAGCCATTGCACAGTGCGTGGAGGAAGAGCGAGCGGGCCAAGCGGTGTTTGAGCGACCCGGTGGGATGGCTCGACTCGTCTTTGAGATAGAGGTCGATTCGCCACGCAGAAGGCAGCGGCACGTGCAGCAGGTGCGTGTCCGAGGATCTGTTGGCATCTGACTTCACCGCTCCGATGGCTCCAGCCAGCCACTGGCGGGCCTCGGAATCGTAGCGGTCGATATCCTCTTCGGCAGGCGCGCTCGTGTGAGCGTGTGAGTCGGTCATGACCTCGAGCTTATGGGATACCTCAGACGATGCGACAGCGCCGGCGCTGAATGGGCCGGCGCTGTCAGCGCTCACTGAATCCCGGCGAGCATCCTCTCGAGCTTGTCGTAACCTTCGCGAATGCCGTGCTCCATACCGGAGGCGACCATGCCGTCGCGAGATTCGAGGGAGTCGAAGACCGACGTCGACTGCAGGCGGGTCCGCCCATCGCCCAAGTCAGTGAGCGTGAGGATCTCGAGGTTCACGGCATCCGGAAAGCCTTCGAAGGTGAAGGTCTGGACGATGCGCTCGTTCTCCCGCACCTCGTGGAAGGATCCGAAGAAGCCGTACTCACCGTTGTCATCGGTCGAGATGTAGCTCCATTTCCCGCCGGTCTTCGCGTCCCATTCGCGGATCGTGTTCGTGATCGTGTCGGGTCCACACCATTTGACGAAGAGTTCTGGGTCGGTGTGGGCGCGGAACACCTTGTTCGGGGTGGCCGCGAAGTCACGAGTGATCGAGACAGTCTGGACGCCATCCGGGACGTCGAGTTTCAGAGTCGAGTAGTCAGTGTCGTTCGTGGTGGTCATGTCATGCTCCCTTGCGTGATGTGGTGGTGGAGATGGTGTCTTCTGTGTCTTCGTCCGCCTTCATCTCATCCAGAACTGCGTCGAGACGTCGGTAGCGGTCTTCGGCCTGACGTTGATATCTCTCGATCCATTTCGTCATCAGATCGAACACATTGTCTTCGAGGTGGACTGGTCTGCGCTGGGCGTCCCGGGTGCGAGTGACCAGTCCTGAATCCTCGAGCACCTTGAGATGTTTCGACACGGCCTGGACGCTGACCTCATAGGGCTCGGCGAGTTCGTTGACCGTGGCGTCGGCGATGGACAGCCTGGCCACCATGTCTCGTCGTGTCGGGTCTGCCAGGGCTGCGAAGACCTTTGTCAGTTGGTCTGCCACTGAACCTCCATCCTGTATTCAACCATAGGGTTGATTAACAAGTTAGCCCTCCGCATCCTCGTTGTCAACCTTATGATTGAATAACATTTCTCCGGGTGCCGGAGCGGCCGCCTCGTCCATGCGAGACCTGAGTGTGGGCATTCTGATGGCGAACCAGGTGGAGATCCCTGCCGCGAGCGCGCTCTCGATCCAAAACATCGAGGTCAGCCCCAAGGGTCCGACTCCCATCGCGGCAAGTGTGGCACCCAGGGGGAGTGCTCCCCAGCTGATGACGCGGGAAGCAGAGTAGACCCTGCCGATGAGGTGCAGTGGAGTCGACTTTTGGCGGACGACGGCGACGATGATCCGCCACACGGTCGAACCACTGCCGGCGAGCACGATTCCGGCTGCCACGACTGCCACGGGTGCATTGAGTGCAGCCGGAAGAACGAGGCCGATCGTGCCGATCGTGTCGATGAAGAGCAGCGACGTGGGCGAGATTCTGGTCTGAAGTCGTTCGGTGAACATCGACGCGATGATGCCTCCGAGTGCCATTGTGGTCAGCAGCAGCCCGTAGCCGGCCGGATCGAGGCCGAGGGGGCCTGGAGCGACGGCGTGCAACACGAAGGTCGCCGTCCAAGCGCCCCAGATTACGCTCATTGCTGCCGTCATGAGCGTCAACTCTCGCTGGAGACGATGTCGCCAGAGGAACAGGATGCCGTCGCGAACTCGAATCTCTGCACCGCCCTCTCCGGTCGAGTTGTCGATTGCGGGTGCGGTGGAGTCTGCTGTTGTGAGGTACTCGGAGTGGGAGCGTCGCATTGAATGCATGAGGCCGAGTGCCGCGACTCCGGCCAGGAGGTAAAGTGCCGCACCGGTGGTGGCGGCAAGTAGACCGGCACTTCCGACGAGTAGTCCGGCGAGCGGCGGTCCGGCGAGTTGATTGTTGATGTTGACAGTGGCCTCGATCCTTGCGTTGGCGCCGACGAGGCGATTGCGACTGACCGTGCGGGGGATGCCTGCGATGAGTGCGGTGTCGACCAGGGTCTCGGCGAACCCGAAGATGAGAGCTGAGGCGAGCGTCACGACAAGCACCCCGGTCTCGAATGCGATGGACAGGGTCAGTCCGATCAGCGCTAGCGTCCTCGCGCTGTTGACGAGCGCGAGCAGGCGGTGAGGAGGAATCTTGTCGACGACCCACCCGGCATGAAGGCCCGCTATCGGCCACCCGATGGTCGCAGCGGTGGTGACCAGGGCAACCTCGCTCGGCTGGCCACCTGCGGCGATTGCGATGAGAGGGAGTGCGGTGATGATGATTCCATCGCCGAGGTTGGCCAAGCCCGCACTGGCCCACAGCCACCGGAACATCGCATTCATTATAACCACCTAAATAGTTGTTGCTGGTAAAGTCTTACCCTGAGGACTTGACCTGTCAAGAGTCATTAGGTGGTAAAATCAGAATATGGAGTTCGAACATGTGGGCAACGCACTGTGCCTTGAGCTGAGCAATTCGGTCCCCAACCGGAGCGAAGATTCAGGGGAACGTGACTGGTTGCGCTCGTCGAATGTTGCTGCAGAGTGGGCGGAGTCTCTGGGGCTGACAATGGTGCGGGGGGCGTCGGCTGATGACCGTGCCGCGTTGAAGGGCTTGCGGGAATCCATCTTCACGGTGTTCACTGCTTTGGCCGATGGTTCACAACCGGACGACCGTGAGCTGCAGTCGATCACGGAAGCGCACGCCGAGGGTCTGAGGCGATACGGTTACACATCGCTGGGAGATCGGATTGTGAGGAAATGGCCTCAACAATGGGACAGTTCGGCACTGCTTGCTGTCTTCGCGGACTCCGCAATAACGGAACTGACTGGTCAGCGCTTGGATCGAATCAGGTCATGCCCGAGCTGTGAATGGCTGTTCTTTGACACGTCGCGCAACCGGAGTCGGCGATGGTGTTCGATGCAGACCTGCGGTGGCAGAGACAAAGCGCTCAGGCACTATCGGAAACAGCGAAGCTGACGCGAACACGAGGCCGATCTTTGTTGTGCGTATGACATCATGCGAGCCGCGATTGTCTTGCGCAGGGGACACAGCGCGCATCTCGAAGTCTCGGCAACGGTGTCGGTCTTGTCGTAAAGTCGCCACTAGCAATGAGTGCAGTGTTGCGAGCGGGGTCTTCGCGCTCGTGGTATTGCCTGCACCACGACAACGACGTCTGGGGAACGACAATGGCAAGTCTGCGACAACAGCTGTTCCGAGTGAAACCCGTGCCACAGCAGGGTGAGGAGGCGGACAGTGATCTCAAGCGCACAATCGGTCTGTTCTCGCTGACCATGATCGGCGTCGGGTCGACCATCGGCACCGGCATCTTCTTCATTCTGTCGGAATCCGTGCCCGTCGCGGGACCGGCTGTCATCTGGTCCTTCGTCATCGCCGGCCTCGTCGCCGGCCTCGCGGTGATCTGCTATGCGGAGCTGGCCGGCAGCGTGCCCGTCTCCGGTTCCTCCTATTCCTACGCCTATGCGACGCTCGGCGAGCTGCCGGCCATGGGGGTCGCGGCGTGTCTGCTCCTCGAATACGGTGTGGCAGGGGCTGCCGTCGCCGTGGGCTGGTCGCAGTACGTCAATCAGCTGCTGTTCAACCTCTTCGGATTCGAGATCCCGCACGCCCTGGCCTACGCCCCGGAGGAGGGAGGAATCGTCAACCTTCCGGCGATCGCGCTGTTGGCCATGTGCTGCTTCCTGTTGGTCCGCGGCACCGGCGAATCGGTCGTCATCAACACCATCATGGTCTGCACGAAGATCGGAGTTCTCCTCTTCTTCGTGCTTGTCGGAGTCACCGGCTGGAATGTCGATAACTTCGCCGATTTCGCACCCTTCGGCTTTTCCGGGGTGGTGGCCGGCTCCGGTCTGATCTTCTTCAGCTACGTCGGCATGGACGCCGTGGCTACGGCCGGCGATGAGACGAAGAACCCGAAGAAGACCATGCCGAAAGCCCTCATCGCGGCACTCCTCATCGTCACCTCGGTCTACGTGCTGGTGGCCGTCGCCGCCCTGTCTGCTCAGCCCTGGCAGGAGTTCGAAGGGCAGAGCGCTGGGCTGTCGGCGATTCTCGAGAACATCGTCGGCGCCCAGTGGCCCGGCACCGTTGTCGCCGCCGGAGCCGTGATCTCGATCTTCTCCGTCACCCTCGTCTCGATCTACGGCCAGACCCGCATCCTATTCACGATGTCGCGCGATGGGATGATGCCCAAGCTCTTCGGCGAGGTCAATCCCCGAACGCTCACCCCAGTCAAGGGCACGATCGTCGTGACCGTGGTCATCGCCATCCTGGCCGGCTTCATCCCACTGAACTTCCTCGCCGAGATGACGAGCATCGGCACCCTCGTCGCCTTCGTCGTCGTGTCCCTGGCCGTCATCATCCTGCGTGTGCGCGAACCCAACCTCGAGCGCGGCTTCAAAGTTCCCTTCTACCCGGTCCTGCCGGTGCTCGCGATCATCGGCTGCCTCTGGATCATCAGCAACCTGCAGGGCATCACGATCGTCGTCTTCCTCATCTGGACCGCGGTCATCCTCGGCCTTTACATCGTCTTCGGCCGCAGATCCTCGGTGCTCGGCAAGCAGCGAGCAGCACAAGACAGCATTGACGGAACTGGTTCCACAGGAGGGAAACAATGAGCATCGTCGTCGGCATCGCACCAGGTCAGGACAACCGACCGGCGGTTGAGCTGGGCATCGTGCTCGCCCGGTCCTACGGGCATCGGCTCGTCGCGGCGGCCATCGATTCCGCCGCCTGGCCGATGAGTCCCGTGCTTTTCGACAGCGAGTATCAGAAGAAGCTTCGCAGCGTCGCCGAGGCTGCCCTGGACGAGGTTCGGGTGTCCCTTCCCGATGACATCGAGTCCGAATGCGTCATCCACGGCGCTCGTTCATCGCGACGTGGACTGCTTGAGGTGTGCCAGAAGGAGAACGCCTACCGCCTCGTCGTCGGCCCCGCTGCCGATGGGACGCCGAGGCGGATCGCGCTGGGGTCCGTCTCCACCGGCCTGCTGCACAGCGCCAGCCTGCCGGTGGCACTGGCCCCAGTCGGATACCGAGCAGCACCGGGCGCTCGGCTGCGGAGGATCACTGCCGCATACAGCGGTTCGTCCACCTCGGCGGATCTCATCCTCGGGGCCGCAGTGGTCTCGGCCGAGTCCGGCGTACCCTTCCGCATCGCCTCGTTCGCTCCACGGTCGAGGGTGATCTCGGCGGCCGGAGTGGGACTCGACGTCGAATCCAGCGTCATCGACGAATGGGCCAACGTGATCCGGAGAGACACCGACGAGATACTGTGCTCGATCGACAACCTCCACATCAAGCCCGGCGAGACCGACGTGGCCATCGGGACAGGACCCGACTGGGCCAGTGCGCTGACTGCGGTCCAGTGGGAAGATCCCGAAGTCATGATGCTCGGCTCTTCCGGTCTCGGGGCGATCAAGCGCGTATCACTGGGCAGTCACGCCATGCGGATCCTGCAGCACTCCCCGGTGCCCATCGTCGTCGTCCCCCGGCGGGCCAAATCCGACTACACGGCAGCGGCGTTCGAGGAATAGAGCAGCTCTCCACTTCTTGCGGGTCCTTCATAGCACCTACATACTTAACGTTGCTTAACGTCGTTGAGTGGGAGTCCAATTGCAGTGTTCAGGCTGCACAGGGACGTGGAGGGTACGGGTGGCAATAATGCAAGAGGAAAAATACGATGAGGCGTCACGCCCTCGTGTCTCTGCCGCCCACGTCGCACGCGCCTGTGGAGTCTCGACTGCAACAGTCAGCTATGTATTCAACGGCAAGACAGGAGTGTCTTCCGTCGTCCGACGCCAGGTGATCGAAAAGGCCAATGAACTCGGATACAGGTCGCCGCTGACCTCCGCGATGCACAATCGCTCCCTGACCCGGGTGATCGGCCTGATCGTGCCTTCAATGGTCAACTACATGCACATGCATTGGGCACAGGCCATCATCGAAGCGGCAGGCGAGGAAGGCTTCGATGTGTTCGTCTCCACCACAGGCGACGATCCGGAACGGCTGAATCATGTGGCTTCGACATTGTCAGCACGCAATGTCGACGGGGTCATCTCCACTGGTGGGATGCGACTCGACGCACGATCATACGGGACTTTGAATAGCGCTCGGATCCCGGTCGTCAATCTCTCCCGCAAGGTCGAGCATGCCAGCGCCAGCTTCATCGGCATTGACGACACTTTGGCGGCACGCGAACTCATGACTCATGTCCTCGGACACGGGGTTACGAAGATCGCGACCGTCATCGGTCCCAGGTTCTCCACCGCCTCGGCTGACCGTGAAAGGGCCTTCATCGACACGGCGGCTGAACACGGAATCACTATCCCAGGTAATTGGAAGGTGAGCACTCGGTTGCACCGGAACGGAGGAAGAATCGCGGCAGAAGAACTCCTTGGCGATGCGGACAACCGGCCAGAAGCCATTGTTTGCGGTTCCGACGAGGTGGCGCTTGGCATCATCGAACACTCTGTTGTCAACGGAATCAGCATTCCAGATGATCTCATCGTCGTAGGAAGCGATGGCCTTGCCCGCTCCCGATCGCCGCTTATGGGAATGACGACGATCGTTCAGCCAGTCGTCGAGATGGCGAAGGCAGCGTTCTCTGTTTTGCTCGACCATATCGAGGACCCCGGTACGCCAGCTCGTGAAGTGATCTGTCGCCACCAAATTCACACCGGAACAAGCTGCGGTTGCCATCCCGATTCGTTCAATGCACTGAATACAACCAGAGTTTGAGCGGCTCGACCATCGAACTGCCAGTTTGCTCACTCTCGAAAAATTAAGGATAACCATGTCGAAATCAGCGACGCTGCGGTCGCCGGAAGTGTTGAATCGAGTGATCTTCGTTCGGCTCATGCCACTGCTCATCGCCGCTTACATCCTGGCTTTTCTCGATCGAAGCAATATCGGAATGGCCAAGGAAAGACTAGAGATTGACCTGGGCATCTCCGCCACCGCATACGGTGTTGGAGCCGGACTCTTCTTCCTGACCTACGCGGTATGCGAGATTCCTTCAAACATGATCATGCACAAGGTCGGTGCTCGGTGGTGGATCATGCGCATTATGATCACCTGGGGCCTGATTTCAGCGGCGATGATGTTTGTTCAAGGTGAGTGGTCTTTCTACATTTTGCGAATGTTGCTTGGCATCGCCGAGGCTGGCCTGTTTCCCGGTGTCATGTATTACCTGACTAAGTGGTTCACCGTCAAAGACCGGGCCAAAGCCAATGGTATGTTCCTCTTGGGAGTCTCGATTGCCAACATTATCGGGGCTCCGATCGGTGGTGTGCTTCTGACGATGGACGGATTCCTCGGCTTGCACGGCTGGCAATGGATGTTCCTTATTGAAGGCGTGCCCGCTTGCTTCTTGGCGCTCCTGGTGTGGAAATTCTTACCCGACAGTCCGAGGCAGGCCAAGTTCCTCAGCCCAGAAGAAGCCGAATGGCTCGAAACGACTATTGACGAGGAGGAACAAGCCGGCGCCTCTGGGGCGTCCAACCACCGTCTCGCCGATATCGTTCGCGACCCGCAGATACTTCTGGTCGTCGGCATCTATTTCGGACACCAGCTCGCAGTGTATGCACTCAACTTCTTCCTTCCGTCGATCATCGGCAGCTGGGGCGAGATGGGCTCGGTCCAGATAGGGTTGCTGACTGCAATTCCATGGGTGTTCTCTGCGGTCGGTGCACTGCTGTTGCCGCGTTTCGCCAAAACTGCAAGCGCTTCAAAGAAGATAGCTCTGGGTTCCATGATCGGAATCATTGTGGGTTTCATCATCGGTGCGCTGGGCGGGCCAGCGCTCGGTCTCATCGGTTTCTGCTTGGCTGCATTCAACTTCTTCGCGCTCCAGCCCATTCTGTTCACGTACCCTGCGACCAGACTCTCCGGAGTCGGGCTGGCAGCCGGGCTTGCTCTCGTCAATACGGTCGGGCTCCTCGGAGGTTTTCTTGGGCCATACATTATGGGCTTGATGGAAGACCTCACCGGATCGGGCGTTTCAGGGCTGTGGCTTATTGTCGCAATCTGTGTGATCGGTGCCTTCCTCATCCCATTCCTCAAGCAAGGGCAAGAGTCCAAGGCCCAGGCAACACGGAGCTCAGGCTCCACTCAAATTCCCACAATCTCGGAAAAATGAAATGAAGGGCGGAAGCATGAGCATTCTCGGTGTCGAAGGTAAACGCGTTCTCATCACTGCAGGGGCAGCCGGAATTGGTCGGGCCATCGCCCAGCAATTCACCGAGGCTGGTGCCGAGGTCTGGGTGACCGACATTGCGGAAGCCGCAGTCGAGTCCGCCCGAAGTGATGGTATGAAAGCCTCCGTGTCGAATGCGTCTGACGAGGGGCAGGTTGCAGACCTCGCCACCGAGGTCGCAGCGGAGTGGGGGACTCTCGACGTGTTGGTGAATAACGCGGGGATCGCAGGTCCGACCGGCGCCATCGAAAACCTCGAGTCGACCGCATGGCTGGCAACTTTCGATGTGAACATCCACAGCCAGTTCTATTGCGTCAAATTTTTTCTGCCATTGCTGCGAACCAGCCACTCTGCCGCGATCGTCAACCTGTCCTCGGCTGCAGGGCGACTCGGCATGGCCGGCCGCAGCCCCTATTCGGCGACTAAGTGGGCAGTGGTCGGGCTGACGAAGACCCTCGCTATCGAACTCGGCGGGGAGAACATCCGCTGCAACGCAATCTGCCCCGGAGCAGTCGGTGGACCTCGGATCGAAGCGGTTATCGAGTCCAAAGCAGAAATGCTGGGGAAGACCGTCGACGAAGTTAACGGTCTCTACACGGGACAGTCTTCGCTGAACAAGCTAGCCGACGCTAACGACATCGGAAACATGGCTGTCTTTCTGGCTTCCGACATGGCCTCTCATGTCAACGGACAAGCCATGGCAGTCGACGGCAATACAGAAAAGCTCTACTGAGAACTAAGGACACATTTATGGCACATGCACGAAAAGTCATCATCACTTCGGCTGTTACGGGAGCCATCCACACGCCAACGATGTCGCCTCATCTGCCGGTAACTCAGGACGAAATCGCCGATGCGGCGATCGGTGCTGCAGAGGCAGGTGCAGCGATCCTTCACCTGCATACCAGAGACCCGAAAGACGGGCGGCCTTCCCAGGACCCGGAGCATTTTGAACCGGTTCTGCAGAAAGTTGCGAGCAACACTGATGCCGTCGTCAATATCACCACTGGTGGTTCGCCACATATGAGTGTCGAAGAGCGTATGCAGCCGGTCACAACTTTCAAGCCGGAACTCGCAAGTCTCAACATGGGCTCGATGAACTTCGGCCTCTTCCCGATGCTCGATAAGTACTCAACGTTTCAGAACGACTGGGAACGGGAGCACCTTGAAAATTCCCGGGACCTAGTTTTCAAGAACACATTCGCTGATATCGAACGCATCCTCGAGATAGGGAATTCGAACGGCACCCGCTTCGAATTCGAGTGCTACGACATCTCGCATCTTTACAACCTGGCGCACTTCCAGGAACGTGGGCTGGCCAAAGGCCCTCTCTTCGTGCAGTCGGTGTTTGGTCTGCTCGGCGGAATCGGCGGACATCCGGAGGATCTTATGCACATGCACCGCACTTCAGAACGACTCCTCGAAGACTTCGAGTGGTCAATCCTCGGTGCCGGGAAGAACCAGCAGCCCTTGGCAACCATGGGAGCAACGATGGGGTCACACATTCGCGTCGGGCTGGAAGATTCCCTGTGGATCGGCCCGGGAAGGCTTGCCGAATCGAATGCGGCGCAAGTGACCAAAATGCGCACGATCGTCGAAGCACTGGGGATGGAGGTTGCCACTCCGGACGAGGCTCGGGCGATGCTCGACCTGAAAGGTGCAGATCGCGTGGCGTTCTGAGAGCCGACCGAATCGGGCCTACGGCTGAGGGCCTTACCTGATTGGGTAAGGCCCTCAGCCGTACCTGCCATCTGACGTTCAGGCCAAGACGCGGGCCGCAATTCCGCAGTGCGGAAGAGATTGTGCGATGTTCCACAAAACAGCCGTCCAATACTTGAACGATTCCAACCTAGGGTGTGAGATGCCGCTAGCGTGGTTCCACCGACTCACCTAGCGCATCCGTCCAACGACGGCCGGACGCGGGAGTCTGTCGAACATGGAAGGAACCGCATGGAATTGTTGCGTTTGGGCCCCATCGGCCACGAGATCCCGGTCGTGCGTGACGACGACGTCCACTACGATCTGCGCCCCCTGACCACCGACATCACCCCAGAGTTCTTCGCCGAGGATGGCATCGGCAGGGTCCGTACCGCACTGGACGAAGGCAGCCTCGATCCCCTCGACGGAGCGGAGGACCTGCGCATCGGAGCGCCAATCTCGCGCCCCTCGGCAGTGGTGTGCGTGGGCATGAACTACGCGGCGCATGCTCGAGAGACGGGAGCCGAACCGCCCAAGGCGCCCGTCGTCTTCTTCAAGATGCCCTCGACGATTGCCGGCCCCTACGACCGACTCGAATTGCCGCCCTATGCCACGAAGGCCGACTGGGAGGTCGAGCTGGGGCTGGTCATCGGCACCCGGGCCTTCAGAGTCGCCTCGACTGAGGAGGCATATTCGCACGTGGCCGGCTATGTGCTGGCCAACGACCTGTCCGAACGCAGGTTCCAGATCGAGGAATCCGGCGGCCAGTGGTCGAAAGGGAAGAACCTTCCCGGCTTCACTCCACTGGGTCCCTGGATCAGGCCCGCCGCCGAGGTGGACCCCGGGTCCCTGCAGCTGCGCAGCTGGGTCAATGGCGAGGTGCGGCAGGATTCGTCGACGAGCGACCTGATCTTCGACGTCGGGCAGATCATCTATCAGCTCAGCCAGACGATGCCCTTCGAGCCCGGAGACGTGATCCTGACCGGCACACCTCAGGGCGTGGCGATGTCGGGGAAGTTCCCGTTCCTGACCGATGGCGATGTCGTTGAGATGGAGATCGACGGCCTCGGTCGCCACCGCCAGGCGGTGGCCGTCACCGGGTGACGACAGCCTAGAAGCATGAAAGAGGGGCGGTACTCCCGATCGGGAGTACCGCCCCTCTTCAGTTACTGCGTGAGGCTGAGGGAATCAGCGCTGCTGGTCGAAGCCGCCCTGTTCCTGGCCGCCTTCGTTTCCGCCACCGAAGCCGCCCTGCTGCTGGCCGCCCTGCTCGTTGTCGCCGCCGAAGCCGCCACCCTGCTGGTCGCTGCCACCCTGGTTGCCTTCGTTGCCGCCGAAGCCGCCCTGTTCCTGGCCACCGGACTGCTGTCCGCCCTGGCCGCCTTCGCTGCGCTCGTTGTCGCCGCCGCCGAAGCCGCCGGATTCCTGGCCGCCGGACTGCTGGCCTCCCTGGGGCTGGCCGCTCTGCTCGTTGCCGCCGCCGAAGCCGCCCTGCTCGGACTGCTGTCCGCCCTGGCCACCTTCGCCGCGCTCGTTGTCGCCGCCGCCGAAGCCGCCCTGGTCGCCACCCTGCTGCTGGTTACCCTGCTGCTGGCCGCCCTGTTCCTGGCCGCCACCGAAGCCGCCGCCCTGCTGCTCCTGGTCGCCGCCGCCGAAGTTCTCGTTGTCCTGTCCAAAGTTTTCCGACATGTTTAGCTCCTTGGTTGATGGCATACGGCCGCGTCTTGCGGCTTGGTTGCCAGTCTTAAACATCAACAGTCCTGCCACAAGGGGGAACAAGGGAAATTGCGTGAAATTGGCTCAAGTCTCAGAGGCTGTTCATTTCCCGCCGATCTTCACAGGAAGCTCGGAGATAACCGTCGCGGTGAATGACGTTTCAACAAGATAGGGTCATCGATTCCACCTCCCGTCAGTCCTCCCGTCACTACTCCCCGTCAGTGGATGGACGCTGGATTCGTCGACCCGAGGACGTCCTGAATTTCGAAATGTCGCTGTTGATCTTGCTGACCTGGCACCATTGCAGAAAGACAGAAACCGGAACAGACCGGTACGGCATCGACCGGCGCAGTCCGGTAGACAGATCCGAGCCCGATCGACGAACAGGAGCATCGACATGACAGCACGTCGTCTTCCACTCAGCGGTGTGCGAGTCCTCGAACTCGGCAACTACATCGCGGCACCCACCACCGGGCGCATGCTTGCCGACTTCGGTGCAGAGGTCATCAAGATCGAGCGCCCCGGCACGGGTGACGAGCTCCGCAACTGGCGCCTCAAGCAGGGCACCACCTCAATGCTCTACCGGACCATCAACCGCAACAAGAAGTCCGTCGTCCTCGACCTTCGCTCAGAGGAAGGCAGGGCCTCGGCTCTCGAGCTCGTGCGTCGCAGCGACATCGTGCTGGAGAACTTCCGCCCCGGAACCATCGAGAAGTGGGGTCTCGGACCCGATGTCCTCGAAGAGGCCAACCCCGACATCATCCTCGTGCGCATCTCTGCCTTCGGCCAGACAGGGCCCATGTCCGAGCGTCCCGGATTCGCCGCCGTCGCCGAAGGCTATTCCGGATTCCGCGAACTCGTCGGCGACCCCGACCGGCCGCCGGTGCGCGTGGGCATCTCGATCGGCGACTCCATCGCCGGTATGCAGGCCGCATTCGGTGCGGTGATGATGCTCTTCGATCGACAGCGCCAGAAGATCGCCGGTGCCGCCGAGGCTGTTACCGGCTCCGATCACAGCTTCGAAGGCAGGGCGTCCCTGGCCGATCGCACCGTCGACGTCGCACTGAACGAAGCCATGTTCTCCGTCATGGAATCCCTCGTCCCCGACTACTCCGCATTCGGTGAGACGCGCACTCGCACCGGCGGCCGGATGGAGGGCATCGCCCCGTCGAACGGCTACCTCTGCGCCGGCGGAAAATCCGTGGTCATCGCCGGCAACGGCGACGGAATCTACAAGCGACTCATGGAGGCCGTTGACCGTCCGGACCTGGGCGAGGATCCCGATCTGCAGACCAACGCCGGTCGCTGGGATCGGCGTGAGGAACTCGACGAAGCCATCGGCGACTGGTGTGAGAAGCGCGATGTCACCGAGGTTGTCGACACTTTGGAGACCGCCGGAGTTCCCGCCGGGCCGATCTACACCGCAGAGGATCTTGTGGCCGACGAGCAGCTCGCCGCACGCGGCATGATCCAACATCTCGATGTCTCGACCGGTGAAGAGACGCTGCCCGACGTGGCCTTCCCGGGAATCACCCCGGTCATCGGCGGCTCCTCGATCCCGATCGACCACCTCGGCCCGGACCTGGGTGAGCACACCGACGAGGTGCTCGAGCAGCTCGGCGGACAGCTGCCCGAGCGCGACTGAACAAACACAACAGCATTGGGCGGCGCCTCAAGCCGGAACCGAACACCCACGTCCGAACTGTCGAGATCCTTCGTCCCATTTAATGGGAGTGATTGTCTTCACTTCTTTGCCGCTTCTCATATAGCGAGCATTTCGCGTCCGCGCTCACCGCAGGGATGTGGGGAACGGCTATGTTGGGTGCAGACGGCAACACGCAAAGGAGCGTGGTGCCGCTCTCGTCCCGGTCTCCGGGAATGAGGCAGATCAATGAAGGAGCTCTCACCATGGTTCGTCCAACATCGGTCACGATTCTCGACACCACGCTGCGTGACGGTCTGCAGATCGAAGACGCCATCGTGCCCACCGACGCCAAGGTCGCTCTGGGCCAGCAGCTCATCGCCGCGGGGCTGAAGGAGATCGAGGTCGGATCGTTCGTCAATCCGAAGAAGGTCCCGCAGATGGCCGACACCGGCGAGGTCCTGCAGCGCCTCCAGCCGTATGAGGCCGAGGGCATCGACTTCTTCACCCTGGTGTTCAACCTCAAGGGCGCCCAACGCGCCGTCGACGCCGGAGCGAAGAACATCAAGCTCGTCCTCTCCGCCTCCGAGGGCCATTCCCAGGCGAACTCCGATGCCCCGATCGTCCAGGCCACGCAGCGTCTCCTCGAGGCCGCGACCTTCGCCCGTGACAACGGTGTGCGCTTCGACATCACCACCGCGGTCAGCTTCATCTGCCCCTTCGACGGCATCACCGACGCCGGCCACCTCGTCGAGGTTCTGCGTCCCTTCGTCGAAGCCGGGGCACACGGCATCGGGGTCGCCGACACGATCGGAAACGCCAACCCATCGTTGGTGTCCAGGAACACCTCGGCGGTCTTGGAGGCCTTCCCGGACAGACCGGTGAGCCTGCATCTGCACGACACGTACAACTTCGGAATGGCCAATGTCATCGCGGCCCTCGACCTGGGAATCTCGAATTTCGATGCGGCCATGGGCGGCCTGGGCGGCTGTCCCTTTGCCCCGGGTGCGGCCGGCAACATCGGCACCGACGACCTTGTTCACCTCCTGCACCGTGAAGGCGTGGCCACCGGAGTCGACGTTGACGCTCTCTCGGCAGTCAGGGAACCGCTGACGGCAGCGGTCGGCCACGAGCTGACGTCGAGTCTGTCTGCTATCCCCGCTGTTCCGGCGGCCTACCATGCTTGAGCAGGGCGAATCCTCGATCGTCGGCGCAGAGGAACTACCGCTGGCTGGCATCCGCGTCATCGAGTTCTCCCATATGGTCATGGGTCCCAGCTGTGGGATGATCCTCGCCGATCTGGGCGCCGAGGTGATCAAGGTCGAACCGCGCGGTGCCGGGGACAAGACCCGCTATCTGCCCGGCTCGGGGTCCGGGCTGTTCCCCGCCTTCAATCGCAACAAGCAGTCCGTCCAGCTCGACATCGCCGAGGCGACCGACCGTGACGTCGCTCTGTCCCTCATCGATTCCGCCGATGTTCTCCTCGAGAACTTTCGGGTCGGGAAGATGGAATCCATGGGCTATGGCTACGAGGAACTCGCCGAGCGCAATCCGCGCCTCATCTACTGTTCCCTCAAGGGGTTCCTGGCCGGACCCTACGGTCAGCGCACCGCCCTCGACGAGGTCGTGCAGATGCTCGGCGGCCTTGCCTATATGACCGGCCCGCCCGGACAGCCGCTGCGCGCCGGAGCCAGCGTCAACGACATCATGGGCGGAATGTTCGGGGTCATCGGCGTGCTCTCGGCACTGCGCGTGCGCGAACGTACCGGTGAGGGGCAGGTCATCAATTCCGCCCTGTTCGAGAACAACGCCTTCCTCGTCGGCACGCACATGGCACAGGCGCAGCTCAGCGGGGAGCCGCTGCGTCCGATGCCCACTCGTCGAGCCACCTGGGCCGTCTACGACATCTTCCGCGACAAGCACGATGACCAGATCTTCGTCGCAGCCGTCAGCGACGGGCAATGGCATGACCTCTGCGACGAGTTCGACCTGACACAGCTGGCCGGTGATCAGGACCTCGAGACGAACCAGGGACGCGTCGATCAACGCGATCGCATCCACCGCGAACTGCAGGCCGCCCTGTCCCTGCTCGATCTCGCTCAGATCGAGGAGAAATGCACCCGCCGCGGACTGCCGGTTGCCCCGGTGAACACCCCGGCCGACCTCACCACCGACGCCCACCTCGTCGCATCTGGTGCTCTGGCCAGCACCGGCCTGCCCAGCGGTGACCAGGTTGATGTTCCCCTGCTGCCGCTGACCTTCGGTGGACGTCGGCTGGGTCTGCGCAGCGACGTGCCCGAACCCGGTGAGCACAATGTCCGCTACAGGGATGGTCCAGCCGATGCCTCGGCGCGGGAGGCCGGCCTCGAGTCGGATTCGAGAGCCGAACCCGTCGACGCCGATGTCGGCGAATCGAAGACACAGTCTCAGTAACACTCCGGTGCCCGGGCTCGCCCCAGGCCTCACCAGCACTCTCGCTGCCACCAGCACAGACATTCCACAACAGCACATATCAGTTGCATTCGAAGGAGAAGCAATGCGGTCAACGGCGATCACAGGACAAGGACGGGCCACCTCGGCGAGCCGGAGGAACAGGGCGGTGAAGCCCGCACTCAAGGTCGGTGCAGTGCTTGCCTCACTGGCACTCGTCGCCACAGGCTGCGGCAACAAGGCACAGGCGCCGGGGGAGGGCAGCGACTACCCGAAGGGCCCGGTGACGGTCAACGTCCCATCTGAACCCGGCTCCGGTTGGGACACCACCGCGCGTGCCCTCGTCGAAGCTCTGCAGAAGGAGGAGATCGTCTCCTCCCCGCTGCCGGTCCAGAACAAGCCCGGCGGTACGGGCTGCATGTGGATGACATCGATGATGCAGCAGGAGAAGGGCAAGGACGACCAGATCGCGATCACCTCGCTGGCCAGCCAGACGATGAAGGCTCGCGGACTCTGCGAATTCGGCCCTGAGGACACTACCCTCATCGCCACGATGTACGTTGAGGACTTCATGGTCGTCTCCCCGGACAAGGGTGACATCAAATCGGTCGAGGACCTGGTCAAAGCGCTGAAGAAGGACCCGCAGAAGGTCACTGTGGCCGCATCCGGCGATGACACGCTGCCGTTCGCACTGTTCGCCAAGGAAGCCGGAGTCGACCCGGCTGACATCAACTTCGTCAACTACGAAGGCGGCGGCGAGCAGACCACCGCCATGCTCAATGGTGATGCGAAGGTCGCCATCGCCGGGCTGAGCGAGTTCCGCTCCGTGCTGGAATCCGGTGACATCAAACCACTCGTGACCTTCGCAAAGGAGCCGCTGCAGGCCCCATACGACTCGGTTCCCACAGCTGCGGATTCCGGTTACGACGTGACCCTTGGCAACTGGCGCGGAGTCTACGGACCGGCCGAAATGCCACAGGAAGCTGTCGACTACTGGGCCAAGACCCTTGAAGAGGTCAGCGAGACGAAGACCTGGAAGGACACCTTGGACAAGAATCAGTGGGCACCCGAATTCCTCACCGGCGACGAAGCTGAGAAGTATGCCAAAGACACAGCCGCCACCGTTGAGGAGGGCGTCAAAGAGACCGAACTGGGCAACAGCAAATGAGGACGCTCACTCCGGCGCTCAGGGGTGATGTCATCACCGGCATCGCCGTCACGCTCGTGGGCGCGGTCTACTACGTTGCGACTTTCTGGATCCAGGAGACGAAGAACATCGTCACCCCGGCGACCTTCCCTGCGATCGTGGGCATCGCGCTCCTCGTGCTCGGCCTCTTCCTCGTCGGACAGGCCCTGTACCGGAGCCAGAAAATCGCCGAGGTGGTCCCCAGCGGAACCACCTCGGCGGGCAGTGCCTCGGCGAGCGGCGGCGCTGACGCGTCCGAGGATGTGGTGGACGTCGAGCCTGCGGGCGTCGTTCTTGATGCTCCCGAGGAACCGAAGTCGAAGCAGGTCGTGCTGCAGTTCGCGCTCTTCTTCATCTACCTCGGAATCCTCATCCCGGTCGGCTTCCTGCTCTCCACGGCGGCCTTCCTGATGACGATGACCAGCATCTATGCCCCGCACCGGTGGGTGCGCAACCTCATCTTCTCGGTGCTCTTCGCCGTCGTCATCTACGTCGCATTCGTCTACGGGCTGGCCGTGTACCTGCCCGTCGGGATCCTGGGATAGGGGGCGGGCATGGATACACTCATCGATCTGGGCGGCGGCTTCGCCTCGGCACTCGAACCTTTGAGCCTCGCTTTCGCACTCCTCGGCGTCTTGTTGGGCACCGTCGTCGGCGTGCTGCCGGGCATCGGCCCGATCTCTGCGATCGCCATTCTCATCCCGGTGTCCTTCGGGATGGAGCCGGTGCACGGACTCATCCTGCTCTGCGGCATCTACTACGGGTCCATGTACGGCGGCTCGATCACCGCCACACTCATCAAAACCCCTGGTGAGGTCGCCAGTGCGGTGACCGCCATCGAAGGCTACGAAATGGCTCGCCGAGGTCGGGGCAAGGCCGCGCTTGCGACCGCAGCAATCGGATCCTTCCTCGCCGGGACCCTGGCGATCATCGGGCTGACGTTCCTGTCTCCCGTGCTCGTGAGACTGGCGAACGTCTTCGGCTCCACCGAATACTTCCTGCTCATGGCCACAGCACTCCTGCTGGCCTCGACGATGTCGTCCGGCTCGCGGGCGAAGGCTCTGATCTCGATCTTCATCGGCCTGGCAGTCGGCCTCGTCGGTCTCGACTTCCAGACGGGCCTGCCGCGCCAGACCTTCGGCATGAGCCTGCTCTCAGACGGCATCGACTTCACGATCTTCGCTATGGCCCTCTTCGCCATCCCCGAAGCGATCCGCAACCTCGCATTGGGGCGCGGAGCCAAAGATGTGATTCAGAGCTTCGGAGACGACAAATGGATGACGAAGCAGGACTGGCAGCGCTCGGCAATGCCCTGGGCCCGCGGCTCGGTGCTCGGGTTCATCATCGGCATCCTGCCCGGAGTCGGCCCGTCCCTGGCCTCGTTCATGTCCTACATCATGGAGAAGCGGATCTCGAAGCGGAAGTCCGAGTTCGGCCACGGTGCCATCGAAGGCGTCGCCGGACCCGAGGCCGCGAACAACGCCGGAGTCGGCGGAGCCATGATTCCGCTCTTCAGCCTCGGCATCCCGGGATCGGCGACGACGGCCTTGCTGCTCTTCGTCTTCACCATGTACGGACTGCAGCCGGGACCGCTGATCTTCCGCGACGAATCGGGCCTGATCTGGACGATCATCGCGAGCATGTACATCGGCAACGTGGCCCTGATCATCCTCAACCTGCCGCTCGTAGGTGTCTTCGTCAAACTGCTGAAGATGCCCAAGGAGATCCTGTTCTCCTCCATCCTCGTCCTCGTGGCCATCGGTGCCTACGCGATCGAATTCAGCCTGTTCGGACTGATGCTGCTCGGCATCTTCGGCGTCATCGGATACCTCATGGATAAGGGCGGAATTCCACTGGCTCCGTCCATCCTGGCCCTCGTCCTGGTGCCGCTGTTGGAGAACAACTTCCGGCGCATGCTCCAGATCTCGGGCGGATCGTTCATGCCGTTGCTGACCCGCCCGGTGTCACTGTCGATCATCGTGCTCATGGTCCTGGGTATCGTCGGACCCATCATCTTCCGCTGGTGGGTGCGCCGCCGCCAGCTGTTGGCCGATGTGAGCGTGGCATGAGAGAGAACACCATGACTGATAGCTCCGCAGCCACTGGCGGCTCCGAGTCCTCTGGCCGCTCCGACGTCTCGGCCGCCTCGGCCAAGGAGATCGGCGTCATCGACCGCAGTGCCGCGATCCTCACGGCACTGCAGGACTCGCCGATGACCGCCGCCGAGGTGTGCCGTCGTCTGGGCTACTCCAAGTCAACGACCTACCGGCTGCTGGCGGATCTGCGCACTCACCGCTTCATCGTCCGTGACAGCAACGGGCTGCTGCGCCTGGGGCCGTTCCCGGGCAGACGCAGCATCGCAACAACGAACTCGGTGCTCGAGCATCTGCGAACCCTGACCAGTGAGTCGGTGCAACTGTGGGTCCGTGTCGGGGAGGATAGGGTGTGCGTGCGCAATGTCGAAGCCGACCACGAACTCCGCGTCTCCCGCAGCGTCGGCACCGTCCTCCCGCTCGTCGACGGCGGATCTGCCGCGCTGGCGCTGTGCGGGCCGGGCAACCCGCAGGAGTTCTACGCCACGAAGCAGGCACGGGTGAAGGGAACCGCCTCGGCGAGTGTGGCCTTCACAGTCGGCGGAGCCATCCTTGCCTTGTGCGTGTCCTACCCACTGACTCGGGAGCCGGACAATGTCGCCGGCGCCTACCGGGCCGTGCTGGGTCAGGCCGCGGTCGAGCTCAAAGGGCTGCTCGAGGACAGCGAAGAGTTCGCAGTGCTCAGGGATATCGCGCGGTTGGCGCTGGGAGCACGTCGGTCTGAATGAGGCGTGGGACGGGCATGAGGTGGTGCTCGGCCCTTCGCCCATTCAGCCCAACGGAATGAGAGCGAAACGCCCCCAGGCCACGAAGATCAGACCGGTCAGGAACAGCAGGTCCCCGAGCAGCTCCCTGTATTCGAGCCTGCGGATCCGCTCGGTTGCGGCCCCCGCCATGTAGAGTGCCATGCCCGATGCGGCGATGGGTACGAGTACGGGTGCGATACCCAGCAGTCCGGGCAGGACCAGTCCGAGCCCGCCGGCGATTTCGATGACCCCCATAAACTTCACGGTGCCGGGGGTGAAGTCCTCCGGCCAGTGCAGTCTGGCGGCATATCTCTCGTGCGTCCAGGTCAGTTTGATGATTCCGCCGGCGATGTAGCCGACGGCCAGGGCGCCTGCGACGATCCACAGTGCGATGTTCATGATTGCTCACTCTCATCATTGAGGTGCTTGGCGGCGAAGGGACAGCGACGGGTTCATGCTGTCGGCATCCCTAACGACACGATGTGTGCCGATGCTGGACCAGTGTAGTCGGCACGGAATCAGACGTCAACGGCACATATCGTGCCGTTAGTGATACCGTGAAGCTATGTCCCCGTCATCGACGCCTCGCCGCCGCGGTTCGGAGCGCACGCTCGAGCTCCTGGATGTCACGCTGTCTCTCGCCGAGGAGGTGGGCTATCGCGGCTTGACGGTCGAGGCCATCGCTCGCCGTGCGGGCGTGGGCAAGCACACGATCTATCGGCGGTGGCCCACGATTGCTGATCTTCTCCTCGATGCTCTCAGCCACGTATGGTCCAGCGAGCTGGACTACCGGTCGCAGGGCGCGATCAGAGCTGACCTGCGCGAGCAGTTCCTGCGCTCGAGCTATGCGCTCTCGCACGCGCCGCTGGGCCCGATCTACCGTGCTGTCATCGCCGCTGCGCAGTCGGATGAGTCTCTGCGAGCGGCCATCCACTCGCGGTTCCTCAAGACAGTCGAGGAGAGCACCTTGGAACGCATCAATCTCGCCCAGCAACAGGGTCAGCTGAAGAGCGACGCCGATCTGGCTGCCGTCGTCGAGGTGCTCGTCGGCTCGCTGTACTATCGATGGCTGCTCACGGACCGTGCTATCGACGAGGGGGCCGTTGACGGGCTGATCGGCATGTTCATGGACGCCTATGGCGAGTCCGGCGTCTGAGGTTGCGCGGCGTTTTCAGGCCGGAGGTTGGCCGAGGTAGAAGCCGGTGGTGCGCTCGGCCGCCGCGGTGGCATCGGCCTCAGGCGTTCCCTCTTTAGCCGATGCTTCACCCCAGCGCCTGCTGGATTCGCGGACGAACGTCTCTCCCGCCTTCGACTGGATGAAGGCCTCTTCGTCTTCGGGTCTGCCCGTTCCTGCCATCAGGTGCAGAGCGAGGCCGAGGAACGCTAGGTCCCAACCCACGCCCGTGGCACCGGGGCCGAACTGGGTCCAGAAATCTGAACCGGCCTCGGCCGAATGGGAGTGCTCCAGCGTCATCCGGGCGCGGTCGCCATCCTCGTCGACTCTCACGGTGACCTGACTCGAGTCTCCACCGAACTCCCAGGTGATGCTGTAGGACCGAGGTGGCTCGCAGGCGGTCACCGTGCCGGAGGCGTTGCCCTCGATGTTGTAGCGGCCGCCGAGGTCGAGGTCCCCGCTGACGGGTGCGAACCAGCGTTCCAGCCGCTCGGGATTCGTACACGCGTCCCAGAGGTCGTCGACCGTGGTCGGATATGACTGGCTGATCGACTGGACCGTGTGCTGGGTGCCGTTGTCGAGTTCGATGGACAGGTCCCGATCGACGTTCTCGGCCTGTGCTGCGATGATCTCATTCTGGTCGGTCATGATCTCTCCTCGGGAGTGGCGGGTGGAGTCGTCGAGTCGGTGGATCGAGTCGGTGGATCGGTCAGTCGTTTCTGCCTCTTGCCGCGCGCGATCTCGGTCGACAATGCGTCGAGCTTCGGTGTCCAGAATCGTTTGAAAGGATCCATCCATTGGTCGACGGCCTTGAGCGGCGTCGGATCTAAGGAATACAGGCGTCTCGTGCCTTCGGCTCGCTGAGTTGCGAACCCGGCTTCGCGGAGCAGCTTGAGATGCTGCGACACGGCCGGCTGGCTGATGCCGAATTCCTCTCCGACCGCGCTGACGACATCGCCTGCGCTCAGTTCGCCCTCCCTGAGGAGCTCGATGATTCTCCTCCGGACGGGATCGCCGAGGATGTCGAAAGCGTGCATATCTGAATTATAAGCATCTATCAATATAAGTCAATGGTGATTTATGGTGTCGAGGGCCTCTTTGGGGGCGATTGTTACCCCCGGTTCGACGGCTTCCTGCAGGAGCTTGAGATGTTGGAAGACCGCTGGCTGGCTGGCTGGTGGTGAGTTCCTCGCTGTTTGCTTCGACGATCTCACCTGGGGGCATCTCTCGTCCGGCAGGATGCTTGAGGAGCCGCCTGCGGATGGGATCCTCGGGGCATCGAAAGCGTGCAAGTTTTGAGTATAGGAACTCTGCAACCAGTTCGAGTCCATGTGGCTATTCGAGGCTCCGATAATAGTCAGATACGGAATCAAGATGCCTGCGCATCAGATTCATCGCAGCCATGGAATCTCGGTCGACGATGGCTTCGAAGAGCCTCGAATGGTCGTGGCTCACGCTCGAACCGATATTGGAGGCAGCGTTGGCATCACCGACGATGTTCTGCAGCGCGTTGAAGAGGGGAATAGTGACGATCTCCAGCAGCGGATTGTGAGCCGCTTCGACGATCTGCTGATGAAAGGTCGAATGGCTGGTGAACGAGGATGCCTCGCTGTGCAGACTCGGGTCGGAATTCCTCAGCTTCTCCAGATCCGCGTCTGTTCGACGGGACGCCGCATATCCGACGGCTGGAACCTCGGTGATATGACGAATCTCCATGAGGTCATCGATGGAGATCGACTCGGATGACGCGAGCAGGGTTACCCCGACTTCGAGCTGGGATCCCAGGTGCCCGACGGTGGGGATCGTGACGAACGTTCCCCCGTTGACTCCGCGAACACTCCTGACCAGATGTTCACTCGACAGAGTTCGTAGGGCCTCACGGATCGTGCTCTGACCCACGGCATACGTTTCTCGGAGCTCAGCGTCTGTGGGCAATCGGGATCCGGCAGCGAACGTTCCATCAAGGATCTGGCGGCGCAGCTTCTCTGCAACGACGGCATAAGCCGTTTTGGATTCGACCATCTCAGACTCCGCCGACTCTCGTCTGGACGACGATTGTATCGATGGTTCCGTGTGCTTCGTACACCTTTTCAGCTCCTCGGTTCAACAGACTTCGACCCAAGACGAGTCGCTGCGCCTGGTTGGTTCCTTCGCAGATCTGGATGATCTTGGCGTTGTGCATCATCCGCTCGACGGGATGATCGATGACGTAGCCCGCACCACCTAGCAGTTGGACCGCATCTGTGGCGATCGCTTTGGCCGCATCTGAGGTAAAAGTCTTCGCCGCCGCGCTGAAGAATCCGAGGTCATGGTCTTTCCGTTGGCTCTTGGACGCTGTGACGTATATCAACTGCCGTGCGGCCCCCATTTTCATCCCTATGTCTGCGAGCATGAAATGGATCCTTTGGAACTCGGCGATTCGATGACCAAATTGCTCCGCTCCTTGACGAGTCCGATTGCGTAGTCCGACGTGCCGTGGGCTACGCCGACGGCCTGTGTTGCAATCGTAATGCGAGCATGGCCGTGAGTGTGCAAAGCGACTTCTAGGCCGTGTCCCTTTTGCCCGACGATCCGATCAGCGGAAATGCGGCAGTCGTCGAAGATGAGTTCTCTTGTCGGGCTGCCCTTGATGCCGAGTTTGCGTTCCTTCGCCCCGAGGCTGAGTTCGGGATACCCGTGCTCGGCGGCAAAGGCCGTGATGTCTCTGCCGCTCTGTCCGCGGGGACCGGTCACCGCCATGACCGTGTAGAACGATGACTCCCCAGCGTTTGAGATCCACGACTTTTCTCCGTTGTGCATCCATTTGTCTCTTCAGAGCAGGAGAGGATCAGCGACAGCGAGCCGAGTTGGTTCACCGCGGGACTGAGAGCGGATGACACGCATGCCCGGGGTGACCTCTTCGATCGTGATCGCTGCGGCCAGTGCCTCGCGTTTTCGAGACAGAGGCGCTGTTGATATGAACGGCAATGAGACTCAGGGAGAGAGCTTCAGCAGCCTTTCCGCCCGTCGGATGACGACGTCGTCGATGAGCTCGCCGTCGAGCATGAAAGCTCCCACTTGCCGCGATCCAGCTTCGGAGGTCACATTCTGAGCCCAGCGCAGTTCTCGCTCGTCGGGAGCGAACACGGAGCGGATGGTCTCGATCTGCCGGGGATGAATACCCATCTTTCCGTCGAATCCGTATGCGGCCGCAGCGGCCGCCGCTTCGCGCAGACCTGGTTCGTCCGTAACGGTCGGATGCACAGAATCGATCACTGCAGTCTTGTGTGCCCGACCGGCGAAGAGGACTGTCATCCTGGCGAAGACGAGCAGATTGTCGAACAGCGCCGCCGAACCCCGTGCCCCCAGGTCAAGCTGCAGGTCAACTGAACCGAGAGCCAGGCCCTCCACACAGGTGTGCGCCGCGATTTGATCGGCTTCGAGAACACCCTTGGCGGTCTCGATGAGGGCGATCACGTGGAACCCTGTCAATGAGGCGAAGGGCTGGCCCGCTTCAGCCATCGGCACCATGACCCTCGTGATTCCGAGATCGCGGACCATTTTGAGGTCCTCGTCGATGTGGTCGGTGCCGAAGCCGTTGACGCGGATGCAGACATCCACCGGGTCGAGCTCTGCGGAACGCAGCACCTCTCGGGCCCGGGCCTTGTCGTCGTGTCGAACCGCATCCTCGAGGTCGATGACTGTCATGTCCGCAGCTGCGATGGCCTTGGCGAATCGCTCTGGTCGGTCGGCCGGGACGAAGAGCCAACCAGGGCCCACAGCTGACATCGCGCGAGTGGCCCCACCCACAGTGTCGTCATGGTCGCGGTGAGGATCAGCCACTGAATTCGCCGATGATCTCGCTCGCCGTGCGCTCGAGAGGCGCGTCGGTGATCGTGCTGCGAATGGACTCCGCACGCTGTGCTCCGAGGATCGGATCGGCACAATCTGAGAACTTCGCGACCACCTCGGAGTTGGTCAGTGGTCGGGACTCATGTCCGCGGTTGATCTGTTCGGACTCATGCAGGACCGTGCCGTCCTTGAGCGTGATGGCAAGGTCGCCGGAGAACGCCTTCGGATACAGGCTGGCCGGATCGTGTTCGACAGTCACCAGCGCCGCCGCCGCGAGCACCTGATCATCCGACCGTGCCGACTCCTCGAGCTCCGAGAAGGTGATCTTCCCGTGTTTCAGGGCCGCGGTGGTGAGGTAAGGCAGGCTGAACTTCGCATCATATTCTCCCCGGGGCCGCAGCTTGTCCTCGACTGGCTCGCAGACGACCTTGCCCGGTACCTCGTGGATCTTCGCCGTGATCGTCTCGATCTTGTCGTAGTCGAACGACGGGTCTTCTCGCAAACGCAGCGCGATGTCGATGAAGGAATGGGTGAAATGGCAGGTCGGGAACGGCTTGACTGCGACATTATCGACCTCCCACACTTCGCCGAGGTTGTCGAAGAGTTCGGTATCCGGTGCCTCGGCGTCTTGGATGTGTGTTCGGTAGAGACCGAAACGACCTTCGTAGATCTCGGTGGGCCCGTCGAATCCGGACGCAGCCAATGCTGCCGCGTGCAGACCCGAGTTCGCTGCCCAACCGGGGTGAAGCCGCTTGGTCGGTGTCCCCTCATCGAGGAACTGCAGAACTCCAGAGGAGAACGATCCCGCGATGCCCTGGGCAGCGACGAGCTGCCTGGCGTTGAGGTCGTGGAGCTTGCCGACGCCGATGGCTGAGCCGAAGGCTCCGAGGACTCCCGTCGGGTGGAATCCTTTGTCGTGGAAGCGTCCGTCGACGGCCATGCCCAGCCGAGCATTGACCTCAATGGCGAGGATGTACCCGAGGAGGAGGTCGCCGAAGCTGATCGACTCGTTCCCGGCGCCGGCACTGATGACCGCAGCCAGCGACGATGCGCTCACATGGGAGACCGCGGCGATGTGTGTGTCGTCGAAGTCGTGGCCGTGGATCATCAGACCATTGGCGATCGCTGCACCGGATTTCGACAGCGTCGAGGCACTGCCGATGACGGGCACATCGCCAGAACCGAGCGTCGACAGTCCCTCAAGGGCAACCTCGGCGAAAGCACTGGTGCTCGCGGCGATGCCGACCCCCACAGAGTCGAGCATGAGATGTCGGGCGCGCAGCTGCACGGTCTCGGGGACGTCGTCGAGACTGATCGAGGAGATCGCGGCGGCGATGGTTTCGGAAATGCTTGTCATGAGTTCTCCTGAGTTCAGATCTTGGTGCGACCGGCGAAGATGGATTTGGCGATCACGGTGTTGAGGACGTCGTTGGTGCCCTCGCCGATGCTCATGAGCGGTGCGTCGCGGTAAAGCCGTTCGATCTCGTATTCCTTCGAATAGCCGTACCCGCCATGGATGGACATGGCTTCGATCGCTGATTCCAGCGCGACTTCGGAACAAAAGACCTTGGCCATTCCCGTCTCACCGTCGGCGCGGCCCTGAAGCAGGGTCTGAGCCGACCAGTACATCAGTTGGCGAGCCGCCTGTACCCGTGTCGCCATGCGACCGACGCGGAGCTGAATGGCCTGGAATTCTGATATCGGCCGCCCGAACGATTCTCGTTCCTGGGCATAGGAGACCGATTCTTCGAGCGCCCGCTGTGCGATACCGACGGATCGTCCGGCGATGTTGATTCGTCCCCACTGCAGTGCCGAAAGGACCTGCTGCATCCCACGTCCTTCGACACCGCCCAGCAGTGCTTTCTCCCCGACCTCGCAGTGGTCGAAGACGATCTCACAGCTCTCGGGACCCTTGTAGCCGAGTTTCTGGATGTCCTTGGTGACCTCGAATCCGGGAGTGCCAGCCTCGACGAGCAGGATGCTCATCCCCTTGTGTGCGGGAGTGGTTGTGGAGTCGGTCTTGACGAGAACGGGCAGCGGATCGGCGTGACGCGCATTTGTGATCCACATCTTCGCCCCGTTGATGACATACCTGTCGCCGACCTTCTTGGCGGTGGTCTTGATGCCCTGCAGATCCGTTCCGGCATCCGGTTCGGTCAGTGCCAGGCCCGTCCTTCGCTCACCTCGTGCCAGTTCGGCGAGGTACGTGGCTTTCTGTTCGTGTGTCCCGTGCTCGGTGATCATCTTTGACGCCATCGTGTGGCTGCCGAGGACTCCGGCGATGCCCATCCACCCTCGGGCCAGCTCCTCGAAGACGATCCCGAACGAGATCGGATCGATGTCCAGCCCGTCATATTCTTCAGGGATCGTCAGTCCGAAAAGTCCCATCTCCTTGAGCTTGTCGATGATGTCCCCTGGGTACTCGCCGTCGGCTTCCATCTGCCGTGCGACCGGGACGATCTCTTTGTCCACGAAGCTGCGCAGTGATGCTTTGAAGTCGTTCTGCTCTTCGCTGAGTTCGAACATGAGCTCATGCTCCTTTGCTTGTCGTCGGAATGTCGAGCTCGGCCAGGAGCTCGGCGCGGTGTTCGTCGATCTGGGGTGCTGCGCGGTTGGTCTGCATTCGTGCTCCGACCCGGGGAGCCGTGGCGATGTTGCGTATCGTTCCCCATCGGCTGTGAGTGGTGTCGAAGATGAGACCGCGCTCTTCCACGAGAGGGTCGGCGAGTGCTTCCGACACGCTCTTGACTTTGGCGACCGGTACGCCTGCCGCTTCGAGCCGTCCGACCCAGTCGTCAGCAGTGCCTTGGGCGAAGATCTCGTCGAGAATCGCCAGCAGTTCGGTCTTGTTCTCGATGCGCCTGTCGAAGTCGGAGAACTTCTCAGCGGTCAATCGCGGGTCACCTGTCACCTCGGCGAGGCGGACGTAGAACTTCTCCTTGGCGCAGCCGACGGTAAGCCAGCCGTCGCTGGCTTCGAATGCCTGGAACGGGACGAGGGATGGGTGGGAGGATTTCGGGGTCCGGGTTGGTTCGAAGCCTTCATTGAGATGCCAGTTGCCGACATAGGTGAGCATAGAGATCGCGGTGTCGAAGAGACTGAGGTCACAGTCGGTGCCGACGCCGTCACGTCGAGCCGCGTGGACCGCAGCGAGCATGGAGATCGCGGCGACCAGCCCTCCGCTGAAGTCGACGAGCGACAGTCCCGATTTCGTCGGCGGTCCGTCGGGCTCACCAGTGATGTCCATCCATCCGGCGGCCGACTGGAGCATGTAGTCGTACCCTGGCCGTTTCGCCGCCTGCCCCTCGCCGCCGTATCCCGAGATGTTGCAGCACACAATCTGCTCGTTGATGTGTCTGAGCGACTCGTAGCTGATGCCGAGTTTGGCGGGGACGTCACCGCGCAGATTCGAGTACACGATGTCCGCGTCGGCGATGAGGCGGTCGAATACCTTTCGGTCCTCGTCGTCATTCAGGCTCAGGGCGATGCTGCGTTTGTTGCGATTGAATGATTCGTAGAACAGTGAGTCCGTTTCCTCGCGGTAGGGAGGCACATAGCGTCCGATGTCGCCGCCGGTGGTCGGATCTTCGATCTTGATCACATCTGCGCCGAGGTCGGCGAGCTGCATCGATCCCCAGGGACCTGCGCCGTACTGTTCGACGGCGATGATGCGGATGTCCTCGAGGGGCTTCATCTTGTCTCCTCCTGCGCTCTTGCTATGGGTGGCCGTGTGCGGCTGCGCTCCGGCGTTGGATCTGGTCATCAGTGCCTCAGCTGTAGTCGGTTACGGTGTCGGCGGACTCCGGAAAGTAGCCCTGACCGATGCCGCTGTCGCGAGTGGCGATCATGACCGAGCGCTTCCAGGTGACCACTGTCGTCCCTTCCTGGTTGAGGCCCCTGGTGGTCATCGAGATAATGCCGGCGTACTCCCGTGACTTCGAACGACGCGCTTCGGTGCAGACGCTCTCCGCATACAGCGTGTCGCCGACATAGACCGGGTGGCGGAACAGAATGTCGGTGAACGCGAGATTCGAGATCGCGTTCTGGCTCATGTCGTACACGCTCAGTCCCAGCACCAGGGCAACAGTGAGGCCCGAGTTGACGATGACCTTGCCGTCGGTGATCGGGTTCTGGGCGGCGAAGTGATCATTGAAGTGGTTCTGATTCGTGTTCATCGTCAGGTTCGTCAGCCAGACGTTGTCCGCCTCGGTGATCGTGCGGCCGAAAGGATGCTGATACACGTCTCCGACGGTGTAGTCGTCGAAGAATCGGCCGACGGTGGCGTCATGGGTGGTCATATCTCTTCTCATTTCTCAGTGGTGTGCGGAACGGATGGCGGTGGGATGGTCAGGAGATCTGCTCGAGGCTGCGGCCACGGGTCTCGACCGGGATGACGAAGACGACGATGATCATGCACAGTGCCATGACGCAGACGAATCCGATGGGGCCGAAGATCCCGAAGCTGACGAACAGACCCGACATCACGAAGGGGACGACGATCGAAGCGCCTCGGGCGAACGTGTAGGAAATGCCCGTGCCGCGCAGTCGGTACCGAGTCGGATAGAGCTCAGGCATGTAGGAATAGAGCACAAAGGTCACGAGAGTGTAGATCACTGTCACGAGCAGAATGCCGATGAGTACGATGACGACGATCGATTGCGCCGCCGCATAGGCCAGGCCGAGTGGAATGACGATAATCGAGAACACAACGATTGCGGTCCGGCGATTGAGCTTGTTGACGAGCAGGAGGCAGACCAGGCCGCCACCTGGAGCACCCAATGCCATTGCTGTCGTGTAGGCGAGGGACTGGGAGACCTCGATTCCCTGTTCGACGAAGAAGGTTGGCATCCAGGAGATGAAACCGTAGACGAACATATTCACACCGACGGCGACCACCGTTCCGAGGATCGCGAGCTGCCAGAACGGGCGCTTGGTTGTCTCTTTGGACTCGGTTGACTCTGCTGTGGGAGCATCGGGCAGATTGTTCGCAATGGTGGTGGCCGAGTGCTTCTCGAACTTCTCGACGATTTCCTGAGCTTCGGCTAGTCGACCTCGCACGACAAGCCAACGAGGTGACTCCGGGCAACGGGTCCTGGCCAGCCATACGATGACGGCGAGGACAGCGCCGATGACGAACATCCAGCGCCAGCCGAAGTTCGAAATCACCACTGCGCCGATCGCCGAGGCGAAGAGCAGCCCTGAATTGACAAGGATTCCAAGGAACGCGGTCCACCGTCCTCTGCTCTTCGGAGGCACGAACTCGCCGAGGATGGCGGCTGCAAGCACAAGCTCGGCCCCGAGACCGATGCCCATGATGAACCGAGTGCCGACGAGGAACTCAAAATTCGGTGCCAATGCAGCGGCGAATCCTGCTACTGCGAAGATGAGGAGATTGATCTGGTAACTCATGCGGCGGCCGAACTTGTCACCGACGAATCCGGCAGTTGCGGCCCCGAGGAGCATCCCGAAGAACGTCATTGACATGAAGACTGCGACTTCGCTGACTCCCGCGAATCCTGTCGAAACAAGCGCAGCGGACACACCGGCTGCCACGTAGACGTCGTAGGCGTCGATCATTGCGCCGGCACCGATATATGCGAATAGTTTCTTGTGTTCCTTGTTCGTCGTGAGCGCATCCATGCGCGCTCCGATCTTCATTTCTTCTGTGCTGGTATCCACGGACATCGTTGTCGTGCCTTTCTCCAGGAGTTTCTTCGGCCGGGTCATTGTTGAGTACGGGTCAATGCTTCGGACTCGGTGGCGGAGCCGCTTCAGACGAGCATCTTCGACAAGGACACCGCGCTGTCGAGGAGTGCACGGTCGTCGTAGGGTCTGCCGATGATCTGGAGTCCTGGTGAGGTCGCATCGTCGGTCGCCGGCAGCGGGATGCTGATGGCTGGTAGTCCGAGGTAGTTGATGGTTCGGGCGTAGGCGCTGGCGCGCATGTAGTCACTGCGCTGTTCGGGATCTGCCGAGTTGAGAGAGGAGGGTGACTTCGGTGCCGGGATCGGGCTGGTCGGAGTGAGTAGGAACCGGGATTTTCCCATCACCGATTCGATGAATTCCGATTGCAAGGCACGGCGTTCGGCGATGGCGTCGGCGTATTCGATTGCGGACACAGATGTACCGCGACTGACTCGTGAGAGCACTTGGTCCCCGAGTCGATCCCAGTTCCAATCGAGCATTCTGCCGACATTGCGGGCCGCCTCGACGCTGACGACGATGACTGCTCGCCGGTTGAGATCAGAATCGTCATAGTCCACCTCCGGAGAGGCGCCAGGCGTGCCGTGTTCTTTGGAATCGATGAGACCGATCTGGGTGAGCGCTGCTATGAACGCTGCCGCGACCGCTGTGTCGCACGTGCGTCTCACCGCGGAGACCGAGAGATGAACGAACCCGGTGAGGGTCGCAGCCGCGGGACGGTCGAGACGGTCGCGGACATCGGTTGGGACCACTTCGTCGTCGGAGAACAGAACGTCAGCGACAGTTCGGACTGAGACGGCGTTTGAGGCGATCAGTCCGATCGTGTCGAGTGACTCCGACAATGGGATGAGACCGGTGGTCGAGAAGACATCGTTACTCGGTTTATAGCCGACCACACCGCAGAACGAGGCAGGAAGGCGGACCGAACCGCCGGTATCGGTTCCCAAGGAAACGTCACATGCGCCGGACGCGACTGCGATGGCAGAGCCGCTTGACGAACCACCTGACAGATATGCTTCATTGCGCGGATTCACACCGTCACCAAGCCAGTGGTTGTGGCCGGTGGGACTCAGGGCGAACTCCGCCATATGATTGGCTCCGACGATGGCCCCACCGGCGGATTCGATCGCCGTCAGCAGGGGTGAGGTGAGCCGTGGACGAAGGTTGTGCAGAGAGGGATTTCCTGCAGTGAGCGGATAGTCCTTGACCGCAATGTTGTCCTTGTGCGTGAAGCGGAAGCCAGCCAACTTGTCAGAGCGGGCGCGCGCTTGGGTCACTCGCTGTTCGGAATAGCGGCGGACGATTCCCGTCCGGGATGAGTCTGCTTCGGAACCGATCCACCGTGGCTGGTCGTTGCGGCTGGTGTCGTCAGTGCGCGTCTGAGATGCTCGCAACCAGGAGAGCGGGGTCGGAGCGACGAACGTTGAGTCGTTCGTTCGGGCGTCTGCAGTCACGAGTGCATCGGAGCGAACGGTGCCTGTCGAATCGAGAAGCTCATTGACCGCTCTGCTGATACGCAGAGAAGGGCTCTCGTCGACCTTCATGTCCTCATAGGCGCTCATGATTTGCCGTTCTGTCGGAATGAGCAGCATCACGCAACATTGCGCGTACTGGACCCGAGCCGGAACTCTGCGTCGAGTTCGTGGCTTGGTGACAGAATTGATCCTAAACCTATGATGTATTCACGTCAATAGCCAATAATGAAGAGAGTTCATGCGGTAATCAACTGTAATGATCTGATTAATATGACCGCGTGCGGTCTAGGCGAGTGCTTCGCGCCGAGCAGATTCCTTCGGACACAGCGGTGGGCCTGCGGTATCTCCGCAGGCCCACGATTCGCTGGTTCCGTCTGCATGAGGCGGTGCCGCCGGCATGAGGCGGTGACAACGCTGCGGCACCGGATCAGTCGATGGAGAGTTCTCCCATCTCGTCCCAGCCCTCACCGTCGATCTGGCGAGAGATGATCTTCGGAGTGGACACGAGGGCGCTGTTCATCGGTCCGCCATCTGCGGTCGCCTTCTGGAAGTGGTCGGACTTCACGTGCGCTTCGGCAGCGTCGTCATCGAAGGCTTCGACGAGCACGTACTCATTGGGATCGTCGAGGCTGCGTGACCAGTCGAACCATTTGTTTCCCGGTTCGGCTCGCGTCGCCTCGGTGAACTCCTTGGTGATCTGCGGCCATTCCTCGGCCTTCTCGGGCTTGACCTGGAACTTGACGACGATGAAGATCATAGGATCCTGCTTTCTCTCTGGTGGTGAACAGCCTTGGTCGACTGCGATTGAAAATGCTGTGGGTGGACGTGGTGCTGGTGTAGGCGCGGTGTGTCTCAGGAGAACTGCATGCCGCCGTCGACGAGCATGGTCTGGCCGGTGATGTAGTCCGAGTCCTCGCTGGATAGGAACGACACGAGGTTCGCGACATCCTCGGGAACCGATACACGTCCGAGAAGGATGTCTCCCGCGTACTTCTTGATTGCTTCCCCTTTGGCCAATCCCTCCTGTTCTCCGAGCTTCTCATCGATGAGATCCCACATCGAGGTTCCCACGATGCCCGGACCGTAGGCGTTGACGGTGATCCCGTGTTTCGCCCATTCCATCGCGGCGCCCTGCGTCAGTCCGCGCACGGCCCATTTGGTGGCCGAATAGGGTGAGAGCAGCGCGAACGGGCGGAAGGCGACGATCGATGCGGCGCCGATGATCTTTCCGCCGTTGCCCTGTTCGATCATCTGCTTGGCAGCGGCCTGGTAGGACAGGAACACGCCGGTGATGTTGACGTTGAGGATCTTTTCGAAATCCTCTTTCGAGTAGTCGATGAGGGGTTCGACCTGAGCGATGCCGGCATTGGCCACGAAGACGTCGAGCTTTCCGCCCACCTCGACGGCGGTGGCCACGAGTGCTTCCACCGAGGCCTGATCGGTGACGTCGACCTCGGCTCCGGTGGCTTTGCCGCCGGCGGCTTTGATGGTCGCCGCCGTCTCCTGTACTCCCTCCTGCATGGTGGGAAGGTCTGCCACGATGACGTGGTGTCCATCGGCGCCGAGGCGTTGTGCGATGCCCTGTCCGATTCCTCGTGCTGATCCAGTGACGACAGCGACGCTGGTGGTCGTGCTCATTGTTGTGCTCCTTCGTGTCTCGTCGTTGAGTAAGCACGATCATTCTGTGCACGAGCGTGTCCAGGAGAATACGGTCCTTCTCATGTGGCGAGAAACTTAGGTCGCCGAGGTGGCGAGTCGGCTTCTCAGCGGGCACCGCCGCGCAGATATCGCGAGCACATCCCCGCGTGCTCGCGCAGTGCGGTGTCGAACGTCTTCGCGCGTCCCGTCGCCTTGCTCGAAGGAGTGCTGATCGCGATGGCTCCGACCTGCATGCCTGTGCCGTTGTGGACGGGCACCGCAGCGCAGGTCTGGCGCGGCAGGAACTCGTCGTGTTCCCAGGCGATGCCGCGTGTGGCCACCTCATTGAGATGGGTGTCGAGCAGGTCCCTGCGTACGATCGTGTGCGGCGTGAGCACGGGCATCCCGCGGGCATCGAGATACTCGGTGCGCTGCGTCTCCGGCATGGCTGAGAGCAGGATCTTGCCGAAGGCGGTGGCATGCGCGGCCTCGTTGAAGCCGAAGCGAAGCGGGCGGAGGCGGGGATGCTTCTCGCAGTCGGAAGAGTAGGTCAGCAGGATGTCCGACCCCCGGTAGATCGCAAAATAGGCGGCCGTGCCCAAGCTGCGATGCAGCTCATCGGTGATCTGACGGATGGGCTGAGGAGCTATGAGGCGCTGTTGGAATGACAATCCGAGTTCAAAGCACTTCGGTCCGAGTTCGAAGCTCTTGTCTTCCTTCAGGTAGACGAGGTAGCTGCAGTCTTCGAGTTCATGGAGCAGGCGATAGACGGTGGGCAGAGGGATCTCGAGACGGTCGGCCACGGTCTTCGCTGAGGCGCTTCCAGAGGAGGACACTGCCTCGAGTACGGAGAAGACCCTGTTGATGACGGTGCTGTTCGACATTCGCGCTCCAATGTTTATCGTCTCGTGAGAATAAGGATAGTGCTCGGTGGTCCAGTTCACATAAGTTGCTTCTGACCGGTTCGGCAAAGGTGCCCGGATCCCCCGGGGCACCAGCAGAGGAGCAAAGGAGCACCCACATGGCATTCCCTGCCAAATTTCCGTCGCTGAACGCGATGGAGATGACCGATGAGGCCCGACAGACTCTTGTCAGAGTGCTGAGAGTGGCATTTCCACATGAGAATTTTCCTGATGGCCCGTACGAACGGACTGCCGACAAGATCCTTGTCGAAGCCGACGCCGAGACCTGGTTTCGGGTGGCTCTCATCCAAGGACTGCAGTCACTTGACCAGCTCTCCGACAAGAGCTTCTGCTCACTGGGTGACGATGAAGCACTGCGGGTGCTGCGCCGGGTCGAAGGCACGGAGTTCTTCGGGTTCGTCCGCCGCACCGCAGCGCTCGGTCTCTACGACGATGAAGAGGTGTGGGAGATCCTGGGATACCAAGGACCGTCGTTCGACCTGGGCGGCTATGTCCATCGAGGATTCAACGATCTGGACTGGCTGCCCGAACCGCGCATCATCTATCCGGAGGGCGAGGACCTGCCGGAACTCGGTCCAGGTGCACACCTGGGACCGCAGACGGTCAACGTGGCAGACGAATCGACGAATCAGCCGAGCGCTGAGCAGGCCGAAATGGGCGAGGTGAAGAAATGATGGCAGCGAAACCAGCGTCCGGTGGCAGTGTCACCGGCTACAGCATCGACAAGAACGACGAAGCAGTCGTCATCATCGGATCCGGTGCCGGAGGTGGCACGCTCGCGTATGAGCTGACGGCCAAGGGAATTCCCGTCGTCGTCCTCGAAGCAGGTCCCCATCTGGGACATGACGATTACGTCAACAACGAATGGGAAGCGTTCAACCAGATGGCCTGGCTGGATCCGCGGACGACGACCGGATCGTGGCGAATCGCGCAGGACTTCCCCAACCTGCCGGCATGGATCGTCAAAGCCGTCGGAGGCACGACGACCCACTGGTCCGGAGCCACCCCGCGTTTCAAGAATCATGAGTTCCGTGCCCGCAGCGTCTATGGACGCATCGAAGGAGCCAATCTCCTCGACTGGCCGATCACACTCGAAGAAATGGCGCCGTACTACGACCGAGCCGAGAAATCGATGGGCTCGACACACGTCCACGGACGTCCGCCCCTGCCGGCGAACAACAACTACAAGGTCTTCGCCAACGGCGCCAAGGAGGTCGGGTACCGTTACTACGCCACTGGCCCCTATGCGACCAATGCCGAGGAATACGATGGTCGTCCCGCTTCGATCCAGGATGGCTTCAACTTCCAGGGAGACAAGAACAAGTCGAAATGGTCGACCCTGGTCAGAGAGATCCCACGAGCAGCGGAGACGGGCCTGCTCGATCTCCGTCCCGATTCTCAGGCCGTCCAGATCACCCATGATTCAGGAGGGAAGGCCGACGCCGTCCTCTACCTCGACGGGGAAGGAAATCTGCAGCGTCAGGCCGCCAAGCTGGTGTGCGTGGCCGGAAACTCGATCGAAACGTCCAGGCTGCTGCTCCTCTCCGGCACACCGAGCTTCCCCGACGGGCTCGCGAACTCCTCGGGACAGGTGGGGCGAAACTACATGCGCCACCTCACCGGGACAGTGTGGGGGCACTTCGACAAGCCCGTGCGAATGTACCGGGGTGAGACCATGGCCGGCGTCATCGCCGACGAGTCGATCCACGATCCCGACCGTGGATTCGCAGGGGGCTACTACATGGAGACGATCTCACTGGGCCCGGCCTTCATGTCGGCATTCGTCGAGCCCGGCGCCTGGGGTCCTGACTTCGCCGCGCTCATGGATCGCTACCTCAACACGGCTGGCATGTGGATCGTCGGAGAGGACCTGCCGCAGGAGTCCAACCGGATCACACTGAACACCACAGTCAAGGATCAGCACGGTCTTCCCGTACCGAACGTCCACTACGACGATCACGCGAACGACCTGGCAATGCGCGAGCACGGCTACGCTGCAGGCGAGAGCGTCTACAGGGCGGTCGGGGCGCAGACCTCGCATCGGACACCGCCGTATCCGTCGACGCACAATCTGGGCACCGCGAGAATGAGCGAACGACCTGAGGACGGCGTGGTCGACAAATGGGGTCGCTCCCATGATGTGAAGAACCTCTTCATCTCCGACGGTTCGGTCTTCACCTCAAGCGCGGCGGCCAATCCGACTCTGACCATCGTCGCACTGGCGATCCGGCAGGCGGAATACATCGCCGAACAGCTGCGGACCCAGCAGCTTTAGGAAGGAACCACATGTCCCTGCTTTCTCCCGCCGACACGGGACTCATCGATCATCTGCGGGCCGCAGCTGATGAGGTCGGCACCCGCGCCAGCGACCGGCTGGCCGCCGCACACGACGCTTCCCACTACCTGTTGACACCGCAGGCCGTGGTGAAGCCGAGGAGCCGTGAGGAGGTGGCGGCACTGTTCTCGGCCTCATGGCAGAGCAGAGTGCCGATGACCTTCCGCTCCGGTGGGACCAGCCTGTCCGGGCAGTCCGTCTCGGACGGGGTGCTCGTCGACACGAGAAGGCATTTCAGGGACATCGACGTCCTCGACGACGGTGCCCGGGTCCGCTGCGGACCCGGGGCCGTGGTCAGGGCTGTGAACGCGCGGCTGCTGCGGCATGGGCGGAAACTGGGGCCGGACCCGGCCAGCGAGATTGCCTGCACCATCGGAGGAGTCGTCGCTAACAACTCCTCCGGCATGGCCTGCGGGATCGAAGCGAACACCTATCGGACGCTTGACTCGCTCGTGCTCGTCCTTCCCAGCGGAACCGTTCTCGACACCTCGGCGGCAGACGCTGATGAGCAGCTGCGGAGACGGGAACCAGCTATCCACGCGGGTCTGCTCGAACTCCGCGATCGGGTCCGGACCGACACCGAGGCGGTCGCGCGGATCACGCAGCTCCACTCCATCAAGAACACCATGGGCTACGGCCTCAACTCGTTCCTCGACCACGACGATCCGGTGCGCATCCTCGAACATCTGGTCATCGGCAGCGAGGGCACACTCGCCTTCGTCGCCGAGGCGACCTTCCGCACGGTGCCGCTGATGGCCCACGCCTCGACAGGTCTGCTCGTCTTCGACGATCTGCCCACGGCCACCTCGGTGCTCCCGGAGATCATCGCCACCGGTGCTGCCACCGTTGAGCTCCTCGACGCTACGAGTCTGCGGGTCGCCCAACGAGACGAGAAATGTCCGGAGGAGATCCGTGGCCTCGACGTGGGCTCGCACTGCGCGCTGCTCGTCGAATTCCAGGAGAAGACTGAGGCAGGCCTCGGCCGGGTCGTGTCTGCGGCGCTGCCGGTCTTCGAAGCATTCTCACTGAGCCGACCAGCCGAGCTCACGATCGATCCGCGACGGCGATCGGCGCTGTGGCACACCCGCAAAGGGCTGTTCACAGCCGTCGCCGGCAACCGTCCCTCTGGGACCGCGGCACTGCTCGAGGACATCGCTGTCCCGGTCGACCGCCTCGGCGAGACCTGCACTGATCTGAGCGAGTTGTTCGAGCAATACGACTACGCCGATGCCGTGATCTTCGGGCACGCGAAAGACGGCAACATCCACTTCATGATCACCGAGGAATTCGGGAGCGGGACCGGCGGCGAGGACTTCGACCTCGACCGGTACGCGGCATTCACCGAGGAGATGGTCGACCTTGTCCTCTCACGTGGGGGAACGCTCAAGGCCGAACACGGCACGGGGCGGATCATGGCACCGTTCGTCAGGCGCCAGGTCGGTGACGACCTCTACGCAGTGATGACACGGGTCAAGGAGCTGGTCGATCCGCAGTCCCTGCTCAACCCGGGTGTCCTGCTCAGCGACGACCCGAAGGCGCATCTGCGCGATCTCAAGACCACCCCGACCACAGAAGCGGAGGTCGATCGCTGCGTCGAATGCGGGTACTGCGAACCGGTGTGTCCGAGTCGCGATCTCACCCTGACCCCGCGTGAACGCATCGTTCTGCGACGCGAGATCACCCGCGCCGAGGCGGCAGGGGACGAGGAGCTGACCCGGACGCTGCGCAGCGAGTACGACTACGACGGGATCGACACCTGCGCCGTCGACGGCATGTGCCAGACGGCGTGCCCGGTCTTCATCAACACCGGGGATCTTGTGCGCAGACTGCGGCAGGAGAACACGAACGCGATCGAAGAGACCGGCTGGAACGCCGCCGCCAAGGCGTGGGGGCTGGTCAGCTCGGTGGGGGGAGTGGCATTAAGCTCCGCGAAGGCGATGCCTGTACCGCTGCCAGCGGCGGCCACGGGCATTGCTCGCAGGCTTCTGGGTGATGACACTGTGCCCAGCTATTCTGCTGATCTTCCGGCCGGAGGCACTAAGCGTGTGGCCGTCTCGGCGTCGAATCCGGACGTCGTGTGGTTCTCCAGCTGTACGAACACGATGTTCGGGCCCGAAGACGGCGGCAGCGGTGATGGGGTTGCCGGTGCCTTCCGTCGCCTGTGCGAACGCGCCGGGATCTCGCTGCGCACGCCACGGGGCATTCCCTCCTTGTGCTGCGGCACCCCGTGGAAGTCGAAGGGGATGGCCGAGGGGTATGCCACGATGGGCAAGTATGTCCGCAGAGAACTGTGGGAGGCCACCGATGGCGGCCGAATCGCCGTCGTCTGCGATGCGTCCTCATGCACAGAGGGGTTGCGGGTGCTTCTCAGTGACGCGAGGGACGGGGCCGAGGCGGCGGAGGAATTCGAGATCATCGATGCAGTGGCCTTCGCCAAGCAGACGCTGCTCCCTGCACTGCAGGACCGAGGTGTGCTCTCGACCGAGCATCGTCTGCCGTCGATCACTCTCCACCCGACATGCTCCTCGACCCAACTGGGAATCAACGAGGACCTGACAGCGCTCGCCGGATCCATCGCCGATGAGGTCAGCGTGCCCGATTCCTGGGGGTGCTGTGCCTTCGCTGGGGACCGGGGGATGCTCCATCCCGAACTCACCGCCTCGGCGACGAAGGACGAGGCGGCCGAGGTCGAATCGATCGGCGCGGACGTTCACGCTTCGACGAATCGGACGTGTGAGATCGGGATGACACGGGCGACGGGGAAGCCGTATCGCCACATCCTCGAAGCACTCGACGATCTTGTGGAAGCAAGCAGTGCATGACACTGTGCGGGTTCCATGCGGATCTGGTTCTGCTGTTGATCCGACCAGACGCCAGGTATGATCCGGATGCCGGTCATACCTGGCGTCAGAGTGGTCGGTGTGATTCGATGCACATATGACTGAAGCATTGAAAACACATCGCGCTCGCCTCGCCGCTGGAGAGGTCTACAACGGACTGTGGATGATGTCGACGAGTCAGGAGCTCGCGAAGATCGGATCGGCCGCAGGGTATGACTATGTGTGCCTCGACATGCAGCACGGCTTCACCCGTCCCACAGATATCCTGCGGCTCACAGATGCCATCCGTGCCAGCGGATCCGCCCTGGTCACTGCCCGGGTTGCGGCGAACCGCTTCACAGAGATCGGGATGCTCGCCGATGCCGGAGTTGAAGCCGTCATCGTTCCGTTGGTCTCCTCCGTCGCTGACGCCGAGGCGGCAGCTGCTGCACTCGACTACCCGAGCCGAGGCGGCGACCGCTCCTGGGGCCCGACCGCCGAGCTCATGCATGATGCGGTGCAGGACACTCGTGACGAGCGCCCACTGCTCTTCGTCATGATCGAGAACAGGGAGGGCCTGGCCAACGTCGAGAAGATCTGTGAGGTTCCCGGAATCGACGGTGTCTACATCGGACCGGCCGACCTCGCCTTCGCAGTCGACTCGCTCCCCGGGCAGTCAAACGACGCCCACGCCGAGGCCGTCGCTCGGATCCGCACAGCAGTTGATGCAGCCGGTGTCATCCCAGGCATCCACTGCGGTGATGGTGCGGAGGCCAGGACTCGCAAGGAACAGGGCTTCCGGTTCATCACCTCGGCGGGGGACATCGGTGCTGCCGGACGTGCCTTCCGGGAGGACTTGGCGACAGCGCGGGGCTGAGCGTCCGTGCTTCTTGCGTAACACATGTTGGAGGTCGGGGATTTCGGATTTGCGATCCGGGGCCCCGACCTCCTTCTGTCATCTCTGAAATGCGTGATGAGCCATGCAAAAGCGACGCCACGAGACTCAATGCTCAATCATTCCTTCAGGGTATTGAAAAATGCGAAAACAATCTTGGACATGCATCGTTACGTCACGAATACTGGAATGCATCACAGTAGTTCCACGTCAAAAATGCACTGCCAATGTCGTTCATGGACCAGGACCCAATGGAGGGATCGCCGATGACAACCACACCTCGCATCGAAGCCGATGCAGTTCAACACGTGGAAGCCGGCCCACCACCGGTGAGTCCGCCGAAACCGCCGAAGCAGTCCCTGATCAAGTCTGAGTCAGTCTCTGCAGGCATCAAAGCAGTCGTGGGGCTCGCTGCGCTGTTCGCGCTCTGGGAACTTGTGGTTGTCATCTTCGACTTCCCGAAGTATCTGCTGGTCGGTCCGATCTCTGCATTCGAGGAGCTTTTCACCAATCCTGGCTATTTCGCGGTCAATGCTCTGACTACCCTGCAAGAAGGCCTCGCGGGCTTCGCCCTCGGTACAGCGCTGGGTGTTCTGTGCGGGGCGCTGCTCTACTATGCCTCGTTCCTTCGGCCCTTCCTCTACCCGGCGCTCATCGCCATCGATACGATTCCGAAGGTCGCGCTGGCGCCCCTATTCATCGTGTGGTTCGGCTTCGGCTTCGAATCGAAGGCTTTTGTGGCCATGGCCATCGCATTCTTCCCGCTCGTCATCAATACATTCGACGGGCTGAATTCGGTGCCCAACGAACTTCAGGATCTGGCGCGTATCAACCGTGCATCGAAGTTGAAGAAGATGATGAAGATCGACTTCATCTATGCGCTCCCTTCGATCTTCACCGGCGCGAAGATCTCAATCTCGCTTGCCGTCGGCGGTGCGGTCGTCGGTGAGTTCATTGCGGGTTCCAAGGGACTCGGTTACGTCATTCTGCTGGCCAACGCCCAGGTGGACCTGCCGTCGATGTTCGCAGCCTTCATTGTTCTTGCAGCCATTGCTCTTCTGCTCTTCTTCATCATCGACCTCGTGTCGAAGAAGTTGCTGCCATGGAAGAACTACACGAAATGAGGCACGGAACGATGCATATCATGAAGAAGCTTCTTGTTGCTCCGCTCCTCCTTTCCGTCGTGGGTCTGGCAGCTTGTGCACCCGAGGACGGCCTCGACGACTTCAACCTCATGGTCGACGTCGCCTATCTGCCCAAGCACGCACCGTTCTTCGCCGCCGAGGCGCAGGGATTCTTTGAAGAAGAAGGTTTCGACGTCTCGCTCATGCCCGGGTCGGGTTCGACGAACACGGTGACCTCGGTCGAGACGGGTCGAGTCGACGCCGGTTGGGCCGATTTCGGCGCCACGATCCTCAGCCAGGGCAAAGGGGCACACGTCAAACAGGTGAACCTGCTCCAGGCGCGCTCGGCCTATGCGACGATTGCCCTCGAAAGCTCAGGTATCAAATCCTGGGAGGACATGAAGGGCAAAACCGTCGCCACAGAAGGTGCCGGAGCCATGACGGCCATGTGGCCACTCGCAATCGAGCGGAGCGGACTCAAAGAGGAAGACGTCAACGTCGTCCACGCGACAGGTGAGTCGAAGATACCCGGCCTTCTGGCAGACCGGTGGGATGCCAACCTTGCCCTCTACGTGTCGGATGAGCCAGCGCTCATGGCGCTGGGCGAGAAGGCGGCCATACTCAAATGGTCCGATGTGGGAATCGACCTCTACGGCAACGGAATCGTGGTCTCAGACGACGCTCTCGCCAACGAGCCTGAACGAGTCAAGAAGTTCAACAGGGCCATGCAGAAGGGGTTCCTCTGGGCATGTGAGAATCCAGAGCAGACCGCCGAAGACTTCACAAAGGAAGTCCAGGGCTATGAAGCAGACACTGTGACCTATGCGCTCAAGTCTCAGTGCGGACTCAACTGGGCCACCGGAGAGGCCGATGATCAGTTCGGCACGATGAGTGACGACGGCGTCCAGCAGATGCTCACCGTGGCCACCGACTTCCTGGGCCTCGAAGATTCTACCGAGCTCACGGTCGATGACATCTATTCCAATGACTACATCGATCCGATTCGCCACGACGAAGACGTAGCGGCCCCCACCAAGTGAATGGAGAACCACCATGACCGCTGATTACGCGATCTCAGTCAATAACGTCGGTAAGACCTACACCTCTCGAGACGGTCAGGAGAACGTGGTCCTCAAAGATCTCGATTTCCACGTCAACCCCGGAGAGTTCGTCTCGATCGTCGGGCAGTCAGGCAGTGGAAAGACCACACTGCTCAATACCATCTCCGGACTTCAAGAGGCCACGGAGGGAGAGATCCTCATCCGTGGTCGCGAGATCAGCGAGGCTCTCAAGGATATTGGCATGGTGTTTCAGAGCCCGGTGCTCCTGCCATGGCGCAACAACCTCGATAACGTGCTGTTGCCGTTGGAGTTTCGTGATGCCGTCACCCCGGAGTCCAAGGACTATGCCATGGAACTGCTGCACATGGTCGGACTTGGGGAGAAGGCGACCCGATACTCCTACGAACTCAGCGGCGGCATGCAGCAGCGAGTCGCCATCTGTCGGGCATTGGTTTCGCGTCCGGAGATCCTGCTCATGGATGAGCCCTTCGGTGCCCTCGACGCCATGACACGCGATTCGATGAATTTCGAGATCCAACGCATTTGGCGCCGTACGGGCTGCAGTGTCCTCTTCGTCACCCACAGCATCTCCGAAGCGGTGTGGTTGGGGGACCGCGTTGTGGTTGTCGGTGACCGTCCCGGACGCATCATCGCCGATGTCAAGATCGACATCGAGCGTCCGCGCGCGAAGGAGCACAAGTTCTCGGAGGACTTCGCCCACTATGTTGCGGAAATCGAATCCCACATCGGAGTGACGGCAGGAATCAGCTGAGCGGGCTGCCCGCCCAGCCTTCTCGGCCCGACGAACACACCTGACGGATGGCCGACCGTCCGAAATCCATTCGACTTCGGATGCCATTCGCACCGCAAGAGACGAACGAGTCTCACGAAACACATATGGAGTTGGATACACAATGATCAAACTGACAACAGACAAGACGCGCCTGGCGGATTCCTTCGGACTCGACGCCCAGAAGAGTCTGCTGTTCTCTGCGATTCGGCTTGATTCGAGCCCTCTGGTCGCCCCGATCGTCGCTGATACCTCCGAAGGTGAGGTTCTGCTCGTACGTCAGCAGGAACAGGGAAACGCGCTGTCCGCCGGAGTTCCGAAGGACCGAATGAGGTTCTATGCGCCATGGGTGACGATCGACCCGCGGATCGTTGCCGACACCCCCGCATCTGCGTCACTGACAACTCTGGTGGGCGAGCTGGCTGATGGCGAACAGGTCGGTCTTGCGTCCGACGTCGTCATGAAGCACTACTCGGCTCTATCGAAGAGCCTCGACGTCGTTGCCGATAAGCAGCCGACCACTCCGGTCGTGGCCTACGAGGTTGACACCGAGGCTGTGCTCGAACGGTTCGCACAGTGGCGCAGGCTCGGAGCCGACACGGCCAAGAGGCTCATTCAGGACGTCGACCATCTTTCAGGTCTCGCCAAGGAGATCCAGTCAGAGACCGATACCCGTTATGAGGCATTGCAGTCTCTGGCGACGAACGAGAGTCTCGACGCCGTCCTCATCTCCGCGCCCCCGAACTTCAGCGAAGTCGTCGGGGCTCGGCAGGGCGGGGACCAGCTGGCCCTATGGTCTGCACACGATGAAAAGCTCTATGTGCTCGCACCCGAAACCGCTCATGGCGTGGGAGGCACTCCGGTTGGTCGGTTCGCCGGGTACGGCGCCGGCGTCGTGGCACTTGCACACGGCACTCAGATCGGCGTCGAGGAAGAATGGATCCCGACCGGGCTGGTGCTGGAGCTGGAATCCGAAGGTGCCAACGTGAGCGAACTGTCGACTCCGCTCGGACACTGGCGAGACATCCGCGATCACGAAGATCTGGGATTCCAGGTCGTCGCTGCCAGGTGCAGCGTCTTCGCCATCGAGGAAGCGCTGAGCTGGGCCAAAGACTCTTTGGCAGCAGGCGAGGAATTCACCGAGCTGGATATCTATTCGCGTTACGTCGATAAGATCGTCGAGTTCCGGACGGACAATGCGATTCCCTTCGCGATCGAGCCCTATTTCACGAATCTGCATTCATCGAACCGGATGCTCTTCCCCGGGCCTCCGGTCGATTTCCCGATCAACAACGACACCAAGTGCATTCAGCTCGACGCCGGTGTGCGCATCACCTTCGACGGTGTCACCGTTGCGACATCTGACATGGCACGTTCCCTGCCGCGCACCGAGGGTGCGATACAGGCCTATGAGTTCTTCTTCGATGTCGTCCGTGAGGGCATCATCGGTCAGCTGAAGCCCGGGGTAGTCTGCGAGGACGTCCACGAAGGGACCTTGGACTACCTGGCACCTCACCTTGAGCGCATGGTTGAAATCGGAATGCTCGGAGAGGACGTGGACTTCAACACGGAGTACCGCAAGCGCAATGTCGGACACCTCATGGGCAAGCAGGAATCGTTCGCCAATGAACTGCGGCCCGGGTACAAGCACGTGCTGCAGGTCGGATCCTTCGGCGCAGCGGAGATTCCATGGCGCTATGGCGATGTCGCAATCGGCACGGAGGATCTCTGGTACGTCGGCAACGATCGCACGTATATCCTCTCGAAGCGCTGAGACAGGCTCCTCGCAGGCACAATAAGGCGGGCACTTCCGAATAGGAAGTGCCCGCCCATTGCGTTGAAAGTATGCGGGGCAGAATCTGTCACCAGGCAGCAAGGCACAAATGAAGCGGCCCGGCCGTGATATCGACCGGGCCGTTGTGCTGTTGTGCTCTCAGCCTTTGAGTTTGATGACTGCTTCGATCTCGACCGGTGAGTTCGCAGGGAGGCGGGGAACTCCCAGTGCGGTCCTTGCATGCCGGCCGGCTTCACCGAGTGCGTCGACGAGGAGCTTCGACGCACCCTCCGCGACGATCGGATGCTTGCTGAAGTCGGCGGGGCTGGCCACATAGACGTTGAGTTTGGCGATGCTCTCGACGTTCTCAAGACCGAGGTTCGTCTCCAGTTGAGCGATGAGGTTGACCGCGCACAGCTGAGCCGCTGCGATACCGTCCTCGACGCTCAGGTCGTCACCGACGACACCTTGGACCGGGACCTCACCGCCCTGCTTGGCGATCTGTCCCGAAACGAAGGCGAGATCCCCCGCGACGGTGACCGTCTTGTAGCTGTAACTGGCTGGGTTCGCCTCGGGAAGGTCGAACCCGAGATCGCCGAGGCGACGACGGACTCCCTCGGAGACGGACTCCCTCGCCGCGTTCGCCGGAGAGTCCCCTTGTTGGTCCCCACCCTGCCCGGGGGTGTACCTGCCATCGACGGCGCGACCGATTCTCCAGGGATTCGACTGCTGGAGAACTGACGGCAGAATCGCATCGGGAATGTTCTGATAGGCAACAGGCCGAAGGAAGCGCTCGATCGCGGTGGCACCCACCGAGGTGGTCTGGGGCGCCGAAGTCGCAGGGAACGGTCCGCCGTGGATCATCGCATGACCCACATCGACGCCGGTCGGCCAGCCGTTGACGATGATCCGACCGACTTTGAGCTCGAGCTCTGACACCAATGCGTTCGCAGTTGTGCTGTCCTGTTCGCTCATCTGCAGCGTCGCAGTCAGCTGTCCTTCGAGTTCCGTGACGACAGGTGCCAACTGGTCGGTGGTCTCGTAGCGCACGATGAGAGCGGCCGAACCGAAGATCTCATTCTGCAGCTGTGCGTTCGAGGTGAAGTCCTTGACCGAGACGGTGAAGACGGCGGGACCCGGGGCGTTGAGAGTCTTGCCGTCGGCTCCCTGTGCTAGTGCCGTGACGCCGGGTTGAGCCGCAAGCTGATCGACACCTCGCTGCCAAGCTTCGGCGATGGACGGGGTGAGCATCGTCTGCCCCGATGCTTCCGAGAACTCCTTCGCAATGTGCGTGGTCAGCGCGTCTCCTCGAGTGCCAGTGGGGACGAAGAGAATCCCTGGGGAGGTGCACAACTGACCCGAAGAACCGGTCACGGCCGTGAAGAACCCTCGGGCCACTTCGGCGACGTCATCTGCGATCGCACCGGGGAGCACGAAGACGGGGTTGATCGAGCTCATCTCCGCATACACGGGGACCGGCACTGGCCGCGCGGCGGCGGTGGCGGACAGAGCCAGACCCGCCGTCCTGGAGCCGGTGAATCCCACTGCAGCGATCCGAGGATCGGCTGCCAGCTGCTGGCCGACCTGCGCGCCGGAACCGTAGACAAGCGAGAAGACACCGGGGTTGAGATCATTGTCGGCAACGGCGCGGGAGATCGCTGCTCCGACCAGTTCGTTGGTGCCGGGGTGAGCGTTGTGCGCCTTGACGATGACTGGGCAGCCGGCGGCCAGTGCTGAAGCGGTGTCACCGCCTGCCGTGGAGAACGCGAGTGGGAAGTTGCTGGCTCCGAAGACGGCAACCGGCCCCAGCGGCACCTGACGCTGACGAATATCGGGTCGAGGCAGCGGTGCGCGATCCGGAAGCGCAGGATCAATGCGCACACCGTGGGCATCGCCGAGGAGGACGACCGATGCGAAGAGGCGCAGCTGATTGGCCGTCCTGGTGATTTCTCCGTTCAATCGTCCGGCGGGAAGTCCGGTCTCCTGGCCTGCCCGTTCGACGATGGCGTCTGCGGCGGCTTCGATGTTCACCGCAATGTCTGTGAGGAACTTCGCTCGGAGTGTGGGGGAGATGTTCCGGTAGGAGGCGAAGGCTGCGTGTGCCGTGGCGATGGCGGCAGAGACCTGCTCCTCGCTCAGAAGCGTGAACGCGGGTTCCAGTTCCTCACCGGTCGCAGGGTTTATCGCGCGTGCGGTCCCGCCCTCTCCAGGAGTCTTCGTGCCGGCGACGATCGAGGAGCCGGAGATCGACGGGGTTGAGATTGGCGCATCGGTGTTCGTTGTGGTCTTCGTGTCGGTGAGCTGAGTCGTCATGAGTGACCTCTTTTCGGTTGAGCGATATCGGCGCCGACCGGCTCAAGCCGATCGGCGCCGATGTGTGGTTGTGCAGCTGTATCGGTGGTTCTGGTGCGGTGGTGCCTGCAGTCTGGCGCAGGTCAGGCGACTGCGGAGGTGGTGCGGTCGAGTTGAATTCCGGCAGCAGCCATCACCTGTTCAAGATCCCGTAGGTCGGTCTGTGTGAGGTTCTGCAGGGGAGGCCGGACCGGGCCGCAGTCTCGACCGATGACCTTGAGGCCGCCCTTGACGATGGAGACGCCGTAGCCCGCGACACGATCTCGGATCTTCGAGTAGGGAAGCACGAATGAATTGAGCTTCTCCGTGACTGCAGCACGATCCTGGTGGCGGACCGCGGAGTAGAAGTCAAGCGCGAACTCAGGCGCGAAGTTGAACATCGCCGACGAGTAGGTGCTCATCCCGAGCTGGAGCAGAGGCAAGGCGTAGACCTCGGCTGTGGGCAGGCCGCCGAGGTAGAAGAGACGGTCGCCGGTACGGGCGTAGACCTTGGTCAGCTGTTCGATGTCACCGATGGCGTCCTTGAAGCCGATGAAGTTCTCATGGGTGTCGGCGAGTCGTTCGACGGTCTCAGGTGAGTAGACGGCGTTGGCTCGGTTGTAGACGATGACGCCGATTTTCGTGGCCGCACAGATGGCTGACACATGTTCGAAGAGGCCGTCTTGACTGCACTCGGTGAGGTAGGGCGGGAGGACGAGGAGGCCTTCGGCACCAACCGTCTCAGCGTCGATCGCATTCTGCACTGCTTGAGCGGTGGCCCCGCCGGCAGAGGCGAGCACCGGCACCTCCTGGCGGGAGGTCGAGACGGCCAAGCTGACGACTTCCTTGGCTTCAGCAGGGGTGAGACTGAAGCCCTCGCCGGTGCCGCCGGCCGCGAAGAGCCCAGCGACGTCGAAACTTGACTGCCAGGCGATGTGGTCGGTGTAGGCTTCGGCATCGATCGACAGCTCGGAGGTGAAGGCGGTTGCGGGGAAGGAGAGGAGGCCGTCCTTGAGGTGGTCGGCGAGTTCTTGAGGCAGGTAGTTGGCCACGGAATGACGTCCTTGTTAGTCGGGATGATGATCCCACTGTAGGAACGCCGAGTGATTCCTGTCCAAGATTATTTATATATGCATTGATGCCCTAAGGGTATTGCGTTTATTCGTCGCGGATGAGGCTGAGGACTTCCTTCAGTGCGGGGTTGCGCGACTCGGGATTCCAGATCGCGTGCAGCTCCACGACATCGCGCGGGGCGCCTCGCAGCGGCACGTATGTCACGCCTTCCACGCCGAGGCGAGCAGCAGATTCGGAGACGACGGCGATACCTCGGCCAGCGGCCACGAGGTTGACGATGGTGAGAATCTGGCTGAGGGAATGGGCGACCTCATTGGCCTCGACATCGATGTAGCGAACGGTGAGGTCGTAGAAGTATCGAGCTTTCGTGGCATCATGCATGAGCAGCTTCTGCCCGGAGATGTCCTTCGTCGCAATCGACTCCCGTGCGGCGAATTCGTGGTCCGACGGGACGGCGAGGACCAACTGTTCCGAGAGTACGAGGGCGGCGTTGATGGTCTCCGGTATTCTGCCCACCCGGCCCAGGCCGATGTCGATCCGCCCTTCCGACAGCGCCTTGATCTGCTCAGCCGTGACCATTTCGGCGATCTCGACGCTGACGCCTGGAAGTCGCTGCGCCAGAGTCGACACCAAACTTCCGAGGACGCCGAAGGTCGAGACCGCCGTACAGCCGATGGTGATCTGCCCCCACGATCCCTCGGCGATCTTCTGTGCACGCCGCGGCGCGCGTTCGACAGAGGCAAGCAGGCCGTAGGCCTCCGCGAGAAAGGCCTCGCCCGCTGGCGTCAGGGTCACCGTGCGGTTGTTGCGTTCGAAGAGATGGACACCGATGGATTTCTCGAGCTTCTGTATCTGCCGACTCAGCGGCGGCTGAGTCATATTGAGTTCCTCAGCGGCGCGTCCGAAGTGGAGATTTTCGGCCACAGCGATGAAGCCGGTGACCTGGGCTAGGGTGAACTGCATTGCTCGCTCGATTTCTTTCGGGGTCTCGTGCCGCTGCTGTTCTGCAGTGTATCCGCCGACCCCACCTCTCACCCGTCGATGTGCACCACGGTTCGCGGCCCCGGACTCGGCTCTGCAAACTCCTGAGCCAGTTCGGCCAACTCGATCGGGCCGCCAAGGATGTTCTCCCACGGCATATCACCGCCGTCAGTCGCCAGGAAGTCGACGGCTTCCTGCAGGTGGTGGGGTTCGAAGTTGTGCACACCCGTGACGGTGCGCCAACCTCGCACGAGCTGTTCGGGGCTGATCTCGATGTTCGGTCCCGGGCTCACGCTTCCGGCGAGAACTGCGGTACCGCCGATTCCCAGGCTGGCCACACAGCTCTCTACGCCCGAGGTGGTGCCGGAGAGTTCGAGTGCAACATCGACATCCGCGGGCATTTCGTCTTCCATGATCGTGCTCGCCCCGGCGAATAGGGCAAGATCCTGGCGCCGCGGCGTAGGGTCGAAGGCGAGCACCTCGGCGGCGCCGCGAGACTGGGCTGCGGCCACTGCGGTGAGCCCCAGCATTCCGAGTCCGTTGACGAAGACCCGGCGGCCTCGCAGATCCCCGGCGGCTTCCAGCATCGCCATGACGGTGGCCACGGCACACCCTGCTGTGGAGGCCACGGCGTCGGGCACCGAATCCGGCACCGCGACGGCTGCCACGCCGGCGGGCAGGTGGATGTGTGAGGCGTAGGTGCCGGACAGTGCCCAGCCGCCGTCGGTGGATTCGTGACCGACCTTGGCCACCGACTCGCATTTTGCGCTGAGTCCGCGCCTGCAGTTCTCGCATTCCCCGCACACCGAGGTGACAGAGAAGACCACGCGTTGGCCGAGCGGGAGGCCCGCCCGCGAATCTTCGACCACGCCGACGCCCTCGTGGCCGAGCACGGAGGGGCATGCTCCGGGGCGACGCCCGCGCACGGTGTGCCGGTCTGAGCCGCAGACGGTGGCAGTGGTCAGGCGGATGAGGCTCTCGCCCGCAGCAAGGTCGGGGCGGTCGAATGACCGAGTCTCGAATTGATCCCCGCCGAGCCAGACGACGGCCTGGACCGTGTCCGCGACGACCTCAACATTCGCAGGGGCCTTCGTCTTCGCTGAGGTGTCGGCCGGGGAAGACTGAACCGGGGACAGTGGCTGGACCTGCGATTGAACCTGCGCCGTCATTGGTTCGCCCCGGCTGAGATTGCGGCTGAAGACGGCAGGTCGGCCAGAGCGTCGGGAAGCTCCGCAGCGGAATCGAGAACGAGGTGGGCACCTTCGATGGCGAAGTACTTCCGGCTCAGGTGGCCGGTGAGCACGCCGACCGACGTGACTCCGGCGCGCAGGGCCGACTGCACATCCGCCGAGGTGTCGCCGACGCTGACGACCGCTGCCGTGTCCTCCACGCCGAGGTCCTTCATGACCTTCTCGATCATGTCGGGCGCCGGTCGACCGGCCTCGACCTCGTCGCCGCAGGCAGAAGCATCGAAGGTCGCGCCCTGTTCCCATCCCATGGAGGCGAAGATGAGATCGGCGATCTCTCGGGCGAACCCGGTCGTCAGGGCGACCTTGATGCCTTGTTCGCGCAGAGTCGTCAGTGCTTCCTCGATCCCGGGCAGAGGCTTCGGCGGATTGTCGGTATAGGTGCGGCGCAGCTCCTGCCGGAACCATTCCCAGGTCTTCTCGTGGAGTTCGTCATCGACGTCGACCCCTCCGAGGCGGAGCAGGTTTTCGATCGCCCACCTCTTCTCAGTGCCCATCCACTTCTGGAACACCTCGTCCGTGTAATTCGCACCTTCGCGTTCCGTGGCCTCCCGCAGAACGCGGTAGACCTCGTCTCGGTCGTCGATGGTGGTGCCGGCCATGTCGAATACGGCGAGTTCAATCATGGTGTTTCTCCTTCTGTGGTGGATCGATGCGTGTCTGTGGTGGATCAATGCGTGCAGGTGGGATGTGTGAGATGACGGGACTGTCAGCGGACGGCCTGGCGCAGCCACATCGACAGTGCTTCGACTGCGAGGACAACAGCGACCATGAGGATGAGCACCATGGTGACCACGTCGAACTGGTTGACCCGCGAAGCGTTGAGCAGCAGGAATCCGATGCCCCCGGCTCCGACGACTCCGAGGAGTGTGGCCGAGCGGATGTTGTTGTCGAGGAGGTACATCGTGTGAGCGACGAAAGCCGGTGCCGCCTGGCGCAGTGTGGCCGAGAAGAACACCTGTGCCTCACTGGCACCAGTCGCGCGCATTGCCTCTTGCACCTGGGTGTCCGTCTCCTCAAGCGAATCGGCGATGAGCTTCGAGAGCAGGCCGATCGCGCCGATGGACAGAGCCAGGGTGCCGGCGACCTCACCCAGGCCGGAGATGACGACGAAGATGATCGCGAGAATGAGCTCGGGAATGCCGCGCACTATCACGATGATCACCCTGAACGTCTGGTGCACATAGGCATTCGCCACGGCGTTGCGGGCGGCGAGGATGCCGATCGGTAGCGCGAGGACAGCGCCGATGAGTGTTGCCGCGAGCGAGATCTGGATAGTCACCAGCAGCGCCTCGACGAGGTTGGACATGGTCCCGCCGGTTGATGGCGGGAAGAACAGCGCCAGGGTCTTCGGTAGGTCGAGAAGCCCCTGCAGGAGTGCTGACCAGGACATATCCACGCGCCACAGGGCCGCAACAGTGACGATCAGGATCAGCGCAATCGAGAGGAAGCGCTTGAACCGGGCCGAACTCCACGGTGGTGTCAGATGGAGATCGTTGACACCCGATTCGCGACCGCGGTTGAACAGGCGATCGACCCAGGTGCCGCCGGTGATCCTCTGTCCGGCCGATCTCATCAGCGCTGCCCGGATCGCTCCCGAGAGCAGCTCGATGCCGATGCACAGCAGCAGGACCAGCACGGCCAGGGCCATGCCTCGCTGATAGTCAAGCGTGCGCAGGGAATCGGCGATCGCCAACCCGATTCCGCCCACGCCGACGTAGCCCAGAAGCACCGAGGTGCGCAGGTTGATGTCGAATCGGTGCAGCGCCGTCGCGATGAGCTGCGGCATCAGCGTCTGTGGAATGGCCGCCATGATCTGCTGCGCACGGCCGGCGCCGAGGGACTCCATGGACTCACGGGGGCCATCGTCGAGTTCCTCGATCGCATCGGCGTAGAGCTTGGCGATCATGCCGACTGAGTGGATGCCCATGGCGATGATTCCGGCGGTGGCTCCGAGGCCGAACATGCGCAGGAAGATGATCGCGAGCACCAGATCGGGGATGGCCCGAGCCAGCACGGTCAGAGCGCGCGCGACCCACTGCGAGGTGATTCCCCAGCGGGTCGGCCCGGCGGCGGCCAGAGACACCGGAATGGAGAGCGCGACAGAGAGCAGCGTGGCGAGGAAGACGATGGCCAAGGTCTCGAACACCAGCGAGAGAGTCTCTGGCACAGGCGGGAAGTCGAGAGGGAAGACGCGGGCAAGGAAGCGTCCCGCATTGTCGACGGAGTCGACGATGGTGCCCAGATCGATGCCGAGAGAACCGATCGACCACACGCCTCCGATGACCAGGACGATCATCACGAGCGCGGCGGAGATGCTTTGTCCGGTCGGACGCGGACGCGCCGGCGGCGTCGGAGCCTCGCGCGGGGTCTCGACGAGCGTGGGCATCAGCGAGTCACACCTGACGCGGCCGCGGGGCGCAATGCGCTGACATGATGTGAGGCGCTGACCCTGGGTGATGTGATCGTCGGGTCTGACGAATCGGAAGAGGACTCGGCGTCTGCTCGGGAACCGACCGCAGCCTCGGCGAGGTCCATTCCGGAGACGCTCGAATAGATCGTCGACGCCTCGTCGGCACTCAGGCCCTCAGTCGCGCGATCGAGGACCGCCTGCCCGGTGCGCAGACCGATGATCCGATCGGCGAACTCGATGGCCAGCTGGACCTGGTGGAGTGAGGCGATGACGGTGAGTTTGTCCTCTTCGGCGATCTGCCGCAGCAGGTTGATCACGTCGAGGGCCGAGACCGGATCCAGTGAGGCCACCGGTTCATCGGCCAACAGCACTGTGGGATGCTGCATGAGTGCGCGGGCGATGGCCACGCGCTGCTGCTGACCTCCGGAGAGAGTGTCCGCGCGCTGGTAGGCCCGATCGGCAAGACCGACACGGTCGAGCTTCTCGATGGCCTCTCTGCGCACGGACTTCGGGTACATCATCAGCGAGATGCGCGGCCCTTGAGCGAGCCGAGCTGTCCGGCGCAGACGTTCTCCAGCACAGACATCGGACCGACGAGGTTGAAGGACTGGAAGATCACGCCGATGTTCCGGCGCAGCTCCCGCAGTCCGCGTTTTCCTGTCGAATTCAGGTCGTGGCCCAGGACGCGCACCGTTCCCGAGGTGGGGGTGTGCAGGCCGTTGATGTGACGCAGGAGCGTCGACTTCCCCGATCCCGACAGCCCGAGCAGGACTGTGACCCTGCCGGCACGGAATCCGATGTTGACGTCGTCGAGCCCGAGGACTCCGCCGCCGAAGTCCTTGGTCACGTGGTCGAGCTGGACGGCGTAGATATCGTCGATCTCTCGCTGAAGTTCAGCGGTCTGAGTGGTGTTGGCATGTCGATGATTGCTCATGGGTGTCTCTCCTAGCCGACGTTCTTGCAGGCGTCTGCCTGGGTGGCGTCGCAGATGTCTCGGATGGAGTCGAAGTCGGAGTCATCGACAGGCTTATAGCCGTATTCGATCTCCTCGGGCAGGACGCAGTCGTCCTCGGAGGAGCAGACGCCGGCATCAACCATGGCCGGAATGTTCGCCTTCTCGCGCAGGACGGTCGTGATCTGCTGAGCCAGTTCAGGATCGAGGGATTCGTTGTTGACGGCGATCGGGTCCTCAGTGATGGGATCGGACTCCCACACCGGCTCCAGGCTGCCCGCCTTCACCTGCTCGGACTCTTCGAGGGTGCCCAACATGGTGTCGTGGGCGAAGGCCGCATCGCATTCTCCGGAGTCCAAGGACAGCAGCGAGGCGTCATGACCGCCGGTCAGTATCTGCTTCATGTCCTGCTCCATGTCGAGGCCCTCGTCCATGATCCCCTTCATCGGGACGAGGTAGCCGGAGGTGGAGGCCTTGTCGACGAAGCAGACGTTCTTGCCCTTGAGGTCCTTCAGGCTCGTGATGTCCGAGCCCTTCTTGACGTAGGCCAGAGACGTGTAGGCCGGGGCCGTGTCTGCGTCGTGAGTCGGAGCGGCTGCCGGTTCCATGTCGATGCCGGAGTCCTTGGCGATGACATAGGCGAACGGGCCGAATGAGGCGGCATCGATCTGGCCTGCGCGCATCCCCTCGATCACGGCCGCGTAGTCGGAGGCATTCTGGAACTCGACCTTCTTGCCGGTCTCCTCCTCGAGCAGAGCGGTGACGTTTTCGAAGGTCGACTCCAGCGTGGAGGAGGACTCGGCAGGGACGGCGGCGAAGGTGATGGTGTCGCCGTCGTCGCCGGAGGAGCCGCAGGCGGCCAGGAGCGGGAGGGCGAGTGCTGCGGCCGTGAGAGAGCGGACGGTGCGGGATCTGAAACGTGGGAACAGGGCCATGTGCGGCCTGCCTTTCGAGTGGTCGGGATGATCGCTTGGTGCCATTCTTCGACAACTCGAAACAACATGTCTATACAATTCGTGCCTGTTCACCGGTCGGACATGACAGCTTCACCGGCGGTTGGGGTGAGGGGAGATGAATGCGGTGCAGGTCTCGTTCCCGTCGCGGCTGTATCCCCGCCGAGGATGCGGTCCGCGATCCCGAAGGACAGTGTCATCCCGATGCCCGAGGTGACCACGGCGACCGTCGTCTGCTCATCGGGGCGCTCGAGGATCAGGTTGGTCTCGGTGCTGTCCGCATACTGGCCGAGCCACCGTTGGCGAACGACGGGTTCGGCGATGCCGAGCATGCTGGTGGCGCGCTCGAGCAGCAGGTTGCCGACGTGTTCGTCGATGAAGGGCTCAGGGCTGAGGGCATAGGCGTGGGAGTCGCCGATGAGCAGTCCGTCGGTGATGTCGGTGACCATGAGGTTGGCGATGACATCGACGAGCTCGGGTTGCCGCTGGGCGAGATCCTCGCGCAGAGCCGATGCCCCGGGCATTGCGGCGAAACCGTCGTAGCGGGCCAGTGAGGTGCCGGTGAGCATGGCGAACCCTGCGGGGGTCTGCGGCGGTCGCTCGATCAGGGACATGACGAGCGTGCAGATGCGCACCCCATGTGACTCGGCGATCCTGGGGAACAGGGAGGTGAGCTGGTAGCCGGGGCAGACGACGACCTGCTCACCGTGGACATCGCCCCGGTTGGTGGACACGGTGCCGCCGGCCACCTCGGTGACGGTGGTGTTCCAGGTGAAATCGACACCTTCACCGGCCAGCCAGTCGGCAATTGCGGGGGCAGCCCCACGCGGGTCGACCCGCATATCCAGGGGCAGGTGGGCCCCGCCGATCGCGCCCAGGCTCGGGTTCCCGATGGCCGCGGCCACCTCCTCGGCGCTGAGCATCGTTGCCTGTTCCGGGCTTCGGTGGTCGGCGAACTCCTGGAGGACGCGAAGCTCGGGTTCGGTCATGGCGGGGATGAAGGAACCGGTCTCTGCGGCCCAGATTCCGGTCGCGGCGGCGACCTCTCGCCAGCCGGCACGAGACGCCATGGCCAGGTCCTGGGCTGCGTCTGCCTGTCCGGTGAAGCACGCGTGTCCGAAGTTCTGGATGGATGAGCCCACAGGGCGAGCCGAGCGGTCGATGACATGGACCCTGCGGCCCTGCTGGTGTGCGCGGAATGCGGTGGCCAGGCCCAGGATTCCGGAGCCTACGATGATGAGATCTGATTTCGACATTCCCCCATCTTGGTCGCTTTCTGCCGTACGATGACTACATGTATGTACAAGTTTGATGATTGTTCATCTGAACGTGATGTCGACGATCCCGAGGAGCACTCTCGGTTCATTCGGCAGGAATAGGAAGTAGAGCAGAGCCCCGCTCGAACAGCAGCACAGTTGGAAGCACGTGTCCCCATCCCCGACCACGACGAGACCAGCACACATGACTCAGCAGCACACGCGACAGCAGCACGACGAGATCGCACATTACCTGCGAACGGCGATTCGTGAAGGCTATTTTCAGCCCGGGGACGAACTTCCCTCCGAGGCAGAGCTCACCCGGAAGTTCACCAGCTCCCGCGGCCCGGTTCGACAGGCGATGTCGACCCTGCGGACCGAAGGACTGATCTCCTCCGGGAGGGGGCGCCGGACGGTTGTCCTCGACAATGTGCCCACCCAATCCTTCGACGACATCATCTCGTTCTCCCAGTGGTGCCACAACGCCGATATCGTCCCGGGTCAGCGCACCCAGTGGGTCACTCGCAGGCCCGCCGAGAAGTCCTTGGCGGCGAGCCTGCGCATTCCCGACGGTGATCCGGTCGTCTCCGTGTTCCGGCTCCGCCTCATGGATGATGTGCCCACCATGGTCGAGCGTTTGAACTATCCCCTCGAGGTCGGGCGCCACGTGCTTGCCTTCGACACAGACTCAGGTTCGATCTACCAGGAACTCATCGACCAGGGCGTCGACATCAGCCGAACCTCACGGACCATCGATGCGATCGGAGCCAACGAGGACGACGCCGCTCTGCTCGAGGTTCCGGTCGGCACGCCGCTGCTGCGGGTTCGCCGACGCGCGTTCACGAGCGCCGGCGAACTGATCGAATCCTCGGACGACCGCTATCTTCCGTGGAAGGCCAGCTTCACGATGAACTCCACCAGGGGCAACCCCAGCTCGATGGCCCTGACATCGACCCACCTCGGCGACATCTGATGGTGAGGTTCTCGGAGTAGGCTGGCAGGACCGAACTGTCAGCTGGAAGGAACCCATCATGGCCGAGCACAGCAGTGAAGTCGATCAGAGCGAACACGTGGACCTCCTCGTCATCGGATGGGGCAAGGGCGGAAAGACGCTTGCGGGAACCATGGCCAGAGCAGGCAAGCGTGTCGCCGTCGTTGAGCGCTCCGATGCCATGATCGGTGGTTCGTGTATCAACATCGCGTGCATCCCGACGAAGATCCTCGTCCACGATGCAGAGAACAAGCGCGAATCCGATGACGTCGCCGAGTACTTCGCCAATGCTGTGGAGCGTCGCGATACTCTGACCGGGGCGATGCGGAAGAAGAACTTCTCCATGCTCGACGATCTTGACTCGGTCCTCCTGGTCTCCGGCCGCGCCGAGTTCACAGGCGAACGCGAAGTCCGCGTCACCGGCGGCAACGACACCATGACGATCACTGCCGACACCGTCGTCGTCAACACCGGCTCGGTTGCGAACATCCCGCCGATCGACGGTGCCAAGCTGGGCGGGCGCATCCACGATTCCGAGTCGCTGCAGCACGTCACCCCGTTCCCCAAGCGCCTCGTCATCGTCGGCGGCGGCTACATCGGCCTCGAATTCGGCTCGATGTTCACCCACTTCGGGTCTCAGGTCACCGTCCTCGACCACGGGCCCCGCCCACTGGCCAACGAGGACGACGACGTCGCCGAGGTAGTCGCTGCAGCACTGGCCGATGATGGCGTCACCATCATCAACAATGCCTCAGTGACCGCAGTCAGCGACGGTGCCGACTCCGCGACCGTCAGCTACGAGATCGATGGAGAGACGACGACCATCGACGCCGAGGCGGTCCTCCTGGCTGTCGGTCGCAAGCCTGCCACCACGGACCTCGGCCTCGACAATGCCGGTATCGAGACGAACGAACGCGGTTTCATCACCGTCGACGAGCACCTGCGTGCCTCAGCCGAGGGTGTATACGCGTTCGGCGATGTCAACGGCGGGCCGATGTTCACCTACATCTCCCTTGACGACAACCGCATCCTGGCAGACCAGCTGCTCGGTGAGGGCAAGCGGTCGACGAAGGACCGCGGATCCGTGCCATACACGATGTTCCTCACCCCGCCCGTGGCCCGTGTCGGACTGAGTGAGAAGGATGCGCGCGAACAGGGATATGAGATCAAAGTCGGAGCGAAGGCGATGGCCGATATCGCAGCAGCACCCCGAGCGAAGATCGAGGGCGACCCCCGCGGCATCGTCAAATTCGTCGTCGACGCGAAGACGGACCTCATCCTCGGTGCCGCACTCGTGCACGTGCACTCACAGGAGGTCATCAACACCGTGGCCCTGGCGATGCGCCACGACGTCACCGCCACCGAGCTGCGCGACACGATCTACACCCACCCCTCGGCGACGGAGGCACTCAACGAAGTGCTCGCAGTGGTGAAGTAGGGGAGAGTGGGGGCGCGAAGTCGTCCTGTCTCAGCGTCAGCCGGCGAACCGGCCGTCAGCCGGCGAACCAGCCGATGAACACCTGAATGGTCACCCAGATGGTGAGAAGTGTCGTCGCCACCAGGATGATGTTCTCGAACAGATTGGCCTTGTGCTTGCCGAAATGGCTCGTCTTGTTTGCCAGGATCAGCAGCCCGATGGCCACGAGCGGGACGATGATGGCCTGCAGCCCGGTGACGAACACGGCCATTTCCACAAATCCCGGCATCCCAGGTACGGACCACAGGATGGGGGAGATGAGGATGAAGAGGCTGAACCATTTGAACAGCGGATCATCTTCGAACTTGGTGCCGTACTGTTCGCGCCTTGAGGGGAGGATGATGTGCAGGCAGTCGATGATCACCTTCGGGAAGCCATTGGCGAAGCCGATGACGCTGCTGTAGAGAATGCCGAAAGCGCCCAAGTAGAAGATGACTCCGCCGAAGGCTCCGAGATGAATGGTCAGAGCTTGAGAGATGTCATCGAGGCTTGAGACCTGGATTCCCTGGGGCCTGAGGATCTCGGCACCCACCACCCAGATGGACAGGCTGATGACGATGGCGGCGGAGATGCCGAAGAGGATGTCATTGCGCTGCAGCTTCTTGAAGGCAATGCCCTTCCATCCTTTGTCGCGGACGTAATAGGGATAGAGGAAGTTCGCCATCGAACCTGCTACTGCACCGATGAGGGACAAGGCCACGGCGAAGACGCCGAACGCGCCGGTGTTGGCCGGGATTCCGAAGCCGATGGTTCCCTGGATGAGCTCGCCGACATCGGGGACCGAGTAGATTGCCAGCCCGAGGAAGACCACCGTCATCATTGCCAGCAGGAGCTTCATGCCCTTTTCGATGGTGTTGTAGACATTGCGGCCGATGACGAAGATGCTGGCCACAACCAGAATGCATGACCAGAGGAACGGGTTGCCGACAGTGACGATTTTGGCGACCGCCTCACCTGCGCCCTTGATCATGTAGCCATTGAGAAGGTGTCCGCTGATGAGCGCTGCAATGCCGATCGCCCATGGATAGAACCTCGACACATCGTTATAGCCTTCGACGATCGTCTGGTTCTTGATGTTGAGAACCTGATATCTGCCCATGATGTTGACGACGACGAACCTGATGAGAAGAGAAGCGACCAGCAGCCACATCAGGCTGTAGCCGTAATTCGAGCCCGACACGGAGGCGGTGACCAGGTCACCGGCTCCCATCATGGCGAGGACGGCAATGATTCCGGGGCCGAACTCTCGGAGGCTGCCTAAGAACCTTCGCCGCGTGGGCGGAGCTGTGGTGTGGTTTTCGCTGTTCACTGTCATCGTTTCCTCTTTCGGCGTGCAGTCTTCGGCATGCAGTCATGTGTCGGTATCACGTTTGTCAGAGCACTCGTGTGCCAGCGCCATGTCGATATGGTCGGGAGCTGTGGAGGGTGCCCCGGGGAGGGGGCGAGGGAGTCCGCTGTGTTTACGGTTCGGCTATGTCCGGTGAATAGCGCGTCTTCACGATGCCCCCTGCTGTCGTATTTCCCGTGCACTTCCGTGTGCTCGGCGAAATGAATGGCTTCAGCCTACGAAGACGTCTGTTGCACTGTCCAAGGTTTTATAAGCATGTAATAATGCACGGTAGGTATGAGTCCGCTCCCCGAGCTGTCGAGTTCCGGCAGAGAACTCCCTCTAGCCAGTCGCCGTATCCATGAATAGGGTGGGCCCATGGCGCATCCACAGATGTTCGATGATGACTACATTTGTTCAAGGCAAAGGCGGTAAATCCATACTCGCCGTGAGCCTCGCAATCGAGCTTCAGGGCCGAGGCGTCACTGTCGTAGTCGTCGACGCCGACCGCACGCTCGGCACCTCTCGACTCTGGGTCGATGATCGCGTCAACCCAGGTCTCCCCTGCTTCTCGTCGTTAGCGGAGAGGGCAACCTCGTCCAACTCATCCAGAGCCTCGCGGGGCAATACAACCACGTCATCATCGATGTCAAAGGCTGAGACACTACAGAACTGCGTACTGCCGTCGTCGCCAGCGACCTCCTCGTCGCACCAACATCAGGACAACAGGCCGACCTGGACAGTATCGACCGCCTCTCGACATCTGTCGCGGCAGCCCGAGATCTCAACCCCGACCTGGACGTCCTCGTTGTCCTCAACCGAGTTTCACCGCAAGGCAAGGCCAGCGAAGTCGAAGACGCGAAGGCTTACCTCTCCGAGTACCCGGAATTCCGTCTAGCAAGTACGTTCTTAGTCACGGCCAAGGCTTGGGACAAGGTCCGATCGGAAGGTAGGGGAGTGGTGGAGATCTCCGGTAAAGCCAAGGCCGCTATGCAAGTCCTGACGAACGAGATGCTTGGAGATGACCAATGACGAAGATCAGTCGCCGCAGCCGTGACATTGACCTCAAGTCTGTCGAGCAATTCGCAGGTGCCGCAGTCGAGAACCCAACTCCGATACCTGAGCAATCAGCACCCGCCGAGGCGGCCCTCGCACGCCCTGACCTCCCTATGCATAGGCAACGAGCAAAGACGGGCACAAAGGGGCCGGGCACTAGCTTTCGCTACAACAAAAGCCAAGGCCGGCTTCTTGACTACGCGGTCGAGATGGAAGACATGAAGAAGCAGGAACTCCTCGAATCCCTCGTCTGGCCAATCCTCGAAGAGAAATACGGCGACCAAGTTCCACTCGACGGTTGAGTGGAGATGAAGACGATGACCACTGGTCAAGCCTCCGTCCCGACAAGATCCTGGCCCTGAAAGGAAAGGAACTCGGCTCATGACACAGGACGATGACTCGACTTACAAAGCTGACTACGACCGGCACTGGAACCAGGCAGTTAAAACACTGACCGCTGCCGCACGACTCGAACACCCCAGGCATGGCACCGTCGACTTCGCCGACTTCCTTGCAACAGCGCTCCGGGCTACAGCGGCAAACCTCGGAGATCCACACGCCCTCACTGCCGGACGCCCCGGTGCATGGGAATCCGCGGCCCTCAGCGAACTCCTCCACGGAGCCCTCGGATTGAACCCCACCATGTTCGACCTCGCCCAATACCGGACCGAACCTATCCAGGTCATCCTCAACGTCGCAGAACTCGTTCTTGTTGAAGAAGGAGCCCCCGGTGCTCCCCAATCCTATGATGACGCCGTTTACGAAGCGAGGGACGACGACAACCTCGTAACGGAGATCTCTCGTCAATACGTCGAGGCCTATAGTGCCTACGCTGAACAGTTCGCAGCAGCGGTCCAAGCCGAGGCCGAGAAGCATCCCGGACTCTCCGACCTTGTCACAGTCACCGTTGACACCAACATCACCACCACGGTCACCTTAGACACCCCTGGCGTAGAGAACCCTAGCGAAGGGGACAGTGACCCTCTAGTCTGGCACTTCTGGTCCAACGCGCGAGAGAACGTAGGCTTGCCAATGATCCAAGGGGGACCATGAAGCGACGAATCTTCCGAATTCTCATCTTTCTCGTCTTTCTTATGATCTTCATCCCCCTTATCTTTGACTGGGCCGGCATCTAGATTGAAGAAATAGCTCCTGAAATGAACCCCGGACACATCGACACGCCCCTCACTCGCGCGCAGACACGCATCGAGGAGAGCTTCGCAACCATGGGAGGCATTACTATCTACCTCAGCGAGGAGGAGATAGCAGCGGACGAATGGCGCAAGCTCATGCGCATGGTTGCACATGAGCTTGGTCGACCAGTCGAGACCTTCGCAAACGAGACAACCGCCGTCGGAGCTCTGAAAGACTGGCCGGCGACCGCGGAGGAACAGCGAGAGGCGAAAAGCAACCAGCGACGAGCCATACAAGCACTCAACGGTCCTCTATGAGTCCCCGAAGAATGCCTCCCACGCGCTCACCTCGTCCTCAAGTAGCAGAGCTTTTACGATCCTCAGATTTGGCCCGTTTCGCGTTCTCGACCGCAAAACCCCGACTACCGCGACGCACTGAGAAAGACGGCAACGTGAACCGCGAACCAAACAGCCAGCAAACAGACCTTACCGCCGAGCTCGCACAAGCCGCGAGAGCCCTATCAGAGATCGAACTAATCAGATCTCACCCCGCTGATACTCAAGCACTGCTGCCGGATCTACGAACGGCCATTGACTCACTCAAGCAAGTCTCGGCCCAACTGAGCTGGTGGTACAACCGGTCTATCAGAGGCAATGACTACGCCGCCGACGTCGGAGCCGACACCGCTGTTGAAGACGCGGCCGCACAACTCCTCGCCGCCTCACGGTTCCTCTCCGCAGCACGAGACGCAGTGGGAGCTGCCGTGGAGGCCACCAGCAAGGCGCGATGGAAACGACGACGCTCAACACCCACTTCGCATACCGACCAATAAGGCGAGAGGCGCCGTTAAAACAGACACTTCCCGGGCCACCACCCATCCTCAGGGGGCAGCCATATACCGAACGTCGAGCACCGACGATCCTTGAGTTCAACATAGATAGCACCATCGAACCCTAGCCGCGTAGCGACCCCGACCACGCCCCCATCTCGTCACGCTCCCAGGCGATCCGGGCACGGACAGGAATAGGTGGCCGGTTCTGAAATGAGACACGAGCAGGGAGAACATTGTTGATCTCCTGCCAGTACCGCCACGTCGCCGTGCCCCAATCCTCATCACACACACAGCGTCACCCTTGATAGCTAACCGCTAGCACTCCGCAGTCACACTGATGGCGGTGCAAGGTCACTGTTGCCGACCCGTGGCCCACGCTCATGAGGAGACTCGTGTTTCACCGGAGAAGACGACTCCTCACCCGGCCCTAGCTGCTCTCGCATCGACTCGTCGAGGAACGCGACGGGGGAAGGCGCATTGGCAATATAGAACCTCGCCAAATCAGACGACCGCAGGCTTGAACTCGACGTGTCTCCACTCTTATCAGGCAATTTCTTTAGCACTCTACAGAGGGCCACTGGCCTGTCGGAGTCAGTGGGTTCGTCTACTCTCGATGAGAACCAAACAGGTCATCAAATACAGGGGAGGGGCATATGACAGTACCGCCGACCGGAAGCGCTGATTCTCCCAGCAACGGACCCCGGCTGATTCTCACTTCTCGGCTACCGTTGCCAAAGTTCCCTACGGGGGACTCAGTGGGGGACTGATGCAGGGCTTGGTGACAGCTAGTCTGGCAGTGCACCGGAAATCCTTTCTCCTTAATTCAGTGACGCGGCAACGGTGGCCCGCGCTTCAGCGTGTGGTGCCCACCGGTTTCACATTGCGATGGCGGGAGAAGAAGATGGCCAACCCGACCATGGTAACGCCGAGGGCGAGATGGAGCCAGTCGTCAGCGGAGTTCAGGGGTACGAAGTTGGCCACGGACTCTTTGTTCACGGCGAGTCCGTAGATCCAGAGGACGAGATAGATGAGGCCGCCGACGAGCAGGTATGCGCGAGCAGCCCCGTACCGGCGTGATAACAGCAAGCCGAGGATTCCGTAGAGCAGGTGGACGATGTTGTGCAGAATCGAGACTTGGAAGATGCCCAGCAACATTGCTTCGGAATGGTGGCCGCCGAAACTCATCGATTCGACATCCGTCGTCAAGCCAGGGATAAAGCCGGCCATTCCTACGATGAGGAAAACGACTCCGTAGAGAAGCGCCGCGATTTGTGCTGGCGATTCGTTTCATTTTGGGTGTTTCGGAATTGAAGCGTTGGTACTCATCGAACCTCCGATGCATTGATGTTGATTTGTTGACCGTATGA
>NZ_JAFEMW010000006.1 GCF_016892625.1 Brevibacterium sp. RIT 803
CGACGAGCCCGGCTTTGATGCCTGTGCCTCCTACATCGACTCCGATGGCGAAGCGTCCCTGCTGATCGTCTGTCATCTCAGTCCTGTCGGGTCATAGGCCCTGCAGCGATGGCTGCATCGGCATCGGGGAGGGTGAGGATATCGGCACCGGTCTCGGTGACGACAAGTGTGTGTTCGAACTGGGCGGAGCGCTTCCGATCCTTGGTAACCACTGTCCAGGCGTCGTCCCAGACGTCCCAGTCGACAGTCCCGAGGTTGAGCATCGGTTCGATGGTGAAGATCATCCCCGGCTCCATCACCTCGGCGTGGGCGGGTGCGGCGTCGTAGTGGGGAACGATGAGACCGGTATGGAACTCCCGTCCCACCCCGTGTCCGCTGTAGTCACGGACGACTCCGTAGTCGAAGCGCTTGGCATACTTCTCGATGACTCGACCGATGACGTTGATCTCGCGGCCCGGTTTGACGGCTTTGATTCCGCGCATCGTGGCCTCCCACGTCCGCTCCACGAGCAGACGGGACTCATCATCGACCTCGCCGGCAAAGAAGGTGTAGTTCGTGTCTCCGTGCATGCCGTCGATGTAGGCGGTGATGTCGACGTTGACGATGTCCCCGTCCGCGATGACCGTCGAGTCCGGGATGCCGTGACAGATCACCTCGTTGAGCGATGTGCACACGGACTTCGGGAATCCGCGATAGCCCAGTGTCGAAGGATAGGCGCCGTGGTCGCACATGTATTCATGGGCGACTCGGTCGATCGCATCGGTGGTCACTCCGGGTTCGATCATGTCGCCCACCGAGGCCAGAGCGTTCGCCGCGATCCTACCCGCCACGCGGACCTTCTCGATCTCCTCGGCGGAGTAGAAGTTGCTGCCCCTGCCTTCGTCGGCATCGGCGCGACCGACGTATTCGGGTCGGGTGATGTTCTGGGGGACACCCAGTTCAGGAGAGATGGTTCCGGGCGTGAGCAGGCGAGGCATATCAGTCATGGTGACTTCGATTCTAGAGCGGTTGTGTCCCGATATTCCACAATTGCACTGTCTGTCGGTGTGAGGGGGCCATCGGAGAGGAATTAGAGTGGAGACAGATATCGTCGCCTGCGTGTGCGACGACAGGTTGCCACAATTGACGAGATGAAACGGAAGGGGAAATGATGAACGAGCAGACTGCCTCGGTCGGTCCCGAGTTCTCCGGTCTCAGCGATGTAGTGAGTCTCACGAGCGCACCCCAACAGATCGCTGACCATATCCTCTCCGGCATCGCTGTGGGCGCGCTTCCCGAGGGCACACTGCTGCCCGGTGAACGAGCCCTTGCCGCCGATCTTCAGGTCTCACGCTCGAGTGTGCGCGCGGCACTGCTGCGGCTGGAGCGTCTCGGAGTCGTCGAACGGCGGCGTGGGCGCGGGGGCGGAACTTTCGTGTCCAGCGCGGAACCGACGGCTCTGGCCCCGATGGCCGATCGCATCGGCGAATTCCATGCCGAACGCAGAAATCTTCTCGATGCCCGTGCGATCTTCCAGAACAGTCTGGCCGCGACTGCAGCTCTGCGGCGAACCGAGGAAGAGCTCACGGAGCTCCGGGAGTTGGCACAGAGGTATTCTGAACGCGCCGAGGCAGGTGTGGCCAGAACGGCTGATGCGCAGTTCCACTTCGCCATCGCTCGGGCCGGGCACAATCCCGAGCTCGTGCGCATGGCTATCGACATCGACACCAGGATCAACGCAGGCTTCCGCCACGACCCCTTCTCCCACACGCTCTTCGACCATGCAGTGGCCGATCACGCAGCCATCGTCGAAGCGATCGCCGACCAAGATGCGCAGGCCGCCGGCCAGCTGTGCGAGGACCACTTCCGGTCGACGACGATGCCGCCGGCCAGTTGAGCTCATTCCGGCTCCGCCGCGGATTCCGGCGCCCGCCTCCCAGTCTTCCAGGACTGCCCTGGAACAATGCGGAAGGCTGACATCAGGATAATGATGTCAGCCTTCCGGGTATGTGCTTCAGACGAGGTTCACTCGAACTCGTGCGTTCAATTCGCCAGAGCGTGTGCGACAGAGACGGCCTCGAGACCGAAGGCCTCGGCAACGTTGTCGTTGGTGACGTGCCCATTGTGGATATTGAGTCCACGAGCCAGACCCGAATCCTTTGACAGGGCCGCGTGCCATCCCTGGTTGGCGATCTTGACTGCGAACGGCAGAGTCGCGTTCGTCAGTGCGGCCGTGGCCGTATTGGGCACCGCACCGGGCATGTTCGCCACGCAGTAGTAGATCGAGTTGTGCACCTCGAAGGTGGGATCATCGTGAGTGGTGGGCCTCGAGTTCTCGAAGCACCCGCCCTGGTCGATGGCGATGTCGACGAGCACCGAGCCCGGCTTCATCCCCGCGACCATCTCGTCGGTGACGAGCTTCGGCGCCTTCTTGCCGGGGATGAGCACCGAACCGATGACCAGGTCGGCAGAGGCCAGGGACTTCGTGATCTCGTATTTGTTCGAGACCTTCGTAGCGATCGCACCGGCAAAGGCCTCATCGATCTGACGCAGGCGGGGAATGTTGATGTCGATGACCTCGACGGCAGCACCCAGGCCCAGGGCCATACGAGCGGCGTTAGTGCCGGCGACTCCTGCACCGATGACGACGACGTTGGCCCGTTCGACACCGGGGACGCCTGAGAGCAGGATGCCGCGACCGCCCGAAGCCTTGAGCAGACTGTGAGCGCCGACCTGCGTTGACAGCCGCCCAGCGATCTCACTCATCGGAGCCAGCAGCGGCAGGCCTCCGCCGTCGGGCGCAACAGTCTCGTAGGCGATCGCGGTGGTCCCTGCACTCATCAGTGCCTGAGTCAGCGCTTCATCTGCGGCCAGGTGCAGGTAGGTGAAGAGGACCAGGTCCTTGCGCAGGAAACCGTATTCTTCGGCAATGGGTTCTTTGACCTTGAGGACCATGTCCCCGGCGGCCCAGGTGGATGCCGCGTCCGCAGCGATCGCGGCACCAGCATCGGTGTACTCATCGTCGGTGATGAATGACCCGAGTCCGGCACCGGCCTGAACCGTGACTTCATGTCCATGTGAAACGAGCTCGTGGACACCGGCAGCGGTGATGGCGACGCGGAACTCGTTGTTCTTGACCTCGGTGGGCACTGAAATGCGCATAGCTTTCCTTCTCTCATGTTGCCCCATGGGCAGTTCCAGCCAAATCGAACTGTGGCTGAGGATACAACTCACTGTATTCCTTTGAAGGTCTGCAGGGCAAACCTTTATCGCCAGGATTCGTGCGCGTTCCTACGGATTCGGTGGAATATCGACCACACCAGTGCGAAAAAACCATATTCTGTTGCATTCAGACACAGAAGCGGTCCAGTTTTTGGAAGTCACAGACGTGTGCGGGCGAAGTCGTGCGTTGAGGTCCTGGCGGCGACAGGCAGAACCGGTAAGCTGAAATCTGTCAGGGATTCACCACACCCACGATGAAGGGTTCGACATGGGACTGTTCAAAGATATCGACGATGCCGATTCGAAGTACTACTTCAATCTCAAGACCAACTCGGTTGAGCGTGGCCTGGTCAGCGATGCGGACCACCGCATGGGCCCCTACGAGACAGAGGAAGTGGCTCGAGCCGCCCTCGAGCGGGCCCAGGCCCGCAACGAAGAGTGGGAAGAAGACGACAAGAAGTGGAACGGCTGAGGAATGTCGCGTCAGGAAGAATTCGTTCTTCGCACCGTTGAAGACCGTGAAGTCCGCTTCATCCGCCTATGGTTCACCGACGTCCTCGGCGGGCTGAAGTCGGTCGCAGTGGTTCCGGCAGAGCTCGAAGGGGCCTTCTCCGAGGGAATCGGCTTCGACGGATCCGCCGTTGAGGGACTCTCACGGGTCTATGAGGCAGATATGGTCCTCAAACCCGATCCCTCCACGTTCTCGCTGCTGCCGTGGCGTGGCGAGAAGGAACCTACCGGGAGGATGTTCTGCGATATCCACGTGCCCGGGGGAGAGCCTGCGCAGGCTGATCCCCGCAACGTTCTCAAGCGGACGCTGGCGAAGGCCGCGGAGAAGGGTTTCTCCTTCTATGTTCACCCGGAGATCGAGTTCTACCTGTTCAAGACGGACAACCTCGATCCGGGCACCGGAATCCTCGAGGGAACCAGACCCATCCCCGTCGACACTGCCGGCTACTTCGACCATGTCAACGGCGGTACCGCCAACGACTTCCGTCGCTCCGCGGTCACCATGCTTGAAGCCATGGGGCTGTCCGTCGAGTTCTCCCATCATGAAGCCGGTCCTGGGCAGAACGAGATCGACCTGCGCTACGCAGACGCGCTGACCATGGCCGATAACATCATGACCTTCCGATCGGTGATCAAGGAAGTTGCGATCTCTCAGGGCGTCTACGCATCCTTCATGCCCAAGCCGCTCAACGATCATCCGGGCAGCGGAATGCATACACATGTCTCACTCTTCGAAGGTGAGAACAACGCCTTCTTCGAGCCCGGAGCCATGTATCAGTTGTCGAAGACCGGCAAACAGTTCATCGCCGGCCTCCTCACCCACGCAGCAGAGATCACCGCGGTGACGAATCAGCACGTGAACTCGTACAAGCGTCTGTGGACAGGTCACGAAGCCCCGTCATACATCTCGTGGGGACACCGGAATCGTTCGGCTCTGGTCCGCGTGCCGCAGTACAACTCGGGGAAGTCCTCCTCCGCGCGCATCGAATACCGGGCGCTTGATTCCTCAGCCAATCCGTACCTGTCCTATGCCCTCATGCTCGCGGCCGGGCTGAAGGGCATCGAGGAAGACTACGAGCTGCCTGAGGAGGCCGAGGACAACGTGTGGCAGCTCTCGGACACCGAACGCCGGGCGATGGGAATCCAAGCACTGCCTTCGAGTCTGTCCCACGCTCTTGAGATCATGGAGCAGTCCGACCTGGTCGCGGAGACGCTGGGCGAAGAGGTCTTCGACTTCTTCCTGCGCAACAAGCGGCGGGAATGGAACGACTACCGCGCTCAGGTCACTCCGTTCGAGCTCAGCAAACACTTCACCTCGATGTAGTCTCATGGCCCGGATCACTTCGCGCACCTCGGTCGTCACCGAGTCTGCCGCTCGCTTCCTCGACGAGATCAATGAACTCCTCGGCCAGCCTCTGGCCACCGACTCACGCTTCATCGATCTCCTCGAGGCGACACCGGATCCGCACGCGGCCGCCCTGGGTCTGCTGCGGGTCCTGGAGGCCGCAGGTGAGACCGCGCCGCAGTTCCTCGATGCCATCCGTTCGGGGACCGAAGCAGAGCTCGCCGAGGATGAGATCGACCGTGCTCTGCTGCGACGGGTGCTCGCAGTCATGGGCACGTCCGAGGCGATGGTCGACCACCTCGTGCGGCATCCGGAGTCCCTGCCGCAGCTGGTGGAGCGGTCTCCGTTCCTGATGATCTCCACTCCCGCGGCCTCGGCGGCATCGCTGCGCAACGATCTGCTGGCCAGTGTGGGTGCCGATCCTGATGATCCGGCACCCACGGCGGACCACCTCGGCGAGGAGGCGATCAAAGATCTTCGTCGCACCTATCGCGATGCACAGCTGCGGCTGGTCGCCGATGATCTCGTCGCCGAGGCGCCAGAGGAGATCGTCGATCATGTGATGGCCGTGCTCTCGGACCTGGCAGCCGCTGCCATGGATGCAGCTCTGGCCATCGCCAGGGCAGAGCTCGATCCTGAGGGCACGGTGCGCATCGCTGTGATCGCCCTGGGCAAGACCGGGGCGCGCGAGCTCAACTACGTCTCCGACGTCGACGTGGTCTTCGTCCTCGATTCGTCGACGAGTGATGAGCAACGCGATCTGGCCACGGAGGTTGCCCAAAGAATGCGCGGCATCCTCTCCGATGCCGGCGCGGAGCCAGCGCTGTGGGAGGTTGACACGGCACTGCGTCCCGAGGGCAAGGCCGGGGCACTGGTGCGCACGATGTCCGAATTCACCCGCTACTACGCGGACATTGCGAAGAACTGGGAGTTCCAGGCTCTCCTCAAGGCTCGGCCAGTGGCCGGTGACGTCGGGGTGGGCGAAGAGTTCGTCGAGGCGCTCCTGCCGCTTGTGTGGGAGGCCGCCAGCCGTCAGGGGTTCATCGACGGCATCCGCTCGATGCGCCGTCGCGTGGTCGATCTCATCCCTGCAGCCGAGGCGCCTCGACAGATCAAGCTGGGACGTGGAGGCCTGCGCGATGTGGAGTTCTCGGCACAGCTGCTCCAGCTGGTCCACGGGCGCACGGACGAGGAGATCCGCACACCCAACACACTCGTGGCTTTGGAGGAGCTGGGCGAGCATGGGTACATCGGAAAAGAGGATGCCTTCGTCTTCTCCGCCGCCTACCGGTTCATGCGCGTGGTCGAACACAGGGTCCAGATTCCGCGGATGCTGCGCAACGCACTTATTCCCGACGACGATGAGAAGCTGCGCATCCTCGCCCGGTCGGTCTTCACCTCCGGCTCACGAAGTGGATCCCGGCTGGAAGAGACCCGCAAGGACTACGCGAAGCAGGTCACCCGGCTCCACGATCAGATCTTCTACCGACCCATCCTCGACGCGGCAGTCGGAGTGCACGGCGCCGTCGTCGACGCGCACAACCGGGGCAGCAGCATGCAGGCTGCCGCCGACCGACTCCAAGCCTTCGGCTACCGCGACCCACAAGGCGCTTTGTCTCACATCAAGGCGCTGACCTCCGGCATGTCACGCACCGCACTCGTCATCAAACAGGTGCTGCCGGCGCTGCTGGACTGGTTCTCCGACGGAGTCAGCCCCGATGCCGCGCTCCTGGCCTTTCGCCGACTCACGGATTCGCTGTCATCCTCCGGCTGGTTCCTCAAGATGCTCCGTGATTCCGGTCTGGCGGCGAAATCGGTGGCCGATGTCCTCTCGCTGTCCGGCTATGCCAGTGAACTGCTCCTGCGCCAACCCGCCGCGGTCGCCTGGTTGGACAATTTCGACAACCTCACACCCCGTGATCCGAAAGCCCTCGAGGCCGAAGTCGGGGGTCTCCTCAAACGACATGAGGCATCTGCGATCACGCCGATCCGTGAGACGTACAGCCGTGAGCTCCTGCGCATTGCTCTGCGTGACGTCCTCGATGTCGGGGACCGGGCGGAGGTCCCCGGTGACCTCTCGGCACTGATGGATCTGGCAGTCAGCGGCGCACTGCAGGCCGTCCGCATGGACCTCGACCAGCCCGATACCCCGCGGTACGAGTTCGCGATCATCGCAATGGGCCGGTGGGGCGGAAATGAGATCGGCTACTTCTCCGACGCCGACGTGACGTTCGTCTACCGCTCTGTCGGTGAGGAGCTCGGTGCCGAGGATAAGGCGAAGCTGAGCAAACACGTCAACAAGCTCGCTCTCGGTCTCGGCAGCCGACTCAAGGCCAGCGACGCTGCGCAGGGCATCGATCTCGATGCGGATCTGCGACCCGAGGGTAAGAACGGGCCGCTGGTCCGAGCCCTGTCCTCCTACCGGGCCTACTATGCGAAATGGTCTCAGCCATGGGAAGCACAGGCGCTGCTGAGGGCTCGTCCGGTCGCCGGTGACTCCGGCCTCATTGAGGACTTCACCGAACTCATCGATCCGCTGCGGTATCCGGTGGAGATGCCGACGAAGGCGCTGACCCAGGTCCGCACGCTCAAGGCGCGGATGGAGGATGAGCGCCTGCCTCGCAATGCGGACAAACGCCGACATCTCAAACTGGGTCGGGGGAGTCTCTCCGATGTCGAGTGGACGGTCCAGCTCCTGCAGCTGCAGCACGCCCATCAGATTCCCGGCCTGCGGACAACCTCGACATTGGCAGCGCTGAGTATCGCAGCCGGCGAAGGGCTCATCCCCACGGATGATGCCGAAGAGCTCGCGGCCGCATGGCAGTTGGCAACCGATGTTCGATCAGCCGTCATGCTGTATCGGGGACGCACCGCCCAATCGCTGCCGGAGGAGCATTTCGAACTGGAGGCCACGGCCCGACTGCTCGGATATCCGGCGGGCGGCGGGCACGAGCTCGAAGACGACTACCTGCGCACCACCCGCCACGCCAGGAACATCATGGAAGAGCACTTCTACGGCTTCTGAGAAACGCGGTCAGTTCCGATCGAACTCAAGGCCCAAGAGCGCATTCTCAACGACCTCGGGCAGAGCCGGATGAATCCAGTACTGCCGCTTTGCCACCTCGTCTGCGCGCTGTCCGAACGCCATGGCCTGGATCAGTGGTTGGACGATCATCGACGCTTCGTGACCGACGATATGGGCACCCAGGATCTGATGCGTCGTTTTGTCCGCGATGAGCTTCACGATGCCGGGGTCATCGGCCATCGCCCACCCATACGCCACGTCGGAAAACTTCTGCACCTTCACGCTGACATCGTGACCGGCCTGCCGGGCCTCCTCCTCTGTGATGCCGACGTAGGCGACCTGAGGTGAAGTGAAAACGGCCCCGGGAACGGCGTGATGGTTGACCTCCCGCAGATCCGCCTCGGCGGCGCTGCCCGGTTCTCCGGCCGCTACGTCGACGGCGAGATTGTCACCGACGACATCGGCCTCGTGATTGGCCACGTGTTTGAGCTGGTGCGGGGAACTGATGTCGCCGAGGGCGAACACGCCGGGGACCGGCTGTCCGTGGGTGAGGACACGCTGGCGTGAATCGACGCTGAGACGGCCATCATCAAGAACGTCGAAGCCGGTGTCGACCACATTCAGACCTCTGGTGTTCGGCGTCCGTCCGGTGGCGATGAGAACCGCATCCGCGTCGATCTGCGAGGGAAGATCGACTTCGCCGAGGCGGCCGCTTTCCTTCAGCGTCAACGAAACCTGGTCGTCATCGAAACTGTACGAGGCCACCTCGGCTCCGCGGTGGACCGTATGGGTGCGTTCGAAGAGGTCCGTGAACTCCTGTGAGACCTCCTCGTCGATGTTGCCGAGCAGGCGGGGGCCACGTGCGATCACGGTCACCTCGGTGCCGAACCCGGCGAAGACATGGGCGAACTCCATGGCGATGATGCCGGATCCGACGATGACCAGCCGTTCGGGCCTCTCAGGGATGCGCATGATCGAGTTCGACGTGAACACGGGATAGCCATCGGTGTCCACAAGCTGCGGATCCAGGCCTTCGGCGTCGGGGATGACAGGGGAGGCGCCGGCCGCGATGACGATGCGATCGGCAGTGATGTCCTGACCCGAGGCGGTTCGCACCGTCTTGGCCCCTGTGAAGTGAACGTGTTCTGCCACGACAGTGACATTGGGTTGGCGATCACCGCTGCGGTAGCCCCGGCCTCCGGCTTCGATGGCGTCGACACGGTCGAAGATGCGCTTCTGCAGCGCCGGCCAATCGACGCTGTTGAACTCCGTAGAGAGATTGTAGGCCTTCGCGTCGGCCGCCTGTTCGGCGATCGTGGCGGGATAGACGAACATCTTCGTGGGAATGCACCCGACGTTGAGGCAGGTGCCGCCGAAGTGCCACTCCTCAGCAATCGCCACGTTGAGGTCGGAGAATCGGTCGTCGAGGAACATGTTCCCGGAGCCTGTGCCGATCAGAAGGAGATCGAAATGCGTCATTGTCCATCCCTGTATCAGTTGTGGTCGCCATAGAAGGCCGCCCTGCTCAGAAGCACTGAAGGGCGCCACGGGTGACAACCCGTGACGCCCCCACTGTATTCCCAGCAGCTGCGGTCACACATTCCTTGCGGCAATCCGCGGGCCCTGGGGCCGTGGCTCAGAGTCCGTAGTAGAGCTCGAATTCTGTCGGAGTCGGACGCAGACGTGCAACGTCGATCTCGTTCTCCCGTTTGATCCGAATCCACGTCTCGATCAGGTCGGAGGTGAAGACGTCGCCCGCGGTGAGGAAGTCGTGGTCCTTTTCGAGCTCGATGAGCGCCTCATCGAGGGAGCCGGGGACCAGCTTGATGTCCTTGGCTTCCTCTGGTGGGAGCTCGTAGAGGTCCTTGTCGATGGGCTCCGGGGGCTCGATGCGATTGCGGATTCCGTCGAGGCCGGCCATCAGCTGGGCCGAGAAGGCCAAGTAGGGGTTGGTCGACGGGTCCGGCACGCGGAACTCGAGACGCTTGGCCTTCGGCGAGCTGCCGGTGACCGGGATGCGGATCGCGGCGGAGCGGTTGCGAGCCGAGTAGACGAGGTTGACGGGAGCTTCGTATCCGGGCACGAGACGACGGTACGAGTTGATCGTCGGGTTGGTGAAGGCCAGCACTGCGCCTGCGTGTTCGATGAGGCCGCCGATGTACCAGCGAGCCAGATCGGAGAGCCCACCATAGCCGTTCTCGTCGTAGAACAGCGGTTCACCGTTCTTCCACAGCGACTGGTGGCAGTGCATGCCCGAACCGTTGTCATCGAAGAGCGGCTTGGGCATGAAGGTGGCCGACTTGCCGAGTTCGTAGGCGGTGTTCTTGATCACGTACTTGAAGTCGAGGAGCTGATCGCCGGCATGCTGCAGGGTCTTGAACTTGTAGTTGATCTCCTGCTGACCTGCGGTGCCGACCTCATGGTGGGCCCGCTCCATCTCGAAACCGATCTGCTCCAGCGTCAGCGACATCTGATCGCGGATGTCGGCGAACTTATCCTGGGGTGAGACAGGGAAGTATCCGCCCTTGAACGGGGTCTTGTAGCCGAGGTTGCCGCCGGGCTCGTCTTCGCCCGTGTTCCAGGCGGCTTCCTCAGAGTCGATCTTGTAGAAGCTGCTGCCCGGGGTGTTCTGGTAGCGGATGGAGTCGAAGAGGTAGAACTCTGCCTCGGCGCCGAAGAAGACGGTGTCGGCGATGCCGGTGCTCTCGAGGTAGGCCTCAGCCTTGGCCGCAACCTGGCGAGGGTCACGAGAGTAGGGCTCATCGGTGAAGGGATCGACGATCGAGTGCGTGATGACCAAGGTCTTGGCCTCGCGGAAAGGGTCGATGTAAGCCGATGAGACATCGGCGAGCAGCTTCATGTCCGATTCGTGGATGCCCTGGAAGCCCGTGATTGAGGAACCGTCGAAGAGCAGACCTTCGGTGATCTCTTCCGAGCCGTACGAGGCTGCAGGAAGGTTGAAATGCTGGACGACACCGGGGAGGTCGCAGAAACGGACGTCAACGAATTTGACGTCGTTCTCCGAGATGTAGTTGACGAGTTCTTCAGCAGACGAGAACACTTAGTCTCCTAGTTAGATTATGGTGGTCGTTTGTCTTGACCATTGCCAATCTTAGTTGCAAGCAGGTGAAGTGGTGATGACGTCCATGTTTCGGGCATGTTTCCTGAGGGGTCGTCCAGGTTCGATTTGGGTAAGCTGGGTTCGTGATTAATCGTGATGACCTCGGTTCCTGGCTTGAGGGACCCAAGATTGAGCGTGAAGACGGCGATTGGCCGGGCAGGCGCTTGGGTTTGCCGGAGACCGGCTCACATTCGCTCGCTCCCGCCTGGCGCAGACTGCTGGGCCTCCTGGTGGATTGGTTCTTGTGCCTGGCCATCGCCAATCTCATCGGCTCGTCCAATCCGCTTCTGGCTCCGGGCATATTCGCACTGGAGCACTTCCTGCTCGTGTCCACGCTCGGATACACGGTCGGCCACAGGATATTCGGAATCGAGGTCCGTCGCCTTGACGGTCATGTGCCGGGGTTCGCCAAAACACTCATCCGCACTGCTCTGGTCGTCCTCGTCATTCCCGCGCTGATCTTCAACCGCGACAATCGCGGTCTCCATGATCTGGCTGCCGGCACACTCATTCTCAAACGCTGAGGCATGTCCCGGCTGAGGACCGCTCGTCCTGGTTGAGAGCTCTTTGTGCAGAAGCGAAACTGCAGACCAGTGGGGCACCGACTCGATCGAGTCGGTGCCCCACTGGTCTTACTGTGACTGCTAATAGTGCGTCGGTGTGGACCACTGCAGCGCCTCGGTGTGTGAGCGCAGAGATCAGCGTCCGCGCATCGCCTTATGGTTCGGGCGAGCCTTGTTCGGGTCAATGCCCTTCGGGATCGGAGGACGAGTCCCCTGGGTGCCGAGAGCAGCGAGACGATTGCGCACGGCCAGCACTTCGTTCTTATTGAGTTTGCGCGGAAGCTTCTGCACGGCCGGCACAACCTGCTTCATCTTCAGCTGGCCATCCTCGTTGCCTCCCTGGAACGTGTGAACCGGGACATTGGGCAGAATGCGCTCATGGCGTTTGCGCTCTTTGGCCAGCAGCTTCGCACTGCGACCCTTCGGTCCTTCGCTGAGCAGAACGACTCCCGCGCGACCGGTCGAGCGGAACACGAGGTCGCGGCTCTTCGGGTCGATGGCGATGGGCTTGTCGTCCATGAGGTAACCGCGGCGGGCGGTGTTGAGGACGGCACCGAAGGCTCCGGGCTGTCCGTCCATCTGCGCGAAAGCTGCGGTTTCGGCAAACCGACCGAGCATGAACATGCCGAGCAGCAGACCCACCATGAAACCGAGGATCGTTGTGAAGACCGCTCCGCCGAACAGAAGTCCGGCCAACAAGCCGATGAGCGTGCAGCCGAGGATCGCCGCGGCCAACAGCCACGGGGTGGCCTTGTTGTGCCTGGCCGACAGTTCGTAGACCTGCTTCATCTGCGCCAGACGTCCTGGCTTCTTGTTCGGATCCTTGGGCTTCCGGCGGAAAAGTCCCTTGCGCGGTTCTTCGCTCATGCTCTCACTTGCTCTTGAATGGCGTATCGGCGTCGGGGCTGGGCCCCGAGCGCTCTCATTGCTCAGCAGTCAAGTCTACCTCTTCGCCCGGACCGAATGTATCCACAACGGCCTGAGCCTCCTGCTTGGCAGGAGTGTGCTTATCAAGGTGGGACAGGTGGGCGGGGATCTGCTCCCCACGGTGGCGCATAGCGGTCGCCCACAGGCGGCCGGCACGGTATGAGGAACGCACCAGGGGGCCGGACATGACGCCTGAGAATCCGATGTCCTGCGCGGCATCGCGCAGCATCACGAAGTCGGCCGGCTTGACCCACCGGGTGACGGGGTGGTGGCGGGGGGAGGGCCTCAGGTACTGGTTGATCGTGATGAGATCACACCCAGCCGCGTGCAGGTCACGCAGAGTCTCAATGATCTCGTCGTTCGTCTCACCCATGCCCAGCATGAGGTTGGACTTCGTGATGAGTCCGGCCTCGCGTGCCCGGGTGATCACGGACAGTGACCGCTCGTAGCGGAAGGCCGGACGGATCCGCTTGAAAATGCGGGGGACGGTCTCAACATTGTGAGCCAGCACCTCCGGACGTGAGGAGAAGACCTCTGCCAGCTGATCGGGTTCAGCGTTGAAGTCAGGGATGAGGAGTTCGACGCCCGTACCGCTTCCATCGGCGCTGTTGAGATTGTGGATCTGACGCACGGTCTCGGCATACAACCATGCGCCGCCGTCGTCGAGGTCGTCGCGGGCAACTCCGGTGATCGTCGAATAGCGCAGGCCCATCTCTCCGACGGAGGCTGCCACGCGGCGAGGTTCATCGGCATCGAAATCGGCAGGCTTGCCTGTATCGATCTGACAGAAATCACAGCGTCGTGTGCACTGTTCGCCGCCGATGAGGAACGTCGCTTCGCGGTCTTCCCAGCATTCGAAGATATTGGGGCAACCGGCTTCTTCGCAGACAGTGTGCAGCTCCTGCTTGCGAACCAGTGATTTCAGAGACGTGTATTCGGGGCCGATATGGGCCTTTGCCTTGATCCAGGCTGGCTTGTCTTCGATCGGCGTCTCTGAGTTCCGTGCTTCGACACGGAGCATGCGACGGCCTTCTGGCGCTATGGTCACGTCTGATCTCCTAGGCTGTGATGTGGTTGTGCAGGATCTCGTCAAGGCGGTTCGCGACATCCTCAGGTGTCACGCTTCGGCCAAGCTCTGCACTCATGGTGGTGGTGTCGGCGTCCGTGATCCCGCAGGCGATGATCGATTCGTATGCGTCGAGGTCATTGCTGCAGTTCAGTGCCAGACCGTGCATGGTCACGCCTTCGTGGATGCGGATGCCGATTGCGCCGATCTTCCGGTCACGGCGGGTTCCGTCTCCGAGGATCCACACACCCGCGCGCCCCTCGATGGTCGTGGCTTCGATGTCGTATTCAGCGAGAAGTTCGATCATCGAATCCTCGAGCTGAGAGACGAACAGTCTGACCTCTTTGGTGTCGTTGAGCTTGTACACGAGGTAGGCGACGAGCTGACCCGGCCCATGCCAGGTGATCTTCCCTCCACGGTCGACATCGACGACCTCAGTGCCGTCGGTCGGCCGCTCATGGTCTTCTGTGCGTTTTCCGGCAGTGTAGACCGGCGGGTGTTCGAGCAGGAGAATCGTTGATCTGCGATCCCCAGCGAGCACTTCTTCGTGATACTTCTTCTGCAAGTCCCAGGTTCGCAGGTAGTCCGAGTAAACGGGTGCGAAGCCCAGTGTTTCGGTGACCAGAGGCATGCCTCCAGACTATGTCCCTTCACCCGGGGGTTCAATTTCATTGAAGATGAGCCTCAACACCTTTGGGCACTCTGACCCTATTGACATAGATCGGTACATCAAACACTATTAAATAGAATCAAACATACTCATATTGCACTATTAATGCCGCGCAATCCATCGACGGAGATGACGAACAATGACGTGGGAACTCCAAGCCCCGATCTCTGACGACATTCATCGACTGGTGAATGCTCAGGGGCAGACGCTCTGGGGAGTCGCCCATGGCGGCTTCGACGCAGATCATCCGGATGCTCTCGGCATCGCCGAGGTCGATCTTCCTACCGGCCCCACCTCGCTTCTGCTCGTGAAACCACTTGCCGGCGGCCTCGTCCTCGACGCCATACGTTCCTACCAGGGGCTGGTGGAAGGGGAGTTGGCCACGCTCTTCCTCGGCGTCGTCGACGAGCTGCGGGGGAGCAGCCATGCGCAATCCCGTCTCTGCCTCGAGAGCATCGGCCTTGATGCCGATGGCCACCCCCGGATCATTCCCGGAATCAGGCGAACATCGCCGGCTTCGACCCGATTCGCGGTCGGAGAGATGATCTTTCACGCGGCGCACGGTCGTCCGTGGGAGCAGAGTCCCCTTCCGGTCTCCGTCGCCCTGGACGGCTGCTCCCAGCCGCTGCAGACGTTGGTCGCACAGCTGCTTGGCGACCCGCGTGCCGTCTCCGGTCTCAATGACATCCTCGACGAGGTGGGCGCGGCACTACATCGAACCGGGGCCGCCAGTGCGCTCCCGCTGCTGCCTGCTGAAGCCGACCTCGACCCCGGACAGGCCCTGACGGCCCGCTTGCGAGCAGCCAAGTCATCGGTGCCCGGGCGTCGGGCCGATACTGCAACGGCGCCCGGTCGATCCGAGACCACAGGCACTGCGGGTCGGCTGCGGGCAGCCAGCCGCGAAGGTGTTCGCAGGAGGCACCGAGGACTTCACCGAGGCCCAGCGAGTCCGAACTGGTTGACCCGTCTGTCATCAACGTTCGGTGAGGGATGTCGCAGGCTGCTGGATCGGATGCAGACTGTGGAACGACGACCACAGAAGCTGATGACCGGGCCGCGAGCTTGGGCTCTCCTCGCAGTTCTCGTGACGATCCTCGGCGGGTCCGTCATGGTCAGGACGTGGACCACGGAGGGAACCGCCGCCTCGGTGAGTTCGCCGGAGGACTCAGGGCGGACTTCGGCAGAGGGCGCCGTGCCGGGAACGAGTGAGCCGGACGACGACGCCTGGAGGATGTCGGACAGCCAGATCTTTGCCCTGCTGGACGATCTCTGCCGAAAGCGCTCTGATGCGTTGAGTGCCGGCGATGTACAGGCTTTAGCGGCACTGACCGTCCCCGACTCCTCAGCTGCAGCGGCCGATGAGCTGCTCGAACTCCGCGCCTTCGTCGGCCATGACTACACGATCGAGCTGGATGATCCAGTCGTCACAGAGCACACGGACGACCACATATTGGTCCGGGCCCGCATGTCGACGAGCGTCACGGCCGGAGGGAAGGAGTCAGGGTTCGGGCCCACACACGTCGAGTTCGAGTTGGTGCCCCACGGCAGTGCCGTCAAGATTCTCGCAGTCACGGAGATCGACGGCTGATTGGAGGGGAGGTCCGGTTGCTTGGGGATAGGTATGAAGGAATGGGAAAGCCGGCCACATCAGTGACCGGCTTTCCCATCTCCCTGGAGAGTCTGGCGACTCACCTCAGGAACTGCTCCTGGTACATATCAGAGCTCGAGGTCCGCTTCGAAGTTGCCTTCTTCCAGACGCGCCTTGATCGTCTGCAGGAATCGTCCTGCATCCGCACCGTCAACCAACTGGTGGTTGTAGGTCAACGGCAGGTAGACCATGTCGCGGATGGCGATGGACTCTTCCCCGTCTGCAGTCTTGACGACGATCGGACGTCGCACGATCGTACCGGTGCCCAGAATGCCCATCTGCGGCTGATTGATGATCGGAGTATCGAACAGTGCACCCACCGAACCGATATTGGTGATGGTGAACGTTCCACCTGAGAGCTCATCAGGCATGATCTTGTTGTTGCGAGTCCGGTCCGCGACATCGTCGATGGATTTCGAGATCCCGGCGATGCTCAGGTCGCCAGCGTCTTTGATCACCGGCACGAGGAGTCCACGGGGGGTGTCCACCGCGATCGCCAGGTGCTCATGATCGAAGTACGTGATCTGCTGAGATTCCAGATCGTACTGTGCGTTGACCTTCGGGTGCTGCTTGAGCGCCTCGACGACGGCCTTACCGAAGAACGGCAGGTAGGTCAGCTTCGAACCGTGCTTTTCCTGGAAGGCCTCTTTGTTGGCCTTGCGCAGTTTCACGACCTGAGTCATATCGACCTCGACCACCTGGGTCAGCTGAGCCGATACGTCGAGGGACTCGCTCATCCGCTTGGCAATCGTCTGGCGGATGCGCGAAGCCTTCTCCGTGGTGCCACGAAGCTTCGCGGCTTCCTCGGGAATCTCGAGCTTGAACGGTGCCTTCGCACCGCCGGCTGTCGGAGCTGCCGAACTCGTCGCTGCCGAACCACGATTCGCGGCCGCGGCGACGACGTCCTGCTTGCGGATGCGTCCGCCCACACCGGTGCCGGTGACCGAGCTCAGATCGACTCCCTCATCGCGTGCCAGACGGCGCACGAGAGGGGTCACATATGCGGCATTCTCACCAACGGTGTCAGCAGCGGCGGGAGCAGATGCTGAGCTCTCAGAGTTCGCCGCAGCAGGCTTCGAAGCGGCCGGGGCAGAGGTCTCCTGCTTCGGTGCTTCTTCTGCGGGTGCGGACTTCTCGTCTTCGGCAGGTGCTTCTTCCGCTGGCTCCTCAGCAGGGGCTTCCTGAGGCTGTTCGGCCGGAGCTTCCTCTTCAGCGGCGGAGGACTCTGCCTCAGCCTCCTCTGAATCGGAGGGTCCCGAGTCGGAGGAGGCAGGAGCGCCTGAGCCGACGCGAGCCAACGGTGCGCCGACCTCGACGGTCTCGTCCTCTTCGGCCAGGTGTGCCTGGACTGTGCCTGCCACGGGCGAGGGAACCTCGGTGTCGACCTTGTCGGTGGACACCTCAAGCAGAGGTTCGTCGACCTCAACCTCTTCGCCGACCTCTTTGAGCCACCGAGTGACGGTGCCTTCGGTCACGGACTCACCGAGCGCTGGCATGGTGATCTCCGTGCCTTCGCCTTCGGAATCCGACGAGGCCGGTGCTTCAGCTTCTGATTCGTCTGCCGAGTCAGAAGCTTCTTCCTCGGCGTCCTCTGCTGCTGCGGGCTCGGATTCTTCGGCTGCTTCAGAGGAGTCCTCGTCGGAGGAGTCCTCTGCCTCGGTCGAGTCTGCGGAATCGGATCCGCTGCCGTCGCCGATGTAGGCAAGGTCTCCACCGACTTCGACGACATCGTCTTCGTCGGCCAAGATCTTCTCCAGAACACCTGCGTACGGGCTGGGGATCTCCGTGTCGACCTTGTCGGTCGACACCTCGAGCAAGGGCTCGTCTACTTCGATTTCTTCACCGACGGACTTCAGCCAGCGGGTGACTGTTCCTTCGGTCACCGACTCACCGAGAGCCGGCATCTGCACGGAATTCGACATGTCTTTCGTCTCCTCGGATCTTAAGAGTGGAAGTGCAGGGGTTTGCCGGCAAGGGCCAGGTGGGCCTCGCCGAGTGCTTCATTCTGCGTCGGGTGAGCGTGAATGAGTTGCGCAACTTCCTCTGGGAATGCCTCCCAGTTGACGATCAGTTGGGCCTCGCCGGCCTGTTCGCTCAGTCGAGCGCCAATGCCGTGGACGCCGACGACGGGTCCGTCCTTCTCACGGATGACCTTGATCAGACCCGTGGTATTGAGGATCACGGACTTGCCGTTGCCGCCCAGGTTGTATTCGATGGATTCGACGCTGTCGGCTCCATACTGCTCTTCGGCCTGCTTGGACGAGAGTCCGACAGAGAAGATCTCGGGTTCGCAGTAGGTCACGCGAGGAATCCCGGATTCCAATACAGGAACCGGGTTGAGTCCAGCGATCTCCTCGGCGATGAAGATTCCCTGACCGAAGGCACGGTGGGCCAGCTGAAGGCCGGGAACGATGTCGCCGCAGGCGTAGATGTTCCCGACGCCGGTGTGGAGCCGCTCGTTGGCCAGGACGAATCCGCGGTCCATGGGGATGCCCTGCTCTTCGAAGCCGAACCCGTCGGTGACTGGGCCGCGGCCGACAGCGACGAGGAGGTACTCGGCTTCGAGGACCGAACCGTCTTCGAGGGTCACCTTGACTCCGTCGGCGGTCTCTTCGACGCCCTTGAACATGGTGCCGAGCTTGAAGCCGATCTTGCGCTTCTTGAAGGCGCGTTCGAGGTTCTTCGAGATCGTCTCGTCCTCGTTGGCCACGAGGTGCTTGAGTCCCTCGACGATGGTGACCTTTGCGCCGAACGACGACCACACGCTGGCGAACTCGACGCCGATGACGCCGCCGCCGAGGACGATCGCTGAGCCGGGAACCTTGTCGAGCTCGAGAGCCTCGGTGCTCGTGATCACGCGCTCGGTGATGTCGAGGCCGATGGTCTTCGACGTCGACCCTGTCGACAGGAGAACATTGGTGCCGGTGACGGTGTGCTTGCCGTCTTCGCCCTCGACCTCGACCGTATCCTTGCCGACGAGTTTGCCGGTGCCGAAGTACGTGTCGATTCCACGTGCTTTGACCAGACCCTGCAGGCCCTTATAGTTGCGAGAAATGACATTGTTCTTGTAGTCGAGGACTTTCTCGATGTCGATGCCCTTGAATTCGACCTCAATGCCGAAGTTGGACGATTCCTTCGCTGTGTCGGCGACTTCTGCAGCGTGCAGAAGCGCCTTCGTCGGAACACAACCGCGGTGCAAGCATGTGCCGCCAACCTTGTCGCGTTCGATCAAAGCAACCTTCATGTCGAGCTCTGCAGCGCGCAGCGCGGCAGCGTAGCCGCCGGTTCCGCCGCCGAGAACGACAAGGTCGTAGGTCAATGAGTCACTCACGGATTACTCCTCGTAGCTGTGAATAAGCCTGCCTTACGCAGCTTTCCTTCTATCTTTCCACTTTTCTCGCCAAGGGCGAAAGCACACGCTGTCTGTTTGGACACAGGTGGCGATGATCACGTCAAGATCGACAGCGTGTAGAAACTGGTGTGTCAGTTCACCTGCTTCGCTGCTTGGATGAGGGTCCGAACTGCCGCGCCGGTGGCGGCGAGCGGTGTGTAGCCGAATGCGGACCCGGTGTTGAAGCTCGGTCCGGCGATGTCGATGTGCGCCCAGTTCGCGTCCTCGCCGACGAATTCCTGAAGGAATGCGGCGGCGGCGAGCATACCGCCGTGGCGGGGACCGGAGTTCTTCAGGTCCGCGGCGTTGGAGTCGAAACCGGAGAGCATCTCCTCGGGGATGGGCATTGCCCACATCTCTTCGCCGGCTTCAATCGCTGACGCGGTCACCAGCTTGCGTGCAGACTCTGCGCCCATGACGCCTGACGTCCGATTGCCCAAGGCGACGACCTGCGCACCTGTCAGTGTGGCCACGTCGATGAGCAAGTCAGGATTCTCAGCACCGGCGTCTGCCAAGGCGTCGGCGAGGACCAATCGGCCCTCGGCATCGGTATTGGTGACTTCGACGGTCTTGCCGCCGCGCATATGCAGCACGTCGCTGGGACGAGTAGCCGATGATCCGGGCATGTTCTCAGCCAGGGGCAGCCAGGCAGTCGCGCGGACTGGCAGTCCCAGGTCTGCGATGGCGAACAGGGCCTGGACCACGGCTGCCGCACCGGCCATGTCGGACTTCATATCCTCCATGCTCGCTGCGGGTTTGAGGGAGATGCCGCCGGAGTCGAAGGTGATGCCCTTGCCGACGAAGCTCACGTGACGCTCGGCACCCTTGGGGGAGTATTCGACCTTGACCAGACGCGGGCCGCGGGTTGATCCCTGGCCGACACCGATGAGTCCACCGTATCCACCAGCCTGGAGTTCCTTCTCGCCGAGGACGCTCACTTTGAGTTTGCGTTCCTTGCCCTGCTCCTTGACACGCTGGGCGAAGGATTCGGGGTAGAGATCGAGAGGAGGGGTGTTGACGAGGTCGCGAGCCCGATTCGTCGCTGCGGCGATGATCGCGCCGTTCGAATGTGCTGCCGAGTGCTCTTTGCTCTTGGGCCCGAGGATGGTGACGTCTCCGGGCACCTTGTCTGCGTCCTGGCTGCGGTAGTCGATGAAGCGGTAGGCGCCGAGGCCAGCACCGATGGTGATGGCTTCGACTGCCTGGGCGGTGATGGCCGGCAGGCCCACAGCGATCGAATCCACACCGTCGAGGGCACGCAGGGCACTGCCTGCGGCGCGACGGAGGACTTCGTGCGACTTCGCTGCGGCGTCAGTGCCGGACGCTGTGGAGTCGAAGGCGCCGAGACCGACCAGCAGGATGCTCGAGGAGGAGAAGCCCTTGGGTGCGGCTACTCGTGCCGTGGACCCGGCCTTTCCGCTGAATTCGATGGCGCGGACCACGTCCTCCAGAGCGGTGCGTGCGGTCTTCGCAGTGTCGAGGCCGAGAACCTTGTCGTCAGCGACTCCCAACACCAGAACGGAAGCGGTGGCTTTCACGAGTGTGGTCGAAGAGTAGCTGGTGGGCGTGGATGCACTGGGCATATATTCCCTTTCATCGTCTTTGAACGTTGAATCGATCCTAATGCCATTTCACGGGGGATGGATAACGGTGACAGTTCTGAGCAGGGATCTGCGTGAATTGCCGATGTCTGTCAACCGTGCCGCCCTTCGGCCGATCTCTCACCTGACATATTCTGGTGGTGTGTACTCACTTATCTTCAAACTCTTCTTCGCCCCTATGGATGCCGAACGCGCACATCATGTGTCGTTCACAGCGCTGAGAATCCTCGACTCCGTTCCAGGTCTGGGACGTCTCCTGCGTGTGGTTCTGGCCCACGGCACCCGCGATGAGGTGGATGTGCTGGGCCTGCGCTTTCCCAATCGCCTCGGACTCGCAGCTGGTTTCGACAAGAACGGTGAAGGGATTCGTGCCCTGTCTGCGCTGGGCTTCGGCCATATCGAGGTCGGCACCATCACCGCTCATGCTCAGCCCGGCAATGACAAGCCTCGACTATTTCGCCTGCGCGACAACCTCGCGCTGCTCAATCGGATGGGCTTCAACAACCAGGGTGCCCGGCAGGCTGCTTTCAACATCGAACAGCAGCGGAGGTCGATTGCCTTCCTGCCTGATGCCCAGCGTCCGATCATCGGGATCAACATCGGCAAGACCAAGGTCGTCGACGCTGCCGATGCGGTCGAGGACTATGCGAGTTCAGCGCGGTTCTGTGCGCCTCTGGCTGATTACCTCGTCATCAATGTGAGTTCGCCGAACACTCCGGGTCTGCGTGACCTGCAGTCTGTGTCGAGTCTGGAGCCCATCATCGACGCTGTGCGCTCTGCCGCCGCCGAGGTGGTCGCGACTCCTCGTTCCACGCTCGGTCATGTGCCGCTGCTGGTCAAGATCGCACCCGATCTCAACGACGCCGATGTCGTCGAGATCTGTGATCTCGCGGTGCGTTCAGGTGTCGATGGCCTCATCACCACCAACACCACGATCGATCGCGACGTGCTGAGTGGTCAGGAAGCTGACTTCGCTCGCGGCGAGGCTGGTGGAATCTCAGGCCGACCGTTGGCCCGCCGGTCGATGGAGGTCCTGCGGTTGGTCAGGTCCACCGTCGGGCAGAACTTGAGCATCATCTCGGTCGGCGGAATCGCTGATGCCAATGACATCAGCGCCCGACTTGCGGCGGGCGCTGATCTTGTTCAGTCCTATTCGGAGATGATCTACTCCGGACCGTTCTGGCCCGGACGGACCATCCGCGCCAGGTGTGCGCGGACTCTGCTCACTCGGGGTACTGGCGGCGCTTGACCTGAGGCTTCGGCATGCGCAGCGGACGGATCTGGACGCTGCGCATGATCGCGTAGAAGGCCAGGCCTCGTTCGACGGTTCCGAACTTGGCTTTCAACCGTCCCTTGAGGATGTAGTTGACGATGACGCCGTCGAGGATGACCAACGCCAGCAGGCCCCAGACCGCGTAGGTGAAGTACTGCTGAATGGCGACCGGCTGTGTGAATGCCACAACCAAGATCAGAATCGCGGCGGGGATGAACAGTTCTCCGATGGAGAAGCGAGCATCGATGTAGTCGCGAACGTAGCGACGCTGGGGACCTTTGTCGCGGCGTGTGAGGTACTGCTCTTCGCCATTCATCATGCCGATGCGGGCACGATCGCGGTCCTTGCGTGTCTGTTCCTTGGCCCTCTGGTTCGCCACCTTGCGATCCTTCGAAACCAGCGGCTGCTTACGCACCGATTCCTGCTGACTGCGCTTGGGCGTCGGCCGTCCTTTCTTCTGCTCAGCCTCACGCTGCGGGGCAGCACCAGGGTGTGAACCGTCATCGTTCACCGGTCGATTGTCGGAGGATTGCGCATCCTCATGAGATTTTTTGCTTCCGAACACCTAATGAATACTACCTTTGGAGAATGAGCGAATCGACTTCAGCACTGGACAGTGCACAATTGCATGCCGAACTCGACACCATTTTCGACGAGGTCATCGACCAGTTGACCGATCTCGTGGCGATCCCCTCGGTCGCCTGGCCGAGCTTCGATCCCGCCTACGTTCGAGCCAGCGCCGAAGCAGTCGCCGGCCTCGCCCGCAATCTGGGCCTCGACGTCGACATCCTGAGCGCGGCACAGGAGGACGGAACGGATGGGTACCCGGCTGTTGTCGCCTCGGTGCCGGCTCCAGCAGGTGCACCGACCGTGCTGCTCTACGCCCACCACGATGTCCAACCTCCGGGCAAGCCAGAAGCGTGGGAGACCGAACCCTTCATCGCCACCCGCACGGGGGATCGGCTCTACGGTCGCGGAGCTGCCGACGACAAGGCCGGCATCATGGTCCACCTCACCTCGCTGCGGCTCCTTGCAGACCGCCTCGGTGTAGGGGTGACTCTCTTCATCGAAGGCGAGGAAGAGGCTGGCAGCCCGAGCTTCCGCAACTTCCTTGAGACCTACCAGGACAGACTTGCTGCCGACGTCATCGTCGTTGCCGATTCCGGGAATTGGGCGGCCGGCACTCCAGCTCTGACAACGAGCCTGCGGGGCATGTGCGCCGTCGAATTCGAGATCTCCACACTCGATCACGCGGTGCATTCGGGAATGTACGGCGGAATCGTCCCCGACGCGATGCTGGCTATGACGAGGGTCCTGAGCAGCCTCCACGATGAGAACGGCTCCGTTGCTGTCAAAGGACTCAAGTCACAGGCCGACAGCGACATCGACTACGAAGAGTCAACGATCCGCTCCGACTCCGGTGTTCTCGAATCGACTTCACTCATCGGTTCCGGACCCTTGGCTTCCCGACTGTGGTCCCAGCCTTCGATCACGGTCATCGGACTCGACATCCCCGACGTCGAAGTCTCTTCGAACACTCTTCAGTCGAGCTTGCGGGCAAAGCTCTCGATCCGCTTGGCCCCAGGAGACACACCCGAGGATGCGGCCCAGGCCGTCGAAGAGCACCTGCACGACAATCTCCCCTTCGGCGCCACCCTCACCATCGGAGACACAGAGGGCGGCAGCCCATGGCAGGCAGACTTGAACGATCCCGTGGTGCAGACCGCGCAACGCGCCCTCACCGAAGCATGGGGGCGGGAGTCCGTGACCATGGGCATCGGCGGTTCGATCCCGTTCATCGCCGATCTCCTCGAGGTGTTCCCGCAGGCCTCCATCCTGGTCACTGGAGTCGAAGACCCGGACGCCAGGGCGCACAGCGCAAATGAGTCGTTGTATCTTCCCGATTTCAAGGCGGCAATCGTTGCCGAAGCGCTCCTTCTGCAGAAACTGGCAGTCGGCTGAGGATGACTCGGGAATAGGTTCATCGTCGATAGCGTTGTGGGCGGTGTAGCCTGGAGACAGGCAGGATCGAAATAAGGAGTAACCATGACTGTGACGAACGAAGCGATGGCCACGCACGAAGTCGAACTGTCGAGCACGGCGGCCGACAAGGTGCGCAGCCTGTTGCAGCAGGAAGGTCGCGACGACCTGCGTCTGCGTGTGGCCGTTCAGCCCGGCGGCTGCTCTGGTCTGATCTATCAGCTGTACTTCGACGAGCGTCAGCTCGACGGTGACGCAGTGCGTGACTTCGACGGAGTCGAGGTCATCGTGGATCGGATGAGCGTGCCCTACCTCGGTGGCTCGACCATCGATTTCGCTGACACCATCGAGAAGCAGGGCTTCACGATCGACAACCCGAATGCTGGCGGCTCCTGCGCGTGCGGCGACTCGTTCCACTGATGTTCTCCCGCTGAAACAGACCTGAAAGTCACTGAGATGGACCTGGAGGATCTGCGCGCCGTGTCATACACGGCAACGCAGCCCCAGGTCCTCTCTTCGTATCGGGCCGGACTGTTCCCCATGGGCATCGGCAACGGCGGCACCGGACGAATGGGATGGTGGGCTCCGCGACGTCGCGGTGTGCTCTTCCCAGGAGACCTCAAAGTCAGCAAGAGCCTGCGCAAATCGATGCGCGGCTTCGAATGCAGCGTCAACACGGATTTCGAACAAGTCATCCGCGCCTGCGCGGATCCCAGCAGGCCTGGCAGCTGGATCACCGAAGACATCATCGGTCTCTACTTGGGTCTCCACGCAGACGGATGGGCCCATTCTGTCGAAGTCAGATCAGAAGGCGCCCTCGTGGGGGGTCTCTACGGTGTGGCCATAGGTTCGTTCTTCGCCGGAGAATCGATGTTTCACACCCAACGAGATGCCTCGAAAGCAGCGCTTGTTCACCTCGTCTCCCTCCTCGATGGAACGACGGCTCCACCACCTCCCAGCGCGGTGGACAAAGATGACGACGCGGATGGATGGCTCATCGATACGCAGTGGCAGACGTCACACCTGGCAAGCCTCGGCGTGTCGGAGATCAGCGGTCTCGACTACTCCGCTCGGCTAGATTCCGCTCTCCGCGGGAATCGTTGTCAGGTTATTCTCAACAAATGATCATTTGCATGTGAATTTCTACCGCCTGTAGCGGTACTCTGGTAACTGACATAGTAAGAATTCGTCCTTCGGGCATCCGGAGGACGAATAAGGTTGTGAAAGGCTGCACGTGGATTCTCCGAATCAGGCAGGACCGGGAAGGTCCTGGGCGAAGCGGCTCGGCACTCTGGGCGCCGTCGCTGTACTGGCGTTGCTGTCCGGCTGCACGAAAGAGCAAGTCTCCACAGGATTCTTCCCCGCCGAATCGAAGGGCGCCACCAACCACACCGAGGCCTACACCTCACTGTGGAACGGCGCATGGATCGCCCTGCTGATTGTGGGGCTGATCGTCTGGGGGCTCATCCTGTGGGCAATGGTCGCTTACCGCCGCCGCAAGAACGATCGCGGACTGCCTGTGCAGCTGCGCTACAGTATGCCGATCGAAATCCTGTTCACGGTCACCCCAGTCATCCTGGTTCTCGGATTCTTCTTCCAGAGCGTCCAGGTCATGGAGAAGACCACCGACGACACCACTCCCGGTGAACAGGTCATCGAAGTTGCCGCTAAACAATGGGCGTGGGACTTCAACTACGTCAATCAAGACGTGTACTACGCAGGTACGCAGGTGCACCTCGATGGCTCTGAGAAGCCAGGGGAGAAGGCACCGACTCTCTACCTTCCGGTCGACACCGACCTCGAGATCAAACTTCGTTCACGCGATGTCATCCACTCGTTCTGGGTCCCCGCATTCCTCGAGAAGCGCGACATGATTCCTGGTCACGACCAGAGTCTGCATCTGCGCGCCGAGAAAGAAGGCGAGTACGTAGGCAAGTGCGCCGAGCTGTGCGGTGAATACCACTCTGAGATGCTCTTCAACGTGAAGGTCGTATCCAAGGCCGAATTCGAGGACTACACCAAGTCCCTCGGCGACGAAGGCAATAAGGGGCAGCTCGGTCCTGAGTACGATCGCAACTGGTACCCGAAAGAAGGTGCTGAAAAATGACCGCAACGATGAATCAGCCGGCTCTTGATGCCCCTGTTGTTCCTCGGAGCAAAGGAAAGGTCATCGTCGACTGGATCACGTCGACAGACCATAAGACGATCGGCTACATGTATCTGATCGCGTCGTTCATCTTCTTCTGCGTCGGTGGCGTCATGGCGCTCATCATCCGGCTCGAGCTCTTCGACCCGGGCATGCAGATCATTGAGACGAAGGAACAGTACAACCAGCTGTTCACCATGCATGGCACGCTCATGCTGCTGATGTTCGCGACTCCGTTGTTCGCTGGCTTTGCCAACGTGATCATGCCGTTGCAGATCGGTGCCCCAGACGTGGCTTTCCCTCGTCTCAACGCCTTCGCCTTCTGGATGTTCCTCTTCGGTTCGCTGATCGCCCTGTCCGGATTCCTTACGCCTCAGGGTGCTGCCTCGTTCGGATGGACCGCGTACGCGCCTCTGAGCAATACAACGTTCACTCCCGGTGCCGGAGGCAACCTCTGGGTTCTCGGCTTGGCGTTGCAGGGTGTCGGAACGATCCTCGGCTCGGTCAACTTCATCACCACGGTGATCACGATGCGTGCCCCTGGTATGACCATGTTCCGCATGCCCATCTTCACCTGGAACGTCCTCATCACCGGCATCCTCGTCCTGATGGCTTTCCAGCCCCTCGCGGCCGCTCTGCTCGTGTTGGGCGCCGACCGAATACTGGGATCACATGTCTTCAGCCCCGGCAACGGGGGACCGATACTGTGGCAGCACCTGTTCTGGTTCTTCGGTCACCCAGAGGTTTATGTCATCGCGCTGCCCTTCTTCGGCATCGTGACGGAGATCTTCCCTGTCTTCAGCCGCAAGCCCGTCTTCGGCTACAAGGAACTGGTCTTCGCGACGATCTCGATCGCGGCGCTGTCTGTGACCGTGTGGGCCCACCACATGTATGTCACCGGTGTTGTCGCCCTGCCGTTCTTCGCCTTCATGACAATGCTCATCGCAATTCCGACAGGAGTGAAGTTCTTCAATTGGGTCGGAACGATGTGGCGAGGGTCGATCACCTTCGAGACTCCGATGGTCTGGTCCATCGGGTTCCTCGTCACATTCCTCTTCGGTGGTCTCACCGGTGTCATCCTGGCCAGCCCTGCTCTTGATATGCAGGTCTCTGACTCCTACTTCGTCGTCGCTCACTTCCACTACGTGGTCTTCGGCACCGTCGTGTTCGCGATGTTCGCCGGATTCTACTTCTGGTGGCCGAAGTGGACCGGCAGGATGCTCAACGAGAAGCTGGGGCACATTCACTTCTGGATGCTGTTCGTCGGCTTCCACGGAACCTTCCTCGTCCAGCACTGGCTGGGAGTCGACGGAATGCCTCGCCGTTATGCCGACTACCTCCCTCAGGACGGCTTCACCTGGATGAACCAGGTGTCGACGGTCGGTGCAATGCTCCTCGGCCTGTCCATGGTTCCCTTCTTCTGGAACGTGTGGATCACCGCTCGCAATGCGCCGAAGGTGACAGTAGATGACCCTTGGGGTTACGGCGGGTCACTGGAATGGGCGACTTCCTGCCCACCACCTCGCCACAACTTCACCTCGTTGCCGCGCATCCGTTCCGAGCGCCCGGCATTCGATGTGAACCACCCGGAGCTGCTCGAGTACGCCGGGCACGGTACCGCAGAGCCGCAACTCACAGGAGGTAACGTCAAGTGAAATCCTCGATCTATGTCTTCGTGATCTGTGGCATCTTCTTCGCAGCCGTTGGAGTCTTCTACGGGTTCTACACGGACTTCTCCGAGATGGTCGGATTCCCGGCATTGCTCCTCGTCGGTGCGATGTCCTTGATGATCGGCGTCTACCTGTGGCTGACAGACCGTCGAGTCGGTCGCCAGCCCCAGGATAATGAGCATGCAGAGATCTCCGATGCCGACGCGGACTACGGCTTCTTCAGCCCATGGAGCTGGTGGCCGATCGTGTGTGCCGGTGCGGCCGCTGTGTCGTTCTACGGAATCGCCATTGGTTGGTGGATCTTCCCCTTCGGTGCCGTACTCGGCTTGGTAGCTCTGGTCGGACTGTCGTACGAACACGATCGTGGGGACCACGCCCACTGATTCGTTCCTGTCGGAACACCGATATCGGATAGCGCTGATGGCCCGGACTCTTCTGAGTCCGGGCCATCGCTGTGCTCACGTACTGTCTCCGGCCCCAGTGCCAGCGGCCCGGCCACCACACTGTCGAGTTCTTCCGTGGCAATGGACTGCCAGGTCATCTTCCAGATCGCTGTCAGCGCCTCGGGCAAGCAGGAGTGTCTGCAGACTCCCGAGATGACCAAGCGGACGGGCGCAGCACTCAGCTCCTCGCTTCGACCACCCTGCGCTCCTGCTGCGCGACGACTCGGAAACATGACGAGTTGTTGAACCGTCACCCGGGCGATTCTGCGAAACTCTCGCTGCTCGACTACATAGGCCAAATGGCCGCGGCTCATGACGAGGACCTCGAGCGTATTCTGAGAGCGTCGACCTGGTGGCATTCGGTGCCTGATAGTGCGTCGGCGGCCGTCACAGCCCCCGAGCTGTGCTGATCCCGGATGCACCGCAGCGTTCCACACGGTGCTCCGCATCGATCAGACGTCTGGATGCCAGGATTCATCTCGCATGAGGTCTCCGGAGCAGAACAGACGCTGCAACGTCACAACAGCGGCCAAGTGGCCCGATTCAAAAGGAGTCGGAGGCACCGCAGCTATCCGCGCGCCCGTGACACACTGTCGAACCTTATCGATGACCGTTTCGACGCAATTCGATCGGACACGCAGGGGAGTGGGGTCGCCACCAGAGGCTACGAGGTCTCTCTTGCTGGAGCTCAATGAACGTCCGGTGGCGAGTGTCGGAACCTCGCTGTTGGGGCGCAGTTCGGGTGCCGAGACTGATTGCAGGTGGAATGAGCGAACAGGTCGAACAGTGGAGGTCCGCGATTCGCGCCGAGATCAATCCGATGGGACACGCGAGCACCACCTCGGTGATGGTGAAGGCGACAGTACGCACGGCCGACCCTCACCCACAGAATGATGACGACTCAAACACCCAGTTCGAGTGTTCGGCGGCGCACGATGACGGTATGACGGAGGGGCCCAACACCAACTGTTGGGCCCCTCCGTCATACCGTCGACTCGTCAGAGTCACATTTTCTGGACGATGTCTCGATCAGTGACCGATCTGGTTGTGAGTGTTCGACTCAACCGAATCATGGTCGTGGTGTGATGCTTCGAGCTCCTGCTTCGTCACTGGCGCTACACGGTCCTCGAAGAAGAACTTAGAGAGCTTCGCACGGAACTTCTCAAGTCCGGTGATCTTACCGTCCGCATTCGGCTCCGCAGGTGTGTGCGTGGGTGACTCGAACGCTGTCAGCTTCCACAGCTTATGCGGAGGCAGAGCTTCGTGACGCTCAAGGAACTCGCCATGGGGGAGACGGATGATGTTGGCCGTCTCACGTCCATGCAGTGCGATCTCACGATCCTTGCGCTGCAGACCGATGCACATTCGCTTCGTGATCATGTAGCCGATGATCGGTCCGAGGAAGAACACGATGCGGAATATATAGATCATGTCGTTGAGTGACATTTGGAAGAACACGGCAATGATGTCGCCCGAGGCTGCAGCCCACATGTTGCAGTAGAAGATGATGCCTGCAACACCGATGGCAGTACGCGTGGGATTGTTGCGCGGGCGATCGAGGATGTGGTGTTCGCGCTTGTCCTTGAGCAGCCAGGACTCGAAGAACGGATAGATGAACATCGCTCCGAACACGCCGCCCATGACAATGACTGCGCTGTTGATGTTCAGGGAGATCGGCCAACCGGCAATGTAGAACTCGAGCCAGCCTGGAACGATGCGCAGGAATCCGTCTGCCCAACCGATGTACCAGTCGGGTTGTGTGCCTGCAGACACCGGTGAGGGGTCATAGGGCCCGTAGTTCCAGATCGGGTTGATCGTGAAGAGGGCTGAGATCAGTGCCAGCAAGCCGAAGATGAGGAAGAAGAATCCTCCGCCCTTGGCTGCGAATGTCGGCAGAACAGGCTCGCCCACCACATTCTTCTCGGTGTTGCCGGCACCTGGGTACTGCGTGTGCTTGTGCACGACGACGAACACCAGGTGGATGCCGATCAGAGCGATCAGCAGCGCGGGAACGATCATGATGTGAAGGGAGTAGAGCCTGGCGACGATGTCGGTGCCTGGGAACTCACCGCCGAAGATGAAGAAGGAGAGATAGGTTCCGACCAGCGGCAGTGATTTGACGATTCCGTCGATGATTCGCAGACCGTTGCCTGAGAGCAGATCATCGGGCAGTGAGTAGCCCGTGAAACCTGCCGCCATTCCCATGATGACCAGAAGCACACCGACGATCCAGTTGAGCTCGCGGGGGCGACGGAAAGCGCCGGTGAAGAACACGCGCAACATGTGGATGCTCAGTGCGGCGACGAACAGCAGTGCGCCCCAGTGGTGCATCTGACGGATGAACAGGCCACCGCGAATCTCGAATGAGATCGCCAGAGTCGAGTTGTACGCCTCTGAGATCTCGACGCCGCGCAGCGGCGCCCAAGGTCCTTCATAGTGCATCTCACCCATTGCAGGAGTGAAGAAGAAAGTCAGGAACGTTCCGGAGAGGATAACGATGACGAAGCTGTAGAGAGCGACCTCACCGAGCATGAACGACCAGTGGGAAGGAAAGATCTTGCGTCCGAACTCGCGGACGAGGACAGAGGCCCCGACTCGAGTCTCGGCGAAGTTCGCGGCCTTCCCGATGGTGGTTGTGGGTTGTGTAGTACTCATGGGTGATTGATCTCCCAGAACGTAGGTCCGACGGGCTCAGGGAAGTCCGACTGTGCGACCAGATAGCCTTCGCTGTCGACCGAGATGGGCAGCTGCGGCAGTGGACGCTTGGCCGGGCCGAAGATGACCTTGCAGTGTTCGGTGACATCGAAGGTCGACTGATGGCACGGGCAGAGCAGGTGGTGTGTCTGGTGCTCATACAGTGCGACAGGGCAACCGACATGGGTGCAGATCTTGGAATAGGCGACGATGCCGTCGTGTGACCAGTCCTTGCGATCCGGATCCTCTTTGAGTTCCTTGGGATCGATGCGCATCAGCAGAACGGCGGCCTTTGCCTTCTCTTCCAACGGGTGTTCGGCGTTCTCTTCATCGCCGATGCCCGACGGCAGCACGTGGTAGGCCGAGCCGATGGTGACGTCATCTGCCTTGATCGGGCGCTCGGATTCCACTGATGGAATGCCGCCCGGGTCCTGGATCAGACGAATGCCTTTGCCCCAGAGTGTGTGGAACAGCTTGTCCCCAGGCAGTGGACCCAGGTCACGGAACACGAGGACTGCGGGCAGGGGAGCGATGGCCAATGCCGCAATCAATGTGTTGCGCAGAAGAGGACGTCGGGCGATTCCCGATTCTTCCTTCGCCTGATGAAGGATCTCAAGGGCAACTGCCTGGTCCTCTTCACTGCCACCGATGTCGTGACGCTCATCGATTCCCTCGTGATCACTCATGAGGTTCTTCGCCCACAGAACGGCGCCGACGCCGATGGAGAACATCGCTACCGCGGCACCAAGGCCGATGGAGGTGTTGTGGAGCCGAATGCTCTGCATCGTCTCGCCGGGAGAGAACAGGAAGTAGGCGACGATGAACCAGATGGTTCCGACCATCGACAGCACGAACCACAACGCCACCTGGCGTTCGGCGACCTTCGCGGCCTTCGGATCTCCGTCAGCAAGCCGAGGCTTGTGTTCCGGCAGCCCCGGGTTCGTGAACCCATTCAACTCCTCGAGCTGGCTGCCGCCGCCGAAGTGGTCTTTCGAGGTCATTGAATTCCCCGTCTTTTCTCGTGGTGATTACTGAACGACATTGGCTGACTCACTTTGCCCTGGATGACAGCCATACTGTCAGTCCGATGACTGCGCTGAGGCCGAAGAACCAGATGAAGAGGCCTTCAGCCACCGGTCCCAGGGATCCCAGCTTGAAACCACCGGGCGAGGGAGTATCCGAAACCTCTTTGACATAGGCGATCACGTCGCGCTTGTCATCGGGAGTCAGGTTAGCGTCGTTGAAGATTGGCATATTCTGCGGACCGGTCTGCATCGCCTCGTACAGGTGCTTTTCGGAGACATCCGCCAGGTTCGGTGCATATTTGCCTCGGGTCAGAGCACCGCCGGCGCCGACCACGTTGTGGCACATGGCGCAGTTGGTGCGGAAGAGACTACCGCCTGCAGCGGGATCGCCCTTGGACGCATCGAGGTTCTCGTCTTCAGGGACGGCGGGGCCAGGGCCCAGCGAAGCGACATAGGCAGCCAGCTGAGCTGTCTGCTCTTCGTCGAACTGGGGTTCCTTGGCGCGTGCCTGCGGCCCGTTGGACTGCAACGGCATGCGTCCGGTTCCGACCTGGAAGTCAACTGCTGCTGCACCGACTCCGATGAGACCCGGTCCGGCTTTCGAGCCCTCGCCGTTGAGTCCGTGGCATGTTGCACAGTTCGCAGCGAAGAGCTTCTTGCCTTCGTCGACATCCGATGCACTGGCAGTATCTGCCTTGGCGCTCGAGGTCTGAGTGAAGAGGGCGTAGGCTCCGCCAGTCATCAGCAGGCCCACCAAGAGCAGCACAACCAGTGCCATTGGATGCCTGCGGCGATCTGCTAAAAGCTTCACGTGATCGTCCTTTGCTTTGAATGTTGTAAGTCCGAATGGCCGAGCATCTCGAGCCGACTACTGGAGCAGGTAGATGACTCCGAAGAGACCCACCCAGACGACGTCGACGAAGTGCCAGTAGTAGGACACGCAGATCGCGAATGTGGCCTCATGATGCCCGAACTTCTTGGCTCCATAAGCTCGTCCGATCACGAGCAGGAAGCAGATGAGCCCGATAGTCACGTGAATACCGTGGAACCCGGTGGTCAGGTAGAAGACGGAACCATAGCCGTCAGTGTTGATGGCAATGCCCTCGCTGACCAGCGTGGCGTATTCCATCACCTGGCCGGCGACGAAGACCGCGCCAAGGAGGAAGGTGAGGTAGAACCACTCGACCATGCCCCATTTGGCGATGTTGAACAGAGAACCCGTCCGGCGGGGACGGAACTTCTCCGCTGCGAAGACGCCCAGCTGGCAGGTGAATGAAGACGACACCAAAATGAGCGTGTTGCCGAGCGCATATGGAATGTCGAGGACCTCAGTCTGGGTCTCCCACAATTCCGGCACGACGGATCGAATGGTGAAGTACATGGCGAAGAGCGCGGCAAAGAACATCAGGTCGCTCGCGAGGAACACGATGAAGCCCACCGTGGTCACATTCGGACGATTGACAACCGGATGTGCTGGCGCTGTTTGAGATGCAGTGGCAGTTGACACAACCCCATTATTACTCGTCTCGGGGTGAGTTTTCATCTTTTACCCAGCTTTCGGTGAATATTTTTCTACACGGTGTAGCGAAAACCTTGATTTGGTGCCGGAATCTCGTATTCGGACCGCCCTGCCCCCGCGTGTCGAAGACAGGATAGGATGCCGCAGGTAAGTTCCATCTCGTGTTCAGAGGTGGTGGAAGTCCCTTAAGGAGAGTTCATTCGGATGACGGAGACACCGCGTACGACAAGCCCGGAAACACTGGATTCCGGGCTCCGAACCACACCTCAGGGCACCACCTACAGCTGGCCCGATCTGCTCATGACGCTCATGCACCAGCAGGATCTCGACGAGGCCGCCGCCGCCTGGGCTATGGACCAGATCATGTCGGGACAGACGACCGATGTGACAATGGCCGCATTTCTCGTGGCACACCATACAAAGGGCGAGACCGTCGCCGAGATAGCCGGTTTGGTCTCGGCGATGATGGACCACGCCGTGCCACTGCCAGACCTCGAGGATTCGGTCGACATCGTCGGCACCGGCGGCGATCGGGCCAAGACTGCCAACATCTCCTCAACGGCAGCGATGATCATCTCCGCGAGCGGGCAGCGCGTCGTCAAGCATGGCAACCGTGCGACGTCATCAGCCTCCGGCTCTGCCGATGTGCTCGAAGCTCTCGGTGTCCGCTTCGACATCACGCCGGAGCAGACAGGCATCATCGCGAAGGAAGTCGGCCTGGCATTCTGCTTCGCCAATGTGTTCCACCCATCAATGCAGTTCGTGGCGGCAGTGCGTCGTCAGATCAGCGTCCCGACCGCGTTCAACATCCTCGGACCGCTGACGAACCCGGCCCGTGCCCGTCACACCGCTATCGGTGTCGCTGATGCTCAGATGGCACCCTTGGTCGTCGGCACCTTGGCCAAGCGCGGTCACCAGGCAGTCGTCTTCCGTTCGAGAGACGGGTTGGACGAACTGAGCAACACCGACGTCAACGACGTGTGGGAGATCCGTCACGGCGAGGTCGAGCACATGACCTTCGATGCCCTTGACCTCGGCTTTGACCGTGTCACAAAGAACGATCTGCGGGGCGGCGGGCCCGAACAGAACGCTGAGATCACCCGATCGGTGCTCAACGGAGAGAGGTCAGCGGTACGCGACATCGTGCTCATCAATACAGCAGCGGCACTCGTTGCAGCCGATGAGTCTGCTGTGGGCAGCCTGACCGAGCGGCTGGCGGCGAAGGTGAGCATTGCAGAGGAGACGGTAGACGCCGGCCTCGGTGCGCAGAAGCTCGACCAGCTCATCGCGGTCTCACACAGAGTCGCCGAGACTAATCGTTCCTGATTCCTGCGCGTGAAAGTTGGCCCCGCTGCGGGGGAGCGACCATGCTCCCCGCATCGCGGTCAGTGTCGCCGACTGCAGCCATTGGGACAGGAGCCTGGTCTCTTCGGCCAGCGAGTCGGATGCTGCCGGAAGCTTCCCTGGTGCAGGAACCCATTCCGCGGTCGCACGAATGGCAACGAAGGCTTCGTCGAGTCCCCGCGAGCCACGGGAGTGTGCACCGGCGGCCAGCTTCCCATGTCTGATGACAGCGAGATCGAATCCCCCTTCGGGCCCCGGGGCGTACGCAAGGATCTCAGGGATAGCTCGCAGAGCACGAACGGACTCGGCTCGTGCGGCGTTTGCCAGTCCCGAGCGCATGGCATCGCGCACCTCGGCGGCTGTCTCATACCTGGCTTCGGTGGCCAATCTCGACATTCTCTGCGTGCACAGATCACGCAGCGTTGAGAAATCACCGTCCATGACCGCGACCAGATCGCTGATGTCGGCCAGGTACTCCTGCCTGTCGGTCACACCGGCGCAGGGACCTCCGCACTGACCGACCTGGGAACTCACGCACGGGCGGTGCGATCCGAGATTGGCGGAGGTGATCTTCGCCGTGCACCGTTTGACGGGATAGAGGGTGTCGAGAAGCTCCTTCACCGCTTGGGCCGTCTTGCGCGACCGGAACGGGCCCATGGGTGCTGCGGGCGACTTCTCCAATGCGGTGTTCGAACGGACGACCGACAGCCTCGGATATGCCTCATCGCTGAGAACGATCCAGGAACTGCGTTCGGGGTTCTTCGACCGACGGTTATACGGTGGGGCGAGTTCTCCGATCAGTCGAATCTCTCTGACCTCCGCCTCGAGCGCGTGCGCGCATGGCAGACAACTGACCTCTTGAGCTGCGGTGATCATCTCGGCCATCCGACCGCGGTTCTCCGAAGCGTTGAAATACCCCCGGACTCGCCGCGCCATATTGCCGGATTTTCCGATGTAGAGGACTCGTCGAGTTCCATCCAGGAACATGTAGACGCCTGGCTCAGCCGGAACCCCCTTGGCCAGATGAGATTTGGCTTGGCGCTTCGCCCATCCGGCCTGGCGCACCGTGGCCAGCTCTTCGAGAGTGGTGATGCCATAGCCGCCGAATCGCTCCAGCACCCGGTGCAGCAGCTCTCCGGTGGCTTTGGCATCGGAGAGTGCCCGGTGGTCGGGGGAGACCTCGGTTCCGAAATGAGCGGCGAGTGTCGACAGTTTGTGATTGCGGACCTCATCGCGACTGACTACGCGCCGAGACAGGGTGACGGTGTCGAGGACAGTCGGCTGAGGCCAGTGGTAGTCGAGCTTTTCACACGCGGAGCGGAGGAAGCCGATATCGAAGGGAGCATTGTGAGCGACCAGGACCGCACCAACAGAGAACTCCAGAAAGCTCGGCAGCACGGAGCGAATCGAGGGAGCATCATCGACCATGGCGTGTGTGATGCCGGTCAGTCGCGCCACGAACGGACTGATCACCGATTCCTCGGGCTTGACCAGAGATTGAAACTCTCCGAGCACCTCGCCGCCGCGCATCTTGACCGCACCGATCTCCGTGATCTCCGACTTTCCGGCAGTTGTACCGGTTGTCTCCAGGTCGACTATCACGAATGTGACCTCATGGAGCGGAGTGCCAAGACTGTCGAACGACAACTGCGAGGAGGCGATTGCTGACGGCGCTCGGTCGAATGGGGTGGACATGCGCCTCAGTCTTTCACTCGCCTCTGACACAGGAGAAGGTCCGACGTTCGACTGCGGCATCAGACCGAAGCGCCATTGTCCTCGTCGGGAAAACGGTTGGTCGGGAGATGAAAGAACAGGCCGACTGCTCCGCCGAGGCCGACTGCGATGCCGATCAACAGAAACCAGCCGGGCAGTGGGCGGAAGAAGATCGCACCGAGGACCAACAGCAGGACAGCGCCGAACGTCGCGACCACAGAGAGCATCAAAGTCGGCGAGGCAGTGCGCCAGCCGATGGGTTCCGCTGGCCCGGGCTCCCAGCCCTCTTCCTCTTCAAGCCTCTCCCTGACCTCTTCAACTGGCATATCACCCATCACGGCGCTGGGCTCTGCTATCTGATTGACCAGATCCTCCCAGTGACTGTCACTGATGCGCGAAGAATCACCGAGCCGCTCGGACTCGGGAACGTCGTCACGCCAGTTCTCGTTCTTCTCGTCGTCCATGTCCTCTATCAGCAATCTTCTCGGCGTCTCTATTCCCTGGTTCCAGGGGTTCCTGCCGGGAATCGATCGGCGGATGTCGCCTTGTCCAGGATCGCCTCGGCGATGATGTTCGCGTCATTGTCCAAGGTGGCTACGTGCCGGGATCGACGCAGAGATCGGATCGTCGGCCGCTGGGGCAGACGTGATCGCAAGGTTCGCAGGGTCCGCGGCCCGACCACTCCGTCGCCGCCGGAGACGAAGAGGGTGACTGGGCATTCGATCCGCCAGAGGTCTTCGCGAAGAGTTCTCTGTGCCGAAGCGAACGAGGTGATAGCGGCGACAGGGGTGCGATCGTAAGCATATTCGCAGCGATCCGGATGCGCGATGTCGCCGGCGATCGCTGGCACAGAGGCGACCACGTACTTGATGACGGGCAGAAACGGTGTCAGTGGGGAATCGATGTGAAGGGCAGGATTGATCAGCACGAGCTCGTCAGGGGGAGAATCCCCGGCGCCCAATGCCAATGACAGGGCACCGCCCATTGACAGACCGGCCACCACTACTCGGGAGTGAGTTCGAGACAGTACCTGAAGCTCCGCCTTCGCTGCGTCGAGCCATTCGGACCAGGGCGTGGAACTGAGATCCTGCCACCGGGTGCCGTGGCCCGGAAGCAGCGGCACGCTGACGCTGATTCCATGATGACTCAAGCTCCGGGCGATGGGGAACCACGCGGCCGGAGAGCCGGTGATCCCATGGAGAAACAGCACCGCAGACTCAGAGTCCGGGAGGATCTGCCGGTAAGGTGCAGTCGGCACCGATTGTGGTGAGTAGTCGATCTCCATAGGTTCAGCATGGCATGAATGTGCGTTGATGGTGACGATATATGATGTCCGAGGACGACAAAGAGTCGTGACAGGGAAGGGTGCTCGTGTTCTACTGGTTTCTCAAGCGAGTTGTGGCCGGACCCATATTGCGGATCCTCTTCCGTCCCTGGGTGCGCGGGTTGGACAACCTCCCGTCTGATGGGCCTGCGATCATCGCGGGAAACCACAATCACTTCATGGATTCGATCTTCGTCCCCCTTCTAGCGCCGCGGCCTGTCGTCTATCTGGCGAAGAAGGACTATTTCACCGGTCGCGGCCTCAAAGGTGCTGTCACCCGGTGGTTCTTCAAACTCAACAATCAGCTGCCGATGGACAGAGCAGGGGGCTCCGGTTCTCAGGCCTCGCTGGAATCCGGGCTCAAGGTTCTGAGAGAGGGGAACTCTCTGGGCATCTATCCCGAGGGAACACGTTCACCGGACGGCAAGCTCTACCGCGGCCGCACGGGTGTGGCCCGCCTTGTGCTCGAATCTGGGGCCCCGGTGATACCCGTCGCCATCATCGGCACCGATAAGATTCAGCCTCCTGGGCGCCTGATCCCGAAGTTTCGACGCGTCGGAATAGTCTTCGGATCCTCCATGGACTTCTCGAAGTACGAGGGCCTTCCCCACGACAGGTTCCTGATGCGATCCGTCACCGACGAGATCATGTACGAGATCATGCGGCTCTCCGGTCAGGAGTACGTCGACAAGTACGCGTCGACCGTCAAAACGAAGCTCCTGACCAGCGCTAAGCCCAAGAAGGCCGAGGATCGAAAGTCCGAGGACGACAAGCCACAGGGATCCACTGGTGCCAAGGACGAACAAGCGCATCCCGAGACTGAGTGAGCGGGCTCCCAGAGGGGCATCGAACGATCCGTCTGTGCGTGAATCACGTGTTCGAATACTGCGATAACGGCGACACGCAGAAATTGTTACCTTGAGGTGTTTGTCCTGGAAGGCCCGGGAGAATAGCTTGGAGATGTTGAATCCCACTGTAGGTTCGCTGAGAAGAGGGCTAGAATAGTTATGTTCTCTGCTCTTCAAAGCGACCTCGCTTCCCCCAGGGACTATAAGGAGGAGTCGGTGTGAACCGCTCAAGTCATGAAAGCGTCGAGCCGACGCCAATACCACCAGCCGCCCAAGGACTGTTGTTCGACGACGATCTGCCAGTCCTCGATGAAGAGGCCGGCTACCGCGGTCCGACCGTGTGCAAAGTCGTCGGCATCAGCTATCGTCGGCTCGACTACTGGGCACGCACCGACCTGGTGACCCCGTCGATCCGCAACGCCACGGGATCGGGCAGCCAGCGGCTCTACAGCTTCCGTGACATCCTCGTTCTCAAGATCGTCAAGCGGCTTCTCGACACCGGCGTCGGACTGCAGTCGATCCGCACCGCGGTCGACCACCTGCGTTCGCGCGGTGTTCGGGATCTCTCCCAGATCACTCTGATGTCCGATGGGGCCAGCGTCTTCGAATGCACCTCACCCGATGAGGTCGTTGATCTTCTGCAGGGCGGACAGGGCGTCTTCGGCATTGCCGTCGGACGTGTCTGGAATGAAGTTGAAGGCAGCCTCTCCGAACTGCCGAGCGAACGTCTTCCCGAAGATGACTCCGCCGTCGTCGAAATGGATGAGCTCGCACAGCGAAGAGCACAGAAGCTCGGCTGAACAGCTATCGCCCGGATACCGGGCAGTCCCTGACCGGGACACCATGGGGGATTGAAGAGTGTGGCCCGTCCGAAAGGACGGGCCACACTTATCTTCATCAAGAAGAATCAGGCTTCACGGCGAGGCAGCTCGGCATCACAGCAGATTCGGCACCCCGACACCGTCGATGCCCGCATGTCGAAGAGACCCAGAGTCCTCTGGCTCACGAGTTTGAGGCTGAACCTCATGAGAAGGCGGACTCACAGACGAGCCAGTTGTCACAGGACGTGGCGTTCGACGCCTACTGCTTCTTCGGTCCTACTGCTTCGGGGTACTGCGCGAACGGATGTTCTCCGAGCGCAGAGCGCGTTCCAGCAGCGTGTCGAATGAGGTCGCTACTTCCTCTGCCGGCTTCCCGGGCCACGTGTGAATTGGACGGGCAGAACCCTGAGCCTGCTGCATTACGGCACGTTCGGCCAATGGCGGATTGAGCACCAGCGGCCCGAACATCTCCCGCATCTCAGTGATGCGATAGTCATGTTCGTTGGAACCGGCGCGAACCCGGTTCACTACGAGACCCAGTGGCTGGATGTCCGAAGTTCCTCGCTGGCGCAGTTCGTCTGCGGCCCGCAGGGCGCGATCCGCAGCTGCTACGGAGAACAGGCTGGGCTCGGTCACCACCGCAACACGGTTGCTGGCCGTCCACGCTGTGCGAGTGAGCCCGTTGAGACTCGGCGGACAGTCGATGAGAACTAGTCGGTACCCTTTGGCGACGCGACTCAGCGCGTCTTCAAGGCGACGGAGGTACTTCTCCGACAATGAGGGTCGATCGAACTCCGCAGCTCTGGGGGAACCGGAGATCACGTCGAGCTGGCCGAGCTTGTCACCCACCCACCCGGAGGGGATGATCGCCTCGGACAGGATTTTCTGGGACTTGGGAGCAGCGAGCACATCGGCGATATCGACACGTGTCGACGTCGGGACATCAAGGCCGGTCGATGAGTCCGCTTGCGGATCCATGTCGACGACCAAGGTCGGAATTCCTCGGTTATAAGCGGCCGAGGCAAGACCGAGTGTCACGGACGTCTTACCGACTCCGCCTTTGAGGCTGCTGATACTTAGGACAAGCACCCTCCCACGTTAACGTATCCAACCGGGCTGAGCAGTCACGACCACGCCGGGCGTGCCAGCAGAGTCGAAATCAGACCCCCTGTATTCGAGTGCTCTAGGTCACTGAGTAGAGTGGTTCCTCGACAGCCCGTCGACTATCGCCCCTAGGCGATCGATACAGAAGTGAGAGACACAGATGTTCTCTAAAGTTCTTGTGGCAAATCGTGGAGAGATCGCCGTTCGCGCATTCCGTGCAGCGTACGAACTCGGCGCCTCCACTGTCGCTGTTTTTCCCTATGAGGATCGGAACTCCGAACACCGAATGAAGGCCGATGAGGCCTACATGATCGGCCAAGAAGGCCACCCTGTTCGCGCGTACCTCAGCGTCGAAGAGATGCTGCGCGTCGCCAAGGAATCGGGAGCCGACGCCATCTACCCCGGCTACGGCTTCCTGTCGGAGAACCCCGACTTGGCGCGAGCCTGCCAGGAGGCAGGCATCACGTTCATCGGCCCCAAGGCCGATGTTCTCGAACTTGCCGGCAACAAGGTGCAGGCTCTGACAGCGGCACGCAACGCCGGTATTCCAGTACTCGATTCGACCCGTCCTTCTGCTGACATCGCTCAGCTGCTGGCCGATGCGGACTCCATGGAGTACCCGCTCTTCGTCAAGGCTGTGGCCGGTGGCGGCGGACGCGGAATGCGCCGAGTTGCCGAGTCCTCACAGTTGGAGGATGCGCTCAAGGCTGCCATGCGCGAAGCCGAAGGCGCTTTCGGAGATCCCACGGTCTTCATCGAACAGGCCGTGCAGCGTCCGCGTCACATCGAGGTCCAGGTCCTTGCCGACAACGACTCGAATGCCATTCATCTCTTCGAACGCGACTGCTCTGTCCAGCGTCGTCATCAGAAGGTCGTCGAGATCGCACCGGCGCCGAACCTGGATCCGTCGATCGCCGGCGCACTGCACGCAGATGCCCTGAAATTCGCTGCGGCACTGGGCTACCAGAACGCCGGAACCGTCGAGTTCCTCCTCGAGACCGACGGCCCGCGCAAGGGTCAGCACGTCTTCATCGAGATGAACCCGCGCATTCAGGTCGAACACACGGTGACAGAAGAGATCACTGACGTCGATCTGGTCGCGTCTCAGATGCGTGTCGCAGCGGGGGAGACCCTGGCAGAGATCGGCCTGGCTCAGGACGACATGCGAATCAAGGGCGCCGCCCTCCAATGCCGCATCACCACCGAGGACCCGGCGAACGCCTTCCGTCCCGACACCGGAACCATCACTGCCTACCGGTCTGCCGGCGGTGCCGGTGTCCGGCTCGACGGTGGAACGGTCCACGCAGGAGCCGTAGTCAGCGCGCACTTCGACTCGATGCTGGTCAAACTCACCTGCCGCGGTCGCGATTTCGAGCAGGCAATCTCTCGTGCACGACGTGCCCTGGCCGAGTTCCGAATTCGCGGCGTATCGTCGAACATCGGGTTCCTGCGGGCTGTGCTTGAAGATGAGTCATTCATCGCCGGAGATCTCGCAACCTCATTCATCGAAGAGCGTCCCCATCTGCTCGACGCTCGTGTCAGCGCGGATCGTGGTTCGAAGATCCTCGACTACCTGGCCGATGTCACCGTCAACCGTCCCAATGGCGAGCCCGGCCTGCGCATCCGTCCGGGGGAGAAGCTTCCCGATATCGATCTCGACACGGATCCGACCCCTGGAAGCCGCGATCGACTCCTCGAGGTCGGCCCGACCAGTTTCGCTCAGGCACTGCGGAGCCAGACTCCGCTGGCCGTCACGGACACCACATTCCGCGACGCTCACCAGTCTCTGTTGGCGACCCGAGTGCGCACCCGAGATCTTCTGGCCGTCGCCGGGCATGTGTCCCGGATGACGCCGGAGCTGCTCAGCATCGAAGCCTGGGGAGGTGCGACCTATGATGTGGCGCTGCGCTTCCTCGGCGAGGATCCCTGGGAGCGATTGGCCGCACTGCGCTCTGCTGTGCCCAACATCAATCTCCAGATGCTGCTGCGCGGTCGCAACACCGTCGGCTACACTCCGTACCCGACCCAGGTCACCGATGCCTTCGTCGATGAGGCTGCGCGCACTGGCATCGACATCTTCCGCATCTTCGACGCCCTCAACGACGTCTCACAGATGCGTCCGGCCATCGAAGCGGTTCGGGCCACGAACACCACCGTCGCCGAGGTCGCCCTGTGCTATACCTCCGACATCCTCGATCCGCGGGAAGAGCTCTACACGCTCGACTACTACCTGAAGCTCGCAGAAGAGATCGTCGCGGCCGGTGCCCATGTGCTCGCGATCAAGGACATGGCCGGACTCCTTCGCCCTGCCGCTGCGACGAAACTCGTCACGGCGCTGCGGGAGAACTTTGACCTGCCTGTCCACGTCCACACCCACGACACCGCCGGTGGCCAGTTGGCCACGCTCTGTGCTGCGGCAGCAGCCGGTGCCGACGCGGTCGATGCGGCATCTGCGGCCATGGCCGGGACCACCAGCCAGCCGAGCTTGTCGGCTCTGGTGGCAGCATTTGAGAACACCGAACGCGACACCCAGATCAGCCTGAACGCGGTCAGCGACCTCGAACCGTATTGGGAGTCCGTCCGCAAGGTCTATGCCCCGTTCGAATCCGGACTGGCCGGACCGACCGGCCGCGTCTACCGCCACGAGATCCCGGGCGGACAGCTGTCCAACCTGCGCCAGCAGGCCGTAGCGCTGGGTCTGGGGGAGCGGTTCGAGGACATCGAACGCATGTATGCGGCAGCGGACGCGATTCTTGGCCACCTCGTCAAGGTCACGCCCTCGTCCAAGGTCGTCGGCGATCTCGCGCTTCACCTCGTTGGTGCCGGCGTCGATCCTCAGGAGTTCGCAGAGAATCCGGACAAGTTCGACATTCCGGACTCGGTGATCGGCTTCCTCAGCGGCGACCTCGGTGATCCTCCAGGCGGATGGCCCGAGCCGTTCCGCACGAAGGCCCTGGCAGGGCGCAAACACAAGGCTGTGTCCGAGGATCTCCTGGCAGAGGATGCTGCTGCCTTGGAGACGCCGGGCGCCGCACGTCAGGCCAGGCTCAATTCGCTCCTGTTCCCCGGGCCGACCAGGGAGTTCGAGCAGATGCGAGCCAACTACGGCGACTTGTCCGTCGTTGAGACCTCGGAATACCTCTATGGTCTGACTGCGGGCGAGGAGCACGCGGTTGAGCTGTCCAAGGGCAAGGACCTCCTCATCGGGGTGCAGGCAATCAGCGGCACAGACGAACGCGGAATGCGATCGGTGATGTTCACCCTCAACGGTCAGCTGCGTCCGCTGCAGGTTCGCGACCGTGCGGTCGAAAGCGATGTCAAGACTGCGGAGAAGGCCGATCCGTCGAACTCCGGTCACGTGGCCAGCCCCTTCGCCGGCGTGGTCACACTGCAGGTCGCAGAGGGGGACCGGGTCGAAGCCGGCGCTACAGTCGCGACGATCGAGGCCATGAAGATGGAAGCCTCCATCACCACACAGGCGGCCGGCACCGTCTCCCGAATCGCCATCGGCAACGTCCAGCAGCTTGAAGGCGGCGACCTCGTCGTGGTCATCGATGGCTGAGCGCGATATCCGCCTGTGGGGTGATCCGGTGCTGCGCAGTCCGTGCGCACTGGTCACCGTCTTCGACGAGGGGCTCAAGGCGTTGGCCCAAGACCTCGTGGACACGTCTCTGCCGGAGGGGCGGGCCGCTGTGGCGGCGCCGCAGATCGGTGTGGGCGTGCGGGCATTCGGCTATGACCTCGACGGTCGCACGGGGTATGTCATCAACCCCGAGGTCGTCGAGGTCGCGGGAGAGCTGCGCGATATCGAGGAAGGCTGTCTCTCGGTTCCGGGTCTGTTCTTCCCCACACCGCGCTACGAGTTCGCTCGTGTGCGCGGTGTGGACGCGGAGAACTCTCCGGTGGAGCTTTCCGGCACGGAGGTCTTCGCACAGATGCTCCAACACGAGGTCGCGCACCTCGACGGTCAGGTCTATGTTCAGACCCTGCCCAAGGAACGTCGGCGAGAGGCGATGAAGGCCATTCGCGGTTCCGATTGGTTCCTCGCCAGGCAGCCATGACACCCATGACGAACAGACACTTCAACACAAGGAGCAGCAGATGAGCATTCAACGCACCGCAGTCATCGGAAGCGGACTCATGGGAGCCGGCATCGCCGAGGTGCTCGCGAAGTCGGGTCTCGACGTCATCGTCCGCGAGATCAACGACGAGGCCTCCGCAGCCGGCCGTGCTCGCATCGAGAAGTCACTGGCACGTGCGGTCGAGAAGGGGAAACTCGATTCCGAGGCGCGTGACGCGGCCCTCGGCAGGCTGAGATTCACCACCGACATCGGTGAACTCTCCGATCGTCAGCTGGTCATTGAGGCCGCAAGTGAGAACGAGGACATCAAGAAGTCGATCTTCGCCGAACTCGACAAGGTCGTGACTGATCCTGAGGCGATCCTCGCTTCGAATACGTCGTCGATGCCGATCGTCCGGTTCGCACAGTCGACCTCACGTCCGGAGCGTGTTCTCGGGGTTCATTTCTTCAATCCGGCCCCGGTCCAGCCACTCGTCGAGATCGTCTCCTCGGTGCTCACCGCCGATTCGGTGCGTGACTCCGTCACGGAGTTCGTCGCCGAGGTGCTCGGCAAGAATCCGGTCCAGGCCCAGGACCGTCCCGGGTTCATCGTCAATGCGCTGCTCATCCCTTACCTGTGCAGCGCGATTCGCATGCTCGAGTCCGGGCTCGCCACCAAGGAAGACATCGATGCCGGGATGGTGGGCGGCTGTGCGCACCCGATGGGCCCGATCAAACTTGCCGACATGGTGGGTCTTGACACGTGCCTGTACGCGGCTGAGAGCATCTACTCGGAGACCGGCGATCCTGCTGCCAAACCTCCGGTGCTGCTCTCACGTATGGTCGACGCCGGCCTGCTCGGAGTCAAATCCGGCCGCGGCTTCTACGAGTACTGAGGCCAGAGGCACCAGCACAGACAAAGAACTCCTGGTCGGTGATTGCACCGACCAGGAGTTCGCGTATTCACGCTGCTGACCGTGAGCCGGAGGCTTCAGCCGGCGAGGAGCTTCTCATAGCTGGCAAGCTTCACACAGGCCACGAGCCCCTGCGCGGCCAGTTCCACGTCTTCGACTGTCGGCATGGTCGGAGCGATGCGGATGACGTTGTTGTGTGGATCCAAACCATAGGGATGGGTGGCACCGGCCGGGGTCAGTTTGACCCCCGCCTCGGCGGCCAATTTGACGATCCGGTCCGCGGTGCCTTCCAATGTCGTCAGGGTGATGAAGTAGCCGCCGTCCGGCTCAGTCCACTGCGCCAGGTCCTTGCCGCCCAGTTCCCGTTCCAAGGTATCCAGCACAGCGTCGAATTTCGGTGCGATGATCTTCGCGTGCTGTCGCATGTGCTCTTCCACGCCCGCAGGATCGGAGAAGAAGCGCAGATGACGCAGCTGGTTGACCTTATCTGGACCGATCGAGATCTTCGACAGATTCGCCCGGATCCAGTCAACCGTCTCCGGTCCCGCCCCGAAGAATGAGACACCGGCACCCGCGTGGGTGATCTTCGACGTCGAGGCGAAGATCCACGGGCGTTCCGGGTGTCCGGCCTCGGCACAGATGTCGAGGATGTCGAGTACCTCGGGATGCTCGTCCCGGAGGTGGTGGAGTCCGTACGCGTTGTCCCACAGCAGCGTGAAGTCGGGTGCCGCTGCCGGCATCGCCGCGAGTTCTTTCGCTCGTTCTTCGGTGATGGTGATGCCTGTCGGGTTCGAGTACATGGGCACCAACCACATGCCTTTGACCGTCTCGTCCTCTGCCAGACGCTGGGCCTCGGCGACGACTGGACCCTCGGAGTCCATGGGGATGCTGAGGAGTTCGAATCCCAGCGACTCGGCTAACGTGAAGTGTCGGTCGTAGCCGGGGACCGGGCAGATGAGCTTGTGAGGTCCCTGGCCCCAGGGTCGTGAATCACTGACGGTGCCGTGCAGGAGAGCAAAGGTCAGGGCCTGGGCCATCAGGGTCAGTGAGGCGTTGCCGCCCGCCAGCAATTGGTTCGCAGGGACCTTGAGCAACGGGGAGAAGAGCTCACGCAGCTCGACGATTCCGTCCAATCCGCCGTAGTTGCGGGTATCGACTCCACTGGGAGTCAAGACGTCATCGGGTGTCACCGCTGTCAGAAGCTCTGCCGCCAGGTCGAGTTGCGCGCTTGCCGGCTTGCCTCGCGTGATATCGAGTTTCAATCCGCGGGAAGCGAATTCCTCATAGGCGCCAGAAGCGCTCTCCAGCTCTGCCTGCAGCTCGGACGTGGGGGACATCGATGCTCCTTGTCACTGTTGTTTGACCGGTACAACCATCCTAGTCACTTCCCAGTCCAGGTGCGGGCCAGCGCCGCGGGCGAGACCAGTTTTGCTGACGAGTTAGAGTTGACCACGATCGATCAACTTCACGAGTCGGGGTGGGCAAACTGTGAGACCACGTGCGCAAGCAGCTCATGGACGCAGCTTCGGCCAGCTGGCCGGAGTCTATGACGAAGTGCGTCCCCGGTATCCCGATGCCGCCATCAACCTGGTGGGCAGAGACTGGAGCGCTCTCGAGATCTGTGACCTGGGCGCTGGGACAGGCATTCTCAGCAGTGCGCTGCTCGACCGTGGTGCGAATGTGATCGCCATCGATCCTGACGAGGTGGCGTTGGCCAACAATCCCGCACGAAGTCTCGTGGGCAGCGCAGAGGGTACGGGTCTGCCGGACGCCTGCGTCGATATCGTCACCGTGGCACAGGCATGGCACTGGTTCGACGAAGCCGCGGCTGCGACCGAGATCAGGCGAATTCTGCGACCCCGTGGGCGTCTGATCATCCTCATCAATCAGCTCGATGTGCGTATCGATTGGGTGCTGCGTCTGAGTCGGATCATGCACGCCGGCGACGTGTACCGTCCCGCGTACCGTCCGAGCCCTGCAGGCTTCGACCTCATCGACCATGAGCTGGTTGAGTTCACCACACCGCTCCCGTTCGAGGGCATCGTCGATCTGGCCAGGACCCGTTCCTATTGGCTGCGGTCGAACCAGACGACGCGGTCTCGGGTCGAGTCGAACCTCCGTGAGTACTTCTCCCTCGAGCATCCATTCGACGGTGAGCTTGACCTGCCCTACATGTGTCTGGCCTACGTTCTCAGACCTGACGACTGAGCCACAGCGAATTTCAGGGCACAGACTCTCTCAGCCTGAAGAAGCGGGCCGCACCCATTGGTGCGACCCGCTTTCAACGCCTGGGTCTGTCGATCAGGCGCCAGCCGGATTCTCATCCTGTGCTGGGGAGGTTTCGACGACCTCGGTGACTCTGGTGGGGTTGGAGTGTGAGACGTTGATCTTACGTGGCCGCGCTTCCTCTGCCACAGGGATTGTCAGCGACAGCACGCCGTCCTGGTAGTCAGCCTGGATCCGGTCGAGTGCGACCCGGTTCCCGAGGGTGAGCTGGCGGGCGTAGGTGCCGGTCGTACGTTCCCGAGTCAACCACTTCACATCCTTGTCAGCGACCTCTGACTGTCGCTGAGCGCGAACCGTCAGCGTACGATCTTCGACGTCGACATCGATGCTCGAGGGATCCACACCCGGCATGTCGATACGTGCGACGAAGACCTCTCCGTCGCGGTAGAGATCCATGGGAAGCGAAGTGGAGTTCGGGGTGCGAGTCACTTCCGAGAAGAATCGATCGAGGTCACGGATGGGGTCAAAACGTGTAGCCATGAGCTTCCTTTCGTTAGGTCGTTACATTGAGTCAAACACACTCAACTTTGAAATGATTCCCATCTCATGAAATTCTCAGTCACGTGAGTCTCGTTCCGGTTCTTCTCGCCCTTATTCCCGTCGTCGTCTTGATCATCGGCGGCATCGGACTCAAACGACTCCCAGGTTTCACGAATTCCGAATTCTGGTCAGGAGCGGAGAAACTCTCCTACTATGTTCTGCTGCCCGTGCTGCTGTTCTCCTCGGTCGCCGAGGTCAGCGTCGCACATGTACCGCTCGGGCGGTTGACGGCGGGCCTCATCGCCCCGACAGTGCTCGTGTCGATCCTCATCATTGCGCTGCGCCGGTTCGTGGCTCGTGACCTGCCGTCCTTCACCTCGGTGCTGCAGGGTGGGATTCGATTCAACACGTATATAGGACTGTCGATATCGGCGAGTCTGTTCGGGGTCGAAGGCAGTGCCCTGGCTGCCATCGTCGCGGCCGTTCTCGTACCCACGGTGAATATCGTATCCAGTCTCGGATTCGAGTTTCTGCGTACCGGACCCAGCTCCATTGTCGGCATCCTCCGCGTCGTCGTGACGAATCCGCTGGTCATCGGGTGCGCGGCCGGTGGACTGTTCAATCTCACCGGTGCAACGGTTCCGGCTGTCGTCGACTCGGTTCTGTCTCCGCTGGCGGCTGCGGCTCTGCCGATCGGACTCCTGTGCGTCGGCGCGGGTCTGCGGCGGTTCCCGTTGCGGGCGCAGGTAGCCGCCATGGTCAATTCGACCGTGGTCAAGCTCATCGTCTTACCTGCACTGACCTTGCTCGCCTTGGTTCTGCTCGACGTTCCCACCACGCCTGCCCTGGTCGCCATGATCTTCCAGTCGATCGCCACGGCAAGCTCCGGCTATGTCATGGCCCGCCAGCTGGGCGGAAATTCGCAGCTGATGGCCGCCCTCATCGCGGTCCAGACCGTACTCATGCTTCTGACTCTTCCTTTCGTCCTGCTCGTCTCCCAAGCTGTGCTCGGAACCTGAGGACACCGACTTCGTACCCCGAGAGCTGAGCGCGACGATAGCTGAGAGCGGCCGGACCCAAGTTGGGTCCGGCCGCTCTCAGCAGGTCCGACGGTGACCAGCGGTCACTCGTCCATGATCAGCATCGGTCGATCACTCGTTGTCAGCCTTGATTTCAGGGTGACGTGATCCGAGCTCGGAATCGATCCGGAGCAGTCCGGAACCGCTGTCGGCAACGCGCTCCAGGCGACCGATGATCTCCGAGATGGTCGATTCCTCCTCGACCTGCTCGTCGATGAACCAGTGCAGAAGAGGCAGGACGTCGAGGTCGCCCTCCGACTGCGCGGTACGGTACAGATTGCGGATCGACTCGGAGACCTTCTCCTCATGTGCCAAGGCTGCCTTGAAGTAGTCGATGGGCTGTGAGCCCGAGACCTTCGGTGCAGCGATGTCACCGATCTGGGGAGCGAAGTCGCGATCCTGGCAGTGCTGGATGAACTTCGCGGCGTGGACCTGCTCCTCTTCGGCCTGCGCACGCATCCAGCGTGTCATGCCGGGAAGATCGAGATCGTCGAGTTGGATGGACAGCTGCAGGTAGACCATCGACGCTTCGAGCTCGAGAGTGACCTGCTCGCCGAGGACCTTCTGCATAGCGGGGCTCAACTGCATATGTTTCTCCTTCGCGATACGAGACGGATTCGTTCCGTCCTCATGTTCCATAGCCTGACACCTTTTCTAGAATGGTTCCAGTGTGGGAAGGCTCGGCAAACAATGCTGAGGCATGGCATACCTGACCCAGCAGATTCGGCGAGTTTATCGATGCCGTGACTATGGACTTGCAACTCTGGCCGGTGCCAAGCTGGTTCCATGCAGAACCGAATTGACGAACTCAAGCAATGGCAATCAGCCGACGACGCACTCCATGCACGATTCCTGACAGGATCCTTCGTCAGCGGAGTCACGTTCATCAACGCGATCGCCGACGCCGCGGAAGCCGCAGGCCACCACCCGGATGTGGACCTGCGGTTCCCGCACGTTGATATCTCCCTGACCACCCATGATGCCGGGTCGATCACCGACAAGGACATCGATTTGGCTGCAGAGATCTCACAGATCGCGCAGACTCAGGGCACCGACGCCGAGAGCTGAGGGCGGCGGCGATGGATCTGAGTCGCTGCTTCGAAGGCATGCGCCATGCGCAGCAGGTCCACGTCTGCACCCGGCTTCGCGACGAGTTGGACTCCCACTGGCAGTCCTGACTCCGAGAAGCCGGCAGGCACGGAGACTGCCGGACAGCCAGTGGCCGAGATGAGGCACAGGGCTCGCATCCAATCGAGATAGTTCTCGAGCCCGACCCCGTTGATCTCTGTGGGATATTCGATCGTCGCGTCGAACGGAAGTACTTGGCAGGTGGTGAGCACCAGGAGGTCGTGCTCTCCGAAGAACCGTTCGATCTCTCCATGCAGACGCGCACGAGCACGGTCGGCGGAGACCACCTCAGTGCCGGTGAGCTTGAGTCCCATCTCGATGTTCCAGACCACGGAATCTTTGATCTGATCCGGATGCTTCTCGAGCAGAGGACCCCAGGAGTAGACGAAATCCAGCGCGCGACGAACGTTGAAGACCTCATCGGCATCGCCGAGGCTGGGGATCGTGTCGACGACGCCCGCCCCGAGTGAGGAGAGCACGTCGGCTGTGCCTGCCACGATCTCGTGCACCTCGCTCTCAACGGGAAGCAGCCCGTTCAGGTCCGGGCTGAATCCGATCTTCACACCGCTGAGGTCGGGGTCGATGTCGGCTCCCAGGCCAAACTCGGGCAGATCGAAGACGCTGCCCGGCTCGCCGATCGAACGAGGTCCACCAGGCTCTGGTCCGGACGCCGCACTCATCGCAAGCGCCACATCGGAGACCGTGCGCGCCATGAAACCGCTCTGTGCCAACCATGCGAACGGGTTGCCGAGAAGTGTGTGCGGGATTCGCCCATTCGATGGGCGGAAACCCACGACATTGTTGAACGAGGCAGGGGAGCGCAGCGAACCTCCCATGTCCGAGCCGTCTCCAGAGGCCTGGATGCCGGCCGCTAAGACTGCGCCGACTCCTCCGGATGAACCAGACGCGGATTTGGACGTGTCATAGGGATTGACCGTGGTGCCGAAGACCGGGTTGAAGGTGTGGGAACCCGCCGCGAATTCCGGAACATTGGTCTTGCCCGTCGTGTTGACGCCGGCAGCCTTGAGACGGGAGATGATCAGCGAGTCCGAGTCCGGAACTCGATCAGCCATGATGGGCGAGCCCCAGGTGGTGCGCAGGCCCGCGGTGTCGTGTGTGTCCTTGTGCGTCATCGGCACTCCGTGCAGCGGTCCGATCGGCTCGCCTTTCGCCACCGCTTCGTCTGCAGCGCCGGCGCGTGCCAGCGCAGCTTCGTCATCACGGGTGACAACCGCATTGATGGCCGGGTTGAGGGCATCGATGCGAGCCAGATGATCGTTGAGAGCCTCCCTGGCGGAGATCTCCTTCGTCGCAATCTTGGCTGCCAGCTCACGGGTGGACAACCAGCGCAGTTCCTCGCTCACCGGCTCACTTCCCAACCGTGCCGAGAACGGCGCTCAGACCCGCACGAATGCCGGTCTCCAGAGTGGTTTCGACATCATCGGGGGCGAAGAACGGGGAGTGATTTCCTGCCGGCGGTTCGTCACCGTCGAACTTGGCGGGGGAGTACCCTCCGAAGAACCAGTACACGTATGGCACGTCGATGTCGTCACCGAAGGCCCCGAAGTCCTCGCTGCCTGTCACGGCCCGGTCCAGGTGCACTTGTTCCTCGCCGAGCTCGGCTCCGAGCACCTCGAGGAACTGATCCGTGGCTGCGGGGTCGTTGTAGCAGCGCGGGAAGCGGTACATCTCTTCGATGATCGGCTCGGGAGCTCCGGAAGCCTGAGCTTCTGCGAGAATGATCCGTTCGACACGGTTGAGGACGACTTCACGCACTTCCTCGTTGAAGGTGCGGATGTTGAGTTTGAATTCAGCGGAGTCGGGAATGATGTTCTCCTTCAGGCCGCCGTGGAAGGTACCCACTGTGACCACAGCCATGTCGCGACCTGAGATCTCACGCGACACGATGGACTGCAGCCGAGTGATCATGTAGGCGCCGAGGACGATCGGGTCGACCGAGCTCTCAGGCTGTGAGCCATGAGCCTGCTTGCCCCTGACCGTGACTTTGAGACAGTCGGACATCGCCATGGCGGTCTCTTTGGCCACGTAGACGTGTCCAGCCTTGCCGGGCCACACATGCTGTCCGTAGATGACCTCCGGTCTGACGATCGATTCCCAGAGACCGTCGTCGAGCATCGCCCGCGCACCTTCGCCCGTCTCCTCACCCGGCTGGAAGATCATGACCACGCTTCCTGACCACAGATCCTTGTGCTCGACGAGGTAGCGGGCAACATACAGCCCGACGGTGATGTGCGTGTCGTGGCCGCAGCCGTGCATAACCTTAGTTGTCGACCCGTCGGGAAGTGTTCCCTCCGCAGTCGATGCATAGTCGTATCCCGTGTCTTCGGTGATCGGCAGTCCGTCGGTGTCGGCCCGGTAGGCCACGACAGGTCCTTCGCCGTTCTCGATGACGCTGACGATGCCGGTGCCGCCGAACGTGCGGGTCTCAAGTCCCAGTGCTTCGAGCGTGGAACGAATGGTGGCGGCTGTCTGAGTCTCCTGCATGGACAGCTCAGGCGTGCGATGGAAGTCCTTGTAGTCAGCGACCGTCTGAGCGAGGTTGGCCGAAATGGCGTCCCTGAGGGAGGTATTGAGCGACATGATGTCCTTTCACGGTGGGTGTCTTCGATGATCTCAGTTATTCGGGGCTGAGCGCCGAGGTGACCGTCAGTTGATCCCGACGTTATCGCCGTCGCTTGGTCCCTTCTTATCGGTCATAGCCTTATTGCGTGTGAACCAGGTGATGGCGATCGTCACGATGACGACGATGGCAACATCGCCTGAGGCCAGGACCGGGACGAGCGGAATGAGGACGAGTATGACGAGCGCGGCCGCACCCAAAGCGATGAGCGTGGATTTGACCTGTCTCAGTGAGGCGATGAGCTGGACCGTGACTCCGCCGAGGATGGCCGGCAGGATGTAGAGCTTGGCCACGAGAGTCACCGGCTCGGGGATGATCGAGACCAACCAGGTACCGAGGATTCCGACGAAGAGCACCATCGATGCCACGTGGATCAACGCTGCGCCGCAAATGGCCATGGTCGCGGCATATTCGCCTTTGCGTGTGCCCGGCTTCACCCCGATGGTGTCCTGGGCGACGATCGCCGACGGCAGCAGCTTGTTCGAGATGTTGCCGATCAGGAACGCCTGGTACATGCCGGCCGGCCCCAGGATCGGGAAGTAGGTCAGCGGTTCGACGATATAGAAGACGCCGTAGACGGCGAAGACGGCCAGAAATCCCTTGAGGATTTCGCCGAGGTTGACGTCGGCATCCGCAACGAACAAGAGGTAGAACGGCACCGAGGTGGCGATGAGGAACCCGATGAACAGCGTGAGAGAACCCCACTTCGTCGTCGTCCGCTCGAAGGCCGCGTGTGAGGGTGACGTGATGATGTTCGACATGATTTCTCCTCAGGCTTCGGGTGCGCCGAGACCGGCATAGTGGGCGAAATAGGACGCAATCAGGCCCACAAGCAGGGAGATTCCAAGTCCCCATTCCTTGAGCCACGGCTGTTTCAAGGTCTTGGCGAGGAAGAGACAGATCGTCATCACCACGGCGGAGACGAGGATCGCGATGACGTGTGTCGGAGATTTCGGGAGCTCCCGGAAAGTCAGCGCGGCAAAGGCCGCAAGCAGCGCCGCGCCGGGGATGATGGACATCAGTGCAGGGTTGACCTTCTCGAGCTTGTGGGAGCTGCGCTTGAAGACCGGAGTCAGGAGCAAGGTCGAGATCATCCACCCGGCACCCGAGAGGCTCATCGCCATGAGTGCGACGATGAAGACGCCGCGAGTGAACGTCTCATCGCCGAGACTCGAGCCCATGGTGCCGGCCGCGATCGAGGCCGAGGCGACCTCCGTGGCTGCGGAGCCGATGAGACCGACGCGGACGACGACCGGGGGAGTGCCGAAGAGGGGCAGCAGTGCGATGGCGACGAGGACCACGGACAACGAGGGTCCGATCGCCGCAACTCCACCGGCCCTGAAAGCCGATTTGACCTCCTGTTGGCTCATTCCGGCCGATTCGGCGTTCTTCTTCACCGCATTCATATAGATGAGTGACTGAACGACGACGACACCCATGACTGCCATTGCCAGAATCCAGAGAACAGGGGCGTTCGCGAGGCCGAGATAGTCGGCCGATCCACTTGCCATCACCATAGCGGGGCTCCTCACTTCCTTGTCGGAGTTGCTCACAGTGACCGAACCACGTCGTTGTGGTCCGCATCACTTGTGTCAGTAATGTATACCGAGACGGACCCGGATAGATCGTCTTTGATGAGACTTCCCGATTGGCGAGAACTGACTTCTCAATGCCGACCATCAATGAATTCAATGTGTACCGTCAGGACCATACCAATCCGCGATCAGGAAGACTCGAACAATGGACGATCCTCTCATCGACAAGTATCTCGACCAGGCGGAGGTTTGCTGGGTCACAGCGCTGAAGAGAGTCTCGAAGGCGAACCTTCACTCGCCGAGCGGGTGTCGTGAGTGGACCAATGAACAGTTGATCAACCATCTCATCGGAGGTGGGCTGCGCTATCAGAAGCTGCTCGCCCAGGCCCCGCCTGCGGAGGTGGAGGCCACTCGGGGACAGGACCACCTCGGCGAGAATCTGATCGCGTCGTTCTGGACGCATGAACGGGCGTTCCGAAGGATCGCGGGGGAGAGCGACCTCGATAGAGAGGTGCACCATCGAATCGGACTGATCTCCGGCCGCCAGCTCGTGAATATGCGCATACTCGAGCTGGCGCTCCATGCAGCCGATCTGTCAATCGGAACCGGTGATGTGTGGCCGATCGATGACGATCTTGCCGAGTACATCTCCACACATCTCGGCGAACTCATTGCTGATTTGGGTTCTGCAGGGGGATACGCTGCGCCCAGGCCGGAGCCGGACGCCGGAGCCTCACACGCGCAGCGAGTTCTGAACATCTCAGGTCGCTGACCGGCGCACCCTTCGACTCGTGACTACCGCGCCTTCTTCCTGGAGACGTACATGGTGATCTCTGCAGAGACGAACACATTCCCATCAGCGTCCAGGACGTCGACCGGCACGACCAGATCCATCGGCTCCTCGCCGAACTCCGGGATCGGGTCGAGCCGGGCGATCGAAGTGACGCCGGTGGTGGCCCTGTCCTTGTATTCGACGGCCATGCCGGCGGGAATCCAGCGATGCGTGGACGGTACCGTCGCGTCGGTCATGATGCCACCGGCGATCTCCGCCATGTTGCATGATGCGATCGCGTGGTATGTGCCGAGGTGATTGCGCACTCCGCGACGATTGGGGGCGCTCACACGGCATAGTCCGGGCGACAGCTCGCGGATGAGTGGATGAACGGTGCGGAAATAGGGGACCTTGAAGCACACTGCTCGAGTGAAGAGCCAGGTGCCGAATGGCAGCTTCTCCAACGTCTTCCAGATCGTGAAGATCTTTCCGGGAGATGCGGTGTCGACGGTCATGGAATCGTCCTTTCGGTCGTGCGCCCTGGCGGATTCTGTGACATCGGGGCCACCTCGGATCGCTCCCTAGCCATGAGCTCTGTTACTCCACAGTAACGGATTGGGGGAGTCTCAGCTTATCGACGACTCCGACCAGCGCTGATGCCAGGTTCATCTTTGAGTGTCTGAGTGACGAGCCGGTCAAGATGATCAGCCCAGTTCGTTCAGCGTCGAGACAACCAGGACGACCGCCGTAGTGGACCCGGGGAAACAACAGGACGTAAGTTGGTGCCGTTGCGCGCTGGAGAGTACGCGCAGGGGAGTAATGGCGACGCATTCGCCGTCATCGCAGAGGATCTCAGCGGGCTCTGTGCCATCGGCCACGTCACAAAATACGCACGTCTTGTCATGGTCACAACCCATTTGCCCGCAGCGCCACCTCCTCGAATTTGCCTACGACGACAATTCTCGGTCGACCGGCGCGACTTCACGTCTTCGCGTCTGTCGCCTGCCTCGCATCGGAAGATTCGGAGGCTCACCATCCCGTCTCCGAATACGGGGGCACCAGCGGAAGGCGCGGTCACCACTGGTTGACGAAAAGCACACATGGCAGAACCCAATGCACATGACAGAACCCAAGAGGAGTGGTCCCGAGAACGTTTACTTAACATAATGTATATTATCGGCTTTACTGACACTCCTGCGCGGAGGAGTGTCACTGCAGGTCTACCCGAGCCACCGGACTCGCATCCAGCAGATCAATCCAACGGACGCCAACCAGGCATCAATGGCAACGGCCGCGGATGGCTTACGTGCCATCCGCGGCCGCCGATGTGCTCAACGCGCGTCAGCGCTGAGCATGTGTCAGCCAGCTGCATTCGCCTCAGCTGTCGACTCAGCTGCCGCCGAGTCCGACCTTTCCGTCATCCTTGGATCCGCCATCGTCCTTGGATCCGCCGCCGTCATCTGCGGCGCCGTTGGCCTTCGTCAAGCCGGCCTCTTCACCGCAGACCGGCCAGGCACCCGGGCCCTGCTCCTTGAGAGTCTTCTGAGCAACGTCGATCTGCTCAGCCTTGCTGGCCTTGTGAGGCATGCCCTCACCGCCGAACGCGTTCCAGGTCTGCTCCGAGAACTGCAGACCACCGTAATAGCCATTACCGCTGTTGATGTGCCAGTCACCGCCGGACTCGCACTCGGCGACCTTGTCCCAGACGCCGCCCGAGGACTGAGCTCCTGTGGAGGCCTGGGCTGGGCCGCTCATTCCCGTCAGTCCGGCGGCGGCAACCGCGCCGGCTCCTGCAACGAGGGCGACCTTGCGGAGGCTTGTGCTGTAGAGGTTCACTGTGTCATCTCCGTAATACGATTGCATTTCGGTTTTGTCACCCGGTCGTTACCGAGTCGTTATACACCGTAACGGATCTGACGCAAGGAGTGAACTGAAATCCACTCGTCCGCCCTCAGAATCGACACACAGAAGCCACAACGCGAACTGAAAGCGCTGCGTCTCTGCTCGACTCCCCTGATGGCGCTCGACTCCCCGTTGTCAGGCTCATACACACAGGTTCATACATCTGCGACATAGGCCGCCAGGTGCTGCGCAGTCAATGTCGCGTTCGGCCCTGGAACAGAGGCGACGAGTTGTTCCGGAGTGCCTTCGAAGACAACTCGACCTCCGTCGTGACCAGCACCGGGACCGAGATCGATGATCCAATCGGAGTGGGCCATGACCGCCTGATGGTGTTCGATGACGATGACCGTCTTCCCTGAATCTGCGAGACGATCCAGCATGTCCAACAGGTTCTCCACATCGGCAAGATGCAAGCCCGTCGTCGGTTCGTCGAGGATGATGACAGGTGCAGAGTCCGCAGCCTTGGCCGAGAGATGCGCAGCCAGTTTGAGGCGCTGCCGCTCGCCACCTGAGAGGGTCGTCAGAGGCTGACCCAGACTGACGTACCCGAGACCCACCTCGGAGAGGTGCCCGATGATCTTGCTGACAGCAGGGATTCGTGACTCCCCTGCGGCAAAGTAGTCGATCGCCGCAGTCACCGGCAGATCGAGCACCTCACGAATGTTCTTGCCGGCCAGGGTGTAGTCGAGGACTTCTGCCTGGAATCCCTTGCCCTCACACACATCACAGGGAGCCGACATTCCCGCCATCATTCCGAGGTCGGAGTAGATGATTCCGGCACCATTGCAGACCGGACAGGCCCCTTCCGAGTTGGCACTGAACAGAGCGGGCTTGACGCCGTTGACCTTGGCGAAGGCCTTGCGGATGGGCTCGAGCATGCCAGTGTAGGTGGCCGGGTTGCTGCGTCGTGAGCCTTTGATCGCCGCCTGGTCGATCATGATCACGCCGTCCCGGCGGCGCAGTGATCCTGCAATGAGAGTGCTCTTGCCGGAACCGGCCACTCCTGTGATGGCGGTGATCACACCCAGCGGCACATCGACGTCGACGTCGCGTAGGTTATGCGTCTTCGCTCCCCTGATCTCGAGATTCCCGGTGGGTTCGCGAGTTGTCTTCTTCACTTGGGAGCGGTCGTTCAGGTGTCGGCCTGTCAGCGTGTCGCTGGCTGTGAGCTGATCGAGGTTTCCGATGAAGCAGACCTCTCCTCCGGCCGTTCCTGCCCCCGGCCCAAGATCGACGATGTGATCGGCGATTCTGATGGTCTCTGGCTTGTGTTCGACGACGAGGACGGTGTTGCCCTTGTCGCGCAATGCGATGAGCAGCCCGTTCATCGCGGCGATGTCGTGAGGGTGCAGCCCGATCGTTGGTTCGTCGAAGATATAGGTGACATCCGTCAGCGAGGATCCGAGGTGACGCACGAGCTTGATCCGCTGAGCCTCTCCCCCGGACAGGGAACCAGCCGAACGGTCAAGGGAGAGGTACCCGAGTCCGATGTCGACGAAGGCCTGCACATCTGCCCTCAGCGACCTCACAAGGGGGCCGACTCCCCCGTCATCGATCTGTGCCAGCCAGTCGAGGAGGTCAGAGATCTGCAGAGCACACACTTCGGCGATGGAGAGTCCTGCCAGCGACGATCCCCGAGCCGCAGCGTTCAGCCTCGTGCCGGCGCATTCGGGACACTGCGTGTATACGACTGCCCGGTCGACGAACTCCCGCACATGCTTCTGCATCGCGTCGCGGTCTTTGGACAGAAACGAACGCCTGATCCGCGGAATGAGACCGTCGAAGGTCATGTTCGTGCCGTTGATGACGATCTTCTCGCCCTCGGCATAGAGAAGATAGTGCCGTTCGTCCTCTGAATAGTCAGCGATCGCCTTGTCTGGGTCGAAATAGCCCGACTCGGAATAGAACCGCACAGTCCACCCACCGGGTTTGTACCCCGGTATCGTGATCGCGCCCTCGTTGAGAGATTTCGCCTCATCGACCACCTCGGCGATGTCGATGTCTGTGGCTGTGCCCATTCCCTCGCAGTGCGGACACATGCCGCCGTTGACGGTGAAGGTCCGTCGCTCGACCTGTTTGTCGGCGCCTTTGTCGATCGTCACGGCACCCTTGCCGCTGATCGAGGCTACGTTGAACGAGTAGGCATTGGTCGACCCGAGATTCGGTTGAGCCAACCTGGAGAACAGCGTTCTCAGCTTTGCGTTGATGTCGCTGACTGTGCCCACGGTCGAACGCGGATTAGCTCCGATGCGTTCCTGATCGACGATGATGGCGGTGGTCAGACCGTCCAGCACATCCACTTCAGGTCGTGCCATCGCGGGCATGAACCCCTGAACGAAGGCACTGTAGGTTTCGTTGATCAGGCGTTGGGATTCGGCGGCGATCGTCGAGAAGACCAGGGACGATTTGCCGGACCCGGAGACACCGGTGAATACGGTGAGCCGCCGTTTGGGAATGTCGACGGAGATGTCCTTGAGATTGTTCTCACGGGCACCCTGGACGCGAATCAGGTCATGGTTGTCGGCTTGATACGGCATGCCGGTCAGCCGCGCTGCTGGACGCGCATCATGTTGCCGGCAGGATCGCGCAGTGCGAAATCCCGCAGACCATAGGGCTGGTCCATCGGCTCCTGCACGATGTCTGCTCCCCTGGCCTCCACCTCGGCGAATGCCTCATCGACGTTCGTGCTGGCCAACACGATGGCCGCATAGCTGCCCTTGGCCATGAGGGATTCAATGACCTCGCGCTCGGCATCGCTGATGGTCGGGTCGGTGATCGCCGGAGTGAGCACGATCGAGGTGTCAGGCTGGCCTTCGGGGCCCACTGTCAGCCACCGCATCTGTCCGGATCCGACATCGAGGCGGACCTCGAACCCCAGAACGTCGCGGTAGAAGATCAGCGATGCCTCGGCATCGGTGTGGGGCAGGAAACTGGCGTTGATCGAGATATTCATGATCGACATCCTAGTTCGGGTCGTCGGGCGGCACTTCTCGATTCCTGACTGGTCGAAGAACATTCTTGACGATGAACGTGGGCAAGTCGTGATCCCCGTGGGCGAGTCCGGCACGATATCGAGACGGTGAGAGCCCTACGAGTTCACTGAACCGAGTGCTGAACGTGCCCAACGACGAGAATCCGACCGCAAAGCAGATATCCGTGATCGATAGGTCACCGCGACGGATCAGTGCCATGGACCGTTCGATCCGACGCGTCATGAGATACGAATAGGGCGATTCGCCGTAGGCGGCTCTGAACTGGCGGCTGAGGTGACCGGCCGACATGTGCACCCCGGCGGCGAGCTCCTCAACATTGAGGGGACGGTCGAACTCTCTGTCGATCCGGTCGCGCACGCGTCGCAGGAGGACCAGCTGGTGCACAGGCACATGGTCGCTGCTGAACGTGTTCACCCCTCGTGGACTCCCTGGCTCAGGGTCTCACCACGGAAGTAGCCGGGATGCCTGCGGGATTGGATGATCATGATGACCACGCCCAGGAGCAGGACTCCGATGCCCAGCACGAAGACCAGTCCGATGCCGAAGACCGAGGATCCTGAGCCGTAGCTGGGGTCGAGGGAGTCGATCGCGGTGGTCACGAAGATCACCAGCAGGGTCACTCCCCCGACCAGTGGGAAGAGGAACCTGAAGAAGAAGTTCTTTGCCCCCGCAAACAGCGACCGGCGGAAGTACCAGATGCAGGCCAGACCGGTCACGCCGTAGTAGAAGCAGACCATGAGGCCCAGTGCCGTGATCGTGTCCCACAAGGCGTTCTCCGACAGCAGCCGCATCACGACGTAGAAGATGATCGCGGCGCCCGCCGAGGTGACAGTGGCCACCGACGGTGACTTGTACCTGGGTGAGATGTTGCCGTACTTCTTCGGCAGAGCACCGTAGTGGCCCATGGCCAGGATCGTGCGTGAGGGTGAGACCATCGTCGACTGCAGCGAGGCCAAGGAACTCGAGAGGACGGCGATCGAGATGAGGACTGCGAAGGGTCCCATCACCGGTTCGGCGATGGCTGCGAAGATGGATTCCTGATTCTCCGGATTCCCTGCACCCAATCCGTCTGTGCCGACTCCGGCGAATGAGATGACGGCGACGGTGCATGCGAGGTAGATGATGACGATGGCCACAATTGTGAGCATTGCTGCGCGGCCGGGGGTCTTCTGCGGGTCCTTCGCCTCTTCGTTCATGGTGATGACGGTGTCCCAGCCCCAGAAGAGGAAGATCGACAGGGACACTGCCGCCGCGACGGTCGAGAAGTCGCCGGCCTCGGCGGGGTTGAACCAGCCGAGTTCGACCGGTGTCGCGTCGAAGGCGGTCCCGTTGGACACGTGGACGAATGCCGCAATGACGAACCAGCCGAGGGCAAGGACTTGGAATGCGACCAGCCAGACCTGAATCTTCTGGGTTGCTTCGACGCCTCGGTAGGAGATCCATGCGGCACCCGCAGTCAGGAGGACGGTGACGGGAATGTTGATCCACAGCACCCGGGTGAGATCGGCGATCCCGGGGTCGGAGAAGATCTGAGCCAGCAGCAGGAACAGGAAGTCCACGGCTACTGCGGCCAAGTTCGAGAGCACGAGGACCGTGGCCGAGATCAGCCCCCACCCTCCCATCCAGCCCAGCCAAGGACCGAAGGCACGTGTCGCCCAGGTGAAGGTGGTGCCGGAATCGGGCATGGCGGTGTTGAGCTCGCGGTAGCCGAAGACGACGAGCAGCATCGGAACGAAGCCGATCAGCAGAATCGCCGGAGTGTGGACTCCGACCTGAGAAATCGTCGGCCCAAGACCCGAGGTCAGCGTGTAGGCAGGGGCAATGCAGGAGATGCCGATGACGGCACCGCCGATGGCGCCGACCTTGCCCGCGGACAGCCCCTTGGAGCTCAGGCCCGAGCCGGAACCGACCGACGGGCTTCCGGGCGGGCTGGAAGTTGGAGTTGCCGAGGTCATCAGCTCAACCTTTCAGGGGTGATTTCAGGTGCTCAGGATCTTTTCGGCAGTGTCGTGCCCGATTCTGACCGCACCGTCGACGTGCTGGTAGCCGTGTGCTGCGATGTCCGAACTCGCGAAATGGATGGGGCCGACCGGATCGTTCTGGAACCGCCCCCACCGGTGCAGTCCCCCGAGATCGTAGCTCGTGGCATAGGCACCTCGGGTCCATTCCTCGGCACCGAAGTCAGACAGGTAGAACACTTCGGGTTCCAGGGCCTGCGGGCCCAGGAAGTCAGCCAGTGATTCGAGGATACGCTGTTTGCGGGTGTCCTCGTCGAGGGCGAACATGGCATCAGCATTGACGTCGGAGATGAATCCGACGAGCGTCCCCTGCTCTTCACCGTAGTTGGTGTTGTCATAGACCTCCTGCACCAGTTGACCGGCACCGAATCCGGTTCCGCACAGGCCGTCTTCTCGCCAGAACGGTGTCTGATACGTGGCGTGAACCTTGATCACCAGGCCCATCGACTGGTGCTGGTGGAAGACCTGCTGGAGTCGGGGCAGATGCGGGGTGTAGCTGATACGCGAGTACAGGTTCGGTGGGACGGCCACAATGGCACGAGCGGCCGAGACACTCATCGCATCGGTGCCGACTCTCACAGAGTCGTCGGTCCACTCGATCGTGCGAACGGGGCTGTCCAGGAGGACGACGCCTTCCCCGAGGTCGGCTGCCATCTGCTCGGAGACCGACTGCATTCCACCCACGACACGGCGGTCGAGAATGAAATGGTCATCCACGAGGTGAGTGAACGATCCCGCCGAGGCGGCCATGAGGATCGCCTGCAGTGCGGAGAATGCAGTGGCAGGCTTGGTCAGCATTCCCCCTGCGATGAACATGCCGATGTTCGCGCACGCCGTCTCATCGTCGGATTGATTCCGGAGCCAATGATGGAAGGACACCGAATCGAGTTCGGCCGCGTCTTCGGCTTCCCACGGGGCGGTGGGTCCGATGCGGGCGGCGAGCTCGTCCAACTTCGCGATCAGGCGTTCCATCTCTGCTTGGGTGGACTCCCCCACCGGGAACATATCGCCGCTGTAGACGGTGCGTGTGCCGTCGGGTGCGATATAGACGCTCTCGCCCTCCCGGTAGCGCTGGTAGGTTTCCTTGCCCAGCTCAGTGACGAGTTGAAGCAGCGCCGTCTGGTCCGGTGAGATCCACTGGCCACCGATTTCGTACATCTGACCGTCGATGTGATCGGTCCAGGTTCGACCGCCGACCCTGTCTCTTGCCTCGAGGACGACGACGTTTTGGCCTGCAGCCTGCAACGTCCTGGCCGCACTCAGGCCGGTCGGACCGGCTCCGACGATGACCACATCGCATGTTCGATCCGACATTCCGCACTCCTTCGACAGTTCCGCTTATGTGCTCACAGTAACCAGGGAACATCACCCTGCCAAGGCGGGTTCAGGATCGCCTGCGGCGGTGCGAAATCGGTTTCAGCGGTAGTCACGTGCGTCCGCGCCCGAGTCGGCCTCTTTCGCTGCCATGAACGCCCAAGAATCCGGCCTGGAACCATCGATATCGTCGATGTCATAGAGATCGCCCAGTTCGCAGCTGTTGAGGGTTCTCGTATTGAAGCGGTGTCGGTCGGGATCGGATGCGAGTGCCACGAGCGTTCGTCCCAGAAATTGCGGAGTCTCCGAGATCGCGAATTCTGCAGGCGGCAGCTCGCGGCTCGGGTCGAGGGAATCCTTCAGCCAGCTCTGCTCGGTCGTGTCGAAGAAATCGAGCATCATCTCCGATCTCAACCAGCCGGGGGTGATCGCTACAGCTGTGCACCCAGATTCCGCCAGTTCGTGGCCGAGCCCGAATGCCAGCCGGCTGACTCCGGTCTTCGTCAGATCGAGATAGATGCTCTCCCGGTAGTGTGAAGCATTGAACTCGTCCGTTCCATCGGTGATCTCGATGTGCAGACCTCCGGGTCTGCGAGTGAGCAGCGGCAAGGCGGCGTGCGCCGTGTTCAGGTGCGTGATCAGTCCTGCATTCACCAGCCGCATTCCGGATTCGAAGTTAGTGTTCCAGAATTTCTCGCCCCAGGAGACATAGGCCTCTCCCCCGATGTCGTTGAGCAGAATGTCGAGTCGTCCGTGCTGCTCATCGATCCTCCGAATCACCTCGTCGATCATCGGCCGTTGCAGGTGATCGCAGACGATCGCCTCGGCGCGGCCGCCTTCTGCGCGTATCAGTTCGGCAGTGCCCTCGACGGTCTCGCTGCGGTCGTAGTCGGAGGGCCGTGTCGAGGTTGACCGACCAGTGCAGTACACGAAGGCACCGGCTCGGGCGAGGTCCCGGGCGATGGCACGTCCGGCACCGCGTGTGGCGCCGGCGACGAGAGCGACTCGGTCAGTGAGTGACCGCTGGTTGAGAGGAGCGAACTGGGATGCTGTCGATGCGTTGTGAGAAGTCATGGTGACACCGTCTCGTGCAATCACTGACACGCTATGTCAGTGTCCATGATTATTCTTGGTGGTTATGAAGGCAGCACGCTTGGTGTCGGAGATCGTCATCCTCAGTGCGCGGACGGTGCCCATCACTGCTGCACGTCTGGCGGCTCGCCTCGAGGTCACGCAGCGCACTGTCTATCGCGATCTCGCTGATCTGTCTCGTATTGGTGTCCCCGTCGTGTCGGAGTCCGGACCGGGCGGTGGTATCAGTCTGCTCGGGTCCTGGACCTCTCCCCTGTCGGGGATGACCCGTGATGAGCTGGATTCCGTGCTCATCGGAGGTTTCGCTGCGGCTGATCTCGGCTACTCCGGGGAGCTGGCGACCGCACGGGAGAAGATCCTCTCCGAGACAGATTCAGTCTTCTCATCGGATGTGCTCATCGACGGGCCCGATTGGTTCATGACACACGAGCGACCGGAGGAGCTGTCGGTCATCGTGGCGGCGCTGCGTTCGCACCGGGGTCTGCGATTCGACTACACAAGCGGCAGTGATTGCCTGAGTCGCACCGTCATACCGTTGGGACTCGTCGTCAAGGCAGGGCGGTGGTATCTGGCCGCACAGCCACCTGGTGGCAGGCCACGGACCTACCGGGTCTCGCGCATCAATGAGATCAGTCTCCACTACGTCTCAGTCTCACGCCCGCCGGGCTTCCACCTCGGCGACTACTGGGCGAGGTCTCAGACCGAATTCGACCGTTCGATCCGATCTGCGACGGTGAAGCTGCGGGTACCCAGAGAACGCCTCGGCGATCTGAGACGTGCGATTCCCGGTCGAATCACGGACGAGGCGATCGAGGCCGCCTCAATGGCAGATGGTGCCTCCTCAACAGAGGAAGCCATTGTCATCGACCTGCCGATGGAGCCAATGGATGTCGCTGTCTCGCAGCTGATCACCATTCGCGGGGTCGAGGTGATATCACCTCTGGAAATCCGTATGGCGCTGCGCGAACAGGCACGCCACACAGCTGTATGCAACGGCCTCTGAGGAATCAGAACGACACTTACTGAACCTCGTACTTGCCGTTGATCTGCCCGGCTCCGACTCCGCCGACCGCTTCCATGGCCGCTTTGGACAGGTCGATGCAGCGACTGCCGTGATAGGGGCCACGGTCATTGATGCGCACCGTCACGGACTTCCCGTTGGCCGTGTTGGTGATCTTCACCTGCGAGCCGAACGGCAGCGACTTATGCGCTGCAGTCAGCTTGTTGGTATCGAACAGTTCGCCACTGGCGGTCGGTTGACCATCGAATCCGTCGCCTCCACCGTAGTACGACATTGGGCAGGTACCTGACTGACCTGCAGAGTCGCCGGACTTGGACGGCTCGTCGTTGGCATCGGGCGTCGGCTCCTTCGAGTCTGAGCCACCGGTGGCGGCATCCTCGCTCGTCGTATCCTTGCTTGCGTTGTCCTTGGCTGCGGACTCGGTCGGGGTCGGGCTCGGTGTCTCGATCTTGGACTCGAGAGAGATCTTGCCCGGCTTCTCTTCGGCCTGCTTCTTCGCTTTGGCCAGGGACTCGTCGGGGGATTGTGTCGCTTCGGCTGCTGCGACGACCGGGGCTTCAGCAACGACCTGCTGGCCATCGCTCGTGCTGTCGGGAACCATCGCCAAGCTGGAGGCGACGACTGCGGCGGTCGCCACGGTGGGAACGATGAATGCGGAGAGGACCGGGCGCGAACGCACTGATGCCAGCACTCCCCCTGCGGTGTTCCCAGCGCCATCGGCCTGTTGCGGCGAATGCCTTCCGGACTTCTTCTTTGGTGCCTTGAGCGCAGAGAAGAGCGAGCCCGTCGTCGTCGAACGGGGCGAAGAGTGTTTTCCCACAGTGAGTCCTCGTAGTCATCGGCCGGTGTTTCGGCAACCAGGAGACTCAATGATCGAGTGCACCTCAACACTGGCTCCAAGTTATCGGATCGTTACCTGAAGACAGTGTAATTAAGAAACTGTTACAAAAGCAATGCGGCACGCTCGACGAGTATGCCGCAGTGGTGGGTCTCAGGTCACTTCGACTTGCGCGTCACCAGTCTGCGCATGCCATCGGCACCGGTGGTCACTGTTTCCTGTGCTTTGTCGAACGCACGTTCGACCTTCCCGCTGCGCACGGCGTCGTCGATCGCCTGGGAGACATTGCCCAGCGCCTTCTTCACGTTCGCCTCGGTCGTTTCGATGAGGCGGGAACCCGACGTCGCCTCGCGAACATTCCTCACGCTGCTGCTGGCCGCACCGTAGGCTCTGGTCGCGGCCGAACGCGCCTTCTCGGTCGGGGTCCTCTTGGTGGAATCGATGACGTAATCAGGTTCGATCGGATCTTGTGTTCGGCTCATGTCTCCATAGTTGTCGACCCCGACTCCAAGGTCAACAGCAACATAGGATTGGACCATGAATTCTCAGGCAGAGATCATCGCCCACAGAGGCGGGCAGTGGCCCGGTATGAGTGAGAACACTCTCGAGGCATTCACCGCCGCCCATCGGGCAGGTGTGCGGTGGATGGAGACCGACGTCCACGCCTCGGCCGACGGCGTCCTGTTCGCGGCCCATGATGCCGACTTGGACCGCATTGCCGATCGCCCGCACCGCATCGGCGATCTCACCGCCACCGAACTCGACTCCGTCGAACTCCTGGCCGGCGGTCATCTTCCTCGGCTGTCTGCTCTCCTCGAGTCGATTCCTGAGGCGGCGTGGAACATCGATGTCAAGGCTGCCGTCAGCATTGCGCCGATGGTTCGCTTCGTTCGCAGCCTCAACGCCGAAGGGAGGATCCGGCTTGCTTCGTTCTCGTCGTCGACCCTGCGCAGCCTGCGAGAGGCACTGCCCGGGGTCCGATCCTCAGCAGGAGTCTTGGAGTCCGCGCTGTTTGCGGCGGGAGGACTGCCCGGCGTAGCCGGGTCCGGGCCCTGTCCCCTGCCGGCCGGCCTCGATTCGCTGCAGGTGCCGATGTCGTTCAAAGGCGTACCCGTCATCACCGAGGATTTCGTGTCTCGGGCTCACCAGTCGGGTCTGCAGGTCCATGTATGGACCATCAACGACCCTGCTTCGATGCGCGTTCTCCTCGACCTCGATGTCGATGGGATCGTCACCGACGACGTTCCGGCGGGGCTGCGCGAGCTCGCGGCTCGGACCTGAGTGCTGGGAATAGGCGCAGACGGTAGACTGTTCTTTCGTATGAGACGTCTGCAGTCGAGTCGGAAGGTGAGAGAGATATGAGCGAACGCAGTCTCCGCGGTACACAGTTGGGCTCACGCAGCCTGGAAACGGAAGAGGGCGTCGAACCAGCGCCTCGCCAGATGGTCGAATTCGAGTGCGAAGACGGAACCAGGTTCAAGGTTCCCTTCTCGATCGAAGCTGAAGTTCCCTCCACCTGGGATTCGGGCATCCACGGCGTCGGCACCCGTGTCGGCGTGAACGAGCCCGATGGCGAGCCGGGCAAGCACGTGCGCTCCCACTGGGACATGCTGCTCGAGCGCCGCTCCTTCGACGAACTTCAGGTTCTGCTCGATGAGCGGCTTGCTGTGCGCCGCGGTGAGGTGCCCGCACAGGCCTGAGGGCCTCAGCGCTGAATCGCACGAGCACACCTGAGCAAGAAGGGCGGGGTGCAGGTCATCGGACCTGCACCCCGCCCTTCTTGACTGCCCGGAGCCTCCTCGGCGCCCTCAGGAAGTCGTCCTGCGAGCAGCGATTCGCTCGATGAAGTCTCGAGCCTGTCGTCTCCGGCGCGTCAGCCCCCAACCGGCCACCTTGGTGAATGCCTCGGAGATGATCGATCCGCTCATCTTCGATTCGCCCAGTTCTCGTTCGACGAAGACGATGGGAACCTCGGCCACGCGGAATCCGGCCTCAACCGTGCGGTAGGTCATGTCGATCTGGAAGCAGTACCCCTGGGACTGCACTCCGGAGAGATCAAGACTCTGCAGCACCTCTCGCGAATATGCACGGAACCCTGCTGTCGCATCCTTGACCCCGAGCCCCATGACCGCATTGACGTAGATATTGGCTCCGCGGGAGAGGAAGAAGCGAGAGCGAGGCCAATCGACGATCGCCCCACCCCGAACCCACCTCGAGCCGATGACGAGGTCGGCATGTCCCGCCTGGGTCACAGCCAGAAGCTGCCCGAGGTCCAGAGGACGGTGAGATCCGTCGGCGTCGAACTCGCAGATGATGTCGTAATCGCGCTCGAGCGCCCATTCGAATCCGGCGATGTAGGCCATCCCCAGGCCGGACTTCTCAGTGCGGTGCAGAACGTGCAGGCGCGAATCGGCGCGTGCCTGGTCATCGACCCAGTCGCCGGTGCCGTCGGGTGAACCGTCATCGACGACGAGAACGTCGACGTCGGGCTGATTCTCGAACAGGCCGGCCAATGTCACAGGAAGAGCGAGTCGTTCGTTGTAGGTCGGAATGACGACCAGAGTCTTAGAAACCACGGCCACAACGATACGCCGAGGGTGGCGGAATATATGAGCCGACACTCTCGCCTTCGGACCACGTTGGGAAACGAGTTATCTAATGACGAGAGTGCCGGCTCCATCCCAGCTGCTGTGGAATGTCAACAACGAATCTAGTGGCTGTCGTGATCTTTGCAAAATCTCTCTGACCTGCGGTTATGTTCAAATCTCCAGGTCAGACGCAAGGCAGAATGATAAAAATACTTCGCTTATCGGCGTGTCGTGTTGAATCGTGCGAGCAGGGCCGAGCAACACCACGTCGACGGGTGCTAAGCATCCTCGCGGAATGCGATGCGAGTCGGCAGCGCGACGTCGGGCGAGAGTTCCGGCAGTCCGGGTGTGCCCGAACGCGGATCGGTGCTCCACGCGGCAACGCGTGCATCTGCGACCTGAACGACGAGTCGTTCGACCTGCCACCGCACGAAGTCAGCGTCGGCTCCGGGAGCGAGGACTCCACCGTCCGGGTTGCCAGCGGCACGGTGAGCGAACCGGGTGGCTGCGTTGAACGCTGCACGTGCTCCGATTCCGTTCTCGCCGACGACGGCCGAGCGCACAGTAGCCCACGGTGAGCCCTGTGAGTTTGTCCACGACACTTGCGCACCTGCCGACAGCAGCTGCGCCAGCGGCTGCTGCTGCGCGGGGTCGAGGGTGATCGCGATGCCGGAGTAGCCCAGCGGCGTGATGAAGTCCTCAGTGACGCTGAAATTCAGCAGCAGCCGGTATCCGTTGCGCTGTGCCAGCGCGGCATGGTCGCGCACACGGTCCAGGACCTCGCCGAGGCGCTGATTCGACTCGACCTGGATGTACAGGGCCGTCTCCGGCAGCGTATCGAGGCGGAGGAAGTCGAGAGCAGCGATGCTCGCTCTGTCGGTGGTCGGGCCCGCCGCTTCAGAGGCCTCGGCGCTGATCTGGGGATACGCGACGATCCTCAGAGTCTTGGGCGCGCGATCGCTGAAGTCCTGCACAGCCTCAGCGGACCCGAGGACGTGCACGTGGGTGAATCCGGACTCGACGAGCCGGTCACCGTCGGGAGCGCCCTCGCGAAGAGTCAGCCCCGCGTGAACGAAACCGGGGGTGAGGAAATCCCCGTCGAGGTTGATTGCGTCGGGCTCCGATGCAAGCGCTGCCTCATCGGAGCCGATGAACGAGACCGTCCCGTCCTTCGTGCCCAAGGCGGTCGCAAAGGGGTCGACACTGCTGTATACATCTCCACCAAAGTACATAGTCACAGCCGATAGGCTACACCTCCGTGTCGGCGTCTTTGCACTCGAGTCAGGGGTGTCGGGTATCGTCAGCGAGTGTGAAGCCCTTGGTCCTGATCGATACGCCCGCCCTGTACTACCGTGCCTTCTACTCGGTCCCCGATTCGATCGTCAACGACGACGGCCAGCCGGTCAACGCCGTGCGCGGTGTCCTCGATGCGATCGCCCAGATGATTCGCCGATTCGACTCCCCGCGAGTTGTGGCGACCATGGACGCGGATTGGCGACCCGCCTTCCGAACCGCGATCATGCCCGAATACAAGGCGGCCCGGGTCAAAGATGCCGAAGCAGGCACCGAGATCCCACCCGAGCTGGCTGTGCAGCTGCCGATCATGACTCGCGTTCTTCAGTCTGCAGGAATCCCCATCGCCGAGGTGGACGGGACCGAAGCCGATGACGTGATCGCGACCATGGCCGCCCAGTCGCGCACCCCTGTGGTCATCGTCTCCCCCGATCGTGATCTGCTCGCACTCATCGATGAGGCCGCAGACGTCAGTGTGCTTCGCCCGCGTAAGGGCGGAGAGTGGGAGGCCATCACCCAGGCAGATCTGCCTGAGGCCTATGGTGTGCCCGACGGCACCCGATACCGTGAGCTCGCCGCGATGCGCGGCGATCCCTCGGACGGTCTGCCTGGCGCACCGGGGATCGGGGAGAAGACCGCCGCCACGCTGCTCTCGAACTTCGGTTCCCTCGCATCGGTCATCAAGGCCGCGAAGGCCGGTGTGAAGACTGGTGGTCTCAGCCCCAAACGAGCGGCGACGCTGATCGAAGAGGAGGACACGCTCTACAAGACCCTCGAGGTTATGCGGTGCCTGACCGATGTCGCTCACGGGCTCGATCTCGAATCCGTACCCGGCGAGCTTGATCGCACTGCGGTGGAGACTGCAGCCCGAGGCCAGAATATCCGCCGTTCGGTCGACACCCTCATCGCCGCCCTCGGCAGCGCCGATACAGACTCCGGTGCGAAGGCATCGGGCGAGTCTTCCCCTATGGCCACCGGCACAAGCGCGATCTCTCCGATTCAGGCGCCGGCTGCACAGCCCGCGGCCGCGTCGAATCCGAGCGTATCCACCGCTGATTCCTGGTCGCAGTCGCGGCTGGTCGGTTTCGATCTCGAGACGACAGGTGTCGACCCGTCGACTGCCAGGATCGTGACTGCTGCATTCGTCGAGTCCGTCGACAGCTCACGCACCTGGCTGGCCGACCCCGGAGTCGAGATTCCCGAACCGGCACGAGCCGTTCATGGAATCACCACCGAATTCGCTCAAGCCAACGGCGCTCCGGTGGCAGAGGTCGTCGCCGAGCTCTGCGCGGTCCTGGCAGATCTCAGATCGGAAGGCGCCGTCGTCGTCGGCCACAACATCGTCTATGACCTCAGCGTCATGGCGGCCGAAGTCAGACGCCATCAGCCCCATATCGATTTCGCGGCACAGCTGCCGACGATCGTCGATACATTTGTCCTGGACAAGCGCATCGAGCAGTTCCGTCGTGGCAAACGGACTCTCACGGAGACAGCCAAACGATGGAAGGTCACCCTGCTCGACGCCCACGATGCCGCAGCGGATGCCCTTGCCGCTCTGGACATTTCCCGAGCATTGGCCGAGAGCTCGGAGGAAATCGCGAATCTCACTCGGGCCGATATCATGTCCGCCCAGGGTGACTGGAAACGCGCCCAGGCCGCTGACCTGCAGTCTTGGTTGCGCAGAAAGGGCAACGCCGAGGCCGTCGTCGATGGCTCCTGGCCCATGGCCTGAACGATAGAATCAATTGCGACCATCACTCGACGAAGGACGATAATGGGTTTCTTTTCACGACTGCTCAACCGACCCGGCGCACAGGCCGACAAAGCCACGGGATGGTTCGATAGGGCCGCTGACGATATGGCGGCCGCGAGTCGTGAGTACGCGAAGATGGAAGACAGCGAGCTGACAGAGGCCGCTGCGGAGATCTTCACCTCAGGCTCCGCGCAGGACAATCTCATTCGCTATTGTGCGCTGGCTCGTGAGGCTGCCGAACGGTCGCTCGACGAGCGCGCCTATGACACGCAGATCAAGGGCCTGGTGGGACTGCTGCAGGCGAATATCGTGCAGATGGCCACCGGTGAGGGCAAGACCCTCGTCGGCGCTCTCGCTGCAGCCGGGTACGCTCTGCAGGGTCGTCGAGTCCACGTAGTCAGCGTCAACGATTATCTCGCTGTTCGCGACCGCACCTGGATGAAGCCGCTCTTCGACCTCCTCGGTGTCAGATCAGCAGCGATCTCCGGTACTCAGAGTGAGTCCGAGCGACGCGAAGGCTATGGTGCTGAGGTTCTCTATGCTTCCGTGACGGAGGTCGGCTTCGACGTGCTGCGCGACCGTTTCGTCACCGATGACGACCAGATTCGCGTCCCGGATCGTGATGTCGTCATCGTCGACGAAGCTGACTCTGTGCTCATCGACGAAGCGCGTGTCCCCCTTGTCCTCGCCGGATCGGCCAGCGTCGAAGACGCCAACGCTGCGATCGCGGCACTCGTCGAGACCCTCGATCCCGGCGTCGATTACGAGATCAGCCCGGATCATCAAGCGGTCTCACTCACAGACGAGGGAATCAACCGCGTCGAGGCTGAACTCGATGTCGAGCTCTTCGGTGAAGACGCATCCGATCTCGCTGCGGTCAACCTGGCCCTGTATGCGAAATCCCTGGTCAAGCGTGATGTGGACTATCTTGTCGTCGACGGACGGGTCAAACTCATCTCGGCTTCCCGTGGACGAGTGGCCGAACTGCAGCGCTGGCCAGACGGGCTCCAGGCAGCGGTCGAGGCCAAGGAAGGCGTCGGCACCACTGAGAGCGGTGAGATCCTCGACCAGATGACCGTCGAAGAACTCATCCACGGCTACGAGACCGTCTGCGGTATGACGGGAACCGCACTGGCTGTCGGCGATGACCTGCGCGAGTTCTACGACCTTGAGATCGTCCCCGTCGACACGCACCTGCCCGTCATCCGCAACGACGAACCAGACAGGCTCTACACGTATCAGGAGTCGAAGGAACGCGCGATCGTCGACGAGGTCGCCGATAACCATGCCAAGGATCGTCCTGTGCTCATCGGCACGTCTTCGGTGGCGGAAAGCGAATCGCTGGCGGCCCGGCTGACCGAGCGCGGCATCGATGTGGCTGTACTCAATGCCAAGGACGATTCGCTCGAGGCTGATGTCATCGCGGCTGCCGGTGCCCCTGGTGCGGTGACGGTGTCGACCCAGATGGCTGGACGCGGCACCGATATCCGTCTGGCCGATGACAGCGTCGCCGATGCCGGCGGGCTCTTGGTCATCGGCGCCGGACGCTACCTGTCCTCACGTCTAGATGATCAGCTGCGCGGTCGCGCCGGACGCCAAGGCGATCCAGGAACGTCCGTGTTCTTCACCAGCCTTGAAGATGAGCTCCTGACTCGTGTCCCGGAAATCCAACGTTTCGTCTCCGAAGGAGATGAGACCGGGTGGATCGAGTCGAAGCGGGCGCTGAGTCTCGTCGAACACGCTCAGCGCGTCGCTGAAGGTCAGAACACCGCACTGCACCGCGACACCTGGAAGTTCAACGAGCTCATGGCCAAGCAGCGTGATCTCGTCCTCGCTCGACGCCAAGAGCTGCGCGTCGATGATGAGGCCATCAACGAACTCAAGGGGCGCCTCGGCGATGTGGCGAAGGATCTGGCCGACGAGCATTCGCAGGAGCTCGTCGACGCAACGCTGCGCGAAGTGATGCTGTTCCACCTCGATGCACGCTGGGTCGACCACCTCGCCTTCCTCAACGATCTGCGTGAGGGCATCCATCTGCGCACCTTCGCACGCGAAAAACCGCATGAGGCATTCAACACGGAGTCCATCCGCGTCTTCTCCTCGTTCTGGTCCGACGTCATCGAGGATTCAGCGTCGACTGTCGAAGAGGCAGAGTTCACGGCTGCCGGAATCGATCTGGAATCGCACGGGCTCAAGCGTCCGTCGTCGACGTGGACCTATCTGACCACGGAGAGCGCGTTCGGCTCCGACATCGAGAACATCGTCAAGAAGGTCAAGCGCTGAGACGCATCTGGGCCCGTCTTCATTTCTGAAGGCGGGCCCATTCTGCCGGCATCACGGTCCTGTTGCCGAACCAGATTCCGCTGCTGAGCCAGATCCCATTGCTGAGGTCGCAACGATCTTCCGATCAGGAATCGGCGACGACTCCACGGCGAATCGCTTCGATCGTCCGACGAATGCGCCCCGCCGTCTCCGGTTCGGCCACCTCCGCAACCTGGCCGAGCAGGTCAAGGCTCTGCTTGGCCCATCGGACGAAGTCTCCGGCTGCGATGTCCGTGCCGCGCAGGGAGTCGGCAAGGTTCTTACCTTCGGTCCAGCGGTACATCGGCTTGAATAGTCCTCTGTCGGGTTCCTGCGTCGTCGACAGGGCGTGCTGCTCCTCGAGTTGGAACAACTTGCGCCAGATCGTCACTGCTTCATCTCCGTTGACCTTGAGGTCGCGGCTCGGGGCACGCTCCGGATGGAGGGTGTCACCGCGCCGGGATTGGAAGACGAAGCACGAGGCGAATGCGGCAAGTTCAGGTTCGACGAGGTTGTCCCACAGTCCCGAGCGAATCGTCAGCGCCACCAGCAGGTCGCGCTCCCCGTAGATCCGACGCAGCATATCTGACTGTTCGGGATCGAAGCCCAGCGTGCGCAGCACGTCCTGAACTCGTTCGAACACGAGAGCGATCGACGTCGTCCGACCTTCGATCCGGGCGATGAGCGAATCGTTCTCCTTGACCAGTTTGGCCGCTCGATTGGCCCACCTGGCGTGCATCTCGCGGTCCGGGCACTCGTGGCAGGGATGGGCTCGCAGCTGCGCGGTCATCTCCGACACGCTCGAGCTGACACCAGACGCACCGGGTGAGGATTCCCATCGGGCCTCTGGATCGACCTTGCCATCGTGTTTGGCATCGTTGAGGATGCCCAACAGCTGCCTCCGGTCCCCCGCCTGCCGGTGATTGAATTTCTTCGGCACACGGACCCGGCCCTGTGCTGCCAGCGGTTCGGTCACCTCGTGGGGGCGCAGGTGCCAGACTTTGCCCTGTTCGGTCAGGACCGTCGGCAGCCGTGAACCTCCGTCGCGGGAGCTCATGGGCGCGATGATGACGGCAGTGCCCTCAACTCGCTTCGCGGGCAGGGTGACGACATCGCCGATCTTAAGCGTACTCAGCGACTCGACGATCTCACGTTGCCGGTTCTTCGACTTGGTGCGAGTCTCCTGCTTCTCGGTATCGCTGATGGCCTGCCGCAGACGGGCATACTCGGCGAAGTCCCCGAGCTCGCACTCCATCGACTTCTCATAGGCTCCGATCGTCGCTTCGTTCTTCCGCACCTTCTTCGCCAGCCCCACGACGGCCTTGTCAGCCTGGAACTGTGCGAACGAGGTCTCAAGGACCTTCGCTGCTTCCGCCGAACTCATCCGCGACAGCAGGTTCGCCGTCATGTTGTAGGTGGGTCCGAAGGCAGAATTGAGCGCATAGGAGCGGTTGGAGGCGAGTCCTGCGATCTCGTTGACTTCGAAGCTGGGATGCCAGATGACGACTGAGTGGCCGATCTTGTCGATGCCGCGGCGCCCGGCCCGCCCGGTCAGCTGGGTGTACTCCCCCGGCGTGATCGAGACGTGGGCCTCACCGTTGAATTTCACGAGCTTCTCGAGGACGACTGTGCGTGCAGGCATGTTGATGCCCAGGGCCAGAGTCTCGGTGGCGAAGACGACCTTGATGATGCCCTGGGAGAAGAGTTCCTCGACGAGCTGTTTGAACTGCGGGATCATCCCCGCATGGTGGGCGGCGACTCCCAGCAGAAGGCCTTCCCTGAACGAGTGGAATCCGAGGATGCCAAGGTCCTCACTGGCCAGCTCATCGCGCAGCTTTTCCAGTGCGGCATTGACGATGACCTTCTCTTCACGGGAGTTCAGGTCGAATCCCGAGGTCAGGTACTGTTCCACCGCCTCGTCGCAGGCATTTCGGGAGAAGATGAACATGATCGCCGGCAGCATCCCGGTCTCGGCCAGAGAGGACACGACCTGGGTTCTGCTGGGCCTGCGGAATCGGGCGCGGGTGGCTCGTTCGCGCTTCGAGCGGGGCCCACCGTGAGTCCGGGTGGCATGGTTGAGGGCGGGGTCGATCCGGTCGGAGTCGTGGTGAGTGAACAGATCATACATGCGGTGGCCGACGAGGACATGGTTGACCAGCGGCACCGGGCGATGAGAGGTGGAGATGACGGTCGTGGGCCCACGCACCTCACGCAGCCAGGCGCCGAACTCCTCGACGTTGGACACGGTCGCCGACAGCGATACCATCTGCACCCGGTCCGGCAGGTGGATGATCACCTCTTCCCATACAGGTCCGCGGAAACGATCGGCGAGGTAGTGAACCTCGTCGAGGACGACGAATCCGAGGTCGGAGAGTCCCGACAGGTCGTTGTAGAGCATATTGCGCAGGACTTCTGTGGTCATGACGATGATCGGCGCATCACGCCGGATCGAGGTGTCACCAGTGAGCAGCCCGACGTTGTCGACACCATGGACTTCCATGAGGTCGTTGAACTTCTGGTTGCTCAGCGCCTTGATCGGGGTGGTGTAGAAGACCCGTTTGCCTTCGTCCCTGGCCAGTTCGACAGCGAATTCCGCAATCAGAGTCTTGCCGGCACCGGTGGGCGCAGTGACGAGGACGTCCTTGCCTTCCTGCAGCTGCGTGCACGCCTCGAGCTGGAAGTCGTCGAGTTCGAAGTCGGTCCTGGCCGCGAACCGCCCCAAGGGGGTCTGCGCCTTCTTCGTCCTGTCTCGATAGTCGGCATAGGCCGCCGCAGGACTCATCGGCTCAGTGTCTGCCGAGGGTTCGAGCGGGCTCACGGATTCAGTCATGCTTCTCTCAGTCAATCGGTTCGTCGGGGTCGACCCACAGGCCCTGCGCGATGAGCCTCTTCTTACGTCTCCGGTCACTGAACACGCAGATCACCCATGCCGCACAGAACAGCGTCATCATCGGGATCACGAGGAAGAACATCGACATTGCGTCGGGAGTGGGGGTGGCAATGGCCGCGAACAGGAACACGATCATCACGATCACCCGCCAGGATTTCTGGATCCGTGCGGCCGAGAGGATGCCCATCATATTGAGTCCGACCATGAGCACCGGAAGAACGAACGCCAGACCGAAGACCACGATGATGACCATCACGAAGCTCAGGTAGTCCTGCGCCGGGATGATGTTCGTACCACCAGCCGGGGTGAACGATGTCAGAGCCTTGACTGCGTTGGGAAGGGCGAAGAAGGCCATGGTCGATCCCGCGAGGAACAGTGGGATCGCAGCGCCGAGGAAGCCGAGCGAGTACAGCTTCTCCTTCTTCGTCAGCCCCGGAACGATGAATGCCCAGACTTCGTAGAGCCAGATCGGGCAGGACAGGAAGATGCCGATGAAGAACGACAGTTTGATCTTCAGATCGAACGGTGAGGCGACTCCGGCGAAGTTGATCTCAGCCGTCCGGTCCCCCGAAGCACGGATGCCGCGGATCGGCTCCTGCAGGATGTCGAGGACAGGGTCGTAGAGGAACCATCCGGCGACGGCTCCGAGGGCGATCGCGATCGCCGCGACAAGGAGACGATTCCGGAGTTCGATGAGATGCCCGACAACGGGCATCTTCCGCTCAGGGTTCTTCTTACGTGCCGAAGACGATCGCCGGTCGTGTTGCTCTTTCACGTCTCGCGAGACTGCGGATCCTGCTTTTCCTGTGCAGGCTGCTCAGGCTTTCGGACAGCCTCGGCGGTCGACGAGGTGTCGTTCTCCCCTGTCTCGCGGTTGAGCTCGCCAGGTTCGGTCTTCTTGGGCTCGTCATCATCACGGAGGTCCTTGACCTCTGACTTGAAGATCTTCATCGACTGGCCCAGGCTTCTGGCCAGCGCCGGCAGCTTGGGTGCGCCGAAAATGATCACGATGATGAGGATCACGATCGCGATCTGCACGAAACTCGGTTTCATGGGGACTCCTTGACTATTGTCTGCTCTCAAAGATTCTACGCTGTGTGGCTGTGCCTTTCATCCTCGCCGCACGGTTGGGCCGATGTGCCGTGACCGGCATCAGCCCAGGCGCGTCAGTGCGGCGTCCACCGCCTCACCGTCGTCGATGTCGGTGATGACGTCGGCATGGCACAGCAGGAATCGACTCAACCAGTCCACGGAGTGGACCAGGAATCTGATTCGCACACTCGGCTCACCGTTGGCGAAGTATTCACGCTCGCTCAACTCGAGTTCATCCGCGAGCCATGCGCCTGCTGCGGACAGCGTCATGGTGACTTCCCGCGGACTCGACTGCGCGGTGCTGACGGTCAGCGGCGGATGTGCGGCCGGAATCCAGGAGCGAATGCTGCTCAGGGCAAAACGGCGTGGAGCCTGGGCGGCATAGCACCAGGCATCCAGGTACCAGTCCGCCCCAGGCACCAGCCTGCTGGGGGCGATGATCCGCCGGGTCAGTTCATCTCGGGAACCGACGTAGTAGTCGATTTCGACCGCCGCTTCCGTGTCGATCGCCTGCTTGAGGAACGTCATCAGCTCTTCGTCCGCGGGGATCGGGCTGACCTCGACAGGTGTGTGGAGGTTCTCCCCAGCAGCCAGTCGCAGCTTCGACGCTGCCGTCCGCACCGCCTCGGTGTCGAGTCCGGGCAGGGTGTCGATGAGTTCGAGGGCCAGGACGAGGACGCCGGCCTCTTCGGCGCTGAGTCGGACGGGGACGGAGACCTCTTCAGCATTGGAGATGTAGATCTTCCCGCCTTCCCAGCTGGCGTCGATGAGATCATCGGGCATGTGGCCGGGTCGACCTGTCACGAACAGGAGCTGCAGGTCATCGATGAGGGTGTCCGAATCGATGTTGAAGTAGGCCGCGGTCTCCTCTAGATCGGCCCCCGGGTGGGCGTCGAGATACGGGACCAGGCTCAGCAGCCGGGTGAGTCGTTCACGCGCTGAGGACATTGCGACCTCCGAGTCGTTCGAGGGACTCTCTGACTGTGTGCCGTCGGTCCTCGACAGCCTGGGCCAGTTCGACCGGGGCAAGCACCTCGACGGCGGTGCCGAAGCTCACGATCTCTGCGGCCAGGGATGCGGCATCGGTGAACTCGATGATCACGGCATCATCCTCCGTGCGCACCTGTCGTCGGCGCAGGGGGTCCGCACGGTGGGCGCGGATGCGCAGCTTCGCCTCGGCGACGACAGCCATCTCCGTGCTTGAGCTCAGCGCCACATGTGGGGCGAAGTCCGCGGGGATGTCATAGTCGCCGGGGTCCCGTCCGCCGAGCTTCGTCAGCTTGCCCTCGACCCGGGAGAGTCGGAACGTGCGCTGGGCCTGCCGGTCGATGTCGTGGCCCAGCAGGTAGACCCGGTCACCGCGGCTGAGCAGCGCATAGGGTTCGAGCTTGACCTTGCGGGGGCTCTGCCCGGGCTTGTGATACTTGAAGCTGATCGCCTCACGGGCGTTGATGTGGTGGAGGGCTGTGGCGAAGTTCGCACTGCCGAGCTTCCGTGCCGCAGGCCCCTGATTGGCTTCGACATGCCCAGGTCCTGCCTCGGTGAGGTCGATGCCCAGGGCGCGCAGTTTCGTCAGCGCCTGCGCACTGGACTCACCGAGTTCGGTGTCGGACCAGAACTGTGCGGCAACTGCCACCGCGGCCGCTTCGGACGGGGTGAGCTCAACGTCATCCATCGCGTAGTCGTCGGCGGAGATCCGGTAGCCCGTCTCCCCCACATCTGAGTAGGCATCATGTTCGGCGCGAGTGGCGATCGTGATCCCCATGTGCCGCAGAAGCTCCTTGTCGCGGGAGAACTTGCGGTCGAAGGCAATGTCGTCGAGTCCCGCGTAGCCGTCGATGGCGCTCATCAGGGTCTTCCGCGAGACCCATCCGCGGGCGGCTCTCAGAGCGATCAGCACATTCATCAGACGTTCCGTCTGCTGCCTCTGTCTGCTGGGGCGGGGTGTATTCACAATTCCACCGTAACCTAATGCGGGCGATAGTCTTAGGACCATGATTCATTGGCGCAGAGGAACCGTGACCACGATTCGCTCCACCCGGCCAGGATACACAGAGGTCGAGGCCGATATTGATCAGGCACTGCCGGGCACGACGATCACCAGCATCAAGGCGGTCACGTATACCGAGGCCGTCGGACATCCGCAGGTAGGGGACACGGTCCTGCTCAATGTCTCGGCTCTGGCCAAACGCTTGGGCACCGGCGGTTTCGGTCTCGTTGTGGCTCTGCCCGATGCACTGCCGACCGACCCGCCCGAGGGGCCAGGGCATCTGGTCAAGGACCGCTACTCCCCCCTGCAGACGATGGTCCTCGGCGTCGACGATCAGGAATCTGAGCACCATGAGACCCTAGCCAGAGAAGAGTCCCTGGGTGGGATGCCCGTGCTCGTCGCGGATCTGCATTCGGCACTTCCCGCCATCATCGCCGGCATCCGCACGGTCGACCCCGAGCTTCGCATCGCCTATGTCCTCAGCGACGGCGCGGCTCTGCCCGCCAGCTTCTCCCAGGCTTGTGCCGGCCTGAAGGACGCAGGCTGGCTGCACGGAACCATCAGCACCGGCCAATCCTGGGGCGCTGATCTTGAGGCTGTGACGATTCACACGGGTCTGCTCGCCGCCCGGCATGTCCTCGGTGCAGATATCGCCATCGTCGCGCAGGGCCCGGGAAATCTGGGGACCGGAACCAAATACGGATATTCCGGCCTCGTCACCGGTGAGCACCTCAATGCGGCCGCTCTCCTGGGTGGGACCCCTGTGGGTGTCCTGCGCATGTCCAATGCCGATGCCCGCGGCAGGCATTTCGGAGTCTCTCATCACTCTCTGACCTCGCTGGCCGAGATCGCCCGCCCCGGCATGACGATTCCGGTCCCGGACTTCTCCACTCTCGCCGAGGCTGACCGCCGTGAGATGGAAACCGACCCTTCCGTCGTGGCCGAAGTCGCAGCCGCACAGCTGCCGATGCTGCACATGCACGATCAGGTCAGTGTCAGCCTTGAGGGTCTGTGGGCAGGCCTCAAGTCCTCGCCGGTGGGCCTGTCGACGATGGGACGAAAACTGCCCGCCGATGCAGCAGCATTTCTCGCTGCTGCCGCGGCGGGCAGATTGGCTGCCGAGAGCTGAGTCTCGCCAGCAGATTCACTGCTTGCGTCTCAGCGCACGTTCTCCAGATCGCAGACGAAGATCAGGGATTCGCCGGGCTTGATGACACCGCCGGCGCCCTGGTCGCCGTAGGCCAGGTGCGGAGGAATCTGCAGGGTGCGCCTGCCTCCGACCTTCATGCCCTGGATGCCCTGGTCCCAACCGGAGATGACCATGCCGGAGCCGAGACGGAACTCGAGCGGGGTGCCGCGGTTGTAGGAGGCGTCGAACTCTTCACCGGTCGAATGGGCGATGCCGACGTAGTTCACGCTCACGGTATTGCCGGGACCAGCCTCGGCGCCGTCACCGATGATGTCATCGACGATGACGAGCTCGGTCGGAGCCTCAGTCCCGGGGAAATCGACGACTGGTTTCTGCTTGCTCATGGTGTCTCCTGAGATCGTAGTTCTGTGGTGTCTGTGATCTCGGCCGCAGGCCGAGAGGTCTTCAGCCTTGGGCTGAGAGGACGTCGATGACGAATACGAGTGAGGCATTGCCGGGAATGTTCGGCGGGCTGCCCTGCTCTCCGTATCCCTTGTCGGGTGGGATGACGAGAACGATCTGGCTGCTGACCTTTGCACCGACAAGGCCTTCGTTCCAACCATCGATGACCTGAGCCTGGCCGACTGGGTCGACGGCGAAGGGTCCGCGTCCATCCTGCCAGCTCGAGTCGAAGTACTTCGAATTGTCGTCCCAGAGCCAGCCGGAGTAGTGCACAGCCACGCTCTGGCCTTCCTTGACCTTCGGCCCGTCACCTTCGATCGTCGTATACGATTCGAGTTCCTTCGGAGCCTTGCCCTTCGGCTTCGAGATCGAGGGTTCACCGTTGTCGGCCCATTTCACCGTGACGGGGTTCTTCGACTGATCGACCTTCTTGCCTTCGGCGCGTGTCAGGGGCTTCGTCGTCTTCTCGATATCGATGACGTAGACGAGGGTCTGCGCCGGCTGGCCCTCCTGCGCACTGCCGTTGAGCGACATGAGCACGCGCGAACCGACCTTCGCATCCAAGAGTGCACTGTAGAGCTGCTCCGAGATCTGGCTCTTGTCCATCGGGAACCCGGCCGGTGACTTCGAATCGTAGCTCGACTCGATCTGCTTGCCGGTCGTGCCCGAGACCAGGGTCATCTGTGCGGTGACCTGCTCACCGTCTGCGACCTTGTCGCCCTTGCCTTCGCTGATGACGGTGTCTCCGGTCTTGTCGACGACCAGGGGTGCGTCGAAGCTGACCTTCGGCTTCTCACCGACCTTGCCTTCGACCGTGATGTCGTCGAGGCTGGTCGACTTCGCGTCCTCGGCCGAGACTGAGGGCGGGGCGCTTGTCGTGTCCTCCGCCTCCTCGCCCTGTCCGCAGGCGGACAGCAGAAGTGTGGCGGCCGCGATGACGGCGAGCACTTTGGTGCGCACGTGGTTCCTTTCGTTCAAGACCAGATCACTGAGATCTTACAGGCCCGCGATGAGAGCTTCAGCCTGCGGGTGCGTGGGCTCGAAGGGGTTCTTCAGCGCCACGGCACGGCCGGATTCGTCGTTGAGTCGCAGATGCACCCAGTCGACGGTGTAGTCGCGGCGTGCGGCATGAGCGGCGCGGACGAATTCTCCGCGGATGGCTGCCCGGGTGGACGCCGGTGGGACGTCCTTCGCCTTTTCGCGTGCCTCGGGTGTGACCAGGTTCTTCGCCAAACCTGTGCGTTCCAGCTTGGGAAACAGGCCGGTGTCGGGGGTGATGTCGTGATAAGCGATGTCGAGGCGGGAGATCCGCGGATCTGTGAGGTCGTCGATGCCGCGGGCCAACGCCCGGTCGATGAGCGTCTTCTTCATCACCCAATCGATCTCCTGGTCGACGCCGGAGAAGTCCTGGGCGGCAATCGCCTCGAGCATCCGGGTCCACAGGTCGATGACGTATTCGGCCATCCCATCGTCGCCGAGGCTGTGGTCTCCCTTCTGCACGAGGACCTGAGCACGGTCGCGGTAGTCGGTGAGCAGGTTCAGCGGCGTGATCGTCGTCCCGTCCGTGCGCTCGAGCTGCACCGCCCCGGTGAGGTCCCTGGCGACGAGGCGGATGTCGCGCACAGCGTGGCGCAGACCGTGTTCGGGGATGCGTGCGCCCTGTTCGATGAGGTCGAGCATGAGTACAGCCGAACCGATCTTGAGCGCCGAGGTGGCTGTCGACATCGACGAATCACCGACGATGACATGGAGACGACGATACTTCTCCGCATCTGCGTGCGGTTCGTCTCGAGCGTTGATGATCGGACGTGAACGGGTCGTGGCCGAGGACAGTCCCTCCCACATGACATCAGAGCGCGCCGAGAGTCCGAACATCATGTCTGCTCGGTTCGCCTCGACGTCGGGCTGGAAGGACGACTGTGCCGGGATGATCGCACCGGCACCCACCAGCAGCTGTCTGGAGACGAGGAAGGGAAGCAGCACCGTGGTCAGACGGTTGAAATCGAGGTTGCGGCGGATGAGGAAGTTCTCATGGGAGCCGTAGGAGTTCCCCGCCGCATCCGTGTTGTTCTTGACCATGTGGATGCGGCCGCCGAGTCCATCGGCCTCGATGTTCGACTGTGCCTGAGTCAGCAGGTCGATCATGAGGGACTCGCCCGCCCGGTCCTGTGTGAGCAGATCGCTGAGATTATCGCATTCGGCGGTGGCATATTCGGGGTGAGAGCCCACGTCGAGGTAGAGCCGGGAACCGTTGGGCAGGAACACGTTCGAGGAACGTCCCCATTCGACGATCGGCCGAAACAGATAGCGTGCGATCTCCTCCGGACCGATGCGTCGGTCACCATCTCCTGCCGAATGGGCAAGCCCGTATTCGGTTTCGAGTCCGTAGATCCTGGCCATCAGTCCTCCCGCAGCTGCGCCATCATGGCGTCACTGAGTCGCTTGAATGTACGGTGTCCGCTCGCTTTCCGGTCGAGCACGGCTGCCTCGAGGTCCTGGGTCGGCAATGTGCCGGATGCTGCGGTGGCAAGAGCGCGCACACCATGGTCGAAGACCTCTCGCAGCGGCAGCACCGAGGTGGACAGGTCTTTCAGCGTTGCTGTGATGTCATCGGCCTGCCCTCCGATCGCCACATGTTCGGTCTCATCCATCACGGAACCGTCGTAGCTGAGCCGGTAGAGCTGATCGGTCTCGGCGGTGAGTCCGAGTTCAGCGACGACGAGTTCGACTTCGAAGGGCTTCGACTCGGTCGTGAAGACCCCGGCCAGCGTCTGCGCGTATGCGTTCGTCAGCCCCCGCGCTGTGACATCGCTGCGGTGGTAGGAATATCCTCGCAGATCCGCGTACCTCACACCGGCTTGGCGCATCGTTTCGAACTCGTTGTATTTGCCGACTGCGGCGAAGCCGATGCGGTCGTAGATCTCGGCGATCTTGTGCAGCGTCGGAGAAGGATTCTCGGCCAGAAGGAGGATGCCTTCGTCGTAGCGCAGCACCACGACCGACCGACCCCGGGCAATGCCCTTGCGGGCGAAGTCGGCCCGGTCCTTCATCAGCTGTTCGGGTGAGACGTAGAACGGTGCTTGGCTCATGGCCGTGCCTCAATCATGACAGTGCCTTTCTGGTCCGACGATCGATGACCTCAGTGGCAATCGACATCACGTCGGCCGAAGGGATCTCAACGACCCCGTGCTCAAGGTCAACGGTGCAGATCGAGCGATCTGTCTGACGAAGTCAGGGCCACCGGTGGCCGAGTCATCATCAGAGGCATCGAAGAGGGCTTCAACGGCCACCGAGATCGCAGCATCGGTGTGAAGGTCGGGCTGCCACAGCTTCTTCAGCGCCCCACGCGCGTAGCCGGAGCCGGAGCCGATCGAATGGAATCGATGCTCTTCGTATTTGCCGCCGGTGACGTCGAAGCTGAAGATCTGCCCGGCAGGGGTCACTTCGTCGACACCGGCGAAGAGCGGAACGACGGACAGCCCCTGCATGGCCAAGTTCAGGTTTCCCCGCAGCATCGACGCCAGACGGTTGGCCTTGCCTCCCAGCGACAGGCGTGCACCTTCGATCTTCTCGTAGTGTTCGAGTTCGAGCTGGTAGAGACGGATGAGATCGAGCGCGAGTCCCGCGGTTCCGGCGATGCCGATGACTGAGAAATCGTCGGCTGGTCGCACCTTCTCCATGGAATGGGAGGCGATCATGTTCCCGATCGTCGCGCGCCGGTCTCCTGCCATGAGGATGCCCGTGGCGGTGCGGAAGCAGATGATCGTCGTGCCCTCCGGAGCCAGATGCCCCAGATCCTGCCCGGCCGTGGTCGGCAGCGCTTCGGGTGCCACAGCTCGGGCGAGTTCGACGAACGAATTGCTCGTTGAACTCAGAAATGCAGGAGAGAATCCTGACATCTCATTGGCCGCCCTTCTGGACGAAGTTGCGTACGAATTCCTCTGCGTTCGATTCGAGGACTCCGTCGATCTCGTCGAGGATCGAATCCACGTTCTGCGTGTTGATCTGCCCTTGCACGGCCTCCGGCGGTTCGGTGGGTGGTTCTCCCCCGCCGGCCGAATGGTCTCTGTGAACCTGTTCCTGCGAACTCATATCGCACCTCTTTCGTCGTTCGTCGTTTTCAGTCTATCCACTCCCAGTGCCTGCAGCAGTGCCTGTGAGTCGTGCACTTCAGCCAATCTGTCCTCGAGGAGTTCACGGTTGCCCTTAAGCGGTTCACTCATCGGCAGACGCACGATTCCGTACTCCCCCGCGTCGAGGACGAGCGAGTCCCAGCTCGCTGCCACCAGCGAGTCCGAGAATCGGGTCACGGCCAGGGATCTCAGGTAGGCCCGAGTTCCGTCGGGCGCGGAGACCACGGCCCTCTCGACTTCATCATCAGTCGTCAGCCGGCGGATCCGGCCGGCTTTCTCAAGCTTGTAGAACAGACCCTTCTCGGGCCGAACGTCGTGGTACTGGACGTCGATGAGTGCGAGCTTCGGATGATCCCAGTCAAGGTTCTCTCTCGTCCGGTAACCTTCGAGCAGCACCCACTTGGCAATCCAGTCGATGGAGTCGGACAGGCTGCGGGGGTCGGTGGCCAAACCGTCGAGGAATCTCTTCCATTCGCTGAGAACCTCGGTGGTGTCCGCGTCATCGCCAGCGTTTTCGACGCAGGCCGAGTAGTAGGAGTTCTGGATCTCGAGAGCCGTCATCGAGGTGCCGTCGGACAGTGGAAGCTTCGTGCTCAGGCTCAGGTCATGACTGACGTCCCACAGGGCCTGCATCGGATCGTCAAGTTCGAGCTTGGGGACGAGTCCTGCCTCGATGAGGCCGAGTACGAGTGAAGTCGAGCCGAATCTGACCAGCGTCGCCGACTCTGCCATTGTGGCATCGCCGATGATGACGTGCAGCCGACGATATTTGGCCGGATCGGCGTGGGGTTCGTCGCGGGTGTTGACGATCGGCCTGCGCAAGGTGGTCTCGAGGCCCACCTGGGCTTCGAAGAAGTCCGCGCGCGAGGAGATCTGGAAGCCCGCGGTCTCACCTTCTCGTCCGATGCCCACACGACCGGACCCGCAGAGAATCTGCCTGCTGACGAAGAACGGGATCAGTCCGGCGACGAGGTCATCGAAATCCACTGCCCGATCAACGAGATAGTTCTCGTGGGTGCCGTAGGAGGACCCCTTCGAATCGGTGTTGTTCTTGTAGAGGTTGACAGGTTCCTCCGTGCCCTCCAGTCTGCGCACCGAGGCCAATGCCACCAGGTCTCCCGCACGATCGAAGGTGACGAGATCACGCGGAGTCAGCACCTCCGGTGAGGAGTATTCGGGGTGGGCATGGTCCACGTAGTAACGGGCGCCGTTCTCGGTCACGACATTGGCCAGATACTGTGCTTCGACAGATTCCTGGGGCATGTGGGTGAGCTGAGAGATGTCGGCGTCGGCGACGTTCATGAAGAAACCGCGTGCGTCCGCGAGCGGCGATTCGGTGGCGAAGTCCCAGAAGTTCTGTGAGGACCTGAGTCCGCGGGGTCCCGCGTAGGCGTCGACGACGCGCGCCGAGTCGCGCATCGGATTCGCTCCCGGATTGCCCGGTTGGCTCAGTCCGAACTCGGTTTCGGAACCCATCACACGGTGGACACTGAGCATCTGAACTCCCTCTAACGTTTAGACTCGGGGACGTGGCTGCGAAGAAATCTCATCTCCCGATCGCGTTGATCGTCGACCTCGTCCTGGTCGTCCTATTCACCATCATCGGTCATTACACACATTCTCATAATTTCGATCCTCAGGGGCTTCTGACCACAGCGTGGCCGTTCCTGGCCGGACTCGGCATCGCCTGGCTGCTGTCGGCTGTCTGGGATCGCCCGATTGCGCCGCTGGCGACGGGAACTGCCGTGTGGGCGATCACTGTGCTGGTCGGCATGGTCCTCCGCGCGCTCACGGGCGCAGGAACCGAAGGACCATTCGTCGTCGTCGCTGCCAGCCTCAACCTCATCACCCTGGTCGGGTGGCGGCTCATCGCCACAGCTGTGACCGGCGGCACCACCAGCTCACGCCGACGCCGCCGCTGATCCGCACCGGGCCGGCCCGGGCAGGTCCAGAGAGCCGGCTCAGACCAGGTCTGAGTTCGGATACACCTCGGCGATATCCCTCTCAAGCGGAAGCGCAGGAGCTCCACGCGTCGTATCCAGATGCATCATCCGCAGATGTGTCACCCGCTCGCCCTTGCGACCGGAGATCCGCGCCCATTCGTCGGGGTTCGTCGTATTGGGCAGATCCTCATGCTCGCTGAATTCCTCGGCGATGGCCTCGTCGAAGTGCTTCGGCTGGAGACCGCGTTCACCGGTTTCCAGCAGCGATTTGATCGCGCTCTTCTTGGCCCGGTCCACGATGTTGTGGATCATGGCTCCGGAGGCGAAGTCCGCGAAGTGGAGAACTTCCTTCGCACCGTCGGCATAGGTGACCTCGACGAATTCGTTCTCCGGTGACAGTGCATACATGCGGTCGACACAGAACGAGATCAGGGCCGACACCCCCTCGGCGGGGGTCTCATGCCCGGTCTGCACGCTCGCATGCAGCGGAAGTTCTGCGGTGAGGTACTTCTCGAAGATGTCGCGAGCCGCATCGGCATCGGGACGTTCGATGCGGATCTTCACGTCGAGGCGGCCCGGACGCAGGATTGCGGGGTCGATGAGGTCTTCGCGGTTCGACGCGCCGATCACGATGACGTTGTCGAGCTGTTCGACACCGTCGATCTCGGTCAGCAGCTGCGGCACGATGGTCGTCTCCACGTCCGAGGACTTGCCGGTACCACGGGTGCGGAACAGGGACTCCATCTCGTCGAAGAAGACGACGACGGGGAATCCTGCCGACGCTTTCTCCCTGGCCCGGGCGAAGATGAGACGAAGCTGACGTTCGGTCTCGCCGACGTACTTGTCGAGCAGCTCCGGGCCCTTGATGTTGAGGAAGTAGGTCTTGCGGGACTGACCGGCACCGGTCCGGTCGGCCAGAGAATTGGCCACAGCCTTCGCGATCAGGGTCTTGCCACAGCCGGGTGGGCCGTAGAGCAGGATGCCCTTCGGCGGCTTGAGACCGTGCTCGGTGTAGAGCTGCGGGTGCTCGAAGGGCAGTTCCACTGCGTCCTTGATCTGGCCGATCTGATCGGCCAGCCCACCGATGTCGGAGTAGGTGATGTCCGGGACCTCTTCGAGCAGAAGCGAAGAGACCTCCGGCTTCTCAACGACCTGAAGGGCATAGTGTGTGCGGGAGTCGACGACCACGGCATCGCCGATGCGCAGGCCGGCATCGACAAGGTCCTTGCCGAGGATGAAGACCTGTTCGTCGTCGCCGGGAGCACCGACGAGGATCCGGGTGTCGTCGACGAATTCGCGCACATTGACGACGGAGCCGACCGGGGCGAAGGACCCTGTCCCGATGATGACAAGACCTTCCGAGAGCAGGACATCGGCACCGGCACGCAGGTGCGCCGGCTCTACTTCAGGTCCGACGGCGACGCGCATTCTGCGGCCGCCGACGATGACGTCGGCGTTCAGCCCCGATTCACCGAGAGCGATGAGTGTGCCCCAGTTGTTGGGCGGCTCCGTCAGTCGACGGGCTTCCTCCTTGATCCGGTTCAGCTCATCTCGTGCTGTACGCAGGGTCTTCGACAGGGCTTCATTGCGTTTCCCGGCGCTGAAGAGCTGTTGGCGCAATGACGCCGTGTCCTCGCGCAGTCGTTTGACTTCGGTCGTGGTTTCGGTCATTGGTCCTCCTTCGACCCGGGGGTGTTCGAGGCTTGGCTGGCTGGCTCTCGGTCGTTGGCTTCGGGTGTCGACGGTTCTTGGTCCAACCGTTTTCCCGCCTCACGCATGACGCGGCGCAGCTTCTTTCCCTGTGCGACTCTGGCTCCGACTGCCTCATCGGTGACTTCCGGCTTCGTCCATGCATCGACGTCTTCGGTCGATGCCGGAGTGCCTTGGGGTCGCTTCTTCTTCTCCAGCGGGGTCACTCCGGGTGCCATGCGGCGGGCGATGACCAGGAAACCGGTGTGTGCGATCATCCGGTGGTCAGGCCGGACTGCAAGCCCATCCACATGCCACCCTCGGACCATGGCCTCCATCGACTGCGGTTCGCTGAAGCAGTCTGTGGCACGCAGTGCTTCGACGAAGCGGGAGAGCTGCGGGACGGTCGCAACGTAGGCGATGACGACTCCCCCGGGTGCCAGTGCGGTGGCGACTGCGTCCAATGTGTTCCATGGCGTGAGCATGTCGAGGACGACCCGGTCGACGGTGCCCGCCTCGTAGGAGCGCGGCAGCTCATCGGAGAGATCGCCCACTGTGACCGACCAGTTATCGGGTCGACCATCGAAGAAGTCTGCGATGTTACCCGCTGCGATGGTGGCGAATTCCTCGCGGAGTTCGAAGGAATGGAGCCTGCCTGTGGGGCCGACTGCCCGCAGCAGAGCCATCGACAGCGCCCCGGAACCGACGCCGGCTTCTACGACCACTGCACCGGGGAAGATATCGCCGAGGGTGACGATGAGCCCCGAGTCCTTGGGGTAGACGACAGCTGCCCCGCGGGGCATGGACAGGACGAAGTCCTCGTAGCGCGGACGGAAGACCTGGAAGTCGATGCCCCCGGTGTTCGCCACGATGATTCCCTCGGTGCGACCGATGATGGCATCGTGTTCGATGAGTCCCTTATGGGTGTGGAACAGCTCTCCGGGAGCCAGCACGATCGTGTGCATTCGGCCCTTGGGGTCGGTGAGCTGAATCTTCTCGCCGGTCTTCAGGGCCCGGTCGGGTTCGGTATGGCTTGCCTCAGTCATGATGCGTCCACTCTACGCTGATGAGAAGTGTCTCAGCACACCCGGTTCAGGCTGCGAGCAGCTCGTCGAAGAATTCCTGCAGATCGATCACGCCGATGAGGGTGTTCTCGTCCATGACCAGGCTGAACTGCGCCTTGGGGCGATGGGTCAGGGACTCGAGCAGGTGCGGTGCCGTGATGTCCTTGGGGACTCCGATCCACCCGGCCAGGGGCCTGGCCACTTCGCCTGCCGGGACCTGGTCGAGCGACTCGGCCAGACGGCCGGCTGCCGCATGCCTGTCGACGAGCCCGTAGGGCAGGCCCTTCTGGTCGAGGACGACGATGAGGGTGCGTTCCTTCGCATTGCCCAGCGTGTTCGCATAGTCGAGTGTGTCGGCCAGATCCGCGTCCCAGGTTGCTGCGATGGCAGGCTGGATGACCTGAGAGAGGTCGTAGGTCTCCATCTTCCGGGCTCGCTTCGCATGAGTCGCGGCGTCCCCTGCGGAGAACCACAGCATGATGGCGATCAGCGACATCCACGCCACGGTCAGCGGATCAGGGCGCTCACCTGCCAGCAGCGGTGTGATGACGGACCAGCCGATGAAGCCGACGGCGATGACTCGACCGACCCAACTGGCGACGATCGTTCCCAGGTACTGCGAACCTGTCAGGCGCCACATCAGAGCCTGCAGCGCCCACCCGCCGTCCAGCGGAATTCCGGGCAGCAGGTTGATGGCACCGAGTGCGACGTTCGCGAATGTCACTGCGATGAGCAGGAGCCATGGAACCGACGTCGGCGAGACCGCGCTCAGACACCACCAGCCCAACAGGGCCAAGACGATGTTGACGATCGGACCGACGATGGAGATGACGAAGCTGGTCAGCGCGGCCTTGTCACGCGGATTCTCCGCCTGAGGTTCGAACCTGGTGAACCCGCCCCAGATATTGAGCTCGATCGCGGCGACCTTGAGTCCGTAGAACTGTCCGGCGACACCGTGCGCCAGTTCGTGGAGGAAGACCGAGCCGAACAGCAGAACCGCATACGCGAACGCGACGAACCAGGCCCAGACACCGAGGTCTGGCCGCACGGTATTCACCCACGGGGCGAACAGAATCGTGATCACGAAAGCGGCGAGGAACCATGACCAGGCCAGGATCACCGGGGCGCCGAGAACAGTGCCAAGGTGCAAGCCCGAAGAGGCACCAGTCTGGTGTTTTTTCGCGGCCATCGATGGAGTTCCTCTAGCTTGGGGTCGGGTTCACTCAGCCTATCAGCGACAGGGTCGCCACCACGGTCTCACGCGTCGTGTCAGACCAAGTCGTTACAGTGGTGACATGGCCGAGCTGATCAGTCTTTCGCCCTCACGGGCCAACGACTTCGTACAATGTCCCCTGAAATTTCGATTCCGCAGCATCGACAAGCTTCCGGAACCGCCTTCGCAGGCCGCTTTCAGAGGAACCGTCGTCCATTCCGTCCTTGAGAAGCTCTTCGAACTCCCCGCGGCACAGCGGACGCAGGATGTCGCCGAGTCCCTGCTTCGTCCCAGCTGGGACGAGCTCGTCGAGAAGGACCCAGCTGTGCTCGAGATCTTCGGCGATGAAGGTGAGAAGGAGACATTCTTCACAACTGCGGGCAAGTTGCTGCAGGCTTACTTCACGCTCGAGTTCCCGGAGCACCTCGAGCCCGATGAGACGGAGAAGTACGTGCGCACACGGCTCGACAACGGCCTTGAGCTGCGGGGCTTCATCGACCGCGTTGATGTCGCACCGGGAGGTGAGAAGCGTCTGGTCGACTACAAGACCGGAAAGCAGCCCAAGCCCCAGTACGGCAGGGAGGCGCATTTCCAGATGGGCTTCTACGCCCTCGTCGAGTACCGCCTCACGGGTGAGCTCGTGCACACGCTCCAGCTCATGTATCTGGGGTCGCAGAGCGTCCTCAAGTCTCACCCCACGATGAGTGACATCGAACGCACGCAGTTCGAGATCGAGTCGATCTGGAAGGACATCATCGCCTCCGCCGAGGCGGACCGCTGGCGCCCGAAGAAGTCACCGCTGTGTAACTGGTGCACGTTCAAACCGCTGTGCCCCGCCTGGGGCAACACTCCCCCGCCGACCCCGGAGATCACACGGATTGTCGGGACGTGAGTTCTCTCAGGTCAGCAATTCCGCGCCCTTCGAGGCTCGACCACAGGATCCGGCCAGGGCGCTCCTCGAGCGTCACCAAGTGGGGAATGCCGATGGCGATGGTGCCTGCTGCCTCCGCGCTGGCGAGTCCGGGTTTCGAATCCTCGAGCGCCACACAGGCTCCCGGGTCGAGCTCAAGCAGTGCCGCTCCCTTGAGATAAGGCTCCGGATCGGGTTTGCCGGCGGTCACCTCGTCACCGGAGATGAGACCGACGAAGCTGCCGTCCGGACATGCTGAGATGACCGCCTCGGCGAGTCGCCGGTAGGACATCGTGACCATCACACAGGGAATGCCGGCGGTGACGATCGCAGCGAGGAATTCGAGAGCTCCGGGACGAAACGGCACTGCTTCCTCGATCTTCGCGACGACCTGGTCGAGCAGGGTGTCGACGATGACGGCTGCCGGAAGGTCGAGTCCGGCCTCCTGCATCATGGCCGCGGAGGTGAGGAGATCGTTGCCCACGAACTCCAGACCCTGTTCTTCGCTCCAGCTGATGCCGTGCGCGTTCATCAGTTCGGTCTCGGCTCTGATCCAATACGGTTCCGTATCAACCAGAGTTCCGTCCATGTCCCAGAGGACTGCGGCAGGATTCGTCATGATTCCAGCGTAATCTTGAAGCATGACTTTTCTTCCATCAGGGTCCGGGGCACTCGTGTTCATCGCCTTCGAAGGACAGGACGCGAATGCCTCCGAGGCCGCCAGTTCACTGGTCAAGGATCTCATCGAGTCATGGCGACTGGACGAGAGTGAGATCTTGGACACCGACGGATTCTACGAGTTCAGATTCTCAGAGCCCGAGATCGTTCGGGACGAAACAGGCCGAGCCACGATCGCATGGCCGGGAATAGAAGTCCATCGGGGGCAGCATCTGGGCATACCGGTCACCGTCATCCAGGGACATGAGCCGGGACTGAAGTGGCGCGAATTCCTCTCGCTCATCCTGTCCGAGGTCACCGCCGAGGATTGTGTGGTCCTCCTCGGAGGTCTGCACGCGGAGGTCCCCCATACGCGTCCTCTGCCTGTCGTCGCGAACACAGAGGATGCAGTGCTCGCCGCAGATCTCAACATCGACGTCAACGGCTATGCGGGACCGATCGGCATCCTCGGCCTCCTCGGCGTCGAATGCGACAGGCGTGGACGCCACGCGATCAACCTGTGGGTCGGTGTGCCCGACTATCTCACCGACTCCCCTTCACCCAAGGCTGAACTGGCCCTGGCCTCAGCGGTGGAGAAGTACACGGGACTCGAGATCGACATTCCCATCCTCGAAGAGGAGAGCCGTGCATGGGAGCTCGGTGCCGATGAGTTGGTCGCGAACAACCCGCACCTCGTCGAACTGCTCAAGGGACTCGAACAGCTCAACGATTCCACGGAGCTGCCCGAAGCCAGCGGCGATGCGATCGCCGCCGAGTTCGAACGCTACCTGCGCAAACGCGGTCGCGAGAAGTAGAGAGCTCCGGCTCAGCTGTGCAGATCGAGGCCGAGCAGGGCATCGACGGCGTCCGCGACCCGGTCACCGCACACCGGTGCGGTCTCGGCGGCAGGTGAGTCCGCATAGTGCTCGGCCCACTCGTCGAGGATTCCCAACGCACGGGGGCTGTCGAGGTCATCGGCCAAAGACTCACGCAGCAGACCGATGATGTGTCCGCGCAGCCCCTCTCGACATTCGGCTTCGCACATTGCCGCATGCTTCCACGCCTGCAGTCGCGCCGAGGCGGATTCGAGCAGATCGTCGGTGAAGATCCAGTCGCTGCGGTAGTGGTTGGACAGCAGCACTGTGCGAATGACCATCGGATCGACGCCCTGTTCGCGCAGCTTCGAGACGAGGACCAGGTTGCCCTTGGACTTGCTCATCTTCTCGCCCTGGTAGCCGACCATGCCTGTGTGCATATAGGTCCGGGCCAGCGGGGTCTGCTTCCAAGCCGCCGCATGAGCTGCGCTCATCTCGTGGTGTGGGAACACCAGGTCGCTGCCGCCGCCCTGAACGTCGACGGGCAGTCCCGCGTAGTTGTTGGCGATGACGGTGCATTCGATGTGCCAGCCCGGGCGCCCCGGCCCGAGTTTCCCGCCGTCCCAGGACGGCTCGCCCTCGCGTGCGGCCTTCCACAGCAGAGGATCGATCTGATTGTCTTTGCCCGGTGTGTCCGGGTCGCCGCCGCGCTCGGCCGACAGCTTGGCCATCGTGGCCTTGTCATCGTGGCTGACGCTGCCGAAGGGCGGATTGATCGGAGTTGAGACGCGGTAGTACACGTCACCGTTGTCGAGGGTGTAGGCAGCCCGCGACTCGACGAGGTCCTCGACCGCTGCGACGATCTGTTCGACTGACTCCACGACGCCGATGTAGCTCTGCGGCGGAAGCACGCGCAGCGCCGTCATGTCTTCGCGGAACAGCTCGATCTGGGACTCTGCGAGTTCACGCCAATCGACTCCGGTGGCGTTGGCCCGTTCGAGCAGGGGGTCATCGACATCGGTGGTGTTCTGCACATAGACGACGTCGAGCCCCGCATCACGCCACACCCTGTTCAAAAGGTCGAAGGCGACATAGGTCGCCGCGTGACCGAGATGGGTGGCGTCGTACGGGGTGATTCCACATACATAGAGACCGGCCGCCTGGTCACGCCCTTTGAGTCTGCGTGGGCTCCGGGTGCCGGTGTCGAATACTGTCGGCACCTTTCCGGAGCTGGTGAGGCGGGGTAGCTGAGGTTCGGACCATGACTTCACGGAGACCAGCCTAACGGAGTCATAGCAGAACGGCACCTCCGACCTCAGGCGGTGCCGTCTCTAGATCGGCGGCCAAGGAATGACGGTCCGATCCTGCGGCGGATCGGGGAACGTTCCGGCCTCTCCCAGATGCTCCGCCCGGGCGCGCAGGCTCTCGATCTCTGCCTCGTCCAAAGACTCGTCCAACACGGTCCGCAGCTCCGTGGGCATTCGGACCACCTCGTCGAGGGCGTCGATCTCTTCGGCCCGGAACGACTGATGAGAGAAACCCCACAGCACGGTGCGCACCTTCTCCTCGGCGTGGAACGTCAGACCGTTGTCGATTCCGTAGGTGCCGATGCTGGCCGCACCGCTGCCCGGCAGGTAGCTGCCGGTGATGATGTGGCCCGCCTTCCGGTCGGCATTGTTCGCGAGGAGGTCGAAGAAGGCGATCGCCCGCAGCCCCTCCCTTGTGTCGTGGGAGAGCACCAGATCGGTGCCATCCTCAGTCCGCAGGGCGAACATCGGAGTGTGATCGGCAGGGATGCCGTCGACCCCGGTGAGGGCGACGGCATCATCGTCCCCGGAGTCCTCGACATAGGCCTGGAGCGACCCTGGCCCCGCTCCGAGGTCTCCCCGCATGACGGTCGGCGGAACCACGTTCAAGTCGAGGTGAGCACTCAGCCGGTAGGACGCCACCTCGCGCAGCGAGAGGGTGTGCGGTGGGAAATCTGCCAGCGGTCGCTCTCCCGATGCCGGTTTGTAGACGGCTTTGAGGTGGGTGCCGGCGTGGTCGACGACCACGAGGCGGGTGTCGTTGCTGGCCCGCGGGATCGCTCCCATGACGGTGCAGGTACCCTGCTCCAGGGCCTGCTGGGCGAAAGCTTCGTGCATGACTCTCTTAAACGCGGGCGATGCCGTTGGCACGGGGGCACAGGTGCCCTTCGGGTTCCAGCGGCAGCGAGCAGAAGGGGCAGTCGCCGCGACCAGCAGAGACGACCTGGTCGGCCCGGCGGGCGAACTCACGTGAGCCGGCGGCGTCGAGAACGATGCGCAGCACCTCTCGCTCGACTTCATCGTCATCCGGTTCTGCAGAGGTGCCCGTCTGAGCATCCTCCTCGGTGAGTTCGAAGCATTCGACCACAAGCTCGTGGGCGACCGTGTCCCAGCCCAGGCTCATGGTGCCGACCCGGAATTCAGGTTCGATCGGGACGTTCAGACCGGCGTTGTCGATGCGTTCGTCGATCGCAGACTGGGGCACTCGCGCCGCGGGATCCTTGACCATGACCATATCGAGAAGTTCGGTGACGCGATCGGCGAGGATTTCGACCTGCTCCTTCTCGACCACCACTGTGGTCAGCGAAGTTCCGGATTTCGCCTGGAGGAGGAACGTTCGCTCGCCGGGCAGACCGATCGTGCCGACGACGAATCGATCTGGGGTGGGGTGGTCGTACAAAGCTGCCATGCCTTCAGCCTAGTTCAAAGACTTACATGTCCGACTTCCCTGGGATACATTTGAGTCATGAGCACTGATCCTCGTGAGGCCCTGGACGCATTCCTCGAAGCAGTGGGTGAACACTTCGCTGCATCCGCACACCGCAATGGAGACCAAGACCCCCGTGTCGAAGCCGCCTACATGGCCTTGGCTGACGCTTTCGAAATCTATGAAGACGCGATCTACACCGCGTACGACGAGGTCACTCCGTTTGAGCTCTTCGATGATGTCGAAGACGCCAAGGAGGATGACGAGAACAACGAACTCGACGGTGACTTCGCCATCGACGAGGACGACGAAGACGACTGAATCAGGTACGAACCGGCTGCGACCTCACGAGATCTGGTCGAGTACCTCGGCGATCTCGGGTTCGAGTTCGATTTCACTGCTGAGCAGCTGAGCCATCTGCTCAGGGGTGCGGGCCGAGACCAATGATGAGGCGACTCCCTGGTATCTGTTGAACGCCAGCGCGATGTCCGTCGTCGTCACTCCCAATGCCGCAGCCGCCTTGCGGACACCTGCCAGCACCCGCGTCGCTCGGTCGTCGAGATAGGCCCCGACATAGTCGGTGAGCTCCCCCACCGCGAAACGTGAGTCCTGTGGAGTGCCGCGCCGATATTTGTCGCTCAGCACTCCCCTGCCCAGGCCGGCACCGGCGATGAGTCCCACGCCTGCGTAGTTCGCAGCCGGCAGCAGATCGTGCTCTGCCTCCCGGTTGAGCAGGGAGTATTCGGCGATCGCGCAGGCGATCGGCAGACCTGCTCCGCGCATCTCTGCCAACTCCCAACCGGCATGGTGGGACACGCCGACGTAGCGGATCTTGCCCAGCGTCAGCAGCGTATCGATCGCCGAGGCGGTCTCTGCCCTGTCCACCTCAGCATCGAAGACATCGAGGATGAGCATGTCGATGTGGGAACGTCCGGTGGCACTGAGCAGGGCATCGACCTGGTTGAGGATCCGAGCCCTGCCCAGACCCACCTCGATGTGGGATGGCTCACTCATGGACACGCCCACTCGGGCAACCAACACGATCTGCTCAGGAAGACTCAGCTGAGACAGCACCTGAGCCGCGTGCACTCCCGAACTGGGAAGCTCGATGAGGTTCCCACCAGCGTCGACGTACTCATTGACGAGTCGCTGTGCGACTGCGGCGTCGACTCGGTGTCCCCACTCGAATGTGCCGAGACCCACATCGCTGACTTCAAGACCGGTTCTGCCGAGGCGTTGATGCTTCATGATTGTTGAGGTTACCTGATTCGGCGACTACCGTGGTTTCGTTCCCATCCCACTTTCTCAAGGAGACGCATGTACGACTGGCTGGTCGCAGCTGTGCTTGGAATCGTTCAGGCACTGACAGAATTTCTGCCGATCTCGTCCTCAGCGCATGTGCGCATCGTCGGTGAATTCATGTTGCCGGGCCAGGATCCGGGCGCGTTCTTCACCGCGATCATCCAGATCGGCACCGAGGCGGCTGTCGTCGTGTACTTCTGGCGCGACATCGTCTCCATCATCTCGAAGTGGTGCAAGGCACTGGTCGGCAAACACGACCGCAAGGACCCTGAAGTCCGACTCGGCTGGCTGATCATCGTCGGTTCGATTCCGATCGTCATCCTCGGTCTGCTCTTCCAGGACGCCATCGAGGGTGCCCTGCGCAGCTTGTGGATCACCGCGACCATGCTCATCGTCTTCGGACTCGTCATCGGCCTCGCCGACTGGGTGGGCAAGAGGGAACGCACCCTTGAGGACATGAGCTGGGGCCAGGGCATCGCCTACGGCTTCGCCCAGGCGCTGGCGCTCATCCCCGGTGTCTCCCGCTCCGGCGGCACGATCATGGCCGGACGCTTCATGGGCTTCGACCGTCCTGCCGCCGCCCGCTACTCGTTCCTGCTCGCCATTCCGGCAGTCTTGGGATCCGGTTTCTACAGCGTCTTCCAGACGCTCGGCAGCACGGACATGGTCATCGGCTGGGGACCGACTATCCTGGCCACCATCATCGCCTTCGGACTCGGACTCCTCGTCATCCACTGGTTCCTCGGCTACGTGAAGACCAAGTCCTTCGCGATCTTCGTCTGGTACCGCGTGGCCCTGGGCATCGTGCTCTACATCCTGCTGGGCACCGGAGTCCTCGCCGCCACCTGATCGGCGCCACCTGATCAGTGCTGACTGGCTCGGTTGAGCGTCAGCGCAGTCCGCCGCCGCCGGGTGTGCTCCCTTCGGAGAGCCCGGCTGCGGTGACCGACATCGCCGTCAGGACCGGCCGTGGCCCCGAGAAGTCGATGACGGTGAAGGAGCCCGGGGCAACGCTGATCCGCTGGAAATCATCGAGCGGCATCGCCAGCGCATCGGCAATGATCGCCTTGATGATGTCGCCGTGGGAGACCAGCATCGCCCAACGATCGGCTCTGCCCTGACGATCCTCTGTGCTGTCGCTGCGCTCTTCCTCGTCGCTGCGCTCCTCCGCACGGAGCTCGTCGACGATGGTTCTCACTTGTGACACGGCACGGTCGGCCGCCTCGGCGATGGATTCCCCACCGGGAAAACGCGCCCGCGATGCCTGTTCGACGACGGTCGTCCACAGCTCTTCGTTTCCGAGTTCCTTCAGGCTCCGCCCGGTCCATTCGCCGTAGTCGAGTTCGATGAGGTCATCGACGGCGGCAACAGAGCCGGCGGTGACCGCAGACGCCGCGATCTGAGCCGTCTGCTCACATCGCATGAGGGGTGAATGCAGCAGGCGGGAAAAGTGGCGCTGCGGAAGCATCCGCAGGGTGTCGCGAAGGGCGCTGACACCCTGATCGGTCAGCGACACGCCGGGAGCGCGCCCGGCGAGGATCCCTGCCGTATTCGCACTGGAGACGCCGTGCCGGAGGAGAACGATGACGGGCATGTGACCAACACTAGCCCAGATCGTTTACAGTGGGCCTATGAAGCGTCAGCGTCCCAGCATGGCCTATGAGTTTCGCAAGGTCTCGTTCTCCAGAGAAACACCGCGATCTGTCAGTCTCCAGGAACTCAATGATGAGGCGGAGTACGGCAAATGGGAGCTCGCACGGACCCGGATCTCCGTGGGAGGCACCAAGACCGTCTGGCTGCGTCGTAAGATCATGCCTCTGACGTTGAGCAGCTGACACCGGCCCTGTGAAGTCACCCGCTGCGCTCCTCCCCGTCCTCTTCGCCGGTCTCGTCACCATCGTGGCCGGCGGTGCCATGTCCCTCCAAGGTCGTGCCAACGGCCTGCTCGGTCCGATCCTGGGTCACTCTGTCTTCGCCGCACTCGTCTCGTTCATCATCGGGCTCATCCTCGTGGGCACGGCTCTGCTGTGCTCCTCCCGGTCTCGGGCCAGCGCCAGAATCCTGATCCGACTTCTCCGCACTCAGGCGATGCCGTGGTGGATGCTGCTCGGCGGTCTCAGCGGCGGCCTCGTCGTCATCGCTCAGGCATCCACCGTGCCGATCATGGGCGTCGCGATGTTCACCATGGCCTTCGTCTCCGGCCAGGTGACCGGTGGTCTCGCCGTCGATTCCACACGCCTGCCGCCGGGCGGGAGGCAGCGCCTGACGTTCCTCCGGGTCTTCGGGGTCCTCGTCGTCATCGCCGCCCTGGTCTACGGCGCGTCGGAGCGACTCAACCTGGGAGTGCCGCTCTGGGCCCTGCTGCTGCCCTTCGTCTCTGGCGCCCTGACTTCCGTCCAGCAGGCGTTCAACGGGCGGATCAAAGCCGCCACAGGCTCGGTCATCGTCGCCACCACTGTGAACTTCGCCGTCGGCTTCCTCGCCCTGCTCGCGGCCGCTGGGGTCATCATGCTCTCCGGGGTGACCTGGGCAGGATTCCCGACGGAGCCCACTCAGTGGTGGATGCTGCTCGGTGGTGCTTTCGGCGTCATCTTCATCGGGTTGACCGCGCTGACCGTGGCGAAGCTCGGAGTGCTGCTGCTCAGCCTGTTCTCACTGTTCGGAAATCTCCTCGGCGCGCTCCTGCTCGATCTCCTGCTGCCCTTGCCCGGATCCCTGGTGAGCACCACGACGGTCATCAGTGCCGCCCTGGTGCTCCTCGGGATCGCGATTACGATTATGCCTTCATCAGGAAATCGCCCAGAACCCTCGCCCCGAACTTGAGTGCGGAGATCGGCACTCGCTCGTCGACACCATGGAACATCGCCGGGAAGTCGAGGTCACCGGTCAGCTGCAGCGGCGCAAACCCGTAACCGGTGATGCCCAGCTCTGCCATGGACTTGTTGTCCGTTCCGCCCGACAGCGTATACGGCAGAACCTTCGCTGAGGGGTCGTCATCGAGCAGGCTCTTGCGCATCTGTGCGACCAGCGGCGTGTCGAAGGGCGCCTCCAAAGCATCTCCCTCGTCATTGGCCTCGATGTCGATGCCCTCCCCTGCGAGCTCCTTGATCTTGAGCATCACATCCTCGTGCTGACCTGGCAGGGTCCGGCAGTCGACGTAGGCCGTGGCCGTGCCGGGGATGACGTTGTGCTTGTACCCGGCATTGAGGAATGACGGATTCGACGTGTTCTGCAGCGTCGGGGCGACGAACTTCTCGACAGACCCGAGTTCGGCCAGGAGCTCACCGACCGTATCGGCCCGGAATTCGATGCCGGTGATCTCCGCAACTCCTTCGAGGAGCTGCCTTGTTGCGACCGGAATCTCCTGCGGCCATGGATATTCGCCGATGCGGGCGATGGCTGCGGCAAGCCGGGTGACCGGGTTGTCATCGTTGCGCTGGGAGCCGTGACCCGCCGTGCCGTGGGCGATGAGGTTGAGCCAGGCGAGGCCCTTCTCTGCGGTCTGGACGAGGTACACGCGCTGGCCGCGGACATCGACGGAATAGCCGCCGACCTCGGAGATGGCCTCTGTGGCTCCGGCGAAGAGCTCCGGGTGGTTGCGGACCATATAGCGGGCGCCGTAGTTCCCCCCAGCCTCCTCGTCGGCGAAGAAAGCGATGATGAGGTCTCGGCGCGGACGCAGACCCTGGCGGAGCATATCGCGGACAGCGGCGATGATCATCGCGTCCATGTCCTTCATATCGACGGCTCCCCGACCCCAGAGCAGCTCGTCCTCGATGACACCGGCGAAAGGGTCGACGCTCCAGTCCTCTGCCGCCGCCGGAACCACATCGGTGTGGCCGTGGACGACGAGCGCGTCCGCCTGGGGATCGGTTCCCTTGATCCGGGCGACCAGGGAGGCCCTGCCCGGTTCGGATTCGATGATCGTCGACGTCAGCCCCACCTCGTCGAACCAGCCTGCGATGAGATCCGCGGCTGGCCGTTCGGGGTTGACCTTGTTGCCACCCCAATTCTGTGTGTCGATGCGAATGAGCTGCTGGCACAGAGAGGTGACCTCGGCCTCGGCGGCGCTGAAATCGTACACGGTGTCTCCCGTCGGATAGGTGCAAAGATGCTGACGTGATCCACGTTATAGCACCTGCGGCAGTCCGACCCATGGTGTCCGCCGATCGTGATTTTCGGGTCAGCGCCTCAGCGGGTCACCGTCTCAGCGGCAGGAGTGAATGAGAAATGGCCTCCGGATCAGATCCGGAGGCCATTTCCTCTGTTGTGCGCGAAGGGGGACTTGAACCCCCACGCCCGATAAGTTGGGCACTAGCACCTCAAGCTAGCGCGTCTACCAATTCCGCCACTCGCGCTGGCAACAGAGATTACTTTACACGCGACTTTCGGCCGTGCAAAATCAGATCGGCCGATTGTGACGCACGGCACTCAACTGATTCTGCTGAGGTCCTCACCGGCGCCTGCACAGGCTCATTCACCGAGTTCTGAGACCTCGGAGAGGATGTGCGGTTTGCCGGATTTGAGATCGAAGACGGCGAATTTCGCGGCCTCATGCCTCTGGCCCTCGGTGATGGCGAAGCCAACGGTCGAGGGCAGCAGCACGGGTTTGGCGAACGACACATCCCATCGGTAGGACTCGAGCCTCGTATCGACCGCGGACAGGGCGCGCGAGGCGCCGTACATTCCGTGGGCGATGAGGCGCGGGAAGCCGAAGCCCTTCGCCGCCAATCCGTTGAGGTGGATCGGGTTGTAGTCACCCGAGGCGTGGGCATAGCGCTGGCCGATGATCGGGTCGAGTCGCCACAGTGCACTCGGGGTGGGAGCAGTGAACTCCTCTCGCGGCGGCTGTGGCTTCGCTTCTGCATTGGGCAGCTTCTTGCCCTTGGCCAGATAAGTCGTGGTCTCCCGCATGCGCAGGGCACCCTCAACCTTCGCTTCGACGATGACCTCGATCGTGGTTCCGGCCGAATGCTGGTAAGGACCGGCCAACTCCACATGGAAGTCGACGCTGTCACCGACATGCACGGCGCCGAGGCTGTCGATCCTATTGTGGATATGGACCATGCCCATCATCGGCAGCGGCACCTCAGGATCGCCGAGCAGCTGCATGCTCAGAGGGAATGCGAGGACGTGAAGGTAGCCCGGATGGACGGTGTTGCCCAGCCCGGCACCGATGACGGTGGTGAAACCGGCGTAGGCATCGGCCTCGATCGGCATACTCCGATCCAGGGCACGACTGGGCAGGTCCGGGCTCGTGCGCGTGCCCAAGGGCAGAGCCTTGAGCACGGCCTTCGCATAGAGCGGAAGCATCGAATCCTTCGCCATCATGCACCCACCATGTTCTGGCCGCACACCCGCAGCGTCAGACCGTTGATCCCACGGGCCCCCGCCGAGGCGAGGAATCCGATGGTCTCGGCCACGTCGACGGGCTGTCCACCCTGCTGAAGGCTGGAGAGCCTGCGTGCAACCTGCCTGGTCAAGGCTGGCATCTTGGCTGTCATATCGGTTTCGATGAAGCCGGGAGCCACAGCATTGATCGTTCCTCCACGCTGCGCGAAGTCCGGCGCCGAGGCGGCGGTGAGTCCGATGACTCCGGCCTTCGAGGTTGCGTAGTTCGTCTGCCCGCGGTTGCCTGCGATTCCCGAGGTCGAGGCCAGTGACACGACCTGTGCGCCCTCGGCGAAGAGGCCCTCAGCCTGCAGATGGGCGTTGATGCGGGCTTGGGAGGCGATGTTGACGGCGATGACGGAGTCCCAGCGGGAGGCATCCATATTCGCCAGCATCTTGTCCCGGGTGATTCCGGCATTGTGCACGAGGATGTCGACGGGACCCCCGACTGCCTCGGCAATCTTCTCCGCAGCGGTCTCCGTGGTGATATCGAGCTGGAGCGATCTGCCGCCGACTTCGTTCATCACCTCTGCCAGAGCCTGCCCGGCCTGCGGCATGTCGACGCCGATGAGCTGTGCACCGTCACGGGCCAGGTTGCGCGCAATCGCGGCACCGATTCCCCGGGCGGCACCGGTCACGACTGCGGTGCGTCCTGCCAGCGGGCCGGCTTCACCGGTGGAGAGGAACTCCTTCATCCCCATCGGGGTGCCGGCCTGCGTCGAGACGGTGATGAACTGGCCCGAGACATAGGCTGATTTGCCTGAGAGGAGGAACCAGAGTGCGGTGGACACCGAGGGTGCCTGCACGTCGACGCCGTCGAGGAGGATCCCGTTGGCGGTGGCTCCTCTGCGCATCTCGTGAGCCATGGACCGTGTCAGGCCGGTGATCCCCTGTGTCGCAGCCGCGAGTTCGGGGCTCTGCTGCTGCGGGTTCGGGGCAGCAGAGATCGTGATGACGCGTCCGCAGCGGGCCAGCGACCGCAGAGCAGTTCCGACTTCGAGCACGGTCGCCGACAGGTCGGCGGGCGCGGTGGCTTCGTCGAAGACGGCGATGATGGCTCGCAGGGACTCCCCCGAGGTGGCGTGGCGTCGAACCTCGAGGCCGTTGTCCAACAGCAGGTCGGCCAGCTTCTGCGCCTCGGGTCCGGCGCCGAGTACGAGCACCGGTTTCCGACGGTAGTCCGCCGGAGTTGAGTCGAAGCGGTGCAGTTCGACCGGCTGCGGCAGGCCCAGTGTCTTCGCGACCTGTTTCAGTGGGCCGTTGACCAAGTCCAGGTAGGTGTCTTTCATGCTGCCTCCACAATCGCGGTGAGTCCCTGGCCGCCTGCAGCGCAGATCGAAACCAGCGACCTCTTCTTGCCGGTGAGCTTGAGGTACTTCGCGGTGGAGGCGATGATGCGCCCACCGGTCGCCGCGAACGGGTGTCCGGCGGCGAGGCTTGAGCCGAGCGGATTGAGCTTGGCCCGGTCGATGCTGCCCAGGGCCCCGTCGAGACCGGCCTTGTTTCGGCAGAACTCCTCAGACTCCCACGCTGCCAGATGAGCGAGCACTGTCGAGGCGAAGGCTTCGTGGATCTCGAAGACGTCGAAGTCTTCGAATGTCAGACCGTTACGGGCCAGCAGACGAGGAACCGCGTAAGCGGGAGCCATGAGCAGCCCTTCGGAACCGTCAACGAAGTCGACGGCGGCCACTTCGGCATCGACGAGTCGAGCCAGCGGGGTGTATCCGTGTTCGTTCGCCCAATCTTCACTGCCCAGCAGCACTGAGGAGGCGCCGTCAGTGAGTGGAGTCGAGTTGCCCGCAGTCATCGTTGCCGGGGTCTTCAGGTTGCGACCGAAGACCGGCGCCAGCTTCGCCAGCGATTCGACGCTCGAATCCGGGCGCAGGTTCGTATCGCGACTCACGCCGAGATAGGGAGTCGAGAGATCATCGAAGAAGCCCTCGTCCCAGGCCTGGGCCAGGTTGCGGTGCGAAGCCGCCGCGAGTGCGTCCTGAGCCTCGCGAGTGATCTGCCACTCGGCTGTGGTGATTGCCTGATGCTCCCCCATACTCATACCTGTGCGAGGTTCACCCGTTGAGGGAGCCTGCGGGGCCAGGTATGCCGGACGAATCTGAGCGGCGATCTTAGCCCTCTGGGCCAGCGTCTTCGCCCGCGAGAGTTCGAGCAGAATCTCACGCATCGAATCGTTGACGACGATGGGGGCATCCGAGGTCGAGTCGACGCCCGAGGCGATACCCGACTCGAGCTGACCCGCATTGATCTTATTGTTGAGGCTGACGACGGTCTCAAGACCGGTCGCGCAGGCCTGCCCGACATCGAAGGCCGGAGTAGTCGGCGATAGGGCAGAACCGAGAACAGCCTCGCGGGTCAGGTTGAAGTCCTTCGAGTGTTTGAGGACTGCGCCTCCGGCGACTTCGCCGATGCGTTCTCCGGCGAGCCCGAAGCGAGCGACGAGACCATCGATGGTGCTGGTGAGCATATCGAGATTGCTGGCCTTCGAATACTGCTTGTTCGAGCGAGCGAACGGAATGCGGTTGCCGCCAAGGATGACGGAGCGCTGGGTGGGAGTGGACATTTGCACCTCCGGTATATGGATTTAACTGCTACCGACAGTACCTGATACTGTCTGTCATATGAAATCGCTCACAGATGGTCGTTCCACCCGGTGGCAGCAGCATCGCGACCTCAGACGCCGTGAACTGCTGCGCGCGGTCCGGCATGTCGTCGACGAGCACGGAGACGAACTGTCGATGGAGCAGATTTCGGAATACTCGGGAACGACGAAGTCGGTGCTCTACCGGTATTTCACGGATCGTGCCGGACTGCAGGCGGCAATGGGCGAATGGGCGATGGATGTCATCTCCAAATCACTCGATGACGCAACAGCAGCCTCGGCGCAGGATGCACTGGCGGAGATGATTCACGCCTTCGTCGCGCTCGCTGCAGAGTCACCGAACATCTACCGATTCTGCGATACCGCGGTCAACCGCTTCGCCCCCACAGAGACTGGTGGCTTCTTCAATTCCATCGCCGGCCTTCTGGCCGAGCGGCTCGGTCTCGGAGGATCACAGGGGCAGCTGTGGGCAGCGGGTGCAATTGGCTTCGTGCGCGCTGCAACCGAAAACTGGCTGACCGACCCCAGCCGCCCCGATGAATTCGCCACCGCAATCAGTCAATGGCTCTGGGCCTCGCTGCCCGCAAAACTAGGAGTAGACGAATGAAGCTTTCCCTTGATCCACAGGCGATCAACACCGCACTCGACGGCCAGTGGGCCGAGGCTCGACGCCAGGGGCGCACCCTGGCACTCGAAGAGATCACCCATGAAGACCCGGCCGATGACCTTGAGACCACACGAGCGAAGACGCTCGCCGGGGTGAGGCTCATGGCTGACACCGGACTGCCGATGGTGGCCCTGCCACCCTCCCTCGGCGGGCGCAATAAGCATGCGACCAATATCGCCAGCTTCGAGGAGACCGTCACCGCCTCCCCCAGTCTCCAGGTCAAGGCAGGAGTCCAGTTCGGACTCTTCGGCGGAGCGATCCTGCACCTGGGCAACCCCGAACAGCACGATGCGTGGCTGGTCGCAGCACAGAAGGGCGAACTTCTGGGATCCTTCGCAATGACGGAGATCGGACACGGCTCCGATGTGGCCGCGGTCGGCACTACGGCGACCTATGAGGCCGAGAAGGAAGAGTTCGTCATCAACACGCCCTTCCGTGCCGCGACCAAGGAATACATCGGCAATGCCGCCCGTGATGCACGTGCCGCGGTCGTCTTCGCCCAGCTCATCACCAATGGGGTCAACCATGGTGTGCATGCGTTCTTCGTGCCGATCCGTGATGAGAACGGGAGTGTCCTGTCGGGCATCAGCATCGAAGATGACGGCTATAAGGGTGGGCTCAAGGGCGTCGACAACGGCCGGCTCGTCTTCGAACAGGTTCGCATTCCTCGATTCAATCTTCTCGATCGCTATGGCGCTGTGAATCCCGCGGGCGACTACACCTCCCCCATCGACTCCCCCGGACGTCGCTTCTTCACAATGCTCGGGACTCTCGTCCAGGGCCGTGTCTCCCTCGACGGCGCGGCCATCGTGGCCTCGAAGCTGGCGCTGGACATCGCTGTGCGGTACGGACTCGAACGCAAGCAGTTCACCTCCGTCGACGACATCAACGAGACCACCCTGCTGGACTATCAGCAGCACCAGCGCCGCCTCATGCCAGCCATCGCCTCGGTCTACGCCTCGGCCTTCGCTCACGAGAAGCTGCTCACCTCGTTCGAGGAAGTCTTCTCCGGTGCCGATGAGAGCGAGGAGAATCGGGCTCTGCTCGAAACCCGAGCCGCAGCGTTCAAAGCCGACACGACATGGATGGCCCTCGATGTCATCCAAGAGGCCAGGGAAGCCTGCGGCGGCGCCGGCTACATGGCCGAGAACCGCCTGGTGGGACTGCGCGCCGACCTCGACATCTACGCCACGTTCGAGGGCGACAACACGGTGCTCCTGCAGCTGGCAGCCAAGCGCCTCCTCGGCGACTATGCGAAGGAATTTGCGAACATCGACGTCGGCGGGGCCGCCCGCTACATCGGCACCCAGGCAGCCGAGCACACGCTCTACCGCACCGGACTCGCCAATGCGGGACTCGCCATCTCCGACGTATTCACCCCCAACCTCGGCGAGAAGCGGATCCGCTCCGGACGTCTGCAGCGCTCCCTTCTCGAGACCAGGCTCGAAGTCATGGTCTCCGGACTCGCCCAGGCGCTGCGGCCGGCGATGAAGATGTCGGCCGCCGATGCCGCGGACCTGTTCAACTCCAATCAGCATGAGTTCATCGAGATGGCTCGTGCCTACGTTGAGTTGGAGAAGTGGAAGGCCCTCGACGAGGCGATGAGGGAGCAGCAGGACCCTGACCAGAACAAGCTGTTCCGGCGTCTGCGCGACACCTACGGTCTCAGCCTCATCGAGAAGCACGTGGGCTGGCACCTCATGTACGGTCGTCTGCCGATGCTGCGCGCCCGGCAGCTCAATGAGACGCTGAATCGCCTGTGCGAGAAGCTGTCTGCCAATGCCTTGGATCTGGTGGACGCATTCGGCTATGGCGACGATCACCGCCGTGCCACGATCGCGACCGGTGTCGAGGCTGAGCGACAGGACGAAGCCGCCGACTATTACCGTCACTCCCGTGCACAGGAGGACTATGCGGTACCGGAGAAGCAGCTGCGCAAGGCAGAGAAGGCAGCGCGAAAGGCAGCTGAGAAGGACGGCCGCAAGGCGAAGGCCGGAAGGTAGAAAGCCTGTCAGGCAGTGAGGCCTGACACGTAGGTGAGAGGGCCGTGCGGCGAATCAGCCGCACGGCCCTCTCACGTTGAGCCCGGGGCTGTGTCCAGCACAATCGGAGGCATCTGAGCGCGGTCAGGATCGGAGGACCGCGCTCAGGAACGGAGAAAGTCCTTCAGCGCCGCCGAGACCGCCGCAGTCTCCGTGAGGAAACCGTCGTGACCGACCTCGGATTCGATCACCTGGTGGGTGACGCCTCCGGGCAGATTCTGCGCGAGCAGTTCGACCTGTGCGGTCGGGAACAGCCGATCGGAGGAGACTGAGACGACGAGGTTGTCGGTGCAGGCATCGGCCAAGGCAGTCGCCAAGTCCTGCGAGCGACCGGTGCGCACGTCGTGATCGCGCAGGGCGCGAGAAAGCACGACATAGCTGTGTGGGTCGAATCGGGCAGTGAGCTTCTTCGCCTGGTAGTCGAGATACGAAGTGACCTCGTGATAGTCAGACGATCTGCGCCGGCTGGAGAACCGGTGGTTGAGCTCCACATCATTGCGGTAGGTCAGGTGGGCGATCTGGCGGGCCAGGCCCAACCCTTGTGCAGGGAAGGCGCCGACCGCAGTGTAGTCACCGGAATAGTAGTCGGGGTCGAGCTCGATCGCGCGTTCCTGCATCATCGCCCAGGCGATCTGATCGGCGTCACAGAAGGCCGGCGCTGCGATGATCGCGCACTTCTTCACCTTGCGCTTGTCGAGAAGTGCGAACTCGAGAGCTCTGGCTCCGCCCATCGATCCGCCGATGACGGCGTGCCACGAGTCGATGCCGAGGATCTGTGCGAGATGGTGTTCCAGTCGGGCCATATCGCGGATCGTGACCGCAGGGAATCGTGATCCGTAGGGCAGGCCGTCGGAATAGACAGACTGCGGGCCGGTGGTTCCCGAGCACCCGCCGAGCGAATTCGCACACACCACGAAGTATTCGTCCGTGTCGATCGCCTCGCCCGGGCCGACGACTCCTGCCCACCATTCGGTGACGCTGGTATCGCCGGTCAGAGCGTGTTCGACCAGGATCGCATTGCTGCGGTCCGTGTTGAGTGTGCCGAAGGTCTCATAGGCGACTTCGACAGTCCCGAACGTGTGTCCGGATTCTGTGACGAAGCCCAGAATTCGCTCGACGGAAGTGCTCTGGGTAGTCATGTCAGGCGGCGGCCGATGCCTTCGCTGCGGCAGCAGCGAAGCCCTTGTCGATGTCGGCGATGATGTCGTCGATGCCTTCGAGTCCCACGGAAAGTCGCACGAAGGCGGGGTTCACGCCGGCGGCGATCTGCGCCTCTTCGTCCAGCTGGGCATGGGTTGTCGATGCCGGGTGGATGACCAGCGAGCGGACGTCGCCGATATTGGCCACGTGGGAGTGGAGTTCAAGCGCATTGACGAATGCCACGGCGGCGTCGAAGCCTCCGGCGATGTCGAATCCGAGGACCGATCCGACACCGTTCGGCAGGTACTTCTTGGCTTTATCGTGCCAGGGGCTGGACTCGAGTCCGGCGAAGGCGACCCGGCTGACCTGTTCGTGGTTCTCGAGGTAGGTGGCAACCTTGTTCGCGTTCTCGACATGGCGGTCGATGCGCAGGCTCAGTGTTTCGATTCCCTGGGCGATGAGGAATGCGTTGAACGGGCTGGCTGCCGGTCCGAGGTCGCGCAGACCCTGCACACGGGCTTTGAGGCCGAAGGAGACGTTTGCGCCGAACGGCGAATCCGCGCCGAGATCGCGAGCGTAGACCAGACCGTTGTAGGACTCATCCGGGGTGTTGAAGCCGGGGAACTTCTCCGGCTGCGTGCCGTAGTCGAAGTTTCCGCTGTCGATGACGACACCGGCGATCGAGTTGCCGTGTCCGCCGAGGTATTTCGTGGCCGAGTGGAGGACGACGTCGGCACCGTGCTCGATCGGGCGCACCAGGTAGGGGGTGGCCAGTGTGTTGTCGGTGAAGAGCGGAACACCGGCCCCGTGAGCGACGTCAGCCACAGCGGCAATGTCGAGGACATCGGAGCGGGGGTTGGAGACAACCTCGGCGAAGAAGAGCTTGGTGTTGTCCTGCACTGCTGACTTCCAGCCATCGAGGTCATCGACGTCGACGAACGTAGTCTCGATGCCCAGCTTGCGCAGGGTCACGTGAAGCAGGTTGTAGGTTCCGCCGTAGAGGCTGGAGCTGGCGACGATATGGTCACCGGCCTCGGCGATGTTCGTGATCGCCAGCAGGGCTGCTGACTGTCCCGATGCGGTGAGTACGGCGTGGACGCCGCCTTCGAGGTCGGCGATGCGGTTCTCCACGACCTCAGTGGTCGGGTTGGTGATCCGGGTGTAGATGGGGCCGAGCTCTGCGAGTGCGAAGCGATTCGCGGCAGTCTCGTTGCTGTCGAAGACGAACGAGGTCGTCTGGTGGATGGGCAGTGCGCGGGCCCCGGTGACCGGATCGGGTGTCTGACCGGCGTGGATCTGGCGGGTTTCGAATGACTGAGCCATGATGTCTCCTTCGGATGCGACAGGTTCGCCCGCAATCGTTCATGCGGGTGATGCGAGTGGTGGTGATGGCTCTACTCTCATGGACTCTGTGACTTCCCCGATGTGATCTCGTCATCTTCGTGTCATGTGTCGTCATGTTCCGTCACACATCATCAGCGGAAGTTGCGGGCCTTGGTCGGCAGCTGCACCTCGAGCGGGATGAGCTTGTGGGCGTAGAGGCTCACGACCTCTCCCCCGCGTTGGATCAGCCCGGTGACCACGAGCGCGTTGCGCGAGGTCGCGATCGGCCGGAACCGTTTCATCAGCCCGGCCGTGGCGACGACGTTGAGCATCCCGAATTCGTCCTCGAGGTTGATGAATGTGATCCCCGAGGCGGTGGCCGGGCGCTGTCGGTGTGTGACGATGGCGGCCACCGTCATCCGGGTCCCGTCCGCAGCCGCTGCGGCATCCGCCGTCGAGGCATAGCCCCGTTCGATCAGGGACGCTCGCAGGATCTCGGTCGGGTATCCGTCGACGGTGATTCCGGTGGAGAAGAGTTCGGCCAGGGTCGTGTCGAAGGCATCCATGGTCGGTAGGCTCGGCGCCGAGGAGATCGTGGCGGTTCCCGGGAGCACGCCCGGGTGTGCTCCGGCGACGCCTCCGGCCAGCCACAGTGCCTGTCTGCGGTCGAGATCGAAGCTGCTCAGCGCCCCTGCGGTGGCGAGCCCTTCGAGTGCCTGCTTTCCGATTCCGGTCCTCTCCGCCAGGTCCGTCACCGAGGTGAATGGGGCGTTCGCGCGTTCGGTCACGATCACCTCGGCGAAGGAGCCGACATGGGCCACCGAGTCCAGACCCAACCGGATCCCGAACTCGCCTGAGGTCTCGACGCGCTCCAGATCGCTGCCGGCCATCGAGTGGCGAATGTCCACGGGCAGGATCTTCACACCGTGGCGACGGGCGTCGGCAACGAGGGACTGCGGTGAGTAGAAGCCCATCGGCTGGCTGCGCAGCAGCCCCACGGTGAACGCCGCATGGTGGTGGTATTTGAACCAGGCCGACTGGTAGACGAGGTTCGCGAAGCTGATCGCATGGGATTCGGGGAACCCGTAGTTCGCGAACGCGGCAATCGTGGAGAAGATGGACTCCGCGGTCTCCTCGTCGACGCCCTTGGCTGCGGCACCGGTTTGGAACTTCTGCGCCAGTTCGGTCATCCGCTTCTCTGACCGCCGTGATCCCATGGCCTGCCGCAGCTGGTCGGCATCGGCACCGGTGAAGCCGCCGACGTCGATGGCCATCTGCATGAGCTGCTCTTGGAACAGCGGCACCCCGTAGGTCTTGGCCAGGGACTTCCGCAGCAGCGGGTGGAGATATTCGACCTCGTCGAGGCCCTGCCGTCTGCGGATGTAGGGGTGGACGGATCCGCCTTGGATGGGGCCGGGCCGAATGAGTGCGACCTGGACGGCGAGATCGTAGAACGTCTCCGGGCGCAGACGGGGAAGGGTCGCCAGCTGGGCTCGCGATTCGACCTGGAAGACACCCACCGCATCGGCTTTCTGCAGCATCTCGTAGACACGGTCGTCCTCGTCGTCGATGTGGGCGCGTTCGATGAGCTCGCCCGTGTGCCGGTGGACGAGATCGACCATCTCATGCAGTGCTGTGAGCATGCCCAGCCCCAACAGGTCGAACTTCACCAGGTCCATGGCGGCGCAGTCGTCCTTGTCCCATTGGACGACGGTGCGATGGCCCATCGTGGCCTTCTCGATCGGGACGACCTCACCGATGGGACGGTCGGCAAGGATCATGCCCCCGGAGTGGATGCCCAGGTGACGGGGTGAGCCCAGGAGGTCACCGGCGATTCTGAGCACCGGGGCCGGGACCGGGGAATCCTCGGCTTCGGGCAGGGTCGACCAGCGGTTGCTGGCTTTTGAGAACGCATCCTGCTGACCCGGTTCGTAGCCCAGGCTGAAGGCCGCGTCACGGATCGCCGACTTCGCCCGGTAGGTGATGACGTTGGCGACCTGAGCGGCACGTTCACGACCGAAATGATCATAGACGTATTGGATGACCTCCTCCCTCCTGCCCGATTCGATGTCGATGTCGATGTCCGGATAGCCCTTGCGGTCCGGTGAGAGGAAACGGTCGAAGAGGAGTTCGTGTTTGACCGCGTCGACGGCGGTGATGTCGAGGACATAGCAGACGGCGGAGTTCGCAGCCGAGCCTCTGCCCTGGCAGAAGATGGCCACCCGATGGCAGAACTCGGTGATGTCGTAGACGATGAGGAAGTATCCGCAGAACCCCAGCGTCGCGATCATGTTCATCTCCCGATCGAGCTGCGCCCATGCCTTCGGGTTCGCAGCCCGGGATCCGTAGCGTCTGGCGCCGCGGTCTTCAATGAGCTCGCGCAGATACTCTTCGGCCCCGCGGGCTTCGGGCATCGGAGCACGCGGCAGATCCGGACGAGCCGAGTTGAGGACGAAGGAGCATTCTCTGCCGAGGGCCACCGCGTTCTCCAGAGCCTGCCGAGGGAAGCGTGCGGCCATCTCCTCGCCCGTATGGATCCGGGCATTCGCTGTCGCCGGCAGCCACCCGGCCAGCTCGTCGAGGGACAGCCGAGACCTCACCGAGGCCCTCACCTGAGCGGACTTCCATTGCGCCCGGGTAGCGAAGTGCACACTGTTGCTGGCCACGACCGGCAGATTGGTCCGCTGTGCAAGCTCGCCGAGGTGGCGCAGGCGTTCATCGTCGTCCGGGGTTCCGTCCCGGCTGAGTTCGACCGCGATCCGGTCGGCTCCGAAGAGCGCGATGAGTTCACGCAGGGCTCCGAGCCCACCGTCAGGATCGTTCAGGGCTCGGCGCAGAGGGCCTTTGCGACAGCCGGTGAGGATCGTCCAGTCCCCGCTCATCGCGGCCAGCTCTTCGAGACCGAACACCGGCCGGTTCTTCTCCCCTGCCAAGTTGGCCCCGGTGATGGCCATCGACAGTCGGTGGTATCCCTCGACCCCGCGAGCAAGGACCAGAAGGTGGGTGGCATCGGGATCGGTCTGGCCGGGGATCTTCTCCTCCAACCCCACGGACAGCTCCGCACCGAAGACGGTAGGCAGCCCCACCTCGGCGGCGGCATGGGCGAACCTCACCGCACCGTAGAGACCGTTGTGATCGGTCAGCGCCAAGGACGTCAGCCCCGCGGCCGCACCTGCGGCCACGAGCTCCTCCGGGTCGGAGGCCCCGTCGAGGAAGCTGAACTGGGAGTGCACATGCAGCTCGGCCCATTCGACGGTCGAAGTGCGCAGAATGGGCCCCTGGCCAAGTCCCGAATACCGGCCGGTGCCATCGGAGCCGCCGGGTCCCACCGATACCTGATGGCGGTCGGGGCGGGAGAAGGCGGGCGCGTCGGATCCGTCGGCGTGTTCGTCAACCGCCTGCCTGTTGACCGTCTGCCTGTCGGCGACCTGTTTGCGGCTGGCCTGTTTGCCCTCCAGCCTCTGAGCCAGCTGGGACCAGGGGGTGCGCGGATTCGAGAAGCCCATCAGCGGTACCGGCCGGTGATGTACCACTGGCCGTTCTCTTTGCTCAGCAGCAGTGCCTGCCCCGAGTCGGTGACGACCTGCAGCCGGGTCCGGTAGATGGCTTTCGTCGGATCCCACCAACCGGATTCGACAGGCCAGGAGCCCGAATAGTCAATGACCGCCTCGGCGGTTCCGGTTGGAAAGCGGATCGCATACGGCGCCGATTCCAGGCCAGCGGGACGTGCTCCCACTGGTCGACCCCCCGCGGCGAGCACGTCGACGGGCAGACGTTCGACCGTCGTCGGTCGGGGCGCGTGCAGCGCCCCGGGCCAGGGTGCGCCGGGGCTGCGCACAGGTGATGCTGCTTGCTGCCACGGTGTCCACAGGTTCGTCTCGGCCGGATCCCATCCGCCCTGCAGCCCCGGGACCAGGACCGAATCGGGACCGAACAGTCCCTGCAGTCGCTCCAGCGTGTGGGTGACCTGCCCGGTGTTCTCATCGAACAGGCTCTTCGTCGCACCGATGGGGGTGGTCAGCTCCGCAGCCACGAGGCCCAGAGCGATGATGCCCTCTTCGGAGAAGTCTTCCGGGTCGGGACCGGGCTCGTCGGGAGCCGACCTGAACTGGGGAGTCGACCCGAGCTGGGGTGCGGCCGGTCCCTTTCGAGCGGCCCCTGCCAACCATCCCTCTGCCTGCCATCGCAGACGATCGGCGATGGTGTTCTCGTTCATGTCCTCGATCCGCCAAGTCCGCTTCGAGGACTGCCCTGAGACAGCGATGAGCTCGATTGTGATCTGCGTGCACACGAGCCCTCGGCGCCGCACTGTCGTCAGCAGGTCGGCGGCGAGCTGGCGGGTCAGGAATCCCAAAGTATCGCTGCGGGTGGTCGGTGTGTCCAGGCCGAGTTCGACATTGAGTCGTTCCTCCCGGACATGATCATTCAACGGCGTCCACTTGGTTCCTGTGGCCAGATCGTGCGCGCGTTTGCCCAGTGCTCCGAATCGTGAGTTCACGTCTCGCGCGTCGATGTCGGCCAGATCCCCCAGGGTCCGCAGACCCAGCTGGGTGAAGGTGTCGATGAGTTCGGTCGCGCCTGCCCCGGCGTATTCGAGGGTGCTGATCGGCTGAGCGGCCAAGAACTCCGTGGTCTGCCCTGGCTCGACCCGGCGCGCCTGTCCCGCGGCGAGGACTGCCGCGAACACGGTGTCAGCAATGCCGGGGAAGAACTCCCACCCGGTGACCGATACGAGTGCGGAGATCAGCGCCTCCACAGCGGTGGGCTCATCGTCATACCCGTGTTTGAGCGAGTCGAGGGGAATGGCGAGCGTGCCGGGGCTGAGCAGAGTGAACCGCGCCACGAGTTCTTCGAGCGCTCCGACTCCTGCGGAGAAGTGTCTGTTGTCTGCTTCCTCGTCCCAAGCCACCACGTGTGCTTCGGGACAGCGGTACCCGACCGCACGTTTGTTGTTGCCCAGAGCGATTCCGGCTGCGCGCGCAGGCGCATTGGCTGCCATCACCTTGCCCCCGCTGAGAACCGCCACCGGAGTGCCAGGGCTGAGGTCATGCTCGGTCGCGGCCGCCACCGCGGACCAATCGGGAACGGTCAGAACCAGCGTGCGACGGTCAGAGGTGCCCCCGTCGGCAAAGACACTGCCCCCACCTGCGGGATCGCTGCTTGTGGTGCCGGTGCGCACAGCCCTGGGCTCAGCAGCGGCGTCAGCTGACACTGCGGATCACCGGCCGTTCGAATACACCCTCAGATGAGGAAGGTGCGGGCGCCTCGGCAGGAGTCCCGTCCGGTCCTGGCAGCAGGAACCGGTGGACGCCGGTCTGAGATCGGGCCTGCACGAGGCAGGAGCGGAGACGTCCATGGCCGTGCTCCGTGCCCGACCACTGTGTGTCGGTGATCTCGATCTGCTCCGTGCTTCCGGGCATCGATGTCAGACTGATGAGGCTGATCTTACGTTCGCGCACCTTCGCCAGCAGTCGGGCGCGTTCCCCAGCGCTGGGCAGAAATCCCGGGTCGATGACGAGGATATCGAAGGACTCGATGAGGATGGAGGCCACCCGCAGCCAGTCCTCGGCGGGGGTGACGAGGTTGACGAAATGGTCGAGGTCGACGCCCAGATCGGCAATGGACGACACGGCCGGTTCTCCGAGTCCGATGCCGGCGCACCATTTCTGCTCCTGGGTTGCGACGGCGATCGCAGCGAGGGCACAGCTCAAGGACTGGCCCCCGGTCAGTGTCACGATCTCGCCTCTGGGAAGACCGCCTCGGCGAAACATCGGTGCCAGCACCGGATCCACAGCGCGGGGGGCAGGCCCATCGAACAGAGCAGTGGCCGTGGAGATACCCATCTCCCGGCTGAGCTGTTCAACGAGTGGCACTGCAGACATGACATCCATTATCGAACTAGTGTTCTAAATAGGCAAGATTTACGCAGCGGCATTGTTCGCCCGGGCGTGTCGCCATTCCGCTTCGAACATCCACGCAATGCAATAGTCCAGGCTGAAGCCGTACCCGCCGCCGAGAGTACTCGGATCCGCTTCGGCTACCGCCTTTTCGGCAACTTTCACCAGCCGCGCTGTGTCGAAGACGTGGCGCCCTCGCCTCCTCTCCTCGAGGGGAAGCAGCGGCGAGCCGTCGGGCAGGAAGAAGGCGAATGCCGCCTGTCCATCCAGCGTTCCGGCGAAGGGCGCTGGGGTCCGTGAGATATTCAACTCATATCTGTGCACGGCCGTGTGGTGCGTGCGGCAGAGCAGGATGAGATTGTCCAAGTCCGTTGCTCCACCCTGTGACCACGGACGGATGTGGTGAGCGTCGCACCTCCTGCGGGCGCGGCAGCCGGGGAATTGACATCCCATGTCCCGGGCACTCAGCGCCAGGCGCTGGCGTCTGCTCACCAGCCTCTTCGAACGGCCGAGCATGAGCACGTCTCCATCGGCGTCCTTGATCACCCCGCTGATCAGGGCTTCGCAGCTCAGCCGCTCCGCCGTCGCCGAGGTGATGCCTCCGAAGCCGTCAACCCGACAGGTCAGGTCCCTCTTCCCGACCGCAGACGTCCCCGCGGGGACGTCGTCGAGGACAGTATCGGTGGTCTCGTGCTCGGTGGTCTCGTGCTCGGTGGTCTCGTGCTCGGTGGTCTCGTGCTCGGTGGTCTCGTGCTCGGTGGTCTCGTGCTCAGCGACTGCAGCATTGAGGGCACTGAATCTGGTCACCACCTCGGCGGAGGCATGCACGAGCATGCGGGCGCGGTCGACGTCAACGACGCCGGGCGACTCTGCCTGCGGAAACGCATGCACGATCTGCATCAGGCACATGACCTGCGAGATCGGCTCGTCCGGCGGCTTCTCCTTCTGCTCGTCCGCGTCGACCCCTTCCGTGTCAGACTGCCCTTCCGTGTCAGACTGCTGCTCGAGGACATGCCGAGCAGCGTCGAGCATCGAGGAGAACTCAGCGGCTTCATCCTCGCCCAGGTCGATCGTGATGCGGGTCCGCCCGGGTTCGGTGGTCCGCATACTCACGCTGTCGCGTGGAAGGAAGCGGGGTGGCCCACCTGCCTCGTTCGCGCCTGACAGCTGGAGGTAGTTGCGAGCTATCACACCGATCTGGCTTCCGGTGGAGACATCGGCTAAGCGCAAGGCTTCCTCATCAGGGATCCGCCCCACCAACCTGGTGACCTCGCGCACCTTGGAGAAGCTGACATTCCCCTCCCCCAGACTCTCCTTGACCTTGGGCATTTCGCGCAGCGCCATCATCACGCGGACGTATTCCCGAGCGGTGTGTGCGCTGACAGCAGCGATGTGCATGACCCACTGAGGCAGCGATGTCACGCCCACCCACTGTGCCCACAGACCTCGGCGTTCGACCTCGTCGATGAGTGCAATGACACGGGCATGGCAGAAGGCGATGCACGAGATGTTGCGTCGAATGTCGGCAACCAGCTCCTCGGAGGTGAGGTCGCCGAGCGCAGTCCCCGTGTCCGCCTCAGGATTCGCATCCGTCTCACCGCCAGCGCGATCTCCAGGACTCGGCTCGGCGTGCGGAGCTTCCACCTGCGCCCTCGAGCCTCTTCCGTAGTCACTGGGATCAACACTCATCGATTTGAGAATCTCTGAATCTGAGAACGGATCCGGAGAGTCCGCAATTGGATCTGCCGCCGTGTTCTCGACCATGGTCGCCACCTTTCCCCTTCGGCCCCTGTGGCCGTTCGGTTCGCGAGTCCCCATGACCTCGAACCATACTTTCACCATACGAGGCACCACTGACATGACATCCGGATCATCATGAATTACTCTGCCGAATCAGTGCGTCATCTTCTAATCTCATTCGCTTTACCACTACGATGTTCTAGGTCATTAGAATCTCCCGAATGTGGGTGCGTCCCCGCGGGGACGCACCAGGCTCGATCGCAACGTCACGCCGTAGGCTGTTCGCATGAGCGATGAGACGAATGACGACGCAGTCCTCTCCCCTAGCAGCCCCCAGGATTCGGACCGAGAGGCAGCCACTCGAGCCTCCTACGATGCGATCGCTGAGACCTATACGAGCTGGATTGCCGACGAGCTCACGGCCAAGCCACACGATCGAGCAGTTCTCGGTGCCTTTTCGGAACTCGTGCTCGCCACAGGGGATTCCCAGACGCTGGAAATCGGGTGCGGCCCCGGTCGGATTACCGCATTCCTTGCCGCCCTGGGTCTGACTCCGTCGGGCCTCGACCTCTCCCCCGCCATGATCGCCCTGGCAACGCGCCACTACCCCACCCTCGACTTCGCCACGGGAACCATGACAGCACTGCCGTACGGCGACGACAGCTTCTCCGGACTCCTCGCGTGGTATTCCATCATCCACGTTCCCGATGAGTCCCTGCACACGGTCTTTGCTGAGGCGGCACGAGTGCTGCGGCCGGGTGGGCTGTTCCAATTGGCCTTCCAGCTCGGCGATCGAATCGACCATCAGGCGAAGGCCGCCGGCTTTACGGTCGATCTCGACTTCCACCGTCGCTCGATCGATCAGGTTCTCACGGTTCTCGCTGATCATGGCTTCGTCCCCGTGACCCGGCTCGAACGGGAACCGGACCAAGCGGGCCGATTCCCAGAGGCGACACGACAGGGCTACCTGCTCGTCCGCCGGACAGCGTGATTCCCGTCCCCACGAAACAGCCCGTAGCGCCTCCCCTGTCACAAGGAACCAGACCAACAGTCACGAGAGTATGACATCAGCCGCCGAGGTGGGGCGACGTCCTTCCCCGCATTCGAGACCACCTGGATGGAATGACGGCAGAAGCGACTTGCGAACAGTGACAAAATGGAACTCATATGAACATCGACATCGTCTTCCACACACCTGAGATCCCCGGCAACACCGGCAACGCCATACGCCTGGCCGCGGTCACGGGGGCCCACCTCCACCTCGTCGAGCCCTTGGGCTTCGACCTCTCCGATGCCAAGCTGCGTCGTGCGGGACTCGATTATCACGATCTTGCCCACGTCACTGTCCACGCCTCTCTGACGGATCTGTGGAACCACCTCGGCGATCGTCGGGTCATCGCATTCACCACCCATACGGAGCAGTCCTTCGCCGAGGTGGACTACTGTGACGGTGATGTCCTCCTCTTCGGTCAGGAGTCGACGGGCCTGCCCGATGCGGTCGTCGATGATGAGCATGTGGACCTGTCCGTGCGCATCCCGATGCTGCCGTCGCGGCGTTCGCTCAACCTCGCCAATTCCGCGTCGATCGCGATCTACGAGGCCTGGCGACAGCAGGGATACGCCGGTGCCTGAACGCGCGTAGACTTCTGCCCGACAGCAATTCCCGAAAGGACCACTATGACCTCCAAAGTGCTCACGATCGCCGGCTCTGATGTCTCAGGCGGAGCAGGGCTCGAAGCTGACCTGAAGATGTTCGAAGAGTACGGCGCGTTCGGCACCGCCGCCGTGACCTGCATCGTCACCTTCGATCCGAATGACGGCTTCAGCCACGTCATCGAATTCATCGACCCTGAGGTTGTGACGAGGCAGCTCGAATCGACGCTGGCCGTGCACACGTTCGATGCGATCAAGTCGGGCATGCTCGGGTCCGTGGAGAACGCTCTCGTCCTGGCGGAGAAGCTGAAGACGAATGAGCTGCCCTATGTCTTCGACCCAGTCCTCGTGTGCAAAGGGGCGGGCACAATGGTCGATCTCAAGGATCTCTTCGTCGACAATCTCGTCCCCTTGGCCACCGTCATCACCCCGAACCTCGAGGAGGCCGCGACGCTGGCCGGCATCGATCCGATCGATTCGGTTGAGGGAATGATCGAGGCCGCGAAGATCATCCACGCTCAGGGTGCCGAAAACGTCGTCGTCAAGGGCGGTGCACGCCTGGCCGGAGATGACGCAATCGACATCCTCTTCGACGGCGAGAGCGTCACGACGCTGCGTTCACCCAAGGTCAATGAGAAGCTCGTCAACGGTGCAGGCTGTTCGTTCGCCTCCTCCATCGCCGCTGGCATCGCCACCGGGTTGAGCATTGAGGACGCGGTCGTCTCAGCCAAGGAGAAGGTCGCCCACGGCATCGCGAACTGCCTCGACAATGCCACCGGCGTCGCCTCGCTGTTCCATCCCGCGGCACGGACTCAGCCGTCGCCAGACGTCCGCGTCAGCGTGGACTGACAACTGAGCACAGAGCAAAAGAACTGCCCCGCACACCATCTCAGGTGCGCGGGGCAGTTCGCATGGTTCATGCGTGACGGTCGGAACCGTCTGATCGGTCGAAACCGACAGGGGATCAGCGCTTGCCGAAGCCCTTGTAGCGATCCTTGAACTTCTCGACGCGGCCTGCGGAGTCGAGGATGCGCTGCTTTCCGGTGTAGAACGGGTGCGATGCGCTCGAGATCTCAACGTCGATGACTGGGTAGGTGTTGCCGTCTTCCCATTCGATCGTCTTTTCGCTCTTCGCGGTCGAGCGGGTGAGGATCTTGGTTCCCGACGACAGATCGTTGAACACGATCGGTGCGTATTCCGGGTGGATGTCCTTTTTCATATTCTTACCTTTGCTGAATCCGCTCAGGCGCCTGGTATGGGTCGACCCATCCGCCAGTGCCCGAATTCGTCTGCTGGACACGCCCCGTACCGTAGGAACCGGACACGAAGCGACAGCCCAGTCTATCTGATGGACCGGCCCAAAGCGATTCCCCTGCCGTCTCCTAAACTGTGGCCATGGACACCAAGGAACGCATCTCCGCGCAATTCGACCTCATTCCCGCAGCATCGGCTCCCGATCTCATGGCCAAGCCCACCGCCGAGGCGATCCCGTCGATCTCCGGCGATGTCGTCGCCTTCGCCATCGACCCGCAGATCGCTGACACTTCGGCCCTGCTCGACGCCACCGGCCTCGGGCCCGAGACGTCTGCCAACTGTGTTCTCGTCGCAGGTTCACGCGCCGGTGAGGAACGGATCGCGGCCTGCATGGTGCTCGCGAACACGCGCGCCGATGTGAACAAGCGCGTGAAGAAGCTCCTCGACGTCCGTAAGGCCTCGTTCCTGCCCATGGACCGTGCGGTCGGCGAATCGGGTATGGAGTACGGCGGCATCGGGCCGATCGGACTGCCCGCCAACTACCGGATTCTCATCGACTCACGTGTGGCCGAGGCCAAAGAACTCATCATCGGCTCGGGCATCCGCGGGTCCAAGCTCATGCTCTCAGGCACGGCATTGGCATCACTTCCCACCGCCGAGGTGGTCGAGGGGCTCGCCAACGAGATCAGCTGAGCGCACCAGATCTCAGTCGACTGACCCCCTGGTCAGGAACGTCGATCAGCTCAGCCCGGCTCGTTCGAGGACGAAGTCGATGAGCGGTTCGTAGAGGTAGGGGACGACGTCGTCGTCGAGGGGCACGGTGGCCTCGATGGCTCCCTGAGCTTCGGCGACGAAGAGGGCAGGATCGTTGCAATCCGCATACCCCAGAGTGCGCAGTCCCCGCGTCGAGGCCGCACCGGCCCACCCGTGATCGGCCACGATCAGATCCGGGATCGGGCCGCCTCGGCGGGTGACGTCGTCGAGAAGTGCGTGCATGGGTTCGGCGAGGTGGGTGTGCGGGGTACCACCGTGCTGATGCCAGGTCCACACACGGCTGATCTGTCGGCAGTCGCCGCCGATTCCGGGGACGGGAACGGCATTGGTCTGCTGTGCGATGGTGGCACCGTGGGCTTCGGCTGCCGCGGCGATGCTCATATGCACGGGAAGCAGACCCGCGGGGTGTCCGGTGGCGAAGAGGATCTCTCCCCCGGCTCGAGTGACATCCCCGATTGCCGTTGCCAACTGCTCGAGTGCCTCGATGCAGCGTTGCGTCGAAATCGTGTCCACGCCCTCAATGAAGTCCGTCTCGGGACGCAGACCGCAACGGTCGACCATGAGGTCGAACACGGAGTCGAAGTCCCAGTTGCGGGTAAGTTCGACGCCGAAGTCGAACTGCTTCTCCTGTGTGAGGAATCGGTGGATGTGGGAGAGATTGTTCTCTCTGGGTGTGGCGACTTCGCCGGTGATGCGAGCGGTTTCGAGGGCGTTGGCGAGTGTGGTGCGATCCACTGGTCTCCTCAGTCAGAGTCATGATGGTCGAGGTTACGAAAACTGCGGGTGAAATGCCCGCCACCAGTCTCCCACAGCCGATTTCGTCCCCGGTCAGCGCGCCGGAGGACTCTTACCCAGAGGCCCCTGTTCCGTCAGGGCTCCGCGTCGGCGAGGGCGGACGCGTCCGGTGCTTCGACTCAGAGAGCTCGGGCAGGCTCCGTCTGCAGGGCGAAGCAGGCCACCGCCGAGGCGGCTGCGACGTTGAGGGAGTCGACTCCCCCGGACATCGGGATCATGACAGTCGAATCGCAGGCGGCGATCGTTGCCCGCCGCAGACCGTCGCCCTCTGTGCCGAAGACGATGGCGGTGCGTTCGGGGGCATCAGCGGCGAACTCTCGGATCGCCACGGAATCCTCGTCGAGGGCCAGTGCCGCGACATGGAAACCGAGCTCACGCAGGGCATCGACTCCGGCGGGCCACGCTTCTATTCGCGTCCACGGCACCTGGAACACGGTGCCCATGGACACTCGGATGGAACGTCGGTAGAGAGGATCGGCGCACCTCGGCGTCACCAGAACAGCGTCGACGCCGAACGCGGCAGCGGACCGGAAGATCGCGCCCACGTTCGTATGATCGACGACGTCTTCGATGACGACGATGCGACGGGCCTTGGCCACGAGCTGGCCGACATCGGCCATCTCCGGGCGATGCATGGCCGCCAGAGCACCTCGGTGCAGGTGGAAGCCGGTGAGGGCTTCGACTGCGGCATCGGTGCCGATGAAGATCGGAGCATCGTTGGCGGCGATGAGGTCGGCCAAGTCGAAGAGCCATTTGGGGCTCGTCAGGTAGGACCGGGGAACCATTCCTGCAGCGTGGGCGCGGCGAATGATCTTCGAAGACTCGGCGATGAAGAGCCCTTCGGCTGGTTCACGGATGCTGCGCAGAGCCACATCCGTCAGCTGAGTGTAGTCATACAGGTCGGTGGCAGAGACACCGCCGTCGGCACCGCGCTGCTCGCCGTTGACCGTGTCCGCGTCGAAGAAATGCAGTCGCTCGGCAGTGATCCCGAGGTCGGCGGCACGGTCGATGACCTGCTGCCTTGTCAGTGGTGCCTTCGCAGGAGTGTTCATGCGATCACAGAGTGAGGATGCGCCAGATGGCGACGAGGCCGAGGATGACGATGACGGTGCGCAGCAGCACAGGTGAGAACCTGCGTCCGACACGGGCTCCGAAGTAGCCGCCGATGAGCGAGCCGATCGCGATGCAGATCACGGCGATCCAGTTGATCCGGTCGTGACCGACGATGATGTACGTGCTCGCCGAGACCGTGTTGACGACGAGGACCAGAACGTTCTTCAGTCCGTTGAGTCGCTGCAGGTCATCGGGCAGGATCAGCCCGAGCAGAGCGATGAGGATGATCCCCTGAGCTGCGGCGAAGTAGCCGCCGTAGATCGCGGTGAGGAAGACGACGAGCAGGACTAGGACGTAGCGACCGGTGGAGAGCTTGTCACCGACTGAGGCGGCCACATGCTCTCTGCCTGCCTTTTCAGCACGACGAACCGCTCGGCTCTTCAGATGACGCGAGAGCGCCGGCTGGGCCACGACCATGACGAGGGCGATGACCAGGAGCACCGGGACGATCGTCTCGAAAGCATCTTCGGGCAGATGGAGCAGCAGATAGGCACCCGTCAGCGAGCCCAAGATGGAGGCTGGCACGAAGCCGAGGATCCGTCGCCATTGGCCCTTCAGCTCCTCTCGATAGCCGAAGGACGACGCAATGTTGCCGGGGATCAGTCCGACAGCATTGCTCATCGTCGACACGACCGGTGGCACGCCGAAGGCCACGAGAACCGGGAAGGTGATGAGGGTACCGGAACCGACAACGGCGTTGATGCCGCCAGCACCGATTCCGGCGAGGACGATCAGCGCAATCTGCCACAGTTCCATTCCGAGAACTGGGTCCATGTTCAGTAAGGGGATCGGGCGTGGAACCGCTGCCCGTCGCGGGTGAGCTTCACGTCGATGCCGAAGGTCGCCGACAGATTGTCGGCGGTCAGGGTCTCATCGATGGGGCCGGCGGCAAGATCAGTGCCCTCGGCCAGCAGCAGCACGTGTGTGATGCCCGCAGGGATCTCCTCGACATGGTGGGTGACCATGATCGTCGCCGGAGCCCACTTCGAGGACAGGATCTCCGTCAACGCGGCCAGCAGCTCTTCGCGTCCACCCAGGTCGAGTCCGGAGGCAGGCTCGTCGAGCAGCAGCAGCTCCGGGTCGGTCATGAGCGAGCGGGCGATCTGCACGCGTTTGCGCTCGCCCTCGGATAGGGTGCCGAAGGTGCGATCGGCCAGATGCGAGATGTTGAACGCGGCGAGGAGATCCTTGGCCCGTTCGATGTCGGTGGTCTCATATTCCTCGACCCAGCGACCGGTGACGCCATAGGCGGCGGTCAGCACAGTGTCGAGGACGGCTTCGGACAGAGGAATGCGGTTGGCCAGTGCCGTCGAGGAGTAGCCGATGCGCGGGCGCAGTTCGAAGACGTCGACGCGCCCGAGGCGCTCCTGAAGAATTCCGACCGAACCTGTCGTCGGGTGCATTCGTCCTGCGGCCAATTCCAGCAGAGTCGTCTTCCCGGCGCCGTTGGGTCCGAGAACGGCCCAATGCTCACCTTCAGAGACGGTCAGGGAAAAATCTTGGAGGAGGAAATTCTCTCCTCGGCGCACGGAAACAGAATCCAAAGTCAGGACATCACTCATATCAGCCAACTCTATCGCAGCCTCGGCGTCTATTCTGGTTCGACATGGACTTGACTACCGACTCACTGCTGCTGACCCTGGCGATGAACCATCGTCTGCACTCCAGCCTCGCCCCTGACGAGGTCAGTGCCGCATTCCTCGACGATGATCGTGATGTCCCTCTCATCGTCGCCGACGAGGTCTTCGGCAGCTCGCCGCCGACGGGTCTGCTGCTCTTCATCGCCGAGGCGCGCGCCGCTGGAATCACGCATGCCCGGCTCGCACTGCATCACCCTTCGCTGCCGCATACGACTCCGCCGGTGGACAAGGCCGATCGGCTCAAGGTCGGCCGGCATACGGCGCCGATCGTCCTCCACTCCGGCTCCCACCAGGTTGCGGTGGTCCTCCTGGGCGCCGAGGCGAACGTCGAGGTCATCGCCTGCCGTGACACGGTCTTTCATCCGGTCACCGTGGCTACCCCCGCCGAGGCGCTGCGCCGACTCCGGCTCCTTGTGATGGAAGGACTGAGCCTCATCGAGTCGATCGAGGTTCCCGCCGACTGGCGAGAGGGACCGTGGCGGGACTGGCAGGAGGAGCTGAGCCTGAGCCATCCGATCTCGAAGCTCATCCCCTCAGTCGCCGACGCTCGAGCCATCTATGCCGCCCTCGACATCCATGAGCGGATGCGCACAGTGCTGGCTCCGGCCACGGTCGCACCTCCCGCCTTCGGTGATCTGCTCTCGCGTCTCCACCCCGCGGCCGCCGACTACGTCATGGCGGTCGCTACGATGAAGGGGTGAATGACTCAGACTCCGCAACCCCGATGCCAGGCAACACCGTCCAGCTCCTCGTCATGGACGTCGATTCGACGTTCATCAATGAGGAGGTCATCGACCTCATCGCCGTCCATGCCGAGGTGGGCGCCCAGGTTGCCGACATCACGGAACGTGCCATGGCGGGCCAGTTGGACTTCGCCACATCGCTGGCCGAGCGAGTGGCGCTGCTCAAAGGTCTGCCGGTCTCCGTCCTCCATGAGGTGCGAGCCCAGATCACGCTGACCGAAGGTGCCCGCGAACTTGTCGCGGCTGTTCAGGCAGGCGGTGGCGTCGTTGCCCTGGTCTCCGGTGGCTTCACCCCGATCATCGCGCCGGTCGCGGAGTCGATGGGCATCACCGAGGTCTACGCCAATGGTCTCGACTCCGACGATGGACTGCTGACCGGCGTCACGAGCGGTCGCGTCATCGATCCGAGTGCGAAGGCGGAGATCTTCGCCCAGCTGTCGTCGAAATACGGATGTGATCGGGCCCGGACTGTGGCCATCGGCGACGGCGCCAACGACATCGGCATGATCCAGGCCGCAGGTCTGGGTGTCGCCTTCTGTGCGAAACCGGCGCTTGTCGCCGCCGCAGACGTCTCGGTGACGAATCGGGATCTCCGTGAGGTGCTCACCCTCATCGAGGCACGCGCACAGGTGTGAACGTCGCCGCGGGTGAAGAGAACTCAGGCGCCTGAAACTCGTTCAGACGCCTGGTTGCGTGTCAGCGGCAGGGCTCAGACCCCGAGGAAGACCCTGAGCTCGGCTGAGGGATAGTTCCCAGGCTCGACGTCCCAGCTCTCAAGGACGAACACCGCAAGTGAGGAAGGCCGGAACTCGTCCGGGACTCCGGTGGCAGGGCTCAGGTGGCCGACCACCTCGGCGACGGTGGGCTGATGGCCCACGATATAGGCGCACTGGGAATCGGACGGGATCGAATTGATCGCGTCGATCCAGTCGCCGACTCCCCCGTTGTAGAGCGACTTGTCCTGGCGCAGTTCGAGGCCCGCACCGGTCTCAGGTTCCCCATTGTGCCGGTTGACGGCTTCGACCACGGCCTGTCCTGTCTGGACGGTGCGCCTGGCCGCCGAGGCGATGGCCACGTCAGGTGACCAGCGCTCGGCGATCTCGGCTCCGGCTTCGACGGCTTGAGCAAGACCTTTGGCGTTCAACGAACGTTCGAAGTCCGTCGGCCCCTCGGCCTCGGCCTTCGCATGGCGGGCGAGTATGAGCACAGGCATCGTCGTGTTCTCCGGATCAGTGTGGGAGTCGGGTGGTCCGGTTCAGGCGCCGGTGGAGTGGAATCCGCCGTCGACGTGGACCATCTCGCCGGTGGTGGCGGGGAACCAGTCCGAGAGGAGGGCGACGATCGCCTTGCCTGCCGGAGTGGTGTCCTTCTGGTCCCAGCCCAGCGGTGCGCGGTCGCCCCACATGTCTTCGAGGGTCCCGAATCCGGGGATCGAGGTGGCGGCGGTGGTCTTCAGCGGTCCGGCCGAGACGAGGTTGACGCGGACTCCGTCCTCGCCGACATACTTCGCGAGGTAGCGAGCGGTGGACTCGAAGGCGGCCTTGGCCACGCCCATCCAGTCGTAGACCGGCCAGGAGATTGTTGCGTCGAAGGTCAGGCCGACGACACCGGCACCCTTGTTGAGCACGGGCTTCGCGGCGACGGTGATGGCCTTGAGTGAGAACGCCGAGACATGGATCGCTGCGGACACGGAGTCCCAGGGGGTGTCGAGGAACACGCCGCCGAGCGCGTCCTTGGGGGCAAACGCGATGGCGTGGACGATGCCGTCGATGTTGCCTTCGAGGCGCTCAGGCAGTGCGGCCAGGTCATCCTCGTTGGTGGCATCGAGTTCGATGACCTTCGGGGTCTCGGGCAGGCGTTCGGCGATCACCTGGGTGATCCTCATCTGGCGGCCGAAGCTGGAGAGGATGACTTCGGCACCCTGTTCCTGGGCGATGCGGGCGGCTGCGAAGGCGATGGATGCCTCGGTCAGAACGCCGGTGACGAGGATGCGCTTTCCGTCAAGAATTCCCATTGTGGTCCTTTCGAAATGTTCAAACGTGGGTGAAATCGTTGCCATCGACGCCGTTGGAGCCGATGTCCTTGATGTGAAGTCTAGATGTTGACGGGGCTCAGTGCCCCATCCCGAGTCCGCCGTCGACGGGAATGACGGCGCCGGAGATGTAGGCGGCGTCGTCGGAGGATACCCAGCGCACGACCTTTGCGACCTCGCTCGCCTCGGCGAATCGCTTGGCGGGGATCGTGGCGAGGTATTCCTTCTGCTGTTTCTCGGGCAGCTCATCCGTCATGTCGGTGCGGATGAAGCCCGGTGCGACGACGTTGGCGGTGATGCCGCGCGAACCCAGCTCACGGGTGACCGAGCGGGCGAGGCCGACGAGCCCGGCCTTCGACGCCGAGTAGTTCGCCTGACCGGGAACTCCGTAGAGTCCCGACACGGACGAAATGAGCACAATGCGGCCCTTCTTCGCGCGAATCATTCCGGTGATGGCACGTTTGACGGTGCGGAAGGTGCCGGTGAGGTTGGTGTCGACGACGGCCTCGAACTCCTCGTCACTCATCCGCATGAGCAGATTGTCGCGGGTGATGCCGGCGTTCGCCACGACCACCTCGACTGGGCCCAGCTTCTCCTCGATCTGCGCGAACGCCGCGTCGAGGGACGCGGTATCGGTGACGTCCGCGGACACGGCCAGAGCACCTTCCGGTGCGTCTCCGTTGCGGGAGGTCACAGCAACCGTGTCGCCCTGGGCGAGGAATTCCTCGGCGATGGTGCGGCCGATTCCGCGGTTTCCTCCGGTCACGAGGACTATGCGTGGTTCTGACACGAATCTCTCCTGTTGGTGGACAATACAGATTGATCAGCCTTTGAGATCAAACTTACCGTCACTAACCTATCGCGAACCGGCAGGCGTCGATACGACTCACACAAACGAAGAGTATGATTTTGTAGCAGTAATCGAACGAAGAAGGCTATGTCCAAGCACCCCCAGCAGATCACCACGGCAGACGCCGCCCTTGATGACGACATGAAGTCGCGGATCATCAAATACTCGATCACCATGGCGATTCGCACGCTCTGCTTCGTGGCGGCCTATCTCATGTTCCGGGCAGATCTGACCGTGTTGATGTGGATCTGCGTGGCCGGTGCCGTGCTCCTCCCCTATCCGGCTGTGATCTTCGCCAATGCCGGGCGTGAGCGCACCACCAATGACGATTCGGCGCTGCTGGACAACGCGCCGATGCCCGAGCTGCCGCCGGCAACTGGTGAGACCATCGCCGGGGAGACGATCGCCGGGGAATTCGACGACTCCGCGCCTGACGATGGTGAGACTTCGGCAGACCCGACTCGAGGTGATGAAGCATGACCGAGACGCTCCAGTGCTCGGCGAAGGGATGCCGGGCGGAGGCCACCCGCGCAATTCTGTGGAACAATCCCCGCCTGCACATGCCCAAACGCCGCAAGACCTGGCTGGCCTGTGACGAACATCTCGACTATCTGCGAGAGTTCCTGACTATGCGCAGCTTCTATCACAGCGACGTTGCCGTCGACGACATCCCGGAGGACGCCGGTTGATGTCACGCTATTCCTTCCTCTTCAGCGCACGGTGGCTGAAATACATCGCCATGACCGTCATCATCGTCATCGCCTGCATCTTCCTGGCACTGTGGCAGAAAGACCGACAGGATCAACGGCAGCACGAGATCGCTACGATCAACGCGAACTATTCGTCAGCACCGGTCGACATCACGAGCATCCTGGATTCCACCTCGGCGAACCTCGATGAGTCCGATGAATGGCGACAGGTGTCGCTGACCGGACACTTCCGGACGTCCGATACCGTCTTTGCGCGCAACCGCACGGTCAATGACAAGGTCGGCTACTACGTCGTCGTTCCGTTCGAACTCACCTCCGGAGACACGATCGCAATCGTCAGGGGATGGATCGCGGAACCCGATCAGGTCCCGCCGACGCCCACCGGGGAGCAGACCATCGCTGCCCGTCTCCAACCGGCCCAGGACGGCTCCGAGGACAATAATCCGGATGGGTTGATCAAGGCCATCGATCCCGCCCGGATCCCCGGTATGGACTCGGCATACGAAAACGTCTACGCGGAGATCGTCCACACCGGCGGCGGCCTGCCCGGCGAATCTGGGCTGACGCCTCTGCCTGCACCGGATCTCGACCCGGGCAACCACCTGTCCTACATGCTTCAGTGGTTCACCTTCGGCATCATGATCATCATCGCCGTGTCGATCTCTGCCAGACGAGAACGCAGAGCCGACGCCGAGGCGGCTGAGAGATCCACCGGCGACGTCGAATACGTCGTGGTGGACAAGGAAGCGCTGGGAGCGGGAGCGAAGATCTCCCAGCCGGGCAACCGCTATGGCCGCAACCGGTTGAGATCACCGGGCGTGCACGGCCGTGACGAGGCCGAAGAGGACGAATTCATCGAGGACCGGTTCAGGCACTCCTGAACCGGTCGTCGATGGGACCACCGGCGAAGAGGTCAAGCCTCAGGCCAGTGTGACGAGATCCAGGTAGGTGTCGTTCCACAGGTCCTCGTCGCCGTCGGGCAGCAGCAGCACACGGTCGGGGTCGAGCGCGGAGACGGCTCCCTCATCGTGGGTGACGAGGATGATGGCGCCCTCATACCGGCGGATGGCTGAGAGGATCTCCTCACGAGAGGCCGGATCGAGGTTGTTCGTCGGCTCATCGAGGAGGAGGACGTTAGCGCTGGAGACCACGAGTGTGGCCAGCGCCAGACGGGTCTTCTCACCACCGGAGAGCACCTTCGAAGGCTTGTGCACGTCATCGCCGGAGAACAGGAAGGAACCGAGCACATTGCGCACCGCGGTGTCATCGAGGTGCGGGGAGTTGCGCTTCATGTTCTCCAACACGCTGCGATCGAGATCGAGCGTCTCGTGCTCCTGAGCGTAGTAGCCGAGCTTGAGGCCGAAGCCCGGGACGACCTCACCCGAGTCCGGCTCGTCGAGACCGGCCAGCAGGCGCAGCAACGTTGTCTTGCCGGCACCGTTGTAGCCGAGGATGACCACTCGTGAGCCCTTGTCGATGGCCAGGTCGACGCCGGTGAAGACCTCTGTCGAACCGAAGCTGCGAGAGAGTCCCTCAGCCGTCAGCGGCACCCGTCCGCAGTCTGCAGGGGCCGGGAACCGCAGGTTCGCGACCTTCTCGGAGCTGCGTTCGGCATCGAGTCCCGACAGTAGGCGTTCGGCACGTTTGGCCATCTGCTGGGCGGCCACGGTCTTCGTCGCCTTCGCCATCATCTTGTTCGCCTGGGCGTTCAGTGCAGAGGCCTTCTTCTCGGCATTGGCACGCTCGCGACGGCGACGGCGCTCATCATCTTCGCGCTGCTTGAGGTAGAGACGGTAGCCCATCGAATAGATGTCGATGGTCTGGCGGGTCGCATCGAGGAAGAACACCTTGTTGACGACTTCGTCAATGAGGTCGAGGTCGTGACTGATGATGATGAGTCCGCCGGAGTAGCCCTTGAGATAGTCGCGCAGCCACAGCACGGATTCTGCGTCCAGGTGGTTCGTCGGCTCATCGAGGATCATTGTGTCCGGGGCTGAGAAGAGGATCCGGGCAAGCTCGACGCGGCGCCTCTGACCGCCCGAGAGGGTGCCGATCTCCTGGTTGATGAGATCTTCGTCGAGACCCAGGTTCGCTGCGATCGCATAGGCTTCAGACTCCGCTGAGTAACCGCCTGCGGCCATGAATTCGGCTTCGATGCGCGGGTAGCGCTCGATGGCCTTCATCGAGACGTTCTCATCAGGCGAGGCCATCTGGTGTTCTGCCTTGCGCAGACGCTTGACGAGGACGTCGAGCTCGCGGGCGGAGAGGATGCGTTCCATGCCGGTGGCGGTTGGGTCGCCGCTGCGCGGATCCTGAGGCAGGTATCCCACCGACCCGGACACGGACACACTGCCCTTCGAGGCACTGTGTCCACCCATGATCACCTTCGTCAGGGTGGTCTTGCCTGCCCCGTTGCGTCCGACAAGGCCGACACGGTCACCCTTGTCCACGCGGAAGGAGACCTCGGACATCAGCGTACGGGCGCCGACGGTGACTTCGAGGTCGGATGCCTGAATCATTCATTCTCCAAACTGCGACCGATGATGTCGGCCAAGAATTCTTGCGGGTGGATTCCCTGAGCCTGTGCCCGGGAGACGAGTTCGTCTGCGATGTGCGTGGGCACTCGACAGGACACGAGCGTGGTGGTCCCGCCTCCCTGCGCCTCAACGGCCACCGGAGCCTCGACGCCGACAGGAGCTTCCTCAGCGACCGGTGCGTCTGCAGCTGAGGCCGCCGTGATCGACTGGGACGTCCCCGCGGGGACGTATCCGGGTCCGGCTGGAACCGTCGTGCCCTTCTGATACGCCGTGGCGGCTGCCCGTGCACGGTCGTCTGCCGCCTCGTTCATTGCGTGGTTGCTATGACCCTTGACCCATTCGAATTCGACCTCGCGGCCCTTCAGCGCGGAATCGAGCTGTTCGAGGAGATCTTTGTTGAGGACATCCTTGCCGTCAGCCTTCTTCCATCCTTTGCGCTTCCAGCCGGACATCCACTTCGTCAGTGCGTTGATGACGTATTTGGAGTCGCAGAAGACCTTGAGATCCTCCTCGGCTTCCGCTGTCGAGTTCAGCAGGTCGAGGACGGCCATGAGTTCGCCGCGGTTATTCGTCGATTCCTTCCAGCCCCCGGCGTGCCAGCAGTCATCGTTGACGTACCAGGCCCAGCCGGCGGGTCCGGGGTTGCCGAGGGCTGACCCGTCTGCGGCCGCGATGATCGTCAATGGTTCTCCTAGGAAAGTCGGTCTTCATTCTTTCATGCCGAGCCTGGTCCCCTGCATTCAGGGCAGGTGATCTCGGCAACCTCCGCCGGCCCGGCCGATGATCCACAGCTGCGACCCGATCATGAACATCGCCGAGGTGGGGGCACCGGAATCAGCGCTCCCACCTCGGCGAGGTGAAGGTTCGACGTCCCCGCGGGGACGTCGGCAGTATCAGAACTCAGATGTTGAACCCGAGGGCACGCATCTGTTCACGACCGTCGTCGGTAATCTTCTCTGGACCCCATGGCGGCATCCAGACCCAGTTGATCCGGTATGCCGGCACGATGCCTTCGAGGCACTGAGCGGTCTGGTCTTCGATGACATCCGTCAGCGGGCAGGCCGCAGACGTCAGGGTCATCTCGACGACGGCGGTGCCGTCGTCTTCGACGGAGAGTCCGTAGACGAGTCCGAGATCGACGATGTTGACGCCGAGCTCCGGGTCGACGACATCCATCATCGCTTCGCGGACCTCGTCGATGCTGGCGTTCTGCGGTGCGTCTATCACTTCGGGCATTCTTACTCCTTCAGAGACGTTTGGGCTTGGTTGAGTGCGTCCTTGAACGCGACCCAGGACAGGAGCGCGCACTTGATCCTGGCGGGGAACTTCGACACTCCGCTGAACGCCGCAGCGTCGCCGAGTATTTCCTCATCTCCCACAATTGTCCCACGAGAGTGCATCAGCTCGTGGAACTTCGCTTCGATGTCGAGCATGCCCTCCACGCTGTTCTCCGAAGCGAGCTCAGAGAGGACTGAGGCCGAGGCCATCGAGATCGAGCACCCGTCGCCGGACCAACGCACGGCGATTGCGCCGTCATCGCTGATCTCGGCCTCGAGTTCGATCTCGTCTCCGCACGTGGGATTGATCTGGTGCGAGGAGCCGTGAGGTCCCGCTGCCCCCTCGCGCAGCAGAGCCGCGTTGCCGATCCGCGACCGGGAGTGGTCGAGGATGACCTGTTGGTAGAGCTGTTGCATCTGCGTGCTCATAACACGATCCTCACTGAACTCCGAAGAAGGGGCGGACCTCGGCCAGAGCGGCTAGGAACTGTTCGCAGTCCTCGGTGTTGTTGTACAGATAGGTGCTCGCCCGCGTCGTGGCGGTGACGCCGAAGCGCCGGTGCAGCGGCTGAGCGCAATGGTGGCCGACACGGACCGCAACTCCCTGGGAGTCGAGGTACTGTCCCACGTCGTGGGCGTGGACGCCGTCGACATCGAAGGCCACGGTTCCGATCCGATTGTCGGCGGCGCCGAGCACGGTGATACCGGGAATCTTCGCGATGCCGTCGAGGAGGACTCCGGCGAGCTCTCGCTCATGGTCGAAGATCTTCTCCAGGCCCACCTCGGCGAGGTAGTTGACCGCTGTGGTGAACGCGGCGACCTCGGCCACGGGCTGTGTTCCGGCCTCGAACCGCTGGGGTGCGTCCATGAACGCCGAGTCCTCCATGGTCACCGTGGTGATCATGGATCCGCCGGTCAAGACCGGGGGCAGCGAGTTCAGCAGGTCCGTCTTCCCCCAGAGAGTACCGAGGCCGGTGGGCCCCAGCGCCTTGTGAGCGGAGAACGCCGCGAAGTCGACATCGAGGTCGACGAAGTTCACGGGCATGTGCGGGACCGATTGGCAGGCGTCGAGGACAACGAGCGCACCCACCTGCCGGGCCCGAGCGACGAGTGTGTCGACCGGGTTGATGGTCCCGAGCACATTCGAGACATGGGTGAAGGCGAAGACCTTGGTCGTCTCGTCGACGATGGATTCCAGATCGCTGAGATCCAGTTCTCCGGCGTCCGTGACCGGCAGCCAACGGAGTTGAGCACCTGTGGACTGGGCCAGCTGCTGCCAGGGGACGAGGTTCGCGTGGTGTTCCATCTCGGTGACGACGATGGAATCGGCGGGTCCGAGACTAAAACACTGAGCCGCCTCTCCCCCGAAGCCATGGCTGGCTCGGTCGATGCCCAATGCGACCACGTTGAGTGCCTCGGTGGCGTTCTTCGTCCAGACCACCTGTTCTGGTGCTCCGCCGACGAGGTCTGCCACTGCCTCACGGCCTGCTTCGAACGCGTCGGTGGCCATCACCGCAAGAGAGTGTGCTCCACGGTGGACGGCGGCATTGCGCTGCGAGTAGTACTCGGTGAATGTGTCGATGACGCACTGCGGCTTCTGGGAAGTCGCGCCAGAGTCGAGATAGCTCAGAGACGACTCCCCGACCCTGGTGTCCAGGATCGGGAAGTCGTTCCGCAGGCGGGAGAACATCAGGCCGAGGCCTGCAGGAAGCGGTCGTAGCCCTCGTTCTCGAGGCGCTCGGCCAGCTCGGGTCCGCCCTCTTCAGCAACCTTGCCCTTGATGATCACGTGCACGTGGTCGGGCTTGATGTAGCTGAGGATGCGGGTGTAGTGCGTGATGAGCAGGACACCGACATCGGTCGACTCGCGCACCCGGTTGATGCCCTCGGACACGATGCGCAGCGCATCGACGTCAAGGCCGGAGTCGGTCTCATCGAGGACGGAGAACTTGGGCTTGAGCATCTCCATCTGCAGGATCTCGTGGCGCTTCTTCTCGCCGCCGGAGAATCCTTCGTTGACGTTGCGGCTGGCGAACTCAGGATCCACACGGAGGTTCTCCATCGCGGACTTGAGGTCCTTGGTCCAGTTGCGCAGCTTCGGTGCTTCACCGTCGATGGCGGTCTTGGCCGAACGCAGGAAGTTCGTCACGGTCACGCCGGGAACCTCGACGGGGTACTGCATGGCCAGGAACAGACCGGCCTTGGCGCGCTCGTCGACGGACATCTCCAGGACGTCCTCGCCGTCGAGGGTGACAGAGCCCGAGGTCACCTGGTACTTCGGGTGACCGGCAAGGGAGTAGGCCAGAGTGGACTTGCCCGAGCCGTTGGGCCCCATGATCGCGTGGGTCTCGTTGGAGTTGATCTCCAAGTTGATGCCGTTGAGGATCGGCTTGGGACCGGTTTCGGTGTTGACGCTGACGTGCAGGTCAGTGATTTTCAGAGTGGACATGTCAATCCTTTTCAATTCAGGTAAGCGTGGTGATCAGTTGAGCGTGCTGGTCAATTGACCACTGTGCTCGGGTCAAGCAGGATGCGGCCGGCGATCTCCTTGCAGTCATAGACTGAGACGGGTTCGAAGGCCGGTGGGCTCAGTGGGCGGCCGGTCTTGAGGTCGAACTGGGAGCCGTGCAGCCAGCATTCGATGGCGCAGCCCTCCACTTCGCCCTCGGCCAGCGATACCTCGCCGTGAGTGCAGAGATCGTCGATGGCATGGATTGTGCCGTCGGAGTCGCGGGCGATGCAGATCTCGTGGTTGTCCACTTCGATCCTCATCGTCGCGCCCGCGGCCACCTCGTCGGCAGCCGCAACGTCGATCATGGTCACAGAACGCTCCGGGAGAGTTCTTCCTCGATTCGTTCGTTGAGGACCTCTTCGATCTCAGGCACCTGGATCTTCTGGATCACTTCGTTGAAGAATCCGCGGACCACGAGCTGACGGGCAACATCCTCGGGAATGCCGCGGCTCATCAGGTAGAAGAGGTGCTCCTCGTCGAAGCGTCCGGTCGACGAAGCGTGGCCGGCGCCGGCGATGTCGCCGGTCTCGATCTCGAGGTTCGGCACCGAGTCCGCCCTGGCTCCATCGGAGAGGATGAGGTTGCGGTTGAGCTCGTAGGTGTCGATGTCGAGTGCCTCGGGGCGGATGAGCACATCGCCGATCCAGACGCTGCGTGCGTCCTTGCCTTGGAGAGCGCCCTTGTAGTGGACGTTCGAGGTGGCCTTCGGCGTGTTGTGGTCGACGTAGGTGCGGTGTTCGAAGTGCTGGCCGGCATCGGCGAAGTAGAGTCCGAGCAGTTCGGCCTCTCCCCCGGCTGCCGAGTAGCGCACGTTCGTGTTCAGGCGCACGATGTCTCCGCCGAGGCTGATGACAATGTGCTTGAATTTCGCGTCCTTGCCCACGATCGCGTCGTGCTGGCCCAGGTGCTGCGTCTCGTCGTCCCAGAGCTGCAGGGACACGAAGGTCACATTCGCGCCATCACCGATGACGAGGGACACGAGCTCGGAGTGCCGAGCGAGTCCTTCGTGCTCGATGACGATGGTCGCCTTGGCATTCGCTCCGACGGAGACGACGACATGCCCATGGGAGACGTCGTTGCCGGTGCCGTCGGCGTGGATGATCACGGCGCCGTCGATCTCGGTTCCCGCGGGAACCGAGTAGTGGGTGACGGTGGCGGCACGGTTGGCTGCCACGGCGGCGGCCCGATCCTCGGGTTCGAGGATGCCCAGTTCCTGCGCGGCCTCGAGCGAGATCTCCTCCACGGAGATGCCTTCAGGCAGGTCGCCGGACGTGGTCAGCTTCGTTTCGGAGGCAGCGTCGGTGAAGAAATCGCTGAGCTTGCGCACCGGCGAGAACCGCCACTCCTCTTCGCGTCCGTTCGGGACGGCGAAGTCGGAGACGTCGAAGCTGCGTGTGCGAGCGTCCCGCTTGGAATCGGGGACTTGGACGTCGGCGCCATGAGAGTGCTCATCGAGGCCCAACGGATTGGTGGTATCAGTCACTTAGAAAACTCCTTGTCGTGGTCGGTGGTGGGCGCAGATCAGCCCACGCCACCTTCCATCTGGATTTCGATGAGGCGGTTGAGCTCGAGTGCGTATTCCATCGGCAGTTCGCGAGCGATCGGCTCGACGAATCCGCGCACGATCATCGCCATTGCCTCGGTCTCCTCCATGCCGCGGCTCATGAGGTAGAAGAGCTGGTCCTCACTGACCTTCGACACGGTCGCCTCGTGACCCAGCGTCACATCGTCCTCACGGATGTCGATGTACGGGTAGGTGTCAGAGCGAGAGATATTGTCGACCAGAAGTGCGTCACAGAGGACATTGTTCGATGAGCCCTTGGCTCCCGGGTGCACGTGGACGAGTCCGCGGTAACCGGAGCGTCCGCCGCCACGGGCCACAGACTTCGCAACGATCGAGGAGTGGGTGTTCGGTGCGGCGTGAACCATCTTCGCACCGGTGTCCTGGTGCTGGCCCTCGCCGGCGAATGCCACGGACAGCGTCTCGCCGCGTGCGTGCTCACCGGTGAGCCAGATGGCCGGGTACTTCATGGTGACCTTCGAGCCGATGTTGCCGTCGACCCATTCCATGGAAGCGCCCTCTTCGGCGATCGCGCGCTTGGTGACGAGGTTGTACACGTTGTTCGACCAGTTCTGGATCGTCGTGTAGCGAACCTTCGCGTCCTTCTTGGCCACGATCTCGACGACCGCGGAGTGCAGCGAGTCGGTCTTGTAGATCGGTGCGGTGCAGCCCTCGACGTAATGCACAGACGAGCCTTCGTCGGCGATGATGAGGGTGCGCTCGAACTGGCCCATGTTCTCCGTGTTGATGCGGAAATAGGCCTGCAGAGGGATCTCGACGTGGACGCCCTTGGGGACGTAGACGAAGGAACCGCCCGACCAGACTGCGGTGTTGAGTGCCGAGAACTTGTTGTCTCCGGCAGGGATGATCGAGCCGAAGTACTCTTCGAAGATCTCCGGGTACTCGCGCAGTCCGGTGTCGGTGTCCATGAAGATGACACCCTGCTTCTCAAGCTCTTCGTTGATCTGGTGGTAGACGACCTCTGACTCGTACTGAGCGGCCACACCCGCAACGAGACGCTGCTTCTCAGCCTCGGGGATGCCGAGCTTGTCGTAGGTGTTGCGGATGTCCTCGGGCAGATCCTCCCAGGAGGTCGCCTGACCCTCTGTCGAGCGCACGAAGTACTTGATGTCGTCGAAGTGGATGCCGGTGAGGTCTGCACCCCAGCTGGGCATCGGCTTCTTCTCAAACAGCTTGAGCGCTTTGAGTCGGCGCTGCAGCATCCAGTCCGGCTCGTCCTTCAACTTCGAGATGTTGCGGACGACGTCTTCCGAGAGACCGCGAGCCGCGAACTCTCCGGCGTCGTTTCCGTCGTGCCAACCGTATGCGTACTGCCCGAGGTCTTTGAGCTCGGGGTTAGCATCGATGATCCGATTGCCTGTGTCAGTCATCGGGAACCTCCTTGAGGTCGATCATTGCTGTGGATGAGTGGTCTGGTGAGTTCCGAGGTCGGAATGTGGGTGGTGCAGACATGATCGCCGTGGGCCAATGAGGACAGACGGCGAACATCGACGCCCAGGTAGTCCGAGAACATGGCAAGCTCTGCTTCGCAGATCTCGGGGAACTCGGAGGCGACTGCCTGGATCGGACAATGTCCTTGGCACAGCTGCATTGCTTCGAGAGGGGTGCCGGCCGCCACCGGTGTCGCCGAGGCGGCATATCCCTCCTTGGTCAATGCCGCAGCCAGTCCCCGGGAGCGGGAAGCCACTGTGGTGCCTCCCCGTCGATCCAGTTCCCCGCCGAGGCGGTCGCGGAGTTTCGCCACCAGGTCCTCGGTGAACTCCTCAACGGCCTCATGGCCGACTCGGTCCTTCATGAACCGGAGGATGTCGACTGCCAGCTGGTCATAGGAATGGGTGACCGAGCCATGCCCACGTGAAGTGACCACGTAGTGTCTGGCCGGCCTGCCGCGGCCTGCCTGCTTGCCGGCGAGCTCTCGGACCTCGATGAGGCCCTCGCTCTCCAGCGCATCCATGTGACGACGAATCGCCGCAGGAGTCAGGTCAAGCCCCTTCGCCAACGCCGAGGCAGTGATCGGCCCTTCATCGAGCACCGATCGGAATACCTTCTCTCGGGTACGTCGATCTTCTGTGTCGTTCGCAGCCATTCTCCACCTCCTTGACTAACACAACACTATTGTTGCGTAATTTGTTTCGTAAAACTAGGTGAGCCTAACTACGGGCCGATTCGACGCGTCGTAGAATGGTCAGGTGTCAGAATCGGCCCTCACCATACGTGGTCTCCATTACTCGTACGGCGCACACCACGTCGTCGACGGGATCGACCTCGATGCCTCCACCGGATCCATCCTCGGTGTGCTCGGACCCAATGGTGCAGGCAAGTCGACGACGATCTCCCTGGCGGTGGGCACACGGGCCCCCGATGCCGGGCGCGTGGAGATCTTCGGCCACGATCCGTTTCGTGACCATGCCTCGACATCTCTGCTCGCAGGCGTCATGCTCCAGGACGGCGGACTGCCGATGAGCGCTAAGCCGCTCCAGGTTCTGCGACACCTCGCGTCCCTCTATCCCAATCCGCTCAGCGTCGATGAACTCGCCGACCCCTTGGGCCTGCACGAGTTCTCCACACGCACGATTCGGCGCCTGTCAGGAGGCCAGAAGCAACGTGTGGCCCTGGCCGCCGCGCTCATCGGCCGACCGCGCCTGGTCTTCCTCGATGAGCCCTGTGCCGGGCTCGATCCTCAGGCACGGGAGGTCGTCCACGATTTCATCCGGAAGCTGGCAGCAGCCTCGGTGGCCGTGGTCCTGACGACCCATGACCTCGCCGAGGCGGAAGAGCTCGCCGACGAGGTCGTCGTCATCGATCGCGGTCGCATCATCGCCCAGGGTGCTCCCGAGGATCTGCGCAACGCCTCTCCCTCCGGTCGCCGACTCGTCCTCAAGGTCAGTCAGCCGCTGGAGCCGGCGCCTCGAGAGCTCCTGTCCACGATGAATAGGATCGCGGCCACCTCGGTGGTGGGACCGGCCCTCGTCGTCGACGGGGACCTCGACAGCACCCAGATCGCAGGCCTGTGCACGGCCGTCGCCGAGGCGGGGCTGGCGATCACGGACATCGACATGCACTCCCAATCATTGGCAGATGTGTTCTTCGAACTCACGGGCAGGCCGCTGCGATGAGCCAGATGCCACCCACAGGCCAGATGCCACCGACCAGCCAGAGGCCGCGAATGAGGACGAAGCGCGTCATCGCGCAGACTAAGTTCGAGACGATCTCCGTCCTGCGCAACGGCGAACAGCTGCTGCTCTCACTCATCCTGCCGCTGGGTATGCTCATCTTCCTCGCGAAGGCTCCACTGCTCAGCGGCCTCGGCATCGTCGGTCCTGGAACGGACCCCCTCACCGTGGCGCTGCCCGGTGCACTGAGCCTGTGCCTGGCTTCGACCGCCTTCACTGGTCAGGCGATCGCCACGGCCTTCGACCGCCGCTATGGGGTGCTGCGACAGCTGGCGACGACTCCGCTGGGTACGAATGGCCTCATCCTCGGCAAGCTCGGCGCCGTCATCGCCGTCGTCATCATCCAATTCATCCTTGCCTTCGCCATCGCTGCGGTCCTCGGCTTCAACAGTCCCGTGAACCCACTCGCACTGGTGCTGACCACGCTTCTTGGCACAGCAGCGCTGCTGTCCTTAGGCTTGCTCATGGCAGGAACCGTACGTGCAGAGGCCACCCTGGCCGGCGCGAACCTGATCTGGGTGCTCATGGCCGGGGTCGGCGGGCTCGTCATCGCCCACCCCGGAGAATGGGGCACGGTGGTCAGCTATCTGCCCTCCGGCGCGCTCGGCGATGCGATGCGTGCGGCCGTCGGCGGCGCAGGCTTCGATGTCAAAGCACTGATCGTGCTCCTCGTGTGGGGGCTGGTGGGGACGCTTGCAGCACGCAGGTGGTTCCGATTCGAATGAGGAGAGAAATGGTCACTAAGAGGATCCGTGTAGCTGCTTGGGCCATGCTCATCGCGCAGGCCACCATCATCGTCAGCGGTGGCATCGTCCGGCTCACCGGCTCCGGCCTCGGCTGCACGGACTGGCCCAAGTGCACACCCGATTCGCTCGTGTCGACCCCGGAAATGGGCATCCACGGCCTCATCGAATTCGGCAACCGCACGCTGGCGGTGGCGCTGGCCATGCTCGGAGTCGTCATCGTCTTCATGCTCTGGAAGCATCGGAAGCAGCGCCCCGACCTGTTCTGGCTCAACCTCGGGCTGCTGGCCATCGTCCCTGTCCAAGCCGTCGTCGGCGGGATCACCGTGTGGACGAAGCTCAACCCTTGGGTCGTGGCCGGACACTTCGTGCCCTCTGCCATCGCCGTCGGCGTCGCCGCTTACTTCGTTCGCCGCACCTACGACACCGGCGTGCGCACAGCTGAGAAGGCTCCGTCTCCGCTGCCGGGCCTCGGCTGGACCATCCTCGGGCTGACTGCGATCGTCGTGGTCTTCGGTGTCCTGACCACGGGCGCGGGTCCGCACTCGGGCTCGACGATGTCGACCCGCAACGGCCTCGACAACGTCTGGATCACCCGCGCACATGCCGCCCCGGTCTGGCTGTTGGTCATCGCGACCATCACCTCGCTCGTCGTGGCGGTGAAGAAGCACACCGTCATGGTCCGACCCCTGGTCGTCCTCCTCGTCATCGAGGTGCTGCAGGGGATCATCGGATACGTCCAATACTTCACCGGCGTGCCCATCGTGCTCGTGGCATTCCATATGATCGGCATCTCAGCTACTATCGCGGCAAGCGTTGCCGTCCTCGACAGCGCATACCCGAGGAGCACCCATCATGCCGACACCGATCACGCCGTGCCTGTGGTTCACTGACCACGCCGAGGAGGCGATGGAGTTCTACTGCTCCGTCTTCCCCAACTCGCACATCGTCTCCATCGAACGTTACCCCGATGAATCCCTCGATCCGCATTATGCCGGGATGCGCGGCAAGGTCATCAACGGGGTCTTCGAGCTCGACGGCAATCCCTTCATCTGCCTCGACGGTGGACCTGCATTCACGTTCAACGAGGCGATCTCACTGACCGTCAGATGTCGCGACCAGGCCGAGATCGACCACTATTGGTCGGCGCTGTCGGCCGTTCCCGCCAGCGAACAGTGCGGCTGGCTCAAGGATAAGTTCGGAATCAGCTGGCAGATTGTTCCCGCCCACCTCGACGAGCTGATGACCGGAGACGCTCAGGTCAAGGCGCTGATGGGCATGAAGAAGATCGTCATCAAGGAACTCATCGACGCAGGCTGAACAGCTCGTACGCTGCAGCTTCGGATGAGTCAGATCGTTCATGTCCGCACGTTGATGTCCGCGTGTGCTCACGGCCTCTGCTCGACCGACCAGCTGCTCGACGGGGAAGAACCCGCCGGTCTCAGGATTGGGACCTACCAGAAGCCGGGGAGGACGAACGGGTCGATCGCGACTGCAAGGAAGAGCAGCGACAAGTAGGTGATCGAGCCGTGGAAGACCTTCATCGCCTTCAGCGAGGTTCCGCTCTTGCCCTTCTTCGCCCGGGAGACGAGCGCATAGCAGGAGAACAGGAACCAAGCGCCGGCGAGAACCGCGACGACTGTGTAGACAGGGCCCATCGGCGCGAGCGGAATGAGTGCCAGCGAGCACGCCACCATCGCCCAGGTGTAGGCGATCATCTGGCGACCGACGTTCGTCGGCGGAACCTTCGAGGGCAGCATCGGAACGTCTGCGGCATCGTAGTCGGCCTTGTACTTGATCGCCAGCGGCCAGTAGTGCGGCGGCGTCCAGAAGAAGACCACGAGGAAGAGCAGGAGAGCTTCCCAGGCCAGTCCTCCGGTGACGGCAGACCAGCCGATGAGCACAGGCATGCAGCCAGCGGCGCCGCCCCAGACGATGTTCTGTGTGGTACGACGCTTGAGGATCAGGGTGTAGAAGACCGCGTAGAGCAGGATCGCGCAGGCGGTGAGTCCAGCGGTCACCCAGTTCGTGAATCCGCCGAGCCAGAAGATCGATCCCAGGCCCAGTGCGAAGGCGAAGATGAGTGCGGCCCGTGGTGTGATCTCACCGGTCACGAGTGGGCGATGCTTGGTGCGTTCCATCTTCGCGTCGATGTCACGATCGACGTAGCAGTTGAAGACCGAAGCGGAGGCTGCGGCAGCTGCGCCGCCGATGAGGGTGTTGATGACCAGCCAGATATTCGGCATTCCCTGCGCGGCGAGGAACATCACCGGAGCAGTGGTCACCAGCAGGAGTTCGATCACTCGAGGCTTGGTCAGGGCGATGTAGGCGCTGATGATCGAGCGGGGGCGTTTTGAGAGTCGTTCCTCGTCGACTGCCCTCTGCAGAGGGCGTTCACTCTGCGTGTCCTGGTTCTGACGAAGTTCACTCACGATGTCGATTCTACCCTCTGTCGAATTTTTCGCCAGTCGGTGGAGGATGTGTTTCGGAGCCGGATTGCACAGAAGATCTCAGCCACAGGATGCAGGCGTCGGGTGCGACCGCCGCGAACAGGAACCACGACCCCGCTGCCGAAGGACGACGCGCCTGCGATATCAGGGTCGGCGATCTCACCCCTCGCGTTTGGGACCCGGCGCGGTAGAGTTTGAGTGCACGCCTCTAAGACGAACGAAGGATCGCTCGAAGACATGAACTCCCTGTCCTGGACAGAACTCGACAATCGCGCAGTCGACACCGCCCGCCTCCTCGCCGCAGATGCAGTGCAGAAGGCCGGACACGGTCACCCCGGAACCGCGATGAGTCTTGCTCCCGTTGCACACTACCTCTACCAGTACGGACTCAATCACGATCCAGCCGATCCGAGCTGGGCCGGCCGCGATCGCTTCGTTCTCTCCTGCGGGCACAGCTCGCTGACCCAGTACGTCCAGCTCTACCTCTCGGGCTTCGGCCTCGAGCTCGACGATCTGAAGGCGCTGCGCACCTGGGGTTCGCTGACTCCCGGCCACCCGGAGGTCGGACACACTGCAGGCGTCGAGATCACGACGGGACCGCTGGGATCCGGCCTCGCCTCGGCGGTGGGAATGGCCATGGCCTCTCGCCGCGAACGCGGCCTCTTCGATCCTGATGCCGCTCCCGGCGCCTCACCCTTCGATCATTCCGTCGTCGTCCTGGCATCCGACGGTGACCTCGAGGAAGGCGTGTCAGGGGAAGCTTCGTCCCTGGCCGGAACCCAGGAGCTGTCCAACCTGGTCGTGATCTGGGACGACAACCGGATCTCCATCGAAGACGACACCGCGATCGCCTTCAGCGAGGACACCGCAGCCCGCTACGCCGCGTACGGCTGGCACATCCAGCACGTCGACTTCAGAGCCGGCGACGAATACAAGGAGGACGTGGAAGCCTTCCACGCCGCTATGGAAGCGGCAAAGGCTGATCCCCGCCCCTCCTTCATCCGCCTCTCGACCATCATCGCCTGGCCCGCTCCGAACGCACAGAACACCGGCGGCTCTCACGGTTCGGCACTCGGCGACGACGAGATCAAGGCGACGAAGGAGATCCTCGGCTTCGATCCCGACGAGACCTTCTCAGTGCCCGCCGAGGTGCTCAACCACACCCGCTCGGCATTGGACCGCGGTCGCGGAGCCCACATCGAGTGGAACGAGTCCTACAGCGCCTGGCGTGCGGCGAACCCGACCAACGCCGAACTCTTCGACCGCCTGGCCAAGCGCGAACTTCCAGCAGGACTCGACGACCAGTTCCCTGTCTTCGAGACCAGCGACAAGGGCATCGCGACTCGCGCCGCCTCCGGGCAGGTCCTCAACGCCATCGCGGCAACCATGCCCGAACTGTGGGGCGGATCCGCCGACCTCGCCGGATCGAACAACACACTGATCAAGGGCGACCCGAGCTTCCTGCCCGAACATCGTTCGACCGGTGCATTCTCCGGCAACGAATACGGGCGCAACATCCACTTCGGCGTCCGCGAATTCTCCGCCGGACTCATCGGCAACGGCATCGCCCTGCACGGCGGCACGCGCCCCTACAGCGGCACCTTCCTCGTCTTCAGCGACTACCAGCGTCCGGCCATACGGCTGGCTGCTCTGCAGCAGCTGCCGAACGTGTTCGTGTGGACCCACGATTCGATCGGCCTCGGCGAAGACGGACCCACGCACCAGCCGATCGAGCACCTCTCCGCCTTGCGTGCGATTCCCGGTCTTGACCTGGTGCGCCCAGCCGATGCGAATGAGACCTCGGTCGTGTGGCGCAGGATCCTCGATCGCACCGACGGTCCCAGCGGAATCGTGCTCACCCGTCAGGCCGTTCCGGTCCTCGACCGTGAGAAGTATGCCCCTGCCTCCGAGGCGGCTCGTGGCGGCTATGTTCTCTTCGACACCGCAGATGAGCCCGAGGTAGCCATCCTCGCCAGCGGTTCCGAGGTCGCCATTGCGATCGCAGCAGCCGAAGAGCTGCAGGCCGCAGGCACCGCCGCACGCGTCATTTCGATGCCGTGCCAGGAATGGTTCGATGCTCAGCCCGAGGACTACCGCAGAGCGGTCCTGCCCCGGACCCTCAAGGCTCGTGTGAGCATCGAAGCCGCCTCGGCGATGAGCTGGCACAAGTACCTCGGCGATGCCGGCCGTGCTGTGTCGATCGAGCATTTCGGTGCTTCGGCCGATTACGCCACACTGTACGAGAAGTTCGGAATCACCCCGGCGGCCGTCGTCACCGCCGCCGAGGAATCGATCGCAGCGGCGAAGGAGGACGCATGAGCAGCAATCTGGCACAGCTGAGCGAGCACGGAGTCTCCATCTGGCTCGATGACCTGTCACGGACACGGCTCGAGTCCGGCGACCTGGCACGCCTCATCGAGGACTCGAACGTCACCGGAGTGACGACGAATCCGACGATCTTCGCCAATGCCATCGCCGGCTCGGACAGCTATGACTCCGCCGTCGCAGAGCTCGGCGAGGGCAAGGTCTCCGCCGATGAGGCGATCGAGTCCCTGACCACCTCGGACGTCGCGGCCGCTGCCCGACTCTTCCGTCCTGTCTACGACGCCACCAACGGCGAAGACGGGCGCGTGTCCATCGAGGTCGCTCCCCCGCTGGCGCACGATGCCGAGGGCACCGTCGCCGCGGCGAAGGCTCTGTGGGAGCGCGTGGGCGAACCCAATGCGATGATCAAGATCCCCGCGACCGAAGCCGGACTGCGCGCGATCTCCGAGACCATCGCAGCAGGCATCAGCGTCAACGTCACCTTGGTGTTCTCCCTGACCCGCTACCGCCATGTCGTCGAAGCCTTCCTCCAGGGACTGGAGAAGGCTCGAGTCGCCGGGCATGATCTCAGTCAGATCAAGTCCGTGGCCTCGATCTTCGTCTCCCGCGTGGATGCGGAGATCGACGCACGGCTCGACGACCTCGATGATCCAGCCGGGGCAGACCTCAAGGGGCGGGCGGGAATCGCGAACTGCGTGCTGGCCCATGAGATCCACTCGCAGCTGTTCACATCCGAGCGCTTCAGGGTCCTCGAGCTCGCGGGTGCCACGCCGCAGCGACTGTTGTGGGCGTCGACCGGAGTCAAGAACCCCGATTACCCCGACACGATGTACGTGGCTGGACTCGTTGCCCAGAACACTGTGAACACGATGCCCGAACCGACGATGCAGGCCTTCGCCGATCACGGTGAAGTGACTGCCGAGATCTCACCGGAGAACTACCGGGCCGCCGACGAGGTCTTCGACCGTCTGGCACGGCTCGGAATCGACTACGCGGAGGTGATGACCGTGCTTGAGACGCAGGGACTTGAGAAGTTCGATGTCAGCTGGGCGGAGCTGCAGGACACGATTCGCACTGCATTGGACCGTGCATGAGACTCCAGCACAGCGTTCCGGTCTCTGAGGACTACGAGGCCGAGGTAGGGCGTCTCCTCGAAGCGCGCGTCCCCTCCCGCCTGGCGGCCAAGGATGCGTCGTTGTTCACGGACGACGAGCAGCCTGTGCCACGCATGGGCTGGGTGGATCTGCCGCAGCGGGCCGCGGAGCTCGTCGATGAGATCGAGGCTCTGCGGACCCGACTGGAGGCGCAGGGTCTGCGCTCAATCAGCCTGACGGGGATGGGCGGTTCGTCGCTGGCCCCGGAGGTCATGGCTCAATCCGCGGGGGTCAGGCTCGAGGTCGTGGACTCCACCGATCCCAATCAGGTCGCCGAGGCGATCGGGACCGATCTGTCCCACACCGTCCTGATCGTCGCTTCCAAATCAGGCACGACGATCGAGACAGATGCGATTCGCCGCGCATTCTCAGCAGCCTTCGAATCGGTGGGTATCGATCCAGCGTCTCGTCTGATCGCCATCACCGATCCGGGGACCGAGCTCGACGCTTTGGCCACCGAGCAGGGCTTTCTGGCCACCTTCCACGCGGATGAGACCGTCGGCGGGCGCTACAGTGCGCTGTCGGCCTTCGGACTCGTCCCTGCCGGTCTTGCCGGTGTCGACGTCCGCGCGATCGCGGAGTCCGCGGCAGAAGCTGTCGGAGGTCTGGGGACTGATGCTCCTGACAATCCAGCACTGCAGTTCGGGACCTGGCTGGGCATCGGCCATGCCAGGGCAACAGAGAAGCTCGTCCTCGCCGAGACCACCCCAGCGTTGTCGGGGATGAGCAAATGGGTCGAGCAGCTCGTGGCAGAGTCCTTGGGCAAGGACGGTCAGGGCGTCCTGCCCGTCGTCGTCGACGGTGCCGCTGACGTCGGCTTCTTCGACGCCCGTGCAGACGCCATGCTGTGCACTCTGGGTCCCATCACCGAGGTCGAGGCACCATCCGGTTTCAACGCGGAACTCGAAGGCGACCTTGGTGAGCTGTTCGTCTTCTGGGAATTCGCCACTGCGATCGCCGGCTACAGCATCGGGGTCGATCCCTTCGACCAGCCGGATGTCGAGGCCGCTAAGGAACATGCCAGGCAAGCCCTCTCACACGGTTCGTCGGCAGCACCGGCAGAGCCTGCGTTCCGTGAGGAACAGGTCGAGGTCTTCGGTGAGTTCGAGGAGGCCACTGACCTCGTCGGTGCCATCGGAGAGCTCTTCGCACAGGTCGACGAGTACGGATACGTCGGTGTGCAGGCGTTCATCGACCGCATCGCCGACGCAGAGGCTGAAGGCCTCCGAGCCCTGGTCTCACAGCATTCGGGTGTGCAGACGACGTTCGGATTCGGACCGCGCTATCTGCATTCGACAGGTCAGTACCACAAGGGTGGTCACCCCAACGGAGTGTTCCTGCAGATCACAGCCGAACCTCGGACGGATCTGCTGGTTCCCGGTCGCCCCTATGGCTTCACTGAGCTGCAGCGTGCTCAGGCCCTCGGCGATGCCGCGGCTCTGCGGGACAAGCGACGCCCAGTACTCAGAGTTCACCTGCTCGACCGCGCACAGGGTCTTGATCAGCTGCGTCGCGCGATCAGCGACGTCGAGCCCCTGCACCACTACGGAGTTGACTGACTTCGGGCCTGTGCTGACTTCGGGCCTGTGCTGACTTCGGGTGGAGGTCACTCCTCTGGGCACGACGAAGGACCCTGACCAATCGGTCAGGGTCCTTCGTCGTGGTCGATGAACTAGGCGTCGTGGCGGCTGGAACGCCGAGGTGGCCTCAGACGAGATTCCGTCCCCAGCGCTCAGGCAGTGCCTTCGCAGCCAAGATCGGGGCCTACGTCAGGCGTTGAAGCGGGTGATGAGGCCCAGCAGGATGATGCATGCGCCCCAGATGATCGCCATCAGAGTCGTGAACCGGTTGAGGTTGCGCTCAGCCACGCCAGAGGAACCCAGCGACGAGGACATGCCGCCACCGAACATGTCTGACATGCCTCCGCCCTTGCCTTTGTGCATGAGGATGAGGAGTGTCAGGAAGATGCTCGTGAGAACGAGCAGCACGATGAGTATGATGTTGAGGATTTCCACGTCGAGAACTACCTATATTTCGTCAGAGGATTTGTTGGTCAGTCTACTTGGCTACTGCGGCCTTGCACAAAGCGGCGAAATCAGGCCCGTTGAGGCTCGCTCCCCCGACGAGCGCGCCGTCGACATCGTCAGAGGCCAGGATCTCAGCGACGTTATCGGTCTTGACCGAACCACCGTAGAGGATCCGGGTGCTCGACGCCAATGCGGAGCCGTACTTCTCTTCCAGGCGGGCGCGGATGGCCGCGGCCATCTCGGCTGCGTCCTCTGCCGTCGCAGTCTCGCCTGTGCCGATCGCCCAGACAGGTTCGTAGGCGATGACGAGCCCGTCGAGCGCGGCGGCATCGAGGCCGGCCAAGGACTCCTCGAGCTGCGTGAGAGTGAAGTCCACGTGGGTCTTCTCCTGACGCTGTTCCAGTGATTCACCGATGCACAGGATGGGTGTGATCTCCTGCGCCAGTGCGGCCTTGACCTTGGCTGCGACGACGTCGTTGCTCTCGTCGTTGTTCGCACGCCGCTCGCTGTGACCGACGACGACATATGTGCAGCCGAGTCGGGCCAGGAACGATGCCGCGATCTCACCGGTGTGCGCTCCCGGCTCGTGCTGCGAGACGTCCTGTGCACCGTAGGTCAGCCACAGTTTGTCACCCTGGATGAGAGTCTGCACGGATCGGATGTCGGTGAACGGAGGAATGACGACGACATCGCACTGCGTCCCGTCGAGTTTTGCGTCCTCAAGTGCCCAAGCAAGCTTCTGGACACTCGAGATCGCTTCGAGATGATCGTGGTTCATCTTCCAGTTGCCGGCCAGCAGCAGGGTCCGATCGCTCATTGTCGTCTTCTTTCTCACGCGAGTGCTTCGAGTCCGGGCAGCGTCTTGCCTTCGAGGTATTCGAGGCTGGCACCGCCTCCTGTGGAGATGTGCCCGAACTCGTCATCGCCGAAGCCGAGTGTGCGCACGGCAGCAGCAGAATCACCTCCGCCGACGACAGTCAGTCGAGACGAGTCGGTGTCTGGCTTGTTGGTCAGTGCCGCTGCCACTGCCTTGGTTCCGGCAGCGAAGGCAGGGAATTCGAAGACCCCCATGGGGCCGTTCCAGAAGACGGTGGTCGAGCCTGAGATCACCTCGGCATAGGCTGTGGCCGATTCGGGACCGATGTCGAGACCCAGGCCCTGCGCACCTGCTTGTGTGGCCTCGAGCTCCGCGACTGGGCGCACCCAGTTCTCGGCGTCAGCGGCGAAGGAGGCGGCCATCACGATGTCCGTGGGCAGGACGATGTTCGCTCCCCCGCCTTCGGCACGCTTGAGGTAGCCCTTGACGTCGTCGATTCGATCCCTCTCCACGAGACTGGATCCGATATCGTGGCCGAGCGCGGCGAGGAAGGTGAAGACCATCCCGCCGCCGATGAGCAGGTTGTCAGCACGTTCGATGAGATTGTCGATGACGCCGAGCTTGTCGGAGACCTTCGATCCGCCGAGGACGACCGTGAATGGCGCCTGTGGCGAGTTCAGCAGCCGATCACTGACTTCGACCTCGGCGCGGACGAGAGATCCGGCATAGTGCGGCAGCAGGGCTGCGATGTCATAGACCGATGCCTGTTTGCGGTGGACGACTCCGAAGCCGTCGGAGACGAAGTCATCGGCCAGTGCGGCCAGCTGCTCTGCGAAGGCCTTCCGCTCGCCATCGTCCTTTGAGGTCTCGCCGGAGTTGAAGCGCAGATTTTCGAGCAGAAGGACTTCACCGTCGTCCAGTGCCGCCGCTTTGGTCGTCGCTTCGTCACCGACGGTGTCGGCGGCGAATACGACGTCGCGACCGATCGCCTCGGCGAGTTCCGGAGCCAGCGGATGCAGCGAGAACTGCGGATCGGGAGTGCCCTTGGGCCGCCCCAGGTGGGACATGACGATCACCCGTGCCCCCGCCTCGGCGAGGGACTTGATCGTGCCGGCCGAAGCCAGGATGCGACCACGGTCGGTGATCGTGCCTTCGTCCATCGGCACGTTCAGGTCGCTGCGAACGAGGACCGTGCGGTGGGAGAAGATCTGCGGGTCGTCGTATGTCCTCATTTGTTCCTTTCACCGAGGATGTAGCTGACCATGTCCTTGAGGCGGTTGGTGTAGCCCCATTCGTTGTCGTACCAGGCCACGACCTTGATCTGGTTGCCAAGCGTCATTGTGAGCTGGGAATCCACGATCGCCGAGGCGCTGGTGCCGACGATATCGGTCGACACCAGAGGTGCCGTGGAGTATTCGAGGTACGGCGAGGACTCTGCGGCCTTCGCCAGGATCTCGTTGACCTCTTCGGTCGTGGCGCCCCTCTTCGGGGTGAAGGTGAAGTCGATGATCGATCCGGCGGGGACGGGGACGCGGATCGCGAGTCCGTCGAGCTTGCCTGCCAGGTGCGGCATCACCTTGCCGACGGTGCGTGCGGCACCGGTTGTCGTCGGGACGATGTTGACGGCTGCGGCTCGGGCGCGACGCACGTCGCGGTGCGGACCGTCGACGAGCATCTGATCGCCGGTGTAGGCGTGGACCGTGTTGAGCAGGCCGGATTCAACACCGATGGCGTCGTCGACGGCCTTGACGATGGTGGCCATGCAGTTCGTCGTGCACGAGGCATTGGAGACGACCGTGTGCTGTGCCGGGTCGAAGTCTGCTTCGTTGACGCCCATGACGAAGGTTCCATCCACGTCCTTGCCCGGCGCCGAGAGCACGACTGTCTTCACAGTCCCGCCGAGGTGGACCTCGGCCTGGTCACGTCGGGTGAAGCGTCCGGTGGATTCGACCACGAGTTCGGCTTCGTATGCTGACCAGTCGATCTGCGAAGGATCGGCCTGGCTGATCACTGCGATGGTGGTTCCATCGACGGTCAGTGAGTCTTCGCCGGCCTCGACCGTGTGATCGAAGCGAGGCCACACGGAGTCATAGGCCAGCAGATGAGCCAGAGTCTGAGTGTCGGTGAGATCGTTGATGGCGACGACCTCGAAGTCAGATGAGGATTCGAGGGACAGGCGGTACAGGGCACGACCGATACGGCCGAAGCCGTTGATAGCGATTCGTCTCATGCCTCGATCTTAACGATCTTCGAGCATTTCCGGGGTGAGACTGGCCTCTGTGCCCGGAATTCCCAGATCTTCGGCATGTTTGTCGGCAGTCGAGAGCAGTCGCCGGATACGACCGGCGACGGCGTCCTTGGTCATCGGCGGATCGGCCAACTGGCCCAGTTCCTCAAGCGATGCCTGTTTGTGCGTCACACGCAGCTGACCGGCGTAGCGCAGGTGTTCGGGCACCTCGTCACCGAGGATCTCCAAGGCGCGCTCGACTCGGGCTCCGGCGGCCACTGCAGCTCGGGCGGAGCGGCGCAGATTCGCATCGTCGAAGTTGGCCAGACGGTTCGCTGTGGCACGGACCTCGCGCCGCATTCGACGCTCCTCCCACACGAGGACAGCGCTGTGGGAGCCCATGCGCGTGAGCAGGGCCGCAATGTCGTCACCGTCGCGGATGACGACGCGGTCCACGCCGCGAACCTCGCGTGCCTTCGCGCTCAGTCCCAGTCTTCGGGCCGCGCCGACCAGGGCGAGTGCCGCCTCTGGTCCCGGGCAGGTGACTTCGAGGGCAGAGGAACGGCCCGGTTCGGTCAGGGAACCGTGGGCGAGGAACGCTCCACGCCAGGCGGCTTCGGCATCGGCAACAGAGCCGTTGACGATTGCAGATGGCAGTCCACGCACTGGTCGTCCGCGGTTGTCGACGAGGCCAGTCTGGCGAGCCAGAGCACCCCCGTCGCGGGTGACGCGCAGGAGATAGCGGTTCGAGCGGCGGATTCCGGCGGCGTTGATGACGACGATGTCAGCGTATTGGCCGTAGAGATCCTTGATCTCGCTGCGCAGACGCTTTGCCGCCTGTGCGGTGTCGAGTTCGGCTTCGAGCACGATCGAGCCATTGACGAGGTGAAGTGCGGAGGAGAAGCGGAAAATCGCCGACACTTCGGCTTTGCGAGCAGAAGTGCGGGTGATCTTCACCCGTGCCAACTCGTCCTTGACCTGAGCGGTCAGTGCCATTGTTCGTCCTCCTGCAACTGGATTTGCTACCACTGCTCGTCCACGCCGATCCCAGCGTCCACCAACATGTCACGGTAACACGCGGCGAGCTTGAGGGTGTCATGCTGTCCTGCCCGCCGTGAGTGCAGCGGACGGGCCCACAGTTTGGCGTTGAACATCTCACGTGCACACCGCTCGAGATCAGGTTCCACCTGGGTTGCGGCCTCGTCGACGAGCACGTAGCTCAGCTCGAGCGAGGGTGCGTGCCTGTGCAGTGAGACGAGGTGTTCGCTGAGACTGAGATCTCTTGTTTCGCCGTCGCTGGAGCTGAGGTTCAACGTGAGAGACTTCACGGCGGAGGATCGTCCGATGGCTTCCGCAAGGGAGGGAACGAGGAGGTGCGGCATCACAGAGGTGTACCAGGAGCCGGGTCCGAGATTGAGCACATCCGCCTCGGCGACGGCCTCGATCGTCTCGTGTCGGGCCGGTGGTACCGGAGGATCGAGCCGGACGGTCTCGACATGGCCCAGGGTGGAGGCGAGCACGGACTGACCGCGCACGACTTGGAAGGATCCCGGGAACTTCACATCGGCCTCGATCGTCAGTGGGACCGAGGACATGGGCAGAACCCGACCGTGGGCACGCAGCAGCTTGGCCATCCAGTCGAGGCCGGCGACATGATCTCCATGGATCTGCCATAGAGCCGAGATGAGGAGGTTGCCCACGGAATGTCCGCTGAGCTCTCCGTCGGAGTCGAAACGGTGCTGGATCACGTCGCGCCAGGTCTTACCCCAGTTCCCGTCGTCACAGAGAGCAGCCAGGGCCATTCGCAGGTCTCCGGGAGGCAGGCCGCCGAGTTCGTCGCGGAGCCTGCCGGAGGAACCTCCGTCGTCGGCCACCGTGACGACTGCTGTCAGAGACTCAGTGAGCAGACGGAAGGCCCGCAGAGCAGAGTAGAGGCCGTGGCCTCCCCCGAAGGAGACGATCTTCGGTCCCTTGTCTTTGACGGCAGGGATGATCTGCGGGAGATCTTCGGTCTCCATCTCACTCTCTCCCCAGATCACGGTGGCGGACGGTGACCGGGATACCGGTCTGCGCGGCGAGGCTCTTGGCGACGCGTTCGCTGATCGCCACCGAGCGATGCTTTCCGCCGGTGCAGCCGATGCCGATCATCGCGTAACCGCGACCTTCGTGGAGGTAGCCCTGTGAGACCGTGTCAAGGGTCGCGGTGTAGCGCTCGATGAACTCTTCTGCCCCGTTCTGACCCAGGACGAAGTCCGCGACGTCGGAGTCTAGTCCGTTGTGTCCGCGCAGATGCGGAATCCAGTACGGGTTGGGCAGGAAACGGACATCTGCGATGTGGTCGGCGTCCTTGGGCAGTCCGTATTTGAAGCCGAAGCTCATCACGGTCAGGCGCAGCAGCGGAGTGTCGACGGTGCTGAAGCGCTTACGCACCTGGGTCGAGAGCTGATGGACGTTGAGTTCTGAGGTGTCGATGATGATATCGGCCCGGTGTTTGAGCGATTCGAGGGCCGAACGTTCGCCCTCGATCCCTTCCAGCAGCGTCCCTTCGCCCTGGAGCGGGTGGGGGCGGCGAGTGGACTCGAATCGTCGGACGAGAACCTCATCGGCTGCTTCGAGGTAGAGGATGCGCAGGGACAGCCCCTGATCGAGGAAGTCACTGATCGTGTCTTCGAGCTCCTCATACTTCGCCCGTCCCTTCGAATCGGTGACGATGGCGATCTTGGGCAGAGCCCCATCGGCACGGGCGACGAGTTCGACGAGGGGACGCATCATCTGCGGAGGCAGATTGTCGACGACGTACCAATCCATGTCTTCGAGCACATTGGCCACTGTGGTCCGACCCGCTCCGGACATTCCCGTCACAAGGACGACCTCGATGGGATGGTCGGAGCCGTTCGATTCGGCCTGCGTACTCACACGTCCTCCTTGGGGCTGCGCGGTTGAAGACAGCTGTCGAGAACTACTCTAGAGCAGTTGTCCGCCTGTGGGCTCAGTGCCTGCTGCCCTGTCGGTCTCCGAGCACCGTGAGATCATTCCGCGAGGGCGGCCGCGACCTTCTCAGCGAGAGCCCGGCCGATGCCCTGAACCTCGCACAGTTCTTCGATGCTGGCCGCTCGCACCCTCTTCACAGAGCCGAAATGGCGCAGCAGCGCGGTCCTCTTCGACTCGCCCAGTCCGGAGATGTCATCGAGGACGGAGCTGGTCATCGCCTTGGCCCGCTTCGATCGGTGGTAGCTGATGGCGAAGCGATGAGCCTCATCGCGCAGGCGCTGCATGAGGAACAGTCCCTCTGAGTTCCGGGGCAGGATGACGGGGAACGGATCGTCTGGGACCCAGACCTCTTCGAGTCGCTTGGCCAGACCGACTACCGAGATGTCGACGATGCCCAGATCGTGCAGGGCTCTGGTGGCCGCCGCGACCTGCGGGCCGGCCCCATCGACGACGAGCAGGCTGGGACGGTACCCGAACCGTTCATCGGGCTCATCGGAGCTCATCTGTTCGAGATAACGGCTGAAGCGACGTGAGACGACGTCATACATCGACGCCGTGTCATCGGTTGCGGCCTCGCCGTGAATGGCGAAGTGACGGTAGTCGCGCTTCTTCACGAGACCGTCTTCGAACACCACGAGTGAGGCCACGACATTGGAGCCTTGAGTGTGAGAGATGTCGATGCATTCGATGCGCAGGGGCGCCTCGGGCAGCGACAGGTACTCCTGGATCTCCTTGAGCGCCGTGCTGCGCGTGGTCAGATCGGAGGAACGCTTGAGCTTATGCTGGAGCAGAGCTTCTTTCGCGTTCTTCGCCACGGTCTCGAGAACGGCCTTCTTCTCTCCGCGTTCCGGAACCCGCACGGCGACTTTGGATCCGCGCTGTTCACTCAGCCAGCTCTCGAGCGAGTCGATATCTGCAGGGACCGTGTCGACGAGGATCTCGCGGGGAATGGCATCCGCATCGAGACCCGTGTAAGCCTGACGCAGGTAATCGGTGGTGAGTTCGGCAGGGCTGTGGTCGTCAGAGCGTTCGATGATCCAGCCGCGCTGTCCCCGAATGCGTCCCTGACGGACGTGGAAGACCTGCACCGAAGCTTCGAGCTCCTCGGTGACGAGAGCGAATACGTCGCAGTCTGCGTTGACGGAGAGCACGACCGCTGACTTGTCGAGCACCTTCTGCAGCGCCGTGATCTCGTCCCGCAGGCGGGCTGCCCGTTCGTAATCGAGTTCCTCGGCAGCCGAAGCCATCTCCTTCTGCCGGTAGCTGATGAATCGACCCGTGTTGCCGGACATGAAGTCAGAGATGCTGCGGGCCAGATCCTTGTGGCCCTCAACGCTGATCTGTCCCACACAGGGGGCGGCGCATTTGTCGATGTATCCCAACAGGCAGGGACGCCCGCTGCGTTCGGCTCGTCTGTACACTCCGGCGGTGCAGGTGCGCATCGGAAAGGCCCTCAGCAGCAGGTCGAGCGTGTCCTTGATCGCCCACACCTGGGCAAAGGGTCCGAAGTACTTCACGCCCTTACGACGTTTGCCACGGGTGATGAAGGCCCGCGGCACCTCGTCGTTCATCGTGATCGCGAGATACGGGTAGGACTTGTCGTCGCGGAACATGACGTTGAACCGCGGGTTGAACTCATTGATCCACGTCCACTCGAGCTGCAGCGCCTCGACCTCAGTGTCGACGACAGTCCATTCCACTGAGGCAGCGGTGTGGACCATCGTCGAGGTCCGGGGATGCAGCTGCGCGGGGTTCGAGAAGTACGAGTTCAACCGATTGCGGAGGTTCTTCGCCTTCCCGACATAGATCACACGCCGGTCGGGGTCACGGAATTTGTAGACCCCGGCCGAGGTCGGAATGCTGCCTGTGGCCGGGCGGTAGGACGCTGGATCAGCCATCGAGCAACGCTTTGAGGAATCGCCCGGTATGGCTCTTCTTATTGACCGCCACCTCTTCCGGGGTGCCCTGGGCGATGATCTTTCCACCGCCTCGTCCGCCCTCCGGGCCGAGGTCGATGACATGGTCGGCGTTGCCGATGACATCGAGGTTGTGTTCGATGACGATGACCGTGTTGCCCTTTTCCACGAGCCCCTGCAGCACATGGAGCAGCTTCGAGATGTCTTCGAAGTGCAGTCCGGTGGTCGGTTCGTCGAGAACGTAGGCGGTGCGACCGCGGGACCGTTTCTGGAGCTCAGCCGCGAGTTTGACTCGCTGGGCTTCACCACCGGAGAGAGTGGTTGCGGGCTGGCCGAGGCGAACATAGCCCAGCCCGACCTCCACAAGGGTGTTGAGGTGTCGGGCGATGGCAGGGATCGCGGCGAAGAACTCGGCACCCTGCTCGATCGGCATCTCGAGCACCTCGGCGATGGACTTGCCTTTGAAGGTCACTTCAAGCGTCTCGCGGTTGTAGCGGGCTCCCCCGCAGACCTCGCAGGTGACGTAGACGTCGGGCAGGAAGTTCATCTCGATCTTGATCGTGCCGTCGCCGCTGCAGTTCTCGCAGCGTCCGCCCTTGACGTTGAAGGAGAACCGCCCCGGCTGGTAGCCGCGGATCTTCGCCGATTCGGTCTCTGCGAACAGACGCCGGATGCGGTCGAAGACCCCGGTGTAGGTCGCCGGGTTCGACCGTGGGGTACGGCCGATCGGTGATTGGTCGACGTGGACGACCTTGTCGAGATTGTCCAGTCCGGTGACTCGCTTGTGTCGGCCCGGAACCCGAGAGGCGCCGTTGAGGACATTGGCCATCTGGGTGTAGAGGATCTCGTTGACCAGGGTCGACTTGCCTGAGCCGGAGACACCGGTGACCGCGGTGAGCACACCGAGGGGGAAGGAGACAGAGACGTCACGGAGGTTGTTCTCGACGGCCTTCTCAACCGTGACGACACGGTCTTTGTCCACGGGCCTGCGAGTGGTCGGGACCTGGATGGCTCTGCGTCCGGCGAGATAGTCACCGGTGATGGAGCGATCTGCGTCCTTGAGACCGTCGACTGGGCCCGAGTAGATGACCTCTCCCCCGTGCTCGCCCGCACCTGGACCGATGTCGACGATCCAGTCGGCCGAATAGATGGTGTCTTCGTCGTGTTCGACGACGATGAGGGTATTGCCGAGCTCCTTGAGCTTGTTCAGTGTCTCGATGAGTCGTCGGTTATCGCGCTGGTGGAGACCGATCGAGGGCTCGTCGAGGACGTAGAGGACCCCGACGAGGCCGGAGCCGATCTGTGTGGCCAAGCGGATGCGCTGCGCCTCACCGCCGGACAGCGAGCCAGCGGGCCGGTCGAGGCTGAGGTAGTCGAGCCCGACGTCGAGGAGGAAGCCGAGACGTGCGTTGATCTCCTTCATCACCTGGGCCGCAACTGCCGCATCGCGAGAGTCCAGTTCCAGTTGTGAGAGGAACTCGGCGGATTCGTCAAGAGCCAGCTCGGAGACCTCGGCAATCGACTTTCCGCCGACCTTGACGGCGAGGATCTCCGGTTTGAGTCGGGCACCGTTGCAGCTCGCACAGGGAATTTCGCGCATGTAGGACTCGTAGCGTTCCCGCGACCATTCCGACTCTGTTTCCTCGTGCTTGCGCTGGATGTACTGGTAGACGCCTTCGAATCCGGTGGAGTAGGTGCGTTCGCGTCCGAACCGGTTCTTGTATTTGACGTGGACCTTGTAGTCCTTGCCGGTCAGGATCGCAGTCTTGTCGGAGGTGCGCAGATCCTTCCACGCGGTCTTCATATCGAAGCCGAGTTCATCGCCGAGACCTTTGAGGAGGCGGTTGAAGTACTTCGTCACCTGTTTTCCGCCGGCCCAGGGGGCGATCGAACCCTCGCCGAGACTGAGGTCCTCATCGGGAACGACGAGTGACTCATCGACCTGGAGCCGAGTGCCGATGCCGTCACAGGTGGGGCAGGCACCGAAGGGCGAGTTGAACGAGAATGTGCGGGGTTCGATCTCGTCGATCGCCAGCGGGTGCTCGTTCGGGCACGACATGTGCTCCGAGAAGGTTCGGGTCACGCCTTCGTCGACCATCTCGACATCGATACGTCCGTCGGCCAGGCCCAGCGCAGTCTCGACGGAGTCGGTCAGGCGTGGGCGCAGACCCGACTTCGCCACCAAACGGTCGACGACGACGGAGATCGTGTGCTTGTACTGCTTCTCCAAGGTGGGAGGTTCGCTGAGGCTGATCTGCTCTCCATCGACGATGGCGCGAGAGAAGCCCTTGGCCTGCAGCTCGGTGAAGAGGTCGACGAACTCGCCCTTGCGGGAACGGACGATGGGAGCCAGCACGAGGAACTTCGTCCGCTCCTCGAGTTCGAGCAGCTGGTCCACGATCTGCTGTGGAGTCTGCTTCGTGATGATCTCACCGCACACGGGGCAATGCGGCACGCCGATGCGAGCCCACAGCAGGCGCAGGAAGTCATAGACCTCGGTGATGGTGCCGACCGTGGAGCGAGGGTTGCGGGAGGTCGACTTCTGGTCGATCGACACCGCCGGCGACAGGCCCTCGATGAAATCGACGTCGGGTTTGTCCATCTGGCCCAAAAACATTCGGGCATATGAGGACAGGGACTCGACGTAACGGCGCTGCCCCTCGGCGAAGATCGTATCGAAGGCCAAAGATGACTTCCCCGACCCCGAGAGACCGGTGAAGACGATCATGGAATCGCGAGGTAGGGCGACCTCCACGTTCTTGAGGTTATGGGCGCGTGCGCCCTTGACCCACAGAGTGTCGAGATGTGACACGCCTGTCGACTGCTCACCGCTGTTAGTTTTCATCACCTGACCACTGTATTACTCGGCACTGACATTGCTTGTATGGGGACGGGCGCTGATCTCTCCGACCGCGAGGATTCGGAGCACGATGTCTCCGGCTTCGTCGCTTGCCGGCACATCCACCTCGGCGTCGATGGCCCAGTCCCTGTTGTCATCGGGATCGGCCAAGGTCTGACGGACGGTCCACGTCTGGGAACCAGGTTCGATCGAGATATATTCCTTGCCTCTGGCCTTCCCATCGGTGAGGAGGTCGCCGTATTCCTCGTAGAAGTCTTCGATCGCGTCCTCCCACGCCGTGGCATCGAAGCCGCTGTCGGCGTCGAGGCGGCCCAGTTCGGCGTAGTCGGCACGTTCTGCCAACAGCACCCGGTGGAACAGGGCATTGCGCACCTCGGCGGTGAAGACTCGCTCGTTGTCTGAGAACTTGCGATCGAGGTCTGGCAGCTCTTCGTCGGCGAAGTCCGTCGGGGACAGCCCCTGCAGGGTGCGCCATTCGTCGAGCAGAGACGAGTCGGTGCGGGCGATCGTCTCCCCCAGCCATTCGATGATGGTCGAGAGCTCCTCCGTCCTGTTGTCGGCGGGCACATTGTGTGTCAGCGCGCGGAACACGTCGGTGAGGTAGCGAAGGAGGCTGCCCTCCACCCTGGTGAGAGTGTAGTAGCTGACGAATTGGGTGAAGCCCATTGCCTGTTCGATCATGTCACGAACGATCGACTTCGGTTCGAAGTTCCCCGCCCGCAGCCACGGGTGCACCACGATGAAGTGCTCGAAGGCGGGATCGAGGACATCTGCCAGCGGCTTCGGTCCTTCGATCTCGTCAAGGATGGCCATGCGCTCGGGGTATTCGAGGCCGTCTGCTTTGAGTTCGGCCAGGGTGTCCTTCTTGAGCCGATCGAGTTGGCCCTTAAGGACGGGAAACGGCACCGGCGTGGTGGATTCGACGAGCGAGACCACATCGAGGGCGTAGGTCTCCGACTCCGGGTCGAGGAGTTCGAGACCGGCGAGCACGAAGGGCGCCAACGGCTGGTTGAGGGCGAATTGGGGCCCAAGGTCGGTGGTCGGGACCAGTTCGCCTCCCCTCGCTTCGATGAGGCCGGCATCGATGAGAGAGCGGCCGATGCTCAAGGCTGTGAGTTTGAGGTCAAGGTGACGTTCCCGGCTTTCGTGGGTTTTGTCGATGAAGCGGCTGATCGTGCCCACGTCCGATCCCGGCCGGGCGACGAGGTTGAGGATCGTCGAATGGTCGATCTTCATACGTGAGCGCAGAGATTCGGCCTGGGATTCGATGAGTTTGGTGTAGGTCTCCTCCGACCAGCCGACGAATCCGGCCGGGGCTGATTTCTTCTTGACCTTCTTCTTTTTCTTGTCGGCATTGGCCGCCTTGGCCTCTGCCCGCATGTTCTCGATGACATGTTCGGGTGCCTGCGCGATGACGTAGCCACGGGTGTCGAACCCCGCGCGACCCGCGCGGCCTGCCAGCTGTTGGAATTCGCGGACGCTGAGTTTGCGCATCTTCCGGCCGTCGAATTTCGTCAGTCCTGTCAGCAGCACAGAGCGGATGGGAACGTTGATGCCCACGCCGAGCGTGTCGGTGCCTGAGATGACCAACAGCAGACCCTTGAGTGCGAGCTGTTCGACCAGACGGCGATATTTGGGCAGCATGCCCGCGTGGTGGACACCGACGCCATGCAGGAGCAGCTTGCGCAGGCTCTGTCCGAATCCCTTCGCGAAGGTGAACCCCTTGATGGCTGCTGCGACCGCGGCCTTCTGTTCCTTCGACGCCAGATCGACGGACAACAGGCCTGTGGCCAGATCGATTGCGCCTGCCTGGGAGTAGGACACGACATAGACGGGAGCTTTGTCGTTGCGCACCAGGGAGCGCAATGTGTCAGAGAGTGTCTCGGTGGAGTACTCGTACTCGAGTGGAACCGGTCGGGTCGCCGAGGTGACGACGGAGCTGTCGCGGCCGGTGGTCTCTTCCATGGTGCGACAGATCTCGCTCGTGTCGCCCAGCGTCGCCGACATGAGTACGAACTGCGCCTGTGGCATCTCGAGCAGGGGCACCTGCCATGCCCACCCGCGAGAAGGATCGGCGACATAGTGGAATTCGTCCATCACGACCATGCCTGCGTCGACCATTCCGCCTTCGCGCAGAGCCTGGTTCGCCAGGATCTCGGCCGTCGCACAGATCACGGGCGCTTCCCCGTTGACGGTGGAATCGCCGGTGATCATACCGACGTTCTCCGCGCCGAAGGCGTCGATGAGGGAGAAGAATTTCTCGCTCACCAGCGCCTTGAGCGGGGCCGTGTAGTAGGCCCTGATCCCGCGGGTGAACGATTGGTAGAGGGCGAACAGTGCCACGAGGGACTTGCCCGAACCTGTGGGAGTGGCCACGATAGTGTTGTCGCCGGCCAAAATGTTGAGGATGGCTTCGTCCTGGGCGGGATACGGTTCGATCCCCAGCTCTTCGCAGTAGTCGCCGAACGCCTCATACACTGCGTCTTCATCAGCGAATTCCGCTGGGATCTCCTGCAATCGCACCACAAATATGCACAGACCTTTCCGTTTAGACTGATGTCCATCCTATTGATCGAACCTCAGGAGTTTCAGATGCCGGTTTTCGCTGTCAACTATGTCTATGGACCAGATACCGACGCCCGGATGGAGTCACGACCTGCGCACCGTGCGTGGCAGGCCGATCTGTACGAAGCCGGAACCGTTTTGGCCTCGGGCCCGTTGGACAATGAACCGGTTCCCGGAGGTCTGCTGTTGCTGCAGGCCGCCGACCGCAAGGAAATCGACGCTCACTTGGCGAACGATCCCTATGCTTCGATCGGTGTCATCGACGAGACGATCGTTCGGGAGTGGACCCCAGTCTTCGGTCCGTTCTCCCAGGACTGAGCCTGCTCTCAGAGACTTGAGTCTCGTGCCGCATGGCCCACGCGCGCGGGTGTCCCCACTCGGGAGGACACCCGCGCACAGCCGCACCTGCGGCAGCAGGATCGGTCACTCAGTCCTGCGAGGCGTCTGACTCCGCTGAGCTGGAGTTCGAGCTGCGAATAGGGATGCCGTCCTTCTTCATCTTCGCCAATGAGGCGAGTGTCGCCACCACCATGGCAAAGACGATGAAGCTCAGCGACAACCAGGTCGGCACCTCTGGGATTGCTTTGCCCCAGGACAGGAAGCCCCAGTCCGATTCGTGCAGAGCATGGATGAAGAGCTTCACACCGATGAAGGCGAGGATCGCCGCGATTCCGTAATGGAGGTAGACGAGCTTGTCGACGAGACCTCCGAGCAGGAAGTAGAGCTGGCGCAGACCCATCAGCGCGAAGACGTTCGCGGTGAAGACGAGGAACGTGTTCTGTGTGACGCCGAAGATCGCTGGAATCGAGTCGAGGGCGAACATGACGTCCGTGGACCCGATCGCGATGAAGACGATGAACATGGGCGTCCAGTATTTCTTGCCCTCGATCGTCACGCGCAGGCTGTTGCCGTGGTACTCGTCGACGACGTTGATCCGCTTGCGCAGGAGTCGGATGAGACCGTTCTCTCCGTCGCCCTCATCTTCATTGCTGAATGCCTGGCGGAAGGCGACGATGAGGAGGAAGATGCCGAAGATGAAGAAGACCTCGACGAATGCGGTGATGATCGCGGAACCGGCCAAGATGAAGATGCCGCGGAAGACGATGGCGATGATGATGCCCACCATCAGGACTTCCTGCTGATATTTCCGCGGTACCGAGAAGCTGCCCATGATGATGATGAACACGAACAGGTTGTCGATGCTCAGCGAGTATTCGAGCAGCCAGCCGGTGAGGAACTCACTGCCGTGAGTTGAGTCTCCGATGGCGAAGAGCGCTCCGGCGAAGATGATGGCGAGGCCGACGTAGAAGGCGACCCAGATGCCCGCTTCCTTCATCGACGGAGTGTGCGGCCGTTTGATCACGAGAAGCAGGTCGAAGACGAGGATCGCAACGACGACGATGCCCGAGGTGATCATGAACCACGCGGGGATGACGGACTCACTCCCAGCTGCGGCTTGACCGCCTGCTGCGAGTGTGGAGGACAGGATATCCATGGATGCCTTTCAAAGGTGTCAGTGATGTATCCGTGCCGAAAGTCTCTCCCACGCTATGACCACTGTGACAGTGGCGGCGTGCGCTCCGTGCCCGGACCCTCTGACGGATCGTGGTGACGAGCACGGATGGACGGGATACTCCCTTTCGCCAGCCACACCAGTATAGTCGTGCGGATGCATGTGCATGAGCACGTGGGTCGAATCAGGCGTGCCCGGCCTGCTTCATCTGCCGCAGTTCCTTCTTGAGATCCGAGAGTTCGTCCCTCAGCCGGGCCGCGAGCTCGAACTGCAGCTCCGCTGCCGCCGTGTGCATCTGCGAGGTCAGTGACTCGATGAGTTCGGTCAGGTCGGCTGCCGGTGGGCGCAGGGAACCGGACGTGCCTGCTGCCTGACGCTGTTCGTCGGTGAGCGTCGAGTTGTAACCGCGTTTGCCCTTGCCGTAGTCGAATTCGGTGAGGAGCTCACGCGTGTCCGCGTCCTCTCGCTGCAGGCGTTCGGTGATGTCGGCGATCTTCTTGACCAGCGGCATGGGGTCGATGCCGTGTTCCTTGTTGTGCGCGACCTGTATCTCGCGTCGACGATCGGTCTCGTCGATGGCCTCACGCATGGACCGCGTGATGGTGTCGGCGTACATATGAACCTGGCCGTTGATGTTACGAGCCGCGCGACCGATCGTCTGGATCAGGGAGGTGGCCGAACGCAGGAAACCCTCCTTGTCAGCGTCGAGGATGGCCACAAGGGAGACTTCTGGCAGATCGAGGCCCTCACGCAGAAGGTTGATTCCGACGAGGACATCGAACTCGCCGGCCCTGAGCTCTGTCAGAAGTTCGACTCGGCGCAGTGTGTCGACGTCCGAGTGGAGGTACTGCACTCTCACATCGTGTTCGAGGAGGTAGTCAGTGAGATCCTCGGCCATCTTCTTCGTCAGCGTGGTGACCAGGACTCTCTCCTGTGCATCGACGCGAGTTCTGATCTCGTCGAGCAGGTCGTCGATCTGTCCCTTCGTCGGCTTGACGACGATCTCCGGATCGACGAGACCTGTGGGTCGGATGATCTGCTGGACGTAGCCATTTGCATTTCCCAGTTCGAAGTTGCCCGGAGTCGCCGACAGATACACGGCCTGTCCGATGCGTTCACGGAACTCGTCGAACTTCAGTGGCCTGTTGTCCATCGCGCTGGGGAGTCGGAATCCGTGTTCGACCAGCGTGCGCTTGCGTGACATGTCGCCTTCGTACATGCCGCCGATCTGAGGGATCGTGACGTGGGATTCGTCGATGACGAGGAGAAAGTCCTCTGGGAAGTAGTCGAGCAGACAGTTCGGTGCCGACCCGGCGGGACGTCCGTCGATGTGCCGCGAGTAGTTCTCGATGCCGGAGGTGAACCCCATCGACTCCATCATCTCGAGATCATAGGTGGTGCGCATCTTCAGGCGTTGGGCCTCGAGAAGTTTGTTCTGCGATTCGAATTCGCTCAACCGCGTCTGCAGTTCGTTCTCGATCTCGCTGACGGCTCTCCCCATCCGGTTCTCACCGGCGACATAGTGCGAAGCGGGGAAGACGTGGATCGTCTCCTCTTCCCGGACGATCTCGCCTGTCAGAGGATGCAGCGTCTGGAGAGTTTCGATCTCGTCGCCGAAGAACTCGATCCGCAGGGCGAGTTCCTCATATTGCGGGATGATCTCGACGGTGTCGCCTCTGACGCGGAAGGTGCCACGTGTGAATGCCATGTCGTTGCGTGCGTACTGCATCGATACGAAGCGTTTGAGGAGCTCGTCGCGGTCACACTGTTCGCCCCGTCTGAGGGTCACCATCCGATCGACGTACTCTTCCGGTGTACCCAGGCCGTAGATGCAGGACACGGTGGAGACGACGACGACGTCTCGCCGGGTCAGCAGAGAGTTCGTCGCGGAGTGGCGCAGGCGTTCGACCTCATCGTTGACCGAGGAGTCCTTCTCGATGAAGGTGTCGGTCTGCGGGACGTAGGCCTCGGGCTGATAGTAGTCGTAGTAGGAGACAAAGTATTCGACCGCGTTGTTGGGCAGCAACTGCCGGAACTCATTGGCCAGCTGCGCGGCCAGAGTCTTGTTCGGTGCCATGATCAGGGTTGGTCGCTGAACTTGTTCGATCAGCCAGGCCGTGGTCGCGGACTTGCCTGTACCGGTGGCGCCGAGCAGCACGATGTCCCGCTCTCCCTGGTCGAGGCGCTCCGAGATCTCGGTGATCGCGGTGGGCTGATCGCCGGATGGAGAGTATTCGGAGACGACTTCGAACGGGGCGACTGTGCGCGTGACATCGGGCCTGTGGCCGATGGCTGGCAGGGGACGTTCTGAGCTCATGGTCCAACACTAACCCTCGCCCATGACACAGTGAACCGCTGAGCCGAGACTCCGCTGTGAACTGCTCAGTCGAAGCTTGCTGGGACGAGTCGTCGGCGCATCGTCAGGAAGTACGGTTCCTTGGCGTCGGCATATCCCGCGGTGTGCGCATCGCGGGCGTGGTCATCGGCCAGAGTTCGCTTCACCTGTGCGTACTTCTCGCGTTCGGCTGAGTCCGTGCGCATCAGTTCGACGAATTCCTGTGCGAAGACGGCACCGACTGAATCCTCGGTTCGGACATGAAGATTGACGGCCCGCCCCGGGTCCGTGTTCGCGTGGAACCGTTTGGACTCGAACTGCCCCTGGCCGAGGTTGTCGACGGCGTCATCGCCCGGATACCCCAGATCGGCCAGAGTGTCAGACAGTCCACGTGCGGTGTCGAGATCGGGCACCAGGAGCTGCAGGTCGATGACGTCCTTGGCCGCCAGGCCGGGAACTGCTGTGGAACCGATGTGGTCGATGCGCAACCGTGAGCCGATGCCGTGGTGCAGCTTTGCGATGATCCGCTGCGCCTGCATCTGCCAGTCCTGATCAGTCGGGTCGACGAGCTCGACCGGCCCCCGTGCCGCACGACGCTGAGCTTCCAGATTGGCCGCGAACGGCAGGATCCGATCGTCGAGGAGGCGCGCAACTCGCTCCTGCGTCTGATTGACCGAACCAGCATTGTCGATGATCACGTCGCAGACTGCATAGCGTTCTTCGTCGTCTGCCTGCCGTGCGATACGCGATTGGGCATCGGCACGATCCATGCCCCGGGCACTCATCAGACGCTGCAGCCGGAGATCGGACGGAACGTCGACGAGGAGATTGAGGTGATAGGCAGGGGCCATCGCATTCTCGACCAGCAGCGGCACATCGTGGACGACCACCTCGGCGTCGGAATGCCTGGCGAAGTGCTCGAGGGTGCGGTCGCGGATCGCGGGATGCATGAGCGCATTCAACGCATCGGTCGACTCCTCGTCGACGAATGCCGCTGCTGCCAGCTGGCCCCGGTCGAGCCCGCCGCCGGTGATGACATCCTCGCCGAATCTCTTCGCAAGCTCCTCGAGTAAGGGCTCCCCCGGCGCGACGACCTCCCGGGCGATCTTGTCGGCATCGATGATCACAGCACCATGTGCGGCGAGGATCTCGGACACGGTTGACTTCCCTGCACCGATTCCACCGGTGAGACCAATTTTCAGCATGAGCTCAGCCTAGCGATTCAGCGGGTAGACCAGTACCCCGTCGTCGGCGAAGGAAGGTTTGCCGAGACTGGCGTCGAGGAAGTCCTCGTATTCTCCGTCCCCGCCGGGAAGGAGCGGCGCCTCAGGGGCAAGGACCACATAGTCGACTCCTGAGCCACGCAGCTCATCGACAGCTGTGCTGACCTCACTGCTGTCAGGGTCCGGGAAGGGGCCGCCCGAGTACACCGTCTCGTGCAGCAGCTCGTCGAGAGCGTCCTCGGGTGCGACATATGTCACCGCCGCGTCGGGACTCGAACCGATGAAATAGCCGCCCGTCTCCCGATAGTGGAAGCCGCTCACGGACTGCCACACCATGGCTTCATCGGCATGTGGTTCGGCCCAGGCCAGGGGGCGTGGCACGGTCTTGACGACGGCTCCGGCGGGAACGGCCTCGGCGATGGAATCGGTGTAGAAGTCGGGCACGTAGACCTCACGTGAGTTCTGCACGCCGGGGATCACGCAGACCGCGGCGACCGCCAGCAGGCCCAGCAGGGCTTGGGCGAAGCGCCTCCGAATATGGTCGAGAGCCCATTGCAGACCGCAGCCGAGGATCGCGAACAGCGCAATCGTCGAATGCAGGACCAGGCGCATGGGCAGGATGTTGTTGAGCACCGGTATGGCTTCGACGAGCGCGAAGGGACCGGTTGCGAAGACCGCCGTCCCGTTGAAGAGGACCGGTGAGCCCAGTGACAGGACGAAGACCAGGAGCCCCGTCGCCGAGGCGATGCGCAGAATCCTCGCATACCTGGGGCTGCGCGCGAGGCAGATGACGATGATGGCAGCGGCGATGAGCGCTGGAACTCCGACGTAGGCCCCGAGCTCTGCGGCATCGATGTCCATCACGCGCGGGATCGGCGAGGAACCAGTCCCGAGAAGGGTCGGACCTGCGGGGATGATGGGATCGAGGAGGTCTGTGTTCCATACTCCGTGAGGTCTGATCGCACCGTCGGGAGCGTTCGGTCCACGCATCGTGAGCAGGAGCGGCAGTGCGATGAGCAGGGAAAGTGCGGAGCCGAGCACGCCTCCCAGCGCCAAGCGCACCCAGCTGGTCAGCGTCCAGGCCTTTCGTCCGAAGGCGGCGATGCCCACCAGCAGACACAGAGCGGCGATGAAGGTGCCGGCGAGGACCTCGGTGGAGACGTAGAACTGGAATCCCAGGACGGCTCCCAGGCCGAGGCTCAGCGTCCAGAACTCACGGTTGAAGAGCACGGACGAGGGCGTGCGGAACACCAGCCGGATGATGATGAGTGCCACCAGCGGTGGTGCCACGGCGAATGCGAGGTTGGGATGGCCTGAGGACTGGGCGATCACGTAGCTGGAGAAGCCCACACCGCCGGCTGCGACGAAGGCGGGGATTCGGGTCAGGAAACGCGTGAAGAGTGCCGCAGTCGCGAGGCTGACCAGGACCGGGATGGAGATGATGAGCAGGTTGTAGCTGACGATGGGCCCGGCCGCCCAGGTGACGGGGGCCAGGATCAGGGCCAGTCCGGCCAGGGAGGTGTTCCAGGCACCGTTGACACCCCCGTTGAGGGTATTCATCGCCTCCGTGTAGAGTAACCCGTTCGCTGTTCCCGATGGGGTTTCATCGGTGCCCAATCCCAGTTGGTTAGCGACGATATCCGCTGCGTGCCCGAGCCACCAGATGAAGAGTGATGAGTCGTCGTTGCCGGCGGCTACCTGCCCTCCGGGATCGGCGGCAACCTGTCCGAACACGCAGATGCTGGCGACAGTGAGCAGCAGCGCGTACCACAGCCATGGTCGGGCTCGCTGCAGCAGAGTGGGTGCATACACAAAGGGCTCCCGATCAATCGACCGGGAGCCCTTGTGAGTGCTGTTATCAGCTGCCTGCAAGCTTCTCACGCAGAGCTGCGAGAGCTTCGTCGCTGGCCAGTGTTCCTTCGTCGCCTGCCTCTTCCGAGGAGAACGATCCGGTGGCTGGTGCAGCCTCGGCAGGAGCGCTTCCGGCCTCTTCGGAGCCTGCTTCGGCGTCCGCAGCGATGGCCTTGGCGACCTGCTTCTTGTGCTCTTCCCAACGCTCCTGAGCGGCAGCGTACTGCTGCTCCCAGACCTCGCGCTGTGAGTCGAAGCCTTCCATCCACTCGTTGGTCTCGGGATCGAAGCCTTCTGGGTACTTGTAGTTGCCGTCTTCGTCGTACTCCTGCGGCATGCCGTAGAGGGCAGGGTCGAGGAATTCGTCGGCCTCGGGGTCGACGCCCTCGTTCGCCTGCTTCAGCGACAGCGAGATGCGGCGGCGCTCGAGGTCGATGTCGATGACCTTGACGTAGATGGTCTCGTCAACGGAGACGACCTGTTCTGGCAGGTCCACGTGGCGAACTGCGAGTTCGGAGATGTGGACGAGGCCTTCGATGCCGTCTTCGACGCGCACGAAAGCACCGAACGGAACCAGCTTGGTGACCTTGCCGGGAACGATCTGTCCGATGACGTGGGTGCGAGCGAAGTGCTGCCATGGGTCTTCCTGAGTCGCCTTGAGCGACAGGGAGACACGTTCGCGATCCATATCGACGTCGAGCACCTCAACGGTGACCTCGTCACCGACGGTGACGACCTCACCTGGGTGATCGATGTGCTTCCAGGACAGTTCGGAGACGTGAACGAGTCCGTCGACACCACCGAGGTCGACGAATGCACCGAAGTTGACGATCGAAGACACGACGCCGGGACGGACCTGGCCCTTCTGGAGGGTCTGCAGGAAGTCGTGGCGGACCGCGGACTGGGTCTGCTCGAGCCATGCGCGACGGGACAGAACGACGTTGTTGCGGTTCTTGTCCAGTTCGATGATCTTGGCTTCGACCTGCTGGCCGATGTAAGGAGCCAGATCGCGGACGCGACGCATCTCAACGAGGGAAGCAGGCAGGAAGCCGCGCAGACCGATGTCCACGATCAGGCCGCCCTTGACAACCTCGATGACGGTACCGGTGACAACACCGTCGTCTTCCTTGATCTTTTCGATGTCGCCCCAGGCGCGCTCGTACTGCGCACGCTTCTTGGACAACATGAGTCGGCCTTCTTTGTCTTCCTTCTGAAGAACGAGGGCTTCGATTTCGTCCCCGACCTCGACAACTTCGCCGGGATCGACATCATGCTTGATGGAGAGTTCTCGCGAAAGGACGACGCCTTCCGTCTTGTATCCGATGTCGACGAGCACTTCGTCGCGATCGACCTTGACGACGGTGCCCTCAACGATGTCGCCATCGTTGAAGTACTTGATCGTCTCGTCGACTGCGGCGAGAAAGTCCTCAGCGGTTCCGATGTCGTTGACAGCGACCTGCTTCGGCTGCACCGATTCCGGCGTGGTGGTGGTCATATAGGTTGGGACTCCGATGGAATTATGGTCCAGATCCGATACTCTGAGGCGATGCTGTGAAACAGCCCGAGAACTGGATCCGGTCTCGATTACGATTTTGGACATGTATGCATACGCGCATACGGTTGTCAATACTAGCATCATCCATGGCGTGAATGCACGCCGAAGTCGGAAACAGAACATGGCGATCGCCACGGAGGAATGATGAGCGACGGAAGTTATCAGGCCGAGGTCATCAGCGGCGGCTATCTGCCCATCGATGAAGAGGCATCAGTCCGCGCCAACAGAGGCTATTGGGACAATTCTGCCGAGGATTACCTGGCCGAGCACGGCAGTGCGCTCGGCGATACGGATTTCATCTGGTGTCCGGAGGGAATCCGCGAATCCGATGTGAATCTGCTCGGCAATGTCGCTCGCAGGCAGATCCTCGAGGTCGGCTGCGGAGCCGGACAGTGCTCGCGCTGGCTGGCCGAGGAAGGCGCGATCGCAACCGGCGTCGACGTGTCCTCAGGCATGCTCGAGCAGGCCTCCAGGCTCCAGCGCGAACACCCGCTCAGCGATGATGCCACTCCCCCGACGTTCCTCCACGCCGATGCCCGACAGCTGCCGTTCGCGTCGAACAGCTTCGATGTCGGGTTCTCCTCCTACGGTGCGCTGCCCTTCGTGAAGGACGCCGATGTCGTCTTCTCCGAGGTCGCTCGTGTGCTTCGACCGGGCGGACGGTGGGCCTTCTCCACCACCCACCCGCTGCGCTGGATGTTTCCCGATGTGCCCGGCGAAGCGGGGCTGACCGTCGAGTACTCATACTTCGACCGCACGCCGTACGTGGAGATCTCAGCGGACGGGCAGCCGGTCTACGCCGAGCACCACCGGACCATGGGCGACTGGGTGAATCTGCTGGTCACGGCCGGCTTCACGATCGATTCGGTGACGGAGCCGGAATGGCCGGAGTCCAACCAGACCGCCTGGGGCGGCTGGTCTCCCCTACGCGGTTCGCTCATGCCCGGCACCGTCATCTTCTCCACCACTCTCAATAAGGACTGACTCCCGCACTGCGGCGCACCCGCCAGGGTCGCCGCGAACTGCAATGCGCAGCACAGCACCTCTTCACCTCATCGTCGACCTCAGTTCGCGCTGAACCCGCGTTCACTGTGCGATGACGGTCGCCCACACGAGCATTCTCGAACGTCATCGCACAATGAATTCCGGTTCACCTCCGCGTCAGGTTCACTTCCGCGTCAGGTTCACTTCCGCGTCCGGTTGAGTTTTGCGTCTGGTTCACTTCCGCGTGAGGTCGAGTTTTGCGTCAATGGGCTGCGTCGTGCCAGGAGACTCCGGTGCCGACGTTGACGTCGAGGGGCACGTCCAGTTCGAAGGCTGATCCCATCGCCTCGGTCACAATCGACGTTACGGAGTCGACCTCGTCAGGGTGGACGTCGACGATGATCTCGTCATGGACCTGGAGCAGGACGGTCGACTTGAGATCGCCGAGGCGGTCGCTGACCTTGAGCATCGCAATCTTCATGATGTCGGCGGCCGATCCCTGGATCGGGGCGTTGAGGGCCGCACGTTCGGCCATGTCCCGCAGCTGCCGCCGGTCGCTGTGCAGGGCCGGCAGGTATCGCCGGCGACCCATGATGGTCTCCGTGTAGCCGTTGGCTCGAGCCTGTTCGACGATCTCGTCGAGGTAGTCCTTGACCGCGCCGAAGCGCTCGAAGTACTGCTCCATGAGGTTCTTCGCCTCGTCCACACCGATCGCCAGCTGTCGGGACAGGCCATAGGCGGAGAGCCCATAGACCAGCCCGTAGGACATGGCCTTGACCTTCGACCGCATTGCGGAGTCCACGTCGTCGATGCCGACTCCGAAGACCTTCGAACCGACGTAGGAGTGCAGATCCTCGCCGTCCTTGAATGCCTGGATCAGTGCGGCATCGCCGGAAAGATGGGCCATGATGCGCATTTCGATCTGCGAATAGTCGGCTGTCAGGAGCCGAGAGTCTTCGATCTCCGGGTCGGAGATGAAGATCTCACGGATACGCCGCCCTGATTCTGTGCGGACCGGAATGTTCTGCAGATTCGGGTCGAGCGAGGACAGTCGGCCTGTCGCGGCGACGGTCTGCTGGTAGGTCGTGTGGATCCGACCGTCCTCGGCCACGGTCTTGAGCAGACCCACGACGGTCTGCTTGAGCTTCGTCGAATCACGGTAGGCCAGCAGATGCTGCAGGAACGGATGCTCGGTCTTGATGAACAGCTCCGCCAGCGCATCGGCGTCGGTGGTGTACCCGGTCTTCGTGCGTTTCGTTTTGGGCATGTCGAGTTCATCGAAGAGCACGGCCTGCAGCTGCTTGGGCGATCCGAGGTTGACCTCATGGCCGATCGCCTCATAGGCGAGCTTCGCGCTTTCCTCCGCCTGCTTGGTGAACTCATCGATGAGCCCGGACAGACCCGCTTCATCGACTGCGATGCCTGCCCGCTCCATCTTGGCCAGCACCGGAACCAACGGCAGTTCGATGTGGCGGTAGACCTGGCTCATGTTCGCTTCATCGATTGCCAGTGCCAGAATCTCGTGGACTTCAAGCAGCGCGGCAGCCCTATATCCGTGTGTCTGAGCGGCCTGGTCCGAGTCGAGGTCGAGTGCCAGCTGTCCGCTGTCACCTCCGGGCTCGCTCAGTTCGATTCCGGCACGCTCGAGCGCAATCTGCGGCAGCTCGTAGCTGCGTTGATCGGGCACCAGGAGGTAGGCGGCCAGAGCCGTGTCACCGGCGACGTCATCGACCTCGAGGCCCAGAGAGCGCCACGCCTTGATCTGCGTCTTCGCACTGTGCAGGATGAGGGTCTTCGTCCGCAGCGCAGAACTCAGATTCGCAACGGCTGTCTCCCCCGCCTCGGCGAGGTCGACGACCCAGGCTTCCTCCGGAGTGCCGGAAACAGCGAGGACTCGAACATCGCCGTGCCCGAGTTCGTACCGCGCGTCGGAATCAAGAGCGAGCACATCGGAATCAGCTATCTTCTCGAGAAGGCCGGGAACATCAAGAGTCTCAACGGAGACTTCGCGAGCGGGTCCGGCAGCTTCCTCTGGTACGGCTTCCTCACCGAAGATCGCACTCAGCCGCTTGCCGAGAGCCTGGAATTCGAGCTGGTCGAACAGGCTCGAAAGTTCACTCGGGTCACCCTCGCCCCATTTCAGGTCGGCGTAGGTCAGGCCCAGGTCCACATCGTCGAGGAGTCGATTGAGCCTGAAGTTGCGTTCGACCTCAGAGACGTGGTCGCGAAGCTTCTCACCGACTTTGCCTTTGATCGATTCGGCATTCTCAAGCACTCCGGGCAGGTCACCGTAAGACGTCAGCCACTTCGCCGCGGTCTTGTCACCGACCCCGGGCACTCCGGGAAGGTTGTCGGCCTTCTCCCCCACCAGAGCAGCGAGTCCACGGTAGTTCGCGGGAGTCACCGCGTACTTCTCCTCGATCGCGGCCGGGGTCATGCGATTGAGGTCGCTGACGCCGCGCTTGGGGTAGAGGATCGTCACGGACTCATTGGAGAGCTGGAACGAGTCCTTGTCTCCGGACATCACCTCGACGCTGGCTCCAGCTTCGGTGCCCATGCGGGCCATCGTCGCCAGCGCATCGTCGGCTTCGAAGCCCTCTTTGGTCACCACAGTGATCCCCATCGCGATGACGATGTCCTTGATCAGATCGATCTGGGGGTGGAACTCCGGTGGTGTCTTGGCACGTCCAGCCTTGTACTCCGGATACTCTTCGAGGCGGAACGTCTGACGGCCCAGGTCGAAGGCCACGGCCACATGACTGGGCGACTCGTCCCTGAGGACATTGATGAGCATCGAGATGAAGCCGTAGATGGCGTTCGTCGACTGGCCGGTGCTGGTGGCGAAGTTCTCCACCGGCAGGGCGTGGAATGCCCGGTAGGCCAGAGAGTGTCCATCGATGAGCAGGAGGGATTCGTTTACTTGAGTCACATGGCATAGCCTATCGTTCAAAACTGACATGAAGGAGAACGATGTTCAGACCGGACGCTTCACTGACTGCTGAGACCACCGGAGAGCAGTGCAGGCAGCTGCTCGGCCAGCTCAACGCCCCCGACGCAGTCGGTGATCTGGCGGCGAAGATGGGGATCGAGTTCACAGAGCTGACCCACGACCACGTCACGGGCACCGCACCGGTGGCGGGCAACACGCAGCCCATGGGCCTCTTCCACGGCGGCGGCCATGTCGTACTCGCCGAATCCCTGGCCTCGATGCATTCGTTCCTCATCTCCGGCGGCAAGAATGTCGTCGGCGTCGACCTCAATGCCACTCATCTGCGTGCGGCGAGGGACGGCACAGTGACCGGCCGCGCCGAGGTGCTCCACCAGGGACGCACGATCGTGTCTCACGAGGTGAAGATGACCGATGCCGCCGGTCGGCTCCTCTCAATCGTGCGAATCACGAACATGATCCTCAAAACCGAGCCCAAATGATCTGCAGGCCCGTGAGATCTGCAGGGCAATGACTGCATAATACGAAGGAGGCCGGCGAATCCTCATCGGATTCGTCGGCCTCAGTGTGTGTTGGGGTGAACGCTGGCTACTTGTCGGAGCCGATCTGCTTGAGAACGGTGTCCGCGACCTCACGCATGGTCAGACGACGATCCATCGAAGTCTTCTGAATCCAACGGAAGGCCTCGGGCTCGCTCAGACCCATCGAGGTCTGGAGCAGGCTCTTGGCGCGCTCGACGACCTTGCGGGTTTCGAAGCGTTCGGTCAGATCGGAGATCTCGCTCTCTAGTGAGCTGATCTCTGCATGACGCGACAAGGCGATCTCGAGGGCCGGAATGAGGTCCGCAGCGGTGAAGGGCTTGACCACGTAGGCCATTGCTCCCGCGTCACGAGCTCGCTCGACGAGCTCCTTCTGCGAAAAGGCCGTGAGCAGGACCACCGGAGCGATGCGCGCCTTGGCGATCCTCTCCGCAGCGGAGATTCCGTCGAGGATGGGCATCTTGATGTCCATCACGACGAGATCGGGGCGCAGCTCTTCGGCCAGGCGGATTGCGGATTCGCCGTCTGCGGCTTCGCCGACGACGTCGTATCCGACCTCGCGCAGCATCTCGACGATATCGAGACGAATCACGGCCTCGTCTTCCGCCACTACGACGCGGCGAACCGGCACGGACTCATCTGAAGTTGGTTGTTCGCTGTTTGAAAGCACGGCACCAGTCTAAACCAGGCCCACGCGCGCACCGACGTCGGTACCCAAGTTTCTTCTGTGATGGTAACCACCAGTGTGATGGTCGCCACCGCCGCCGATTGTGCAATCACAGAGAAGCTGTCGTAAACTCAACCCTGTCGCGGATTCGCTCCGCGGCCGAGCCGGATTGGCGGAATCGGTAGACGCGGTGCACTCAAAATGCATTGTCGAAAGACGTGTGGGTTCGAGTCCCACATCCGGTACTTACCCCCAGGCAGTCAGCGGACAGTCACTGGGCACGAAGCAGCAGTGAAGGGGCCGGCGAACTCATGTTCGCCGGCCCCTTCACTCACTCCGCGAGGAACTCATCGGCGTGGACTCGGCCGAGCGCGAAGCGCTCTGCGCCGCAACAGCTCAAAAGGCAGTTCCGGCCGACATCAGCGAAATGCTCATGCCGGCCAGATGCCCACCAGGGTCAGGAACGCGTTCCACTCGAGGGCTGTTCGAGTTCAGCCTCGTCGGAATCCCCGGCGCTCTCCTCTGCGACCTCATCGACCGGCACATAGCCGTCTACACGAACAGCATCGTAGCGGTCGACATCGAGGATGTCGTGACGCTTGGCCACAATGGCAGGGACAAGAGCCTGTCCCGAGACATTGAGCGCTGTGCGTCCCATGTCGACGATCGGCTCGATCGCCAGGAGCAGACCCACACCTTCAAGGGGCAGTCCGAGAGTGGACAGCGTGAGAGTCAGCATCACGGTGGCACCGGTCGTTCCGGCCGTTGCCGCCGAGCCGATGACGGAGACGAACACGATCAGGAAGTACTGCACGATCGTGAGATCGATTCCGAAGAACTGGGCCACGAAGACGGCGGCGATCGCCGGATAGATCGCGGCACAACCGTCCATCTTCGTTGTCGCCCCGAAGGGGACTGCGAAGGCGGCGTAGCTCTGCGGAACGCCGAAGTTGTCGGTGGCGACCTTCTGGGTCACGGGCATGGTGCCGATCGAGGACCGGGAGACGAAGCCCATCTGGGCGGCCGGCCACACGCCGGAGAAATACTGACGAGCTGAGAGGCCGTTGAGCTTAGCCAGCGTCGGATAGACGACGAAGAAGACGATCGCCAATCCCACGTACACAGCAACGACGAACCACAGCAGGGAACCCATGGTCGACCACCCGTAGGAGTTGACCGCATTGCCGATGAGGCCGAGGGTGCCGATCGGTGCGATGCGCACGATCCACCAGACCACCTTCTGCACGACAGCCAAGGCCGCTTCGACGAATTGGAGGAACGGTTCGGCGGCCTTGCCGACCTTGACCGCGGCGATGCCGATGGCACCGGAGACGATGATGAGCTGAAGGATGTTGAAGTCGACCTCGGAGACCAGGCCGCCGGCCTCATCGGGTGAGGTCGCAACCTCCAGGCCGAGGAAGTTCACGGGCACAAGACCGGTCAGGAAGCCGATCCAGCTGCCTTGCGAATCAGGGGCGGAACCGCTCAACGATGCGGCGTCCGCGTGCGTACCCGGCTGAATCACGACACCGAGGATGAGTCCGATGAGTACGGCGATGAGCGCGGTGAAGGCGAACCACAGAAGGGTGGAGACTGCGAGCCTGGCTGCATTCGTCACCTTGCGCAGATTGCCGATGCTGGCGATGATCGCGGTGATGACGAGGGGTACGACGGCCGCCTTGAGGAGGGTCACATAGGACGACCCGATGGTGTCCAAGGTCTGACCGAGCCAGTTGTCCTGACCCTCGCTGACCGGACCCCAGGATCGGGCGATCAGCCCGAGGACCACGCCCGCAATCAGGGCAATGGTGACCTGCACCCCGAATGATCGGCTCCACTTGGGCAATCTCATGCCATTCCTCTTCTTCGTCTGTCGGTTTCCGAATGATGCTCAACCCGAACGCCGCTCACTTCGAGCGAATCTCAGTTCAGGCAATGTTCAACTCACAGCACAACTGTTGAGCAATCTCAGAAATTCCGCAAGTCCGAGTGAAGTGGCTCTCACTGGCGCCAACCGCTCAGGTGGCTGCTCGCGCATATGTCATCGGGACATGACAACGGCGGCCACCCCATGAAGGGGCAGCCGCCGTTTCAGAGAGCCTCAGTGCCTCGGTGTGCCGTTCTCCTTGACGATCGGCACCTCATGAGTGACCGGCGTTTCGGAGACGATGCCGTACCCGGCCAAAGGATCTTCCTCATCGTCCGAGGAGTCTTCGTAAGCAGCAGCAACACCCTTGGCGGCATCACCCATCGTGTGGATGCGCAGAGCATTGGTCGACCCGGGGATTCCAGGAGGTGACCCGGCCACAAGGATGGACTGATCACCCTCGTGGGCTGTTCCGTCCGCGAGCAGCACGGCATCGACCTGTCTGGCCATCTGATCCGTGTGCCGCACAGTCTTGACCAGGTAGGGGCGCACACCCCAGGTCAGTGCCAGCTGGTGGCGAACCTGAGCATCGGGGGTGAAGCCGAGGATCGGCCAGGCGGGACGCAGACGCGACATCCGGCGTACGGAGTCACCCGTCTGGGAGAAGGTGCACAGCAGATCGATGTCGAGCTGTTCAGCAATCTGAACCGCTGCGGCCGTCACAGCCCCACCTTTGGTGTGAGGAACTGTGCCCAGCTGCGGGATCCGTTCCATGCCGTGTTCCTCGGTCGACTCGATGATGCGGCTCATGGTCCTGATCGCTTCGACCCAGTAGTCGCCCACTGAAGTCTCACCGGAGAGCATCAGAGCATCGGCTCCATCGAGGACGGCGTTGGCGCAGTCGCTCGCCTCGGCGCGAGTGGGCCTGGCCGCATCGATCATGGTCTCGAGCATCTGAGTGGCCACGATCACGGGCTTAGCCTGCTGACGGGCGATCTCAACCGCACGCTTCTGCACGATCGGAACCTGCTCCAGGGGCAGTTCCACACCGAGGTCGCCGCGGGCGACCATGATTCCATCGAAGGCATCGATGACCGCATCGAGCTGATCGACGGCCTGCGGCTTCTCCAGCTTGGCGATGACGGGTGCGGAGATGCCGACCTCGTCCATGACTGCCCTGACATCATCCATGTCCTCGGGACTGCGGACGAAGGACAGCGCCACCCAGTCGAAGCCGAGTTTGAGGCCCCACTTGAGGTCCTCGATGTCCTTCTCCGACAGCGCCGGCACGGAGACCGGAACACCGGGAAGGTTGATGCCCTTGTGGTTCGAGATCGTTCCACCGATCTCCACCTCGGTGACGACATCGGTGTCGGTGACCTCGGTGGCACGCAGACGCAGGCGCCCATCGTCGATGAGCAGCGGATCGCCGACGGACACATCGCTCGGCAGAGTCGACAGTGTGGTGCTCACGACCTCGGCGGTGCCGGCGATGTCGCGGTTAGTGATCGTGAAGGCTGCGCCTTCGACCAGCTCTTCCTTGCCGTTGGCGAAATTGCCGACCCTGATCTTCGGGCCCTGCAGATCGAGCAGCAACGCGACGGCGCGGCCGGTGTCGAGCGCGGCCTGGCGCACCCAGGCGAATTTCTCTTCGTGTTCTTCCCGCTTGCCGTGGCTGAGATTGAATCTGGCCACGTCGACGCCTTCGTCGACGAGCGCGCGGATCTCTTCATAGGAGTTCTGATTCGGACCTAATGTTGCGACTATCTTTGCACGCCTCATGCACACCACCCTACCTGTACCGTGGCGGGCGATCCGAACCGCCCGCCACGTCTGTTCGTCGGAGGAGAGTCACGCACACCGATGTGCGGACTTCTCATTAATTGACACAGATCATCTTAACATTTAAAACGATCTGTCGTGTGGTCCGACGGGTTCAGGCAGCCGAGTCGAGCCCGTGAGGAAACGATCGACCTCGGCCGCGACCGACCGTCCCTCGGCGATCGCCCATACGATGAGCGACTGACCACGCCCAGCGTCACCGGCGATGAACACTCCGGGAGTCGAACCGAGATAGGTCTCGTCGCGAGCGAAGGCGCCGCTGTCGCTGACGTCGAGGCCGAGAGCGTCGGATTCCGGCCCAGAGAAGCCGAGGGCCAGGAGCACGAGGTCGGCATCCAGGCGGTGCTCGGTGCCAGGAGTCGGCACACGGCGACCGTCGACGAACTGAGTCTCTGCCACATCGATCCCGACCACCCGGCCTTCCTCGTCTCCGGCGAACCCTGTCGTCGATGCGAGGTAGCGCCGCGTGCCGCCCTCCTCATGAGAGGACTGGACTTCGAAGATGCGCGGGACGGTGGGCCAGGGATCTGCCTCGCTGCGGTCGATGGGCGGCTGAGCTCCGATCGCCAGCGTCGTGACCGAGGCTGCAGTCTGCCGCAGGGCCGTTCCCAGACAGTCCGCACCCGTGTCGCCACCGCCGATGATGACCACGTGCTTTCCCTGAGCGTCGATGTGGCTCTCCACTCCACCGGGTCCAGGGCGCTCCCCCGCCTGCACACGATTCGAGGGCACCAGATAGTCCATCGCAAATTCGACTCCGCGAAGCTCGCGGCCGGCGATGGTCATATCACGGGGCACTGTGGCACCCGTGCACACGATGACGGCATCGAAGCTCGACTGCAGGTCCTCAAGGCTGATGTCCCTGCCGATCTCGACCGACGTCTTGAACCGGGTGCCTTCTGCGCGCATCTGATCGAGACGACGGTCGATGTGCTGCTTCTCGAGCTTGAAATCCGGGATCCCGTAGCGCAGCAGTCCGCCGAGGCGGTCGTCGCGTTCGTGGACGACGACGGTATGCCCAGCCCGTGTCAGCTGCTGGGCTGCGGCGAGTCCGGTCGGACCGGAGCCGATGACGGCAACGGTCTGCCCGGTGATCCGTTCAGGAATCACCGGCTGGATGAGTCCGGCGGCGAAGCCCTGGTCGACGATCGAGACCTCCACCTGCTTGATCGTCACTGCAGGCTGATTGATCCCGAGGACGCAGGCATTCTCACACGGTGCCGGGCACGCGCGACCGGTGAATTCCGGGAAGTTGTTCGTTGCATGCAGAAGTTCGACGGCCCGCGGAAGCTCACCGCGATACATCGCATCGTTGAACTCCGGAATCAGATTGCCCAGGGGGCAGCCCTGATGGCAGAAAGGAACGCCGCAGTCCATGCACCGCGATGCCTGCCTGCGCAGCTGCTCCGGATCGCCTGCTTCGTAGACCTCGCGGTAGTCCATGAGTCGGATGGGAACCGGGCGCCGCCGTGGCAGCTCGCGCTGGTCGGTGGTGAGGAATCCATGTGGATCAGCCATTGGCGACCTCCAGAATCTTGTGCCAGGCGTCGTCCGAATCCGCGGACTGACCTGCCGCGATGAACTCTTCCTGAACGTCTTTGACCATCGCATAGGCGACGGGAATGATCTTTGTGAAGCGGGAGAGGACGTCCTCTCCTCGGCGCAGTCCGTCAAGCAGCTGGGCAGCCAGGGGCGAGCCCGTCCACTGAACATGTTCACCCAACAGGCGCTGGAGGACCTCCATATCGGAGATTCCCACCCCGGTGAACCGGAATACGCCGGCAGCGCGTTCCTTGGGGTTGAGCTTGGCGGGGTTGAAGTCCAGGACGTAGGCAGTGCCGCCCGACATACCGGCGGCGAAGTTGCGTCCGGTGCTGCCGAGGATCACAGCGAGGCCTCCGGTCATGTATTCGAGCCCGTGGTCACCGATCCCTTCGACCACTGCTTCGGCGCCCGAATTGCGCACCATGAACCGCTCCCCCACCTGGCCGGAGACGAACAGCTTGCCGGCGGTCGCGCCGTAGCCCAGCACGTTGCCGGCGATGACGTTGTGCTCGGGTCTGGTCGGGTTCTCCTCGTGCGGATGCACGCTGATGGTCCCGCCCGAGAGCCCCTTGCCGACGTAGTCGTTGGCGTCGCCGTGCAGGTCGATGGTGACTCCGCGAGGCAGGAAGGCACCGAGTGACTGCCCGGCCGTGCCGTGCAGGTCGAGCCTGATCGTGTGCTCGGGCAGGCCCACTTCGGCATGGGCGAGCGTGACATTGTGCCCCAGCAGGGTGCCGACGCTGCGGTCCGTGTTCTCGATCGCCGAGGTGATCGTGACCGTGGCCCCGGACTCGATCGACTCCCCGGCCTCGGCCAGCAGACGCAGGTCCAGCTCCCCGGCGAAGTCGCGGTTGACCTCAGTGGTGCGTTTGCGCGGCACTGCGGTGTTGCCATGGACGTCCTCGGGCACGGTGAGGATCGCGGCCAGATCGAGGTCGAGGCCTGAGGCCTCGGCACGCTTCTCATCGATGCGCAGCCTCTCGACAGCACCGATCGCCTCGTCGAGTGAGCGCAAGCCCAGCTGCGCAAGGTAGCCGCGGACCTCCTCGGCGATGAAGGTGAAGAAGTTCACGACGTGATCGGCCTGGCCATGGAAGCGTTCGCGCAGCTTCGGGTTCTGAGTCGCGACACCGACAGGACATGTGTCCTTGTGGCACACACGCATCATGATGCAGCCGGAGACCACGAGTGCCGTGGTCGCGAATCCGAACTCCTCACCACCCAGCAGGGCGGCGATGATGACGTCGCGGCCGGTCTTGAGCTGGCCGTCGACCTGCACGCTGACCTTCTCTCGCAGACCGTTGAGCACCAGGGTCTGCTGGGCTTCGGCCAAGCCGAGTTCCCAGGGGGTGCCGGCATGCTTGAGGGAGTTCAGCGGGCTGGCCCCGGTGCCTCCGTCGTGACCGGAGACGAGGACGACGTCCGCTCCGGCCTTGGCCACCCCTGCGGCCACCGTGCCGACGCCGATCCCGGACACGAGTTTCACGTGCACGCGGGCCCTGGCATTGGCGCGACCGAGATCGTGGATGAGCTGAGCAAGGTCCTCGATCGAATAGATGTCGTGATGCGGCGGCGGAGAGATCAGCCCCACTCCGGGAGTGGCATGTCTGGTCTTCGCGATCCACGGGTAGACCTTCGCCCCGGGCAGCTGTCCGCCCTCTCCCGGCTTCGCGCCCTGAGCCATCTTGATCTGCAGGTCGTCGGCCTCGGTGAGGTAATGGCTGGTGACCCCGAAACGTCCGCTGGCGATCTGCTTGACAGCCGATCGGCGTTCGGGATCGACGAGACGTTCGGTGTCCTCTCCACCTTCACCGGTGTTCGACCTTCCGCCGATGCGGTTCATCGCGATGGCCAGAGTCTCGTGTGCCTCTTGGGACAGTGAGCCGTAGCTCATGGCACCTGTCGAGAAGCGCTTCATGATCTCGCTGGCCGGCTCCACCTCGGCGATGTCGATCGGACCCGATTCCGTGGGCACGAGGTCGAACAGTCCGCGCAGAGTCATGAGCTCACGTGACTGCTCGTCGACGGCGTGGGTGTACTGCTCGAAGATGTCGAAGCGACCTGTGGCAGTGGAGTGCTGGAGCTTGAAGATCGTCTCCGGGTTGAACAGGTGGCCCGGACCTTCCCGCCGCCACTGATATTCGCCTCCGACCAGCAGATTCCGGTGCGAGGGCCGTGGATGGTCATCACGGTAGGCGTCGGCATGCCGAGCACTTGATTCCGCGGTGATCTCAATGATTCCCTTGCCCCCGAGCTGGTGCGGGGTGGAGGTGAAGAACTCGTCGATGAAGTCGTCCGAAAGCCCGAGGGACTCGAAGGTCTGGGCTCCGTGGTAGGACTGGACAGTCGAGATCCCCATCTTCGACATGATCTTCAGCAGCCCCTTGTTCAGTGCCGTGAGCACATTCTCCACGGCCGCAGATTCGCTGATGCCGCGGATCCTGTCTGAGCGCACGAGCGCTTCGGCGGTCTCCATGGCGAGGTACGGGTTGACGGCGGAGGCACCGAATGCGACCAGAGTGGCGACATGGTGGACCTCACGGACATCGCCGGCTTCGACGATGATGGACACCCGCGTCCGCGAACGCTGCCGCACCAGGTGGTGGTGAAGGGCCGAAGTCATCAGCAGCGACGGAATCGGAGCAAGATCAGCTGTCGAGTCCCGATCGCTGAGGATGATGAACACTGCTCCGGCCTCGACGGCCGCGCTGGCTTCCCGACACAGCGCCTCGAGACGCTTTGCCATGGCATCAGGCCCGGCATTCACCGAATACAGGCCGGCCAGCGTCACACTGGGTCGTCCATTGTCGACGCCGAGGTGGTGGCCCTGGACGTACGAGATCGCCGTCAGTTCGTCGTTGTCGATGACCGGCTGATCGAGCAGGATATGCGCGGAGTCCGGCTCGGAGAACTGCAGCAGGTTGCCTTCGCGCCCGATGCCCGAGGACATGCTGGTGACGATGTCTTCGCGGATTGAGTCCAGCGGCGGGTTCGTCACCTGAGCGAAGTTCTGATGGAAGTAGTCGAAGAGCAGCCTCGGTCGTTTGCTCAAGGCCGCGATCGCCGTGTCCGTACCCATGGCTCCCAGGGGCTCTGCCCCGGTCTCGGCCATCGGCGAGATGAGGATACGCAGCTCCTCCTCGGTGTAGCCGAAGGTTCGCTGACGCCTGCGCACCGATGACTGCGGGTGAGTGACGTGGATCCGAGTGGGCAGATCCGCGAGTCGACGCGAACAGCTCTTGACCCACTCTTCATAGGGATGCTCAGTGGCGAGCTGATTCTTGATCTCCGTGTCGGAGATGATCCGTTCGGACTCGGTGTCGACGAGGAACATGCGTCCAGGCGTCAGCCGACCGCGAGCAACGATGTCCGCTTCGGGCAGGTCGACGACGCCGATCTCACTGGCCAGGACCACGGTGTCGGAGGTCATGACATAGCGCGCAGGACGCAGGCCGTTGCGATCGAGGACCGCCCCTGCCAGCTTCCCGTCGGTGAATCCCACGCAGGCGGGTCCGTCCCACGGCTCCATCAGCAGCGAATGATACTCATAGAACGCCTTGCGTGACTCTCCCATGCCGGGGTTGTTCTCCCAAGCCTCCGGGATCATCATCAGCATCGCCTGCGGCAGCGACCTGCCCGAGGCAACCATGAGTTCGAGCACCGAATTGAATGACGCCGAGTCCGAGGCGCCGGGCGGCACGATCGGGCACAATCTGTCCAAGCTCGTCGAGGTGCCGGGCACCGGGGAGACGAGCAGGTCCGAGGCCAGCTTCGATTCCCTGGCCTGCATCCAGTTGCGGTTGCCGCGCACCGTGTTGATCTCTCCGTTGTGGGCGATCGTGCCGAAGGGCTGCGCCAGCTGCCAGGACGGGAACGTGTTCGTCGAGAAGCGAGAATGCACGAGCGCGATCCGAGAGGTCAGCCGTTCGTCGAGCAGTTCCGTGTAGAAGGCGGAGAGCTGGCCCGTTGAGAGCATGCCCTTATAGGTGATGGTGCCCGGGTTGAGAGAAGGGCAGTAGAGACCCGCATGGTCGAGGCGCTTCCTCACGATGTAGGACCGGCGGCTCAGATCCTGTGGGTCCCGGGAGGGATACCGCTCGTCGATGGCGAGGAAGAGCTGGCGCATGCGCGGCATCGTGGTGCGTGCGGTCTCGCCCAGCACGCTCGCGTCGTGGGGCACGTCGCGGAAGGCAAGGACCTTCAGTCCCTCTTCGGCGGCGATCCGCTTGACGAGCTCGTCCTGATCCTCGTGCGAATCGTTCCTGCCCTCTGTGACCGGAGCATCCCTGTCGTCCGTGGGGAAAGCCACGTCGGGGATGAGATCCTGTCGGTAGTCCTGGGCGAAGAAGCCGATGCCTGCGGCGTAGCTGCCCGGCTCCGGAAGTTCGACGCCGTCAGCACCGAGCACCTCGGCGAAATAGTCGTGGGGTATCTGCAGGGTGATCCCGGCACCATCCCCTGTGCCTTCATCGGAGCCGATGCCGCCTCGGTGTTCGAGTTTGCGCAGTGCGGTCAGAGCCTGTTCGACGACCTCATGGTCTGCCGGGCCACGGTAGCGGACGATGAGCGCCAGCCCACATGCGTCGTGCTCGAGTGCGGGATCGTAGAGTCCGGCACGAACTGGTTGACGCGGAGCTTTCGGGGTCGTTGAGTGTTCACTGTACATCGCTGCCTTCACGGGGTGTAGGAGTTTACGTTAAAGACGGCGCTGTCCCTAGCTGTTTTCGCGGTGCCCTTCGAAGATCGTCCTCAGACACAATTGTGACGTGGTTCTCACAGTCGGTAACCCAACATACACCATGTGGTGCATCCGAATGAAATAGAAAAAGGATCGTAAAACGAACCTAAAAGTCTCAGTCGTCGGACTTTGAACCGCTCTCGCCCCGAGTTCTCCGCTTCACATCCGGGGTGATCGAGATCGCAGAGGTGACCGCTCCGAAGTATCCGAAGCCGTGTCCCCCGAAGCCTTCGCCGCCCTTCTTCGAGGTGCCTTCGGCTGCTCGGGCGAACTTTCGGGCACGGCGAGCGAGGACGAAGACGACGATTCCGACGATGAGGAGGACGACACCGAGGGCGAGCACCCAAAGGGCCCACCCGGGGATCGTGGCAGAACCGAGCTGCAGTGCGTCATTCGATGCGAGCAGTTGAGCCCGACTCATGCACAGCCCTCGGCGAGTTCAGCGGCCAAGCTGGCGATTCCGCTGACTCCGCCGCTGTCGAGAGCGCGCACGAGTGCCGAGCCGACGATCACGCCGTCAGCGTATTCGGCGACCTCTGCAGCCTGTTCGCGCGTCGAGACGCCGAGCCCGACGCAGGCGTGCGGCGCTCCGGCGTCCTTGAGCCGAGATACGAGCTCACGAGCGTGGTTGTCGACCTCGGAGCGAACGCCGGTCACGCCCATCGTCGAGGCGGCATAGACGAATCCGCGGCTCGCATCAACAATGGTGGCCAGTCGTTCGGGTGTCGATGAAGGGGCAGCGAGGAAAATGCGGTCCAGATCGAATTCGTCCGAAGCGCTCACCCATTCGGATGCCTCATCGGGGATGAGATCCGGGGTGATGATGCCTCCGCCGCCGGCAGAGTCCAGGTCACGGGCGAAGGCCGAGACACCGTACTGCAGCACGATGTTCCAATAGCTCATCACCACGGCGGTCCCCCCGGCCTCAGCGACAGCCGAGACCGCAGAGAAGATGTCGGAGGTGCGCACACCGGCGGCAAGTCCCTGCTCGGCGGCACGTTGGATGACGGGTCCGTCCATTCCCGGATCCGAGTAGGGCATGCCGACCTCGATGATGTCGACTCCGGACTTCACCAGTTCGACCATGGCCTCGATGGAACCCGCGACAGAGGGGAAGCCGACCGGAAGGTATCCGATCAGGGCAGCCTTGCGGCCTGCCTGAGCGACTGCATCCAGAGTGGTACCGGTTCTGGGTCCTGAGCTCGTCATACCTGCACAGCTCCTTCGTCGAAGTAGTTGAACCATTTGGCCGCGGTCGTCATGTCCTTGTCGCCGCGTCCTGAGAGGTTGACGAGCAGGACCGCCTCGCTGCCGAGTTCCCGTCCGATGCGCATAGCACCGGCCAGGGCGTGGGCGGATTCGATCGCGGGGATGATGCCCTCGGACCGCGACAGCAGCTGCATGGCCTCCATCGCCTCTTCATCGACGACAGGCTCGTAGGTGACGCGCTGAATATCGTGGAGGTGGGAATGCTCGGGGCCGACCGATGGGTAGTCGAGTCCAGCTGAGATCGAGTGGGACCCCTGTGTCTGGCCGTCCTCGTTCTGGAGGATATAGGTCGCCGAGCCATGCAGGACTCCGGGGCGCCCACCGGAGAAGCGGGCGGCGTGACGGCCACTGTCGACGCCGTCTCCTCCGGCTTCGAAGCCGAAGATCTTCACCTCAGGATCGGCGAGGAAAGCGGCGAAGAGACCCATAGCGTTCGACCCGCCGCCGACACACGCGCAGACCGCGTCGGGCAGACGACCGACGGCATTCTGGATCTGTTCGCGAGCTTCGACGCCGATGATGTCCTGGAAGGACCGGACCATGGCCGGGAACGGGTGCGGGCCGGCGACTGTGCCGATGATGTAGTGCGTGTTCTCTACGTTGGCGACCCAGTCGCGCATCGCTTCGTTCATCGCGTCTTTGAGCGTCTTGGTGCCGTTGGACACCGAGTTGACCTTGGCTCCCAGCAGTCGCATCCGAGCAACGTTGAGCGCCTGCCGCTGGGTGTCTTCCTCACCCATGTAGACCTCGCACTCCATATCCAGGAGGGCGGCGGCCGTGGCTGCGGCAACACCGTGCTGTCCGGCTCCGGTTTCGGCGATGACACGGGTCTTGCCCATGCGTTTGGCCAACAGAGCCTGACCCACGGCGTTGTTGATCTTATGGCTGCCGGTGTGGTTGAGGTCCTCGCGTTTGAGGAAGACCCTCGCCCCACCGCAGTGCGCGGCAAACCTGGTGGCCTCGGTGAGAAGGCTGGGACGGCCGATGTAGTTCTGCTGCAGGTCGAGCAGCTGCTGCGTGAACTCCGGGTCGACCTGGGATTTTCGCCATGTCTCCTCGATCTCGTCGAGTGCGGGGATCAGCGCTTCGGGGAAGAACCTGCCTCCGTACGAACCGAAGTAGGGTCCGTTCTCCTGGCTCAAATCGGTCATTGCCGTCCTTCGTGGTTCGAAATGGTGGTCGGGTGGATCAAGACTGACGACTGGTCGCCGCCCGGCGCTCCTGCCCGGTCGAGGTGAACGCGGCCACGGCTGACTCGGCGTCGCCGCCGGTGACGAGTGCTTCACCCACGAGCACGAGATCGGCGCCGGCTCCGGCGTAGGCCTCGACATCATCGGGACCGATGACTCCGGACTCTGCGATGAGTGTGCAGTCCGCCGGTGCCAGATCGGCCAAGGGAGCGAAACGGCTCGTATCGACGCTGAGGTCCTTGAGGTTGCGGGTGTTGATGCCGATCAGAGGGGCCTTCAGTTCGGCCGCGATCGCCAGCTCATCAGCGTTGTGGGTCTCCACCAGGGCCGTCATCCCGAGTTCGTGGGCGAGAGCATGGAACTCGTGGAGCTGTTCGACGTCGAGCGCTGCGACGATGAGGAGGACGAGATCAGCACCGTGGGCGCGGGCCTCATGGAATTGGTACTCCTCGACCATGAAGTCCTTGCGCAGGACGGGAACGTCAACTGCTGCGCGGACGGAGTCGAGGTCCGCCAGGCTTCCTGAGAAGCGACGCCCTTCGGTGAGGACGCTGATCGCCCGTGCTCCCCCAGCGGCATAGAGGCCGGCCAGGGTCCCAGGATCCGGGATGTGGGCGAGGTCTCCGCGGGAGGGAGATCGTCGTTTCACCTCGGCGATGACACCGAAGTCTGCTTCGAGATCGAACGCACGCGCAGGCTGGGCCGCGCGTGCACGGTCGATGACGTCTGCCAGCGGTGTCTGCCTCCGGCGTTCGGCGAGATCCTCGCGTACTCCGGCGACGATATCGTCGAGAACTGTCATTTCTTCTTCGGCTTGTTTCCCAGGCCGACGGCACGCAGGATGATGCCGGCGATGAGGCCGAGCACGACGACGCCGATGCCGACGTAGGTGATGGTCGCGGTGTGGATCGTGAACCCGACGCAGCCGATCGTGACGCCGATGAGCATCACGATGACACCGGTCCAACCGGCCACGGAGTTTCCGTGTCCCGGGTCGGCGATTGCTGCATAGTCGATCGTCGATTTGTCGAGATCGGTTGCGCCGTTACGAGCGACGGTTTGCGACATGGTGCTCCTTAGAGATGCAGGCGTGGCACGCGTGAAAACTTGTTGCATCCATTGTGACACGCTTCGAGTTTGGTCGAGACACCGACCCGGTCACGAGGTCATTTCGATTCCTCGTCGTCCCCACCAGCGGTGGGATCGGGGTCGTCCCCACGGGAGAGGGCGTCCCAGGTCGCTGCCGAATCGAATTCGTCGCCTCCGGCTTCCGCCGTCCTGGCGTACCGGTTCGAATTAGCCCATCTCGCCGAGGCGAAGGCGATGGAGACGATGACGATGAGCGCGATGGCTGCCGCAAACAGGGCCACGATCGGCCAGGCGGTGGCCCCGGGGGATGAAACCGCCTGCAGTGCGGTCATGCCGTAGCCGACGGCGGCCAGAGAGGCGAAGCCGAGAACGACGACACGTCCGATCTTGCCCAACATGGCTGAAAGCAGCCCGGTGACGGCGATGATTGCGACACAGGCGGTCGCAACCGGCGATGCCTGAGAGCTTGCGTCCTCCGTGACATCGGCCACACCTGCAGGCCCCAGTGAGTCACCGGGGACACCGGCCTGCCAGGAGGCAAGGCTGATTGCCCACAGGGCACCGGCCAGGATGAGGACGAGGAGCACTCCGCGTGATTTCGTCATCTCAGCCGCGCTCTCTGCCCAAGGACCCGAGCCTGTCCACCGCGCCGGCTGCTGCCGCGGCTCCCAGGACTGCGGCCGCCTTGTTCTGAGATTCCTGATATTCGGCTTCGGGGACCGAATCGGCGACGAGCCCACCGCCGGCATAGACGCTCATGACCGAGTCGCGCAGGACTCCGGTGCGGATGGCGATCGCCAGGTCGAGGTCGCCGGTGAACGACATGTAGCCGACGACGCCTCCGTATATTCCGCGGCCGATGGTTTCGAGCTCGTCGATGACCTGCAGAGCGCGGGGTTTCGGCGCTCCGGAGAGCGTGCCCGCCGGGAACGTGGCACGCAGCACGTCGACGGCTGTGTGTCCTGGTGCGAGCTCTCCGCGTACGGTCGAGGAGATGTGCATGATGTGGCTGTAGCGCACGATGTCCATGAACTCGCTGACATCGACTGTGCCCGCCCGACAGACCTTTGCGAGGTCGTTGCGGGCAAGATCGACGAGCATGAGGTGTTCGGCACGTTCCTTCTCGTCGCTGATGAGGTCTCTGGCCAGCGCGGAGTCCTCTTCGGTCGTCGCTCCTCGAGGTCGCGAGCCGGCGATCGGGTGGGTGACGACGTCACCGGAGCGGACCGTGACGAGAGCTTCCGGGGACGAGCCGATGATGCTGGCAGGCTGTCCCTGGTCGTCATGGAGGTTGAGCAGGTACATGAATGGGCTGGGGTTCGAATGGCGCAGCATCCGATAGACGGTCAGCGGATCGGCCGTGCAGTCGGTGTCGAAACGTTGGCCGAGGACAACTTGGAAGATCTCCCCATCGACGATCTCACGTTTGGCCTGTTCGACGTTGTCGAGGTAGACCTGCGGATCGGTGCGCGTCGACACCTCGGGTTTGACGAAGTGCGTGCTCAGGATCTCGGCGTCGCTGGACCTGCTGATCCTCGACAGCATCGCCTCGATCCGATCGACGCCTGCGTGGTAGGCATCGTCGATGCCGGCATCGGCACCATTGACATTGAATACGTTGGCCACGAGGGTGAGCGTTCCGGAGTAGTGGTCATAGACCGCGATGTCGCCGGGGATCATCAGCTGCACGGTCGGCAGATGGTGTTCGTTGGCCCGGGCGGGGCCGAGCCTCTCGAACTGCCGCACGATGTCCCAGCCGAAGTATCCGACGAAGCTTGAGACCATCGGCGGAAGAGCCGACTCGGTCGCGTCGACGGCGAGCAGCTCGAGGGTCGCCGTGACCGCGTCCAAAACGCTGCCGTCGGTCGGGATCCCCACCGGAGGTGTGCCTTCCCACCGAAAGCTCTCGCCCTCGGAGATCAGGGTGGCGACAGGTGCGGAGCCGATGAATGAGTAGCGCGCCCAGGCTCCGGACACGGCCGACTCGAAGAGGAAGCTGCCAGGACCGCCGTCCGTGAGTTTGCGATACAGGCTCAGCGGGGTCTCGGAGTCGGCGAGGACTTCCGCGTGGACTGGCACCAAGCGGTGATCGGCGCCCGAAGCGCGGAACTCATCGAGGCTGGGCCGAATCGTCAGCCCGGTGTCGGTCGTGCGAGTGTCAGTTGGCACTGATAGTCCTTCCGGTGAAGCACGTCGGGGTCAGAGTGTGGCAGGCGGGCCCGGTCTGTTCGACCTCCATGAGCAGAGCGTCCGCATCGCAGTCGAGGCTCAGGGAAGCCACCTTCTGAGTGTGTCCGGAGGTCTCGCCTTTGACCCAGTATTCCTGCCGCGACCGTGACCAGTACACTGCGGCACCGCTGCTCAGCGTGCGCTCGATGGCTTCGGTGTCCATCCAGGCCATCATGAGGACCTCACGGGTGGTGACCTCTTGGACAATGACGGGAATGAGCCCGTCTGCGTTGACCGTGATCAGTTCGCGCCAGTTCTCCGGGGTGGCGTCGATCTGGGCGGCAGAATCGTGTGTGCTCATCGGACTTCGATCCCTTCCCTGCGCAGTGCGTCCTTGACTTCGGCGATGCTCAGTGTCCCGAAGTGGAAGACACTCGCGGCCAGCAGGGCGTCGGCCCCGGCGGCCACGGCCGGAGCGAAGTGCTCGACTCGTCCGGCACCTCCGGACGCGATCAGCGGAACGTCGACGGCGGCCCGCGCGGCGGCGATGAGTTCGAGATCGAAACCGTCACGGGTGCCGTCAGCGTCGATGGAGTTGAGGAGGATCTCACCGACGCCGCGCCCGGCCGCCTCGGTGATCCAGTCGATCGCGCAGCGACCGGTTCCCTCACGTCCACCGCGGGTGGTGACTTCGAAGCCGGAGGGCGTCTGTGTCCCCTGCGCGCGTCGGGCGTCGAGAGACAAGACGAGGACCTGATTGCCGAAGTGGTGGGCGATATCGCTGATGAGCTGGGGGTTCGCGACTGCGGAGGTATTGACGGAGACCTTGTCCGCACCATCGCGCAGGAGGCGGTCGACGTCGGCGACGGCGCGGATGCCGCCGCCGACGGTCAGCGGAATGAAGACCTCTTCGGCACAGGCCCGGACGATATCGTGAACGGTCTCGCGATCACCGCTGCTCGCGGTGACATCGAGGAAGGTCAGCTCGTCCGCACCGGATTCCCCATAGCGTCGGGCCAATTCGACCGGATCGCCGGCATCCTTGAGGTCCGCGAACTTCACGCCTTTGACGACACGCCCTTCGTCGACGTCGAGGCACGGAATGACTCTGATGGCAACCATGTGACTCTCCTAGATTCTTTGTCGACGTTCAGATTCCGAGGGTGCGATACCGTTCCATCCGGCGCGCCAAGCGCCGGTCGGATGGTTCACGCATGAGCTCGATGAGTTCGTACTCCAGTGTCGCACCCACCCGGGACACGAAGTCCAGCGGCTCCTCACTCGCATCTGGATGTTCGGCGATGATGCGGTCGACGACTCCCGTCGCCATGAGCATGGGTGCATGCACACCTTGGCTCTGGGCCATCTCCGGCGCGCGGTCGGTCGTCCGGTGCACGATCGCCGAGGCGCCTTCCGGGGGCAGGGGCGAAAGCCACCCGTTTTCGGCGCTGAGCACTCGATCCGCGGGGATCAGTGCGAGCGCTCCCCCGCCTGACCCCTCACCGAGGATGAGCGACACCGAGGGCGCATCGAGGTTAGCGAGGTCGGCGAGGCTGCGGGCGATCTCGCCGGCGATTCCGCCCTCTTCGGCAGATTTCGACAGTGCAGCACCAGGGGTATCGATGACGGTCACCAGCGGCAGGTCGAGTTCGGCCGCCAAGCGCATTCCGCGCCTGGCCTCTCGCAGCGCCGCTGGCCCGAGAGGTGCCCGGGAATCCTGGCGGAAACGATCCTGACCGAGAACGATGCACGGGGCGGAGCCGAACTTCGCCAGCGCCAACAGTAGCCCTGGGTCCTTCTCACCTTGTCCGGTGCCGTTGAGAGGCAGCACGGTGTTGGCCGCGGTGCGCAGCAGGTCGCGAACTCCGGGACGATCGGCGTTGCGGGAACGGGTGATCGCATCCCATGCGTCGGAGTCCGGGTCGACGATCTCCGGGCGTGTGTCCGGGTCGGCGACGCGGGGCGGAATCTCCTTGGCGCCCATGAGCACGTCGAGGACTCGGGCGAGCGTGGTCTGGATCCGTTCGGGGCTGATCACTGCGTCGATGATCCCGTGCTTGTGCAGGTTCTCCCCCGTCTGCACGTTCTCAGGGAACTTCTCTCCGTAGATGGCCTCAAAGACTCGCGGGCCGAGGAAGCCGATGAGTGATCCAGCCTCGGCGACGGTGACATGGCCCATCGAACCCCAAGAGGCGAACACGCCGCCTGTGGTGGGATGGCGCAGGTACACGAGGTAGGGCAGGGCGGCCCGACGATGGGCCATCACGGCGTTGGTGATCTTGACCATCGACAGGAACGCGATCGTGCCCTCCTGCATCCTGGTCCCGCCCGAGGCAGGTCCGGCCAGCAGCGGCAGTCCTTCGAGCGTGGCGCTTTCGATCGCGTCGACGAGCCGCTGAGCCGCGGCGACGCCGATCGAACCGGCCAGGAACCGGAATTCCCCAGCGACGATGGCGACGCGCCTGCCCTCGATCATGCCCTCTCCGGTGATGATGGCCTCGTCGACTCCGGATTTCTCCCCGGCGGCGGCGAGTTCGGCCGCGTATTCCTCGGAGATGCCCCCGGCGGGCCTGATCGGGGTCGTATCCCAGGACACGAAGGATCCGTCATCGACGACGATGTCGACGAGTTCATGTGCATTCAACCGTGCCACGTGCTTATCTCCTGCTTCAGATGTGTCTGACCAACGGTAAATCCGACGAACGGTCAAGCGGTGATGGGCCACCAGCTGCGGATTGCCTCCACCTGCGGATCAGGGGGTGCAACTGGTGGCCAGGGTCCTCAGAGTCACGAATCGAGCCAGGACACGATCGCCTCGGCGTCCTCATTCAGCAGAGGCGGTGCATCGTGAGCGGTCCTCGTGGTTTCGACCTCGACCTCGCCGTCGGCGTCGAAGAACCGCAGCGGGGGTCCTGGCAGGTCGATGTCGCCGAGAACAGGATGGTCGACGGAGACCTTGAGGCCCTGGCTCAGTGCCTGGTCCCACGAGTAGACCTCTTCGAGGGTGCGCACGGTGCCGGAGGGAATTCCTGCGTCTGCGAGTCTGGCGAGCAGCTCGTCCGATCCGTAGGCTGCGAATCTGCTTTCGATGAGTTCGATCACGGCCGGACGGTTCGAGACACGAGCGGAATTGTCGCCCATGCCCTCGGTCGCCGGGTCGATGTCGAATGCGGCGCAGAACTTCTGCCACAGGTTCTCGTTGCCCACGGAGATCTGCACGGCACCTTCGCGGCAGTTGAAGAGTCCGTAGGGAGAGAGGGAGGGATGGTGGTTGCCACCGGGCTCGGGGTTCTGCCCGGCCACCGTGGCACGCGTGCCCTGAAAAGCGTGGACTCCGACCATGCCGGCGATGAGCGAGGTCCGCACGACCTTGCCCTTGCCCGTGCGCTCTCGTTCGAGCAGGGCGGCGAGCACGCCGTAGGATCCGTAGATGCCTGCGAGGAGGTCGGCGATCGGAACGCCGACACGCTGCATGTCGTCGGGCCCGGATCCTGTCAGCGACATGAGTCCGGCCTCGCCCTGGGCGATCTGGTCGTACCCTGCGCGCGAGGACTCGGGTCCGTCGTGGCCGAAGCCGGTGATCGAGAGGAGCACGAGGCGGGGGTTGATCTCCATGCACACGGCGGTGGAGAAACCGAGTCGATCGAGGACGCCGGAGCGGAAGTTCTCGATGAGCACATCGGCGCGCGAGATCAGTTCCCGCAGCGTCTCCTTGCCGGTGTCAGACTTGAGATCGAGGGCGATGGATTCCTTGTTGCGGTTGCAGGAGAAGAAGTAGGTGGCCTGAGGATCGTCCTCGGGACCGACGAACGGAGGACCCCAGGACCGGGAGTCATCCCCCTTGCCCGGGTTCTCGACCTTGATCACTCGGGCACCGAGGTCACCGAACATCATTCCCGCATGAGGGCCGGCCAATGCGCGGGAGAGATCGATGACCGTGTATCCGGTCAGTGGGCCTTCGACCCCTGTGATTGTGTCGTTCGACATTCCTATTCCTCCTTGAAGTGGGTCCATCTAGCGATGAGCATACGCAATCGCTGACATTCCTCGTGGGCTCGGGGCCCGTCCGCGTGCTGGATCGCCATCACGGCGTATGTGGTTCCGTCGGTCAGATCGAGGGTGGGCCATGGGTCGTCGCCCTCAGGTGAGAAGGCGACGCCGAGGATCTGCCCCCACGCGAAGGTGCGTGTCCTGACCATGTTCTTCACGACCAGGCCGGATTCGCTGGGCCGGGCCTGGATGTCGGCGACGCGCAGCAGGGCGGCAGCGAAGATGATCCCGAGCAGGTTCATCCAGACCATGTCGAGCGGGGTCCAGGGGTCCCAGTCCACGACGAGCAGTGCGACGGAGAGCACCGCGAAGCCGATGAACACCACCACGGCGCCGACGATGCTGATGATGCGCACCTGGCGGGGTCGAAAGACACGGAACTCAGATTCGGCAGGCGCCAATGTTCGTCACCAGAATCGCACGGGCACCGACAGCGTAGAGACGGTCCATGACATTGTTGACCTCTTTGGATTCGACCATGACGCGCGCGGCCACCCAGCCCGTCTCCTGCAGCGGGGAGATCGTGGGTGATTCGAGGCCGGGCGTGAGTCCGAGTGCTTGGGGCAGAAGGCGCTCTTCGATGTTGTAGTCGACGAGAACGTACTGCCGGGCCACCATCACGGATTCCAGACGGCGACGCAGTACCTCGATCGACTCGGCTGCTCCCTCGCGCTGGACGAGGACGGCCTCGGATTCCAGCAGGGGCTCGCCGAACGTCTCGAGTCCCGCGGCGCGCAGGGTGCTGCCGGTCTCGACCACGTCGGCGATGGCGTCAGCGACGCCGAGTTGGATGGAGACTTCGATCGCACCGTCGAGCTGAACGGTCTTCGCATCGATTCCCCTGGCCTGCAGATCGGCGTCGACGAGGTTCGGGAAGCTGGTGGCGATGCGTGCGCCCTCCAGCTGGGTCGGCGAGGAGTAGGAACCGGTGACTCCGGCGTAGAAGAAGCGGGAGGCTCCGAATCCGAGTCCGATGACTTCCTGGGCTTCGGCCTTCGACTCAAGCAGCAGGTCGCGGCCGGTGATGCCGGCGTCGAGGATTCCCGACCCGACGTAGACGGCGATGTCGCGCGGACGCAGGTAGAAGAATTCGACGTCGTTGACTTCATCCTGATGGACAAGGGTCTTGCTTCCCCGACGGGTGGAGTATCCGGCCTCGCTGAGCATCTCGGAGGCGGCTTCGGACAGTGCGCCCTTATTCGGCACGGCTACACGCAGCATGGTGTCCTTTTGTGTTTCATCGTCAACGGTTGTGTGGGGTTCGGCTGTGCCGGCGTGGAAGGCTACAGATGCGAGTTGACGTCGTCGAGGCTGAGATCCTTGGCGACCATGAGCACCTGCAGGTGATAGAGCAGCTGAGAGATCTCCTCGGCGAGCTCGTCCTTGGTCTCATACTCTGCCGCCATCCAGACCTCTGCGGCTTCTTCGACGACCTTCTTACCGATCGCATGGACTCCGGCATCGAGTTCGGCCACGGTCTTCGAGCCTTCCGGGCGATCGAGGGATTTCTGCAGGAGTTCGGCGTAGAGCGAGTCAAAGGTCTTCACGAATCCAGCCTAATACATCGCGGCCGCCGCGCTCACACGGGGTCTCGGCCAGCGGGACGCTCTCACCCGTCGCAGCAGCCTCAGTTCTCAGTGCTGCGGTTGATGTCCGTGGCACCCCGATGCGGCGCGGAGATCGTCTGGCGTGATCGCTTCGACCAGTCGATGAAGCCGATGACGACCATGACGAGGAAGATGAGGTACACGGCCCCGGAGAACACGAGTCCTCCGGCCACTGCCAAGGGGATCCCGACGAGGTCGACGGCCAGCCAGACGAACCAGAACTCGACGATCGCCCGCCCCTGGGCATACATCGCCACGAGTGATCCGATGAAGATGTAGGCGTCCGGATAGGGATTCCAGGACCACCCTCCGAGGGCGAGGACGTAGCCGAACACCGCGGTGCCCAGCAGGAGGGCGCCGATGAGGAGCAGTCGCTCCTTCCAGGTCGCCCAGCGGACGAGGACCTCGCCGGAGGCCTCCCTGGACTTCTTCCACTGCGTCCAGCCCCATACTGCGGCCACGATGATGACGACCTGGCGGGAGGCGTTGCCGCCGAGTCCCGCGGAGATGCTCGCGGCGAAGAGGAGGATGGAGCCCAGGATCTGGACCGGCCAGGACAGGATGTTCCGGCGCAGTGCGAGGACCACCGTGGCCAGAGCACAGATGTTGCCGAACAGGTCGGAGTACGGCACCGGTTTGCCAAGCAGTTCGAATGCCGGGGTGTTCAGCCAGTCGAGCAGTTCCATATCGGCTCTCTTCAGTGCACGTGGGATGCTGCGAGTTCACGCAGCCCTGAGATCGCGGTGGCAGCGTCCTCGGCACCGTAGACGGCAGAACCGGCCACGAGCACATCGGCACCGGCGTCGACGACGCGTTCGATCGTCGATGTGGAGACTCCCCCGTCGACCTGCAGCTTGATCTCAAGCCCGGAGGCCGAGATCGCCTCACGGGTTCGACGGATCTTGGGCAGGCACACATCGAGAAACTTCTGCCCGCCGAAGCCGGGTTCGACGGTCATGATGAGGATCTGGTCGAACTCGCCGAGGAGGTCGACGAAGGGTTCGATCGGGGTCGCCGGCTTGAGTGCGAGGCTGGCCTTGGCCCCCAGCTTCCGGATCTCCCGGGCCAGGCGCACGGGAGCGTCGGCAGCCTCGGCGTGGAAGGTCACCGAGGCGCAGCCGAGTTCGGCATAGACCGGAGCGTGTCGGTCCGCTTCGGCGATCATCAGGTGGGCGTCGAGCGGGATCGGGCTGATCGCCTGGATCCGTTCGACCACGGGAGGCCCGAATGTGAGGTTCGGGACGAAATGGTTGTCCATCACGTCGATGTGCGCCATATCTGCCGTGCTGATCTTCGCCAGTTCACCACGCAGGTCCGAGAAATCGGAGCTGAGGATGCTGGGATTGATCTCGATCGCCATTTCAGTTCGCCTTCCGCATCAGGGCCAAGAACATTCCATCGGTGTTGTGGACGTGGGGCCACAGCTGAGCGTACCGTCCCGCTCCCCGGCTCACCGAGGTGAACCCTGCGGCATCGGCGCCTGTGACCTCGGCGAGGACCGCCGGGGCGTCGAGGATTTCGATGTCGGTGCCACGGAGGACATCGTCGACGACGAGCACTGTCTCCGCGTAGTGGGGAGAGCAGGTGGAGTAGGCGACGACTCCGCCCGGAGCGCAGGTGTCCAAGGCCGCCCGCAGCAGTTCTCGCTGCAGTCCGGCCAGGGCGTTGATGTCCTCGGGGCGACGGCGGTAGCGAGCTTCGGGACGGCGGCGCAGGGCGCCGAGGCCCGAGCAGGGGACGTCGACGAGGACCTTCGCATACGGGCCCGTGGCGTCGCGAGCGTCTTGGACGCGGGCGGTGACATTGTCGAGTGCCTGAGTGGAGGACCGCACGAGTTCGACCCGGTGTTCACTTGAGTCGAAGGCGTCGAGTGTGGTCCCCTGCTGCTTCGCAATCGCTGCCAGGACTGCGGCCTTGCCGCCGGGTCCGGCGCACAGGTCTGCCCAAGTGCCCGCCGGTGCGTGAACCTGTGCCAGTGCCAAGGCCACCAGCGCGGAGCCCTCGTCCTGCACCCGGGCCCGGCCGGCGGCGACGGCGTCGACGTTCTTGGGCACAGCGGTGTCGAGGGTGACGCCGATGGGTGAGAACTCGGTCGGTGTTCCGGGCAGTTCGCTGCGGTCGATGAGTCCGGGCAGGGCGGAGACGCTGACCTTCGCGGCCGCGTTGTCGGCTTCGAGGAGTGCCTGCAGTTCAGAAGCTTCCCGTCCGTGGCCTTTCAGCGCCTGTGTCATAGCCCGGACGATCCATTCGGGATGCGAGTATTCGATGGCCTGTTCGCCGACTGCTGTGGCTCCGGCGGTGACACGGCGCAGCCATTCGGCGCGGTCGACCTCGGAGATCCGACGCAGGACGGCGTTGACGAACCCGGACGTCTTGGGTGCGTAGGACTTGATGACGGCGACAGTCTCCGACAGTGCCGCATGGTCAGGCACGCGCATGGACAGGATCTGGTGGGCGCCGAGGCGCATGCCTGCCAGCGGCTCGGGGTCGATGGTGTCGAGGGACCGGTTCGCCGCCTTGGCGATGATCGCATCGTAGAACTCCTGTTGGCGCAGAGCACCATAGGTGAGTTCAGTCGTGAACGCCGCGCCCTGGTGGTCCATATGCGTGCGGGCGAGCTTGGCAGGCAGGAGCAGGTTCGCGTAGGAGTCCTTCGTCTCAACGTCGACGAGGACCTCCCACGCGATGCGCCGCGGCAGGTTCTTCGCCTGTCTCGACTCTCGTTCACCTGAGGGTCTGCCGCCTGACAACTTGCCGGAGGCAGGCCCGTTGCCCGTCGGCTTCCTCACTGCTGCGGGCGTGTTCCTCGGCGGTCTCTTCCGCGGCATGCGCTCATCTGCTGGCATCTGTCTCATGCTCCTTGCTCGGGGACTGCCACCGGCTCGGCGCTGGTTTCAGTGGGATCGAATCGGATGTCACCACGGCCGCGGAGGAAATCCACGGCAGCCATCCGTGCCTTGCCGAAGGGTTGGATCTCTGCGACGTGGACCCATCCGTCGCCGCAGCCGAGGACGGCGGTCTTCTGCCAAGTGGTCAGCAATCCGACCGCTGGAGGAGTTGTGACGTCGGGAGCGGGTGTGAGTCCGAAGAGTTTGGTCCGCTTCCCGTCGACGTTCGCCCATGGGCCGGGGCTGGGGCTGACTCCCCGGGAGCGGTCGATGATCGCCCGGGCGGAATCGGAGAAGTCGAGATGGGCGTCATCGATGCCGATCTTGTCCGCGTGGCTCGGATCCCCTGACTGCGGGGTCATCACTGCGGTTCCGTCCGCGAGGTCGTCGAAGGCGGCGACCAGCTCGGCCGCGCCTCGGTGGGCGTAGTCGTCGAGGGCGGTGGCGACATCGGGATGGTCCAGAGGCAGTTCGAGGCTGCGCAGGACGGGGCCGGAGTCCATGCCCTCGTCGATCTTGAACACGCTGACTCCGCTGGTGCTCTGGCCCGCGATGAGGGCCCGTTGGACCGGTGCCGCTCCACGATGGGCCGGCAGGAGCGAGAAGTGGAGGTTGAACCAGCCGAGCTCGGCGGTCGACAGCGCCGCCGGGCCGGCGATGGCCCCATAGGCGACCACGGCCACGGCATCGACGTCGAGGGCGCGGAGTTCGGCGATGACCTCGCCGCGGAGTCGACTGGCCTCGATGACGTCGAGGCCGAGTTCGAGGGCTCGCGCCTTGACCGGTGAGGGGGTGAGGACGCGTTTGCGCCCCACCGGTGCATCGGGTCGGGTGAGGACGGCACGGATGCGGTGTCGGGATTCGACGAGGGCCTCGAGGGCTGGCACTGCGGCATCCGGAGTTCCGGCGAAGACGATATCCACTTGAGGAATTCTACTTGTTCGCACAGCAGTCGCAGAGTCGGGGCGCCATCGCGCTCACAGCGACCGCGGATCGTCGATGCGGACGCGTACCTGGGGAAGCTTCTTCGCAGACCGGGAGGCGATCTGCTGAGCCAGTGCTTCGCCGACCGCCTCGCCTGCTGCGATCGGATAGGCTGCGACGGCTTTCTGGTCATCACCGTCGGAGTCCCGGATGAGTTCGGTGAGGTCTGGAACGGCCGCGATGACGGCGTCGATGTCGGTGCCGGCACCGGTGAGTTCGACGATGCGGCGGTAGGGCGGAAAGCCGAGCTCGAAGCGATCGCCGAGAGCTCTGGACATCGTGGTCACCGGGTCGAAGGTGGTCACCGTGTTCCGGATCGTCTCATCGGTGTCGCCGAGGTAGACGACTCCCCCAGCTGTGCGTGACCTCACGAGGACTGCCGCCCGCAGTCGTCTGCTGACTCCTTCATCGGTCGAGCGCATCCACGGCCCCGGCCACAGCGAGTCGAGCAGGATCGCACAGGCGTAGCCACCGAGAGCATAGGGTTCAGCGCCGGTGGTGGCGACGACGATACGTGGGCTGTCGTCGACGGCGACAGGAATGTCATCGCCGCCGGATTCGAGGATCTCGATTCCCGGCATGGCCTTGCGCAGCTCCTCGACGGTCCGACCCCTGCCGCGCACGATCGAGCGCACCTGATTCGAGCGGCAGCGCCCGCAGGAGAACGTATCGGAGTGGTAGCCGCAGGAGCGACAGGCGAAGGGCCCGACTTCGGACTGAGTGGTCAGTGCGGCCGCGCATTGAGGGCAGCGAGCGACCTCTTGGCATCTTGCGCAGGCGAACACCGGGTAGTACCCGGCACGCGGGACCTGGACGAGGACGGGTCCGACCGCGTTCGCGTCCTTGGCCCCGGGGCGCAGTGCACCGCGCATCAGCTGCCAGGCGCGTGAGGGGATCCGCTGCCAGGCGAAGGGGTCACGCTCCTCGTCGGGGACGTAGACGCGGGGGGCACCCTCACGGCGTTCGGGGCCGGTGGGCGTGGCGTCGCGAAGCCACCCGACCTCGACCAGGCGCTGGATCTCCGCGCTGCGATCGGTGGAGACGAACAGCAGTCCGGTGGTGTCGATGGTCGATCTCAGCAGGCACACTTCTCTGGCGTGCGGGTATGGTGCGTGCTGGTCGAGGTAGTTCGGGTTCGAGTCGTCGAAGCAGATGATGAGGCCCAGACCTGCGATCGGGGCGAAGGCGGCCGCTCTGGTGCCGATCGTCACTCGCGTGTGCCCCAGCAGGCCACGCAGCCAGGCTGTCCATCTCTGCTCCGGTGACTGGTCTGCACTCACGACCGAGTAGGAGGGGACGTCCGGGCTGGCGTCGAGTGCCGCCGAGAGGACCGCGAGCTCACGGTGATCAGGCACCAGCCACAGCACCGCCTCCCCTGCAGCCAGTGTCGCTCGGGCAGCCTCCAGCCCGGCGGTGATCCAACTCAGTCCCGGCGTAGGGCCGGGAACGCAGGTCAGTGCCATCCGCGGATGCTCGGCGGCAGGGAAGTCGTCTTCTCGCTCGTGCCGAGACTCGTTGACCACCCATTCGCCGAGGCGGTCAATCGTGTCCGCTGTCGTCGCAGGCGAGTTGTCTGCAGTCGCTTTCTCGGAGCCAGCCGTCGTGCCCACGGCCGTCGCCTCCGTGTCCTCGGCAGCCGCCGCCGTGCCCTCGGTCGCTGTACTCGCGTTGTCACCTTCTGACGGTGCGCTGCGACTGCGCTCATTCTGCTGCAGCGTCTTCTCAGCCTTGAGCACAGCCTTCTCGGCGCGTGCATGGCGCGGCGGGATCGCCAGACGCAGGACATCGGAGAGGGTTCCCGCGTACCGGCGAGCAGTGGCATCAGCGAGACGCAGCAGTTCGGGGGTGAGAACGACGACGGGACTGGTGATGCGCTCGATCGTGGCAAGCGGGCCGATGTGGTCGGACTTCTCGACCCGTTCGAGGAGGAAGCCGTCGCGCAGTCTGCCGGCGAATCTGACCCTGACTCGCACACCAGGGCGGGCCGTGTCGGCGAACTTCTCCGGAACTGCGTAGTCGAAGGCACGGGCCAGGTGCGGCACAGGGTGATCGATGAGCACGTGGGCCACGGGGTCTTCCGCTGCCAGCGGCACCTGCCCGATGGCTGAGGTGCCGGTGTCGATCGGAAGAGGTTCGTCCATCAAGCCGAGGAGACTGCGCGCAGCAGATCGTCGGCGCGGTCCGTGACCTCCCAGGTGAAGTCGGGGAGCTCACGGCCGAAGTGGCCGTAGGTCGATGTCTGAGAGTAGATCGGGCGCAGGAGATTGAGGTCCTGGATGATCATGGCAGGTCGCAGGTCGAAGACTTCGCGAATGGCCCGCGAGATCGCGTGTGGGTCGACCTTCTCGGTGCCGAAGGTTTCAACGTAGAGGCCCATCGGGTCGACACGGCCGATCGCATAGGACACCTGCACCTCGGCGCGGTCGGCGAGCCCGGCGGCCACAACGTTCTTCGCGACCCAGCGCATGGCGTAGGCGGCTGAGCGGTCGACCTTCGAGGGGTCCTTGCCGGAGAAGGCGCCACCGCCGTGACGCGAGTATCCGCCGTACGTATCAACGATGATCTTGCGGCCCGTCAGCCCTGCGTCGCCCATCGGCCCGCCGGTGACGAAGGGTCCGGCCGGGTTGATGTGGATGTTCGCATGGCTGTCATCGAGACCGGAGCCTGCGATGACCGGATCGATGACGAAGTCTTTGATCTCGGAGTGCAGCTGTGCCTGATCGACGTGGCCCGCGTGCTGTGTCGACACGACGATGTTCTCGATCGACACGGCTTCGTTGCCGTCGTAGCCCAGTGTCAGCTGGGTTTTGCCGTCGGGACGCAGATAGTCCAATGCACCGGTCTTGCGCACCTCGGAGAGCTTCTCCGCCATGCGTGAGGCGAGGTGGATGGGCACGGGCATGAGGACGTCGGTGGCGTTGTCGGCATAGCCGAACATGAGGCCCTGGTCGCCGGCGCCGAGGCTCGAACCGTGGTCGGATTCCACTGCTTCGCGGAAGTCCAGTGGGTTCGTCACTCCGGAATGGATGTCGGTGGACTGGCTGCCGATGGACACGGAGACGCCGCAGGAGTGACCATCGAATCCGGTGTCGGAGGAGTCATAGCCGATTCCGGTGATGAGCCGGCGCACGATGCCGGCGACGTCGGCATAGGCTGCGGTATTGACCTCGCCGGCGACGTGGACGAGACCGGTGGTGACCATCGTCTCTACGGCGACCTTGGCGTTCGGGTCCTGACCCAGCAGATCGTCGAGGACGGCATCACTGATCTGGTCACAGATCTTGTCGGGATGGCCCTCGGTGACGGATTCGGACGAGAAGAAGCGCAGATTTGATTGACTCACGCCGTCGATTCTACGCATTCCCAACGGCTCGCGAGAGCCTCGATGACCTTTTCCGAAACATCGTCCTTGCTGCCGGTGAATTCCGGGCCGGCGACAACGTCGTCACCGTCGGCGCTCAGTATCTGGACGGCATTGTCGTCGTGGCCGAAGGCCCTGTCGTCAGAGACATTGTTGAAGACGAGGAGGTCGACGCCCTTGCGACGGAACTTCGCCTTCGCATAGTCCATCGCACTGTGATGAGAATCTCCGGTCTCGGCGGCGAATCCGATGATGAGCTGGTGGTCGCGACGTGATTCGACGAGTCCCCTGAGCACATCCGGGTTCTGGACCAGGGTCAGAGTCATGCCCTCATCACCCGACTTCTTCATCTTCGAATCGGTGCGCTCGGCTGGACGGTAGTCGGCAACGGCGGCGGCCATGATGATGGCATCAGCATCAGCCTGAGCTGCCTGCATCTGGGTCTGGAGTTCAAGCGTGGACTCGACTGAGGTGATCCGGACGCTGTGCGGCAATGCCGAGAGCAGACCCGAGTCGATGTTGGCCGAGACCAGGTCGACGTGGGCTCCGGCGGCGGCAGCGGCACGTGCCAGCGCAATGCCCTGCTTGCCTGAGGAGCGGTTCCCGAGGAATCGAACGGGATCGAGCGGTTCCCTGGTCCCGCCGGCACTGATGGCGAGGCGTCTGCCGTTCAGCGACCCGACTGTCTTCGACACTGGACCGGTCTGTGCTGATCGGGCGGCGGCCAGCGCGAAGTCGACGATCGTGTCGGGTTCGGGCAGACGACCGGGACCGGAGTCCGGGCCCGTCAGACGCCCCACGGCAGGTTCGAGGACATGGATGCCCCGATGCTTCAAGGTCGCGATGTTCGCGACGGTGGCGGGGTTCTGCCACATCTCGGTGTGCATGGCGGGGGCAACGACCACCTCGGCGGTCGTCGTGAGGACCGTGGCGGTCAACAGGTCATCAGCGATGCCTGCGGCCAGTTTGGCCAGAGTATTGGCGGTGGCCGGGGCGATGATGACGAGTTCGGCGTCCTGCCCGATGCGGACATGGTTGACCGATTCGACCTCGTCGAAGACATCGGTGGTCACAGTCTGTGAGGACAGCGCCTCGAAGGTGGCCGCACCGACGAAGTTCAGTGCACTGGCGGTGGGCACGACCTTGACGCTGTGCCCGAGTTCCCGGAGTCGCCGAATGACATGGCACGCCTTGTAAGCGGCGATTCCACCGGCGACGCCGAGTACGGTTCTCACTGGTCGCTGAAGTCCAGTGCGCCGTCGTTGCTGACAGCCGGCTGTGCAGGCTCTTGGGTGAGCGCACCGAAGTCGGCTTCGGTGACTTCGCGGGCCACGATCTTGCCTTCGTTGATCTCGCGGAGCGCGATCGACAGTGGCTTCTCATGGGTGCCCGGGGTCACCAGCGGACCGACGTTCTCGAGCAGGCCCTCTTGGAGCTGGGCGTAGTAGGAGTTGATCTGTCGGGCTCGCTGAGCCGCAATCGACACCAGTTCGTACTTCGAGCTGGTCACGGCCAGCAGATCATCAATCGGTGGATTGGTGATGCCTTCAGGTTGTGCAGGCAATGAATGTCCAATCTAATCGGTAGTGGGTATACCCATCAATGATATGAGTTCTTCGGCCGCAGTGCGAACGTGGTCATTGACGATCGTGACATCGAACTCGGATTCGGCCTGCAATTCCTGCTTGGCCGTGGTCAGTCGACGCTCCTGTTCGACTGCTGTCTCCGTTCCGCGGCCGGTGAGTCTCGACACGAGTTCCTCCCAGCTGGGCGGAGACAGGAAGACGTACAGCGCGTCGGGCATCTTGTCCTTGACCTGGCGTGCGCCCTGCAGATCGATCTCCAGCAGGGAAGGTATCCCCTGGCTCAGCTTCTCCTGGACCTGGGCCGAAGGAGTGCCGTATCGGTGGCGACCGTGGACGACCGCGTACTCGAGCAGCTCACCGCCAGCGATGAGCGAGTCGAATTCGTCATCGCTGATGAAGTGATAATGAACACCATCGATTTCGCCGGGTCGCCGCGGCCGCGTGGTGGCGGAGACGGAGAACCAGACCTCGGGATGATGATCTCTGATGTACGCGCTGATGGTGCCTTTTCCGACCGCGGTAGGTCCCGCGAGAACGGTCAGTCGATTATTCACAGATCTATTGTTCACACATTCAGGAGTATTTCTCCAACAGGGCATTTTTCTGGTGTACGCCCAGGCCCTTGATCCGACGTGACGATGCGATGCCCACGTCGTCCATGGCCGCTTCCGCGCGTCGGTCGCCGACGCCGGGCAGTGATCTCAGCAGATCGACGACGCGCATCTTCGCGAGTGCCTCGTCTGCGCCGGCCTTCTTCAGCACAGCTGCGAGATCGGTTTGACCATTCTTCAGCGCTGTCTTGACCTCGGCTCGCGCCTGACGCGCTTTGAAGGCCTTGTCCAGAGCGGCTGAACGCTGTTGCGGGGTCAAAGGTTCGAGTGCCACATTATCTCCTCTGTCACCATGAACGGGCAGGTAGGGAAGTTGTTTCAGTCTAAAACAAAAACCCTCGTGAGAGGCATAAAGCGCAAAAGAAAACTCAAGTGTCTGCAGAACCGGCCGAACCGGGCCCGTCCCGTCCTACCACAGACGACGTCCGCCGACCGGTGCCGACCATGCGGCGCACGACTTGCGCAGGGCGCCGAAACCGGCGGCCTGCGCAAGTGATGAGAGGTGAGCTGCCCGGGTCTCAGCCCACTTGCGTCAGGGTCTCGTTGAGCGAGCGTGCCGCTGCGCGCACGCCGTCTGCCCCGGCGCTGAGCACAGCGCGTGAGGTGGTGGCCAGAATCTGGTTGGCGGCGATCGCATCGGTGCCGAAGACGTCGATGAGCTCACTGATGCCAGCTCCCTGAGCACCGACTCCCGGTGCCAGGATCGGCCCTTTGCACGCAGACGGGTCGAATCCGAGCTCACGGGCGCCGGATCCGATCGTCGCTCCGACCACCAGGCCGAAGCGCCCGAGACCCTGTGCGGACTCAGCCGAGTTGCGCGCAGCCACCTGACCCACGATCGTCCCGGCAACGGAGTCTCCGAAGCCGTCGATGGACTCTCCGCACGTGGCGTGCTGAACCTCTGCACCTTCAGGATTCGAGGTCAGCGCGAGGACGAAGACTCCCCGATCATGAGCATTCGCGAGGTCGAAGGCCGGATCCAGTGCCCCGAATCCGAGGTACGGAGATACAGTGATCGAATCGGCGGCCAGCGCCGAGGCGGGATCGAGGTAGGCGCGTGCGTAGGCTCCCATGGTCGATCCGATGTCCCCGCGTTTGATGTCGAGGACACTGATGAGATCGTGTTCCCTGCAGGCTGCGAGGGTCTCTTCGAGAACGGCGACTCCGGCCGAACCGTACTGCTCGTAGAAGGCTGACTGTGGTTTGACCGCAGCCACGTTCCCGGCCAGCTCGGTCACCGTGCGCAGTGAGAATTCGCGCAGCCCGTCCGCTGTGCGCGGCAGTCCCCAGGCCTCAAGGAGATGGTCGTGGGGGTCGATGCCCACACACAGCGGTCCGTGCTCGTCCATGGCCGCCTGCAGGCGGGCGCCGAACATCACGCGTTCCAGTCCTGCAGGCTGCGGACCTTGAAGGTCTTGTCACGAACGACCTCGAGTGAGGTGACTGCGGCAGCGAACTCGGCGAGCGTGGTGATCAGCGGCACGGAGTGTGCGGTCGCCGAGGCACGGATCTCGTAGCCGTCTGCCCGTTCCTGGCGTCCGGATGGGACGTTGATGACCATGTCGATCGTGCCGGCGGCCAGGTAGTCGAGGATCGTGCGATCCTCGGCATCGGCCTCGAAGTGCTTGTGCACCTGTGTGGTCTTGATGCCGTACCGGGACAGGACTGCGGCCGTTCCGGTGGTGGCGACCACGTCGAATCCCATGTCGACGAGTTCCTTGACCGGCAGGACCATCGCCCTTTTGTCCCGGTCGGCAACCGAGACGAACACCGTGCCGGAGGTCGGAAGCTTGATCGATGCTCCCAGCAGACCCTTCGCGAAGGCTGTCGGGAAGTCGTGGTCGATGCCCATGACCTCACCGGTCGAGCGCATCTCCGGTCCGAGGATCGAATCGACGACCTTGCCCTCGACGGTCCTGAATCGACGGAACGGGAGGACCGCTTCCTTGACCGCGATCGGGTGGTCCAAGGACAGTCGCGAACCGTCGCCGGTCTCCGGGAGCATGCCTCCGCGCATATCGGCGATGGTGCGTCCGACCGCGATCAGCGCGGCGGCCTTCGCCAACTGTGTAGAGGTGGCCTTCGAGACGAAGGGCACGGTCCGGGAGGCACGTGGGTTGGCTTCGATGACGTGGAGGACGTCGGCGGTGATGGCGAACTGGATGTTGAGCAGCCCGCGCACGTTCGTGCCTTCGGCGATTGCCGCGGTGGCGCTGCGGACACGGTCCAGCACGTCTTCGCCCAGGGTCAGTGAGGGCAGCACGCAGGCGGAGTCACCAGAGTGGATTCCGGCTTCCTCGATGTGCTCCATGATGCCGCCGATGTAGATGTCGGTGCCGTCGTAGAGGGCATCGACATCGATTTCGATGGCGTCCTCGAGGAAGCGGTCGACGAGGACGGGACGGTCCACGGAGATCTCCGTGGCAGTGGCCATGTAGTCCACGAGCTGAGTGCGGTCGTAGACGATCTGCATGCCGCGGCCGCCGAGCACATATGAGGGGCGGACGAGGACCGGGTAGCCGATCTCCTCGGCGATCGTCTCGGCCTCTGCGTAGGTCACGGCGGTGCCGTGCTTCGGAGCGGTGAGACCGGCGCGGTCGAGGACGGCGCCGAATTCCCCGCGGTCCTCGGCCAGGTCGATGGCTTCGGGCTGGGTGCCGAGGACCGGCACTCCTGCGGCCTTGAGCTTGTCGGCCAGGCCCAGCGGGGTCTGGCCGCCCAGGGTGCAGACGACGCCGAGTACGGGACCGGCGGCCACCTCGGCGTGATAGACCTCCATCACGTCCTCGAAGGTCAGAGGTTCGAAGTAGAGGCGATCAGCGGTGTCGTAGTCCGTGGACACGGTCTCCGGGTTGCAGTTGACCATGATCGTTTCGAAGCCGGCCTCGGAGATGGCCATCGTCGCGTGCACGCATGAGTAGTCGAACTCGATGCCCTGGCCGATCCGGTTCGGTCCCGAACCGAGGATGATCACGGCAGGCTTCTCGCGCGGGGCGACCTCGGTCTCCTCGTCATAGCTCGAGTAGTGGTACGGGGTGTGTGCGGCGAACTCACCGGCGCAGGTGTCGACGGTCTTGAACACGGGACGGATCCGCAGGGCCTGCCGGACACCGGTGACGACACCGGTGTCCATGCTGCGCAGCGACGCGATCTGCTCATCGGAGAAGCCGTGGTTCTTCGCAACCCGCAGCACCTGGGCATCGAGTTCGTCTGCTGAGGAGATGAACTCGGCGACCTCATTGATCAGTTCGATCTGGTCGAGGAACCAGGGATCGATCTCGCAGGCCTCGAAGACCTCGGCATTGCTCAGGCCAGCGGCCAATCCGCGCTGAACGGAATGGATGCGGTCGGCTGTCGCGTGCGAAATCGACTCGAGGACGGATTCTCTGACATCCTCGTCGCCGATGTCGGGAAGATCGGACCACGAGAACGAGGCATCCCGCTGCTCCATCGACCGCATGGCCTTCTGCAGTGCGGTGGTGAAGTTGCGGCCCAGCGCCATGACCTCGCCCACGGATTTCATGGTCGTGGTCAGCGTGGGATCCGCTGCGGGGAACTTCTCGAACGTGAACCGTGGGATCTTGACCACGACGTAGTCGAGTGTCGGTTCGAAGCTGGCCGGTGTGACCTTCGTGATGTCGTTGGGGATCTCGTCGAGCGAGTAGCCCACGGCCAGCTTGGCGGCCATCTTGGCGATCGGGAAGCCTGTGGCCTTCGAGGCCAGTGCCGAGGACCGTGAGACTCTGGGGTTCATTTCGATGACGACGATGCGGCCGGTCTTCGGATCCACTGCGTACTGGATGTTGCAGCCGCCGGTGGCGACTCCGACGGCGCGGATGACGTCGATGCCGATATCGCGCATCTTCTGATATTCGCGGTCGGTCAGGGTCAGCGATGGGGCCACTGTGATCGAGTCGCCGGTGTGGACGCCGACGGGGTCGACGTTCTCGATCGAGCAGATGACGACCACGTTGTCCTTGTGGTCGCGCATGAGTTCGAGTTCGTATTCCTTCCAGCCGAGGATCGACTCCTCGAGGAGCACCTCGTGGGTGATGGAGTCGCCCAAGCCGGCGCCGGCGATGCGCCGGAGGTCGCTCTCGTCATAGGCCATGCCGGAACCCAGTCCGCCCATGGTGAACGAGGGGCGCACGACGACGGGATAGTTGAGCTCTTCGGCCCCGGCCAGTGCCTCGTCGATGGTGTGGCAGATGACGGATTTCGCCGACTCGGCGCCGCATTCCTCAACGATGGTCTTGAACTTCTGTCGGTCCTCGCCGCGCTGGATGGCGTCGACGTCGGCGCCGATGAGCTCGACCCCGTACTTCTCGAGGGTGCCGGCATCGTGCAGTGCGATCGCCGCATTCAGCGCTGTCTGACCACCCAGCGTCGGCAGGATCGCGTCGGGGCGCTCCTTGTCGATGATCGATTCGATGATGTCGGGATCGATCGGCTCGACGTAGGTGGCGTCGGCGACGTCGGGGTCGGTCATGATCGTCGCGGGATTCGAGTTGATGAGGATGACCCGCAGGCCCTCTTCGCGCAGCACACGGCAGGCTTGGGTGCCCGAGTAGTCGAATTCACAGGCCTGACCGATGACGATCGGTCCGGAGCCGATGACGAGGACGGATGTGAGATCTTGTCTGAGTGGCATGGGTTCTCCTTAGGCCTGTGCGACCTGGGAAGCGGACATGAGGTCGATGAAGCGATCGAACAGGTAGCTCGAATCGTGGGGCCCGGCTGCGGCCTCTGGATGGAATTGGACGGAGAACGCGGGAAGGTCGAGGCACTGGAGGCCTTCGACCACGTCATCGTTGAGGCACACGTGTGAGACGGCGACACGGCCGAAACTCTCATCGTGCGGTGCCTGCGTCTCACCGTCCACAGGCGCGTCGACGGCGAAGCCGTGGTTCTGAGAGGTGATCTCGACTTTGTCTGTGGTGCGATCCATGACGGGGACGTTGATGCCGCGATGACCGAAGGGCAGTTTGTAGGTGCCGAAGCCCAGCGCTCGGCCCAGCAGCTGATTGCCGAAGCAGATGCCGAAGAACGGGATCTTCGCGCCGAGGACCTCCCGCAGGAGCGCGACCTGGTCATCGGCAGTCGCTGGGTCCCCGGGACCATTGGAGAAGAAGACTCCATCGACGCCCAATTCCTTGATCTCGGCGAAGTTCGTCGTGGCGGGCAGAACGTGGACGTCGATGCCGCGTTCGCTCAGGCGTTGAGGGGTCATCGACTTGATGCCCAGGTCCAGGGCTGCGACGCTGAACTTCTTCTGGCCCACTGCGGGGATGAGCTGGGGCTCGGTGATCGAGACCTCTTCGGCCAGTTTCGCTCCAGCCATATGCGGTGAGGCCTGGACCTTGGCAAGCAGCTCATTGTCGTCGGCCTCGGCGGCGGGACCGGAGAAGATTCCCATGCGCATGGCGCCGGCTTCGCGCAGGTGCAGGGTCAGGGCGCGGGTGTCGACGTCGCTGATGCCCACGATGCCCGATTCTTCGAGGCGGGTGGACAGGTCTCCGATGGAGCGCCAGTTCGAGGACACGCGCGACGCATCACGGACGACGTATCCGGCGACCCAGATCTTCGCCGATTCGTCATCATCATCGGTGATTCCCGTGTTGCCGATGTGCGGCGCGGTCTGGATCACGATCTGACGGTGATAGGACGGGTCGGTCAGGGTCTCCTGATAACCGGACATTGCGGTGACGAAGACCGCTTCGCCCAGGGTCTCTCCGATGGCGCCGTGGGCGGAGCCTCGGAACGTGCGTCCGTCTTCGAGGACGAGGACGGCAGGGGTGGTGGACAGTCTCATTGTGCCTCTTCGATCATTTCGCGGATGCGGTCGACGGTGGGGGTTGTACTGGCGGCGTAGCGCGCGCGGAAGCCGGTATCGACGAGGGTCTCCCCCAGTCGCCAGGTGATGCGCACGATGCCGCCGCGTTCGACGAATTTGCCGATCATGCCGGCGGTGGTGTCGACGGAGACGATATCGCGCCTGGGGATGAGGAAGTCCTCACGTCCCGCGAGGTCCATGACCACGCCGCCGTCGGTGATGACGATCTCTCCCGTGGTGCGGATGCCGAGACCATGGACGGCGACTCGTTCGAGCGGATGTCCAGCCAGGGTCGTCGACACATATGACCCTTCAACGGGGTCCGCGACGGGTTTGATTCCCATGTGTGGCTTCGCCGGCTGCGGCACCACTGTCTGGCTCTTCTTTCGTCGGCTCCACCCCCAGGTGATCGCGAGGATCAGGAGGAGGAAGACGACTGCGATGATGATGACGCTTACTGGTCTGTCCATGATGCTCCTGCCGGGTGGGGTGTGCTGAGTTCTCCGCCCGAGAACACCCGGTGGCCGTAGAAGAACGTGTCGGTGATCGAGGTGGAGACCTCAAGTCCGGCAAAGGGGTTGTTGCGCCCCTTCGTCGCATGGTCGGCGGGCACGATCGTGTGCGTGGAGTTCGGGTCGATGAGCACGATGTTGGCACTCGAGCCGCTCTCGAGACTGCCGTGTCCTGTTGCTCCGGTGATGCGTGCCGGTGTTGCCGACATCACGCGGGCGAGGTCGCGGTAGTCGAAGTCGTAGTCGGACATCGCCTCGACGACGATGGCCAGCGCTGTCTCCATGCCGACCATGCCCATGGCCGCAGCCGTCCATTCGCTGCATTTGTGTTCGGCTGTGTGCGGAGCGTGGTCGGTGCCGATGACGTCGATCGTGCCGTCGGCCAGCGCTTCGCGCAGTGCGGTGACATCGGCTTCGGTCCGCAGCGGCGGATTCACCTTGTAGACGGGGTCGAAGCTGCGGACGAGTTCGTCGGTGAGCATCAGGTGGTGCGGGGTGACCTCAGCGGTGATCTCGACTCCTCGGGACTTCGCCCAGCGGATGATGTCGACGCTGCCCTTGGTCGATACATGGCAGATGTGCAGCCGCGAGCCCACGTGTTCGGCCAGGAGCACGTCGCGGGCGATGATCGATTCCTCGGCGACGGCCGGCCAGCCGGGCAGTCCCAGCTCAGCAGAGACGACGCCCTCGTTCATCTGCGCACCCTCGGTCAGTCGCGGCTCCTGGGCGTGCTGGGCGATGACTCCGTCGAAGGTCTTGACGTACTCAAGGGCCCGCCGCATGAGCAGCGGGTCTGAGACGCAGATGCCGTCGTCGGAGAAGATCCGAACTCGAGCCGCCGAGCGGGCCATGGCTCCGATCTCGGCGAGGTTCTGTCCCTCCAGTCCGATGGTCACGGCTCCGATGGGCACGACTTCGGTGTAGCCGGCTGTCCGACCGAGGCGGTGGACCTGTTCGACGACGCCTGCGGTGTCTGCGACGGGGGCGGTGTTCGCCATCGCATGAACGCAGGTGAAGCCGCCCGAGGCGGCCGCGCGCGACCCGCTCAGGATCGTTTCCGCGTCTTCTTTGCCCGGTTCCCGCAGGTGTGTGTGCATGTCGACGAGGCCGGGCAGGGCGATGAGCCCGTCGGCGTTCACGAGTTCCACATCGCTGCCGTCGGGGTCGAGCAGATCGGGGTCGACGATCGTCGAATCCTTGATCGCAATATCGGCGATTCCCTGGCCCAGCACGTTCGCACCGCGGATCAGATAGTCAGTCATTGGTTTCCTCCTGGCCTGTCAAGAGGCGGTACAGGACCGCCATTCGTACGCTCACTCCGTTCTCGACCTGGTCGAGGATGAGGGCGCGCGGTGAGTCGGCGGCTGCCGCTGAGATCTCGAAGCCGCGGTTCATCGGCCCCGGGTGCATGATGAATGTCTCCTTGGGCAGTCCGGCCAGCCGGGCTGCGGAGAGTCCCCACAGTCGTGCGTATTCGCGTTCGTTGGGGAAGAACGATTCGTGCATGCGCTCGTGCTGGACGCGCAGCATCATCACGGCCGCGAATTCCTCGGAGTGCAGCGCCTCGTCGAGGTCGTAGTGCAGAGTCACGGGCCAGGTTTCAACACCCCATGGAAGCAGCGTCGGGGGTGCGATGAGGTGAACTTCGGCGCCGAGGTTAGCCAGCAGGTGGACGTTGGACCGGGCTACACGGGAGTGCAGGACGTCACCGACGATGGCGACTTTTGCGCCGTCGAGTCCTCGACCCCGTGGCCCGTCCTTGACGGCCCCTGAAGCGCAGAATCCGCCGAGGGCACGACGCAGGGTGAAGGCATCGAGCAGCGCCTGTGTGGGGTGTTCGTGAGTGCCATCGCCGGCGTTGACGACGGGGACGTCGATCCAGCCGGTGTGGGCCAGGCGATGCGGAGTGCCCGATCCGGGATGCCGAACGACGAGTGCATCGGCGCCCATGGCCGAAATGGTCTGGATGGTGTCCTGCAGGCTTTCGCCCTTGGACACGGACGAACCTTTGGCGGAGAAATTGAGGACGTCGGCCGAGAGTCTTTTGGCCGCTGCTTCGAACGACAGTCGGGTGCGCGTCGAATCCTCGAAGAACAGATTGACCACGGTGCGCCCGCGCAGCACAGGCAGCTTCTTGACCTCGCGTTCGGAGACCTGGGCCATCTCCTCGGCGATGTCGAGGATCGAGATGGCGTCTTCGCGGCTCAGCGAAACGGTGTCGAGGAGGTGCTTCATTCGCGGCCTCCCGAGATCGTGACGCCGTCGTCGCCGTCGATCTCCGCCAGGGAGACGTTGACGCGTTCGCTGCTTGAGGTGGGCAGGTTCTTGCCGACGTGGTCGGCCCGGATCGGCAGGTCACGGTGGCCCCGGTCGACGAGGACGGCGAGCCGGACCTTGGACGGACGACCCAGATCGGAGAGCGCATCGAGTGCAGCTCTGATCGTGCGGCCGGAGAAGAGCACATCGTCGACGAGGACGACGGTCTTGGCATCGATGCCCTCGGCGGGGATCGTGGTGGGTTCTGGGGCGCGGTAGGCACCGCTGCGCAGATCGTCACGGTACATCGTGATGTCGAGGCTTCCGACGAGTTCGCTCGCCATCTCCGGACGCCCGGAGATCGAGGCGATCTGTTCGGCCAGTCGAGTGGCCAAGGGCACCCCGCGGCGTGGGATGCCGAGCAGAACGAGGTCGTCGCTGCCCTTGTTGGACTCGATGATCTCGTGGGCTATACGGGTCATTGCCCGCTTCATATCTGGGGCATCGAGCACTGTTCGCTGTGTCATGCTTCCCCTTCTCCGCCTCTCCGGACGGTGGTTAAAGGAGTGGTTCGATTCGATTGTAGACCTCGGATGAGTGAGGTCGGTGCGCGGGTCCGGATTCCGGACCCGCGGACTCAGATCAGGGTGGGCTTGACATCCAGGACACGTGAGAGCAGCCCCGAGATGAAGCCTGGTGAGTCGTCCGTTGAGAACTGTTTGGCCAGCGAGACGGCTTCGTCGATGGCTGCCTTGTCAGGCACCTCATCGTTGAAGAGGATCTCCCAGGTTCCGATCTGGAGCAGGGCCAGGTCGACGGCCGGCATCCGCTCCAAGGTCCAGCCTTCCGCATAGGTGGCGATGATCTCGTCGATCTCGTCACGATGGCTCGTGACTCCTTCGACGATCTCCACCGCGTACGCCTTCATCGGATAGTCGGGGTCGTTGGACCGCATGGTCACGATCTGATCGGTGTCGAGGCGACGCTGTCCTGCCTCGAACATGAGTTCCAAGGCCCGACGGCGGGCCCGCGTTCGTGCTGACACTTACTTGACGCGACCCAGGTAGTCGCCGTTGCGGGTGTCCACCTTGACCTTGGTGCCCTCTTCGAGGAACAGGGGCACCTGAATGTCGTAGCCGGTCTCCAGCGTCGCAGGCTTGGATCCACCGGTCGAGCGGTCGCCCTGAAGTCCCGGTTCCGTGTGGGTGATCAGCAGCTCGACCGAAGGCGGCAGCTCCACGGAGAGCGCGGTGCCCTCGTGGAAGGAGATCTGCAGGTTCTGGTTCTCAAGCATGTAGTTGGCGGCATCGCCGACGAGGTCGGGAGAGACGCTGACCTGGTCGTAGTCCTCGGCGTCCATGAAGACGTAGTCGGTGCCGTCATGGTAGAGGTACTGCATATCACGACGGTCGACATTGGCTGTCTCGACCTTGGTCCCGGCGTTGAAGGTCTTGTCGATGATCTTGCCGGAGATGACGTTCTTGAGCTTGGTGCGGACGAATGCCGGACCTTTGCCGGGCTTGACGTGCTGGAACTCCAGCACCTGCCACAGCTGCTTGTCGATATTGAGCACAAGGCCGTTCTTCAGGTCGTTGGTTGAAGCCACTAATTCGTCCTTCTTCGTGTCAGTCTTGGCCACCGCGAGGTGATGTGGTGTGTCTGGCAGTTTCGCCAAACAGCAATTCTAGCAAGCTCGGGTAGCAGCTGCCATTTCGGGCCGCTCAGCCCAGATCAGTGCCGAGCATGATGCGGGGCGAATCCTCGCCGATCTCCTGGTAGGCCGTGTGGAGAAGTGAGACGTCCGGGATCTCCACCGTCGCGGGTGCACCCACCTCACTCAGCAGCACCATGCGCAGCATCGAGCCGCGCGCCTTCTTGTCTCGCTTCATCGTGTCCAGGAGCTGCGGCCAGACATCGGCACGGTAGGCGATGGGCAGTCCCAGCTTGGTCAGCAGCTCACGATGGAGGTCGACGGTCTCCGGCGAGAGGCTCTTGACCATCGCCGCCACCTCCGCTGCGAAGACCATGCCCACGGACACCGCGGCGCCGTGGCGCCACTGATAGCGCTCTTTGTGCTCGATGGCGTGGGCGAGGGTGTGGCCGTAGTTGAGGATCTCGCGGCGTCCGGACTCCTTGAAGTCGTCTGCGACGACCTCGGCCTTGACGGCGATGGCACGTTCGATGAGCTCGCGCAGGACGGGACCATCCACCTCGGCGATCTCGGCCTTCGAGTGCCTGCTCACCAGATCGAGGATCGCGGGATCAGCGATGAAGCCGGTCTTGACCACCTCGGCGAGGCCGGTGAAGAGCTCGTTCTCCGGCAGCGTCTGCAGGGTGTCGAGGTCCACGAGGACGCCCGAGGGCGCGTGGAAGGAACCGACGAGATTCTTGCCTTCAGCGGTGTTGATTCCGGTCTTGCCGCCGATGGCAGCATCGACCATTCCGAGGACGGTGGTGGGAATGTGGATGACGGAGATTCCGCGCAGCCAGGTTGCTGCGACGAAGCCGCCGAGGTCGGACACGGCTCCTCCGCCGACAGTGATGATGGCATCAGTGCGGGTGAAGTCGCTCTGGCCGAGGACCTGCCAGCAGAACGCGGCGACCTGCACATGTTTGGCTTCCTCCGCGTCGGGGATCTCGGCCACAATCGCATCGAGACCGGTTGCGCGCAGGTCATCACGGACCGTCTCCCCTGTCGTCCGCAGAGCCCGCGGATGGATGACGAGCACCTTCTCGACGCGGGGACCGAGGAGCTCGGGAAGTTCGCCCAGGAGACCTTGGCCCACGAGAACCGGATAGTTCCCGCCGGCTTCGACATTGATGCGTGTGAGACTCATTGGTGCACTTTCCCCTTTGCTGCCTCCGGGCATGACATGACCGCGGTGGCTGAACTCTGAACCGGTTGCGACCTCAAGCCTAACTCTCCGGGTCGCGGCCCGAATACTTGGCATACTCCTCCGCACGCTGCAGACCAGTGAGGACGTCGACGACGCGGTTGACGATGGTCGAGGGATGCGAATTCGAGGCATGGACGCGGAACGTGGCGACCTGATCGTAGAGAGGTTCACGCTCGTTCACGAGCGCCAACCAGTTCTCCACCGGGGTTCCCGCACCGCGCAGCAGTGGCCTGTGCGGGGAGTTCAGCCGAGTCACGACGGTGTCGACATCGATGTCGATGTGCACGACCTTGATCGCGGGATGGCCCAGCTGGGCGCGGGTGCCCGGGTTGAGGATCGCTCCCCCGCCCAGGGAGACGATGCCTGGACGGTCGAGCAGGCGACGCAGGGCGCGCCGGACGACCTCGCGTTCGATCCTCCGAAAATGGTCCTCACCGCGCTCGACGAAGATCTCTGCGATGACGCCGTATTTCTCGACGATGTTCGCATCCGTGTCGATGAGCGGCAGATCGAGTCGATCAGCCAGGAGACGACCGATCGTGGATTTGCCGGCGGCAGGCGGTCCAGTCAGGACGATGCGCGACTGCGAGGCCGGGACCGGTTCCAGCGGTGGAACCGGTTTCGGGTGCGGGCGTTGAGTCATCGGCCGATGCGGAGGTTCTCCGGAATGGCGCCCACGTAGGCATCCAGGTTCCGCTTGGTCTCGGCCACGGAGTCTCCGCCGAACTTCTCCACCACTGCCTCGGCGAGAACGAGAGCCACCATCGCTTCGGCCACGACACCGGAGGCCGGAACCGCGCACACGTCGGAGCGCTGGTGGTTGGCCTTGGCAGGTTCACCGGTGACGACGTCGACGGTGGCCAGAGCGCGTGGGACCGTAGCGATGGGCTTCATGCCTGCCCGGACTCGCAGCGGTCCGCCTGTCGACATTCCGCCCTCGGTGCCGCCTGCGCGGTTGCTGACGCGTCGGATACCCTCCTCACCCACGGCGAGTTCATCGTGGGCTGCGGAGCCGGGGCGCCTGGTCGTGAGGAAGCCGTCGCCGACCTCGACGCCCTTGATCGCCTGAATGCCCATCAGGGCCCCGGCAAGTCGAGAGTCCAGCCGACGGTCCCAGTGGACGTGCGAGCCCAGACCGGGCGGCAGATCATAGGCAAGGACCTCGACGACTCCGCCGAGGGTGTCGCCGGCCTTCTTCGCAGCATCGATCTGCTCAACCATGCGAGCGGAGAGTTCCGGGTCGAAGCAGCGCACCGGATCGGCGTCGAGTGCGTCGACGTCCGTTGCCGACGGCAATGCTGGTTCGGTCCCAGTCTCTGTGGATTCCGCAGCCGTGCCGATTGCCACGGTATGGGAGACGAGCGTGATGCCGAGTTCGCCCAGGAAGTTCGCGGCGATGGTGCCCAACGCCACACGCATTGCCGTTTCTCGAGCCGAGGCACGTTCGAGGATCGGTCGAGCCTCATCGAATCCGTACTTCTGCATGCCGACGATATCGGCATGACCGGGTCGCGGTCGTGTCAGCGGAGCGTTCCGAGCCTGACCGGCCAGTTCGTCCTCGTCGATCGGATCGGGGCTCATCACGGTCTCCCATTTGGGCCATTCCGTGTTCCCGACCTCGACGGCCACGGGTGACCCCAGTGTCTGCCCGTGTCGCACTCCGCCGAGGAGGCGAACCTCGTCGGCTTCGAACTTCATCCGCGCTCCGCGGCCGTAGCCCAATCTGCGTCGAGCTAAGCTCGCGCGGATGTCTTCCCTGGTGATAGGAACGTGGGCGGGAAGCCCCTCAATGATCCCAGTCAGCGCTTCGCCGTGGGATTCGCCTGCAGTCAGCCATCTCAACATTCAACCGATTCTACAAAAGGATTGGGCCAAGCACCGACCCGAACCACATTCCGGATAGCATTGCCGGTCCGAACGGTATCGTCGTCGCCTTCAGGCTGCGTTTCACAGCGGCTGCCAGGAGAGCTGCGATGCCGGCGATGAGCATCATGATGATGAAGACGAGTGCCGGTGCCCAAGGTGAGAACAGTGTGGGCACACCGAAGACGACGAACGCGAGTTTGACGTCGCCGAGTCCCATCGTGCGCGCGTGCATCACCCGTCCGCTCAGGTAAAGGACGCCGAAGAACAGGGCCCCGGCGCCACCGGCGATGAGGCCGAGACCCCAGATTGCGGACTCCCCCAGCAGCTGCCCGAGAACGAAGGTGAGAAGTTCGATTCCGATGAGCGGATACACGATCCGATCCGGCAGCCGATGGACGACGATGTCGACGACAGCCAGGTACGGGGTGGCCGCGGCGACTGCACCCAGGCTCAGGGCCAGCAGAAGCCTGTCGACGGACCCGATGTCCGCACTGTGACCGGCGTCTGACAGTGAGCCGGCCTCGGACATCGAACCGAAGCCGGGTGCCGCGCCGGCGTCGGGGAAGAGCAGTGCGGCCGCAGCTGCCAGGACGATGCCGAGGATCACTAAGTGCAGAGGGCGGTACAGACGAGTCTTCGCGAGCACGGCTGCGTGGTCGTCATCGGCTGGCCACCACGAGTCGCTGCGGGCCAGGAGAATGCCGAGACCAGCACTGACGACGGCGCTGACTCCGATCGGCCACCCGTGGAGAACTCCGATGTCCACCCTCACCCGCCCTTTCCGTCCTTCTGGTCAGTCGCCTGCCGGCCCAGGTTGGTCTTCGAGTGCGCGGTACATGGCTGCTGTGATCACGGCGCGCCGCTCAGCGTTCTGCGTGGGGTCCCGAGTGAGGCCGGGCTCGGCGTCCGATGCTTCGGCCGCGGCGATGAACATCTCCGACTGAGCAACGGCCTGCTCGACGAGCATCACCGTGCCCTCTACCGGGATGAGGCCGTGGGATTCGGCTGCTCGAAGGAAGCCGGACTCCGCGGCGTAGGCGACGTCGAGGGCCACTCCGCCGCGGAAACCGGGAGACCACTGCAGTTCGGGGAGAGCCTCGGCGGGGAGAGTCGAGATGACCACGGCGGAGGGCTCGATCTGCCTCAGTGGCGCAGTGGACGCCGACACTCCGAGCTGTTTGCTGAGATCGAGGACCCGAGCGGCCCGATCAGGGTTTCTGACGAGGAATTCGACCGTGCTGATGCCCAGTTCGCTGCAGGCCAGCAGCGCCGAAGCCGCGGTCGCCCCTGCACCCAGGATGGTCGCCCTGTCAGCACCATCACCGTCGGCGGTGTTCACACCTGCAGTCGCGCCGAGACCGACGGCCGTGGCTGATATCGCGGCGGTGACAGCTGCTTCCCGACTGGTGTTGAGCCCGGGAGTCAGCGCGCGCACGATGCCCTGCACGTCGGTGTTGGCAACCGACGTCGCCACACCTCGGCGAACCAGTGTGTTCGCCACTCCGGTCAGCCTGGCTGTGTCATCGAGGCCCCACCCAGAGGTAAGCGCGAGTTCGACGAGCCGTTCCTTCAAAGGCATCGTCAGCGAGAATCCGATCTGGCGTCGGTGAGCTGCCAGGAAGGATTCGAGATCCTCCGCGCCGAGGTCGAAGCTGGCGTATTCGCCGCCTTCGAGGCCCAGGGCCTGAAATGCAGCACGATGAAGCAGCGGCGATTTGGAATGGGCGATCGGGCGACCGAGCACCGCAGCCGAGATCCTCATTTGTCGCCGTTGGCCTCTCCGTGCTCCCTGAGCCATTTCCGATAGATTTCGACATTCTTCCGATGTTCGTCATAGGTGTCGGCGAACTTGGTCTCCCCGGTGTCCGGGTTCGTGGCCACGAAGAACTGCCAATCACCTTCGGTGGGATTGAGCGCGGCATCGACTGCTCCGGCGCTGGGCGAATTGATCGGTCCCGGTGGCAGCCCCTTCTTCTTGTACGTGTTGTACGGACTGTCGGACTCGCGCTCCTCCTTCGTCGTCGTCAGGTCACTGCGGGCACCGTGGATATAGGCCACCGTCGCATCGGACTGGAGCAGTTCGCCGGTCCTCGAATCCTCTGAGATGCGGTTGAGGAAGACCTGCGCCACCTTCTTCCGGACCTCTTCGTCACCGGGTGATTCGATTTCGACGAGGCTCGCCAGGGTCATGATCCGATTCGCGTCGTCGAGATCGATGTCAGCGTTCTCGATCTCAAGCTTCGTCTTCTTGACCATCTCGGACACGATGTCCTCGGCCGTTCTATCCTGGTTCAGCTCGTAGGTTGCCGGATACAGGTACCCTTCCAGGCTGGGGGCGTCGACGTCGAGGCCGTAATCCTTCGGAGTCTTGTCATCAATGGCTTTGTCGACTGCTTCGGCCTTCATTCCCGACTCGACCATCGTCGACTTGATCTGGTCGATCTTGCGGCCCTCGGCGATCGTGATCTTGGGAGGTTTGATCGGATTGACGATCGCTTCCACAGCTGATTTGGAACTCATCTTCTCGCGCAGAATGATCGGCCCGGCCTGGATTGTGATATCGCGTCGCTCGACCTCATCGAGGAACGGCTCGGAGTTCATGATCACCCCGGCTTCGACGAGTTGATTGGCCACGGACCGAGCAGAGGCTCCGGGCGGGATCTCGATCGTGACCTCGCTGGTGCCCGCGCCCTCGTAGTCGCCTTTGGGACCGAACAGGTCATTGAAGACTCCACCTGCGGCTCTGACACCGAAGAATCCTCCGATGCCGAAGACGAGCACGCAGACGACGACGATGGCCGTCGTCCGACGCCTGCGCAGCATTCGGCGGCGCTTCTTTGCTCTGAGGTCGGACCTGGTCAGCCCTTCGTCTTCCGAGAACTCACCTGGGAACGGGCTCATAGCTCACTCTCCTCGTCGGGCATTGCTCGACCGGCTGGCTCACCGGTGTTGTGTTCGAATTCGAGGGCATTCTGCAAAATGATCACGGCGGCCTGGGCGTCGACGATCTCACGACGTTGACGTGAGTTCTTCCCTGCGGCGGCGAGAGCATGGTGAGCCTCGACCGTGGTGAAGCGCTCATCGACGAGGCGGATGGGCGTCGACGTGGCGAGGCTGATTCGCCTGGCGAACTCAAGTGCGGTCGCCGCAGCCGCCCGCGCCGCTCCGTCGAGGGATTTCGGGTCGCCGATGAGCAGTTCGATCGGTTCGTATTCGTCGATGATCTCCCGCAGCGCTCTCAGCGCAGCAGGCTCGTCGGTCCTCCGCACCACTGTCAGCGGCGTCGCGAGGATGCCGTCGGGGTCACTGCTGGCGACCCCGACCCGCACCGAACCGATGTCGAGGCCGATACGTCGGCCCCGGCGGAAACTCACTGGAGAGCTGCCTTGACCGCTGTGATGGCAGAGGGGATCGCGGAGACATCGCTGCCGCCGCCCTGAGCGAGGTCGGGTTTGCCTCCTCCTCCGCCGCCGAGTTCACCGCAGGCCAGTGACACGAGCTTGCCGGCCTGCTGCCCCTCATCGCGTGAGGCAGCGGTCGTGGCAACCACGACTACGGGTTTTCCGTTGCTCGTTCCGATGCCGAGGACCACGGCGGAACGATCCGCGACTCGACCGCGCAGGTCGGTGACGACTGTGCGGATGTCTCCTGCATTCGAGACCTCGCCGAGTTCGGCGACGACGAACAGCGTCGATCCCACGGTTTCGGCGTTGTCGAGGAACTTTCCGGCTGAGGCCAGGAGCTGCTGGGAGTTCAGGCGAGCGATCTCCTTCTCCGCATCCTTGAGCTTGGTCATCAGATCTCCGACGCGCTCGCGCACATCGGTTCCCGGCACCTTGAGCATGTCGGACAGGGAGGAGACGATGCTGCGTTCGGCGGCCAGCGAGCGGAAGGCGTCCATGCCGACGGCGGCTTCGATGCGACGTACGCCTGAGCCCACGGAGGCTTCGGAGAGCACGGAGATCGGCCCGACCTCGGACGAGGCACCGACGTGGGTGCCTCCGCAGAGTTCGCGGGAGAAGGGTCCGCCGATGTCGACGACGCGCACGATGTTCGGGTACTTCTCGCCGAAGAGCGCCATCGCACCGGACTTCCTGGCGTCCTCGAACGGCAGGAACTCGGTCCCGACCTCATAGTTCGAACGAACGGCGAGGTTGGCGACATCTTCGATCTCCGCCCGCATCTGCGCACTCGGGGCTTCGGGGAATGAGTAGTCGAAGCGCATGTAGCCTGGCTGATTCATCGAGCCGGCCTGGACAGCGTGAGTGCCGAGGATCTCGCGCAGCGCGGCGTGGACCAGATGAGTGGCGGTATGCGCTTGTGAACCCTGGAACCGGTGGTCGCGGTCGACGACGGCAAGGACCTCGGCCCCGACATGGATCTCACCGTCGATGACTTCGACCCTGTGCGCGGGGAGCCCCTTGATGGGATTCTGCACGTCGAGGACGCGGGCGGTGAAGCCATGGCCCTTGATGAGGCCGATATCGGCGCGTTGTCCGCCCGCCTCGGCGTAGAACGGAGTCAGGTCGAGGATGAGGTCAGCCGACTGTCCCGGCGTCAGAACTTCCTGGGCGAGCCCGTCGACGACGATTCCACGCACCCGGGAGTCGGCCTCGAGGCGGTCGTACCCGACGAACTCGGAGGCACCGTCTTCGAGCAGTGCAGAGTAGGCGGAGAGGTCGGCATGTCCGCCGCCCTTCTTCGCCTTCGCGTCGGCCTTGGCTCGGGTCCGCTGCTGACTCATGAGGGCGCGGAAGCCCTCTTCGTCGACGTGGAAGCCCTGCTCGGAAGCCATTTCCAGCGTCAGGTCGATGGGGAATCCGTGGGTGTCGTGCAGAGCGAATGCGACGTCGCCGCTGATGGTCTTGTCCGACTCGGGCAGGGAGGCCGCAGCGTTCTGGAACAGCAGCGTGCCCGACTCCAGGGTCCGCAGGAAGGCCTTCTCCTCGGCGTAGGCGATGCGGGAGATGCGATCGAAATCTGTCTCCAGCTCAGGGTAGGAGAGCTTCATCGATTCCATGGACACCGGCAGCAGCTCCGGCAGGACCTCGCTGGTCACGCCGAGGAGGCGCATCGCACGTACGGCACGCCGGAGGAGGCGACGGAGGATGTAGCCGCGGCCTTCGTTGCCGGGGCGGACACCGTCGCCGATGATGATCAGGGAGGAGCGAACGTGGTCGGCCACGACGCGCATCTGCACGTCGGCCTCGTGATCGGCACCATAGCTGTGGCCGGAGAGACGGCTGGCGGCCTCGATGACGGGGAAGACTTCGTCGATTTCGTACATGTTCTCGACGCCTTGGAGCAGGAAGGCGACACGCTCGAGGCCCATGCCGGTGTCGATGTTCTTCGCGGGAAGGTCGCCGGCGATGTCGAAATCGACCTTCGACCGGACCTCGCTGAGTTCGAATTCCATGAACACGAGGTTCCAGATCTCGATGTACCGATCTTCATCGGCCACAGGACCGCCTTCGACACCGTAGTCCGGACCACGGTCGAAGTAGATCTCGGAGCAGTAGCCGCCGGGGCCGGGCTGACCGGTGTGCCAGAAGTTGTCCTCGTTGTCGCGCGGCTGGATGCGCTCTCGTGGAATCGAGGTCTCTTCGAGCCACAGGTCGATGGTCTCGATATCGTCCTCATGGACTGTTGCCCACAAGCGGTTCTCGTCGAAGCCGAGACCGCCGTCGTCCACGGGGTTCGTCAGCAGTCCCCAGGCGAAGCGGATGGCTTCGCGCTTGAAGTAGTCGCCGAAGGAGAAGTTGCCATTCATCTGGAAGAAGGTGCCGTGGCGGGTGGTCTTTCCGACCTCTTCGATGTCGCCGGTGCGCACGCATTTCTGCACGCTGGTGGCGCGATTGAATGGGGCAGGCTCCCGACCGGAGAGATACGGGATGAACTGAACCATACCCGCGATGTTGAACAGGATCGATGGATCCGAGCTGATCACCGACGCTGAGGGGACGACTGTGTGTCCATTCGCTTCGAAGTAGTCCAACCAGCGCTGTTTGATCTCTGCCGTCTTCATCCAAGGCCTTTCACATGTTGCGTGTGCACTCTTGCACTCATCAGTGATTAGTTTAGTGGCTCATCCGCATTATGCGAGGTGCCGACGCTGCGCGCCGTCGACTTGCGTATGAATGCACAACTGCCCGGAACTCGACGTTCCGGGCAGTTGATGCCGTGCGATCCCTCTGGGGTGATCAGCGCGAGTAGTGCTCGACGACCAGCTGAACATCAACGGTCACAGGAACCTCTTCGCGCTTAGGGCGACGAAGCAGGGTGGTCTGCAGACCTTCGAGGTTGACATTGAGGTAGCCGGGAACTGCAGGGAGAACATCCTTGTGTCCACCGGCTGCTGCGACCTGGAACGGATCCATCGATGCGCTGCGCTCGTGAACCTGGATGGTCTGTCCTTCCTTCACGCGGAACGAAGGACGATCGACGCGCTGGCCGTCAACGGTGATGTGACGGTGCACGACGAACTGACGCGCCTGGGCGATGGTCCGGGCGAAGCCCGAACGCAGCACCAGTGCGTCGAGACGCATTTCGAGGAGCTCGACCATGGTCTCACCGGTCAGACCGGAGAGGCGGCTGGATTCCTTGTAGATCTTGAGCATCTGAGCTTCGCGGATGCCGTACTGGGCGCGAAGACGCTGCTTCTCCTTGAGACGGACCGAGTAGTCGCTGTCATTGCGACGACGTGCACGGCCGTGCTCGCCTGGAGGATACGGGCGACGCTCGAAGTACTTCTCCGCTTTCGGAGTCAGCGGCATGCCGAGGGCGCGCGAGACGCGCGTCATCCGGCGGTTACGTGCTGGTGCTGGCACTGTATTACCTTTCATCAATATGGTGTGTCTCGACCGGCCATGGGTTCTCGCCCAAGTCGACACGGTTGTTTCCCTGGATGGGAAAGAGGGATTGAGCGTCGAGATCCGCTCGCACCGACCGCCTTTAGGGTGCAGGCACAACAGCAACCAATCTTAGCGGATTCCACTCCCCCGGCGCAAAGCGACAGGACGGGGACACGAGCGAGGTGCTGCGGCGCAGCCGCTGGGTTGATCACAGGGCAGAAAGGATTTTTTCTGCCCGGCAGGTTCTGCTGCTCGGGCACCGGTGCGGTCGGCTCAGGTTCCGGTGCGGTCGGCTCCGCTGTCGGGCCTTCGCTTGGTGGGCAACCGCATTGCCGCATCGGCAACTTCGGCTCCCGAACCACCATAGATGTTGATGACGGTGTGGACTCCTGCCGCGGTGAGGGCGTCGGCCTGGTCCTGACGCTGGACCACTGCGGCGATGGCACCATCGAAACCGGCTATTCTCAGCTGCTCGAGTGCGAAGGTGTTCGAATCGTGGATCGCCATAGCCAGAATCACGGTCCGGGCTGTTCCTCCGACGACGATGCGATGCCAGAACTCGTGGTCTGTGGCATCGCCTTCCAGGACGTTGAACTTCTCTCCTTTGAGATCCTCCACCACCAGATGATCGTTGTCGACACCGATGACGGACAGACCCCCTCGGTCGACCAATCGTTCATAGGCACCGCGTCCGATGCGGCCCATGCCCAGCACCACCACCTCGGCGGTACCTGTGTCGATCGGGCGATCCGGAGGTCGCAGTTTCGCCTCATTCTCATCGGGCAGGACCTCATCGAGCCTGCCCACGATCTGCAGACTGTAGGAGTTGGTCAATGAGGAGACGATCATTGAGATCGCGACGGCCACAGCAGTCACTGTCAGCCAGCTGTCCTCGAACACTCCGTTGGCTGTCCCGACCGCCACCACGATGAGCGCGAATTCGGAGAAGTTGCTCAAGGCGAGACTGGTGCGGATGCTGGTCCTGTTGCGCAGGCCGAAGAGTCGACCCATCAGAAAGAAGCTGAGGAAGTTGAAGGGGATGAGAATCACACACAGGACGAGTGCCATGCCCAGGTCGGCCCAGGTCGGGATCGCCTGGAGTCCGATAACGACGAAGAAGGCGACGAGAAAGAGCTCCTTGACGCTGAACAGGGACTTCGACAACTCGGTGGATCTGGGATGGCCGGCGAAGAGCAGACCCATCACCAAGGCCCCCAGGTCACCATGGATGCCCACGGACTCGAAGGCCACGTATCCCGGGCCCAGCGCCATGACCACGCCGAAGAGCACCAGCAGTTCGCCTCGTCCCACTCGGTTGAGAAGGCGGCGCAGCACCCATGCTGCGGGGATCAGGAGAACGAGCGCGAAGGCCCACAGACTCGGTGGCTCCTCACCTGCAACGGTGATGAAGGCAACAGCGGCGATGTCTTGGATGACGAGGATGGCGATGGCGATCTGACCGTAGTACGAACCGTCGTCGGAACGGTCTTCGAGGACCTTGACCACGAGAACCGTTGAGGAGAACGACAGTGCGAATCCGAGCAGACCGATCGTGCCGAGTCCACCGTCGAGCGACACGACGCCGATGACCGCGGCCAACCCGATCGTGCCGGCTCCTACGAGGACACTGGAGATCATGTGAAGCGCGGCCGTACCGTAGGCCTCGGGCTGGAGAAGGGATCGCAGATCGAACTTCAGTCCGATGGTGAAGAGGAGCAGAACCACACCGAGGTCGGAGACCCGTTCGAGACCGTCGAATGCGGAGAAGCCGAGGAAGTGAAGCAGGAATCCTGCACCGAGGAAGCCCACCAGTGGTGGAATGTGCAGTTCACGCGCCACCAATCCCAGAGCGAGAGCGGCCGCGATGGTGACGATGATGTCCTGCACGTCACCCCTCCTCGGCCTCTCAGGCGCCGGCGAACCGACTCTGGCCGCGGCGTTCCTTCATCCTGTGCACAAAACTACCGCGTCCCAGGGGCAAGAGGGAGGAAATCAGCGGCGAATATCGGCAGGCCGGTGCCGATATCAGGGTCGCAGGAGTCTCTGCAGCATCTCGAGACGCTCCCCCAGGGAACGCTCCATCCCGTTGCCAGTCGGCTCGTAGTAGCGCTTCCCGCGCAGTGTCTCGGGCAGATATTGCTGAGCGGCGACCCCGTGAGGATGATCGTGCGAGTATTTGTAGCCCTCGCCGTGGCCGAGCTCCTTGGCACCGGGATAGTGCGCGTCGCGCAGATGGGGCGGGACCTGCCCCGAGAACCCGTTCTTGACGTCGGCGATGGCCGCGTCGAGGGCGCGATAGCTCGCGTTCGACTTCGGTGCCATGGCCAGGTAGGTGACCGCCTCGGCCAGCGGAATGCGTCCTTCCGGCATACCGATGTTCTGCACGGCTGTTGACGCCGCCACCGCGATCGGCAGGGCCTGCGGATCGGCCATGCCGATGTCCTCGGCAGCCGATATCACGACGCGCCGTGCGATGAAGCGGGGATCCTCGCCGGCAACGATCATCCTGGCCAGGTAGTGCAAGGCGGCATCGACGTCTGAGCCGCGAATCGACTTGATGAATGCGGAGACGACATCGTAGTGCTGGTCACCGTTCTTGTCGTAGCGCAGCACAGTTTCGGAGCTGGCCTCGGCACAGGCGGCCTCGGTGATGAGGATCGCGCGGCGATCAGTTTCCAAATCGGCCGCGTCCTCAGACAAGTCATCAGTCGAGTCGTCGGCCGTGTCTGCGTCGTCTGCCTGTGCGAACTCTGTCTGTGCGGCAGCGATTCCGGCGGCGGCTTCGAGGATGGTCAGGGAGCGCCGGGCGTCGGCACCGGCGATGCGGACGATGAAGTCCTTCGCCGCAGGCTCGAGTTCGAACTGGTCGGCCAAACCTCGTTCGCTGGTGACTGCACGGTCGAGCAGATCGGCGATGGCGGCGTCGTCGAGCGGACGCAGCGTGAGCAGAAGCGAGCGGGACAGGAGTGGGGAGATGACGGAGAACGATGGGTTCTCGGTCGTCGCGGCCACGAGCACGACGAGGCGGTTCTCCACCGCTGGCAGCAGAGCGTCCTGCTGTGCTTTCGAGAATCGGTGGATCTCGTCGAGGAACAGCACGGTCGTGCGCTGATACATGTCGCGCTCACGCCTGGCGTTCTCGATCACCTGTCGCACGTCCTTGACGCCGGCGGTGATCGCGGACAGCTCGACGAAGGTGCGGCCCGGCGCGTGGGAGATGACGTGGGCCAGGGTGGTCTTGCCGACCCCGGGGGGACCCCACAGGATCACCGAGGAGGCTCCTGCCCGGTCTCCCCCGCTGGCCTCGACGAGTTGGACGAGGGGTGAACCGGGGAACGTCAGATGGTCTTGGCCGACCACCTCGGCGATGGTGCGCGGACGCATCCGCACCGCCAGCGGATCGAGAGCTCGACCCGAACCGGCAGATGAACCGCCGACGCCCGGACCAGGAGATCCCTGGTGCGGGCTGTCGGAGGAGAAGAGGTCAGGACCGTCGGTCATCAGGCCTCGGTGTCGTCGTCTTCCGGTTCGAAGTCCACGCCGGCCTCGGCACGCTGTGCGTCGGTGATCGGTGCGGGAGCCTGGGTGAGCGGATCGTACCCGGCACCCGTCTTCGGGAAGGCGATGACCTCGCGGATCGAGTCGACCCCGGCGAGCAGGGACACGATGCGGTCCCATCCGAAGGCGATGCCTCCATGCGGGGGTGCGCCGAACTTGAAGGCTTCGAGGAGGAAGCCGAACTTCTCCTGTGCGTCTTCCTCGGAGATGCCCATGATCTTGAACACCCGTTCCTGGACGTCCTTGCGGTGGATGCGGATCGAACCGCCGCCGATTTCGTTGCCGTTGCAGACGATGTCGTAGGCGTAGGCCAGGGCGGCTCCCGGATCGGATTCCAGAGTGTCGAGGAATTCGGGCTTCGGCGCGGTGAAGGCGTGGTGGACGGCGGTCCATGTTCCTTCGCCGACGGCGACGTCGCCCGCGGCCTGAGCCGCGGCTGCCGATTCGAAGAGCGGCGCGTCGACAACCCACACGAAGGCCCAGTCGCCTTCCTTGATGAGTCCTGTGCGTTCGGCGATCTCATTGCGAGCGGCGCCCAGGAGAGCCCGAGAGCTCGCAGGATCACCGGCGGCGAAGAAGATCGCGTCACCGGGGGTGGCTCCTGCGGCTTCGACGAGGCCTGCTTTCTCCTCATCGGAGATGTTCTTGGCCACGGGACCGGTCAGGGTGCCGTCTTCGGCCACGAGCACGTAGGCAAGGCCCTTGGCGCCGCGCTGCTTGGCCCAGTCCTGCCAGGCGTCGAGCTGACGACGGGGCAGGGAGCCGCCGCCGGGGTAGACGACGGAGCCGACGTAGTCGGACTGGAAGACCCGGAACGGAGTGTTCTGGAAGAATTCGGTGAGGTTGTGCAGCTCGAGTTCGAAGCGCAGATCGGGCTTGTCGCTGCCGTACTTCTCCATCGCCTCGGCGTAGGTGATGTGCGGGATCGGCGTGGTGATCTCGTGCCCGATGAGCTTCCACAGAGCCACGAGGATCTTCTCGGCGAGCTCGATGATGTCTTCCTGCTCGACGAAGGATGCTTCGATGTCGAGCTGGGTGAATTCGGGTTGCCTATCGGCGCGGAAGTCCTCGTCGCGGTAGCAGCGCGCCAGCTGGTAGTAGCGTTCCATTCCGGCGACCTGCAGGAGCTGCTTGAACAGCTGCGGTGACTGCGGCAAGGCGTACCAGGAACCGGGCTGCAGGCGAGCGGGGACGAGGAAGTCGCGGGCGCCCTCCGGGGTCGACCGGGTCAGGGTCGGGGTCTCGATCTCGAGGAATTCCTGCTCGTCGAGGACCGTGCGGGCCGCCTTGTTCGCGGCCGAGCGCAAGCGCATGGTTGAGGCCGGTCCGGACCGACGCAGGTCGAGGTACCGGTAGCGCAGGCGGGTCTCCTCGCCGACGGTGCCGGCGTCTTCGGCGTGGTCGGAGACCTGGAACGGCAGCGCCTCGGCGAGGCTGAGGATCTCGACGTTCGTGTCGATGACCTCGATGTCGCCGGTGGGCAGGTTGGCGTTGGTGTTGCCCTCGGGACGCAGGGACACGGTGCCGGTGACCTTGACGACGGATTCGTTGCGCAGCGAGTGCGCATCGTCCTCACGGACGACGACTTGAACGATGCCCGAAGCGTCACGCAGATCGATGAAGGCAACACCTCCGTGATCGCGACGACGGTCGACCCACCCGGTCAGGGTGACGGTCTGTCCTGCATGTGAGGCTCGCAGGCTTCCGGTTGTGTGGCTTCGCAGCACCTAGGGCTCCTTTACGATGTTTATGTGGCAGCGCGTGAACAATGATAGTCGCTCGCCACCGGAATACCGGCATGGCCCACTGCAGGTCACCTGCCGCGGGCGACGAGGAAGAGGATCACATGAGCACAGGTGGCACGGGCACGGAGGAACTCGGCTCGGATGTGGGATCCGACCCCACCTCCGCACAGGTCGAGGTGGCCGCGGAGACCTTTCGCATGCTCGCCTCCGGGACTCGCCTCCGTCTGGTCTGGACGTTGGTCAACCAGGAACTCGATGTCTCGTCCCTCGCCGAGGCGATCGGTGCGGCCGTACCCACCGTGAGTCAGCATCTGGCGAAGATGAGATTGGCGGGTCTGATCTCGTCTCGCCGGGACGGGCGTCGGATCTTCTACACCGTCGACGATCCGCACGTGGTCTCAATGGTGCGCGAGATCTTCGATCACATCGCCCCCGACGGATCGTTGGCGCCCGACCCGCCCGCGAGCGGCTCCTGACACTGGGCAGAGATTTCATACCTGGGCCCAGGCAGGATTCGGTCCGAACGATCTCAGTCCCGGTACACCCGCGGCTTACGATCGGCAGCGACAGGTTCCCAAGTCTGCGGGTCCGCCGGAACTTGGTCCCCGGAGCGGATGTCCTTGATTTCGTGACCACTCTCACCTTCGGTGAACCACACGAAGGGGATCCCCCGACGTTCGGCGTAGCGAATCTGCTTTCCGAACTTCGCAGCACTCGGTGAGACCTCACAGGCGATGTCACGGGAACGCAGAGCGGTGGCGACCGCATCGGCCTCACCGCGCTTGTCCTCATCCGTCACAGCAACGACCACAGCCGAGGGTGTCCCGCGCGTGGCCTTGATGCCGCTGTCGGCATCGAGGATGAAGGCCATGAGCCGCGAGACGCCGATCGACATCCCAACACCGGGGTAGCTCTTCTTACCCACAGTGACGAGCGAATCGTAGCGACCGCCCGAGGCCACCGATCCGAGTTCTTCGTGTCCGATCAGCTGCGTCTCGTAGACGGCTCCTGTGTAATAGTCGAGTCCTCGCGCGATCTTCAGCTGCGCCACAACCACTCCGGGTGCTCGCTCATGGGCTGCGCGAAGCATCGTCGTCAGAGAGTCGAGACCCTCGTCGAGCAGGGGGTGTTCCACGCCGAGTGCACGCACATCGTCTGCGAAGTCCGGCGAATCCGATTCGATCGCTGCCAGTGCCAGGCACAGTCGCTGCTGTTCTTCGTCGGCGTCGGCTTCCGCAGCCAACAGTTTGCCCACCTCGGCGGGACCGATCTTGTCGTACTTGTCGAGGCAGCGCAGGACGGCCTGGATGTTGGTGAGTCCGATGCCGCGCGCGAAACCTTCGAGGAGCCTGCGATCGTTGACCACGATCTTGACCCCGGGCACGCCCAGCGGGGCCAGCCGATTGAAGGCATCGGCCACGGCCAGCGGAATCTCAACTTCGAAGTGTCCGGGCAGCTCCGCCTCGGCGATCACGTCGATGTCGGCCTGGATGAATTCGCGGTACCGGCCCTGCTGGGGACGTTCACCGCGCCACACCGGCTGGATTCGGGCGGCTTTGAAGGGGAAGGAGAGTTCGTTCGCGTTGTCGGCGATGAACCGCGCAAGGGGCACAGTGAGGTCGAAGTGCAGCCCCAGCGGATTGCGCTCGGAGCCCTCGGAGTGCAGGCGGCTGACAGCGAAGATCTCTTTGTCGATCTCTCCGTCCTTGGCGAGCTGGCTGATCGGCTCGACTGCACGGTGGTTGAGTGCCGAGTATCCATGCAGCGCGAACGTGTGTTCGAGGACGTCGATGATCGACCTCTCAATCACGCGCTCTGCTGGAAGTCGTTCCGGGAATCCGGACAGTCGGGCTGACTTCGCCATTGTTCTCCTTGGTGCTCTGCGTCTCTGATGGGTGTTGTCGTACCTGGTGGGTGTTGGCCGGTTCGTCTCGCTCGGAACCGCTTCGTCTCCAGAAGAACGGGTTCGTCTCTAGAAGAACGGGTTCGTCGCCAGCTCGTGGCCGACTCGGGAGCCTGGACCGTGTCCAGGATAGATGGGAACATCGGGCAGCGTCGCGAACGCCCGCAGTGATTGTGCCATCGCCGAGGCGTCTCCCCCGGGGAGGTCGACGCGTCCGATCGCTCCGGCGAAGACCACATCACCGGTGAAGATGATCTCCTCACCGTCGGCCTGCACCCGCAGGAGGGTCGAGCCTTCAGTGTGTCCGGGTGCGGACACAGCAGTGACCGACAACCCTGCGACCTCCACCGTCTGCGCGTCGATGAGAGCGTTGACCTCCGGCGCTGACCAATCCTTGACGAGCGGTTCGAGCATCTGGGCGAACTGAGGGCTGAGAGTCTCGGCGGGCCTGTCCAAACGATAGTGGTCGGTGTCCCCCAGGTAGACGGGCACATTCCAGCGGGCCAGGACGTTGGTCAGACCGAGGACGTGGTCGGGGTGACCGTGGGTGAGGAAGATGGCCCGTGGCACCAGATTCTCTTCGTTGACGATTTCGCCGAGACCGGATGCACAATCGAATCCTGAGTCGACGAAGATGGCATCGTCATGGCCTTCGGCACGCACGGCGTAGCAGTTGACTTCGAGAAATTCGGCGCGGGTCACAAATACATCCATGCTCAAAGTCTATCCAGAGCATGGGGCTTGGTTATGCTGGGATAACGTCAATCAGGAAATCGAGTGATCTGCAGGCACAGAGTCCCGCAGGTTCGACCGATGGAAACAAGGTGAGAATCATGTCGACCCCGACCCCGAAGCCGGTCCCGCGCCCGTCCTCTCTGCCCCGCCCACAGGCGGCCCAGACTGTGACCGGGACTACCGTTGATCATGATGCGGAAGTCCGGCGCGCCATCGAGCACGGTCGCGCTGATCAGGAAGGCAATGTCTTCGTCGTCACTGCCGACGGCGAGCGTGCGGTCGGGCAGTATCCCGACGCCGGCCCTGAGGAAGCCTTGGAGTACTTCGCAAAGAAGTACGTCGACCTGGTGGAGAACGCAGCACTTCTCCGCAATCGCCTGTCCGCCGGTGCTCCCGGTCGCGAAGTGTCTTCGGCTGCAAAGACCCTGCAGGAGACCCTGCCGGAGGCCAATGTCGTCGGCGATCTCAAGGGCCTCTCTGCCACCTTGGATACCCTGATCTCGGATGCGCAGGCCACCGAATCGAAGCAGGCTGCCCGTGCGGAAGCAGCCAAGCTCGAAGCCGCCCAGGAACGCGAAGAGATCGTCGCCGAGGCTGAATCGCTGGCCAAGCGCGATCCCGCGAAGATCCAGTGGAAGCAGTCCGGGGCACGTCTGCGTGAGCTCTTCGCTCAATGGAAGGACATGCAGCGCAGCGGTCCCAGGCTGCCGCGTGCTGTGGACCAGGAGCTGTGGGGCCGCTTCTCGCAGGCCCGGAACACCTTCGAGCACAAGCGCAAGGAATTCTTTGCAGAGCTCGACAAGCAGAATTCCGAAGGCAAGCGGATCAAGGAGAAGCTCGTCGTCGAGGCCGAATCGCTGTCCGATTCGACCGACTTCCGCAATGTGTCGCAGAAGTACAAAGACCTCATGAACCAGTGGAAGAAGGCTCCACGTGCCTCGCGCAAGGACGATGATGCTCTCTGGGCGCGCTTCCGTGCCGCCCAGGACGTCTTCTTCGCAGCTCGAGATGCAGAGAATGCTGCTGTCGACGAGGAGTACAAGGGCAACCTTGAGGCCAAAGAGGAGATCTTGGCCAGGGCGCAGGGCCTGCTGCCGATCGGTGATATTGCCGTGGCGAAGAAGGAACTGCGCGTCATTCAGGATGAGTGGGAGGCCGCCGGCAAGGTGCCTCGGGCCGACGTGTCTCGTATGGAGAACGGGCTGCGTGATGTCGAACGCGCACTCTCCGATGCTGAGAGCGCCGAATGGAAGCGCAGCAACCCCGAGACCAAGGCACGCACGTCCGGTGCGCTGAGCCAGCTCGACGATTCGATCGCGGAATTGGAGCAGAAGTACGAGAAGGCGAAGGCCGGTGGCGACGCGAAGGCCGTCGCTGAAGCACAGTCTGCCCTCGACGCACGTCGGGCCTGGCGAGACCAGCTGGCTCAGACAGCTGCCGAACTGGGCTGATGGGGCTTCCACAGCCTGGAGACCATGAGTCGCGGTTTATCCACAGATCGGATCTTCGGTCTTGAACACGCCTCCATACAGCGCAATAGTTGCTGTATGGAGGCGATGTTTCATCTGCGCGACTACAGCTATGAACACCTCACCGAGCTGACGCTGGACGGTCTGCTGACGCGGCTGACCGAGTCCGCATGGGTCCGCAAGGGCGCTGTGCTCAGCTCAGAGGACCGCATGGCGGCGCTGCGGGCGCAGATCCCACCGCGCCTTGTGCTCTCCCATGACATCGCGTGGTGGGTTCACACCGGGCTTGGCAGAGCTCCGAGTCCGCTGACGTTCATCACTTATCCGAGGCGGCGCTACGTCGACGGCTGCGACGTCATCGTCCATGAGCTCACCATTGCGCGCAACGAATGGGAGCTGATCAGCGATCTGCCCATCACCACGGAGGACAGAACGCTCTACGACCTGCTGCTCCCCCACCTGCGCACCCCCGATGAACGTTCGGCCCAGGTCGTGAAGAACCTCATCGACGAACTTCCCGGAAGAGCCAGACAACGGTTCCGCATGTATCTGGCGGAGATGTCCCGCAGGCCATATGTCGCCCACATGCGTACCGTCTTCGAGGCGACCTGTGCCGCATCAGATCGCGATAGACGCTGACTCTGAGCAGCAGTCTGAAACTGGTCGCCCTCAGCCCCCGGCGATGCGGTAGACGTCGAAGACCCCTTCGACTTTGCGAACTGCCGAGAGCACGGTATCGAGATGACTGGCATCGCTCATCTCGAAGACGAACTTCGACTGGGCGACTCTGGCCCGTGACGTGGCGACCGAGGCGGACAGGATGTTGACGTGGGTCTCGGTGAGAACCTTCGTGATGTCCGAGAGCAGACCCGAGCGGTCCAAGGCTTCGACCTGGATCTGAACGAGGTAGATTCCACTGGTCGTCTCGCCCCAGGAGACATCGACCATCCGCTCAGGCTCCCGCTCGAGGGACGCGATGTTGGGACAGTCCACACGGTGAACGGAGACTCCCGAACCACGGGTGACGAATCCGAGGATCTCATCACCGGGCACCGGCGTGCAGCAGCGGGCGAGTTTCACCAGGACGTCGTCGACGCCTTTGACTGTGACTCCCCCGGACGAGGAATGATGGCCCGAGGACTGACCGGTGCGGTTGCGCGGTGACGGTGGCAGAACCGTCTGTTCGTCGTCGTCTCCAACCTCCTTTGCCAGCATATCAACGACGTGAGCCGCCGAGCTCACGCCGTTGCCGATCGCGGCGTAGAGCGCGGTGACATCGGGCAGGCGCAGCTCTGTGGCCACAACCTGCAGCGCTTCCTGACTCATCAGGGCCGAGGCGGAGAGCGTGTGACGACGCATTGCCCGAGCCAACTGCTCGCGACCGTTCTCGATCGCTTCTTCGCGGCGTTCCTTAGAGAACCATTGGCGGATCTTGCTGCGTGCGCGAGGGCTCTTGACGAAGCCCAACCAGTCACGGCTGGGGCCCGCGTTCTCATCTTTCGAGGTGAAGACTTCCACCGAGTCGCCGTTCTTCAGCTCGGTGTCGAGCGCGACGAGACGACCGTTGACCCGAGCGCCCATGGTCTTGTGCCCGACCTCTGTGTGAACCGCATAGGAGAAGTCGACGGGAGTCGCCCCTGCCGGCAGGCTCATCACGTCACCCTTGGGGGTGAATACGTAGACCTCTTTCGAGTTCACCTCATAGCGGAGATTGTCGAGGAACTCATCGGGGTCGCTGACTTCGCGCTGCCACTCCAGCAGCTGCCGCAGCCACGCTGCGTCATCGACTTCGCCGTCATCTGAAACTTTGACCGACCGTGCGGTATTCGACGTAGCGGCCTTCGATGCGTTGCGGCGGTCCTTGTACTTCCAGTGGGCGGCCACGCCGAATTCTGCGCGCCGGTCCATTTCGTGGGTTCGGATCTGGATCTCCACGGGTTTCCCGTTCGGTCCGATCACCGTCGTATGCAGGCTCTGGTACATGTTGTACTTCGGCATCGCAATGTAATCTTTGAACCGACCAGGGACAGGATTCCACCGGGCATGGACTATCCCCAGCGTGGCGTAGCACTCGCGAACGGTTTCGACGAGGACACGAACTCCGACGAGGTCGTAGATGTCGGCGAATTCGTGACCGCCGACGACCATCTTCTGATAGATCGAGTAGTAGTGCTTCGGTCGCCCTGTGATCGCGGCTTCGATGTTTGACTGCCCGAGCTCCGATTGGAGTTCGCTGGAGACCGTGGCCAGGTACTTCTCCCGTTGGGGTGCCCTATCGGCGACGAGTCGCACCACTTCGTCGTAGACCTTCGGGTGGAGAACCTGGAAGGACAGGTCCTCGAGTTCCCACTTGATCGTGTTCATGCCCAGGCGGTGAGCCAAGGGGGCATAGATCTCGAGGGTCTCACGAGCCTTCTTCGTACTCGATGAGGCGGGAACGAAACGCCAGGTGCGGGCGTTGTGGAGACGGTCTGCAAGTTTGATGACGAGGACACGGATGTCCTTGGCCATGGCCACGATCATCTTCCGCACGGTCTCCGACTGCGCGGCCTGTCCGTACGTGAGCTTGTCGAGCTTCGTCACTCCGTCGACCATCGCGGAGACCTCGGGACCGAACTCCTCGGTGAGTTCCTTCAAGGAGTAGGAGGTGTCTTCAACGGTGTCGTGGAGCAGCGCGGCGGCGAGGGTGACCGGCAGCATGCCGATCTCAGCCAAGATCGTGGCGACGGCCACAGGGTGCGTGATGTAGTCATCACCCGACCTGCGGGTCTGACCGCGGTGAGCCTGTTCTGCGACCTTATAGGCCCGGACCACCAGGTCGATGTCGGCCTTCGGGTGATTAGACTGCAGAGCCCTGATCATCGGACCGAGGACACGTGGGTAGCCAGGGTTGTTCTGCGCCCTGGCCGCCCACCATGCTAAACGGGAGATGCCTCGCGGACGGCGCGAATCGGCGGAAGAAGCCATGACATCCCCTCTCTGCTCAGACCTCGGCGTGAATCACCGGTGGAACATCTTCTGTTCCGTTCTTCAAGCGTAGTTCACGCACGGCCTCTTCCTGTTCCTTGACCGCAGGTTCATTTGCCCGCAGGAGGGCATAGAGAGGGCTGGCGACGAACAACGTCGAAGCTGCTGCCACAATCGTACCGATGAACAGCGACAGTGAGATGTCGACAAGAGTTCCGGCGCCGAGCAGGAAGACACCGATGAAGAGAATCGATGCGATCGGGAGCACAGACACCACAGAGGTGTTGATCGAACGAACCGTTGTCTGATTGACGCCGAGGTTGACCAGCTCGGAGAATTTCAGATTGCGTTTGTCCTTGAACCGAGTCGTATTCTCCCTGATCTTATCGAAGACCACCACAGTGTCATAGAGCGAGAAGCTCAGGACCGTCAGGAAGCCGATCACCGCTTCAGGAGTGATTTCGAATCCTGTCGCGGAATAGATCCCCGTCGTGATGATCATGACGACCAACAGCCCGACGATCGCGGCCAGAGACATCTTCCACGTGCGGAAGTACAGCGCCATCACGATCATGGCGATGCCGACGAAGATGACGAGAGCACGAATCATCTTCTCTGTCACGTCCTGGCCCCACTCGGGGCCGACGAACGTGGATGTGACGTCTTCTGCCTTGACGTCGTATCCGCTCACAAGAGCGTCACGGACTTCCTGCATCTGGTCATCGCTGAGCTGATTCGTCTCGATCTTCACAGCTGTATCGCCTGTAGGAGTCAGACGTGGTTCGGAATTGTCCACGACCCCGGCGACGATGTCTTCGCCCTTAGCCGGCGCAGTGTCCGAGACGTGATCGACTTGGAACTGCGATCCGCCCTTGAAGGCAATACCGAAGTTGAATCCTGCGATCAATGGGACGAGCAGTGACAGAAGGACCAGAGCGCCGGAGATCAACAGCCAGAGTTTGGCCTTCCCGACGAAGGGAATCGATGACTCACCGTTGTGGAGCCGGTTGCCCCAGGCAAAGAACCGTTTCACTTGTCTGCCTCCTTGCCATTGTCGGCAGAATCTTCGGCGGCCTTCTTCGCAGCAGCCTTCCGCTCGGCGATCGTGCCACCGGTTCGTGCCGATTTCGTCGACGACGTGGTCTTCTTCTTCGACTTCTTCTCGGTCGCCTCATCGACTGGCTCTGTGGTATCAGAGGCCTCGTCGGAATCGGTGGACCGAGACTTCTTCGACCGTTTGGTCGTCGTCGTGCCACGAGACTGGCTGGATGACTCGGATCCGGCATCGAGCTTCGACTTCGACGATGCAGACGAGGATTCAGACGTCGAAGCTGTCGACTTGACAGTCGATTCCTCGACCGCATCCGCCTCGGCGTCGGAGGACATTCCTGCCTTCCGGGTTCGAGCCTTCTCCCGTCTGCGTGCCTCCGGCGACTTCTCGTCATCGTCGATGCTGAGGTTGAGCGCGCCACGATAGGCAGCGGGCTTGACACCCAACAGCCTCGGATCCATACCGGACATCGGATGGCCCTGACCGAAGAACTTGGTGCGTGCGAGCACTTCCAACATGGGGTGCGTGAACAGGAAGACGATGAGCACGTCGATGATCACCGTCAGCCCCAGGGTGAAGGCGAACCCGCGTACGGAACCGACAGCCAGGATGTAGAGGATAACCGCGGCGAGCATGTTCACTGCCTTGGACGCCCAGATGGTGCGTTTGGCACGATCCCAACCGACCTCGACTGCAGACAGCAGCTGTCTGCCGCTGCGCAGCTCATCTCTGACACGTTCGAAGTAGACGATGAACGAGTCCGCGGCCATGCCGATGCCGATGATGATACCGGCGACACCTGCCAGAGACAGTCGATAGCCGTATCTCCACGAAGCCAGAAGCAGCAGGAGATAAGTCAGCACACCGGCGACGACAAGACTCGAGACCGTGACGAGGCCGAGCACTCGGTACTGGAGGAGCGAATAGATGACGACGAGGATGAGTCCGACGAGACCGGTGAGCAGGCCGATATTGAGGTAGTTGGTACCCAATGTCGGTGAAATCTGATCCTCGCTCTGGACCTGGAAGCTCAACGGCAGAGAGCCGTTCTTGAGCTGGTCGGCCAGGGTCTGTGCCTCGTCAAGAGTGAAGTTGCCCGAGATCTCGGCGTTGCCGTCAGTGATCGCTGCGTTCGATGTCGGTGCCGAAAGCACGTTGCCGTCGAGAGCGATGGCGAACTGGTTGTACGGCTGCTGCTTCCCGGTGATGTCCGAGGTGATCTGCTTGAAGATCTCACGCCCGACGCCGTCGAATTTGAGGTTCACCGCAGGCTGGTTGGTCTGCACTCCGTTGGCGCCCGTCGAATAGCCGAAGTTGGCGTCTTCGAGATGCTCGCCCGAGAGTTCGACGGGGCCAAGAATGTACTTGGCCTCGCCGTCCTTGCCACAGGCGACGACCGGTTCATCGGAGGGCTGCTGCTGTCCACCGGTCCGATTCTTCGGATCGGTGCAGTCGAGCTCCGAGTACTTCTTGATGATGGACTCGGTCTGCCACTTGTCGACGTCCTTCTCAGGGTCGAAGAGCGGTCTCGGCGTCGAATCAGTGACCTTCGTGTCGTCGCCCTTGCCGGACCCGCTCGCTTCGGCCGCCTGTCCGCCGCTCTTCTCCCCGGATTTCTCAGCGTCCTTGCCTGCCGGTCCTGGAACGCCGCCACCGGCCCTGGCGACATCGTCGCCACCGGCCTTGGCAACATCTCCACCACCGGTCTTGGCAATTTCGCCGCCACCGGCAGGTGCATTCCCGCTGTCCTGGCCCGGTGCTCCAGCGCCGCCCTGACCGCTGCCGTCGCCCTGTGCACCAGCATCCGCCTGTGCACCGGCACCGCCACCGGTGAGATCTTCGAGTCGCTTCTTCTCCTCGTCGGTGAGTCCTTCGGAGGGATCCTGCTGCTCTCCCCCGCCGCTCTTCTCCTGTTCCTTCTGGATATCCTCCTGGGAACGAGGGTCACCGACGAGTGCGACTCGACGGAAGACGAGCTGCGCGGAAGAACGGACCAGGTTGCGTGTCTCCTCGTCCGGGTTGCCCGGCAGGTTCACAATGATGTTGCGATCGCCCTGGGTCGTGATCTCGGCTTCGGAGACACCGGTGGAGTCCACACGCTGTCGAATGATCGACACAGCTTGATCAAGCTGTTCCTTGCTGATGTCCGTGTCCTCTGAAACCTGGGGCTCCAGGATGATCGAGGTTCCGCCCTCGAGGTCGAGTGCGAGCTTCGGGGTGGTCGTGGCATCTGACCATACGACACCGCCGGCAATGATGCCGAGGAGCAGTGCAGCGATGATCGACAGCCACACGAAGCGCAAACCAGGACGTGGCTTTTCTTCAATATCGGACACGTTTCAGCTTTCGATTGAGTGCAGTGAGCGAAGTCAGTTCTTCTTGTTGTTCTCAGGATCGGAAGAATCGGTGCCGGATGCGTCAGCATCGGTGTCACCGGAACCATCCACGACGTCGTCGGCACGCTCAGTCCCGGGAGCATCGTCGCCGATGGCGGAATCTGCATCGTCGGCCTTGGGCTGATCAGCGGCCGTGTTCAGCTCGGTGTCGGAGTCAACCACATCGTCTGCTGGCCGGTTCGCATCCTTATCGGTGTTCTCGGCGCGCTTACGCTCATTCATGGCGTCGAGTTCTGCGTCGGTGATTGCCGGGGTCTCCCTGCTCTCAGCGTCGTCGGCAACGTCGGCAATGTCGGCAGATCCTGCAACAGCACCGCCGGCGGCAGCGCCTTCGGTTTCAGGGTTATTGATCTGGCCGATTGCCTGACGGTGAACGCGGAGGACGGTGCCGGGGCCCGACTCTAGGGTGACCTGGTTGTTTTCATCGTCGATGGACAGGACCGTGCCGAAGACGCCGAACGTCGTCATCACAGTAGCCCCGGGGACGAGTCCCGTCTTGATCTGCTCTGCACGCGCCTTCTGTTTACGCCGAGAATTGAACAGGAAAAAAATAAGCAACGCTGCAAGCGCGAGAGGGATCAATAAATCCACAGGTATCTACCTTTCATAAGAACGAACCAGTCCACTACCTTAGTTCGTACTCAGTACTCAAGGCGAACTCAATTGCCGGGATCAGAACTCATAGTTTGCTGGGATCTGCATCCCAAGGTGTTTCCAAGCTGCTGACGTCGCAACTCGACCGCGCGGAGTGCGGCTGATGAGCCCTTCTCGCACAAGGTAGGGTTCCGATACGGTTTCCACGGTGTCGGCCTCTTCGCCAACGGAAACAGCAATGGTTCCAAGGCCAACCGGACCCCCGGCGAAACGTTGGCACAGAACTTGCAGCACCGAACGGTCAAGACGGTCCAGTCCAAGTTCGTCGACCTCGTAGACCTTGAGCGCCGTGAGCGCTGCGGCCTCATCGATGATGCCGGTTCCGCGCACCTGCGCCCAGTCTCTGACCCTTCGCAGAAGGCGGTTGGCAACTCGAGGAGTGCCGCGAGACCGGGTTGAGATCTCCTTCAGGCCTGCAAGGTCTGCTTCGATTCCGAGCATGTGAGCTGACCGCTTCAGCACGGTCAGGAGATCTTCGCTTGAGTAGAAGTCTAAGAGTCCGGTGAACCCGAACCGGTCGCGCAGAGGTGCGGGCAGCAGACCGGAACGAGTCGTGGCCCCGACCATGGTGAACTGGGGCAGGTCGAGCGGAATCGCTGTGGCGCCGGGGCCTTTGCCGACGATGACATCGACACGGAAGTCTTCCATCGCGACATAGAGCATCTCTTCTGCGGCGCGCGCCATCCGGTGGATTTCGTCGATGAAGAGGACCTCGCCTTCCTCTAGGGAAGAGAGGATCGCTGCGAGATCTCCTGCATGCTGAACTGCCGGCCCGGATGTGACGCGCAGACTTGTCTGCATCTCATGCGCGATGATCATCGCCAACGTCGTCTTTCCCAATCCGGGAGGCCCCGAGAGCAGCACGTGGTCGGGGGCCCTGTTCCGTGCTTTCGCAGCATCAAGCACGAGTGACAGCTGTTCGCGGACCTGGGGTTGGCCGATGAAGTCCTGCAGTCCTTTCGGACGAAGTGCTGCTTCCGCATCGCGCTCGGCGGTCTCCGCGCGGCCCGAGACCAAACGCTCTTCTTCGGCGCCGGTCAGTTCCTGATCGCCGAATTCCATTTCGTAGGAGGTGTCACCACCGCCGTAGGAGGAGTCACCGCCGCCGTAGGAGGACTTTCCACCGTCGTAGGAGCTGTTTCCACCGTCATAGGAGCTGGTCACTTCCTAGCACCCAGAACCTTGAGTGAAGCCTTCAGCAGCACCGAGGTGCCCGCATTCTGGCCGAGATCATTGACCACTTCCTGCACGACGTCAGCGGCCTGTGCTTCTTTCCAGCCAAGACCGACCAAAGCGTCGACGACCTGCTGATTCGCACCGCCGAACGACAGCTGCGGCCCTGGCTCCGACACGGAGAGCTTCGGCAGTTTGTTCTCGAGTTCGAGGATGATTCGGGAGGCGCCCTTTTTGCCGATCCCGGGCACGCGGGTCAGCGCGTTGGCATCCTGATTCGAGATCGCGGCTGCCAGTTCACCCGGCCCCATCACCGACAGAATTGCCATGGCCAGGCGGGGACCGATTCCGGAGATCGACAACAGCACGTCGAAGGTGTGGTTCTCGTCTTCTGTATCGAACCCGAAGAGAGTCATGGAATCTTCACGCACAACCAGGGTGGTCACGAGTTCGATATCTGCACCATGACGTGTGTTTGAAAGGGTATCCGGCGTGACGTTGACTCGGCGCCCGACACCATAGGTGAGAATCACGAGGTGGTCAGCTGCGATGCGATGGACCGTACCGCTGAGGAAACTGATCACGGCCTGCCTTTCGAGTGGGAACACATGTACGAATCCAGGCTATCAGCTAGTCCCCGAGTACCTGACTCGACATACCGACGATACCAAGGCTCCGCCCCGCAATGGTCTGTCCGGAAAACATCACCAGCGCGTCACAGCGGTGGGAGCTCTGCCAACACTGCGGTGGGAACTCTGCCAACACTGTGGCGGGAACTCTGCCATCACTGCGGTGGGAGCTCAGTTCCGTCAAACAGTCCGTCAATGATCTCCTGCGCGACGAACCTGGCGTGTAGGATCGGACGCCGTTCGACGTCAATGCCCGGTGGCGGGATCCATGCAGGTCGGCCGTCGTGGAGCATTCGGGCATACCAATCCGATTTGTCGATCAGGTGGTGATGCAGTCCGCATGCCAACGTGAGGTTGTTGATGTCAGTCTTGCCCCCGTCAGCCCAAGGCACAATGTGGTGCGTGTCGCACCATCCTGGCGGTGCATCGCAGCCCGGGAAGGTGCAGCCTTGATCTCTTGCTGCGAGTACTGCCACTTGCCTGTTCGTGGCAAATCGACCTTCGGTGGCGATTTCCATCGTCTTGGCTTTATCCGACATCAGGTGGAAGAAGACCGAACCGTTCAATCCTTCGCTGACCGCCGTTGATAGAGGAAATTCGGCTTCGCAACCTGTGGTCGATCGTCCTTTTCCGGCCGCAATGTCTTCGGCTTTTGCGGTGACGACCAAGGCGAATGGCGAACCGCGCCCTATCCGGTCCATCTCGACGCGGGAGATCGTTGTTGCAAATCGCTCGTAGATGCGATTGCGCACTGTTCCTTGACTCGCGCTTGTGTCGACCAGCGCTCCGTCTTCTCTGACTCCGAAGCTCGAGAACCCAGAAACAGCCGAATCGGAACCTCCTGTATCGGCAATCCAGTCCGGCCGATCCTCTGGCAGAGCATGTGGCAGCGGCGTGTCCGAGACGTCCCCGGCCAAAACGGCTCGAAAGATGTCGAATTCAGGCTCGGCAGGACCCTCGTCTTTCACGGTCGTGCGCGCGCCATCGGTCGTGCGCGCGCCATCCGTCGTGCGCGTACCATCGTGAGCCTGCAGGGGTTCCGTCGAGCCCGGTGCGCACTGTGCGTTTTCCGAGTTGTCACCTGGCAGAATACGCGAGGCGAGCAGTCCGTTGAGGATTCCTCCTGAGACTGAGTCCAAGAGGCCTCTGAGATCCCAATCGCCGTCATCTCGGGCTCGCACAGTCACGTAACAGCGCGAACGATCCCGCGAAAGCTTCGGTTCTTCCCCGTCGGGATCAATGCGGTCCAAAATAGTAGCGAAGATCGTTTTCAAATCTGAGACCCGGACTCGTGGGGCCCTTTCCACAAGGTCCGCTTCGACTTTGTCGCGCACACTGGATGAAACCCAGGTCGGCAGCTTGGAAAGACAGTCGTTGATCGCGGTCGCCTGACCCGCAGAGAGCACTCCCGAATGCAGGGCCTTGGAGACGATGGGGTTGACGGGTTTTCTGGCCTGACCAGTCATGTACACGCGGCCGCCGAGATTTTTGGCGAGCTCCGCACGTCGGTTGGCTTCATACCCGGTCAGATTCAACCGGTTCTGGACCAGCGCCTTCGTCGTCTTCGCTCCATAGTCGGTGGGTGTCCCGCACCGTTCATAGACCGACAGAGTGACAGCAGACATCGCTTCGAGTATGCGAGTGGCGGTTTCGATCCCGTTGATGACAGTCATCGCGTGATCAGGCCCAAGAGGACGTTCGAATCTCAGCAGTTCGTCTCTGAGGATACTGAGCTCACCGATGCTGCGGGTCAACTCGGGGGCAAGTCGGTCGAGGTCGCGCCATTCCGCATCCGATAGAAGTGGATGCGTCACGACAGAAGTCGATTCACCTTCGTCCACAGTTGGGGACCGGTCGATCCCACCGCCATCACTCTGCGTTCCAGAATCGACCGGAGCAACCTGTTCATCGGCATGTGCACCTTCGGTGCCGTGCCGGTCAGAATCGTCGTCGTCACTTTCCATGGGTGTGACCGGAACAGCCGCGATCGAATCGAGCTTCTCCGCCAAAGGATTGCCGCTCAGGTCCATTCCGGCGGCCTCAAGCTGCTCCCGAAACGAGGTCGGCTCCGGTACCGACAACGATTCATCTTCGGCGGCGGGCTCCCCCACAGCTGTGCCAGTTTCCTTCGGGCCTTCGGCAGACTCTCCCGCGGCGGTGCCAGGTGAGCGCTTATGGCTCTTTCCTGGTGTCTGATCGGGGGTGAGAGTCATCGTCTGTGCATCCGTTCGTCAACAACATTGTTGCGTGTATAGTCCCATTGCATTACCTCCAATGCGCCCTGTATAGACCTTTATTCGATTCTTTGCACGTTTTATTCGTCGTATTCTATGTTGTTCTATTCGTTTAGAGCGGCATTCATGCTCAGCCAAGAGGGATTGACAGCTGCGAACACTGCACATCGGAAAGACTGACAGAACTGCTCGGAGGTCATCTCCGCGCCGACACTCGCTCTCACACACCCGGACCCGGGCACAAAAGAACCGTCACACCCGCTTCGCACTGCGAAACGAAGTGACAGCGAAGTGACGGCAAAATGTCGGAGTGGAGTGCAGCAGTGACAGTGAAGCGCGGAGACAGCGGGACACCCGACCGCGATGACACTACTTGGCTTTGCGAAGGGCCTTGGCCCACTGCTCCTGAGCTTTCGTCAGGCCCGTGCCTTGGCGACCAGCGCTCTTGCGCTCATTCAGGTCCTTGTTCGCTCCAGGAGTCGATTGCCCGCTCAGAGCTCCACGCCATGAGTGGCAGATCGCGATCGCGAGAGCATCCGCGGCATCGGCCGGCTTCGGCGCAGCCTCGAGTTCGAGGATCCGGGTCACCATGTTCGTGACCTGCTTCTTATCAGCCCGTCCTGACCCGGTGATGGCGGCTTTGACCTCGGAGGGCGTGTGCATCGCCACCGGCAGTCCGCGCCTGGCGGCAAGCCCCATAGTCAGGCCTGACACCTGGGCAGTTCCCATGATCGTGGAGACGTCATTGCGGGCAAACACTCGCTCGATGGCCACGACATCGGGACGGTACGTGTCCAGCCAGCTGTCGAACGCCTCGGCGAGGGCGCCCAGACGCAGATCCACGGAGTCCGTGGATGGCGTACGCAGCACATCGACGGAAACCATAGTGGCCTTGCGGGCGGGCAGAGTGTCGATGACACCCAGCCCGCACCGGGTCAGACCAGGATCAACGCCGAGGATTCTCATCAGCCACCATATTCGGTCTCATCAGGAATCAAGTTCGGCAAGTACCTCGTCGCTGACATCAGCATTGGAATAGACGTTCTGAACTTCGTCGCTGTCTTCGAGCGCATCGATGAGGTTGAAGACCTTGCTGGCGGTGTCCGCGTCCAAGCTGACTTCGATCCCGGGCACGAAAGATGCCTCAGCCGAGTCATAGTCGATGCCTGCATCGACAAGCGCTGTGCGCACAGCGACGAGGTCGGTGGCCTCACAGATGATCTCGAAGTTCTCGCCTTCGTCCTTGACCTCTTCGGCTCCGGCGTCGACGGTGGCCAGGAGGATTGAGTCCTCGTCGGTTCCCTCGGCGGGAACGGTGATGACGCCCTTGCGGTCGAAGTTGTATGTGACCGATCCGGGGTCTGCCATGGTGCCGCCGTTGCGCGTGACTGCCACGCGGACTTCGGAGGCAGCACGGTTGCGGTTGTCGGTCAGACATTCGATGAGGAGGGCGACACCGCCTGCGGCATAGCCTTCGTACAGAATGTTCTCGTAGTTCACGGCAGAGCCGTCGAGACCACCGCCGCGCTTGACCGCGCGGGTGATGTTGTCGGCAGGAACCGAGTTCTTCTTCGCCTTCTGGACCGCGTCGAACAGCGTCGGGTTGCCGTCGAGATCAGGCCCACCATTGCGAGCGGCAACCTCGATGTTCTTGATCAGCTTGGCAAAGAGCTTGGCCCTCTTGGAGTCGATGGCAGCTTTTTTGTGTTTAGTCGTTGCCCACTTGGAATGACCTGACACTGGTGTTCCTTCCTATAGATACAGCCCCTAGAGTCTATACGCTCAGCACACCGTTATGTGCGCTGTGCCGGACGAAGCAGCTCACCGCTCGTGCGGTACGTTCCCTCGGCCGATGGCGAGCGGCCATTCAGTCGATGACGAGGGGGACCTCGGGCACAGAGCCTTCAGCGACCAGATCCATGAGGCTGAGAAGATTCTTCGGATAGATCGTCTCCGTCGTGGTCATCAGCTCTTCGCGAGACCACCACCGGAATTCCAGCAGACTGCGCTTCTCGATGTCAGTCCAGACGGCGTCCTCGAGCTCGATGTCCTCGCTCGTGCGGAATGCGAAGTAGGTTTCGCGCTGATGCAGAGACTTCTCCGTGAATTCGAACACCCCGTCACGGGTGGCCAAGGGTCCGATGAGCTCGCCGGGTTCGCATTCGATCCCGGTCTCCTCGGCGAGTTCGCGGGCCGCTGTCTGAGCCGCAGACTCCCCCAGTTCGGATCCGCCGCCGCAGGTCATCCACCACTGGTGTGTGGGCGTGAGCAGGTCCTGAGCACGAATCAGGAGAACCTCGTCGCGCTCATTGAGTAATACGACCCGTGAGGCTTTACGAGGTTTCATGGTTCTCCAGGAGTTGACGATGGACGGATGCAGTCTGTGCAGAATAGTGAAGCGGCAAGCAACCGGCAAGACCGCAATCGTAACCGACAGAACGATATCGGGTAGTGCCCAGACGACCAAGCTGGTGACGTTCAATGTGAGAAATCACCGACTTGGGACGTGTTCTGGCCAGGTGCAAGAGGGGTAGGGGCATCGCCTCAGAGGCGGTTGATTCGGTCATCGGCTCAGTGGATCGCCGAGGCGGTCTGGTCGTCGAGATTCGCATCGACGTCTCCGCCCAGATGCTGGTCCCACCAGTCGAGCATCGATTCGAAACGCTGCCGACGGTGGCGGGGCTGGCCCGAGCGTGAGAGTTCGTGGTTCTCTCCGGGGAAGATGAGCATTTCGGTGTCAACACCGGCCCGCTGCAGCGCGGCATAGTACTGCTGAGCCTGTTCGAGTGGACAGCGGAAGTCGAGTTCCGAATGCATCACCAGGCTGGGCGTGCGGACCTGCGAGGCGTGTGCCAAAGGTGACTGCCGTGCAATGGCTTCCCGATCACGGGTGGTGTACTCCTCGGTGAAAAACCGTCCGATGTCGGAGGTGCCTAAGAAACTGTCGGGATCGAGGTAGCCGCGTTCGACGATGGCCGCCTGGAAGCGATGATCTGCCGCAGTGATCATCGCGGTGAGATAGCCGCCGTAGGATCCGCCCTGGACGCCGAGGCGGGTGGAGTCGAGCTCGGCATCATTGGCCAGCGCGTGGTCGAGGACCGCGAGAACGTCGGACATCGCTGGGGCGGCCATGTCCCCCTGCACGGCGGTCCCCCACGCACGGGTGCGTCCGCCGGAGCCGCGCGGGTTCGCGTAGACCACGGCGTAGCCGGCCGAGGTGAGCACCTGGGTCTCATCGAACCACCCGTGGGTGTACTGCGCGAACGGTCCACCGTGGATGTTGAGAATGACGGGGAAGGGGCCGGGGCCGCTGGGCTTCGCCAGCCACCCCGTGATGGCCCCGCCCTCACCGTCGACGCGAAGAAGCTGTGGCAGGACGGAATTCGCGGGCGCAGGATGTGTTCTGAGGGCCTCGCGGTCGCCAGAGGATGGCCCGCCGGACCCGGAGAGTCGCACATGGGTGAGAACAGCAGGGTTCGCGGGCGTCTCCCCTGTCCAGACGAGACTGTCTCCGACGACGTCGAAGCCGTTGACCACTGCCGTGTCATCTGTGAGGAAGTCCAGTTCGTCCAGCGTCCGTTTCTCGGCAGCGAGTTCGATCGAGATGATCCGTGAAGCTCCGTCCGTGTCCACAACAGTGATGACTGAAGCCTTCGCCGCATCTGAGCCGTCTCCAGCTGTATCGATGACCTGGGGCCGGATCGACGCAACCGAAACGGTCTCCGGGTCGGTCAGGCGTCGTGTCGAGCCAGTGGTCAGATCGTGGACGAAGAGTCCGGGCATCTGCCCGACGAAGTCGAGTTCGTCTCGCGTCAGCTCGTTGCCGACGAGCAGCACAGTCTCATCGTCGATCCAGCGGTGCAGGTTCACGCTCATCCGGGGCAGCGTCAGCGGCTCAGGGTGATCTCCGCCAAGCAGCCACACCGTCGTTCGCAGGTCGGGCTCGCCATGATCTGGAACAACGGAGGACACCACGCTGACTCGGGTGCCGCTCGGTGAGAACTGCGGGTCGTGGACATCTGACTCCGGGGACTCCAGGAGCGTGGACATCGGCACCTCGGCGCCGCCGACGATGCCGGACTTCCCCAGGCCCGGTTCGACGAGATCGACCAGGAAGGCCCGCGCCGGACGGTCGTTCGTGTAGCCCAGCCCATTGCTCAGGTAGGCCGCCGAGGTGATGCGCCGTGGCGCTTCCTCAGCGGCGGGGATGTCGTCGTCCTGGCCGTAGCGCCCCGGCTGCGCCACTCGCGCGACGTAGAGTGCCCGTGCGCCCTCATCGTCGAGCGCGAACTCGGAGACGCCGAGGTGGTTGTCCGTGATCGGATGTGCCGTCTCGAGGCTGGAGCCGGCGAACAGCTGAGCTGATTCCTTCTTGGCCGCACTCAGATACCCGGACCAATTGCTGCGGATCTCGGGGGCGAAGTCTCGCCAGTTGTGGGTCAGTCGTCTCGAGTTCTCCCCTGACAGAGCGAACAACTGCGAGAGGTAACTGTTCGACTCAAGGTCGGGGCGGGTGATCGTGATGACGGCTTCGCTGCCGCGCAGCAGTGGGGATGAGTACTCGGCGAGAGAGTCGAGGTCTTCGGGGTTCATCTGTTCCATTCCTTTGACAGCGCTGCCTGCACGTCGGCGTGCACCTGCGGCAGAGCTTTGGTCTGTGCCACGACGGGCAGGAAGTTCGAGTCCCCGCCCCATCTGGGCACAATGTGCTGATGGAGGTGCGCGGCGATTCCGGCACCTGCCACGGGTCCTTGGTTCATCCCCAAGTTGAAGCCGTCCGGGGAGGACACGGCGCGAATCACGGTCATCGCCTTCTGCGAGAAGCGGGCGAGTTCCGCAGTCTCCGACTCGGACAGCTCCGTGTAGTCCGCGACGTGACGATAGGGGCAGATGAGGAGGTGGCCCGGATTGTACGGGTACAGGTTGAGCACTGCGTACACTTCCTCACCGCGGGCCACGATCAGGCCCTGTTCGTCGGACTTCGTCGGTGCCGTACAGAACGGGCACTCAGAGACTCCGGAATGCTTGGGTTTGTCCTGTCCTCCGATGTAGACCATCCGATGCGGTGTCCACAGCCGCTGGAAGCCATCGGGCTCCCCTGGGAAGCCCGCAGCCGCCTCGGGTTCGGGCATGCCCTCACATGGATCGGACCTGCTCTCGCCGAGGCGGTTGTGAGGGTCCTCTGTCATACCTGGGCCTTGGTGTTGATGGATTCGACGATCCGGGTGACCGCCTCGGCGACGGATACGCCGTTGTCCTGTTCCCCGTTGCGGAAACGGAACGACACGGCATTCGCATCGCGATCCTCCCCACCGGCGATGAGCACGAAGGGCACCTTCGACTTCGAGGCGTTGCGAATCTTCTTCGGGAAGCGATCGTCGCTGTCATCGATCTCGACGCGAACTCCGGCGGCCCGCAGCTGTGCGGCCACCTCGGCGAGGTAGTCGTTGAACTCCTCGGCCACGGGGATGCAGGTGACCTGGACCGGTGCCAGCCAGACGGGGAACGCGCCCGCATAGTGCTCGATGAGCACACCCATGAACCGTTCGATGGACCCGAACTTCGCCGAGTGGATCATCACCGGCTGCTTGCGGGTGCCGTCGGCGGCCTGATATTCCAGGCCGAAGCGCTCCGGCTGGTTGAAGTCGAGCTGCACGGTCGACATCTGCCAAGTCCGGCCGATGGCGTCGCGGGCCTGGACGGAGACCTTGGGTCCGTAGAAGGCGGCTCCGCCGGGATCAGGGACCAGTTCGAGCCCGGTCTCCCGTGCAACCTCTTCGAGGACCTGAGTGGCTTCTGCCCACTGCTCATCCGAACCGATGAACTTGTCCTTCTTCTTGCCGTCTTCGTCGCGTGTGGAGAGTTCGAGGTAGAAGTCGTCGAGTCCGAAATCACGCAGCAGGCTGAGGACGAATTCGAGCAGGTGACGGATCTCCTTCGCAGCGTCCTCCTGAGCCACATAGGAGTGCGAATCGTCCTGAGTCAGCGCGCGCACACGGGTGAGGCCGTGGACGACGCCGGAGGCCTCGTCACGGTACACGGTTCCGAATTCGAAGAGACGCAGGGGAAGCTCGCGATAGGAGCGTCCACGAGAGCGGAAGATCAGGTTGTGCATCGGGCAGTTCATCGCCTTGAGACGATAGGGGGTGCCCTCCTTGACGATCTCCCCGGATTCGTCGCGAACCTCATCGACGGAGATCGCCGGGAACATGTTCTCGCCGTAGTACGGCAAGTGCCCGGAGGTGTAGTAGAGGGCCTCCTTGGAGATGTGCGGGGTGCCGACGTATTCGAAGCCCTCTTCGATGTGGCGGGCGCGGACGTAATCCTCCATCTCGCGCTTGATAACTCCGCCTTTGGGATGGAAGACGGGCAGACCGGAGCCGAGCTCCTCTGGGAACGAGAACAGGTCGAGTTCGGCGCCGAGCTTGCGGTGGTCACGGCGTTCTGCCTCGGCGAGGCGATCCTGGTGGGCTTTGAGATCCTCCTTCGAGGCCCAGGCAGTTCCGTAGACGCGCTGCAGGCTCGCATTGGCCTGGTCCCCGCGCCAATAGGCCGCCGAGGAGCGGGTCACCGCGAACCCGTTGCCGATCAGTTTGGTGGTGGGCAGGTGCGGTCCGCGGCAGAGGTCCTGCCACACGACTTCGCCCTTGCGGTCACGGTTCTCGTAGACGGTGAGCTCACCGGCGCCGACCTCAACGGAGGCCGAGTCGTCGGAGCCTGCGCCCTTGTCGGAGATGAGTTCGAGTTTGTAGGGCTCATTGGCCATGCGCTCGCGTGCGTCCGCCTCGTCCACGACGACGCGATTGAAGGTCTGGCCGGACTTCACGATCTGCGCGGCCTTCTTCTGGATCGCTTTGAGATCTTCTGGTGTGAAGGGCTCAGCGACATCGAAGTCGAAGTAGTACCCGTCTGTGATGTAGGGCCCGATGCCGAGCTTTGCGTCTGGGAACAGGTCCTGGACGGCCTGAGCGGTGACGTGTGCCGCCGAGTGGCGCAGGATGTCGAGACCGGCGGGGGAATCGATGGCGATCGGAGCGACCTTGTCACCAGCGGAAAGTTCGCGACTGAGGTCGACAGGCTGCCCGTCGAGCCACATTGCAACGACCGTGCGGTCCGTGGAGAAGATCTCCGTGCCGGTCAGTCCCTGTTTCCAAGGAATGGTCTCTCCCGCGCAGTCAATGCTGTCTGCCACTGATCTTCTCCGTTCGTCTGTTCTAGGGTGTCTCGCCACTCGAGTCTAATACCAAATCGGCGTTGAGAAATCTGTTGGGTGGCAGTCGTAAGACCGCCACCCAACAGGTAAATCATATGCAATTTTCGATGTCCGCGCGGTTCGCGCTTACGTCAGTCGGGATCGGAGCGTCGTCCCAGCCGTGTCACGCAGCCTTGCTGAACTCGAAGTCCTTGCCCTTGCCCAGATCTTCGCTCATGGAGAGCTTCAGGTGGACCTTGTCGACCTCGGCCGACGGAACCGCGAATGCGAGTTCGACTGTCTCTTCGCCTCCAGCCGGGATCGGGCCGGAGAAAGGGAAGCCGCCCTTGTATTTCGAACCGTCGAACACATCCTCATATTCCTTGCCCGCACCATTGTCGGCGGTGAACTGTGCAAGCGAAAGATCAACGTCGGAGCTTCCGCTGTTCTTGGCAGTCACGGTCACAATCGCGATCTCACCATTGCTGCTTTCGGCGCCTGCAGAATATTCGGACGCGGTACCCGATTTCACGGCGACCGCCGCCGTCACATCGGTGCCGACCTCGACGCCGCCGCTCTCGACCGGAGGAGCCGCCGCTTCACTGCCGTCAGACGAGCCCGCACCTTGGCTGGGGTCCTGTGCAGGATCAGAGGGACCCTGAACCGGTGCTGCGGACGAGGACTGCTCATCAGCGGCCTCACCTATCGCTGTGATGAACATGCCGCCGAAGATCAAGGTGACGATGACCGAGATGATCGAGAACAGGATGGCGATGAAGCTGAGGATCATGCCGGTGATGGTCATGCCCTTGTTGTTGGCCAGCCCCTTCTTGATCGCGGAGAGACCGACGAAGGCGAAGATCGCGCCGGCAACGCCGAAGATGAATCCGATTCCGAAGAAGATGGACAGGACGATGCCGGCAATGCCGCCGATCAACGCGAGGATTCCCCAGATATTCTTCGACTTGTTGTTCCCCGGGCCTGCCGAATACGAACCGTAGTTCGCATTGGGGTTGGCCGGGATGAACTGGTCCGACGAACCGTCAGCACCGGCATAAGCGGGCTGCTGGCCGTACTGGTTCGCATCGTAGCCCTGCGCATTGGGGTCGTAGCCCGGAGCGCTGGAATCATAACCCTGGCCGTAGCCGCCCTGGTTCTGGCCGTACGGGTCCTGGTTGTAGCCTTGTGCGTTGGCATCGTAGCCCTGAGCGTGAGGATCATAGCTCTGGCCGTAGCCGCCTTGGTTCTGGTCGTATGCTGGAGCACCCATGTCGTTTGGCTGCGAGCCGTACTGAGGCTGCGAACCGTACTGCGGCTGCTGATTCGGATCGTTCTGCGATCCGTATTGTGGTGCCTGCTGCCCGTTGTTCTGCGAACCGTACTGCGGTGGCTGCTGGCCGTTGTTCTGATCACCCGAGAAGCCAGGAGCGCTGGGCGGCTGGTTGTCGGGGCCCTGACCGTTGGGGTTCTGATTTCCAGAACCGTTGTTCGGTTCGTACGGGTTCTGAGGAGTAGACATGAGTGCTCCGAAGTCTTCGTCGATGGTTACCTTCACTAGCGTACTAGTGAATGTGTCGCTTTCCCCCCGAAATCCACGTGGCAGTCCTGACACACACCCGACATATCGGGGCCGAGGCCATCAGGCTGAAGACGAGGATGATGAATGCACGAAGCCCCGAGTGAGTCACTCGGGGCTTCTTCTGTGCGCGATACTGGGATCGAACCAGTGACCTCTTCCGTGTCAGGGAAGCGCGCTACCGCTGCGCCAATCGCGCCTTATTCATTTGTTGCACCGGAACACAAGGTCCCTGTGCGCGATACTGGGATCGAACCAGTGACCTCTTCCGTGTGAAGGAAGCGCGCTACCGCTGCGCCAATCGCGCCGACTCACCAACAGCGAACCGTTGGACGAATCCGAGGTGGCGACGGGATTCGAACCCGTGTATACGGCTTTGCAGGCCGCTGCCTCGCCTCTCGGCCACGCCACCATCAAGGCAGTGCCATGACGCCTTCGAGCGGATGACGGGATTCGAACCCGCGACCCTCACCTTGGCAAGGTGATGCTCTACCAGCTGAGCCACATCCGCATTTCTCGCTGCCCGGTTTCCCTGGCAACGAGATACAACTCTATACGCAGGTGGCGGTCCATGCAAAATCAGATTCGAGTGATCGTGGTCACACACGCAAATCGAGCTTTCAGACTCATCGACTTATATTGGAAGAGTGAACGACGATCCCCAGGACAAGCGCCCCACAGGGTGGCTGTCACGCCATCACAAGCAAGGCGTGCGCCCCTGGCGCAAAACGCGTCTGAGCTTCCTGCGCTGGCGCAGAACCGTGATGGCCAACCCGCACACGGCACGGCTCTATCGGACCATCGTCGGCGGAGTGGGCACGCTCATCGTGCTCATCGGCCTGGTGCTCGTGCCGTTTCCGGGCCCGGGGTGGCTCATCGTCATCATCGGACTGTTCGTCATCTCCAGCGAGTTCCGTTGGGCGCAGCGGATTCTGCACTTCGTCCGCCTCAACGTGGAGAAATGGACGCACTGGGTCATGGCGCAGCCGGTCTGGGTGCGCTGGACGCTCGCTGCGGTCACAGCGGTATTCGTTGCCGTTATCGTCTGGGCTGCATTCAGGATCATCGGACTCCCCGACTGGGTGCCCGAACTCGAGGTCCTCAAATACCTCGAGCTGCAGTAGCGCCGATGCGCCTGCCCTTTGAGCCTGCTGTTGTCAGCACAGCCAACTGCCGCCTGGAGAGCCTGTCGACGCGGGGAAAGCCTGTCGACGCAGGGGGTGCCTGTGACTGCCAGGAGAAGCAGATTACTGCGAGGAGAGCGCCGTCAGGCGCGAAAGGCAGCGCATATACTTCTTCCGGTACCCACCGGCCAATGACTCTTCAGTGAAGACCTTGTTCAACGCCTGTCCCGAGTTGATGATCTTGACGTTGCGATCATAGAGCCTGTCGACGAGTGCCACGAAGCGCAGCGCGACACCCTCGTTGTCGATCGTCGTCACGTCTTCCCACACGGCCGCGTCCAACCCATCGACCATGCGACCATACCGGGAGGGATGGACGGTGGAGAGATGGCGAAGAAGTGTCGGGAAATCGTCGCGGGCGACGGCGCCGGTCAACTCAGACGTCGCGGCATCGAGGCTCTCGGCGGGAATCGGCTCGGCCGGCTCGCTCAACCCACGGTGGCGGTAGTCCTTGCCTTCGATGCGGTAGATGTCGAACTGGTCGGCCAGCGCCTGGATCTCTCGGATGAAGTCCTGTGCGGCGAAGCGGCCCTCCCCCAACGATCCGGGCAGAGTGTTCGAGGTGGCGATGATCTTCACGCCGGCGTCGGTGAGTTCGCGCATGAGGCGTGACATGAGCACCGTGTCGCCGGGATCGTCGAGTTCGAACTCGTCGACGCAGACGAGCTTCATCTGTGAGAGATCGTCACGGGCACGGATGAATCCGAGCGCGCCGACGAGGTTCGTGTATTCGACGAAGGTGCCGAAGGTCGCAGGCTTCTCATTCGCATGCCAGGCCGAGGCCAACAGGTGTGTCTTGCCCACGCCGTAGCCGCCGTCAAGGTAGACGCCCTTTGGCCCGTCCTTGCCCTTGGAGAACAGCTTGCCCAGGAAGCCCTTGGACGTCGACGACGCCGCGAATTCCTCAAGTTTGTTGCGCGCCTGGGCCTGCGAGGCCTCCGAGTCATCGGTGCGGTAGCTGGCGAAGGACACGTCCTGGAACTGAGGTGGCGGGACGAGGCCCGCAATCAGTTCATCGGGCGCAACGTGGGGGGAACGGTCGCTCAGTGCGACCAGAGTCTGCTCGGCATTCACTCGGCCTAGTCTATTGCAGGCCACGCGTGGTCGATCAACCGCCTCTGACGTGAGAGTGCTCTCAGCCGACGTCAGAGCACTCCCAGCTGACGTCGTCTCAGCTGAAGTCGAAGCCCAAGCGCCCCAGCTGCTTCGGGTCTCTCTGCCAGTCCTTGGCGATCTTCACGTGCAGGTCGAGGTACACCTTGGTCCCGAGCAGTGCTTCGATGCCGCGCCTCGATTCGCTTCCGATCTCTTTGAGTCGGCTGCCGCCCTTGCCGATGATGATCGCTTTCTGGCTCGAGCGCTCGACGTAGAGGTTGACGTGGACGTTCCACAGCGGGTTGTCCTCACTGCGTCCCTCGCGGGGGTACATCTCCTCGACCTGAGCGGCCAGAGAGTGCGGAAGCTCGTCGCGGACGCCTTCGAGCGCGGCCTCACGGACGAGCTCGGCGATCATCATCTCCTCCGGCTCATCCGTCAGCTCGCCCTCAGGGTAGAGCGGCGGCGAGACCGGCAGGTGACCGGTCAGAACGGAGTCGACCGTGTCGATCTGAAAACCGTCGACGGCAGAGACCGGAACCACATCGGCGAAGTCGGCGAGGGCACCCACGGCCAGCAGCGCCTCGGCGACCTTCTCCTGAGGAACTTTGTCGGTCTTCGTCACCAGGGCCACGATCGGAGTGCGGCCGTCGAGCAGCTCGAGCTGGGACGCGATGTATCTGTCGCCGGGCCCGATGGGTTCATCAGCGGGCAGGCAGAAGCCGATGACGTCGACCTCGCTCAGCGTCGAGGCCACAAGATCGTTGAGGCGGCTGCCCAACAGGGTCCGAGGCTTGTGGAGTCCCGGGGTGTCGACGAGGATGAGCTGGTGATCGTCTTTGTGGACGATGCCGCGGATCGTGTGCCGGGTGGTCTGGGGCTTCGCCGAGGTGATCGCCACCTTCTCCCCCACCAGCGCGTTCGTCAGCGTTGACTTGCCGGTGTTCGGTCGGCCCACGAAGCAGGCGAAGCCTGCCCGGTAGTTCTCGGGATAGTCTGTGCGAAATTCCATTTCAGTTCTCTTCCTTCGTGACCCGGACGTGGGTGATGCGGTGGCGGCGGCCCTGACCCTCCATCGCTTCGATGTTGAGACCTTCGATCGCTGCGTTCGAGCCGTCGATGGGAACGCGGCCGATGAGCTTCGTGAGCAGACCGCCGACGCTGTTGACGTCGTCCTCGTCGATCTTCACATCGAAGTAGTCGGCGAAGTCGGAGATCGACATGCGGGTGCTGATGACGAATGAGCCGTCGTCGACTTCGACGAGTTCATCATCACTGGTGTCGTATTCGTCTTCGATCTCGCCGACGATCTCCTCCACGATGTCCTCGATGGTGACGAGTCCGGCGGTGCCGCCGTATTCATCGACGAGGATCGCCAGATGCGTCGAATCGAGCTGCATCTGCTCCAGCAGGTCATCGGCAGGTTTGGTCTCGGGGACGAACAGAACTCCCCGTGCCAGGATATCGACCGATCGTTCTGAGTCCTCCGGGTGGAGGTGGAGCCGTCTGGCGACGTCCTTGAGGTAGGCAACACCGCGAATGTCGTCGAGATCCTCTCCGCTGACGGGGATCCTTGAGAATCCCGAGCGGAGGAAGAGGTTCATGACCTTGGTCAACGGTGTACCCGAGTTGACCGTCACGAGATCGGTGCGCGGGACCATGACCTCATTCGCCGAGGTGTCGGAGAGGTTGAAGACAGATTGGATCATCTCCCGTTCGCCGTCTTCGATGATGTCGGACTCGCTGGCTCGCTCCACGAGGTCGCGCAGCTGGTCGGAGGTGACGAAGGGGCCGTCCTTGTACACGCGGTCCGGCGTCAGCAGGTTTCCGAGGAGGACGAGGATATTCGTCAGCGGTTTGAGAACGACCAGTGCTGCACCCACGACCCAGCTGAGGTTGAGGCAGACGGCCAGAGAACGGCGTCGACCGATTGTCCGTGGGGACACGCCGGCGACGACGAAGACGGCGATCGAGGCGGTGAGCACTGTGAGCACGACCATGAGCGGTCCCACGGAGTAGATCGAGTTATAGGCCAGCGCAATGAAGACCGTGGCCAGTGCCTCCATGAAGTTTCGGACGAAGATGATGACGTTGATGTTGGTGGGCAGATCGATGAGGATCTTCTCTGCCCGAAACGCAGACTTCTTGCCTTCGTCCTTCGCATCCTGGATCGCCTGATGGGACACGCTGAGCAGAGCGGCATCGACAGCAGACAGAGTCGCCGAAACGACGAGACACAGTGCGGCACCGAGGAACAGCCAGAGCACGGCTCAGACCTCAGTGGGAGAAGGGATGTCGGTGCGACCGTCGTAGCGGGCAGCGAAGAAGGTGAGCAGCAGATGCCGCTGCAGGGCGAACATCTCCTCCTTCTCCTCAGGCTCACCGTGGTCGTATCCGAGCAGGTGCAGGAATCCGTGGACGGTCAACAGGAGCACCTCGTCCATGGTCGAATGTCCCGAGGACGAGGCCTGGGCGGCGGCCACCTCGGGGCAGATGATGATGTCACCCATCTGGCCCTCGGTGGGAGCCCCGGCCTGTCCCTGTGTGAGCTGGTCCATCGGGAACGACATCACATCGGTGGCACCGTCGAGGTCCATCCAGGTGACGTGGAGTTCCTCCATCGCCTTCGCATCGACCATCGTGACTGCGAGCTCCGCGCCGGCGTGCATGTGCAGAGCCTGGCCCAGGTATTCGGTGAGAGCCACGACCTCGTCGAGGTCGATTGCTTCGTCTGTCTCGTTTGAGATCTCGGTATTCACTCGGTGCTTCCCCACAGGTCATAGGCATCGACGATCTTCGTCACCAGCTGATGGCGGACGACATCCTTGCTGCCGAGGTGGCAGAATTCCATGTCGTCGATTCCGGTCAGAATGTCCTGGACAAGGTTGAGACCGCTGCGGGTCTTGCCTGGCAGGTCGATCTGAGAGACGTCACCGGTGACGACCATCCGCGCGCCGAAGCCCAGCCGGGTGAGGAACATCTTCATCTGCTCACCGGTCGTGTTCTGCGCTTCATCGAGGATGATGAACGCATCGTTGAGGGTGCGGCCGCGCATGTATGCCAACGGTGCGACCTCGATGGTCCCCGTTTCGATGAGCAGCGGAATCGACTCCGGATCAACCATGTCGTGCAGGGCGTCGTAGAGGGGCCGCACATAGGGGTCGATCTTCTCGTTCAGCGTTCCAGGCAGGTAGCCCAGGCTCTCCCCCGCCTCAACCGCTGGGCGGGTGAGAATGATGCGTGAGACTTCTTTGTGCTGCAATGCGTTGATGGCCATGGCCATCGCCAGGTAGGTCTTGCCCGTACCTGCTGGACCGATGCCGAAGGTGATCGTATGGTTGCGGATCGCCTTGACATAGTCGTGCTGGCCCATCGTCTTGGGACGGATGGACTTTCCGCGGGTGGACAGGATGTTCGTTCCCATCACCGCCGAGGCGGCTTTGCCCTCCGAGGAGAACGACGCCACCCGGTCGATCGTCTCCTCGTTGATGCGGTGGCCGGAGCCGTGCAGCTTCTTGAGCTCCCCGATGACGGAGACGAAGGCTGCCACCTGCGTCGGCTCGCCGTTGGCCTGGACCTGGTTGGCGCGCACGTGCAGGTCGAGGTCGGGGAATACTCGCTCGAGCTTCCGCAGGTTCGACTCCCCCGGCCCGAAGAACTCGACCAGATCGATGGAGTCGGGAATCACGAGACGCACTGTGTCCGATGCAGCTTCTTCGGCAGGTGTGTTGTTCACAGAGTTCGTGGGATGAGTGGAGGTGTCCAGAATGATCCTTAGTGACTGTTCGTACTTGTGGGATTACTGCAATTGCGTGTTTCCATCGTAGTCGCCTTCGTCACCAACGGCCCAATGAATTCTGAGCCATGACGAGTCCGGCCGCTCCGGCCGACGACGACCGCAGAACCGTGGGTCCCAGGAGCACGGCTTTCGCACCGATGGCTGCGAGTGCATTGAGCTCAGCGTCGCTGATCCCGCCTTCGGGCCCAACGACGAGGACGATGCGTGCAGAGTCTGCGGCCGAGGAGTCTTCGACGACCGAGGTGTTCGCTGGTCCCGAGTCCCTCAGAGCCTGCGACAGTTTCTGCTCGGCGGCCTCATGGAGGACGTAGACGGTATCTGTCTCGGTCAGAATCGACGCCAGGCCGGTGCCGCGGACCAGGTCGTGGCGCAGAGGGAAGCGGGATCGCCTGGCCTGCAGGGATGCTGCCCGCAGAACGTTGTCCCACTTGGCTGCGAGCTTGTCGCGCTTCTTCGCGGGCCAATCGGCGATCGAGCGCTCGGCGGCCCAAGGGACCACCTCGTCGACTCCGATCTCCGTGGCGGCTTCGATCGCCTGCAGATCGCGGTCGCCCTTGGCCAGAGCCTGCACGAGGACCAACCGCGGCTGGTCTTCGTCGGTGTGAGCCACCGAGGCGACGTGCAGTCCGAGTTGGTTCGCCGAGGCGGCCGATACCGTTCCGCGTACGCGGGTGCCGGATCCGTCGACGACTTCGAGTTCGTCCCCGGGCCCGAGTCTGCGGACTCGGACCGCGTGGCCGGCCACGTCCTCACCGAAGGTGAGCACCTGACCGGCGGCCGCCTCGGCGACCTGAGTCGAGAAGAAGACGGGAAGGCTCACCGACCGGCGAACTTCTCACGCATGCGGGAGAACATACCGCGGTTCTGGGTGGTGATCTGAGCGCGAGGGGTCTCTTCCTCACGCAGAGTCGCCAGCTGTGACAGCAGTTCCTTCTGCTCATCGTCAAGCTTGTCCGGCGTCAACACGTCCACCGTGACGAGCAGGTCGCCTCGGGTCTCCGAACGCAGTCGGGTGGCGCCGAGTCCCGGAAGCTTGATGACGGTGCCTGACTGGATGCCGGCTTCGATCGAGAGTTCCTGTGATCCGTCGAAGGTGTCGAAGGGGATCGACGCCCCCAGAGCGGCTGCGGTCATCGGCACGGAGACGGAGGCGCGCAGGTTGTCACCGTCGCGCTGGAAGACTTCGTGGCGGGAGACCATGACCTCGACGAAGAGATCACCGGCAGGACCGCCGCCGGGTCCCACTTCGCCCTGCGATGAGAGCTGGATGCGGGTTCCGTCGGAGACGCCGGCGGGGATGCGGATCTTCATGGTCCGCTGCTTGCGGACCCGACCGTCACCCTGGCAGTTGAGGCAGGGGTTGGGAATGACGGTGCCGAAGCCGTGACAGGAGTTGCACGTCTGGTTCGTCACCATCTGGCCCAGGAGCGTCCGGGTCATGCGCTGAACGCTGCCGGCACCGTGGCACAGGGAGCATGTCTCAACGGATGTGCCCTGCTGGGTTCCGGCACCTGAGCAGGTGTCGCAGACGACGGCAGTGGTGACATCGAGGTCGATGTTCCCACCGAACGCGGCGGTCTCGAGATCGATGTCGACTCCCACGAGTGCGTCCTTGCCGCGCTGTGTGCGCGGCATCGGACCGCCGGCCGATCCGGCTCCCCCGCCGAAGAAGGTCTCGAAGATGTCGCCGAAGCCACCGAAGCCGCCACCGGCTGGGAATCCCTGTCCGTTCTCGCCGCCGCCCATGTCGTAGTTCCGGCGCTTCTCCGAATCGGAGAGGACATCGTAGGCGAGGGAAATGGCTTTGAACTCGTCCTCGTGTCCCGGGTTCACATCGGGGTGATACTTCCGGGCCAACTTTCGGTACGACGATTTGATTTCAGCCGCCGAAGCGTCTTTGGACACTCCGAGTGTTTCATAGTGATCGGCCACAGAAACTTCTCTCTCCCTGGTGGTGTGCGTTGTTCGCGTTATCGTGCCTGTTCGCAGTGTGGTGCTTGGTCACGCTGTGCTGCTTGTTCGCGCTGTGCTGAGTGCTCTGGTGTCGGTTCATCTAGCCCTGGTCGAGGACGGAGGAGACGTATTTCGCCACGGCCCGGACAGCTGTGATCGTCGTAGGATAGTCCATCCGGGTCGGCCCGAGCACTGCCAATCGCGCGGTGGACCCCGCGTCATGACCATATTCGGCGGCCACGAGGGATGTCGAGCTGAACGACTCGTGAGTATTCTCACGACCGATCCGAACGCTGATCTCCTCTTGGTCCTCAGCCATCGACGTCAACAGCTTGAGCAGTACGACCTGCTCCTCGAAAGCTTCGAGGATCGGTGCCATCTTCTCACCGAACTCCCTGCCGGAGCGAGCCAGGTTTGCCGTGCCTGCCATGATGATGCGCTCTTCACGCGTGGCGATGACGAGATCGGTGACGGCGGAGCGGACCTGTACCAGTGCCGCGGCGGCGTCCGTTCCGACAGCGCCGGCTCCCACGACAGATTCCGCCTGGGTGCCGTCATCGTTCTGAGCCGAAGCACGAGGGGTGACTGTGCCCACGACTCTCGACAGCTTCTGACCGGAGAATTCGGAGTTGACCTCATCGCGGATTCCGCGCAGCGACTCATCGTCGACGACGCCCGGCGTGATCACGATCTTCTGCTCGACCTGACCTGCGTCGGTGATGAGGACGACGAGGATGCGGTTGGGGCCAAGACCCACTACCTCGATGTGCTTGATCGTGGCACGCGAAACTGTCGGGTACTGGATCAGCGCCACTTGGTGAGTCAGGCCCGAGAGGACCCGCACCGTGCGGTCGAGCATGTCATCGAGGTCCCCGTTGCCATCGATGAGCTGGAAGATCGCACGCCGCTCAGCGTGTGTGAGCGGTTTGAAGTCGTCGATGCGATCAACGAACATCCGATAGCCGAGATCAGTCGGGATTCGACCAGCGGAGGTATGAGGCTGCGCAATGTAGCCCTCCTGCTCCAGGTGGGCCATGTCATTGCGGATCGTGGCCGGAGAGACGCCGAGCGTGTGGCGCTGAACGATGGCCTTCGACCCGACGGGTTCATTGGTGGCGACGAAGTCTTCGACGATCGCACGCAGAACCTGTGCTCGCCTGCTGTCGTTCATTCGTCCCCTTCCTTCGTTCGGCACCGCATTTGGCACTCATCTGCTTTGAGTGCCAATTCTACGCCTCTTGCATTCCGAATTCACTTTCGGGCCTGCCCCAGCGGGTCTGCACCCATCGCATCACGTCCTTGATTAGGGTGGTTGACCGTGAATACCTTTGATCGCTACGGGCACGATGTGCTGGCAGGTTCCTCTCCTTCCTCGCACCGGCCCAAGAAGTCCACACCTGTTGAACTGGGTCTCGGAATGGTTCTCGAAGACGCAATGAGCGGATATGTCGGCGCCGTCGTCGGCGCCGAGAAGACCACCGCCGGGGTCGTCGTCAATCTTGAGGACCGGACAGGCAAGGTCCGCGCATTCCCCCTGGGTCCTGGCTTCCTGCTTGAGGGCAGACCCGTCGACGTCAAACTTCCGACTAAGAAGAAATCGGCTCCCGGTCGCACGGCTTCGGGCTCACGTGCGGTCGGCAATGCTCGTGCCCGGGTGGCTCGAGGTTCCCGCATCTGGGTCGAAGGCAAACACGATGCCGAGCTCGTCGAGAAGATCTGGGGCGACGATCTGCGCATCGAAGGAGTCGTCGTCGAACCGCTGGGTGGACTGGACGATGTCGCCGACAAGCTCGCGGCGTTCGGTCCTGACAAGGATCACCGCGTCGGTGTCCTCGCCGACCACCTCGTGTCCGGCACCAAGGAATCCAAGATCGCCGAGGCGGTGCGTGCTGATCCCCGCTACCGCGACGTCGTCCACATCATCGGTCATCCCTATGTCGACATCTGGCAGGCGGTGAAGCCTCATGTCGTCGGCATCAGGGAATGGCCGGTCGTCCCCCGTGGTGAGGATTGGAAGACGGGAATCCTGAGACGTATCGGTTGGCCGCACGCCGACCACCGGGATGTTGCCCGCGGTTGGGTGCGCATCCTGGGCAAGGTCAGCACCATAGCCGATGTCGAACCCACACTCTCGGGCCGAGTCGAAGAGCTCATCGACTTCGTCACCGTCGGCTGAGATTTCCGTCGGCTATGGCCGCGGTCGAATGTGATCGATCTGCTACAGAATTCGGGCTTTCCCCAATTCGGCGTCAGGGCATTTCCGATAGTGTGAATGTCCAGAAGCTCTGAAAGGACCCACATGTCTGACAACCCCCAGCAGCCGAACAACGGCCCTGACCAGTCGCGTCCAATGCCGCCGAACTATTCTCAGGCCTCTGGACCCCAACAGCCCTACAGCCAGCAGAACCAAGGCTACGGTTCCCAGCAGCCGAACCCCGCTTCGCAGAACTACGGTTCGCAGCAGAGCCAGCCAGCTCAGCCGGGCTTTGGTGCACAGCAGACAGCGTACGGATCACAGCAGCCGAGCTACGGTTCGCAGCAGCCGGGTTATGCCTCGCAGCAGCAACAGCCAGGCTACGGATCACAGCAGGCCTACAGCGGTCAGCAGCAGTATGGCCAGGGTCAGCAGTATGCTCAGCAATCCTATGGTCAGCAGGCACACAGCTACGGACCGGGGCAGCCAATCGGAAATCCGGCGCTGTTCGACTCACGAATGCTTCCGGAGAATGCCTACGGCCCCGGCTCCGAGATGTTCTGGCAGGCCAGCCAGACCGAGAGAACCACGGTCCTATGGACCCATATCGGGTCGATCTTCGTCTGGTTCCTTCCCCTCATCATGTTCCTCGTAAAGAAGAACGAATCGCCTTACGTGCGCGAACATTCGCGACAGGGCCTCAATGCAATGATCACGAACTGCATCGCCACGTTCGCGGCCGTCATCGTGTTCATGGTCATCGGCTTCGTCCTCGCTCTCGTCACCTTCGGTCTCGGATTCTTCGTCTACTTCCTGGCATTCCTCGTCCCGCTCGTCTACACGGTGCTCTACATCATCGCCGCTGTGGCAGGGAACAAGGGAGAGGGCTACAAGATCCCACTGACCTTCGAATTCGTGAAGTGATCAGATCCGGCACATGATCTGACTGTCATTTCAGCATAGAGAAGCCGCCGCCATCGAAATCGATGACAGCGGCTTCTCTGCGTTCGGTTCCGTTCACATGGTCGTGGTGCAGTCCACGTAGTCTCGGTTCAGTCCACGTAATCCGTGAGGATGCGAACCATGTAGTCAGCCATCAGCCGGCCCTGCAACGTAGGTTCGAAGCGGCCTTCATCCACGGCGTCTCCATCGAGAAGTCCCTGCTGGACGAAACCCGTGATCGCCCTGTCACTGCCTTGGCCCAAGGTGTCCAGAGGCAGCTCCGAATCGATGCGAGCCGCGAGCATGATCCGCTCGATCTCCTGGGTGGATGCGTCCAGCACCTCACGTCCGATGGCAGGCGACTCACCTGCAAGCAGCCGGTCGGACCAGGCACGGGGATGTTTTGCGTTCCAGAACCGCACTCCGCCGATGTGCGAATGAGCTCCGGGTCCGAAGCCCCACCAATCGGCATTGCGCCAGTAGGCCATGTTGTGGTCGCAGCGGGTCTGCGCTGACGTCGACCAGTTGCTGACCTCATACCAGTGCAGACCAGCCGCCTCCATGGCGGCATCGGCGATCTCGTATTTGTCGGCCAGGTCGTCTTCGTCGGGCACCGGCAGTTCACCTCGGCGAACCATGGCACCCATCTTCGTACCGGGTTCGACGATGAGCGAATAGGCGGAGACATGATCGACGTCGTTGCTCAGCGCCACCTGAAGTGACCGGCGCCAATCATCGATGGACTCCCCTGGTGTGCCGTAGATGAGGTCGAGGCTCAGTTCCAGGCCGGCCTCCTTGATCCATTTCGCCACATCCGGAATCTTCTCCGGATCGTGTGTGCGGTCCAGGGTCGCGAGCACATGGGGCACAGCCGACTGCATGCCCAAGGAGATCCTCGTGAATCCGGCTGCGGCAAGAGTTGCAATGTAGCTTGGGTCCAACGTGTCGGGGTTCGCTTCGGTCGTGACCTCAACATCCGATGCCAACCGGAAGCGGTCGCGGATGTCATCCATCACCCCGGCCAGCACCTCGGCGGCCAACATCGTCGGGGTACCCCCGCCGAAGAAGATCGTCGTCACCGCACGGTCGGCGGCCCCTGCCTCGGCGAGAACACGAGTCGACAGATCAAGCTCGCGGGCAAGATTGCTGCGGTAGTCGTCGCGGGAGGCGCCGGGCCCCAGATCCTCTGCAGTGTAGGTGTTGAAGTCGCAGTAGCCGCAGCGGACCCGACAGTAGGGGACGTGAACGTACAGGCTCAGCCCGCGAGAGGCCGCGCCGACCCCGACCGAGGCCGGCAGCGAACCGTCAAGCGGTGGAGTCTCACCAGTCGGTTGTGCGGGCACTTACTTCTTGGATTCCTTCTTGGGCTCCGGATCATCCGAGGACAGAGCAGCGATGAAGGCTTCCTGAGGGACCTCGACGTTGCCGACGACCTTCATCCGCTTCTTGCCTTCCTTCTGCTTCTCCAGCAGCTTGCGCTTACGGCTGATGTCTCCGCCGTAGCACTTGCTCAGGACATCCTTGCGGATGGCGCGGATGGTCTCACGAGCGATGATGCGAGAACCGATGGCAGCCTGGATCGGCACTTCGAACTGCTGGCGCGGGATCAGCTTGCGCAGCTTGCCGGCCATGAGCACACCGTAGGAGTAGGAGTTGTCGCGGTGGACGATCGCGGAGAAGGCATCGACCTGATCGCCGTGGAGCAGAATGTCGACCTTGACCAGGTCCGCTGCGTCTTCGCCGTCATCTGAGTAGTCGAGGGTCGCGTAGCCCTTGGTCTTCGACTTCAGCTGGTCGAAGAAGTCGAAGACGATCTCGGCCAGGGGCAGTCGGTACCGGATCTCGACCCGATCCGAGGACAGATAGTCCATTCCCTGAAGACTGCCGCGACGCGTCTGGCACAGTTCCATCACCGCGCCGATGTAATCGCTCGGGGTGAGGATGGTGGCCCGGACCATGGGTTCCCTGACCTCTTTGATCTTGCCGGTCGGATACTCGCTCGGGTTCGTGACCTCCATCTCCGATCCGTCTTCCATCGTGACGTCGTAGATCACGCTGGGTGCGGTGGAGATGAGGTCGAGGTCGTATTCGCGTTCGAGGCGATCACGCAGGACTTCGAGGTGGAGAAGTCCGAGGAATCCGCAGCGGAAGCCGAAGCCCAGCGCAGTCGAGGTCTCTGGCTCGTAGGCCAGGGAAGCATCGTTGAGTTTGAGCTTGTCAAGGGCATCGCGAAGGACCGGGTAGTCCGATCCATCGATCGGGAACAGCCCGGAGTAGACCATGGGCTTAGGTTCCTTGTAGCCCTCGAGCGCCTGCGTGGCCGGTGCAGAGCTCAGTGTGACCGTGTCGCCGACCTTGGACAGGCGCACGTCTTTGACGCCGGTGATGAGATATCCGACTTCGCCGACGCCCAGGCCCTTCGTGGCCTTCGGCTCCGGTGAGGAGACGCCGATCTCGAGAAGCTCGTGGGTGCTGCCTGTCGACATCATCGTCAGCTTCTCACGCGGATGCAGCGAACCGTCGATGAGGCGCACGTAGGTCACGACGCCCCGGTATGTGTCGTAGACGGAGTCGAAGATCATCGCTCGCGCCGGTGCATCGGCGTCGCCGACAGGCGCAGGAATGTCCGAGATGATGCGATCGAGGACCGCGTCGACGCCTTCGCCGGTCTTGCCCGACACCAGCAGACAGTCTTCGGGCTCGCAGCCGATGAGGTTGGCCAGCTCCTCCGCGTACTTCTCGGGCTGTGCAGCGGGGAGGTCGATCTTGTTGAGGACGGGAATGATCGCGAGATCGTTCTCCATGGCCATGTAGAGGTTGGCCAGAGTCTGGGCTTCGATGCCCTGTGCTGCGTCGACGAGAAGGAGCGCACCTTCACAGGCGGCCAAGGATCTGGAGACCTCATAGCTGAAGTCGACGTGCCCCGGAGTGTCGATCATGTTGAGAGCGAAGGGAGTGCCCTCGTTCTCCCAGGCCATGCGCACGGCCTGGGACTTGATCGTGATTCCGCGTTCGCGTTCGATGTCCATCCGGTCGAGGTACTGAGCTCGCATATCGCGGGGTTGAACCGCCCCGGTGACCTGGAGCATCCTGTCAGCCAGGGTCGACTTTCCATGGTCGATATGGGCAATGATGCAGAAATTGCGGATCAACTCGGGTGATGTAGCGGACGGCGAAATCCGTTCGAGTGCTTGCGGCTTCACCTGAGGTGACATGAACGCCCTTCCTTCGACAGACCAGAACTTCCATTGTTCCATGGGTTGCGCACCAGACTGGAATCCTCCGCGCCCCGGTGCATGCGGCCACAGCTTCTTCTCACCGACTCGAACTCACAGAGAACCCAGTGTCGATCCTGCACATTCGACGGCGATCGGCGAAGATTGAGCCATGAGCGATTTCTCGATCATGAGCTTCAACCTCAGATATCCGGCGTTGGACGGCCATCCCGTGGCCAAGCGCCTGCCCATCGCCGCCGAGCTCATCACCCAGGCTCACCCTCATATCATCGGCACGCAAGAGGGTGAGCTCGATCAGCTCGAGACACTCATCAGCCTGCTTCCCGGAGAGTACATCTGGTTGGGTGAGGGGCATTCGGGCGGCAATTCGGGTGAGTTCACCGCGGTCATCTACGACTCATCGCGATTCGACGTCGAGACCGTCGACATCAGCTGGCTGTCCGAACATCCGGAGACGGTCGCCTCCGAATCCTGGGGTGTCTCACACGCCCGGACGCTGACAGTGGTTGACTTTCGGGACCGTATCGCCGGGCAGTCGCTGCGCCTACTCAACACTCACCTCGATCACAAGTCTGAGGAGGCTCGTCTGGAATCAGGGAAGATCATGGGCGGCCATCTCGCCGCGGCAACCGGCCCCTCCGTGGTCACTGGAGACTTCAACGTTGCCACAGGCTCTCCCGTCTACGACTATTTCTGCACTGAGCTGGGACTCACCGACACCGGGGCAGTCGTCCCGGGTGAGAACATCGGCACCTTCCACCGCTACAAGGGCCCGAAGGACGGAGATGGCCGGATCGACTGGATCTTGACGACATCGGACCTGCGGACCGTGTCGACCCGGATCAACACCTTCTCCGCTGACGGCGAATACCCCTCCGACCACTTTCCGGTCGAGGCGGTCCTGAGCTACGTCGATTAGGCTTAGTGACCATGAGTTGGAAATCACTGGTCAATCGCGTCGTCAAGATCGGCGTCAACGAAGGCTTCAAATTCCTCAAGGAATCACAGGCGAAGAAGAAAGCGGATTCGCAGGGGTCGGGCCCGCGCCCGAACGGTCCTGGAAGAAGCGGAGCTGGAGGGACCGATGCGCGGTCATCCGACCCCGCCTCGGCGAGTCAGAGCGACTACCCGGGTGATTACCGCGGTCCAGTCAATGTCGCCTATTCACCCGATCTCGACGGCGATGCCGATCCGGGAGAGGTCGTCTGGGGATGGGTCCCCTACGAAGAAGATCATTCCCAGGGCAAGGATCGCCCTTCCCTGGTCGTGGGCAAGGACGGTCGTTGGGTGCTCGCGCTCATGCTCACCAGCCAGGACCACATCTCCGGTGGAGTCGGCGAGGTTCGCGAAGACCGCCATGCCCGGTGGATGAACATCGGCAGCGGCGATTGGGACTCACAGGGCAGGCCCTCCGAGATTCGCCTCGACCGTGTGATCCGACTCGATCCGCAGTCCATCCGTCGAGAAGGATCGATCATGCCCCGCGCGATCTTCGAGCAGATCGGCAGGAACGTCGCCGCCGGCTGAGCCTACTCGTCCATCAACACACAGCATTGACAGGATCGTCTCCCCCACTGAGAATTCGATCATGGACAGTCGCAGGATAGGCACAATCGTTTCCGCGGACCTGACAGTCCCCGAGGCCGGCCCACTTCGTGACTTCTACACAGATGTGATCGGATGGACTGTCGAAGAGTGGGATATGGAGGGCTACTCCGACTACTTCCTCAAGACTGCAGACGGTGCCGACTATGTTGGCGGTATATGCCACCGGCGCGGCGCAAATGCACCGCTTCCGCCAGTCTGGCTCGTCTACATCAACGTCGCCGATGTCGCAGTCAGCGCGGAACGATGCACTGCTCTGGGCGGCAAGGTTCTTGTTCACAATGATCAGTTCGCGGTGATCGAGGACCCGGCCGGAAGTATCCTCGCCATCACACACGTAGACAGCTGATGCTCACTCGTGTGACTCACGCGGATTGAATTTCTGCCTGACGGGATCAGCCTGTATCGTTGAGAGAGTATCTTCATCAAAGGCGTGTGTCTCGCTGAGGTCGGGTGAAGATGCCATCAGGCTCGATATCATCGATGTGTTTCCCCGCGGAGATGAGTATGTCGGTCAGGTGTGCCCTCACGACCATGTTCCACTAACACGAAAGAGTGTTGAAATTGGCTAATATCAAGTCACAGATCAAGCGGATTGAAACCAATGAGAAGGCTCGCCAGCGCAACAAAGCTGTGCGGTCCGAGGTTCGGTCACATATCCGTGTCGTCCGCGAGAACATTGCTGCCGGCAACAAGGACGAAGCACAGCAGGCTTATGCTGTTGCCGCCCGTAAGCTCGACAAGGCTGTTTCGAAGGGTGTTCTGCACAAGAACAACGCTGCGAACCGCAAGTCGCGCATGGCCACGCAGATCAACGCTCTCTGAGTCGATCACTGAGGCTATAGCTTCGAGGGGCCCGATCCGTTTGGATCGGGCCCCTCATCTATTCACCATTCAGAGTCTGTTCTCCGCTCAGCGCTGACGAGCCAGCCGGCAGACTTCGGAGACGAACCATTCGACCGCATACACCGGGTCACGGCCTCCGCCTTTGACGGCTTCATCGGCTTCGGCTGCCGCGATCAATGACTGCCCCAAGGCGACTTCGTTCCACCGGCGCACCTCGCGCCGGGCGCGGTCGACCTGCCAGGGAGCCATCTTCAGCTCCGAGGCGAGCTCGCCGCTCGATCCCGAGAATCCCTGGACCTTGGCCATCGACCGCAGTTTCATCGCGACCGCGGCTACCAGGGGCACCGGATCGGATCCGGTCGACAATGCGTGGCGCAGGAGGCTCAGCGCGCTCTTCGCATCGCCTCCGACTGCGGCGTCGGCGACTTTGAAGCCGGTGGCCTCCACTCGACCGCCGTAGTACTGGTCGACGATCTGCGAGGTGATGATTCCGCCGGTATCCTCGATGAGCTGGTCGACCCCGGCATTGAGTTCGGACAGGTCGGCCCCGAGTGCAGACATGAGCGCGGCCATCCCCGATTCGTCGATCTGCCTCTTTGCAGCCTTGAATCGTCCTTGGGCGAATTTGGCGCGGTCGCTCTCGTTCTTCAGCGGAGCCGCATCGACCCGGGGGAATCCGTTCGCCTCGATCTTCTTGACCAATTTGGCGCCTCGGTTGCCGCCTCCGTGAAGAAGCAGGACGACGGCATCGTCATTGGGTTCATCGAGGTAGGCGAGCGCGTCTGCCAAGAATGCCTCCGAACACTTCTCGACGCTGTCGACGACGATGAGCTTGGAGGAGGAGAACAATGAGGGAGAGGCAGCCATGAGCAGCTCTCCGCCCTGGTATCCGGCGGCGTCGAACTCGATCTCCTCAGGGTCGGACTTCCGCGCGGCAGCGACGATCCGATCCTTGGCCATGCGGATGAGCACCGGCTCGTTTCCGGAGATCATCACTACGGGCGCGGGCTTCGCGGAACTCCACGGGATCAGGGTCTTCTTCACTGCCATGCGCCAAGCCTATCGTTAGCCACGGACTCGATGCGCGGCAGTGGCCGGAGCCTACGCGTGGGAATCACTGTCCATCACCGCCACAGCTTCGCCCCGTGCTGTACGCAGCGTTCGCATAGACGGCGATGGTGCCGCAGAGGTCGGTGCGCAGAACAGGGACGGGGCCGAAGGCTCGTTGGGCTCGTGGGGTGGGATGGCCGTAGCTGTTCTCCCCCACTGAGATCGCTCCGAGGCGAGCGCCTGCAGCGGTGAAGAAGTCCTCGGACAGGTCGGAGGAGCCATGATGGGGTGCGATGAGCACGTCGACGGGTTCGAGATTCTGGGCGACGATGAACTGTTCGTCCTCTCCGATGTCGCCAGGGACCAGGTAGCTCAGTCCCTTCTGTTCGACCCTGAGGACCAGTGAGTCCTCATTGCGCACTTCGGTCCCCTCTGCCCCCGCGGTCTCTCGCGCAGGTGGCCAGAGCACCTCGATCTGAGCCCCACCGGCGTCGAACGTGCGTCCACGCGCTGTCGGGACCACCTCGGCTCCGGTGTCCTCGACAATACTGTGCATCTCCTCTCCCCCGTAGGCGTTGGTGGACACCCACAGGCGGTGCAGGGTCCGCGACCAGGTGGTTCCGGCATACCCGGCGCTGTGATCGGCGTCGAAGTGGGAGATGACGAGATCGAACTCCTCGATCCCGCCCTCGTCGAGACACACATCGACGGGCTTCGGGTCCTTGCCTGTGTCGATGACGAGGCCACGGCCCTCGCCGAGGTTGATCAGCGTTGCCGAGCCCTGCCCGACATCGCAGATCATCACCAACCAATCGTGTGCCGGTGGCTTCGTCCGACCGACCACGATGATCAGTGCGGTCAGGCAGATGCAGAGGACGACGACCGGGACTCCCCACAGCTTCCTGCGCACCAGCAGCCAGGACCCTGCACCCAGCACGATGAGGAGTCCGAGCGCGGCCAGTGTCCCCCACGGCGGTTCGGGCCAGTCGAGGGCAGCTCCGGGCAGCCCAGCACAGATCCTGGCCACCGCGACGATCCACCATGCGCACAGAGAGCCGAGCCAGGCGGGAATCTGAGCACACCACATCAGTCCGGGGACTCCGATGAGACCGAGCCCCCCGCACACCAGCGATAGGAACCCGAGGACGGTGGCGGGCAGGACTGCGGGCGCGGCCAGGGCGTTCGCCGCCACCGACCACAGCCCTATCCGGGGGTCGATGGCCACGAGGACCGGGGTGCAGGCCAGTTGGGCGACCAGGGGCACGATGAGGGCACTGAGGACGACGGCGGGGACCATCGACAGGCGCAGGCTCAGTCGCCGCAGACAGATCGGAACGACGAACATGATTGCGGCGGTCGAGACGACGGAGAGCACGAAGCCTACCGAGGTCGCCAGCACAGGGACAACGGTGAGCAGGATGCACACGGTCGAGCTCATCACCGCCACTGGTGAGATCCCTCCCCCACGAAGGAAGACGAAGGCGACCGCGATCGCCATACCCGCGGCACGGATGGCGCTGGGTTCGAATCCGACCACGAACACATACCCCATGCAGGTGAGTACCCCGACACCGACGCGAGTCCGAGGACCGGCCCCGCACAGTCCGGCCAGCAGTCCGGCACCGAGGCTGACAATCGTGACATTGCTGCCTGAAACAGCCGAAATGTGAGTCAGGGACACCACACGCATATCGTCTTCCATCCGGGAATCCTGAGGCTCGGTGTCACCGACCACACGGCCCGGCAGCAGTGCACCGCCGCTGTGTCCTGAGGCCAGGGAATCAGTCCGCAGCTGCATGCGCAGGTCACCTCGCCACTGCCACAGCCTGTTCGGTGTGCGCAGGACCGTCGCATCATCGCTGCTGATGCGGATGTCGTCGAGAGCCTCCGTGCGCATGGTCACGTGCGATCCTTCAGCTGGAGCGGAAGGGCTGAGCACCTCGGTGAAGCCTCCCGAGGTGAGCACCGTCAACCGAGACCACCCCGAAGGCCCTGGTTGGCTGTGGCCGACCACGATGCCCTCCACATCGGTGACTTCTTCAGTTCCGCGGCCGGCACCGAGCATCGTGGTCTGAACCGTGAAGAGACACGCGAACACAATGAGGAGCACGCCAAGGTGGTGGTGTCTGCGCAGGCAGAGGAAGCCGAGACCCACGAGGAACCCAGCGGCGAGGAGCGCCCATGGCCCTGGGGCCACCAGCGCGGTGATCCACAGGCCCAGCGCGCAGATAAGCAGTCGAACGGATCCTGGCCAGACCGTCGCAACCGAGCGAGCCCGGCGGAGGCCTGCTCTCACACGATCTCTCACCCACTGAGCCTTCGACCAGTTCGCGCGCTCGTGCCGGGCCCTATCCGACCGAGACACGATCTTTGAGGCTCTCGAATGTCTTGGGTCCGATCCCCTGGACAAGCAGCAGATCTTCGATGCTGGTGAAGGGCTGTTCTTCGCGGTGGGCGATGATCGCCTCCGCCGTCACCGGTCCGACTCCTGGCAGCGTCTCCAGAGTCGTGAGATCAGCCGTGTTGAGATCCACCTGTGCCCCCTGCTCTGCGGCCCCACCGCCGGAGGCACCGACCGCGCTGTCTGCCCCACTGCCGGGAGCATCAGCTGCGCTGTCTCCCTCACTGCCGGTCCCTGTGTCCCCTGGCGCCTTCGATGCCCCACTGCCGGCATCGGCGCCTCCGGGATCTCGTTCCTCTCCGTGGGCGGGGATGTGGATCTGCTCGCCGTCGTGGAGGACGCGCGCGAGGTTGATGGCCTCCGCATCCGCCTGGTCCTCCAGTCCACCTGCCTTCTCCACAGCGTCCTGGACTCGGGCTCCGGCGCTCAGGCTCACGACTGAGGGTCTGTTCACCGCCCCGGTGACATGGACGACGACCGTGCCGGGATCGGCGCTCTGGGCGGCAGACGTGGCTGCGTCCGCAGCAGGTTGGTTCTGTTCTGGAGATGCGCCCGTCTTCGTCTCGGTCGAGGTCGCTTTCCTTCCGGAGGCCGAGCCCTCCTGGTCCCCACTGGCGGCATGCTGTGGGGCCGGGCGAAGAATGAGAAAGGCCATGACGAGCACAGCCATGGTGGCGACCGTCAGCGCGACGAGGATCGGCAGACGCACCCGGCGAGGCTCGACCGGTTCCTCTTCGCCTTCGCTGTCGCTTCCGAAGACGTCTCCTGGGACCCATCCGCCGCGTTCGGCGCTGGAGTTGATGAGGCCTGCGAAGCGATCATCGGGAGAGACAGCCATGCCGACAAGCTAAGGGCAGGTGCTCCGATCGCACCAGGGCCGACATTCCGCCTGTGGAAACCATTCGCCGGTCCACACCTCAAACGCACATCAGTCGGCCCGTCGTCCACAGTTCAACGAACGTGAGTGGCCCTGCTGTGAGGAGATCAGGGTCTGGTCTGGACGGTGATACCGATCGTGCCGGAGCCGACGTGGGCGGTGATGATGGTCGACAAGGTTCGAAACGTCGTCGGCAGACCGGCACCTTCGATCTTCTCGCGCAACATGACCACATCGGGGTGGGAGGGTTCACCGTCCGCGTGCTGGATCTCCACGTAGACGTCCTGCTCATCGGAGTCGATCTCTGTCGCGGCTTCGCCGGCCAGCGCAACCATGCGCTCCAGTGCTTTCGTCCGTGTCCGGACCCTGGCGACAGGAGCGACGACACCGGCGTTGAGTCCGAGCACCGGAACGATCTGCAGGGCCCGGCCCAGCAGTGAGGAGGCGGCGCCGATGCGACCACCTCGGCGCAGGTGCTCCAAGGTCTCAGGAGCGAATGCGGTTCGGGTCTCGCCCGCGCACCAGTCGGCGACTGTGCCGGCGATCGATGCCACGTCGTGTCCCTGCGAGATTCCGGCGGCCGCGATCGCCAGGGCACCGGCCAGTCCCGCCGAGGTGGTTCGGGAGTCGACGACATTGATCAGCGAATCTTCGTTCTGTGCTGCGGCCACGGCCGAGTCGCGGGTCCCCGAGAGATCTCCGGACATGGTCACTGTGATGATCGACTCGGCACCATGATCAAGCAACGTCGCATAGGCGTTCGCGAACTGGGCGGGTGTCGCCATGGACGTCGACACCTCGGCGCCTTCGTCCATCTTCCGGCACAGGTCTCCAGCGGCGAGCTCCCCGTCGGTGAAGGCGACCCCTCCGACGAGCACCGTCAGGGGTACGACGGCGAAGAGATCACCGGTGATCTCACGCAGCGTGGCTTCCTCTGCATCGGACAGCTGGGCCGTCGAATCAGTGACCAGGCCGATCCTCATGGACGGCCCAGAGCCCGATACGTCCATCCAGCCGAGCGCCACACCTGCGGTGTCAGCACATTCCTGCCATCGACGAGGACTTTGCCCGCCACCAGCGAGGCCGTGGCGACGGGATCAAGATCCCGATACTCCTGCCATTCCGTCAGCAGCAGCACCGCATCGGCACCAGCCAACGCCTGAGAGGCATCGGCCACATAGTTCAGCTCGGGAAACGATCGTGCGGCATTGTCGATGGCCTGCGGATCAGTCACCGTAACCACACCGCCCTGTGTCGCGATCAGCCGCGCCACCGCCAGAGCAGGAGAATCCCTGACATCGTCGCTGTTGGGTTTGAACGCGGCACCGAGGACCGTGATCTTCTTCCCGATGAACGAGCCGTCCAAAGTATCCCGGGCAATGTCGACCATGCGCACACGCCGACGCATGTTGATCGAATCGATCTCACGCAGGAACGCCACTGCCTGATCAGCACCCAACTCACCGGCACGCGCCATGAACGCACGGATGTCCTTGGGCAGACACCCACCGCCGAAGCCGAGTCCGGCATTGAGGAACTTCCTCCCGATACGATCGTCCATCCCGATCGCATCCGCCAGCTGAGTCACGTCCGCGCCCGAGGCTTCGCACAGCTCAGCCATCGCATTGATGAACGAGATCTTCGTGGCCAAGAACGAGTTCGCAGCGGTCTTGACCAGCTCGGCCGTGGCGAAGTCGGTGACCATTCGTGGGGTCTGGTCCGCCAGCATCGTCGCATACACCTCGTCGAGAACTGCTGTAGCCCGCTCACCGGCCTCATCCTCAGCAACGCCGTAGACCAGACGATTCGGGTGCAGTGTGTCCTCAACGGCATGGCCCTCGCGCAGGAACTCCGGATTCCACATCATCGACGCACCTGTGGGAGCCAGCACAGCGGCCAGACGCTCAGCAGTGCCAACAGGAACCGTGGACTTACCCACAACCACCGACGACGAAGTCAGATGGGGAACCAGCGAATCCACGGCGGCATCGACATACGTGATGTCGGCTGCGAACTCCCCAGGCTTCTGCGGAGTCCCGACACACACGAAATGGATCGCAGAATCTGCGACACGCGAGACGTCGGTGGTGAACTCGAGACTGCCGAGATTCTGACCTTTCACCAGCAATTCACTCAGGCCCGGTTCGAAGAACGGCGGCCGACCAGAGGTCAGCGCCGCAATCTTGTCTGCGTCGACGTCGACGCCGACGACCTCGTGTCCCAGTGATGCCATAGCCGCCGCATGCACAGCGCCCAAGTATCCGCACCCGATGACTGAAATCTTCAACCCGTGTTCTCCCTGCTACGTCCCGGCGTTTCAGCCACACTATATGCCACTAGGTTCCACGATATCTGCAGGTTGAAACAGTACCCTTGGAATTGTGAAGCGTTTCTTTGATTTCCTGACCAACTCACCAGCAGCCGTGACATTCGCGGTGCTCAGCGTTCTGGGCATCGTGGTCTTCGCTGTGCCCGGACTGCATCCGATCGCCTGGATCCTCGGCCTTGTTCTGTGCCTGGGCGTCATCGGCGCCCTGCTCATGTTCCATGGCGAGTGGAGGCGGGCACAGACGCAGATCGATTCCCTGCGCCAGCTGCTGAGCACCGAGCGCGGGCGCCTCGACACGCTGGGGCTGACCCCCGTCGACGAAGAGGTCACTGCGCTGCCCGACGAAGAGCGAGCACAGCGGATCCTGGACCTGCTCCCGGATTCTGCCGGTCTGGTGCAGTCGCTGCGTCTTGACGCGACCTACGGGTCGCTCGAAGTCGACGAACTCGAGCCGCTGCACACGTTCAGGCAGGAATTCTCGAAGTCCAGCTTCGACAATTCGCGCTCGCACACCGCGTTCATGAATCTCTATCGCGCGGCCGAGGCTCTCTCGATCTGGGTCAACGAAGAGACGCGGCCGCTGGCTGACGATCAGACGAAGCGGGAGATCCGTCCAGGTGACACCCGCAAGGGTGGCTGGAGAGAGTACACAGAAGCACGCGGCCGCGGCGAAATCTTGGGTGACAGGTTCGTCTCCGCTCGGTGGGAATTCAACCAGACAGCCTTGGAACTCGGACTCGTCGCCTGAGCCGAATCAGCGGCGCCGAGTCAGTGGCGGATCCACGCCGAGTCAGTGGCGGATCCACCACGAATCGGTCGGTGTCACCGGAGTCCGACGCTTGTGCTCGGTGGCACGGTACTTCTCGATGATTCTCGCAGCCGCCGACTTCTCGATGTCTCTGCCCTCGAGGAAATCGTCGATCTGGTCATAGCTGAGCCCCAGTGACGACTCATCAGTCTGGCCCGGTTCGTCATCGAGCAGGTCCGCCGTCGGCGCCTTTCGCGCAAGGTGCTCGGGGGCGCCGAGGTGGTCAAGCAGTGCTCGACCCTGCCGCTTGTTCAGTCCGGCCAGCGGCACCACATCGGCACCGCCGTCGCCGAATTTGGTGAAGAAGCCTGTGAGCGCCTCGGCAGCGTGATCGGTGCCTGCGACGAGGAGCCGCTTCTCACCTGCCAGCTCGAACTGAGCGACCATCCGCATCCGTGCTTTGACGTTGCCCTTGCCGAAGTCGGAGATGGACTCTCCGGTGGCATTCTCATATTCAGCCGCCGCTGCATCTGTCGCCGAACCGATATTGATGACGACTTCGTGGTCGGCGCGGATGAATCCCATTGCATCCTGAGCGTCGCTCTCATCGGCCTGAACGTGATGCGGCAGGCGGATCGCCCAGAATTCCGCTCTCGCTCCCCGCCGACGCAGCTCCTCGACCGCCAGTTGGCACAGGCGTCCGGCCAGGGTCGAATCCTGGCCGCCGCTGATGCCCAAGGTCAGGCCTCTGACGCCGGTTGTCAGGATGTAGTCGCCGAGGAATTCGACACGCCGAGCGACCTCCGTTGCCGGATCGATTGTCGGCCTCACACCCAGTGTGTGCCGGATCTCGTCCCGTGTAGCTTCCAATGACATATGTTTCCAACCCTTCCGGGCAGACGCCGACGCTCAGGCGTCGGGGACGATATTGACCAACTTGGGCGCACGAACGATGACCTTGCGCACTCCGGCCCCGTCGAGCGCTTTGAGGGCATTCGGTGATTCCAATGCCAGCTTCTCCAGATCCTCTGCCGAGATATCTGGGTCGACCTCGAGCCTGGCACGCACCTTGCCCTTGACCTGGACGACACAGGTGACCTGGTCGGCGACCAGGTGCTGTGGGTCCGCGACGGGGAAGGTCGCATAGGTCACCGTCGATGTGCGTCCCAGCTTCGTCCACAGCTCTTCGGCCAGGTGCGGTGCAAAGGGCGAGAGCATGATGGCCAGCGGTTCGAGCACGTCGGCCGTGGCTCCGCCCTGCTTCGTCGCATGGTTCGTGAGTACGATCAGCTTCGAGATCGCGGTGTTGAAGCGCAGGTGGTCCATATCGTCTCGGACGCCGTCGATGACCTGGTGAAGGACCTTGAGTGTCTCCGGATCGGCCGCACCGTCCCTGATGACGGACTCGCCGGTGGTCTCATCCACGAACAGACGCCACACGCGCTGCAGGAACCTCTGCGCGCCGACGACGGCACGAGTCTCCCAGGGGCGAGCCTGTTCGATCGGCCCCATCGACATCTCATAGACGCGGAACGTGTCTGCACCGTACGCGTCATACATCTCATCGGGCGAGACGGAGTTCTTCAGCGACTTGCCGATCTTGCCGTATTCACGGTTGACCTGCGAACCGTCGTACCAGAAGCTCGACTCGCCCTTGTCATCGGTCCTCTCCTCCACCTCGGCGGCGGGAACATAGACTCCACGTGAGTCGGTGTAGGCGTAGGCCTGGATGTAGCCCTGATTGACCAGACGATGGAACGGCTCCGACGAGGTGACGTGGCCCAGGTCGAACAGGATCTTGTGCCAGAATCGGGCGTAGAGAAGGTGCAGAACCGAGTGCTCAGCACCGCCGACGTAGAGGTCGGCGCCGCCGCGTGGCTTGGATTCGCGTGGACCCATCCAGTAGTTCTCGTTGACCGGGTCAACGAGACGATCGCTGTTGTGCGGGTCGGCGTAGCGCAGCTGGTACCAGGACGATCCAGCCCAGTTGGGCATCGTGTTCGTCTCGCGGTAGTACCTCTGCGGACCATCGCCCAAGTCGAGTTCGACCTCGACCCAGTCGCGATTGCGCCCCAGGGCAGGTTCCGGATGGCTGTCGGCATCATCGGCGGCGAACGTCCGAGGTGCGAAGTCATCGACCTCTGGCAGCTCCACCGGCAGCATGGAATCGGGCAGTGCGATGGGGGTGCCGGCCTCGTTGTAGACGATCGGGAACGGTTCGCCCCAATAGCGCTGACGTGAGAACAGCCAATCCCGCAGTCGGTACTGGGTCGACTCGGTGGCCAGACCCTGGCTGGCCAGCCAGTCGGTGATCGTCGCCTTCGCCGCATCGACTTCGAGACCGTTGATGTCGATCTCGTCGTTGGCGGAGTTGATCATCACGCCCGAGCCGGTGAAGGGAGTGTCCTCATCGTGGTCGACTGGAGGCTGCACCGTGCGCACATAGGGCAGCCCGAAGGTCTTCGCGAAGTCCCAGTCACGGGCGTCCTCTGCCGGAACAGCCATGATCGCACCGGTGCCATAGCCCATCAGCACATAGTCGGCGACGAAGACGGGGATCTGTTCACCGGTCGCAGGATTGATCGCATAGGAACCGGTGAAGATTCCGGTCTTCTCCTTGCTCTGCTGACGGTCCGCGTCAGTCTTCGCGGCGGCGTCCCGCTGGTAGGAGGCGATCGCCTCGGCGGGGCTGGGCTGACCACCGCGCCACGAATCGGGCGTCTGCTCACCCCACTCAGCTGCAGTCAGCTCAGCGACCTGCGGATGCTCTGGGCTGAGGACGAGGTAGGTGGCGCCGAAGAGTGTGTCCGGACGGGTCGTGTAGACCTCGACCTGAGTATCTGATGCGGCCACAGGCAGGCGCAGCAGGGCGCCCTTGGAGCGGCCGATCCAGTTGACCTGCATACTGCGAACGGCCGAAGGCCAATCCAAGTCGTCCAGGTCGTCGATGAGGCGGTCGGCGTAGGCGGTGATGCGCATGTTCCACTGCCGCAGACGGCGGGTGTAGACCGGGAAGTTGCCCCGTTCGGACAGTCCCTCGGCCGTGACCTCCTCGTTCGCGAGCACTGTGCCCAGTCCCGGGCACCAGTTGACCGGGGATTCCGAGACGTAGGCCAAGCGATAGTCCTGCAGGATGTTCTCCCGCTCCGCCGGGCTCATTTCGGCCCAGGGACGAGAGTCAGGTGTCTGCTTGGTTCCCTGCTCGAATGCCTCGACCAGAGTAGAGATCGGTCGTGCGGCACCGATGGAGGCCTCTCCCTCGGTGGCTGCCTCCGGGTCGTACCAGGAGTTGAAGATCTGCAGGAAGATCCACTGGGTCCACCGGACGAAGTCATCGTCGGTGGTCGCGAAGCTGCGGCGGGCGTCGTGGGCAAGCCCCAGCCGACGCAGCTGACGTGTCATGTTCTTGATGTTCGCATCCGTCGTGATGCGTGGGTGCTGCCCCGTCTGCACCGCGTACAGATCGGCGGGCAGTCCGAAGGCGTCATAGGACAGTGCATGCATGACGTTGTGGCCGCGCATCCGCTGATAGCGGCCGTAGACGTCCGTGCCCAGGTATCCCAAGGGGTGGCCGACGTGCAGTCCGGCCCCTGAAGGGTAGGGGAACATGTCCATGATGTAGAGGGATTCACGCTCACCGAGAGCCTGTGGCGGAGCGTAGGCAGACTCCGAATCCTGTCGACCGAGACTTCCGTCAGCCCGGCTCAGATCACCGGTGGGGTTCGGTGCGTGGAAAGTTCCCGCCTGTTCCCATGTGTGCTGCCATGACTTCTCGATCTTCTCGGCCAGCACCGCGTCATAGCGGAAACCGGTCTCCTCAGGATTCGTCGTCATTACCTTCCTTCACTGACTGGGCGTGAGCGGGTTTCGACCATCGTACTCTGAACATTCCCTGCTTCGACTTGGCTAGACTGCCAGATAGAGGTGTGAAGTGGTTTTGAGCCTCCAAACGTGAGCGATTTCACCTCACAACGCCAGACCAGTAGGATAACCGGGCAGTAACTTACGTCACGAAGGAGACCTCATGAGCCCAGCGACAATGCCCCAATCCACGACCCCGGTCGTCGACTTCAAGGTTGATACGACGTCATCGACGACCGATGTCTTCCTTGCGAAGGTTGCCGAGGACGCGAATCTGCCGTTGCTGGCCAAACCAGTTGAGAACGGCTGGGAGGAAGTGAGCGCCGGCGAATTCCTCACCCAGGTCCGTACAGCAGCCAAGGGGCTCATAGCTTCCGGAGTCGAGGTCGGGGACAGGGTCGCGATCTTCGGTCCCACCTCCTTCGAATGGACGCTCAGCGATTATGCCGTGTGGTTCGCCGGCGCGATCTCGGTTCCCTTCTACGACACCTCTTCTGAAGACCAGCTGGCCTGGATGATCAAGGACGCTGAAGTCGGCCGTGGCCTTGTCAGCACACGTGAGCACGCCGACCGGGTCGAAGCCGCCGCGGCCGCCGCTGGCATCGCGGCCCCGCAGCTATGGGTGTGGGACCAAGGAGCCTTCGCCGAGCTCGAAACAACCGGGCGAGCGATCAGCGACGACGCCCTTGAAGCTCAGCGTTCACAGGTCACCGGCGAATCGGTCGCCACCCTCATCTACACCTCCGGCACCACCGGCAAGCCCAAGGGCTGCGTCCTCACACACGGAAACTTCGTGCAGACGGTGCAGGCTGCTCAGGAGCAGATCCCCGAGATCTTCACTGAAGGCATGCGCGCCCTGTTGTTCCTGCCGCAGGCACATGTCTTTGCCCGTTTCATCGAGGTCCTTGCGATCAGCTCCGGCGCTCTGCTGGCCCACCAGTCCGACCTGACCAAGCTCACCGACGCGCTCGCAAGCTTCCGTCCATCGTTCATCCTCGGAGTTCCTCGTGTCTTCGAGAAGGTCTTCAACTCGGCACTGGCGACGGCCCAGTCCGGCGGCAAGGAGAAGATCTTCCGTCGAGCAGAACAGGTCGCGGTCTCCTATTCCAAGGCCACGGATGCCGGCAAGGTCCCGGTCGCGCTCAAGCTGCAGCATGCGCTCTTCGACAAGCTCGTGTATTCGAAGCTCCGTACGGTCATGGGCAACAATGTCAGCGCCGCGGTCTCAGGCGGCGGCCCTCTCGGTGCCCACCTCGGCCACTTCTTCCGCGGAGTCGGCCTCGTCGTGCTCGAAGGATACGGCCTGACGGAGACGACCGCCCCGATCACTGTCAATGTGCCGGAGAAGTCCAAGATCGGCACCGTCGGCGTTCCCCTTCCCGGAGTCAGCGTGGCGATCGCACCCGATGGAGAGATTCTGGCCAAGGGCGTCCCCGTCTTCCGCGAATATTGGAACAATCCCGAGGCCACCGACAAGGAATTCCACGACGGATGGTTCGCCACCGGCGACCTCGGTTCTCTCGACGAGGACGGCTACCTCACGATCAGTGGCCGCAAGAAGGAGCTCATCGTCACCTCGAGCGGCAAGAACATCGCGCCGGCACCTCTCGAAGATGCACTGCGCCGCCACCCGCTCATCGGCCAGCCCGTCGTCGTCGGTGACAACCGGAAGTTCATCTCCGCACTCATCTTCCTCGACTCTGAGATGCTGCCGACATGGTTGAAGAATCATGATCTGCCGGAGATGGACCTGCGCCAGGCTTCTGCCGACGAAACCGTGAGAGCCACCATCGAGCAGGCAGTCGAGAACGTCAACAGAACCGTGTCACGGGCGGAGGGCATCAAGAAGTTCACGATCCTGCCCGTTGAACTCAGCGAAGACAACGGCTATCTGTCGGCAAAGCAGTCGGTCAAGCGTCACCTCGTCGGCAAGGACTTCGCTGCCGACATCGACGCTCTCTACGCCGACTGACCACGGTCCGGCGAGGGGACGCAGGCCCGCAAGGAGACGTAGCCTGGGATTCAAAGGAGACTACTGTGGCACTTGAGCGAAGGAGTGGACCGTGTCCGATGACAACAGCCAGATGAACAGCTACGTGGCCAAGGGCGAGGAATTCGCCCGGGACACGAACTACATCGAAGACCGGATCCTTGCCGATCCCGACTCGCAGTGGCCGGTCGAACCCGGTCGCTACCGACTCATTGCCGCTCGCGCCTGCCCATGGGCGAACCGGACGATCATCGTCCGCAGGCTGCTTGGCCTCGAGGACGTCATCTCCGTCGGAATGCCGGGTCCCACGCACGACGCTCGGTCCTGGACATTCGATCTCGACCCCGGCGGAATCGACCCAGTGCTGGGTATCGAGCGTCTGCAGCAGGCGTTCTTCGCACGCTTCCCGAACTACCCCCGCGGGATCACCGTCCCTGCAATGGTCGACATCGCCAGTGGTGCTGTCGTGACGAACGATTTCCCGCAGATCACCGAGGACTTCTCCACTCAGTGGAAGCACTATCACAGAGAGGGCGCCCCGGACCTCTGGCCCGAAGAGTCTCGGGAGGAGATGGAGAAGGTCATGCGCCTGATCTACACCGAGATCAACAACGGGGTCTACCGTTGTGGCTTCGCGGGCTCTCAGCAAGCCTACGAAGCCGCCTTCGACCGACTGTTCGCTGCTCTCGACACGATCGAGGAACGTCTGAGCACTTCCCGGTTCCTCATGGGCGGCTCCATCACCGAGGCAGATGTCCGTCTATTCACCACGCTGGTTCGCTTCGACCCCGTCTACTTCGGTCACTTCAAGTGCAATCGACAGACGCTGCGGGACTTCGAGAACCTCTGGGGCTATGCCCGCGATCTCTACCAGACACCGGGATTCGGAGATACCGTTGACTTCACTCAGATCAAACAGCACTACTACATCGTCCACGCCGATGTGAACCCGACGCAGATCGTTCCCAAGGGTCCAGATCTCGCCGCTTGGCTTTCACCTCACGGCCGAGAGAGGCTGGGCGGCTCACCCTTCGGCGACGGCACAGCCCCCGGACCTGTCCGCGCCGGTGAGGAAGTTCCCGAGGAGCACACGGCTGCCGCCTGGCTGTGATGGTGACTGCGCAGCGATACAGGCCGCGCCCTGACGCGAGCTGAAAGCTCAGTTTCCAGACCGAGGACTCAGGCCTCGTCCAGACCGGCTGAGCCTTCAGTGCGGTCCTCACGGCTTTCGGTGCGAACACCGCTGGCCTCGGTGTCTGGCACAGCCTTTGCCCTTCTGCGCTTGCGGACCTTCATCACGATCCACACAGCGACGAAGACGACCACGGCAACGATGACCAGCGTCTGGAAGTAGCCTGCGTAGGTTTCCACAATCGACCAGTTCTCGCCGAGGTAGAAGCCGGCGACGATGAGGATGGTGTTCCAGATTGCGCTTCCTGCGGTGGTCAGCACCAGGAACTTGATGATCGACATGTTCCGCATACCAGCGGGGATGGAGATCAGAGACCGGAAGATGGGGACCATCCGGCCGAAGAAGACTGCCTTGTCACCGTGCCTGTCGAACCATCCGACCGTCTTGTGCACGTCAGCGACGTCGACCAGCGGCATCTTCACGGCAATGCGGCTGATGCGCTCAAGGCCGATCCATTTGCCCAGCGCCCACAGAATGACTGCACCCACGACGGAGCCGACAGTGGCGAGGATGATCGCCAGGACGATGTTCATGCTTCCCCGGCTGGCGGTGAAACCCGCCAGCGGCAGCACGAGTTCGCTGGGAATCGGCGGGAAGATGTTGTCTAAGAACACCAAGAAGCCGACACCGATCGGGCCCAGCGTCTCCATGAGCGTCACGGCCCAGGCGGAGAAGCCGCTGAGATTGTCTGCCGCTGAAGAGCCCGCGGACAACGTCAGATCGGTCGGCAGGATTGTCGAAATTGGTGTCGGCATGGTCAAAAGTCTAGATTACAGGCGCGGCCCACCACTCCCAGGACCCTCCCAGCGGCTAGTGTTGAAACTGACACCTGCGGGTCACGATCGAAGGAGCACGAAGTGGCACCAGCCAAAGTACTGGCCTCACGCAACACGGTCGCCGAAGTCGGCCACACCGCTATCAACCAGCCGGGACCCGCCCACCTGATGCGCGCCGTCAAACGCTTCGGCGATCGGCTGGGCAATCAGTTCGGTGCAGCCATCACCTACTTCCTGGTCCTCGCGGTCATGCCGATCGCGATGTTCACCTTCGCCAGTCTGGGCTTCGTTCTCGACGTTGCACGTCCGGACCTTCTTCCGATCGTCGTCGAGCAGATCGAGAAGCAGGTGGGCGGAAACTCATCGCTGACGGAACAGCTGGAGAGCTTTCTCACCAGCTGGCAGTCGGTCGGCATCATCGCCATCCTGGCCGCTCTCTACACGGGCCAGGGATTCATCGGCAACCTCGGTGCCGCGGTGAGAGCACAGCTGCACGCAGACTTCGACGATGTCGTGCCCAATAAGTCATTCGTCAAGAAGATCCTCAACAACGTTGTGACTCTCCTGGGACTCATCATCGGCCTGCTGCTCACGGTGGCATTGACCGTCGTCGGCACCGGCCTGGGATCGGCCATCAGCGAGATGCTCCACCTCGGCGGGTTCGGGTCATTGGTCATCAGGGTGGTGCCGTTCATCATCACGCTGGGCGCCGCGTGGCTGATCTTCATGTTCCTCTTCACCATGCTGCCCGACCACCCTGTGGGCAAGAGAGCCAAGATCAGGGGCTCGCTCCTCGGTGCTGTGGCCTTCACGATCCTCATCAACTTGGCCACTGTCCTCATTGACATCTTCTCCGGCAACAAGGCCGCTGGTGTATTCGGATCGATCATCGCGATCATGCTGACGATGAATATCTTCGCCCGGATCATCCTGTTCGTCGCGGCCTGGATCGGAACCGCGAACCCACCTCGTCCCCAGGAGGACTCCTCGCCCGAATACCGCTTCGTCGAGCCCCGCGTCCAGATCCAGAGCCTGGGCGCGCTGCTGGCCGGCGCCGGCATCGTCGCACTCACGCTGCTCGGATTCCGACGCTTCGACGAGCACCAGACGAAACGCGAGTAGACGACCCGTTAGACTGGGCGAGAATTCGCTAACTGACCGAGGAGACACGACCTTTGACTGACGCAACGACGGCTCGCCTGAACGAATGGGCGAACAAGCAGACTGCCGCCGAAGAACTCATCCCACTGACCGGACGCCTGTACCGTGAGAACGACGTGCTGCTGACGCTGTTCGGCCGATCGTTGCTGAATAAGTCAGTGATCGGAATGATCAAGGCTCATCGCTACGCCCGCCACTTCCTCGGCGAGGATCTTGACATCGAGGTGACGCTGAAGATCGTTCGGGCTCTGACTGAGCTCGATCTGGGCCCCACCCGAATCGACTTGGGTCGTCTGATCCAGAAGCAACAGGAGCAGTCCGACTCCGTTGAGAACTTCCTCTCCTCCGAACTCGCCTCAGTCGCAGGTACCAATGGCGAAGACGGTGCAGTTCGCGACATCGTGCTCTACGGCTTCGGTCGCATCGGCCGTCTGCTGGCCCGCATCCTCATCGATCGTGCTGGCGGCACAGGTATGCGCCTGCGTGCAATCGTCGTGCGCAAGGGCAGCGACGATGACATCGTCAAGCGCGCGTCGCTGTTGCGACGTGACTCCGTGCACGGCAATTTCGATGGCAGCATCGTCGTCGACGAAGAGGCCAACACGATTCAGGCCAACGGAACGCTGATCCAAGTCATCTACTCCAACGATCCCTCGCAGGTCGACTACACCGAGTACGGAATCAACGATGCCGTCATCGTTGACAACACCGGCAAATGGCGTGACGAAGAAGGCCTGTCCAAGCACCTGGAGTGTCCCGGCGCCTCGAAGGTCATCCTCACTGCACCGGGCAAGGGCGACGTCAAGAACATCGTCTACGGTGTCAACGATGCTGCCATTCTCGATGACGATACTGTCATGTCGGCCGCATCGTGCACCACGAACGCGATCACCCCGGTGCTCAAGGCCCTCCATGACAAGTACGGGGTCCGCAACGGTCACGTCGAGACGGTGCACTCGTTCACCAACGATCAGAACCTCATCGACAACTTCCACAAGGGTTCCCGTCGTGGCCGCGCTGCCGGACTCAACATGGTGCTCACCGAAACCGGAGCGGCCAAGGCCGTGGCGAAGGCTCTGCCGGAGCTCAAAGGCAAGCTCTCAGGCAACGCGATTCGGGTTCCCACGCCGAACGTGTCGATGGCGATCCTCAACCTCAACCTTGAGAATGCAACGAGCGTCGATGAGCTCAACGGGTTCCTGCGTGAGACTTCGATGAATTCTGCGCTGCGCAATCAGATCGACTACGTCTCCTCCCCCGAACTGGTCTCCAGTGACCTCGTCGGGTCGAAGCGAGCAGGCGTCGTCGATGGCCTCGCCACGATCGTCGATGACGACCGCGTCGTCGTCTACGTCTGGTACGACAACGAGTTCGGCTACAGCTGCCAAGTCATTCGCTGTGTGGCGAAGATGGCCGGAGTCGACGTTCCTGCGTTCCCCTGAGCTGATCGATCCGACCGTCTGATCGCATGCGTAAGCGCCCGCAGCCTGAATGGCTGCGGGCGCTTCGCTGTCTGAGAGTGTCGGCTCGCCTCGAGTGCTCTTCTTCCTCCTGCGGCTGTGATGTCCTGCCGGTATGCGACCGATGATTGACGAACCTGTTCAGGCTCGGTCTCTGCCTCTGTCTGCCTTCTCATTCTCGAACGCGTCGTGAAGCCAAATCGGGGTATAGGTGCGGAAGCGATCGCCCAGCTCGTCGTCGCTGTCGAGAATCACGGCGAAGCGATCATCAGCGCTGGAGAGTTCATTGGCCCACACAGGTCCCAGACAGGCGAGGATCGCACATGCCAGGACAACCGCGACTGCCAAGATCGGTGTCATCGAGAACAGCATCCATCCGAACAGAAGCCCGATCACCGCGAATCCGATTGCCACAGCCATACCCGCGTTGCGGCTTCTCGGTGCGCGGGCACGGGCCGGTCTGGCGGAGGCGACTGAGTCGAGGACGTCACGATTGATCCTCGTCCACGCGATGATCGCGCCCAACGCACACACGATTCCGATCATGATGAGACTGAATGCGGAGAACAGCAGAACCGTGTCCACTCGGGTCCCCTGCGCCTGCATCGCCGCACCGAGACCGGCCACGAGCATGGCAAGGGCCAACACGAGCATGCTCAGCAGTCGTGCTCTGCGCACCGCAATGAGTTCGCTGACAACCTGAGCGAGGAACGCCCGCTGGGCAGCATGGTCTGACTTCTCGGTCATCGTACGTAGCCCGCCGCCTTGTCGACCGTATGCGGGAACGTCTCACCTGCCGCGTACTTCTCGAACAGGTCGACGAACTGGTCGGCCAGGCGTGTACGCCATCCATCTGTGTCCCCACTCATGTGCGGGGTGACGATGACGTTATCGGCCTGCCATAATGGGTGGCCGGCCGGCAGCGGCTCTTCGTCGAAGACGTCGAGCCCTGCACCGGAGATCTGGCCCGATTCGAGCGCGTGGACGAGGTCGGAGGTGACAACAGCTTCACCACGACCGACGTTGATGAAGTAGGCGCTTGGGTCCATGGCGTTAAACACCTCGGCGTCGAAGAGGTTCTTCGTTCTGTCCGTCAGCGGTGCGATGTTGATGACCCAGTCGACGCCGGACAGGTGAGAACTCAGCTGAGAAGAGTCGATGACGCTCCCGAAGTCAGCGTCTCCGGTCCGTGCGTGGCTGCCGGCACCAGTGACATTGATGTCGAGGGCGCTGAGGACCTTGGCGATCTCCCGGCCGATCGAACCTGTGCCGACGATCAGTGCCTGGGATCCGGCCAGATTCTGAGTCGATCGACGGTTCCAGACGGATTCCCGTTGGTCCTCAAGCGATCGCAGCGAGTTCTTCGCATGGATCAAGATGTAGTTGAGCACGAATTCCGCGATCGGACGGTCGAAGATGCCGCGTGCATTCGTGACCACGACCTCCGAAGCCGAGAGTTCGTCGAACAGCAGTGAGTCCACCCCCGCCGCGGCCGCGTGGATCCACTTCAGGCTGTCAGCGTGCCCGAATTCGCTGCGCAGCGCCTTCGAGAAGAAGTCCCAGAGAAGGAGGACATCGGTGCCGGGGAGAGAGGAGCCCAACTCGTGGGCCTCGACGATCCGCAGCTCGACGTCCTCCTTCCGACCGAGGTCAGTGAGCTGATCCGGAACTTCCGTCCCGGGGGCGTTGAGTATGGTCAGTACCGTCATGAGTCGACTCCTTCAGCCTAGCCTTCTCAGCCAGACTATCGGATGAGTCGGTGTGACTCTGAGAGCCGTCGGTCAGATTGTCAGATGAGTCTGCGCCGACACGTACGAGTTCACGTTTCGCAGGGTCAGCCTTCAAGGTCTGCGCCAGCGGTGTGTTGGGCAGGAAGCACAGGAAGACGAATCCGAGGACTGCCAGTGGGGCAACCCACAGGAACAGCGGCACCAAGGCGTCGTTGTACGACGTGATGATGAGAGTGTGCAGCGGCTCAGGCATGTCGGCGACGATCTGGGGTGTGAGTCCTGTCGAGGACACCTTGGGCAGCGGCTGCGACGGATTGGCCTTCGCCAGCTCACCCATGCCGTCCTTGATGTTGTCCAGGAGGCGCTGTGTGAAGACCGAACCGATGAAGGCCATGCCCAAGGTCGCTCCGACCTGGCGGAAGTAGTTGTTCGATGCTGTCGCAGTGCCGACCATGGCAACGGGGAATGCGTTCTGGACGACGAGCACAAGGGTCTGCATGCTCAGTCCCAGTCCGAGTCCCAGCAGAGCCAAGCAGCCCATGGTCTCCCAAGCGGCACTGTCTGCCTTGAGCTGCGAGAGCAGCACAAGAGAGGCAGCCATGATCAGAATGCCCATAAGAGGGTACTTCTTGTACTTGCCCGTGCGGGAGACGACGAAGCCGATGAGGGTCGAGGAGATGAGCATCGTGCCCATCATAGGAACCATCATCAGGCCCGCCACTGTGGCATCGATGCCGTGGACCATCTGCAGGTAGGTGGGCATGTAGGAGAGAACGCCGAACATCCCGACGCCGATGAACAGGCCTGCGACGGTGCACAGCAGGAAATCGCGGTTCTTGAACAGGTACATCGGGATGACCGGCTCACTGACCTTGAGCTCGACGAGGATGAATCCGACGATTGCGAGGACTCCGACGATGATGAGGCCGTTGATCTGCCACGATCCCCATTCGTAGTCGTGTCCGCCCCAGGCGGAGACGAGGACGATGCAGGAAGTGACGATCGAGATCAAGGCCATGCCCATGACGTCGATCTTCGGACGCGGACCGGGAGCGCGCTTGGGCACCTTGAGGAAGAAGGCGGCAGCGAAGAGAGCGATGATGCCCAGCGGGAAGTTGATGGCGAAGGCCCAGCGCCAGCCGGGACCTTCCGTCAGCCAACCACCGATGAGTGGGCCGGCGACTGAGGACACAGCGAAGGCCGAACCCATGATGCCCATGTACTTGCCGCGTTCACGGGCTGGGACCACAGAGGCGATGATGGACTGAGACAGGATCATCATGCCGCCGCCGCCGATGCCCTGGAGCACTCGACCGAAGATGAGCATCGACATGTCGTTTGCGATGAGCGCGAAGACCGAGCCGAGCAGGAAGCAGCAGATCGCGAACATGAAGAGCGGCTTGCGGCCGAAGAGGTCGCCGACCTTACCGTAGATGGGCATCATGATCGTCGAGGCGAGCATGAACGCTGTGGACACCCACAGCATCTGGTCAACACCGTCGAGTTCACCGACGATCGTCGGCAGGGCGGTCGCCAACACCGTCTGGTTGAGGGAGAACATGAACATGGCGATCATCAGTCCCACGAAGAGCAGGATGATCGCAGATGTCTTCATCTGCTCGGGTTCGCTGCGGTCTTCCGGGGTCTTGGGCATCTCGCCGATCCTCAGTCCTTGATTACTTCTCATTTCAGCCTTTGTCATAGTCGGTCCAGAACCTTGAGGAAGAGTCCCAATGATTCTTCGAAGAGTGGTTGCGTGCCGGACTTCTCGTCAATGCGCTCGGGTGAGCGCTTGAGCGTCTGGCCAGCGTGATTCAGAGGTACCCTGCACAGTTGGGTGAGCATCCTGGCGCTGCGCCAGGCCGATTCTTCGGTGGAGAACTCCTGCCCCAGGAAGCGCAGACGCGCCAAGACGTGTTCGGCCACGAGCTCTTCAAGAGCCTCGGCCCGATCGAAGCGCTTGCTGACCAGCTCCGGATAGCGGGCGAACAGTTTCCGGCGTCGGGCCGGCAGGCTGGGATCCATCGAACCCATGAGCAGCACTTCGCGGACGAAACGGGCAGTGTCCTCGGCGAGATCTTCCACCCCTGAATCAGAGTGGACGTAGTCATCAACCAACTTGGCGTCGATATTGGACTCGTCGAGTCCGACGATGGCGTCTTCCTTCGTCGCGTAGTAGTTGAAGAAGGTTCGTGTGGACACGCCGACGTCGGCGGCGATGTTCGCCACCGTCGCGCATTCGAGTCCCTCATCGAGTACCCGAGTAATCGCCGCGTCATGCAGAGCATGACGCGTCTGACGCGCCTTTTTGGCACGGAGGGATTCGGGTTCGGATTCACGCATGAGACAATTTTTGCATCTCATGCAACTTTACACCAACTGCAAAATTGCAATTGTGCACTATTTCACGTTCTCAGGTGAGAACAGCCGCCTTCACATCAGAGTCTTCAACCGCGCCCTGTGCTGTTCGAGAACCTGCAGCTGCCCCAGTAGCGTCGTCTGCGCATCCGTGTCAGTGGTGTCCTGGCGCTGCAGTCGTGAGTGCAGCTCCTTGGCAATCCGTTCGAGGTCGTAGTCGAAGAGCCGAGCCACGATGCCTCTGGCGAATCCCTCCGCGCTGACCCCGTCTGCCACCGGCAAGGGAGACACGAGCAGCTGCATGACATAGGGCCTGAGGTCCTCGTCACTGGCTGCGAGGACGGCTTCCGCCCAACGCGCGGCGTCGGCGGATCCGGCTGAGTTCACACCCCCGGCTGACTTCAGTCCTCCGGCAGCCTTGATCGCAGACTGGATCCGTCGATATCCCGGGTGCTCGAAGGCTCGGGCAGACAGTGAGTCGAAGAGCTTGGCATTGACGAACTCGGGATGCTGCAGCGCCACCATCAGTGCCCCCTTCTCCGTCTTCAGGCGAGCGGGGCTGATCGGGGCCGACAGGTTCGACACGTCTGGGCGCTCATCGTAGACGTATTCGATGGCGGTGTCGTCCTTGCCGGCGACTCCCCCGGCGGAGCCGGGCGCTGGTTGTCCTGGCGTCTGCGCTCCGGGCGCCTGCAGCCCTGGCCGGGCCTGCGCCGGAGCCGATTGATTCTGCTTCCACGCGGCAGACTGACCCTGCGATCCGTTCATCTGCGGCTGCTGTGCGCCGGAGAGAACCCGTTGGGCTCCGGGTGGAGTCTGATCCGGTCCGGGCGGTGCCTGGGCTGGCCCGGGAGGGGTCTCCGGCAGGGCCTGAGGTGATCCGCCCTGAGTCTGACGAGACTGATGAGGCTGCGATTTACTCGGCCTCTTTCGGGCATCTCTGACCGCGGATTCCACCTCGTCGATGTCGACGCCGATTCGGCCGGCGACAAAGCGATAGTAGTGGCTGAGGCTGTTGCGATCACGAATGTCCGTCAGGACCTCGGCACTGGCCTTGACTGCAGCGATCCTGCCCTCGACCGAGTCGAGGTCGTAGCGAGAGATTGCTGTGGTGATGACGAACTCGAAGAGCGGTTTGCGACCGTCGATGAGTTCGCGCAGCGCGCCGTCGCCCTTCTGCATCCGCAGGTCGCAGGGGTCAAGCCCGTCGGGTTCGACTGCAACGAAGGTCTGGGCGGTGAACTCACTCTCGAATTCGAAGGCCCGCAGTGCTGCTTTCTGTCCGGCTGCGTCTCCGTCGAAGGTGAAGATCACCTGTCCCGTCGGGTCGTCGCCGAGCAGTCGACGCACGATCTTCACATGCTCGGGCCCGAAGGCCGTTCCACATGTGGCCACCGCCTGCGTGACTCCAGCCAGGTGTGCAGCCATGACATCTGTATATCCCTCGACGATGACCACGCGCTTGGTCTTCGCGATGTCCTTCTTGGCCAGATCCAGACCGTAGAGCACCTGGTTCTTGTGATAGAGAGCAGTTTCCGGAGTATTCAGATACTTCGGCCCCTGGTCGTCGTCGAACAGGCGCCTGGCGCCGAAGCCGATGGTCCGAGAGGTCATGTCCTTGATGGGCCAGACGACCCTGCCTCGGAAACGGTCGTAGATACCGCGGCCACCCTCACTGGCCAAGCCTCCGGCAAGAATCTCCTCCTCGCTGAAACCGGCTCGCTTGAGCTGGCTGGTCAGCGAATCCCAGGACTTGGGTGCGAAGCCGAGACCGAATTCACGGCTCGAGCTGCTGGGGAAGCCTCGGCCCTCGAGGAACTCCCGACCGATCTGTCCCTGCTCGCCTTCCAACGACTGAGTGAAGAAGCGCTGAGCGACCTCGTGCATCTCCAGCAGCCGTTGTCGCCGACTGGCCTGCTCGCGGTCGGGACCCTTGCCATCTTCATAACGCAGATGCATCCCGATCTTGCCGGCCAGAGATTCGACGGCTTCGACGAAGCTGAGCTGTTCGATCTTCTGCAGGAAAGCGAAGACATCGCCTGACTCACCGCAGCCGAAGCAGTGATACATCCCGACCTGAGGACGAACGGTGAACGACGGGGTCTTCTCATCGTGGAAGGGGCAGAGGCCCTTGAGCGAGCCGATTCCCGCGGTCTTGAGCGTGACGAACTCACCCACCACCTCGTCGATGCGGGTTCGACTTCGAAGCTCGTCGATGTCCTCGCGTCTGATCAGTCCGGCCATGGTCTAGAGACGATCCTCCGCCCCTGCTTTGAGCTGGTGGTACAGCGCCCAGGCGGAATGATCGGTCAGCGATGCGATCTGGTCGACGACGACGCGCAGCCTGGCAGCATCGTCGGCGGCCTCGAAGTAGTCGGTCCTGAACATCGGCTCGAGATTGGTCGGCGACTCGGAGTACCACTGGGACAGCTCGGTGATGACGGCGGACTGGATGTCATGGAGACGCAGACGATCCTCGGCGACCATCACCGTCAGCGTCGCCATTCCCTTGAGAACGGCGATCTCGACAGCCGTAGGTTCGGGAACCACAAGAGCGGCTGCGTAACGGGACAAGGGCTCCCATCCGAATTCCTCACGGGTAGCGGCCTCCGCTGCACCGACGAACCGTCCGATGAGCTGACTCGTCATGTGTTTGAGCGCTGCTTGGGCCCGCCTGGACCCGTCATAGGTCTCCGACGGCCAGTATGCGGCGGCCTGCAGCCTCGACAGAGCTTTGTCCATCTCCTCATCGCTCGTGGTCGGCAGATACCACTTCCGGGTGATGTCGAAGAGCTCTCCGCGGCGGTCCGCGGCAGAGAAATCTCCCAGGTGAAGATGGCCGCCGGCGATCGCGTCTTCGACGTCGTGGACGGAGTAGGAGATGTCATCGGCGAGGTCCATCACCTGGGCTTCGATGCATCGTTTCCCGTTCTCGATGCCGTCGCGATAGAAGTCGAAGACTCCCCTGTCGTCGTCGTAGACGCCGAACTTCCTGACACCGGAGTCACGCCGACCGACGGACGCCTCGCTCCGCGACCACGGGTATTTGGTCAGCGCGTCGAGGCTCGCCCTTGTCAGATTGAGCCCGGCCGGGCGACCGTCATCGGCAATCACCTTCGGTTCGATCCTGGTGACCAGACGCAGCGTCTGCGCGTTGCCCTCGAATCCGCCGATGTCGATGCACAGTGCGTCGAGAATGGTCTCACCGTGGTGACCGAAGGGTGGGTGGCCGAGGTCATGGCTGAGGCAGGCGGTGTCGACGATATCGGGGTCGCAGCCGAGGTAGCGGGCGAGTTCGCGCCCGACCTGGGCGACTTCGAGGGAATGCGTGAGCCGAGTACGGACGAAATCGTCGGTGCCTGGTTCGACGACCTGAGTCTTGGCGCCGAGGCGGCGCAGGCCCGCGGAATGCAGAACCCGTGCCCGGTCACGCTGAAAGGCCGAGCGGCGTGGATTCTTCGCCGGTTCGCTCACCCATCGTTCCTCGTCCCACGGCGTGTAGGTCGCCACGGTCCCCGAGCGCACCGATGTGCGTGGGTGAGATTCGAATGGCATTGTCATCCTCCCGAGATGTCGAGTTCCGCCTCGGAGAGCAGAGACTTCCCGCTGACATCGAAGATGCGGGAGTCGAGCCACCCTTCGGGCAGATGCGGCTTCTTCGGGCGGGTGGTCCGCCCCCGGGAGCCTTCCGCATCCGTACCAGGATACGGTGCGTTCTGATCGAGCTGAGCCAGAAGCCCCTCGAGCTCTTCGAGTGAAGAGACCATCGCCAGCTGACGACGCAGATCTCCGCCGACAGGATAGCCCTTGAAATACCAGGCGATGTGTTTGCGCAGGTCACGAACTCCGTAGAATTCGTCCTCGTAGTATTCGGCGAGGTATTCACCGTGCTTGTAGACGGCGCGGGCAACCTCTGCGAGGCCGGGTCGGAAGCGCTCGTCGCTGCCGCTGAGCGCATTGGCGAGGTCACCGAACAGCCAGGGCCGCCCCTGGCATCCACGGCCGATGACGACTCCGTCGCATCCCGTGCGGCGCATCATCTCAAGTGCATCCTCTGCCGCGAAGATGTCACCGTTGCCCAGAACCGGAACGGTGTCGCCGAGGTGGTCCTTGAGTCGGGCGATGGCGTCCCAGTCAGCCTGGCCGGAATACAGATCCGCCGCGGATCGACCGTGGAGGGCAATCGCTGCCACACCCGCATTGCGGGCCGTCTCGCCGGCGTCGAGGAAGGTCTGATGGTCCTTGTCGATGCCTTTGCGCATCTTCACCGTCAGAGGGATTCCGCCGCGGTCAGCCTCGGTCACGGCCGTGGTGACGATGGCCTTGAACAGGTCCTTCTTCCATGGCAGGGCCGAGCCGCCGCCCTTCCTGGTGACCTTGGGCACGGGGCAGCCGAAGTTGAGATCGATGTGGTCGGCGCGGTCTTCGTCCACGAGCATCCGCACAGCCTGCCCGATCGTCTCCGGGTCGACACCGTAGAGCTGCACCGAGCGCGGGGTCTCATACGGCTCATGGTGGATGATCCGCATGCTCTTGGGGCTGCGTTCGACAAGCGCCCTGGACGTCACCATCTCAGTCACATAGAGACCGGCTCCGTACTCGCGGCACAGGCGGCGGAAGGCGGTGTTGGTGATTCCCGCCATCGGTGCCAGCACCACCGGCGAGGACAGCTCGATGGGGCCGATGCGCAGTGGCTCGGCAGTGGTCGGGGATGCGGATTCTGGGGCAGGGCTGATGACACTCACCATGCCATTATCCCCGAGCCGTCAAATGAGGGAACACCTGCACAAGCAGATCCTGCCGACTCACGATCGCGCATATGGCCCCTCCGTCTCCTTCTCAGCCCTGTCCACGTCAACCTGTTCCTGGGCCAGAAATTCCCGGATGTCCCATTCGACGTCGAGTCGCAGCTCCTCGGCGAGACGATCATCGTGGGTGACCACGATCATGGATCCGCCGAATCCGTCCAGAGCGGTGACGAGCGCGGTCAGCGATGACAGGTCCAAATTGTTGCCCGGCTCGTCGAGTACGAGCAGCTGCGGAGCCGGGTCCTGGAGCAGACTCGTCGCCAGTGCCACACGGAACCGCTGACCTCCCGACAGGGTCGAGCAGAGCTGATCGGTCCGGCCCGCTCCCAGCCCCATCGCAGCCAATACCTCGTGGACGCGGTGCGGGCCGAGACTGGGGCTGTTCGCCCTCACCGCCTCCATGACGGTCAATGTCGGCGGCAGCCTGTACTGCTGGTCGAGAATGCCGATCGGGACCGGAACTGTGATCGACATGTTCGGAAACAGTTCGTGTATAGGCGCACCTGTGTCGTGTCTGCCGGCGATTGCGGCCAGCAACGTCGACTTCCCGGAGCCGTTGGCACCGGTCAGCCTGATGCGCTCGGGTCCGACCACCGAGCGCGGCTGCTCCAGCGCTCCCCCGGAGATGTCGAGTACTCTCTTACCGGAATGGATCGCGGTCTCCGGCAGATCCAGGCGAATGCTCGAGTCCCTGCGCAGGGCGTCCTTGGCAGAGCGAACCGAGGAGCGGGCCTGCTCCTCGTCGGCGGCCTTGTCTCCTCGACGCTTCGCTGCGCTCTTCTGGGCGAAGTCCGTCAGACCATTCATGACGATCTTCGGTCGGCGTTTGCTCTCCTTGTCCTTGGCCGCCTTTCGGTCGGATCGGGCCAGTTTCGTCTCGAGTTCGATGCGCTGGCGCTTCTCGATCGCCAGGGTCTTCTTGGCATCGACGACGTCGGCGAGCTTCGCCTCTTCCTCGGCCGCGACCATAGTCTCGTAGTCGTCGAAGTCTCCTCCGTACACCCGCAGCTGGTCCGTCATCTCGACGATCGTCGAGACGGTCGACAGAAGCGCGCGGTCGTGCGAGATCACCAGCGTCGGTCCGGTCCGGTCCCGGAGCAGAGCGGCCAGGCGTCGACGCCCTGCCTCGTCGAGGTTGTTGCTGGGTTCGTCGAGGATCAGCCAGCGGTCGCCCGCCAGCGCGGCTCTGGCCAAACCGATGCGCATGGCCTGACCTCCAGAGTAGGTGGACAGCCGGCGGTCAAGGGCAGCGGCGTCAAGCGTGAGGCCGAGATCGGCCAGAGCACTCAGCGCCCGCTCTTCGATGTCCCAGTCGTCACCGATGACATCGAAGTCATCGAGCTGGGCCTTTCCAGCCAGCGCCTTCGTCAGTGCAGTCCTGACGGGGGCGATTCCCAGCGCCGAGGCGACGCTGTCCTCGGTGTGCGGCAGCAGCTGATCGATGTAGACAGCACCCTCGGCACCGGTGATGCTCCCAGCAGTGGGCCTGAGCAGACCGGCGATGATCCTGGCGAGAGTGGATTTGCCGACCCCGTTGTCGCCGACCAGGCCGACGGTGGCAGCAGGGATCGTGGCGCTCAGTGATGTGAAGATCTCGGTGTCGTCGCTGAGGCGGTAGCCGAGTTTGGAGATGGATACGGCAGCAGTCATGTGTGTCCTCATTTCGTGCACAGAAGTGCGCTGCGGGTCCGTTGCACCCGCGTGATGCGGAAATGAGGAACTACTTCACGAAGTGACTGTCTTTCGCCGGGAATGGGTCAGCACCAGGATGCCCGAGGTCGGTTCGCTTCGTCAAGAGCGCTTTCAGACCCTCCTGTCGTCTCAGACGATGATGAGCATCAGCTCCGCCGGCTCGTCACCCGGGTTGGACAGCTGATGGGGAACATCGCCCGGCGCCTGCGCACAGTCTCCCGCTCGCAGAGTCGTCCGGCGATCGATGGTGACGATTTCGATCGTTCCGGCGAGGACGAAGAAGGACTCACGTGAGCCGCTGCGGTGTGCCGCGAACGACGCAGTTTCGCAGTGGGGATCGAGTTTGTAGTGGACGACTTCCATGTTCTGCTGTGGCGCGGGAAGATCTCTCCGCAGGGTGCCTCTGCCATACCCGCTGTGGGCAGGGATGGAGCTGCTCCGGGCGATGACCACCTCCGGCGGAGCGAGGAGCTCTCCCACCTCGACGCCGAGTGCGCGGGAGAGACCCATGGCATTCGAGACCGACGTGTCCTGTTCGCCGCGTTCGATTTTCGACAGTGCCGCCCGGGAAATTCCGGCACGGACTGCGAGTTCGTTGAGCGTCAAGTCGTTGTACTTGCGGCGGGCTCTGATCCGCGCGCCGAATACACGGGCTCCGAGGTCCTCTGTGTTCGCCATTGTGACATCATAGTTTATTCTTGAATAGTAGAGTGAGTTCCATCAAATAAAACTTCTTCACATGATGGAACTTCTCATATGACTCCACTGCTGGCACTTGCCCCCATTATGCTCGCCATCACCCTGCTCATCCTCAAGCGCAGTTCGTGGGTCTCCGCCGCAGCCGGGGTCATCGCCGCCGGTCTTGCCGTCATCTTCTTCTTTCCGACGTCGATGTCGGACCTGCTCGAATCCGGGGCGGACTACTTCCCCCTCATCCTCGAAGTCGCCCTCATCCTCCTCTTCGGCATGGTCCTCGCTCGTCTGCTTGAAGCGGCAGGCTCGATGGGTGAGATCTCCGCCTGGGTCGAATCGGCGGCGCCCAGTCGGCCGCTCGGCGTGGCCCTCGTCGTCTTCGGCCTCGTCCCATTCGCCGAATCTGTCACCGGCTTCGGCATCGGGGTGACGATCGGAGTCCCCGTTCTCCGACTCCTCGGCTGTTCGCTGCGTCAATCAGCGATCCTCGGACTCCTGGGACTCATCGCCGTACCGTGGGGCGCACTCGGCCCCGGGACCACGGTCGCTGCCGCACTCACCGGCGTCAACGTAGACGATCTCGGTGTGGCAACAGCCTGGATCAATGCGATACCGGTCATCATCGTGGCCACCTCGGTGATCCTCGTCATGCGACCCAGACTGACCTCCTGCCTCGGAATCGGCGCCGCTGCAGTCCTCATGTGGGCCGGCATCCTCGCCGCGAACATCCTGGTCGGCATGGCCCCGGCCGGCATCATCGGCTCACTCCTCGTCATCGCAGTGATGGGCACCCTCTTCATCATCCGCCGCCGCAGAACCGGCTTCACACACAGATTGGGCCTGGCAGTCCTGCCGTACACCACCCTCACAGTGGGCCTGCTCATCGCACGCGCACTGCAGTCGGCGTTCCCTTCGCTGCTGACTCAGATAGTCGCCTCTCCCCCGTTCTGGCTGGCCGCCGCCTGTGCAATCGCCGCACTCAGAGTCACCTCTCGCAGCAGTGTCACGGTCTCCGCCGTCCGCTCCTGGCTGCCCATCGGCGCCGGAACTGCCGCGTTCATGCTCATGGGGTGGATCATGACGACAACCGGGATGAGCGCAGCCATCGGGACGCTTGTGCCCTCCGGACTCGTCCTCTTCACGCCATGGCTGACGGCGATCGGAGCCATCGTCACCGGCTCGAACACCGGCGCAAACTCCATGTTCACCGGCACCATCGACGCGGTCGCGACAGCGTCGCACGTTCCGTCTCTGCCCGTGGTGGCAGCAGGCAACGCCGCCGCCTCGCTCGCAGCACTGGCCGCCCCTCCACGCGTGGCGATGTCGGTGCAGATGGCCGAACCTTCAGCACCCGCCTCGACGAATGACATCGCCTGGGTTCAGGGTCGGGCCCTGGCTGTAGCCGGAGTCAACGCGGTGGCGCTCGGTCTCTGGGTCCAGTTCATGGCCTGAGATCCAGACCGATCTGCCGGCGCCGAGGTGGCCATCAGACCCGGATCAGCTCGCGCGGGAATGCGGTGAATGTGTCACACCCGGTGTCGGTGATGAGAATCGACTCCGACAGCTCGTAGCCGTACCCGTTCATCCACATTCCGCAGATGAGGTGGAAGGTCATTCCCGCTTCGAGGAACTGATCGTCCTCGGTTCTGATCGAGATCGTGCGCTCGCCCCAATCGGGCGGATAGCCGATTCCGATTGAGTACCCCAGGCGGCTCGGCTTCTCCAGGCCCGCCAGCGCCAGCACGCGATTCCACGTCCGGGCGAGTTCAGCGGTGGGCACCTCAGGTGCGGCGACCTCGAGAACCGCGGACAGCGCCTCGGCGACGACGCCTTCGAGACGTATGAGCTCCTGCTTCGGCTTTCCGACCACGGCAGTCCGAGCCAGGGGCACGTGGTATCGGCGGTGGACGCCGGCAAGCTCAATGCTCACCGACTCATCGTCGATGAACTTGCGGTCCGTCCAGCTCAGGTGCGGAGTATCGGCGCTCTCCCCCGTGGGCAGCAGCGGAACGATGGCCGGATAGTCACCCCAGGAGCTGCCGCGCCCGCGAGCCTGCGCGGCAGCGATCTCCGCCGCCACCTCGTTCTGCGCGACACCGACCCCGATGGCTCCCAGTGCCGCGTTCATCGCCTCCGTCGTCACCTCGGCGGCATTGCGCATCAGCGCCACCTCGGACGGAGATTTGATCGCCCGGATCCAGTTGACCAGCTCGAATGAGTCGACGAGCCTCCACTCAGGCACGCCGTTGACCAGCGATCGGAAAGCCCGCGGCGAGAAGAAGTGCGAGTCCATCTCGACGCCGACCGGCGATGAAGACGCCCGTGCGACCTCCCAACGCTGCCGGAGCGCGAAGGCCACCCAATCGAAGGGGTGGATGTGGGGTCTCTGCACATAGCGTTCGGGATATCCGACGATATCCTCGGGTGGCAGCCACGAGGTGTGCGCAGCACCCCTGGCGTCCATGTCCCTCAGGAACAGAGTGAGCGGACCCGCTGCCGGGACGAACAGCAACTGCGGGGTATAGAAGGACCAGGCGTTGTAGCCGGTCAGATAGTAGACGTTCGCCGGATCGGTGACGATGAGCGCAGACAGTCCCTGATCGACCATCCGATTGCGCACCGAGGCGATGCGTCCCAAGTACTCGTCCGGGGAGAACCACAGATTGTTCGCGCCGATCGTGTCGACCTCGCCTGGGCGCGGCTGCGGGCGAGCTCTGACTTCCTGTCCTGCCCGGCCCTGCTGGGCACCGGGCCGCATTCCCTGCACATCCGGCCGGTTGTCTTCTCCGGCGTAGAACAGCTCACCCTCATTCATGATTACAGTGTGGTGAGCCGCATCACACCGTGTCAATCACTGCGACACGCGTGTTGTCGCGCGTAGAAATGCACATTCATGACGAATCCAGAATCAATCTTTTTAGGATTCGACGGAATTCGCACGCAAGGATGCGCATTCCGACTGAATTGATGATAGATTGTGCTGAGACCCAAATCACGGAGGTGAAGAATGGCCCACTTGATGCCGAGCGGAAGCAGTCACCGCCTGGGCAATCTCGACGAGAAATCGAAAGCGATCATCGTCGAGTTGCAGCACGATGGACGCAAGTCGTATTCCGCCATCGGCAAGTCTGTCGGGCTGTCCGAAGCCGCAGTCCGTCAGCGGGTCTCCAGGCTCATCGATTCCGGCGTGATGGAAATCGTCGCCGTGACCGATCCCTTGAGTCTGGGCTTCGCCCGACAGGCCATGGTGGGAGTCAAGGTTCGGGGAGATATCTCCAAGGTCGCCGACAGACTTCACGGATACGACGAGATCGACTATCTCGTCGTGACCGCAGGGTCGTTCGACATCCTGGTCGAGATCGTCTGCGAATCGGATCGCCACCTGATCGAATTCGTCAACCAAGAGCTCCGCTCGATCGACGCAGTCGTGGACACGGAGCTCTTCATGTACCTCTCACTCGAAAAGCAAAAATACAATTGGGGGACGCGATGACAGAGAATGTCACCAGAGCTGGCACCGGCTATCAGGATGCCATCCGCAACAACGTGTGGATGCACATGGCTCCGCACCAGTCATTGTTCAACGGTGGTGAAGCACCGATCATCACCCGTGGCGAAGGCCACCACATCTTCGACGACAAGGGCAATAAGTACCTTGACGGCCTGGCCGGACTGTTCACAGTCCAGGTTGGCCACGGTCGCGAGGAGATCGCGAAGGCCATGTACGATCAGGCGCTGAAGCTGCCGTTCATGCCGCTGTGGTCCTTCGCCCATCCGCAGGCCATCGAGGTCTCGGAGCGTCTGGCCAGCTATGCTCCCGGCGACCTCAACCGCGTCTTCCTGACCTCCGGCGGCGGTGATTCGGTCGAGTCCGCGATGAAGCTGGCGAAGAACTACTTCAAGATCACCGGCAAGCCGGGCAAGCACAAGATCATTTCGCGCGCCACCGCCTACCACGGCACGCCGCACGGTGCCCTGTCTGTGACCTCGCTGCCGGATCTGCGCGAACAGTTCGCACCCCTGGTCCCTGGTGCGATCAAGGTGCCCAACACGAACTTCTACCGTTCGCCGCAGCCCTACGCCCACGATGAGAAGGCCTTCGGCCGCTGGGCAGCCGACCGCATCGCCGAGGCCATCGAGTTCGAAGGCGCCGATTCGGTTGCGGCTGTGTTCCTCGAGCCGGTGCAGAACTCCGGCGGCTGCTTCCCACCGCCACCCGGATACTTCGATCGGGTGCGTGAGATCTGCGACGAGTACGACGTGCTCATGGTCTCCGACGAGACCATCTGCGCCTACGGACGCATCGGCGACATGTTCGCCTGCAACGACTTCGGCTACGTCCCTGACATCATCACCAGCGCCAAGGGCATCACCTCAGGGTATGCTCCGCTGGGTGCGATGATCGCCTCGGATCGGCTGTTCGAGCCCTTCGGCCCCGGTGGCGAGGAGACGTTCTACCACGGCTACACCTTCGGCGGTCATCCCGTCGCCTGTGCCGCCGCGATGGCCAACTTCGACGTGTTCGAAAAGGAGAAGCTCAACGACCACGTCCATGAGAACGCTGCCGCGTTCAAGTTCACGCTCGAGAAGCTCAAGGATCTGCCGATCGTCGGTGACGTTCGCGGTGAGGGCTTCTTCTACGGCATCGAACTCGTCAAGGATCGCGACACCAAGGAGTCCTTCACGGAGGAGGAATCGGAGCGCATCCTCAAGAACTTCGTGTCCGCGAAGATGTATGAAAACGGCCTGTACTGCCGTGCCGATGACCGCGGGGATCCAGTCATCCAGCTCTCGCCTCCTCTGACCGTGGGTCAGAAGGAGTTCGACGAGATGGAGCAGATCATCCGCGGCGTCCTCTCGGAAGCCTGGACTAAGCTCTGATCGCAGCCTGAAGCTCAATCGCATGAAACTGCCCCGATTCCTCTTTGAGGACTCGGGGCAGTTTCATATCGGGCAACCACACGTCACGTCAGGTGTTCACACGCGTGTGGGCCGGGGTGCCACGGCGGATCAGTCCAGGGCTGGGTCAGTCGCGGAGTTCTGCTCCTGCGAACGTGGGTTACTGTTCTGCGATGGTGCAACGCGTGGCGGCGGTCTCAGGCCCGATCGTACGACGAGCACCCCTAAAGCAGTCGTCAGTGGGATGGCGATGACCAAGCCGATCGAGCACACGAGGATGCTCACGACCTCAAGTGCCATCTCGCCCAGTGTCAGGGTCTCGAAGAACGACTGGTCGTGGGCGGAGACGATGAGGAGTGTGGTCAGCGCGGACCCCACATAGGCGAACGTGATCGTGTACACCGTCGAGGCGATGTGGTCGCGACCGATGCGCATCGCTCGGGAGAAGAGCTGCCTGGACTTGAGTTCTGGTGCCACTGCGGCCAGCTCCCACACCGCCGATGCCTGGGTGATGGTGACGTCGTTGAGGACACCGAGTCCGGTGACGAGGATCGCGCAGACGATCAGGTCGGCCAACGACACGTCCGTGGTGCCGGTGAGGAGGAATCCCTCTTCGGAGTAGGCGATGCCGAGATTGGCCCAGGACGTCATCCATGCCCCCAGCAGCCCCGTGATGACGATGCCGGCAACGGTCCCGAAGAGTGCCGTAGTCGTCCGCGTCGACACGCCATGGGCAAGATACAGGGCGATGACCATGATCGCACTCGCCGCGACCATTGCCACGAGGATCGGCGGCTTGGAGTCGAGGATCGCCGGGAGCATGAACACAATCAGCACGACACCGGCGAAGGCAAGGCCCGTCAATGCACGCAGGCCTCGAAAGCCTGCGACTGCGAGAACGACGACCCCGTAGATGATCGCCAAGGCAAGGATCGGGACATCTCGGTCGTAGTCGATGAACACATAGTCAGTCTCGGTCTCTGCTCGGTCAGTCGACTTCGTGAAGTCGAGGACCTTGAGCGAATCTCCGACACCGACCCCGGACACGATGGCGTCGGGCGTCACATAAAGGCTCCCCTCCTGCCCATCCACTTCGGCTGTGAACTCCATGCAGTCGGCTTCGAGCATCGGATCGGGCTCACTGGTCTCGCAGTTCGACGCATCCACGGCGGTGACTCGTGCTTCAGCGTGGGAGACCCCCGGTGCGGTGTTCGTCATCGGACCACCGCCGGGCAGATCCTGCTCCGGCCCCTGCGGCCACAGAAGGACCAGGCCCCCGATCGTGATGAGGACCAGCGGAAGGAGACACACGATCATGATCAGGCGAACCCTCGGCGAGGCTGTGGGCTTCCCTTGGAGCGTCATATGCATGGCGGACCTTCGTGTCGATGCGCGTTGTGACTCGGTCTCGGTGCGCGAAGTGAATGGCGATTTCAATGATGGTGCCCACGGCAGCGAAACAGAACGGGCCCGGTCGGTCGATTTCACGACCGACCGGGCCCGAGTCTCAGGCGCCGCCGGTGACAGGCTCCACCTGGTGGTCAGACCCCGGCGGACTCTCAGATGCCGAGGTGCTCGGCCAGATAGTTCTCGACCTGATCGAGGCTGACGCGCTCCTGGCTCATATCGTCGCGCTTGCGGATCGTGACCGCGTTGTCGTCGAGCGAGTCGAAGTCGAACGTGATGCACAGCGGGGTGCCGATCTCGTCCTGCCGGCGGTACCGACGACCGATCGCGCCGGCATCATCGAAGTCGATGTTCCACCGCCTGCGCAGACGAGCAGCGAGTTCCTTGGCCGCCGGTGTCAGCTTCTCATTGCGACTCAGCGGCAGCACGGCCGCCTTGATCGGAGCCAGGCGCGGATCGAGCTTCAGCACGATGCGCTTGTCCACACCGCCCTTGGTGTTGGGTGCCTCGTCCTCCGTGTAGGCATCGACGAGGAAAGCCATCATCGAACGGGTCAGACCGAAGGACGGTTCGATCACGTAGGGAGTGAAGCGTTCGCCGCTGGCCTGATCGAAATACTGCAGCTTCGCACCCGAAGCCTCGGTGTGGGTGCCGAGGTCGTAGTCGGTGCGGTTGGCCACGCCCATCAGCTCGCCCCATTCCGACCCTTGGAAGCCGAAGCGGTACTCAACGTCGATCGTACCCGAGGAGTAGTGTGCCCGGTCATCTTCGGGAACGTCGAGGCGGCGCACGTTGTCTTCGGAGATGCCGAGATCGATGAACCAGTTCCAGCAGGCCTCGACCCACTCGCGATAGTAGGCGTCGGCCTCCTCGGGACGAACGAAGTACTCGAGCTCCATCTGCTCGAACTCACGTGTGCGGAAGATGAAGTTTCCGGGAGTGATCTCGTTGCGGAAGGCTTTGCCGATCTGGCCGATGCCGAAAGGCGGCTTCTTCCGTGCCGCGGTGACGACGTTGTTGAAGTTGACGAAGATTCCCTGTGCGGTTTCGGGGCGCAGATAGTTCAGACCTGCCTCCGATTCCACCGGACCCAGGAAGGTCTTGACCAGGCCGGAGAACTCCTGCGGCTCGGTCCACTGTCCACGGTTCCCGCAGTCGGGGCAGACGATGTCGGCCATACCGTTCTCGGGTGTCTTCGAGTGCTTGGCTTCATAGGCTTCGACGAGGTGGTCTTCGCGGTGGCGCTTGTGGCAGTTGAGGCATTCGACGAGCGGGTCGACGAAGGTCTCCACATGCCCGGAGGCCTCCCAGACGCGCTTCGGCAGGATGATGGAGGAGTCGAGTCCGACGACGTCTTCGCGACCGCGGACGAAGGTCTGCCACCACTGGGCCTTGATGTTGTCTTTGAGCTCAACGCCCAAGGGCCCGTAGTCCCAGGCCGAACGGGACCCGCCATAGATCTCTCCGGCTTGGAAGACGAATCCTCTGCGTTTGGCCAGGGCGATGACGGCATCCAACTTGGACTGTGCCACGTTTATTCTCCTTGAGGTAGGTCGCCGACGGCCGGCTGCCGTGGCTCGCAGGTACAGCCTATCTGTTCAGGCCCCATCCGAGGGTCCCACCTCATGGGCGACGGAACTCACACTTAATCCTGCCCGCATTACCGTCTCGTCGGACATGTGGCATGTAGGATTGAAACACACCCAAACCTTTCTCCGTACTGACGGTTTTCACGTCTGTCCAAGCAAGCCTTGGATCTCATACGGTTTCGGCCCGGATTGCTCACGATGATTGCACAAGCGGCCGCAGGGTAGATCGCCACTACAGTCATCTGCGATCAAGTGTGTGCCGACGTGAGAGAGAAAACTCATGACAGAAGTGTCCACATCCGACAATCCGACAACACCGAAGTTCTCCGAGCTGGGTCTCCACCCGCTCGTCCTCCAGTCAGTTCAGGCTCAAGGATACGAGACCCCGACTCCGATCCAGGCTGAGACGATCCCCGCGCTGGTTGAGGGCCGCGATGTCATCGGCCTGGCCCAGACCGGCACCGGCAAGACCGCCGCTTTCGCTCTTCCAGCACTGTCCGACCTCGCCGAGGCCGGCCGCGCCAACGACGGTCCCTTCGCTCTGGTCCTGACCCCCACCCGTGAGCTTGCGATCCAGGTCGCCGAGGCGTTCACCTCGTATGCGACGAATCTCAACGACTTCTCCGTCCTCCCGATCTACGGCGGCCAGGCCTACGGCCCACAGCTCTCCGGCCTCAAGCGCGGCGCTCAGGTCGTCGTGGGAACGCCGGGTCGTGTCATCGACCACCTCAAAAAGGGATCGCTCAAGCTCGAAAACCTCCGTCACCTCATCCTCGATGAGGCCGACGAGATGCTCAAGATGGGCTTCGCCGAAGACATCGAAGAGATCTTCAGCCAGTCCGGCGACTCGCGTCAGGTGGCCCTGTTCTCCGCCACGATGCCGACATCGATCCACCGCCTGACCGGCAAATACCTCAACAACCCCAAAGAGGTCCGGGTCGCTTCGAAGTCGCAGACCGGATCGAACATCCGCCAGCGCTATCACATGGTCCAGCACTCGCATAAGCTCGACGCCCTGACTCGAATCCTCGAGGTCGAGGAATACGAGGGCATCATCATGTTCGTGCGCACCAAGCAGGCAACGGAGGAGCTCGCCGAGAAGCTGCGTGCCCGCGGTTTCAAGGCGTCGGCGATCAATGGCGACATCCCACAACAGGCTCGTGAGCGCACGATCGATATGCTGCGCAGCGGCAAGGTCGACATTCTCGTCGCCACCGATGTCGCAGCCCGCGGTCTCGACGTCGAGCGCATCACCCTCGTCGTCAACTTCGACATTCCGCATGACACCGAGTCCTACGTCCACCGCATCGGCCGCACCGGGCGCGCAGGGCGATCGGGCGAGGCCATTCTGTTCGTCACCCCGCGTGAGCAGCGTCTGCTCGGCTCCATCGAGCGCGCCACGAAGCAGAAGGTCGAACCGCTGTCGATGCCCAGCGTTGAAGAGCTGACGAACACCCGTGTGGAGAAGTTCACCAAGCGCATCGACGATGTGCTCGCGACGACCGAGCTGACCGAACTCGCGACCGTCATCGAGCAGTACGAGCTCTCCCGCAATGTGCCTGCGACCGACATCGCCGCAGCGCTGGCGTCCCTGGTGCTCGAGTCCAACACCCTCAAGGCCGATCCCATGCCGGAGCCTTCGCGTGGCAAGCCTGTTCGTGACCGTGACGGCGGCGGACGCGACGGCAAGCCGGGCCGTGAACGCTCATCCCGTCCGCGTGATGAGAATATGACCACCTACCGTCTGGCCATCGGCCGCAACGAACGCCTGCAGCCGGGTGCGGTCGTCGGCGCCATCGCCAACGAAGGCGGCCTGACCTCGAAAGAGATCGGTCACATCGACATCCGGTCGAACCACACCCTTGTCGATCTGCCCAAGGATCTCGATTCCTCGGTCATGCGCAAGCTCTCCAACACGCAGATCCAGGGTCGCCCGATCGACATTCGTCCGGATTCTGGCCGTCCGGCTCGTCCGTTCAAAAAGCGCAACTTCGACAAGCAGCCCGGCGACAGCCGCAACTTCCGCAACGATCGTCGCGGAGGCGCCAAGAAGTTCAGCAATGACCGCTTCGGCGGCGAACGCTCAAGCGACCGCTACTGATGTGCAGGTTCTGCTGAGGCGCTGAGACATCGGCGCTGAGCTCGCCCAAGAGAAGAGGTCCCGCCTAGTGGCGGGACCTCTTCTCGCTTGCGGGTGCGGTCCGGCGTTCAGGAACTCGAGCGATCGACGGCACCGCCGAAGCGACGGTCACGACGCGCGTACTCCTCGATCGCTGCCCACAGGGTGCGGCGATCGACATCGGGCCACAGGACGTCTTGGAAGACCATCTCCGCGTAGGCGGACTGCCACAGCAGGAAATTCGAGGTGCGCTGCTCGCCAGAGGAGCGCAGGAACAGGTCGACGTCCGGCACCTGAGCGGCGTACAGGCGCGAACGAACGGTCTTCTCGCTGACCTTGCCTGGCTTGAGCTTGCCAGCGGCTACCTCGGCGGTGATCTGGTTGACCGCGTCGACGATCTCGGAGCGACCTCCGTAGTTGACGCAGAACTGGAGGACTAGGCCGGTGTTGTGCTTGGTCATCTCCGCCGCGGTCTCGAGTTCGTCGATGACCGATCGCCACAGGCGACCGCGGCGCCCGGCCCACACGATCCGCACGCCGAGCTCATTGAGCTCATCGCGGCGACGTCGGATCACATCGCGATTGAAGCCCATGAGGAAGCGCACCTCGTCCGGGGAGCGTTTCCAATTCTCGGTGGAGAAGGCGTAGGCGGAGAGATAGTCGACACCCATCTCGATGGCACCGTGGATGACTTCGAGGAGCGACGCCTCTCCGGCCTTGTGCCCTTCAGTGCGCGGCAGTCCGCGGTCGTTGGCCCAACGTCCATTGCCATCCATGACCACCGCGACGTGATTCGGGACGAACTTCGCCTCGATGCCCGGGGGGCGGGCTCCGCTGGGGTGCGGGGGCGGCGCGGGATAGCTCATCTGGCCTCCAAAACTCTCAGTGATCGGATATTGCGTTCCAAGTGCCATGACACCCAGTCAGAAACGAGTTTGGAACCGTCGATCTGGTCGTGGAGGTCCGAGGCTTCCGCTCGCTCCCAGTCACCTGAGAGCAGGGCGGCCATATGTTCGAGTGCATCGGTGTCCGGCAGAGCCGCTCCGCTGGGTCGGCAGGAGGTGCACACGGCACCGCCCAGGGAGGCTGAGAACGCACGGTGCGGGCCAGGGCTGCCGCACTGTGCGCAGTCGAGCAGGCTCGGCGCCCAGCCGGCCACGGACATTGCCCGCAGCAGATACGCATCGAGGGCCAGCCTCGGCGGATGCTCGTCATTGCACAGAGACCGGATGGCCGAGACGAGAAGCAGGAAATGGGTGCGCGATTGGGGTTCGACCTCGGTGATCCTGGCTGCGGTCTCCGCCATCACACTCGCGGCCGAGTACGCGTCATAGTCTGCGCCGATGCCGCGGGCAAAGGGCTCGATGAGTTCGACCTGGGTGACGATGTCGAGGTTGCGGCCGACGTGGCACTGCAGATCGACGAGCATGAAGGGTTCGAGCCGGGAACCGAAGCGTGACTTGGTGCGGCGAATGCCCTTCGCTACTGCTCGGATCAGCCCGTGGCTGCGGGTGAGAACAGTGACGATGCGGTCGGCTTCGCCGAGCTTGTGCCCCTGGAGCACGATGCCTTCATCACGATAATTGTGCACCTGCCCATTATCGCAGAGTGCGACGGGGAAAGATCCCCGCCGCACTCTGTGGCCGTTGTGATATATCTGTTGTGACTCCGCTCAGCTGACGTCTCAGCGCTCGCGCTCACCGTCGCGATCACGGGCGGCACGGTTGACTGCCGAGACGACGGCCTTGAGTGAGGCCTTGGTGATGTTCGAGTGAAGTCCGGCACCCCAGACGACACGGTCTTCAACGGCGAGCTCGACGTACGCAGCCGCCATGGTGTCAGCACCGGAGCCGATGGCGTGTTCGGTGTAGTCCTGGAGGCGAACGTCGACGTCGAAGTTGTCGATGAGCACCTTCACCAGTGCGTCGATGGGCCCTTTGCCACGTCCTTCGTAGGTGCGCTCTTGGCCGTCGACGATGAGGTCGACCTCGACGCGCTCCGAGGCGCCCGAGTCATCAACCGTGCCCGAGTCGGTGCGAAGGCCCACGATCTGAAACCGGCCCCAGGCGTTGTCCTGATCATCGCTGGGCAGGTACTCGTGGTTGAAGATGCGGCGAATCTCCTCGGCGGAGACCTCTCCCCCACCTTCGGTGTGCTGCTGAACGGCGCGAGAGAATTCGACCTGCATGCGTCGAGGCAGATCCAGACCGTACTCGCTCTTGAGCAGGTAGGTGACGCCGCCCTTGCCCGACTGCGAGTTCACGCGGATGATCGCCTCGTAGGAGCGGCCCAGATCTTTGGGGTCGACCGGCAGGTAGGGCATGTCCCATTCCATCAGGTCCACAGGTACGCCCTGCTCATTGGCATTCTTCTCACGGGCGGCGAACGCCTTGTTGATCGCGTCCTGGTGCGAGCCGGAGAACGAGGTGAAGACGAGGTCACCACCGTAGGGGTGACGTTCGTGGACACCGATCTGGTTGCATTCGGTGACGGTGTGGATGACTTCGTCGATATCGGAGAAGTCCAGCTCGGGGTCGACACCCTGGGTGTAGAGGTTGAGCGCAACAGTGACGAGGTCGAGGTTTCCGGTTCGTTCGCCGTTGCCGAAGAGGCAGCCTTCGATCCTGTCGGCACCTGCCATGATGCCCATCTCAGCAGCCGCCACACCGGTTCCCCGGTCGTTGTGGGGGTGCAGGGACACCGCCACCTCATCGCGGTAGGGCATGTTCCGGCAGAACCATTCGATCTGGTCGGCGTAGGTGTTCGGGGTGCCGCGTTCAACCGTGGCCGGCAGGTTGACGACAGTCTCGCGGCCCGCGGCCGGCTGCCACATGTCGAGGACGCTGCCGACGATGTCGAGTGCGAATTCGGGTTCGGTGTCGACGAAGATCTCGGGTGAGTACTGGTAGCCGAAGTCGACGTCGCCGAGGAGTGACTCGGCGTGCTTCATGACCGCCTGGGTTCCACGGGTGGCGATGTCACGAGTCTGGTCGAAGCCCTCACCGTCGAAACCGAACACGACCTTGCGGAAGACTGGCGCGGTCGCGTTGTAGAGGTGGACCGTCGGCTTCTGAGCACCGACGAGGGACTCCACCGTACGTTCGATGAGATCCTCACGCGCCTGGGTGAGTACGGAGATGCGTACATCGTCGGGGATGGCATCCTGCTCGATGATCTCGCGGACGAAATCGAAGTCGACCTGACTGGCTGCGGGGAATCCGACCTCGATCTCCTTGAAGCCGAGCTTGACCAAGAGGTCGAACATCTTGCGCTTGCGATCGGGCGTCATCGGATCGATGAGGGCCTGGTTGCCGTCCCGCAGATCGGTGCTCAGCCAACGCGGAGCCTTCCGGATCAGCTGATCGGGCCAGGTGCGGTCGCGCATATCGAGAGCAATCCGGTCCTGAAAGGACTTGTACTTGCTGAATGGCATAGGAGTCGGCTTCTGCAGTTTCATGGTTCCTCATTCATTGATCGTGTGCTTCATCAGCATAGGAAAAACTCCGCGACGAGTGTGCTGTCCGATCAGGACTCGTCGCGGCAAGGAAGGAGGAGCAACCTGTGAGCCACACAGACAACATAGTCCTGGTTGATCAGTCCACCCCAAACCTGTCCAAATCCTAAGATTCTGATCCCGGGATGGCCGGGATGGCCGGGATGGCCGGTGCCAGTGTGCCCATCTTCAGTCGGCAGCGCTCCCCATCAGTCCACTAGTCGAGGAAGTCGACCGAGGCCCGCGCCATATTGAAGCCGACGCCTGTCTCATCCGACTTGCACGTCATCCCTTCGCGGGTCGATGTGCAGGTCATCCCTTCGGCAGTGATCGATTCGCCGTAGCCGAGCACCCGAGCGGGGCCGGAATTTCCTGGGGCCTCTTGGCAGGAGAAGCCGGCACCTTCGTCATTGGCCACGACGACACCGCCCCAGTTATCCAACTGGCAGTCATCGGGTTCTGCGGGAGGCGTGTAGTCGAAGGATGAGATAACGCACCGGGTGCGATCCGCATCGATCGTGCAGGCGATGTTGCCGGACGGAGACTTGAAGGACTCGGCAGCGACCGGCGGCTTCGAGCTCGGATCGTCGGACTCGGAGCCTGCACCGTCTGAGGGTCCTTGAGAGGACGAGTCAGACGCGGTCTCGTCCTTGCCCTGCCTCGCGTCCCAGGCAATGTAGCCGACGATGCCGAGGGCGATCACCAGTGCGATCGCAGCTAGGGCCCAGAGCCACCCCGGAACCTTCTTCGTATCGGGTTCACGGCGGTAGGGTCCGCCGGGTCCGGCTGGCCCGCCAGGTCCATATCCCCCGGGCCCGTACCCGCCAGGTCCCCCGGGCCCGTACCCGCCAGGTCCACCGGGACCGTCACCGCCGTTGGGACCGGCTGGTCCACCCGGCCCGGCAGGACCCCCTTGACCGGCAGGACCCCCTTGGCCACCGGGGCCGACACCTGGCCCGTAGGCGCCGCCTGCCGGTCCGGGAGCACTGTGTCCTGCAGAGGCGGGTGCAGCATGTGGGGAGTAGGGTGATGCGCCGTTGGGCACGCGCGACTCGTTTCCGTGGTGCTCAGGGGGATGCGGTTGTGGAGCGGGCTGCCCCGGCGCACCGAAGTCGGCGCCCCAGGGTTCGGGATTCGGAGACTGCCCGCCCGAGGCACCCTGTGGATTCCACTGTTTCGGTGCCGAGGCGGCCTCCGCCTCGGCGATGTCCTCGGACCTCGCCTTCCGTGGTGTCTGGCCGCCGACAGCGGATTCTTCATTCTCGGCTGCGGCGAGTTGGCGCAGCTCGTCGAGGCTGAGCACCTCGGTGGCATCGACTCCGTCGGAAGACACCATCGACCGGAGTCTCGCCAACTCGTCCGCGCTGAGGGCTTGGGTCGAGCCATCCGCGGCCGGGGATTTGTCCTGGCCGATGAACAACTGCGTTGTGATCGAATCCGGAGACTCCTCCGCCGGTTTCCGACGCCCGGGGCGCGGAGGGTGGTTCGGCACAGGTGGAATGCTCATAGGCCCATTTTCGCATAGTCACTACCGCAGTGTTCTCAAGGTTCGTGAGATGATGACCTCATGTTCAGTGGTGGAACCCGGGCCGGGACCAGCCTGACGATCGTTGTTGCGGCCCTGACGCTGTCGTCGTGCGCGACGCCGTCCGACAGGGACGACGACGATGGTGCGTCCGCTCATTCCGCGATGGTCGCGGCGCCGGCACAGCAGAACGGCTTCGGGGATTTCGCCGCCCCCGCACAGATCACCCCACCCGGAGCAGAGACCGCAGAGACGACAGGTCCAGCCCACTCCGCTCGGGTCCCCGGACTGGGCCCGGAGACAGCCGCACAGATTCCCGCAGAGACCTCACAGGTCCTCGTTGCCAGCGGGCCGGATGCGAATTCCGATTCCGGGCAGCTGAGCTTCTACAGCATCGAAGACGGGCAGTGGAAGAAGCGCAAGACGTTCGACACCCACAATGGGAAGAAGGGCTGGCTGGCCGATCGCCGGGAGGGCGACAAGACGTCACCGGTCGGAGTCTTCACACTCAGCGATGCAGGCGGGTACAAGCAGGACCCGGGCACGGCGCTTCCCTACACCCAGGATGATCGGCTCCCCTCCTCGGCGACGGTGGCATACGGTCCCGAGTACGAGCGCGTCTTCGACTACATCATCGCCATCGACTACAACCGCGTACCGGGCGCCGCGCCCACCGACAGGACTCGCCCGCTGGGCTGGGACAAGGGCGGCGGCATCTGGCTGCACCTCGATCATGATTCCGGGACGAACGGCTGTGTGACGCTCAAGGAGAAGGACCTCAAATGGATCCTTGGAACCATCGACCCCGATGCCCACCCGCGCATCGCCATGGGACCTGAGTCCCAACTGCAGAAGTAGAGGCACCGCGATGCGAAAGCTCATCATCTCCCTCGTACAGACGATCAACGGAGCGTATGCCCTGGACGGTTGGTCGACAGGCGTGTCCACGAAGGCCGACTTCAACTACTTCATATCCCTGCGCAGACAGGCAGGTGCCATCATCATCGATCGCCGGACCGCGCTCAATCCCGCACTGCCGGTCATCAACGCACCGGGCAAAGCCCTCGAACACACCCCCGTACATGTCCTGACCGAATCAGACCCGGACGACCTGAGCCAGCAGCTCGCCGAGGCCGGCCTCGACTACCGAGCTCAGCACTTCACTCCGGACACTGCCGCGCAGGTGCTCGAAGCCGCCGAGTCCACCGGTGAGACTCTGGTGTGCGAGTCCGGACCGAACCTCGCCTACCGGCTGCTCGATTCCGTCCCAAGTGCCGAACTGCACCTGAGCCTGAGCCCGCTCTATTCCCGCAGCACCGGCAGCCACTTCTCCCAACTCGAGGCCACCCTCAACTTGCGAGTCATCGATGTGCGAACCGTCGATGACCAGGTCTTCATCCGCTATGCAAAGGCCTGAACCGAAGCCAGGGCCCGAACATAGTCCATGACCTGGCCTAGACGCCCAGCTGAGTGCTGATCTCGTGCTCAGCTGGACGAGTCAGCACCGCGCTGGCTGCTTCGGCAACTGCGGGAAGGCTGATCGTCTCGACTCCCCCACGCAGATCGTTGCGGTCATCACCACCGATGGGCGCCATGATCTTGAGCTCGCGGTAGTCCACGGAGTCCGTCTCGGCCTCGGCCACCCTGATGAGCATCTCTTGAGCGGCGCCGAATACGCTGATCGCTCCAGACCCGACGCAGGCTTCGACGCTGGCCACACCGTTGAGAGCCAAGTGCCGGACATGGGCACGTCCTGCCTCCTCGGCGAGCGCCTCCGATTCCTCGGCGAGCGCCTCCGATACGACACAGGCCGCGAAATGACCACGCAGGTATGAGGAGTAGTCCTCATCGAAGGAAGCGATCCCCCGAGCGATCATCGCGATGTCCACGTACCATCCACCGACCGCAGCGATGACCGCGTCGACCGGCGATGCGTCCAACCGGCGGAGTTCGTCGATGACGGCTTGGGGTCGATCCACCCAATCGGGGACGACGACGGGTTCATAGTCAGTCGTGGCCTCCGGCTGTGAACGGACGATGCCGGTGATGCGATGGTCAGCGTACAGGTGCTGGGCCAGGCCCGTGCCGACGTGGCCGGAGGCTCCGAAGATGAGGATGTGCATGCCCCGAGTCTATTTGCTCAATCCACCGCTGCTCCGATGGCTCCACCAGCGCCGAGGACCGCGGAGCCGGGCGCGATAGGGTTCTGTCACAACCGCTCCCCCTCTGTCGAAGGACCTCATGGCCGATCAGCATGAACTCACACGGCTCGAACAGTTCCTCGACCGATTCGCCAATCGGCATCTCGCACAGGTGCCGGACGGGGTGCGGGAGTTCCTCGTCTTCGGGATCAAACAGGCGTGGGCCTGCCTGTTCGGAGCCCTCATGCTGCTCGCGATCATTCTCACCGCTTGGTGGTACCCGGACGATGCGGGCCTGGCCCGCAATGATCTCCTCGTGATCCTGGCAGTCCTGATCCAGGCGGCGATGCTCCTTCTGCGGCTGGAGACCGGGCGCGAGCTGTGGGTCATCGTTGTGTTCCACATCGTCGGCACCGGAATGGAGATCTTCAAGACGTCGATGGGGTCGTGGAACTATGCGGCCGGAGGTGTCCTCCACATCGCGGCTGTGCCCCTGTTCACCGGGTTCATGTACGCGGCGGTCGGCTCCTATATCGTGCGCGTCTATCGTCTCTTCGACCTGCGGTTCAGTCATTACCCGCCGAGGTGGATCACCACGGTCATCGCCGCCGCGATCTACCTCAACTTCTTCACCCACCACTACATAGTCGATGTGCGTCTCTTCCTCGTCGTTGCTGTCGGGGTGGTGTTCTTCCGATGTCGGATGCACTTCCACGTGCACAAACTGACGCTGCGCATGCCGGTCCTCCTTGCGTTCGTGCTGGTGGCGTTCTTCATCTGGATCGCTGAGAACATCGGCACCGTCACCGGCGCATGGCTCTACCCCTCCCAGATCGACGGATGGCAGATGGTGCCGGTGACCAAACTGGTGGCGTGGTTCCTGCTCATGATGATCTCCGTCGTCCTCGTCACCTTCGTCTACCCTCCCAAACCGCCTGATAAGACCAGGTCTACTGATATTCTGAGCTGAAACTCAGACTCGGTCGAAGGAGACACATGGCAGACGCGGATTCAGAGGATTCCAGTGCTCTGGTCAAAGCCGTTCGACCGCCGTCCGGCGCGCATCGCTTGGTGAGCGCGAAGGTCCTCATCCGCATCCTCGCGGCCGTCCTCGTTCTGCTGCTCGTCCTCACCCTTCTCGGTGTCTTCCTCGTCCAACGGTCCTATCCCACCACGGACGGCGACATCTCACTGTCGGGCCTGGACGCCGAGGTCAGCGTCACCCGCGATGACTCGGGCGTGCCGACCATTGAGGCGAGTAACTCCCACGACCTCTTCATGGCCCAGGGCTTCGTCCACGCCCAGGATCGATTCTGGGAGATGGACTTCCGCAGGCATGTCACCTCGGGCCGGCTCTCGGAACTCTTCGGCGAGTCACAGTTCGGCACCGACAAGTTCATTCGCACACTGGGCTGGAGGAAGGTCGCCGAGGCGGAGGTCGCGGCACTCGATGACAAGACGCGCGCGTACTACGAAGCCTATGCAGAGGGCGTCAACGCCTACCTGCACGACAAGTCCCCCACCGAGGTGTCCCTCGAGTACGGCATCGTCGGCCTGCAGGCCGGTGGAGTCGAGATCGAGGAATGGACTCCGGTCGACAGTGTCTCCTGGCTCAAGGCCATGGCCTGGGACCTGCGCTCGAATGTCGAGGATGAGATCGACCGAGCAATCAGCCAGACCGCGCTCGATGATGAGCAGATGGCCGACATCTATCCCGACTACCCCTATGACACCCGCCCGACGATCGTCGGAGGCAATGCCGGTGCCAAAGCACGTGACGAAGACGAAGCACGTGACGAAGATGAAGCACGTGCCGGGGGCGAGGTGACTGCTGCGGACACACAGCAATCGGGACACGGCGGAGGGACCGAGACTCCCAGCAACCTCGGCGAGCTCAAGGAGCACCTGAAGTCGCTGCCGGTGCTCCTGGGAGTCAACAGTCATGACATCGGGTCGAACTCGTGGGTGGTCTCCGGTGAGCACACCTCCACCGGTGCCCCGCTGCTGGCCAATGATCCGCACCTGGCTCCCGCTATGCCCTCCGTCTGGCATCAGATCGGACTGCGCTGCACCGAGGTCACGCCCGAATGCCCCTTCGACGTGTCCGGCTTCTCCTTCTCCGGGCTGCCCGGGGTCATCATCGGCCACAACCAGAGCATCGCCTGGGGACTGACGAACCTGGGGCCCGACGTCGCCGATCTCGTGGTCGAGAAGGTCCGCGACGGCGAAGTCGTCCGTGATTCTGGGGACGACCCCGTGACCACACGCAAAGAGACCGTGAAGATCGCGAAACAGGAACCTCGCGAGATCACGATCCGCTCGACGAGCAACGGCCCTCTCATCTCGGACGTCGACGGATCCTACCGCGATGTGCTCGATGCCTCGACCGGGGCGAATTCCGAAGACACGAAATCAGGTCCAGCCGATGAGCACTACCAGCTGGCGCTGCAGTGGACGGCCCTGGAGCCGGGCAACACGGCCTCGGCGATCTTCGGGCTCAATGCGGCGACGAACTGGAGCGAATTCCGGCAGGCCGCCTCCCTCTTCGACGTCCCCTCCCAGAACCTCATCTACGCAGACACCGCAGGCAACATCGGCTATCAGGCGCCGGGAAAGATCCCCAAACGCGGCGACGGCGACGGCATGCTGCCACGGCACGGTTGGAAGACCGACGAAGACTGGCAGGGATACCTCGACTTCGAGGATCTGCCGAGTCTGTACAACCCTGCGCGTGGCTGGATCGTGACCGCGAACAATCCAGTCACCCCTCCAGGAGAGTCCGTCCAGTTGAGCAACGACTTCGACGATGGAGACCGGGCGAGGAGGATCACGAAGCTGACCCGGGACACGATCGCCAACGGAGAAGTCACGCCAGACGACATGTCCCGCATCCAAAGTGATGATCTCAATCCCATCGCGCTCACCCTGATCCCGTTGCTGCTCGACATCGATGCGCAAGAGGGCACCGATATCGCGGCGGCGCAGGAGCTGCTCTCGGACTGGAACGGCCACGATGATGCCAACAGTGCCGCTGCGGCCTACTTCAATGTCCTCTCGAAGACGATCCTCGACGAAGTGTTCGCTCCGAAGCTGCCCGATGAGGTACCTCCGGCCGGCGGATCACGCTGGTACCTCATCATCAAGAACCAGCTGGAGGATCCCGACTCCGAGTGGTGGGCCGACGACGAGGTCGAGAATCGAGACGAAGCGCTGGCTCGAGCCATGGATTCCGCATGGAAGACGACTGAGGATCTGCTCGGCTCCGAACCCGTGACCTGGCGGTGGGGCATCCTGCACAGGCTGACCATCCGCAACGCCAGCCTCGGCGAATCAGGGATCAAACCCATTGAGCGGCTGTTCAATCGAGGCCCCTACGAGGTCTCGGGCGGGTCGGGAGAAGTCAACGCCACAGGCTGGGACGCTTCGGTGGGCTTCGAGACGAACTGGGTGCCCTCGATGCGTCAGATCGTTGACCTCAAGGACTTCAACCACTCCCGGTGGATCAACCTCACAGGGGCCTCGGGCCATGCCTTCCACCCGCACTATGCCGATCAGACCGAGGACTGGGCGGCCGGCGCAACCCGGCCCTGGCCCTACACACCCGATGCGCTGGACCGGCACACCGAGGATTCGCTGGTACTTCGACCCTGATCGAGGAGCGAGACGGTCAGGCTTTGGGCAGGATCTTCGCCTCGAGGAAGTTCGCCACATCGTCTTCCCAGCGGACCGGGTCGATGTTCCACTCCTTGGTGTGGTGAGCCTTGTCGTAGACGGGCATCGTCACAAGGTCGCGGCGCACGGACGCCAGCGCGTGGGAGGGCGAAGACGGCACGAATTCGTCGTCGTCTGAGTGGATGAGCAGCACCGGAACATCGAGTTCCGCAGCGCGTGTCACCCAGTCCAGCCTGCCCAGATCCAAAGGCGTCTGCAGTCCGGTGATCGGACGCGCCCACGGTTGGGTGATCATCTCCAGCGTGAGTTTGGCGATGGGCGTCGGAAGCATATTGCGCCGAGCCTGGCCGTCGAGGACATTCACCCAGTCGACGACTGGACCGTCAAGGACGAGAGCCTTCACGTACCGTCTGTTCCGACCGCGGGAAGCAGCCTGCAGGGCGATGGCCCCACCCATCGACCACCCGAAGAGGACAACGTCGCGGGCGCCCTGAGACACTGCGAAGTCGATCGCTGCGTCCACGTCGATCCACTCGGTGTCGCCGAGGCCGTAGCGGGAGGTGGTCTCGACCCTGACCTCGGCGTCGTTGCGGTAGGACATGGCGATCGCCGGGACTCCCAGCGTATTGAGGATCGGGGCGGCTCGCAGGCCTTCGGCTCGGGTGCTGGCGCGGCCGTGGACCAGGATCGCCCAGGTGTCATGAGGTTCGGGATGGTCTGTGGGCAGCAGCCAGGCAGGCAGCCGTCCCGCGTCGGATTCGATCTCGATGTCCTCAGCGTTGACTCCTGCCGCCAAAGGCTCCGGGTACACGATGCCCGTCCAACGACCGCGAGAGGCACGCTTGACGTCTCCGCGGGTGACCGAGAGGATCTCTCGGGAGACGGTCCTCGACCGCGGGTCATACTCGACGATGTCACCGATCACGGCATGGCCGGCGCCCTGATTGAAGTAGAGGCCATAGGTGCCTCGCACCGTCGTCTCTTCATCGGCGGGCAGGTGGATGCGCATATTGGGCGGGAAACCGTCGATGTGAAGAATCTCGAGTTCTTCCGGCGCGTTTTCGGGAACCACGATCTTTCGCGCGAAATAGACGGCCAGCCCCGAGGACGCCACCGAGATCACGGCGCCGATCCCAGCACCGACACCCACCGAAGCCAGAAGCAGGCGAGTCGGGAATTTAGAGTCGCGAACCATGAATACCTCCTGACTTCATTGTCACCCAAGGAATGAGAAGTCTCCAAACGCTGTTGTGCAGGTCAGAGGGCTCCCAGAGCCAGCTCGCTGCTGCATCAACCATCGTCGGAGACGGACACCTGCGTGTCCGGCAGCAGTGGGACAATGGACTCCAACAGATATCGACAAGCACCGGAGGTCGCGATGAGTCAGTCGCCGAACGTCAACACACAAGACAATCCCGAGGAGATCCGCTGGCAGGACGTCCTCACTCCTGATGAATTCGCAGTGCTGCGCGAAGGCGGCACGGAGCGTCCGTTCACTGGCGAATACGTCGACACGACCAGCGTCGGAATGTACCAGTGCCGTGCCTGTGGAGCAGACCTGTTCCCCTCCGATACCAAGTTCTCCTCGCACTGCGGTTGGCCCTCGTTCTACGCTCCCCTGGCCGAGGATCGGGTCCGCTACCTCCGCGATTCGTCGATGGGCATGGAGCGCGTCGAGGTCCGGTGCGCGAACTGCGATTCACACATGGGCCACCTCTTCGAGGGAGAAGGCTACGACACCCCCACCGACCTGCGGTACTGCCTGAACTCAATCTCTCTGCGACTCGTCGACGGTCAGGAATGAGCGAAGAATCACCGCTCGTCATCAAATCCTTCGACGAGCTGACGATCACTGAGCTCTACGGGATCGTCCAGCTGCGGTCCCAGGTCTTCGTCGTCGAGCAGAACTGCATCTTCCTTGATCAGGACGGAGTCGACACGTTGCCGCAGACCCTGCACGCCTTCTACCCCGGTGACGTCAGGACCATGCAGGACACCCACGGCGCCGAGGTAGGGCGCAGTCTTGCGCCCAAGGCCTACGCCCGCATCCTCCCGCCCGACTTTCCCGACGGCCCGGCTCATGAGCCGGGAGCCCGCAGCATCAGTCGGGTCGTGACGAACCCCCACCTGCGCGGCCAAGGCTGGAGTCGGCGGCTGATCGGCGAGCTCGTCGCCGGCCACAGTCACGGACTGCTGACACTCAACGCCCAATCCCACCTCGAAAGGTTCTACACGAGCTTCGGATTCAGCCCGAATGGTCCGCGGTTCCTCGAGGACGGGATCGAGCACACCCCGATGTCACGACCGGCGGATGCTTCGTCGGCCTGAAGGGTTCCACGTGCCCGAGGTGCTTCGGAGTGCCCGGGGCGCCGCAGCGGAAAGTGAACCGAGGACTGTCGTGGCGGTTCAATCGGCGGCGTGAGATGCGTCGGCCGCGGCGATGATCTTCGTCATAGTGGAGTGAAGTTCGCGCAGCTCCGTTTCACCCATATCGAGTTTGGTCATCATCTGACCTGGGATCGCCTCAGCCGTCGCACGAAGCTTCGCGCCTGTGTCGGTCAATGAGACTTCAACGACTCTTTCGTCATAGCTGCTGCGTCGCTTCTCCACGTAGTCCAGCGCTTCGAGGCGTTTGATCAGCGGTGACACCGTTGCAGCTTCGAGGCGGAGCAGCTCAGCAATCCTCCTCACTGGCAGCGTTTCATGCTGCCACAGAGCCAACATGACCAGGTACTGCGGATGGGTCAGATGAATCGGCTCAAGCACCGAACGATAGGCGGAGATCACTGCGCGCGAGGCGACGGCCAGGGCAAAGCAGACCTGACTCTCCAGAGCCAGAGGATCGTGGGTGGTCGACATCGCTTATCATCCTTCAAAGGAGACGGATCATTTAGTTAGTGCACTAATGGTTAGTGTACAATGGATTCATCAGGTTCGCTTCAAGGGGGCCGCAGCTCGGCCCTTAGACTTCGAATGGACTCTCATGTCAGACTCACACGATCCCCAGCGACGCGTTGCGTGGCTCAATCGCTTCTTCCGCAAGATCGTCGGGCCTGCACAAGTCGACAATTCCCGTCCCGGCGGCTACTACGAGGACGAGCACCTGCGACATGAACGGCTCGACGCGATGGGGCTGGAGATGCGCACAGACGCCAATGGACACTCGTACGTGGTGGAGAAGAAGCAGCCTGAGTGAACAGTCCTCCGCTCTGATCAGCCTTCTGCTGTGATCAGAACCAGGGATCCATCGAAGTGCGAAGCGGTCCGCAATCTGCCGTACGCGATCTCCCAGCTGCCGTCGTCGAGACTGTGCTCCAAGCTCCTCACCGAACGCAGGGCCGAATCCTCTGACACGAAACTCCACGCGGAGTTCGCCTTCCGCGCTCCAGGGTCAAGAAACAGCTCCGGCCTCCCGAAATAGGCCTCGGAGAAGCCGTCGACGCAGCCGAAGGGATCGAGAATGTCGACAAAGCAGCGTCAAAAGCGCCATCGGCAAACGGCAATGACTCCGCAACGGCGTCGACGACCGGCGCCTGGTCAATCGTCCGCTGTGCCCGCATCGTAGACGAAGGTTCCACCGCGATGACCTCGCGATCATTCGGTTCGTAGGATCCGGCACCGGCACCGACGTTGACGATGTTGCGGGCATCACCGAGCGCAGCGTGGATTGCGCGAGCAAATTCTGGTTCAGGGCGCCTGAACTGCCGGTAGCCTGTACCGATCATCCCGTAGTCGGCGTCGCCGGCCGAGCCGTCTGCAGTCATCATGACCGCAGACTACATGAGCGGCGTTTCGAAAAGGCCGGTGAGAATCAGCGCCAGTCGCTGATGATATCGACGAGTTCACGGAGCGGCCCGGTGTAGAACGGAACCTCCTCGCGCACGTGAAGACGAGCCTCGGTGTTGCGAAGGTCGCGCATCAGGTCGACGATGCGGTGCAGTTCCGGGGCCTCGAAGGCCAACAGCCATTCGTAGTCGCCGAGGGCGAAGGAGGCGATCGTATTGGCCTTGATGTCCTTGTAGCCAGCGGCGGCCATTCCATGATCGCGCAGCATCGTGGAGCGCTCTGCGGGATCGAGGAGGTACCAGTCGTAGGACCGAACGAACGGGTAGACGCAGATGTACTTGCCCGGTTCGTCATCGGTCAGCAGCGCCGGCAGGTGTGCCTTGTTGAATTCGGCCGGGCGATGCAGGCCCACGACCGACCAGACCGGCTCGAGGACGCCGCCCAGCATGCTGCGACGCACTGCCGAGTAGGCAGCCTGAACGAGTTCGACGGTCGGCGCATGCCACCAGAACATCACATCTGCATCCGCACGCAGAGCAGAGACATCATAGATTCCGCGGACGACGAGGCCCTGGTCCTTCAATGGGGCGAGAGCTTCGTGGAGCTCGTCGGCGAGTTCGGCACGGTCGGCATCGCCGAGTTCGCCCGCCGAGGCGAAGACCGAGTACGCAATATAGCGCGTCTCATTGTTCGCCTGTTCGATCTGCTCGTCTGTGGGGTGCGAGTATTCGCTCATTCCTGCTCCTTCTGCTGTGTGTCAGTCTTCTGTGTACGTCAGTTCTTACACGGTGATTCTCCGGGCAACCGTCTCGGCCCTGTCGATGCAGGCGGGGATGCCCACGCCGAAGTATGCCGAACCTGCCAGTTCGAGGCCGGCGATTCCGGCGATCTCCTCATCGATTCTCGCCACCGTCTCAGCGTGGCCCGGCAGGTACTGCGGCAGAGCTTGTTCCCACCGGTGCGCCTCGGCCGCCATGAGCCGATCTGAGCGGCGATCGGCAATGGACTGCCAGTCTGCGAAGGCGCGTGCGATGAGCTCATCATCCCCGCAATCCTGCCAGCCTCCCGGCCCGTCCCCGTATCGACCGATGCTCATCCGGATCAAGGCAGTTCCCTCAGGAATGCGCTCACGCATCCAGGGCCATTTGTTCGACACGAATGTCGAGGCCTTGATGAATGAGCTCTCTGTCGGTGGGACGAGGAATCCGGATCCTTCGAGTTCACGGTCTCCGACCTCGACGAGGGCCGGGATCAGAGCGGTCGAGGCGTAGGGCACGGATGCGAGCATCGAAGCGGACTCCGGGGCCACCTCGGCGAGGAGATCCTTCGTCACATGCGCCGGGGTGGCGAGGACGACGCCATCGCAATCGACCACGGAGTCCTTCGTCGCCACCGTCCATCGGCCCCCGTCGGCTTGAACGGACGTCACCTGTGTGCCGGTGCGGATGGTGCCGCCGAGTTCTCGGATGTGCTGCTCGAGCGCCGGGACAAGTCGGTTGATCCCGCCGAGGAGACTCATGAACACCGGCTGCGGGCCCGTCCCCTCCGCACCGGCTGTTGACTGTGCGTCACGCGCAGCGAGCAGGCTCTCAACGAGGTCGAGCACGGAGGTCCCACCGAGGGCTGCCGGCAGCAGAGCGGGCACCGTCGACGCCAGTGACAGGTCGCGACACCGCCCTGCATACACTCCCCCAAGCAGCGGGTCGATGAGCGTATCGACGAGATCGGCGCCGAGGCGGTCCGTCAGGAAGTCCCCCAACGACACGTCCGAACCCTCGATCGGGTCCGTGATGACCTCATGGGCGACTCGGTCACTGACGTCGTCGCCGAGGAGTTCCCTGACCTCGGCCGCGTGGCCCGGCACTCCCATGACGGTGCGTTTGGGAATCGGGTGGAGACGTCCCTTCGACAGGACTCGGGAGCTGTGCGCCGCCTGGGGGAATTCGAGGTCCAATCCGAGTTCAGCGGCGAGGTCCTTCGTCTCCGGGCGCCGGTACAGGCTGGCTTCGGCTCCGGTGTCGAGACCCACCGGCACTGCCCCGGCCAAGGTCGTCGAGTCCAGACACCCGCCGAGGCGCGCGTCGGCCTCGAGGAGGGTGATCTGATGGTCAGGTGCCAGACGATAGGCGGTGACGAGCCCGGAGATGCCTCCTCCGACGATCGTGATATGACTCATCGCCTCAGCCCCGTGCGGACAGGATCTCTGCGGAGACGCGGTGGACCTCGGCCACGATGCGTCCGGGCACTTCGGGATCGGTGTCGGGGAGGACTCCGTGGCCGAGGTTGAAGACGAATCCTGCCTCATGGTCGAGTCCCTGTCTCACAATCTCCTCGATGCGCGGGGCCAGAGCCTCCCATGGAGCAAAGAGCAGTGCCGGATCAAGATTGCCCTGCAACGGCTGGCCCGGCTGCACGCGTGTCGAGGCATCGGTGAGGTCGACGCGGAAGTCGACGCCGACTGCTGTGGAGCCTGCTCGCGACATGGAGGTCAGGAGCTCACCTGTCTGAACACCGAAGTGGATGCTCGGCACCTCGTGATGGCGCAGCGATTCGAAGACTGCGCTGGAGTGTTCGAGTACGTGGGCTTCGTAGTCACGTCGGGACAGGTATCCGGCCCAGGAGTCGAAGAGCTGGAACGCGGAGGCTCCGGCGCCCAGCTGCACGTCGAGGAATGTCGAGGAGATCCGAGCGAGCTTGCTCAACAGAAGGGAGAAGGTCTCGGGGTCCGCGACCATGAGGGATTTTGTCTTCTCATGGTTCTTGCTCGGTCCGCCCTCGATGAGGTAGCTGGCCAGCGTGAAGGGGGCACCGGCGAAGCCGATGAGCGGAGTCTGCCCTGCCAGCTCTTCGACGATCCGGCCGATGGATTCCGCGATGTCTGGGATCTGGTCGGGTTCGAGCTCTGCTAATGCTTCGACATCGGCGCGACTGCGGATCGGATCCGCGATCACGGGTCCTGTGCCGGGGACGATCTCCACATCGACGCCGGCTGCCTGCAGCGGGACCACGATGTCGGAGAAGAAGATGGCAGCGTCCACACCATGCCTGCGCACCGGCTGCAGGGTGATCTCAGAGACCAGGTCCGGGGTGCGGCAGGCATCGAGCATCGCAGTTCCTGCACGCACCTCGCGATATTCGGGAAGTGATCGGCCGGCCTGCCGCATGAACCAGACCGGAGTGTGCGCAATCTGCTCTCCGCGCAGGGCGGGCAACAAGGTTGAAGTCATGTCCCCATCCTCCCATCTCGGGCGGATCGATGCCCATCGGATTCCGGTTTCAAGACGTTGCGTCTTGATCGCGGGCGCGGGTGAAAACTCTTGGTCCCATCACGGCGTGGACGATTCACCTCCACGGTGGCCTGATCTATCGTGGCAAGTGTGGTCAACACCTCACCTCTCAATCGCATTCCGTCGGAGTTCTCCGCCGTGACCTCGGTTCTGCGCGAAGCTCGGAACACGAACAATGTCTCGATCTCTGAGATACCGGCGCCGGCTCGCTTGGCGCCGTATTCCTACGCGCTGGGTGCCGAGGTCAGTGCCGATGAGACCTTTCTTCGCGCCAGTGGTGAAGCGATCGACGAATTGGCTACCGGCCGCATCGTCGTCCTCTATGATCCCAGCTCCCCCGAGGAGTGGGAGGGCCAGTTCCGTGTCGTGTCCTACATCCGCGCCGAGCTCGAACACGAACTCGGCAATGAGACGATGCTCGGCACTGTGGCCTGGACTTGGCTCGAAGAGGCCCTCGAAGCAAATGACTGCGAGGTCGTCGCCGCTGGAGGCACGACGACCCGTGTCCTCTCCGAGAGCTTCGGCACTCTTGCCGATCGGTCGTCCACGATAGACTTGGAGCTGCGCGCTTCATGGACCCCCGTGATCGCGGAGCCGGAACTGATCGGCGATCACTTCGAAGCCTGGATTGATCTGCTGTGCACAGTTGCCGGACTGCCACCGCTTCCTGAAGGAGTTTCAGCCCTGCCCGGGCGACGTCGATGACAACCGAACTACCGCTCTTGGCCACACCCGCTCATGGCGTTCCGCCGCTCGTCGACTCCGATGCAGAATTCTCCACGGCTTGTGACGAGCTCGCACACGGATCCGGCCCCATCGCCATCGATGCCGAGCGCGCATCAGGCATCAGATACGGCCAGCGCGCATTTCTGGTTCAGCTGCGACGCGCGAATGCAGGAACCTTCCTGCTCGATTCGGAAGTGCTTGCGGACCTCAGCCCTCTCAACTCAGCTTTCGGCGCAGATGAATGGGTCATTCACTCCGTGACTCAGGATCTGCCCTGCCTGCAGGAGCGGGGCATGCGGCCGGAGGCGCTCTTCGATACCGAGCTCGCTGCTCGCATGCTCGGATGGGACAAGTTCGGTTTGGCCGCCGTGGCCGAGAGAACTCTCGGTGTCCGCTTGGCCAAGGAGCATTCTGCTGCTGACTGGTCGAAGCGACCGCTTCCGAAGGAGTGGCTCAACTATGCCGCCCTCGACGTCGAAGTTCTGCTGCCCATTCGCGACTTCCTCCGCGAAGCACTCATCGATGCCGATAAGTGGGAGTTCGCTTCACAGGAGTTCGAACATCTCCTTGATTTCGAACCCAAATACTTCGCCGAGCCCTGGCGCCGTACGCACGGATTGACGAAACTCAAGTCACGCAAGGACATCGCCAAGGTGCGGGAGCTGTGGACTGCTCGCGATGAGATGGCGGCCGAGACCGACACCGCTCCATCGCGTATTCTGCGTGATCGGGACCTGGTCGGCCTCGCTCAGTCCCGAGTGCACTCGAGCGACGACATCATGGCAACGTGGCCCAAACTCTCCCGCGCCGACGCCGGCCGGCTCTACCGGGCCTACCGCAAAGCGACCCGACTGACGGGTGACGAGCTGCCGGGGCGAAGGGAAGTCAACGCAGCACAGACACGGACGCCGTTCAGCCACACAGATATCAAGGATCGGGTCTCAGCTCTCAAGGCTGCGATGGCAGAGGTGGCCGAGGAGCACGACATTCCTCACGACGTGCTCTTGCAGCCCGCCATCGTCAAGGCTCTCGGCGCTCAACCGCGAGTCGACGTCGAGGAGTTCCTCGTCGAGCGCGGAGCTAGGCCATGGCAGGTCGAATTGAGTGCTCCAGCGCTCAGAGACACCATCGAGACCTTGCCTGCAGCCTGAGGCTCTTGCCTGTCAGACGGCTCTGCGTGATCCCTGCTGGGCCCGGTTCCTGACCTCTGACGGCAGGATATGAACGATTTCGGAGACGATGGTGGCCACGTCGAGTCCTGCATATTCGAGGATCTCGTCGCGAGTGCCCTGCGGCAGGAACTCATCAGGGGCACCGAGTTCGAGGACACCGACCCGAGAGTCGGCCGCACGCAGGTCACTGCGGATCTGCGAACCGATTCCGCCGACCTTGACACCGTCCTCGATGACAGCAACGAGGCTGTGCTCGACAGCCATGTCGATGACTCCGCCTGGCACAGGCAGAACCCAACGCGGATCGACGATCGTTGAGGCGATTCCCTGGTCGGCCAGTTGTTCGGCCACTTCCTGAGCGCGCCCGGCGAACGGACCGACGGAGACGATGAGCACGTCTTTGGAAGAACCTGCTGGGACCTCTCGCAGAACGTCTACGCCGTCATCGAGACGACGCAGCGCTGGAATATCCGTTCCTACGCTTCCACGAGGAAATCGGATCACGGTCGGTGCGTCCTCGATGGCGACGGCTTCGGCCAGCTCCTCCGTCAGACGCGCGGCGTCACGAGGGGCTGCCAGTTTGAGACCGGGCACGATACGCAGCATCGCCATGTCCCAGATTCCGTGGTGACTGGCGCCGTCGGGTCCGGTGATTCCGGCACGGTCAAGGACGAAGGTGACCCCCTGGCCGTGCAGGGCCACGTCCATGAGCAGCTGGTCGAAGGCGCGGTTGAGGAACGTCGCATAGATGCACACGATGGGGTGCAGCCCGCCATAGGAGAGTCCCGCGGCGGATGCCACTGCGTGCTGTTCGGCGATGCCGACGTCGAAGACCCGCTCCGGGTATGCCTCGGCGAACTTTGCGAGGCCGACCGGCAGGAGCATCGCTGCAGTGACGGCGACGATGTCTTCGCGCGTCTGCGCGATCTGGAGCACCTCTTGACCGAAGACGGACGTCCATGAGGTCTGCTTCGACGGTGTCGACCTGCCGGTGAGCGGATCGATCACGCCGACGGAGTGGAACTGATCAGCGTCGTCGTTGAGAGCCGGGTCGTAGCCCTGGCCCTTCTGTGTGATCATGTGCACGATGACGGGTCCGCCGTCGTATTGTCTGGCCCGCTGAAGGGCCTTCTCAACCATCGGCAGGTCGTGTCCGTCGACCGGTCCGAGGTACTTGATGCCGAGCTCGTCGAACATTCCGGCCTGCTCCGCGCTGACCATGTCCTTGAGGCCTCGTTTGACTCCGTGGATGGCACTGTAGGCGGCGCGTCCGGGTACGCCCGACTGTCGGAGGGTCGATTTTCCCCAGGACAACAGCTTCTCGTATCCCGATGTCGTGCGCAGCTCGTCGAGGTGCTCAGCGAACCCGCCGACCGTGGGTGCGTAGGAGCGGCCGTTGTCGTTGACGACGATGATGAGCTTGCGCGGTGGTGTCGATTTGTCGGCTGCAATGGTGTTCAGCGCTTCCCATGCCATGCCGCCGGTGAGTGCTCCGTCTCCGATGACGGCTACGACGTGGCGGTCGTCTTCGCCCTTGAGCTGATGTGCCTTGGCGATGCCGTCGGCCCACGACAGAGATGCTGAAGCGTGGGAGTTCTCAATGACGTCGTGTTCGCTCTCGGCCCGGCTGGGGTATCCGGAGAGCCCATCGCGCTGGCGCAGACTCGAGAAGTCCCCCATGCGTCCGGTGAGGAGTTTGTGAACGTAGGTCTGGTGACCGACGTCGAAGAGGATCGTATCGTGAGGAGACTCGAACACGCGGTGGAGACCGACAGTGAGTTCGACCACGCCGAGGTTGGGGCCGAGGTGTCCACCTGTGCCGGCGACGGCCGTGACCAAGTAGTCCCTGATCTCCTTCGCCAGAACTTCGCATTCGGCATCGTCGAGCTCACGCAGCTGTGATGGCGAGTTCATCGACTCGAGGAATGTCATTCGGCCTCGCTCCTGAATGCACAATAGTTGGTCTGATACTGCAATTTCCGCTCGAATCATCTTAACGCCTCACGACGCAGAGTTGGTCCACTCGAGGGTGGGGCAGGCACTGATTGTGTCTGGTGGCACTCCCCTGGACGTCTCTCACAACTGTCTGATTCCGCGTGGTCTCACGTCCGACCACACAGCTGCTTAGGTGTGCGCCCTCGGATTGTCTTCGCCCTCGGCATCCCGCACCGTCGGCGCCGTAGACACCCTTTGCAGAGGGTGTTTTTGAAACTGCCGGTGCCTGATGCTCAGCGAACTGGAGGAATCGGCCGGATGAGTACGCAGCGGCACCAGCGGTGAGAAGCGCGACTGAAGGGAGGACCGGGGAGGGCCGAAGCCAGGACCAGCGACGCAGGAGCCAAAACTTGGGAAGACAGGCTACGACGAAGGCCGGTGGGTTGAACCCACCGGCCTTCGTCAATCAGGGCTGCCGTCGAAGAGGCAACAGCCTGAGATCAAGCAGTTGCGAGCTGACGCAGCACGTACTGAGACATGCTTCGATGGCCAGTCTCGCCTGTAAAGCGACTACGCAAGAACAAAACACCTGGTCAGAGAGTCAGAGCGGTCTCGAAGTCGACTACCGCTCAATTGATGAAGCACGTCAGTCAACATGCTTCCATTGCGGCAACTGACGCGAACCGGCCGGCTTGTGGACATCGACCCCGTAGTCGAGCGGTCACGATCACCAGCAATGAGCCGACCTTACGGCTGTGTCCGGCACCGACTGCCGAATTGTTGGCACTGGATGGGCCGTCCGTGGCGGCAGTCGAGCGCAGCGACGTGGAACACGCAATTTGTGTGTGACACCAGCGTCTCGGATGACCAGATCCACGGCTTTCGCTCGCGGTACCACGTCACTGGTCCACGACTGCTCCGTCAGCCCCAAGTCGCGACAGTGTCTCAACCCTAGTGGCTGGATTTCGGCTCGCTATCTCGAAGTCCAGGTCAATGCCTATTCCAGAACCAGTAGGAACGGATACATGACCGTCGACGGTCTCGGGTATCGGACTAAGCATCGCGGTCTGGTCGAACTCCTGCCGTTCGCTTTGGTTTGAAGCGGTGTACCTTTCTGTGGCGGAAGCGACCGAGTGATCGGGCAGCTCCATTATTCCCAGATTCGCGACTGCACTGGAGACTTGCAAACATGCAGCGGTGCTCACTGGACTGAGCGGATTATGAGGAACAACTTTTGACCCGACGGATTCCGCAATGGCAGCGATCTTCATGGCACCTGTAATGCCTCCGGCCAAGCAGACACTGATCCTCGTGTAAGCCAGTGGATAGCGGCTGAGCAACATCTGGAACTCCTCAGGCGTATGCAACCGCTCCCCCGTCGCTACCGGTACCGGCACTGAGGACGCGACAAGCGCCATCGAGTCGAGGTTGTCCGGACGGACTGGGTCCTCGATGAACATCGGCATCACGTCTGCGACAGCTTGGCCGAACGTCACGGATTCGCTGATGCTCAGTCGCCGATGCAGCTCGACGCACAGATCGAGTCCGTCCCCGACCTCGGCGCGGAGAGTCTTGAGCACACTGACTGCCCCGCTGACGTATTGCGCATTCGACGTTTCCAGCCTCTCGCCGCGGTCAATGTCGAGGAAAGGCGACAGGTGCCCCACCGCCGTATAACCTTCATTCTGTGCCTTCTTGCAGTCATTGATGAGCTCATCGACAGTTGCTCCGGCAACGTGCTTGTACACCCGCACTCGTTCTCTCGCTGCCCCGCCGAGGAGTTCATGAACAGGAACGCCGAGACGCTTTCCCGCCAAGTCCCATAACGCGATGTCGATCGCGCTCAACGCCCCCATAATGACGGCACCACGGAAATGGTATGCACGATACATGAACTGCCAGTGGTGCTCGATCCTCCTCGGATCCTGGCCGACGAGGTAGTCGGCGAAAGTCTTCACCACTTCGGCTGCGGCCTCCTAGTAGGCCCAGGCACCGGACTCACCGACACCGTGTAGACCGTCATCGGTTTCGATGCTGACGTAGAGAATCCGGTTGACCTGGATAGGGCGAACAGCTGTGATCTTTGGCATCAAGCCTCCTGTTGAATTGGGTTCTGTGTGCTTAGGAGCCGAATGGAATAAGCCGATAGGTTTTCACTGATTTTCACGTCGCCCGCACAAAGCGAGACGTGGCCGATCCGTCTTGGATACCTACAGAAGGAAGGGAGCCATGATCGACAGGATGATGAGCATCATCGCCCCGCCAAGGCGGGAGGCGATCTGAAGGAACGGCATCAACTCGAGTCGACCAGCCGCTGAGAGGACGGCGACGTCTCCCGACCCGCCCATATCGGCCATTCCGAGGCCGCCGCTGATGGAAGATTCGACGAAGTAGAAGCCGACCAGCATTCCTGCCCCGCCCGCGGCTGCGGCCGCAACGATTACGGTCACCACGACGATGAGGAGGTAGCGAGGGTCGGACGCGATTTCGACGATGGCATCGAAATCGACCATGCCTGCGCTGATTGAGACGAGAACGGCTGGGATCCATGCGTGCGAGATGAAGTTGTACCACTGCTCAGCACCGAGGTTGAGGTGTTCCGGCAGGAGGTTGAAGATCTTGAGGACGGCAGCCACAACAATGATCCACACATAGGCATGCAACCCGGGAATCAGGGACGACAGGATCTCACCGACCATGTAGATCGTGATCGACAGTACTAATCCAACGGTGATGTCTTTGATCGTAAGGGGTGCTTCGTCCGAGGCCTTCGAATAGTCGAAATCGCCTTTACGCATCATTCGGCCTTCGCCGCTGAAGCTCTTTGCCTTCACAGTCTTACCGATTCCGTTGAGGATTCCCGCGACGACGATGCACACGACGTTGGCGACGATGACGGCGGGGGCGATCTGTTCGAGGAACGAACCGGCGTCTCCTCCGCTGGCTGAGGCGAAGATTTCCGACATTGGCACCGCGCCCGCCGCCATGCCGCCGCCCATGACGGGTCCTACGACCAACATGACCGCTCGGCCGACGCCGAAGCCGGTGATCAGACCCATCAGTGCGCCGACGAGAAAGGCTGTGACGACGCCGGCGATGATTGGGAAGAAGAAGCGCGCGCCGACGCTGACCAGCAGCTTCCGATTCATTCCAAGAATCGATCCGACGATGAGACCCGTGACAACGAGTTCGGAGAAGCCGAGTTCGTTGTAGAAAGAATCAGCCAAGTCCGCGAATTCTTGAGGGAAGACCCCGGTGAAGACGATCAAGGCTGGAACTACGATGCACAGCAGCGATCCTCCTCCGAATGTATTGAAAACGGGGATCGAGTCGCCGATGTATTTCAGTGCACCCCCGATGATCATCGCGATCGCCATTCCGCTGACGATGTTGACTGGCATGACATTGAGGAAAATGGCCGCGATGATCACCACGAGGAAGGCCAAGTAGAAGGGCCAGGGGAAGCCCATTATTGTGAGCTGTCTGCGGTTCTGATGAAGGTTTTGCTCTGGTGCCTCAACTTTGCTGCGAGTCTGCGCAGTCTGAGATTCGTAATGCGTCATTGCATCTCCGATTTCGGGTTGGACTATGCGCGCAATGCGCTAAGCCCTCCGGCATCGCATATTGCGCAACGTTTGGTTCTTGAACGAGATTCGAGTGACCGCTGATCTACTCGAGAGGCCGCTAGCCTCGCCTCAACTATGGTTCGCTGTCGACGAGCCACGCCTGAAGGGTGTTCTCTGCCAGGCTGCTTCACTCCCCTCGAAGCACGTCGATGATGGCTTGACCAAGTGTCTCTGTGGTTCCCTGTCCTCCGACGTCGGGCGTCAGCACAGTTGGGTCTGCGCTTCGGAGGACTTCGTCGATGGCATTCTCAATTTCAGTTCCTGCCGCTTCAGAACCGAGGTGGTCGAGCATCATCGCTCCCGACCAGATCTGGCCGATCGGGTTGGCAATTCCTTTGCCGGCGATGTCGGGTGCCGAACCGTGGACGGGCTCAAAAAGGCTGGGAAATTCACCTGTCGGGTTGATGTTGGCACTTGGTGCCACACCGATCGTGCCCGTGCACGCAGGACCGAGGTCCGAGAGAATGTCGCCGAAGAGATTGGATGCGACGACGACGTCGAACCATTCCGGGTGTTGAACGAAGTGAGCAGTGAGGATGTCGATGTGGAATTGGTTCGTCTCGATGCCTGGGTGATTTTCTTGGATCGCTTCGAATCTCGTGTCCCAGTACGGCATGGTGATCGAGATTCCGTTGCTCTTCGTCGCCGATGTCACCTTCTTGCGGCGATTCTCAGCCTGCGCGAAGGCATACTCCATGACACGGTCGACGCCGATCCGCGTCATCACCGTCTCCTGCATGGCAAACTCACGGTCAGTTCCTTCGAACAGCACGCCGCCGGCGTTAGAGTATTCCCCTTCTGTGTTCTCTCGAACAACGAGGAAGTCAACGTCGCCGGGCCCTTTGTCGCGCAAGGGTGGAGTGATACCGGGAAGGATCTTGCATGGCCGGAGATTCACGTATTGGTCGAACTGCCTTCTGAACTGCAGGAGGCTCCCCCACAGGGACACATGGTCGGGCACTACATCGGGCCAGCCAACAGCGCCGAAGTAGATCGAGTCGAACTCACTCAGCTGGTTCTTCCAGCCGTCAGGAAGCATTTGGCCGTGCTGCTGGTAGTACTCAACGCTGGCGAAATCGAACCATTCGAGCTCCACGTCAACGCCATGACGCTGTGCGGCAGCTTCGACGGCCCGCACACCAATTGGCATGACTTCTTTTCCGATCCCGTCTCCCGGAATGACTGCAATCTTGGGCATATAGCTACCTCCACGTTTCTATGAGTCGGTCCCTTGATAGGAAGGATTCCGACGGCGCGCTGATTCGCTTGGCCACGAATCTAACAGCGAAATCAGTCGTTTCACCCGCCGTTTGAATCAACTCAGGCTTGAACAAAATGCAATGGCGGGTCGGCCAATATTGGGCGTGCCCTCCCTAGACTGGGATCGTGAGAGTCGACGTTTTCCAGTTCTTCGCCACCATCGGCGAAGAGATGAACCTGACTGCAGCGGCCAGGTCAATGGGAATGTCGGTGTCAGCAGTGAGCAGGCGACTCACGCAACTGGAGAACCGACTCGGAGTCCAGTTGATCAAACGCACCTCACGTCAGATGCTGCTGACCAGCGAGGGGCTGCGCTATTTCGAAGGCGCTCGACGCATCGTGCATGAGGCCGACGTACTGCACGCGGATATCTCCAACAGCGTCGACAGCGAACGTGGGACTCTCGTCGTATTCGGCACGTTGGGATTCGGGCGCACGCACCTGTCTGAATTGGTGGCGGATTTTCACACTCTGTACCCAAATATTGAGATTCATCTAGAGCTCTCAGGCGACCCATTCGATCTGGAGAACACTCATTTCGACATGCTCGTCGGAGTCGGTGCAGCAAAGGATTCTCAACTGACTTACCGCAGGCTTCTGACGAATCGCCGCGTGCTTTGCGCGTCACCTGACTACGTCAATCGGAGAGGGTACCCGAGATCAGTTTCTGAGCTACCTGACCACGACTGCATCATTCTCAATGAGCATGAGCCCGACTTCACCCTGTGGAAGTTCGAGCTCGACGGCGTCGTCACACCGGTCCGGGTCCGTGGACCGCTGAGATGCAATGACGGCGACACTGTCACCAAATGGGCTGTTCTCGGGCACGGAATTGCGATGCGCTCGATTTGGAACGTCCGTCCGTTCTTGGAGAGCGGTCAATTGGTCCCGGTCTTGCCAGGTGTGCCGACCATTCGATCAGACGTCTACCTTGCTTTTCCCAACAATGAGTACTTCCCGCTCCGCGCCAGGCGCTTCACCGAGTTTCTGCAGCAGGAGATCCCCAAGCGGGTGAAGTCGGCAGCCGACTTCGTCGACTACACCGACTAAGCACCATCCCGGCGTTTCAAAAGACCCGCCCACTACTCAAAGGAGACAACACTATGGCCAAGATACTCATTATGGGACTAGGAGCACTCGGCTCGGTCTACGCTGCGCTGATGAAGAGCGCCGGCCACGAAGTCCACGGAGTGGGGCTGGCAGTTGACCACATAGATGCGATCGCGGCTCATGGCCTAAGAGTCAGCGGTGCCAGCGGCGACCGCACGGTCCAACTCGACTCGGTGAGCACGACGGCCGACAGGCTCGCCGCAGATTTCGACCTGATTGTCATCGCCACGAAAGCCTATGACGTTGAGCAAGCAGCGCTCGATACAGCACCATTGGTCGGTCGGAACACAGTCGTCCAGTCGATCCAGAATGGAGTCGGATCGATGGATCTCGTCGCTCCGCATCTTCCGCAATCTCAACTATGCCTTGGGGTCGTGGGCGGATTCGGTGCCTCGGTACCCGAACCAGGACACGCCCATCACAACGGAATGGCATTAGTCCGCTTCTCTCCATATTCAGATCTGCCGATGCCTGAAGTCGACGAAGTGGTCGAGATCTGGCGATCCGCGGGCTTCGACGCCACCTCATTACGCGACCCTTCCCGTGTCATCTGGGAAAAGCTGATCATGAATGTCGCATTCTCCGGTCCTGGAGTACTCAACAAGCTCACCATTGGCGACATGATGACAACCGAAAACGCCTGGCAGGTCTCTAAGGCTTGCCTCTTGGAAGCGTTCGCTGTCGCACAAGCACTGGAAGTCCCAATCCAGATCACCGACCCGGTGCACCACGTGCGTACGCTCGCAGGAAACATCCCTGACGCGAAGCCCTCCATGCTCCTCGACGCACTGCGGGGTTCCCGAGGTGAGATCGACGTGATCAACGGTTCCGTCGTCCGCTTCGGCGCAGAAGCCGGGGTGCCGACTCCTGTCAATTCGACGGTGGTCAATCTCGTCAAAGCATGGGAGACAACTCTCTAGACCAAACGGCTGAAAGTTATAGCGCAGATCAAAAGCCAGGTCTCGTCGAATTTGGTTTCGGGCGACAGAAAGGAGATCGTCGAACTCAGTCGATAGGGGCTACCAACCGAGCCGACAGTCTGGGCCCGAGAAGGGCCATCAAAGCAGATTCTGATACTCCGCATGCTCGAGAAGTAACTCTTCTTCAAGAACACTGGCGAGCTCGGCAACCCTGCCACGAGGTTTAGCATCTGACGGCCACGCCAATCCAACAGTCTGCACGAGATCGGCCTCTGCAATCCGGACAAAGGGGACATTTGGATACCCCTGGCGGATCACCGCCTGGATCGGTACGAACGTGAGCCCAGCCGAATGAGCGGACAGCTGCACGCCGGCGCTCACACTGCTGCCCCGGATCACCTTTCTCGGCTTCACACCGAGGCGTGTTAGGAAGTCAGACACTATTGCACCGAGGTTATGATCGGCGTGCATCAAAATGAGTCGCTGGCTTTGCAATATCGGCTTTAGCTTCGCCGCTGGCACACAACTACCCGATCGAAAGGAACCAGCATGGTCCCCAAGGGTTTTGAGAACTTCGCCAGCGACGACAACTTCTTCCTCGGTTATCATGTGAAAATCGACACCGGCCCCTGCACGAACAGCTGACATCACAGCCAGATCAAGATTCTTGGACCTGACCAGTCCCATCAAGTCCGCATTTGACAATCCAAAGAAGCTAATCTGCAACTCTGGGTGATGCCGCAAAATTGCCGAAAGGGCACGTGGTAGTAGGATTTCTGACCGCCATGTCGTGGCCCCCAAACGAACAGTCTCGCCAGCGAGCTGGCCCATATCAGCCAGATCTGTTTCCATTCGCGAGCGAAGCCGATTTACCGCTACGAGGTACTCGTAATAGCGATGTCCCTCAGGCGTCAGTTCCAACGGCTGGTTTGTCCGATCGATCAGAACGACACCCACTGATCGCTCTAGACGGGATAGATAGCGGCTTAATGCCGGTTGACTGATGAAGAGGGACTCGGCCGCGCGGGTGAGATTTCCCTGATCGATGATTGCTCGCAGATACCGCAGTGATTCTTCCATTATTCGCCTCCCATTACATGCATGTTATGACTTGTGGCAGGTTTTGGCATTGGACGACGGTGAGCGAGCTCACTTAGTGTCGATGTCGAGGGGGCTCTGGATGCAAAAGGAAATGAGAGGCATCTACTTGCGATAAACGAGGCCCTGAGGGAATAGGAAGCAGTTCTTCACTTGGGCGATGGGTCCATCGCTTAGGCGGTCCAAGTCCAAGTTGTCTACTCCCTGGAAACGATTCAACTTTAACCAGAGTGTCTGAGGAAACGGTCGGACCGATCCGACACCTGTTCAAGCAAGCTTCATCTTGAGCTAAGGGGCCACAACGGCCGTCAATGAGTAGCCAGTCGCACCTGGCTGCACTTCAAGAAAGGAATCGAATGGCCATCACATCAGTATCAGCACGGGGAGTACGCGTCCCCGTCACAGTCGACATCAGCCAGTCAACCCGAAAATTGAACCAACGAGATTACGTTATCGTTCAGATCCGAGATTCCAAATCCGAGTTCGTTGGTGAAGGACTGTCGTATGTTGGAACGGCAGGTGCCAAGTCAGCCGTCGAGCTGATCGACGATGTCCTCTCATCGACGATTTTCGGTGGAGACCCAGCTGACACCTCAGGCTTGTACGCACGTCTGTATCAGGAAGGGCTCATGCAAGGCCGCCGAGGGATTCTCATCCGCTGCATTGCGGCAATTGATACAGCGCTTTGGGATCTTGCAGCAAAGCGAGCTGGTCTGCCTTTGGCATCCATGCTCGGAGGACATACAGGTCCGGTGCCGGCGTATGCTTCGGGCGGATACTACAAGGCGGGAGATACCGACAGGCCCCAAACAGTTCGCGAAGAAATCGAGTTCAACAAGTCGCTCGGGTTCAAAGACCACAAGATCAAAGTCGGCGGTGCCTCCGTCAAGGAAGATGCAGAACGCATCAAAGCAGCGATCTCCGTGTTGGACTCCAACGAGCGCTTGGCAGTAGACGCGAACAACGCCTACAAAACTCCAGCTGAAGCAATTCACGCCACGCGATCGCTGGAGGCCGCTACTGAAGGCCACGGGCTCTGGTGGATGGAAGAGCCCCTAACGCCGGATGATATTGCTGGCCACGCTCGTATAAGTCGATCCGTCGATACTCCAATAGCCACAGGTGAAGTCCACCAGACACGACACGAATTCCTGCAACTCTTGCAGCAGGACGCTGCATCTATTCTCCAGACTGACGCGGGAGTTGTCGGTGGCATTACCGAATGGGTGACGATCGCCCGCACCGCGTTGTCGTTTGGCGTCCCCGTAGCACCGCATTGGCACGCGAATATTCACGTCCATCTGGTCGCCTCGGCGGAGAACGGCCTAGTAGTTGAACATTTCGCCAAGGCCAAGGGCATCTACAACATGGAGGAACTGATGACGCCAGAGAGTCGACTTGAGTTCAAGGACGGAAGCGTCATCGTTCCTGACCGACCAGGAATCGGATGGGAATTCGATACAGACAAGATCGCTCGGTATGAGGTGAAGTGAGCTGAGTCAGATTGAACAAGTCTGGGCCGGAGCATCGACAGAATTGAGACCAAGGCAAGGGTGGCCGACGCAATGCGGTCAACGTATGCCACAGCGCGCCTCGAACGCCAAACCATCCTCTTAAGCCATATCAGTTGAAAGGCATGTAATGACGCATCCTGAAACTCACAACAACCGCACAGAACAGCGCCCGTCGAGTAGGAGCGAGCCACCACAAGGCTGGCGACGGCTCAGACACGTTGGACCTGGGCTAATCATCGCCGCCACAGGAATCGGGGCTGGCGATATGGTCAACGGCCTCAACGCAGGAACGAATTACGGTGGCCTGCTGCTGTGGGCAATCATTCTGGGCACAGTCATAAAGTTCCCGCTCAGTGAGGCGACAGGAAGACTGTTCATGGTGACCGGCAAGACAGTGCTTGAGGCATGGCACGAATGGAGCAAAGCGGCTTCGGGATACTTCATGGTCTTCTTCATCCTTGCCAGCTTCATCACTGCTGCTGGAATCTGCTCCGCAGCAGGACTTGCTATGTCAGCGCTCTTCCCCGGTCTTATGCCGCTATGGGCATGGGCAATACTGCATTCGTTACTGGGATTCGTCCTAGTGTGGGTGGGCCGCTATGGACTCTTCGAGAAGGTCATGGGAGTTCTCATCGGCCTCATGTTCATCACGGTTATCGCTCTGGCGCTCCTGACTGAACCGGACTACACCGCTCTTGGCACCGGGCTAATCCCGAACATTCCTGACGGTGCTTCGTTGGCTATTCTGGCGCTCATCGGTGGCATTGGTGGGTCGCAGTCATTGGCTTTCTACCCATACTGGGTAAGGGAACGCGGTTGGACCAGCCCGAAATGGATCCCGATGATGCGAACAGACCTCACAGTTGGTTATGCCGCAACTGGAATCTTCATGCTGGCGATGATGCTGATTGGCTCGGGACTACTTTTCGGCACAGGTCTAAACATCAGTGGCTCCGAAGGACTAGTGACACTGGTTCAACCGCTACAAGAGCGAGTCGGCTACGTGGCAAGGGTGATGTTCCTCATCGGTTTCTGGGCCGCGGCAACAAGTACGATCTTCGGAGTCTGGGACGGTAGCAGTCACCTGTTCGCTGACTTCATCAGAATCGTCAAGAAGGCAACAGGAGAACAGGCCGCAGCCATACTCAACCCGAAAGGCATCTGGGCTCGGGGCTTCCTCGTCTTCATCGCCTTCCCACCAATGGTCCTCTTGGTCTTTGACCGGCCCGTCCTACTTGTCATCATCTACTCGGCGCTCGGCGCAATCTTCTTCCCCTTCTTAGCAGCCTCACTGCTGTGGTTCATGAACAAAAAGGGCCTGGCAAAAGGGCATCGGAACGGAATACTTTCAAATGCCTTCCTGACGATAAGCGGGCTCTTCTTTGTAGTCTTCGGGATTCTCGCTGTCACAGGCGCGGTCTAGTCCGGATGCAGAATCCAACAAGTAGTAAAACGAGGCAACAAAGCATAAAGCTGAAGCACCCATTGCTATCAGAAAGGCACCAATGAGCTCTCTCACTTACGCACAGGCGGCAGCTCAGGGAATATGGAACTCACAAGTCGACGAGATCGGCTACATTCCCTCGGTTACGGTCGCCCCGGTCATTGATCATCTTGTAGAACTTGATGGGGGAAATAATGGACGATCGTCTCATGTCAACCCGCTGTCCCGCGAGGAAGAAGCAGTCGGAGTCATTGGCGCTCTCCCCCTTGCGGGTAAATTTGGGGCCGTCGTTATGCAGGACAACGGTTTCGGCAATAACATCACGGCGCTGACCACCTTCTCCATCTCCTACCACCTGCCAATGCTCATTTTTGCCAATACCAGGGGGAGCCTCGGCGAATACAACTCGATGATTCATTCGGTCAGCCAGCCAGCGCCCGACTTGCTCCGCAGATTGGGTCTGCCCGTCATTGAACTCGACAGGAGATCTTCTGCCCAAGACTGGGAAGACACGGTCTCCGAGGCCGGCAACCACGCGAAGATGACGTACCGCCCAGTCATCGTACTTGGATCATTCTGGAACACGGATGGAAAGGTCGCCTGAAATGAGAAGATATCAAGCTCTCCAGTTGATTAACGAACTCACCGCTGATCTCCCCCTGGTGGTGACGTGCGCGGCCACGAGCCGCGAACTGGCTGCCGTTGAAACGCGAGACAATCACTTCTACGTACTCGATTCAATGGGACTCGTCGGATCTATTGCGACCGGACTGGCTATTGCGGCCAAAGGATCTGATGTTCAAAAGGTGATTGGTCTTGAGGGCGACGGTTCGCTATTCATGAATCCCAACGTATTGCCGACAGGCGGCTTCCTTTCCCCGAACAGGCTCTTTCTCATTCTTCTCGACAATCAGGTATATGGGTCGACCGCGGACATACCCACATACGCCGATCGCGTGGACCTTGGAGCGATCGCAGAAGCATCGGGCTGGACAGTGGGACGAGCAGACGATGAGGCTAGCTTCAGAAGCGAGTACGCCCGTCTACTAAACACAGCCGGGCCGACATTCCTCCACATGAGAATTGAGCCAGGCAACGCCACCGATGTGCCGAAGCTGCTGGTCGATCCGGTGACGATAACAAATCGCTTTCAGGCGTGGTTCACTCACCGCCTGGGACAGGGGACTGAGGTCAACGCGTGACTGGTACAAACTTCAAAATCGGCGCAGGGATACAAACCATCAATCCGACCAGCGGCAATATCATTGACGAATTCGAGTTCACAGGCCCAAAGGCACTCTCTGAGATCTTGGACGAAGCAACCGCAACATTTGCACAGTACAAACGATCTACCGTGACGCAACGCGTCGACGGCATACGTCGGCTAAGCGCCATCTTGTCGCGACAGCGCGACGAGTTCGCCACCCAGATCACTCGCGAAATGGGAAAACCGATAACTCAGGCTCACGGTGAGATCGACAAATGCATCAACGCATGTGAGTACTACGCGACTCACCTACCCGAGATGCTGAAACCACGCGACATTGAAGTCACTCCCGACCGCGCGGCTGTGCACCTACGTCCTCTCGGTGTGATCTTCGCGATTTTGCCGTGGAACTATCCGTGGTGGCAGGTGGTACGCGCAATGTTGCCAGCAATCGCAGTCGGCAATGTCGTCGTGCTCAAACATGCAGAGTCTGTAACCGGATGCGCATTTTCAATACAAGATGCGTTCCGAGAAGCATTCGGAAGCAAAATCATGAACACAGTAGTTCTGCCAGGAGAGCGTGCTTCGGAGACAATCGGGGACGACAGAATTGCCGCAGTTACTTTCACTGGCAGTGAGCGGGTCGGTGCCCTGGTTGCGCAAGCAGCTGGTGCTGCTCTGAAGAAATGTGTTCTTGAACTCGGCGGCTCCGACCCGTTCATCGTTCTCGATGACGCAGATGTCGAGAGCGCGGCCAAGGCCGCAGTAAAGTCGCGGTTCCTCAATAATGGGCAATCGTGCATTGCGGCAAAACGCATACTCGTACCAAGGAAACAGAGAAGCGAATTTGTCGCGTCTCTCGACCGACACTTGCAGGAATTGTCGGTGGGTGATCCCATGGATCCAAAGGTCGAAGTTGGTCCTATTGCTAGGTACGACCTGTTAAACGACTTAAATGATCAAAGAAGTCGAGCGGTGGCCTCGGGCGATCTGGTGCTCGGGGAAACTGCACATCCGGCTGGACCGGGCGCTTGGTTCGCGCCGATCCTGATGGAAGTACAAAGTTCAGACTCCCCGCTGTTAAGGGAAGAGACCTTCGGACCACTCGGTGCTGTGACCTTCTATGAAACTGAGGAAGATGCCGTGGCGATCGCCAACGACACTCAATACGGTTTAAGTTCCGCGGTGTGGAGCAGTGATGAAACACGCGCCCAAAGAGTCGCAGCTCGAATCAAAGCCGGATCAGTGTTCATCAACGGAATCTCCGCGTCCGACCCTCGTTTGCCCGTCGGAGGAATCAAAGCCAGCGGCTACGGACGTGAACTTGCTGACTATGGCCTAGCCGAGTTTGCCAACATTCAAGCAGTGCGAGTCACGTCTACTGGTAGCTGAAGACCCACGGATGGCAACAATCGAAAGCTAGTCTCGGCGCGAGAGGTATGCCAAAAGCAACCGACTTCGACCGATTGGTCTAGAGTTCTTTCGATGATTGACCATTCCAAATGTCACGTTAGAGACGTAACGGCCAATCTACGACGCCGAGTTTTCACAGATGATCAACAGACAGTACTTGATTCGCTACTGGCAAAACATGGGCAAACGGGCCCGCCCGTTTGAGAGCGACTTTGGAAGCGGTGTTCGCTGCGGTGGCCACTGTTCGATGTCGCCTGGTCAACTGGGTCAATAGGCGTCCGCCTCCTCCCCTGTCCTCTGACTGGATTTGTCGGCCAAGAATGTAAAGTCTGTGCCGACGGTGTCGGTTCAGATACCGTCGGCACAGACAGCCGAATACGTCAGCCGAACTGCTCCATCCACAAGTTGGCAATATCATCTCGGCGAGCGAACCAGACCTTACCCTTGGACTGACAGTGCTCAATGAACTCGCGCAGGGCGTTCGTCCGTCCCGCCTGTCCGATGAGACGCGGATGAAGTCCGACCGACATCATTTTCGGAGCGCCTCGCTCCCCTTCGAGCCACAGTTCGTCGAAACCGCGGCGAGCGAACTCGAAAAAGTCGCCTGGCGCTTTCGTTCCCTGGATATCGTTGTACGTCAACGAGTATGGAACGACGAGATGGCGCTCTTCTTGTACTTCGGTGAAGTACGGAAGGTCATCGTTGTAGGCGTCTGAATCGTAGAGGAAGCCGCCGTGCTCGACGACGAGTTCGCGGGTGTTTATGGAGGGACCATAGCGGCAGTACCACCCATTGGGAGCTGTCCCCCAGGTGGTCTTAAATGATTCGACAGCATCATGAATGCGCTGCGCTTCTTCCTCGCGCGTCATCCTCCAGTGCTCTTCCCAGCGGTAACCGTGGGAGACGAGGTCGTGGCCGAGCTTACGCGCGGCAGTGGCGACATCCGGGTTCATCTCGAACGCGCGAGCGCAGGCGAAGAAGGTCGCATTGATGCCGAACTCCTCAAATAGTCTCAACAGACGCCACACGCCCACCCGAGAGCCGTATTCGTACATTGATTCGGTCGCCAGATCGCGGACTTCGTGTGGGAATGGATAGGCGACTTCCGCGATCGAGTCGTTCTGGCCGTCGCCGAGAAAGTGACTGTACTCGGATCCTTCTTCATAGTTGACGACGAGGTTCACGGCGACATTGGCGTCGCCGGGGAACTGGGGACGTGGTGGTTTCTCGCCGTATCCGACGAGATCGCGGATCGGGCCAGTGGATTCGGTAGACATGATTCTCCTTGGTGTTCGGTGTGGTCAGTCAGCGGGGTCGAGTTCTTCGAATGAGCGATTGTGCGTCTCGGTGACGACGCGGGAGATGATGAGGATGCCGATGTAGATTATGACGACGATGCCGAAGGTCATGTATTCGTTGACATTCTCAAACAGGGCTGAGGCAGCCAGTGGGATCAGGGCTCCCCCGATGAAGCCGATGTTGACGACGACTGAGGTGCCCAGACCGCGGATCTTTGTAGGGAAGAGTTCAGGCGACCAGGTCCAGATTGTCGTGTTGACGACCATGACGCTGAAGTTGAACAAGAATCCGAGGAGCATGATGAGGAAGGGGCTCGTGGCGAAGAACGCGAAGAGGATAATCGTTACAGCCGCTAGGACTGAACCGATGGCGATCATACGTTTGCGCGGGAACGAATAGGCACCGATCGAAGCGAGGATCGCGCCGAGCAACCCGCCGATGTTCTGGACCATCGTGAAGGTCAGGCTGCCGCTGATCGAGTAGCCGCGCTCGACGAGGAGCAGTGGCATGACGAGCAAGATACTGAATTGAGCGCCCCAGGCGAGGAACGCCACGATCGAAAGCCCGATGGTGCGCTTGCGCTGCCCGGAGATGAACAAGTCGGAGACCCGACCGCTTTCCGAGACCTCAGCGGAAGCAGCATCCACTTCCGTGGCGCTGAAGTACTCGACCGCTTCGCCCGTGGTTCTCAAACGCATCTTGCCCTGCTCGAGTCGCGTCAAAGAAGCGTTGAGTTCTGATGTCCGGTGCTTCTCCAGCAGGAACCGTGGCGTCTCGGGGAGATAGCGGCGGAAGAAGAAGACGAGCACTGCCGGGATGCCAAGCAGGCCGAATGCCCATCGCCACGCTTCATCTCCGGCTGAGATCATCGCGGCAAACGGTCCGAGAACGAAGATTGTGTAGGCGAACGCGATGAACATGCCGACGCCAGCGGAGATCGTGTTGAACAGAGAGACGAACAGTCCGCGAATGCGGGTGGGCGTCAGCTCTGATAAGTAGGTCAGTCCGACGGCGATCTCACCGCCGACGCCGATCCCCGTGATGATTCGGGCGACGGTGAGCATTTCGTAGTTCATCGAGAAAGCTGCGACGACTGATCCGAAAGAATAGATGCCGACGCTGACGGCGAGAACCGCACGGCGGCCCGCTCGGTCAGCGAGGTATCCCCCAGTGACTCCGCCGACGGCGATGGCCAGTAGGGTCGCGGTCGACAGCAGGGCGATGTCTTGGGCCGACGCGCCGAATGCTTCCTGCAGTGACGGGCCAAGTGAGGCAAGGATGAGCTGTTCCATGACCTCGAAGAGTCCGCCGGTCACGACCAGCAGCAGCGCGAGGTAATGGACTTTCGTCAGTTTGATTCCGTCGACTATGTCGCCTAATCGACTATGATTCTTATCGTGGTATGTCGTGTTCATGAGAACTCCATCGTTCGATTCAGTTGAATGCGATATATCCTCCCCGGCGGTACCCGGGGTTCCCCGAATAGCGAACTGGCAGGTTCGCTATTTGGGACCGGCACTTTCTTTCGATGTCCCGGCAGTCTGTGAATTCTGACAACCACTGACGCGGCCATCAATCGTTGCGATCTCGTGCCGATCCCCCGCACTGATCAGGTGTAGCGCTTCTCCGCGGAGGAGAAGACTTCAGTGTGGTGTGTTGCTGTCTGCCGGTCTGTTGGGGGCGGGAAAGCTGAAGACCGATACGAGAACCGACGCCCCCGTGTTACGCAGCGCATGTTTAAGGTCTGCCGGGATGTAGATCGCGTCGCCTTTGGAGAACTCCACAGTTCCCTCGGACGTGATCAGCTCGCCTTGCCCTTCAGCTACGAACATGACTTCCGCCGTGCTGTGAGCGAGTTCGGCCGTGGCTGGCTCACCTGCGTTCACCGCCGCAACGCCCAGGCATTGGCTGATTTCGGGAACGTTGATGTCGCTGAGTAGCATCGCAGATTCGCCGACCTGCCCCGAACTCGGGTCTAGTCCGGCAGAAGCCCGAACGGGCTGGTACTTCTGGTTCGTCATCGAACCTCCTCTTGTGTTGTGAATGCAATCAGGAGTGAGGCAGGATTCGTGATTTGTTCCTGCGCAGGTGGGTTTTCATGGTCGCGTAGGCAAGGTCGATATCTCCATCAGCAACTGTGTCGAGAACCTGCTGATGTTCTTCGTAGAGCCGGTGCCGATGATCGACATCTTGAAGTGAGAGCTGGTTGATCAGTGCCCAAAGTGGCTGGTTGTCGATGGAGATGACTTCGTAGGCGAGCTCTCCCAACAGCTGATTGTCGAGAGCAGCGGCGAGTTCGAGATGAAACTGGAGCGCGAGTTGAGTGAACTCCGGTACGTTCTCGTCGACTTCGAGGAGCGCTCCGGCGTTTTCGTGAACCTTTCGTGCTCCGTCGATGGCGGCATGGCTGCCGGCGAGTTCTCCGGCGATGCTCGGCTCGATGACCAAACGCGTATCGATGACATGTTCCGGGCGTGCACCGTATTGGAACTGTTCGGACGATTGCAGACGCTCGACTCTCGTCGAGATGTAGGTGCCGTCCCCGTGACGGACATCGATGACCCCGATCATGTCGAGGGCGAAGATTGCCTCGCGAACGGTGCTCCGGGAGGCGTTATAGCGTTCGGCAAGGTCTCGATCCGATGGCAGTTTCTTTTCCGTCCGACCGTCTTCGGCCTGAATTTCTCGTAGAAGATCCTGCGCGATCGGAATGTATCGCCGCTTCGGCTGCGCAACCTTGCTTGAGTGGTCGGATGACTTCATATCAAGAGGTTAGACCTATTCTCGAATGATCGTCAATAACGCATGCGCGAACAACAGAAGCGACCCGCGACTCCGTGGCCCCAAACGCATGGGACACAATCGACCACCGTCCATCCCTGAAATGCCTTGCGCCCAAGCGCAATCGATCCTCAAGGACGTCCTTTGACTCCGAAGTCGAACTCCGCATAAGCTATTCAACGGATATACGAACTATCGTTTCTATATGCGAAAGACAGAGAGGTCATGTCGCGATACACAAGCTCGGGCACGCGCCCAAGACTCAAACGCTCATTGCTCCCATTGGCCGCCGGTGTGCTGCTGGCGGTCACGGCGACCGCTGGCTGTGCACCAGCGGAGAATCCGGGAAACCCAACACTTAGCCTGGCCGACTCGTATTCGCCGAAGCACCCGTTCGGCAAGCACGGCGTCAGCGTCTTCCTCGACAAGCTAAGAGAAGACGGCATCGACACCGAGTACTATCCGTCAGGTCAGATGGGGAACGCCGAGGATCTTGCCTCTCTCATTTCCACCGACAACATCGACATCGGCCCGGCATCAGCTGCGTATCTGGAAGACAAACTTCCGCTGTCCAGCGTCGGCGACCTGCCCATGATGACGACAGATGCCTGCGTCGCCTCCGATTCAATGATGGACCTCCTCGACGAGGACGGGATCCTTTACAAAGAGGAGTACGAGGACCGTGGACTTCGACCGATTTGGGTCTCGATCATCCCCGGATACGAAGTGATGACGAGCAACACCAAAGTCGAAGAACCCGCCGACGTTCGCGGGCTGCTCCTTCGCTCCTCGGGTGGCGCATTCGACGTCACCATGGAAACCATCGGGGCATCGGCAGTGAGCATGTCTGCGGCAGATACCTACGAGGCGATGACACGTAACACCGTCGATGGAACCGCCATGCCATTTGTCAGCGTCCCCTCGTACAACCTCGAGCAGGTCGCCAACTACTCGACCAAGGGCCTCAACCTCGGCTCTGTTGGCATCCCCTATGTCATCAGTGAACGCACCTGGGATGGTCTTAGCCCGCAGGAACAGGGCGAAGTCACTGACGCAGCCGCTCAAGCCCAGCAATCCTTGTGCGATGGCCTCAACAAAGAAAAGTCCGAAGCCGAATCACTGATGAAAGACGCCGGCGTCGAGCTCGTCCCAATCACTGGCGATGCCAAAGATCAGTGGACTAGTGAACTGAGCCGTGCAAAGTCTGATTGGGCTACAAGCCTCGATTCAGCTGGCCTCCCCGGTAGCGAAGTACTGACCGAATTCGAGAAGGCGGTGACCAAGAATGAGCGAAATCGATCAAACTCCTGACCCCTCTACTCATCGCTACGGCAGCATCCACACGGCGATCGTGTCCACATCAAAATGGTGTGCGATCATCGCACTCGCGCTGATCACTGTCCTCATGCTTACTGAGGTCGTGCTTCGATACTTCGCTGGAAGCCCCCTGGGCTGGAACGTCTCGTTCATCGAAAAAGTTCTGCTGCCGGCCATCGTCTTCCTCGGCATGCCGTGGGGCTACGCAGTCAGCGCACACGTCGCTGCGGACATGCTGTATGAACACCTTCCGGCCAACGTGCAGTCAGCCGCACGATGGCTCAGCCTCATCGTCGTCTTCGTGGGAATCGCTGCGTTGGCCATCGCTGGGACGATCACAATGCTCGAAGCCCTCAAACACGGTGACATCCCACCGCCACTGTCATCCCAGCTTCCGATCTATAGCTGGATCTGGCAGGCATTCCTCCCAATCGGGAGCCTGTTCACCGCTGTAGTCATTCTCCTGGAATCCAAGACCTTCATCAAAGGCGGTGCAGCCTGATGCTAGTACTCACCATCACGGCACTCTTGCTGGCCCTCATCCTGCTCCGCATACCAATCGCCTTTGCCATCCTGATCAGCGGCATCGTCGGCCTGTTGGCGCTCGGCGGCCCTGCCGATGTCATCGGTGTACTGATGACGATCCCGCAAAGCGCAGTCAGCAACAATTCACTGGCAGCTATCCCGCTCTTCATCCTCATGGCACAGTTCGTCCTCCACAGCGGCGCACTCTCTAGCCTGTTCGACTCAGCAAAGGTCCTCGTTGGCCGAATGCGCGGCGGAACAGCGCATGCGGCTGTAGGGGCCGGTGCCATCTTCGCTGCAGTCTCGGGATCATCCACCGCTGCGGCAGCGACACTCGCTCACACCTCAACCGGCGAACTCATCCGCCAGGGCTACGACAAACGCCTCAGCGCCGGAGTCGTGGCCGCAGCAGGAACACTGGCGGCCATGATCCCGCCCAGCGTGCTCCTCATCTTCTACGCCATCACAGCCGAAGCAGGGGTCGGACCGACTCTCATCGCCGGAATCATCCCTGGCCTCCTCGTGGCAGTGGCACTCGTCATCACGATCACCATTTTGATCACGTTCAATTCGTCATCAGCTCCCCGAGGCGAAGCCAGCACCGGACGCGAAAAATTCCGCAGTCTTGCCGGCCTCGTGCCGATCGCTGCACTCTTCATCATCGTCGTTGGCCTGGTCTTCCTCGGTGTCACGACCGCGACCGAAGCTGCCGCAGTCGGATGCCTCGGTGCACTGGGACTGATGCTCGGGAAGAAGAAGCTCACGTGGGCGAACCTGACGAAATCGTTCGCTGAGGCGCTGAACTCATCGATCATGATCTTGACGATCATCATGGCTGCCCACGTCTTCGGCCACTTCATCACCGAGTCGCAGGTGACGCCTCGTTTGGTCGATTCACTCTCGGCGCTGCCCATTGCTCCGATCGTCATCGTTGCGATCATCGCCGTCGGCTACCTCATTCTCGGCTTCTTCATGGACCAGATGGCGATCATCGCGCTGACCGTGCCGGTGACTCTGCCCGTTGTGACGGAGCTCGGTTTCGATCCGATCTGGTTCGGAATCGTCGTCATTCTGCTGGCCGAAATCGGGCTGATCACTCCACCGCTCGGCCTCAATGTATTCGTCGTCGCTCAAGCAGCCAGAATGCCGGTCGAGGATGTCTTCCGCGGCAGTATTCCGTTCGTCTTCGCGATCTTGGCCGTCGGTGTCCTGCTCTTCGCCTTTCCGCAAATCGTCCTCATACTGCCAGAAATGATGGGAAGTTTATGACGCGCACACAACCCGTGCAGAATGCTCAGGTCAAGGGGCCGCTCGACGGACTGATAGTCGTCGAGATCGCCACGGTCATCATGGGCCCCTTGGCCGGAAGGCTCTTCGCCAAGCTCGGTGCAGACGTCATCCACGTCGAAGCTCCCAGCGGAGATGTCATCCGACGGTCCGGCCAATCCCGAAGCCCCGGGATGTCAGCCGCCGCGCTCAGTCTCGGAGACGGGAAGAAGAACATCACGCTCGACTTCTCCAATGCTGGGGACCAGCACACGCTGAACGAACTCATCGGAATCGCTGACATCGTCGTCACCAACTATCTCCCACGACAACGTCAGAAATATGGGTTCGACTGGGACTCCGTTGCTGCGATCAACCCCCAATGTGTTCTCGTCACGGCCCAAGGGTTCTCTTCGAATAGTCCAGAACGTGACCGGCCCGCGTACGACGACATCATTCAAGCAGCCAGTGGTCTCAGCGATGTCTATCGGAAGTCATTGGGCCGGCCACAGTACGCTCCGTACGTGGTCGCCGACAAAGTCTGCGCCCTGTCGATGGTCTATTCCGGGCTCGCTGCGATCCACCGCCGCCATGTCACCGGCCTCGGGCAGTGGGTCGATGTTCCTATGTTCGACGTGATGTCCGACTTCAATATGGTCGAACAGCTCAACGACTACACGTTCGAGCCTCCATTGGGAGACGCTGGTTGGCACCGAACAATCAATCCAGCTCGGCGACCGCACCGCACCACAGACGGATGGGTCTGCGTTCTGCCCTACAACGATCGACAGTGGCGAGACTTCCTCACCATTGATGATCCAACCGTCGCTGACGGAGCTGTGCCTTATCCAACGAACCGAGACCGCAACGCCCATGTCGAAGAAACACAGGCTCTCATCGCCGAATTCGCCGCTCACCGGTCGACGAGCGAAGTCATCAAACTCTGCCACGACCACGACATCCCGGCCCAAGCAGTGAACAGGATCGAAGACTTGGTCGACGACGAATATCTCAGACGACGCGGGACTGTGGAACTGGTCGAGCACCCCACCGAAGGCAGCTATTGGCGAACCACGCCGAACGTCGGCTATTCAGAATCACCACTGCAGCCAGTCAATCTGGCTTCGCCAGCCGACGGAAATCGCGAGGCCATCACGGCCCTCATCGAACAAAGGAGAAACAAATGACCAGCGAACCGATCAAGCACTATGTCGGTGAGGAACTCGAGGCCTACACTCCGCCGCGCCACACGTTGACGTCGAATCTCCGGCTCTTGCCTGGCGACGATGCCAACGGCGCAGTATCTGTGGTTCGCGGAACGATCGAGCACGGTGGGTCCGCGCTCCCCCACCGCCATCTGAAGAGCACCCAATTCCTCCACATCCTCTCGGGTCGCTGTTCAGTCGAACTCGGCGCACAAACCCTCGAACTGGGCGGAGGCGACTCAGTCTTGATCCCAACTGACGTTGTCCATCATGTCGAGGTCCTATCAACAGAGCCACTGGAGCTCATCAACGTCTACTACCCCGCCCTCGCAGCCGACGACACGATCGAATGATTAGCAAGAGCCGACTAGTCGTCGAGTGGATCGTCTAGGCTGGCGTCATGGTTGAGAAGCACCGAACAGTCAGCCGTGTCGTTGGCATCCTCGAGTTCGTCGTGCGTTCCCCTAACGGCGCGTCACTGTCTGAGATCGCCGGATACTTGGACGCTCCGAAATCTTCTGTTTACGGCTTCGTGCGCGGACTCGAGGCCGAAGGATACTTAAAGGAAAACGAAGCCGGACATTTCGTCTTCGGCCTGGGCGCTCATACCCTGTTGGCCTCCCAGGCGACTTCCCTTGTTGAACTTGCCGCGCCCGTGATGAACCAAATTGGGAGCGAGCTCCGTGAAACCATCACCCTCGCCGTATTCCTCGATCACGAGCTGACCTACGTCCACTCGGTACCGTCCAGCCAGCGGATCGGCTACAACCCCGAAATGCACACCCGCCGCCCACTCTGGCCGACGAGTGCCGGCAAGATTCTTTTGGCAGCGTCTGGGACTCCAGAGCTCAAGACACACGTCTTGACATCAGAAGATCTCATGGCAGAGACCCTTGAAGCCGAGATCACATCAGTGCGTAAAAGAGGCTATGGCCTCAACATCGGCGAAACCGTCGCAGATGTGTCCGCATTCGCTCTCGGGCTCAAGATTGGATCCTCCTTGGCCGCAGCGATTACGGTCGGCGGCCCAAACGTCCGAATGCGGCCTCATATTGGAGAAATGGTCAGTACTGCTCGTTCGGTGATCAGCAGCAGCGGCCTCGACGTATGGAACTTCGCTTAGGTTGTGTAGACGAACGCCAAACGACAGTTCTCTGTTGATTGCGCGTTCTCAACTATAAGCGCGCTTGCATGATGTTCCTGTTTGCCTCCGGAAAAATACGCAAATGATAGGCCATGATCACGCTCGGTGTAGCGCTTCAGTAGCCCAATTGCGCACCCGGGACGAACAGCCCCTGGGCGTCGAACCGGACTCCGCGTTGAAATGACCCCTTCAATTAGGGGCTTTTGCTTGTGAACACGGAGCGGCACCGCTAGACCATTCGAAGCAAACACTATTGACTTGCACCCACTTCGGATAGCGAGCCAGCTATGTCCGCGAACAATACTCTCGCTCCGTTCACTCGTCTCGTCGCTTATGTGGGCAAGCCCGGTCGTATCTATCACGTGCTCCCTGTCCCGGAGGCACTGAACCTGCACCCCCTGGCGCTACCTGATGAGCGACGCCGATGACGATCGGGTCGAGTTGCCGTAGGAGATCCACGAGGTCCCGCTGCACGTCGTAGACGCGATGTTCCGGGGACCGTCCGTCACGGTATCGCCGACCTCGCCGGGCGCTGACCACACAGCAGGCCGCTGATCTCCTGGGGATAAGCCGACTCACGCTCATCAAGGCTCCCGAACAGGATCAGCTGCCCTACACCCACTCAGGCACGCACCGCCGGATCGGTTTGACCGACGTGCTCGACTATCGCGAGCGGCGGTGGCATCCCCAGTACGCGGCCATCGATGCTGTCCCCGTCGACGTCGACGAGACCAGCGACATCGACGAGTCCCTGGCCGATCTGCGCCGCGCCCACAAGACGGTGGCGTGAAGCGCCGGACGTCGTCGGCTTGCTGAATGTGCTAGTTTGAAGCCACCACATCGCCCACGCCTCTCCACGATGCGCACTTGGGGGATTTTCATTGCTTAGGTCCACGAGGAGCGCGGAAGTCGCAGCAGAGCCCTGCTCCCCGCCCAGCTCGTCCCCGCGGAACTCTGCACTACGACATGCCGGCCCCGGAGTTGAATGAGTTCGTCAATCGCCTCGTCGATCGAGGGCTGATCGTACTCAATCGTGAACGCGCGCTGCGGTACCTGCGCCACATCACGGCTGCTACCGCCTGCCGCTGTACATCATCCCCTGCCAGCAAGGCAGCACGGATCAACTCCAGTATGAGAACACGTCCTTCCACGATCTGCCCGTCCAATACGTCTTCGACGGCCCTTTCGCCCGCTGGTCATGGAGGCCCTCGATCGCGTCGAAGTCGCTACTCGCCCAGCACCGACGGATTACATGTCGACGACCTACGACGCCCCGTAATGGTGCATAGATGCCTCGCGGTTCCGCGATCGCAACTAGCACGCCGGGCTGCTGAGGATGGTGAGAGTCAACTGCGACAACAGCCTGCGCGGGACACCCGACACTGGCGAGGGCTCCCTGGTTCTCCGTGCGGCGCTTGACCGCTACCTCACCACCTACGGCTCCTACCTCTTAAGTAACCCCATCATCCGTAAGGATGGAAAGGGGTCGCTGACCTGACCGGTGGTGGGGCTGCTTAGAAGGTAACGGGCAACCGGTCTCATCGTCTGTAGACCTCTCGACGATGCCGGACAGCCGCCACGACGTCGAGCAGCCTATAGTCCTGGACACCCCCGAAAAAGACTGTTGCCCCGGGAGTCCGAACCTTGAAGTTCGAATAGTCACCGGGGCATTACATGACCCAGGCTAGGCGATTCAGACATCAGCTTCAATCGCAGGGCCACACCGTGGACCTTGTTTGCCGCGCATAACTGCGAAAGTGCAGATAGTCGGCTGCTCAATCAGGGCCGGCAACGCTTCGGCTCAAGCGACGGAGGAAATCGTCCGTGCCTCGATCTGCAGGTCATTCTCGCCGAAAGCGCGTTTCAATGGATCGCTCGGTCAGCGCGCTTTACTCCCGAGTCGACTGTGTGCACTCTAGTCATCCCGCAACAGCATCTCGGACCGGTTGCCTTATTGGAACTGGTTCGCGCCACGGGAGCCAAGGCCTCGTGCGGCATGGGCACACATGTGCCCCGTCAGGCAGAAGCCTGACGGGGCGCATTTATGAGATGCTGAACCGAGACGCGCCGGGCGTGTCAGGTGCTAGATCGCCTCGTATCCGAGCCGTTCAGATCAACTATCGGCAAGTTGGCGAAGCACGTACTGAGACATGCTTCGATTACAAAGCTTGCTGAAAATACAATATCCATTGCACAAAACGCCTGCTCAGAAGGCTATTACTTACCCAACGACCGCTACCGCACAGTTGGTGAAGCACCTACGTCGACATTCTGCGGTAGCGACAGTTGCACACGAACCAGCGGTCGACTCGCATTCGCCAGCAGGAGCCGCGGCACAAGAGTCACCCTTGACCTACGTCACCAACAACCCAATCCGCTTCAAGTCTTCGACGACTTCCGCCATTTACTCACACCTCACCTGAATCGCTCTTTGGCCGAACTGGATCGTCTTCGCCCTCAGCTAGTCCATACCGATCTCACCATCGGAGGTGCAAAGACGGTGACCGCCCGCAAGAGTATCGCCAGGGGCACCGATCAAAAAGACCTGCAATCCCCCGTTACATTTATTGCCAAGTAGCAACCGGCCGTTCTCTTCGTAGAAGGCCCGGCCTTGACCACCGCTAAGAGCACGTTGAGTCGGCCACGAACCACAAATTCACGAAGTACTGACTCACTGTCACTTACGGCATAGTAGTCTCATGGACGCAACTCTCACATCGGATGACGATGATTCTTCCAACGATGCCATCGGACGCATCGTCAGAAACATCGCTCGTACTACATCCGCCGGTCAATTCTCCGCATTGAGCAACACTGCGTGGTTCAAGAGCACCATTCCCACACTGGCAGAGTTGGGCCTGATTAATCAGACGTACGCGAAGCTGGAAAACCATCAGTGGTTCGCAAATGTGCTGCCACAGCCCTCGGCCGTGGACTTCATCAGCGCCCGTGGGCTGGGCTGGACCTATGCCCAAGCCTTTCTGAAGTCAGGGGCACGGGTGATCGTGCATGCCTCTATCGATGTTTCATTAGAGGAAGCATGGTTGAAATTGAGCGCCTTTCCTGAGGATCGGTGGCAAACCTGCAGTTTCAATGTCTCAGATTCCGATCGAGTGGAAGCTGGCATCACAGATCTAGTCACACAGGGGTTCGCCCCCTCTGTGCTGGTCAATAACGCCGGCATCCAGCGGCGCGGAAATCTGCTCGATCTCGAGTCAGCGACCTGGAACGATGTGATCGCTGTGAACCTCTCCGGAACGTATTGCGTTGGCGCTGCAGTGGGTCGTCTCATGCGAGATGCCGGGCGGGGCAAGATCATCAACATCGGATCGGTGACCACAGAGCGTGCCCGCAAGGGTGTGGGACCCTACACTGCGGCCAAGTTCGGCGTCCACGGCCTGACTAACGCCATGGCCGTTGACTTTGCCGAATGGAATATCCAAGTCAACACGCTCTCTCCCGGATATTTCCGCACCGAGATGAACGCGGCGCTGGTCAATGATCCGCAGTTTGATCGCTGGCTACGCGACAGGACTCCCGCTGATCGGTGGGGTGAGACCGAGGAACTGGTGGGCGCGTTGCTCTTCTTCGCTTCCGTCGACTCCGACTTCGTGACCGGCCAGAACATGGTCATCGACGGTGGGATGGTGGCCGCGCTCTGACATACTCGGGGCTGGTCATCTAGCCGTTTCTCAGCAGAAAGCTCGCCGGAGGCGATGTTACCTCCGGCGAGCTTTCGTGGTGCCTCACAGGCGACAACCGCTCGACGACACTGGGCCGGATAAAAGGTGCCTGCAGGCCGAGGCAAAGAAGGTGTCGCACCATCACTCCCGACGATGTTATCCGGCCACCATTTGCTTGAGCACCACCGTGTTACGGCCGACAGATGCGTCGAGCAAGCAGCTTCACACTAGGAGTCGGTGCTGGGCTCGCTCGTTCGAACGTCCCGGGGTGAGGTGACGTCGATCTTTGCCTGCTCGACGAAGCGAGGTCGGTACCATGAGCTTTCAGGGCTCAATCGATGTTTGACTGGGCCGAACACGTCGACTCATATGTGACGTCCTCCGGCGATCTCGAGGACTGTACCAGTGACATAGGAGGACAGGTCTGACGCCAGGAACACCACGGCGGAAGCAATCTCGCTGGGTTCGCCGGGGCGTCCCATAGGGATCTCGGCGAGTTTGGCATCGATGACATCTTGCCGCATCGATGACGTCATGGGTGTGTTGATGAAGCCCGGCTGGATCGCGTTGATGCGCACGTTTTTGAATCCGACCTCTTTGGCGGCTGCTTTCGTCATACCGACGATGCCCGCTTTGGCGGCCGAGTAATTCGTCTGTCCGAGCATACCGACCTTTCCCGAGATGGAGGACACGTTGATGATCGAGCCTCCAGTGGCTTGCTCGCGCATGATCCCTGTCGCTGACTTCACACCGTTCCAGGTCCCGCGCAGATGCACGGCAACAACTTGGTCGAATTGCTCTTCAGCCATTTTGCGGATGGTGGCATCGCGTGTGATGCCCGCATTGTTGACCATTACGTCCAGGGTTCCGAACTTCTCTAGGGCGGTTCGGCACAACAGGCCGACTTGGTCTAGGTCGACGACGTTGCAGGCCATCCCCAGGGCACGCTCCCCCACATCTAGACTGCGTGCGGCTGAGATGGCTGCTTCTTCGTTGAGGTCGCCGAGGATGACGTTGGCTCCTTCGGCGACGAATGCTTCTGCGATAGCGAATCCAAGCCCTTGTGCGGCTCCGGTGATGATTGCGGTGCGGTCTTCGAGAAGACTCATGTGAACTCCTTGAGTGAAATTGACTTGTGGTTATTGAGTTGCTGACATCAGAACGGGTAGGCAAATGGTGCCATCAGGGCAGTGATTGCGGCCAGGATGAGGACCAAAGGACCGCCGATCTTGACGTAGTCCATGTAGCGGAACCCACCGACGAGGGTCTGTGTCATGGCCGCGGTTCCAATAGGGGTTCCAACGGCAATGTTGCAGGCCAGTGTTACCGCGATTGCCCAGCTCGTTGGATTTGCGTCGAACGATAGGGCAACCGAGATCACGATGGGAACGAACATCGCTGTCAACGCGGTGTTTGAGGCGAAGTTCGTCAGAATCGCCGCGACGATGATGAAGATGCTGAGGACGAGCCATGGGCTCGAGGCCTCACCGAAGACACCGACGATGCCGTCAGCGATGAGCTGACCGCCTCCTGAGTCTGTGAGACCTTGTCCGAAAGCCTGAGCAGCAGAGAGGATGATCAGCGTATTCCAGTCCATGCCTTTGATGGCGTCTTTGAGCGTAATGCAGCCGGTGAGGATCATGAGGATTGCGCCGATGACCGCAATGATCGCGATGTTCCAGATCCCTGAGACGAATCCGATGATGATGGCGACCATGAGGAGCATGGAAAACGGCAACTTCCACGAAGCTGGTTTCTTGGGGTCGTTCCCGTTAGCGTCCTTGTGTTCAGCCAGAAGATCTGGTGCCTCGAAGGTCAGTACCCTGTTGCTCAAGTGGTAGCCGATAGTCGCCATGTAGACGACAGTGACGAGAATGAGCGGACCGCCGATTTTCGTGAGGGTGAAGATCCCCATCGGCTCTGTTCCGTCGGTCGTTTCGAGAATGCCCTGTGTGACCAGCTGCGCGGTCGATCCGGTGAGGGTGGCGATGCCGCCGATCGCCGAGCCGATGCCCGCGCCCATGATTGCCAGCGGCATTCGGATCCGACCGTTCGATCTTGCCGCGACGATGGCGATAAGTGGGATGAAGATGGCGACTACGGCGCTGTTGCTCAGGAATGCCGAGAGCACTGCGGTGACTGCTGTGACCACGGTGACCAGTGCGCGTTCGTTGCGGTAGAGACCGATGGCTTCGAATTTTCTGGCGACGAAGTCAGCGAACCCGGTTTTGAACAGGGCGTTGCCGACGACCATCATGCCTGCGCAGAAGACTGTGACGGTGCTGCCGAATGGACTGTAGGCGTCTTCGAGTTCGATCGCGCCGACGAGTGCCATGAGCAGGGCCGCGAGCACGGCTGTGACGGCGATCGGGATCTTTTCGAGCACGAATGACACCATCGCGATGGCGACGATGATGATGGTGATTATTGGGAGTGCGACCACTGATTTCTCCTCGTTGAGTTCAGGCCGAAAGGCTTGCTGTGGAAGGACGACTTGTTGATCAGGCGGATTCGACGATGGCAGCCATGCCTTGCCCTCCGCCGATGCACATGGTTTCCAGCCCGTAGCCACCGCCTCGGCGTTTGAGTTCGTGGAGTAGTGTCGTCATGATTCGCACTCCGGTTGCACCGACAGGGTGTCCGAGTGAGATTCCGGAACCGTTGACGTTGAGCCGGTCCATGTCGTTCCACCCCCACCCCTTGAGCACGGCCAGTGCCTGCGGCGCGAAGGCTTCGTTGAGTTCGACGAGGCTCATATCATCGAATCCAAGCCCCGTTCGGGCGAAGAGCTTCTCGACTGCCGGGACCGGGCCGATCCCCATGTGTGCCGGATCGCATCCCACGGCGGTCCATCCTGTAAGGTACCCCAGGGGTTCGAGTCCGAGTTCGTCAAGCGCATCTTCTGCGACGATGAGGCAGGCCGCTGCCGCGTCGTTCTGCTGGCTTGCGTTGCCTGCGGTCACGACACCGCCGTCGACCATGGTCTTCAGCGAGGCAAGCTCTTCCACCGAGGTATCTGCCCGGATACCTTCGTCGCGGGTGATGTCGATGGCCGGTCCCTTTCGCTGCGGGACGCGGACAGGAACCACCTCGTCATTGAAGGCACCAGTTTCCCATGCGCGTGCGGCCCGCTGATGGCTGCGAACTGCGAATCCGTCCGATTCCTCACGCGAGATGCCGTAGTCCCGTGCCAGGTTCTCCGCGGTCTCGATCATGCCGGAGATGTAGCCGAAGCGCTCAACTGGTTGTGAGCGTTCACGGCCGCGTTCCAGTCGATCGTGCATCGTCGTACTGCCCGATCGTGACCCCCAGCGCATATCAGTCGAGTAGTACTCGATGTTGCTCATGGACTCGACCCCTCCGGCGATGACTGCTGTGGCCGCTCCGGTCTGGACCATCATGGCTGCGGTCGCGATCGCCTGCAGTCCGCTGCCGCAGCGACGGTCGAGCTGCATGCCTGCGACATGGATCGGCAGACCTGCCTGCAATGCGACCCACCGCCCCACACAGGGCACCTCACTGTTGGCATACGACTGGGCAAAGACGACTTCTTCGATGCGCTCGGGATCCACACCGCTGCTGTCAAGGACGGCATTGACGACGGTAGCGCCGAGGTCTTCGACAGAGACCGGTTTGAGACTCTTGCCGTAACTGCCGATGGGTGTTCGTCTCGGAGCGACGATGGCTGCACGTTTCATTCAGTCTCTTCCTTGTCTTCTCCCGTTTCACAATGTTCGGTGCGGTGAAACTGCGGTTGTCTGTGCGCCTGGAAAGCACGCGTGCCTTCAAAGCATTCGTCTGAGCTGAAGGCAATGTCACTGGCCTCCAGCGATCGTTCGATCATGTCGCGATCGGAATGAGCCGAAGCCTCGTCGATGAGTTGTTTGGCGAAAGCAATCGCCTGTGGCGGCCGGGTAGCCAATCGCTTGCCGAGGGCAAGGGCTTCTTCGAGTGCGGACCCTTCGGCAACGACCCGGTTGACCAGCCCCCAATCGGCGGCAGTGGATGCGCTGATGGGTTCAGCGAGGAAGATCAGCTCCTTGGCTCGAGCCGCGGAGGTGCGTCGAACGGTGCGGTACGTGCCACCGCTGCTGGGAAACACCCCGAGGTTGGTCTCCGGCAGTGCCAGAGTGATCTGTTCTTCTGCGAGGATGAGATCACAGCACAATGCCAGCTCGAGGCCTCCACCGTAGGCCAGTCCCTGGAGGGCTGCGACTGTGGGTTTGGGCATTTCCGAGAGTGCAGCGAAGACGGAGTTCTGTCGGCGCAGTTTCTTCTCCACGGCCGTGCCAGGTTCCTGCAGCTGTGGGAATTCCTGAATGTCTGAGCCGGCGCAGAATGCGCGCTTCCCATCACCTGTGACAACGACGGCACGAATCCGATCGTCCTGGGCGCACCTGTCGACGAGGATTTCGAGTTGCTGGGCCATCGGAATGCTCATGACGTTGACAGGTCCGTTGGCCAGTGTCAGGACGGCAGTGGGTCCGACCATGTGAAATCTGACGAGTGTCTCCTCATTGGATGCGCTCACAGCACCTGCTCCCGGCGCGGTGGAACGATGAGCGCGTCGAGGGCGATGACTCCTTCGCCCGGCGGGAGGACGAGGAGCGGATTGATCTCCACGGAATCGAGCTGGTCTGCGTGAGCGGCACCGAATTCGGAAAGTGCCGCAATCGCTTCGGCCAGAGCAGCACGGTCACCAGCCGGGTTACCACGGTATCCGTCGAGCAGTGCCGAAGACCGAGTCTCGGCGATCATTGCCGCCGCTTCATCAGCGCTGATTCTTCCAATGCGCAGTGCCACATCCTCGAAGAGTTCAGCCTCGGTTCCGCCGAGCCCGAACATCGTCACTGGTCCGAAGATCGGGTCGTTGGTCACTCCGATGATGACCTCGATACCCTCGGGTGCCATCGGTGACACCAGCACCCCCTCCACCTGCGCATCCGGCATCAAAGTGGCTGTCCTGGCAAAAATGTCTTGACGTGCGGTCTCGGCGGCGGCGGCATCCGGCACGTCAAGGACGACCCCGCCGATCTCGGTTTTATGCGCGATGTCCGCGGAGACGATCTTGATGGCGTAGGGGCCACTCATTCGGACTGTTGTCGCGGCGAGCTCGTCGGAGGTGGAGGCAACCTCGGCCGGGAGGAATGGAATGCCTGCGGAGGCCAGGGTCGAACGAGCGGCGGCTTCCGAGAGTGCGACTGCTCCCAGCGCTGTGCCGTCACCGGCTTTCGTCGAACGTGTACGAGGCGATGCCCATTCTTCAACGAAATAGCTGAGTGCGCTCAACGCCACAGTGGCACGTTCGGCATCGTCAAAGACGAGGAAACCGTCCTCCTCGTAGGCCTTGATGACCGAATCGCGCGCCTCCATGCAGAGCAGTGTCGGGCGATCGAGGAAGTTCGTGGTGCCTGCAGTGATCGCCTCACGCACTCGTTCTCCAGCATGCTGAGTATCGGGAAGCATCGTCAGTGCGGCAATGATGCTGTCGTAGCCACCTTCGGCATACATGACGTTCAGTGTCTGGGTGATGAGAGACGGGTCGTTGAGCCAGTTGGCTGTGGTATCACAGGGATTGTTGTCGCTGCCCATAGGGTTGATCTCACGCAGCTTCGCTCTGCCCTGCTCTGCCAGTGGTGAGACATAGAGTTCGTGCCTGTCCGCAGCATCGCAGAGCTGCACGCCGAATCCGCCCGAAACGGTGACGACACCGAGGTTTCTCCCGGCCGGGTAGATTCTGCGGCTGCAGGCATAGGCGACATCGATCTGCTCCTGAGTGGTCCGCGCGCGGTAGGCACCGTATTGCCGAAGGGCCGCGTCGAACACTTTGTCTTCTCCTGCCAGGCTCGCAGTGTGCGATTGTGCCGCATGAGCACCAAGAGGTGATTCGCCGACCTTCATGAACACGACAGGGGTTCGATTGCGTCTCGCGGTCTCAAGCGCATTAGTGAATCGCGCTCCCTCCTGCACGCCCTCGGCGTATGCCAAGATGACAGACACATCATTTTGTGTGGCCAGCCAATCGATGCATTCGGCGACATCGACGTCGCTTTCATTGCCCGTGGAGATCCAGTAGCTGACCCCCATGTTCCGTTTCGCACAGAGATAGGCAAGATGCCCGCCGTACGCTCCACTCTGGCTCACGATGGCAATTCCTCCGGGAGCAGGGGCTTGACCGTCGAAGGCGCTGGAGAACGTACCCATAAACCCGATCGCCGAGTTCATTACCCCGAGGCAGTTGGGGCCGAAGAGACGCACGCCGCCTTCTCGCGCCAGTTCCTCAATTTCGCGCTGGGCCACTATGCCCTCTTCACCGGTCTCTGCGAATCCCGCAGCGAAGATCACTGCTGCACCGATTCCAACTTCGGCGCAATCGATGATGGCTTGACGAAGATGAGCGGCACCGAGACAGATGAGGGCAATGTCCGGTGTTTCCGGGACGTCGGCCAGTGACGGATAGGCCGGTAGCCCCTGAACGATGTCGCGCTTGGGGTTGATCGCAAAGATCCGGCCCGTGAAGCAAGCGGACTTCAGATAATGCAAGGCCCTTCCCGAGATGCGTGAGGTGTCGTCCGAAGCGCCGACGATCGCCACCGAATGTGGACGTAGTGCACGATCGAGGACATGAGTACCCGGTGAACTCGGCTGGGCCGGGGAGGATGTATTGAGGCGCATTCAGACTCTTCCTTGAGAAAATGATTTCGTCATAAATCGTGTCTGAGCAGCCGCGGGTGATACAAGTGGATAATCAACTTCGAAACTGTTGATATATATTAGCTATCAGGAGGTGCGGAGGTGGAACTGCGTCAGGTACGACATTTTCTCGCGGTGGCGGAGACGCTGAATTTCCGAGCCGCGGCGCAGAAGCTGAGCATGACTCAGCCACCGCTGTCGGTGTCCATTCGTCGGCTGGAAGAAGAGATCGGAACGGAACTGTTCGTGCGTTCGACTCACCAGGTCGAGCTCACGGCCGCAGGACGCGCGGTAGTACAAGAGGCCCGCGAATTGATCTTCGGAGCAGAGGAGATCAAGCGTAAAGCCACAGAAGCCGTTTCCGGCCTGTCCGGTGAGCTGCGGCTCGGGTTCGTTGGTTCAGCGAAGAATAGGGTGTTGCCTCGCCTGCTACCGGAGTTTAGGAAACAGTTTCCCCGCGTCGTCCTTCGGGTATTCGAAGGCTCCAATGCGGAACTTGCCTCGGCAGTGCTCGACCGCAAAATGGATTTGGCGCTGCTGCGACCGCCGTTGGGTCAACGGTCGGAACTGCGCACCGAGGTGATCGAAGACGACGAACTCGCCGTCGCCCTGCCGACAAGCCACCGTCTTGCCAGCATGCCCGAAATGCGGTTATCCGATCTCAATGAAGAACCGTACATCGGATACACCTCGATAGGCTCCCCTGGCTTGGCCGCCCAATGCCGCCTAGCACTCGAGGCGGCTGAACTTAATCCCCCTATTGCTCAGCAAGCAATCCAAGTAGAGACTGCTCTCTTCCTCGTTGAGACTGGCCTCGGCTTCGCGTTGGTGCCCTCAAGCTTTCGGGACCGCCTCAGTCCTGGAGTTGTGCTGCGTCGAGTGAAGAATCAAGCTCACTGGCCCGCGCTCCATTTGGCGGTGGCATACGACCCGGCATTCAAAACCACGATCACTGACACCTTCATCAAGCTCTGCACGAGCCTCAGGCATTGATTTCGCAGCTAATGTGACTGCCTGGCTGCGCTCTCACCGTCGATGGGTGCCCTTCATTCAGGTGTCCATCGTGGTGCGCGAAGTCTGAGCAGTGCAGAGGAAGGAATTACCCTGGGAGGAATTCCTTCTCCCCTCACCAGAGCACTCGGAGGTTCTAAGGCTGTTTCTCAACTGAACATGGCGCTCCTCAAAGATCATCACACATCGGAAACATGCCCTGCACCCCGCACTTCCGCGACCGGGGCAGGCACGCGGGGCTCTTGCGGATCGTCGAGGACACCTGCGACGAGAGGCTCCGCGGCGTACCCGACGCCGGCGAGGACTCGCTGGTCCACCGCTCGGCGCTCGAGCCACTCACAGCTCCCTCGAGCTCCCGCCATCCTGGCTCATGGTCGAGACCCTCACAGTCGGTCAGCTTGCCGGCGCGTATCGCAACCTCAAGCGCCGCGCCGACCGGACTGCCGTCGCCCGGAGCATCGGCCTGACGGCCCCGGTACTCGAGTCATGGACGCAGACCTACGTACGCGTCCGCAACGTCTGCGCCCACCACGGCCGACTCTGGAACGTCGGCCTCGGCGTCTACCCGGCGATCCCGACTTCATCGACGGTGTCGTGGCTCGAAGGGGATGAAGCGCTGCCGGAGAGATCGAGGAAGCGGCTCTACCCCGTCCTCGTCTCCCTGCAGACGGTCCTGGAGACGATCTCCCCGAGGAGCGGCTGGGCGCGGAGGCTACACGGGCTGCTCAGCACTCGGCCCCCGATGAATCTGCGCGGCATCGGGATCCCCCAGTATTGGGCAGACGACCCGTTCTGGCGTCAACACCTCGACTGACCCATAGATAGACACATGCGCCCCGCCAGGCCGAAGCTTGACGGGGCGCATGTGTGAGACGCCGGAGTTAGACACGGCCGGGCGTGTCAGGTGTCAGATCGCCTTCTAATCGAGCAGATCACTTACTACCGGCAAGTTGCCGAAGCACGTACTGCAGGATGCCGCCGTTGCGGTAGTAATCGGCTTCACCTGGGGTGTCGATGCGGACCACTGCATCGAAGTCGACGGTGGTTCCGTCTTCCTTCGCGGCCGTCACCTTGACGGTCTTGGGGGTCTTGCCCTCGTTGAGCTCGGTGATGCCGGAGATCGAGATGGTCTCCGTGCCATCGAGGCCCAGCGAGTCTGCTGATTCGCCGACGGGGAACTGCAGGGGAACAACGCCCATGCCGATGAGGTTCGAGCGGTGGATGCGCTCGAAGCTCTCGGTGATGACGGCTTCGACGCCGAGCAGCTTCGTGCCCTTGGCAGCCCAGTCACGCGAGGATCCCGAACCGTATTCCTTGCCACCGAGGATGACAAGAGGGGTGCCGGCATTCGCGTAGTTCACGGATGCATCGAAGATCGAGGTCTGCGGACCGCCCTCCTGCGTGAAGTCGCGGGTGAAGCCACCCTGGACTCCGTCGAGGAGCTGGTTCTGCAGGCGGATGTTCGCGAACGTGCCGCGGATCATCACCTCGTGGTTGCCGCGACGTGAACCGAAGGAGTTGAAGTCCTTGCGCTCGACACCGTGCTCGATGAGGTACTTGCCGGCCGGAGTGTCGGCCTTGAAGGAACCTGCAGGCGAGATGTGGTCGGTGGTGACCGAGTCGCCCAGCTTCGCAAGCACGCGTGCACCCTTGATGTCGGTCACAGGCTCTGCTTCCAGGCCCATTCCGTCGAAGAAGGTAGGTTTGCGCACGTAGGTCGACTCATCGTCCCACTCGAAGATCGCGCCTTCTGGCGTCTGCAGCGCCTTCCAGCGGTCGTCACCTTCGAAGATCCGGCCGTATTCCTCGTCGAACATATCTGTCGAGATCGACGAGGCGATGACCGATTCAACCTCTTCCGGCGAGGGCCACAGATCCTTGAGGTAGACGTCTACGCCTTCCGAGTCCTGGCCCAAAGGCTGGTTGTCGAAGTCGAAGTCCATGGTTCCGGCCAGAGCATAGGCAATGACCAGTGGAGGCGAGGCGAGGTAGTTCATCTTCACATCGGGGCTGATGCGGCCCTCGAAGTTACGGTTGCCGGAGAGAACTGCGCTGACTGCCAGGTCGTTGTCCTGGATGCTCTCCGAGATATCGGAATCGAGCGGTCCGGAGTTGCCGATGCAGGTGGTGCAGCCGTAGCCGACGACGAAGAAGTTGAGTGCCTCGAGGTCCTCGATGAGGTTGGCCTTCTTGTAATACTCGGTGACGACCTTCGAACCCGGAGCGATGGAGGTCTTGACCCATGGCTTGGAGTTGAGTCCGCGTTTGCGAGCATTGCGGGCCAGGAGGCCTGCAGCCAGCATCACCGATGGGTTCGAGGTGTTGGTGCACGAAGTGATCGAAGCGATCGCCACAGCACCGTTGGCCAGTTCGAAGCTGGATCCGTCGCCAGTGGTGACGGGAGCCGACTTGTTCTCTTCACCGGGCTTCGCGTAGTTGTGGATGTCCTTGGCGAACTGGTTCTTCGCGTCGGAGAGTTCGATGCGGTCCTGCGGGCGCTTCGGTCCTGAGATCGAAGGCACGACGCTGGAGAGATCGAGCTCGATGTACTCCGAGTACTCCACTTCCTTGCTGGGGTCGTGCCACAGGCCCTGGGTCTTGGCGTAGTCCTCGACCAGCTGGATCTGTTCGGCCGAACGACCGGTGAGCTTCAGGTAGTCGACGGTGACCTCGTCGATCGGGAAGATCGCAGCGGTCGAACCGAACTCGGGGCTCATGTTGCCGATCGTCGCCCGGTTGGCCAGAGGCACAGCGGAGACGCCCTCGCCGTAGAACTCGACGAACTTTCCGACTGCTCCGTGCTGACGCAGCATATCGGTGATCGTGAGCACGACGTCCGTTGCGGTCACACCGGAGGGGATTTCGCCGGTCAGCTTGAAGCCGACGACGCGAGGGATGAGCATCGAGACGGGCTGGCCGAGCATTGCTGCCTCGGCCTCGATTCCGCCGACGCCCCAGCCGAGCACACCGAGCCCGTTGACCATGGTGGTGTGGGAGTCGGTGCCGACCAGCGTGTCCGGGTAGGCGCGAAGCACACCATCGACCTCACGCGGCATGACGACGCGTGCGAGGTGCTCGATGTTGACCTGGTGGACGATGCCCATGCCTGGAGGGACGACCTTGAAATCATCGAAGGCCGTCTGGCCCCAGCGCAGGAACTGGTAGCGCTCACCGTTGCGCTTGTACTCCATGTCCATGTTGAGCTCGATCGCTTCGGCGGTGCCGAAGTTGTCGATCTGAACCGAGTGGTCGATGACCAGCTCGGCCGGAGCCAGCGGGTTGACCTGTTCCGGCTTTCCGCCGAGCTCGACGACCTTCTCGCGCATTGTCGCGAGGTCGACGATGCAGGGCACGCCGGTGAAGTCCTGCATGACCACACGGGCGGGGGTGAACTGAATTTCCGTAGCCGGCTCAGCACTGGGATCCCAGCTGCCGAGGGCTTCGATATGCTCCGAAGTGATATTCGCACCATCTTCAGTCCGCAGCAGATTCTCCAACAGCACCTTGAGGCTGAATGGAAGCTTCTCTGATCCTGGGACCTGATCCAGGCGATAGATCTCGTAATCTGTTTCGCCTACGGTCAGGGTGCTCTTCGATTTGAACGTATCGACGTTGCTCATCGTGATTCTCCTGTTTCATCCGACACTCATCCAAGAAACCGGGCCAGCCCGTGAGCCGCGCACCGATTTACGCGACACAAATGTTTCCAAAAGTATCTTGACGTCAAGATAAATTCTATCTCATTTGGTCGCCCTTGACCACCTTCGGAGCATGGCCTGTCAGTGAACTGAGAATCGGGTTTTCCCCAAGTCACAGTCCGGACAACTCCCGCGCGAAGAGCTGCCGCAAGTCCTTAATCTGGAGTCACATCAGCAGTTGCGAACTAGGAGCATTCATGGACCCGTTCACTCTCGGAGCCGGATTCGGATTCGGGGCACTCCTTGTCGGCATCATCTTCGCAGTCATCTGTCGAACCCTGGCCGATGAGAAGGGCCGTTCCTCGGGATGGTGGGGCCTATGGGGCTTCCTCACCACCTTCATCGCGCTCATCGTCCTCGTCCTCCTCCCCCAGAGGGCGCGGAGCCTGAGATCCTCAGACGCCGCGGTGGGCGCCGATTGAGATCTCTCCCTCGCCGAGGTGGGCCTCACGTCCCGATGCGGTCACCGCCGGAGGACGGTGACCGTTTCCAGGTGGGCAGTGAGTGGGAACAGATCGAAGCCGCGCAGGCTCTCGATCGCAAATCCCCCGTCGACCAGGACCGCCAGATCCCGAGCCAGCGTGGCCGCATCGCAGGAGACATAGACGATCGTCTTCGCGCTCGACTCAAGCAGAGCTCGAGTGACTGCCTTTCCCGCTCCGGAACGCGGAGGATCGAGAACGATGACGTCAGAGTTCGGAATTGTCACTCGGTCGGCCCGGGATGCGTCGAATGCGGCGTTGAGGCCCTTTGCATTCACCTTCGCGTTCTCGATCGCCGACTTCGCGCCCTCGACCCCGTAGAGCCTGGCACCAGTGGCCTCGGCGGCGCTGATTCCCAACAGCCCCACTCCGCAGAACAGATCCGTGATCATCTGCGTCTTCTCGCTCAGCACCGCATTGACCTGAGCGCTCAGCAGCTGGGGAGCCTGCTCGTGGACCTGCCAGAACCCATCAGCGCCGACCCGGTAATCACGCCCGGCGACCTTTTCGATCAGTTGGTCCTCGCCCCTGACCACGGAGAGCTTCGTGTGGCCGCCCTTGGTGCTGATCCTCTTCCGGCCGCTTCCGCTTCGCGTATCAGCGAGGACTGACCACTGCGCAGGCAGAGCCTGTCCCAGGTCGGTCAGCACCGAGGGATCGCAGTCACCGCGTACGATCGCGGCTCCTCGATCACCTGACCAGGCGAACTCAAGTCGATCGGCACCCGGCAGTCGCAGGGAAGTCAGGGCAACTTCGGCGATGGCAGATGTCGCCAACGGAGCCGAGACCAGGGGCACGACATCGTGGGAACGCGGGGCCAGCATGCCCAGGCGGCCGTGCCCGTCGACGGCCAACTGGACCCGGGTCCGCCAGTTCAGTCCGGTCGTCTCCCCCGGTGCGGCCGCGATATCGACGCTGCGGTCGATATGCCCGATGCGCGAAAGCTGGTCCCTCAGGGCTTGAGCCTTGAGCTCACGGCTGTGGGCGAGGTCGACATGGGCGAACTCCATCCCACCGAACAGACTTGGTTTCTGCGCGTGCTCGGCGAGGAACTGCTCGCGACGGTCTCGAACACGATGGTCCGAGGCCTCGAGCACCTCGGTGACGTCGGCGCGGAGGAACTTCGCGGCCGATCCGGACTCGGTGCGAGCACGCACGGTCTCCCCCGGGATGGCTCCGGTGACGAAGACGACCTGCCCTTCGTGGCGCGCAATGCTGATGCCGCCGGCGGCAGGGCTCTCGATATGCAGGGTCAGATCCATGGCCGGAATCGCTTCGGCTGAAGGTGCGCTCATCGGTGTTCAAGCCTGTCTGTACAGTGGATTGTCGTTGTCGGGTCCATCGCCGTCGTACTGCCGGGAGAAGGAACGCAACCGCCAGGGCACGGAGACCACGACGACATTGGGGACCAGCAGCAGACGAGTGCGCAGCTTCAAGGCTACTTGGTTGTGCAGGATGTGTTCCCACCAGCGTCCGACGATGAACTGGGGAATGTAGACGATGACAAGGTCACGCGGCGATCGGCGCCGGATCGCGAGCACATGCGCCAGCAGCGGCCGGAGCAGCTCCCGATAGGGCGAGTCGAGGACCGTCAGCGGCACGGGCAGCGCCATCTCGTTCCACTGCCGCTGCAGCGCGCCAGCCGAATCCTCGTCGACGGCGACGGTGATGGCCTCGAGCTGACTGGAGCGTGCCACCCGCGCATATGACAGAGCTCGCAGCGTCGGTTTGTTGATCTCATTGACGACGACGATCGCGTGGGTGTTCGACGGGATCGTGCGGGAGCCCCCGTCCGCCTCCGGGGCCAGTTCCCGGGCAACGCGAGAGTAATGACGATGGATTGCGCCCATGATCAGGAACAGTCCGGCCATCGCCGCGACCGCCAGCCAGGCACCGGCGAGGAACTTGGAGACGATGACGACGAGCAGCACACCTGAGGCGATGATGCACCCGGCCCCGTTGACGAGGCGGTTGAGATGCATTCGCACCCGCGCCTTCGAGTCGATGACCAGTCGCAGGCGCTTGTTCCAGTGCAGGACCATGCCCGCTTGGCCGACGACGAAGCTGGCGAAGACACCGACGAGATAGAGCTGAATCAGCGTCGTCGCCGAGGCGCGCGTTGCGATGACGAGCAGGATAGCGGCGAAGGCCAAGAGCAGGATGCCGTTCGAGAACGTCAGCCGATCGCCCTTCGTCGCCAGCTGCCTGGGCAGGAATCCGTCGCGTGCCAGTCGAGAGGCGAGGCCGGGGAATCCTTCGACTGCGGTGTTCGCGGCCACGATGAGCACAAGCGCTGCGACGAGCACAACGAGGTAGAACATCACGGGTGCATTGTCGAAGATGGCATGGGCCAGCTGCGCGAGCACCGGTTCCTGTTCGTATTCGGCGCTCACCGCGCTGCCGTCGGGTCGCATCAGGTAGAGGTGCGGATCGTCGACGTATTTGACGCCGGTCACCGACGCCAGATAGGTCAGACCGGTGAGCATCAGGGCCGCCAGCAGGCCGGAGAGCAGCAGGGTGTTGCCGGCGTTCTTGCCGCGCGGCTTCTTGAAGGCGGGCACCGCTGTGGCCACCGTCTGCACACCGGCCAGGGCCACTGAGCCTGAGGAGAAGGCGCGCAGGACGATGAGGACCGTCGCCAGCCCGAGGGTCGCTTCGTCGTTGACTCCGGTGTGAACGACGGTGTAGTCAGCCGTCTCCGCCTGCGGGAGGTCCCCAGTGCCCACCCGCAGCAGGCCCACGCACATGGTGAGGAAGACAGCACCGAGGAACAGGTAGGTCGGGACGGCAAGCAGCACCGGGGTGGCGCGTGATCCGCGTAGTCCGGCCAGGGTGATGAGCAGAATCCCGATGATCGCCACGGCGACACGGTATGGCGCCAGAAGTGGGAAGGCCGTGGTGATGTAGGCGGCGAAGACCGTCATCGACACGGCCAGGGTCAGCACATAGTCAACCAGAAGGGCCGCGGCGACGACCAGACCGGCACGGGGCCCGAGGTTCTTCGACGCGACTTCGTAGTCGCCGCCGCCCGAGGGGTAGGCCTTGACGTTGATGCGGTAGCAGGCGACGATCACCAAGATCACCGCGCCGACGGCTACACCGATCCAGGGCGCCACAGTCAGAGCGACAAGAGATGTCAGTGACAGCGCCAGTAGGATCTCGTCGGGGGCATAGGCCACGGACGAGAGCATGTCGGAGGCGAAGACGGGCATTGCGATGCGCTTCTTCAGCGCAGGCGCACGCCTGTCCTCACTGCGGAAGGGCCGTCCAACGAGTAGTCTTTTGACGGCATCAGAAAAACTGCTGGCCACGGGCACTAATGGTAGATCAATGCGGAGAGGATTACCCATGCACTTCGTGATTATGGGCTGCGGCCGAGTCGGAGCATCCTTGGCCAAAGCCCTCGATGCCAATGGGCACTCGGTAGCTGTCGTCGATCGCGATCCCGATGCGTTCCTCAAGCTCGGCAGGGAATTCAGCGGTTCCACCATCACCGGCATCGGCTTCGATCGTGAGACCCTCTCCCAGGCGAAGACTGCGGACGCCTACGCCTTCGCCGCTGTGTCCAGCGGAGACAATTCCAACATCCTTGCCGCGCGTGTCGCCCGGGAGACCTTCGGCGTGGTCAACGTCGCGGCCAGAATCTATGATCCCAACCGTGCTCAGGTGTTCGAACGACTGGGCATTCCGACCGTTCCCACAGTGAGGTGGACGGCCGACCAGGTGATGCGCAAACTCGTTCCGCAGGGATCCATCACCGAATTCCGTGAACCTTCAGGCAGACTCGTGCTCGCCGAGGTCCATCTCGATCCCGGCTGGGTGGCCAGGCCGATCAAGGAGATCGAGACCAGGACCAAGGCACGAGTCGCCTACGTCACCCGCCTGTCCGAGGGCATCCTCGCTCACGAGGATCTGCTCCTCCAGGACGGGGACCTGGTCCATCTGATGTGCCCGGTGGACCGCCTCGGCGAGATCGAGAAGATCCTGGACCAGCCGGTGCGAGCAATGGAGGAAGAATGAGAGTCGTCATCGCAGGGGCCGGGTCCGTCGGTCGTTCAGTGGCTCGGGAGCTCATCGATAAGGAGCACGCCGTTCTGCTCATCGATCAGAGTAAGGAGGCTCTGGGGCATGAGCGCATACCGGGAGCCGAATGGCTGCTCTCGGATGCATGCGAGCTGGCGGGATTGGGTGAGGCCAAGCTCGAGGAGGCCGATGTCGTCGTGGCCGCGACCGGTGACGACAAGACCAATCTCGTTCTGTCCCTGCTCGCGAAGACGGAGTTCGGTGTGCCGCGCACCGTTTCGCGGGTGAACAACCCGAAGAACGAGTGGCTCTTCGACGAGAACTGGGGCGTCGACGTCGCGGTGTCGACACCACGACTGATGACCGCACTTGTCGAGGAGGCCGTCGAGGTCGGCGGCCTGGTGCATCTCATGAGCTTCGAACGCGGTCAGGCTGGTCTGATGGAGTTCACCGTTCATGAGTCGTCCGCGCTCGTGGCTTCACGGATCGGCGAAATCGCCTTCCCGCTGGACACGGTGCTCGTCGCGGTCATCCGCAACTCGCGGGCATTCGCGCCCAGCGCCGATGACGTGATCGAGGCCGGAGACGAGCTGTTCTTCCTCTCCTCACCGGACCAGGAAGGCGCGCTGCTCGAACTGTTGCAGGCTTCCGCTTGATGGGCTCACTCGTGGTCGTCGCGGGTCTGAATCAGCTCGTACACCGGATTGTGGGACTTCAGCGCTCCGTCATGAGCACAGAAGCGTCCTTCGAGGACGATCAGTGCTCCCGGCCTGATTCCGCTGATCTCGCGGCGGCCCAGGAACTGTGCGTGGACCTCCCCGGTCCCATCGGCAACCGTGATGTGCAGACGGGGACTGTCGCCGCTGCATGATTGTGTCACTGCGCTGACGACACCGGCGATCCTCGACATCTTCCGGGGGGTCAGATCCTGCACGCTGATGACGCCGGGAATCTGGGACACCAGTCTCAGGTCGGCCCGCGCCTCTGCGTCCCTGGACCCGAAGTCACGCACGAGGCGTGTGATGAGATCCAACATGGAACTCAGCGGACCTCGGTGATTTCCGGACCGCGTTCGAACGGGTTGAGTTCGTCCTTGTCCTCGTCCTTGGTCTCAGAATCTCCGTCGACCTGTGGCGCGGTGAGCACGATGAGCTCACGCGGAGCCATCGCCTCCTGTCCTCTGTCGACGACGACGCCGCGGAAGAGTGCGCTGAGTTCGGACCGGATCTCTTCATCGGTGACGGCCTTGCCGGAGAACACTGCGCGGACGAACCAGCGTGGACCGTCGACTCCTGCGAAGCGCATGGCACGCTTCCCAGGGCGACCGTCCTCGGTCTTGGCAGGAACCTCGACAGCAAGCTCCCTGCCCAGCGAGGTGTGCAGCTCCGAGGCTTCGCCGCCCTGTGAAGTCACTCCGGTCGCCAACTGTTTGCGAACGGTATTCCACAGTCCTTCGGAGCGTGGGGTCGCGAAGGCCTGCAACTGGATTCCCCCACCTTCATGGATGAGTGTCACCGCGAGCACTCGCTGGGAATCGTCGTCGGTGTCCAGGCGCACCTGCATGCCGTCGACGACCGGCACCTTGAGAGCACCCAGATCGAGCCGGTTGAGCTCAGGGAAATCCTCCGCCGCATCGAACGGGCCCTTTTCGGAACGGTCGAAGGGAGCGGACTTCTCGAGCAGGGCCTCCTCGTCAAGTTCGTCGACGTCTTCGTCGCCTGTCGGACCTGCGGAGTCTTCGTCAGCAGTCGAGCCTTCAGACACGTTCGAGCCGGTCTCGTCCGAATCGCTCTCGCTTGAGTCCTCGGCATCGGTGTCAACTGTCACAACGTCGTCGACGTCATGTTCCTCATCGACGGTATCGTCGATCTTCTCAGCGGAGGATTTCTTGGAGAATCGGGAGAACAGTCCCATGGTCGTTCACACCTCTTTCTCGGTCAGACCTGATTGCACTCCACCTGTGGAGCCGAAGCCCCCTGCCCCGCGGTCGCTGTCGTCCAGCGATTCGACCAGGGTGAAGTCTGCTTGTTTGATTTCTTGGATGACGAGCTGGGCGATGCGGTCTCCGCGTGAGATGCGCAGAGGAGTCCGTGCATCGAGGTTGATCAGCGGCACCTTGATCTCACCCCGATAGCCGGCATCGATCGTGCCCGGAGCATTGATGACGGTGACTCCGTGTTTGCTCGAGAGTCCCGATCGCGGATGGACGAATCCTGCGCAGCCGACTGGCAGGGCAATCGCGATCCCGGTGGGCACGACCTTCCGCTCAAAGGGTTCGAGGACGAAGTCGATTGCCGAGCACAGGTCGGCGCCCGCATCGGTAGCATGCGCGTAGGAGGGAGGAGTCATGCCTGCATCAAGCAGTTTGAGGTCAATCTTCAGGATTTCTGCCACAAAGATGCACTCTAACGCCGAAGCCTGAGCGCTTCCAAAAAGTCCGTTATGGGAGAATGGCCTTATGGCAACGACTCAACCCGAAACACGCGTGGTCTACACGGAGAAACTCGGTCCCTCCATCGGCATGTGGATTCTCATCGTGATCGCGGCGGCTTCGACCGCACTCATGGTCCTCCCTGTGTGGACGGCCGGCACCATCATCCTTCCGGTGATCAGCTTCGTCCTCTTGGCGTGGTGGCTGCGTTCGCTCGGGATCTCAATTATCGTCACCGAACGACAGCTCTTCGTCGGTGACGCGCATATCGATCGCCGATACGTCACCGATGCCACCGGATACGACTCCGAAGATGCACGGACTGCCAGGGGAACAGGGCTCGATGCTCGGGCGTTCCTCATGCTGCGTCCCTGGGCCAAGTGTGCTGTGCGGATCGACATCCACGATGAGAGCGACCCGACTCCCTACTGGCTGGTTTCAAGCAAACGTCCGATGGAGCTCGCCGCGGCTCTCAAACCCTGACTGACGCGCCAGCCCTCAGACTCATGCGGTGAGCAATTCCCTCGACACAGGATCTGACGCACCGGGACCGAAAACGGGCCGAGACACAGAAACGCGCCCCGACAAGGGCGCGTTCTTGTATCGTTCGGCAGTCGCTTCAGCCAGCACAGTCCGTGCAGATCGGGACTCCACCCTCTTCGCTCGCCAGCTGCGAGCGATGGCGAACCAGGAAGCATTCCATGCAGGTGAACTCGTCATTCTGCTTGGGCAGCACTCGAACGGAGAGCTCTTCGTTCGACAGGTCCGCGCCCGGCAGTTCGAACCCTTCGGCAACTGCTGTCTCATCTTCGTCAATCTTGCTTGCCTGCGCCTGCGAGCGTGAAGCCTTCAGCTGTTCAATCGAATCGCTTTTGATTTCATCGTCTTGCTTACGAGGTGCGTCGTAATCCGTTGCCATATGGCTCATCGCTCTCTGTCGGGTGTGCTGAAGAGGGTTTTCAACCCCTCTCGCCAAACGTGTCCCCAGCATTGTGCACTGTATGGTTGCGGTTGGCAAGATCAGATCGTCCATGTTCACAGTGATTCTCGTCACTGATGAGTCGCTTCGTGACGGTTCGCACATACGACTCTCGAAAAGCTCTGCGAGAATACATAAGTCGAATAGCGCCGAGAGCATTTTTTCGGCGAATGAAACTGGGTTCGCCCCATGCGTGGGAGACAGCCCGAGGAAGGACGGATACACGATGAGTGAATTCGCAAATCAACTCGATACCAGGATCGACGATGTCCGTCATCGCATTCATGAAGCCCGGTCTGCCGGGGACGACTACCTCGTCGAGACCCTGATCGACGACCTGCAGAATCTCTTGGAGCTCGCCGATCGCAACGATGTCGACACCGGTCCGATCGCGGCGGTCATCACAGCGGAGACCGGAGCGATTCCGATCGTTCCCGCACCTGAAGAGTCCTGACTCCCTAGGAAGACCGCCACAGAGAATCCCTCCCCTGCGCAACTGGCAGAGGAGGGATTTCTGTTGCCTGAAGAGCGCTCTGGTTCCCGAAGAGCGCTCTGAACGCTTGAGCTCAGGCTGGCCAGTTGGGCTCGGTAGCCCGTTCGATGCGTCCGCGGCAGCATTCGATGCTGCACGCACCGCTGCCGGGGACCAGCGCAGTGGAGCCGGTGATGGTCGGCGAAGCTGTCTGTTCGCCGCGCAGCTGTGCGATTCTCTCCTCGACCAGGTCGACGAGCCCCGAAACGAACAGTGGGTGCGTCCCGACTGTCGCTGCACGGGTGAAGGCGAAGCCGAGTTCGGCCGCCGTCTCCTTCGCTTCGGTGTCGAGGTCGAAGGCGACCTCCATGTGATCGGAGATGAACCCGATCGGCACGAGAATGACTCCGGTGACACCGTCCGCGGCGAGTTCCGTCATCCGATCGTTGACATCAGGTTCGAGCCATGGAACCTCTGGAGAGCCCGAGCGGGAGCAGTACACCAACTCTGCCGGAAGCGCCTCGGCCGCAGGCAGCCCGTCCACGAGGTGGGCAATGAGCTCTTCGTGCTGTGCGCGATAGCCGCTGGTCGCCACGGCCGAAGCATCCTGCATGACGTTGGGGATCGAATGTGTGACGAAGAGAATCCGATGTTTCGACGCATCAAGGGCACCGACCTGCTTCGTGAAGTCGGCAATGCCCTCTCTCAGGAGGATCGCACACGCCTCGGCATAGCCGGGGTGGTTGTAGAACTGCCGGATCTTATCGATCGTGACGTTCGCACCCTCCGCCGACAGTTCCTCGATCGTCTTGGCGAAGTCCTCACGGTATTGACGGCAGGAGGAATACGACGAATACGCCGAGGTGTCGATGGACAGGAATCGAGTTCGCCCAGCCTGCGCCTCGGCGCGCACCTCGTCGGTCAGGTACGGTTCCCAATTGCGGTTGCCCCAGATGAGAGGCGTGCTGATGCCTCGACGCTCGAGCTCCTCGCGCAGAGCCTGCAGAAGTGCTTTGTTCTGATCATTGATGGGCGACTTTCCACCGAAACCGTAGTAGTGCTCACCGACTTCTTCGAGTCGCTCTTCCGGTATTCCACGACCGGCGGTGACGTTTTTGAGGAACGGGACGACTTCTTCTGGAGCCTCCGGTCCCCCGAATGACATGAGGACGAGAGTGTCAATGGGTTCAGTGTTGTTCACAGTCATCGATTTTACAGCCTGTAGAGTTTCCGCGCCCGCTGTCCGCCCAGTGAGTCAGATCCACTCACCGTTCAGACCCGAACCAACCGACCGTTGCCCCGTCAGAGCGTCCATTTCGCGACTCGCGCGCAAATCTGCCCGCTGCGCGGCCCCGGACGTGACACGATGCAGGGAGACGCGATAAAGGAGCTTAAGGCATGCGTGAACTGATCTTGAACGGAGTCGACGCCGACGGCACTCATCTGCTGCTGAACGACGAAAACGGGCTGCAGTATCGATTGGCTCTCGACGAAGCTCTGTACGCCGCTGTCCGCAAGGACCGCACCACAGCCAAGCCCGAGACCCCTGTGCGCCCTCGTGACATCCAGGCGATGATCCGGGGCGGGATGAGCGCAGAGGAAGTCATTGCTTCCACTGGTGCCGATATCGAACAGGTCCGCACCTACGAACGCCCCGCTCTTGCCGAACGCGCACACACCGCGTATACGGCCAGTCAGCATCCGATCTATTCCGATCATGACCCCAACGGCGACCCGACTCCCCTGGTGGAGCTGTGTCAGACCCGTCTGGCGATGCGCGACGTCGACATCGAGACGATGGACTGGGATGCGTGGAAGCAGCAGGACGGCAACTGGTACATCCAACTCAGCTTCACTGCCGCGGATCGGACCCGCACTGCCGGATGGAGCTACTACCGCCGGTCGCTGACCCCCATCGATGACGAGGCGAAATGGCTCGCCGATTCGGGACCCACGGACACAGGACCGATACCGAACTACGGAACCGGTGCCGAACGTCAGAAGAACACCGAGGAGATCGAAACCCCGATTGCTCCCCCAGCTCCGAACGATTCGACTCCGGCCGCCCGGGACCACCAGGCGGAGACCGGACGGATCTTGGAGAATCTGCGCAAGCGTCGTCGCCATGAGGACGAGGACGAGCCACGTGGCAGACTTCGCGCAGTCACCGAGGACCCGGAAACGCATCCTCAAGGTGCGCACACCGCGCCAGGGCGGCCCGCAGACGCCACCGATGACGAAATCTTCGCATTCGAGGACCCGGCAGCTGCTGATCCGACGGCCGTCGACCCGGATGAACCGCAGGAGCCGACCCAGGAGGTCGGCAGATTCGACGACGACAATCAGCTGTCCCTGCTCAATGAGCCGGGTGTCAGCGAAGATTCGAATCAGTTCAAGGACTCAGAGTCGAAGGCGAAGGCGAAGAAGAACAGTCGCGCATCGATCCCCAGCTGGGACGAGATCATGTTCGGCTCGAAGCGCGACTGAGTTCGTGCCCCAGCTCGACCAGTCGATCGCTGTCTGCGATCAGACTGCGATCGTGAGTGACCATCACAACGGCGTGTGAGCCCAGGCTCTCCCGCAGATCGCTCACCAGCCGGCGAGCCATCTCATCATCCAGATGCGCTGTCGGCTCGTCGAGTACGAGCACTTCGGCTCCGCTCAGAAGCGTCCTGGCCACGGCCAGGCGCTGACGCTGGCCCCCGGATATCTCAGCTCCGTGATCGCCGACCCAAAGGTCGAGTCCGGCCGGATCGGCCCAATCGCCCAAGCCCGCGCTGGTCAGAGCCGCGCACATCTCCTCGCTGCTGGGTGTGTCTCTGCGCGCGATCGCCAGATTGCCCCTCACCGTCGACCGGAACACATGCGCCTCCTGCGGGCACCACGCGATTCGGCCGGCGAGGTCCTCCGGTGCCAGACCGAGCACGTCCGACTCATGTCCTGCATCGTCTTCGGCCCGATAGGAGCCTGACCACGGGTCGAGGAAACGCAGCAGCACACTCAGCGTCGTCGTCTTGCCGGTGCCGCTGTCGCCGTGCAGGACGGTCCACCCGCCCTTCTGAGCTCGCAGATCCACATCGGCGACGACTGGACCGTCATCCCACCCGACGCTCATGTCCTCGAGCTCGAGGACAGTGAACGGGTGCGCATCGGAGACTTGGGCTCTGCGATTGTGGGTCGGGAGACTGGACTGGGCAGGTGACAGTGCGGGGATCCGGTCGAGGACAGCACCGAGGGTCGGCAGCGCACGGTATGCGAGCAGTGACTGTGAGAAGACATCTGCAGACCCCAGTGCAATGAGAACGACGACTGCCCGGATTTCGGTCGGTGCCGACGATGACATCGCGATGAGCACAGCAGCGCCCACCGTACTCAGCTGCAGCCAGAGCTGCGCCATACCGAAGCGGTGCGAGGAGCGACGCTGAACACGCTGCAGCTCCTGCTCTTCGCGAGCGAGCACTGTCAGCACAGTGGCGTCTGCTCGATTCGTACGCAGATCCGTTTTGGCATTCAGCGCCCGAGCCAGGACGGAGAGTATCCGGCTGCGGAGCTTTCGGACGCGGCCAGCGAGGCCGCTTTCACTCCAGATCACTGCTGCTGGCACTATGACCAGGTTGAGAGCTCCGAGCGCCAGGAACACCGGCAACGTCGCCGGGTCGAGCGCCCAGGCCGCGATGAGCACGGCGAGATAGACCAACGACGAGGCGAGAGGCGGGAACAGAGTCCGCGGAATCAGGTCCCGAACATCATCGGCATCGGAGACCATGGTGCGCAGCGCGGCATCAGAGGTCAGCAGCTTCCGATCCCCCATGCCGACTGCTTCGAAGTGCTCCCACAGACGAGAGCGCAGTCTGCCCAACGAGGCGAAGATCGCCGAATGCAGTTCGAGCCGACTGAGATAGAGAAGCACTGATCGGCTCAGCCCGAAGAACCGCACGCCGACGATGGCGACCATGAGAATCATGATGGGGGGCTGGTATGACGCCTCGACGATGAGCCAGGCGGAGACTGCAGTCAGCGCGATTGCCGCCAGACTGGAGGCACAGGACGAGAGCAGAGCAATGATCATGTTCGGGGTGAACAGAGGCATGCTCGACCGCAGGAGTGACCACCGCCGACGAAGAGCCGCTCGTCGACCTTCATGTGCCCAGTCGTGGTCCCTGCCCACTGCTTCCGCGTTCTGTGTTCTGCCAGCCGCTGCGGCATCGGCGGACATCACGGGCCCCGTGAGCCTCGTTGGGGCGGTGCGTACCGCCGGGTCGGCGAGTGTTGCTGAGTCGGCGTGCGAGGCCCCTGGGACATGATTGCGCGAATCGGGTTGCGCATCTGCGCCCTCAACCGCATCCGGATCAGTTTCCTGTGCGCGCGGCCGTCCTGACGTTGTTGCGGTCGTGCCCGGGCCGGGTCTCCTGGGAATGATCTCATCGTCGGCGAGTGCGAGGACCCGGGAGTCATGGCTGGCCAGGATGACGCGCACGCGAACTGCCGCCTCGGCGATCATGTCGACGATGATCTGCGCGTTGTCATCATCGAGGTGAGCAGTCGGCTCGTCGAGGACGAGGGTCTCCGCGTCACCGTCAACCAGGTGGAGCACCCGGACGAAGGCGAGTCGACGAAGTTGGCCAGGGCTCAGAGCGGATGTCGACCGAGTCGGATCCTCAGGCAGACGGGCTCCGCTCAGTGCAGTCCCATGGTGTGAGCGTGGGAGACCGTAGACCTCGAGCTCGGCGCCGATCGTCGCACCGAAGATGCGTGGAGCCTGCGGAAGAAAGGCGACTCGGCGCGGTCTCATCGTAGTTCTGGCCTGAGCAGGCAGATGACCGGACAGGGCTGCCAGAATCGTCGACTTTCCTGCGCCCGAAGCTCCTCGAACCGCGGTGATGCCGGGAGAGGTCGGCAAGTCGCCGTTCCACTCGATCGTCGTTCCGTTCGGGTAGATGACGCGGTGCCGGGCGCCAATGTCTGCAACACCAGCCGCACCGACACCGACCGCAGTTGAAACTGCCGCACCGACACCGGACATATCGTCTCCATCGAGCGCTTCCGGTGTCGCACTGTCGGTGCTCGCGATCAGCGCGTGGGCACGATCCTGTGCCTCGCGGCCGTTCTCACTGGCGTGGTATCCGGCGCCGAGTTCGCGCAGCGGAGTGAAGCACTCGGGAGCCAGGAGCAGGACGAAGAGGCCGGAGCTCAGGTCCATGGTCCCGGAGACGAGACGCAGCCCGATGACAACGGCGACGAGAGCCACAGAGATCGTGGCAATGAGTTCGAGGGCGAGGCTCGAGAGGAACGCGATACGCAGCGTGGCGAGGTTCGCACTGTGGTACTTCTCCCCCAAAGCACGCAGGGTGCGCGCGTGATCCCTGGATCGCCCGAGCCCGATGAGCACGGGCAGCCCTTCGGCCAGTTCGGCGAGGTGGTCGGACAGACGTTCGAGGGCTGTGGTGCTGGCGGCTGTCGACGCCTCCGTGAATCGGCCGATGAGGATCATGAAGACCGGCACCAACGGCAGGCACAGCGCGATGATGACCGCTGAGAGGACATCGGTGAAGACGATCCGGATCAGCAGCGTCAGCGGCACCACCGCTGCGGCGCTCAGCGCCGGCACTACGGTCGTGAAGTAGTCGTCGAGGTCGTCGATGCCGCGTGTGACGGTGACTGCCGTGTTCATTCGCGGCTGCCCACGCCGGGCGAGGAGTGATCGCAGGATCGAGAGCCTCAGCCGCTGCTTGTTCGCAGCAGCCAGAGACGTCCCCAGACTATGATCTGTCCAGAGACTCGCGCCCCTCAGAGCCGCCCCCAGGAGCCCCAACACCGCCCAGACCGCGACGGGGCTTGACCCGATGATCGATCGCACCAGAGCCTCGGCGATGAGCACGATGCCCACTGCCCGGGCCAGGGCGCTGAACAGGGAGAGGCAGAATCCGCGCTGGCCGCCCGGCAGGTCGAGCAGAATCCGCAGTGGGGATCTCATGACCTGATCGCCACCGGCACACGGTGCGCTTCGGGGATGTGGGTCTCGGCGATACGGCCCAGGAACATGCGATAGCTGAAGATCTGGTAGCCGATGATGATCGGCAGGCAGATCACGGTTACGACCAGCATCACCGTGAGCGTGTAGTCCGATGAGGACGCCGAGGCGATTGTCAGCGAGTTCGCGGAGTCCAGTGTTGAGGGCAGCACGTTGGGATAGGCCCCGGCGAATACGGCGAAGAGCCCGAACACGAGGTAGACCCCGTGCAGAGCGAAGGCCGCCTTCTCCGCCCCGGACCGCACAGCGAAGTACGTCGCTCCCAGCGCGATCACCGCTGCGATGACCACAGCAATGAGCCATGGGCGTTGGGTGATGGAGAGACCGAACCAGATGAGGAAGCCGATCGAGCACGGCAGCAGCATCCTCCGTGCCCACCACTGAGCCTTGTCTCGGATGTCACCCTGCGTCTTCAGCCCCAGGAAGATGAGGCCGTGGACGAGGGAGAAGCCGACTCCGCCCACACCACCCAAGACTGCGGGCCACCCTATCCAGGCGAATGCCCCGCCGACGATATCGCCATTGTCGTTCAGCGGCAGTCCGTTGGAGGTGATGGCGAGCATGGCACCGATGAAGAACGCGATTCCAGCCGACCCCACGGCCATCGCCCAAGTCCAGAAGGACTTCCATGCCTGGCTGTGCCCCTTGCCGCGATATTCGATGGCGACGGCGCGGAAGATCAATGCCAGCAGGCACAGCGTCAGCGGTATGTAGAGGGCGCTGAACAGGGAGGCATACCAATGCGGGAAGGCCGCGAACGTGGCCCCGGCCGCGGTGACCAGCCACACTTCGTTTCCATCCCACGTCGGCCCGATCGTGTTGAGCAGCACCCGCTTCTGCCGTTCGGTTCGGCTCAGCACCGGCATCAGCATGCCGACGCCGAGGTCGAAGCCGTCGAGGAACAGGTACCCCATCCACAGGACGATGATGAGGACGAACCAGATCGTGGCGAGAATTTCCATCGTGTCTTCTCCTCAGTACGCGAACGACAGGACGTCGTCTTCGTCGTTCGTGATCCGCGGGGTGTGATTGGTCTTCGTGACCTCAGGCATCGCCGAGGCGACCCCTCCCCTGATGTAGACGATGAGCAGCCGCAGTTCGATCACCATGAGGATGCCGTAGACGAGGCTGAGGCTGATCAAGGAGAACAGCAGCATCGCCGGCGTGAGTTGGGGCGACAGCGCTGCCTGAGTGAACATGTACACAGCGTCCTGTCGTTCGGGATTCGGCGCGACCACGAACGGCTGACGTCCCATCTCCGTGAAGATCCAACCGGCGGAGTTCGCGATGAAAGGTGCTGTGATGGACAGGAGCGCCCCACGCATCAGCCAGGCCGAGGCAGGGACGGTGCCCTTACGTGTCAGCCACAGCGACAGAGCGCTGACTCCCGCTGCGATCATGCCGAATCCGATCATGAGGCGAAAACCCCAGTAGGTGACGATCATGATGGGCTGGTAGTCGATCTTCTCGCCGGAGTGCTGGCCGTAGCGTTCATCCTCGGGAAGATGGGTGCCGTACTTCTCCTGGTAGTCAGGAAGCAGAGTCGTCACACCGTGGACCGGGGTGTTGAAGTCGCCGTTGGCGAGGAAGGACAACAGGCCGGGGATCTCGAACACGTTCTCAACGCCGTCACAGTCGTTCGAGGACGGGTCTCCGATCGTGAGCACCGAGAACTCTGTTCCATCGTGGCAGGCAGCCTCAGCCGAAGCCATCTTCATGGGCTGTTGTTCGAACATGAGCTTTGACTGGATGTCTCCGGTGATCGCCACACCGGCGAAGGCGACGACGCCGACGACCGCGCCGATCCGCAGAGAACGGATCCAGACCTGGTGATCGATGGCATCTCGTCCGGGCACATCGGGAGCAGAGCCGACAACGACCTTTCCGTCGGCTCCGATGGAGTCAATGCCGTCCTTGCGTCGGCGGTACAGGTGGTACCAGGAGATTCCGAGCAGGAAGCTGCCGCCGACAGCCAGCGCCCCGCACAGCGCGTGCGTGTAGGCGGCGATCGCCGTGTTGTTCGTCAGCACTGCCCAGACATCGGTCATCACCGGTCTGCCGTCGACCATCTCGACACCGACCGGATGCTGCATCCACGAGTTAGCGACGATGATGAAGTAGGCGGAGATCCACGACCCGATAACCGCACACCAGAGGCTGCCCAGATGGACAGCACGAGGGATTCTGCCCCAGCCGAAGATCCAGAGCCCGAGGAATGTCGACTCCAGGAAGAACGCGAGCAGCGCTTCCAGCGCCAGCGGCGCACCGAAGACGTCACCGACGAAACGGGAGTACTCGCTCCAAGCCATACCGAACTGAAACTCTTGGACTAGGCCGGTCGCCACCCCCATGATGAAGTTGATGAGGAAGAGCTTCCCGAAGAACTTAGTGCTGCGCAGGTACATCTCATTGCCCGTGCGGTGGTACATGGTCTGCAGAATCGCGACCAGCATACCGAGGCCCAGGGTGAGTGGGACCATCCAGAAGTGATAGACGGTGGTGATGCCGAATTGCCAGCGCCCGATGAGAACCGGATCCAGGTCCATGGGTACTCCGTTCGTGGAGGATCAAATTTCTACAGCACGTAGAATTCTACAACGCGTAGAAGCTATCGCGGCAATATTCCGCTATCTAAGATCAGCCGTCCCAGAACGCGCATCAGTGCCCGATTGCGCTCACCCTATCCCGCCGAGGCATGCAGGACCCCGATTCGACCGACCAGCGCACCAGCAGCGGCGACGAATCGAATTGCAGTCGATCTCACATGGAATTCGACAGCTTGTAGAGTTAGACTGAACGGGCAACAAGGACCATCACCTCGAAGGACAAGGACACCGTGGGAACACTGGGCGAACTCGAACGCAGCGTCATGGACGCCATCTGGGTACATGATGATGGGTTGAGCGCGGCCGAACTCCGCGACGTGCTGGCAGCACGCGATCTGGCACTGACCACCGTCCACACCGTCCTCACCCGGCTGGAGAAGAAGGGGTTCGTCACTCGCGACCGCAGCATCCGTCCGCATCGCTACCTCGCGGTTTCGACGCGGGAAGACCATGTCGCAGAGCTGATGACCGAAGTCCTGTCACAGGCCCCGGATCGCCAGGCCGTTCTTGCCCGATTCCTCGGCACCGTATCGGAGGCCGACACCAAGGCTCTGCGTAAGATGCTGGGACGCAATCACTCGACCAACTCCTGACGCAGGTCGTTCCCGAGCATGAGCGTCGTGGGATCCGTCCTCGCGGTACTTGCATTTCTCCTAGCGTGGCCGGTTCCGGCCGCGCTCTCCCGTTTTCGGGGAGACCCCATCTCTCAGGTCATCCTGTGGCAGGCCGTCGGTCTCTCCGGTGGCCTCTCACTGATCGGCACAGCACTGGCTTTTGCCGTTGCTCCGACCTCGCACAGCCTGCCTGAAGGACTCTGGCAGCTCGTCAGAGGACAGTCGCACGCCAATCTCACCGTCTTCGCATGGATCTTCCTCATCATCGCAGTGGCACTCATCGTCCGACTGCTGGGCTGCCTTGCCCTGACGTTCTACTCCGCGCGCAGAACTCGCATTCGCCATGATGAGATTCTGCATCTGCTCAGCGAACCATCCGCGACGTACCCTGATACTCGGATCATCACGACCGACGAAGCTGTCGCCTATTGCCTGCCGCAGGGGCCGCGCAAGGGAACTGCGGTGCTCTCAACCGGACTGCTCGAAGTCCTCGGCGAGAACGAGCGCACAGCCGTCATCGCACATGAGAGAGCCCATCTGGACTTCCGCCACGACGTGCTGGTGATTCCCTTCGCCGCGTGGCACCGTGCTCTGCCGTTCTTCTCTGCTACCGCGATCGGCCTCAACTCAGTCAATGGCCTGATTGAGCTCATGGCCGATGACCAGGCTCGCGAGCACGTCGATCCGGCGATTCTGGCGAAGGCGGTGCGAGAAGCGGCAGGCATCAGCCCAGAGCATCGCAGCGATCTCTCTGCTCAGCGGATCGACCGACTGTCCCGGCCCCTGGACCCTGCACGAGTACCGGTGCGAGTCACATCGACGCTCGCGGCGCTGGGCCTGCTGCTGGTCCCCAGCCTGTTGCTCTTCGCCCCCGTCGCTCCCGGGTTCTGACTCCTCGAGTCACCCCGGCTCAGCTGTCGATGCGTTCAGCGTCGAGAACAGCCGCTCCCGAGACGATGAACTCTTTTCGCGGCCCGACAGAGGAGCCCATCAGAAGTTCGAAGGTGTTCTCTGCTGCCTCGGCGTCAGCCATTGTCACACGGCGCAGTGTGCGCATGCTCGGATCCATCGTCGTCTCCGCCAGCTGGTCGGCATCCATCTCGCCCAGTCCCTTGTAGCGCTGGATGGGTTCCTTGTATGACTTCTTCGACTTCTCCAGCTTCTTCAGCAGAGCATGGAGCTCAGCCTCGCTGTAGGTGTAGACGACATCGTTGGGCGTCCCGCGCTTCGTGACCACCTCCACACGATGCAGGGGCGGCACAGCCGCGAACACTCGTCCCTGTTCGACCAGTGGCTTCATATAACGGAAGAACAGAGTCAGCAGCAGAGTCCGGATGTGAGCGCCGTCGACGTCGGCGTCGGTCATGATGATGACACGTCCGTAGCGGGCCGCATCAATGTCGAAGCTGCGGCCGGATCCGGCCCCGATGACCTGGATCAGAGCAGCACACTCGACGTTGGCCAACATGTCCGACAACGACGCCTTCTGCACATTGAGGATCTTGCCGCGGATGGGAAACAGTGCCTGGTGGTCGGAGTTGCGAGCGGCCTTCGCCGTTCCCATCGCAGAATCGCCCTCAACGATGAACAGCTCTGTGTTCTCCACTCCGTTGTCACGGCAGTCGTAGAGTTTGGCCGGCAGGGAGGATGCCTCGAGCGCCGTTTTGCGCCGCTGGTTCTCCTTGTGCGTACGAGCCGAGATGCGTGACTTGAGCTCCGCGACGACCTTCTCCATGAGGACAGCGGCCTGCTGCTTCTCTGCGCGCTTGGTCGAGGACAGGATGTCGCCCAGCTGCTTCTCGACCGTCTTCGCCACGATCTGCCTGACCGCGGCCGTGCCCAGGACTTCCTTGGTCTGCCCCTCGAACTGCGGCTCGGCCAACTGCACCGTGACCACCGCGGTCAGGCCGGCCAGCACATCGTCCTTCTCGAGCTTGTCCTTACCCAGTTTGAGCTTGCGGGCGTTGGCCTCGACAGCCTTGCGCATGGCTTTGAGGCTGGCCTGCTCGAAACCTGCCAGGTGGGTTCCGCCGTGCGGAGTGGACACCACGTTGACGAAGGACTTGATCTTCGTGTCGTAGCCGGTCCCCCACCTCAGGGCGATATCGACGCCGACTTCGCGCTCGACCTCTTTCGAGACCAGGTGACCCGAGGAGTCGAGCACCGGGACTGTCTCGCTGAATTTTCCGGTGTCCTGCAGACGCCAGGTGTCCGTCATCGGAGGGTCGATCGACAGATGGTCGACGAATTCGGTGATGCCGCCGTCGAAGCGGAAGACTTCGAGGCGTTCGGTGATGACCTCGCCGGCCTCGTCGCGGGCAACTCCACGGCGGTCTTCGATGCGCAGTTCGAGCCCCGGGACAAGGAATGCCGTCTGGCGTGCACGCTCGACAAGGTGCTGGTAGTCGAACTGGGCCTTGGACAGGAAGATCTGCGGGTCGGCCCAGTACTGGACACGGGTACCCGTGACTCCCTTCTTCGCCTTGCGAACGACGTCGAGCCCGGTCGGCTCCTGGAACTCCTCGAAAGGGTTGTCAGGACTGGGCTGTCCGGAGGAATCATCGAAGCGTCCCGGCACACCTCGGAGGAAGGACATCTTGTGGACCTTCGATCCACGTGTGACTTCGACATCGAGTCGAGCAGAGAGTGCGTTGACGACGGAGGCACCGACGCCGTGCAGACCGCCGGACGCGGCATAGGAGCTGCCGCCGAACTTGCCACCGGCATGGAGCTTGGTCAGAACCACCTCGACGCCGGTCAGTCCCGTCTTGGGCTCGATGTCCACGGGGATGCCGCGGCCGCTGTCCGTGACAGCAACGGAGCCGTCCGGTTCGAGTTCGATGAGGATCGACTTGCCGAAGCCGCCCAGAGCCTCGTCGACGGCATTGTCGATGATCTCCCACAGGCAGTGCATCAGCCCTCGGGAATCAGTGGTCCCGATGTACATGCCCGGACGCTTGCGAACCGCTTCGAGACCCGACAACACTGACAGATGCCTGGCGCCGTAACTTTCCTCTTCCACACGTTTCCTCTCGTTCGATTAAATTCTAATCCCTCAACCGACTCTGTCTCTGCCATTGCGGGCCGTGTCTCGCGTCGATTCCGTCGAAACCACCTGTTGACGGCGCCTTTCCTGGAACAATGGCACTATGTCTCCTCGTCGCAGTACTCTGATCCCCCTCTTGTGTGTGGTTCTCACTTTGCCGGGCCTCACCGGGTGCAATGCGAGCCCGCCGTCGCAACCCGCTGCGTCTGCACCGGCAGAGTCCGAGGCCATATCGAGTTCGACGAGCCCCGCCGCGCAGGATACCCCGACAACGGACCCCGCGGTCGACCTCAGCGGTCGCACAATCGCCATTGACCCTGGTCACAACGGAGGCAACGCCTCCAACCCGAACAAGATCGCCCGACCGGTTCCGGATGGACGAGGTGGGACCAAAGCCTGCAACACCACCGGAACCGCAACGGATACCGACTATCCCGAGACCGACTTCAATTGGGGCGTTGCACAGAAGCTGGAACGGAAACTCGAAGACGCGGGGGCCGAGGTGGTCATGAGTCGCGACGACAACACGGGCGTGGGCCCCTGCGTCGACGAGCGCGGCACGTTCGCCGATGACGCAGACCTCATGGTCAGCATCCACGCCAACGGAAGCGAATCGGCCACGACCAAGGGCTTTCATGTCATCGTCGCGAAACCGGGCAGCTCCGAAGCCGTCGAAGACGACTCGAACCGCCTCGCCGATGCCATGAGCAAGGCGATGGCTGTTCCGTTCACCCCCAACAGCGCCTACGGGAAGAACGCCATCAGTCGGCGCCCCGACCTGGCAGGACTCAACAATGCCTCTGTTCCTGCCGTCATCGTCGAATGCGGTGAGATGCGCAATCCCGACGAAGCCAAGACCATGGAATCGACGTCCGGTCAGCAGAAGTATGCCGAGGCTCTGATGCAGGGCATCGTCGATTGGTATTGAACGGGCATCGTCGACTGGTGCTGAACGGGCGACGGTCGAACCTGAGCGACCACGGCTGAGCAGGTCCTGCCACAGACAGATCGCCTGCGGTCGCGAATAGTCGCGTCCGCAGGCGATCGTCGTCACCGGGCTCATGCCGTATGGCCGCAGCCATGGCAGGAGACAGCTGACTCAGTCGAGGTAGTCCCGCAGAACCTGAGAGCGCGAGGGGTGCCGCAGCTTCGCCATGGTCTTCGACTCTATCTGGCGGATACGCTCACGCGTGACTCCGTAGACCTTGCCGATCTCATCCAGTGTCTTCGGCTGTCCGTCGTTGAGGCCAAAGCGCATCGACACGACACCGGCTTCGCGTTCGGACAAGGTGTCGAGAACCGAGTGCAGCTGTTCCTGCAGCAGGGTGAAGCTGACCGAGTCTGACGGCACGACCGCTTCGGAGTCCTCGATGAGGTCACCGAACTCCGAGTCGCCGTCTTCGCCCAGCGGTGTGTGCAGTGAGATGGGCTCGCGGCCGTACTTCTGAACCTCGACGACACGCTCAGGCGTCATGTCGAGTTCCTTGGCGAGCTCTTCCGGACTCGGTTCGCGACCGAGGTCCTGCAGCATCTGACGCTGGACACGGGCAAGCTTGTTGATGACCTCGACCATGTGCACGGGAATGCGAATGGTGCGAGCCTGATCGGCCATGGCACGCGTAATGGCCTGACGGATCCACCACGTGGCGTAGGTCGAGAATTTGAACCCCTTCGTGTAGTCGAACTTCTCGACTGCACGGATGAGGCCCAGGTTGCCTTCCTGGATCAGGTCGAGGAAGAGCATTCCACGGCCGGTGTAGCGCTTGGCCAATGAGACGACGAGGCGCAGGTTGGCTTCGAGGAGGTGGTTCTTGGCAATGCGACCATCGTGGATGATCCACTTGTAGTCCATGGACTCACGCGGTTCGGTGATGCCACCGGCATCGAGCAGGTGCTCGGCGTACATTCCGGCCTCGATGCGCTTGGCCAGATCGACCTCTTCGGCCGCGTTGAGCAGTGCGACCTTGCCGATCTGCTTGAGGTAGTCCTTGACCGGGTCCGCGGTCGCTCCCGCAGAGACGACCTGCTGTGCAGGTGCATCTTCTTCGTCAGCGTCGGAGACGATGAAGCCGCCAGCCTCTGTGACTGCGGCGTTCTTCTCCTTCTCTTCGGAGTTCTTCGTCTCGGTCGCCTCAGCTGGGCTCTGCTCAGTGCCGAGAGTATCGGTTGCCGGCTCGGCTGCCTCGCCCGTCTCGAGCACGTCGTCGGACTTCTTCTTCGCCCCCGCGGCCTTGGTCGGCTTCGTCACCGTCTTCTTACCGGCGGCGGTCTTCGCCACCTTAGCTGCGGTCGATTTCGTCGCAGCGACTTTGGCGGTCGTCGTCTTTCGGGCCGCGGTGGTCTGCTTGGTCCCGGTCTCCGCTGCGGTCGCTGAAGCCGATGTCTTCGTCGTCTTCTTGGCTCCCTTCGACGCCGCAGTGGTCTTGGATCCAGCGGTGGAGGTATTGGCGGCCGTTCCCTCCGACTTTTCCGTCACCGTCGTGGATTCCTTGTCGACTCTCGGCACGTGTTCACCTTTCGCGAGCGTTGAAACTTCTCGAATGCACCAGGACATTACTAAGACCCATGTCAAGAGGTCCAGGTATCTGGCCCGTGGGGAACACATAGTCCGCCCATGATGCTATGACAGGGTCAACACCCAATTTTCGCACGATATTCCCGGCTTTGCGAATTGAGCCCCGGACGGCGGTTCGGGTCCCTGCGCCAAGGTATTCGCGGAGAGCCGCCACCGTATCGGCGGGCTCATCCGGGGCCTCGGCGTGCTGACATCAGCCACCGTGGGAGATACCCCTGTTCCACTGCGTTGAGGATCAGCGTGGCCATCGCATGGTCAGCATCGAGTTCGAGCCCTGCCTGGGCGTAGTGCTCTGCCATGGTCGAGCCTCCCAACGACCATTCGAACCATGCGATCACAGCATATGCGGTGGCCCGAACATCGGGATGCCCCAAGGGTATATAGGCCTTGAGGAACTCAATGCCCAACTGAACATCACGGGGGCGAGGTGCACTTGTGGAAAGCCCCACCATGTCCTGTGCAGCCTGCGGGGACCTCGCGTACCTCTGCGCGCGAAGATGCAGCTGTCCGGGACCGCACTTCTCGATGTCGGCTGGGGCGAAGTTCGGATGATCGAAGCTGAGGATCATTTCGAGTGCGTCTCGGGACCATTTTTCGCTGAGGATCGCGTCGACGGCCATGGTCGTCTGGAGAGTCATCAGTTCTGCGAGGGCAGCCGGGTCGTTGCTGTCCTCGACCTCGCTCAGGCGAGCAAGGCGAGGGTAGAGGGTGGAAAGGACGTCGAAGCCCTCGGCGATGCTCAGCCAGCTGCCTCGTTGGCCGTTGCGGCTGGCTGCGAATTCTGCTGCTGATACGGGCCTGACCACGAGTTCCCGCGGCGACGCCGCAGGAGAGGAACCCGCCGCGACGAGTTCCGTTGCACACGCCGAGGCCGAGGCGGCTTCGAGCAGCGTGCTGATCTGCGCATCGTCGTCGATGCGGCCGAATCGCTCCTCACTGACCCACCATGCGCTCAGCGTATCGATGCCTCGGTCCCCCAGCGACAGCGCGATCTCATCGATCGCCGCCCGCACGAGGTCTCGGTGGACGCGTGGGTACTCGTCGCTGTGCCCGCTGGCTCCTGCCAGAGCCGCCACTGGCAATCCGCTCTGGTACTCCGAGTCGTAGAGGACGAGGAACACCCCCGTCGCCGTGCACGCTCCAGCGATGAGGTCGCTGTACCACTGCCCGCCTTCTGCTACGAGATGGGCCGCAGTCTCCAAGTCGAAGTCGACGCGAAGCGTCGTCGCACATGTCTGGGCACCGTGGTCGTCGGTGCCCACGATGACGGCCACGAGGCTCTCCCGTGGAATGTAGCCGAGAGTGTGGGGCACGATTCCGATGATGTCTTCTGCTGTCTTCGCTGTGGTCTCCATAGCAACACTTCAGCTCCTGCCCTGTCAGATTGACCAGAGTGAGCTGTGCACATGTGGAAACGATTGAGGTGTCCACAACCCAAACGCACATGAGTGTGGGCCGATTTCCCCAAGCGAAGTCGCACAGAATTGCCACCGCGGCTCAACTGGCATACAAGTGAGGGGTGGCAAAACGACGGATATACACAGCACCTGGCTCACAAGTCGTCGACATCTCGACCGGCACCGCGCGCCTGGAGAAGGTCGACGGGGAGGTCGACAGCTATGTCCTCCATGTCAACGGGGTGCCTTCCTCATCGATCACTCTGAGCGAGCCGACTCGGCTCGACTTCGAATATCTGGATTGGATGTCACGGATCATCGATATCCAGTTCCCGGCCGGCCCCTTGCGAGCAGTCCACATCGGGGCAGCCGGATGTGCACTTGCCCGGGCCCTCCATGCCCAGCGGCCGGGTTCGAAGCAGACAGCGATCGACATCGATCCTGTGCTCCTCGACTACTCACGCACCTGGTTCGATCTGCCGCGCGCACCTGGTCTGGCTCTGCGTGCCGGAGACGGCGCGGTCGAAGCCGAGAAGTTTCGTCCCGACACCCTTGACGTGCTCATCCGTGACGCCTTCGATCATGACTCGGTGCCGACTGCACTGCAGACCTCGGGGTTCTTCACCACCTGTGCGCGCATTCTCAAGGACTCAGGAGTCTATATCGCCAACGTCCCCGATGCTGGCGACCACCGCGTCCTCAGAGCAGAACTGGAGCTGCTGGATTCTGCGTTCGACCACGTCGCTGCCGCCGCCGAGCCCGGAATCCTCAAGGGACGCAGGCGAGGGAACGTGGTCGTCATCGCCTCCAATTCCCCGCTTCACGTACACGAAATCGATAGGAGTCTGCGCACTGCGGCGACAATGGCCACGTTCCTGACGGGGCAAGGGCTGAAGTCACGACTGGGGCTGTGACAGAACACACCTGGCATGAATCATTGCTTCCAACTACTCCCCGTGAGAAAAGTTCGGCATAATGGAATGCCGATTGGGAAGGTGAGATGACCGAGACTTCAGAAATACGCGTCGAGCAGGTCAAGCTTGACGAGCTCTATGCACGACTCGACGAATTACGAGATGAGGCAACTGCCCGGCTGGGTACGGTGAGGATCTCCGAAGTCGGCGGCAACCATCAGCACCGGAGCGAACGGGATGCGTTCGCCACCCTGTATGAGGACCAGCTGATCCGGCTCAACAGCGCCGAAGACGGGCTGTGCTTCGGCCGCCTCGATTTCAGGTCAGACGCCGAGCCCAGCTACATCGGACGAATCGGACTCACCGACGCCAACCGTCAGCAGATCCTCATCGACTGGCGCGCTCCGGCTTCGGAGCGCTTCTACCAGTCAACTGCTGCCAACCCGGCGGGAGTCGTCCGGCGCCGCCACCTGGTGACGAAGAACCGCACAGTCACAGACCTCGAGGACGATGTGCTCGACATCGAGGCGCTCGACGATGCCGACCGGTCGAATCTGCAGGGCGAGGGTGCGCTGATCGCGGCACTGACCAATCACCGGACCGGTCGAATGGGCGATATCGTCGCGACCATACAGGCCGAACAGGATGCCATCATCCGCCAACCCCTCCAGGGTGTGCTCGTGGTTCAGGGTGGGCCGGGAACCGGAAAGACGGCGGTGGCACTCCACCGCGCGGCCTTCCTCCTCTATCGACACCGGGAGCGGATCGCCAAGTCGGGCGTGTTGCTTGTCGGCCCCTCTGCTGTGTTCCTCAAGTACATCGAGAAGGTCCTGCCCAGCCTCGGCGAGACCGGTGCGCTTCTGCTGACACCGGGCCAGCTCTATCCAGGTCTCGAGACCGAGCTGACTGATGACACGGATGTGGCGGTGATCAAGGGCCGCTCCGAGATGGCTGCGGTGCTGAAGAACCACGTCGCGAACTACGAGCGGATCCCCGAACAGGACGAAGAGCTGCGCGTCGGCTCACACACCATCTGGCTGCGCCGCCGCGACGTGCGCGGAGCTCGCGATCGAGCCCGTCGCAGCGGGGATGCTCACAACGCCGCCCGGAACGGCTTCGTCTCAGGTCTGCTCAAGACACTCGCAGAAGATCTGGCCCGGGAGATGGGCCTCGACGGCGCAGGTGAGAGACTGCCGGAGCTGATGGACGAGCTGCGTTCGAGCGTGGATGTGCGCCGAGCGCTCAACCTCGCCTGGTTCCCGATCAGTCCTGCTGCGGCACTGCGTGCCCTGCTGTCCAAACCGCACAAGCTGCAGGCCGCTGCCAGCCGCCTTCTCTCCCCCGAAGATCAGCAGACGCTGATTCGTCCACCCAACGCCGAGCTCACCGTTGAGGACGTTCCTCTCCTCGACGAACTCGCGGAACTGCTCGGCAGCAGTCCGCAGCAGACGGCTGCCCGCGACGAGTCCGCTCGTGAGTATGCCGAGGCGGTCCTCGATATGACGGACACCTCTGCCCTCATCGATGCCGAGACGCTGGCCGCCAGGTGGGAGGAAGAGGGACCGGCTGTCACCCTGGCAGAGCGGGCGCTCGACGATCGCGAATGGACCTACGGCCACCTCGTCGTCGATGAGGCTCAGGAGCTTTCGCCCATGCAGTGGCGCGTGCTCTTCCGGCGAGTTCCGTCGAAGTCTGCGACTGTCGTGGGCGACCTGGCACAGTCCTCGCACGTGGACAACACCCGGACGTGGAATTCCATCCTGTCCGAGTTCGTCGGGGACCGTTACGCACTGCAGGTGCTGACCGTGTCCTACCGGACGCCCCAGTCGGTGATGGACCTGGCCAACCGCTACCTGCACCGTCATTTCCCGCAGCTCGAACTCGTCGAATCCGTCCGGCAGGGCGGCCCCGACCCGCACATGCAGTCGTTCGCTTCGTCGCAGGACGCGGTCGATGCCCTCGTTCCCACCGTCACGGATGAGGTCGCATCCGTGGAAGGCGGGAAGATCGCCGTGATCGCGCCCGTCGATCTCATCGATTCCGTCGCCGAGGTGCTTGCCGGCTTCGACATCGGCCGTTCGGTCACCGGCCTCGATCATCAGATCGCAGTCATCACGGCGCAGCAGGCGAAGGGACTCGAATTCGATTCGGTCGTCATCGTCGAACCCGGTCTGATCGCCCCTGACGGTCACGAGGACGGGGTCGGCGCACTCTATGTATCACTGACAAGAACCACGGACCGGCTGCGGATCCTGGCTGCAGCAGCGACCGAACTGAGCGAGCTCATGGCCGACTGAGGCAGCGCGGCATCACTTGCGTCGCCCTGCACAGGCAGGAGGCAGACAGAGGGCGCATCGGAGTCATCTCCGATGCGCCCTCTGTTTCAATCTGCGCCGATTTTCGGCCTGCGACCAGGCTCTTTCCATCCTCATGGAGAAAGTAAAGGGCCGCTTAACGGTTCGGCTTCCCCTCCGAACCGCAAGCGGCCGCGCGCCAGAAGCGCGCACTGTCAATGTTACACAAGAATCGGTGCGCTGGACTACTCCGCTCACAGATTTATGGGGTGATTTTTCTCAGTCCTGGAAATCTTCGGGCGTCGCCTGCCTGGCATCCCCCGATTTCAGAGCCGCATCCGCACGCAGTGAGTCGATTGCCGTCTCAAAATCTTCCAAGGAGTCGAAGCCCTGGTAGACGCTGGCGAACCGCAGGTACGCGACCTGGTCGAGCTCACGCAGGGGCTCGAGGATGCTCAGACCCACCTCGTCGGCGTCGATCTCAGCAATCCCCTTGGAACGGATGTCCTCTTCGACCTTCTGCGCCAGCTTCGCCAGATCGTCATCGTTGACCGGTCGCCCCTGACAGGCTTTGCGCACACCCGACATGATCTTCTGACGGGAGAACTCCTCTGTCACACCGGAGCGCTTGATCACCGACAGACTGGTCGCTTCCATGGTTGTGAAGCGGCGCCCGCAATGGCGGCATTGACGCCTGCGACGGATCGCGGCGCCGTCTTCGCTGGTCCGCGAATCGACGACTCGAGAATCTGATTCACGACAGAACGGACAACGCATATCTACTCCTCGAACCTGATGCTGACGGCTCGACCGTGAGCGGGGAGCTGTTCGCTGTCGGCCAGCACCTCGATGTGGTCGGCAACCTCGGCCAGTGCCGAGCGGTCATAGTCGATGACCTGGCTGACCTTGATGAATGAGTGCACGCCCAATCCGGATCCGTGTGCTGCCGTTCCCATCGTGGGCAGGACGTGATTCGACCCTGCACAGTAGTCTCCCAGCGACACCGGTGCCCAGTCCCCGACGAACACCGCTCCCCCGTTGGTGATCCGCGCGGCAACCGAATGAGCGTCCGAGGTATGGACCTCTACGTGCTCTCCGGCGTACCCGTTGACGACGTCGATTCCTGCGTCCAGATCATCAACGAGGACGATAGCGGACTGCTTTCCTTCCAGGGCGATGCTGATCCGCTCCTTGTGGGTCGCAGCGGGGACCTGGGTTGCGAGTTGGGCCTGCACTCGTTCAACCAGTTCGGTCGAGTCGGTGACGAGGACGGAGGCGGCGAGTTCGTCGTGTTCGGCCTGGCTGATGAGGTCCGCGGCGACGAACGCCGGATCTGCGCTCGCATCGGCGAGGATGATGATCTCGGTGGGTCCTGCGACCGCGTCGATGCCCACTTGGGATCGCACGAGTGATTTCGCGGCGGCGACGTAGGCGTTGCCAGGGCCCGTGATGAGATCGACGGGTTCCAACTGCTCCTCATCGTCAAGGCCGTAGGCAAGTGCGCCGATGGCCTGGGCACCGCCCATGGCCCAGACCTCATCGACGCCGAGGATGTGGGCTGTGGCGAGCACCGTGGGGTGAGGCAGCCCGTTGCTCTGGGGTGGGCTGGCGATGGCCAGTGAGGCGGCACCTGCTGCCTGAGCCGGCACGACGTTCATCACGACGGTGGATGGATAGACAGCCAGCCCGCCGGGCACATAGAGTCCGACCCGTTCGATCGGCAGGTGCCGTGTGGTGACGTGTGCCCCGGAGGCCAGTTCTGTGCGGACATCAGTCGGGCGCTGGTCATCAGCGACCTTCCTGGCCCGAGAGATCGATTCGACCAGGGCAGCTTTGACGGAGGCGTCCAGTTCGTCTTCGGCGCGCTTGAGCTCGGAGACGGGCACACGCAGAGTCTCGAGCTTGACGGAGTCGAATCTCGCGGTGAATTCCTTCACGGCACGAGTGCCCTCGGCCTGCACCTGGCTCAGCAGATCAGCCACTCGTCGTTCGATATCGGCATGTGTGTCGGCGGCACGGGGCAGCCTCTGCTTGAGGAATCTCTTGCTCAGTCTCTCACCGCGGAAGTCCAGAATGTTCACCTGCACCATTCTAGTCCCCGTCCCTTCGCCGGTTGCCTCGGCCTCCGCTGCAGGCGCTCACGCATTGCCTCAGGCGGTCAGGCACCGAGATCCCAACAGTGCCTTGAGGTCACCGTAGAGGCTGGGGTTCGGGTCGACGCGGATGGCGCGGTCGAGCCGCATCACCGTCTGCCTGCCAGGCTGAGAGAGGACCAGGTGCACATCGGTCTGTCCTTTGTGTGATTCGAGGACCCGGAGCAGCTTGGATGCCATCTCCTCCGTCGCCTTCTCCATCGGCAGCATCAGGTTGAGCGGTCGGTCCTTCGGATCGGTGACGTCCGGGATCGTCATCGACATCGCCATCATCGAGGTCGGTCGATCATCGGAGAGTCGGATGCGTCCGGTCAGGCTGATGACGAGGTCGGTGGCCAGCAGGCTCGCCACGGGTTCGTAGGTGTCGCCGAAGAACATCACTTCGACCTCTGCCTCGAGGTCCTCCACGGTCACGATCGCATACGGTTTGCCCGAGTTCTTCGAGACCTTGCGCGCAACTTGGGTGATCATTCCACAGATCTTCACCTGGGAACCGTCGTGGCGATGAGTTTCCGGATCTACCACATCGGCGATGGAGGCCTCCGATTCAGCGGCGAGGACACCCTCAAGACCGTTGAGGGGGTGGTCGGAGACATAGAGGCCGATCATGTCGCGTTCGAAGGCCAGCTTCTCCTTCTTCTCCCATTCGGGGCGATCGGGAATCGCAACGGAGAAGCTCGGTTCGTCGTCGTCCCCGCCGAGGCCGGCGAACAGGTCGAACTGCCCATTGGCCTCTTGGCGTTTGACGCCGATGACCGAATCCACTGCTTCTTCGTGCACTTCGACGAGGGATCGCCGGGTCTGTCCCAGCGAGTCGAAGCCGCCTGCTTTGATGAGCGATTCGATCGTGCGCTTGTTGCACACGTGGCTGGGCACCTTGTCGAGGAAATCCGTGAACGAGGTGAATGCCCCCTTTTCTTCACGTGCTTCGACGATGCCGTCGACGACGTTGGCACCGACGTTGCGCACTGCACCCATGCCGAAGCGGATGTCCTCACCGACTGGGGTGAAGTGCAGAGCCGAATCGTTGACGTCCGGAGGCAGCACGGTGATGCCCAACCGCCGGCACTCGTTGAGATAGATGGCCAGCTTGTCCTTGTTGTCGCCCACCGAGGTGAGCAGGGCTGCCATGTACTCTGCCGTGTAGTGGGCTTTGAGGAACGCGGTCCAGTAGGACACGAGACCATAGGCAGCCGAGTGCGCCTTGTTGAACGCATAGTCGGAGAAGGGCAGCAGAATGTCCCACAGTGCCTGCGCTGCCGGCTCGGAGTAGCCGCGTTCCTTCATCCCTCCGAAGAAGCCCACCTGCTGTTTGTCCAGCTCGGACTTCTTCTTCTTACCCATCGCTCGACGCAGGATGTCTGCTTGACCCAGCGAGTATCCGGCGACCTTCTGCGCGATCGCCATCACCTGCTCTTGGTAGATGATAAGTCCGTAGGTGGTGCCGAGGATGTCCTCGAGTGGCTCTTCGAGCTCCGGGTGGATCGGTGTGACTTCCTGCAGCCCGTTCTTGCGAAGTGCGAAGTTCGTGTGGGAGTCGGCACCCATCGGGCCCGGCCGGTAGAGCGCAATCGTCGCGGAGATGTCTTCGAAGTTGTCCGGCTTCATCAGCCGCAGCAGGGCGCGCAGCCCGCCGCCGTCGAGCTGGAACACACCGAGGGTATCGCCACGGGAGAGAAGATCGTAGGCCCCGCGATCGTCGAGATCCAGGTGCTCCAGATCAAGATCGTAATCACGGTTCGCCTTGATGTTCTCCACAGCGTCGGAGATGATCGTGAGGTTTCGCAGACCCAGGAAGTCCATCTTGATCAGTCCGAGACCCTCAGAAGTGGGGTAGTCGAACTGCGTGATGACCTGGCCGTCCTGGAACCGGCGCATGATCGGAATGACATCGATGATCGGATCCGAGGACATGATGACACCGGCAGCGTGGACGCCCCACTGCCGTTTCAGACCTTCGATGCCTTTCGCGGTTTCAAAGGTCTCCCGTGCATCGGGGTCCGAGTCGACGAATGCTCGGAATTCCCCCGCCTCGTTATAGCGCTTGGATTCTGTGTTCTCGATATCGGCCAGCGGAATATCCTTGGCCATCTCGGCCGGAGGCAGGGCCTTGGTCAGGCGCTCGCCCATCGAGAACGGCTTGCCGAGGACTCGGGCGGAGTCCTTGAGCGCCATCTTCGTCTTGATCGTGCCGTAGGTGACGATCATCGCGACACGTTCGTCGCCGTATTTTCTGGTCACATAGTCGATGACCTCGCCACGGCGACGATCATCGAAGTCGACGTCGAAGTCGGGCATGGAGACACGGTCGGGGTTGAGGAACCGCTCGAAGAACAGTCCGTGTTTGAGCGGGTCCAGATCGGTGATGCGCATTGCATAGGCGACCATGGAACCGGCACCTGAGCCACGTCCAGGTCCGACCCGGATGCCGTTGTCCTTCGACCAGTTGATGAAGTCCGCGACGACGAGGAAGTAGCCGGGGAAGCCCATCGAGATGATGACGTCGAGTTCGTAGTCTGCCTGTTTGCGCACATCGTCGGGAATTCCTCCCGGGTACCGATATTCGAGCCCGGTCTGGACCTCTTTGACCAGCCAGGAAGTCTCGTCCTCTCCGGGCGGGCAGGGGAACTTCGGCATGTAGTTCGCAGAGGTGTCGAAGGAGACTTCGCATTTCTCAGCGATCTCGAGCGTGTTGTCGCAGGCTTCTGGGAATTCGGAGAACAGCGCCCGCATCTCCGCACCCGACTTGAGGTAGTAGCCGGAACCGGAGAAGGCGAAGCGCGAACCGCCCTGGTCGTAGGTGGGTTCGATGAGTTTCGACCCGGACTGAATGGCCAGCAGCGCCTCGTGCGCCTTGGCATCAGACTCATGCGTATAGTGCAGGTCATTGGTCGCGACCAGCGGAATGTCCATCTCCTTCGACAGACGGATCAGGTCCTTGGTCACTCGCTTTTCGATGGAGAGGCCGTGGTCCATGAGCTCGACATAGTAGTTGTCCTTGCCAAACATCTCACGGTACTTGCCGGCCGCGGCCTTGGCTTCTTCATACTGTCCCAGTCGCAACCGTACCTGGATCTCTCCCGACGGGCAGCCTGTGGTCGCGAGCAGCCCTTCGGAATAGGTTTCCAGCAGCTCCTGGTCGATGCGCGGCCATTTGCTGAACACCGAATCGAGAGAGGCGAATGATGAGGCCTTGAACAGATTGCGCATGCCGGTGTTGTTCCGTGAAAGCAGCGTCATGTGGGTGTAGGCACCGCCGCCTGAGAGGTCATCGCGCTTCTGCGACTCATCGGTGCGCCATTTCACCCTCGTCTTGTCCCGCCGGTCCGTGCCCGGGGTGACATAGGCTTCGACTCCGATGATGGGCTTGATGCCGGCGGCGGTCGCCTGCGACCAGAAGTCGAAGGCACCGAACAGGTAGCCATGGTCCGTGGTCGCGATCGCCGACATTCCCGAGGCCTTCGTCGCGGCCATCAGGTCCGTGAGTCGGGCTGCTCCGTCCAACATGGAGTATTCGGTGTGGACGTGAAGATGGACGAAATCGTCTTTCGGCACTGGCAGCCTTCCCTCTGATATGACCGGTGTTGCGACCACCAGCTTAGACCATCGGCGACCCGCAGATCAGACCATCGGCGACTCGCAGATCAGCCGCCGGAGACTCGCCCGACAGGGCCGGCGCCACCACCTCGGTGTCCGAAAAGGAAACGGTCAGCAAGGAGATGCTGCGGTGTTCGGTGCACTCACCTGGCTCGCGTTCAGGGTGTGCGGATGCGATCGATCGCATACTGCAGGTCATCAGGGTATCCGCTCTCGAATTCGACCCATTCGTTCGATTCAGGGTGATGGAATCCGAGTTTGACAGCGTGCAGCCACTGACGTTCCAGGCGCAGTTCCTTCGCCAGGCCCGGGTCGGCTCCGTAGGGAAGATCACCGACGCAGGGACGCTTGAGGGCGGAGAAATGAACGCGAATCTGGTGAGTGCGTCCGGTTTCGAGATGAACCTCCACCAGGGAGGCCCGACGATGTGCTTCGAGGACCTCGTAGTGGGTGATCGCGTTTTTTCCTCCGCTGTGGACGGCATAGAGGCCGTCGTGTCGCGGGTTGCGAGCGATGGGTGCGTCGATCGTTCCGAGCACCGGGTCCGGCAGTCCCTGGACAACCGCGTGATAGGTCTTCTCCACGGTGCGTTCCTTGAACGCGCGCTTGAGCACGCTGTAGGCGTACTCGCTCTTCGCGATGACCATCAGGCCCGAGGTACCCACGTCGAGACGCTGCACGATCCCCTGCCGCTCGGGCGCACCCGAAGTGGCAATCCTGAAACCGGCGGCCGCGAGCCCGCCGACGACGGTGCGCCCCTTCCATCCCAGCGCTGGGTGTGCCGCGACGCCGACAGGTTTGTCGACGACGACGAAGGAATCCTCGTCATGGACGATCGTCATCCCCGGGACCGGATCTGGCACGACCTCCAAAGGACGTGGAGGCTCGGGCATCATGATGTCCAGGCGTGCACCGGCTTCGACGCGGTCTGATTTTGCCACGATCTGTCCCGACAGCTGCACGCCCCCTTCTGCGCAGATGTCGGCGGCTGCAGTGCGGGAGAGCCCCAGCAGCTTCGACAGCGCCGAGTCCACCCGCTGGCCTTCTAAGCCCTCGGGTACCAGGATCGAGCGTTCAGCCATGTGTGTCCTCTCCGACCGTGCTCGGGTGCTTCGAGTCCGATCCGTCCAGTTCGATGCCTTTGAGGCTTGCCACCACAAGGGTGACTGCCGCTGCGGATATCGCAATGTCAGCGACATTGCAGATGAAAAACGATAGGTCGATGAAATCGACGACGGCTCCGTGGAGGAAGCCGGGCTGACGGAACAGCCGATCCACGAGGTTGCCGAACAGTCCGCCCAGGAGCAGTCCCAGTCCGATAGCCCACGCCACCGAACCCAACTTCCTCGACAGCATGATGATGCCTGCGAACACGATGATCGCGATCAGGGGGAAGATCCAGGTCACTCCGGAACCGAGTCCCAGCGCCGCCCCAGGGTTCCGGTAGAAATTGAGGCCCGCCAGTGTGCCGATGACTGAGATCGGCTCCTGACCTTCAAGGAATGTGACTGCGAGGAGCTTGGTGAACTGGTCCACCGCGAGGACGAGAACGGCTATGCCGAACAACGTCCCGAGCATTCTGCGCCGCCGGGGTCTCGTCTCAGTGGCATCATCGTTCATTTGGCTCATTCTAACTCACTGTCTGAGGGCACGAGGGCGCCGGCTCCGAAGCTTTGGTCCAACTCATGAGGGCACGAACAAGGCCCGGGATCTCCATTGAGTTCCCGGACCTTGCGTGTCTGCTGTGACGAATCAGAGTTTGTGATTCGACGACGAACCGAAGGAGTTCCCGTCCAGGGTCTCCGGTGCCAGACTGGTTGAGTTCTCGAGGTCGCGCAGCTGATCGTTGAGGTAGCTCTTCAGACGCGTACGGTACTGACGTTCGAAGTTCGACAGCTGGTCGATCGAACGCTCGAGGGTCGACTTCTGAGTCTCAAGAGTCGACAGGGTCTCGTCACGCTTGGTCTCGGCCTTGCCGACGATGTCCTTGGCTTCGGTCTCGGCACTCTTGATGAGCTCATCGCGACGGCGTTCGCCCTCTGCCACGTGCTCGTCGTGGACGCGTTGAGCAAGAGCGATGAGTCCGTGCGCGTCGCCATCTCCGCTGCCCAAGCTCGATCCGAGGCCCAGACCTGCGGCAGTGCCTGCCGCTGCAGGTGCAGCGCCGTTGACGGCTGGAGCTGATTGGTTCGCAGGAGGGGTCTGCGAAGCAGGCGATGCTTCCCTGACTGCAGGTGCGGCAGGAGTCTGGCCCTGCTTCGGCGCATCGGCGTTGTTCCGCGAAGAGGGAGCTGGCACCGCAGCAGGCATAGCCTGAGTGGCATCGATGTCTTGAGCAGGTGCAGCAGATGCCCCGCCGGCGTCGAGTTCCTTGACGCGCTGTTCGGCAGTGGAGAGCTTCTGACGAAGTTCGTCGTTCTCCTGGTAGAGACGGCGGATCTCTACGACAACCTCATCGAGGAAATCGTCGACTTCATCCTGGTCGTACCCGTCGCGGAACTTCACATGCTGGAACCGCTTGTTTACTACGTCTTCAGGCGTGAGCGCCATGAGGTCACCTTTGGTCGATCTACATTCATTACGCTGCCGCCATTAAGACGGCTTCAACGTCACATTAGCGTAACACCTGCAGTTTTGTCCTGCAGAAAAGCCGTGTCGCAATTTTCATATGACGAAGTTGTAATAATCGAGCCTAGCAACACTCGGAACTGTTCAGCGAACTGGGCACCAGCTCACGATTCTCACAGTAACGTGTGCATCATTCGCGTAACGAACTGGTAACACGTCGCCGTCCGTCGTCCGAACCGCTGATGTCAGACGCTCACCCTGGAGAAGTTGAACAGCACCGATGCCAGTATCTGAATACCGATCAGGAGCACGATGAAGCCCAGATCCAGTGAGATCTGACCCAACCGCAAGGGTGGAATCACCTTGCGCAGCAGACGCAGGGGCGGATCGGTCAATGTGTACACGATCTCCGCCAGCACAAGGAAGAAGCCGGCTGGCTTCCACTCGCGGGAGAATACCTGAACGAGGTCGAGGACCACTCGTGCCAGGAGAACATAGACGTAAAGACTGAGTGCCGTGCCGAGGATGTAGAAGATGATGGCCACGTGTTTCCTCGTGCCTTTCTTTGATGCTTAGCTGTCGATCCACAGCTTATACGTCGGAGCTGAGGATGAGATAAGAGCGTCGTCAACCGGTGGTCGAACAGCTCAACTCTGGTTGAAGAAACTCGCCTGAGTGTCCGGATCCGACTCGTTCTCTCCGCTGACTTCGATGTTCTCAGGCGTGAGAAGAAACACCTTGTTCGTCACGCGCTCGATGGAACCGTGCAGACCGAAGATCAGTCCAGCTGAGAAGTCGACGAGGCGCTTCGAGTTGTTCTCGTCCATCTCGGACAGGTTCATGATCACCGGTGTTCCCTCACGGAACGCGGCACCGATCACCATAGCGTCGTTATAGCTGCGGGGATGGATGGTCTTGATGCGATTCATGGAGATTCCTGGCGCGGGAGAGTCAACTGGACGTATCGGTGTCGGATGGATCGGCGTCACTTGGGCAGGGGGCCGTTCCTCGTCCTCGACGTAGTCTTCGACGGGCTCTTCGTAGGTGTCGATGACCTCACGGTCCCGACGTTCGATGGGCTCGTCCTCTTCTTCGACGAAACCCAGGTATTCCAGCGTCTTCTTGATTGCTGACATTTTTCCACTCCTCGGCCTTCGGCACTTCCTCGCCTGCCGCCAAACTATCTCAACAGACCAGCCTGGCGGGTGAGTCTCATGGGTGTGTCGTCGGGTTTTCTTCCTGGAGCCAGACCACGCCTGCGAATCGGCCGGTACTGTGCTGTCTGCGGTAGGAGAACAGATCCTCGGATTCCCGTGTGCAGGTTCGTGAGAAATGGTCGATGCTCACACCTGCACGACGCAGCTGTTCAGCCACCGCCCCCGCGACGTCGATCGCCGGGGTTCCTGTGACAGACACGGAGGCGGCCACAGGTTCGACTGCGGCGACCTCGTCCCGCAGTCCGGCGGGAACTTCGTAGCAGCGTGGGCACACTGATGGTCCGATGATCGCGTGGATGTCCGTGGCACCCAGATCCTGCATTCGGGTGATCGTCTCCGGCACGACGCCTGATGTCATTCCAGGCCGGCCGGCGTGAATCGCGCCGATGACACCAGCCTCGGGGTCCGCAAGCATGATCGGAGTGCAGTCTGCGACCATGATGGCAAGTCCGATACCGGCGCGGGTCGTGACCTGAGCGTCGGCTGTCGCAGGATCCTCGCGCAGCTGTTCCGGCGAATCGATGATGTGCACATCGGTTCCATGAACCTGGGACACGAAGTTCAGCCGCTCGCCACTCAGCCCGAGCACCTGAGCCAGAGCGGCCCGGTTGGCGGCGACGAGCTCATCATCGTCCCCGACGTGGCGGGCGAGGTTGAACGATGACAGGTCGCCTCTCGAGTAGCCGCCGTGCCGGTCGGTGAACGCAACATGTGCGTTCAGCCTTCCGGGAACGACGAATCTCGAGTGCAACATCTTATTACTTCAGGAAATCTGGGATATCGAGGTCGTTGTCGAGGCTCGAGGTGCTGCGCTCATTGGGCAGGGACGCCGGAATCTTGTGCTCGTCGCTGCGAGGTTCAGGCTCGTCGTCCGGTGCCGGTTCAGCCTGTTCGGGTGGCGCTGGTTCGACTTCTGCCGGGCTCGTCGCCATCGGAATCGAGGCAGGGACAGCAGCCTCGGCTGGGGCCGAGTCCTGGCCTGCGACCGTGTTGTCGAAGCCGGCGGCGATCACGGTGACGCGGCATTCGTCGCCGATGTTGTCGTCGATGACTGCACCGAAGATGATGTTGGCTTCGGGATGCGCGGCTTCCTGCACCAGTCGGGCTGCTTCGTTGACTTCGAACAGGCCGAGGTCGGCACCGCCCTGGATGCAGAACAGCACGCCATGGGCGCCGTCGATGCTGGCTTCGAGCAGAGGTGAGGCGATGGCGGACTCAGCCGCCTGAACGGCACGATCATCCCCGGTGGCTGCTCCGATGCCCATGAGCGCCGTGCCGGCATCCTGCATCACGGACTTCACGTCGGCGAAGTCGAGGTTGATCAGGCCGGGAACGGAGATGAGGTCGGTGATGCCCTGGACACCCGATCGCAGCACCTCATCAGCCGAACGGAACGCGTCGACGACGGAGACGCTGCGGTCCGAGATGGAGAGCAGTCGGTCGTTGGGGATGACGATGAGGGTGTCGACCTCTTCGCGAAGCGCGGCGATGCCGGCCTCAGCCTGCGCGGAACGACGGCGTCCCTCGAAGGTGAATGGGCGGGTGACAACGCCGATCGTCAGTGCGCCAAGAGAACGTGCGACACGAGCGACGACCGGAGCCGCACCTGTGCCTGTTCCTCCGCCTTCACCGGCGGTGACGAAGACCATATCGGCGCCCTCAAGAGCGTCGCGGATGGCTTCTTCGCTGGAGTCTGCGGCCTTGCGGCCGATCTCCGGATCAGCGCCGGCACCAAGTCCGCGGGTCTGATCGCGTCCGATCTCCAGCTTCACATCGGCGTCCGAAAGCACGAGCGCTTGGGCATCGGTGTTGATCGCGATGAACTCCACGCCACGCAGTCCGACGTCGATCATCCTCTGAACAGCGTTGACACCGCCGCCGCCGGTACCGGCAACTTTGATATCCGCTCCGGATTGTGGGAATTCAGCCAAGTCGGTTCCTCTTTCGGCGCATCGTCCACGCATCATCTGCGTGCAAATTCGAAAAGTCTTCTTTGCCCTGAGGCTATTGTCCGGGGCAACACCACTGCAACCATTCTCGCCGGAGTGTCGGACATCGGCCAAACTTCAGACCCGGTGTGTCGGCGGCAATGCCGGTCAACTGGCTGGTTTCTCGGGTTTTCAGTTGGTGACGGGTACCGAGGGGACGGAGACGTCGAGATCGGTGCGGCCATCGGCGGCCAGCTGCAGGGCGGTGCGCATCTTCAGGCTTGCGCTTGTGCTGTCGCCGAAGACCACCTTCGCCTTCGCATTTCCGGTGTCGATGACTCCTGCGAGGTTGTTCTCGTCCTTGGCGTGGATCGAGGCCAGGTCGGAGCGCAGCTGTGGCCGGAGTTCTGCCATGAAGCGGATCACTGCGGCCACGGTCTTCTGGTCTGGTGCGCCGTCGGACTCTTCGAGAACGGTCACGCTCTTGGGTGCCTTCTTGACGGTGCCCAGATTGACGGCTTCATCGTCGAAGAGCTTGAATCCGCCGGTCGTTGTGATCGCCAGGACCGGGTCCCTGTCGGTGATCTCGATGCTCAGGCTCCGTGGCCCCGAATAGTGCACCGAGGCTTCCTTCGCCCGGGGAAATTCTTTGAGGACCTTCTTCTCCACCGTGCCGGGGCTCACCCGGGGCAGCGGTGTGCCGCCGTCGGTTTCGAGCACTGATTGCGAGACCTGTTCGTGGTCGACCAGCTCACTGCCTTTGACGCTGACCTTATCGAGGGCCATCAGCGGCGAGAGCCAGAGCACGGCTGCGATGACGAGCACCGCCGCGATTGCCCCGATGAGCACGAGACGCTGGCGCCAGACCTGGTTCCGACGTGCTCGGATGACCCCGGTGAGGTCTGCAGTCGAGTTGTCACCGATGCGCGGTTCGGGAAGGGGCGCCACGGTGTTCAGGCCTCCAGAGCAGTGAGCAGCTCAGGGCCGAGGATCGTCACATCCCCGGCACCGAGGGTGAGTACAAGGTCGCCGGGGCGCACACGCGCTGCGACGTACGGCACCGCTTCGTTGAATGATTCGACGAAGGTCACGTTCTCATGTGGGACGCGATCGGCGATCAGCGCACCGGTGACGCCCGGAACCGGGTCCTCCCTGGCTGGGAAGACGTCCAGGACGACGACTTCGTCGGCGAGCCCGAGGGCTTCGCCGAATTCGGACCGGAACTCCATCGTGCGCGAGTAGAGATGCGGTTGGAAGATCGCCCACACCCTGCCCTCTTCGGTGACAACACCGCGAGCGGCGCTGAGCACCGCTCGCAGCTCAGTCGGATGGTGAGCGTAGTCGTCGATGACGCGCACACCGGCCGCGATTCCGCGTTCTTCGAAGCGTCGCCGAGTGCCTCCGTAGTTTCCGAGTCCGCTGGCTGCCTTGGCCACATCAGCGCCGAGGCTGTGGGCGACGGCGATAGCCGCCGTCGCGTTGAGCGCGTTGTGGGTACCCGGCTGTCTCAGCGCGACTGGCAATGGATCTGCTAGTCCTGGGACGTCGAGAACGAATTCGGAGACCAGGCCCGATTGGAGTTCGCGGAGGCGGATTTCCGCGGCTTCGGAGGCGCCGTAGAGGATGACGGAAGTTCCCTGCGCCCGTGCCTGCTGGGCAACATCGAGCGAACCTGGGTCATCGGCGCAGGCGATGACGGTGCCGCCGTCGGCACCGATGCCAGCACAGAATTCGACGAACGCCTCTCGCACCTTCTCCGGGGTCCCGTAGTAGTCCAGGTGGTCCGCTTCGACGTTGGTGAGGATGCCGATCGTGGGTTCGTAGAGCAGGAACGAGCCGTCCGATTCGTCGGCTTCTGCGACGAAGACGTCGCCGGTGCCCAGATGGGCGTTGGTGCCTGTCGTGGACAGCACTCCCCCGATGACGAACGAGGGATCGAGCCCGCAGGCCTGCAGCGCCACGGTCGTCATGGACGTCGTGGTGGTCTTGCCATGGGTCCCGGCCACCGCCACAGCGCGTTTGTCGGCCATCAACGATGCCAGTGCACCTGAGCGGTGGAGGATCCGCAGGCCCTTGCCTTCGGCTGCGACGAGCTCGGGATTGTCTTTGCGGATGGCTGAGGAGATGACGAGGGTATCTGCCTCGCCGAGGTTGTCCTCCGAGTGTCCGATCTCGACTCTCGCGCCCAGTGTGCGCAGCACCTCGACGACCGCTGACTCCTTTGCGTCGGAGCCGGAGACGGTGACGCCGTTCATGACCATGATCCGTGCGATCCCGGACATGCCCGAACCGCCGATTCCGATGAAGTGGACGGCGCCCAGTTCTGTGGCGGGGACGATTTCAGCTGTGCTCATGTTCAACCTCTCAGAGCGCGAGTGACGATGGTGGCCATGGTGCTGGCGGCGTTGGTCGGATAGTGCAGCTCAAGGGCTGCCTTGCTCATGGCGGCCAAGCGAGCGTGGTCGGTCACCAGGGGCAGGATCTGTTCGGTCACGGTTGACGGGGTGAAGTCCGCATTGTCGACGAGCAGTGAGGCGCCGGCCCTGACGCTGCCGGCGGCGTTGAGGCGCTGTTCACCATTGCCGATGGCAAGTGGGACATAGAGCGCGGGAACTCCGACGACGGTGGCCTCGGACACGGTTGCTGCGCCGGAACGTGCCACAAGCAGGTCCGCGACGGCGTAGGCCTTGTGCATTCCATCGACGTAGTCGACGACGTGGTAGTCGGGCAGCTGGGCCGCTGCTTGCCGCAGAGCGTCATCCTTGCCGGCTCCAGTGATGTGCAGGACCTGCACATCGTTCTCCTGGCACATCGGTGCCGCCGCGAGGAAGGCATCGTTGATGCGCTGCGCCCCAGAGGACCCGCCGGTGACCACGAGGGCGGGCTTGTCGTCGTTGAGGCCGAGGTCCTTCCGCCATGCCTGTCGCTGGACGGAGTCGCTGCGGTCGAGCGTGGAGATCTCGGCCGGCATCGGCATGCCCACCAGTTCGGAATTGCGCAGCTTCGTATCGGGGAAGGTGACTCCGACCATGCCCTGTTTCGTCAGGGCGGCGCCGAGGCGGTTCGCCATTCCGGGCTTCGCATTCGCCTCGTGGACGAGCAGGGGGATCTTCGCCTGTTTGGCTGCGATGAACGCGGGTGGGCAGACGTATCCGCCGACGCCGACGACGGCCTTCACATCGCGTTCGGCGATGATCTGCTTGACGTGGGAGATGTTGGCGGCGAAGCGTTTCGGGAACTTCAACGCGGCTGGGCTGATCGAGCGCGGCATGGGGACCTTGTCGATCGTGAGGAGTTCGAAACCGGCCTTCGGAACGATGTTGGCTTCGAGTCCATCGGCGGTGCCGAGGGCGAAGACGTCCCAATCGGGGTGCTTCTCACGCAGCTCACGGCCGATTGCCAACATTGGCGAAATATGGCCGGTGGTTCCTCCACCGGCGAGGAGAATGCTCGTCATCTCAATTCTTTCTCTTTCTGGCCAGTACGGCGAACGACGACCTCACACGGTCCTTGTGCACTCTGATCGCGGCGCGAGCTCCGTCCTCGGTTCTGGCAAAGGACAGAATCACCCCGACCGCCATCAGAGATGCGACGATGGAGGATCCGCCGTAGGACACGAAGGGCAGGGGCAGTCCGATGACCGGCAGTAGTCCGGTCACGACAGCGATGTTGATTGCAGCCTGGCCGATCAGCCAGGCGAAGAGTCCGGCCGTGGCGATCTGGACGAATCGGGATTTCGAGCGCAGTATCACCCGTACCATCCCGCAGGCCAAGGCGACGAACATCAGTATCACGGCGAGCGACCCGAGCAGGCCGAGCTCCTCGCCGATGATGGCGAAGATGAAGTCGTTGTGGGCTTCGGGCAGCCAGGACCATTTCTCTCGACTGGCACCGAGCCCCACCCCCAGCCAACCCCCGGAGGCCAACGAGAACAGACCGTGGTTGGACTGCCAAGCCTGGCCGGTGACGTCGGATGCGGTCTGATCTGCGTGACCGGTGAGTGCCGCGGTGATGCGTTGGAGGCGGTTCTGAGAACTGAAGACGAAGAACGCGGCGACAGCAGCCAAAGCGCCGAAGAGCAGGAGGAAGTACTTCCACGGGAAGAAGCCGATGAACAGACATACGAGGGCCATGGCCATGAGCACCAACCCCGTGCCGAGGTCATTGCCGCCGACGACGAGGCCGACAGCGATGATGATGCCCGGGACGACGGGGATCATGGCGTGGCCAAAGGTCGTCATCTTTCCGTATTTGCTGGCCAGGACGGCTCCTAGCCACACGGCCAGAGCAATCTTGAGGAACTCCGAGGGTTGGAGCTGGAACCCTCCGAACTGGATCCAGTTCGCATTGCCCTTCGTTGACTTGCCGACTCCGGGGAGGAATACCGCTGCCTGCATGACAACGCCGAGCAGCAGTGTCCACCACGACAGCTTCCGCCAAGTGTGCAGCGGAAAGAATGAGGCCGCGATCATGAGGACGATGCCCACCGCGACGAACCCAGCCTGCTTATTGAAGTAGGCGAAGGATGATCCTTCTCCTCCATCGTAAGAGGTGATCGAGGACGCGGAGAGAACCATGACGAGCCCGAGGGACGTCAACGCGAGGACGGAAACCAGAATCAGGTAATAGGTCGTCAGCGGGTAGGCAGAGACTCGCTCGAACTCACGGCGCACCGAGGACAGCATTGCCCGAGCAGCTCCTGCCCGAGGATGCGTCCTAGGGTGAGCCGTCTGGGTGCTGCGCACGCTCGTTGTCTGTTTGCCGTCGCGAGCCGAACTCGTGCCGACGTTCTTCTTCGGCGTGGCCCTCTTCGCAGCAGCAGTGGTCTTCTTCGGCGTGGCCCTCTTCGCAGCAGCAGTGGTCTTCTTCGGCCCTGACCGCTTCGTGCCCGCTGTGGTCTTCGGGGACGACGCCTTCGCGGCCTTGGTGGTCTTCGGGGACGACGCCTTCGCGGCCTTGGTGGTCTTCACAGTCCCGGTGTTCGGCGACTTCGCGCTCGGCTTCGCTGCAGTCTTCTTCGCTGCGGCCTCCGTGTCCCCAGTGGGGCCCACGGCCGGCTCGGCCGACCTGGTCGATCGGAGACGGCGTGACTGGGAGTTCGCGGTTGTCTGCCGTCCCATGTCAGCTCCCCAGGTGAGCGTGGACAGCCTGGGTGAAGAGTTCACCCCGAGTGTTGTAGTTGAGGAATTGGTCCATGCTGGCCGCCGCAGGAGCCAGCAGGACGGTATCGCCCGCGCGGGCGATGTCTGCGGCAGCTTCCACTGCTGCAGCGACCACGGCTTCTCCCCGGCGTCGGGGTACGCCCGAGTCCACGGCGAGAGCTGGTTCGATCCTGATCACGTCAAGATCTGGAACTGTCGCCGCGATGGCCTCCCGGAAGGCTGAGTCTTCGGCTCCGATGAGCACGAGTGCGCGGAGCCTGTGGCCGTGATCGGAGAACAGTGAGGTGAAGTCCGCCCCTTTGGGCAGCCCCCCGGCGATCCAGACGATCGAGTCGAAGCTGCCCAGCGAAGCGTTGGCTGCGTGGGTGTTCGTCGCCTTCGAATCGTCGACCCAGGTGATCCCGTTGCTCTCCGTGACGGTGACCATCCGGTGGGCTCCGAGCGAGTGGTTCTTCAGTCCCTCCGAAATCGCTTGACCCGGTACCCCGATGCTCCGTGCCAGGGCTGCGGCTGCGAGTGCGTTCGACACCTGGTGGTCTGCCGGCGCACGGCCGGGGACACCGGCCGCCGCGGCGACATCGTCCAAGGAGGCGAGTTCAGCGGCCGAGGAGTATCGCTGCGGGATGAAGGCGCGATCGACCAACATGTCCTCGACGACGCCCACCTCCCCCGGTCGTGGGATGCCAGTGGTGAAGCCGATGGCTTTGGCACCGTCGACGACATCGGCGTCTTCGACCATGTGCAGTGTCACCTCGTCGGCGACGTTGTAGATGCACGCGGTCTTGGTCTGGTGATAGATCTTGGCCTTATCGGCCTCATAGGCATCGGCGCTGCCATGCCAGTCCAGATGATCGGGCGCGATGTTGAGCACAGCGGAAGCATCGGCACTCAGCGAATACTGCCAGTGGAGCTGAAAGCTCGAGAGTTCGATCGCCAGCACCTCAAGTCCGGGCTCAAGCACGGCTTCAAGAAGCGGTGCACCGATGTTGCCGCAGGCCTTGGCCTTGCGACCATCGGCCAGGAGCATGGATTCGAGCATGGTCGTAGTCGTCGTCTTGCCGTTGGTGCCGGTGATCGCCAGCCATTTGGCGTCGTTGGTGCCACGGATCCTCCATGCCAATTCGACTTCGCCGATCACGGGCACACCCGCCTCGGCAGCAGACAGGAGCAAGGGGTGGTCGGGGCGCCACCCAGGCGAAGTCACGACCAGATCGAGCGGTTCTGCGGGCAGGTTCGAGACGTGCTCTTCTCCGCGCCTGATATCGACGTCGAAGACCTCGAGGATCTGAGCTTTCTCACTGACATCTGCCTGATCATCGCCGTCGACGACGATCACATCGGCACCGCGTTCGCCGAGATGGACAGCTGCGGGAAACCCCGTCACACCGAGACCGGTGACGAGGATGCGCAACCCGTCCAAGGACGAGCTCGGCCCCACGAGTGCGGCCGGGATCGCCTCGGCGTTCGGATAATCGGTCAGGGGATTCTCAGCCAACGCGAGACACCCATTCGGCGTAGAAGAGACAGATTCCGGCGATGACGAACAGTGCGGCGATGATCCAGAACCGGACCACGATCGTGACCTCTGCCCATCCCTTGAGTTCGAAGTGATGTTGGAGCGGAGCCATGCGGAAGACGCGCTTTCCGGTGGTCTTGAACGACACGACCTGGATGATCACAGAGAGGGTGATGATGACGAAGAGTCCACCGAGGACGACGAGCAGAAGCTCAGTCCGCGACATGATCGCAAGACCGGCGATTGCCCCGCCTATGGCCAGGGAGCCGGTGTCGCCCATGAAGATCTTCGCGGGTGAGGTGTTGAACCACAGGAAACCGAAACACGCCGCTGCCATGGCGCCGGCGACCATTGCGAGGTCACGTGGATCGCGCATGTAGTAGCAGGCGTTCGTGGCGTCCGTCATCAGATTGCAGTTCTGCGTCGACTGCCATGTCCCGATGACGACATAAGCGGCGAAGACGACGACCGAAGCGCCGGCGGCCAGTCCGTCAAGGCCGTCAGTCAAGTTCACCGCATTCGATACCGCGGTGACGATGAGGTTGGCCCAGATGACGAACAGGATGAGTCCGAGCACTGCGGATCCGAATGCCAGGTCGAGGTTGGTATCGCGGATGAACGATACCTTCGTCGACGCCGGGGTCTCACCGAAGGAGTTCGGGAACTGCAGCGCCAGCACCGCGAAGGAGATTCCGACGAAGGCCTGGCCGAGGAGCTTGGGCACCGGTCGCAGGCCCAGTGAGCGCTGCTTCTTGATCTTGATGAAGTCGTCGAGGAAGCCGACCACGCCGAGTCCCGCGGCAAGCCAGAGGACGAGGAGTCCGGAAGCAGTGGGCACAGATCCTGTGAACAGGTGTCCGAGCAGGTAGGCCAGGACGGCGGCACCGATGATGACGACGCCGCCCATGGTCGGTGTGCCGCGTTTCGTGGCGTGTGAGGTCGGACCGTCGTCACGGACGAACTGGCCGTAGCCTCGTTTGACCAGAACACGGATGAATAGCGGCGTGCCGACCAGTGCCAGGATCAGTGCCAGGCAGGCGGCGAGCAGTACGGCGATCATTGGGCCCCCGATACACCGGCGATTTCATCTCCGAGATAGCGCAGACCGGCATCTCTGGAGGATTTGAACAGGACGATGTCCCCGGGTGCCAGTTCCGCACTCAGCAGGTCCTTCGCTTCGGCAGCGGTCGCGACCCAAGCCGCTTCGTTGCCCCATGAACCTTCGAGGTTCGCAGCGTTGAAGATGGGTTTCGCTCCGTCACCGACGACGATGGTGCGGGTGATGTTGAGTCGTACGACGAGCTCGCCGATATCGGAGTGTGCGGAAACGGATTCGTCGCCAAGCTCCAGCATCTCGCCGAGGACGGCGAACGTCCGACGTGGTCGGCTGTCTTCATCGCCGCGGCCCATCGACGCCAGCGTCTTCAGGGAAGCGCGCATTGACTCCGGGTTCGCGTTGTAGGCATCGTTGAGCACAGTCACGCCCGACGGCGAATCGATGAGCTCCATGCGCCAGCGGCTCGCAGCCGAGGAGGTTGAGAGCGTGGTCACGATGGACTTCATGCCCACCCCACAGGCATGGGCGATCGCAGCCGAGGCAAGGGCATTGCCCACGTGATGTTCACCGATCAGAGCCAGACGAACGTCCTGCGGCTCCTCTCCTGGCAAGTTCAGCAAGAAAGCGGCGTGTCCGGAGGCGTCTGTCGTGACGCCTGTTCCACGGACGACGGAGTCCTCACTGGCAACCCACTCCGGCAGCGATTCGCGTTGGGAGAACCACAATGTCTCGACATCAGGTGAGAGCACCTCACGCATCCCGGCGACTCGTGAGTCGTCGGCGTTGAGGATCGCGACAGATCCTGCAGTGAGGGACTCCACGAGCTCAGCCTTGGCACGGGCCGTGTTCTCGATCGATCCGAAGACGCCCGAGTGGGCGGTGCCGACCGCGAGTTCGACAGCGATGTCGGGGCGGACGAGGCTGGTCAGGTAGGCGAGGTTGCCGATGGAACGGGCCCCCATCTCCAGGACCAGGAACCGCGTGGTCTCCCCCGCCTGCAGTGCAGTCAGGGGCACGCCGACCTCGTTGTTGTAGGAGTTTGGCGGCCACACCGTCTCGGCCTCGCCAGCGAGCAGGTCGGCAGCGAGATCCTTCACGGTGGTCTTTCCGACAGAACCGGTGATCGCGATGACCGTGATCTCACCGACCTCACGCAATGCCTCGATGTTCGCCTTGGCCAGCTGGCCAAGTGCTTCCGTCGCGTCGGAGACGAGAACGGTGGGCAGGGTCGTATCGTCGAGGGTGGGAACGGATTCGCCGATGATCAGCGCTGCGCCCGCCTCCACGGCCGCTGCTGCGAATTCGATGCCGTCGAAGGACTCACCTCGGCGGGCAACGTAGATATCGCCGGGTCCGACTTCTCTCGAATCGGTTACCACTCCGGCGGACAATTTGGTCTCGGGGTCTACGCCGTACAACTCGCCGGAGACGGCGGTTGCTATTTCGGCTGCACTCAGTCGCTTCATATCAACTGTGAACTTTACCTGTTTGTGCGCCGCCAAGTCGCGTGCGCAGCGCCGAGCGTGTCCTCGACCGGTCGTCGAAGTCTGTCACCACCCCGCCTGCTGACTGCCCGGTTTCGTGCCCCTTCCCTGCGATGAGCACGGTTGTGGAGGCTCCGGCAGCAGCGATCGCCTGGTCGATCGCGTCCCCTCTTTCTGCCACTTCAATGACTTTCTTCACACGTGCACCTCCGGTTGAGATCTCAGCATCGATGCCATCTTTGATGGCTGCCCGGATCATTGCCGGGTCCTCGGTGCGCGGATTGTCGTCGGTGAGAACGATCACGTCGGCTCCCCGAGCGGCCGCCTGGCCCATTCCGAATCGCTTCCCTCTGTCCCGGTCACCGCCGGCACCGAAGACGATCACCAGTTCGTCACTGTCGGCGTGGAGTGACTCCAGCGCCTTCTCGATCGCATCGGGGGTGTGGGAATAGTCGACGATCGCGCGTGGGAGGAGATGCGGATGAGACTGGCCCTCGGCACGTGGACCGCTGACGTCGATGATCTCCATCCGCCCGGGGACCGATGCGACGAAGGTTCGGCCGATTGCGTTGAGGTCGGTGGCCGCAATTCCGGCTTCCAGCAGCATGGCTGCGGCTAGTGCAGTGTTCGTGACGTTGAAATCCCCCGGCAGCGGGGATCGCAGTGCGATGCCCTCATCATCGGGCCCGTCGAGGTGGAGGACGAAGTCTGCTTCTCCTGGAGTGTGTTCGATCCGCCAGTCGCTGCGATCGTCACGCCCCAGCGTGCGCACCGGCACCTGCGCCGCCTCGACCATCTTCTCGCCCCACTTGTCCTCGACGACGATGACTGCGGTGTCGGAGAAGGCGCGAGTGAACAGTTCGGCTTTGACGCCGAAGTATTCGTCCATGGAGTGGTGGAAGTCGAGGTGGTCTTGGGAGAGGTTGGTGAAACCTGAGACCGCGAAGTGGGCACCGTCGACGCGGTGCTGGCTCAGCGCATGTGAGGACACTTCCATGGCACAGGTGTCGACGTCAGCGGCGCGCATCTTCGCAAACAGGGCATGCAGCTCGGGAGCCTCCGGAGTCGTGCGCACGCTCGCCTCGGTGACACCGGCGATCAGCGTCGCCACTGTCCCGATGACACCGGTGCGATGGCCGAGAGCCTCAAGCATGCCGTCGACCAGATAGGTCGTCGTCGTCTTTCCGTTGGTTCCGGTCACCCCGATGAGCTGGGGACGCCCCGAGGTGCCGTACACGGCGGCCGAGACATAGCCCAGAACGGCCCGCGGGTGCTCCACGATCAGCCCGGTCACCTCGGTGAGAGTCTGCGGATCGACGCTCTGGGCGATCACGTCCCAGCCGGTCGCATCGGTGAGGATCGCGGTCACACCGCGATCGATGAGATCCGCTGCGAACTTCGCTCCATGGACGTTCGCGCCCGGCAGCGCGGCATAGAGGTGGCCCGGCGCTGCCGTGCGCGAATCGTGAGAGACTCCCCCGACCTCACGGTCAGGATCTCCATGAATGGTTCCAGGGGCTGCGGGCAGCAGCTGTGAGATGCGCATTATTTCCATTCTCGAGCAGGGAGCTGGGGATCTGCGGTCGACGGTGGGATCTTGAGGTGCCGCATGGTGAAGCCGGCGACGTCGGAGAATACCGGGGCGGCGGCGCTTCCACCGTAATAGCCGTTTCGGGGCCGCTGCAACGTCACAGAGATCGCGATCTTCGGGTCCTCGGCGGGGAGGACGCCGACGAAGGAAGCTGTGTAGCCGTCGTAGCCGCCGCCCTCGGCTGCCGGTGCCTGCGCGGTACCTGTCTTTCCCGCCACCCTGTAGCCGGAGACCTGCGCCGATTTGCCGGTGCCCTTGGCGACGACGCCTTCGAGCATGGACAGAGTCTGGTCAGCGGCCTTCTTGCTGATGACGCGTTGAGGTTCGCCTGCCTGATTAGGGATCGTCTTCCCTGATGGGGAGACCGTTCCATCGACGAGCTTCGAGGGGACGTGCACTCCGCCGTTGGCGATGGTCGCGATGACATCGGTGGTCTGCACGGCGTTCGCGGCCACCCCCTGGCCGAACATCACCGTGTACTTGGTGCGGCCGTCCCACTCCTGGTAGGGGTGGAGGATGCCGGATGTCTCGGCAGGGAACTCGATGCCTGTCGGCGAGCCGAAGCCGAACTTCCTCAAGTAGCCGTAGCGCTGTTCTTCCGAGAGCTCGTTCCCGGCCAGAATCGTGCCGGTGTTCGAGGATTCAGCGAGGATTCCGGCGAAGGTGAGCTTCTCGTCCGGGTGCGGGTGCGAGTCCCGGAATTCCTCTCCGTTGGGAGCCTTCCACTTGTCCGGGACCGTGAACTCCTGTTCGGGGGTGACCAGACCCTGGTCGAGCAGAGCTGCGGCCGTGACCATCTTTGCGGTCGAGCCGGGTTCGAAGACGTCGGTGAAGATGCGCGACCCACGATCGGTGCCGCCCACCTTGCCCGGCGAATTGGGATCGACGCTGGGTGCGTCTGCGGCGGTGAGGATCTTGCCGGTCTCGATGTCCTTGATGACGATCGAAGCCGATTCGGCCTCATTTTCCTTCCGCTGCTCCTCGATCGCCTGCTGGGCGTAGTACTGCAGGGCCGGGTCGATCGTCGTCTGCAGACCTTTGCCATCGATGGCATTGCGCGTGTTGTTGTCGCCGAGCGGGATGATCTCGCCTCGAGCACCGCGTTCGTACTGCTGTTGACCGTCGCGACCGTTCAACTGGTCGTTGTAGGCCATCTCCAGGCCCGCCTGAGGCTGGCCGTCGGAACTGAGGAAGCCCACGAGGTTCCCAGCCACTGCACCTGACGGGTAGGAACGCACAGCATATTCCTCGGCGGAGAGGCCGAGGATGTTGAGGTTCTTCACGGCTCGCCAGGTCTCAGAGGTGAGCCCCTTGGCGACGGGGTTCCAGCGTTTGTCGCCGACGAGCTTCGGGTACAGCAGTCCGGGGTCGGTGTCGAGGGGCTTCGCCAGGGCCTCTGCTGCTCCCCAGGCACCGACCAGCTTTCCGTCAACCTTGTACTGGGCCACGTTCTGCTGGTCCACGACCAGCTGATATCGGGAGACGCTGTCGGCGAGGACCGTGCCGTCGGAGGCCAGAATCTGACCCCGCGAGGCCGGCAGGGTCTTGGTGACGAGTCGGTTGGACAGTGCCTTCTCGGCCAGTTTCATCGAATCCATGCCCTGGATCGAGATCAGCCGTCCGGAGGTGACAAGGAGAACCAGGATGGACAGGACCGCGATCAGTGCCATCCGCAGGCGAAGGTTCGGTGTGCCTCGTCCGCCTTTTTTCTTCACCCGAGTGGCTCGTGGGCCCATTGCACTGTCCTTGGTCCTTGCTTGTCGGCGAATGGCTGTCGGACTCTCCCTATTTCGGAGTTTCCTGAGCCGGCGGCGCGATGTCCTTGCTGGGACTGCCCCCGACTACTGGCAGCTTCTCATCCGATCGTAGATTGGGACGGAGGTCTTCGCGGGTATTGGCACGCGGTCCGGGGACAACTGTCGGCTTCTTTTCTCCGCTGACGTCGATCGGAGGTGCATCGATGATCTTTCCGGTCTTCGCATCGAGGAACTCGGGCGAGGAGTCGCGGACCAGTCCAAGCTCCTCTGCCGCGATCGAGATGTTCTGCGGAGATTCGCGGTAAGAATTGTCTTCGACCAGTCGATCCTTCTGCTCGGCCAGCTGTTCCTTCTCGGAATTCAGCTGGTCGATCTGATACGAGGTGTGAGAGATGAAGATGTTGAGCAGCAGGACGGCCACGAGGGTGGCAACGAGGATCGCCACGCAGAGCATAGAGAACGGGACCCTGGCCTTCGGCAGCTCGAACTTCAGGAGCTTGAGCCGAGGCGGTACCGGCCGACTGGCGGAATCTTCGAGGCGTCGCGTCCGTTCAGTGACGCGGGGTTGGCGGATGGCCGCTTGAGCGTTCCTCACGATCTTGCCTCCCTGATCTTCTGTACTGCACGCAATCGCACGCTCTTGGCGCGAGGGTTCCTGTCTGCTTCGTCACTGTCTGCCAGTTCCGCACCACGAATGATTTCGGACAGCCACGGCTGGAGTTCCTCAGGGACGACGGGCATGTCCGGCGGCGCCGAGGTGGTGGTTGCGGAACGGAATATCTTCTTCACGATCGTGTCCTCGAGGGACTGGTACGACTCGATGACCGCCACTCCCCCGATATGCAGTGCCCGCAGAGCCTCCGGCAGAGCTGTCCGCAGCACACCGAGCTCGTCGTTGACTTCGATGCGCAGTGCCTGGAACGTTCGCTTCGCGGGGTGGGACTTCTTCTTCGTCTGAGGAAGAACCCGTCCCAGCATCGCTGCGAGCTGCTCCGAGGTCTCCCAAGGCGCATCCTCACGATCGGTGACGATGATCTTCGCGATCCGGCCGGCCATCTTCTCTTCGCCGTACTCACGGAGAATGCGCCGGAGTTCAGCTTCGGGGTAGGTGGCCAGCACCTCGGCGGCGGTCAGAGTCTGGGTCCGATCCATCCTCATGTCCAAGGGCGCAGGACGGGAGTATGAGAATCCTCGCTCGTCCTCGTCGAGCTGCAGGGACGATACCCCGAGGTCGAGGAGAACGGCGCTGATGTGATCGACGCCGAGGTCATCGAGGATCTCTGGGATCTCGTCGTCGACGGCATGGACGATGTCGATGCGGTCGGAGAAGGACGCAAGTCGCTTCGTGGCGATCTCGATGGCCTGGGTGTCGCGATCGACTCCGATGAGGTGGACATCGGGGAAGGCGGTGAGGACCGCTTCCGAGTGTCCTCCCATCCCCAGTGTTCCGTCCACGACGATCGGTGCGTGGCCGTTGTCTCTGGCGGCCTGGACTCCGACCCCGATGAGCTCGACCACGCGCTCCAGGAGCACTGGTACGTGCTGATCGTTCATAGGTGAGTCCTTCGTGGGTGGTGGTCGTGGGGGGGGGTGAACTGCTGGAGCCAGAACCTTGTCCGCCGCTGCCCTGGCACCGGGGAAGTGTGTCAGGACTGCCGAACTTCGGAAACGGGGAAGTTCCCCGAAACTCGAACACGGCGGGCAAGGATCAAACCCGAGCAGAATCAGATCACTCCTGGAATCACCTCGTCCTCACGTTCAGCGAATGCCTGCTGAGCGCCGACCAGGTAGTTATCCCATGTCGGTGAATCCCAGATCTCGACGCGGTTGCCCATGCCGATCACCGCAACTTCCCGATCGAGTGATGCGTACTGCCGCAATATGTTCGGGACCGTGATGCGCCCCTGTTTGTCCGGTTGATCCGCAAAGGCCGCCGACAGGAATACACGCTGGTAATCGCGAGCTTCCTTGTTCGTCTTCGGCGCGTTCTGGATTCGCTCGTGCTCGGCTTCGAATTCCGTGGTGGGGAACAGGGTGAGGCAGTTCTCCTGTCCACGGGTCAATACGAGACCGGGCGAAAGCTCCTCCCGGAACTTTGCGGGCAGGATGAGCCGACCTTTGTCGTCGAGCTTCTGCAAATGAGTGCCCAAGAACATGTCGTCTCACCCCTTTCGAAACCCAATTGGCTCCGATAGCAACCACAGTACTCCACTTCCCTCCACCCAATCTAGTGGTTTGACCCTTCGGCACCCTTTCGGCCTATAAAAGCCCAGGTCAGATAGGTGGAGGAAAGTGGGGAAAATTTGCTGTCGGCGAGTCGGCAGTGGTGCACAATGGGCCTATTGCGGCGTATTTCGACCTTCAGGGCCTCCTCAACACCGAGCCCACCAGAGGGCAAGATCCCT
>NZ_JAFEMW010000007.1 GCF_016892625.1 Brevibacterium sp. RIT 803
TGGGTTTGGGGTCATTCCACTTTTGTGGGGTGGCCCCTTTCTCGTATTCACTTTGAGGTTGCTCAGATCCTCTTGACACCAGGTGAGTTGATGGTGCGCGGCCTATCGGGCAACGATGGAGAACCCTTCCGCGCATGATCGCACCCACATCGCCACTGGTTGGGTAGTGTGGGCCGCACATACAGAAGGAAGGTACCGCCCATGCTCAATCGACTGCACGATACCCTCAGGCTCCGGACGAATCCGGCGATCTTCTTCTCGTCGGCCGCGGTCATCATAGTGTTCGTACTCGCTACGATCTTCTTCACTGACGCCCTCGATACCGGAGTTTCTGCAGCCTCGGATTGGCTGCTGACGAACCTCGGTTGGTTCTATATCCTCGGTGTCACCGTGTTCTTGGTCTTTCTCATCTACATTGCGGCCTCGCGGTATGGTCGAGCGAAGCTCGGTCCGGACAATGAAGAGCCAGAACACTCGAACGGTGCCTGGTTCGCTATGTTGTTCGCTGCCGGCATCGGTTCGATCCTCATGTTCTGGGGAGTGGCAGAACCAGTCAGCCACTTCGGTGATCCGCCACGAGCCTCGCTTGGCATTGAACCTGGCACCGTTGAAGCGGCGACGGAGGCTATGAACTTCACCTATTACCATTTCACTCTGCATACCTGGACGATCTTCACTCTCCCGGCTCTGTGCTTCGCCTACTTCATCCACAAGAGAAACCTTCCGCCGCGGGTGAGCTCCATCTTCCAGCCGATTCTCGGTGAGAAGATCCACGGTCCCATCGGCAAGTTCATCGACGTCGTCGCCATCATCGGCACGGTCTTCGGCATTGCGGTATCTATCGGTCTCGGCACTCTGCAGATCAACGGCGGTCTGGCAGAGATCATCGGAATTCCAGAGAATGCCCTCTGGCAGCTGATCATCATCGGTGTCGTCTGCGGCCTGGCAACCATCTCCGTGTCATTGGGCCTAGACAAGGGCATCAAGGTTCTGTCGAACATCAACATCGTCATGGCGGTGCTGCTGCTGATCTTCATCATCGTTCTGGGACCGACGTTGTTCATGGCCCGCGGCATCTTCGAGTCATTGGGCACCTACATTCAGACTCTTCCTGAACTGGCGCTGTGGAACGATACGTTTGCCGATACCGGCTGGCAGAATACCTGGACAGTCTTCTACTGGGCGTGGACGATCACCTGGTCACCCTTCGTCGGCATCTTCATCGCCCGAATCTCCCGTGGTCGCACGATCCGACAGTTCGTCATCGGTGTCCTCGCTGTTCCCTCGGCCTTCTCCATCCTCTGGTTCGGTGTCTTCGGCTACGCATCCTTCGACATCGAGTTCAACAAGGGTGGCGGCCTCGTCGATCGTGTTGTCGGCGAGGGAGACATCCCAGGAGCGCTCTTTGCCTTCCTCGATCACTATCCGCTCGCAGGGCCGGTGTCGGTGATTGCGATCATCCTGGTAGTCATCTTCTTCGTCACCTCGGTGGACTCCGCTGCGCTGGTGGTGGACACGATGAACAACGGTCACGAGGACTTCAATCCCTTGGGTCAGCGCATATTCTGGGCAGTCTCTGTTGCCGTTGTCACCGCGGCCCTGCTCGTCTTCTCTGGTTCGGGCGGGCTCGAGGCACTGCAGTCGACGATCATCCTCGTTGGGCTGCCGTTCTTCATCATCGCGTACTTCCAGATCTACGCTCTCATGCGCGCGTTGCGCGAAGACGCAGGTGAACTGCCACGTGTGCGGATGCGCAAATGGAAGAAGGTGCTCCCACCCGAAGAGGTTGAGCGCAGGACCGATGATGATGACGTCTTCGGGCACGAATACGACGAAGATGAAGAGGTCGTGATTACGCCTGAAGCTGTTGAGCCGGCTCCTGAGTTCCGTGACCCCTACGTCCCGGGTGATGGAAGGAAGAAGAAGCGCTATGGAACGCTGGCCAGCCGAACAGGCAGCGCCAAGAGCGAGCCGGAACATCCAGGCTGACGCGAGTGAAGTGACGCGTCCCGCCTAGGACAGGCTAGGGGACTGGCCAAGCCTGCGTGCCGGGTGTGGCCAGTCCCTCTGCTTTGATCAGACTGAGCCGATGTATAAGCCGGGGTGCTCAAGCCCGTCCGGGAGGGACACATCTGTCACCGGACAGGGTTTCCACCGCACCGTTAGTGTTGGCTGGTGTAGAAGAGGGCCCCGCTTGTCAGCGAGGCCCTCCTCAGTGGTCCTTATCTCTCTCCGTCAGAACACTGACCGGCGTCGACCGATCAGGATTCCGTGATGAGGCGTCAGGATCCTGATTTGATCATTTCGGCGCACTTCTCACCCATCATCATCACTGTGATGTTCGGGTTGACCGTCGTGATCTCCGGCATTGCGGAAGCATCGACGACACGGAGTCGATTGACACCCTTGACTCGCAGCTGGGGATCCAACGGCGACGACTGGTCATCGGCTGCACCCATCCGCGCCGTGCCCACCGGATGGTAGACGGTGTTGTGGGTGCGGGTGATGTAGTCCTCGATCTGCTCATCGGTCTGGACATCCTTGCCGGGGAAGAGCTCCTCACCGGCCCACTCGGACATTGCGTCCTGAGCCACGATGGCACGAGCCTTGCGGATACCGGCGATCATGACACGCATATCGTGGCCCTCAGGGTCGGTGAAGTACCGAGGATCGACGTAGGGCTTGTCCCGGAAATCACGCGAACGCAGGCGCACGGTGCCGCGTGAGCGGGCGTGCGTGACGTTCGGAGTCAGACAGAAGGTGTTCTCCGACGTCGGGTAGCCCTGACGCAGTGTATGCATGTCGAACGGCACGGAACCGTAGTGCATCATCAGGTCGGGGCGGTCCAAGCCTTCTTCGGTGGGGGTGAAGATTCCGGCCTCCCACCACTGGGTGGAGTCGTCGACCATCGGCTTCTTCGCATCCCAGGCGATGACACCTTCGGGGTGGTCCTGCAGGTGTTCACCGACACCCGGCGAATCGACGCGAACATCGACACCCACCTCGGCGAGGTGATCCTTAGGACCGATTCCCGAGAGCATCAGCAGCTGAGGAGTGTTGATCGCACCAGAGGAGACGATGACTTCTCGCTTTGCTTCGATGCGCTTGGTGTGGCCGAAGGCGTTGTTGACGACGTGGACGCCGGTGCAGTTCTCCTGATCGTCGAACTCGAGGACCTTGGCCTGAGTGTCGGTGAGGATCGTGAGGTTCTCACGGTCGAGGATTGGGTGCAGGTAGGACACCGAGGAGGACGAACGGGTGCCGTCGGTCTTCCGGTTGACCTGGAAGAAGTTGGCACCGTTGATGACGGTTTCGCCTTCGTTGAACTGAACGCGGGGGATGCCCTCCTGCTCACAGGCGTCGAGCAGGGCGACACCGCATGGGTCATTCGGCGGCACATTCATCAGGTGCACGGGGCCGTCGTGACCGTGGTGGTCACCGGGAAGCTCGTTGCTCTCCAGCTTCTTGTACAGGCCGAAGGTGTCTTTCGATCCCCACCCGGTGGCGCCGAACTTGGTCTCCCAGTCATCGAGATCCTCACGCGGGGCCCAGAAGGCGATGCACGAGTTGTGTGAGGAGCAGCCGCCGAGGACCTTCGCCCTGGCATGCCTCATATGAGAGTTGCCGTGCTCCTGCTTCTCGATGGGGTAGTCCCAGTCGAAGCCTGACTCGAGGAGTTCCATCCACCGGTTGAGGCTGAGGACGACGTCTTCGCCGACGTCGGTCGGGCCCGCTTCCAGTAGTCCGACGCTGACCTCGGGATCCTCGCTGAGTCGCGCGGCCACGGCAGCGCCCGCGGAGCCTCCGCCGACGACGACATAGTCAAAGCTATGAGTAGTTTCCACGTTCTGATTCTCCTTATTTGCTGTGATCGGGGAACCAGCCGGTCACGGCGGGCTCGAGGTTCTGGTAGATGTGCTTGGCTTCCTGATATTCGGCCAGACCGGTCGGTCCCAGTTCGCGGCCGAAGCCCGACTGCTTGTATCCGCCCCACTCGGCCTGTGGCAGGTAAGGGTGGAAATCGTTGATCCAGATGGTTCCGTGGCGCAGACGCTGGGCGACCAGCTGAGTCTTGCCCGCATCCTGGCTCCAGACCGCTCCGGCGAGACCGTAGTAGGTATCGTTGGCGATCTCGACGGCCTCGTCGACCGTGGAGAAGGTCTCGACGGTGACGACAGGGCCGAATGCTTCGTCGGAGACGACAGACATTCCACGCTTGACCTGGTCGAGAATGGTGGGCAGGTAGTAGTAGCCCTTCTCCAGATCGCCCTCGCCCCATGTGCCGCCGCAGCGCACGCGCGCGCCTTCGGCAACGCCCTTGTCGACATAGGCGGTGACCTTGTCGCGGTGGGCTGCGGAGATGAGCGGTCCGGTTTCGGCATTGTCATCGAAGGGTCCGCCGAGGCGGATCTGCTGAGCGCGCTCGACGAGGCGGTCGACGAACTTCTCGGCGATGGAGTCTTCGACGATGAGTCGGGCACCTGCGGAGCAGACCTGACCGGAGTGGACGAAGGCGGCGTTGAGCGCGTTGTCGACAGCGGCCTCGAAGTCCGCGTCGGCGAAGACGACGTTCGGGTTCTTTCCGCCGAGCTCGAGTGCGATCTTCTTCACGGTGGCCGCCGCGTTCGCAGCCAGCAGGCGTCCTGTGACGAGGCCGCCGGTGAAGGAGACCATGTCGATGTCCTCATGGGTCGACAGCGGTGCACCTGCATCTGCGCCGGCGCCGAGAATCAGGTTGCCGACTCCTGCCGGAAGACCCAGTTCTTCGAGCACCTGCATCGTCAGGATCGCTGTGTGCGGGGTGAGTTCGGCAGGTTTGAGGATGAACGTATTTCCGGCTGCCAGGCAAGGCGCGATCTTCCAGGCGGCCTGCAGCAGCGGGTAGTTCCACGGGGTGATGAGGGCACAGACGCCGACGGGCTCGTGGACGATGCGGCTGGCGACCGTGTCGGTGCCGGCGTCGACGACGCGGCCGGCGTCGTTGGCGGCCAGTTTGCCGAAGTAGTCGAAGCAGTTGGCGATGTCATCCATATCGATCTCGGACTCGACATAGCGCTTGCCTGTGTCAAGTGATTCGGCGCGGGCGAACTCTGCCTTGCGCTCCCGCAGGACCGATGCGAACTTGAGGAGCAGATCGCCCCGCTCGCTGGCGGGCACGCTCGACCAGACGCCCGAGTCGAAGGCGCGACGAGCGGCGGCGATTGCGAGTTCGGTGTCGGCTGGGCTGGCTTCGTCCACCTCGGCGACGAAACTGCCGTCTGCCGGATTATGGATCTCTCTGATCCCGCCGTTCTGGGCCGAAACCCACTGTCCATCGATGAAAAGCGTGTTGGGCACGATGTCTCCTATTCCTTGATGGTGAAAATCATTGAGATTGAGTCTGTCTTGGCCACCCATGTCGAAGTGCGAGTCCTTGCTGAGTGCATGTCTCCTCTTTCCGCTGGTGGTGACGCTTCCGAGAGCCACGATATGCGAACAAGGGCATCCGATGCTCAATCGGATGAACAGAGTCACAGATTGCCGACGATACTGTGCGCACATGCGGCCTTGCACGGTCTGGGGTGAAGGCTTCCGTGTCTGCGAGGGGTCCGGAACAGTCGTTGCTGTGTGGAACCTCGTGCTGCGATCTGTGCACTGAGCCTGCGGTGACAATGAGCACAATTGTCGGGACGTCGATAGGGTATTTGAAACACCGGGTCATCATGCAACGGTGCCTGATCTGGATTCCGGTATTCAGGTGTGACGTCAGAAAAGAGGCAATTGCTGATGTAGTTTCATGTGGCGATAATGCGGTTGAAGCGGGGGCGTGAAAAGAGTGGACCAGCATGCTCGAATTTTCCACACCAGGCTTCATGAATCCCCTACTGACCGCGATGAGATGACCGTGTGTCCCCGTATGCCGTTGCTGAGGGCACGGTTCGCCACGATTCTAACAGAGCACATAGAGGCGATCTTGCTCTGATGTTATGGCCTGATGCCTAATAGGGGAGCGGTCCGCCTAACCATGCACCGCCGCTTCGTCTGATGAATCGAGGTGGCCGGAGACTGCGGGTTGTGTGGCCCGGACCTGACCGGTGGCTGCGAAAGAGAACTTACCGTGACCATCGCATCACTCTGTCGACAATGAATTCGTGTTCCCACGCACAGGACTTACCCGTTTCGAGTGGACTAGAATGGTGCGGAATCATTGAAAAGACTTTATAGGGAGAATCGTGGCCCCAGGGGATTCGCGAGACAGCCAGCAGAACCGCCGTTCGGACGGCGGGCGCCGCTCAGATCGCGACAGCAATCACAATCGTCGACAGGACTCCCACCAGTCCCGGGACGAGCGCGGGTCACGTAACTCCGATCGTCGCGACGACCGTCGTGGCGGCTATCAGAGCAATCGCTCCAGCGATGGTGAGCGTCGTGGTGGTTACCAGGGCAACCGTGGCAATGGTGGCGACCGTCGTAATGATGGTGAACGCCGTAGCTTCGGCGGCGACCGTCGTGATGATCGTCGTGGTGGATACCAAGGCGACCGCAATAAGGACGGTGACCGTCGTGGTGGTTACCAAGGCAACCGCTCCAGCGACGGTGAACGCCGTGGCGGTTTTCAGGGTAACCGTTCCGGCGATGGTGAGCGTCGTGGTGGTTATCAGGGTAACCGTTCCAACGACAGTGAACGCCGCAGCTTCGGCGGCGACCGTCGTGATGAGCGTCGTGGCGGCTACCAGGGCGACCGCAATAAGGACGGTGACCGTCGTGGTGGTTACCAGGGCAATCGCTCCAGCGACGGTGAACGTCGCGGTGGTTACCAGGGCAATCGCTCCAATGATGGTGAACGTCGCGGTGGTTACCAGGGCAATCGCTCCAATGATGGTGAACGCCGTGGTGGTTACCAGGGCAACCGGTCCAGCGACGGTGAACGTCGCGGTGGTTATCAGGGCAACCGTTCCAACGACAGTGAACGCCGCAGCTTCGGCAGCGACCGTCGTGATGAGCGTCGTGGTGGATACCAAGGGGACCGCAATAAGGACGGTGACCGTCGTGGCGGTTACCAAGGTGACCGCTCCAATGATGGTGAACGCCGTGGTGGATATCAGGGCAATCGCTCCAGCGACGGAGAACGTCGTGGTGGTTACCAGGGCAACCGCCGCGATGACCGCGGAGGAAGCCGACGTCGCGACGGCGGCGGTGACCGCGGAGGCTTCGGGCGTAACAATAATGACCGCAGAGCCGTGCGCTCTACCGAGACCGGCGAATACGCACGCGAACAGCGCGCACGCCGTCCGCGCATCCAAGAGCCGCCGATTCCCGAAGAGGTCACCGGCAAGGAACTTGATAAAGAGCTGCTGGGACAGTTGCGTACCCTCGACAAGGAGAACGCAGCCGCAGTTGCCAAGCACCTCGTCTCCGCCGGAGGGTTCCTGGACGTCGATCCGGAACGCGCCTACGAGCATGCGAAGGCAGCCATGGCCCGCGCGGGTCGCGTTGGCCTGGTCCGAGAAGCACTCGGCATTGCCGCCTATCACGTGGAGAAGTACGACGAGGCAGTTCGCGAACTGCGCACGCACCGACGAATTTCCGGCTCGAACGACAACATTGCGCTCATCGCTGATGCAGAACGCGGTCGTGACAAGCCTCAGAAGGCTATCGAGCTGTTCGAGTCAGCCGGTGAGCTTGAACTCGACAACGATGCTCGCACCGAACTCGTCATCGTTGCCGCCGGTGCGAAATCAGACCTCGGCGACCTCAAGGGCGCACGGGCTCTGATCGAAGCCGAAGACTTCACGCAGAAGCCAAGCGGTGCACTGGTGCGACTGATGGCCGCATATTCCGAAGTGCTGCGCCTGCACGGGGAAACCGAGATGGCCGACAAGTATGAAGAGCTTTCGCGTCGTACTGCCAAGGCCACGGGCACTCTCTTCGGGGACGAAGAGCCAGACCCCAACCTCGGCGTGGAAATCGAGACCGTTGAAGAGATCGACGATGATGAGCCTGCCTCACTCGACGATGCTCCTGCTGAAGCTGAAGCTGAAGCTGAGGCTGAGTACGGCTCGGCACACGATGTCGATGCTGTGGGCATGGCCGGCGTTGACAACAGGGACGCTGCAGAACTCGAAGATGCTGAGTTCGACGATGCCGCGGCCGAACTTTCGACCGCGGCTGGTTCGGGCGCCCATGATGTCGATGTCGACGACGCAGATGCTGAGGACGCGGGCGAAGCAGAGTTCGACAAGGACGCGGGCGACGCCGAGGCCGACGAGGCCCCTACAGCCAGTCTGGTTGCAGACAACGCCATTACAGATGCCGTTGCTGAGGCGACTGGAGACGATCACGTTCCGACGAAGTCGAAGACGCACGTCTCGGAGAAGGAACTGAAGAAGGTCAAGGTCTCCGACGAGGAGATCGAAGCTGAACTCGACGAACTGCTCGAGGACGCTGAGGAAAGCGCCGCTTCCGATGAGGAGACTTCAGAGACCTCCGAGGAAGAAGCTCTCGCAGAACCCGAAGAATCGGGCACGAGCCTCAAGCCTGCCGACAACGCGAGCTCAGAGGAGACGAACGTCTCGTATCGGCTGAACGGTCATCAGTGACGCCAGTCGCCAACGCAGCAGCACCGGTTGATCGACGTGCGCCTGAGGAATCGGGCGCACCGATCGACTGTGTGCTGTTCGACCTCGACGGCGTCGTCTACCACGGTCCGGAACCGATCCCCGGAGCAGTGGAGGGCATCAACTTCCTTCACGAGCAGTCCATCCCCGTCAATTATGTGACGAACAACGCTACCCGCACCGCCGAGGTGGTGGCGGAGCACATCTCCACGCTGGGAATCAACACGACACCGGCCGAGGTGACCACCTCGGCGCAGGTGCTGGCCGGACGGCTTGCCGAAAGATTCGGAACCGGGGCACTCATCTACCTGGTGGGCACAACCGGACTGGCCACGGCGCTGGAATCCGAGGAACTGACACCGACACACAATCTGGATGACGGCCCCGTCGCCATCGCTCAGGGCCTCGACCCGGACATCACGTACCAGGCGATCGTGCGCGCCTGTGAAGCGATCACATCAGGCATCGAATGGTGGGCGACCAACCCCGACTATTCGATGGTCGGGCCCAGGAGCCGAGTCCCGGGCAACGGGGCATTCATCGACATGCTCTCCAAACTCACCGGTGCTCAGCCGACCGTCGTCGGCAAACCCTCCCCGCACATGATGGAGTTCGCGGCACACAGGATCGGAGCCAAACGACCTCTGATGGTCGGAGATCGCCTCGACACGGATATCGAAGGAGGGAACTCAGCAGGGTTCGAGACCGCTCTCGTCCTCACCGGCGTCCACGACATTCACGACGCCCTCCACGCCCGTCCCGGTCTGCGTCCCACCTATATCCTGCCCAGCCTGCGTGGCCTGCCGAAGCTCATCGACAGCGAGGACACGCAAAGATCGGCCGTCGGAGCACCTGGATCCATGGGCTCACGGATCGTCGATGGTCAACTGTGCCTGGACGATTCTGCCCACGACGGGGCCGCCGTCGTCGAGGACGCTCTCCGACTAGCATGGGAGGCGGTGGACCGCGGCGATGACGTGGCTCCAGGGAATCTGCCACGGAGGATCCATGACTGAACCGATGCACGAACCACAGCAGAATAACGAACCACAGCCGGCCGAAGCGCCGAGCCAACCGGCATCGCAGAGCCGACCTGTGCCACAGGCACCCACCCAGGCACCCACACCGGCATCTGTCAACGGTGATGTGCCGGTTGAAAGCTGGCGCCGTGACCTTGAGCAGATCGACCAAGCACCCAGCACCGAACGACACGGACTCCTGTCTGCCTTGCTGGATGACCTCGACTCTCAGGTGAGTTCATTGTGAGCCGACTCGACCGCGAACTGGTCGAACGGGAACTGATCGCCACCCGGTCCCGAGCGGCACGGGAGATCGCCGCCGGACGGGTCAGCATCAACGGCCGAGCAGCCGCGAAGCCCTCGCAGGATGTGACGGATGCCGACGAGCTCACAGTCACAGAACCCGACCCCTGGGTGGCACGCAGCGCGCACAAACTCCTCGGCGCACTGGAGTCCTTCTCCATCACCGACTTCGCGGGCAGAACCGCGCTCGACGCCGGTGCCTCCACCGGCGGATTCACCCAGGTCCTCCTGCACCGGGGAGCGAAGGAAGTCTGGGCCGTCGATGTCGGTCACGACCAGTTCGACGCGGGGCTTCGCCAGGACTCACGAGTCCGTGTCCGGGAGGGCCTCAACCTGCGTGAGCTGGAGAGCTCCGACGTGCCGCAGGTCGATGTGGTCGTCGCCGACGTGTCATTCATCTCCCTGCGACTGCTGTTGGCTCCGCTGCTGGCAGCCACACAGTCCACGGGCGAACTGCTCCTCATGGTCAAACCCCAATTCGAACTCGCCCGCGGTGCACTCGACAAGCACGGCGTCGTCTCCACCGTGAGCAAGCGACGGCGGGCCCTTGACTCCGTCCTCGCCGGCATCGCCGATCACGAGGCCCGCGTAGTCGACGTGGCAGGCTCCGTGCTTCCCGGTCCCAGTGGAAACCTGGAGTACTTCCTGCGTGTTCGACCAGGGAAAACACGAACCGAGTCCGATAGGCTCAACGAGGCGGACATCGCAACCCATCTGGATCAGATCATGAGAGGAGAGCCGTGAGCCGACACATCATGGTGCTGCTGCATCCCCAGCGCGAGGAATCAGCAGTGGCAGCAGTGAGCGTGTGGAAGGCGCTCCTCGACGACGGAATCACCCCAGTCGTCCTCGACGAAGAGGTCCTCGACTTCGCTGAACGCAGTTCTCACGCCGACGTGCAGCAGGAACTCCTCAGCCGCTGCGAGGTCATCGAGCCAGCCCAGCTCGCGACCTGGAAGACCAGATGCGAACTCGTCATCGTCCTCGGCGGTGACGGCACTATCCTGCGGGCAGCCGAACGCTTCCACGGTTCCGGCGTCCCACTCATGGGCGTCAACCTCGGACATGTGGGATTCCTCGCCGAAAGCGAAAGGGAAGACCTCGCCGAGGCGGTCCATCGCGCCTCCCAGCGTGACTACCTGGTTGAGGAGCGCCTCGCCCTGGACGTCACCGTCTGGCACGAGGGAGAGGCCATCTACAACGCCTGGGCCCTCAACGAGGCGACAATCGAGAAGACGTCGAAGGCCCGCATGATCGACGTCGTCCTCGGCGTCGACGCTCGACCGGTATCGTCGTTCGGCTGCGACGGAGTCATCCTGGCAACACCGACCGGTTCGACCGCGTATGCCTTCTCGGCAGGCGGCCCCATCGTCTGGCCCGAGGTCGAAGCACTGCTGCTCATCCCGATCTCAGCCCATGCCCTGTTCACCGAACCGCTCGTCGTCAACCCAGACTCCCGCCTCGGCGTGGAGATCTCGCCGCGCAATCCCGACTTCTCCGCCGTCCTGTGGTGCGACGGCCGGAGAGCCCTCGAGCTGCCAGCCGGGGCGCGGATCGAAGCCAAACGTTCACAGTCACCGATCAAACTGGCCCGACTTCACACCGGCCCCTTCACCGATCGATTGGTGGCGAAGTTCCGACTGCCCGTCTCCGGTTGGCGGGGACCGATCGAGGAGGCGTAGATGATTTCCGAACTGAGAATCTCCCACCTCGGCGTGATCGCCGAAGCAGAGGTCGAACTCTCTACAGGCTTCACCGTCGTGACCGGTGAGACCGGTGCCGGTAAGACGATGTTCGTCTCAGCACTGAGCCTGCTCATGGGCCGCAAGGTCGGTGCAGGTGTGGTTCGCAAAGGTGCGGAGAAGGCAGAGGTCGAGGGCATCTTCTCCGCCGTCACCGACTCCGTGCGCTCCCGCATCGAAGAGGCCGGAGGCAACGCCGAGGACGAAGCGATCATCTCCCGCACCGTGGCACAGAAGGGACGCGCCCGCGCCACCGCCGGTGGACGCACCGTCCCCATCTCGGTGCTGACCGAGATCTCCGATGAGCTCATCACCCTCCACGGACAGTCCGAACAGCTGCGACTCAAAGGTCCCGCCCAACAGCGGCAGCTGCTCGACGCAGCGGGAGGCCCCGAACTCGAGGCCGTGGCCGGCAGATATCGTGCAGCATTTGAGAACTGGCGCGAAACCCAGACCCGGGTCGCCCGAATCAAGGACAGTACCGCGGCCAGACGGGAGAGGATCCTGTGGCTGGGCGGCTGCCTGGAAGCCATCGACAAGGTCCGACCAGTCCCGGGTGAAGATGAGGCACTGACCGCGCAGGCTGCGAAGCTCGGAGCCGCGGCTGAGATCACACAGGCCGTCGGCAGTGCCCACGACCTCCTCCTCGGCAGCGAACTCGACGATGCCGGTGCCGCCGTCGACCACGTGCACCAAGCGATCAGCGCACTGACCGACGTGGAATCCGCGGACCCGGAACTGGCTCGAATCAAGGACGCCCTCAACGATGCGGTCCTGCGCCTGTCCGATTCCGCCGCAGAGCTCAGCTCCTATCTCACCGGATTCGACGAACTGGGGGAGACCTCACTTGAAGAGACCGAAGCTCGCAGAGCCGAACTCGGATCACTGGCCGCCTATGGGCAGGACGTGGCCGAAGTCCTGGACTTCGAAACACGCTCAGCCCAGGAACTGGCCGAGCTCGAAGCCGATGACCGCGACCTCGGACAGCTCGACGTCGAACTCGAGGCAGCACGCAGCGCAATGGAAGCAGCCGGCAGCGCCCTGACAGAGATCAGAACCGCCACGGCAGAATCCTTCTCCCGCGCCGTGAGCGCAGAGCTCGCAGCCCTGTCGATGCCGAAGGCCCAGGTGACATTCGAACTCACCGAACGGGAACCGACAGCACACGGGTGCGACGATGTCCGCCTCACCTTCGCCCCACACGATTCCTCTGCCGGTGATGACATCGGCAAGGTCGCCAGCGGTGGTGAGCTCTCACGCGTGATGCTCGCCATCGAAGTCGTCCGCGCGGCAGGGGAAGCCATCCCCACCTACGTCTTCGACGAAGTCGACGCCGGTGTCGGAGGAAAGGCCGCCATCGAGATCGGTCGACGCCTGGCCAAACTTGCTGAGAACGCACAGGTCATCGTCGTCACCCATCTGCCCCAGGTCGCAGCCTGGGCGGACACCCACGTCACCATCGTCAAGGACGACGACGCCGAGACCGTGAAATCCGGCGTCAGAGAACTCAGCGAAGACGAACGGGTCATCGAGCTCTCACGGATGCTCGCCGGAATGGAGGACTCCTCCTCGGCGAAGGCCCATGCAGCCGAACTCCTCGACTCAGCACGGCAGGTCAAGACCGGTCAGACGGCGCTGACATGAGAGAATGGGCGGACCATGAAAGTGCGTAGAACCCGGGAGAAGCCCACAGTCCCAACCAGGTCCGGCCCGGCTCCTGCCAGACTCGATCGGCGGACGAAAGACCTCACCAAGCGTTTGAGCGCAGGCGATATCGCGGTCATCAAACACGCCGACATCGACCGGATCTCCGCCGAGGCACTCGTTGCCTGCAGACCCGCCGCAGTCATCAATGCGGACAAGTCGATCTCCGGTCGCTACCCCAACCTGGGACCGGGAATCATCGTCGACGCCGGAATCCCGCTCATCGACGCCACCGGCCCGGAGATCTTCGACTTGGTCGAGGAGAACTCCCAGATCAGCATCGCCGATGACACAGTGCTCCTCGACGAGAAGGAGATCGCCACCGGCATCGTCCAGACCTCGGAGACGATCGCGGAGGACATGCACGCAGCCGAGGCCGGAATGAACTCCGTGCTCGTGGATTTCGTCGACAACACGATCGAATACATCCGCAAGGACTCGGACCTGCTCTCGGCCGAACTCGTCGTCCCCGAGGTCGCCACGAAGTTCGACGGCAGACACGCCCTCATCGTCGTCCGCGGCTACCACTACAAAGAGGACCTCGCGATCCTCGCCTCCTACATCCGGGAGTATCGTCCGCTTCTCGTCGGCGTGGACGGTGGAGCCGACGCCATCATCGAAGCCGGTTACAAACCCGACATGATCGTCGGCGATATGGACTCCGTGTCCGACACCGCGCTGACCTCCGGAGCCGAGATCGTCGTCCACGCCTACCGGGACGGAAACGCACCCGGAACCGAGCGCGTCCATTCCCTGGGCGTCGACTGCGTCGCCTTCGCCGCCTCGGGCACCAGCGAGGACATCGCCATGCTGCTGGCCGACGACAAAGGCGCAAGCCTGATCGTGGCCGTGGGCACACACGACACCGTGATGGAATTTCTCGATAAGGGGCGAAAAGGCATGGCCTCGACATTCATCACGCGCCTGCGAGTGGGCTCGAAGCTCATCGACGCCAAGGGCGTATCGCTGCTGTACCGACAGCGGATCTCCAACCTGCAACTGAGCATCCTGATCATCGCGGGCCTCGTCGCACTCGGTGTGGCACTGTTCGCGACAGCTGCCGGCCAGACACTCATCGGGCTCGTCGGAGCTCAACTCGACGGGGTCTTCGGTTGGATCGGCTCCCTGTTCGGCGGCGACCCTGCTGCATCCTCAGAATCTGCCAGCATCATTCAAGGACTGACCAGTGATTGATTTTCGTTACCACCTTGTCTCTCTCGTCTCGGTCTTCCTGGCCCTGGCGGTGGGAATCGTCCTTGGCGCTGGACCGCTGAAGGAACCGATCGGTGAGTCCCTGCAGAGCCAGGTCGACTCACTGCGCGCAGACCGTGACGATCTGCGCGCGAAGATCGATGCAGCCAACGGCAACATCGACAAGCAGAACGACTTCGTGACCTCTGCCGCCCCCGAACTCATCGGCGACACACTGAAGGGTGAAGACGTCAGCATCATCGGCGCACCGAAGGCCGACCCCGAACAGGTCGAAGAGGTCACCAACCGGATCAAGGAAGCTGGCGGAAAGATCGGGGGAGACGTCTCCTTCGTGGACAACACCCTGTCGCTGACGGACTCCAAAGACTTCCTCAAAACCTTGAGAGACTCGGTGCCGAGCCTGCCGAAGGACGACTCGACGGCGCTTCGGTCCGCTCTCGTCATCGCCCTCACCGGCAAAGCCACGATGCTCGAAAGCGGCAAGGACCGGGACGCTGCGGAGAAGAAGTCCTCCGGAATCTTCGATGCCTTCGTCGACGCAGGACGCCTGCGCACCGACACCGACCACAAGCCGACCTCGCTCTTCGTCGTCATCGATGATGAGAATTCGAAGCTCGCCGATGAGACCGAGCCCAGCCCCGAAGCGACCAATGACAAGGCAAACCGCACCCTCATCACTGATTTCATCAATTCGCTGACCTCTGACTCGAAGTCCGTGGTCGTAGCCGGAGACGCGGGATCGGCCCAGAACGGTCTCGTGTCCATCCTCAGGACCGAGAAGTCGCGGGCCAGCACCGTCGACGGACTCGGGCTGGGAGCCGGGGCCGTCATCACCGTCCGCGCCCTAGCCGCAGGCGAAGCCGGAACCCACGGCCACTACGGATTCTCCAATGATGCCGAAGAGATCATGCCAGGAAAGGACTGAGATGATCCGCTCACTCGTCAGCTCCGCCGTCGCCGGCTTCCTCGGCTACACGGCGACTAAGGCGATCCTGTCCTCGAAGCTGCGCACCCATGACAAGGTCGTGCGCACGAATCATGCCGGCCATGACGTCTCCCTCGTCGAAGGTCCAGCGGTCACAGCGGGACTGTTGGCAGGCAGCCTCCTCATCGAAGCGCCGCGTCAGCGCGCAGCGACCCTGCTGGTGACCACCGTTGCCGGAGGTCTGGGCGCGGTTGATGACTTCCTCGAATCCGGTGACTCGAAGGGACTGCGCGGCCACCTCAGCGCACTGGCCCAAGGCCAGATCACAACCGGCGGGATCAAGATCATCGGAATCCCGCTGGCCTCGATCGCGGCTGCGACGATTCTGCGGACCGGGCGAGACAGCCGCGGGCTGTTCTCCTCGAACTCAACGACGGCAGAGCAGACCTGGTTCGGTTCCACGGTCGACGTCGTCGTCACCGGGGGAGTCATCGCCGGAACGGCCAACCTGTTCAACTTGCTCGATCTTCGCCCTGGACGCGCCCTCAAGGCAGGTCTGCTGACACTGTCCTTCATGCCCCACAAGCACGGCCTGACCTGGTCGCCCAGCGCAGCCATCGCCGGGGCCAGCGCCGCAGCGTGGCCAGACGACCTCGACGGTGCGGTGATGCTCGGCGACACGGGCGCCAACGCCCTCGGTGCCGCATTGGGAACGATCGTCGCCGAGAACTCGACAGCCACCCAGCGTGCGCTGGTGCTGTCTGGCCTAGTCGGCCTCACCCTGCTGAGTGAGAAGGTCTCGTTCACCTCCATCATCGAATCCACCCCCGGACTGCGTGAGATCGACGCCTTCGGCCGCGAGGCCGTGTGAGTAAGCTGGTTCGAGTCTTCGCCTCTGCGGCGCTGCTCGTCTCGGTCATCACCCTCTTCACCCGCCTCATCGGGTTCCTGAGGTGGTTGGTCTTCTCGCCGACGGTGGGTGCCGGCACCGTCGGCACCGCCTACCAGTCGGCGAACCAGGTTCCCAACATCCTCTTCGAAGTCGTCGCCGGCGGCGCGCTGGCCGGAGCAGTCATTCCGCTCCTGGCGATTCCCCTGGCACGTTCGGACAAGGAAACGGCGGGACGGATCGCCTCGGCGCTACTGACCTGGGCCGTCTCAGTCACTCTGCCGTTGAGCATCATCCTCGCGGTCTTCGCCGACCCGATCGCCAACCTGCTGATCGAGGATGGGGACGAGCAGCACAGAGCCACCGCGGTATTCCTGCTCATGTTCGCGCCTCAGCTCGTCCTCTACGGCATCGGCGCCGTGCTCACCGGTGTTCTCCAGGCACACCGGAAGTTCCTCTGGCCGGCATTCGCGCCGCTGCTCTCGAGCCTCGTCGTCATCGGATGCTACTTCGCCTACCAGGCAGTCGGCGGCACCGACGGCACCTGGCAGTCCCACATCGGCTGGCTCGGCTGGGGCACCACGATCGGCGTCGCCGCCCTGGCACTGCCGCTGGCCCTGCCGATGCGCTCGACCGGTCTCAGGATCTCGCCCACCTGGACCTTCCCACCCGGGGTCGCCCACCGTGCACTGCGACTGGCCGGAGCAGGAATGGCCGCGCTGCTCGCTCAGCAGGCGGCAGTGGTGATGACGCTGCGAATGGCGAACTACTCCGGCGGTGAAGGCACCTACGTCCTGTTCGCCTACATCAACGCGGTCTACCTCCTGCCCTACGGGGTGCTCGCGATCCCACTGGTCACGGTCATGTTCCCCTCCTTGTCCGGATGGGTGGGACGGACCAAGGATCCCGATGCGAGCGCCGAGGACCGAGAAACGGCCACCCTGCGCCTGCACCAACTGACGTCGACGACCACGACGGTCATCGTCAGCATCGGACTGCTGGGCACGGTGATCCTGATGACCGCAGCCGGCGCCCTGGAGACGTTCTTCACCGCCATCGATGCTGCCAGCGGACACGCATCAGCGCCCTTCTCTTCGATGAGCCAGGCGATCATGGTCATGGCACTCGCAGTCCCCGGCTGGTCCTTCGTCGCCTGGGGGACGCGTGTCTTCTACGCCCTGGAACGTTCCCGCCACGCGGCCGTGGCCACCACGGTCGGCTGGGTCTTCGTCATCGTCGGCATGGTGCTCGCGATCCTGGTCACGAACGCAGACGGAGACGCCGGTCTGACCCTCGTGGCAATCTGCGCCGGTTATGTCCTCGGCATGAGCGTTGCCGGCCTGTTCCTGCTCATCTCGATGCGCCGGGTCCTGGGAGCGGCTGGCCTGCGCGGCATTGTGCGCCGCAGCCTGCACTCCCTGCTGGCCGCGGCCGTCGCCTCAGTCGCCGGTGTCCTCGTGTCCGGGTGGCTGGTCGATTCTCTCGGCACCGCAGCCGTGGGCTCGGTGATCAACGGCGTGGTCTCCGCCTTGGTCGGCGTGGTGATCTTCATCGGCATCATCGCCATCGACCGCAGCTATCTCACCGAGGTGCGCGGACTGCTGTCGAATCGCCGAGGTGGTCCCGACCTCGCCGAACAGACCGACCCTGCCGTACAGGCGCCGCGACCGATCACTTCGACAGAGAATGAGGATGAGAGATGAGAATCATCTACGTGCTCGGCACATCGACCGGGGGTGTCGGCACCCATGTGCGTGCCCTGGCCCGTGACCTCGCCGCCGCCGGCCATGAACTCGGAGTCATCGGCCCCGCTTCCACCGATGAGCACTTCGGCTTCTCCTCCCTGCCCGGGGTCCGCTTCGCCGCCCTTGACATGGGAACCGGAATCGGTGCCCGTGACGGTGCTCTGATCATCCGGCTGCGCAGGCTCATCGGCAGCTTCAACGCCGACATCGTCCACGCCCATGGCTTCCGGTCAGGATTCGTCACCCTGCTGGCGACGCGGTCCATTCGGCACCGCCCCCGCCTCATCATCAGCCTCCACAACCGGGCCAGTGGTCAGGGTCTGAGAGCCACGGTCGAGACCGGCATCGAGACTCTGCTTGCCAAGGGCACGGACGTGACGATCGGTGCCAGCACCGACTTGGTGGACAGGGCTCGGGAGCTCGGCGCACGCGATGCCAGGTTCGTGCCCGCCGCAGCCCCGGAGGTCCTTGAGGTCCCCGCCGAGGCGGCCGTTGCCACCCGCGCGGCACTGGCCGCGGAGTTCGGATTCGGGCCAGACGCGCTCATCGTGCTCGCCGTCGGGCGTGTCGCACCGCAGAAGAACTATCCGATGCTCGTCCGGGCCCTGGGCCGCCTCGGCGGGCCCGAGCCGAGCGAGTCGCATGAGCCGAATGCGGGATCCGAGCATCAAGGACCAGAACTCGTCTTCCTCATCGCAGGAGCCGCCGACCAGGCCGTCCTCGATGAGGTGTGCGGGCAGTACGAGGACCTCGCCGGCACCTCGGCGGTGCCTGCTCTGCATTTCCTCGGTCCCAGAGACGATATCGCCGAACTCAATGCGGCCGCCGATCTCTATGTGCTCACCAGCGTCTGGGAGGCACGTGCGCTGGTGCTGCAGGAGGCGCTGATCTCCGGACGAACCATCATCGCCACCGGCACGGGTGGCACGACGGAACTCGTCGGGGATGCGGGCATTCTCATCAATGACGATGACGACATGGGCCTTGCCGCAGCCATCGGCGAATTGGCCTCGGATCCTGCTCGCAGGGCCCAGCTGGCCGCCCGGGCCAAGGCCCGCGGAGCCCAACTTCCCGATGAGAGAGAAGTGGCCAAAGAACTGGTGGGCATATACACGGAACTCATGCCCTCCCAGGTAGGGTAGAAGCAGCGTCGATCTAATGAAAAGGATGAGGAAATGAGCGAATCCGGCGAGGTCCACCCACTCAGCGCAGACACGAGGATTCTGCATGTACTCGCCGAAACCACGGGTCCCGTCGTCGAAGTCGCGAAACTCGCAGTGCTCGGGCATCTGCGTGCCGGCTTCAAGGTAGCAGTCGCTGCCCACCGTTCGCTGCTGGGTACATTCGGAGTCCCCGAAGAGCTGGCGGACAACTTCCGCGAGATCGAACTGGCAGCCCGACGACGCTTCACCTTGGCAGATCCCAATACCGCATTCACTCTGCACAAGTACTACCAGCACGTGGACATCGTCCACGCCCACGGCCTGCATGCTGCGACGCTCGCCGGTCTCGCCTTCACCGGCCTCCCTGCCCGACTGCACCCGAAGGTCGTCGCGACGATCGAGTCCTTCGACGCGGCCGGTGTGATCGAGAAGACCGGTGCGGAGATCGTAGGTCGCACCGCAACTGCGCTCCTTGGCACCACCGAACCGGTCGTCGACTACTTCGGGGGCAAGGTTCCGATCGTCGAACGCGCCGAGCTCGTCCACCCGGACATCGACGTCGACCTCACCGTCAGGACACCGCGCGCACAGGTGCGCCGGGAACTCGGCGTCGAAGAAGGCACGTGGATGGTCGCCAGCCCCATTGCCCTGCGCGACCACACGGCCCTGGCCACGGTCCTCGATGCGGCAGACCAGATCAACACGAAGCGGCCCGGCCGTCCCGTCGTCACGGTCCTCACCGGCACCGGCAAGGACCGATCCACGATTGAGTCCGCCTTCGCCGACCGCGGTGTCATCGTCGCCCCAGCCGATGACCTCGTCGACGTCGCAGCTGCCGCGGACGTCGTCATCGCCAGCGAGACCATGACAGGACTCAGCCATGAAGACCTCATGCAGCTGTCGAAGCCTGCGGTCTTCATCGGCAACCAGCGACGCGCCGGCATCTGGGGTGCTGCGGCCAAGGCCGTCGCAGCCGACGACACCGACGCACTTCTGAGTGAGATCAATCATCTTCTCGATGACCCTGCCGGACGCGGATCGCAGGCTGTGGCCGCGAAGAAGCGCGTGATTGACGTGAATAACGGGGCCGCGATCTCTGCGACGCTGCTTGACCTCTACGCCGAAGTCGCAGAATCGTCGGATTCGTGAGCCCAACTTTGATAGGATCAAATCCCGTGGTGAATCGAACTGGCCCAGGCGGCACAAATACGGCAAAGCACATCTTCGTCACGGGAGGCGTTGCCTCTTCGTTGGGCAAAGGACTGACGGCATCGAGCCTCGGCCACCTGCTCACTCAGCGCGGACTCTCGGTAGCAATGCAGAAGCTGGATCCCTACCTCAATGTGGATCCCGGAACAATGAATCCCTTCCAGCACGGCGAAGTCTTCGTCACCGAAGACGGTGCTGAGACCGACCTCGACATCGGCCATTACGAGCGTTTCCTCGACGTCGATCTCGACGGCGCAGCCAACGTGACGACCGGACAGGTCTACTCCTCGGTCATCGCCAAGGAACGTCGCGGGGCCTACCTCGGCGACACCGTTCAGGTCATCCCGCACATCACCGACGAGATCAAGTCGCGGATGCGGGCCCAGGCCGAACGTCCTATCGACGAACGTCCCGATGTCATCATCACCGAGATCGGCGGAACTGTCGGTGACATCGAATCCCAGCCGTTCCTCGAGGCCGCACGTCAGGTCCGACACGACATCGGCCGCGACAACGTGTTCTTCATCCACGTGTCCCTGGTTCCGTACCTCGGGCCCTCCGGTGAGCTGAAGACGAAGCCGACTCAGCACTCTGTGGCGGCACTGCGCTCGATCGGCATCCAGCCCGACGCGATTGTGCTGCGCTCCGACAGGGAGCTTCCCGACTCGATCCGCACGAAGATCGCCTCCTCCTGCGACGTGGAGTCAGATGCGGTCGTGTCCTGCGTGGACGCACCGAGCATCTATGACATTCCGAAGGTCCTCCACGACGGAGGCCTCGACGTCTACGTGATCCGTCGCCTCAACCTTCCCTTCCGTGATGTCGACTGGACGAAGTGGGACTGGGTTCTCGAGCGCGTCCACAACCCCGAGCACACTGTGCGCATCGGCATCGTCGGCAAGTACATCGACCTCCCGGATGCCTATCTCTCGGTCACCGAGGCGTTGCGCGCCGGTGGTTTCGCCAACAATGCCAAGGTCAAGGTCGAATGGATCGCCTCCGATGACTGCGACACAGAGGAAGGCGCTCGTGAGCGTCTGTCCGATCTGGATGCGATCTGCGTGCCCGGCGGCTTCGGCATCCGCGGCATCGACGGCAAACTCGGCGCACTCGAATACGCCCGCACGAGCGGAATTCCGACTCTGGGTCTGTGCCTGGGCCTGCAGTGCATGGTCATCGAGTATGCCCGGAACGTGGCCGGCATCGACGAGGCATCATCCTCCGAATTCGACCCCGATACGCAGGTCCCCGTCATCGCCACAATGGCCGAACAGCTCTCCATCGTCGAAGGCGAAGGCGACCTGGGCGGAACCATGCGCTTGGGCACCTACGAGGCGAAGCTCGATGAAGGAAGCGTCGTCGCCGGAGTCTACGATTCGACGCTCATCACCGAACGCCACCGTCACCGCTACGAGGTCAACAACGCCTACCGCGAACAGCTGGCCACGGCAGGACTCCACTTCTCGGGCACCTCACCCAGCGGTGAACTCGTAGAATTCGTCGAGCTGCCGGAATCCGAGCACCCCTACTACGTGGCGACGCAGGCTCACCCCGAGCTCAAGTCACGCCCGACTAAGCCGCATCCGCTGTTCGCGGGGCTCGTGGCAGCGGCGCTGAAGTCCCAGAAGTAGGCAGGGCCCCAAATGAGCGATCTGCGCGACGAAGCCTATACGCCGACCATCACCGAATCCGACGTGGTCTACCACGGAGCGGTGTGGAACATCCGGCGAGAGACCTTCGACTTGCCCGAAGCATCTGGGCTTGTGCGCGACATGATGGCTCACACGGGTGCTGTTGCCATTGCGTGCGTGGATGAGCAGGAGCGGATCCTGCTCATCCAGCAGTACCGCCATCCCGTCCGGGCCAGGCTCTGGGAAGTCCCCGCCGGACTCCTCGATATCCCCGGCGAAGATCCCTTCGCCGCAGCGAAGCGAGAACTGGCAGAAGAAGCCGATCTGAGAGCCGGACGCTGGGAAGTCCTCACCGACTCCTGCCTGACACCAGGCGGCAGCAGCGAATCGATCCGCCTCTACCTGGCCCGGGACCTCGAGCTCATCGCAGACGAGGAACGGCACGAACGCAGCGAAGAGGAAGCGGGCTTCAGATTCCGCTGGGCCAGCCTTGATGAGGCTCTCGACGCAGTGGGCGCCGGCGAGATCACGAACTCGATCGCGCAGCTGGCGATCCTGCAGGTGGATCGGATCCTGCGTGCCGAAGCCGTCGGGGAGCCCATCAGAACCCGCGGCGTCGATGCGCCTCGCCGTCTCATTGATGGCCGACCGCGAGTCTGAGGTCTGATCCATGGCCCGGCACGGTGCCGAACTGCTCCCGGAGCTGCCGCAGTCGCTGTCCCGCGCCTTCGTCACGTATCTGAACTCACTGCGGTTCGAGCGTGGGCTCTCGCGGAACTCCATCGATGCCTACGCCCGTGACCTGGCCAGGTACGGCACCTGGCTGAACGGGCAGGGGATCGGTGACCTCGGCGAGGTCGCACGCACCCACGTCGAAGCCTTCGCTCTGCATCTGCTCGATGAGAACCTGGCCCCCCGGACTCGTGCGCGAGCGCTCGTCGCGGTGCGCCGTTTCCACGGATTCGCCCTCGGTGAGGGACTGGCGGCCACGGATCCCGCATCTGAGGTCAGCCCACCACAGGAGGGGCTGCGCCTGCCCAAGGCGCTGTCTCTGGACGATGTCGAAGCGATGCTGGCCACAACTGGCGGCGAGGAGCCCGCACAAATCAGAGCGGCAGCACTTCTCGAGCTGCTCTACGCAACGGGGGCCCGGATCTCCGAGGCAGTCGGGGTCGACCTCGACGACGTCGATCTCGAGACCAACCTCGTACGCCTCTACGGCAAGGGCGGGAAGGAACGGATCGTGCCCTTCGGCTCCCACGCCTCCACAGCCCTTGGTGCCTGGGTGTCGAGGATTCGACCGAGCATGGCCGCGAAGGCCAGATCATCAGCACCGGCCGGGGCCCTGTTCCTCAATGCGCGGGGGACCCGCCTGTCGCGTCAGACCGCGTGGCAGATCGTCAAGGACGCAGGTGAACTCGCCGGGCTGGAAGCAGAAGTCTCACCGCACACGTTCCGGCACTCGTTCGCGACACACCTGCTGGAGGGCGGAGCCGATATTCGCGTCGTCCAGGAACTGCTGGGACACGCGTCAGTCACGACCACGCAGATCTATACCAAGGTGTCAGAGGAAACATTGCGTGAAGTGTACGCGACCTCTCACCCCCGGGCGCGGTAGGGTTGGGGCAGAGAGCAACGAAAGGTGGCCATCCGAGTGATGAATACGCAACAGGCGCTGGATATTCCCAAATCGAAATCCACTGACCCTGAGCAGCAGGACTTCGACGAGCCAGCACCGCTGGACACTCATGGGCCTGCCCGCATCATCGCGATGGTCAACCAGAAGGGCGGCGTCGGCAAGACGACCTCATCGATCAACCTCGGCGCCTCTCTGGCCGCCTACGGGCGCAAGATGCTCCTCGTCGACTTCGACCCGCAGGGTGCCTTGTCCGTCGGTCTGGGCGTCAACCCCTACGACCTGGAAATCAGCATCTACAACCTGCTGATGAATTCGCGGATGGATCCGCACGAGGTCATCGTCAGCACCGACTTCGAGAACATCGACATCCTCCCGGCCAACATCGACCTCTCCGCCGCTGAAGTCCAGCTCGTGGGCGAGGTCGCCCGTGAGCAGATCCTCTCACGAGTCCTGTCGAAGGTCACCGACGAATACGATGTCATCCTCATCGACTGCCAGCCCTCCCTGGGCCTGCTGACCGTCAACGCTCTGACAGCCGCGCACGGTGTCATCATTCCGCTTGAGACCGAGTTCTTCGCCCTCCGCGGCGTCGCACTGCTCGTGGAGACCATCGAGAAGATCCAGGACCGCCTCAATCCCTCCCTCGTCGTCGACGGGATCCTGGCGACGATGTTCGACTCGCGCACCCTCCACTCGAAGGAGGTCATGTCGCGCGTGACAGAGGCCTTCGACGACAAGGTCTTCGACACGGTCATCAACCGCACAGTGAAGTTCCCTGACGCCTCGGTCGCTGCCGAACCGATCACGAGCTTCGCACCCAGGCACGCAGGCTCCGAGGCCTACCGTCGCCTGGCCAGGGAACTCATCGCCCGCGGAGGCGCACCCTGAGCGAGACCGTACACGAAGGGTTCCAGGTTGAGCTGGAGAACTTCTCCGGTCCCTTCGACCTGCTCCTGGGCCTGATCTCCAAACGTCGTCTCGACGTCACTGAGATCGCCCTCGCCGAGGTGACTGATGAGTTCATCGCCTACACGACCGGTCTGAGTCAACGGGCAGGTGCCAAAGCCGGTTCCAGCCTTGCAGAGATCTCCCAGTTCCTACTGGTGGCTGCGACTCTCCTCGACCTCAAGACGGCGCGTCTGCTGCCGAACGAGGACGGCGAAGAGGAACTCGACCTCGAACTGCTCGAGGCCCGCGATCTTCTCTTCGCCCGCCTGCTGCAGTACCGGGCCTATAAGTCCGTGAGCAGATTCTTCGCCGATGCCATGGCGGCGGGATCGATCAGGGCGCCGCGCAGCGTTGGACTCGAACCCGAGTTCCAGGACGTGCTGCCGCCGCTTCAGATCCATATCGGGCCAGGTGAGCTGGCCGGACTCTATGCGACTGTGCTCCAGCGCGACCACACGCCGCCGAGCGTCGCCGTCGACCACATCCACCTGCCGCTGGTCAGCGTCTCTGAGCAGCGCGGCCACATCCTCAGCCTGCTGCGCTCCGGGGACCTCGACTTCCAGAGACTCCTCGACACCTCCGAGAACACCTTGGTCGTCGTGGCCCGGTTCCTGGCACTGCTGGAACTCTTCAAGGTCGGCCTCTGTGACTTCGCCCAAGAGGAGCCGCTCGGACCGCTGTTCATCTCCCGTACCGAGTCCACCGATGATGGGGTGGACCTGCGCACCGAGGGGGAGTGGGACGGCGATGCGGAACTCGACGCCGCGAACGTCCAAGGAGTCGTCAGCGCGGATGCTGAAGGCATTGACGGCGAACCTGAGAGTGCGCACGATGACGAAGAAGGATCTGCATGATCGACGACGAAATTCTGGCCGGGATCGAAGCGGTCCTCATGATCAGCGACTCCGCAGTCTCGGCGAATGAGCTGGCCACTGCCCTCGGACTCGACGAGGACACGATCACGGATGCCATTGCCGAACTCAAGGCCGACTACGACGGCAGAGACGGCGGCCGGCAGCGCGGATTCGAGATCCGCCTGGTCGCCGGAGGCTTCAGGATCTTCTCCCGCGGGGACTATCACGAGATCGTCAAGGACTTCCTCACGTCTGGCCAGAGCGCGAAGCTCTCCCAAGCCGCACTCGAGACACTCGCCGTCATCGCCTACCGGCAGCCGATATCGCGCCCGCGCATCGCCGCCATCCGAGGGGTCAGCGTCGACGGTGTCATTCGCACCCTGCTCCTGCGCGGACTCATCGTCGAAGCGGGGAAGGAAGCGACCACCTCGGCGCTGCTCTACACCACCACGCACCAGTTCCTCGACGCGTTGGGGATGAACAGCATCGACGACCTGCCGGAGATCGCTCCGTACCTTCCCGAGGACGCCGATGTCGCCGAATTGGGTGCCGACAATTCCGAGGTTCTGGCCTCTGTGGACGACGAAATGGCCGATCTCGACGACGAGATGTCACGAGTTGACGATTGATTTGAGAGAATGGAGATTATGAGTCCATACCGTGATCCCCGAGCGCCAGGCGGGCGCAACAATCGTCCGACCCGAAAACAGCGATCCAGCGCCTCCTCAAAGGGCTCCCAGCGTTCGCAGTCAGGCACGGGCGAGAAGTCGGATGCCCATGTCAGCGGGGGTGTGAGACTCCAGAAGATCCTCGCCGAGGCGGGCTTGGGCTCACGTCGCGCCTGTGAGCAGCTGATCCTCGACGGTCGGGTCGAAGTCGACGGTGCCATGGTGACCGAGCTGGGCACGCGAATCGACCCCGAGACCCAGTCCGTGTACGTGGACACAATGAGAATTTCGACACAGACCGCGAAGGTCTACCTGGTGTTGAATAAGCCCGCAGGTGTCGTGTCGACGATGAGCGATCCCGACGGTCGACCATGCTTGGCCGACTACGTCAACAACCACGTCGAACGACTCTTCCACGTCGGACGTCTCGACACGGAGACCGAAGGACTCATCCTTCTGACCAATGACGGAGAGCTGAGCAACCGACTGGCTCACCCGCGCTACGAGATTCCGAAGACCTACCTTGCGCAGGTCAAGGGACAGCTGGCCAAGGACGTCAGTTCCCGCCTCAAGGCCGGCATCGACCTGGAGGACGGCTTCGTCAAGGTCGATGGGTTCAAACTCGTGGACTCGACACCGGGCAAGTCGGTGGTCGAACTGACTCTGCATTCGGGGCGCAACCGGATCGTGCGTCGGCTCCTCAAAGAGGTCGGCAACCCGGTCGAGCGTCTGGTTCGGATCAAGTTCGGTCCGATCACCTTGGACGAACAGAAACAGGGCAAGATCCGCCCACTGCGCTCAGACGAGATCGGCGAGCTCTTCGAGGCCGTCGGCTTGTGAGAATCCACATCATCGGCACTGGTCTGCTGGGTGCAAGCCTCGGACTGGCGCTGAGCGCACAGAAGTACCAGGTCAGCCTCGAGGACACCTCACCGACTGCTCAGCAGCTGGCAGCCGATCTGGGTGCAGGGACGATCTTCCCCGATGGCGGCCATGACGGCTATGACGGCCATGACGATAGCAGCAGTGAAGGCGGCAATGGCGGGGATCCGCAGATCGTCGTCATCGCCACCCCACCCGATGTTGCGGCCCAGACCATCGCAACGGCTCTGGAAACATACCCGAACGCGACGGTCACGGACGTCGCAAGCGTCAAGACCAGCCTGCTCGAATCGGTGCGTGAACTCGTCGGACGCAGCGAACTCGACCGCTACATCGGGTGCCACCCGATGGCAGGCCGGGAGAAGTCGGGAGCGATCGCTGCCCGATCGGACCTGTTCACAGCTCGACCATGGGTGATCTGCTCGGACGAGAACACACCGCACAACCGCCTCGGCGAGGTCGTGACGATGGCGGAGGCCACCGGCGCCTCGGTCATCCACCTCGATCCGCGCATCCACGATGCCGCAGTCGCGAAGGTCTCCCACGTGCCGCAGGTCGTCGCCTCTCTGGTCGCCTCCCAACTCCGGCACGCGCCGCTGGAGGAAGTCGCACTGGCAGGTCAGGGACTGCGAGACGTGACGCGGATCGCCGCCTCCGATCCGCGTCTGTGGACGCAGATCCTGGCCGGAAACTCCGAGGAGGTCCGCTCCGTGCTGGTGGATCTGCGGACCGAACTCGACGAGGTCATCACCGCTTTGGAGATGGGCCCGGGTGCGACCGGTGCGCTGGCCAAGGCCATTGCCTTGGGCAACGAAGGTCACGATCGGATCCCAGGCAAGCACGGACAGGCTCCGACCAAATATGCTGAAGTCACGATCCTGATTCCCGACACCCCGGGAACCCTGGCCACACTGTTCAAGGACATCGGGGACCTGAACATCAACGTCGAGGATTTCCGGATGGACCACGCACCGGACCAGAAGCTCGGAATCGTCGATGTCTCGGTGGTGCCGGCCACCCAGCAGGAACTTGAAATCGGTTTGTTGTCGAAGGGATGGCAGATTCCAGAATCCGCCATCGAGAGAGAGGGAATTGCATGAGCGTCGTCGCCATTGACGGACCAAGCGGGGTCGGCAAGTCGAGCACCGCGAAGGAAACGGCCCGCCGATTGGGCTACAGCTACCTCGACACGGGTGCCATGTACCGTGCGATGGCCTGGCTGTGCCTGAACCGGGGCGTGACCGACCCGGTCGACGTCCTCGAACAGGTGCGCGGGGTCGATCTGGAGATTTCGACCGATCCGGACGAGTTCTTCGTCTCCGTCGACGGAATCGATGTCAGCGAGGAGATCCGTGAGCCCGAGGTATCGGAGAACGTGCAGACCGTGTCTGCTGTCGTCGATGCCCGTGAAGAGCTCATCGACATGCAGCGGACCATCATCTCTGCGGCAGCCGAGGGAATCGTCGTCGAGGGTCGTGACATCACGACCGTCGTGGCTCCGGATGCCCCGGTGCGCATCCTCATGACCGCTCGTGACGAGGTGCGCGTGGCCCGCCGGGCCAAGGAGCTCCACGGAAATGCCGACGTCGAGGCACTCGCCGCCACCCAATCCCAGGTCACAGGCCGTGACGCCAAGGACTCAGCGACAACAAGCTTCCTAGAGGCCTCCGAAGGCGTCTACACACTCGATACCAGTGACATCGATTTCGACCAGGTGGTCGAGACGGTGCTGAAACTGGTGAAGGACTCACAATGACTGATTCAGAATTCCACGAGAACCCGGACGAGCATCTGGCCGAGCGTCTCGAGAACATCAGCGACGAGGAGGCCGAGAAGAGGGCGACTGCTCTCGAAGCCGGACTCTCCAGCTATGACCTCGAAGACGAAGACCGGGCACTGCTCGACGCCTACGGCTTCGAGTTCGAAGCCGAAGAGTCCCGCGGGGCTGATCCCGTCCTGGCCGTCGTCGGTCGCCCCAACGTGGGCAAATCGACCCTGGTCAACAGGATCCTCGGCCGGCGCGAAGCCGTGGTCGAAGACGTCCCCGGAGTCACCCGTGACCGGGTCAGCTACCGGGCGGAATGGAACACGAAGGAATTCACCCTCGTCGACACCGGCGGCTGGGACTCCGATTCCAAGGGCATGGCCTCTCGCATCGCGATCCAGTCCGAGGTCGCAGTCGACATGGCCGATGCCGTGGTCCTCGTCGTGGACGCGACGACCGGACCGACCGCGACCGATGAACTGGTCGTGAAGATGCTGCGGAGGAAGAAGAAGCCCGTCATCCTGGCAGCGAACAAGGTCGATGACGAACGCGGCGAGCTCATGGCCGCCGAGCTCTGGGGCCTGGGCCTCGGACAGCCGTGGACGGTGTCCGGACTCCACGGTCGCGGGGTCGCTGACCTCCTCGACGAAGTGCTGAACATCCTGCCCGAGGTCTCCGCCGTCGAAACCCGCGTCGAAGACGGCGGACCGCGCCGGATTGCTCTGGTGGGCCGACCGAATGTCGGAAAGTCCTCCCTGCTCAATCAGCTCATCGGCTCCGACCGTGTGCTCGTCGACAATGTCGCCGGCACCACCCGTGACCCGGTCGACGAACTCATCGAGCTCGGTGACAAGCAGTGGCGTTTCGTTGACACCGCCGGCATCCGCCGTCGAGCACATCAGGCCAGCGGTGCTGACTTCTACGCGGCGCTGCGCACCCAGACCGCTCTGGAACGCGCTGAGCTGGCCCTGGTCCTCCTCGAGGTCCAGGAACCGCTGAGTGAGCAGGACGTCCGCATCGTCACGACAGCCGCCGAGGCCGGTCGTGCCGTGGTGCTGGCGTTCAACAAGTGGGATCTGCTCGACGACGAACGTCGCTACTACCTCGAACGCGAGATCGAACGGGACCTGGCACATGTGGCCTGGGCACCGCGCGTGAACATCTCAGCGAAGACAGGACGCCACGCCGACAAGCTGGTCCCAGCGATGGAAGCGGCTCTGGAGGGGTGGGACACGCGCATCCCGACCGGACGCCTCAACGCGTTTCTCGGGGAACTGGTCGCAGCGAACCCCCACCCGGTGCGCGGAGGCAAGCAGCCGAGGATCCTGTTCGGTACCCAGGCACAATCTCGCCCTCCGAAATTCGTGCTCTTCACCTCCGGCTTCCTCGATCCGGGGTATCGTCGTTTCATCATCAGGCGTCTGCGTGAGACGTTCGGATTCAAGGGAACTCCCATTGAGGTGTCGATGCGGATCAGGGAGAAGCGGAAAGGGCGCTGAGTGAGCGATGACGGTCAGATCCGCGAGCAGCCGCAAGGACTGACTCGGGAGCATCGTCCTTGGCATACGAGTCAGCCTGCCAGGGTGCTGGTAATCGCGCTGACTCTTGCCGGTCTCGCGTATGCTCTGATGTTCTTCAGGGGACTTCAGGACATCGCCGCTCCAGTGTTCCTGGCGCTGAACTTCTACATCGTCGTCTATCCGCTGCAGAACTATCTGACCAGGCTGAAGGTCCCACGGGCAATCGGTGCCTGTATCTCGGTGATCCTCGTACTGGTCATGATCTTCGGCTTCTTCGGGCTCACGGCATGGTCTGTCGCAGAGCTCGTGATCCTCATTCCCAGCTACGGCGATCAGCTGGTCGCCAATTACCAGAACGCCTTGGCCTTCCTGTCCGACATCGGTGTGACGTCCACGGTGCTCGAAGAGCAGTTCAAGCAGTTCGACGTCAGATCCATCTTCGATGCCATCTACCCGCTGCTGACCAATGTCTCGATGGTCGCTGGCCTGCTCACCACGGTGGTGATGGCGGTGTTCTTCGTCGCCATGGACTCCATGGGCATCAATAAGCGCATGCTGATGCTGCACGACGCCAAACCCGCGTTTTCGGCCTCGCTGAGCGGCTTCGCCAGCGGTGTCCGACGCTACTGGATCGTGGCGACGATCTTCGGCCTCATCGTCGCGCTCCTCGACGTCATCGCCTTGGCGATCATCGATGTGCCGCTGATCTGGGTCTGGGGTGTGCTGGCATTCCTGACGAACTACATTCCGAACATCGGATTCGTCATCGGTCTCATACCTCCCGCACTGCTCGCCCTCGTCGACGGCGGGTGGCAGTCGGGCCTGTGGGTCGTCATCGCCTACAGTGTGCTCAACTTTGTCATCCAATCGATCATCCAACCGAAGTTCACAGGCGAGTCGGTCGGAGTCACACCGTTGGTGTCCTTCCTGTCGCTGCTGTTCTGGGTATGGGTGTTCGGATGGCTCGGCGCTCTGCTCGCGCTGCCTGCGACACTGCTGCTGAAGGCGCTGCTCGTCGACGCGGACCCGAAGGCGAAGTGGGTGAACATCCTCATCGCCTCCGACCCGGGGACTGCGAAGTCGTCGACGCAGGAGCCACCGGTGTCGCCTCTCGGGACGGCTGAAGAGGATTCTGGGGACGATTCCTCCGCGTCCGGTGAAGACAGCGAGACTCCCGAGACTCCCGAGTCACCTGAGTCAGCTGATGAGCAAGCTCGCGTGTCGACCTCGGGCAAGTCACCTGTTACTCGGGCAGACGAGTCGCCGACGAACTGACCCCTTGGGTCGACGGGCGAAGAATTGTCCGAGCGTTTGCGTCTTGACTCTCGCCTCGTGCGCTGTGAATGGTTAGCATGAAGTATGGCGACGCTACTGAATATCCATCCTGAGAATCCACAGAACCGAATGATCGAAAAGGCCGTGCAGACTCTGCGGGACGGCGGATTGATCGCCTACCCCACAGACTCGTGCTATGCGTTGGGCTGTGCCTTAGACAACAAGGCCGGGATCGAGCGGATCACCCGTATCCGACAGTTGGACTCGAAACATCACTTCACTCTGATGTGCCGGGACTTCGCGCAGTTGGGACAGTTCGTCATCGTCGACAACTCTGATTTCCGGATCATCAAGTCGATGACCCCGGGGCCCTACACGTTCATCATGAAGGCGACGAAGGAGGTCCCACGTCGTATGATGCACGCGAAAAAGCACTCGGTCGGTGCGCGAATCCCGGAGAACGTCACAGCTCTGGCACTGGTTGAGGCAATGGGCGAGCCCATTCTGTCATCGACGCTGCTGCTGCCTGGTGCAGAGGACCCGCTGACCCAGGCCGACGATGTCGTCGATCAGATCGGACACGATGTGGATGTGGTCATCGAGTCGGGAGTGCCGGGAACTGTTCCCACCTCCGTCATCGACTTCACCGGTCGGGAGCCAGAGGTCGCACGCGTCGGGGCCGGGGACGTCTCACGCTTCGAATGAGCGTCAGCGGATCGCACAAGTTCGCTCACAGTCCCAGGTAGGCTGCCTGCACTTGGGGATTGTCGAGCAGCTTCTCGGCATCATCGGCGAGCACCACGCGTCCTTCTGCCAGCACATAACCGCGGTGAGCGATCGCCAATGAAGCCTTCGCATTCTGCTCACTGAGCAGTACACCGATCCCGTTTCTGTTGATCTGGGCAATCGACTCGAGCACCTGTTCGACAACGAGGGGAGCCAACCCCATAGACGGCTCGTCCAAGATCAGCAGGCTGGGATCCGACATCAGTGCGCGACCGATCGCCACCATCTGCTGCTGCCCGCCTGACAACGAACCTGCCGGCTGGGCAGACTTCTCCTTCAAGATGGGAAACAGCTCGAGCACTTCGCTCAGGATCTCCTCGGTGCGGGTGCGGTCCCTGTGCGGGTACGTGCCCAGCCGAAGATTCTTCTCCACTGACATCTTGCCGAACAGATGCCGCCCCTCGGGGCAGTGTGCTATGCCGCGCTTGACGATGCTGTTGGGGCGCGTTCGTTGGATCGTCTGCCCGTCGTATTCGATCGTTCCCGAGCGAGTTCGCAGAAGTCCGCTGATGGTTTTGAACAAGGTGGTCTTCCCAGACCCGTTCGCCCCAAGGATCACCGTCAGCTCACCGGGCCGTGCGGTGATGCTCACCCCGTGCAGCACATCAGTCGCGTCATAGCCGACGCTTACGTTCTCCAGAGAAAGCATCAGTTCTCCTCATCCTTGGTCGATCCCAGGTAGGCACGAATCACGTCTGGGTTGCTCTGGATCTCCGCCGGGGAGCCGATCGCCAGTTTCTGGCCGTGGTCGAGGACGAGGATCGTGTCCGCCAGGTCCATGATCATCGACATCTTGTGTTCGACCAACAGCACTGACACCCCGCGACTGGGCAGCGAACGGATGAGGTTGCCGAAGTCCGTCGTCTCCTCCTCGGGAATGCCTCCAGCCGGCTCGTCGAGGAGCATCAGCTCCGGTTCGGTCGCCAATGCCATGGCCACGGCCGTGCGCTTCTGCACTTCTTGCGGCACATTTGAAGCAAGATCGTGGCGGAACTCGGCGACACCGCAGAATTCGAGGGCCTCGAGCGCCTTGTCATGGTTGAGCGCCGATTCGCGTCGATGCCGCGGCGTGTGGAAGATCGCGTCGAACACATTGGACTTGGAACGCACGATGCGACCGGCCAACACGTTCTCCAGCAGCGTGGAATCGTCGAAGAGGTGCGTCGTCTGGAAGGTTCGCGCAATACCCCCGTTGACCGAGCTGTGCGGAGACGACTGGGTGATATCACGACCGTTGAAGGACACAGTTCCGGCGGTGGGGCGATAGAACCCGTGGATGAGATTGAACAGCGTCGACTTGCCGGCACCGTTCGGCCCGATCACAGCGGTGATCTGTCCTTCCTGCACATCGAGATCGACGTTCTTCACGGCATCGAGGCCGCCGAAGCGCTTTCCGAGCCCTCGAATTTCGAGCAGCATCACTTCTCCTCATCCTCAGTGGTGATGGTGTCGGCAGCCGTTTCCCTGCGCTCAGCAGTGCCGGGCCGAGTGGAGCCGTCTGAGTCAGCAGTGTTGTCGGCCCGAACAGAGTCGTCAGGCGTGGCAGTGCCGTTCGCCTCTGCGGTGCTGTGTGACTGGGCAGTCCCATCCTTGTGGGCGGAGCCGATTCGTCGGTTCCGAGCTCGTTTGTCGATGAACCCTCCCAGATACCCCACGATTCCGCGAGGAGCGAAGATGACAAGAGCAATGATGATGGGTCCGAGCACGATGAAACGGTAGGCCTGGAAGTCCTGGAAGAGTTCGAACAGGAAGGTCACAATCATGGTGCCTACCAGTGGCCCCGCGACAGTGCCCATTCCTCCGACAAGGATGAACATCAGGAACTCGAAGGTCTTGTCCACGGTCGCCGCATCGGGTCCGATGAAACCGACCACGGAGGCGTAGAGGCCGCCGCCGATCCCGCCGAAGAACGCCGAGGCGGCGAAGGCGAGCTGCTTGCTCAGCCCCACATTGACGCCGATCGCATCGGCAAGGTCTTCGCTGGTTCGAATCGTCAGCAGCGTACGTCCAACGCTGGAGCGTCGAATCGCGTAGGTGATATAGACGCAGATCAGCAGAATGATGAAGACGAGGTAGAACATCACTGTCGGATTGCTGAAGTCCACGATGTCTCCAGCCTCGGGGAACTTCACATTGTTGACGCCGGAATGGGCGTGAGTCACCGCCTCCCACCGGCTGATGGTCAGGTAGATGATGAAGCCGATGGCCATCGTGAAGATGGCGAAATATTCGTCCTTGGTGCGCAGTGCGATCAGTCCGGACAGGTACCCGATGGCAGAAGTGCCGACCACTCCGACGAGGAAGGCCTGCCAGAACGACCAGTCGAAATCGGTTGTCAGCAAGCCGACTGTGTAGGCTCCGATGCCGAAGAAGCCGCCTTGGGCCAGAGACAGCTGCCCCGTGAAGCCGAGGATGATGTTCATCCCGTAGACCGCGATCGCCGAACACAGGCCGACGGTGATCACTCGCATGATGTAATTCTCATCGCCGAATGCCACTGGTGTCAGGGCAATGATGAGCAGCACGGCCAAGGTTCCGATGATTCGAGGATTCTTCAGTGCACTCATCGCTGCACCGCCTTTGCGAACAGGCCAGTGGGTTTGATCGCCAGGACCGCCACCAGAACGATGAAGGCCACGGCCTCGCCGACAGCCGAGGAGATGTACGTTGATGTCATCGTCTCGGTGATCGCAAGCGCGAAGCTGCCGACGATGGCGCCTGGCAGTGAACCGAGCCCGCCGAGGATGATGATCGCGAACACCTTGAGGTTGAGCGAATCACCCATCGTGGGGGAGAGGAGATTGATGGGAGACACAAGGCCAGCGGCGATCGTCACCAGAAGTGCCGATAGGCCCAAGGTGAGCATCGAGACCATCGCGGGGTTGATTCCGACCAGAGCTGCTCCGGTCCGATCCTGCTCGATGGCCTCGATCGTCTGGCCGTGAATGGACCGTTTGATGAACCATGTCAGCAGGGAGAGCACAACGACTGCAGTCACGATGATCACGATGCGCTGTGCGGAGATCTCTGCGCCCAGAATCTTCAGACTTCCGGAGATCGGTGTCTCCATCCGCCGGAAATCAGCACCCCAGATCGCCTGAGCGACGGCCTGGAAGAAGAACATGGCGCCGATGGCGGCAATCATGTGATGAGTGTGCGGTGAGTTGCGCAGGGGGTGGAAGACCAAGCGTTCGAGCAGGACACCGAGGACGAACAGGATGAGTGCTGCAATGCCGATGGCAGCCACATAAGGCACTCCGACAGTGGTCAGAAAGAAGTACGTGACGTAGGCGCCGAGCATGTAGAGCGAACCGTGCGCGAGGTTGGGAATGCGTAGGACGCCGAAGACCAGGGTCAGGCCTATTGCGGCAAGGCAGTACACACCGCCGAGTGCAACGCCGTTGAAGAGCTGTTGGGTGAAAAGTGTCATGAAGCGAATCCTCACAGGACGTCAGACGGCGCGACAGCGGGGCATGAAGCTCATACCCCGCTGTGGGAAGCGCCGACGATGGTGACTACTTGGCGTCGGAAACCTGCTCGACGGGTACCTTCGTGTACTTCTCGTCCTTGTTCAGGTAGGTGACCTCCAATTCAGGATTCATCAAATGCCCCTGATCGGTGATTTTCGTCGGGAAGCCGTTGACCTTGTACTTGTCGTCGACCTTGCTCAGCGCATCCGGCACTGCCGCCCGGATCTTCTCGGGATCGCTGGTGGTCCCAGCGACCTCCATCGCCTTGGCGATGATGGCGATGCTCTGATAGTTCAGCGCGGTCTCACTGGTCGCCACCTTCTTCTCACCGGCAGCCTCCGCGAACTTCTTCAGGAAGTCCTTCGTGCCCGGATCTTCGTATTCCTTGACCGGCAGCACTCCGACGGAGTTCGTCAGGTTCTTCGGCTTCGTCACGGTCGCCATTTCGTCGAGTTTCGCCTGGTCCATGACGAGGAAGCTGCCCGTGAAGCCCTGCTTCTTCGCTTCTTCCATGATCAGCGCAGTCGGCTGTGAGGGGCCACCGACGAAGATGCTGTCCGGCTTCTCGGACAGGGCCTTCGAGACTGGGCCCGCGAAGTCCGACACCGTGGCGTAGTCAATGCTGTTATCTGCCCCGATCTTGCCGTCTGCCTTCTTCCACTCGTCCGTGATTGCCTTCGTCCACTGCTGACCGTATTCACTCTGTGTGCCGAGCAGCGCGAGCTTCTTGCCACCATTCTTCATTCCCTGTTCGGTGAACGGCTTGGCGTAGGACTCGAAGTTCGGAGGAATCATCATCGTCAGCGGATTGTCAGACTGCACAATGGCGGGATCCGAGGTGTACGCGGAGATCATGAACTTGGATCGGCCGTTGTTGATCTGCTGAATCGCTTTGATCGCGCCGGCGTTGGGGGAGACGACGACCGGTGCTTTGTCTTGGTCTGCCAGTCGCTGAGCGTTGCTCGCCGCGGTGGAGGGTGCGTACTTGTCGTCAAGGGACTTGAGCTCGATAGTGACCTTCGTCCCGTCGACTTCGAGACCATCTTTGTTGAGGTCATCGACAGCCATCTGGAGGCCCGTCTGGACATTCTCTCCATAGGCCGCGCCGCCGCCGCTCAGGGGGCCGGTATAGCCGATGACGACCGAGCCATCGCCACCGGAGTCACCGCTTCCACCGCCCCCACCGCAGGCCCCGAGGGTCAGTGCGAAAGTGCTGATCACGGCCGCCGCAAGCACAGGACGGCTCGCCCTTCGCGGGATTGAGGTCATCTTTTCTCCTTTGAAAAGTGAGACGGAGCAACATCGCTCCTCAAGGTTGTCGGGATGCCTGAGCGGAAGCCCGAAGCCAATCTGAACGAATATTCGATTGAGGCTTAGATAGGAACCTATACATCATCAAATGTGATGTCAATCGCATTTTCGAAATCCCTGACATCTGTCCTTGGTCGTTATGGGGCCCGGCTCGCACCTGGCTTGCATCTGGTTCGCACCTGGCTTGCACTTGGCTCGTCCCTGCTGTGCGCTCGGTTCGCACGCGGGTCGCACGTGGGTCGCACTGACGTCGACATCCGGCAAAGATGGGTGAAATCCACGGTCCAATGTTTGAGCAAACAATCGTTCAGTTACTTTTGTGGTCTATGGTGGAAACTGCGAGAGGTGAGATCCAGGTCACCCTTCTCGTCATCAACTACGAACTATCATTTCGGAGGACAATCGTCATGACTCGGACAGCAATCGTCACTGGTGGCGGCCGCGGCATCGGAGCCGCCATCGCCCAGCGCCTGGCCAAGGACGGAGTGAACGTCGCGATCCTCGACATGGGCCCCACCGAAGACTCGGTTAAGGCTGTCGAATCCGCAGGTATGAAGGGGCTGGGAGTCGCCACCGATGTCTCTGACGAAGCCTCAGTCGAGTCCGCTGTGAAGACCGTCGCAGAGACCCTCGGTGCTCCGACCATCCTCGTCAACAATGCCGGCATTCTTCGGGACAACCTGCTGTTCAAGATGACTCATGAAGAATTCCAAAAGGTCCTCTCCGTGCACCTCGGCGGGGCATTTCTGATGACCAAGGCCGTTCAGTCGTACATGGTGGAAGCGAAATTCGGGCGCATCGTGTCGATGTCGTCGACATCGGCGCAGGGCAACCGAGGGCAGACGAACTACTCTGCTGCCAAGGCGGGGATTCAGGGGATGACGAAGACGTGGTCGATCGAACTCGGCAAATTCGGGGTCACAGCAAACGCGATTGCACCCGGCCTCATCGAAACTGATATGACCAAAGCCACCGCTGAGCGGATGGGCGTGAACTACGAGGACTTCATCGCAGCGGGAATCGGCCAGATTCCTGTGGCGCGCACGGGAAAACCCGAAGACATTGCCCACACCGCCTCATTCCTCGCTTCCGAAGGCGCCGGGTTCGTCTCCGGTCAGGTGATCTATGTGGCCGGAGGGCCGAAGGACTGACCCCCAGCGAATTCCGGTTCCACGATCATCGCGGCGAACTCAGGTCCGACGCACCACACTGAAGAAAGGCACGTCATGCGCGAAGCAGTTATCGTCTCCACCGCCAGAACTCCGATCGGAAAGGCGTACAAAGGAGCGTTCAACAATACTCAGGCCCAGGAACTTGCTGGCCACGCCATTTCTCACGCTGTCTCACGGGCTGGTCTGGAAGGGGGCGAAGTCGATGACGTCATCCTCGGTGCGGCCCTCCAGCAGGGCAGTCAGTCCACCAACGTCGCGCGCCAAGCAGCACTCCGAGCAGGACTCCCCACAACAGTCCCCGGAATGACGATCGACCGTCAGTGCTCCTCCGGTCTGATGGGCATTGCGACGGCAGCGAAGCAGATTCTCTTCGACGGCCAGGAGATCGCGGTCGGCGGCGGCGTCGAGTCGGTGTCACTGGTGCAGAACGACAAGATGAACATGTACCGGGCGCAGGACCCGTGGCTGGTCGAGCATGTTCCCGGAATCTACTACCCGATGCTCGCCACCGCCGAGGTGGTTGCAGAACGGTATGGCATCAGCCGTGAAGCGCAGGACGAATACTCGCTGTCCTCGCAGCAGCGGACTGCCGCCGCTCAGGAGGCCGGTCGGTTCGACGATGAGATCGTACCGTTGCCGTCGACGAAGATCGTCGTCGACAAGGAGACGAAGGAATCGTCGACCCAGCAGGTGACGCTTGAGCGCGACGAGGGGAATCGCCCATCGACGACATTGGAGAGTTTGGCCGGGTTGAATCCCGTACTCAAGCCCGGCGATGCGTCCAAGGTTCCGAGCATCACTGCAGGCAACGCCTCACAATTGTCCGACGGCGCTTCTGCTTCGGTGCTGATGTCGGGCGATGAGGCGAGTCGGCGAGGCCTGGAGCCGCTGGGCATCTATCGAGGTATGGCAGTGGCCGGCTGTGATCCCGACGAAATGGGGATCGGGCCAGTCTTTGCGATTCCGAAGCTGCTCAAGGCGCAGGGGCTGTCGATCGATGACATCGGACTGTGGGAGCTCAACGAAGCATTTGCGGTTCAGGCTCTCTACTGCCGTGACCGGTTGGGGATCGATCCCGAGAAGTACAACGTCGATGGTGGCGGTATTTCAGTCGGTCACCCATACGGAATGACCGGTGCTCGCCTTGTCGGCCATGCTCTCATCGAGGGACGTCGTCGCGGCGTCAAGTATGTCGTCGTCACGATGTGCATCGGCGGCGGCCAGGGTGCTGCGGGACTCTTCGAAGTCTGCTGAGTCATCAGAACGGTGGCTTTTCGCCCGAGTCCCAGAACCACTGCTTCGCATTCTGGTCGGGCAGGCGGGAGAAGGGATCGATGTATTCGGCCTGGCCGGGGGACTGAAGTCCTTCGGCGGGACCAGCCGTCGACTGCGCAGTTTGTGACTGCATGGTCGACGGCTCTTCTTCTGCCGTCTCTGCTTTCTTGCGATGGTTCTTCTTCGCGGGCGGATTCTCTGTGTCAGCAGGGGCAGTTTTCCTCGGATGTGCAGATCCCGTCGGCGGTGCACCGGTTTGAGATGCAGATCCCGTCGCAGGTGCAGCTGTTCGAGGCGCAGCAGTTCGAGGTGCAGCTGTTCGAGGTGCAGCTGTCGAAGACGCAGCCGGTGGTGGAACAGTCGCCCGGGGCGGGGCTGTGGCGAAATATCTGAGGAAGAGCCTCGCGTGCTCGACGTTGATCGGATTGTCGGGCGGCATGACTTCGGTGGTGATTCCGTGCCTGAAAATGTATTCGAGTCGCCCAGGTTCTGTCATTCTGACTGAGAACTTCCGGTCTGTCTTCGCTTGGTGATGGAGCTTACACAGATTGTGGAGATTGCCGAATCGAGTGAGACCGCCGGTCTGTGGACTGTCGTGGTCAAAGGGAATGATGTGATCGACCTCGGTGAGCTCGGCACGACGAGTGCAACCGGGCATGGTGCAGTTCATCCACTGGGCGGCCAGAGGCTGTCGAATGCTGTTGGGGATCGTATAGCTGGTGGCCTTTGCATCGAGTGGCGTGCCGGTCGCTGGGTCCGTGAGGATCCGTGTCCATGTCGATGCATATCCGGCGAGCCGGCGCGCCATGTCGGCTGGAAGGGGAGAGCCGTCTGGAAGCATTCCGGCCAAATCGCATACATCTGTATCTGTCCGCTGCTCGCCAGCGGTGTCGGTCGAAGGGGACGTTGTCGCCGCTGTCGCCGTGGCTGCCTCTGTTCGTTCTGCATTCGTGATTTCCGCTGCGCTCGCTGCGTCGTCGGAGGTAGCCAGGAACTGGCTGAGCAGCGTGAACATTGGAACGGTGACCGTCGTCCGTGCCTGGTGGGAGAGCCAATACTCATCGGTGGGCAAGTCGAGGAGAACCTCGTAGTTGACTGTGCACTTTGAACCGTCAGGTTCCGACGAGGAATCAGGGACGAACGCTGTATCAGGATCGAACCCTGTCGGCGAGAAAGGGGTGTCGGGTGCTGGTCGGCTGTTCTTCAGCGCTTCGAGGAACCGTGGGTCGCGCAGACAGTCGGCCGATTCATTCTCCTGATCTTCCTTCTCGGCGTCGGCCGGTGCTGAAGCCTCGTCATCCATCTGGCCGAAAGTCCGCTCGATGTAATCGAGTAGGGATTCCTCGGGAGACATGGGGACACCGTCTGATCCCACGAACAGACCGTCGATCGGGAAGTCGGTACTCGTCGTCTCGCCAGTTGTGGTGTTGTTGCTGGTGATTCGCAGTTTCAGCTGTGGCCGGGTACGAGTGAATATGTCGAGCATGAGCGCATCGATGCCGCGGTCGTCTTCGAATGACTCCCCGGGGCTCAGCTGGTCGCCGAACGCGGAAGTGTTTCCCTTGTAGACGGAGCGGGCGAATGCTTCGACTCTTCTATAGCAGGCGTTGAGCTCTGGGGCAGGCCCTGTGAGAGTGAGGTAGGCGGTACCGTCATCACCCGTGCTGATATCGACTCGGCGGCGAACTGCGACCTTCTCAAGGGTCTCCTGTGCCGGTTGGGTCGCTGCGATCTTCAGCGCGAGAGAGCGCTTGAACGTTTCGATTGTGATATCCGCACGCCTGTCGGCCAAATAGTCATCAATGCTCGGCAGGTATCTGAATGCGACGTCTCGGCAACGACGCGTCACGAACGCAACATGCTCAACGGTGAAATCGCCGTCGGCGCAGCGCTGGTGGAACTTCGGAAGCCCGTGCACCAACGTCATCGCAGAGGTGATGTGTCTATAGGCTCCGGACGTAGTCGCGCCGAGCAGAGCCGAGTATTCGCTGATGTCTTCAGCACAAGCGTATTGATGCGTCCATCCGTTGAACGTCGATGTGGGTCTGTAGGCAGGGAAGTCGGGAAGCGGCTCGGGATGTTCTCGGGCTTCCCTCTGTTCACGACGCATCCTTCGCCCCGCTCCACGGTCCTTCTTTCTGCTTGACCCGCCGGCGGCGCCAGCCGTGCCCGCCTCACCCCACTTACCGGTGTTATCGGATTGGGCGCTCGCCTTCGTGTTCTTCGTGGAGCGGCTGCGTGGGCGCTTGCGGCAGCTGTGTCGGCTGACGGTTTCCGCGAGCGACGCGAAGTCGTATGGAATCATCAGGTCGGGACCCGCGAGTCCAAGGTAGTGCGCAACCTCTCGGACGAAGACGCTGCTGGTTGCGTCCAGTGCCGCAAACTGTGCCTGGTCGCTGCAGGCATAGACGGCTGACAGGTCGCTGAACGGCGAATCTTCATCAATATCAAGGCTGCGGCCGCTGAAGGCTGATGAGCTGGAGTCATCCGAGTGCACACCGTAGTGAGAGCTGTCGTCGTCCATGTGCTTCATTGCGTCGCCTCCTCTCCACTGCGATGTGGAGTCTGCTGATAGTTTGGCGTCTACTCACAGTCTAACTAAAAATAGAACGTAAAGCCAGACACATTCGAATAAAAGACGAACAGCAAATGGCTCGAACATACATCTAGCTATACAAAATCTCAGTAGGACTTAATTGAGGAGCATTCAGCCACAGATGTTTATCCAGTACGGTTTGTTGTTATATGATCCCATTCACCACTGACGCGAGAAGCTGAGCCACCGACGCAGGAACATTCACCACTGACACGAGAGGCTGGGCCACCGACGCAGGAACGTTCACCACTGACACGAGGGCCTGCGCAATCGTCCTGGGAAGCAGTTCCACCGATTCGTTAGACTCGATCCGTGGCAGCGATCGACAAAGACATTCTCCGTTTGGCACTTCCGGCCCTCGGAGCACTGATTGCCGAACCCATCTTCTTGCTCTCTGACACGGCCATGGTCGGCCACCTCGGCGCCGGTGCATTGGGATCGCTGGCGATCGCGTCGACGATTCTGCAGACCGTCCTCGGACTGATGATCTTCCTCGCCTATGCCACCACCCCTCGGGTCGCCAGGCGAATGGGTGCCGGAGACCGCTCCGGTGCCATCAACGCGGGTTTCGATGGAATCTGGCTTGCCCTGTGCACCTCGGTGCTGCTGCTGGCGATCGGGCTGCCTCTGCTCAAGCCGGTGATCGCTGCATTCGAACCCGGTGCCGAGATCGCCGAGGGAGCGCACTCCTATCTCGCCATCTCCTGGTGGGGCCTGCCCTTCATGCTCGTCGTCATCGCCGCCACAGGGCTCCTGCGCGGGCTGCAGGACACGCGCACACCACTCATCGTGGCAGCAGCCGGATGCATCGCCAACATCGGGTTGAACGCGATCTTCATCTACGGCCTCGATATGGGAGTTGCCGGCTCCGCGCTGGGCACCGTCATCGCGCAAGCGGGGATGTGCTCCGTCTATGTGGCGATCTCGATCAGGGCTGCACGACGGTTCCACGCCACTTTCAGACCAGACTGGTCCGGCGTGCTCTCCTCGGCGAAGACCTCCGGCTGGCTGCTGGTGCGCAATGCATCCCTGCGCGCGGCTCTCATCATCCTCGTCTTCCTCGCCACTGCTATGGGCACGACCGAGCTCGCCGCGATCCAAGTCGCGCAGAGCATCTTCTTCGCTCTCGCACTCGCCCTCGACTCACTGGCGATTGCCGGTCAGGCCCTGATCGGACTCCAGCTGGGCGCACGGAACGTCGATGCAGTGGCCGCGATCAACCGGAGGCTGTGTCTGTGGGGCGTCGTCTTCGGGGTCGTCGTCGGTCTCATCCTCCTCGCAGGCGCCGGAATCATTCCCCGCGGCTTCTCGTCGGACCCGGCAGTCGTCGCGCTGATGACGAGCCTCCTTCCCGTGCTGGCTCTGAGCATGCCCATCGCCGGCTATGTATTCGTCCTCGACGGTGTCCTCATGGGCGCCGAGGACGCGAGATATCTGGCTCTGGCACAATTGGTAGCTGTGGGCGGATATGCGATTCTGCTGATTCCGATCGTCCTCTATTGGCCCGGTGCTCTGGGCCTGTGGGCCGCATTCTGCATCGGCTTCGTCGGCCTTCGGGCGCTGACGTTGGGGTGGCGGGTGCGCAATCGCAGTTGGATCGCTCGTGCGGTCGAGAAAGGAACCTCATGAACGAACGTCAGAACCAGGATTCCGCCGAGGCGGCCCGCCGGACCGAACTCAGGTCACGGATCCGCCCGCTGGGTCCAGAGACCCCAGACGAGGCATTCCTACCCTTCCTCGATCTGTGCTTCAACTGGTCTTTGGACAAGCCGAGGATCGACGTCGATGAGCTCATCGAGCGCGACGATGCGGCCTTCTACTTCAAGGACTGGGGGCGCGAGGGCGACATTGCGGTGGCCGCCTACGCGAAGGACCCGAACGGCGGAGACGCCGCCGACGAGCAGCCCGCCGAGGACCAGTCCGCCGAGGACCAGTCCGCCGACGACCACCCTGCAGGCGGACACGACGGTGCCGCGGATTCAGAACCGGAGATCATCGGACTCGCATGGCTGCGTCTGGCCGCGTTCGATGCAGTGATCGAAAAGTCGACCGACACCACCGCCGAAGCGGGTTCGCGCTTCGCCGGGTACGGCTGGGTGGCCGGGGACATCCCCGAGCTCTCATTGGCTGTTCTGCCTGATCATCAGTCTCAGGGAATCGGCGGCATGCTCCTCGACGTGGTGTGCACCTTGGCGAAGATGAGCGGTTTCCCTGCCGTCAGTCTGTCCGTCGAGGACGGAAACGGCGCGGCTCGTCTTTACCACGACCGCGGGTTCGTCACGGTCGGGCGCAATGGAAACGCCGACATCCTCGTCCGTCGGCTCAAGTGACTGAGACGAAGTCAGCAATGACATCAGGAGCCAGCCGAACCAGCTAGGCCAGCCCACCTAGCCGATCCAGCTAGGTCAGCTCAGGCAGCTCCTCTTCGAACAGCCACGGCCGGACAACCTCGGCGAGGTCGCGGCCGACTACACCAGAGACGCACTCGAGGAAATCCGAGGTATCGACCGAAGAATGACGATGCTTCGTCGTCCATTCGGAGATCGCAGCGAAGAAGTCCTCATCGCCGATCTCAAGCCTCAGCGCGTGCAAGCAGAGTGCCCCGCGCTTGTACACACGGTCATCGAACATATCGTGACCGCCCGGGTCGGTGAGCACGAAGTCCTGCGGCTCATCGGCCAGAGCCTCCCGCCAGGTCTGCGCACACTCATGCGCGCTGCTGCGGCCCGATGCCTCCGACCACAGCCACTCCGAATAGCAGGCGAAGCCCTCATTGAGCCAGATGTCTGACCAGCGCCGAGGCGTCAGCGAGTTCCCGAACCACTGATGGGCCATCTCATGGGCGACGAGTCGCTCGGCCTCCCACTCCTCGCCGAGATGGTTGGGGCCGAGCACGGACAGAGGCTGTGACTCAAGGGGGATCTCGAGTTCGTCGTCGGTCACGACCACGTCGTAGCGGTCGAAGGGGTAGGGACCGAACCGTTCGATGAACTCGTTCATCATGGAGTGCTGGATCTGCAGACGAGTGGACGCTGCGGTCCAATGCTCACCGGCGTAGAGACCCAGGGAGACAGGAGAAGGCTCAGCACCATCCTCGGCGTCGATCTGGGCGTGCCGGTAGCGGCCTATCTGTACCGTGGCCAGATAGGTCGCCAGGGGTGTCTGTGACTCGTAGGTCCATGCCGTGCGGCCGGCCTTGCGAACCTTGTCGACGAGTTCTCCGTTGGACACGACCGTATATTCGGATTCCGTGAGCACGCGGATGCGGTACTTCGACTTGTCCGAGGGGTGGTCGTTGCAGGGGAACCAGGTTGAGGCGCCGACGGGCTGCCCGGCCACGAGGACACCGTCCTCGAGCTCTTCCCAGCCCACGTCACCCCAGGTTCCGATCGCGGGCTGCGGGTTTCCGACATAGGAGACGTCGATGCGCACCGATTGGTTCTTCGGCAGGGCATCTGTCGTCAGTCGCAGCTTCTTGCCCCGTGTGGAGTACCGAGCCTTCTTGCCGTTGACGGCGGCCTTCGTGACTCGCAGACCTGTGAGGTCGAGGAGGATCGTCTTCGTCTCCTGCAGCACACGGCCCGTCAATCTCGCATGTGCGGAGAGGCGGTTGGGTCCGATCCGGTAGTCGAGGTCGAGATCATAGTGGTCGATGGTGAGTTCGGCGTTACCGACGTTCGGGGTGTAGGGATCAAGCATCGTGGCGCCGCCTTGGGGTTGCTTCGGGCTCGCTGGATCCGCCCTCAGGAAGTTCTGGTGCATCCACCCAGGGTATGACAGGATTGCCCCTGAAATAGGCGTGGGCCGGCACGAACTCTCCGCGCATGACCAGCGAGGTCGCACCCACCGTGGAATTCGTGCCCAAGCTGGAGGCAGGCAGGATCACGCTGTTGGGCCCCAGAGTCGATCCCTGCTCCAACTCGACGGTGTCCAAGCTCATGACCCGGTCGTGGAAGAGATGGGTCTGGACCACGCAGCCGCGGTTGATCGTGGAGTTGTCGCCCAGGCTGACCAGGTCGGCTTCGGGCAGCCAGTAGCTTTCGCACCACACTCCGTGGCCGATCTTCGCTCCCATGGCCCGCAGGTACCACACGATGGCGGGAGTCCCCACAGCATTCCGCGCGAACCATGGTGCGGCGATGAGCTCGACGAAGCAGTCCGCCACCTCGTTGCGCCAGATGAACGATGACCACAGGGGATGTTCGCCGGCTCTGATGGGACCGGCGCAGATCCACTTGGCCGCGATGGCTATCCCCGCCGCCACCGCACCAGCAGCCATCATCACGATGCCTGAGGTCAGCAGGGCGAGCCCGACAGAGGCTAAGAATGATCCGCCACCGCCAGCCGCGCCACCAGCTGTGCCCACCGCGCCCGTACCGGCCGCGGACGATCCAGCCCCCGGCAATCCGAGGAGGAACTCGATCGTGAGCAGGACCGCGGCGACGAGTGCACCGGCGACCATCACCGAGGTGATCCGCAGGGTCTCGAAGAACGCCCGGGCCGATCTGACGCCGAGCTTCGGGGCATAGGTCAGCGCCTCATCGGCATCGACCGCTGCCCTGCGCAGCTGCACAGGGGGAGAGCCGAGCCACGACGAGCCCTTCTTCGCCTTCGCCGGGGCTGCCGACAGCACGGCAACCAGTGCGTTCTTGGGCACTCGCCGTCCAGGAGAGGCGATACCCGAGTTGCCGAGGAAGGCACGCTTGCCGACCTTCGCCTTGCCGGCTCGCATCCACCCGTGACCGAGTTCGTAGCTGGCCACCATCGTGTCATCGGCCAGGAACGCACCCGCGGCGATGGTCGTCATCTTGGGGACGAACACGACCGTTGAGATCTCGGTGCCCGGGCCCACCTTCGCTCCGAGCAGTCGCAGCCACCACGGGGTGAGCATCGAGGCATAGAGAGGGAAGAGGAGATCACGGGCCAAGTCGAGGAGGCGCTCCGTGGCCCAGACACGGTAGCCGTGAGCAGAACGGACCGGGAACTCTCCCTCCTTCATTCCGATGGACAGCAGCCGCACCGACACGAGGATGAACAGGGCCGTGCAGACGAACCAGATGCAGGCGATGAGAGGGGACCAGGCGAGAACGAGCAATGGAGACTCGACGACGCCGATGCCTGAGACCGCAATCATCAGTGCAATGCCCGGTACGGCAGCCAGATAGGGCAGAGCGGCGTTGAGCTGAGAGCCCACAGCATAGAGCAGGAAGGGCAGCCGACGGCGAGGCGGTGGAGCGGGCCAGCTCTTCTTGGCCTTTCCGATCCGGACAGCAGGGGAACCGGAGTAGATCTGGTTCCGGCGCACCTTGCCGGTCACAGCCGAACCTGCTTCGACCAGTGCGCCTTCACCGATGCGGGTGCCCGGCATCAGTGTGGAGCGAGCTCCGACCGTCGCGTTGGCACCCACGTCGATCGTGCCGATGCGCAGCAGGTCACCGTCGACCCACCAGCCCTTGAGATCGACCTCTGGCTCGATCGCGGCGCCCTCGCCCACGGTCAGGAAACCAGTCACCGGGGGAGCCGAGTGCATATCGGCATCGGAACCGATCCGGTTGCCCAGGAGCTTCGCGTACCAGGTCACCCAGGGGGCGCTGGCCACCGAGACGGCCGCAGCGAGATCGGCGATGTGCTCGGCCAGCCACAGGCGCTTATGCACCCAGCCCGACCGCGGATAGTCACCCGGACGAATACCGAGCATGAGTGCGCGCGCTGCACAGGCGGAGATGAGCATACGGCCCCACGCGGTGACGAAGACGAGGAACAGGGTGGCGACCACAGGCCAGGGGGTGACCGGGAGATCCGCGCCGAGGCTGCTGCCGAGATTCGCGAGCACCATCGCAATGACGACCCACCTGACCCCGCCGAGGATGTGGACCGGTACCGCGAGCAGAGTCTGGAAGGCCTGCATCCCCCTCGAGGTCCGTGTGATCGTCCGCTTCGGGCGCCCGGCTCCCGCCGCGGCTCCGTCGTCGGCGTGGCACAGATTCGCGAGTGCGCCGAAGCGCGGATGGGCATAGATGTCACCGACGGTGACGCTGGGATGCTGGGTCCTCAGCCGGGAGACCATCTGCGCAGCCGCCAGCGAGCCGCCGCCCGAGGTGAAGAAGTCGCTGTCCGATCCCGGCCGCGATCCGAGCACCGCCGACCACTGCTCGGCGATCCACTCGACTTCGGGCTCGAAGGTCTCAGAACTGTCCTCGGTCTCGGCACTGTCGCCCATCGGCCACGGCAGTGCGTTGCGATCGACCTTGCCGGAGGTCTTCGTCGGAAGTTCGTCGATGAGAGTCAGTCGCGGCACAAGAGCCGCAGGCAGCTCGGCCCGAAGTGCCAGTTCCCATCCGGAGATGCGATCCTCGGGATTTTCCGCGCTCGACGCGATGTAGCCGACGAGGATGTCCGAACCCGCCGGAGTCTGCTTGACTGCGGCCGCAGCACCTTCGACATCGGGCAGGGCCTGGAGAGCGGCGTCGATCTCACCGAGCTCGATGCGACGCCCTGCGAGCTTGATCTGCTCATCGGCTCGGCCGACGAAGATCAGTCCCTCGGGGTCGCTGATGACGAGGTCGCCCGAACGATAGGCGCGATCCCAGCCGAGGGTCGGCATCGGAGCGTACTTCTCGGCGTCCTTGGTCGGATCCAGGTAGCGGGCCAGACCGATCCCGCCGATGATGAGCTCACCGGTCTGGCCATCAGCGACTGGGATTCCTGCCGCATCGACGACGGCCAGGGACCAGCCGTCCAACGGCAGTCCGATCCGAACGGGCTCGGAGCCATCGAGTTGTGCCCCGCAGGCCACCACGGTCGCCTCGGTGGGACCATAGGTGTTCCAGACTTCGCGACTCTCATCGCTGAGCCTGCGCCCGAGTTCGGGCGGACATGCCTCACCGCCGAAGATGAGGAGACGCACGGCATCGAGACTGTCGGCGGGCCACAGCGCTGCCAGGGTGGGAACGGTCGAGACGACGGTGATGCCACGTGAGGACAGCCACGGCCCCAGGTCCATCCCGGACTTCACAAGGGCACGCGGCGCTGGGACCAGACAGGCGCCGTGTCGCCAAGCCAACCACATCTCCTCACAGCTGGCGTCGAAGGCCACGGACAGACCGGCCAGCACGCGGTCTCCGGGCCCCAGCGGCTCCTCCTGACAGAACATCGCCGCCTCGGCGTCGACGAATGCGGCTGCACTGCGGTGGGAGACTGCCACGCCCTTCGGCTTGCCCGTCGATCCGGAGGTGAAGATGACCCAGCAGTCATCGTCGGGGGTCGGGCGACGCAGCTCTGAACGTGCGAGCGGACCCCGATCTGTTCGCGACTCTATCGCTCGGTCGGCGGTGATGATGCCTGTGACAGCCGCCTCGGTGAAGACTGTGTGCGCACGCTCATCGGGATCGTCGACGTCGACGGGAACGTATGCTGCGCCGAGCATCATCGTGGCCAGGATGGAGACGTAGAGATCGGCGGAGCCGGAAGGCACTCGGATGCCGACCTTGTCTCCCGGTCCGATGCCGGCAGCGGCCAATTGGAGAGCGAGATCACGGATCTCGACGATCAATTCGGAATAGCTGAGGACGCCGCGCCCGTCATCGATTGCGGGCTGATCACCATGTGTGCCTGCAACCTCGAGGAGGACATCGATGAGCGTACGGTCCTCGCGTGGTCGCGAAGTTGCGGGGAATTGGGCCGAATGTATGGTCACAGGACTTCCGGGTCGGGGCTGGAGAGGGACGACGGCGTGCGTGCCGCCAGTCACCGACCACGACTCTATATCGACAAGGTGTCTCGAATGTGAACAGGACGGTGATGGTATCTCGGACCGTGGGCCTCTTCACTATGGTGCAGGCACTTCATTATCCTTAATCCACCCGCACTATTTTCAATGATGAGGAGAACGTCAATGGTCACAGTCTTCAAGAACGCCAAGGTCTTCGACGGAACCAGGTTCCTGCTGGGGCTGCGAGACATCGTCGTCGACGGGGGAGCGATCTCTTTGGTCACCGAGGGCGGACAGGGCTCACACGATGCCGGAGACACCTATGTCGACTGTGCCGGAAAGACGATCATTCCCGGCGTCATCGACTGCCACGTGCACCTGATGAGCACGGGGGCCAGCAACACCTCGTCATTCCATGATCCGTTCTCGCTGCAGTTCTACAACTCCGTCGACAATATGGAGAAGACGCTCAAGGGCGGAGTGACCACCGTGCGCGATGCCGGTGGCACCGACCTCGGCGCGAAGGTCGCCGTCGAGACGGGCATCGTTCGCGGACCACGTCTGTCGATTGCGGTGAACATCATGTCCCAGACGGGCGGGCACGGAGACTTCCACCTGGTCTCGGGCGCCGATTCGCCATTCTTAGCTCCACACCCGGGCCGGCCCTCGGGTGTGGCCGACGGTCTCGAAGGAGTGCAGCGCAAGACCCGTGAGCTGCTGCGAGCCGGAGCCGATCACATCAAGATCTGCTCGACAGGAGGCGTGCTCTCGCCGCGTGATGATCCCCGGCACTCCCAGTTCACCGAGGCTGAGATCGCAGTCATCGTCGCCGAGGCGGCTGCCCAGGGCGCGCACGTCATGTCTCATGCACAGGGCGCACCAGGAATCAAGAATGCTGTCCGTGCGGGGGTGCGCTCCATCGAACACGGCATCTACCTTGATGATGAAGCCATCGATCTCATGCTCGAAAACGGCACCTTCCTGGTCCCGACCCTGCAGGCGCCGCAGGCAGTGATCAAGGCCGCCGAGGCCGGATCGGCTCTGCCCCAGTCCGTGGTTGACAAGGCGCACTCGGTGATCGAGGCGCACTATGAGTCGATCACGAAGGCCCACGAGGCGGGGGTGAAGATCGCGATGGGCACCGATGCCGGTGTCGGCCCGCACGGTGAGAACCTCGAAGAGATCAGCCTCCTCGCCGGCGTCGGCCTCTCCACCACCGAAGCGCTGGCAGCAGGGACCTCCGTCGCGGCTGAACTGTTGGGACACGACAACGTCGGCCGGATCACTGAGGGGGCGCTCGCCGACCTCGTGGTCGTCGATGGTGACCTCAGCTCCGAAGATGTCAGAGGAATCGAGTCACGAGTGAGCTCAGTGCATTTGGGCGGCGAACTCGTCTGAGGCGTCCGGCCGAGCGGCTGAGCACGACAGCAGGAGCGTACGCCAGGTGAGGGGAGACTAACCTCACCTGGCGTACAATCGTGGCGTGAGCAATCGAAACCATCCGTGCAGTGCGAGGGCATACCGCGGTGCCAGTGCGAACCGCAGTGCCAGGGCACACCGCAGTCCCAGTTCCAACAGCGGAAGCCTCGACGCAGCAGGGTGCAGGGGCGACGATTCACGATGAACCCACTGAACTGGTCGTTTCCCATCGCCGTGACGTGGCTCATCCTGTTCGGCATCATCCTGGCCCGCGCGGGAGGAACCTTCCTCCTGGGGCGGTTGGCACGCAAGGGCATTCGCAGGATCGAACGCATCGACACGATCATGTCCGGTCCGAAATACCGAAAGGCCGAAGCGATGATCGAGCGTTTCGGTGCGCCGGTGATCGCTGTGAGCTTCCTCATGATCGGGGTCCAGACCGTGCTCAATCTGGCGGCTGGAACCAGCGGCATGAGCTACCGCCGCTATCTCCCCGCTCTCGTCGTCGGCGGGTCTCTGTGGGCCCTGATCTATTCGACCGTCGGCCTCATCGGCTTCAAGGCCCTGGCCACGGCCTACCAGGCGGAGCCCGGACTGACGATCGGGCTCGGCGCCGTCTTCGTCCTGGCCATCCTCGGCCTGTTCATCGGGCTGAAGAAGAAGGACGAGCAGACCGAGCCCGCCGCCCACGGCACGGCCTGACCGGTCCTGCTCGGAACTACCTCGGCGTGACAGACCCTCCCAGGGGACAGCCTCGGCGGAGTCAGTCGTGTGGACGCACCGTGAGCTCTTCGGTCATGTCCTCCAGCTCGACTCCCTTCGTTTCGGGAACCTTCCACCAGACGAAGAAGAACGAGAGTATCGCGAAGAAGGCGTAGAAGCCGTAGGCGAAGGTCAGGCTGATATCGGAGAAGATCGGGAACGTCGTCGAAATGGCGAAGTTCGCGATCCACTGGGCCGCAGCAGCCACAGCCAGGGCACCGGCACGGATCCGGTTGGGGAACATCTCGCCCAGGAGCACCCACACCAGAGGGCCCCATGTGGCACCGAATCCGACGACGAACACATTCGCGGAGATCAGCGCGATGATCGACCACGGCGCTTCCAACTGGGCACTGGTGGTGCCATCGGCCGCGGTGGCGAGTTCGGCGAACGAGAATGACACCGCCATCATCGCCAAGGCGATGCCCATCAGGAACGAACCGGCCAGCAGCATCTTCCGACGTCCGACCTTGTCGACGAGGAGAATCGCCACGATCGTCACGACGATGTTCGTCACCGAAGTGATGACCGAGGTCAGAAGGGCGCTGGACTCGTCGAATCCGACCGATTTCCACAGTGTCGTCGAGTAGTAGAAGATGACGTTGATGCCGACGAACTGCTGGAACACGGACAGCAGTATTCCGATCCAGACGATCGGCTTGAGGCCGAGACGTTTGCCTATGAGGTCCTTGAAGGACTCTTTGTCCTCCCGTCGGATCGAGTCGCGGATCCGTTCGATGAGGGAATCGGTGTCGGTGACCCCGGTGAAGACTCGCAGAACTCGTGCGGCTTCGTCCTCTCTGCCACGGGCCACCAGGAACCGCGGAGACTCCGGAAGTCCCAATGCCATGAGTCCGTAGACCAGAGCGGGGAGTGCCTCGACCATGAACATCCAGCGCCAGGTTTCGATTCCGAACCACAGTGGATCGGCTGCTCCGCCGGACAGTGAGGCCAGAAGCGCATTCGACAGGAGTGCCGCGAAAATACCGGTCACGATCGCCAGCTGCTGCAGCGACCCGAGGCGACCACGCACCCGGGCGGGGGACACCTCGGCGATATAGGCAGGAGCGATGACGGAGGCAGCGCCCACACCGAGGCCGCCGACCATGCGCCAGATGATGAGATCTGTGACTCCGAAGGCCAAACCTGAGCCCACGGCAGAGACGAAGAACAAGACCGCCGCGACGACCATGACGGGGAGTCTGCCGTAGCGATTGGCCAGAGAACCGGCGAACCAGGCTCCGAGTGCGCACGCCAGCAGCGCCGAGGAGACGGCGAAACCCTTCAGGCCAGCACTGAGAGCGAACTCCTCTGCCAGGGCGTCGACGGCTCCGTTGATGACAGCCGTGTCGAAGCCGAAGAGGAATCCGCCCAGCGCGGCGGCCAGTGAGATCCCGACGATACGGGAGTTCACCCGTTCTCGACCGTGCAGTCTGCCATCGGGGGATGGGGAATTCTGAGACAAGCGAGTCTCCTCCTGAAGATGACATTCGGCACGCGGCGCGAATGTGACGTCGATGAGCTGCACCCCAGGGTATGCCACCGACATGCTGTTGAGCACGCGACTGTCCGTGAGGTGGGCCACTGCGGGGATCGGACCCGATTGTCAGTAGAGTGGTGCCACGTCATCGTCGACGAGCTCGGTGGAACTCGTCATCACCGTTATGAGAAAGGGACCGCCGGATGGCTGTTGCCTGGTGGAGTATCCTGCCGTTTGTTCTGCTGTTGGGCTGCATCGCAGTCCTGCCGCTCATACCGGCCACTGAGAAGATCTGGGACCGCAATCTCGTCAAACTCTCAGTGGCGTTGGTCCTCGGCGTGCCGATCGCTGTGTGGTTCGTCATCGGCGGAGCCGGTTCCACCGTTTCCCATGCCTTGGTGGAGTACTTCCGTTTCATCGTTCTTGTCGGCAGCCTGTTCGTCGCCTCAGGGGGAATCTTCCTCGTCGGCGATATCAAGGCAACGCCGAAGAACAACACGATCTTCTTGGCGATCGGCGGAGTGCTCGCATCGTTCATCGGCACTACAGGGGCGGCGATGCTGCTCATCCGGCCGATCCTCAACACCAACCAGGACCGCAGGCACCGTACCCACACTGTCGTCTACACGATCTTCATCGTGGCCAACTGCGGTGGGCTCCTGACCCCGCTGGGCGATCCGCCGCTGTTCCTCGGAATGCTGCGCGGCGTTCCCTTCGAGTGGACCTTCGGGCTGTGGCCATACTGGCTGTTCGTCAATTCGCTGCTTCTGATCAGCTTCTATGCACTCGATCGCAGAATGTATGCGAAGGAGCCCGCCGAGGCGCTGGCGAAGGATGCGGAGTACGTCACCAAGCTGGGGCTGCGAGGGGCGAGCGGACTCGCCTTCCTCGCTGTCATCATCATCGCCGTCGCCTTCATCCCCTCGATCGACATGCATGCGGTCGAATCCGGGCACGCGAGCCTGTCGCAGTACGTTCCCTGGCGCGAGGTCGTGATGCTCACAGCCGCAATCGCGTCGTTCCTCTTCGGAGACCGAGGCGCCCGCTTCAACCTCAACAAATTCACATGGACCCCGATTCTGGAAGTCGGAGCACTGTTCATCGGCATCTTCCTCACGATGATGCCGGCGCTGGCCTACCTTGGTCAGATCGCGCACCGGATACCGCTCAATGAGATCTCTCTGTTCGTCTTCACCGGTGGCCTCTCCTCGGTGCTCGACAATGCTCCGACATATGTGACCTTCTTCGAAATGGCCTCTCAGGTGCCGGGGGAGCCTCGGGTGGCTGGGGTTGCAGAGACTCTGCTGATCGCGGTGTCCCTAGGTGCAGTCATGGGTGGGGCGATCACCTATATCGGCAACGGGCCGAACTTCATGGTGAAATCTGTTGCGGACTCGGCGAACGTGGCCATGCCGAGTTTTGGAGGCTATGTCGGGTGGTCGATGTCCCACCTGGCCCCGATCCTGGCAGCAATGGTGCTGCTGTTCATGACCGATGGCGTGTGGTGGAAGCTCCTCGGGGTCCTGTTGACTCTGCTCGTGCTCGGGCGGGCCGGGCTGAATGTGCGAGCAGGCCGACATGAAGCGAAGGAAGGACCGGGCTCGATCGACCGGGCGAGCGAGTCCGGCGAATGAGCCATCGGCCGGGCTCCGGAGCCCGCGCGATAGCCGGCGTCGGTCTCTACTTCAGCTGCAACGGACTCATGTTCGCAGCCCTGTTGCCGTGGTACCCGCTGCTGGTCGAGCGACTGGGACTGAATTCCTGGGAGTTCGGGCTCGTCGTCGCTTCCTTCGCCCTCGGCGCCATCGCCTCCTCTGTCGTCCCGGCGCACCTCATCTCACGGTTCGGAGCCAATGCAGTCGTCGTGGGAGGCACTCTTCTCCTGGGACTCTCCGCGGCCGCCACAGCGTGGTCGGTCAATGGCTGGATGATGGCCGCCTGCCTGTTCTTCGTCGGCTTCTTCGATGCCATTGTGGATGTGGCGCAGAACGTCGTCGGCATCGGGGTTCAGGAGAGCCTGTCGCGCGTCATTCTCTCGTCGATGCACGCGCTGTGGAGTCTCGGAGGTCTCGCCAGCGGTGCTGCTGCCACCATTGCTGCAGGCAACGGCGTGGACATGAGGGTCCATCTGGCCCTGATCGCGGTGGTGTCTTTCATCGTGATCATGTTCGCCCGCAGGCTGATCTCAGACGTTGGCCAGAGCAGACAGCTGGCAGGAACGGGAGTTGACGCTGAAGCCGCAGCCGGTGTCAGCGAACCTTCAACCGGTGCTCGACCAAGTTCGAAGCGTGCGGTTCTGCTGGTGGCACTGCCCCTGGCCGTCGTCGCAATCTGCGGAACGGCTGTGGAGGACATTGCGAACAACTGGTCCGCGATAGCAGCTGTTGAGTTCAGCGGGGTGTCTGCCGCGACCGCCGGAATCGCCTTCAGCGTGGTCATCGGCAGTCAGTGTCTGGGCCGTTTCAGCGGGGACTTCCTGGTCCAGCGCTTGGGCTCAAGCCGGATAGCTCGCCTCGGGGGAGGCCTCATCGCCCTCGGCGGGATCGGTGTCGTCACCGCCGTCGAGCCGATTCAGCTGTTGGTCGGACTGGCACTCATGGGGTACGGATCGGCGACTCTGGTTCCAGGGGCGCTCGGAGCCGCTGCCCACATTCCCGGTGTGGGGAAAGCCGGAGGTGTGACGCTGGTCAATTGGATCATGAGGGTCGGATTCCTGGGCACAAGCCCCTTGGTCGGTATCATCGCCAGCCTCGGCACGCTCCGCTGGGGCTTGTCCGTGCTGATCGTCATCGGCGCTGTCACAATGATCTTCGCTGGCCAGCTCGGAGGAAAGCAGGAACAGGCGGAACGATGACGTGAGACATGACCGGAACGATGTTGCGAGACGGACCTGGGCCAGAAATGAAAAATGTGCCGCGACATCGTAGGAACGACGTCGCGACACATCAGACGGTCGGGCTAGCGGGATTTGAACCCACGACCTCTTCACCCCCAGTGAAGCGCGCTACCAAGCTGCGCTATAGCCCGTATCCGTGCTGCTTCGGAAAGCAACGAGACCCAGCCTATAACGATCCCCGGCCAAGTGCCAAAACCGCGTTTCGTGACCTCGAAAAAACGGGTATCATCCCAGGTAGTCACGTGAGAGGTGGGTGCGAGCCTTGGCTGGTCCCGAGGATCAGTAACATTTCTGTTTCGTGATTGTTATGAAACCACCTCAGGCGGCTATGCTTGGAGGACCAACAAGCTAAGAGGAGTCGACATGGCAAACCTGGATTATCCAGTGACCTTGCGATACTCACGCGACCACGAATGGGTCGAGACCACGGACAACAGTGCGGTTGTGCGGGTGGGTATCACCGATTTTGCCCAGGAACAGCTGGGTGATGTCGTGTATGTCGATCTTCCTGATGTCGGCGATAAGACCACTGCTGGAGAATCCTGTGGTGAGGTTGAGAGCACGAAGAGCGTGTCCGATCTCATCGCACCCGTGTCCGGTTCGGTCACGGAAGTCAACGAAGGACTCGACGACGCTCCCGAGACGGTGAATTCATCCCCATTCCAGGATGGTTGGATGTATCTCGTCGAACTCAGTGATCCAGAGCAGGTTGACGCGCTGTTGGACAGCGAGCAGTACCAAGAGCTCATTAAGAGCGAGGAGGCGTAATGTCGCAGAATAACGATCAAGGTCGTCCCAACCCCTCGCAGACCTGGTATGACAACGGTCAAGTGCCGCAATCGAAGAAGTTTCCGTTCGGCGCCGGCAACGGTGATGAGAGCACGGACCCCGAGACGCGTCATAACCCGGTGATCGACCCATACGGCCAGAACGGCGGCGGCAGCCAAGGCAACGTCCACACCTCTGCCCAGTCGCAGCCACAGGGAGGACCAGCTTCGCAGGAGACACCTCCCTACGGCCAGCAACCGGTGGACAACGGATCGCAGGCACCGCAGTACGGCAATGCTCCGCAGCACAACGGTGGGCAGGGCCCCGGATACGGTCAGTATTCTGCCCCGCAGAACCAGGGACAGCAGGGTCAGTACAACAACGGTCAGCAGCCCCAGTATCAGCAGGGCCAGCAGCCTCCTTATCAGCAGCCGCAGCACCAGCAGGATCAGGGTCAGTACCCTCCACAGGGAAATCAGCCCCAGAGCGGTGGCTATATTCCACAGGATCCCAAAGGTCAGGGCAGCCAACCGCAGTACGGCAATCAGCCTCAGCACGGCAGTCAGCCGCCGTTCGGCAGCCAGGGCCAGAACCCTTACGACGGGAATGGTCAGGGCCAGCAGTACGGCAATGACGGCCCGGTCTCCAACGATTCCGGCAGCCAACAGTTCCACGGAATTCTGGATCCGCATACCGGCGAGATCCACCCTGTGCCTGACCTTGAGGGTCTGCAGGATACAGATGCGCTGCTCGTCGTCGTCTCGGGCCCGGACTCGGGTTCGCAGATTCTGCTCGACACCGATGTGGTGACGGTGGGTCGCAGCCCGAACGCGGACATCTTCCTTGACGATGTCACAGTCTCGCGCAAGCACGCCGAGTTCATTCGAACTCCAAGCGGATTCACGCTTCGCGACACCGGGTCGCTCAACGGGACCTATGTGGGCCGTCAGCTCATCGATTCCATTGAACTGCAGAACGGAGCCGATGTGCAGATCGGCAAGTTCCGGATGATTTTCCAGCAGCGTCCGCGCTCCTGACCGGGGGATAATGTCAAACATCGAAGTTGAGGTTGTTGGTGTTCGCATCGAGATGCCAGCCAACCAGCCGATCCTTTTGCTCAAAGCAACTGAACCGGCCTACTACCTGCCCATCTGGGTCGGAGCCATCGAAGCAAATGCACTCTCGATCGCGCAGCGGGGCCTGACCCCGCCGCGACCGATGGCACATGCGCTGCTGCTCGACACGCTCGAAGCATATGAAACATCATTGGCTGACGTGACAATCACCGGCCGCGATGGGCAGATCTTCCTGGCCGAACTTCATACGAACGATGGAAAGTCGATCTCGGCACGACCATCTGACGCGGTGACACTGGCTCTCACGGCACAGTGCCCCGTCTACGTCGATTCAGAACTTCTCGAAGAGTCCGGAATCGAAGCACCAGCGGCTGACGAAGAGGAAGTGGCCCAGTTCCGCGACTTCCTCGACAACGTCTCGGCCGAGGACTTCGAAACCGGTACCGAAACACCATGAAAGAACGATTGTGAGCCTCCATATCGATCCGGTATTCGCCAACAGAGACAGCGCCCCAGCGGGCACGAACGATTTCAGCGGTCTAGACGACTGGCGTGAGATGAATCCGCAGCAGCAGCCGACCTATCTCGATGGTCAGGCCCTCGACGATTCACTGACCAGCTTGCGCAGCTCTCCTCCGCTGGTCTTCGCGGGCGAGGCCGACGTCCTCAAACAGCGCATTGCAGCTGCTTCTCGCGGCGAGGCCTTCGTCCTTGCCGGTGGTGACTGCGCCGAGTCCTTCGCCGGTGCGCAAGCTGACAAGATCCGCGCCCGAGTTCAGACTGTGCTGCAGATGGCGGCAGTGCTCACCTACGGCGGTTCGATGCCGGTCGTCAAGATCGGTCGCATGGCCGGCCAATTCGCCAAACCCCGGTCCGCGGATATGGAGACGCGCGACGGCGTCACGCTTCCCTCTTACCGCGGCGACATCGTCAACGGCTATGAGTTCACCGAGGAGTCACGCCGTCACGATCCAGCGAGACTGCTGCAGGGATACCATGTCTCCGCGTCCACGCTCAATCTCATCCGTGCCTTCACTCAGGGTGGTTTCGCAGACCTGCGCCTCGTCCATGAGTGGAATCGCGGATTCCTGACATCGAACCCCGGCTACCAGCGCTATGAGCAGACTGCGCGCGAGATCGATCGTGCCATCCGCTTCATGGATGCGTGCGGAGCTGACTTCGATGCGTTGAGGACCACCGAGTTCTACGCCGCTCATGAAGCTCTTCTGCTCGAATACGAACGCGCACTGACGCGGATCGACTCGCGGACAGGCGAGGCCTACGACGTGTCCGGACATTTCCTGTGGATCGGCGAGCGCACCCGTGACATCGACGGAGCCCACGTGGACTTCCTGTCGAAGGTCCGCAATCCGATCGGCGTCAAGCTTGGTCCGACGGCCACCGCGGATGAAGCGCTGGCGTTAGCTGAGAAGCTCGACCCGAGTGCCGAGCCCGGCCGACTGACCTTCGTGACTCGCATGGGCGCAGGGAAGATCACCGAGGCGCTGCCGAAGCTGCTTGCCGGAGTCGGTGACCGTCTGCCGCACGTGACCTGGGTCTGCGATCCGATGCACGGCAACACCATCACCTCGAATACCGGGTACAAGACACGCCGGTTCGAGGATGTCATGGCCGAAGTCGAAGGGTTCTTCAGCGCCCATCAGGAAGCCGGGACCATTCCGGGGGGACTGCACATCGAACTCACCGGTGACGACGTCACAGAGATCATGGGCGGAGCGACTGAGATCGATGACGAGGGCCTGCGCCGTCGCTATGAGACACTCGTCGATCCTCGCCTTAATCACGACCAGTCACTCGAGATGGCCTTCCAGGTCGCGGAGTACCTGACTCGTCGCAACTGATGTGAGTGTCGGCCGACAGGCGTCGACTCGTCTTCTCAGACAACAGCGAAACAGGTGGCCGTGCGAACGAATCGCACGGCCACCTGTGATTTCATTCGGCTTCAGGAAGAGACCCGCAGCGGAGAAGGACCCTGATCGATCAGATCAGTCGTCCTTCTTCTTGTCGTCCTTCTTGCTGTCCTTGTCGTCGTCCTTCTTCTTCTCGTCCTTCTTGTCGTCCTTGGACTCTTCCTTCTTCTCCTTGCCCTTGGAGACACGGACGATGATGAGAGAGTCATAGGGTTTCGCCTCAGAGCTCTTCGGCCACTGTGAGACAACTTTGCCCTTAGGGATGTCGTCGGAGAAGACCTCGTCCTTGCCCACACGGAATCCGCGTTTGGCCAGTGTGGCATATGCGGCTTCGAAGGTCAGACCCTCGACATTGGGCACGGGAGTCGGTTCGACACCTTTGGACACGACGAGATCGACTTCGGTGTCCTTGGACAGGTCCTCGCCCGGCTTCTTCGACGCTGAGATGACATCGTCGTTGTCGACCGAGTCGCTGTACTCCTCGTCCACCTTGCCGAGCTTCAACTTCGCCTTCTTCAGGGCGGCCTTGGCCTCCTCGGCGCTGAGACCTTCAAGCTTGGGAACGGCGAACATCTCTTCGCCCTTGGACACGACGACCGTGACGGTCGAGTCCGGGGCAAGTTCGGATCCGCCCACTGGGTCGGTTCCGATGACGACACCAGCTGGGACGCTGTCGTCGAAGACTTCCTTCGGCTGCGCGTCGAGACCGGTGTCCTCGATCTGCGAGGTCACCTTGTCAAGGTCCTTGCCCGCCAGCTGGGCCGGCACGATCGAGGTGGGCGCGGGAAGGTTTGCGATGACTAGCCAGGCCACAAGGGCGAGCACGAGCAACGCAGCGCCGACGGTTGCAGCCAGTCGTCGTCTGCGTCGACGGTTCGGTGCTGCAGTGGCCGAGGCTGTGCCTGCAGCCGCCGCGACTGTGGCTTTGTCGGCGGCCTCGTCTTCGCCGTGCTCGGGTTCGTTCTCATTACCGTGATCGGTGTTCTCCTGGGACGGACCGTCGGATGAACTCCCCGGATCGTCTGCCTTCGAGACGGCAGCGGCACCGACTCCAGCCGCACCAGCGGCACCGACTCCAGCCGCACCGGCACCGGCGGCACCAGCGGCACCAACGCCCACGGCACCAGCCGCTGCGTTTGTCTCCGCCGCGCCAGACCCTTGGCCGGTGTCAGTATCGGGGTGCTTCGCCTCGGCGTTCTCATTGTCTTCGTCGTTCTCGAGGTAGGGGATCTCGTCGGTGCGCGATCGCTTCTCCTTCGGAGCTTCAGCTCCGAGATCGATGCTCGCTGTCAGCGCGGGGGAGTGCTCACCCGGAACGACATTGGGGTCGCCGAGGTCGAGTTCGCTCTCGCTCATCTCGGATCGGGCCTCGGCAAGGGCATGACGGAACTGCGCGGCGTCATCGGGACGGTCGACGGGGTCCTTTGATGTCGCCCACAGCACCAGGGCGTCGAGGCGCGGACTCAATCCGGCGACCTGGTCTGACGGAGGCGGTACAGAATCATGTACATGGCGGTAGGCGACCTGGATGGGGACTTCATCCGTATAGGGCTGCATCCCGGTGAGCATCTCGTAGAACATGATGCCGACCGTGTAGAGGTCGGTGCGGATATCCGCACCAGTACGCGTGACGAGCTCAGGCGCCACATATCCGACGGTGCCGATCAGGGTTTTGGTCGTCGTCGCAGTGGTGACGGCCCGCGCCAAGCCGAAGTCCGCTAGCTTGACCTGACCATCGGTGCCGAGGAGGACATTGTCGGGTTTGAGATCGCGATGGATGATTCCTGTGGAATGGACTGCTTCGAGTGCGGCGAGGATTGCATCGAGGACGACGATCGCCTGACGCGGAGTGAAGGTGCCCCGGTGCTTGAGCTCGCGGCGCAGAGTCACCGACGGCAGGTACTCCATCACAAGATAGACAGTGTCGCCGTCGCGGGCCTGGTCATGGATGGCCACGAGATTCGGGTGGGTCAGCCGTCCGGCGTTGATGGCCTCGCGTCGGAACCGTTCGACGAAGGTGTCGTCGCTGATGAGGTGGTCATGCATGACCTTGATCGCGATCTCACGGTCAAGGCGCAGATCGGTGCCGCGGTAGACCATCGCCATTCCACCGCGCGCGATCTTCGCGTCGATGCTGTACCGGTCATTGAGAATGGTGCCGATGAGCGGATCCGTGCGGGCACTCATAGCGCCTCCTGCATTCGCTGTCGCTGCATTTGAACGGCGCGGACGAAGGCCTTCGTCTCGGGCAGCAATCCCTCGGATCTCACGGAGCGAAGATCCTGATAGTAGCCGGCCAGCGCCTCGTTCTCCGATTCTGCAGTTTCGATCAGCCACCCCAGGATGACTGTGCCCGCAACGATGTTGTCGCCGAGATCAAGGAGATTGAGACTGCGGCCGACGATATCACTGGCCCACCTGCCCGATCGGGGAGTGACCTGCATGATGCCGATGGCATTCCCAGCCGAGACCGTGGTGTGCTGGAAACCTGATTCCTGCGCGGCAACAGCCTGCATCAGTGCCGGGTCGGCTCCGAGTTCCTCGGCGATTGACGCAATGATGAATCGGGCCTGGGCCGGTGCCGGATGTGTTCTCTGCAGGAGAGTGAATTTGTTCAGTCGTGCGGCTGCGAGCACAGTGGGCCTGATGCCCTCGACCTGTGCGCTCGTGGCGACGCGCGGGATGTCGGTCGGTGGCTGGGGCGGTGTGCGATGCCGTCGCGCCGTCGAATCTCTGAGCAGCAGCAACTCGCCGACCTGGAGGAACGAGTCGTCGCCCATCGAATTCGCACGACGCAGGCTGCCGGGCGACATCTGATGTCTGGCGGCGATCCCGGGCAGAGTTTCGCCCGGCGCGACGACATGCGAAGGGTCGGTATCGGGCAGGTCGTTCTTCTCAGGCAGGGACAGCACCTGGCCCTGATGGAGATTCTGACGTGGCGAGATGCGGTTGAGCTCAGCCAGAGCGGGCACGGAAACGCCATGTTTGCTGGCGACTCCGTACAGAGTGTCGCCTTCTCTGGTTTTGTAGGTGCGACCGCCGTGAGTCACTGGAATGGTCTCGCCGCTTGTTCCAGACGTCCATTGCGGCCCCGGGGCAGTCACCGATGCCGACGCTGGGGAATCGTTCAGCGTGCCGGGGGAGCTCTCAAGGTCGTCGGTACGGGGGGAGGGGGCCGCCTCGGAGAAGTCGAGGTCAGCGTTGTCATCATCCGTGGGGATGGGGTCGGTGAGTCCCGGAATGGGGCCTGTGGAATTCACCTTTGAAGCAGCACGGATGTCAGGAGCGGCGGTTACGGGCACCTGAGGATTCCGTCGCATACGTGTCATCTGTCACCTGTTGACTTCATATCGGATGGGGGAAGTTTCACACTCCAGACTATCGAGTGCCCGGCCTGCACCCGAGCATTCGACTCCGCATGGCGGGGTGTTTCTCTCAAATATTGCTAGGCTTGAGGATGTGAATACGGAAGAACTCGTCCAGGATTGGGCCACATTGCCAGATATCGCCGAGTCGACGGGTCTTGGCATCATGCAGGTGCGCAGGCTCTTGGAAGACGGTGCGATCTGCGGCTATAAGCACGGGACACCCAAAGTGATGAAGGTGCCGACGGCGTTCTTCGTCGACGGCTCGGTGCTGACCCCGTTGAAGGGCACGCTGAGCACATTGCGGGATGCGGGTTTCGACGACCACGAGTCCATCGCCTGGCTCTTCACCCCGGATGAATCTCTGCCTGGGCGTCCCATCGATCTGCTGCGGGCCGGCAATCGCAAAGAGGTCAGACGGCGGGCCCAGGCCCTGGCCTTCTGATACCTCGGCCTTCGCAACGTTCAGCCAAGTCTCTCAGCTCGTCCGATAGCTGAGAGATTCGGCGAACCCCTCGAGTTGTCTCTGGGCCGCGACTCCGATCGTTGTCCGAGTTGCGTCAGCGTGGGCACCTCTATCCGCCCATTCGCGGACTACGGACAGTGCTTCGTCGTACTTGGTCCGAATGAAGGATTCGACCGCGTCGAGACCGCCTGATTCGGTGAGCATCACCACGCACTCGTCGACCTCGTCGTCGGAGAGATTCGGGTCACCCAGACGCTCGGCCATGACCTGAAGCTGCTCAGGGCGAAGGTTCTTCATGCTCTCGGCGATGAGCACGGTGCGTTTGCCCTCTCGGATGTCATCGCCGGCTGGTTTACCGGTGGCAGCGGGATCGCCGAAGATGCCGAGCACATCGTCGCGAAGCTGGAATGCCTGACCGAGCGGGAATCCGAACTTGGAGATCTCCGCAAGCTGTTCCTCGTCGGCACCTCCCAAGGCCGCGCCGAGAAGGAGCGGCTGTTCGACCGAATACTTCGCGGACTTGTAGCTGAGAACCTCCCAGGCCCTTTCGCCGATGCGTTCGTCCTCTAGCGGGACTACTTCGGCCAGGACGTCGAGGTACTGCCCGACCATCACGTCCCTGCGGATGGTGGCACGCAGATCTCGTGCCGAGGCAGTGATGCCCAAGACTGCCTGGGATCTCTCGAAGAGCTCTTCGCTGAGGGCCAGACAGATGTCTCCGACGACGATGGCGGCTGCGATTCCGAAGGGCTCGGCTCCGCCTTGGTAGCTGCGGTCGGCATGATGGGACTCGAACTGGCGATGCAGAGCCGGCTTGCCACGACGCGTATCGGAATGATCGATGACGTCGTCGTGGATGAGAGCGGCCGCGTGGAGAAGTTCGAGCGACCCGGCGGCCTCGGCAACGCCCCCGGTCATGCTGTCCCTTGAGGGATCGTCTCCGGCTGCCAGCTGGTAGCCCCACCACAGCAGGACCGGACGGATCATCTTCCCTCCCCGTGTGAAGTCGAGGAGCGCCCGCCCGATGTCGTGCGCATCGGGTGAGATCGCGAGGAACTCGGCCGCTTTCGATTCGAGGAACCCTTCGATTCTCGTCGATACCTCGGCCGCAATGGATTCAGGGGAATCGAGGGCTTCGATGGTGCTGTTCCGGCCGGAAGGCGCTGGTGTCTCCGCGGTCTCCGTCCCAACCGCAGACGGAGAATCGGCACCCATCATGGAACGATGTTCCCGCCGACCGTGACGATCGAATTCGCCTTCTCTGCGGGGTCCTTGGCGATTGTGACGACGAGCAGTCCTTCATTGTCCTTGTGTCGGAAGTTCACGACCTGGGCGCTCTTCGTCTTGATCTCGTCGCCATAGGTTTCGAATCCGGCCTTCTTCAGGGCCTTGGAGTAGAACGAGAAGATGTCCTTGGGTTCGGCCTTGGCGCTCATGACCAGGCTGACCTCTTCGAGCTTTCCTGAATCGGCTCCGTTCTCGGCCTTCGCACGGGCGCTCGACAGCACAGTCGAGTCCGGATAGGGCTTGAGGTATTTCGGGAGATCCTCGACGTCGGTGTCGGCAGCTTCGGAATCCTTGCTCGGCTGTTCGCTGTTCGCGGCCTCCGAACCTTCGGACGTCGAGGCTGCGGCCGAAGACTGGGTCTTCTCCGGAGTGGGTGATCCTTCGGCCGCCTCGTTGGCCGGTCCCGAGCATCCCGCGAGGAGGAGGGCGGCGGCGAGGGGCAATGTCATGACAGTGGCGCGCGTTACCATGACTACAGACTACCCGGACTCGGCGACGGGAGCCGAAAGGAGCCAGCGCAGACACATGAGTGCTCGATGAGTCGTAAACAGCTGTCACGATCCGGTGGCGATCTCAGCCGTCTCGGGACGGACGATGCCGGAGCCACGATGCTCCACCTGGACATGGACTCCTTCTTCGTGTCGGTGGAGCTTCTGAGCCGCCCGGAACTTCTCGGCCGGCCCGTCATCGTCGGCGGTCGCAGCGGGCGAGGCGTCGTAGTTTCGGCGAGCTATGAGGCTCGTGAGTTCGGCGTGCACGCGGCCATGCCCATGGGGCGGGCGATAGGGCTCTGTCCCTTCGCCGAGGTGATCCCTCCTTCGCATGGCCTGTACTCCTCGTATTCCCAGAAGGTCTTCGACCTGGTAAGCGAGGTGACACCTGATTTTCACCAGGTGAGTGTCGACGAAGCGTACATCGACGTGTCAGCAGCGGTGCGCAGATTGGGATCGCCGGTGGTGATCACATCCGAGCTTCGAGCTGAGATCGAAGCACAGACGGGGCTGAACGCCTCTGTGGGGATAGCCGGCAGTCGAGTCGTGGCGAAGCTCGCGTCCACCCGTGCCAAGCCGCGCGGGCAGCTGCTCGTCCCTCTGTCGGCGACTCAGGAATTCCTCGATCCGATGCCGATCGAGGCGCTTCCAGGAGTGGGGGAGAAGACGAAGGATGGGTTCTTCAAGTACGGCATTCGTCTGATCGGGGACTTGGCAGCAGTCGACGAAGCATGGGCAGGTCGGGTATTCGGTGCCCACGGCCATCATCTGTGGCGCAGCGCCCACGGACTGGACTCACATGGCATGGACAGGCAGGTGAAGGATCGGTCGATCAGCGCTGAACACACCTTCGATGACGACGTCTGGGATCTGAGTCAGCTTGAGCACGAGCTGCTGCGGCTGTCGGACAAAGTTGCGCACAGGGTTCGGGCCGAAGGCAAGGTCGCCACCACTTTGGGATTGAAATATCGACTCGGTGATTTCACCACATTGTCGCGATCGATCACTCTTGATGCTCCCACTGACCTCGCCCGTGAGATCTATGAGTCCCTGCGGCCGGCAATGAGGAATCTGCGGGAGCAGAAATCCAAGGGGGTGCGTCTGCTGGGTATCCGTGCGGCCGGTCTCATGGACTTCGCCGCCAGCGGCAGACAGGCGAGATTGGACGAGGCTGAGCACTCAGGCAGGGAAGCAGAGGTCGCTCTTGACGATGTGCGGAAAAAATTCGGGACCGCTTCGATCTCGCAGGCGTCTCTGCTCAAAAGGCGCCCCGACCCCGAAAATACGGGTCCTGACCACGATTAGGCAGTGAGGTGACTCATAGTCTGAGGACGCAGTGAGAATCCAGGGGATGCAACGGTCCTCAAGATGTTTTTTCAGTGTTCAGAGACTATGATTGTGTCATCAGGCCATAGTAAGGAAACGGGGGTTCGAGATGCCACTCTCCGATCACGAACAGCAGCTGCTCGATCAGTTGGAGAAGCAGCTGCGCAGTGAAGACCCACGTTTCGCACGCAATATTTCAGAAACCCAGGCAGCAGCTAATGGGCCAGGGTTCTCCGCGAAGCGATTCGTGCTGGGTATTCTGCTCACGCTTGTAGGACTTGCCGCAGCGATCTTCGCCATCTCGATGGTGACGAACAGCACATGGTGGATCATCCTCGGTGTCGTCGGCTTCGGGCTGATGGTTGCCGGAATGTACTGGGCCTTCAGCCGCCCGCGTCAGATCGGCGACAAGGCCAAGCGTGCTCAGCCCTCGAAAGGTCCCCAGTCTGAGGCCAAGGGGCCGTCCGGTTTCATGAATCGGATCGAAGACCGGTGGGAGAAGCGCCAGCGCGGCGAATGATTCTTGCGGCACTCGGTCGCGCCGCTGAGGCTGGCTGCTGAGACTGATTGTCAGCCGGATGACCTGCGGGCCGACTGTCATCGTCCGCGGATACGCCCCGATGAATACTTGGTACACAATCCACCCAAACGAAGCGTCCTCTGCAGAGAGGGCGCTTTTTCGTGCTCGACAGCGCATCGGCATCCGCAGGCATCATCCTCATTGGCTTCGGTATCCGCAGCGCCGTCACGCATCGTTATCGGCCTGCGTCGGCGTCTGCAGGCACAGAGTCCACGGATTCGGGCACTCCGATGCGCTCGGAGGACACCTGCTCACATCAGACGGCGGCGGGGAGAGCCGAGCCCAATGAGGGCTGCAACGATGGCACCTTGAACAGGCGCAGTCATGAACAGGCGCAGTCATGGAATAGGAGCTGCCCCGGACGCGGGAGGCATCCGGGGCAGCAACAGGGCATTGCAATCAGCGCGGTGGATTGAAGATGCTTGCCGGCCAGATTCTGGCGGTGATCTTGTTTCCGGGAGACGCGTTGTCTGCGAGGTCGGTCCTGACCTCGTCGATGAGGGCACTGACCTCGGTTGACGAGATGCTCTTCTCACTCGCACCGTAGCGGTGGGCTTCAAGAGCGTCGACGAAGGCTGACAATGCAGTGTCATCGCCGGCGCTGCGTGGCCCTGACGGCGGGGCCGGGCTGCGCAGCGCGGTGAATCCATCACTGGAATCGCCACGCGCGTCAGAAGACGAAGAACCAGGTTCCGCAGTGGGGTCCTCAGATTCAGCGGTCCCTCCACCGGCTCTGCTGGCCAATACGAGTTCGTTGTATCGCAACGTTCGGCTGGGGTCGAGGCTCTGACCATAGTCGGTCGACAGCGCCCGTATCTCCGTCCAGACCTTCTCCAGTTTGTCAGGGTCACGTGTGCGTCGACGACGCAGAATGAGTCTCCACAGAGCCGGAATGGCTGCAAGCAGGAGGACCGCGAGCACGAAGAGACCCGCCCACAGGTACGTACCGAGATTCGCACCAGCTGGTTCCCCAGCCGCAGATGTTTCGGGGCTGGAGCTCTCGGATTCCGCCGCCTCCGATTCCTCGGAGCCCTGTGTGGGCTCCTCAGACGGTGACGAGGTCTCTTCGGAATCCTCCTCGGAGTCCCCTCCGGTGTTGCCGCTGGCGACCGTCCATTTCGGCGGGTCGCCGGCTGGACCGCCTGGAGTGGGTTCGAAGCGGACCCATCCGGCTCCCTCGAAGTACAGTTCCGGCCACGCATGCGAATCCTGCATGCTGACCTCGAAGCCTTCACCGCTCTTGGTGCCCTCGCCGTAACCGACGCCGATGCGTGCCGGAATTCCCATCGTCCGAGCCATGATCGTCATGGCTGACGAGAACTGAACACAGTACCCCTTCTTATCGACGAGGAAGTCAGAGATCGCATCTCCGCTGGCCCTCTCGGGAGCATCCAGCGAGTATTCGAAGTCGCCGCTTCGGAAGTAGGCCTGGAGCAGGACAGCGGCTTCCCATTGGTTGTCTGCGTCCGCGGTGATCTTCTCAGCGGTTTCCTTCACGCTGCCCGGCAGGCTGTCCGGAACTTCGAGTTCCGTCTCGAAATCACTGGAGTTCACCGGTGCCGCGCTCTGCAGATCGTTGACGTCGGGATTGATGGAGAGATACTCCATCGAGTAGTCCTGTCCACCCGACTTCTCGCCATTGCCGACGATTGTCAGCGACGTCTCGTCATAGATCCAGCGCCGGTCCAAGCCAGTTGGCTGTTGTGGGGCGTACGGGGTGGGGAGATACTGCTGATCGTATTCGTCAGAGACTGTGACGTCGATGCGCTCTTCGTTGTAGTTCTTCTCACGTGGCAGTCCCTGCGGCCAGGGCAATCCCTCGTTCGCGATCGCAAAGGGGTCGAGCGGGAACGGGGTCGGTGCCCACGACTGGCCGTCAAAGGAGTTGATCGAGGTCAGCCTGATCGGCTGCCCTTCGGATTCCGAAGTGGTGTAGTTCAAGAGGGTCGAATCGTCGCGGTCACCCAGATCGGCACGCAGGTCGAGGAACGGGTTCGTCACGGTGAGATCGCCCTTGTCGCTCGCTGCGCGATCAGGCAGGGTCGGAACCTCCGGCAGGAGCACGGGAGCTCCTATGCCGATGGCAACGGCTACAGCTCCAGCCACGGTTGCGGTCAGACCGCCGCGCCACTTCGCTGCAGGGAAGTAGGGGCTGAGAATGAGGATGAGGAATGCCGCCAAGATGGCGACGACGTGCCACCACCTCACCTGGGTAGGGGCGAAGAAGACCGGGATCATCCACAGCACCAGGAGCAGAACGCCGCTCACCTTAGGAGCTCTGAGGTCGGAGACGAGTCCGTCGATGAGGATGGTGATCAGCGTGAACGCGATCGTGAGCATCGTGGTGAAGCCAGGAGTGCTGGGCGCTGGGGGAGTCGTGGCGTACAGGTCGCTGACTCCCGAAGACAGGAGGTCGATCACGGTGGTGAATGAACTGCCGGTGGGCACGACGCCGAGAATGAGCGTGCTCGGTGCACATAGCACGAGGACTGCGATCAGACCCACGACGCATTGCGCGATGACGGCAGCTCCGGTGGCCCGAAGGACCGGGACACTGCGGAAGATCGCGCCGACGAGAACGATCAGGAGAATCGAGATGAGCACGGAGGGAAGCCAGGCGAAGTCGGAGAAGACGGCGGAGAGTCCGATCGCGGCCAAGACCATGGCCACGAACACGGCACAGGCCTCGAGCCACGCCGGGGAATGTCTGTCTGAACTCTCTGATGTTTCGGGGTTCATCGCTTCACCCGCTTCGAATCGAATGCGGTCCATGATTCGGGCAGATCCTCGCTCAGTCCCACCATCGTGAGGTCATTGATGTCGTCGAGGCTTCGGACGGTCACCGGAACGCGCCGGGAGAATTGGGCCGCCAGCTCGTTTCCTCGAGCGTCGTCGACCGCGCAGATGACGATGTGGTTGGGGTTGTCATGGGAAGGCAGTTGCACTCGGCCGGCCTCGACGAGGGCGGTGAGCAATCGCAGTCTGTCGATATCGCGCTGTCCTTTGAACCTGATCTGATGGCCAGGTGCGACGACGAAGACCTCATAGCCAGCACGCAGGAAGGCCGTGCCGGCCGCGGCCGCCGCGGCCAGGAGGAATTCGATTTCAAGGGCGTCCGGTCGGTCACCGTCACCCTTGAGATCGACGACGATGAGAGCATAGAGCGTCTCCTCGTCGGCTTCGTGACGGACCATGAGTTCACCGGACTTCGCGGTGCTCGGCCAATGGACGTGTCGGAGATCGTCTCCGGGAACGTATTCTCGTGTGTGGAAGTCTCGAGCAGTGTGACCGGCACGGACCTTGCCGTCATCCAAGCGGGCTGGTCTGATCGCCGAGTCGGTGGGAATCCGTGCAGGCAGGATTGGCACCGAGACAGCTACAGGGTAGCCGGCGATAACCTTCTTCTTCCTCGTCACCAGGCCGAAGGGTCCCGAGACAGTGATCAGCACAGTTTCCACTCCGCTGAGACCACGACGATTCGGGGTGAAGGACGTCAGAACGGTCTGAGATGCTCCGTGGGCCAGAGGTGGAACTTGCCCGACTGTGGAATCGCCGAAGCCCTCGCCTGCCACGAAGCTGATGGTCGAGGACGGGATGGCCAGACGCCCGGTGTTCGTCACCAGTGCCTCGACCTGAACCTCTTTCCCCTCATGGGCAAGCGGGTAGCGGTCTCTGGACTGAGGCAGTGCCACGGTGGGCAGTCCAGTCCGCAGCGTGATCGAAACGCGGCGGGTGCCCCAGGTGATCAGCAGCGCCGAAAGGATGACCAGTGCGAGAAGCAGAATTCCAGCAGGCAGCAGCCCGGGGAGCGCGAACCGATATGCAGTGATGATCAGTGCGACTCCAGCGAGGACGAAGATGATTCCTGAGGTGCTCAGACGCATGTGGTCACTGAACCGTCGAAATGGGTACGCGGGCCAGGAGACGGCCGATCAGTTCGGCTGCCAGCTCCGAATCGTCACCATCGCGCGGGATGATCCGATGAGCCAAGATGTAGGGAGCCAGAGCCTGAATATCATCCGGAGTCACGAAGGTCCGTCCCGAGAGCGCGGCGCGAGCCTTGGCAGCGCGGAGAAGGTGGACACCACCTCGGGGCGAGCAGCCGAGAAGGATGGCCTCGTCGTTGCGGCTGGCATGGAGGATGGAGACGATGTATTCGCGCAGCTCTCTGGCCGCACTGACATGTCGCACGATTCCCCTGGCCTGGTTGATCTGCTCGAGGCTGGTCACCGGGGTTGCGCTGGAAAGCGGATCGTGCTCGATCTGGTTGTCCAGGAGATCGATCTCGTCAGCAGTTTCGGGGTAGCCCAGTGAGATTCGAGTCATGAAGCGGTCCCGCTGTGCCTCGGGAAGCGCGTACGTACCTTCCATGTCGATCGGGTTCTGGGTAGCGACGACGATGAACGGCGATGGCATCGGGTAGGTCTCGCCGTCAATGGTGGCCTGACCTTCGGCCATGCACTCAAGCATCGCGGACTGAGTTTTGGGGGAGGCGCGGTTGATCTCATCGGCGATGACGATATTGGCGAACACGGGGCCCTGCCGGAACTCGAAGTGCCGGGTCTCCTGATTGAACAGGTTCACGCCGACTACGTCAGTCGGCAGAAGGTCGGGGGTGAACTGGATGCGCCTGACCGAGCCATCCACGACCTTGCCCATGGCTCGTGCCAACAGAGTCTTTCCGACTCCGGGCACGTCCTCGAGGAGGACATGGCCCCCGGCAAGGAGCGCAACCAGGGACAGTCCGACTGCTTCATCCTTGCCTTCGAGGACGGCGTTCATTGCTGTGCGTGCCCGTGAGGTGAGTTGCTGCACCCATTCGATGTGCTCGGCACCGATCACGGAATTGGCCTGAGTACCTTCTTGGCTGATCGACATGATCCCATTGTCCCCTATCCCGTCTCCTCCATCCACACGGGCATCGTTCGGCCATTCGGGCAGTCATCGTTCGACCCTTCGGGTGGTCACCATTCGGTCGTCCGGGCAGTCATGTTCTGCATCTCCGGCCGCGCCGGCGCGGGGGTCTGATTCTGGTGTCTCAGTCACGGGCCCGGAGGTCGGGGGACTGCGCAGCT
>NZ_JAFEMW010000008.1 GCF_016892625.1 Brevibacterium sp. RIT 803
TCAAAAAATATTGCGGCAGTCACTTACTCTCCCACAACCACCAAGTTGCAGTACCATCAGCGCGAATGGGCTTAGCTACCGGGATCGGAACGGTTAACCGGGCGTTTCCCCACCACTATCACCACCGCAAAACCAACAAACCACCAACCACCCCAAGAACTCACAGTCCTCTAAGAGCGGAGTAGCGGTCCAAGAACCGTACAGCGAACGCGAACACCACACATAACGTGACTCGTTACAATCTTATGAAACCCATAAACGTTACTCGCACACACCAACCAACAAAAAAGGTTGTATGAGTGATCGGCGTATTAGTACCAGTCAACTCCACACCTCACAGTGCTTCCATACCCGGCCTATCAAACCCATAATCTATAGGACACCTCACCCCCAACAAGTGGGGTTGGAAATCTCATCTCGAAGCAGGCTTCCCGCTTAGATGCTTTCAGCGGTTATCCTTCCCGAACGTAGCCAACCAGCCATGCACCTGGCGGTACAACTGGCACACCAGAGGTTCGTCCGTCCCGGTCCTCTCGTACTAAGGACAGGCCTCCACAAATTTCCTACGCACGCAGCGGATAGGGACCGAACTGTCTCACGACGTTCTAAACCCAGCTCGCGTACCGCTTTAATGGGCGAACAGCCCAACCCTTGGGACCGACTACAGCCCCAGGATGCGACGAGCCGACATCGAGGTGCCAAACCATGCCGTCGATATGGACTCTTGGGCAAGATCAGCCTGTTATCCCCGAGGTACCTTTTATCCGTTGAGCGACCACGCTTCCACAAGCCATGGCCGGGTCACTAGTCCCAGCTTTCGCTCCTGCTCGACACGTCCGTCTCACAGTCAAGCTCCCTTGTGCACTTACACTCGACACCTGATTGCCAACCAGGCTGAGGGAACCTTTGGGCGCCTCCGTTACTCTTTAGGAGGCAACCGCCCCAGTTAAACTACCCATCAGGCACTGTCCCTGAACCCGATCAGGGTCCGAAGTTAAGAAATCCAGTATAGTCAGAGTGGTATTTCACTTGACGACTCCACCCCAACTAGCGTTGAAGTATCACAGTCTCCCACCTATCCTACACAAACCACACCGAATCCCAATACCAAACTATAGTGAAGGTCTCGGGGTCTTTCCGTCCTGCTGCGCGTAACGAGCATCTTTACTCGTAATGCAATTTCGCCGAGTTCGTGGTTGAGACAGCAGAGAAGTCGTTACGCCATTCGTGCAGGTCGGAACTTACCCGACAAGGAATTTCGCTACCTTAGGATGGTTATAGTTACCACCGCCGTTTACTGGGGCTTAAATTCTCCGCTTCACCCTTACGGGTTAACGAGTCCTCTTAACCTTCCAGCACCGGGCAGGCGTCAGTCCGTATACATCGACTTACATCTTCGCACGGACCTGTGTTTTTAATAAACAGTCGCTTCTCTCTGGCCTCTGCGACCACCACCAGCACATCACCAAGCAAGTTGGCTTCACCAGGATGGTCCCCCTTCTCCCGAAGTTACGGGGGCATTTTGCCGAGTTCCTTAACCACGATTCTCTCGATCACCTTAGTATTCTCTACCTGACCACCTGTGTCGGTTATAGGGTACGGGCAACACACAACCTCACGCCGATGCTTTTCTCGGCAGCATAGGATCACCAGATCACCCCACCAAAATGGGGCGCCCATCAGCTCTCACACTATGAGTGGGGACGGATTTACCTACCCCCACGTGCTACGACCTTAGACCACGACTACCATCGCGTGGCCTGGCTACCTTCCTGCGTCACACCTCGCGCTTACCGACTCCACACTCAGGTCCCACACCACACACCAACCAGACATCCGAAGACATCACGGGTGAGCGACGTGGTTAGTATCGTGTGTTTTGGTATTGACGGTTGAGCGTCGGTACCAGAATATCAACTGGTTGTCCATCGACTACGCCTGTCGGCCTCGCCTTAGGTCCCGACTTACCCAGGGCGGATTAGCCTAGCCCTGGAACCCTTGGTCATCCGGTGGACGGGTTTCTCACCCGTCTTTCGCTACTCATGCCTGCATTCTCACTCGTACCGGCTCCACCACTCGTTCACACGGCGACTTCACTGCCAGCACGACGCTCCCCTACCCAACACCCCACCATTACGGCTTATTGGGATGCTGCCACAACTTCGGCGGTGTACTTAGCCCCGCTACATTATCGGCGCTCAATCACTTGACCAGTGAGCTATTACGCACTCTTTCAAGGATGGCTGCTTCTAAGCCAACCTCCTGGTTGTCTTCGCAACTGAACATCCTTTCCCACTTAGCACACGCTTAGGGGCCTTAGTTGATGGTCTGGGCTGTTTCCCTCTCGACAATGAAGCTTATCCCCCACTGTCTCACTGCCACGCTGAACCTTACCGGCATTCGGAGTTTAGTTGACGTCAGTAACCCGGTGGGGCCCATCAGCCATCCAGTAGCTCTACCTCCGGCAAGAACCACGCAACGCTGCACCTAAATGCATTTCGGGGAGAACCAGCTATCACAGAGTTTGATTGGCCTTTCACCCCTAACCACAGGTCATCCCCTCCATTTTCAACTGAAGTGGGTGCGGGCCTCCACGCGCTCTTACACACGCTTCACCCTGCCCATGGCTAGATCACTCCGCTTCGGGTCTAGGACACGCGACTCAAACGCCCTATTCGGACTCGCTTTCGCTACGACTACCCCTCTCGGGTTAACCTCGCCACGCACCGCTAACTCGCAGGCTCATTCTTCAAAAGGCACGCCATCACCCCAACAAGGAGGCTCTGACGGATTGTAAGCACATGGTTTCAGGTACTATTTCACTCCCCTCCCGGGGTACTTTTCACCATTCCCTCACGGTACTATCCGCTATCGGTCATCAGGAAGTATTTAGCCTTACCAGGTGGTCCTGGCAGATTCACACGACATTCCACGAGTACCGTGCTACTCGGGGACATGCATAACGTCGGGGTCACATGTTTCGTCTACGGGACTCTCACCCACTGCGGTACTGTTTCCCACCAGCTTCGACTACACGCAACACACATCAACGTTCCGGTCATGCTGGACCGAACACGCATACCCCACAACACCGAGTCAGCAACACCAGCACGCTTGACACTGACACGGTTTAGGCTCATCCAGTTTCGCTCGCCACTACTCCCGGAATCATATTTTATTTTCTCTTCCTACGGGTACTGAGATGTTTCACTTCCCCGCGTTCCCTCCACACACCCTATATATTCAGATGCGGGTCACCACACTCTCATATGGCGGGGTTTCCCCATTCGGACACCCTCGGATCACAGCCCGTTTATCGGCTCCCCGAGGCTTATCGCAGATTTCCACGTCCTTCATCGGCTCCTGATGCCAAGGCATCCACCATGCGCTCTTACACACTCATACCAACAACATTTCTGTCAGTCGATACTTGTATGCGCGAAAAAAACACTTTCGGATTTCACAAGAAAAATCACATTACATAACAACACACCACTGGTG
>NZ_JAFEMW010000009.1 GCF_016892625.1 Brevibacterium sp. RIT 803
ATCACGAATGGATGCTGCGTTGGGGTTCTGATGTGTGCTCCTTAGAAAGGAGGTGATCCAGCCGCACCTTCCGGTACGGCTACCTTGTTACGACTTAGTCCCAATTGCCAGTCCCACCTTAGACGGCCCCCTCCCACAAGGGGTTGGGCCACCGGCTTCGGGTGTTACCGACTTTCGTGACTTGACGGGCGGTGTGTACAAGGCCCGGGAACGTATTCACCGCAGCGTTGCTGATCTGCGATTACTAGCGACTCCGACTTCACGTAGTCGAATTGCAGACTACGATCCGAACTGAGACTGGCTTTAAGGGATTCGCTAAAACCTCGCGGTCTCGCATCTCTCTGTACCAGCCATTGTAGCATGCGTGAAGCCCAAGACATAAAGGGCATGATGATTTGACGTCATCCCCACCTTCCTCCGAGTTGACCCCGGCAGTCTCCTATGAGTTCCCACCATCACGTGCTGGCAACATAGAACGAGGGTTGCGCTCGTTGCGGGACTTAACCCAACATCTCACGACACGAGCTGACGACAACCATGCACCACCTGTACACCAACCTCAAAGAGGAGGACCTGTTTCCAGGACGGTCTGGTGTATGTCAAGCCTTGGTAAGGTTCTTCGCGTTGCATCGAATTAATCCGCATGCTCCGCCGCTTGTGCGGGCCCCCGTCAATTCCTTTGAGTTTTAGCCTTGCGACCGTACTCCCCAGGCGGGGCACTTAATGCGTTAGCTACGGCGCGGAGAACGTGGAATGTCCCCCACACCTAGTGCCCAACGTTTACGGCATGGACTACCAGGGTATCTAATCCTGTTCGCTCCCCATGCTTTCGCTCCTCAGTGTCAGTTACAGCCCAGAGTCCCGCCTTCGCCACCGGTGTTCCTCCTGATATCTGCGCATTTCACCGCTACACCAGGAATTCCAGACTCCCCTACTGCACTCTAGTCAGCCCGTACCCACTGCACGCGCAACGTTAAGCGTTGCGTTTCCACAGCAGACGTGACCAACCACCTACGAGCTCTTTACGCCCAATAATTCCGGACAACGCTTGTACCCTACGTATTACCGCGGCTGCTGGCACGTAGTTAGCCGGTACTTCTTCTGCAGGTACCGTCACCGATCAAGGCTTCTTCCCTGCTGAAAGCGGTTTACAACCCGAAGGCCGTCATCCCGCACGCTGCGTCGCTGCATCAGGGTTTCCCCCATTGTGCAATATTCCCCACTGCTGCCTCCCGTAGGAGTCTGGGCCGTGTCTCAGTCCCAGTGTGGCCGGTCGCCCTCTCAGGCCGGCTACCCGTCGTCGTCTTGGTGAGCCATTACCTCACCAACAAACTGATAGGCCGCGAGCCCATCCCCAACCGAAAAAACTTTCCACCAACACTCATGCGAGCGTTGGTCATATCCGGTATTAGACCCAGTTTCCCGGGCTTATCCCGAAGTCGGGGGCAGGTTACTCACGTGTTACTCACCCGTTCGCCACTCATCCACCCACAGCAAGCTGCGGGCTTCAGCGTTCGACTTGCATGTGTTAAGCACGCAGCCAGCGTTCGTCCTGAGCCAGGATCAAACTCTCCATAAAAAAATTATGTTACGAATGAATCCCAGCAAGACAGCCAACCAAGAATCACGGGGTGACCTCAGTTGACCAAAAAATCATGTCCACACACGCTGGCGTCACCACCCCGGTCAGGGGGTGGAGACATGTGTGTGAACATGTGATTGTCTTACCAGAAAAATAATGTTTCTGGCATCA